>OZ252022.1:0-3045571 GCA_965247615.1 Dehalococcoidia bacterium | reverse complement strand
GCGGCTTGGAATGGTGCCCAGGGAAGTCTGAAACGGGTCCTCCTCCTGTGCCTCCATGCCGGTTAGATCGAACAGATCCTTCAGGACCGGCATTCCCAGGACCGTCTGTACGACGCGACTGGGGCTGCACGTTCTTCGGCAATCCGGGACCCGGCCTCGAGGATCCCTTGGTTGGGATGACGGGTGGGTGCGAGAATGACGGTCGCTGGCGCGATGGCCTTGTAGGGGAGGGGTAGGGGTCGGGGGGGGTTGATCGATATGGCCTTCTTGATTGCCTTTTGCTTTTTTCAAGAAACGAATGTATCTGGCCGCGTCTCCGACAGATAGGCGCTGGTGTGATTGTTTTTTGGGGGATGGCGATCTCCTTGGCGGGCAGGTGTGTTGGATAGAGGGTAGAGGAAGGGTAGAGGATTTGTGCTGCTTCGGGCCACGGGAGGATGGCGCAGGAGACCCTTGCGCGACGCCTGGTGGAGGGCGGGGGTCGGGGATGCTGGGTGGGGAAGGGACCCCGCCACGCGCCGCCGCCCTGGATTCCCGCCTTCGCGAGAATGACGGCGGGTGGGTGCGGGAATGACGGTCGCTGGCGCGACGGCCTTGTAGGGGAGGGTTGAGGGGCCGCCGGCCGCTGAGGTGGCGTGGGGAGGACGGGGGCGCTCTCAGCCGGGCAAGGCCCCTACGCCTTCTGCGCCACCATGGACAGCCAGTTGCGCGGAACGAACTGGAGGCCCATGTCTGAGAAGGTCTGCCGCACGCCTTCCTGGAGGGCTTCGCTGGCCGGCGCCAGGGGGACACCGGGCATGGCGCCAGCCACAAAGTCCTCGTACCGGCTGATGTCCACCCATCCCTCCAGAGGAACAGGCGCCGTCTGGATCTCATGCTTCACAATGTAAAAGCCATACCCTTCGAGCAACTCCGCGTACTCTTCCGGCGAGAGCTGAAGGCGGGCCTGCACCTTGCCCGCCGTGGGCTTGAGGCTGTGTTGGGCCCTGAGGATGCGGATGGCCCGCATCATCCAGCGGCGGTAGAACTGCTCCGTCTCCGGGGGGTGGGCCCCGTTGTAGAACGACGTGTTGAACGCAAAGGTGCCTTTGGGCTTCAGCGTCGTTGCGATCTGCGTCAGGAGGTTTCCCTTGTCTTCCACATAGTGGATGCCGTTGCAAAAGACGATCCCATCCACACGCTCCTTGACCGTCTCCGAAAGAGCCTCCACGCGGCCCTGGACGAACTGCACGGCGACATCGCGCACGCTGCCAAGCTGGTCGACGGCCTCGCGGAGCGAGGCTGCGGAGGCGTCGATGCCGATGATGAGGCTGTCCCGGGCCCCACGAAGCCGCTCCAAGAGGAGGCCCGTGACGGCGCCCGTCCCACAGGCGAGCTCCACCACCTTCTGGCCCGGCCCGATGCCTGAGGCGTCCACGAGGGCGCTGTTGACCGTTCGATAGAAGTTGTGTTCAGCAAACCACTTGAAAGAGAGCTCTCCCGCCCCCATGAGTTCCTCCTGCCGCTGCCTTTCATCCATGTTCGTTGACCCTATTTTCGCATTGTTGTCTGCAGTGTAGCAGGCTGAGTCCTTTTCGTCCACACCAGCCCGCGGGCGCTGTTGGCGGCGCACGAGCGGTCAGCCGGAGCCGGGCCTGCCGCGCGACGCGGTTTCAGGCCCCGGACAGCGGAGGGGAGCGCCGGTTGACAGCTTCGAAGTCCTCTTCGTACACTGGTTTTTCAGGCGAGATCAACCTTGCCGCCAGGGCTGAGGCTGGACCATCATGAGCAACACCGGTCTGATCGCCGGAGGAGCGGTCGTCTTCATCTTCGGCTTGCTTCTGACCATGGGAGTCTTCGACTGGCTCATCGGCTTACTGGGCGCCCTGGCCATTATCATTGGCGTTGTGCTGTTCGCCATTGGCGCTTGGTCCACCGCCCGCGGCCGGTAGCCGCGAGCGTAGACGGAAGAGCAGGCGGAACCAGGGTGGAAACGGTCACCGTCCGGCTGAGTACATCCAGCATCTACCGGGCCAGCGAGATCGTCGCCGATCTGCGGAACGCCGCCGAGACCCTCTTCTACCCTCTGCGAAGTGTCGGCTATTGGGATGGCCCCTCCGGAGACCATCTCTGCCCACAGTCGCAGGTAAGGCGCCGCTGTCCGCACGCCCCGGCGCCGGGGGAGGCTGGCGGCGTTCCCTACGCGCAAACCGTGGAGGATGAGCTTCACGGTTTCCTTGAGGTGGTCTTTCCTCACGCCGGCGTGTCCATCTTCCTGGGCTAGGTCCAGCGGCGCAGGTGCCGGCCGCGGGGCCAACAGACGACTTGGCCAGGGGGCGTCATGGGTGTGCGGGGGCCGTTCCAGCGAAAGCGCCGGCGGCGTTTCCTCCGAGTGGCGCCGCCGAACAGCGCGGGAAGGTCGGCTAGGCGTCCGGATGCTCCTCGATGGGAGGTGGAGGGGGAGGCGGCGTGTCGACGCGGGACAGGACGTGCGACATGAGGGGGGAAGACACCGGAACGTGGGGGAGGAAGGCCGAGCGGCCGTCCTTGAGCACCAGATTGACGGACGTATACCCTAGGCTGGAACCGAAGAATCCCGGATTGGACCGAACCTCGCCAATCTCATTGAAGGGCAAGTCGTAGAGCCGGGAGCGCCCCCGTCTGACGATGATCTGGTTGTTGGTGAGGATGTAGGCCGTGCCGCGCCACCGCATGAACTGGGGGACGACGAAGAGCAGGCCGATGACCAACGGCATGGCCCCGAAGGTGATCTGGTCAAAGTAGAGGGAGGCCGCGATCAGGCCTCCCCACGGCACCACGTACCAGAGCCAGGCCCAGTACGATTGCTTCACGATGATGGCGTCCTCGGGTATCTCTGTCGGCCCGCTTTCCCTTGTGTCGTCGGCTTCCATCTGCTGTCCCGGTCCCTTCCCAGGATTGCGCACCCGCGCCGCCACTAGTGTACCGCACGTTCCAGCCCGCTGTCCCAGACTTCCCGCAGGTCGACCACCGGCGAGTCCAATATGCCGGGCGCCAGGAGGCGGTCGCCCCCCACGCTGCCAAGGAGCAGGCAGGGCACGGCCATCCGGCGCGCCAGCTCCTCCACGCTACCCAAGAGCGACGGACGCACCGACACGACGATGCGCGACTGGCCCTCGCCGAAGAGCGCCGCATCCCACCGGCCCGTGAGCTCGGCCGTCACCTCCATGCCGACGCCGCCCCCAATGCAGCACTCCGCGAGCGTCACGGCGAGGCCGCCGTCGGAGCAGTCGTGGGCAGAGCTCAGGAGGCCCTGGGCTATGGCAGTCCTGCACACGTCCTGCACCCGCCTCTCCAGGTCCAGGTCTATCTCCGGCCGGCCCACCACCCGGCTATGGAACAGCTCCAGGAACTCGGAGCCGGCCAGGGAAGCGCCCGCGCTGCCTGGGGCCGCCGCCCCCAAGAGCACGACCCGGTCGCCGGGTGAGCGGAAGCCGGAGGTGCAGTGCAGCCTGACGTCTTCCAGCAACCCGACGGCCCCCACGACGGGCGTTGGGTAGACCGCCTCGCCATCGGTCTCGTTGTATAGGCTGACGTTGCCGCTGACGATGGGCACGCCCAGGGCCCTGCACGCCGCGGCCATCCCATTGATGGACTCCTCCAGCTGGTAGTACACATCGGCACGTTCAGGATTGCCGAAGTTCAGGCAATCGGTGAGCGCGATGGCCTCCGCGCCGACGCAGGCCAGGTTGCGGCATGCCTCCGCCACCGCGATGGCGCCGCCCGCGTAGGGGTCCAGGTAGCAGTACCGGCCGTTGCCGTCGACGGCGACGGCGATGCCCTTCGCCGTTCCGGGGACGCGCAGGAGGGCGGCGTCCGCGATGCCGGGGGCCACAACCGTATTCGTGCCCACCTGGTGATCGTACTGGCGGTACACGAACCGCCGGCTCGCTATGTTCGGAGAGGCCAACAGGGCAAGCAGGGCCTGCCCGGGCGACGCGTCAGGGAGCGGCAGCGCGGCGAGGTCCACGGCGCGCGCGGCCTCGAGCCACGCCGGCGGCGTGCCCTGAAGGCGGTACTGGGGCGCCTCCGACAGCACCGAGACGGGGACGCGGGCTGACGGCGCCCCGCCGTCATGGACGTGGGCCCATTGGTCACCCGTCACGCGCCCAATGACCGAGGCCGTCAGGTCCCACCGTTCGAACAGGGCGCGAAGCTGGTCAAGGGAATTGGGCTTCACGATCAGCAACATGCGCTCCTGGGACTCGGAGAGCATGACCTCGTAGGGTGTCATCTCCGATTCCCGGCGCGGGACCCGAGAGACGTCGAGCTCCAAGCCGGCGCCGCCCTTGGCCGCGGACTCGATGGCCGCGCTGGTCAACCCCGCTGCTCCCAGGTCCTGCATCCCGACGATTGCTTCGGGGAAGGTGGCGACGGCCTCCAGGCACGCCTCGATCAGGACCTTGCCGAGGAAGGGGTTTCCCACCTGCACGGTTGGCCGGAGCTCCCGCTCTCCCTGGAACGTCCGCGACGCGAGGCCGGAGGCGCCGTGGATTCCGTCCCTGCCGGTATCTGCCCCCACCAGCAGGAAGACGTTCCCCGGTCCCGTGGCCTTGGCTGAGACGATCCGCTCCTTGGGTAGCACGCCGAGGCACATGGCATTCACGAGGGGGTTCTTGCTGTACGCGGGCGAAAAGGCGATCTCTCCACCCACGTCCGGGATGCCGATGCAGTTGCCGTACCAGGAGATGCCGCCGACCACGCCATGGAATAGGTAGCGGTTCGCCGGGTCCTCGGGCGGTCCAAAGCGCAGTGAGTTCAGGAGGGCGATGGGGCGGGCACCCATGGCCAGGATGTCCCGGACAATGCCGCCCACTCCGGTGGCGGCCCCGTGAAAGGGCTCGACAGCCGAGGGATGGTTGTGGGACTCGATCTTGACCACGAGCGCGAGGCCGTCGCCGATGTCGACGACCCCCGCGTTCTCGGACCCCGGAGACGTCAGGAGCCTGGGCGACTCGCTTGGGAAGCCGCGGAGCAGGGGCTTGGAATGTTTGTAGCCGCAGTGCTCGCTCCACAGTGCGCCGAAGAGACCCAGCTCCACGCTGTTCGGCTCGCGGTCCAGCCGTTCGACGATCTGCTGGTACTCTTGGGGCGAGAGTGCAATCTCTTGCAGGAGCTCTTGGGAGACGGCCACAGTCAGTGCGCTCCACGGCGAAGTCTCGAGAGACCGTATCAGCGGTAAATCCAAGCGTCAAGCAATCAATGGGAGTCCCTCTCTGTCTTCAGGGGAGGCGCCTTCGGCACCGACAGAAACGGGGTTGACGCCTGGGGGTTTTTCGGATATAGTCGCATGTAGTTAATTTCACAGAGTTGGTTGCGATATGCTGCAAGGTGGGCTCGGCGCGATGTGCTTGGCCCGGCAGTAAGAATCCAACAGGGAACTAGATAGCTAAGGAGTGGAAGGATGAAGCGAAGCGCTCTCTGGGCAACTATGGCAGCCATGGCCTTGGTTCTATCACTGATGGTCGCAAGCATCGTAGGAGTTTCCGCTGACACAGCGGGCGCCGGAGGCGTTAGCTTGTCCTTTGGCGAGGGACTGGTCGAAGTGGCGGTGCCTCAGGGCGCCGTGACTGGGGATGTTGACATCACGTACACGAGTCTGACTGTGGCCAGCCTCCCGGCTCCGGCCCCTGAAGGCACCGCCCTGGGGTCCAATGCTTTCGCGCTCGGTGTCACCCCCGCCACCAACTTCGTCCGCCCGGTGAACATCACCGTGGCGTACAGTGCAGACGACGTGATCGCCGGTGGGGACAACTACACGAACGTCAAGCTCTACGTGTTTGACCCGTCCTTCACCGCATGGCTCCCCCTTGAGGCCACCATTCGGGACATCCCGGGTCTGACCCTCACCACCCAGCAGACAATGCTTGGCACCTTCGCCGTCTTCGTGACCGGCGCGCTGCCTCCGACGCCGGAGCCGACGATAGAGCCGACGGTAGAGCCGACGGTAGTGCCGCCCGATCCGGGTGACATTGCCCCTGGCTCGGCCATGATGCTCGGCTTGGCGGGCGCGGGCTTCCTGCTCTTGGTGGGCGGCGGGTTCCTGTTCCTCCGCGATCCCCGGCGGAACAAGGCCTAACCAACCAGGGCCCCTCTATCCTCGTCACAACAAAGAGGGGGCGGCGTTCAGCCGCCCCCTCTTTAGTGCGCCTGCGGCGAGAAGGGGACAAGGGGACACCGCGCCCCGATCCGGGCGGGAGCCCGTCCCGATGCAGCCACCACTCACCCCACGTCCCCCACGACCAGCTCCCCGACTCAGCCGCCCGCTGACGGCCAGCCACCCCGGAAGGGTCGCTGGCGCGACGGCAGGGGGAGCGGCCTCGTGGCCCGAGCGCGCAGGCCCTGAAGGGCCACTGCACAACAGAGCGGGGGCGGCTCAATACCGACCCCGCTCTCTGTCGCCGGCACCGGACCGTGCAACGCTCCGGCGCGTCTGTCGTAGCTCTGATGGAGCTAGCCCCGGTAGCGGTACTTCCCGTCAACGAGGTCCCGGTTCAGACGCTTGTTGAGGTGGAGGCCCTCCAGCACGAACTCCGTGGCCGAGGCGAACAGGGCCTCTTGGCCCTCCGGCTTTATGTCGAGCTTCGTGAGCACGGGCGATAGCCCTGCCTCGCCGCCAAAGCGCTCGACATACACGAAGGACGGCACTTCGCTCCCCACCTCTGCCTGCAAGCCCTCATCGAAGCGCTGGAGCAGATCGTCGAACTCCTTGGGGCTGAAGTAGTAGCTGAAGACGTTGTGAATGGCCTTCCTGGTCAGGTCCTCGACGACTCGGGATTCGCGTCCGTCCTCCAGGGTTTCCAGCTCCACCTTCCCCGCCGTGGACGCCAGGATGTAGGGCAAGTCACTGGGGCGGGGAGCGGCCTGCGTCTCCTTGTACCGGATTGCTCGGCGCATTGCGCAGGCGACGATGGTCTCAAAGTTAGCGATGGAGACGCGCACGGATACGCCGGACCGCTGGTTGATCTCGGGGCTCTTGCGCGCGAGCGCGGTGAACTCGGCGATGATCTCTCTCATGTACGGCGGGACCGTGACTGTGGTGTCCGCGTCCTCGAAGTGGGTCCGCTCCTGGTCGATGATGTCGAGCTCGTGGTCCGTGGTGCGAGGGTAGTGGGTCCGGATCAGGGCGCCGTACCGGTCCTTCAACGGCGTGATGATACGCCCGCGGTTGGTGTAGTCTTCCGGGTTGGCGCTGGCCACCACGCACACGTCCACGGGCAACCGCACCCGGTGGCCCCGGATCTGGACGTCCCGCTCCTCCATCAGGTTGAACAGGCCCACCTGGATCCGCTCTGCCAGGTCTGGGAGCTCGTTGATGCAGAAGATGCCCCGGTTGGCCCTGGGGACGAGGCCGTAGTGGATGGTCAGCTCGTCCGAGAGGTAGCGCCCCTCGGCCACCTTGATGGGGTCGATCTCGCCGATGAGGTCCGCGATGGACGTGTCGGGCGTCGCCAGCTTCTCCGAGTAGCGGTCTGCCTGCGGATACCAGGCGATCTCGACGTCCTCGCCCTTCTCCGCCACCTTTTCGCGGCAGGCAACGCAGATGGGGTTGAAGGGGTTGTCGTTGATCTCGCAGCCCGCAATGATGGGGACCTCATCATCCAGCAGGTTCACCAGGCTCCGGATGAGCCGGGTCTTGGCCTGGCCGCGTTCCCCAAGGAAGATGATGTCTTGGCCGGCCAGGACTGCGTGCTCCACTTGGGGGATGACCGTGTCCTCGTAGCCCACGATGCTCGGGAAAAGACGCTCCCCCTGGCGCATCTTGGCGACAAGGTTCCTGCGCAACTCCTCCCTAACCGGCAGAACCTTGTAGCCGGACTGCCGCAGCTCGCCGATGGTCCGTGCGCGTGGAGCTTCTGCCGAGGGGTCTGGCTTGGGTCGTGGGCCCCGTCCCTTTCTTGTGCTCACGTTTGTATCACCTACACCTTCCGGATGGGATTGCGCCGCTTAGTCTCACATCAGGGCAATAGTGTGTCAACCAGGCTGGTTGAGCCGACAGCAATGGGGGGAAAGGGAGTCTCTGCCCGGCCCTGAAGCGCCAGGGGCCCGGCAGGGCGCCCCGTCATGCGGAGAAAGGAATGGCTTGAGCCCACAGCTCCCGGAGCTGCGTCCCGGCTGCCTCGTCCGACTGGCGGGCGCGATTGAAGACTGCGTCAAGCTGCTCAAACAGGTCCGGATCGTGCTTGAATACGCTGTCGCTGGGAATGGAAAAGGCCAGTGGACTGATGTGGGGGTGCTCCAGCCAGCGGCGGTAGTAGGCTTCGTGGACCACAAGGACCTCGGTGGGGCGCACTTCCCAAACCTGACGCACGGCGGGGCGGCCGCCGGTTGTCTTGACCAAGACGTAGCTACCCTTGGGCACGATGCACTCTACCTGCTCGAAGATTGCTAGGAAGCGGGGGCGGGGGCTGGTCCGGAACCCGCGCGAGGTGTCCGGCGCGGGCTCTCCGGGGCGGGCAGGAAGGCTTCCGGGGCCGCGTCGCCGGGGGGAGCGGAGGCTTCGGGGCCCTCGGTCCCGCCAGGAGCGATGGCCTCTTCGCTGATCTCGCATTCCAGGACGCGGGTCAGCTCCTCTCCCTCCACCGCCTCATGCTCGATGAGGTACCGTGCGATCATCTCCAGCCGGGCCTTGTTGTTGGTCAGCAGGTCTCTGGCCGTGACGTAGGCCTGCTCCACGAGGGAGTGGACCTCCGCGTCGATGGCTTCGGCAATCTTGTCACTGTAGTCGCGCTGCTCGGACATATCGCGCCCCAGGAACACCAGTTCTTCCCGGCGTCCGAAGGTCCGGGGGCCCAACCCGGCCAGACCGCTGGCGCTCTTGATCTGGACGTCGATGCCCTTTTCGCCCGTCCTGATCCCCGCATTCTCCAGTGTCTCCAGGAGACTTGCGCCAGGCTCCTTCCGGGAGCGGTAGACCTCACCAGTGTTCTTGGTGACCAGCAGGTCCTCGCCGTGCACGGTGATGGTCCGGACGTTTCTGGCTCTGGCCCACTCTATGACGCTGCTGATGGGCGCCTCTTCAACCGTCGTGTCCAGAACATCGAACATGGCGAAGCGGGTGATCATCTGCCGGGCGATGCGCGTGGCCTGTTCCAAGTCGTTGCTGGCGCCCGTGGTGATCTCGCCGAAGGTGACCTGCTCCGCGACGCGGCCGCCCATGGCCACCGCGAGCTGGGCCTCGAATTGGTCCTTGGTCCCCAGGTAGCGGTCTTGGTCCGGCAGCATGCGGGTGTAGCCGCCCATGGAGCCGCGGGCCACGATGGAGATCTTGTGGACTTTGTCCGCGTGGAGGTGCAGCTGCGCGACGAGGGCGTGACCGGCCTCGTGGTACGCGGTGAGCTCCTTCTCATGCAGTGAGAAGACCCGGCTCTTGCGCTCCGGCCCCGCCACGAGCCGGTCGATGGCTTCCCCGAGCTCGGAGTCTCCGATGTCCTTCCGGGCCCTGCGCGCCGCCAGGATAGCGGCCTCGTTCAGCAGATTGGCGAGGTCCGCGCCGCTGAAGCCGGGGGTCTCCTTGGCAATGACGTCCAGACCAACGCCCTCCTCGAAGGGCTTGCCCTTGGAGTGTACGTCCAGAATGGCCCGGCGCCCCACCATGTCCGGCAGGTCGAGGGTGACTCTGCGGTCGAAACGGCCCGGACGCAGGAGCGCCGGGTCGAGGATGTCCGGGCGGTTCGTGGCGGCGACGACTATGACGTTGGTGCCGGTGTCGAAGCCGTCCATCTCCACGAGTATCTGGTTCAGCGTCTGTTCCCGCTCGTCGTGGCCTCCGCCGAGGCCGGCGCCCCGGTGCCGGCCCACCGCGTCAATCTCGTCGATGAAGACGATGCACGGCGCGTTGCGCTTTGCCTGATCGAAGAGGTCGCGCACGCGGGAAGCGCCCACGCCAACGAACATCTCCACAAACTCTGACCCGCTGATGGAGAAGAAGGGGACCGCCGCCTCTCCCGCCACGGCCCTGGCCATGAGCGTCTTCCCCGTCCCCGGAGGGCCCATGAGGAGCACGCCCCGCGGCACGCGCGCGCCCAGCGACGCGAACCGCTCGGGGTAGCGGAGGAACTCCACCACCTCCTGCAGCTCCTGCTTGGCTTCGTCGGTGCCGGCCACGTCTGAGAAGGTCACCGTGGGCCGGTTCCCCATGATGACGCGCGCGCGGCTTCGTCCAAAGTTCATCGTTTGGCTGCTGGAGCCCTGGGCCTGTCGCATCATGAAGAGGAGGAGCGCGCCGATGAAGATGACCGGGAGAAACGAGATGATGAGGCCGAAGAGGCTGCCGAAGCCGCTCCTTCCCTTCACCTCTACGTCGACACCCGACGGGCCGGTGTTCGCGCCGCCCGCGGTCAGGATCTCCACCATGCTGGAGCCGTCTTCCTTGTGGGAGGTATACGTCTCCCCCAGCTTGGTCGTCACCGTCAGCTTGTCGCCCGACACCTCAATCTTGTCAAGCGTCCCCGCACGCGCCTGGTCGATGACCGTGCTGATCGGCTCCTCTGACGAGCCGATGGGAGACTGGAACACATTCATGAAGACTACGAGGACCGCGACGATGATCAGCACATAGACAATCGCGTTCCTTACGAGCCTTGGGGTCATTCGTACCTCCCGGCGTGAAACTGCGCCATGGCGCAGGCAGCCTATCATCGTATCTTAGCCGAGTGACTTCCAAAAAGCAAAGAGCGCTTGACGGCGCCCGGAGAGCCAGCGGATCCTCCCTCACTTGGCCCTACGTCTGGCAGCGCTGCTCTAGCGCTGCTCTTTTGGATGCCGCCGGCGGGCACGGGCGCCTGCCGAAGGCCGCACGCGCGACGGTCCGCGCAGTGCCTACGCGGGGAGGCTGAAGAACACAGAGGGGGCAGCCTCCGGGCGCGCCGGGGGCGCTAGGGCTGGGCGAGGTAGATACAGTGGTGATGGCTGCGGTTGATGCGCTCTTCATCCGTGGCCTCGACGCCCAACACCAGGCTCACGATCCGCTGGTCCAGGACGCAGACGGCCGCGTTCTCCATGGCGATGCTGCGGAAGGGGCAATTCATCAAGTGGGCCCGCACCGCCCCTCCCTCTTCCTCCAGGGCCGGAGCGAACTGGTGCTCCGACAGCAACTCCTGCAAGACGGCTACCCGCTCGGCAAGGGGCTCTCCCTGCAGTCGCTCCTGGTAGGGCTCCACGATGCGGTCGGCAATGCTGGACAGCAGCTCTTCGACGTTGGGTCCGGGGTGAGCGCCCGCCGGGGAGTTCTCCGGGGAACCCAGGGCTTGCAGGACCCAGTGGAGCAGGTTCTGGTACCGCTTCGGCAGCGCCTCCATCCCCTCTTCCGTGAGGTAAAAGGAGTGCTGGGGGCGCCCCGGCTTGTTGCGGACGACGTGGTAGGCGACCAGCCGGTCCCGCTGCAGGATATCCAGGTGCCTGCGGACGCTGGCAGCGGCCATCCCCAGCTCCTGGGCCAACTCCTCTATGGTCGCCGGCGACTGCTGAAGCAGTGCCACGATAGCTTCGCGGGTCCCGTCCACGAGTGTCACCACAGGCGATGCTCTGGATGCTCGACCCAGTCTAGCGGAGCAAAGGTGCGCTGTCAAGCTAAAAAGCATATAAGTGCAGTAATACACATTTACTACGAGATGCTTGACAATGACGAAATCCTATGCTACTGTGCTTTTCCAGAGCAAACCGAGGGTTGCTTCTTTAAGAAAGCGAGGTACCGGCAGCCATGAGCGAAGAGCGGATCCTGAATGCCCAGGGGGCAGCTACCCTAGAGGCGGAGTGCACCCACCACTGGGTCATTGAAACTCCATCCGGCCCCGTCAGCCGCGGCGCCTGCAAGCGGTGCGGCCAGGAGCGGGAGTTCAAGAACTATCTGGAGAACACTCCCTACTGGGAGGACGACGTCTACCTGAACCAGGTGACCTCCGGTGCGCGGTTCCGCACCGCCGATGCCGACGCCGACTCCGCCGACAGCAGCGAGGACTAACCTCTCCCACGGCAACAGCATGGCGGGGGGACGCTCCTCTGCGCGCGGCTTCGTGAGGACCGGACTACCTCATTGGCCGTGCGGCCCCGGCGCATCCCCGCTTTGGACCTCGGCGGCGAGGGGCCGGGACCGGAAGTAGAGCCCCCAGCGCTGCATCAGCCCGTGCACTCGCGGGTCTTGGAGCTTGACCAGTTCGCCCAAGAACCCGGCAAGGGCGTGGGCGTGCCGCAGCTCTTCCGAGCAGACCCACGAAGCCTCCGCGGGCGCCGCGTAGAGAAGTCCGTTCTGGTGCTCGCACTGGAGCTCCACGCGGGTGCCCCCCGTGTCCTGTTTGACCGTGACCCCATAGTCTGCCATTCATCCCTCTCCGTAAGCAGCGTATTGGTGGATTCTGGGCGGCGGGGCCATTCGTCCGAGCCCTAGTTGCGGCGGAGGAAGAGCAGGAACTCGAAGGTCGGCACTCTTCGCTCCTGGCGCAGGCACAGGATGGCGTACTGCATGAACATCCGGGCCAGGCCGGGGTACTTGAGGGCGTCCGCTCCAATGACGACGCGGGGTCTCTCACCTGCGAGCTCAACCTCGATTTCGGCGGCGTCCTCTTCGCTGATCTCCAGATCGATGGCCCTGCCCGCGCTCTCCTCGATGCGCTGCTGCATTCGTCGAATAAACTGCATGTCCTGCATATGCTATCCAAACCAGGGCCGCAGCGGCTGCGGGCCCTGCAACTTGTACGGAAGCGCCGGCCCCGCTGAGCATTGTCCCTCGTCCGTTCACGGGCCGCGCGGCGTTGTGGCCTCAAGCCGAGCACCTGTATAATAGCGCAAGCCTGTAGCGCGATAGAAGGCCCGGACCCAACTGGAGCGGCGCCCTTGTACCTGGACATGCATACTCACTCCGTCTCCTCCGACGACGCCCGCGCAACCGTGGAGCAGTACCTCAAGTGGATCCACTCCCTCCGCCGCAAGGGGTACCGCGTGGACGGCATCGTGCTGACGGAGCACCGGAAGTTCGACCGCGACTTGGACTACTCTTCCCTGGCCCGCGAGTACGGAGTGCTGGTGCTGAAGGGATCGGAGCTTGATACGCGGTACGGCCACGTCCTGGTCTACGGCGTCAACGACCAGCTCCGCGGCGCCTTCGACTTCGCCGACGTCACGCTGGACACCCAGGCGGTCATCGACGAGGCACGGCGGTGCGGCGCCTTTGCCGTGCCCGCCCACCCGGGGAGGGCGGGCATTGGCCTCGCCGAGTTCCTGGACCGGGGCGCGGAGCTGAACAGCTTCGACGTGGTGGAGGTCCTCAACCATGGCAGCCGTCCGGGCGAGAACCAACGGGCGGCGGCGCTGGCCGCGCAACGCGGGCTGCGGGGCATCGGCAGCAGCGACGCCCACTTCACCAGCGCCATTGCGTCCTGCATGACGGAGTTCGACGCTCCCATCCGCCACGAAGCAGACTTGGTGGAGGCCCTGCGGGACGGCGGGTTCCGGCCCGTTTCTCTGCAGGAGACCGCAGCGGCCGGCTCGGCATAGGCGGGTCGGCGCCAGGCAATCCCGTGAATCAGTGAGTGTCCGGAACGAAATGACAACTGAACGCAAGCTGGAGTTCGACCGCGCCCTGCTGGGCGTCGAAGCCGTGTCCGGGCGTTTCCCGGTCACCGAGGGCACCATCCACGACTTCTGCGGCATGGTTGAAGAGACCAACCCGATCTACCGAGACCTTGAGGAGGCCAGGCGCCGGGGCTACCGAGGCCTGGTGGCGCCCCCCACCATGGTCAACCTCTACGTCCGCCGGCTCATCAAGCCGGACGCCAGACTCAGCTTCAAGGGGACCCGGCTTCACGCAGGACAGACCCTGGAGGTCCACCAGCCTGTCTGCGCCGGCGACGTGCTCACTGCGTACACGCAGCTCGCGGAGGTGTACGCCAAGACAGGCAGGACCGGGACCATGGCCTTCATGGTGTGGGAAACCAGCTTTGTCAATCAGGAGGAAGTCACCGTGGCCAGCGTGCGGGAGTCCTTCATGAGCCGGCCATAGGCAGCGTGAACCAATGCAGCACTACTATGAGGAGCTTGAGATAGGCGACGCGGTGGGACCCGTGGACGTCGTCATCCCAACGGACCGCGTCGTCGACTTCGTCGGCTACTGGCGGGAGGAGGGGCTTGACGCGCGCTTCACGTCGGACGAGCAGGCCAGGCAAATGGGCCTTGAAGGCGCCATCGTTCCAGGCGTCATGACGATGGCGCACCTCTCCAAGCTCCTCACGGACTGGTCCGACGGCGTGGAGTTGAAGCTGCTTGACGTCATCTTCCGCCAGCCCGTGTTCCACAACATGCCGCTGACGCTTCACGGCCTGGTCACGGACAAGCGCATGGACGACGGCGCGGGCACCATCGAGGCGGACCTGTACGCGGATTCCCAGGGGCAGGGCCGCCGGATCACGGGCAGGGCGGTCTTCACGCTGCCGCTTCGTTCGCCCTAGCACCTTGCGGCGCTGTTCCCCCGCGGCCGTTGGTGCGGCGGCCCTCGCCGCGCTTCCCCATCGCGGTTGACATGCCCTGGGTATAGCGGTAGTCTCCGCTTCAGCAAGCCCCGCTCGCCATAGCGTCCGGGCGGCGTGCTTCCTCGTGTCCCCACCAGGGCCCGCGCCCTCATTGAAAGGACTGGATGCCTCTTGTCCGATGAGAAAGAGGCTCCGCCCGGAGCCGATACTCCTTCGAGTCAACAGCGGCCGGCGTCTCCCGCATCTGCCGAAGACATTCTCAATGTCCGTGTTGGAGAAGGAGGGCGGAGGGGCAGAGGCGGCCGCGTGGCGGCCCACAGGGACCGGAATCTCACGGAAGGAAGCGTCCGTAAGAATCTCTGGACCCTCTCCTGGCCCCAGATGGTGGAGGGGGCCCTCAACTCCCTGGACCAGACAGCGGACCTCTTCTGGGTGGGCCACGCCGTCGGCTTTCGCGCCATCGGCGGCCTGGGCGTAGCCCAGTCCTACTCGCGGCTCATCATGACCGGCCGCATGGGCCTGGACATGGGCATGCAGGCCATGATCTCCCGGGCGGTGGGCGCGGGCCGTATCGACCTGGCGAACCACGTGGCCCTCCAGGGGTTTACCCTCACCGCCATCTTCGCCATGATCCTGGTCTTCATCGGCCTCTTCCTTGCCGACAGCCTGCTGCACATCGTTGGCGTGAGCGACGCCGTCGTCGCGGAGGTGTCCCTCTACCTGCGAATCCAGTTCGTGGGCGCCGCGGCCATGAACTTCCGCATGTCCACGGGCTCCGCCCTCCAGGCCTCGGGGGACTCCATGACGCCCATGAAGGCGACCATGCTGTCGCGGGTCGTCCACCTGGTCCTCAGCCCCTTCCTCATCTTTGGCTGGCTTGGCGTTCCCGAGATGGGCATTGCCGGCGCGGCCGTGGCCAGCGTGGTCGCGCACTCCCTGGGCATGATCTGGAACCTCTACGCCCTCTTCACCGGCAGCTCTCAACTCCACCTGACCCTGCAGGGCTACCGTCTGGACTTTCCCCTCATGCTGCGCATGGTCAAGATTGGCGGGCCGGCCTCCGTGGCGATGATGGAGCGGGTCTTCGCGCAGCTGATCCTGATCCGGCTGGTCACCCCCTTCGGCGACGCGGCCCTGGCCGCCTTCACCATCACCCGGCACCTTGAGCACTTCACGAGCCTGGGGAGCATGGGCTTGGGACGGGCTTCTGGGGTCCTGGTGGGCCAGAACCTGGGCGCCGGGAGGCCGGAACGGGCCAAGAGCACCGTTCGATGGGCCGCAGCCTACGTCACGGCCATCCGGGGCGTGGTGGCCATCTTCCTCTTCGCCTTCCCTGCCGTCTTCATCGCCGTCTTCAACAACGACCCGGAGTTCGTGGAGGTTGGAGCCATCTGGCTCCGTATCCAGGCCATTGGCGGGCTGGCCATGGGCACGAGCATGGTCTACCAGCAGTCCTTCAGCGTGGCGGGCGACACCATGGCGCCGATGGTGGTGAACCTGGTGGTTGAGTGGATCCTGGAGATTCCCGCGGCCTACGCCCTCTCGCAATGGACCGTCTTGGGGCAGTACGGCATCGCCATCGCCACGGCGGGCGCCATGACGGTGCGCTTTCTCCTCTACGCGATCTACTTCGTCCACGGCCGGTGGCTGCGGGTCAAGGTGCTCTAGGTCGCTGGCGGTCGCTGGCGCGACGGCCATGTGGGGGAGGGTTGCGGGGCGCGCCGTTGGAGAGCTTGGCCGCCCCGGTGAGCAGAAGTGCCGTATGATTAATCCCCCTGTGTAAGATTGCTTTGTGTTTTTTTGTCGTCTTTTGAAGCTGGCCGGGGGGTAAAACAGCAATTGTTTCCTGGCGGGGGCGCCCTTGCCGAGGCTGTTGGATGGTCCTCCTTTGATTGACTTCGGTCTGGGTCCCTTGCCGGGCCGGTTGGCCCAGGGGGTGTCTTCCGCAGATAGGCGAAGAGGGGGTTACTCCTGGTGGGGGCACGCTGCATGACCTCCAGCAGGGCCGTGTCTGCGTCCACCTGCGGGCATGGGGGCCTCCTTTCCTCGCGGGGGTCGCTGGCGCGACGGCCATGTGGGGGGAGGGACGCCGCCCCTCCCGGTGGATTCCCGCCTTCGCGGGGTCGCTGGCGCGACGGCCTTGTAGGGGAGGGTTGCGGGGCCGCTGCGGGCGGTCGCATGTACGGGAGGACGCTCCACGCCGAGGCGGTGTCAGCGGCCGGACCGGCTTCGTAGGACCAGGACCGCCATCCCTCCGACGGCGGCCGAGGCCCGCCGGCCACGGCTCCACACGTCGGGGCAACTTGCGCCCCACTTGTCAGAACAAAGTCCGGGCTGGTGAGAGTGGGCACGTCGGCGCCGGTACGGCGCCCGCGCCTCCGCTCCCCCGCCGCTGCCCGCTGACGGCCCGTGCGCCGCCACATCGCGCCGGGTCGCTGGCGCGACGGCCATGTGGGGGGAGGGTTGCGGGGTGGCCACATTGGACCGGTTGTCTACGGTGTCCCACCTTCCTGGCCGCCTTCATCGGCGGTTGATGTACGTAAGAATAGAACGTATATGCTGTCTTGACAAGAGGCGGGTGGCACAGGGGGCCGGGGTGAGGGATGCGCTGCGCCGCCCCGCCCTGTGGATTCCCGCTTTCGCGGGAATGACGGCTGGGGTGGGCTGGGGTGGATGGGTCGCTGCGCGGTCGCTGGCGCGACGGCCATGTGGGCGTGGGTTGGGAGCGTTGCGTCGGTAGGTGTCTATGGTGGACTTCAAGGGTGATGGGGTCTATGGTGGGGTGGAAGGCGGCGCTGAAGCTTCTGACCCTTGGATTCCAGGTGCGCGAGCTGATCGGAGGGCTCGACTGGTGGAAGCGTGATGGCTACGCCACTCACGGCGAGGAAGGGCGCGCCGGGACCGGTTGGAAGGAAGGGTTACATGGGACTTGAGATGCGCGCCCGTTGCGAACGCTGCGGGTCGCCATTGACGCCTGAGGACGCTGCGTTGATTTGTTCGTACGAGTGCACATTCTGCCCATCGTGCGCTGCCACGATGGGCCGTGTTTGTCCGCACTGCGGCGGCGAACTGGTGCTGCGCCCGCGGCGGCGGAGGCCTGCTTAGAGAGGGGCCACGCTCCGAGCCAGAAATAGAGGAACTGCACGGAGGAATCTATCTTGCCTCTGAGCCGACGAAAGCCGGGCGGATCTCCAGGCAAGCAGCAACTACGGCGACGGGGTGCTGGACCCGTTCTGCGGCTGTGGCACGAGAGTCGCGCGCTGCAGGCCTCGGCCAACGCCACAGGCCTCAACACCGCCTGCAGCACGGCCTTGATGTGAACCTCATCGACGTGTGCCGAGTAGAACGCCTCCTAGCCCAGGTCTTGGAGCCGGACCAACCTGGCTCCGGGGGCTGTGCCTTGGTAGCCTCGGCAGGGGTTCAATGACCTGCGACACTAACATTACGACTGGTACAGAGAATGGGACAGGCGGGACCTGGGACACCCATCGCACCCCTGCCCATACGCGAGACAGCGTCACGCGTTTGCCGTCCTTGGCCGGAGCCGCGCGGGAACCGGGGGCTTGCGGGCGAAGAAGAAGAACACGGAGCCCATGGCGACCATGACCGCAACCCCCAAGAACGCTCCGCTGTAGTCGCCGAAGCGGTCGCTCATGGCACCGGCGAAGGTGGGGCCGATGAGGGGCCCGAGCATGACCATGACGTTCGAATATCCCGCAATCTTCCCGAAGTGCCGCCGCCCGTAGAAATCGGCGCGAATCGCCATCATCAGCGGACCGCGCGTCCCCCACGCCAGGCCGTGAATCAGCGCGGCGAGGGCGATGACGAAACCGTTAGGCGCTACGACAAGTATACCCATTCCGATTGCGTGGCCCAACATGCAGAACGCGGCGATGCGCGTCTTGTTGTAGCGGTCGCCGATGAACCCGCCGCCGACCTGCCCGACGATGCTCGTGACGGTAACGAGGGTGAGCATCGCTTGGGCGGAGGTCTCGCTCCAGCCGAGTCCTTCGACCAGGTGCGGCACGAGGTGGACCAGCACCGTGAACACGGCAATCAGCGCAACACCGTGGCCGAAGGAGACGTACCAGAAGGAGCGGTCCCGCATCGCCTCGCCCACGGTGAAGTCGTCGACGTCCGGATCTCTGGGCGTTGGGTCGGCGGACGAGGGCGTCCAAGCGCGCGCGCCGTCTGGGAGCAGGCCGTGTTGCTCCGGGTAGCCTCGCAGCAGCTGAGCGAGCGGCATGCTGCTGATGATGATTACTACGCCCGTGCCGAACGCCGTCGCCTGCCAGCCGTGGGTCGTGAGCGACCAGGCGACGATGAGCGACAGCACACCTGCGATGCCGATGCCCGTCGAGCTCAGGCCAAGGGCAAGGGCCCGCTTCCGCCTGAACCATCGCGTGATGACCGTGGTGAGCGTGAGCCAGCCGGCCAGGTTCATGCCGATCGACATCATCAAGATGATCGCCAGGAACAACGGGAACGAGTTTGCGACGGGCAACAGCATGAAGCTGCCGCCCATGACGAGGACGCCCACGCGCGCCACCGAGCGGGGGCTGAATCGGTCGATCAGCCAGCCGTGGGCCGGGCTCAGAACGCCCGCCGCAAGCTGCGACGCGGAGAATGCGCTCGATATGGCGAACTTGCTCCAGCCGAAATGCTCCTCGAACCGCAGCAGGTATTGTCCGAACGTGAAGCCGAACGCAGCGCCGGTGATCCCGTGGAACGCCACGCTGGAGACGACGATCCACCAGCCATAGAAAGGCCGTCGCGACCGGGTAGGGGGAGTCGTCGTCTGCAGTTCCACAACCTCGAGGGGGTAACGTCCATCGTAACACGCCCCTCTTCGGTCAAGCGACAGTTGGGTTGCCGCGCTCTTCCCAGACGGCCCCCTCTCGGCCCCGCCCGTGTCTTGAACTATCCGGATCCCGTCCGGTCCGTCTTGGAGCGCGCCGCCTTCCAGGCCCCACCTGCGAAGACTCGAACCAGCTAACGAGACCGGCCAGCGCCAGCTTGCTGGTCTGATTGCCTGCACAAAATAGGGGATGTGACCGTCTCCGTTCGCTGCCCCCAAGTCGACGGTGTTCGGCATAGTGGCGCCAATCTGGAGCACATGCGGGTGTATCCCGCAACGCGGCGTGGGCCCCGCGCCTCCTCTGGATTCCCGCTTTCGCGGGAATGACGGCGGGGTTGGTGCGCAGTTGACGGCTCCAAGTACGTCGCCTATAGTCTGCCAGTAGCCCCGGCCCAGCGATTGCTGGGGCGATGGAGGAGCCATGGCCAGAATCAAGCACATCGCCATCGCGACCGAGGACCCCGGCAAGACCGCGGCCTTCTACAAGGACGGCCTCGGCCTCACCGAGGTTGGAAGGGTGGACTCGCCCCTGGCCGAGGGTTACTACCTGAGCGACGGCTACATCAATCTCGCGGTGCTGAAGTTCAAGGACGATGACGCGGCGACCACCGAGGGCAAGCCCCGGTACACGGGCATCCACCACTTCGGCGTCGAGGTGGAGGACATGGGGGAGGCACGCGCGCGCATTGAGAACGCGGGCGCGAAGCACCGCCCCCTCGGCGGCATGGAGGCCGCCCCCCCGCGCCAGACCAACATGGAGGTCAAGTTCCTTGGGCCGGACGGCGTCACCGTGGACCTCTCGGAGACCGGCTGGGTTGGGACCTCCGGCTCGTGACGCTGCCAGCTACCCAGCACAGGTGATGGGGGCAGGGGAAGAACGCGGCGGACCGGCGCGCAGGGTTGACTGTCTGGGCAGCCGTGCTCGCCCGTGAGCGCTGAGCCGCAGGCGGCCGGGAAGCCCCGGATCTACTATGGCTGGTTCATCGTCCTGGCCATTGCCCTCACGGGGTTCACGCAGAGCGCCGAGACGTTTCCGGTCCTCGGAGTCTTCCTCAAGCCCATCACCGAGGAGTTTGGCTGGAGCCGCAGCGTCTTCACCGGCTCCATGACCGCGGGCACCCTCATCGGCGCCGTCGTCGCGGTGGCCGTGGGCCCGTTCCTGGACCGCTTCGGCCCCCGGTGGCTCCTGACGCTTGCCCTCCTTGTCCTGGGGGGAACCCTCCTGCTGATGGCCTGGATAACCAGCCTGTGGCAGTTCTACGCGCTTCAGATCCTGGGCCGCATCGTTGCCATGGGCGTGCTGAGCATCGCCAGCAGCGTTGTGGTCTCGAAGTGGTTCATCAGGAAGCGGGGGAGAGCCGTCGCGTTCAGCAGCATGGGGATGCGGGCCGGGAACACCGTGACCCCGCTCTACGTCCAGCTCTTCGTCAGCATCGGAAACTGGCGCCTGGCCGCGGGCCTGGCGGGGATCGTCGTGTGGGTCGTGTCGCTCTTGCCTGCGGCGATACTTCTGAGGAGGCGGCCGGAAGACTTGGGCCTGCTCCCGGACGGCGCCTCGCCACAGGCGGGCTTGGGAGGGAGGCGTGGGGAGTCCGGTCCCGCCGGCGGGACTGCGCCAGTCCGGGAAATCTCTCTCTCCCTCCGCCAGGTGCTCCGGGAGCCGTCGTTCTACCTGTTGGTCACGGCCTTTGGCCTGGCCTTCATAGCGGGCCCGGCCATCAGCCTTCACATGATCCCGTACCTCACGGACAAGGGCATCGGCGCGGGTGTGGCCGTCACGGTGGTGGCCGTGTGGTCTTCGGGATCGGCGGTGGGCTCACTGGCGTCGGGCTTCCTGGCAGAGCGCTACACCATTCGCAAGATCATAGCGGCCGCCTTTCTGCTTGCGGCTGTCGGCTATCTGCTCCTGCTGCGCCTGGAGTCGACACCGGCGGCGCTGCTGTGGGGGCTCTACTTCGGCCTGGTGCAGGGCGGCTCCTTCACGCTGCAGCAGGTGATCTTCGCGGACTACTACGGGCGGGACTCACTTGGCGCCGTGCGGGGGGTGGTGTGGCCGGTGCAGAGCGCGGCCAACGCCGGGGGGCCGCTGGCGGCGGCGCTGGCGTATGACGCCACCGGAGGCTATGAGCTCATCTTCAGTCTCTTTGTCGTGGCCACCCTGGTGTCCGCCGTCTGCATCTTTTTTGCCAAGCCCCCCAGTCCCAAGGCCCCGGCCGGCGCAGGTCCCCGGGGGCCGTAGGGGCCGGGCCTGGTCCGAGGCGCGCCCGGACACTCCGAGGCGCGCTGTACAGCGGGGCGGCGCGGTGGCACAATGCCACTGACTCGAGAGGACAAGGTGCGGCGGCATGCGCCGCATCCAATCGGAGGGAGGTGAGCAGGATGGGACAAGCGACAATTCTCTACGTGGGCAGTGATCAGGGACTCTTTACGCTCAGGAGCGAGGACGGTCAGAACTGGGACACTCAGGGGCCCTCCCTCAGGGGTTGGGCTGTTCCCAAGCTCGACGTGCAGGCGGTGCAGCCCAACCGCGTGGTCGCCGGCACGCGGGGCGACGGCGTGTGGGTCAGCGAGGACTTCGGGGAGACGTGGGGCAAGCCCTCCTACGGCAGGTCCGGCCCGGGCAAGGTGCGCTCCGTGGCCATTGATCCGGAGGACCCCAACACCATCTACGCGGGCGGCGAACCCATCGACATCTTCGTCAGCCACGACGCCGGACGGTTGTGGGAGCGCATGGCGTCCGTGTGGGACGAGCCCTCCCTGGCCGCGGTGAGCTACCCCGTGCCCATCGTGGAGCCGCACGTGCGGCACATCGTCTTCGACCCGCGCTCGTCAGACACCATCTACGCCGCCATTCAGGTGGGCTTTATCATGAAGAGCACCAACGGCGGTCAGACGTGGAAGCTGCTGGACCAGGGGCTGGACTCCGACGTGCACACCATCGCCGTCGACCCGACGAACCCGGACCGCGTCTTCATCGCCACCGGCGGCCACGACGCGCGCAGCGGCCGCGTCAAGGGCCGCGCGCTCTACATGAGCACGGACGCGGGCGAGTCGTGGGACCCAACCGCGTTGGAGTTCGAGCAGGAGTACTCCGCCCCGCTGGCCATTCACCCGGACAACCCGGCCGTCATTCTCTCCGCGGTGGCCAACGGCAATCCGGGCAGCTGGCGCGCCCGTCCGTCCGGCGCGGAGGCGACGCTCATCCGGTCCGACGACGGGGGCGAGCACTGGACCGGCGTGGAGCAGGGCCCGTCCTCGACGGAGTTCACCGACGCCATCGTCTTCGACGAGTCCGACCCGGACCGGGTGTACCTGGGCCTGCGCAGCGGTGAACTGTACGGGAGCCGGGACGGCGGCAGGTCGTGGAGCCCGCTCAACGTGACGGTGCCCTCCGTCAGCGACTTGGCGTGCGTCCGAGCGTAGCCGCTCAACGCGCTAGCGCAGCCCGCCCAAGGCAGGACGAACGGTGGGCCGTTCATCCGCCGGCCAAGCCGGGATGGACGGCCCGCTGACTCTAGGGCTGTTTGCCCGCCAGCTGAATGGCCCCCTGGAGGGCCACGTAGTAGCCGTACAGGCCAAGGCCCGTCACCACGGCCTTGCACACCGGGGCAAATGCCGAGCTGGCCCCGCGCGCGGCGGGATTGGAGACGTGCACCTCGATGGTGGGGAAGCGCACCTGTGCGATGGCCGTGACGAGGGCGGGAGCGCCGGCCATGTACCCCGCCGGGTTGATGATGGCGGCGTCAACGTCCGAGTCGTGGGCGCGGTAGAAGGCGTCGGCGACCTCACCGGCGACGTTCGAGTGGAAGAGCTCCACGGCAACGCCGAGCTGGTCGGCGTAGGACTGGATCTGGCGGTTGTAGTCGTCCAGCGTCTGCGTGCCGAAGACCTCTATCTGCGCTTTGCCGCGCATGTTCATGCCGGCGCCGTGGACTACCAGGACCTTGGTCATGCTTTCCTCTGCCGGGATGGGTGGGAGCGGCGCGGCGGGGAAGGTTTGCCTGCAGGGCCTCGCCGGGTGGGCGCAACGAATTGCAGCTTTTCCATTTCCTTCCTGGTGAACGGACGGACCTTGGTTGGAATCGGTAGGGGCTGCGGCTCCACGCGTTCCCGGTCCGCGTCCTCGCCAAACCGAGCGTAGATATCGAGTTCACGTATTCCCGCTATCCGGGCTAGATGGCGGTAGATGCGGCTGTCGCTTGTCACGAACGTCACGTCCTGGAGGCGTTGCGCCGCCAGGAGCTTGAGGATGATGCCGTCCAGGTAGGACAGCGACAGCGGGACGTCGCTGGGCAAAAGAAGCTCCACCTGGCCGAAGTCAAGCAAGGGCCGTAGCTGCTCGTAGGTCTCCTCGCCGCGTCGCCGCGTGAGCGTCGGATGGGACGGGGTTACTCTTTGTATCGTTGTCATCTTACCGCCCTCTTTCCGGAATGGAAATCTCCACTTGAACACCTGACAAATCGTGGGAGGTGACTCCAAATCTCGTTCCCGACTTGTCTACCATAACCCGTCCGTTCCCCGAGGTTATCGTGAGCCGGCCGTTCGCTTGTCGTACGTCGTCGTTGACTTCAGTGAGGCCCATACCGCCCTCCCACTTGCCGCTGACCTGAGGTTCGAGCGCCTTCAGGATCGCCTTTGTGTGGGGACGGTGCCTCAGGTAAGCGTACTCGGGTTTCTCAGCCAAGCTGGCGCGTACTCCTATTCCGTAATCGCCCATCGCCATCACCACGCGCCGCAGGTTCGGATAGTACTGCATCGCCAACGCTGCCAGAGGCTGTCCCGCGTGCTGCGCGAAGTTATCTACTAACTCCGATGCGATGGTTGCGAAGAACGATGTATCGATGTCCACCTGGTTGCTGCGAAGAAGGTTCAGTATCAAGTTGGTCACATCCTCAGCAATGTAGGGACGATTCTCCAGGTCCACGATATCGTCGAGTGAAGTCGAAGTTGCAAATCGACGCAACGGCTCGTCCTCAATTGCCCCTGGTCTGAAGTTGAAGCGGTCAAAGAAGTTCTGCCTCCGGAGGTACCGACGTGCACTTGGCTTCTTTGGCAGCACAACGCGGAACAACTTCCCTCTCGCATTGTGGTATCGAAGGAACATCCCCAAGTAGACCAGTGCGTATGGCGAGAAGAACGTGACTTCAGAAAGATCAATTCTTGGCCGCTTTATACGTCGATTGACCTGAGAGCACAGCCCATCCACCGTCGAAGCAGTGAGTCGCATCAGTATACCGGCGCGGCCCTAGTCGACGTAGCGCTCGGAGGGGCCGCGGCGGTCGCGGAGGTGGCTGGTGTCGACGGCGCGCTGACGGTTGAGGGCGCCGTGGACCTCCAGGGTCGCCTCGTCCTTCCAGTACTCCATGAGGGCCATCTTGTCCGGGTCCTCCGCGCTCTGGAACAGCTCATACTCCTCGCAGCCAGGCTCGTTGCGCACCTCGGCGCAGCGGGCAGCGTAGTGCTCAATGAGCTCCTGCCGCTTGCCTGGCAGCGCCTGCATGGGGACGATGACTCTAACACCCATTGGTTCCTCCCTTCCGATGAGTCTGGGCACCGGTCAATTCATGGGGACCCCGCGTCCACGGGATCTGCTCGACGGAGACCTTTTGGTAACTCCCCGTGGAGGGCGAAGTCTTGAAAGTGAAACAGCTCCAGCCAACCTGCGGCCCCTCCCCTAGATTCCCGCTTTCGCGGGAATGACGGTGATGCAAAGGTGTCCTCGACGCGGGCAAGGGGGAGGGCGGCGCACCTCTGCGTCACGCCGACGCGTCGAAGACTTCCTTGGCGATGACGATGGCGTTGGCCGCTGTGGGCCAGCCCGCATAGAATGCCATGTGCGTGATCACTTCGACGATCTCCTCCTTGGTGAGGCCGTTCTCCAGGCCCCGTGCGATATGGGCCCGGATCTGGTCCGAGCGGTAGAGGGCGACGAGAGCCGCGACGGTGATGAGGCTCCGGTCGCGCTTGGACAGCTCCTCCCGCTCCCACAGGTCGCCGAAGACGACGTTGTTGGTGAGGTCGGCGAGCTTGGGCGCAATCTCCTGCATCACGATGCGGCTGCTTGGTATGCTCGGCGTGGTCATGTGGCCCCTCCGTCGTTGATGAGCTGTAGGCCAGCCCCTGGTGTCTCGGCGGTCCTGCGTCTGGCTGTAGTATAGCACTCGCCTATGCGGGGCCGTGTACAGACGGGGGCGCCTGCGATACTATGCCTGCGCGGCCCCCAAGGGGCGCCGCGCAGCAAGGAGGGCTCTATGAAGGTCATCAACGTCGCCGACGTCGCTGAGCAGTCCGCGGACGACAACCCGCTCTTCACCGGCGGGCACGTGTCCCGCCAGCCCATCGTGACGTCGGACATGGGCGCCTACTTCAACATGTCCGTCGTCAACTTCGACTCCGGCGCCAAGAACAAGTTCCACACCCACACCAGCGACCAGGTGCTGGTGGTCACGGCGGGTACAGGCATCGTCGCCACGGAGAGCGAGGAGCACAGCGTGTCCGTCGGCGCGATCATCCACGTCCCCGCCGGTGAGAAGCACTGGCACGGGGCCGGCCCGGACTCTTCGTTCTCGCACATTGCGCTGACGTCGGTGGACAGTAAGACGGAGCAGCTGGAGCCCTAAGCCCCGCAGTCTTCGCACGCGGGCCCGCCATGCGCTGTCGGGCCTGGCCTTGGCGGACCGATGGGCCTCGGCACCGCAGCCTGCCCCCAGCGCTGGCATGGAGGCGCCGGGGCGGGTGGTAGAATCGGTCCCTTGTAGGACCATCGGCAGAGAGCGCCTCCCCAGGGCGGCGCGATGACAGGCGGAAGGAGGCCAAATGGAACGCCAGATCAGAGTCGTCGGGTTGGGCGGGTCCATGGCCCCGACATCCAGCACGGTTGCTGCGCTAAAGATCGCCCTGGAGGGCGCCGAAGAAGCCGGCGCCCATACGCAGCTCTTCGAAATCAGCGTCCTGGACCTGCCGATGTTCGTGCCTGGGGCCGACGCGCCGGACTCGGCCAAGGCGCTCGCCGAAGCAGTCCATCACGCCGACGGCCTGCTGTGGAGCAGTCCGGTCTACCACGGGACAATCAGCGGGTCGTTCAAGAACGCGCTGGACTGGCTGGAGCTGTTGAGCGGCCGTGAACCGCCGTACCTGAGCCGCAGGATCGTGGGGCTCATCGGCACCGCTCCCGGGCTCCAGGGGCTGCAGGCCATCAACACCCTTGAGTTCGTGGTCAGCACCCTGGGGGGTTGGTCCGTGCCGCTGCTGGCGCCCAACCCGAGGGTTGGCACAGCCTTCGACGGGCACCTGCGGGCCCTGGGCCGAGAGGTTGTGCGCGCCGCCAACCAACTCAAAGACGAGGGTCGCTCAGACTACGATCAGCGCAAGGGGTGAGGGCCGGCCCCCCCCTACTCCGGGAAGACGACTTCCACAAGCGCACTGCCCCGGACCCAGGCATCCACGTTCTCCATGCCCTGCCCCTGGCGGAACGCGGACTGGGCTGCCAGGCTGGTGAACACCGCGCGGCGCTGGTCCTCGCCGGTGATCGGAAGGGCACGGGCCGACAGGTCCGCCGTCGTATCGCCCTTCAGGTGAAAGGTGAACGACGGTTCCGCAACGAGGTTGGCGAACCAGGAGCGCCGCCCCGGCGAACCGGTGATGAGCACCTGGCTGTCCACGCAGTGGGCCCAGATCTCGATGCGGCGGGGCTGCCCGGTGCTCCGGCCCGTGGTGGTGATGTCCACGACCATGTCCACAGTCAGGGCTGCCCGGATGCTCTGGTCCATGGCGACTCCCGGCGAAGATCAGACATATAGCGGAAGCGGGAGCCCCTAGCGCTGGCGTCCACCGTCCACCGTGATGCAGGTGCCGGTCGTGTAGCCCCCGCCGTCGCTGGCCAGGTAGACCGCCGTGGCCCCAAACTCCTCGGCGTCTCCCTGCCGCTGCAGGGCCGAGTTGCCCTGCCTCTGGTTGAGCGCACTCTGGCCCTCCAGTGTGCCTCCGCCGCGCATGCGGTGGGGGGTGTCCACGGAGCCGGGGGCGATGGCGTTGACCCGCACCTCCGGCCCCCACTCCTGGGCCATGGTCTGAGTCAGGTTGATCAACGCCGCTTTGCACGCCCCGTAGGACGCGTAGCTGGGGCTGGCGCCCAGTCCCGACACCGAGGCGATGTTGACGATGGCGCCCCTGCCCTGCCGCTTCATGATCGGCACCACAGCCCGGCTGCACAGGAAGGCCGCCTTGACGTTGAGACGGAAGGTCTCCTCCAGGTCCTCCTCCGTAATCTCCAGTAGAGGACCAACGTTGAAGCTCTCCCCCCAGCTGCCGCCCGCGTTGTTGGCCAGGATGTCAACGCGGCCGAAGGCGTCCATGGCCTGCTGCACCATGGCCGCCACGCTGTCCGCCACCCGGACGTCCGCCGTCACTCCGATGCACCGGCGCCCCAGCTCGTTGATCTCCTCCACCACGGGCTCGATGGGCGCGTGGGGCCGCTCGCGGCCGCGGCCGCGCACGGGCTCAGGCAGCCGGGACACTGCCACGACGTCGGCCCCCGCCCTGGCCATCTGCAGGGCGATGCCTCTGCCGACTCCCTGCGCGGCTCCCGTGACGATGGCGACTCTGCCGCTGAGATCAAAGCTGGACATGTGCGCTATCTCCCTCTGAGTTTGCCCCGGCGACAGGCCCGTTCGGCGGGCGCGGCCCCAAGTCGTGGGTAGCATACTTGCGGCGCTGGGCACTGTCAAAGCCGGCCGCCAACAGGGCGGGGTCGCTGGCGCGACGGCCATGTGGGGGAGGGTTGCGGGGTTGCGACGGGGGGTCGCCGGCGTGGTTGATTGCGAGCCTGTCTCATTGGGGGTGAAGGGAATGCCCCGCTCTGCCCCGCCACCCTGGATTCCCGCCTTCGCGGGTCGCTGCGCGACGGCTTTGTGGGGGGAGGGTTGCGGGCCGCCACGGCGGGGGGTGCGGGAATGACGGTTGTGCAATAGTCTCCCTTCGCGGGAGCGACGAGAGTGCGAGAGCGGAGCGCCAATTGTCGAAGCAACGGCAGCCCTGGCCCCGCGCCGGCGCAGATTGACACCCCCGCATGCCCCGGCTATCATGCCCTGGCTCAGGCCGAAGCTAAGCCTCGCGCGGCCCCAAGGCCACCCCAGGGCACTCCCGCGGGACCCTCATCCACCACGGCGCGCACCAGACAGAAGGAGCATCTATGGACGTTGGCGTTGGCCTGCCCGCCACCCACCCCGGCGTCAGCGGGCCGGAGATCCTGGGTTGGGCTGCCAGGGTGGACGCCGGCCCCTTCTCCAGCGTCGCCATCGTTGACCGCTTGGTGTACCACAACTACGAGTCCCTGGTGACCCTCGCAGCCTGCGCCGCGCAGACCAGGCGTGTCCGGCTCACCACCGCGATCCTGCTGGCCCCACTGCGGAACGCAGGTGTCCTGGCCAAGGAGGCCGCCACCATCGACGCCATCTCCGGGGGGCGGCTCACGCTTGGCCTCGGCGTCGGGAGCCGGGAGGACGACTTCATCGCGGCCCCCGCGGAGATCCGGGGCCGCGGGAGGCGCATCGAAGAGCAGATCACGCTGATGAAGCGGGCCTGGTCGGGGCAGGCGCTGTCCGCCGACATCGGACCCGTCGGCCCGCCGCCGTCGCGTCCCGGTGGGCCGGAGCTGCTCATCGGCGGGCGCTCGGATGCCGCAGTACGGCGTGCCGGGCGCATGGCCGACGGCTACCTCGCCAGCCCCTACGAGCCGGCCAATGTGCCGCCGCTCTACAAGGTCGTCGAAGAGGAGTGGCAGGCCGCGGGCAAGTCCGGCCGTCCTCGTCTTGTGGGGACCCTCTTCTTCTCCCTCGGCCCCAGGGCTGCGGAGGGCGCCGCCGAGTACATCACCAGCTACTACGCCTGGCGCGGCCCCGCCGCGGAGCAGCTGGTACAGTCGGTCCTCCTCACCGGCGACGCCGTGCGCAGCGCCCTGCGGGGCTTCGCCGAGGTTGGCATGGATGAGCTCCTGCTGCTGCCCTGCCAGTCCGGCATCGACCAGGTCGAGAGGCTCGCGGACCTCGTGGGGTGACGGGCCCCGAGTCCAAGCCAGGGCGGCCGGCGCCCAGCCGGGCCGTCCTCTACAGCGGCCTGTCCCTGGGCGCCGTCTCCGTCTCGAGCGCCGCCGCGCTCATCCGCCTGGCCGCCGCGCCCGCGCTCACCGTTGCCGCATACAGGCTTGGCCTCGCCTCCCTCATTGTCGTGCCCCTGGGCATCGTCACCGCCCACCGCCAGCTTCGCGCCCTCACGCTGCGCCAGTGGTTGGCCGCCGCCGCCTCCGCGATGTGCCTGGCCCTGCACTTCGGCTTCTGGATCACGTCTCTGGGGCACACGTCGGTGGCGAGCTCCGTCATCGTCGTCACATCCAACCCGCTGCTCGTGGCTATCGCCGCCCGCGTGTTCCTGGGCGAGCGGACCTCGCCCAGAGTCATCGGCGGCGTAGCGTTGGGACTCGTTGGCGGCGCCGTCATCGGCGTGAGCGACGGCGCGCTCGGGGGCACGCGGCTCTTCGGCGACGCTATGGCGATGCTGGGGGCCGTGGCCGTGACCGGGTACTACATCGCCGGGCGGAGCCTGCGGGGGCGGCTTCCTCTGCTGGGCTACGTGACACCGGTGTACGGCGGGGCAGCGCTGCTGCTGCTGGCGGCGGCGCTGGTGGATGGGGCGCCGCTGTCCGGCTTCCCCTCGCAGACCTACGGCTTCCTCGTGCTCGTTGCACTGGTGCCGCAGGTCCTGGGCCACTCATCGCTGAACTGGGCCCTGGGTTACGTGCGGGCGGTGATGGTCGCTGTCGTCATTATGAGCGAGCCCGTGGGCGCCACGCTCCTGGCCTGGGCGGTTCTGGGGGAGGCGCCGCCGCCCCTGGTGGTGCTGGGGGGCGCCTTCATCCTGGCGGGTGTGTTTCTGGCGCTGCGTGCGCAGAGGTCCGCGCCGCCAGCCCGTGCGGGGCGCGGGCGGCCGTGAGGCGGGCCGCAGGAGTGCGCCGCAGGTGGACGGAGGAGTCTCAACGGCGGCGGTCGCCGCCCGCGGCCTCGGCCGGCGTTTCCGGCGGTGGTGGGGTGGGCGGCCGCAGGGGCGCCAGCGTGATGAGCGTGCCCGCGGCGAGCATTGCCGCGCCCACTATGGCGACGGGCCGGTAGGCGGCGGCGACGGCGGCCGGGCCCGGCCCAATCGTCGCCTCTGCCCAGGGCTGCACGGCGGCCATCAGCGTCCCGCTCAGATTGCCGCCCAGGGTGCCCCCCAGCATGATGATGGCGATGAAAAGCGCCGAGACCATCCCGAGGTGCTGCGGCGGGACGGCGTTGAGGATTGCCCCGCCCGTTGAGGTCTGAAGCGTTCCCGCGCCCGCTCCCAGCAGCGCCAGGGCGGCCAGAACGTAGAGCACGCTGCTATCGGCCCCTATGGATACCAGAAGCGCCGCGCCGGCAGTGGCGATGACCATGCTCCCCCGGTGGGCAACCGTTGGGCCAAACCGGTCGGAGACCGGGCCGCCGATGACGCTCCCGGCGAACATCATCACAGGGGCCGTCGCGTAGATGATGCCCGCGGTGGCGGCCCGCAGCTCCAGGGCTCCGACGAGGAAGAAGGGCAGCGTGACCATGATGATGGCGTGGCCCGTAACCTGGAAGAAGAGGACCAGGCTGGGGGCCGCCAGCGGCCTGCGGCGCAGCAGGGAGAGGTGCAGCACCGGGCGGGCCGCGCGATTCTCCTGCCAGATGAAGCCCAGGACCAGCCCCAGGCCACCGGCGGCCAGGAGGACCACCCCCGGAGAGCTTGGGCCCCAGGAGGGCAGCCGGTTCATCGCAACCAGCAGGGAGGCTGCGCCCAAGAGGGCCAGGGCTGTCCCCCGTAGATCGAAGTCCACGAGCCGCTGGATTCGCTCCCAGCGTAGGATCATCAGGGCCATCGTCCCGCAGACCAGGGTCAGCGGCAGCTCGGCGAGATAGATGACACGCCAGCCCCATGTCTCCAGCAGGAAGCCGCCCAGCAACGGGCCGGTGGCGGACCCGATGCCCACAGCGCCGATGATGACGCCCATGACCGTGCCCCGGCGCTCGCGGGGGAAGCCTTCGACGGCGATGGCGTTGCGGGTGGAGATGAACAGGGCGAGGCCCAGCCCCTGAACGATCCTGGCGCCCACCAGCACCGGCAGGGTCGGCGACAGGTAGGAGCCCGCCAGGCCCATGAGGAACACACCGAAGCCCAGGGTGAACAGCCGCCGGCGCCCCAGAGCGTCGGCCAGCGAGCCGATGGGCAGCGACAGGCCCAGCAGCACAAGCTGGCTGCCGATGGTCACCCACACGACCTCCGCGGTGGAGGTCCCGAAGCTCCGGGCGATGGCTGGCAGCGCGATGACGTTGAGCGAGGTGTCCAGCGTGAAGAGGCCCGCCGCCATGGCCGCCAACGCCAAGACCAGCCATCGGGAGGCGGTGGCGGGCTGAGTATGGCTCTGCTGGATGAGTGACATGTCTCGCTGCGGTAGTCTCTAGTATAGTATGGGACTGCAGAACACCTGCGGCGACGTTTCGCGAGAGGAGGCGGACTCATGGTCTTGAAAGAGGTACGGGGCGTGCTGGGCGCGTATGAGATGGAGATTGACCAGGAGCTGGCGGAGCTGGGCTATCGGGCGGCTCAGGCCAGGGCGAAGGAGCTTGGCGCCATTGTGAGCGTTGCCGTGGTCGACAAGGCCGGCCGCCCGGCGCTCTTCGTCCGGGGCGACGGCCGGGGGGCCTTCAGCGCGGAGATGGTGGTCGGCCGCACCGTGGCGGCAGTGTCGATGCGCCGCCGCACCTGTGAGGTCGGCGACTCCACCGCCGACCACTACCGTGGGCTGGTCCAGGCCGGCCTTGTCCCGGGGCCCTTCGCGTCCGTCCCCGGCGCCACGCCCGCGGCTCACGGGGGCCAGGTGATCGGCGCCGTCGGCTGTGGCGGCGGCACCTCGGAGCAGGACCAGGACTGCGCCGACGCGGGGGCCGCAGCCATCGAGGCGGCCTACGCCCAACGCCTGCAGCCGCGTTGACGCATTCCCCGGCCGATGCGATGATGCCCCTGGGGCGGTGCACTCACAATCGAACGCAGGAGGGAAGCGATGCCCGTATGGGACGACCTGCTCACAGAGCGGGATAAGGCTGTCTTCGCGGCAGCGGGCTACGGGAGGAAGGGGGGACTTGGAAGCCGCCCCGCGGTCATCGTCATCGACGTCAACTACAACTTCACGGGCGAGAAGCCCGAACCGATCCTGGAGTCCATCAAGAAGTGGCGCAACAGCTGCGGCGAAGAGGGATGGCGGGGCGTCGCCGCAATCCGGGAGCTCCTGGAAGCAGCGCGGGAGAAGGATCTGCCCATCTTCTACAGCACGGGAACGGACCGGCGCGCCGATATGTTCGACGACGGCCGTTGGAGCAGCAAGAACTCCCGCTCCGGCGAGCAGAAGGGCGCGCCAGGCTTCAACGGCAACGACATTGTCGCCGAGATCGCGCCCCATCCGCGGGACGTCGTGATCCGCAAGGAGAAGCCCAGCGTCTTCTTCGGCACGCCCCTGGCCGGCTACCTCATCGACCTGGGCGTGGACTCCCTCATCATTGCGGGGACGACGACCAGCGGCTGCGTGCGCGCCACCGTCCTGGACGCGTTCTCGTACAACTACAGGCTCTCCGTGGTGGAGGAGTGCTGCTTCGACCGCGGGGAGGCGTCCCACAAGATCAACCTCTTTGACATGAACGCCAAGTACGCCGACGTTGTGTCTCTTTCCGAGGCCAAGGAGTCCATCGCCGGCCTGCCCACGGGGGTCTTCCGCGCGAGCAGGCTCGCGGAGGCCCCGGCCCCCGAGCTCATCGGTTCCGGCCGATAGGGGCGGGCCCGCCGCCGCACACGCCCTTCAACAGGCTCAGGGTGGGCGGTCCCTCGCCCGCGCCGCTGCCGCATGTGACGCGGTGCTAGAATGGACGCCGGAGGCGCGCCGCGCATCAGTTGGAGCGCAGGATACACCAATGAGCACCACCGGCGATCTGACCCAGCGGTCCCTTGAGGTCCTGGCAGACCTTGGCGCCCACCCTGCCGTGGCCTACTGGGAGGCGTCCGCGGCGTCCGCGGTCCGCCGACGGATCCAGACGCTGGGCTTCGCACCCCAGGCTGACGCCCACGGCAACATAGTCGTCCACTGCCCGGGCCAGGATGCGGACGAGACGCCCATCGCCCTGGTGGCCCACATGGACCACCCCGGCTTCGAGGCGGTGGAATCGGACGGGGATAGGCTCGTTGTCCGCGCCCTGGGCGGAGTGCCCCAGGCGTGCTTTACGCAGCCTGTGCCTGTCCAGCTCCTGGCCCCCGGCGGGGAACGCCTCCACGGCAAGCTCGACGGCGCCCACGGCCCCCCGGAGCAGCGGATGGCCCGCCTGCGCCTGGACGCCGACGCTGCTCCAACGCTCCCCCGGCCCGTGGTGCTGGACCTGCCGGACTTCCAGTGCGACGATGAGCGCGTCACCATGAGGGCCGTTGACGACCTGGCCGGGTGCGCGGCCATGCTCTTGGCCCTGGAGAGTCTGGCGCAGGAGCCAGGTCCCGGCGACGTGTACTTCCTCTTCACCCGCGCCGAGGAGGTCGGGCTCATCGGCGCGCGTCTCATCGCGCAGGAGAGGCGCCTCCCCCCCGAATGCCTCGTCATCTCCCTCGAGGCCAGCCGAGCGCTTCCGGGCGCCGCCATCGGCGAGGGACCCGTGCTGCGGGTGGGCGATGCCACCTACACCTTCGACGCCGACGCTGAGCAGGTGCTCCACGTGGCCCGAGAAGAGCTCCGGGCCGCAGACTCCGAGTTCAAGGCCCAGCGTCAGCTCATGAGCGGGGGGACGTGCGAGGCCAGCGCCTTCGCCGTCCACGGCTATGCGACGACCGGGATCGCCTTCCCTCTGGGCAACTACCACAACGCCACGGATGACGGCGGAGTGGGCCCGGAGTACATTGCCCTGAGCGATTTTCTTTTGGGCGTCAAGCTGGTGCGCCGGGCGGTGAGGAGCGGGGCCAAGCGGCACGACTCGCCGGCGCGGAGGCGGCTTGGAGAGGTCCCTTCGGAGCCGGAGCGACGCCTGAGGGAGACCAGCGCGCTGTAGGCGGTGGGGCAGGGGCCGGTGGGCGGCCTTCAAGGGCCTCAGGGTGAGCAGGCCCTACCGCGTCGGTGCGGCGGTGGGCTAGCTGGCTGGCGCGACGCTCTCCAGGATGCGTATCCACTCGGCTTCGCCCGCGTTGCCGTAGCCCTTTGTGTACGCGATGATGCCGTCGGCATCAATGGCGAACTTGGTGGACTGGGCCCTGACGCCATACGCCCGCACCATCTCCGGGCTTGTCGGCGCCATGGGCCAGGGGAACTCGTTCTGATCCTTGTAGCTGCGGATGGCGTCGTTGTCGTCACCGGGGTCGGTGCTGACGGCCAAGACCTGCACTGAGTCCGCGTAGGGCGGGTGGAGGGCTTTGAGCTGCCGAAACTCGGCGCGGCAGATAGGTCACCAGGTGGCGAAGAAGTAGAGGATATAGGGCTTTCCCTCGAGTTCCGCAGGTGTCACAGTCACGCCGTCAACGGTCGTCACCTGGAAGTCTGGTGCGCGGTTGCCGACCTTGTTGCCCACCGCGACCTCGGGCTCCGGGGTGGCCGTCGGTGTGGGCGGTGGCGGTGCTACCGTGGGCGCGGGCGGGGTTGTGGGGGTGGGCTGTGGGGGCGGAGGAGGCGCGGGGCTTGCGGTGGGCCGGGGGGCCGCCGTGGGCTGGGGGGCTGGGGAAGGGCGTGGGGCCGTGGTGGGGGCAGGCGGCGGCGCTGCCGGTGGCGCTGTGGAGGCGGGCGGTTGTGAGGCGCCGGGCGCCGCGGTCTCCAGGATGCGCGTCCACCCGTCTTTCCCTGCGTTCCCGGGGCCCCGCGTGTACGTGATGATGCCGTCGGCATCGATGGCGAACTTGGTTGACTGCTGTCTGACGCCGTACGCCACCAGCATATCCCGGCTCGTCAGCGCCATGGGCCAGCGGTAGTCGTTCCGATCCTGGTAGCTGCTGATCTTGTCAGCATCGTCGCCGGGGTCGATGCTGACGGCAAGGACCTGCACGGCGTCTGCGTAGGGCGGGTGGAGGGCTTTGAGGTGCCGAAACTCGGCACGGCAGGTTGGTCACCACGTGGCGAAGAAGTAGAGGATGTACGGTTTTCCCTTGAGGTCGGCCGGAGTCACGGTCACGCCGTCGAACGTCGTCACCCGGAAGTCGGGTGCGCGGTTGCCGACCTTGTTGCCCACGGCAATCCCGGGTTCCTGTGGGGCGGTGGTCTCCGGCTGGGGGGACGGCACGACGGCGGCGGTTTGGGCGGCCTGCGTGTCCCGGCTGGGCGGGGGCGGGGCCGCGTCGGGCGCGGGTGGAGGAGCGGCGGCGGGTGCGCCGCCGCCGCAGGCCACGACCAAGATGGCGGCGAAAATCAGCGCTGCGGTGAAGCTCTTCCTCACGCCAGTCCTCTCCTCGTTCGGCAGCCTATCGACGCGGGGCGCCCTCGATGGGGAGCGCCTCGTCTGGGTATACGCCGCGCCGATGGTCCCGGTTCTCTCCCGTACAATGGGTGCATCGCTGGCAGGCGCCGGGCATCCAAATCAACACCCACCGCGATCATTCTCAATCCGGAGGTCTTATGGGAGTCTCAATCCAAGCTCCTGGGCGACGGGGTCCCTGGACCGTCCTTTGGGGCCTCGTCCTACTCGGGGCCGCCGCGTGCAGCGGCGGGGACGCCACCAATGATACCACGAGTGCCCCCGCCGCGCCCGCGTTCAGCGTTCCCCTGTACACGGGGCAGTCGTTCCTTGGAGGCGCGGACAATCTGGCACTGGCAGACCTCCGGGGCAGGGGAGTCGTGCTGAACTTCTGGGCGCCCCTCTGCGCCCCGTGCCGTGCCGAGATGCCGGACTTCGAGGAGCTCTGGCAGGAGGTAAAGGACGAGGACCGGATCGTCGTAGTGGGCGTCGACGTCGGCCCGTACACCGGCCTGGGCGACAGGGCCACAGCGGTGCGATTCCTGGACGAAACCGGCATCACCTACCCCACGGGCCAGGCGCAGTCCGGCGACGTCATAGTGGAGTACGGCGTACAGGGCATGCCGACGACGGTCTTCGTCACGCCGGACGGGAAGGTTGCGCGCAAATGGACGGGGGTCATTAACAAAGCGAAGCTGGACGAGCTGACGGAGGAGCTCTTCGGCTAGCGGCGCGGCCCTGCCCCCACGCCTGGTGCGGAGGGGGGTCGACATGCCCGCGGGCTGGACGCGCCAATGCGAAAATCGGGGGTTGTTCTGCCCTGTGACGCCTTGTATACTCTGGATGGCATCAGACCAGCCTGGGCAGCGAAACGCGCTCTGGAGCCCTGCTGCAGGGGATTGAACGGCGCCACAGGCTCAGGAACGGTGTACAAGGTCAGGCACCAAGGAGGTGTCCGGTGGCGTTCTTGGATAAGACCCTAGCATGCAGGGATTGCGGAACGGAGTTCGTCTTCACTGCCGGCGAGCAGGAGTTCTATCAGCAGCACCAGCTGCTCTACGAACCCTCCCGATGCCCCGCCTGTCGCATGGAGCGGCGGCGCACGCGTTCCGGCTACACGAGCGGGCCCCGGCAGATGTATCCGGTTGTCTGCGCTTCCTGCAACAAGGAAACCGAGGTCCCCTTCGAGCCGAGGCTCGGACGCCCCGTCTACTGCAGCGACTGCTTCGCAACGATGCGGAGCACCGGTCAGGCGTAGTCGATTCCCCGCGGCGGCTTGGCGGGCAGGGCCAAGCCGCTTCGCGCCAGGCGCTCCCTGCGATCCAAGAGCTCCGGGCCTTTGCCTTGTCTCCCACGGACGAGACACGGCCGTGCTGCTTCCTCTTTCCGCCCGTCGACGGTTGCCCTGCGCCCCGCGTATAGCTTGCCGCTCACAGTGCTCTCCCCATGTACGTCGCCACCTGTAGAATCACCCTCCATCTGCCGGGGAACCACTCCCTCAAGGGCAAGCGGGGGGTGCTCCGGTCCCTGACGAGCCGCATCCGCAAGCGGTTCAACGTCTCCGTCGCCGAGGTGGGCGACACCGAGAAGTGGCAGGCGGCCGAGCTTGGGCTCTCGTGCGTGAGCAGCAGCTCCAGGTACGCCGGCGAGCTCCTGGCGGAGGCGGTCCGCTTCATTGAGGGGGAGACCCTCGGAGAAGCGGAGGTGGTGGGGTGCGAGACGGAGCTGCTGGAGGGGCCTCAAGGCCGGTGAGCCCGCCTGCTGATGCTGCCGCAGCTGCTCAGTCCACCGACCACACGTGCGACACGACGCGCCATGCTACACTAACCTCCATGGACGCCCGCGCCTTCCTGGAGGAGCTGCGCCGCCAGCCCTCGTACCAGGGACAGCTCACCCACATCGAGTCCCTTCCCTCACGAGAGGCCAGCGCCGGGCGCCTGGACGCTCCCCTGCACCCCGACCTGGAATGCGCCCTGCGGGAGCGCGGGCTTCTTCCCCTCTATCGCCACCAGGCCGAGGCCGTCAACGCCCTGGCCCGCGGTGAGCACGTCGCGGTGGCGACCCCCGCCGCCAGCGGCAAGAGCCTCTGCTACGCCGTGCCCATCCTCCAGGCAATGCTGGAGGGCTCCGCCGACCGCGCGCTGCTCCTCTACCCGACCAAGGCCCTAGCCAGGGACCAGCTTCGCGCTCTGGACGCGCTGGCGCCCCGGGGCGCGCGCATCCGGTCCGCCATCTACGACGGCGATACGCCGTCGGAAGAGCGGGCCCGCATTCGCAGGAGCGTGCGCGTCATCCTCAGCAACCCGGACATGCTCCACGTGGGGATCCTGCCGAATCACCGCGTATGGGCCCAGACGTTGGCCGGCCTGCGCTTCGTCGTGCTGGATGAGGCTCACGTCTACCGCGGCGTCTTCGGCTCCCACGTGGCGGGGCTGGTCCGCCGGCTCCGGCGTCTCTGCGCACGCTACGGCGCCAACCCTCAGTTCATCCTCTGCTCGGCCACCATCGCCAACCCCGGCGACCTTGCCGGGCGCCTGGTGGGGCTGCCCTTTCATGAGGTCACGGCGGACGGTTCTCCGTCCGGCAGCAAGGAGTTCGCCTTCTGGAACCCGCCCTTCCGCGACGACGCGAAAGACCACCCGATGCCCCAGCGCAAGAGCCCCACGGGAGAGGTCGCCCAGCTGATGGCGGGCCTGGTCCAGCGGGAGGTGCGCACCATGGCCTTCGTGCGTACCCGCCGGATGGCGGAGCTGGTGTACCGGTCCGTCCGGGACCTGCTGCGCCGGGAGTCCGTCGCCCTTTCCCAGCGTGTGGCGCCCTATCGGGGCACCTATCTGCCGGAGGACCGCCGGCGCGTGGAGCGGGACCTGAAGTCGGGCCGGCTCCTGGGCGTGGCGACGACCAACGCATTGGAGCTCGGCATAGACGTCGGCGACCTGGACGCCTCCCTGCTCACGGGGTATCCGGGAAGCGTCGCCAGCACCTGGCAGCAGGCGGGCCGGAGCGGACGCCGCGGCGACGCGTCCCTGGCCCTCCTAGTGGCGCGGGACAACCCCCTGGACCAGTACCTGATGCGGCACCCGGACTTCTTCTTCGGCCGTTCGCATGAGGAGGCGCGCATCGCCCCCGAGAACCCGTACATCCTGGCGCCCCATCTGCTCTGCGCCGCCTACGAGGCGCCCCTGACCGCCGGGGACGAGGCCCTCTTCGGCCCGAGCTTTCCTCAGCGTGTCGCCGAGCTGGTGGAGGCCGGACTTCTGCGGCAGGGGAAGGGCCGCTGGTTCCTGGAACCCTCCGTCACCTACCCCGCGCAAGACGTGAGCTTGCGCGCCGCCTCGGGACAGGGCTACACCGTCGTGGAGTCGACCACCGGACGGATCATGGAGGCTGGCATCGAGGAGAGCGTGGCCTTCGCCCAGCTTCATCCCGGGGCTGTCTACCTACACCAGGGCGAGCCCTACATGGTCGCGGACCTGGACCAACTCACGCGGACCGCCGCCGTCGCCGCCACGGACGCGGCCTACTACACGCAGGCCAGGGAGCTTGCGGATATCCGCGTCCTGAACACGTACAAGGAGAGGCAGGGGCCGGCGGGGTCCCGGGTCTTCTTCGGCGAGGTGGAGGTGACCTCCCAGGTGGTGGCCTACAAGCGACTGCTTCACCTTACCGAGGGGAGCCTGGGGGGCGAGGTGGCCCTGGACCTGCCGCCGCACCGGTTCACGACCATGGCCCTCTGGTTCGAGTTGCCTGAAGACACGCTGGAGGACATCCTGGATGCCCGCGGAGACCTGGCCGGTGGCCTCCACGCCGCCGAGCATGCGGCCATCGGCGTGCTTCCGCTCTTCGCGCTGTGCGACCGCAACGACATCGGCGGCGTCTCCACACCCCTCCACATGGACACCGGGCGGCCGGAGGTGTTCATCTACGACGGCTATCCAGGCGGCGTCGGCATCACCGAACGCGGCTTCGACATCATCGAGGAGCTGTGGGAGTCGACCCTGCGCGCCGTCTCGGAGTGCCCGTGCCGCGCCGGGTGCCCGGGCTGCATCCAGTCGCCCAAGTGCGGCAACAACAATCAGCCCTTGGACAAGGCGGTGGCCGCCGCCATGCTGAGGGGGCTGTTGGGACGGAGGGACGGGCTGTGATCGTTCCAGGAGACAGCATCGAGCCCATCGAATTCGATGGACTCGAGATTCGAGACTACACGGCGGGGATTGACGCCAGCTCTTCCTTTGCTGTGATAGAGGTGCCACCCGGTGGCCGGCACCGTGAAGCCTACTCGCAACGCTCCGACAAGTACTACTACGTCCTGGCCGGCAGTCTGCGTTTCACGCTCGACAGAGAGGAGCGCAACCTGGCCGCGGGGGACTTCTGCCTTGTTCGCCAGGGCGAGCGCTTTGGGTACGAAAACAGGACTCCCAACGTCACGAGGCTCATTCTCGTCCATACGCCCGGCTTCGATCTGGATTCGGAGGTCTTTGTGGAGCGGGGGGCGTAGCGAGACGCGACAACGAGAGGTTGACAGCAGATGAAGCACAAGGCCGCCGTATTCGATCTGTACGACACGCTGATAGACAACCCCTTCCGCTCCGAGGAGGCAAGGCGGGAGCTCTCGGAGACGGCGGCCCTCCTGGGCGTACCGGAGCAGGAGTTCATGCGCGGGTGGAGCGAGACATTCCCGCGGCGCGAGACGGGGGGCTTCGCCACGATGGAAGACAACCTGGAGCACATCGTGCGAAGTGCGGGAGGGCGGGTTGACGCCGCCAGGATCAAAGCAGCCGCCGATTCGCGGCTTGAGTTCACTCGCCGCAACTTCATCCCGCTGCCGGGCGCGGTGGATACGCTGGCGCGGCTGAAAGCGACGGGACGCACGATTGGACTGATCAGCAACTGCGGCTCCCTGATCCCGCTCATCTGGCGGGGGACGCCTCTTGCGCCGCTGGTGGACGCGCCCGTCTTCTCGTTCTCGGCGGGTCTGCGGAAGCCCGACCCTCGCATCTACCGCGTCGCGTGCGAGCTGCTCGCAGTATTGCCCGAGGACTGTCTCTACGTGGGAGACGGGGGCGACGGCGAGCTGACGGGCGCGTCCCGCGCGGGCATGGACGCCGTGCTTGTCCACGCGCCGGCCGTGGACCTGAACGATGGACGCCATGACGACGCGCGGGACTGGTCAGGTTCCAGCATCTCGGCGCTAAGCGAGGTGCTTGGCCTGGTACAATGACCGCACCCTGCTCCGGAGAGGTCGAGCATGACGAGCCCATCGCGGACAGCCCCTTCCGCCGGCCAACGGTGGCGCGACATGGTAGAGGGGGAGCACGCTCAGTCCGAGGGCGCCCGGGAGTCCGGTCAGCCGCCCGCGGACCACTGGGCCGCGGTGGCGGACCGCTTCCGCGAGGACCCGCGGCGGCCCATGGAGCCGTCCCTCAAGCGGCTGAGCGAGCTCATCGAGCCGCGCCAGACGGTCATAGACGTGGGTGCCGGCGCCGGTCGGCTGGCATTGCCCCTAGCGCTGCACTGCGGGGGAGTCGCCGCCGTGGAGCCGTCGCCCAGCATGGCCTCCATCCTCACGGAGGAGGCGGCGCGGCACCAGATCCCCAACGTCACTATCGTGCAGTCCGAGTGGGAGGACGCAGTCGTCGCGCCAGCGGACGTGACGCTGTGTGTGAACGTGCTTTACACCGTCCCCGACGTCGTGGGCTTCATCCGTAAGCTGGAGGCGCACAGCCGGGAGCGGGTGATCATTGTGCTGCACGCGGAGCACCCGCAGGCGCAGACCTACCCCTTCTGGAGGCTGGTGCACGGCGAGGAGCGGCTGCGTCCGCCGGGCCTGCTGGAGCTGATGCAGGTCCTGTGGGAGATGGACGTCTACCCCGACCTGGAGATGCTGCCGGCCAGGCCCCCCAACGGCTACGAAAGCCGAGAGGCCGCACGGCGACAGCTGCTCTTCCGCCTCTTCCTGGACCCCGGCAGCCCGAAGGAGCGGCTGCTGGAGGAGGCGATGGACCAGCTGCTGGTGGAGACGGGGGACGGCGTGGGCATCCGGGGGGCCGGGCCCACGCGCCCGGGCCTGGTCACGTGGCGGCCGGGCGGTCGCTAGCGGTCGCTGGCGCGACGGCCTTGTAGGGGAGGGTTGGGGGGTCGCCACGGGGGTGGGTGCGGGAAGGACGGTCGCTGGCGCGACGACCTTCGACGGCAACCATCGGAGCGGGGGCGCGCGCAAGCCCCCGGCGATTCAGTCGAGGGCTGCGGTGCGGCTCCGTATCTCCTCCACCAGCGCCGGGTCGAGGGGCCCCTTGGCGGCGGCCTCCATGTTGGTCGCCATGTGCTCCAGGCTCTGCGTGCCGACGATGACGGTGTTCGCCGCAGGGTGGCTCAGCGTGAAGCGCAGAATCAGCTCCATGGGGTCGATGTCCGGGGCCAACGCGCCCAGCTGGGACTTGTCCCACCGGGGCCTCGTCCGTGCGAAGGTGCGGCTGTCGCCGGCTTCCGCCACCGGCGAGCCCTTGGCCACACCGCCGCGGATGATGACGCCCGCGCCCGCCTCGGCCACCCGCCTCAGCACCTCGTCGTGCTCGGGCTCCAGCGCCGAGTAGGGGATCTGGAACGTCTCGAAGACGCCCATCTCCAGGAACTCGTCGACGTGGGGCAGCGACGTTGAAACGCCCATGGCGCGGATCTTGCCCTGGGCCTTCAGCTCCTGAAGGACGGCGACGCTGTCCTGGCGCCGGACCTCGTCGGGCCTGGGGTTGTGCAGCTGCAGCAGGACCACGTGATCGGTGTGCAGGCGCGTCAGGCTCTCGTTGATGCAGTTCATGATCCCTTCCCGCGAGTACCCGGAGCGCTCGGAGTCGCCGCGCCAGTAGTGGCCGCACTTGGTGGCGAGGAAGTACTCGTCGCGGCGGTGGCTGATGTACCGCCCAATGAACTCCTCGCTGCGTCCGTAGCACCAGGAGGTGTCGACAAAGTTCACTCCGCCGTCGAGGACGGCGTTGAGCACCCTGCCGGCCTGCTCCTCATTGGGGAGCCGTCCCCCGTCCTCGGCAAGTTGCCGAAGCTCCATCGCCCCGAACCCAAGCTGGGTGACCTCCATTCCCGTATGGCCAAGCTGCATCCTCTGAACCATCAAGCACGCTTCCTTTCCATTCTGTTCGATCGCGACCATGCGCGACTGTTGCCGCGTCTGGAGACCTTTGCGTTACTCACTGTGGAGGGCGAGGTTGTGAAAATGAAGCAACTCCCGCCAACCCGCGGCCCCTCCCCTGGATTCCCGCTTTCGCGGGAATGACGGGTCGCTGCGCGACGGCTTTGTGGGGGGAGGGTTGCGGGGTCGTCACGGGGGTGGCGTGGGGAGGACGGTTGTGCAAAGGTCTCCGTCTTCTCGTGAACGCTCCCGGCCCCGCCCTTCGAGTGGCTCAGGGTGAGCGGGCGGCCCACCACCGACGGCGCGGGGGGCTCACACCGGGGCCTTGCGGCCGCCGTGGACCTCGAGCGCGGCGCCCGTCGTGTACCCCCCGGCATCCGACGCCAGGAAGAGGACAGCGTTCGCGTACTCCTCGGCCAGGCCGAGGCGGCCCAGCGCGATGTTGGGTTGCTCGTCCGGCCGCGCCGAGGAGCCGCTGGAGGTGGGGCGATGGGGGGTGAAGATGGAGCCGGGGACCAGGACGTTCACCCGTACCTCCGGGGCCCACTCTTGTGCCATTGTCTGTGTCAGGTTGATGACGGCGGCCTTGGAGAGTCCATAGGCGCCCCTGCCCGCGGAGGGCGTGCGCCCCGCCACGGACGCCACGTTGACGATGGACCCTCTGCCCTGCCGCTTCATGATTGGCGCAACCGCGCGGCTGCACAAGAAGGCGCTCATCACGTTGAGGCGGAAGGTCTCGTCCAGATCGTGCTCCGTGATGTCCAGCAGGTTGCCCACGTTGAAGCCCTCGCCCCAGCTGCCCCCCGCGTTGTTCACGAGCACGTCGACCTGCCCGAAGGCGTCCATTGCCTGCTGGACCATGGACGCCACCTGGTCTGCACTGCGCACGTCCGCCGTGACGCCCAGGCTGCGGCGCCCCATCGCCTCGATCTCCGCGACGACGGGTTCCACGGGCTCGTGCGGGCGGCTCTGGCCGCGGTCTGCGACGGGCTCGGGCAGCCGCGCCACCACGACGACGTCGGCGCCGGCCCTGCCCAGCTCCAGGGCGATGCCCTTGCCCAGGCCCTGGGACCCGCCGCTCACGATTGCCACCCGGCCCGTCAGATCAAAGCCCGCCATAGCTCCTCCTCGTTTTCCGTTGGTGAAATTGCGCGCACACGCATGACCGAGGCTACTCTGCCGCCGGGACGCGCCCCGCCGCCTGCAGGTCTCTGCCGCCGCCTAGCCGAGAGGCCCCTGGAACGTCTGGTCGGCGTAGGTGTCGGACAGCGGCTCGAGGGCCTCGGGCCACGCCGCCGAGTCAGAGCCCGGCGCGCCTTGCCGGCGAAGCTCCGGCGGCCGGGGCCTGCCGTCCCAGCCAATCTGCTCCATGTAGTAGTAGATCTGGATTGCGTGACCCTCGGGGTCGATGGCGTAGGCGGAATAGTCGATGCCGGGGTGCAGCTCCGCGGGTATCTCGCGGAACTCGACGCCGTGCTCCTTCAGGAACGCCACGCCGTTGCGGAGCTGCTGGTAGCTCCCCACCTCTATGCCGAAGGACATGCACGTGCTGGCGTCGCTGCAGCCCAGCTCTTCTCGCAGCGACTTGGGGAAGAGCCCCAGGCTATGGTGCTCCGTGCCGTTTCGCAGGAAGGCGACGCGGCTGCCCTTGTAGCTGACCTCCTCGGTCAGGACGAATCCCAGGCGCTCCGTGTAGAAGGCCGTCGATTGCGCCACGTCGTCGACAAACAGGTCCACGGGCCCAATGCGCGTGATCTTGAAGGGCCGGGGCAGCAGGACGCCCTCAACGTCGTGGGCCGGGGGCAGCGTCTCCACGCCCCGGTAGCCGGAGTAGACGTCGATGCCCTTCTCCGCGGCCTCGTCCACCTCTGCCTCCTCGGACATCTGCGGCAGCTCGGGCTCCTCCCGGAAGCGGCGGTAGTGCATATCCCTGGGCTTGCTTCGACCCAGCCAACCGACCTGCTCTATGCCGTAGTAGAGCTCGTTGACGTGGCTGTCGGGGTCCAGAATGTACACGTGCCAGTTGCTGCCCGGCATGTCCCTGCCGACACGCTGCACGGGGACTTCCTCATCCTGGAAGTAGTGGTAGCCTCTCACCACCTCGGCGAGGGAGCCGACCTGCCAGGTGACCTGGTTGATGTCCACGTCCTCCCGGCGTCGGGTGCGTCCGAGGGCGTCCTGTACGCGGGAGCTAAAGAGCACGAAGGCGTGGTGGTCTGCGCCGTAGTGGAAGAAGTAGCCCCGGCCATCCGCGCCCGTCTCCTTCAGCATCTCCTGCACCTTGGGGTCGTCCATCCCCATGCGCGCCTCGTCCGAGACCTTGAAGCCCAGCAGGTCCCGGTAGAAGGTGAGGCACTCCCGCATGTTGTAGACGTTGAAGCCGAAGTGCCCCAGCCGGCGGATCTTGAAGGGCTGCGGCATGAGGACCCCGCCGACGTCGAAGCGCTGCTGTGTCGTTGCCATGGCTTGCCTTCTCCCCAATCGGTCTCAAAGCTCAGTTCCATGATACCGCAACTGTGCCGGGCAGGTCGCTGCCGCGACGGGCATGTGGGGGGAGGGTTGCGGGTTCGCTACGGCGGGTTAGGGGGCGCGGGTGGGGCCCCGCGCCTGCGGCACAAAGTCACCCTGCAAGCCGCTTGCCCCTATTTTCATGGCAATGACGGTTAGGCAAAGGTCTCCTACACGCGGGTCATGCCTTCCGGGGGTTTGGGGACGGGGGTGACGCCGGGGCGGAACTCCACCTCCTTGCGCGGGCCGGAGCTGCGGGCGAAGTACCGTGCGCGCCCCAGCCTTTCGATCTCTATCTCCAGGACGTCGCCGTCGTTGAGGGGCCCCAGCCCAACGTGGTAGGTGCCCGTGGTGATGATGTCTCCGGGACGCAGGTGTATGAACCTGCTCAGCCATGCCGCCTGCGCCGGGATCTGGTGGGCCATGTGCTTGGTGCTGTAGTCTTGGCGCGCCTCGCCATTGACCCAAGACTTGACCTGGAGGTCGTGGGGGTCCGGCACCTCGTCCTTGGTGGTGATCCAGGGCCCGCACGGGCCAAAGGTGTCCTGCCCCTTGGGGAGGAACTGGGTGCGCCGGGTCATTCCGCGGGCCGAGATGTCGACGAAGGGCACGTACCCGAAGACGTAGTCCAGAGCCTCCGCCTCGTCGACGTTCTGCGTGTGCTTGCCCATGACGAAGGCAATCTCCGCCTCGGGCTGATAGACCATCACCGGCAGGTCGGGCAGCTCCACGGTGCCCTCGGGCCCCAGAAGGTCCGGCGCCTTGTAGAAGAACTCCACAATGACGTCTTCCTTCTTCCTATCCGGTGTGTCGAGGTAGTTGGCGAAGGCGGCCAGGCACTTGCTGGGCCGCGGGACGGGAACCAGCAGCTTGACGCTGTCCACGGGCTCCCCCTGGGAACGGGCGGCTATCTCCTCGAACCTGGGCCGATAGGCATCGAACTGCTCGATGACTTCCTCGATGACCTGCTCCGGGCCCTTCTCCACCCGGTGGTCGATGGCCTCGCTGACGTCCACAACCCTGCTCTCGTCCCGGATGATCCCGATACGGTCGTCGTTGAAGCGAAGGATCTTCATGCGTGCTCCCTTCATGGGTCTGACTGGCCTGCGGCGGCGCAGAACGGGCCAATTATAGCCCCTAGCGTTACGGCGTCAAAGCGAGGTCGCTGGCACGACGGCCATGCAGGTGAGGGTTGCGGGGCCGCTACGGGGGTGGGTGATGCCCCCCGCCGCGCCGCCACCCTGGATTCCCGCCTTCGCGGGAATGACGGTTATGCAAGAGTCTCTTGACGGAGAACGACGGAGGCCCCGGGGCCTGATGTCAGCGATAGTTCGGCCTGCGCCCCGGGCTATCGCTGCCCTGCGCCCTGCAGGACCAGATCGACGTTGGACGCCACGGGCTTCAGCGTGCCGTCGTCGATGCGGTGCATGACGTCGATGACGGCGTCGTTGTAGGGGGTCGCCACGCCTGCCCCGCGGCCCATGCAAGCTATGTGGCCGTTCATGTAGTTGATCTCCGTGTGCCTCCCCTTGGTCACGTCCTGGGCCATGGAGGCGAGCCAGTTGACGCGGCCGCCCCTAGCAGCGAGGGCCGCGTCCAGCTCCTCGAATGCGTCCCCGCGGTCCGCGTCCGCCCACGTCCGCGCGGGCTTGCCGCCAATCTCCACCACGTTCAGCCCCAGGGCCAGGCCGACCTGCGCGCCCTCCTTGGCCAGGTGGATGCGGGTGGACCGGCACTGGGGGTCGTCAGCCAACTCCTGCGTCCCCAGTCCGGAGAGAGCGGAGATCCCGTTGCCCATGGAGTTCTGGCACAGCTTGGCCCATCGCTCGCCCCACAGATTGTCCGTGGCGTATGCTGCGTCGATCCAGTCCAGCATGCGCGCCACGTTGCGCACCCGGTCCGTCGGCGGCGCATCGGGCTCGCCGACGCGGAACACCGTGTGGCCGGAGTCGCGGCCTACGGCGCCGCCACGGGTGACGTGGGCCGGCTCCCACAGCGCCACCTCGATGTTGGACGCGATGACGCCGATTTCGCGGCCCTCCCCCACGATCCCCGCGATCACCGGGTCGTTCCAGCAGTTCTGCAGCGAGGCGAAGAACCCCTCGGGCTTGACGTGCCGCTTGATGAAGTGCGTTGCCCATTCCGTGTCGTAGGACTTCACCGACACAAAGGCGAAGTCGAAGGGCTCGCGGATGCTCTGGGCGTCGGTGATGTGCAGCGCCTTGACGGGCACGGTGAAGTCGCCCTGGCTGCCGCTGGCCCGAAGGCCCCCGCTGCGCATGGCCTCCACGTGTTCCGGCCACATGTCGATGAAGGTGACGTCCTCACCCTCCCTGGTGAGGAATGCGCCCACGTAGCTGCCCAGGGCGCCGGCTCCCATGATGGCTATCCTGTCACTCACTGGTCTGTCCTCCCTGTCGTGCGGCCGCCGCGCTCCCGGCGGCATCCGGGCTGCAATGCGGCCGGCCTGGTTCGTCAACAGCTGCATCATACCGCATGCGAGTTGACCCTCGCATGGGCCGAAGCTATAGTGACGAGGCCGCCGGCCGCGGGGTTGCCACCCTGCTCCGGCCACCGCGGCGAAGCTATGGGCAGCGCCGGACTCAGGCGCCGGGACGGAGGATGCCATGACCCAGGCTGTGCAGTACACGCTGGAGCAGTTCGGGGAGGACGTGCGCAGGACCCTGGCCGCCTGGGGGAGCTCCAAGTCCGGTGTCCTCTGCCTGGGCCCGATCTTGCAGCGGCTGGCCCGCGAAGGCGGGCCTCTCCACGAGCTGGGCGAACCCGCCACACTCAGCAGCGGCCTGGCGGGCAGGCGGCTCTACAAGGACCCGGCCGACGGGTTTCTGCTCCTCTGGGCCCAGTACGCCGCGGACACTCCGACGGCCGTCCACAGCCATGAGGGTTGGGTCGCCATCTGCCTCCTCACGGGCAGCGAGCGCTACACCAGCTGGCGGCGCGCCGACGACGCATCGGACCCGAACAGGATGCGCCTCGAGGTTGCCCAGGAGCACCACATGCTCCCCGGCGACGTGGGCTACCTCTTCAACGAGCCGTTCAACATCCACCGGCAGTGGCCCGGGGCCGACGGCGCCGCGGAGCTCGTTCTCATGGCAGGCCGCGGCAGGCGCCTCCACCACATCGACGAGGCCACGGGGGAGTGCAGCGCCCCGCCGGAACTGGGACGGTAGGGGGCGGTGCGGTGGGGCAGGGGGGCTACAGCTTAGGGCGCCAGAATGGCAGTTCGCTCCAAGCGCCTACTGCGCTGTCCATGGCGTGTTGCAGATAACTGTCATGCTTGGGTTGAGTGACCAGCACAAACCCGACTCCCTCGGCACGGAAGGGAAAGACACGGTCGGTCTGAAGAGACTCGGCCACATCCTCAACGTGTTCACGGAGGTAAAATGCTCGGTCACGAACTAAGCGAGCTAAGTGCTGATATATAAGCACTGAGTGGCCAGATTGGAAAGCTTCGCGAAGCTCGCTGAGAAGGATGAACTTCTTGTGCGCAGCACCTGAAGGCGTTGTCCGGGTCTCTACGCCTGTATCAGGATCGAAGAAGAGCAGCCCGACGTCGCCCGCTGAATCGAGAAATCTCTGAAGGAACTCTGGTCGCTCCGATTTGTCATCAGGAACGGCCTCGCTGAAGAACCGACCACCCTCGATAGGCCCGCCCACCTCCATTGCTGCGACATCTCGCACATTACGGCTGTTGATCACTTCAGCCAAGTAGTCGAAAACATCCGGGTCAAAGTGACGTAAATCCCTGTTATTGAGATACCTAGTCTTGCCGGGGTCAGGCTTGCCAGCGTTTGGGGTCAACATCCAATTGATAGCCACGTCCAGCCCGCCGTAAAACCTAATATGCCGGATGATGCTGTACTTGAGGTAGTCGTTCTTGTCCCCAAACCAACGATTTTGCATGCACCCCCCTACACCTCCCGCATTGCCCAGGCCTTGATGAGGTGGTGGGCTATGGCTATGGGGCCGGGGAGCGACAGATCTTCGTTGGCGCCGGCGAGGGCGGCGCGGACCTCCTCTCGGGTGAACCAGCGGACGTCGGCCATCTCGCCCGTGTCCATGTGGATGTCCGTCGTCGCGGCGTCGGCGTGGCAGCCGATCATAAGCGTCGAGGGGAAGGGCCACGGCTGCGACGAGTCGTAGCGCACGTTGCGCACGCGGATGCCCGCCTCCTCCATGATCTCTCGTGCGACGGCCTCCTCTATGGACTCGCCCTGGTCCACGAAGCCTGCCAGCGCCGAGTAACGGTTCATGGCCTGCAGCCGGCCGCGCGACTGCCCCAGCAGACAGCTCTGGCCGCTGGAGACGAGGGTGATGACCACCGGGTCCGTGCGGGGGAAGTGCTGGGTGTTGCACTTGAGGCAGAGGCGCACGTGGCCGCCGCGCCGCATCTCCGTGGGGTGCCCGCATACGGGGCAGTAGCCGTGCCGGTTGTGCCAGTTCACCTGCGCCCGCGCCTGTGCCACGATTCCCGAGTCCGCCAGGCTGATGAGGTCCGTGACGGCCCGCGTGTCCTCGAAGGCCCAGGCGTCGTCGGCCCGCAGCGCGTCCGAGGCCGCCTTGTTGGGGGTGAGGTCAACGGTGAAGTGAGCCGCGCCGTCGCGCAGGCCCAGGAAGATGCCCTCCACCTGGATGCCCAGCCGCCGCACGTCCTCCAATGACAGCCAGCCGAGGCCGCGCTCCGGGTCGTCGCCACCGGTGACGAGCACGGTGTTCTCCCACAGGGGCAGGAAGCGGCTGGCGGCGTCCTGCGTACGGTCCCGCAGCCAGCCCTCGTCGCGGCGCTCCCGGTCCCCGCGGTCCAGCGGGTTGCCGGCGTAGACGTGGGTGGTGGGCGACAGCTCGCTGGGCATTGCCTCCGTCCTTGCTGGGCGCTTCGGCGCCCCGGTACGCCCGGCCGCGGGAGCCGCGGGCTTAGGGCTCGCCGAAGAAGCGGACCGCGTTGTCCCACACGAGCTTCTGCTTGATTTCCGCGCTCATGCTGGACCAGCCGAGGAAGATGGCCGGCGACTCCGGGAACTTGCACTCGGCGTGGGGATAGTCGGAGGCGTACATGAGCACGTCGTCACCCAGGAAACCACGCACCATGTTGATCATGTCCTCGCCCTCTGCCAGCTCGATGCTGGCGAAGAAGCGGCCCCCGGTGATGTAGTCGCTGACTTTGTGCTGCAGCTCCGCCGTGAAGCCGACGTACTCCACTTGGTCCTCCATCCGGCGCACCCAGAAGGGGAGCCAACCCACGCCCGACTCAAGGACGCCGAAGCGGAGGTCCGGGTAGCGGTCCATCACGCCGGAGCCGATGAAGGAGGCCATGGTCTTCATCGCTCCCCAGGGGTGGGAGCAGAGCCGCGCCAGGAAGCGGTTGTCGTCCACATCGCGGTAGCCGGGGAAGTAGGGGGGCACCCACGTTGTGCTGTGATGGACAACGGCCAGGTCCTTCTCCGCCGCCGCGGCCCAGATGGGCTCCAGGTCGGGGTGGTCCAGGGGCTTGTCGACGCCGGAGTAGGGCCAGATTCCCACGGCCCAGGGCGCGTCGCCCCAGGTCTTGATCTCCAGCACCGAGTCCTCCACCGCCGATCCGGTCACGGCCAGGTGCGCCTTGAGCCGGCCGGGGTACTTGGAGCAGAGGTCGTTCATGAAGCGGTGATAGGCCCGGTTCACGGCGACCTCGATGGAAGGGTCTCCCAGCAGGGCGAAACCGGTGGTCACGTCCGGCACCATGGCGTGAACGTCGGTCCCCTCCTCGTCCATGTCCGCGACGCGAGCGTCCACAGCGTTGTCGATGACCCCTACCGCGGGCAGCTTGGGGCCCGTATAGCCCCCAAAGTGAAGCCGGTTGTGCCCATCCTTGGGCGACTCCGCCGGCCCCGCTTGACCGAGCACGCGCCGGTAGGGCGTCAGCCCCACGTTGTAGTGGTGCCGGGATGGGTCCTCCCTGGGCGTCGTGGTCTGGTCCGACCGCGCCTGGACCCTGTACTGGGCCAGCTCCGCGAGCCTTGGCCGGAACTCGGGGTCGAAGTAGGGCTCCAGCGACTCCACGGAGGGGTGAACGTGCGTATCCGGATCGTAGACCCTGTAGCCGTCCCGCATTGCTTTCTCCCTTCGAAGCGCGCTCCTCAGCGTCCGCCGGCAGGCGCCGGGGCGGGCTGCCGCCACGCCGCGTACAGCGGGTCCTCGTCGACGAAGGCGCGCATCATGCCGTCGAAGACCAGCCAGAAGACGTCCAGCGTGTTCTGCACGGCCTCGCGCACGCGCTCCTGCGCCTCGTCGTTGACGGCGTAGTGCAGGATGGCGTAGGGGCCCACCTTCATGTGCTCCTCGTCGGCGGACATGTGCTCCACCCAGTACTCCAGCCGCTCGTCGTCCCGCGAGAAGCCGTAGTGGTCGACCAGGCCGTCGACGACTCTCGCCATCCGCGGCGCCGCCGTCCCTTCCAGGCACAGGCCCTGCGACGCGTAGAGCTCCAGCCACGTACGCTGGCTGATGAGCAGCTCGCGCCAGTGCAGGAACGCGGCCGCCTCCGGCAGAGGCTTGGTGGCCTCCAGCTCGTCCTGGGGGATGCCCATGGCCTCTGCGAACCTGACGTACATCCCCCGGTGGCCCACGGTCCCAGTCTCGCCCCCGGTGGCCTCATCCATGAGGTTGTCGATCCACATGCGCTCCAGCTCCGGGTCGTCCGGCGGACAGCGGGAGAGCATGGCCGCGATGGGCTTGGGGAACAGCTTGGGAAAGAGGAGGTAGAACTGTTTTGTGAAGCTCCTCAGCTGCTCCTGGCTCAGCTGACCGCTCTCGATCAGGTCGAAGATGGGGTGATCCTTGCTGTGCTTTCGCGCCACCATCCCCCGGACCTCTTCCAAGAACTCACGGCTATCCTTGACCATTGCCAGCCTCCCATGTCACTCTCTGCCTGGAAGGGCAGGGTAGCACGCACCGCGACGGGGTGGCAATGGGCGGCCACGCGGCCCGGGGGCGTTGTCTGCGGGGCAGCGCTGCCGTATGATGGGCGGGTTTCCCAGCCTGTGCAGCAGAGGAGCGCCGTGGCCAAGTTTGGGGTGTCGCTGCCCACAATAGGGATGGAGGACCCGCAGGCGGTACGTCTCGTGGCCCGGCAGGCGGAGGCGGAGGGGCTGGACTCCGTGTGGGCCGCGGACCACATTGTGCTGCCGACGGGGGGCTCCTCGCCCTACCCCTACAGCGACACGGGCGAGTTCCTCATCCGTTCGGCCCTGCCCTTTCTGGACCAGTTCACCACCCTGGCCTACGTCGCCGGGTGCACGGAGCGCGTGTCCCTGGGCACGGCGGTCACGCTGCTGCCTCTGCGCCACCCGCTTCAGGTTGCCAAGACCATCGCGTCCCTGGACGTGCTGTCGGGGGGGCGCGTCCTCTTTGGGGTCGGGGCCGGATGGCTGGAGGAGGAGTTCCGGGCCCTGGACGTGTCCTTCAAGGACCGGGGCGCGCTGCTGGATGAGGGGCTGGAGGTGCTGCGGGCCGTGTGGACGCAGGCCGAGCCCTCCCACGAGGGGCGGTTCTACCGGGTGGAGGGGGTCGCATCCTTCCCTCAACCGGCCCAGAAGCCCCACCCACCCATCTGGATAGGCGGTCACACCAAGCCCGCCATGCGGCGCGCGGCCCAGTGCGGCTCGATGTGGTTCCCGCCGCTCTACCACGTGACGCCAAAGAGCCTGGCGGCGGACCATGCCCGCGTGCAGCAGATGGCAGCGGGTTTTGGCCGGCGGCCGCAGGACGTGAGCCTGGCCCTTCGCGTGCTGGTTGACCTTCGCGACGACCCTGACACGGCTGAGGCGGCAAAGCGCGACGCGCTCTTCGGCGATGCGAACGCCATGGCCGAGACGGTGCAGTCGTACATCGACATTGGCGTCGCACATTTCATCTTCCTGCCGCAGGCGCGCGCCCTCGCCGAGGTGCAGCAGACGATACACAAGCTGACGCAGCAGCTCATCCCACGGCTGCGCCGCTAGCGGCAAGCGTACCGGCCTTCCACCGGCGCTGTGTGTGTATGATTGCAGCGTTGGTCGGAGCGCGGCGCTGTCCGTTCGCTGCCCCGGACCAGCGCGTACGCGCTGGTCCGCATCCTGCCCGCACGTCAGGTCTATGGGTGTTGACGCGGCCCCAGTCGACATGAAGCCGGAAGTCCGAATGCTGGCCGGATGGGGGCGCTTCCCCGTACAGGAGGCGCGGACCTACCGGCCCGAGAAGGTACAGGACCTAGCGCCGCTCCTGTCCCTGGGCACGCTCACACCCCGGGGCCTTGGGCGCAGCTACGGGGACGCCGCCCTGGACCGCGGCAACGTCGTCGACCTGACCCGGCTCGACAGGTTCCTGGCCTTCGACGACGAGACCGGAGTGCTCACCTGCGAGGCCGGGGTCTCCCTGGCCGAGGTTCTGCGCGTCATGGCCCCGAGGGGGTGGTTCCCGCCCGTGACGCCGGGCACCAAGTTCGTGACCGTCGGCGGAGCCATCGCCTGCGACGTACACGGCAAGAACCACCACGCCGTCTCCTCGTTTTGCCGCCACGTGGAGTCCTTTGACCTGCTCCCGGCGGACGGCAGCGTCGTCCGCTGCTCACGCGGGGACTCCCCCGACCTTTTCTGGGCGACGGCCGGCGGCATGGGGCTCACGGGTCTCATTCTCCGGGCCACGCTGCGCCTGCGACGGGTCCAGTCCTCCTACATCCGGGCCAAGACCGTTGGCGTCAGAGACCTGGACGCCGCGGTGGAGGCGCTGGAGCGCCTGGACTCGACCCACGAGTACTCGGTGGCGTGGGTCGACGGCCTGGCGCGGGGAAAGCGCCTGGGCAGCGGCATCGTCATTGGGGGGAACCACGCGAGCGTGGAGGGGCTGCCGCCGCGTTTCCGCGCTGCTCCCCTTGCGGGCCACGGCGATGGAGGCGGGGGGATCGGGCTGGCGCCTCCGGTCAATGTCGTGAACCGGGCCACCATGCGGCTGTTGAACAGCTTCTACCGCATCTCCAACCGTTCCGGCGATGGTCTGGTACACTATGACCGGTACTTCTACCCCCTGGACGGCCTGCCCCGCTGGAACAGGTTCTACGGCAGGAGGGGGTTCTTGCAGTACCAGTGTGTGTTGCCTTTCCACACCGGCAGGCGCGCCCTCGTGGAGATCCTGGAGGCCGTCCATGCGTCTGGGTACCCGTCCCCGCTGATCGTTCTCAAGCGCTTTGGCCCCCAGGAGGGCATCCTCTCTTTTCCCATGCCGGGCTACACCATTGCCCTTGACTTCCCCGTCTACTCCGCTGCTTTTCTCGAGTTCCTTGGGGAGCTGGACGATCTGGTGGTCAGGCACCAGGGCAGGGTATATCTCGCCAAGGACGCGCGTTTGCCGGCGGACACGTTCCGTGCCATGTACCCGCAGTGGAAGGAGTGGCGCGAAGTCAAGCTGAAGTACGACCCGGAGGGGGTCTTCACCTCCAGCCAGGGCCGGCGCCTCGGTCTGTCAGCGTGAGGCTCGGCGAGGGGACGCGGCTCCTTGTTCTGGGTGCGACGTCGTCCATTGGGCGCGCCACTGCGCGCCGCCTGGCGGGAAGGGGCTGCGCCCTCTTCCTCGCCGGCAGGAGCGACGCAGAGCTGGACGCGGTGGCGGGCGACCTCCGTGTGCGCTTCGACGCCACCGTTCGCACGGGCGCCTTTGAGGCCCTGGACTACAGTGCCCACGCCGATCTGGTGACCAGCGCCGTCCGCGAGATGGGCGGGCTGGATGGGGCCCTCCTCTTCTTCGGCGACCTGGGCGACGCGGACGCGGCCCGGCATGAGTTCCCGGAAGCGCGGAGGATCGTAGAGGTCAACTATCTAGCGGCCGTGTCCGTGCTCACCAGCCTCGCTGATCTGTTCGAGGCGCAGCGGGCGGGCGTCATCGTCGGCGTGTCCTCAGTTGCGGGGGACCGGGGCCGTCAGAGCAACTACGTCTACGGGTCCGCCAAGGGGGCCCTCAGCCTCTTTCTCCAGGGGTTGAGGAACCGCTTGGCGCCGTCAAACGTTCAGGTCGTCACCGTCAAGCCCGGCCCCGTGGACACGCCGATGACGCGCGGCATGGCGGTGGGACGGCTGCTGGCGCCGCCCGACAAGATCGCGCGCGGCATCGTCAGGGCCGTCGAAAAGGGCAGCGACGTGGCCTATCTCCCCTGGTACTGGAAGTGGATCATGCTCGTGATTCGCGCCGTTCCTGAGCGCGTGTTCAAGAGGCTCAGGCTCTAGCCGCCGGCAGGGCGGGGGTGGGCCTGTCGGCCCACACCACGACCGACGAAAATAGGGGATAGTGGACGGCTGCACCACCTCTGCTGAGCCCTATTTTCATGGCAATGACGTGGTTGGAATGCGGCGCGCGTACACATCATGTCGACGTAATGCTGAAAGCGAGGAATCCGGGAACTCACGGGCGCGAGCTTTGTGAGACGGGCGCGGAATACGAAATATTGTACAGTGTGCTCAACCCGCCCGGGCTCAGCGGCCCGGCAGAGCAGGAGGCGCCGGAATGACGGACCCCTTTGAAGACCACGCATGGAAGGACCTGGTGAGCCCGGAGGACATAGAGCTCTACCGGCACTATCGCCGGGAGCTTCACCTGGGACAGCGGCCGGCCGTCCTGCTCATCGACCTGTACAACTCGGCGTACCAGGGCGGCCCCGGCCCCGTCCACGAGATTGCGAAGCAGTTCCCCAGCGCATGCGGAGACTACGCGTGGGAGGCCATCGAGCCCACCAAGCGGCTGCTCAGCATGGTCCGCGCCCGGGGCATGCCCGTGGTCTACAGCACGGGAGAGACGCGCCGGGACTCGCGCACGGACCGTGTGCGGGCCACGCATAGGCAATCGTCCGGGGGCGACGCCAGCCGGTACGAGATCTTCGAGGCGTTCAAACCGGAAGCCCAGGACCTCATCATCTACAAGGAGCGGGCCAGCGTGTTCTTCGGCACGCCGTTGATCGCCCACCTGACGCGCCAGGGCATCGACAGCCTCATCGTCGGCGGCGAGAGCACCAGCGGCTGCGTGCGCGCAACCGTCGCCGACGCCTACTCGTACGGCTTCCACGTCGTGCTGGTCGAGGAGTGCACCTTCGATAGGAGCCTGCTGTCACACAAGGTGAACCTCTTCGACATGCATCACAAGTACGCCGACGTCATGCACCTCTCGGAGTTGGAGGAGCATCTCCAGGCCTTCTCCGAGAAGTAACCGCGCGGCAGGCCTACCCCTTGCCCTGGATGAACCGCTGGTAGTAGGTGTAGCTGCCCTTGACGTGCTCCAGGATCTTTCTCGGCGTCTGCTCTTCGAACTCCCGGTCCAGGTCGTCGTCGCTCATGCGGGCGAAGAGCGCCTTGAGCCGTCCCAGGGCCTCGCCGGCCTCCTCCAGGATCAGATGGGCCTCGGAGGGAGAGGCGCCCGGGGCGCCGGTCTCCTGAAGGAGCTTCTTCATGTGGACCGTGTGCTCCTTGGTGTGGCCCGTCATCATGTAGAGGATGCCCCGGACGCTCGTCTGACGCCCGCTTCGCATGGATATAGACCGGTCGAGCTGCTCGTTGGTGAGGATGGACGCGTCATCCTCGCAGTTCCTGTGGGCGGCGGTGATCTCATCCAGCATCTGCTGGACCTCGGTGCGTGACATATAGCCTCCTTGCGGCGTGGAGTGGCCACAGCATGATACCCGGGAGCGGCTGCCAAGGTCTAGGAGCGCGGCGGTGGGGCGCCGGCCGGCATTCCTGATTTGCCCGCCACCTTGTAGAATAGAGGCAAGGAGCCTGTCGTGTTTGAAGCCCTGACGGAGAAGCTGAACAGCGTCTTTTCGCGCCTGGGCGGCAAGGGCCGCCTGACCGAGAAGGACATCGACGAGGCCCTCAAGGAGGTGCGGCTGGCGCTCCTGGAGGCCGACGTCAACTTCCGCGTCGCGCGGGACCTCGTCGCCAGGGTGCGGGAAGGCACCCTGGGGCATCAGGTGTTGACGGGCGTGAACCCCGGGGCCCAGGTCATCAAGATCGTCAGCGACGAGCTGACCGCTATTCTCACGGCGGGCGACCATCGGCTCAACGCTGCCCCACAGCTGCCGACTGTCGTCATGCTGGTTGGGCTTCAGGGCTCCGGAAAGACCACCACCGCCGCCAAGCTCGCCCTCCAGCTGCGCCGAAGCTCCAGGCAGAGCGCGCTGCTCGTGGCGGCGGACCTGCGTCGTCCGGCGGCCATCGACCAGCTCGAGGCCCTTGGCCGCCAGCTGGAGGTGCCTGTCTATCAAGAGGGCGCTTCGTCGACCCCGGACAGGGTCGCCGCCAACGGCGTTGCCCGCGCCAGAGAGCGGGGCCTCCACTGGGTCATCGTGGACACCGGCGGCCGCCTCCATATCGACGACGACCTCATGGCGGAGCTCCAGGCTGTCAAGGACGCCGTCCAGCCGCGGGAGACGCTCCTGGTCGTCGACGCGATGACCGGCCAGGACGCCGTGCAGGCCGCGCAGGGGTTCCACGAGCGCGTCAGCCTCACCGGGCTGGTCCTCACGAAGATGGACGGCGACGCGCGGGGCGGGGCTGCCCTCTCCGTCAGCTCGGTCACCGGCGTGCCCATCAAGTTCATCGGCGTCGGGGAGAAGGCCGATGCCCTCGAGCCCTTCTACCCGGACCGCCTGGCCTCCCGCATCCTGGGCATGGGCGACGTCGTCTCCCTTGTCGAGCGGGCGCAGGACGTCATCGACACGAAGCAGGCCCAAGAGATGGAGCGCAAGCTCCGGCGGGCCACCTTTGACCTCCAGGACTTTCTTGAGCAGCTGGGGGCCGTCAAGCGGATGGGCCCCCTGTCCCAGGTCCTGGAGATGCTGCCCGGCTTCTCTCAGCTCAAAGGGCGCCTCTCCCAGGACGAGATGGACGGCGCCCAGATGCGGAAGGTGGAGGCCATCGTGCTGTCCATGACGCCGCAGGAGCGCCACACCCCGGAGGTGCTCAACGGCTCCCGCCGGCGGCGGATCGCCAGGGGCAGCGGCACGACCGTCCAGGACGTGAACCAGCTCCTGAACCAGTTCCGCCAAATGCAGAAGATGATGAAGCAGCTCTCACGCAACCAGGGACGCGGCCTGAGCAACCTCCTGAAGCTATAGGGGCGCCGGAAGCTCACCTGCTGCGTCGCGCCGGCGCCGTCCGGCCCCTTGTTGCCCGCTTGAGGTTCACCCCCTGCGCTGCTATACTTGCTACATCGGGGCGTGGCCCAGCCTGGTAGGGCACCTGCATGGGGTGCAGGGGGTCAGAGGTTCAAATCCTCTCGCCCCGACCACTACTCAGGAGGAAACCATGCCAAAGTACATGATAACTTCTTCCTATACACCGCAGGGGGCCGCCGGGTTGCTCAAGGACGGTGGCACCAAGCGGCGTCAGGCGGTTGAGAAGCTTGCCAGCGACGCGGGCGGCAAGGTGGAGTCGTTCTACTTCGCCTTTGGCGGCGACGACCTCATCGTCATCTTCGACATGCCGGATGCGGCCACTATGACGGCGGCCTCGCTGAACATCGGCGCCGCCGGGGCCATCAGCGTCAAGACGACCGTGCTCGTCACGCCTGAAGAGGTGGATGCCGCCACTCAAAAGCCCATCAACTACCAGCCGCCGGGTTCATAGCCCCATCGGGCCCCGAGGGGGCCATGGCATTGACAATGAAAAGCGGGCCGCTCTCAGGAGCGGCCCGCTTTTTGTCTTGGCAACGCATCGGGGGGGCCGTGCGCCGCCGCCCGGGCTGCTCTCAGCCGGGCGGTCGGGGCAAGCGACGTCCTCCCTAGCCCCCGAAGAACTTCCCGGGGACCGGGACCGCCTCGATCTTCTTGTTCTCGGCGGACTCGGACGGCAGCGGATTGCCGTCGGGCCCGATGCGCGTCTCCTCGCCGCCGCCGCCCTGCTTCCCCGCACCCAGTCGGATGATCATGAGGTTGCCGGGTCCGGTGTTCAGATAGCGGTAGTAGGCGCCCTTGGGCAGCATGATCCCCTGATACGGTTTGACGACGGTCTCGGCGCCCTCTTCATCGAAGAAGGTCACTTCGCCCTCCAGCACAATGAAGGCGTGGTCCTCCTCCGTGTGCTTGTGCAGCGCGTTCTCGCCGCCCTCCGCGTTGATCTTGGTATGGATCCAGAGGTTGTCCGTCTCCGCCACCAGGGACGTAATGCGGCCCGCCGAGAGGTACGGGGTCCGCAGCGAGAACACCTCCGCCTTGGATGCCGTCTTCGTTGCCACGATTCCTCCTTCGTTTCCTTCTAGGGCTTTGCGGGGTCACTCCCTCTCACCCTGGGAGAGGGCCGGGCTGAGGGTGTTCCCTCCCGCCGGCCATCGAGTCAGGCTACGCAAGCCTGGAGACGTCGATGTCGTAGAGCCGGGCCACGTTGCTGGTCAGCACCTTCTCCCGGTCTTCGTCGTTCAGATGGCCAAGCGTTCTGCCGATGGCCTCTTTGGAGTGGGGCCACGTGGAGTTGGGGTGGGGATAGTCGTTGGACCACATGAAGTTGTCCTTGCCCCACCATGAGAGCATCTTGCCGCCCACGTCGTCGTTGAAGAACGTCGCGTACACCTGCCGGTCAAAGTACTCGCTGGGCGGCCTGTCGATGCTCAGCGTGGTGTTGGCCGCGAACTTCTCTACGGACCGGTCCCAGCCCTGGAGCGTGAAGGGTATCCACCCGATCTCATTCTCCACCAAGACCACCCTGAGCTGGGGGAAGCGGTGCAGCGCCCCGGAGAAGATGATCTCGAACAGCGTGTTTGCCACGTCCAGCTGACTGTAGTTCCGGCCCCTGTAGCGGTCCACGCCCTCGCGGTCCACGCTGCGGCCGGGGAAGCGCCGCGCGCCCTCGCCGATGCCCGTCAGCGAGTGAATGCTGACCGGCATGCGCAGCTCCTCGGCAACCTGCCAGAAGGGGTCGTAGTAGCTGGAGGCGAAGGGGAGTTCCTCCGGCGGGCACTGCCAGATCATGACGCCGCCCATACCGAGCTGCTTGCAGCGCTGCGTCTCCAGAACAGCGGACTCTATGTCGTAAGCGGAGATCATGCCGATGCCGATGAGCCGGTCTGGGGCGGCCTGACAGTACTCCACCAGCCAGTCGTTGTACGCGCGGAAGCAGGCCTCCTGGAGGTCCGCGTCCTGCCGCCCCAGGCTATACAGCTTCATGGGATAGCTGGGATAGAGCACCTCCGCGCTGAGGCCGTCGGTCTCCATCTCGCGCACGCGCTCGTTGCGGTCGCGCCCTCCCGCGTGGGCCTGGTGCCGCTCGCCGATGCGCTCCTCGGGGAATCGCGGCGCGCGGCTTCGCAGGTTGTCGGGGAGCCGCTTCTCCATGAAATCGGCGGCTTCCATCACGTGGGAGTCCGCCGAGATCAGCACTTCCCGGGAGCCGTCCGCCGTATTCGATGGTTGCGTGTTTGCCGTCGCCATGCGCTGCCTCCGCTCCGTGTTTGTGTGGTCTTTCCATCGAGGTCCGGGCGCGTTCACCGCCTGGACCCCACCCTTCCACTCTTTTACTCCATCGTTCTCGGTTTGTCCAGCGGACCCACGGAGGCGTGCCGTGGGACGACCCTGTGCCGGGTTGCCGCCGGCGCCTGGAGAGGGTATCTTGGCGCCACAGCACACGTCGCGGAGCGAATGCACGGAGGTGAGACGCCATGCCACTGACCGCGGAGAAGTTCGCCGAGGGGTTCACGGGGGCGGAGTATTGGGACCGGATCAGAGTCAACAAGGACGCCATCCTCCAGATATACAACGACGTGGAGGTACAGCCGGAGGTGCAGGCCTACTTCGACAGCCTCCCTCAGCCGCTTCGGCTGGCGGTGTTCACCGAGCCCTGGTGCGGCGACGCCGTGAGCAGCACCCCGGCCATCATGCAGCTGGCCGAGGCGACGGAAAAGCTGGAGATGCGCATCTTCGAGCGCGACCAGAACCTGAACCTGGCCAACAGCTTCCTCCCGGAGGACCGCCACGGGACGCTGCCGCTGTTCATCGTGTTCGACGCTGAGATGCGGGAGATATGCCGGTTCATCGAGACGGCCAACGCCCTGGTCAAGAGCGTCGACGGCATGGAGGGGGAGGTCAGGCAGGCCAGGGTTGCGGCCGCTGACATGGACAAGCCGCTGGGGGAGATGAGCGAGCCGTCGCGAAGCGCCTTCCGCACCGGAAGGACGGCCTATCGGGTGGCCCACGCCTGCGAGTGGGGGAAGATAGTGACGGGCGAGTTCACCGCCGCGGTCAAAGAGGGCCTCGCGCTGCCGCCGGAGCAACGACCCTCCGTTGGCGGCACCAAGTGGCCCCACGACCCGTAGGGAGGGCCGCGGCGCGGGCCGGTGCCCGGCTGGTCTTCTAGTATGCTGATTCAGAGATTCACCGAATTAATCCACTGAAGCCTGACATCTACGGTGTGGCCGCAGATTCCAGAACGATGACCAATTGAATCCGAAACCCCAAGGCATGCACATGGGGTATACGTAGCGAGCTTCGAAGTCGTCACACCCACTGGTGGGGCGACTTCGGGCATGATTGGAGAGCAGCAGTATCAGTAGGGAATACGGACAGTTATCAAATAGGGACTCTTTGCATGATAGGTACGACATGGCTCTGAGGGAACTAACAGAACCGATACCCCAAGCACTCCTCGACATTGAGGACAAAACCCGCTCTAACACTTTCGCATGGCGTGGACAATTCTCCCCCCAGCTTATCGAAAGCCTACTCCATACATACTGCCCTACCGACTCGGTAGTTATGGATCCTTTCGCAGGCAGTGGAACTGTCCTGCGGGAAGCTGCGACAATGCGCTTCCCAGCCTTTGGATATGAGATCAACCCATCCGCTTGGGCCTTCAGCAAACTCTACGAATTTGCAAACGTGCTCTCCGTGGACAGAGAGGACGTGATATCAGAACTACAGCACGCAGTCGATAGTGAATTCCCCATCGAGATATTCTTCAAAGATGAGATACAAATCGATGACATAGAAGAAAGTATCGTCAGGATCGGTGACTCACTGAGCAACTGGGCGAAGATATTGTTTAACGCCTTGATTGTCATCATGGATGTGTATGACAATAGCATTACCCCTGGCCTCGTTCAGAGCAAGTTCTCAACTCTCGCTAAATTAGTCCGTCAACTGCCATATTCTGACAAGAGCATTAAGGCAGACTTGCAGGACGCCAGAGCTTTGCCGCTGCGAGATCAGTCAGTTGATTTCATAGTAACATCGCCGCCATATATTAACGTTTTCAACTACCACCAAAACTACAGGCGGTCGGTAGAGGTTCTTGGGTGGAATTTACTTCGAGTCGCACGGTCGGAGATTGGATCAAATCGAGCCAACCGTGGCAACCGATTCCACACGGTCGTGCAATACTGTATCGACATGAGCATGGTACTACAGGAATTGGCTCGGGTGCTGCGGCCAGATGGCCGTGTCATCCTGATTCTGGGACATGAATCCAAAGTACTTGGTGCACCGTTGTACAATGCTGATATTGTTGAAAAACTCTCCGTTGGCTGTGAGAGATTCGAGGTTGCCCTTAGACAGCAAAGGGTATTTGTGAATCGATTTGGGCAGCTGATTCGAGAGGATATCCTCAATCTGCACCGAACCCGCTACGAGAACGGCGTTGATGTGGTCACTTCACTTGGACGTAGTGTGGCGGCCGACGCTCTTGATCGAGCACTAACAGCCGTACCCAATCGCAACCGCCACCTGCTAGTCGAAGCGATTGCCAGCATTGGCGGAATCAGCGGCACGCCCATCTTTGACAGCCTGTCGTACAGTGACTACCAGACTAGGAAGAGAGTAATGATGGTAAAGGAGAACAAGAGCCGGTTCACAAACGTTGATACCCCAAAGCTTCCAGCGCCTCATGGCGACAAGCTCACCGCTCTTCTAAAGAACAACCGATTACCTTCGGCCGATCGGCCGAGAGTTAGGAACGCACTCCAGAGATACAAAGAGTGGATCAGGGATCTTGAGGACGTCGGACGGGGTAAGAGTGGGTCTGTGGAGAACCTCGTGAGTGCAACGAATGCGTACAAGAAATTTGTTGAGCTTGACCTGATATTCGATAGTCCCGAAGACTTCCTTTACCGACAGAAGGGCCAACTCAAGCTGGATAATACGATCCTTGAAGAGTTTCTCCCGCAACTTCTGTACCGCGGATTGAATTTAGCTGATAGTAGCTTCGAATTGGGGCCAAGGAATACGTTTGCTGGGTTGCGTTTCATGTCGTCGCTCGCAAGTCCTGGGATAGGAGGAGTTCCTACCTTGCGTACGAAGAATCAGGATTTCATTTTGGGAAAACGCCTATACATGATGACCTCTTTTGACAAGGACTTTCGCGATGCTGAACGCGTGGAGTCTCACCTCGGCTACGTATGTGTCGAATGCAAGACGAATCTGGACAAGACGATGTTCCAAGAGGCCGTTGCAACGAGCCGCGATCTCAAGAGCGCAGTTCCGTCATCCCTGTACTTCCTCGTTTGTGAATTCCTGGACATGACTCCTCTCTCCACTATATCGACGCAGATCGATGACGTACTGATCACTAGAAAGGCGAAGCGGATGTCTTCAAATATTCGCCAGAAGTTCAAGAGTGCACAGGAAAGGCGGATGTACAGAGATGAATACGTGGAATTCCTCAATGCTTCCGTCTACTACTCAGATGTGTTCCAGCGCATGGTCGACAAAGTCCAACGAGCGATTGATGACACGAATCCTAATGCAGACGAGGTGTTGAGCCGTGGACATTTCTGATGTTTCAGTGCGATTGGGCTAGAATGTTGTAGATGTAAGGCTCTTCGCCGGGCTAGGCGTAGGCCTCGTAGAGGCCGTCAAACTTGGCGATCTTGAATCGCACCTGCTGCCGGGCCACCTCCCGGACGCGCTCCTGCACCTGCGCCGTAAGAGCGTTGCGTGCGACGATATCGGCGGCGGCCTGGGTGTGAGCGATGTCGGCGACGCCGTGGACCACAAAGAACTCCAGGGCCTCCTCGGGGAGGTCGTAGCTCTTCCGCAAGTAGGTGGCGAACTCCTCCGAGTACCGCTGCACCATGCTCTCGTTGGTCAGGGCCGACGTGCGGTTCTCCGCAAGCCCGCCCAGCAGCATCCCGCGAACGATTGACCCCGTGTGCGCCGTGCACTCGTAGATGGGCTGGACGTTGTCAAACTCGTCTCCCCTCAGCCCCAGGGCCAGGCCAAACCGCTTGGCCATGTTTGGATGACTGGACTCCTCCACAAACTGCTCCTGGAACACCTCGAACACTTCCGGGTTGTGGGCGTTCTTGACCATGCTGAGCGCAAAGCCCTTGTTGATGGCGATGTTGTGGGCGTAGTGCTGCAGCGCAAAGCCCTGAAGCCTGCGGATGGAGAGTGCCCCCTCCCGGAGCTCGGAGAAGTACCGTGTTTCCATCAGCCGTTGAATCCCCGGCTTGATGATCTCCTCGATGACGGAGTTGACGAAGGTCCTGTCAACCGTCTCTGTAGCCATAGCTTCGCTCCTTCACCCGATGACGTTGGCGTATTATGCCCGAACCGCGGGCCCGCATCAACCTTGCGCCGGCGACGCCTGGAGGCGACCGGCCGAAGGGCGACCGGATATTGTGATGCGTCCCGCGCCGGTACGCTACACACCGCGCGCGGCGGGCAGGACGTCAGAGGCGAAACGCTCCAGGTGGCCCATCGTCTCCTCCAGGCTGCTGCCCGAGGCACCCACCACCATGTAGTCAGCGCCCGCGTCCCGGTAAGCGCGCACGTCCGCAAGCAACTGCTCCGGCGTTCCGCTCAGTGGTGTCCGCCCCTCGGCCAGGGGTGCGTCCGTCACCCGGAGGCTGGACCTGACGGACACCCGAAATCCCTGGGAGGCCACACCGTGCTCCTCCCGGATCCGCCTCAGGGTCTCGCACTGGCCGGCGAGTTGGGCGGGAGTCATGCGCACCGCGTGCCATCCGTCCCCCAACAGCGCGGCGCGGCGCAGGGCAGGCCTGGTGTTGCCGCCGACCCAGATAGGCGGACGCGGCCTCTGCAGGGGCCGTGGGAGCGACCTGACGCCCTCGATCCTGTAGTGCCGCCCCGCAAAATAAGGCTCCTCCTGGGTCCACAGTGCGGTCAGCACCTGGATATGCTCATCCGTCACGGTACCCCGGTGGTCGTAGTCGGCGTCCAGGGCCTCGAACTCCTCCTTCATCCAACCGACGCCCACACCGGCAATCAGCCTGCCGCCTGAAAGGACGTCCAAGGTGGCGAGCATCTTGGCGTTCAGCACCGGATGGCGGTAGGGGAGGACCATGACACTCACGCCCAGCCGTACGCGGCTGGTCATGCCCGCCAGGTAGGCGAGGACGGTGAAGGGCTCGAAGACATCCTCGTCGGCGCCCACGCCGATCACTCCGGTGGACCCGTATGGGTAGCGCGACGTGACCGTAGTCGGCATGACCACGTGGTCGCTGACGAATATGGCGTCGAAGCCCAGCTCCTCGATGCGCACGGCCATCTGCGCCAGCGTCTCCGTACTGGCGATGCCCCCCAGATTGGGGACCGTCACTCCAAACTCCACGCTTCCTCCCCGTCACCGGATCCTTGTAGGCGCAGCCAGGGCCGGGCAAGACTGCCGCAGTCACCCGGCAGGCCCGCGCGTAAGGGGGTGAGCCTAACCGGCTGCGTAGCCCCTGGCGCCCTGGATGCCCTTCAGGGTTGAGATCTCGCCCACGTGAGAGTAGACGTGCGTAACAAGGATCCCCGAGAGCAGGTGGCCGAGTATCGTGGGGCCGCGGGTACCCTCGACGGTGCGGTCCAGCTCCGTGGCGCCGGTGAGCGTGGCCAGAAAGCCGTCTGTGGCGGCGTCGATGGCTTGCCAGTACTCGCGCAGTACGCCAAGGCCCACCTTCATCGCCTCCGGGGGGTCCTCCAGGAGCCTGAAACCGGGCGGAACATTGAGGCGCGGCGCCCAATCGTCCAGCAGCATGGGCCCGCTGTTGATGCGCAGCTGGATTGTGCGGTCCTGGGCCACCAGCGTGTGGACCGCCATGGTCATGATGGAGTTGGCGACTCCGGGCGGGGTCCAGTCCGCCATCTCCTGCGTGACATCGGCCATGACCCCGGCGAGCTCGCGCCGGGCAGACGCAATCTGGTGCTTGAGCAGGGCTAGACTATCCAAGCTGCCTCCTTTGATGACCCATTGTAACCGTTGAGCGTACGGAGCCGCCGCCGGGCCGAGTGGCCCGTTCTGAGCCTGCCCAAGGGCTCACGATGGCGAAGACAGACGGGCGCGTCAAAGAGGGAGCGCCTGCATCTCAGTCCGCGGCGATGCCGTTCCCCATCACGACGCTCCCTCATCCTCCCCCAGCCCCCTGATTGCGGGGTACACCTCTTCGGCGAAGAGCTTCATACTCTTGCGAGTGTGCTCCGTGGGCATGAACCCCGCCTGCATCATCATCAGGAGGTGGCCCACCTGACAGCGCTCGTGAAGGTACCTGATCTTCTCGATGACGGTGTCCGGGGTCCCCCAGATGGCAATCCCCTTGTCTCGCAGGTCCTCCCACGTGCCAAGCTCCCGCCGGACGCCCTGGGCCGCGAAGGCGCGGGCCGACACCTCCGGAGGAGTGTACCCGGGTGGATTCAAGAAGCCCGGATGCCGCTTCCCCCCCAGGTACCACATCAGGGCCTGGCCCTCTTCGCGGGCCTGCGCTTCAGTCTCGCCCACGTAGAGCAGGCTCAGGAAGGCGAACTTATCCGGCGTAGGCGCCGGCAGGCCCTGCTCCCGGCAGTGCTCGGCGTACACGCGGTGCTGCCCTTCCTGATCCTCATAGGACTGGAGGAAGCACGCGTGCACGTACTGGCGCTCCGCCATCCAGCGTATGTTCTCCGGGCTTGACCCGGCGACCCAGATGGGCGGATGGGGCTGCTGATAGGGCCGGGGCCATGGGTTGACGTACCGATAGTGCCAGAACCGCCCTTCCCAGTTGAAGGGCCCGGGGACCGTCCACGCGTGCAGGATCAGGTCGTGGGACTCCTCGAATCGCTCGCGGGTCAGCGTCGGGTTTGTGTTGGCGGGGTGGATCTCGGTAGGCACGCCCCGGACGAAGCCGCTGATCAGGCGCCCGTGGGACACACAGTCGAGAAACGCCAGCTCCTCGGCGACCCGAACAGGGTTGTCTCGATGCGCGAGAGGTGTGCCCAGCAGCAGGATCCTGGCCCGCTTCGTCCGGCGGACCAGGGCCGCCGCGCTCAGGGGCATCACCGAATCCAGGCATGAGGGGGTCTGATGGTGCTCGTTCAGCATGAGGTCCAGGCCCAGCTCGTCGGCGTACTCGTACTCGTCCAGGTAGCGGTTGTACAGGTCGCCCACGATCTCCGGGTCGCAGTTGCTGTTGGGCAGGACCACCCGCTGCGAGCCGGCCAGCTCCTCCGCCTCCAAGGAATAGGAGGGATAGGGCATCTCAGTGAAAAAGTAAGCGCGCATTTCTCAGTCCCCTCTCCGACACAGAGTTGGCCCGGGAGTCCCTTCCCACCGGACGCCCAGAGGCCCATCGCATTCCGATCGTCCTGGTGATAGACAGCACAATCGACGCCACGGCAATCCCTACCCCGCGAACCCGGCGACGGCCTCGACGAAGGCATCAGGCCGTTCCAGGTACGGGTAGTGGCCGGCTTCGGGAATGACCTGGAGCCCTGCCCCCGGCATGCTCTGCTGAAAGGCGCGCCCATAATCCGTGCTCACGATGCCGTCGCTCCCGCCCCAGATCAGCAGCGTCGGCACGGTGATGCGCCGAAGCCACCGGCGCAGGTTGGGATTGTGCATGAATGGCTTCCACGTATAGCGGACCGCCGACTCCCGGTTCCGGAGCAGCGTCAGCAGCTCCTCCGCAGGCAGGTCCGGCGTTCCCGGCAGCTTCATCCGCTCTTCGCCCAGACCAGGGTTGTGCCAGCCCGCCTCCAGTATCTGTTGACGGGTCAGGACAAAGGTTTCCAGGATGTCCGGCTCCGTGGGGCCGGACACCTTGATCCCCACCGGGCCCGCCAGCACCAGGCGCCGCAGACGGTGGCTGCAGCGCACGGCCATCTCCGCAGCGATCCAACCGCCAAGCCCCAGCCCCAGTAGGGTTACGGGCTCGGGGCCCAGCGTGTCCAGAAAGTCCAGGTACAGGTAGGCCAGGTCCTCGACGCTCTCCATCCCGTCGGGCCGTTCCGAGGCCCCGAACCCTGGGTGCGACGGCGCGGCCACGGAGAAGCTCCGGCCCAGCGCCTCGTGGTAGGGGTGCCACTCGGGCATCACCTCGCAGTCGTGGAGGACCAGCAGCGGCGGGCCACTGCCCCCACGAAAGACCTGAAGCGCCGCCCCGTCCACCTCGACCCGGTCTTCCCGGACTGCCGTCGAAGTCATAGTCCTCGCCCCCTCTAGGAAACCTCGAAGGATTATAACCCCATCCGCGCCCGCGAGCGCCACGCTTCGACCTTAGCACGACGCAACCCGCTTCAGAGTAGCAGAGATCCTCGCCTCACGACGCAACATGCTGAGGACGGCGGACGGCCCGGGAGTTTGGCTGCACGTTAGATTGAAGCGTCTTCGGCGCAAGGCGCCATGTCGAGCAGACGGGAGCGGGGCGCCGGCGGCTCAGCCGTCACGGTCAACAGGCAAGAGGCCCGCCCACCGTTCACCATGGAAAAGCTGGGACTAGGCCCGCCATGCCACCCGGGCCGGGGGGCGCCAACACGGAGGTGCCAGGAATACGATGGTTTCGATTTGACAAGATTTCGCCCCTAGTGTATCAAATGCGCTACAGCCTTTGGCGTCGGCGTCGAAAGGCTGGGATGAGCAGCTTTGTATAGGCGGTTCCGCACGGGAGGACGGGCATGGCGAAGAACGGGTTCAAGGTGATCGACAGCGACCTGCACATCATGGAGCCGGTGGACCTGTGGGAGCGCTACATTGATGGGCCGTTTCAGGCCGTCGCGCCCCGGGGGACGGCGGCCAGCGCCTCAGACCTGAACCTGCTCCACCCCGACGGCCGGATGTGGGGGCGGGACCCCATCCGGGCCCAGCCCACGGGTCGGCCGCGGGGGCGGAGCGCGGACGTGAACGAGGAGCGGTTTGGGGAGCACTTCCGGCGGGGGTACAGCAACCGGGTGCAGTTGGAGGCCATGGACACGGAGGGGATAGACGTGGGGGTGATCTACCCCAGCCGGGGGCTGCACGCGCTGGGGGAGCCGGAGATGGACCCCCCGCTGGCGGCGGCGGTGGCGCGGGCGTACAACAACTGGCTGTACGACTTCTGCCAGGCGGACCCGGGGCGGCTGCTGGGGGCGGGGATGGTGTCGGTGTTCGACATTGAGGACGCGGTGGCGGAGAGCCGGCGCGCGGTGGAGGAGTTGGGGTTTCGGGCGGTCTTCCTGCGGCCCAACATCGTTGGGGGGCGCAACTGGTACGACGCCTACTACGAGCCCCTGTGGTCGGTCCTGGAGGAGCTGGGGGTGCCGCTGGGGTTCCACGAGGCCATCTTCACCGCGCTGCCCCAGGTGGGGTCCATCTTTGGGGCGAACTCTATGCTGCGCCACACCTTCTGCCACCCGGTGGAGCAGATGCAGGCGGTGGCGGCCTTCGCGGCGGGGGGCATCTTCGCGCGGCATCCGGGGCTGCGGGTGGCGTTCCTGGAGGGGAACTGCAGCTGGCTGCCCTTCCTGCTGTGGCGGATGGACGAGCACTGGGAGCAGAGCGGGGACGTGTGGGCGCCGGAGCTGACCATGGCGCCGAGTGCCTACTTCAAGCGGCAGGGGTATGCGTCGGTGGAGGGGGACGAGGAGCCGGTGAAGTACGTGATCCAGGACATGGGCAACGAGAACCTGGTCTTCTCCACGGACTACCCGCACGGGGACTCCAAGTACCCGGTGGCCGTGGAGCGCTTCCTGGACCTGCCCATCACCGACGACGACAAGCGCAAAATCCTCTGGGATAACTGCGCCGCGATGTACGGCATAGTCGAGGCAGTGCCAGCCTAGGAAACAGCGGATAGTCCTGAAGGTCGGGCTGGAATGCTGAGGAGGGTGTGATTCCGTATCGCGAGAAGGGTCGGGAGAAGGACTTTCCCGTGTTTGACTGCGATAGCCACGTGTTCGAACCGCCGGACGTGTGGGACCAGTACATTTCAAGCAGTCAACGAGAGTTCGCCAAGACGCACCTGTACGTCAACACGGACCGGGGCATGAGGGTCCTCAATGGAAGAGTCAGCTTCCAGGACCCCCGTTCCAACGGCTTTGCCGCCGAGGTGTGGAACCCCACGCTCGCCAAGGAGGAGATCGGGGCGATCTCTCCGGTCTCCGATGAGTGGGATGAGAAGATAGATCGGAACGCCATCAGGCGGGACGCCTACGCCCGCCTCAAGGACATGGACGCCTCGGTCATTGATCAGGCCATGGTGTTCCCGTCTTCACCGATGATCACGCTGCCGCTGGTCAAGAATTTAGTCAGAACCTTGCACGATACAGCGAGAACAAACGCGCAGGCTCCAAACATGAGGACCCAAAGATTGGCGAGTACTTCGACGAGCTGCGCTCTGCCGTCGACTTGGAGAAGCGGGTCGAGGTCTTCCGGGAGTTGGAACGCTACGTGATTCTGGAGCAGGTCTACACGATACCGCTGCTCGGAGAGCTGGCAGTGACACCCTACCGGTCATACATGAAGGGCTACCTGCCTCCGGCCGGCGACGTGAACAACAACTATAACCACGCCAGGACGTGGCTGGATAAATAGCCACGCCGAGCCTCACGCCGACAGCCAGGGGGCCGCGCACTGCGGACGAGCGCGACCTCGGGCTATGGCCACCCCGGAGCGTGTCCGCCGCCGGGCGGGTCCCGTGGCGTGCCAAGGAGATGGCCCCGTGTCCGAAGAGAACAAGGAGATCGTGCGCCGCTTCTACGAGGAAGTGGAGAACCAGGGAAACCTGAGTCTCATTGATGAGCTGATTGATCCCGGCTTCCGGGACGTGTACAACTCGAGCGCACTGGGGCCGGCGCTGGGTCAAGAGGGCATCAGACGGCTCGTCACCCACCTGCGCCAGCGGCCCGGCTTTCACATCGCCATAGAGGATCTGATCGCCGAAGGGGACAAGGTTGTCATGTGCATGCCCCGGGGGGCTGAGGTGCTGCGCCTGCGGAACGGCAAGATTGTGGAACGCTGGGTGTACATCGACCGCTCGCCCCCGCCACAGCCTTCCAGCTAGACTGGCAGTCCCCCGCACAACAGTCACTCGGGAGGGTGCGCTACCCCACCACCGGAGGAACGCATGGATACCGTTGGGTTTATCGGCCTCGGGAACATTGGCTCGGCCGTTGCCGCGAACATCGGAAGCGCGGGCTACCCCCTGGTGGTCCACGACATTCGGGAGGAGGCGGCGAGACCGCTGCTGGAGGCTGGCGCACGACTCGCCGCCTCTCCCGCAGAGGTGGCCGGCCGCAGCGACGTGGTCCTCACGTCTCTTCCCGGTCCTGTTGAAGTCGAGCAGGTGGCCATTGGGCCAGGGGGAATCCAGGAAGGAATCGGGCGGGGCGCCGTGTACGTGGACCTCTCCAGCAGCCGCCCAGCCCTGATTCACCGGGTGGCCGCGGCGCTTCAGCAGCGGGGCGCGCATGTCATAGACGCCCCCCTCATCGTCGGCAAGCGCGGAATCGCCAACCGGAGCGTTCAGGTCCTGGCAAGCGGCGACCCGGGAGCCTACAACCGTGTCAAGCCGGTCCTTGACGCCCTTTCAGACACGGTCGTGTACACGGGAAGCCTGGGGACCGGGAGCATCATCAAGCTGGCCCACAACCTGGTCCGCCGCGGCGTGGGCCTGGCAATAGGGGAAGGGCTTGTCCTGGGCGCCAAGGCAGGGGTGGACCCACAGGTACTGTGGGACTGCATGTACTGGGGGCTGGACGTCCAGTTGGAGGGACTCCGCACGTCCTTTCCGCCCAAAACAGAAACCGCTTCTGACCGCGATGTGCCCGCGAGCTTCACGCTGGCCCTCTCCAGAAAGGACGTGGGCCTGGCTACGGAGTTGGGCCGCGAGTTAGATGTGCCAATGCCGATTGCGAACCTGGTCGAGCAGGTGATGATCGAGGGCATGAACCGCGGCTGGGGCCACAGGAGCACGGCCGCCCTGTTTGAGATTCAGGAGCAGGCTGCTCACGTGACCGCGCGGGCGCCCCGGCAGGAGAAGCAGACCTGACGGACGCCAGGCGGGTCCCGTTCGGAGGGGCGCGTGACTGAAGAAGGGGGGAACGATGCGGGTCCTCATACCCGGAAGCTTGGGTTTCGTGGGCCGGTACACCGTTCAGGCCCTGGCCCAAATGGGGGAGGAGCCGGTGGCCTTTGACGTCCAGCGCCCGCCGGAGCGGCGGCTGCCCGAGGGGGTGCCGTTCGTTCAAGGGTCTGTGGCCAATCTGGAAGACGTCGTGTCCATCATGGTCGACCAAAAGGTGCAGCGCGTCGTCGTCCTGGGCGACATCATGGCGGCGCTCACGGCTCCCCAGTACCGGGACTACATCGGAGCGGTCAAGACCAACGTGCTCGGCGTCACCAACGTATTCGAGGCCGCGCGGCTGACGGGCGTGGACCGGGTTGTGTTCGCCAGCTCCGCCGGTGTCTACGGCCCACAGAGCACGTACGGGGAACGGCCGGTCACCGAGGATGACCCCGTGGCACCCGCCGGCCTCTACGGCACGATGAAGTACGCCAACTAGGCCCTGGCCCAGCAGTATTCCCGCGTCTACGACTTGCAGGTCGTTCGCGTGCGCCCCCGGGCATTCGGGGAGCCGGCAACACCATGTGACCTTCGCGCGTGATCACGCCGCCGGCCCTAGGCAGGGCTGCCATGGTCAACTTTCCCTCCCAGCGCCATCAGAACGCCATACCCGTGGAGGACCTGGCGGTGCTCTACTCGCGCCTAGCCCTGGCCCCGTCACTGCGGCATGACCGGGGACCAGGTAGAGGTCATGCCTTTGTGAGTGCGGAAGTGGCCGAGACTATCAGCTCCTTTATCCCCGACGCTCAGATCGAGTTCAACGACTCCGTAACCCCTCTGGAGGGCGGCTGCCCCTACCTCTACGACGACAGCCGCCTGAACGAGGAGTTCGACGTGAAGCTGCGTCCATTGGAGGAGGCGGTACGTTCCCATATCGATCATGAACGGGAGGCGGCCAGGCTCGAACCCCTGTAGGCGCGAGGCGCCAGACCGGGCACCGGCCATCCCTCGCCAAAAGTCTGTTCACGCGCCAGGAGGAGGGTTCGATGAGTCTGACCTTGGACCAAGCGTTGACCGCGCTGGCAGCGGCCCGGGCCAAAGCCCTCTCTCATAGTATGCGGGCCTCCTTTGTTGTCCTTGGCCAGGGGGGAGATGTCGAGGCGATGTACAAGATGGACGGGCGCGCCTGAAGGCGATGGAGTTCGCTCAAAAGAAGGCGTTCACCGCGCTGAACTTTGCCCGACCCACCCATGAGACTGTCGATCGGTTCCAGCCCATCGAGACGCAGATCCTCCTAACCTTGGCGGATCACCGCCTGATGTTCTACAAGGGAGGCGTGCCAATCATGACCGGCGGTCAGGCCATAGGCGCCATCGGTTGCGGCGGCGGGAGCAGCGATCAGGACTTCGACTGCAGTGAGGCCGGCGCGCGGGCGATCGCCGAGGCGTAGGGCGCTCCCCCTCAGCGGGAATCCGGCCTCTATTGCGTCAATGGGCGTTGGCTTGGACCCCATCGGGTCCTACGCCTGCGAGTCAGGCTCCCGCAGCTCCCGTACGAAGTCGGCTATCCCCTCGTCGATGGTGAACTGGGGCTGGTAGCCGAGCTCCTCACGGGCCAGGGATATGTCCAAGGGCTGCCCCGCGGTGGGCGCCGGCGCCCCGCTTCCGGCCTGGACCACCGCCGCTTCGGCGCCGGGCACGGTCGCGCGTATGGCCGCGGCGATGTGGTCAGCCGTGGTGAGCAGTCCCGAGCCGATGTTGAATACGCGGCTCGCAAGCGTCGCCTCCGCCGCGAGCGCAACGCCCTGCACCACGTCCTTCACGTACACGCAGTCCCGCGCACGGAAGATTCCGGGATCAATGCTCACCGGATGTCCCTGGAGCGCCGAGGCCAGGATGGCGTGGAGCACTTCCCCGGCAGGATCGCCGCCTGCGTAGTGGCCGCGGCCGTAGATCTGGGCGAAGCGCAGTATCGCCAGCTCGAACTGGTAGTGCGTTGCGAGAGCGCTCAGAATGCGCTCGCAGGCGACCTTGCTGGCCGTGTACAGCTGGTCCCCGCCCACGGCGAAGTCTTCCCGTATGGGGACGCTTGGGGGTGGTTCCCGCAGGTACACCGCCTGAGTGCCGGCGAAGATCAAGCGCCGCGCTCCGCTGATCCTGACCGCCTCGGCAACGGTGGTGGTGCCGCCAACGTTGATGTCGAGGGTCGTGTAGGGGCGGGCGGCCGCCTTGGCGCCGATGAGGAAGGCGGAGTGAAACACGACCTCGATGCTGTTCGCCCGCATGGTCTCGATCAACGCTGGCAGGTCGCGGACGTCCCCGGCCACGACCGCGGCGTCCGGCGCGACGCTTCCGATGTACGCCCAATTGGGCGCAACGTCGTAGAGGACGACACGGTGGCCCTTGCTCATGGCGTCGTGGGCGAAGTAGCACCCAACCAGGCCCGCGCCGATTACAAGGAAGTTCATACCTGGATGCCCTTGAGGAGAATCACGGCGTGTTCACGCTCAGAGTCCCGCCAACGCGCAGGTGACCCTCCGGCCTTGACGGCGCGTGACGCGCCTAGCGCCAGCGCCGTCAGGCCCGGGGGCTACTTGTCCAGCCATACCGTTGCGAAGTCGAGGAGGCTCTGGGTGTTCTCTGCCGGGACCGGCAGGCCCTTCACGTACGTCCGGTAGGGAGTCAGGCTGACCCTTGAAGAGATGGGGGCAAGGTATACGTGCTCCAGTATCATGTAGGCTTCGAGCTCACGCCAGATCCGAACGCGCTCCTCGAAGCTGGTCGATCCCTTGATCCGATCCAGGAACTCCGGGACCCTGGGGTCTTCGTGCTTTACCACTGCGCCCGGGCTGATGCTGTACCTGGTCAGCGCCGACTCCTGACCCTCTGGAATGCGGCTTGGGTAGGCGGGGGCTTGAAAGAGATCGTCGCTCGTGGCGAGGTTGGCCGCACTCCAGGCAGCGGGGTCGAGGATTCTGAAGTCGAGGTCGATGCCCAGGTCCTTCAACTGTGCCTGGAAGAACTGGCAGCGGTCCGAGTATGAAGATTGGCATGGCGTGGTCAGCCTCACTCCACTTGCATACCCCGCCTCGGCGAGAAGCCGCTTGGCTTCGGCGCGGTCCCGCTCCCTCGTGTTTGGATCGAAACCCGGCCAGGTCTTGTACTCCGGCGTGGTGTATGGGTTGTCCGGGCTGAAGATTGTGGCTACGTAGCCCAAGCTCCCCTGGTAGGCGTCAATAGAGGCCTGCCGGTCTACCCAAAGCGAGATCGCCCTACGCACGCGAACATCTTGGATGGGGCCTTCCTTCAGGAGATTGAAGTTTAGACCCAAGGATAGACCCCCGCCCCCTTTGATCTCGGCGAACCAAATCTCATCGCCCAGATCGCGCTCGTACGCATCCTTCCGCTCCTGCGATAGGACGAAGCCCCCCACACGGGCGCCGCCGTCCAGCCTCCCCGCTCTGATAGCGGCGTCCATGGCCTGGGCGTCGGCCATCACGGCGAAGTCGATGCCGTCCAAGTAGGGGAGCGTGCGCCCGTCGTCGTCGCGCTCCCAGTAGCTGTCGAATCTGCGTTCCTGGACGCGGCTGCCCTTCTCATAGAGCAGCATTTTGAAGGGCCCTGTCCCCACCCAGCCGACGTCCTGGGGTGTCACGTCCAGGAGCCCCTCTTGGATCTTCGGTTGGGCCAGGTGTCTCGGAATGGCGAAGTTCCAGAATGGGCTGGAGATCAGGTTCAAGTACACTGGTGACGGCTCGCTCAGGGTGATCCTCAGCTGTCCGGCCGGCAAGGCGTCAACCTGCTGGATGTCTCCAAACTCCTTCCTCCACCACGCCGGCAGGCGCTGCTTCTCTCCGACCTTGACTCCGAACGATATCAACTCCAACCAGAACTTGACGTCCTCCGCGGTGAAGGCTGTGCCGTCATGCCATGAGACGCCATCCCGTATCTTGAACGTCCACTGCGTGAAGTCCTGGTTGTGCTCCCAGCTCTCAGCGAGGCCGGGGCAGATCTCGTAGATGTCCTCTCGGCACTCGCGTACCAGGTTCCCGTACCCCCACAATGGCGCTCCAGCGGTGTTCAGGTCGTACCGCTGGGTGACCCTCGTGATGTCCCAAGCGCCGGGCGGGTCGCGGCGCAGGGGCAGCGTGAGTATACCTCCCAGCTTCGGGCCTTCGGGCATTGCGGCTGGGGCGGCCGGCTCGGGCGTCGGCTGCTGTGCAGGCGCAGGCTGTGTGGGGGCCTGAGGTTCAGCCGACGGCGTGCCGCCGGAGCAAGCCAGCACCGCCAAAAGGGCTGCCAACCAGGCAGCAACCAGGGCCGTCTTTCCTCGCGTCAACATCAAATCACCTCTCGATCCCGTGCATTCCGGGTTGACTGTGCCTACCCAACAGGACCGCGAAAAGAGTCGGCCGTGGCTCCTGCTGGCTTGCCGCCTGGTCTCAATTGTGAAGCCAATGGGCCAAACGGCGAGAGCTGCTCGCCATTCGCCTATTGACGTCCCCTGCGGGTCCCTGAAGGGCCGCCAGGTGGACTACCTTCTCCACGTTGTTTCTTCGCATGGCCTCCAGCATCTCCAGGGGTTGCAGCACGTCCCCCTGCACGACAACCACGCTATCTGCAATGTCGTTCACAAAACTGTCGTCCGCTAACGAGTCAAAGAGCACCACGCCACTCTCACCCTTCTTCTGAATCAGATGGTGCGCTATTGCTGCTCCCAAGAATCCGGTGCCACCCGTGATCATAATCGCCATGAGCCCAATCTCCAGTAGCGTCCGTCAGGCAGAGTAGTCCCTCAGTATCACCGGTGAGCGATGACGCCGTGAGCACGCCATCGCCAAGGCTCACAGGGCGTAGAGGGCGCGGGCGTTGTCGTCGAGGATCTTATCGACGATGCGGGAGTCGACGGGGCTGGTCTTGCGCAGCGTGGAGAGGGCCTCGAGCTCTGCGGTGGTGTCGGCGTGGCCATAGTCGGTGCCCATGACGAGGTTGTCCTCGCCGGCGTACTGGACGACGTAGGGGATGTCGTCGTCGGTCTGGCAGGCGACGAAGAGGCGGTTGTCGCGGAGGATGTCGCCGGTGACGCGGCCCTGGAGGTGGCGGCCCTGGCGGTGGGCGGTGCGGCGGACGATGTCATGGAGGACGTGGGGGACCCACTGGGCGCTGGCCTCGACGAAACCGAAGCGGAGCTTGGGGAAGCGGGTGGGGACCTCGTGGAGGAGGAGGGTGTGGAAGGAGCTCATGACAGGGAGCTTGGAGACGAGGAAGCCGCCGCCGTCGCTGCCGAAGCCGAGGAAGTTGGCGACGGCGGGGTTGGCGCTGCCGGCGTGGACGGCGATGGCGAGGTCTAGGCTGCTGGCGACGTCGTAGAGGGGGAAGAAGTAGGGGTCGGAGAGCTGTCGGTCGCCCTCGAAGCCGCGCATGAAGATGCCGCAGGCGCCGTTCTCCTTGGCGAACTCCAGCTCGGCGGGGGCCTTGGAGAGGTCCATGAGGGGCGGGATGGCGACCCAGCGGAGGCGGTCTTGGCCCTGCTTCCAGATGTCGGCCATCCAGCGGTTGTAGCTCTTGCCGAGGGCGAGGTCTGCGGCAGGGTCGTCGGCGATCTTGCGGGTGTAGATGGTGGGGAAGAGGATCTGGATGTCGACGCCGAGCTCGTCCATGTGGGCGAGGCGCGCGCTGACGTCGAGCAACTCGCGGGAGACCTCGGTGGTGTCGCCGCCGATGTTGGTGCGGCGTTGCTTGAGCTTGCCGTCGATGGACCAGAAGAGGCGGTTGCCGTCCCCATTCCTGGGGGCGAGGGTGACGGGCTTGTACCTGGCCTCGGACTCGTCCATGTAGTCCCAGGTCTGGTCGGTCTCGATGACGTGGGCGTCGGAGTCGATGGTGGCCATGGGTGTCCCCTCCGCTTCATCCGGCTCTCTGCAGATGGGCCTTTCCAGGCCTGTGTTACACCGAAAAGGGCTTGGCGCGCCCCTCAAACTAACCTTTACTGACTGCCAGGCGCCCAGAACAGCGCTGCGCGCCAGCAGCCCTGGTGAGATGCTTTGACGCTGTTTCCTAGGCCGGCACCGCCTCGACTATGCCGTACATCGCGGCGCAGTTATCCCAGAGGATTTTGCGCTTGTCGTCGTCGGTGATGGGCAGGTCCAGGAAGCGCTCCACGGCCACCGGGTACTTGGAGTCCCCGTGCGGGTAGTCCGTGGAGAAGACCAGGTTCTCGTTGCCCATGTCCTGGATCACGTACTTCACCGGCTCCTCGTCCCCCTCCACCGACGCGTACCCCTGCCGCTTGAAGTAGGCACTCGGCGCCATGGTCAGCTCCGGCGCCCACACGTCCCCGCTCTGCTCCCAGTGCTCGTCCATCCGCCACAGCAGGAAGGGCAGCCAGCTGCAGTTCCCCTCCAGGAACGCCACCCGCAGCCCCGGATGCCGCGCGAAGACGCCCCCCGCCGCGAAGGCCGCCACCGCCTGCATCTGCTCCACCGGGTGGCAGAAGGTGTGGCGCAGCATGAAGTTCGCCCCAAAGATGGACCCCACCTGGGGCAGCGCGGTGAAGATGGCCTCGTGGAACCCCAGCGGCACCCCCAGCTCCTCCAGGACCGACCACAGGGGCTCGTAGTAGGCGTCGTACCAGTTGCGCCCCCCAACGATGTTGGGCCGCAGGAAGACCGCCCGAAACCCCAACTCCTCCACCGCGCGCCGGCTCTCCGCCACCGCGTCCTCAATGTCGAACACCGACACCATCCCCGCCCCCAGCAGCCGCCCCGGGTCCGCCTGGCAGAAGTCGTACAGCCAGTTGTTGTACGCCCGCGCCACCGCCGCCGCCAGCGGGGGGTCCATCTCCGGCTCCCCCAGCGCGTGCAGCCCCCGGCTGGGGTAGATCACCCCCACGTCTATCCCCTCCGTGTCCATGGCCTCCAACTGCACCCGGTTGCTGTACCCCCGCCGGAAGTGCTCCCCAAACCGCTCCTCGTTCACGTCCGCGCTCCGCCCCCGCGGCCGACCCGTGGGCTGGGCCCGGATGGGGTCCCGCCCCCACATCCGGCCGTCGGGGTGGAGCAGGTTCAGGTCTGAGGCGCTGGCCGCCGTCCCCCGGGGCGCCGCGGCCTGGAACGGCCCATCAATGTAGCGCTCCCACAGGTCCACCGGCTCCATGATGTGCAGGTCGCTGTCGATCACCTTGAACCCGTTCTTCGCCATGCCCGTCCTCCCGTGCGGAACCGCCTATACAAAGCTGCTCATCCCAGCCTTTCGACGCCGACGCCAAAGGCTGTAACGCATTTGATACACTAGGGGCGAAATCTTGTCAAATCGAAACCATCGTATTCCTGGCACCTCCGTGTTGGCGCCCCCCGGCCCGGGTGGCATGGCGGGCGCCGGGTCCCAGCTTCGCTCCCCCCGAGCAACGCGTGAGTGAGGAAGGCGGCGGCAATGGAATCGGTCTCATGTAAGCTTTGCGGGTCCCAGAGCGCGATCCGCTAGGGGCGCACATCTGTCGGCCGTCCCCGGCTGCTCTGCAAAGCCTGCGGCCGCACCTTCCTGCCGACCGGCGCCCCCGTGGGCATGCGGTACTCGGCGCCGGTCATCGCCTCAGCGCTCGACCACTTCTCCCAAGGTTGGCCTCTTCGCAGCATTGAACGGCACCATCAGATGGTCTTCGGGGCCCTGCCCTCCCATTCCCGCATCTTCGGGTGGGCTGTCAAGTACGCGGCCAAAGCGGACAGGGCCATGCGCGCGCCCGCCGCTTGGGGGCCCGTCTGGTTGCTCCTGCGCACACTCATCAGGACTCCCCGCAACCCCGCTTCCGCTAGGAGCCCGCGGATCCTGTGGGTATGGGATGCCATCGACGCCAAGAGCCTCTACCTCATCGCCACGCACGTCTCCCGCAGCCGGACCCAGGGCGGCCGAGACCTTTTTGCGCAAGGCCGCGCCCCTGGCACTGGAGCAGCCGCTCACGCTCGTGAGCGATGCTTCCCGGTCCCTGCTTGAGGCGGTCGACAAGGTCTACGGCGCGGACCTCAGGCATATACGTTCAGCGCAGCTGCTCTCGGCCGCAGGCTCCATCGAGGGCATTGAGGTGAAGAACGTCCAAGGCATGCTCCGGGAGCGCCGGAGAATTCTTGGGACTGTCCGTTCGGAGGCAGCCATCGATCAGGTCGCATTCTGCTGGCGAGTCCACTTCAACCTCGTTCGCCCGCATCCAGCCCTGATGGGCTCGACGCCGCGTGAGGCCGCCGGGCTGCCGTACGAGGCAAGAGGCTGGCTGGACGTTGTGACACTCCCCGTCCCGCCGACCTGAAGGTCCCGGGGGCTGGCCGCACGTGCGGGGCGCACCCCACCCCCGTTGACATCGCGCCGGGGCCGGTCTCGATGGGATGGGGCCTCAGGACTCCTGCTGGTCCTCCTTTACGAACCCGCATGACATGCAGATGTTGGACCCGGGGAACAGGCGGTAGTCGCACCGAGGACAGTTGTTGCGGCGCATCAGGAGCAGCCCCGCCATCAGGGCCCGCCACGCCATGATCAACAGGAGGGCCAGCCCGGCAACGCGCAGGACCACGCCAACCGGCGGCGACCCGATGTCGAAGAAGACCTGCGCCAGAGCCAGTGCCGCGACAACGCCTATGAGCAGTAGCCAGAACATCTTGCTTCGTCATTCCTCAGCGTCGGATGGCAGCTGTTCTCTCCGCGTCAGTATAGCCGGGCACAACTCTACTTCGGCCCCATTGCCCGGGCCAATGCAGGCTCCAGGCCCAGAGCAGCCCCACGCACTGCCCCCGCGGGTCCACGGCTCCCGCGATGACACCCTGTTGCTCCAGGCACCAGCATCGCCACCCATGAAGCAGCGCCCTTGGGGGATGTGCAGGCGTGGTGCCGGGGGAGGGGGTCGAACCCACACGCCCTTGCGGGCAGCGGATTTTAAGTCCGCCGCGTCTTCCTTTTCGCCACCCCGGCACGGGCATAGGGTGGAGTGGCTTCATTCTACCACCGGGGCACTGTGCGAAAGCCAACCGGCGCAGCCGGTCCCCGCCGGTTGACACCGGCCCACCGCCGGCGAATAATCGGGGGCACAGACCGATGCGGCGTCAGCGTCTTTCGTTGCCCGGGGCGCGCGTGTACGGCAGAAGGAGGCGGGAACATGCTCACGATAGAACAGAACGACTTCCTCACCAGGGTCGGGCCGGGCCAGCCAGCGGGCGAGCTCCTCCGCCGCTACTGGCATCCCATCGCTGTTGCACAGGAGCTCACGCCGGAGAGCCCCACCAAGTTCGTCCGCGTCCTGGGAGAAGACCTGGTCCTCTTCCTGGACCGCTCGGGCCGCGCGGGGCTCCTTGCGGACCGCTGCTCCCACCGCGGGGCGTCCCTGCTCTACGGCCGCGTGGAGGAGCGCGGCATCTCGTGCGCCTACCACGGCTGGCTCTACGACACCGAGGGCCGCATCCTGGAGACGCCGCCGGAGCGCAACGACGCCATTCTGCGGACCGTGCAGCAGAAAGCGTACCCGGTTCAGCGGTTCGTGGGCCTCTTCTGGGCCTACATGGGCCCCCTGCCCGCACCCGAGCTGCCCAAGTATGACGTGCTCATGCGCCGGGACGGCGTGCAGAAGGTGGTGGTGCATCCCCGCCTGGACAGCAATTGGCTTCAGGCCATGGAGAACTCCGTAGACCCGGCACACCTGGAGATCCTGCACCAGGAGCTCATCGGCCGGGGCCGCGTGCCCGTGAGCACCACGCGCGGCTTCACCGACGACGTGGAGAGCTTCGAGTTCTATCTCACCACCTACGGCATCATCAAGAAGCGCCTCTACAAGAACGGCCTCATGGACGAGCACCCCATCATCTTCCCCAACATCCTCCGCCAGGGCACCGGCCTCCAGTACCGCGTTCCCATTGACGACACCCATACGTGGCACGTCCACGTGCGCTTCGAGCCCAACGAGGACGATAGCGTCGTCACCGGCGACGCTGAGCCCGACGTGCAGTACGTGCCGCCTTACAAGGACCCCGCCGACGCCCTTCATCCCTACACCAGGATGCGCCTCGACGCGGTCATCGCGCAGGACCACATGGCGTGGGAGACGCAGGGGCCCATCGCCAACCGCTCCGTCGAGAACCTGAGCTACTCGGACCGAGGCGTCGTCCTCTTTCGGCGCGTCGTCAAGGAGAACATCGAGAAGGTCCAGCGCGGCGAGGACCCCCTCGCCGTCGTGCGCGAGCCCCACGAATTCATCGACACCAAGCTGGCCGAGACCATCGACGAGCAGAAGCAGTCCCGTGACCCTGCCGCCGCCGTGTCCGATGTCGCCAAGACTTGGAGGTAGCGGGGCAGCGGCGCCGATCGAAAGGCTGACGGAAGGAAGGGGGCCGCTGAGGCCCCCTTCTCTTTGGCACGGGGGCTTTCCCGTCTAGGCCTGCGCCAGCGCAACCGGCTTTCGCGGCTGGAACGCGAACAGCATCAGCCCCGCTGCCACAATGAACGACACCAGGTAGACGGTGAAGGCCAGTGAGTAGCTCCCCTGCATGTCGTAGGCCAGGCTGGCGAGCAGCGGGCCGGCCGCGTTCGTGGCGACGTGGAAGGGCCGCGTGAACCCCGTGATCGTCCCCAGGTGCCGGCGGCCAAAGTAGTCCGCGTAGACGATGTGCTCCAGGATGCGGAACCCGCCGAAGCAGAAGCCGTAGACCACGGCATACACATAGGCCGCGGGCACGCTGTTCGCCACCATCAGGGCCACCATGCCCACAGCCGTCCCCACGTAGATGAGGACCGACGTGTACCGGGCGCCCAACCGCTCGAAGACGAAGCCCCAGCCCAGAGTGCCGCCGCCGCTGGCGATGAGGGCCATGCTCGTAGCCCCGGCGGCTGTGGCCCCCGGCAGTCCCCGGTCAACCAGGGACGCCAGCGCGTGCAGGTTCACGCCCTGCACGACCATGCCCCCCAGCGCGTGGGCCGCGATGAGCAGCCAGAGCGACCGGGTGCGCACGGCCTCCCCGAGCGTCCAGGACTCCTCGGCGCCCGCGTGGCCCTGGCGGCCTGCCGGCGATTGGGAGCCATCGCCTTCGGCTGTATCACCGTCGGGCAGCAGTCCCACGTCCTCGGGGCGCCGCTTCATGAAGAGGAGCGTTGGCGGAATGGCCAGGACCAGCGTGACGGCGCCCATCACGAACCAGGAGACCCGCCACCCGGAGGAGGCCGCAATCAGCTGCGCCATGAGAATGAACAGCGGTATGGCGACCCACGTCCCCGACCGGCTGAGGGCGATGGCCCGGCCCCGGCGGCGCACGAACCAGTTGGCCACGGCCACCATCGCCCCCATCAGCACAGTTGACGACGATATCGCACGGGCCAGGATCAGCAGGATGTAGAACTGCCATACGGTGCGCACGAAGGCCAGGCCCATGAAGGCGGCGCTCGTGATGGCGACGCCCACGACGATGACGCCCTTGGGGCCGCGTTTGTCGATAATGGGCCCCACGAAGGGGGCGATGAGGGAGCTGAGGGCCGAGCCGATGGCGATGGCGCCCGTGAAGACCGTGCGGCTCCAGCCGAACTCCTCCGACACGGGGACGACGAATACGGAGAGGAGGAAGTTGCGTGTGGTGGCTTCGCTGAACACCGCGGCGAAGGCCACTGCAACGATGACCCAGCCGTAGAAGATCCTTCTGCCGGTGCGCGGCTTGGGTCGTACCGTGGGCTCCATGCGCCTCTCATGGGAAGGCTTGCGCCATCCTACGCCGCCCAGGGAGGCGCGTCAACAAAGCGCTCTCCGGGGCGAACCCGGCGCAGCGCGCCCCGAGCCACACCGCGCCATCCGGGACGGTGCTTGACAGGCGGCGGCCCCCCGCACACAATCCAACCATCGGAATTCGGGGGTCAACACCCCGCATCGACGTGGACGGAGGCGCAAGAATGCTCACGATAGAACAGAACGACTTCCTCACCAGAGTCGGGCCGGGCCAGCCGGCCGGCGAGTTCCTCCGCCGCTACTGGCATCCCATCGCCGCTGCCCAGGAGCTGACCCCGGAGAGCCCCACCAAGTTCGTCCGCGTCCTGGGTGAAGACCTGGTCCTCTTCCTAGACCGATCGGGCCGCGTGGGGCTCCTTGCGGACCGCTGCTCCCACCGCGGGGCGTCCCTGCTCTACGGCCGCGTGGAGGAGCGCGGCATCTCCTGCGCCTACCACGGCTGGCTCTACGACACCGAGGGCCGCATCCTGGAGACGCCGCCGGAGCGCAACGACGCCATTCTGCGGACAGTGCAGCAGAGGGCGTACCCGGTGCAACGGTTCGTGGGCCTCTTCTGGGCCTACATGGGCCCCCTGCCCGCACCCGCCATGCCCAGGTACGACGTCCTGGCTCGCAAGGACGGCCGCAGGAAGGTGGAGATACTCCCCCGCCTGGACTGCAACTGGTTCCAGGCAATGGAGAACTCCATAGACCCGGCACACCTGGAGATCCTGCACCAGGAGCTCACCGGCCGGGGCCGCGTGCCCGTGAGCACCACGCGCGGCTTCACCGACGACGTGGAGAGCGTCGAGTTCTCCATCGTCTCCTACGGCCTCCTGAAGAAGCGCCTGTACAAGAACGGCCTCATGGATGAGCACCCGCTCATCTTCCCCAACATTCTCCGCCAGGCCAACGGCCTCCAGTACCGCATCCCCATCGACGACACGCACACCATGCACATCCGGGTGCGCTTTGAGCCCACCAAGGACGGCAGCATCATCGACGACGAGGGGGACGTGCGCGTGGACTACCTGCCGCCCTTCAAGGACCCGCCCGAGGCGCTTCACCCCAACACCCGGATGCTCCTGAACTCGGTGGCCGCGCAGGACCACATGGCGTGGGAGACGCAGGGGCCCATCGCCAACCGCTCCCTCGAGAACCTGAGCTACTCGGACCGGGGCATCGTGCTGTTCCGGCGCGTCACCGGGGAGAACATCGAGAAGGTCCAACGCGGCGAGGACCCCCTGGCCGTGGTCAGGGACCCGGACCACGGCATCATCGACACCAAGCTGGCGGAGTCTCTGTCGGACATGAACGTGTCGCGGGACGCCGCCGCGCCACTGGGAAGCCCGCGATAGCAAACAGCGTCCCTGATCCTCGGTCGCGGGGACACAGGATGAGGCCTTGGGGGCCTCGCCCTGTTGCTTCGGGCCCAGTCGCCCTCGTTCCGCGGCTTCCCGCCCCGCCGCCTATCCAGGGAACCGCCGCCTGCGCTAGAATGGGCACAGGAGGCGCGCCGTGGACCAGCGGCCCAGAGTGACATGGGCGGAGTTCGAGCGAATCCCCTGCAATCGCTGCGGGGCCTGCTGCGAACGGCTGTGGATGCCCAGCCCCGATAAGCTCACGTCCTTCTCGGGCGCCAATTCCGGCGTCGAGAATCCCTCCAGGGAATGGCGGGAGGAGAATCGAAGGTTCATCGCGTGGATCGCGGCCCTGGAGCCAACGGGGAGAGTGAACGCCGCCGCCGCCGATGGCTACACCCACCAGTACCGCTGCTCCCGGTTCACCCGCATGGAGAACGGCGAGGGTTTCTGCACCGCCTACGATGACAGACCCAACGCATGCCGCGGCTTCCCCTATGGCAAACCGGTGAGTGGCGACGACTTCCAGGATTGCAGCTACAACGTGGACATCGTCAGCAGCGCCTGGCCCTGGCGGCTCCTCCGGTGGATCGCCGCCCGTGTTTCTTAGCGCCCGCCGCCCGCCGCGCCAGCCCCTCCACCCTGCGGTCCGCGACGACCCACAGACCGCGTAATGACGATGCCGCCAGAGAACGCTTCCCCGGTCCCCCAGACCGCGGCCGACGTGCTCGACGAGATCGCTGAGCACGGCCCCGCCAAGCGGCCTCGCCGGTGGGGCCCCGCATGGCCCATCCACTTCCTTCGAGAAGTTCGCCGCCGCCGGACCTTTATGCGCCTCTATGGTTGGGCTGTCCCGACGACGGAGGCCATCGGCCGGGTCCGAGACTTCGTGGGCGAACGGCGCGTGCTAGAGATCGGCGCGGGCAATGGCCTGTGGGCCTGCCTGCTCAGCGCGTGGGGCGTGTCCGTCACCGCCACCGACGACTACAGCTGGGCTGCGCCGCCGCCCGGAGTGAAGGCAAGACTACCCAGCGGCTTTCCTGTTCAGCCGGGCCGCTTCTCCCCCGTCGAGCGGCTGGACGCAGTGGAGGCCGTGGGGAAGTACGTCGACCACCAGGCCCTTCTGCTCTGTTGGCCGCCCTACGGCAGGCCCATGGCCCACTGGGCGCTGGCAGCCTTCCAGGGCGACCGCGTCGTCTTCGTCGGCGACCAGGGATGCACCGCGGATGAGGCGTTTCACGAGGAACTCAAGCAGCACTGGCAAATGGACGACGTCGTCCGCATCCCAACGTGGCCCGGCATTCATGACGCCGTCTATCTGTATCGGAGGAGAGCGGAGCAGTGGAGGTCCCGAGGCCAGGAGCGGCAGCCCAACCCCCACCTCTCCTCCATGAGCTGACAACCGACGGCAGGACGCCCCTTCCATGCCCCGCATCCCCTGGTCGCTCCCGTATACTCCACGGGTACAGGGTTTCCGTGCGTCAGAATGGGAAGGTCTCGCCGCCCCCTACCGAAAGCACCTCGCCGCTGACATAGCCCGCATCGTCGGAGGCCATGAAGGCGATGGCCGCCGCCACCTCTTCCACGTTGGCCGGCCTGTGCAGGCCCAGGTGCAGGGGGCGCTCTTCCCGGTTGCCCTCGGCATCCGTCGGCTGCTCTATCTGGGCCTCCTCTGGCACCACGCTGCGCTCCACGTGCTCCAGCCGGTAGTTTCGCGGGTATATGGACACCTTCCCCTGGTTCGCCGAGGGCGCCACACAGTTGATGCGAATCCCGTACCTGCCCGCTTCCTTGGACACGGAGGTGGTCAGGCCAATCAGCCCGCCCTTGGACGTGGCGTACGGGACCCGGTTCAGGCCCACCAGGGCGTGCGTCGCCAGCGTCACTATGTTGCCGCCCACGCCGTCCGTGCTCGCATTGTGCTGCTCGATCATGTAGGGGAGCACCGCCCTGGTGCACCAGACGGTCGGCCACAGGTTCTTGTTCACGGTCTCGATGATCTGCTCCGGCGTGTTGTATTGGAACGGAGAGCTCCACACCGTGCCGCCCACGATGACTATCAGCGTGTCGATGCGCCCGTGGGTCTTGTTGGTGAACTCCATCAGGTCCTGGCAACCCTCCCAGCTCCGATAGTCCCCGACGTGCACGCTCGCCTTCTCCCCGATGCTGTCCACCTCTTCCTTCGCCTTCTGCGCGATGTCCTCCGCCCAGTCGCCAATGACCACCGTGCCGCCCTCCGTGGCCAGGCGGCGCACGACAGCCAGACCGATCCCTTGGCCCGCGCCGGCCACCACACACACCCGGTCCTCGAAGCGCCGCGATCCCCGGGCGAGCGGGTCCAGCACCTTCTTCGTCGTCATATCTTCCTCCCGGCGCCGATGACCTCCGGCGCACCTCTTAAGCTCAACTTCAGCAACAGGCTCCGACGCGTGCTCAACACGCCGGAGCCTGCAAATGCTCTCGCGGCCGCTGCCTAGCGGACCGAAGGATAGCCGGTCTTCTTCAGCCCTTCCTTGATGTCCTCCGCGTGGACGCTGTGGGCCGTCTTCACGACCTCCAGGTTCAGCGCCGTCACGCGCTCCTCCTCCAGCGTGTCCAGCTCCACGTTCTCCGACATCTTGACCCCGCGCGCGAACTCCGTCAGGACCTTGCGTATGCCCACCACCGTTGAGTCCGTGGCCGAAAGGTACTCGGGCAGGTGGTACTGACACGAGCGCTCCGCGTCCAGATCCGCATACCGGAAGTTGAAGTTGTGACGCCAGTTCCGGTACGGCCAACTCATCCCCCGCGTCACCTTCGTCAGGACGCTGGGCTTCTTCATGTATCGTTCGATGTTCAGGTACACAACGCGGGTCAGGTCCTTCTCTATGGGCACAGCCCAGCGATGGCTGCGGTACTTGGTGTTCCCGCCAGTGCCCTTGGCGGAGATGCTGGGCAGGCGTGTACCCTGCCACTCGTCCTCCCCCCTGCGGTCGCCGGCGCCGGGGTCGCGGCGGCCGTCGCCCCAGCGCTGGTTGGGGCGCTTGGCGTTGTTGCTCGGGCGGGACCAGATCCACGTCCAGAGCAGGCGCCACCGGTGGAGGGGCCAGACGCCGTCCACTCCCGGGTAGTACATCTGGTAGGGTATGTTGCCGTTCTCGTCGTAGTAGTAGCGCTCCGTGGGGGCGATGCCAGCGCCAACGTTGTAGTTAGCGGTGACGCCGTTGATGATCTTGGTGCGGTAACCCAGTGGGGTGCGGGGACGGCCGCCCAGGCGGCTCTTGAGCACCTGCCAGCAGTTGCGGTGCACGTAGAAGGCGTTGTGGGCGTCGTTGGTGTTCTCCAGCACGATGACCCAGTTGCACGCCATCACCTGGCAGGCCCAGCGGACGATGGTGTGGGGCTCGTTGAACATCTCCGGCGGCAGGTCCTCCTTCGGGTCGACCGGCTCGCCCTCGCCCATCCAGACGAAGACGATGCCCTTCAACGTCACGGTCTTGCGTGCCCAGGCCGTCACCTGCCCCACCATCTTCGAGTCCGGACCCTCGGTTAGGAAGGCCACGCAGTTGCCGTCGCCGTCGAAGGTTGCGCCGTGGTACGGGCAGGTGATGTAGCCCTTGAAGAAGCAGTCGCCCAGGGAGAGATAGGCGCCCCGGTGGGGGCAGGCGTCCTTCAGTGCCTTCACCTGGCCGTCCTTGCCGCGGAAGAAGACCAGGTCCTCTCCCAGCATGCGCAGGACCTCGGGCTTCTTCTTCACGTCCTTTTCGGGCAGGGCGGGGTACCAGTACTCCGTGTGTCCCAGTGGCGGAATCTTGCTGCGCAGGTCGTTGGGGTCCGTCGGCACCTGGAAGGGCGCCGCCTGCCACTTGGGCTGCGTCCCCCGGGCGTGCTGCTTGTAGCCGCCGGGATAGCCGCCCCAGAACCGACGCAGGCCATCGATAAAGTTGCCGTACATCTTTCCTCCTTGTCCCCTTGTGTGGGCAACCTGAGAATGGCAGAACACGCCGAGTCTAGCATTCCTGGCTACGGTGTCAAGTCACGCGACCCGTTCCCAGACCCGTACCGGAGGCCTGGACAGCCGATTCCGTTCGAAAAGCACGCCTCCGGGCTGCGTGAAGCGGCAGCCTCCGTAACGGCGGCCCCACCGTCGAGACCAGGCGCGGGTGGCGCGCCCCGCCCGCTCGCGCCCTTCGAGAGCCTCAGGGTGAGGGCGCTTTCCGGGGGTTAGCTCTTGGGTCCGACCAGGATGTCGTCGCCCTCAATGCGCACCACGTAGGCGGGCACGGGCTCCTCCGCAGGCGGGGCGGTGACCTCGCCGGTGCGAAGGTCGAAGCGGCCCTCGTGAATGGGGCATTGGACCTCGCACGTATCGGCGTGCAGCTCCCCCATGCTCAGCATTCCCAGCGCGTGCGTGCAGCAGTCGTCCAGTGCGTACACCTCGCCGGCGATCTTTGCCAGCAGGATCTCTTCGCCCTCGGCGACCACGTTGATCATGCTGTTGTCCTTGAGCTGGGCCACCTTGGCGACTACCACAAACTCATTCAGCATTCAGGGTCTCCTCCCACCTATGCACTTGTGCTTGCATACTTCTATTGGCGCCCCCCGCCGGACCCCTCACCAGACGCCGTGAGCCTCAGCCGATCTCCAGCTCCGCGTCGTACTCCGCGGGCATAGGGACCTGCCGTGTGAGCCGTACCTCGCGGCGTTCCCGCGCCGACTCGATGATCGCCATGACCACCTCCAGCGTGGCCATGCCCCACTGGCCGGAGTGGTACACAGGCTTCCCGAGGACCACGGCCTCGTAGAGCTCCTCCAGCTCGGCGCGGTGCTCGGTCAGGCCGCCTTCGCCGAGGTGGGGGAGGAGGAGCTCGCGCCGGCCGTCGTCGTTGTACACGTACAGCCCATACCGGGAGTTCCGGATGTCCCCCCGCGCGCAGCTGACCAGGACGATGCCAAGGTCCGCCGGGGTCCAGGACCGCGGCCCGTCCTGCCGCCGCAGCTGGGCCTCCCGAGAGCCCCCTATCCGAAAGGCCTGCTTGTCCTCCTCCTCGTCCCGCCGGCCGCTTCGCAGGGCTCGCCGGATGCCGACGCGTTCCTCCGGCGTGTAGCGCTGATGCTCCATGGCCCACGGGAACATCTCCGCCGTCATGAAGTAGCCGTAGCCGTTGTGCATCATCGTCGCGGGGGTGCCGTCCTCGAACTCCAGGTACGCGCTGTGATAGCCGGGCATGGGGCGTTCCGGCATCCACTGCCCCGTCATGGCGCGGACGCTGCGGAGCATGCCGCCGCCGAGGAGCCGGACCACGTCGCCCTGGTGGGAGCCCTGCCGGTACGGGATCCCGCCGCCCTGCTCGGGGTCCTGCTCGTCGGCCGTCCTCGCCCGCAGCATCCAGTCCGTATACGACCAGATGTGCACGGCGCGGAGGGGGCCGAGCTCCCCCGACAGGATGACCCGGCGCATGGCCCGCACGGGCAGCTCGAAGCTGTTGGTGTGTCCCGCCAGCAGCTTCACCCCGTTCCTCTCCGCAGCCTCGATCATCCGCTCCGCCTCGGGCAGCGACACGGCCATGGGCTTCTCCACGATGACGTGCTTGCCGTGCTCGAGGGCCATGACGGTATGCTCGCAGTGAAAGCGATTGGGGCTGGCCACCCACACCGCCTCCACGTCCGGGTCTTCGCAGAGCTTGGCCACGGAATCATAGATGCGGGCCTCGGTGTACCGCGCCTTGAAGCGCTCAAGAGTCGTTGGATTGACGTCCGCTCCCGCCGCGAGGTCGATCTCGGGCATGGCTTCCATGACCGGCAGCACCCCCGCGGCGCCCTGGCCGATGCCCGCCACGCCAATCTTGAGCGTCCTCGATGGACCCGTGCTTGAAGGCGTTGCCTGCTGCACTTCGCTCATGTGAACCCCCTTCCCTCCGACAGCGTCCCGCGAGGTCCGGCGGTCCCCGCCGCTCATCCGGCCCCCGGGCGTGCCGCTGGCCATTTTACGCTGGACACCGGCCCAGCGCCAACCTGCGGAGGCGGCTGTAGTGCAGGGACAACGCAAGAGGCCCCTGACTCCGGCCAGGGGCCCGCATTCGATGATCTCTGTGGAGGCGACGGGCGGATTCGAACCGCCGAATAAGGGTTTTGCAGACCCTCGCCTTAGACCACTTGGCTACGTCGCCTCGCTGGTATCGCCGCTAGTTGGTGCCCAGGGCGGGACTCGAACCCACACGGGTTATCCCCACGGCCCCCTCAAGACCGCGTGTCTACCAATTCCACCACCTGGGCTCCGCAGCAATCCCGCCGTGACCGGCCCACTCCTCTCGTCCCGACCGCATGTGCTCCTATGTTCCTGGCAGGAGCGGGAGGATTCGAACCCCCGACACCCGGTTTTGGAGACCGGTGCTCTGACCAACTGAGCTACGCTCCTTTATTTTGGCGCCCCTGGAGGGAATCGAACCCCCGACGCCCTCCTTAGGACGGAGGCGCTCTATCCTCTGAGCTACAGGGGCTTGGTGGAGATAGGGGGGCTCGAACCCCCAACCTCGGCGTTGCGAACGCCGCGCTCTCCCGGTTGAGCTATATCCCCAGCGTACCGGCATTATGGCACGGGCTCAACTGGGGTGTCAATTTGCGCCGGCCCGGGTCGAATAACCCCTCGCAACAACCTCGGCACAGTTCCCCTGTGGCATAATTGAGCACATGGTGCCCTCATTGACAGGCAACTCAGCGGAAGGCCCACAGCCGAAGGAGTCCCACGGCGAGGTCGTGTCTCCATCCCGCGCCAGGGACGTCCTTGCGGCCTGCGCGCAGGAGCTTGGCCTAGCCCTGGTGGGCGTCACCTCCGCGGCGCGGTTCCGCCGCGGGGAGCGCGCGGCCAGGGAGCGGCTCGGACAGGGGCTGATGGGCGCCCTCCCCTGGTACACAGAGGAGCGCATCCGCAGGGGCACGCGACCCAGGGAGCTGCTCCCCGGCGCCCGGTCCATCGTTGCCGTCGCCATGGCCTATCTCCCGCAGCCCATGGAGCGGGACGCCCCCCCGGGGCCCCTCCACGGCCGCGTGGCCCGCTACGCCTGGGGCCGCGACTACCATAGCGTGCTCAAGAAGCGGCTGCGCCGCCTGGCCGCGATGCTCTCGGAGCGCTTGGACCGCCCGGTGCGCTCCCGCGTCTATGTGGACGACGGCCCCATGCTGGACCGGGAGGCGGCCAGGCGGGCCGGCATCGGATTCTTCGGCAAGAACACCAACATCCTCACCTCCGCCGGCTCCTGGGTGTTCCTTGGCCAGCTCATCACGGACCTGGATCTCCCCCCGGACCGCCCCCTCCGCAAGTCTTGCGGCTCCTGCACCCAGTGCATGCCCGCCTGCCCCACGGGCGCAATAGTGGCGCCCTACGTCATCGACAGCAACCGTTGCATCGCCTACCTCACCATCGAGCACCGGGGACCCATTCCCCGCAAGCTCCGGCCCCTCATTGGCGATCACGTCTTCGGCTGCGACGACTGCCAGGAGGTCTGTCCCGTCAACCTGACCCGGGGAGAGCCCGCGCAGGAGCCCGCCTTCCGCGCGCCCCAGGCCTTCGGCGCCCTGGACCTGAGGGAGCTCCTTGACCTGGACGAAGAGGCCTTCCGGCAGCGCTTCCAGGGCAGTCCCATCCGGCGGGCGACACGTGTGGGCCTGCAGCGCAACGCCTGCGTTGTCCTGGGCAACCTTGGCGACCGCGCAGCGGCGCCCGTCCTGGCCCGTGCCCTGCAGCAGGGCGAACCCCCGGTGCGGGGCCACGCCGCGTGGGCGCTCGGCGTCCTGGGCGGCACGCAAGCAACGCGCGCGCTGCAAGACGCCCTCGCCACAGAGCAGGACCCGTGGGTCCGGGAGGAGGTCGCCGAGGCCCTCGCTACCCTGAGCGCCCCGGCCGCAACAACATAGGGCGCGGACCCCGCGCCTCTACGAGTGCTTCTCCCCATCCTGTGCGGCGGCTAGGGATTGCCGATGGACTCCAAGAGCTCCGAGTCCGCGGGCATCCCCCGCTTCACGTACCGGACGATGCCCTCCCTGTCCACAATGACCACGGTGCGGCTGATGATCATCCAGCTGGCCTTCAGGACGCCGTAGGCCCGAGACACGCTGCGGTCCGCGTCCACCAGCAGCGGGAAGGAGAGCCCCAGTCTGTCGCAGAACTTCTGATGGGACTTCATGGACCCGGGATTGATGCCGAGGACCACGGTACTCCTAGAATCGAACTGGACCCTGTCATCACGCAGGGCCGAGAGCTGGCGGGCTCAGCCATATGTGCCATCCCAGAGGTAGAAGACCAGGACGATGTTCTGCTTTCCACGGAAGCTGGAGAGGGTGACCTCGCTGTTGTCCGTTCCCCGCAGCGTGAAGTCCGGGGCCACGCTGCCCACGGTAATCGCCATGGCGTTCCCTCCTCGCCGGTGCTGTCCAGCCAACGCCGGATAGCTCCGACCGTCACAAGTATACCCGGCGCTGGGTGGCGCGCAACAGCCGCGCCCATGGTGCGGCTCCTGTCTATAATGGAGCATGCGCCCAGGCCCCCTTCTGCACGGACGGGGCCCCGCCGCCACCAACCGGAGGGAGAACCGTGAACTACCGCAAGCTGGGAGATTCCAACCTGGAGGTCTCGGAGGTCGGTTTCGGTGTGTGGACCGTCGGCACCACCTGGTGGGGCGCCATCGAGCCCGCCATGCAGGTCCGGCTGCTCCAGGACGCCTTTGAGCTCGGCGTGAACCTCTATGACACCGCCGACACCTACAGCGAAGGCTACGGCGAAGAGGTCCTGGCCAAGGCCATGGGGCAGCACCGCCACGACATCATCATTGCGACGAAGTTCGGCTACGACTTCTACTCGCCGCAGATTCGCGAAGGCCACCGGGAGCGCCCACAGAAGTTCGACCCAGACTTCGTCCGCTTCGCCTGCGAGCAGAGCCTACACCGCCTGAAGACGGACTACATCGACCTGTACCAGCTCCACAACCCGCGCATCGACGCCATCGAGCGCGACGACCTCTTCGCCCTCCTCGACGACCTGGTCAAGGAGGGCAAGCTGCGCTCCTACGGCGCGGCGCTCGGCCCAGACATCGGCTGGTTCGACGAGGGCGACGCAACCATGAAGGAGCGCCCCATCGCCTCGCTCCAGATCATCAACAGCATCCTGGAGCAGCAACCCGCACGCCGCTTCTTCCCCACGGCGGCGGAGCATCAGGTGGGACTTCTTGCGCGGGTCCCCCACGCATCCGAGGCCCTCACCGAGGCGTTTCGGCGCACACCGCCCACCTTCGGGCCCGACGACCACCGCAGCCATCGCCGGCAGGAGTGGCTTGAGCAGGCCGTCGTCAAGGTGGAGCAGCTGGGCTTTCTTACGGAGCACCACCCCATCCCCCTGGACCAGCTGGCCATCGGCTTCTCTCTGGCCGAGCCCACCATCTCCGCTGTCCTCCCCAACATCACCAACCTGGACGACCTCCGTACCTACGCCGCAGCGTCAGACCTGGAGCGCCCCTGCCCCGAGTGCGTCCAGCGCCTCGCCGACCTCTTCGACAATGACTTCTACGTTACACAGCCGGTGGGCTCTGAAGGCTCGCCGGGGGACACGGAGTCCTAACGGGACCAGGGGTCGACCTGCGAGCCTCTTGGCCGTGACGTATCTCGAACTGAAAGCTCAAAAGTGAAGGGCGGTCCCTGGGGCATTCTCGCTGACCGGGCGGCTGCCCGGCGGCCTGCACATGGCCGCTCTACCATCTACCCGCCAGAGACCACCGGCCGGAGGAGATGGAAGCCGAGACACGCGCGGCGGGATTCAACCAGCAGGGGCTCTGCGCGGTGCAAGGACCCGGCGAGATCGACCCAGACCTTGGCGAGCGACTCTTGGATCCGGCAAAGAGGGAGCAACTGCTTGCCTTGATCCGCTCCGTTGAGGGGGAGAAGACCCTGCTAGGTCTGAGCACTCATTTCGCCGTCGTTGCTGAGAAGCAGCGGACCGCCCACCGACGGCTTGTCCTCCAGACCGTTCAATCCGTCGCGGCGTCCGGTCCGGGCGCCGAGTCCGACGGTGCGCCGGCCGGTTGGGCGCCCGGACCCGCGCCGGCATCGCGGCCTGGCCCGCGCGGACGGCGGCGCTTCGCCTGGAAGGGCCTGGGCGTCCGCCCGCCCGTCATCCTCTGGAGCTCCCCTTCGATGAACTCGAAGTCCCGCCGGGGCAGCAGGTGAAGCTCGCCGACGAAGGCCAAGGGCCAGCGCTCGGGGGGCCACCGGCGCAGGTACTCCAGCCGGGGCGCCAGATCCATCGCCTCCGCGTACTGCCCATCCCTCAGCGTTATCTCAGGCCGGATGCGGACGCGATGCGGGAACTTTTCGTCCGCCTCATGGGAGCGCCAGATCTCCTTCTCATCCTGAAACGACGTTGAGGTGATGGTCGCCGTAAGGCCGAATCCCCGCGGCTCCTTCACATACAGAAGGAGGCGGTCTCCCTGCTGCATCCGGTCCGTCTTGCGCTGCTGGCTGCGGGTGAAGCCCTGGACGCGCCAGCCTTGGCGGCGCGTCACGGCAAAGTTGTCCTCGGATATGGTGAGCATCCAGTAGTTCATCTGTAGGACTCTTCACGCTAGAGTGTGGACGCCCCGGTTTCCTCATGGAAGAAAGCGCCGCCATCTTGGCCCTACTGCATTCATTGGGGTCGTCCGCCCCACTCTCTCTTGTACACAAGGTTACTGGAAAACCCCGCAGCTTGCCAGCGGAGCGCCTTGGAAGTCTCGCCGCCGCGTGTGGCGCAGCCCGAGTCCGCATCGAGACGACGCATCAGGGCGGCCAAGGGGACTGCGGCATGCTCCCCATCTGGCCCGGAATGTCATTGAAACGGCACACCAGGTTGGCCATGCGGATGGCGGCCACGGCGGCGTCATAGCCCTTGTTCCCCTGATCGCCGCCGGAGCGCTCCAGTGCCTGCTGGTGCGTGTAGGTCGTCAGGACGCCGAAGGTCAGCGGCACGCCCGTACCACCACCGGCGGCGCCGATGCCCGTCGCAGCCTGGTCCGAAACATACTCGAAGTGGGCCGTCTCCTTCTTGATCACACACCCGAGACAGACGATGGCGTTGAACTGACCTGTCTCCGCCATCTTCTTGGCGGCCAGGGGGATCTCGAAGGAGCCGGGCACCCAGGCGAGGGCGATCCTGTTCTCAGGAACGCCGTGTTCGCCCAGGGCGGAGAGGGCTCCGTCCAGCAGCCGGACGGTCACGTCCTCATTGAACCGCGCCGCCACGATCCCGACGGTCAGGCCGCTCCCGTCGAGTCCCCCTTCGAGCTCAATCATGTGAAACACATCACCTGTGGTGCATTTCACGAGAGCCTAGCAGGCTTACGGGAATGGCACAAGATTCGCCGGGAACCGCGGCCGCGCAGGCCAGCGCCGCCGCAGCGGCTGGCGAAACATCGACGGGCGGGCGCGCCGCTCCACGGTGGTTGAAGGAGACCGCCTGGCGGCTGTCCAATGGGTCCGGGGTGAGTCCACTCACTCGTCCCGGTCCAGGATGTGGCCCATTCTGACGCGCTTGGTCTCCAGGTAGCGGCGGTTCTCCTCCGTGGCCGGCGCCACGATGGGGACACGCTCCACAATCTCCAGGTCATAGGCGTCCAAGCCCACCACCTTCTTCGGGTTGTTGGTGAGGAGCCGGATGCGCTTGATGCCCAGGTCGGCAAGGATCTGAGCGCCCACGCCGTACCAGCGGAGGTCAGGGGCGAACCCCAGCTTCAGGTTGGCGTCCACCGTATCCAGGCCGTTGTCCTGGAGGGCATAGGCCTTGATCTTATTGTGCAGCCCAATGCCGCGGCCCTCTTGCCGCATGTAGAGGAAGACGCCTCGTCCCTGGTCTGCGATGGACTGCAGCGCCAGCTCTATCTGCGTACCGCAGTCGCACCGGGCGCTGCCGAAGACGTCACCGGTGAGGCATTCGCTGTGAACGCGCACGAGGACGGGTTCTTCCGTGCTCATGTCTCCCATGACGAGGGCCAGGTGCTCTGAGGGGTCCACCTCGCTCTTGTAGGCCACCGCCACAAACTCGCCGAACCGATTGGGGAGCCGGGCCTCGGCCGCCCGATGGACCATCTGCTCGTGCTGACGGCGGTAGGTGATGAGGTCCGCTATCGTGATGATGGGGATGTCGTGCTTCTTGCCGAACTCTTCCAGGTAGGGGAGCCGCGCCATGCGGCCGTCTTCACTCATGATCTCGCACAGCACGCCAGCGGGGTAGAGCCCCGCCAGCCTGGCCAGGTCCACAACAGCCTCTGTGTGGCCCGCGCGCACCAGCACGCCCCCATTGGTGTACCGGAGCACGAAGAGGTGGCCCGGCCGCTCCAGGTCCGTGGACCTAGTCTTGGGGTTCAGCACCGCCTTGACCGTGGTGGCCCTGTCGTAGGCAGAGATGCCCGTCGTGGTCCCTTGCTTGGCGTCTACCGGCACCCCGAAGGGGGTCTCATGGCGCGAGGTGTTCTCCAGCACCATGGCCGGAATGCTCAGCTCCTCCAGCCGCTCGCCGATGATCGGCATGCAGATGAGGCCGCGCGCGTGTGATGCCATGAAGTTGATGGCCGCGGGCGTCACCTTCTCCGCCGCCATCACGAGGTCGCCCTCGTTCTCCCGCTGGGCATCGTCGGTGACGATGACGAACTTTCCCTCGCGGAACTGCCGGATGGCCTCCTCGATGGACGCGATGGGCATGGAGCGGCCTCCGTCCTACTCGTGGGCCTCTGCCGTCTGATTCAGCAGCCGCTCTACGTACTTGGCCAGGATATCCACTTCGATGTTGACCAGGTCGCTCACCCCTCGACTGCCGAGGACGGTATTTTGGTGGGTATATGGTATCACGGCGACTGTGAAAGAGGTAGGAGCGGCCCGCACCACCGTCAAGCTCACTCCGTCCACCGCAGCGAAGCCCTTCTCCGCCAGGTATCGTCCCAGGGCGGACGGAGTCGTGAAGGTATACAGCCAGGCGTTCCCCTCAGCTTCGATGGAGGCCACACTGCCCGTGGCGTCCACGTGCCCCTGCACCAGGTGGCCTCCCAGACGACCGTCGTACCGCAGCGCACGCTCTAGGTTGATGGGTGCCCCCTCTTCCAGCAGTCCCAGGTTCGTGCAGCGCCGCGTCTCTGGACTGATCTCCACATCGAAGGCCCCGTCCGCCAGCGAGACTATGGTGAGGCACGCCCCGTTGACCGCGATGCTGTCCCCGACCTTGGAGTCCTCCAGCGTCACCTTCGCGGCGATAGCCAGCCTATCGCCCTCCCAGCCGACGACGCGGCCCATCTCCTCTACGATGCCTGTGAACACCCTATCCACCGCTCCAGGGATAGCCGGTCACCAGCACGTCGCCGTCCAGCTGCTCTACGCTGACCCGCTCCAGGCGCAGCGCCTCGGCCATGGCCCCCGCACCGATGCCCTCCACGGGCGACGGGGCGTCCCGTCCGCCGATGATGACCGGCGCCACGAAGGCCGCCACCTTGTCCACCAGACCCCCCTGCAGCAGCGAGGCCAGCAGGACGCCGCCGCCCTCGACGAGCACGCTCGTTATCTGGCGGAGGCCCAGGACGCACAGCAGCTCCCGCACGTCCACCCGGCCGTCGCCGGCAGGGACACGCAGGACCTCGGCGCCGGCCGCGGACAGTCGCTGGGCGCGACCCTTCGGCGCGCCGGCCACCGCCACCAGCGTGGCGCCGGGGCTCCTGAGCATGGCGGATTCGGGGGGGAGCCGCGCTCCGCTGTCGACGACGACCCGCAGCGGCTGCCGCTCCAGCGGCCGGTCGGCCTCGTCCCGTGCGGTGAGCTGGGGGTCGTCGGCCAGCGCCGTGCCGATGCCAACCATCACGGCGTCGTACGTCTGGCGAAGCTGGTGGGCGCGACGCCGCGACGCCGTGCCCGTGATCCATCGCGACGCGCCGGTTGCCGTGGCGATCTTACCGTCAATGCTCATGGCGTACTTGGCTGTCACGAAGGGAATTCCTGTCGTGATCCATTTCACGTAGCCCTCGATGACCTCTCGCGCCTCATCCCCGCCCCCGCCCACCACCACCCGGACCCCCGCAGCCTCCAGCTCAGACAGCCCCCGCCCCCGCACCTTGGGGTTCGGGTCCACCATGGCGGCGTGGACCTCGGCAACACCGGCGCGAAGGAGGGCCACCGTGCATGGGGGCGTTCGGCCGTGGTGGGAGCACGGCTCCAGGGTCACGTAGACAGTCGAACCCCTGGCTCTCTCGCCAGCCTGGGCGAGCGCCTGGACCTCCGCGTGCGTCCCGCCGGGCGGCTGCGTCCACCCTTCACCCACGATGCTCCCGCCGCGGACGACGACTGCACCGACGGCGGGGTTGGGGCTCGTCGTGCCCAGAGCGCCGCGGGCAAGCTCCAGCGCGCGCCGCATGTACTCCATGGCGGCTAGGACTCCGAGGGCGGCATGTCGAGCTGGTTAACGCGGAAGTGGTCCAGCCCGGTCACGTCATGGAGCTTTCCCCAGAACTTCTGCGACGGACGCCTTCGTCCATACACCCAGTCTTCTACGGTCTTGAGGTTTACGCCCAAGGCCTCCGCCAAGCGGCTGACGCTTCCCTGGAACTCGCTGCCGGCAAGCCACTGGCGCAGCGCGGCGGCAGTGGCGGGAGTCCGTCGCGGGTTGTCGCTGGAGCTGCGGCGCGCACCGAGGAAGTCCTCGAAGAAGCGGCTGGGCGTGGGCCCCATCTGGCCCTGGTACTTGCTGCCCAGTGCCCTGGAGCCGTAGGGGCGCTCCGCCGGCGTCGTCAGACGCATGAACGAGATCTGGGACACCTTCATTCGATAGTAGAGGTTGATGGGCAGCTTCGCCAGGTTGCTCAGCTCCAGGGTGAGCCGACCGTGCCAGCCCGGGTCCACAAAGCCGGCTGTCGAGTGCACCACCAGGCCCAGCCGCCCCAGGGAGCTCTTGCCGTCCAGGCGCCCCACGAGGTAGTCCGGGACCCGGATCTCCTCCAGGGTCACACCCAACACGAACGTGCCGGGGCCGAGCTCAAAAGGGTTGAGCTCGTCTATCTCATCCTGCTCCGTCAGGTCCGCCATCTCCTGCTTGACGTCGATGACCTGCCTCCGCTGGGCAGCAAGAGCTCTCTCGGGCGCCTGGGGCTGGTCGCTCCGAAAGACACGGATCTCTTTGCCCAGCCGCAGGTCCACGCTGGCGGGCTGGATGGCCCCGTCGTCCACGGGGTCGATGACCAGCCTCCCCGCCTCCAGCTCCTCACGAATGCTCCGGTCGCTCAGGACCACGCCTTGCACCTCCCGTGCCCGTGCTGGATGCAGGCAATTGTAGCACGGCGCGCCCGGGAACTCCGGCAAGGTGGAGGCGCCCCTCGCAGGGCCGCTCGATTACTCCCCTGCGGTCGGCGGCCACAGGCTGCCCCGTTCTCCCAAAGGCCAACGGGACCGCCTCACAGGAGGCCGGGCATCGGCTCGATGGTGATGCGCCCCGCGTCCAGGTCCAGGTCCGTGACCACCTCGCTGGTAGCCGGGATGAGGACCTCGCCACGGGGACCCTGGACCACGTAGACGTCGTTGCTGCCCGTCGGCAGGATCTCCACCACACGGCCCAGACACTCGCCCGACTGCGTATACACATCCAGGCTCAGCACCTGGTGGTAGTAGTAGGTCCCTTCCGGAAGCGGCTCGGCCTGGCTTGTAGGGACCTCCAGCAGCGCCCCCCGGAGCCGCTCTGCCGCCTCGGGGTCGTCCACACCCTGCAGCTTCAGGACCAGGGCGCCGGACGGTCGCGTCACGTCCTCGCACAGGTACTCGTCATTCCCGGCGAGGAAGCGGGCCCCCGCCCGGAACCGCTCCGGAAAGTCCGTGTCGCTCGCCACCTTCACCTGGCCGTGGAGGCCCCAGGAGCGGATGACCCGGCCTACGATGAGCCGCTCTGGAGGAACGCGCTGTTCATCGGGGGCTGAGGTGGCTTCGGCGGGGTTCATGGGGGGTCTTCACAAAGGCGTCTGGGTGAGGCTGCTCGCGCATCCAGGGGGCCCTGGGGGAAGGTGCGCTTCAACGGGCGCGGCGCACAAGAAGGCTGCGGACCAGCCCGCCTAGAGAATCTGAAGGTTGGCCCGGGTCCCCTGCTTCACCGCCGCCACCCGCAACAGCACCCGCATGGCCAAGGCGACGCGCCCCCCCTTGCCGATGATGCGCCCCTTGTCCTCTGGCGCCACCTCAAGCTGGATGACGACGTTGCCGTCCTCTTCCGTCTCCGTCACCCGCACCGCTTCCGGGTCGTGGGCCAGGGACTTGGCGACGAACTCAATCAGCTCCCGCATGGCTTCCCACTTCTTCCAGCAGCCCGGCTTTGCGGAGCATGCGCTGGACGGGCTCTGAGGGCTGGGCCCCGTTGGCGAGCCATCGCGACGCCTTGTCTGTGTCCAGGTTGACGGTGGGAGGATCCGTCAGCGGATTGTAAAAGCCCACCTGGTCAATGTAGAGCCCGTCCCGGGGCGCCCGGGAGTCCGCCACCACTATGCGGTAGCTGGGCTGCTTCTTCTTTCCTACCCGCCGAAGTCGAATTCGCAACATAGCTAAGAGCGGACGCCCCCTCGCTGGATTGAGACACGCATCATTCTAGCCGTGCCCCCGTGCATTGTCAACGCCGATGCCCCCCAGGGCCCGGCCACCGCGCGAAGGCGCGCTACTCCTCCAGCACCCGCAGCATCAGGGACCGAAAGAACTCGTAGGGCCGCGCCCCTGAGAAGAAGTACTTGCCCATGAGGAATGAGGGGATGGCGTGCACGCCCAGCCCCACGGCTTCCTGGATGTCCTGCTCCACCTGGGTACGGTACTGGCCCTGCTCCAGCGCGAGCCCCAGGGCATCCGCATCCAGGCCCACCTGCCGGGCCACGCCCTGCAAGACGTCCGTCTTGCCGACGTCCTCGCCAAACTCCCAGAAGGCCCGGTACGTGCCCTCATGGAAGGCGTCGAAAGCCCCGTGCGCGCGGGCGAACTCAGAAGCCTCCAGCGCGGGGATGGAATAGGAGGTCCACGCGGGGCGGCGCATCACCAGCCCCGCCTCCTCGGCGTACGTCCGCAGGGGCTCGTTCAGCGCCCCGTCCGCCGAGTCACCGGGACGGGACTGACGAGGCCGCCCTCCCGGGGGAATGTCGGGCCGTAGCAGAAAGGACTTGGCTTCTATGGTGACCGGAAACTCCTGGCGCAGTCGGTTCAGCCGATCCAGGCCGACGTAGCACCAAGGTCATATGTAGTCGTACCAGACCGTGATCGGCACCGGCTCCCTAACCGCGTTCGACATGACGAGAACCTCGGCGCAAGTGGGCGCTCGGCCCAGTATAGCACCAACCCCCGTTAACCTCCCCTTAGAGATTGTGATATATGTGATATAATTGGCAATCTAAGAAACGGGGCTCCTGAATACGCTGCTCCCAACGTAGGAGCTTCCGGTAGCGAATGGTTGCAGGGTGACGTGCAGTACAGGGCTGCCACTCAGTCTGAAAGCGAGGGGGCTATGCACAAAGTACGGAAGCTCAGTGTACTGAACGCAACGGCGATCGCGCTTCTCTTCGTCGCCATCATCGGCGTGATTGGAGCGTCGGTTGGCGTCCGAGCAGACAGCCATACCGGCGGGAAACAGTCGGTCGCGGTATTCCCGCCCGTAGCCGAGCTGGGCGCGGCGACCAACCTGGTCATTGCCGGTACGGGGTACGAACCGGAGGAGGAGCTCCGTTTCCTGCTAGGCGACGTGCTGGGGAACCAGTCGGACATCACGCTGAACCTAGTCGCCAACACCTCCACGGACAACGACTCCATCGCCGCGGACAGCAGCGGCAACTTTGCGGCCAGCTTCAACATGGGCCGCTTCGAGCGGGTCATGTACGAGAGCGCCTGGGGCATTGCGGTGGTTGACCTGGAGTACAACACCCTGGCCACGACGCCGCTGGTCTTCTGCGACCCGAGCGGAAGGTCTCGGGCCGGCGAGTACCCGCGCGGCGCGCCCGACTACACCAAGACGCCCGACGACCCCAGGCCCGCTCCTTTCTGCAGCGGGCTCTTCGAGTACCCCGAGCGTCCCGGGAGCTAGCGTGGGAAGATTGCCCCGGCGGCCAACATCCGCCCCGTCCCCTGAGGACGTACGTATTTCCATGAGTCACGTGGGAGGCATCCGACATGGTGAGGCGCACACGATTCCCGGTACTGATGGCATTGCTGGCGGCGGGGTTGGCCCTGTCGATGGTTGCCGCCGCGTGCGGCGGCGACGAGCCGGCTGCCGCTCCCCGAGAGCCCGCCGTGTCGGCCCAGCCGGTGGCCCCGGCGGAGCCGGCCATGGAGGAGAAGCCCTACTTTGAGGGCAAGACCATCCGCGTCATCGCCAACTTCCCGCCCGGCGGCGGCGCCGACATGCACGCTCGCCTGACCGCCCGGCACCTGCCGCGGTTCATCGAGGGCAAGCCCAGGACGGTGGTGGTCAGCAAGGTGGGCGTTGGCGGCGACGTGGGGAGGAACTACGTCTACGCCATCAAGCCGGACGGCCTGACCATCGGCAGCTTCTCCGGCACGGACCCCATGAGGCAGCTCCTCGCGGATTCCGCCCAATGGGAGGCGGACAAGTGGGGGATGCTCCTCAGCTTCCGCAAGTCCCAGCTCCGCGGCTGGTACATCCGTGGGGACGCGCCGTATGCCAATCTGAATGAAGCCATCGGCCAAGGGTCGGCGGGAGGCCCCCGGTTCAACGTGGCCGCGGACACCATCTGCTCCTCGGTGGCGCTGCGGAAGCGGGCCATCATCGACTGGCTGGACCTGCCCATGGACATCACGTTTGGACTGCCCGGCAGCCGCACCAACGTGATGACCCACCTGGAGCGCAACGACATAGACTCTCAGGCCAGCACCATGTGGTTTACCATCACCAGGGACAGGCCAGGCTGGATGCAGGACGGTTTCATCAAAGGCTTCGCCTTCCCAGCCGGCCACGCCAGCGTTGAGGGGCCCAACGCGGGGCCGCCGCATAACGGCGAGGCGAGCTCAGACGGCATCCCCTTCGTCATCGACCTGTTGGACGACCCGAACCAGAAGGCGCTGTACGACATCTTCGCGTCGGACTACGGTCCTCTTTTCCGCGTCCTTGTCGCGCCTCCCGGAATCGACCCGGACGTGCTGAAGCAGCTTCAGGACGCCGCCTTCGAGATGGCCAACGATCCGGAGTTTCAGAAGGACTACGGGCGGTTCTTCCCAGGCGAGCAGGTAACGCCGACCCACGGGGTTGACCTATCGGCGGCCAGCGTTGAGATGGCCAACAACCTGGGACCTGCCCTGGAGGAAGCCCAGAAGATCCTGCCGGAGTGCACCTTCAACCGCCCGAACTGATAGCCCAAGGAAGGTTTGCAGAAGGACCAAGAACGATCATCACAGGCTCGGGTCCCGCCACCCGGTGGGCCCGGGCCTGTTGGCAACCGTGGAGATTGAGATTTGGGCCGTGCGCGGGGGCATCCGCGCAGCGCGCCATGGCGGCCTCACTCAGCCGGTCTAGGGTGATCGCAAGTTGGGCGACTATATCGCCGCGTTCGACTTCCTGACCAACCCCCTGTACTGGGCGGTGCTCATCAGCGCCGTCCTCATCGGCGGCACCCTGGGGATGGTCCCCGGAGTTGGCGCGCTGACCATCGCCGCTATCTTCCTCCCCATCCTGGCCTTTAACGTCTCAGACCCGGTGATTGGCCTGACCTTCATCGCGGCTCTGGGGAGCTTGAACAACACGCTTGACTCCCTGCCTGCGGTCCTCTTGGGCTACCCTGGCGCCGCAACGCAAGTGACCTTCCTGGAGGGCCACCAGCTGGCCATGCGGGGCCGCGCGGCGTACACGCTGGGTGCGATCTACGCCGTCTCCGCCATCGGCGGTCTGGTGGGTGCCGTGGCGCTGCTGGCGGCGATGCCCTTCCTGCGGCCCATCATCGTCCGCTTCTCCTTCCCGGAGATTGCCGCCATGGCCCTCTTTGGCGTCCTCATGGTGTCTGCGCTCAGCCGGGGGGCCGTGGTCAAGGGAGTCATCGCCGGCCTCCTGGGCATCCTCTTCGGCACCGTCGGGACCTCCATCATCGCCGGCGACGCCAGGTTCAACCTGGGCGTCTTCTACCTGTACGACGGCCTGCCCGTCATCCCCACGCTCCTGGGTTTCTTCGCCCTCCCGGAGCTCATAGACCTGACCATGCGCGGGCGGCCCGTCTCGCCCCCGGGATCAGTCTCCGTCCGGGAGGTGTTTGCCGGGACGCGCTACGGACTGTCCAGATGGCCCATGGCCATCCGTCAGAGCATCTTTGGAGTGTTCATGGGGGCTGTGCCCGGCATCGGCAGCGCCGTCATCGACTGGCTCTCCTACGCCTTCGGCATCTCCCTGAGCAAGCAGAAGAGTGAGTTCGGCAAGGGGAGCCTGGAGGGCGTCCTCTTCGCCGAATCGGCACAGAACGCCAAGGAGGGGGGCCAGATGGTCCAACTCTCGCCTTCGGCGTGCCCGGCGGCCTCTCGCAGGTCATCCTCCTGGTGGCCATGATCCTCTATGGCGTCGTGCCCGGGTCGGGAATGCTGGACATCAACCGGCACCTGGGCGTCACCATGTCCATCGTTGCCACGCTGGCCCTGGGGAACCTGATGATGACCATGCTGGCAACCGTCGCCACGGGCCAGCTTGCCAAGCTCACCCTGGTGCCCTACCCCCTGCTGGCTGCCGCGCTCCTGCCCCTGATGTTCCTGGCGGCCTACAACAACAGCACGCAGTGGGGGGACATCCTGGTGGTCCTGGCCTTTGGGGCCCTGGGGCTGAGCATGAAGTGGCTGGGTTGGCCCAGACCACCGCTCATCTTGGGGTTCATCCTGGGCCCCGTCATCGAGCGCAACCTGTGGCCCTCCATCAACGCATTCGGCGTGACCGGCATGCTGACTCGTCCTGTCACCATTACCCTGCTTGTGCTTGCCGTAGCCGCCGTGGCGTACGTGACGTGGGCCCTGGGGCGCACCGGCGCGGTGGCCGGCGTGACCGAGGTTGCGGCGCCGCCAACCATCGCCGACGGCGCGGACGACGCCCCGGAGGCCGCCCCCGCCGCCCCGAGCGCCCCAACGCCGAAGGCAGGTCCGCGGCTGGAATGGCACTGGGACTCGCTGTTCACCCTGTTCCTCGTCGCTCTGGTTGGATGGGCGCTCTACGAGACGCAGGGCTTCCCCCTGCCCTCCAGCCGGTTCCTGCCGCAGATGGTCACCATCGCCCTCCTTGGCCTGCTTGCGCTGGAGCTTCTGCGGCGGACGTGGAACGTCGGGGGCGCGGGGCAGATCATGGACCTGGGCATGAGGACGGGGACGGGCATGGAGGCCGTGCGGCGGCTGGCCGTCGTGTTGGGCTGGATCGCGGCATACATCGTGGCCGTCGGGTTCATCAGCCTACCCTGGGCGTCCATCGGCTTCGCCCTCATCTTCGCCTGGGTCAACGTTCCCTGGTCCCTGCCCAAACGACTCTGGACCCTGGCGCCGGCCGCGCTCATTGCGCTGCTGGTCTACGGCCTCTTCGAGCAGGTTACGCACACGGTCTGGCCCGAGCGTATCTTCCTTAACTGGATCTTCTAGCGGCCGCCGCCGCAGAGCGCTGCCCCCACGCACCCGCCGGCCTCTGCCATGGGACCACCGAGCCGACCACTGACCGAATCATTGAACAATGACACACACAGTGACAGTTTCTTGACACTCCCAGCCGCTGCAACTACACTTGTGCTGCTGTCAGTCGCACCCTGTGACTGCTAGTCGGCATGTTGGGAGAGGTATAGCCTATGCCTACCTACGAGTACCAGTGCGAGGCATGCGAGCACCGCTTTGACCTCCGCCAAAGCTTCACTGCCGACACCGTGACCGACTGCCCCCAGTGCGGCAAGCTGGCCAAGCGGCGCATCAGCCTCGTTCCTGTGATCTTCAAGGGCAGCGGCTGGTACGTCAACGACTACAGCCGGAAGAACAGCACGCTCTCCGAGGACTCCCACAAGGACAGCGACGGTTCCAAGTCCAGTGAGACGAGCAAAGCAACGGACACCAAGGACTCGAAAGACTCCAAGGAAGCCAGCAAGCCCAAGGAAGAGTCCAAGACCTAGCCGGCGCCCTCGCCTGGAAATAGCCCGTGGCCGGGCGCTCCATCCGGCTCCCTCCGTCGCATCACCCCCCCCCTGGCCTCATGGTTGGCGCGGCAACCGCCTATTCTCCTTGCCCACGCGCCGGAGAAACCTGCATTGATTCAAGTGAGCACACCGGCGACCGCGTCCTCTCCGGCCTGGCTCCCCTGCTCCCGTCTTCAGCCCCTCTCGACCGCGACGTTGCCCTCGCCACGAGACGTGGGGCTCTCAACGTGCAATCGCAGACTGGGCTGCACCTGCCTGCCGGCCCGCGGATGAGCAGCCGCAATCACCGCCCACAGCGGATACGCTTGCCGGGAAGGAGCGGAACAGCTTGCGCGCCCTGATCCAGCGCGTCCGTGAAGCCGCGGTGACCGTGGATGGGGAGAGCCTGGCAAGCATTGGGCCTGGGCTCCTCGTCTTCCTGGGCATCGCCGGCGAGGACAGTGTGGAGGACGCCCGCTACGTCGTGAACAAGGTCGTCAACCTCCGCGTCTTCGGCGACGACGCCGGCCGCTTCAACCGTTCAGCCCTCGACGTCGGCGCAGAGCTGCTCGTCGTCAGCCAGTTCACGCTCTACGCCGACACGCGCAGGGGCCGCAGGCCCAGCTTCACCGGCGCAGCGCTGCCCGACCAGGCCGAGAGGCTCTACGACGAGGCCGTTGGGCTGTTCCGAGAGTCGGGCCTGCCCGTGTCGACGGGCCGCTTCGCCGCTGACATGCTGGTGTCACTCACCAACCACGGCCCCGTGACCATCCTCTTGGACAGCGCCGACCTCACCCGCCCGCGCCGAGGGCGCTAGCCGTCGCCCTGAGCCTGTCCAGGGACGCGCCGCGCACCGGCCCGCGCTCCCATGACCGCTTTTCGTTTGACGCGCCCAGCGCCAGCAGCTATAATAGTTATTCACGACCCGCCCAGAATCTCTCGCGCTTGGAGGTGACCCAAACGTTGACAGAGACTCAAAACGGTTGCCCGCACCACTGGATCATCGAGACTCCCGGCGGACCCACCAGCATCGGCACTTGCAAGCTCTGCGGCGCTAAGCAAGAGTTCCGGAACTCTCTCAGCATCGCCGGGTGGGAGCGGGAGACCCTCTCCGAGCGCATGGTGCGCACCGCCCCAGTCCCCGCTGAAGAAGGCGAAAGCGTCGAACCTGAGAAGGAGCCCCCCGTCTAGCGCTCTCTTCAGGCACACGGATGCATACCCCCGAGCAACACCTCCGGGACCTCGCCCGGCACAGCGGCCCCCTCACCTTCGCCCGGTTCATGGAAGTAGCCCTCTTTGCGCCGGAGACCGGCTACTATGCGTCCGTGAGCCACCTCCAAGACCACGGCGACTATTTCACCAGCCCAGCCGCCCATCCCCTCTTCGGGACCCTCCTCGCCATCCAACTCCAGCAGATGTGGCAGTTGCTGGATCGCCCCTCACCCTTTACCGTGGTTGAGTTGGGAGCGGGCTCCGGCCTCCTGGCCTCCCAGATCGCCGCTCCACAGCCGGCCGTATCCCGGGAGTTTGCGTCGGCCCTGCGGTACGTCACCGTCGACCGGTTCGCCCCCCCGGCCGTGGGCGGCGAAGAGGGCCGCGCCGACGTCTCGTCCCTCGTGTCCGCGGGCGTCCCCCTCCGCCGCCTCGTGGGCTGCATCCTCTCCAACGAGCTCCTCGACGCCTTCCCCGTCCATCGTTTTCAGGTCCAGGACGGACGCATCCGGGAGGTCTTCGTCACCCTGGTCGGCGAGGAGTTCGCCGAGGTCCTGGACGAGCCCTCCACGCCCCGTATAGCCCAGCGAGTCACCGCCGCCGCACACGACCTGCCCGAGGGCTTCCGGGGCGAGGTCCGCTTGGGCCTCGAGCCCTGGGTGGCAGACGCCGCCCGTGCGCTCCAGCGAGGCTTCGTCCTGACCGTCGACTACGGGGACACGGCGCGGGGACTTTACAGCGCCGCCCGCGCCGCCGGGACCGTGCAGTGCTACTACCGCCACACCGTCAGCGCCAATCCCTACACTCGAGTGGGGCGGCAGGACATCACTGCCCACGTCGACTTCTCCGCCCTCATGGAAGCGGGCGTGGAGCACGGGCTCCACACCCTCGGCTACACGACCCAGCGCGAGTTCCTCGCCAATCTCGGCGCCGGCGCCTTCCTGCAAACCCTGGACCGCATGGCCAGGGCGCCGGGGCCGGACGCACCCAGGCTGCCACAGGCCGTCTACCTTGCCAACCGCATGGCCATCCAGGAGCTGCTTCGACCCGAGGGCCTGGGGGGCTTTCGCGTGCTGGCCCAGGGCCGCAGCGCGGGCGCGCCGGAGCTGTGGGGGTTCCATCCGGGCAACCCCATGCTGCGGGCCTTGGAGCGGCAGACCGCGACGCTGGACGTACCTCTGCTCACGCGCCGCCATACGCCACTCCTGGAGGGCCGCTATCCCCACCAGGCCTGGGACCCTGCCGAGCTCTGGCCCTGGGCCGATGACGATACCCCGCCCACTGGCCCTAGCCGCGCGTAGAGCCTGCCCAGGGCGGCCCCCGCCCCCCGCCGGTAGCCCCACTGCCCCGCCGCGAGTATACTAGAACACCGCCGCCACACGCCCCGGCCCGCCGGTCCGCCTTGCGGCGCGAGACCACGTTCGGCCAACCCCGCGGCGAGGCATCCTTGGCGCACGACAACACGGAAGAATGAGCTGATGGCTTCCCTGCTTGCGGTCATAGGCGCACCCGTTCCACGCATCGAGGGCCCGGATAAGGTCACCGGCCGCACCGTCTACGCCGCCGACGTCACTCTCCCCGGCATGCTCTGGGGCAAGCTCCTCCGCAGCCCGCTCCCCCACGCGCGCATCCGCCGCATCGATGCCTCTGCCGCCTGGCGCGTGCCCGGCGTTCGGGCCGTGGTCACCGGCGCCGACCACCCCAACCTCTACGTCGGCAAGGTCCTCCGGGACATGCCCGTCCTCTGCTGGGACCGCGTCCGCTACGTGGGTGACCGCGTGGCTGCCGTTGCCGCCGACACCCCGGAGGCCGCTGACGAGGCCCTTGACCTCATCGACGTGGACTATGAACCGCTGCCCGCCGTCTTCGACCCGCTGGAGGCAATGCTGCCCGGCGCCCCTCTCCTCCACGACGACCCCGCCGCCTACGACGGCGCCCCCCTCACTCGCCTCGCCACCGACGTCCATAATGGCCAGACGCGCCTCGCCTGGTCCAAGGGAGACCTGGACCTGGGCTTTCGCCAGGCCGACCTCGTAATGGAGCACACCTTCTCCGTTCCCAGCCGCCACCAGGGCTACCTCGAGCCCTACGCGAGCGTCATCGCACTCGATGATGACGCTCGCGTCCAGGTCTGGTGCTCCAGCAAGGCCCCCTTCCGCGTTCGCAGACAGCTGGCCCAGGCCCTTGGGCTGCCGGAAGAGCAGATCAGAGTCAACGTCGTCGCCGTTGGGGGAGACTTCGGCGGCAAGGGGGACGCCCGGGACCTCCCCGTCGCCTACCTCCTCGCCAGGATGGCGGGCCGCCCCGTCAAGATCGTCATGAGCTACGCGGAGGAGCTCACCGCCGGCAACCCCACCCACCCCACACGCGTCGTCATTCGCTCCGGCGTCAGCCGCGATGGCCGCCTCACCGCACGCCAGGTCCGCACCGTCCACGCCAGCGGAGCCTACGGCGCCATGAAGCCCAACGCCGCCCTCTCCACCTGGCACTACGTCGGCGGCGGCTACCGGGTACCCCACGCCTCCTTCGAGTTCCTCCAGGTCTACACCAACACCGTCCCCGGCGGCTATTTCCGCGCCCCCGGAGCCCACCAGTACACCTTTGCCCTGGAGTCCCACACGGACCTCCTGGCCCGTGAGCTGGGCATGGACCCAGCCGAGTTCCGCCTCATGAACGTCCTCGACCAGGGCGAGCAGGATGCCGTCGGCAACCGCCTGCGACTGGTCAACGCCCGCCAGGTCCTGGAAGCCGCCCTCGACGTCGGCCGCTGGGGACACACACAGGCAGAGCCCGGCCGCGGCCGCGGCGTCGCCGTCTTCGGCCGCCAGATAGGCGGGGGCCTCGGCGGCGCCGTGCTGACCGCCGAGGCTGACGGGACGTTCACCGTCATCAGTCCCACCGTGGACGTCGGCACTGGCACCCACACCATCGAGCAGCAGATCGCCGCCACCGAGTTGGGCGTCCCCCTGGCCAGCGTCCGCGTGCGGCCCGGAGACACCGACAGCACCCCCTTCGACGAAGGCCCCCGCGCCAGCAGGGTCACCTACACCGAGGGGCAGGCCGTCGTACGGGCGTGCGCACAGGTCCGGCAGGCCATGGCCGACGGCGCAACCCTCCCCCTCACTGTGACCGTCACCCACGACGCTCCGCAGCCCGACGACGTGATGTACTTCAGCGCCCAGGTCGCCGACGTTGCCGTAGACCCTGAGACCGGCCAGGTCACGGTCCTCCGCGTCGTGACCGCCCACGACGTCGGCGCCATCATCAACCCCGTCACCCACCAGGGGCAGATCAATGGAGGGTTCGTCACCGGCCTCGGCCTGAGCGTCTCAGAGGAGTTTGTCACAGTGGAGGGACGCATCGTCAATGGAAATCTGGGCGAGTACAAGCTCCCCTCCGCGGCGGACCTGCCGCCCCTTGAAACCGTGCTTATTCGCACGCCGGGCGGTACCGGGCCCTATGAGGCCAAGGCCATAGGGGAGCTGGCGAACAACGCAACCGCCGCCGCCATCGCCAACGCCGTCGCGGACGCCACCGGGACCAGGCTCTTCGAGCTTCCCATAACCGCCCAACGAGTCCACGCAGCGCTGCGGGCCGGGTAGGGGAGCTGGCGCGCCCCCGCCCCCCGCCCCTTCCTCGCGGTCCCAACACCCGCCGCCCTCACGCTGAAAGGGGGGTGCTGCGAGGGGCCTGCCGGGATGTCTGTACTCGTTCAGCAGCAGGTGCGGTACACACGGGATTTCGTGGCCTACGCCGTCCCCGCTTCCGCCCGCCGGCCCTCCACCCTGGCCCACGTGTCCCGCAGCGTTACCGTCCGGTTGAAGACCAGGGCGCCGGGCTTCGAGTCGCGGCTGTCCACGCAGAAGTAGCCCAGCCGCTCGAACTGGTAGTGGCTCCCCGGCGCCGCGGCGCAGACGTGGGGCTCCACCCGCGCGGTGTCCACAACCTCCAGCGACCCCGGGTTCAGCACAGTGCGATAGTCCTCGGCGTCATCGGGATTCTCCGTGGTGAACAGTGTGTCGTAGAGGCGCACCTCCGCGGGAACGGAATGGGCCGCCGAGACCCAGTGGATCGTCCCGCGGACCCTGCGTCCATCCGGGGCGCTGCCTCCGCGCGTCGCCGGATCGTACGTGCAGTGCAGCGCCGACACCTCGCCCGTCTGCCCGTCCCGCTCCACTCCCACGCACGTGATGAAGTAGCCGTACCTCAGCCGCACCTCACGCCCCGGCGACAGCCGGAAGAACTTTGGCGGGGGGTCCTCGCGGAAGTCGTCAGCTTCAATGTAGAGCTCCCGGGACAGGGGCACCCTGCGCGTCCCCATGCTGGGGTCCTCCGGATTGTTGACCGCTTCCATCTCCTCCACGCGCCCTTCCGGGAAGTTGTCGATGATCACCTTCAGCGGCCGGAGCACCCCCATGACGCGCGGCGCGCGCCGGTTCAGGTCCTCCCGCAGCGTGTGCTCCAGCAGGGCTAAGTCCACCGTATTCTGCCGCCTCGCCACGCTGATGCGGTCGCAGAAGGCGCGGACCGCCTCCGGCGTATATCCCCGCCTGCGCAGTCCTGATATCGTCGGCATCCGCGGGTCGTCCCAGCCCGTCACGTGGCTCTCTCCCACCAGCTGCAGCAGCTTCCGCTTGCTCAGCACCGTGTGGCTCACGTTCAGACGCGCGAACTCGATCTGCTGCGGATGGTGGATGTCCAGCGCGTCCAGGATCCAGTCGTACAGCGGGCGGTGGTCCTCGAACTCCATGGTGCACAACGAGTGCGTGATCCGCTCGATGGAGTCCGACTGGCCGTGGGCGAAGTCATACATCGGGTAGATGCACCACGCGTCCCCTGTGTGGTGGTGCGTCGCATGCAGGATCCGGTACAGCACCGGGTCCCGCATGTTCAGGTTCCCCGACGCCATGTCAATCTTCGCCCGCAGCACCCGCGACCCCTCCTTGAACTCCCCCGCCCGCATGCGTCGGAACAGGTCCAGGTTCTCCTCCAGCGGGCGGTTGCGGTAGGGGCTCTCCTCTCCCGGCCGCGTCAGCGTGCCCCGCTGCGCGCTGATCTCCTCCGGGCTCAGGTCGTCCACGTAGGCCTGGCCCTTCTCAATCAGCTCAACGGCGAACCCGTACAGCTGCTCAAAGTAGTCAGATGCAAAGTACAGGTGCTCGCCCCAGTCCCAGCCCAGCCAACGCACGTCCTCCTTGATGGACTCGACGTACACGTTCTCTTCCTTCGTCGGGTTCGTATCGTCGAATCGAAGGTGGCACTCCCCGCCCCACTCCGAGGCGACTCCGAAGTTGAGGCATATCGACTTGGCGTGCCCGATGTGTAGGAACCCGTTGGGCTCCGGCGGGAACCGCGTCACCACACGGCCCCCCCACTTATTGGCCTTCGCGTCCTCCGCGATGATCTCCCGGATGAAGTCGGCGGGCCTGCGTTCTACGGCGCCGGTCATCTCGTCCCTTTCTCGCGTTGTTCCACCCCCGCGCCCGTCCCCCGAATCAATTTATCAGAAGCCGCCCGCCCATACCACCCGCCAACCTCTCCGTTCCGCACATGGCGCTGCTGTTGAACAGGAGCATCGTCTGGGGAGCCGCGCGCATGGCTAGCCTCGCCAGCGCCGCCGGCCTGACGTACCTCGTCGGGCGGCTCATCGGGGACCTGCTGTTGGGTTAGCGCGGAGGCGAACGGTCGAGGCCCCGCCCGTCAGCGCTCCTCTGTGAGTACAAAGATACGCCCCGCCGGCTGCTCGGCGTCGGGCCGGTACACGTACCTCCGACCGGGCGCAAGCTGCTCCTCGTACAGCACCTCTTCACGTCCCTCCGCTCGCACGACCAATGCGTACATGTCCGCCCGAGGCACGTAGCACCGCGCGCCGCCGTTGCCGTTCGTCCGGCTCCTGCCCAAACCCACCACGGCGACTTCGGCGTCCGCGATTGGCTTGCCATGCCCCCCGAGGACTTGAAGCGCAGCGGTCCTGCCCGCGAGACGGGCCTCGAGGAACCGCCGGAGACGCCGGGGCCAAGCCAGCCGCTCAGCCGGGACGTTATCGACGACGTCCTTCTCGTAGCCGATACGCTTGGGTGTCACCCAGTTCGGTCCGTACTTGCAGCGAAGGTACTCTTCGGGTGGACTGGGTACGAGAAACTTCTCGCCAACGAAGTCGATCTCTTGGAGCCGGGCAAACAGCTCCACCGGGATTGACACGTTCGGGAATTGGACGATGTGGCCCTTGTGGACGCGGTAGCAGAACCAGTCGATCCGTATGCGGCCTTTCATGATGCCGAGCCAATTCTCGCTGCCGAACGTCCCCGCGGGCCCGGTTCACTCCTGTGAAAGGACGTTGCCGACTGTGCCCACCTCTCCTGCCGCGAGGCTCCGTGCCCTGGATAGGGAGTCGGCGCTGTACACGTATGTCCTGTTCGGCTCCAGCTCCTCCATGTACAGGACCCCCTCGTGTCCCGGGTACTTGATGACCAGGGCGTACCAGGTGGGACTTGGCAGGGTTATCTCGGCATATCCCTGCCGGCCGGTCCAGGAGCGGCCGTAGCCCACCAGGGTCACCTCAGCCCCGGACACCGGCTGGTCGTTCTGGTCCAGCACCCTGAGCCAGCATGGCCGGCCGGTCACCTCCCCACCCGAAATCTTCTCCACAACGTCCTTCTCGTACTCCCCGGACCTCTTGGGGACCATCCACTCCGCGCCGTACTTCAGCCTCAGGTACTCCTCGGGCGGGTTGGGCACGTTGAACCTCTCGCCCAGGAACTCGATCTCCTTTGGATGGGTAAACATAGCGGCTGGAAGCGCAATCCCCGGATAGGAATATAGGTGGTCGTCGTAGATGCGCACCGCCTCCAGGCTGATTCTCACGTGGTCTTTTACCGTCATCTTCGTCGTTGACCGTGGGGCGTCCATCTCGCCGACGAAATACCCCTTCTCCCTGAACTCCTCCACCGCAGCATCGACCAACTTCTCCGTCAGGCCGTTGGTGCCGATCACGGTCAGCAGGTCTACGTCGTCGTCCCAGGGAATGAACGCCTTGTCTCTCACAGCTCCAAGGCAGGAGCCTGAGCCGAGGAGAAACACCACTCCCAAGCCCTCCAGTATCCCTTTTATCTCCTTCAGGTTACGCTCTGCCACTGCTAGGTCCATGGGTGGGTTGTACTTCAGGGTATATTCCAGGGTGGCCTGGTCTGAACCGTTTCCCAAATGCATTCTTCCCTCCTTGAAAGATTCGTCTAGAGGTTCACCGTGTGAGGACGCACGACCACAAGGTCACCGTCGCGGACCGCGGTAACGGCGGGTGACAACGGCCAGGCGTCAAACCCATATCTATCTACGGACGCAGGTAGGCTGCCAAAGGCCGGGAAGGCGGCAGCCTGCCGCCGCCGCAAGTACCCCAAGGTAGTGCGGGAGAGGCCGGGCCTGGTGCTGGGTGAGCGCAGCCGGGAAGGGTCGAGACCCCGCCCGTCAGCGCTCCTCTGTGAGCACGAAGATACGCCCGGCTGGCTGCTCGGCGTCGGGCCGGTACACGTACCTCCGACCGGGCGCAAGCTTCTCCTCGTATAGCACCTCTTCCCGGCCCTCCGCCCGCACGACCAATGCGTACATATCTTCCCGAGGCACGTAGCACCGCGCGTAGCCGTTGCCGTTCGTCCGGCTCCTGCCCAAACCCGCCACGGCGACTTCGGCGTCCGCGATTGGCTTGCCATGCTCCCCGAGGACTTGAAGCACAGCGGTCCTGCCCGCGAGACGGGCCTCGAGGAACCGCCGGAGACGCCGGGGCCAAGCCAGCCGCTCAGCCGGGAGGTTATCGACGACGTCCTTCTCGTAGCCGATACGCTTCGGTGTCGCCCAGTTCGGTCCGTACTTGCAGCGAAGGTACTCTTCAGGTGGACTGGGTACGAGAAACCTCTCGCCAGCGAAGTCGATCTCTTGGAGGCGGGCAAACAACTCCACCGGGATTGACACGTTCGGGAAGTGGAAGATGTGGCCCTTGCGGACGCGGTAGCAGAACCAGTCGATCCGTATATGGTGTTTCATGATGCCGAGATATGTCTCGCCGCCGGACGGTGCCTCCTCGACGTGGAATCCGCGAGCCCTGAAGGCCTCGGCCACGGACGCCACCGATCGCTTGGTTAGGCCGTGCATCCCGTAGATGGAGCCGAGGTCGATATCGTCGTCCCAAGGGATGAAGGCGCCATCGCGGACCGCGGCGAGGCAAGTCCCCTGCCTCAGGAAGAACACAATCCCCAGCTCGTCGAAGACCTCCTTTGCCTCCCGGAGGAGGGCAGCCCCCACGGTGGTGTCCATGGGCGGGATGGTCCTCATCAGCTGGTCGATCTCCGCCTTTCCGGCGTCGTACTCACTCATCGTTCTCCTCCGCGTGGCCGCGCCGCGCCGTCAGCCCGGGGCTCGGGCGGCAGGTGGGCGTTAGCGACATGGTCTGGGCGTGGCGTAGCTCATCGACGGTGTCGATCTCCGTCCACCACCGGGGGCCGGTGGCGAGCACGTGCATGCGCAACGAGCCGTCGGCGATGGCTTGGGCGAAGGCGATCTCGTAGTAATGGCCGGTCTGGCCCTGCGCGATGTACTCGCCGAGGCGAGGCATCACCTCACTGCGCACCGCTCTGCCCGACAGCTTATAGATGTTGACCGTCTTGAGCGCGGACCCGTAGTCGAAATCGGGGGGCTGATCCGCCTTGAGCACCATGGCTGTGGCCAGGTCGCCGCCCGCTTGAATGACGGTCCCGTTCATGGTGGAGTTGTACTGGTCAACCACGGCGACGTTATCGTACGGCGCGTCGAGCAGGTCGAGCAGCAGGCCGGGCTCGAAGACGAGGTCGCCCTCAAGCAACAGGATATCGTCGACGATGTTACGCCGCGCCAGCCAGAGCGAGTAGATGTTGTTCGTCCGGTCGTATATCTCGTTCTCGACGTAGGAGATGGCGACGTTGCCAAACCGGGCGCCGATGGCGTCGCGGACCAGGTCGGCGCCGCAGCCTACGACGATCACGCACTCCCGAACGCCCGCCCCGTCGAGCGCCTCGAGCTGGTAGTGCAGCATGGGCTTACCCTGAACGCTCACCAGGGGTTTGGGGCATTCGTTGGTGAATGGACGGAGTCTGGTGCCCTGTCCCGCCGCGAGGATTACTGCCTGCATGACGTCTACCTACTAGCGCCGTCGGGCGCGGCCGAGCGGAGCGCTCGCGGCTCCCCGCCCTCCATCGTGCGGAGAATGCCGACCAGCCATTCGTTTTCCTCGGTTGTCCGCGAGGCGATGCGGAAGAACCTATGGTCGAGTCCTTGCTTTCGACTACAGTCGTTGACGAGCACCCGGTGCTCGTCAAACAGGCGAGCGGTGACCTCCGCCCCGCTAAGCTCGGGCGAGGTGCGGCAGAGGACGTAGTTGCCGTGGGTCGGATACGGGTGGAGGAAGGGGACCGTCCGGAGTCCCTCGTAGAGGGCCTGTGTCGCACGGGTCACGAGAACACAGGACTCGGCGAACTCGGCCTCGTATCGCTGGATGCGCTCGAGGAACAGCTGCGCAAGCGAGTTCACGCTCCAGATGGGGAGCTCGGCGCGCAGGCGAGCGACGAGGGCGGCGTCGCCGGAGGCGGCGTAGCCCAGCCGGAGCCCCGGCACGCCGTAGGCCTTCGACATGCTGTTGACGATGACCAGGTTCGGGAACTCGTGTATCAGGCTGATGGCGCTCAGTTGCGGCCAACCAGGGGATGCAAAGTAGAGGAACGATTCGTCGATCACGACTAGGTCGAGGCGGCGGAAGGCCTGGAGCATGTCGACGACGCTGCTCCTGGAGATGAGCGTGCCGGATGGGTTGTTGGGCCGGATGAGGACGACCGCGTTCGCGCCAGTCTCCGTCACGTGCGCGATGAATCCGTCGACGTCGAGAGCGAAGTTAGCGTCCGCGGGGAAACGACTGACGGGCTTGCCCTGGACGGCGGCACGGTTGGGGTACTCGTCGAACGTTGGGATGGGCACGGCTAGGCGCTCGACGCGCAGACCGCTGAGGACGCTGATAATCTCCGTCGCGCCGTTTCCGATGACGACCTGCTCTTGGGTGAGGCCGAGGAGCGCGGCAACGAGCGACGAGAGGTGACGATTGGTCGAGGGGTACGACTTGATGAGCTCGGGGAGGCTCGAGGCGAGCTCGCCGATGAGGTCGGCGGGAGGGAAATACCGGTTCGTCATGTAGCAGAAGTCCTGGAGCTCGAAGTTCCAGAACCCCCCATAGAGCGACGAGACCGCTTGTACCTGTGACGCCATGCGGGACCTCCCGTTTGGGTAGCTGGCGCTCACGGCTTGCCTCGCGCTTATGGCTGCGTCACGCGCGGTAAATGCCGGAGCGGTTGGTCCAGAGACCACCGGGGGCGGGATGACGGTCAAACTGTAGGGGGCTAATTGGGGCGAGCGCCGTAATCCAGCCACATGGTGGTCGACAAGCCGACGGTGTCAGCCAGGCTGGTAGGTGATGGCCCTGCGCAGGGGCGGGCGGTTAATGTTGGACTGGTCAGTCATTGGGTGACATCTCATGGAAGCGCCTCTGCCAACCTACACAAGGCGAGGCCCCGTGTCAAATCCGTGTACTCGTTCAGTACATGAGTGACACTCGGTTTCCTTTCGCTGAGCTCGTCATTGAGCGACGGCCTGAGCGGGGGTGAGATAGCTGAGGGCCTGGTGTGGACGCACCGTCTCGCAGGTGTGGTTCCAGGCCAGAGGCTCGCGGTTGAGGGCGGCGATCTCCAGGGAGAACGGAGCGCGCTCAGCGTAAGCATTCAGCTTGGGCCAGCGCGGGGCAGGACGAAGTGGCGGATGCCGCGCGCCTGACAGGCCTCTTCGAAGGTGGCCTGGAACTCGGAGCCCCCGTCGACTAGGACGGAGCGGAAGGGGAAGGGCATGCGGGCCACGAGCCGGTCGAGGAAGCGTACGGCGGCCGTGGCCGTGGCCCGGGTGCGGACCGCGAGCACGTCCCAGCGCGAGACGAGGTCGCGGGCAGTGGAGTGCTTCAACACCACGCCAGGCACGGGCCGCACGTCCAGCGTGCCCACCTGGACCGGGTAGCCGGGCTGGTCCACGAGGTAGCCCCTCGGCTTACGGACGGCATTCGGCCGCCGGACTGCCCGCTTCCGTGTGGAGATGGCCGTCTGGCGGGGCCTCCCGCGGGACGCCACGGGCCTTCAGCCGGGCGAGGATATGCCCTACCATCGAGGTGGAGACGGTCCAGCCCGCGCGGCGGACCAACACGGCCAGCTTGTCCTTCCCCCAACGCGGGTACTGTTCCCGGAGGTGGAGCGCCGCCAACGCCAGCTTCGGAGACCAGGTGGGCTGGGGTACCCGCCGGGGGCGGCGGCCCCGTCCCTCCAAGCTCGCGAGGCGCTCGGGGTCGTAGCGGCGTTTCTGACCGCCTCGTCTTCCGGACAGGAAGAGACCGGAACAGACTACAGCGACTACGCCATGCGGCAGCCGCCACACCGCTCCTGGTGCATCGGGTCATCATCGCCCACACCACTCTCCTAGCAGGGCATCGGGCCGGGGGGCGAGAGCGGACGGTGCGGCTGCTGCGTCTGCGGCGCACCGCACCGGGAGGGAGCAGGGGCCTGTCGGGCCCGCTGCCTGAGCGCATCCAGGGCGGCGGAGTCCACCGTGGAGAGCACCAAGGAGCGTATACTTACTGGCGAGACCACAATCGGGCTGGTGACTGTCGTGGCCATGGAGATGGACGCCATGGCCGGAGAGCGGAACGGGAGGCCTGGGCGATGGAGCGGCGGCGGGCGGCGGAAGGTCCGGAGACGGACGGCAGGCGCGAACGAGACTCATGAAATTCGGCATGCCAATAGCAATAACGGGCGGGGTATTCCAGATCCGTGCTCTCGGCGCCAGAGTAACCGTCCTGGTCGAGAATGGCGAGGTGCTATTGGTCGACGCGGGGCTGTATGGAAGCTCTGGCACCATCCTGCAAGGGCTGGAGACCCTGGGACTGCGCCCCGAACAGATAGGCAGGGTGGTCATTACCCACGCCCACCCGGACCATTCGGGCGGACTGGGCAGGCTGGTAGCGGGCAGGGACATCGCGGTTGCTGTGCACCGTCTCGAGGCCGACATCATCGCGGGCACGGCGACGCCCCCGAGCCCGCTGCAAAACGAGCTGATGGGGAAGGTGACCAAGCCTGTCGTCAGCAGGCTCATGGGAAGCTCCGTCCCTGTTGACGACCGCCTTGATGACGGCGACGTCATTCCCTTCGGGACCGAGGTGCGTGTGGTCCACCTTCCCGGACACACCGAGGGCAGCATTGGCCTCCACCTGCCGCACAAGAAGGCCGTCATCGTTGGCGACGCGCTGCGGTACAAGTTCGCCCGCAGGCTCAGCCCGCCGGCCCCCGGAGTCACCCAGCGACCGGAAGAGGCCATGCGTTCCGTTAGGAAGCTGCTGGACCTGGACTTCGATACCATTTGTTTCAGTCACTCCCCTCCCATGCGTCACGAGCCCGGCAAAGCCCTCAGAAGGCTCGTTCAGCAGCATAGCGCCTGACCAAGGCGGCCATGGACGCGGCGCCCCAGGGCTTGCCGGGCCGGAGCGCTGCTGTCCTATGCACCTGCACGAAGGACGAAGACCCCTGGCTGCCCGGAGCGACTAGGAGATAGCTATGAAGAGTGGGCGCAGGTCCGCCACGCCGGTGGGCGATACCGTCATAGACTTTCTCCGGGGTGCGGCCGAGAGGTACGGGTCCAGGGATGCTCTCCTGTTCAAGCCAGCCTTCCGGTACCAGCGCTGGAGCTATTCACGGTTGTGGAGCGAGTCTGGGCAGGTTGCAACCCTCCTCCAGCGCCGGGGCCTGAAAAAGGGGGACCAAGCCATCCTGTGGGGCCCCAACTCTCCCCACTGGGTGCTCATTTTCTTCGGGTGTATGAGAGCGGGAGTCGTACTGGTCCCTTTGGACCTTCGCAGTGCCCCCGACTACGTTGCAAAGGTCATGTCCAGCACGGACCCCAAAGTGGCGTTCACGTCGCGGCTCACTCCCAAAGGGGAGGTTGACCTGGGGGTCCCTGAAATCGCCTTCGAGGAGTTGGAGGCCGCAATCCAGGGTTTGCCCCAGCCGGAGCACGTGGACGTCGCGCCGGAAGATCTTGCCGAGATCATGTTCACGTCCGGCACGACGGGCGACCCAAAGGGCGTCATGCTTACCCACCGGAACCTGACGGCGAACATAGAGGGCATATCCCAGTACATCTCCTGCAACCCCTCGAGCCGGCTCCTGTCCATCCTTCCCCTCAGTCACATGTACGAGCAGATGGGTGGTCTGTTCATCGTGCTGTACTACGGCGCCAGCGTCACGTATCCGGCCAGCCGCCAACCGACCATTCTGGCCCGGACGATGCGTGAGCGCAGAATTACGATCATGCTCCTCGTCCCCCAGGCGTTGGAGCTGTTGATGAGCGGCATTGAACGGGAGGTGAAACGGCAGGGTAGGGAAGCCCTCTGGGGACGGCTTCTCAGGATAGCCGGACGCATACCCTTTCCCCTCAGGCGTCTTCTGTTCCGGCGGGTCCACAAGCAGTTTGGCGGAAAGCTCGACTTCATCGTGTCGGGGGGAGCGGCGCTGGACCAGGACCTGGGGCGCAAGTGGGAGATGCTCGGAGTCAGGATCGTACAGGGCTACGGCACCACCGAGGCGTCGCCCGTCATCAGCAATCACAGCCTGCGAGACCGCCGTCTGGACTCCACCGGCCGCCCGCTGCCCAACGTGGAGGTACGAATCAGCGGCGAAGGCGAGATTCTGGTCCGCGGCGCCAACATCACACCGGGCTACTGGCGCGCACCCGCTGAGACCGCAGCGGCCTTCGACGGGGACTGGTACATGACGGGCGATCTGGGGTTCTTCGACGACGAGGGATTCCTGCACATCCAGGGCAGGAAGAAGGACATGATCGTACTCCCCAGCGGCCAAAACGTGTACCCGGAGGACATCCAGGCGGTGCTGGCGAAGCACCCAAACGTTACGGATGCGGCCGTGGTCGGGCTGACAAGGGGCCCGTCGGTTGAGGTGCACGCGGCCCTGATTCTGGATAACGCCGACACAGCCCAGGAGGTTGTCTCCTGGACGAATAGCCAGCTGGCCGAACAGCAGCGGATACGGGGTTTCACCATCTGGGCCGACGAGGACTTTCCCCGCACCCACACCCTCAAAGTAAAGAAGGGAGTCGTGATCGACACGATTCTCGGGAAGATACAACCGGAGAGTCCGGCCGCATCACCCTCAGGCGGCAGGCAGGCGGGCGGGGCCAGGAGCCTGCTCGACATCATTGCCGAGGTGAGCAAACGAGGCGTAGGGGAGGTGCAGGGCGACGCTACCCTGGGCGGCGACCTCGACCTCGACTCTCTTGGCCGCGTCGAGCTGCTGTCGGCCATAGAGGCGGAGCTCGGTGTGTACATGGATGAGGGCCAGCTGAGCCCGGAAACGACGGTCCGGCGCCTGGAAGCACTCGTCGAAGAGGGGTCAAGGAACCCGCCCATGATGAGCTTCCCTAGTTGGGGCATGAAATGGTGGTGCCGTATCCTCCGCGGGTTCCTCCAGCGGGCGGTCGTCTTCCCGCTCGTCAGCCTTCCCTATCGGTTGAAGGTCGTGGGGCGCGAGAACCTGGAAGGCGTCTCCGGGCCCGTACTCTTTGCATCGAACCACAACCTCGGCTTGGATAACCCGCTGATCATCAAGGCGGTCCCTCTCAAGTGGCGCCGTCGGATGGCAGTGGCCGGGGCTGCCGATCTCTGGAAGAACCCGGTCTGGTGGATTATGAACCCGCTGTTGGGGAACGCCTTCCCGTTAGCGAAGGAGGGGTCCGTCAGGCCCAGCCTCGAGAACATGGGGAAGATCATGGACAACGGCTGGTCTGTCCTGATATACCCGGAGGGCGAGCTCACCGTCGGAGGGCCCATCAAACCCTTTATGAACGGCACCGGACTCGTCGCCGTCGAGGGGCGAATCCCCGTAGTGCCGCTGCGCCTATACATCCACGGGCTGGGCTCCCCCACGCGATTCCCCGTCCTCCGGCGGGGGAGGATCGAGGTCCGCTTGGGAGAGCCGTTGATATTCCCGCCGGAAACAGATTATCAGGACGCAACGTCGGCCATCGAAAACGCAGTCAAGTCCCTGTGATCGATGCGACTGAGAACGGAGAGCCCATAGGGTCCTGCGTCTATGCCGTCGGCGAAGAAGTGGGCTAGTTCATCCGGGACTACTTCGCACTCGTCCTTGGCAACCGCGCGCATAGGGCCACCGAGCCCTGGTCCGGGAGAGGAGAGCGGCCCGCGCTAAGCCTCCACCGGCCGCGCTGCAAGTATCCGCTTTGCGGTCTCCCGCGCGTCGTCCAGGGTGGTGGCAAAGTGGTCGGCGGGAACACGCCGCAGAGCGTTGAGCCCCTGAAGAGTCGTCGCAGGCCGACCCGTGAGACCCATCACGATGCACTCCGTATCCTCGTCGATGGCGACGTCGATCAGCTGTTCCACCACCAGGGCGGCGCTGTCGTCCAACGAGACCGTGCCGGAGAAGTCGAGAATCACGACCTCGTGGTCCCGGATGTCCACGCTGATCGTGCTGGTCATTTTGTTTGAAGACGCGACGGTAAAACTCCCCCTGAGCGCCACCAAACCGGCGCGCGCAGAGAATGCGGCCGCCTCCTGCCTGTTCTCCTCACCTACGAGGAAACTCTGGTCCAGCAACGGAACGGAGACCACGCTGTCCAGCTCCAGGCGCTCGAACTGCCGCGCCTGGGCCATCCCGGCGGCGATCAGCCCAATCGCCACGGCGGTAACCAGGTCGAGGAAGACCGTGAGTCCGAGGGTAATCAGCATCACCAAGAGATGTTCCCGCTGAACGCGGTGGACCCGCGTGATGAAACGCCAGTCTATGATGTCCCAGCCGACCTTTATGAGGATGCCGGCCAGAACCGCATGGGGGATCGCCTCGACGTACTGCCCAAGGCCTAGGACCAACCCCAGCAGGATCGCCGCCCGCAACACTCCTGATACCTGTGTCCGTCCGCCGGCGCGTATGTTCACGACCGTGCCCATGGTGGCCCCGGCGCCGGGCAGTCCCCCGATAAGCCCTGCGGCCATGTTGCCGATGCCCTGGCCCACCAGCTCCCGGTTCGGATTGTGGCGCGTGCGCGTCATGGTATCTGCCACCAAAGAAGTGAGCAGGCTATCTATGGAGCCGAGCAGCGCGATAATCAACGCCGGCTGCACGGATTGCACCAACACCCTGATCGAAACGTCCGGCAACTGCACGTTCGGGAGGCCCGTTGGCACCTCCCCGATCACCGGCGTGTTGTTCAACCACAGGACCCCCAGCAGCGTTCCGGCGATCAGCGCCACCACGGGAGAGGGCAGGAACTTCTTGAGCTGAGCGGGCCAGAGCACTCCCACCGCGAGGGTGACGGCGGCGATGGCGAACGCGCTGAAGTTGATAGCGCCTATCGCCCCGGGCAAGGCGCGGACCGCCCCCATCGTTCCTCCCCCCGCGACTGACGCCCCCAAGAAGGGCAGCATCTGTAACAGTATGATGATCATACCGATGCCGGACATGAACCCGGATATAACCGAGTACGGCGTGTAGGCCACGAAACGGCCGATCCTCAGCACGCCCAAGAGGACCTGTATCATGCCCGCCATAATGGCTATCATGAGTGCCTCGGCGAGGCTGTCCGCATGGGTGGTGACGACGACCGCCATTGCCACGGCCATCGGTCCCGTGGGGCCGGATATCTGGGACCGCGTTCCCCCAAACACCGACGCGAAGAACCCCACCGCGATCGCTCCGTACAGGCCGGCGACCGCCCCGAGACCTGACGCGACGCCGAAGGCCAGCGACACCGGCAGCCCAATAACCGCCGCAGTAACGCCGCCAAAGACGTCGCCGCGGAGAGCTTGGAGATTGTAGCTCATGCTGGGACGCCTTGGGTGATTTTGCGAATCATACATCCCATGGCGCGCATCCTACCGCCTCGCGCAGCTTGTCGGAAGACACCTTGGCGCAATCAGCGCCGCCGGCCTCCCAGGACTCGTCATTGCTGCGGGAATACAACCCTGCAACTGCCGACCCACTGGACGCCGCCCAATCTTACACTCTCTGTCCTACCAGCGAAAGCCGGTATTCATGCGGCCGAAGGGCAACGCTCTCCACGATCCGCCAAGCCGCGAATCCATCGGGTGCTGAGACGCCGCCGCCAGTTGCGGGTTCCCTGGTATTCGTCGGCGAGACGGGGCTCTCCCGGACCAAGGCGCCGGGCTCCGGCGGCAGCGCCTAAAAGCAGCGTCTCAGGACCTGATCAGCCCTTCCTGAGGCACCGTCCACGGTACGGAGGCTAGGTGCGCGTGCTGCTTGGCCCGCGGCAGGGTTATGTGTCCGACGGGCACGTCGATGACCACGGGCGCCCAGCTCTCCAGCGCCATTGGAAGCAACCGCTCCAGGTCCATGGGATCGTCCGCCCTCATGCCGACCGCTCCGAACGACTCCGCATACTTGACGAAGTCCGGGTTGTGCAGGTTGGTCTCGTATCTCCCGCTGAAGAACTCGTCCAGGTCCCGGCCAACGTTGCCGTAGGCGTCGTCCCTGAACACGATGGTCGTCACGTTGATCCCGTACTTGACCGCGGTGGCGAGCTCGGACGAGTTGAACAGGAACCCGCCGTCGCCAGTGACGCACACCACGGGCCGGTCGGGTTGGGCCACCTTGGCGCCCAACGCCGTCGGGAAGGAAAAGCCCAGGTTCAGGGAGTAGCCGGAGTCCATGTACGTCTTCGGGTGATTAACCGGGTAGTGGGTGCGGGAGTAGTAGCCGAACTGTGTGACGTCCCAGACCGTGAAGGTCTCCTCCGGGATGCTGTTCTTGATGGCCTCCAGGATCGGGTACTGCGGCTCCTGGAGCCGGATGTCGTAGTAGGCGATCAGCCGCCGGGCCGCGGTGACCGCCTCGGAGGGCGACGGCCGGTTGCCCTCCCCCTCCTCCATGAGGACGGGCAACAACGCCTCGATGGTTGCCCTGGCGTCGCCGTGCAGGGGGACCGTGTTCGCCTGGACTCTCGTGAGCTCGGCGTCGTCTATGTTGATGTTGATGAGCGTGGACGCCTCGCCGGCCGGATTGCCAAGGGAAAAGCGAGTGCCGATTCCTATCACAACGTCGGCGGACTGCATCACCTCGAAGAGCTGGTTCAGCTCGTGGCGCTCCCTGCTGGGGCTGACGCAGGAGCCGTAGGGGAGCGGGTGGCGGTCGGGGATGGCGCCCTTGCCGCCGCCGGAGGTGATAACGGGTATGTTCGTCGCTTCGGCTAGCTCGACGAGGGCTTGCTCGGCGCCCGACTGCGCCACGCCGCCGCCGGCGAAGATCAGGGGAGAGCGGGACTGCACGATGACGCAGGCGGCCTCCTGCAGCTGATCCCGCGTCGGCACGGTCCGCGAGACCGGTGCGGGGTTGCGCAGCTGGACGTCGTCCCGCTCCACGCCGGCCTCGGGCGGGACCTCGATCAGGACGGGGCGTGGGCGGCCGGTGCGCATCTGCCGGAACGCTTCAGAGACGGCGAGGGGGATCTCCCGCGGCGTGAGCGCCTGCCGCCGCCACTTGGTGACTGTGCGCACCAGAGACCGGCCTGGTCCAGTATCTCATGGTAGGCGCCGAGGTCCTTGCCCAGCTGGCCGCGGGGTATCTGGCCGGCGATGAGGAGCACGGGCGAGGACCGGGCGTATGCGGTGGCTAGGCCGGAGGCGGCGTTGGAGACGCCCGGGCCCGGGACCACCAGGGCGACGCCCGGCTTCCCCGACGCGCGGGCGTAGCCGTTGGTCATGTGCGCCGCGCCCTGCTCGTGGCGGGTCGTGACCATGCGGATGCCCGGCTCGTCCCGCATGGCGACGACAATCCCGGACATGTGTATGCCCGGGATCCCGAATACAACCTCAACCCCTTCCCTCACGAGCGACTTCACAAGGGCTTCGCCCCCGCTCATTCTGGCCAAGGTCCCTCTACTCCCTATCGCAGCGTCCCGGCGGCTGGAATTCGACCTCTTTCCTCACGGCCCCGTCCGCTCTCGCAGGAGCCACCGGCGCCGTGCGCTCGTCACCGCCGGTGAGGCTGAGACATCTGCTGTTTTGCGTAAAACTGCCAGCGAAAGAGGAACTGATTGGCATAGCCGGCATACTCTCCGAATCGGTCCTGCGCCCACTTGACTATCGCCTTGTCACTGGGACGCTTCTGGTTCGGGAAGTAGCCCTCCACCGCTCGACGCACATGCACATCTATCGGGAACGCCGCCATCTTATCCAGAGCAAACAGGGCGATGCAGTCCGCAATCTTGGCGCCAATGCCGCGACATTCCATCAACACCCCCTTTGCCTCGGCGTGGGGGACCTGCGGTTGCGCCAGCCGGCGCAGATCCAGCTTGCCGTCCAGAATGCGCCGGGCTGCGTCGACTATCTTGCGATGGCGGTCGAGGCCCAGATGCAACTTCTCCAGTGGGCCAACGCCAGCTTGGAGCACCATCCCCGGTGTGGGGAAAGTGTGACGCGCCTCGCCGTCCAACTCTACCGGCTTCCCGAGCTTTACTGCTATCGCCTCGATGATAGTGCTGATGCGTTTGACGTTGTTGTTGGACGAGCATATGTAGGCAACCATGCACTCCCAGGGGTCTGGCTGCCGCAAGATGCGCAGATGCGGGTATTCCTTCACCAGGCCGGCGACCCTATCGTCGCGGGAGGAGATGCCGGCGTAGATGGCGTCAGTATCGTCGTCCAGCCGGAAGTAAGAGATCAGCAGAGCGTCCAGGTCGGTGTGAGCCCGGTATTCCACACCGCGGTCGTTTTGCCGGATGTGGATCAGGTTCTCATCCAGCACGCCGGAGCGCCAGCCATCGGCGAGCTTGCGCCAGCGGTAGTCTTGTGTCCCATCCAGGACTGCGTCCAGATCAAGGGGCTGGTCGATGATGAGCCGCCGCTTCACTGCATCTGCTCCTGCGGGACTACGGCTTGACGCCTATGGCCTCGCCAAATGCGATGCCCCCGACGGCGCCGGCGTGGCCCTTCCACCGGTCGACGGCGCTCCGCCAGTCGTCGAACTGCTCCTGGGTTGCCAACCCGTACTTCGTCGCCGCTCCGACCACTTCGGGCGCGAAGAACCAGCCGCCGATGACCGTGTAAAGGAAGGCAATGTCCTCAGGGGCGCTGTAGGTATCGAAGGTGGCAGTCGCGCGGATGTCCGAGAACCCGGCCTCGAGGAACGCGTTCTTCAACTCCTTCCCCATCTGGGGATGGCCGCCGTTGGCTGCGATAAGCCTCTCGAACGTGCTCCACGCGTCGGCGCTCCCGAAGTTGGGCTCCAGGAACGAGGACTGGCCAATCAGCTCGCGGCTGGAGACAATCCCGCCCGGCTTCAGGACCCGCTTCACCTCCGCGAGCACGGCCTGGGTATCGGGCACGTGCATCAGCAGGGTATGGCAGTGGGCAACGTCGAAGGAGTTGTCCTCGAAGGGGAGCTCCAGCACGTTTCCAACGTGGAACGTCGCGTTGCGGTGCCCGCCCGCCTCTGCCGCTGCCCGGGCCATGGCTATCTGCGACTCCTCCATGTCGATGCCGTGGATCTCCCCTGGTTCCACCGCCCGCGCCAAGCCGACCGTGATGGTACCCGGGCCACAGCCGAAGTCCAGCAACCGAAGTCCGGGCCTGAGGCGCGGGAGGAGGTGTGCGGCATGGGTCTCCGCACTGCGTTGATGGAGAAGCTGCAGAAACTCCTCGCTGTACCCCATCGTGTACTCGGATGCTTGCGACGTCTCGCCAGTCATTAGCGCGCGTTCCCTTCTCGTGTTGCCGGTCCCTATTTAGCACCTTTGGTCTCGCCCGCACCGCCGCCAAGCTCGCACGGGAGCGCCCAACGCCCCCGTGCTCCGCCCCCACTGCCTCACACAAAGTCCAGGCTGATGTCCAACGCGCTGGCCGAATGCGTCAACGCCCCCGAGGAGATGAGGTCCACTCCCGTCTCCGCTATGCTTCGCACGGAGTCTAGGGTTATGCCCCCGGAGGCCTCCACCAGGGCCCGGCCGTTGATCAGCCCCACCGCCTCACGCATCTCCTCCACGGACATGTTGTCCAGGAGTATGAGCTGGGCGCCGCCGTCCAGGGCCTCCTGGACCTCCTCCATGTTCGTGACCTCCACCTCTATCTTGATGGTGTGAGACGCCCGTTTCTCCGCCAGCCGGACTGTGTCCGCCAGGCTCATGCCCTGGGCCCGCAGGGCGGCGATGTGGTTGTCCTTGATGAGGATGCCGTCGCCAAGGTTCTGGCGGTGGTTGTGGCCCCCGCCCATCCGGACGGCGTACTTCTGCAGGGCACGCATGCCCGGGATGGTCTTGCGTGTGTCGATGATCCGCGCCCTCGTCCCCTCCGCAGCCTGCACCAGCCCCGCAGTGGCCGTGGCGACCCCGCTCAGGTGCTGAACGAAATTCAGCCCAAGCCGCTCGCCCATGAGGATGCTGGCCTTGGAGCCCCGCAGCCGCGCGATGTTGCTGCCGCGCTCCAGCGAGCCGCCGTCCGCGAGAATAGCCTCAGTGGCCATGGCTGGGTCGATGCGGCGAAACACCTCCAGGCACACCTCCACGCCGCACAACACCCCCGGCGACTTGGCGAAGATGACCGCCTCCCCGGGCAGGTCGGAGGGCACCAAGGCATCCGTCGTGGCGTCCCCCAGGCCCAGGTCCTCCTGGATGGCCCGGTCTATCAGCACGGAAATGTCTGGGTTCGTGTACAGCGGCATCCGCCCAAAGCTCCCGCGACCGGCCCCCGCTCCGCCATCCGTGTTGTGCTGCGTCATCTGCTCATCTCCTGGTTCTTGATGCTGAGTCCCGCGGCTGCCGGCTGGCCGGTCAACGCCGGCTGTGGCTGCGAGAGGTCGCCTCCGCCCCACCGGCCGGGGCCGCGGCCGGTGTAAAGGCGATGTGCTTCCGCCACCCCTCCGACGGCTCAGGATAGTCCGTGCGGTAGTGCGCCCCCCGGCTCTCCAGCCGCAGCAGGGCGGCCTGGGCCATCAGCCTCCCCAGCAGGACCATGCTGGCGAGCTGATGGGAGGCCTCGTCCTGTGGCTGGCCCAAGGCCAGGGTCCAGACGTCCAGGGTCCCCGCCGCCTCGCGAAGGCCGCCCTCGTCCCGCACCATGCCAACCCTACGCCAGAGGAGGTCCTGAAGGGCTTCCAGGCTGGGTGAGGGAGCGTCCCCCCCTGCTGCCGGCGGCTCCAGCGTCACCGGCAGCTCGGGCAGTGCGGACTCCTGGGCCCCGTTGCCCGCGCCCAGCGTCCGCTCCACCAGCCTGCGGCCAAAGACCACCGTCTCCAGCAACGAGTTGCTCGCCAGGCGGTTGGCGCCGTGGACCCCCGTCGAGGTCACCTCACCGCACGCGTAGAGGCCGGGCACGTTCGTCTCGGCCCAGGTGTTTGTCTTGATCCCGCCCATCATGTAGTGCGCCGCCGGGGCGATGGGTATGGCGTCTCGCGTGATGTCCAAGCCGTACTGGAGGCAGGTGCTTGAAATGTTCGGAAACCTGGCCGTGGTCCGGGAAGCCGGGAGGTGCGTCGCGTCCAGCAGCACGTGATTGGACCCCGTCTTGGCCATCTCGGACACGATGGCCCGTGAGACCACGTCCCGCGGCGCCAGGTCGCCCCGGGGATGGTACGCCTCCATAAAGGGCGTGCCCGCAGCGTTGCGCAGCATGCCCCCCTCTCCCCGCACGGCCTCGGAGATGAGGAAGGGCGGCGCGCCCGGCACGTGCAGCGCCGTGGGGTGGAATTGGTAGAACTCCATGTCACGGACGACGGCCCCCGCTCGGAACGCCAGCGCGACGCCGTCACCTGTGGCCACCTCCGGGTTGGTCGTGTGGCGGAACAGGCGCCCGCCTCCCCCCGTTGCCAGGACGATGTGCCGGCCCAGGTAGACGCCTTCATGCCCGCTGCGCCGGTCCAGTACGCGCAGGCCAGCCGCGCGGCCGTCCTCGGCGCAGATGAGCACCTCCAGCGCCAGGACCTGCTCCAGCACGCGGATGCGTGACATGCGCGCCAGGGAAGCCAGCGTCAGCTCAATGCGAGCGCCCGTGGCGTCCCCACCGGCGTGGAGCACGCGCGCGGCGCTGTGGGCTCCCTCCCGGCCCAGGGCAACCTCTCCGTGGGCCGTGTCAAAGGCCACGCCAAGTCTCACCAGGTCTGCAATGGCGCGGGGCGCGTCTGACGTCAGGATCCGCACGGCCTCCGCGTCGCACAGGTCCGCCCCCGCCACCAGCGTGTCCTCCATGTGAAGCTCCGGCGAGTCGTCCGGACCAACCGCGGCGGCGATGCCCCCCTGGGCGTATCGCGTGTTGCAGTCCTCAATGCCACCCTTGGTGACCACCAGGACGTTGCCATGCTCGCGGGCCAGCAGGGCCGTGTACAGCCCCGCTATGCCACTGCCGACGATGACGTAGTCGTAGCTCTGGGGTGTGGTCATACGAAGGTGGACCTCTACCAGTACGCTCAGACTCTATTGGCAACGCATAGACCGCCGGCAGCGCCCCAACCCGCCCTCCGGCGGGTCCAGCCCCAGCGGCCCTGTACAGCCGCCCAGGTGAGCCGCCAAGACTATGGGCGGTGCGCCGCGAGACATCGGCGACGAGGTTCCCCGAAACCGGCTACAGGAACGACACCGGCAGGGGGAACTTTTCGCCGTTCGCGGGGCCTTCACCCGGCCAGTGCTCCTTCGGCAGCTCGTAGTAGCACTCGATCTCGTTGCCGTCGGGGTCCAGGAAGTACACGCCTGCGCTCATCCCGTGGTCCCCGTAGCCCACGATGGTGGCGTCCTGCTCCTTCAGGCGGCGGTGGAACCCCTCCAGCTCCTCCACCGAGTCCACCTGCCACGCCATGTGGTACAGCCCGACACGGTCCTGCTCCGGCCCCGGGGCCTCGGGCCCCACCGCCATGCAGGCAAGCTCGTGCGAGGACCCTGTCTCCGGCCCCGAGAAGAAGACCATGCGGCCCGGCCGCTTCCCCGTCACAATCAGGCCTAGGACCTCCGTGTAGAACTTCTCGGATCGCTCCACGTCCCGCACCCGCAAGACCAGGTGCCCCAGTCTCCTGACCCCTACCTTCTGCGCGCTGACTGTCATGGTGTTCCTCCCTTCATTCCTTCTTCACGGCCAGAGTGAGGCCGCCGGTCTCCGCCCCTACACGGCCTCCAGCATTCGCTCCAGGGCGATGCGTGCATAGTGGGCCGTCTCATCGTCCACGCTGACCCGGTTCTGCACCCGCCCCGCCAGGAGCTCGTCCGTGACCCATAGCAGGTACGCGGGGTGGATCCGGTACATCGTCGAGCAGGGGCAGACGACGGGGTCCAGGCAGAAGACCGTCTTGTCCGGGTTCTCGTGCGCAAGCCGCGTCACGAGATTGATCTCCGTGCCGACGCCCCACACGCTCCCCGGCGCCGAATCCCCGATGGTCCGAGCGATCAGCTCCGTGGAGCCCACGTAGTCGGCCAGCTGCACCACCTCCATGACGCACTCCGGGTGCACCAGGATGTTGATGCCCGGGTACTGCTCCCGGGCTTGCGCCACCTGCGCAGGCGTGAACCGGGTGTGCACGGAGCAGTGGCCCTTCCACAGGACCAGCTTGGCCCTCCGCAGCTGCTCCGGCGTGTTGCCCCCCAGCGGCTTGAACGGGTTCCACAGCACCATATCGTCCAGCGAGAGCCCCAGGCCGAGCCCCGTGTTGCGCCCCAGGTGCTGGTCCGGAAGGAACAGCACACGCTCGCCCCTCTGGTAGGCCCATTCCAGCGCCGCCTTGGCGTTGGAAGACGTGCAGACGATCCCCCCGTTGCGGCCGCACAGGGCCTTGATGGGGGCTACCGAGTTCATATAGGTCACCGGCACAACCCCCCCCGGGCCGAGGGTCTCGGTCAGGTCGCCCCAGCAGTCCTGCGCATCGTCGATGGGCGCCATGTCCGCCATGGAGCAGCCCGCGTTCATGTTTGGCAGCAGCACCTTTTGGTGGCTCTGGCCCAGGATGGCGGCGGTCTCCGCCATGAAGTGCACCCCGCAGAAGAGCGTGAACTCGGACTCCGCCTGCTCCGCCGCGAACTGGGAGAGCTTGAAGGAGTCCCCGCGGAAATCGGCGAACTGGATGACGTCCTCTCGCTGATAGTGGTGTCCCAGCACCACCACGCGCTTCCCCAGCCGCTGCTTGTTCTCGTGCACGCGCCGGACCAGCTCCTCCGGCGGCAGGTGCACGTACTCTTCCGGCAGGCGCTGCCAGCGCACGCCTGCCTTCAGCTCCTCGGATAGGGGCATCGTCTCCAGGGGCCCGGACTGACAGAAGGCGGACTGTTCCAACTCCGTCAACGGCACCCGTGGTGTCTTGACCCTCAGCTCAACGGCGGTTGCCATGCTGTGCCTCCCCTTCGGCCCAGGAGGGCATCGGAACGCCCTGTAGTGACCAGGGCGACGTCTTGTCGATGCGGACTTGGACCATCTGCCCTTGATAATCTGCTGCCTCGATACCCCGGAGCGGCGGTCCCACGCCCTCTTCCGCCGCTCCCCCCGGCGCCGGCTGCGCACTCTCCTGGAGGAAAACCAGCTTGTCAGTGCGCGTGCGGCCCTTCCACCTGCCCCGCTCGCGGCCGTCCACCAGGACCTCCATGGTCTGCCCCAGGAGCCGCCCGTTGATCTCCCGTGCGGTCTTCTCCTGGAGCTCCTCCACCAGCTTCCTGCGGCGCTCCTTCTCCTTGAGGGGTACCGTGTCTTCCAGCTTCCGGGCCGCGATGGTGCCCGCTCGCGGCGAGTAGGCAGCCACATGGACCTTGTCGAAGCGCAGGTCCCGCAGCAGGTCCAGCGTGCCCTGGAACTGGGCCTCGGTCTCCCCGCAGAACCCCACGATGACGTCCGTGCTCATGGCCACGCCGGGCACCGTCTCCCGAATTCGCTCCACCAGGCGCCGGTACTCGTCGCTGGTGTAGGTGCGGCGCATGCCCTCCAGGACGACATCGTCGCCGGCCTGGACCGGAAGGTTGATGTGCTCGCACACTTTGGGCAGCTCCGCCACGGCCTCGATGATGCGCTGGCTCATGAACATGGGGTGCGACGTCAGAAAGCGTATGCGCTCCAGCCCCGGCGTGTCGTGGATGGCGTGGAGGAGGTCGGCCAGATCGGGCTGTTCGGGCAGGTCCTGGCCGTACGCGTCGACCGTCTGGCCCAGGAGGGTCACCTCCCGCACGCCCCGCGTCGCCAGCAGCTCGACCTCGCGCGCCAGCTGCGGGATGGGAACGCTCACCTGCCGCCCGCGGCGGTACGGGATGATGCAGAAGGAGCAGAAGAGGTCACAGCCATGGATGATGGGCACGTAGCTTGTGACGTCCGGCTGCGCGGGAAGCAGCGGGCCAACGCACCCCTCCCAGTCCACGCCGTAGCGCTTTCCCACCAGGTCCAGCAGGGGCCGGTACTCCTGGGGCGACATGAACACGTCCACGAAGGGGAAGCGGTCCTGCAGCTCTCCGCGCTGAGGGCCGACCATGCACCCCATGAGAGCCAGCAGTTGGCCGGGGCGGCGCCGCTTCACGGACTTCATCATCCCCAGGTGCCCCACCACCTTGTCCTCGGCGCTCTGGCGGACCACACAGGAGTTGAGCACAACCACGTCGGCGTCACCGGGGGACGGCGCCTCCCGGAAACCCAACTGACTCAGCGCGGCCCCCAGCCGCTCCGAGTCCGCCTTGTTCATCTGGCAACCAATGGTCCAGATGTGATAGCTGGGCGTCTTGCTCTCCCCGGGCGGCGGATTGCTCTCGCCGCCTCCCAGGAGGAGCGTCACCGGCTGGTCTGGCATCTGTGCCTCTTTGCGCGTCTGTGGCGGAGGGACAGGGATTCGAACCCTGGAGGAGCCTTTCAGCCCCCAAGCGCTTAGCAGGCGCCCGCACTAGACCACTATGCGATCCCTCCGCCGTAGAATCTATGGTAGCAAGGCGTCCGAAGGGCAACAAGGCTGATTTCGACGCCAATCTGAAGCTAAGTGTGTGACGCACTTCACAAGTGCGTCAACCGCGCCTTTCCTCACCCGCGACGGCGGCAGCGAGAGTTACTCCGGGGTAAACAGGAGCAATAGCTGCAAGAGCCACAGAAGGATCCCCAGCGAGACCAGCGCCAATTCGCCCGTTCCAATGGGCGCGTTCTGCAACCCTGCCCCCATCCTGGCCCGCCAGTACTGGTTGAGCGCACTCTGGGCCCAGCCGACAATGAAAGCGGTCACAGCCAACCCGGTAAGGGCAATGACAAACAAGATGGCCGCGTTGTCGATCCCCAGGCTGGCCAAGCCCAACGCCGTGATCCCTATCGTAAGCGCCACGACCAGTCGCGGGCTGAGGGTCGGAGACCCAGACAGCTCCTTGATCACTGCAATGTGCTTGTGAATGCGGAAGAGGTTGTAGATGGGGACCAACATGGCCAGGGCATGCCACACGGGCCGGTGCCCGGCCATGGTCACGGGCGCCAACTGTTTCCACGTGACGTAGAACCACCAGTACTGGTAGAACCCAAACGACGCGGCGGTGAGCAGGGCAACTCTGCTGAAGCTCAGGCGGACTGCGGGATCGGGGGGCGCCATGCCGGGCTGACGCAGGACCGAGGTCTGGCCCGGCGAAACGTCTTGGAACATGTCGGCGCCGCACAGGGAGCAGAAGTTGGCATCTGCCGGATTGATCTCATCGCACCGGACGCACTGCTTCTCGTGTATCTCCATTGCGCGCCTCGCGGCTAGGCGCCGCCCCTATGAGCGTGCGCGACCTCATGGGCGTCCGTACCGCAGCCCACCCAGACGGCCCCGTCCTCAAAGAACTCCTTCTTCCAGATGGGCGCCGTCTCCTTGATGCGGTCCACGGCCTGCCAGCAAGCGCTGAAGGCCTCCCTGCGGTGCGGCGTGGCCACCGCCACAACCATGCTGATCTCGCCAATCTCCAGGTGTCCGACGCGGTGGGCCACCGCCGCCTCTGTCACCCCCCACCGCTCCTCCAGCTCAAGGAAGATCTTGCGAATCTCCTTCTCCGCCATCTCCGGGTAGGCCTCGTACTCCAAGAAGCGCACGGGCCTGCCCTCCGTCTCCTCCCGCGTCGTGCCCAGGAACGTCACGACGCCGCCGTTGGCCGGCGCCCGCACCTGTGCGGTGACCGACTCCGGATTCAGCGGCTGGTCGGTGATGAGGACCGTTGACTTCTCCATGCGCCTACTCCGCTGTGAAACTCCCAACCTTCCACTCAACGCTGCAACCTCTGAATGCCCTCACGCCCACGTGGGCCTGCCGTACGCCATCTCCGCCTATGAATTCCCCAACCTTCCACTCAACGCTGCAACCTCTGAATGCCCTCACGCCCATGTGGGTATGGGCGAGCCCAGCCAGCCGGAGCCGCCGGACACCGGCGGGATCAGGGCCACCTCGTCTCCGTGGGCTAGGGGCTGGCCGCTCTCCGCGTACTCCTGGTTCACCGCCACCAGCGTGTGCTCCACTAAGGGGGATACGGAAGGATTGGCCTCGGCCAGCGCCGCCAGCGCCGACGCCACCGTGGCGCCGGCGGGCAGGTCCAACTCCAGCGCCGCCCGCCCCAGCCGCTCGCGGTAGATGGCGAAGGCGCGAATGGTGACCGTTATTGGCCCGGTCCGTGTCTGTGTCATGATGGCTCCATTGTACATCACCGCCGTTGGCCGGAGCCTGGACGCACACGCTCCACCGCCGGCTGCGTCTGCGGCGCCACTCCCGTCTCCCGGCTGTACACAATGTCCTCGGGAACTACACCTACCGACCGGCGGGCTCCTGCCGCCGGCGGTCCACCTCGCCGCGGATGTACTCCGCGATCTGCGCCAGGCTCGCCCCCGGCCCGAACACCTCGCCCACCCCCTGCTCCTTCAGCAGCGGCCGGTCCGACTCCGGGATGATCCCGCCCAGCACCACCAGAACGTCATCGAGACCCCGCTGCCGGAGCCTCTCCACGATGGGCGGCACAAGCTCCATGTGAGCCCCCGACAGAATCGACAGCCCCACAACGTCCACGTCCTCCTGCAGCGCCGACTCCACGATCATCTGCGGCGTCTGCCGGATGCCCGTGTAGATGACCTCCATGCCCGCGTCCCGGAGCGCCCGCGCGATCACCTTGGCCCCCCGGTCGTGGCCGTCCAGGCCCGGCTTCGCCACCAGTACGCGGATCACCTCGCCGCCGTCGGTCGTCGTCATGCCCGCGGCTCCTTCTGCACCAGTTCGACCAGCACCCCGCGCGTCGCCCTTGGGTGCAGGAATGCGATGCTCCCCGCCAGCCCTTCCCGCGGCTCCGCGTCGATGAGCTCCACGCCGCGCTCCCGCAGCCGCCGGAGCTGCCCGCCGAGGTCTTCCACCTCGAAGGCCACGTGGTGCAGCCCCTCGCCGCGCCGCTCAATGAAGCGCGCAACCGGGCCCCGCGGGTCCGTCGGCTCGATGATCTCCAGCTGGCTGCTCCCCACGGCCAGCAGGCAGGCCCGCACCCCCTGGTCCGGCAGCTCCGCCACCTCCGCCCGCGGCAGCCCGAAGGTGTCCGCGTAGAAGTCCATGGTCTCCTGCGCGTTCCGCACCGCAAGACAGACGTGGTCCAGGTTGCGGGCCGTGCAGGGCGTCTGCTCGGAGGCCACTGCCTATCCCCCCATCTCGGCCAGCACCTGGCGTGCGATGACCAGCCGCTGCACCTCCGACGTGCCCTCGTAGATCTCCAGCACCCTGGAGTCGCGGTAGGCCCGCTCCACGGCGGAGGGCCGGAAGTAGCCGTAGCCTCCGTGAATCTGCACCGCCCGGTCCGCGCAGAACGTGGCCGTCTCCGAGGCAAACAGCTTGGCCTCCGACGACGCCCGGATGTAGGGTTCGCCGTTGTCCTTCAGCGCCGCTGCCCGAAGCGTCAGCATCCGCGCCGCGTCGATGCGCGTGGCCATGTCCGCGATCATGAACATGATCGCCTGGTGCTCGGCGATGGGCCGCCCGAAGGTGTGCCGCTCCCGCGCGTAGGCCACCGCCGCCTCGTAGGCCCCCCGTGCGATGCCCACGGCCTGGGCGGCGATGGAGATGCGGCTGGAGTCCAGGACCAGCATCGCCGCCTTGAAGCCGCCGTCCTCCTCCCCAAGCCTGTTCTCCTCAGGCACCGCCACGTTGTCGAAGTACACCTGCGCCGTGTCCGAGGCGCACATCCCCATCTTCCCGTGCATCGGCTGGGCCTCCAGCCCCTTCATGCCCCGCTCCAGCACCAGCGCGACGACCCCCCTGGCCCGCTTGCTGCGGTCCGTCGTGGCGAAGACCACCAGCGTGTCCGCGACGCTGCCGTTGGTGATGAAGTTCTTGCTCCCGTTGACCACGTAGCCGCCGTTCTGCCGCGACGCCGTCGTCTGGATCCCCGCCGCGTCGCTCCCCGTTGACGGCTCAGAGAGGCACCATGCCGCTATCTTCTCGCCGGACGCCAGGGGCGGCAGGAACCGCCGCTTCTGCCCCTCCGTCCCGAACTGGTCGATGGTCCGGCACGCCAGGGACAGGTGCGCGATGTGGCTGACGCTGGTGGCGGCGCACGCCCGCGACACCTCCTCGATGGCGATGGCCAACTGCTTGTAGCCCGTGCCGCTGCCGCCGTACTCCGGGTCCACCGTCATGCCCATCAGACCCAGGGAGGCCAGGGCCTTAAGGTTCTCCCAGGGGTACTCCCCGCTCTCGTCCAGCTCCGCGGCCCGCGGCGCGATCTCCCGGTCCGCCAGCTCCGCAACGGCGCGCTGGAGCATCCGGTCTTCTTCCGTCAGCAGAATGTCAGTCATGCGCGTCCTCCCTATCTCGCTCAAACTGTCTGAAGGTCCTCGGGCCAGGCGGAGAGCCGGACCGCAGGCCACCCGGCCGCCGTATCGGCAGCTTCTCCCGGCGCGTCACAGTCCCGCCGCGTGCTCCTGCTCCCCGAACACGCCCCGAAGCGTGTCCGCGATCTCCCCCGTCGTGCAGTACGTCTCCACGCATGCCAGGATGGCCGGCACCGTGTTCGCGTCGGAGCGCGCCACCGCCTCCAGCTCCGCCAACGCCCTGGACGCCTTGGCCCCGTCGCGCTTCGTCCGCAGCTCCCGCAGGCGCTCCACCTGCCGCCGCGTCTGCTCCGGGTCGATGCGCAGGATGCCGCCCACCTTCGCCCCCTCGGACACGTACCGGTTGACGCCCACGATGACCCGCTTCTCGTCCTCCACCAGGCGCTGGTGCTTGTATGACACCTGAGCGATCTCCCGCGTCTGGTACCCGAGCTCCAGCGCCGCCAGCGCGCCCCCCATGTCGTCGATCCGGCCGATGGCGGCCGTGGCCTCCTCCTCCAGCTGGCTCGTGAGCCGCTCCACGTAGTAGGACCCGCCCAGCGGGTCCACAACGTCGGCCACGCCGCTCTCGTGCGCCAGCACCTGCTGCGTCCGCAGCGACAGCTGCACGGACTCCTCCGTGGGCAGCGCCAGCGCCTCGTCCCGCGAGTTCACGTGCAGTGACTGTGTGCCCCCAAGGATGGCCGCCAGGGCCTGGACCGTGCAGCGCACCACGTTGTTGTCCGGCTGCTGCGCCGTCAGCGTCACGCCCGCGGTCTGCGTGTGGAACCGCAGCGCCAGGGAGCGGGGGTCACGGGCCTTGAACCGGTCCCGCATGATCGCCGCCCACATGCGCCGCGCCGCCCGGAACTTTGCCACCTCTTCCAGCAGGTTGTTGTGCGACGCAAAGAAGAAGGACAGGCGCGGCGCGAACGCGTCCACGTCCAGCCCCGCGTTCAACGCCGCCTGCACGTACTCGATCCCGTTGGCGAAGGTGAACGCCAGCTCCTGCGCCGCCGTGCAGCCCGCCTCCCGCATGTGGTAGCCGCTGATGCTTATCGTGTTCCAGCGCGGCATCTCCGTGGAGCAGTGCTTGAATACGTCCGTCACCAGACGCATGGAGGGCCGCGGCGGGTACACGTAGGTCCCCCGCGCGATGTACTCCTTCAGGATGTCATTTTGGACCGTGCCCTCCAGCCTCTCCGGGGCCACGCCCTGCTGCTTGCCCACCGCAACGTACAACGCCAGGAGTATCGAGGCCGTGGCGTTGATGGTCATCGACGTGCTGACCCTGTCCAGGGGTATGCCGTCGAAGAGGAGCTCCATGTCCCGCAGCGACGACACCGGCACCCCAACCTTCCCCACCTCCCCCGCCGCCAGCGCGCTGTCCGAGTCGTAGCCCATCTGCGTCGGCAGGTCGAAGGCCACCGACAGCCCCGTCTGACCCTGCTCGAGAAGGAAGCGGTAGCGCCGGTTCGACTCCTCCGCCGACGCGTACCCGGAGTACTGGCGCATGGTCCAGAGACGGCCCCGGTACATCGTGGGTTGGATCCCCCGCGTGTAGGGGTACTCGCCGGGGTAGCCCAGCTCCCTGGCCGCGTCGAACCCGCCCGCCTCCAGGTCCTCCGGCGTGTACACCGTCTCCTGGGCGATGCCCGACTCCGTCTCGAAGCGCGACTGACGCTCCGGGCTGCGCTCCAGCGCCGGGCCCAGCGTCCGCTCCCGCCACGCCTCCTTGCTGCTAGACACCCTGCCTCTCCCCCACGGCCAAGTTCAGACTGCCCTAGTTTACCATAGGGCCGGCGGGGGGCCGCTCCTCCACAGGCCCACCGCAGCGACTCCCGCGACCGCGCCGTCTCGCCATCCCCACGCGGGACCCTCGCCCACCCATGCAGCGAGTTCCCGCCCCTGCTAGAATGTGGCCCATCACCCGCTCCACTCTCCCGGAGGCGCTCCCATGGCCGAGGCGGTCAACCAGCGGCTGGTCACCGGCGGCGTCCAGCCGGAGGACACCCCCCTCGACCGCACGCTGCGCCCCCGCCGGCTCGCCGACTACGTCGGGCAGGACCGCGTCAAGGAGAACCTCAGCATCGGCATCCAGGCCGCCAAGATGCGCGGCGAGGCCCTCGACCACGTCCTCCTCTACGGCCCCCCAGGCCTCGGCAAGACCACCATGGCCTTCATCATCGCCCAGGAGATGGGCGTCAATATCAAGATCACCTCCGGCCCAGCCATCGAGCGCGCCGGCGACCTCGCCGCCGTGCTCACCGGCCTCACCGACAACGACATCCTCTTCATCGACGAGATCCATCGCCTCAGCCGCATCGTGGAGGAGGTCCTCTACCCCGCCCTGGAGGAATTCGCCATTGACCTGGTCATCGGCAAGGGGCCCGGCGCACGCAGCCTGCGCCTCAACCTGAAGCCCTTCACCCTCATCGGCGCCACCACCCGCTACGCCATGATGAGCCCGCCCCTCAGGGACCGCTTCGGCGCCGTCTTCCGCCTCGACTACTACACCACCCGCGACGTTGAGCACATCCTCGGCCGCTCCGCCGCCATCCTGGGCGTCGGCGTGGAGGAGCAGGGGATCGTGGAGCTGGCCAGCCGCTCCAGGGGCACTCCGCGCGTCGCCAACCGCCTCCTGCGCCGTGTGCGCGACTATGCAATGGTCGTGGCGGACGGGGTCATCACCCACCAGGTCGCCCTCGAGGCCCTCGGCAAGATGGAGGTGGACGCCCTCGGCCTCGACGACGTCGACCACAAGGTCCTGCGCGCCCTGATAGAGAAGTTCGATGGCGGCCCCGTCGGCCTCGACACCATCGCCGCCGCCATCAGCGAGGAGGCCGACACGGTCATGGACGTCTACGAGCCCTATCTGCTCCAGCTCGGCTTCCTAGAGCGCACCCCCAGGGGCCGCGTGGCCACCCGACAGGCCTACGAGCACCTCTCGGTCCCCTACACGGGGCCCCGGGGCAGCGGCCCGCCCCAGGCGAGCCTGTTCTAGCGGGCAAACTGGATAGGAGTAAAGCGCACATTTACCCAATGAAAGAAAAGTCCTACGTGCTAGGGTTTGACCCCGGTGGTGAGAATGCCTTTGGCTGGAGCATCTGCGAGGTCTTTGATGATCTCTTGCTTCCCCAACGGGGCGGCGTCGCAAGTCATGCGGCAGAGGTCATGGGAAAGGTGGTCAACGCCCTACACCAAAGCGCCAACGTACTTGCCATAGGCATTGATGCGCCGCTGTTCTGGAGTCCTACGGGAACTAGGCGTGTGGACAATTTAGTCAGACGCACACTAACGGAAAGGGGGCACCCAACGCCGTCCGGCACTGTCCAACAGCTTGGGTCACTGCAAGGTGCATGTTTGGTTCAGGGGCTACTGCTGGCATCTTCCCTGTGGGAGCACTTTCGGGCCCCAATTACGGAGACACACCCGAAGGCCCTGCTGTGGCTACTTGACCCGGAGCTAAAGCGTATTCACGAACTCACAGAGCACACACAGGATGCCATCGTATCTGCGTATGCTGCTTGGTCAATGTACAGCGCGTCGCCGGGGTGGCGGGACCTCTACCTGGAAGAATTGACCCCCCTCCTGCCCTTGGGCACGCCCGTGAGCTACTGGATGCCCATCCCCTAGACTACCCTCAGCTATCGCCGGGAGGTAGTGGACTTCGCCGTTGTCGCCGGCGGCTCGGCGTCGCAGCAGAGAGCGTATCTCGAGGAGGAGAGATGGACCCCAACACAGCAGAGCTCATCCGCAAGGGCATCGAGGAGCGCGAGCACACCACCAACGACCCCGCAATCCGCGGCATCGTCCGCGTCGAGGTCCGCGTGGAGGACGGGCTGACCTATCGCGCCCACACCCCCTCGGAGCCCCAGTTCGTCCTCACCATCGACGAGCCCCGTGAGCGCGGCGGCGGGGGCCAGGGCCCGTCACCCCTCGTCTACTTCCTCACCGGCGCCGCCACCTGCCTTCTGAACCAGTTCATCCGCCTTGCCGTCGCCCGGGACATCGACGTCCAGTTCGAGGAGATGAGCGCCCGCGGCGAGCGGGACCGCGGCATTGGCGGCGCCTTCCGGCACATCACGCAAGAGGTCTACGCCAGGGGCTCGGCGTCGCAGCAGCAGGTCGAGGAGCTCACGACCCAGGCGGAGGCGTTCTGCTACGTCCACGCCACGCTCAGCAAGTCTGTGGCCATGACCACGGTGGTCCACGTCAACGGCCGGGAAGTCGTGCGGCGCACGTCCGAACCGCCGGCCATCGTGGCGGCCTAGGTCCGCCCAGGGACGCCCTTCGCCGGGATGGCCCCTCAGGACGGAGGCCCGTCCGCGGCGCCCGGGCTGCTCAACCGCATCACGCAAGGAGGTGACCCATGACCCAGGTCCACGACCCCTGGTCCCTTACGCCGTTCGAGCGATGGGTAGAGGAAGAGGGGCTCCAAGTGATCAGCAGCCAGCACTTCATGGACGTCCGTGAAGTGACCCTGTCCCCCTGGGACCGCACGGGCTGCACCGCCGCGGTGCTGGACGTGGAGTCGGAGCTCCACCCCGGCGCCCGCATCAACCGCCAGGGCGTCATCCCCTACGTCTGCGAGATTCCCCCAGCCGGCGCATTCCGGGCGGAGAAGCACCTCTACGAGGAGATGTTCTACGTCCTCAGCGGCCGCGGCGCCACCACTGTGTGGAACGAGGACGGCCCTAAGCACACCTTCGAGTGGGGCGAGGGCAGCGTCTTCTCCATCCCCCTCAACGCGTGGCACGAGATCAATAACGGCCAGGGCGACAGGCCCTGCCGCCTCTACGCCGTCACCGACGCCCCCGCCGTCTTCAACCTCTTCCGCAGCCGCGACTTCATCTACGACAGCCCCCACGTCTTCGCCGATCGGTTCAGCGGCAGCGATGAGCGCTACTTCAGCGGCGACGTCGTGAAGCTGGAGACCCGGTTCTATGAGACCAACTTCATCCCCAACGCCCGGGACCTGACGCTGGACGCCTGGTCTGACCGCGGGCCCGGCGCCAACCAGATGATCAACATGGCGGACGGCCTCTTCATCTGCCACATCTCGGAGTTCCCCTCGGGCAGCTACAAGAAGGCCCACAGTCACCACGTCCAGATGCTGCGCGGAAGCATCGCCGCCGGCGGCGCCCTCATCCTCATGGTGAAGGGCAGGGGCTATGACCTGCAGTGGCCGCCGGAGTCGCTGCACGGCGACGGCAGGTGGGAGCGCATCGACTGGCAGGAAGGGAGCCTCATGTCAGCCGGCAGGGGGTACCATCAGCACTTCAACACCGGGCCCGGGCCGGCCCGCTACGTCGTCTTCCGGCCGGGCAACTCGCGGCACACCGGCTCCTTTGGCGCGTGGTATAAGCGAACGGGCGGGGAGCAGATTGAATTCGAGAACGAGGGCCCCCTCATCCGCCAGATGTTCCTGGAGGAGCTCCGCAAGCAGGGCGTCCCCCCCGCCATGTGAAGCCGCGCTTCGGTGAGTGCGCCGCTGTCGGGGGGGCGGCGTAGGCCCGCCCTTCGCGAGGGCGGACCCTCAGGACGAGGGGAACTCCTGCGATTTGATTGAATTCCAAGGTTTCTTTTTTGGGGAACGAATCAGCTTCGAAACCGTCCGCCGCAGATACGATTCGTCCTGTCCGACACGAACCGTTTTGGGGGTACGGCGGACCGCTTTCCGGGCAATTCCTGCTCCTCGGGGAGATCCCGCGGGCCGTGTCCGGCAAGCCGGGGTAGGCGGAGGTCGGGTTACGCATGGGGGAAGTGTATAGCCGTCGCGGCGCAAGCGCCAGGGGCGGATGGCAGGGTTGGAGGGGCGTCTGGGGGTGACACGTCGTCCTTGCGCCAGCGGCAGGCAGGCCGCTACGCTGGGTGCATGGAAAAGAGAGACGCATCCAACAAGCCGACACAGAACCCCCGGAAGCAGCTGCGCGGTGCTCAGCCGGGCAACCAGAACTCCCGGAAGCACGGGTTCTACTCGTCGTTTGTCACGCCGGCGGAGCGGCGGAAGCTGAAGAAGGCGAGTGAGCTCGAGGGCCTGAAGCATGAGATGGACTTTTTGCGGGTCAAGCTGGGGACGATGATGTCGAACCCCGACGTCACCATCAGTCAGATAGCAGCGGCGGTAGGCGTCATCACCCGGGTGGCGTCGGTTGAACACCGGATCTCCGGCGTCGAAAACGATCAGGACCGCCTGGTCGAAAGGGTCGAAGGGGCCCTCAAGTACATAGGCGGCGCCATGGGACTCTACCCTCCGGAGAGCGATGAAGACCCCGACGGGGGGAATGGAGCGCCGGGAGGCGGTTAGGCGGGGGCGACGGCGGGTGGGAGCGCATCGATTGGCAGGAAGGGAGCCTCATGTCAGCCGGCAGGGGGTACCATCAGCACTTCTACACCGGGCCCGGGCCGGCCCGCTACGTCGTCTCCCGGCCGGGCAACTCGCGGACGCGCCGCCCGGTGCGCTTCTTGTGTTCCTTCTTGGTCATGCCTCGCCTCCTTGCTGGAAGAATCGCGCCACAAGAGCCAGCGCGTCATCTTCCGTGCCCTTTGGGGTGCGCTGGGCAGCCCACCCACGCCCAGGGTGGAGGGTGTCCCACCAGCTTCTGTCACCGGTCGTGCGGTATTGCCCTTGCGGGTTGTTCCCGAATCCGTCTATCTCGGTGTTCCAGATGGGGCGGTAGTGGTCGATGATGAATTGCTCTGCCAAGGTCACCCACACCGGAACCACTGCCAACAGGCGACACAGAAAGTCGTCTGCTTGCAGGTTCTCAGCGGCGTCAATGGAGCGACGATGGTTGCTCAGGCGGTCCCGCAGCGCGTGTTGCCCCGGCCCTCCCATGCTCCCCTTGCGCGTGCCTCTTGGCACTGCCTTGCCGACGTAGATAGGGCGCAGTGTGCCGGTTATCGCCGCGTACGCAGGGTGTTGGCCGGTGTAGAACAGTGCGTAGATGCCCGGCCCTTCCACATCGCCAACATCCGTAAAGCTCACGCGGGGTTGTTGCTCGAGTCGGGCCACCAGCCCCGCCATGAGGTTTTCCCATGTGAGCGGGTCGTACAGTTCGCTCATACTTCGCACCGCGTCCCGTTGCGGCACACAATCCAGAAGCAATGCCGCTTGCGGGCGTGATAGGCGGTCTTCCACTTGGTGGAGACCATCGGCCCAGTGCGCACCTTCACGATAAGGTCGCAGACGGTGAATCCCGCATCCTCCGCCATCCGCATGAAGTCGCAGTGCGCCCACTTAGAGCGGTGGGAGTTCACCATATCGGTAATCTTCGCCAGCAGAAGGCCGTCCGGCTTGAGCACCCGCCTTGCCTGCTCAAGGAACGGCGGGTAGAGGTAGCTCAGGGTCCAGTTCTCCTCCACGCCGCACGGCATGGTGGCGCCGAAGTCCACGTCAAACCGCTTCGTGCTCTTGTCGCGCCCCTGGGGGCCGACGTGCGGGGGATCATAGACTACCGTGCCGTAGGCTGCATCCGCCACGCCCTCCATCGTCCGGTTGTCTCCCACAATCATCGGCTTGTGGCGCGGTTCGATGTCCATCGAGACCACGCTCCGGGTGGACGCCCTCCAGAAGCGGCCGGCGTTGTACGTTGCATCAAGAATCGGCTCAGGCGGGATTGCTGCATAGAACGCAAACATCCGTTCCAGCAACTCGCCGTCTCCGCCCTCCCACACGCTGCTTAGCGGGGCGTACCCCACAGCGTCGGGAGCCTCGGCCTCGAAAAGTGTCATATACCCTCCTTGCTTCCTACGCCACCAAGTCCGTGTAACGCAGCCGCTTCCCCACCATGCCGCCAGCGACGCGCTGCATTTGCTGCATGGTGTCCTGTGACCGCTGGTTGTGGCGGCCCGCGAACTCCCCGATGTACCGGTCAAGGTGTTTGGGGCTGACGTGGTGGAAATTGCCCATGATGCCCCGGTCCAGCATCGCCCAGAAGGATTCGATGCCGTTGGTGTGGGCTTGGCCCCGCACGTACTCGCTCACGCTGTGCTTCACCACCTCATGCGCCCTCGGCATCCCCTCATAGGTCCGCGCTTCGGCGCGTGTGCCGCTGGGAGGGCGGCGGCGCCCCTAGCCCCCTCGTATTACGACCCCGGCCTTTTCGTATATGGCGCGCACGGCCACATCCTCATCGTCTCAATAGGCCATGATGGCGTGCATCTGGCTCTGGTCGGTCTGCCACAGCGCGCGCACCTTCTTGCCGGCGGCGCCGGTGCCGTTCAGCCAGTCCAGCAGCCCCAAGGCCCTCTTTGCCAGCAGCGCGAGTGTTGTCACAAGCCTATTCCCTCAGTCCCATTCCTTGAAATCAGACCCCCGGCCAGTGTGCCTATTGTACAATAGCAGCACCAACCCTCTCTCCCATCCATACCTGTGACCCATGCCCGACTTCCGCGTCTCGTCCGACTTCCAGATGACCGGGGACCAGCCCCAGGCCGTGGAGCGCCTCGCCCACGGCCTCGTTGAGGGCCTCACCCACCAGACCCTGCTTGGGGTTACCGGCAGCGGCAAGACCTTCACCATGGCCAACATCGTGGAGCAGGTCCAGCGCCCCACCCTGGTCCTCGCTCCCAACAAGACCCTGGCCGCACAGCTGGCCACCGAGTTCAGGGAGTTCTTCCCGGACAACGCCGTCGAGTACTTCGTCTCCTACTACGACTACTACCAGCCGGAGGCCTACATCCCCCAGACCGACATCTACATCGAGAAAGACGCCAGCATCAACGACGAGATCGACCGCCTCCGCCACGCCGCCACCAGGGCCCTCCTCACCCGCCGCGATACCCTCATCGTGGCCTCGGTGTCGTGCATCTACGGCCTCGGCGACCCCTCCGAGTACCACAGCTTCGTCGCCACCGTACACCGCGGCGAGCAGCGCAGCCCCCGACTCCTCGTGCGCTCCCTGGTGGAGATGCAGTACGACCGCAACGACATGGACCTGGCGCGGGGCCGCTTCCGCGTCCGCGGCGACACCATCGACATCTTCCCCGCGTATGAGGAGATCGCCGTCCGCATCTCCTTCTGGGGCGACGAGGTCGAGCGCATCGTGGAGATGGACCCCCTCACCGGCGAGGTCCTCGCAGACCGGGAAGAGATGGAGATCTACCCCGCCCGCCACTTCGTCACCGGCCAGGAGCGGCTCGAGAAGGCCGTCCGCACCATCCAGGAGGAGCTGGAGGAGCATACGGCCTTCCTCCGCAGCCAGGGAAAGGTCCTGGAGGCCGCCCGCCTGGAGAGCCGCACCCGCTACGACGTGGAGATGCTCCAGGAGGCCGGCTACTGCGCCGGCATCGAGAACTACTCCCGCCACCTGAGCGACAGGGAGCCCGGCAGCACGCCGTGGACCCTCCTCGATTACTTCCCCGAGGACTATCTGCTCTTCATCGACGAGTCCCACCAGGCCGTCCCCCAGGTCCGCGGCATGTTTTTCGGCGACTTGGCCCGCAAGAAGACACTCGTGGAGTACGGCTTCCGGCTCCCCTCCGCTCTCGACAACCGCCCCCTCAACTTCGAGGAGTTCGAGACGCGAACCCATCAGACCATCTTCGTCTCCGCAACCCCCGGCCCCTACGAGTACCGCCTCAGCAATCAGGTCGCGGAGCAGGTCATCCGGCCCACCGGGCTCCTCGACCCAACCATTGAGGTCAAGCCCACCACCGGCCAGATCGATGACCTGCTGGAGCAGATCAGGGACAGGACCGCAAAGGGAGAGCGCGTCCTCATCACCACCCTCACCAAGCGCATGTCGGAGGAGCTCACGGACTACCTCCAGGAGATGGGCGTCCGCGTCCACTACCTCCACTCGGACATCGTCACCCTGCAGCGCAGCGAGATCCTCCGCGACCTGCGCCTCGGCGTCTACGACGTCATCGTGGGCATCAATCTTCTCAGAGAGGGCCTGGACCTGCCCGAGGTCAGCCTCGTCGTCATCCTCGACGCCGATAAAGAGGGCTATCTGCGCTCGCAGACCTCCCTCGTCCAGACCGTCGGCCGCGCCGCCCGCCACGAGAGCGGACACGTCATCATGTACGCCGACGTCATAACCGGCTCCATGCGCACCGCCATCGACGAGACCTACCGTCGCCGCGACATCCAGCACGCCCACAACCTCCAGCACGGCATCGTGCCCCAGAGCATCCGCAAGGAGGTGCGCGACATCACCGAGCGAGTACGCCAGGTCGCCGACTCCCGCGCCGCCTACACCGTGAACAAGGACCTCTCCAAGGACGAGATGGCGCGAGAGGTCCGGGAGTTGGAAAAGCGGATGAAGGAAGCCGCCCGGTCCCTTGAGTTCGAAAAGGCCGCCATGCTCCGGGACCAGATCATAGAGCTGCGCCGCATCATGGTCTTCGACGAGGTCGAGACCGGCGGCCGCACCACACCCACTCCACTGAAGCTCAAGTCCTAGCCCTCGCCGCCGCACCGCCTCCTTCATGGAAGGACGGCAACGTTGGAGTCGGGGCCCGCAACCCCGGGAGACCTTTGCGTAACTCCCCGTGGAGGGCGCGGTTGTGGGAGGGGAGGGAGCCCCGCCACCCCGCGTCCACCGTGGATTCCCGCCTTCGGAGACCTTTGCGCAACTCCCCGTGGAGGGCGAGGTCGTGAAAGTGAAGCAGGCCCCGCCAGCCTGGGGCCCCACCCTGGATTCCCGCTTTCGCGGGAATGACGGTAGGGGGATACGGGAATGACGGCGGGGGTGGAGGTGTGGCAATGGCGGTTATGCAAAGGTCTCCAACCCCCGGGAGAGAAGGAAGGCAGTCTCATGCAGCACCAACCGCGAACATCGCCCCCCGGCGCTGACCCGGAGCCCATCCGGGAGATGGCGCGGAGCTTCTGGTCGTCGGCGGTGCTGCGGGCCGCCGTCAAGCTGGACGTCTTCTCGCTCCTCGGCGACGCCGCTCTGAGCGCCGCCGACGTTGCCCGGCGCATCGGCGGCTCCCCCAGGTACGTCCAGGCCCTCCTCGATGCGTGCGTCGTCCTCGGCTTGCTGGAGATTGAGGACGACGCCTACACCTGCACCACCCTGTCCTACGAGTGCCTGGTCAGGGGCAGGGGGGCCTACGTCGGCGACATTGTCCTGCACCACACCAACACCTGGGCTTCCCTTGGCCGCCTCGACGAGCTCATTCGAGACGGCAGGACCCTCCTTCCCTACGAGTCGGGTTTCGTGGACGCTCCCACCTACTGGACCAACTACATGATGGGGCAGCACAACCGGGCCGAGTCCGGGCAGGCGGCCAACCTCGTGGCCGGAGTCAGCCTCCATGACCGCCGCAGGCTGCTCGACCTCGGCGGCGGCGCCGCCAGCTACAGCATCGCCCTGTGCGAAGCCTGGCCCAACCTTCAGGCCGTCGTCGTCGACCGCAGTGAGCCCCTCGGCATCGCCGGGTCCCTGGTCCGGGAACGCGGCCTCGACCATCGCATCTCGCTCCTGGAGGGCGACTTCTTCGAGATCGACGTTGGCCGCGACTACGACGCAGCGCTCATCTCCGGCGTGGTCCTCATCACGCCGGAGGAAGACTGCCGGCGCCTGTTCAAGCTCGCCTACGAGCACCTTCTGCCGGGCGGCATGGTCATTGTCCAGGACTTCATGCGCATCGACCACGGCCCCGGGCGGACGAAGCTGAATAGCCTGGAGGACCTCTACGTGCTGGCGGTGTTCAATCCCTGCGCCGGAGTCAGGGAGGGCGCGGAGGTCGCCTCCTGGCTGGAGGACGCCGGCTTCCACAGACCGGCGCTGGTCCCCGTGCCCACGGACCTGGGCATCGTCGTGGCGCACAAGCCGGCATAGCCCCGGCGAACGGGCATGGACCCCGCGGGCGGTAAGGCCGCGGCCCCGCCCTGCCGCCAAAGTTGACCAATCCGCTCAACATTGACAGACATGGGCCCGCTACGTAGAATGGCGACATTCCCCACGAGCGGGCGAGAGGGAGAGACAGATGACCACCACGCCAAAAGTGACGCTAGACCAGATCGTCGAAGCCCTCAGGGAGGTCTTCGATCCGGAGATCCCCGTCAACGTCTATGACCTTGGCCTCATCTATGCCATCGACATCGACGAGAGCAACAAGGTATACATTACGATGACCCTCACCGCCGCGGGCTGCGGCATGGGGCCCGTCATCGCCAACAGCGCCGAATGGCGCATCGCCGAGGTCGAGGGCGTGGAGGACGTCGAAGTCGAAATGGTCTTCGACCCGCCCTGGTCACCGGACCTGGTCACCGAGGAAGGCAAGCGGCTCCTGGGCCTCGACTAGCGCCCTCTCCCGCCGCACCGTCGCCGCTCCCGATCCCGTCCGGCCACCGCGCTTGGGGCGGTATGCCCCTGGCTTGCGGAGCGCCAGGCAATTCCGTGTTCATTCACGGCAATCATGAGGAACACGCATGTCCACACCACGGCAGCCCACGCCCCAAGAGAAGGCCCGCTTGGACGCCATCAAGCGCCAGTGGGAGCAGCGCCGCCGCATCTCGCAGCACTTCAAGGGCATTCGCCACAAGGTCGCCGTCTACAGCGGCAAGGGCGGCGTGGGCAAGACCACTGTCGCCGTCAACCTCGCCGTCACCCTGGCCCAGCAGGGCCACCGCGTCGGCATCTTTGACGCCGACGTCGACTGCCCCAACGTCGTCCAGGCCATCGGCGCCACCGAACCCCCGGAGTACGAAGACGGGGAGTTCCTCCCCCCGGAGGCCTGGGGCGTCAAGGTCCTCTCCATGGGCTTCTTCCAGAAAGACCCGGATGAAGCCATCATCTGGCGCGGTCCCATGATCCACAACGCCATCACCCAGTTCCTGGAGCAGACCAAGTGGGGTGAGTTGGACTACCTCATCACGGACCTGCCCCCCGGCACCTCAGACGCGCCCCTGACCATCATGCAGACCCTCCCCCTGGACGGCTTCGTCATTGTGACCACGCCCCAGGAGCTCTCCCGGACGGACGCCAAGCGCTCCATCAACATGGTCAAGAAGCTGAACATGCCCGTGTTCGGTGTCGCCGAGAACTTTGCCGGTAAGATCTTCGGGCAGGGCGCCGGCGAGGACCTGGCCCGGGAGCTGAACTTGCCCTTCCTGGCCCGCTTCACCATGCTCCCCGACTACCGCGACACCAGCAAGCCCACCGTCCTCACCAGCAAGCCCGTGCGCCAAGAGTACGAAACCCTTGCCAAGGGCCTCATCGAGGCCCTCGCCAGCACCGTCAAGGCCTCCTGAGCGCCGCACCATAGCGCGAAAAGCAAACAGGGGCGGGAAGCCGCCCGCCCCTGTCTCGTTCCCCTAGCTTTCCTCGATGCTCTACCGAGACGTGCGGCCCTTGAACGGCCGCACCTCGCCGCTCTCCGCGTCGAACTCGTAGCGCCACTGGCGGTCCAGGTTGTTCCCGTACACGTGCACCGCCACCGTCTTCACGTCGGGGATGTTCACGGCGTGGATGTCGTGGGGCGGCAGGATGTAGGAGCTGCGCCCGGGCAGGATTTCGACGGTCCCCGCCTCCTCGATCTGCGCGTGCCAGGGGCGCGTACCGTCATCCAGCCGCCGGTAGTTCGTGTTCCGCTCGTTGCCCTCCACCACGCCGATGAGGGCCCAGCCGTTGTGGTTGTGGATGGGCGTCGTCTCCCTGGGCTGCCAGACCACGGCCCGGATCGTGAGCTCCTCGTCCGCATACACCACAATGCCCCGGTCCGGGCTGGCGCCGTGGCCCAGGCTGGTCAGGCAGTCGGGCTGCGACACCACACGATCCAGGAGCGGCGTCAGCGCCTCCACCGTCGCGAGGTCGTCCAGCCCCCGGCGGCGTACCTCCTTCGCGTCGACGACGAACTGGTCGATGGTGTACACAGCGGTCTGCATCGCTCTCCCTCTCTGTGAAATGACAGGCGGAGTATACCACCTGAGACCGAGACCCACCGTGCCGGGTCTACACGCGGGCCGGCAGGTGTTCCAGGGCGTCTCTGACAGCCGTGGCCTTCTCGAGGAATGCCTCGTCGGACAGGACCGGCTCCAGCCGCCCCAGCGGGACCTCCTGCTCCAGGTCAACCCACGACGTGCAGCCAACGTACCGCGGCAGGACCGGCAGCGTGTGCGCCCGATCGAGCCGGTACACCCGCACCAGCATCACCGCCAGCGCCTGCCGCGGCTTCCAGTGCAGCCGCTTCTGCGCGTACGCCGAGCTCCAGATGTGGTGCGGCGACAGCAGCTCCAGGTCAGACGGGTCCATGACCTCCAGGACCTGGTGCACTCGCGCCCAGTGTTGGAAGGTGACCGTCTCCGCCGGAGGCGCCTCCGGCAGCGTCGCCGCAAGGTCCCCGTGGAACTCGGGCCGCAGCAGCTCCTCGCGCTGGTGCTCGTAGGAAGGATAGAACAGGAAGCTCTCTTCCCGGACCCGGAATGCCCTCCCCGGCTCCCGAATGCCTCCCTTGCGGATCAGCACAATGGACGCCCCCGAGTCCAGGACCCGGGTCGCAGCCGCCCACTCCTTCAGCGCAACCCCGCAGGTGTCCCCAGTCGCCGTTGTCATGCCGTCCTCCATGCTGCGCTATCCGCCGCCGCGCTCGCTCCCCGTCGACGTGGAGCCCGCGGCGGCGAAGGCTGCCTGCCGCTGCCGCGTCGCCGCCACCATCTCCGGCGGGATGGGCTTGGGCCCGCCCAGCGAGTACGCCTTGGCCGTGATCTCCGCCGCCTCCTCGATGACCATGTTCGCCCGTATGGCGGTGGCCACGCTGTCGCCGAAGGCGAGCACGCCGTGGTTCGCCAGCAGCAGCCCGCGGCTCTGCTCGCTCCCTCTGAGCACCTGGGCGATGTTGTCCACGGACTGCTGAGAGCCGCGGGGCCCGTAGGGCGCCACGAGTACGCCGTCCGTCATCTGGGATCGGACGAGGGCCTCGTAGGCCAGGGGAATCGGCAGGCCGGCCACCGCGAATCCCGTCGCCCACGGCGAGTGCGTGTGCAGCACCGACCTGGCCTCGGAACGAAGCCGGTACACAATCGCGTGCATCTGCACGATCTCCGCCCCCACCGGCTCCACCGTTCCCTCGAGCAGGCTGCCGGTGAGATCGAAGAGGGCGATCTTCTCGCGCCGCATGTCCGCCAGCCCGCCGCCGGCGGTGAGCACGAAGGTCTGCGTGCCCGGCACCAGCGCGCTGATGTTGCCGTGATTGCTGCGGGTCATGATCCCCGACTTGACGAGCGCTTCAGCCCCGTCGATGAGCTCCCGCTTGCAGGATTCCACCTCGTGTGAGGCCATGGGTCCTCTCCTTCCCCCGGGGCGCCCGCACTTCAGGGGAGCGCGGCGTTCCCTGGCCGTGTGCTTCCCGGTCCGTCCGCCCCAGGTACGTGACGCAATTATGTCCCTGCCGGCAAGCTACCGCAAGCCGGGGCTCCTCGCCTACGGCAGGAGCACCAGCTTGCCCGTCGTCTGCCGGCTGGCCAGCGCGCGGTGCGCCTCCGCCGCCTCGGTCAGCGCGTACGCGCCGCCGATGTGCAGCTTCACCTCGCCCGACTCGATCCACCCCAGCACGTCGTTGGCCCGCCACAGCAGCTCCTCCCGGGTGCGTGTGTGGTGCCCAAGACCGGGCCGCGTGAGGAAGTACGATCCCCTGGCCAGATCGTTGGGCGCCATGGGCTCCACAAAGCCGCTGGACTGGCCAAACAGCACCAGGTAGCCTCTAGGCGACAGGCAGTTCATGCTCTTGTCGAAGGTGGTCTTGCCCACCGAGTCGTACACCACCGGCACTCCCTTCCCGTCCGTGGCCTCCTTGACGCGGTCTTCGAAGTCCTCCTCCGTGTACCGGATAGTCACGTCGGCCCCCACGTCCCGGGCCAGCTTCGCCTTCTCCTCCGTGGAAACCGTCGTCAGCACCCGCGCGCCCAGCCGCTTCGCCATCTGGATCAGCAATAGGCCCACGCCCCCCGCGCCGGCGTGCACCAGAATGTCATCCCCGGCCTGGACGGGGTACGTGGTGTAGACCAGGTAGTGGGCCGTCATCCCCTGGAGCATCACCGCCGCCCCCGTCTGGGCGTCCATGCCCTGGGGCAGCTTGACCAGGCGGTGCGCCGGCACAATCGCCTGCTGCGCGTACGCGCCCACCACCATGCAGTATGCCACCAGGTCGCCCGCGGCCAGCCCCGTCACCTCGGACCCCACCGAGATCACCCGCCCCGCGGCCTCGGAGCCGGGCGTGAAAGGAAGCTGCAGCGGGTACATGCCCAGGCGCTGGTAGATGTCGATGAAGTTGACTCCAATGGCCTCCACACCAACCACCGCCTCCGTCGGGCCGGGTTCAAGGTCCGCCACGTCCTCGTACAGCATCACCTCGGGGCCGCCGGTCTCGTGCACGCGCATTGCTCGCATCGTATGGTCCTTTCCTCAGTCCAAGCTCCTGTCTATGACTCGGCCTGCGTGGCGGCCGTCTCCCGCGAAGTCCCCGGCCGTCAGCTCCAGGACCACGCGGCGATGCGGCCCTGGGCCACGGGCACCAGCACAGGCTCGCCGACCACGTTCAACGTGTAGATGGTCTCCTCTTCCGCTGCGTCGGCCCCCGCGGACCCCTTCGCGCCCTCCGGAACGGAGCCCACGAACAGGATACGGGTGCTGTCCGGCGACCAGAGGGAGTGGGAGTAGGCGTACTGGTCGAAGTAGGCGAGCAGCACCTTGAACAGTTCTCCGGGGACGAAGTCCACCAGCGTACGCGGCTCTCCATCCGCGATGTCCACCACCCGCCAGGACATCGACGGGCGCCTCTCCTGCGACAGGGCGACGTAGGCGATGCGCTGCCCGTCGGGCGACCAGAAGAATGCCAGGATGGCCTCTCCCTCCAGAGCCGCGGCCTCATCGCCGCCGGGCGTCGTGACGTTCAGCCGCGTGAAGAACGGCTGCCCCGGCGTCGGCGCGTCCGCGAAGGCGATGTGCTCTCCCGTCGGTGACCATAGGAAGGCCACCTGGCCCCCCACCGTCGCCAGAGCCTGCGCCCGGTCACCTTCCGGGTTGCTGGAGACCAGCGTGTTCCTGCCTGAGGGCCCCTCCGAGACGCTCAGGACGCGAAGGCCGTCCGGAGACCACGCCGGGGCCCTAAAGGCCAGCGACCCCTCATTGGACAGCGCAAGGAAGTCCTGGAACGCCGGGCTGCGCACCAGCGACAGCTGCGCCCCGGCGTGAAGCAGCAGCCGGCTGCTGTCCGCCGACCACGCGTGATACAGCGGCGCGCCCAGCGCCAGCCGCCGCGTCTCGCCCGGAGCATCCAGGCTCCCCACCCGCAGCGCCATCCCGTCCGCCTCCATCGCGAGGAACGCCAGGCGGTTGCTGTCCGGCGACCAGCTCATGTAGTGCGGCGTCCCATCGGCGATGATCGGCACCGGCACCCGCGGATTGCTGTAGAGCTCCTGCTTCTCGCCCGTCGAGAGCTCGACGGTCATCAGGGCGATGGAGAGCCCGGTCCCCTCGACGGCCCGCCGCGCCACTGAATAGGCCAGGCTCCGGCCGTCCGGGGACCACGTGGGCCAGAAGGCGAGCTGGTTCCCCGGCCCGCTGTCCAGATTCCCCCCGGCGCCCGTGTGCTGGGCGCGATCGTCCCCGTTGGGCTGCACCGTGTAGACGTTGCCGTCTCCCCCCACGTAGGCGATGCGGTCCACCGCCGGCCCCGGCGCGGCGCCCGGGGCGCTCACCCGGCCCGGCGTCGGCCCCGGCGCTGCGCTGCGGGCCTGCTCCGGCGACCCTCCCAGCCGGCGCTCCACCCCGCCCAACTGCTCCTCCAGCCTATCTATCCGCTGCTCCAGCGCTTCCAGGCGCTCCAGCACCGGGTCCGGCGCAGGCCCTTCCGGCCCCGAGGGCTGGGCGTCGCCTCCGCAGGCCGCCAGGACAAGGGCCAAAGCAGGGGCCAAGAGCAGCCGCACAGCCTTGGCGCTGACCATCCGTCGCTTCCTATCCTTCATCGTTGCCATCAACCAGGAACGGCCCGCCTCCCGGTCCCCTCCATTGCCGCGCGCCGTGCTTGTCGAAGACCCTTCGACGGCACCCTCGCGCCGCCGCCGCTACACCCTACCATACTTGCCGCCGGCTCGCCCCGCGCCCCTCGGTTGTGCCGCCGGCGCACCCGCAGTACACTCCCCGCAGTCAGCAAATTATGGGGTCCCAGCCCCGCCGGAAGGAGTGCGCCATGTACGGAGAGCGGGGAAGCATCGGTCACGTCTGCCCGTCCATCCCCCTGGACATGATCCTCAACGAGGTCCAAAGCATGCTGCCCGACGGCATCATGATGGTCTACTCGTCCCTCTACATCCAGCGGCTGCGCCAAGAGGACTTCGACCGCGCCATCGAAAAGCTCGATGAGGCCGTCGGCCACATGGTGGAAGGGCAGGCCGACTGCATCATCGTCGGCGGCGGGCCCGTCGTCGCCGCCATTGGCTCCGACGAAGGCGTGGTCGAGCGGACCAGGAGCATCGCAGGCGTCCCCGCGGCCAGCACCACCGGCGCCATGCTCTCCGGGCTGGACAGCCTTGGCGCCAAGCGCATCATCGTGGCCACCCCCTACGTTGACGAGCGCAACCAGATCCTCAAGGGCTACCTGGAGGCCCGCGGCTACGAGGTCGCGGCCATGAGGGGCCTCGGCATCGAGAGCGCCGCGCAGATCGCCCGCCTGCCCTTCGATGCCCCCTACGAGCTCGCCCGAAGTCTCGCCGGCGAGGCCCCGGACGCCGACGCCTTCTATATCCCCTGCGCGCGCTTTCCCGTGGCATCCAGTATCGGGGCTATAGAGGAGGACACGGGCATCCCCGTCGTCACCAGCACCCAGGCCATGGTCTGGTGGGGACTGCAGACCATCGGCGTTGCCGAGTCCGTGCCGGGCCACGGCAGCCTCTTCGAGCTCCAGCTGACCGCCGACCCCGCGTAGGCGGGTCGCTGGCGCGACGGCCATGTAGGTGAGCGTTGCGGGGTCGCGACGGGCGTGGCGTGGGGCCTCAGCGGTCGAGCAGCAGGATCACGACCCCCGCAATCGCCCACGACAGGATTGCAAGAACCATGGGCCGGTCCTTCAGGATGATGAGCTCCGGACTCTCCGCACCCTCCTCCACCTCGATGAGATAGAGGTAGCGGAACAGGCCAAAGATCACCAGGGGCAGGGTCAGGAACATGCTCTGGTTGGCCGGCATGGTCTCAGACGTGAAGATGTAGAGCCCATAGGCCAGCAGGGTGCCCGTGGCCGTGATCCCCAGCAGCAGCCGGAGCAGGTCAGAGGAGTAGCTGCCCAGCACCGCCCGCTGCCGGGCCGCGCCCTCGCCCGCCAGGAGCGTCTCGCTCTCCCGTTTCCCCAGCACCATGAACAGCGCGCCCAGCCCAAGCGTCATGTACAGCCACGGAGACGTGGGCACGCCGAGCAGCACAGATCCTGACACCATCCGCAGCACGTACCCGCCGGCTACGATCATCACGTCCAGCAGGACCACCCGCTTCAGCCCCAGGGAGTAGCCAAGGTTCAGGGCGGCGTACACGGCGATGTTCAGGGCGAAAGCGGCGTCAAGCAGCACGCTCCATGCCCCACCGGCAGCCATGAGGAGCGCCGCGGCGATGAGCGCCGCCCGCGCCGGCAGCGCCCCCGACGCCACCGGCCGGCGTGACCTCCTGGCGTGGGCCCGGTCCCCCTCCCGGTCCGCAACGTCGTTGACCAGGTAGACCGCGCCCGAAACCAGGCAGAACACCGCGAACCCCGCCAGGGCAGTCTGGAACAGCCCCGCGGCGTGGGCGGCGTCGCCCGGCCGCCACACCGTGTTCACGCTGAACACCAGGGGCAGCAGGACCACCCCGTTCTTCATCCATTGCCACGGCCTTAGCGAGAGGACCAGGGGGACCAACAGCCCCAGCCTGCGCCGCCGGACCGCACCGGCCGCTGAATTGGCGTTTGGCTGGTCAAGCTCCACTGCTCAGCCCTCGATGAGCCCCAGAACGGCGCCCATCGACACCGGGTGGGGCTCCGACTCTCTCGCTATCGCCATGGACTCGGTTCCGGTCTGCGCACGGAGCCAAGAAAGAGGGCCCGGGACCACCCCAAGCCCCTGCAACAAGCCTACCATGCGCCCTTCCCACCCCACCAGACCGCCGCCCCCAACCCCCGCCCCCCGTCCTTCCCCTCCGCCGGGCCCGCTGCTATAATCCCGTCCAGCATACCCCCTAGCCCGGCCTCTGGAGGCGCCCACCGTGGACCGAGACGAGCTCAAACGGCGCGTCAGCCAGGAGATCGACCGCCGCGGCGATGAGCTCATTCGAGTCGCCCAGGCAATCCTGGACCACCCCGAACCCGGTTTCCGTGAGGTCAAGACCTCCGCCCTTGTCCAGGAAAAGCTCCGGGAGATGGGCATCCCCCACCAGTCCGGCATCGCCGTCACCGGCGTCAAGGGGCGCCTGGACGGCGGCAGCCCCGGCCCCACCGTGGGCGTCATTGGCGAGCTCGACTCGCTCATCGTCCCCGGACACTCCCGGGCCGATCCCGCCACCGGCGCCGCCCACGCCTGCGGCCATCACGCCCAGATCGGCATGATGCTCGCCGTCGCCGCCGGCCTCCAGGCACAGGGCGTCCTCCCGCAGCTCAGCGGCGGCGTCGCCCTTTTCGCCGTGCCCGCTGAAGAGTACATCGAGCTGGAGTTCCGCCAGGCGCTGCGCCAGCAGGGCAAGATCCAGTACCTGGGCGGCAAGCCGGAGTTCATCCGCCTGGGCCACTTCGACGACATCGACGCGGCCATGATGACCCACGTCACCAGCAACCAGGGCGAGAAGCGACTCGCCATCGAGGGCACCAACAACGGCATGCTGGCCAAGCTCGTCCAGTTCCAGGGCCGCGCAGCGCACGCCGGCGGCGCCCCCCACAAGGGCATCAACGCCCTCAACGCGGCCCAGATCGCCCTCAACGCCATCCACGCCCAGCGCGAGACCTTTCAGGAGCGCGACAGCATCCGCATTCACCCCATCATCACCAAGGGCGGCGACTCCGTGAACTCCGTCCCCGCCGACGTCCGCATGGAGACCTTCGTCCGCGGACGCACCACCGCCGCCATCACCGACGCCGACGCCAAGGTCGAGCGCTCCCTCCGCGCCGGCGCCATGGCCGTCGGCGCCTCCGTCTCCATCACCACTCTGCCCGGCTACCTGCCCCTCGCCAGCGACAAGAACCTCTCCAGCATCTATCGCTCCAACGCGGCCAGCCTCGTCGGCGAGGACGAGGTCGCCCAGATCCGGCACCGCGCCAGCTCCACCGACATGGGCGACGTCACTCAGATACTTCCCGCCATCCACCCCTACGCCGGCGGCGCCGAGGGCGCGGGCCACGGCGCCGACTATCTCGTCCGCGACTGGGAAAACTCCGTGCTCACCGCCGCCAAGGCCATGGCCTGGACCGTCGTGGACCTGCTGGCGGAGGGCGCCGCCCTGGCCCGCGACATCAAGGCCGCACACAAGCCTAGAATGACCAAGGACCAGTACCTGGCCTTCCTGAACGCCAACATGCGGGAAGAAGTCTATCACCCGGAGGGAGCTCCAAGGTCCACCGCGGCCGTCTGACATAACCCAGGCGCTGGCCTCCCCTCTCCCTGGGGGCAGGGTGTGCCCGGTGTCTGAGAGTACCCGGCCCCGCCACGTCGGCAGAGCCAGGGCATTACCGCATCAGGAGAGAGTTTGTACCCCATCGACCTCACCGGAAAGAACGCCCTCATCTTCGGCGTCGCCAACCAGCGCAGCATCGCCTGGGCCATCACCCAGGTGCTCCACCAGGCCGGCGCGCGCCTGGCCCTCGTCTACCAGAGCGCGCGCCTCAGAGACTCCGTCGCCAGCCTCGCGGCCGGCATGGGCGACGTCCACCTCGTCCAGTGCGACGTCACCGACGACGCCCAGATCGAGGCCGCCTTCGCCGACGTCAAGCAGGCCCTCGGCTCCCTCAGTGTCGTGGTGCACAGCATCGCCTTCGCCAACCGCGACGACCTGGGCGGCGACTTCTCCAGGACCGGCCGGGACGGCTTCCGGGTCGCCCTTGACGTCAGCGCCTACTCCCTCCTGCCCATTACCCTGCACGCCGCGCCCCTCATGGAGCCGGACGGGGGCAGCGTCCTCACCCTCACCTTCCAGGCGTCGAAGCGCGTCTTCCCGGGCTACAACGTCATGGGAACGGCCAAGGCCGCCCTGGAAAACGCCGTCCGTCAGCTCGCGGCCGAGTACGGACCCCGCAACGTTCGCGTCAACGCCATCTCCGCAGGGGCCCTGGACACCCTCTCGTCCCGCGTCATCTCCGGCTATGGGGACATGAAGCGCGCCGCCTTGGAGCGCGCCCCACTCGCCCGGAACATCACCCACGACGACGTCGCCAAGACCGCCCTCTACCTCGCCAGCGACCTCTCCAGCGGCGTCACCGGGGCCGTCATCCCCGTCGACGCCGGCTACAACATCATGGGCATCTGATCCCCGACGACCGTCCGGCCGCGACCGCCATCCCTCCGGCCCGACGGACCCGGTCCCTCTAAACCAGCATGCCGACGGGGTGCTCCAGGCGCCGCTTGACCTCCCGCAGGAATCGCGCTGCGCCGGCGCCGTCCGTCACCCGGTGGTCGACGGAGAGGGACATCTTCATCATCCGCGCCACCACGATCTGGCCTTGCTCCACGACCGGCCGCTCCGTGATGGCGCCCACGGCGAGCACCGCGCTGTTGGGCTGGTAGATGATGGCCGTAAACGATTCCACGTCCAGCGACCCAAGGTTGCTGATGGTGAACGTCGAGCCGCTCAGCTCCTCGGGACGTAGGCCGTCCGACTTGGCCCGCTCCACCAGGTCCCGGCTCCCCTCGGCAACCTCCTCCAGGGACCGGCGCTCGCAGCCGAAGAGCGTCGGGATGATGAGGCCGCGCCCCTCAAGGTCGATGGCGATGCCCATGTTGACGGACGTGTGCAGCGCCAGACCGTCGCCCTGGAAGGTGGCGTTCACTGTGGGATGGACCGCCAGGGCCAGGGCGCAGGCCTTGATGATGAAATCGTTGACGCTGACCCGGGTCTTTCGCTGCTCAAGCGCCGAGTTCAGCTCTCGCCGCAGGTGCTCCGTCTCCCCCATATTCACTTCCGACGTCACGTAGAAGTGCGGGGCCTCCTGCATGCTGCGCGACGTCACCCGGGCGATGGCCTGGCGCATCCGAGACAGCTCCACGCGCTCGACGCCGCCCGAAGCCTCCGCCGCCGTGGGCGCCGCTCCGGCCTCCCGCGCCGCCGCGTAGCCCAGCACGTCCCGCTCTATGATGCGTCCGCCGGGCCCCGTCCCGGTAACCTGCGCGACGTCGATGCCGCGCTCCCGGGCGATGCGCCGCGCCAACGGCGACGCCGCTACCCGGCCGCCGACGGCCCCCGAATCCGGTTCGCGCGCCGGGTCCGGGCCCGAAGGCGTCCCGTCAACCACGTCCGGGCCAGCGGTCTCGGCCGAGGCCGCTCCGTCTGCCCGCGGCAGCTCCTCCGGGAGCTCCTCGCCGGCCGCTGCCACAACCCCGATGGCCTCGCCGACGGGCACCATCGCCCCTTCCTGCGCCAGGATCCTCCGCAGCACTCCCGACGCCGTGGCCCTCATGGGCACGACGGCCTTGTCCGTCTCGATCTCGGCCACCTCGTCCCCACGCTCCACCGCGTCGCCCTCACTCTTGAGCCACTTGACGATGCGGCCCTCGCGCATGTCGTAGCCCATCTGCGGCATGACGATGATGCTCGCCACGGTCTACCTCCAGCCCTCTGCGTTCCCGCTCTCCCGAAATGCGTCTGTGCAACGGTATTGCTCGCCGTATCCCAATCGCGTCATTCCCGCGAAAGGAGACCTTAGCATAACTCCCCGTGGAGGGCGAGGTCGTGTAAGTGAAGCAGCTTCCGCCAGCCTGAGGCCCCTCCCCTGGATTCCCGCTTTCGCGGGGTCGCTGGCGCGACGGCCTTGTAGGGGGAGGGTTGCGGGGTCGCCACGGCGGGTGGGTGCGGGAATGACGGTTGTGCAAGGGTCTCCGAAAGCGGGAATCCATCGCTCCCTGCGTAGGCATGTTTCCCCAACACGCCTTACGAGACGGGCTCAGAACCCAAGTTACGCCTCCCCGTCCGCTGCGTCAGTTCCTCCACCGCCTCCCTCAGATGTGGATGCCCTGGCCTAGGGCGGCCAGGGCCGCTTCCTTCACGGTCTCCGAGAGGGTCGGATGCGCGTGCACCAGGTACCCCACCTCGCGGGCCGTGCCTTCCAGGAAGCGCGCCATCGAGAGCTCGGCCAGCAGTTCCGTGGCCTCCGGGCCAATGAGGTGGACCCCCAGCAGCTCGCCATACTCCTCGTCGATGACAACTTTGGCGAAGCCCTCTGCTTCACCCAGCCCCAGCGCCTTGCCATTGGCCAGCATCGGAAACTTACCCACCTTGTACTGGCGTCCGGCCTCTCTCGCGGCCCGCTCCGTCAGCCCAAAGCTCGCCACCTGGGGCCGGCAGTACACCGCCCTGGGCATCGCCTCGTAGTCCAGCGGCGGTGGGCTCAGACCTGCCAGCACCGCCGCCGCCGCCACACCCTGGGCCGACGCCGCGTGGGCCAGCAGCAGCTTGCCTGTGGCGTCCCCAACCGCCGATATCGACGGCACGCTAGTGCGCATGTTGTCCGCAACGGCGATGAACCCCCGGTCCGTGGCCACCCCCACGCCCTCGAGCCCCAGCCCCTCCGTGTTGGCCTGCACCCCTATCGAGACCAGGACCAGCTCGCAATCGATCCCCTGTCCGCCCTCCGCCGACTCCACTGTGACGGTGGCCCCCTTCTCGCCTCGAGAGAGGCCCCTCACCGCGGTCCCAAGCAGCAGCTTGATCCCACGCCGCGTGAAGGAGCGTTCCAGGACCTGGCTCACCTCCTCGTCCTCGTTGGGCAGCAGATGGGGCAGAAGCTCGACAATCGTTACGTCCACCCCGTAGGCGTTGTAGATGTCCGCGAACTCGCAGCCGGTGGCGCCCCCGCCCACGATGACGGCGGAAGCCGGAAGCTCCTTGCGCTCCAGCGCCTCGCGGCTGGTGACCACCACCTGGCCGTCGATGGGGATGCCGGGAAGGCCCCGCGGCCTGGCTCCCGTGGCGAGGATGATGTGGCCCGCCTCCAGGGTCCGGCCGGTCCCCTTGACCTCCACCTCTGTCGCGCTCCGCAGCGCGCCGTCCCCCGCGATCCGCTCCACCCCGTGCTTTCTGAGCAGCGCCGCCACGCCCCGGGTCAGCCTGTCCACGATCCGACGGCTCCTGTCGATGGCCGCCCCGAAATCGTAGCGCAGGTTGTCATACCCGATGCCGAACTCCTCGGCGCGGCGGAACAGCGAGAGCACCTCGGCGTTGCGCAGTAGGGCCTTGCTGGGGATGCATCCCCAGTTGAGGCACACGCCGCCCAGATCCTCCCGCTCCACCACGGCCGTACGCATCCCCAGCTGTGCGGCCCGGATGGCGCCGACGTACCCCCCCGGCCCGGCGCCCACAACTACCACGTCGTATTCAGGCATGGGACTCTCGGCCTTTCTGGTTCGACTGCGTCCCGCGACAATCCTGGGACTATACCATGCGCCCACGGACGCGCATAGCACACCGCCTCCCTACGCCCCGGCCCTCGCGGCCCAGCGCCGTTGACCGGCTGGTCTCGCCTCCGTATCATGGCTCCGGCGCCACCCCCCGCGACGTGAGGGCCGTGCATGAACCTGGGCATACCCGAGCTCCTCATCATCCTCTTCGTCCTGCTCCTCATATTCGGCGGAGGACGCCTCCCGGGCCTGGGCCGCAGCCTGGGCAGAGCCGTCCGTTCCCTCAGGGGTCGAGACGCTGCGGCCAGGCGAAGCCGGACCTCCCAAAGACCTCCCAGGGCCTGAGTCCGCCCCCGCCTACGGTTTCGCGGCGGACCCGCCCGCGCGGCGTCTGCGCGCCGACCTCGGCTTCCATCGCGCCAGCCTTGCCAGCCAGATCCCCAGCTCGTAGAGCACGATGAGCGGCGCCGCGACTAGGGCCTGGTTCAGCGGGTCGAAGGTCGGCGTGATCAGCGCCCCCGCCACAAAGGCCACCACCACTATGTACCGCCTCCCCTTTGCGAACGTCTGCGGCGTCACGACCCCCACCTTGGACGCCACGAACATGATCAGGGGCGTCTGAAAGATCAGCCCCATCCAGAAGAGCAGCGTCACCACCAGGTTGATGTAGTTGGAGATGCGGATCATCGGCTGCGCCACGTCGCCGCCGAACGTGAGCAGGAACCCCAGGATGGGCGGCAGGATCACGTAGTAGGCGAAGCACGCCCCGCCCGCAAACGAGATGATCGCCCCGGGGAACACGCCCAGCGTGTACAGCCGCTCCCGCCGCGTCAACCCCGGCGCCACGAACATCATCACCTGGTACACCACCACCGGCAGGGCCAGAATGAAGCCCCCCAGCAGCGACACCTTCACCGTGACGCCAATGAGCTCCGTCAGCTCCGTGTAGATGGGCCCGCCGCCACCCGACGAAAGCCGCCCGCTCGCTGGCTCAGTCAGGAACGCGACAATGGTGCGAAAGTAGAAGACGCTGACGCCCGCCCCCGCCAGCACTGCCACAACCACGATGAGCAGCCGCCAGCGCAGCTCCTCCAGGTGCTCTCGAAGCGGCCGGCTCCTGTCCCGGGCCACCTACGCTTCCGCCTCGGGGTCCTTCTCCGCGTCGCCGGACATGCCCGAAGGCCTCCGTGCCCGTCGCCGGGGCTGGGCGCCCGGCGGCGGCGCCGCTGCTGCGTCATCCTCCTCCGGGGCATCATCCTCGTCCCGTTCCGGCGCTCCCTGAATCTCCTCCAGGAAGTTGGGGATAACCTCGGTGCCTTTGCGCAGCTCCCTGCTCACCTTCCCCAGCGTCCGTGCCGTGGAGGCCAGCCGTGACGGGCCCAGGACCAGCATGGCCACCACCATGATGACCAGCAGCTCCAGGCCGCCCACGCCTCCAAAGTTCATGTTCGGGCCTGCCTGGCTAGCGCCGCGCACTCGGCGCACGGTCCCGGCGGCGTCCATCCTTCGCGTGGTTGCACCTCCGCGCCGGACCTGCCCAGCAGCCCCGCCAGTGCGCACAGTGGCAGGCCGATCACGTTGGCGAAGCACCCCTCCACCGACCTTGCCGGCCGGAACACGGGGTCCTGCACCGCGTAGGCCCCCGCCTTGTCCATCGCCTCGCCGGAAGCGACAAACGCCTCAATCTCCGCGTCCGTATACTCCCGCATCTCAACCACGCTCGTGCGATGCTCCACCTCCGCCCTGCCGGACGCCCCGTCCACCACAGCCACCCCCGTAATCACCCGGTGGCGGCGGCCCCGCAGGCTGGCAAGCATCTGACGCGCCTCCGACTCCGTGGCCGGCTTGCCCAGCACGCGTCCGTCCAGCGCCACAACCGTATCGGCCCCTATCACTAGCCCGTCCCCGCGCCGCGACGCCACAGCACTCGCCTTCCGCAGCGCCAGCTCCGTCGCCAGGGCCTCCGGCGCCTGGTCGGCCCGTGCCGTCGTCTCGTCGACTCCGGACTCCGTCAATTCCACCGCCAGGCCCAGCTCCCTCAGCAGCTGACGCCGCCGCGGCGACGCCGAAGCGAGCACCAGCACCGCCGCCCCCGCGCTGCCCGGCGTCCCCGCCCCGGCGGCCTCATCCACGGCCGGAGAGAGCATTGCGATGCACTCGACGTGGTGCGTATGCGGAAACAGGTCCACCGGCTGGACCTCGTCCACCCTGAAGCCTCCCTGCACTAGCAGCGACAGGTCCCGCGCCAGCGCCTCCGGGTCGCAGCTGACGTACGCTACCAGCATGGGCCTCAACCGCTTCAGCGCCTCGATGGCTCGCGGGTGGCACCCCGCCCGCGGCGGGTCCAGCACCACGACGTCCGGGTGCTCCTCCAGCGACGACAGCACGTCCTCCGTCCTGCCGCGCCGCATCTCCACGTTGCCCAGGTCCTCGACGTTCGCCTCCGCGTCGCGCACCGCAGCCGACGACTCCTCCACCGCGACCACCCGCCCTGCCCTGGACGCCAGCAGCGCCGCGAACGTGCCCACCCCCGCGTACGCGTCCACCACCAGCTCCCGGCCCGTCAGCCGGAGCCGGCTAACCATGTACTCGAACATCGCCTCCGCCCCTGGCGTGTTGACCTGGAAGAAGGACGGCGAGGCGATGCGGAAGCGTCGTCCGCCCAGTCGCTCTTCGTAGTGCTTCTGCCCCGTCTCCAGCTCCATCCCAGCGCCCACCAGCTTGGGCTGGATGAGGCCGTCCCCCGTGTTCACCCCGTGACGGATGGAGAGCTGCGTCGTTTCGGCGCAGCGGCCCTGGAGCTTACCCAGGGTCTCGTTGATCCACGGCGCCATGATGCCGCACAGTCCAACCCGCACGAACCGCCTGGTGATGCGGTTCACGAAGCCCAGCGCGCCCTCTGGGCCAATCGTGAACCGGGCGTGGTTGCGGTACCCGTACTGCTGCGGGCTCGGCAGCGTCGGCAGCACTCGTACCCCGTCGAGACCCGGGGCGCCGCCCAGCGCATCCTGGACCGCCCGCTGCTTCAGCTCCAACTGGTGATCATAGGATATGTGCTGCCACTGGCAGCCCGTGCACGGCCAGAAGAATGGGCACGGCGGCGCTGTCCGGTGCGCCGAAGGCTCCGGCACGCCAACCACTCGCAATGCCGTATGGTCCCGGTAGCGCCGCACCACCTCCGCCTCCACCCGCTCCCCGGGGATGCCTCCGAACACCGTCACCGGTATCCCGTCCAGCGTGCCCGTGCACTCCCCCAGGGGGCCCATGCCATCGGGCGTCAGAGTCACCAGCGCCCCTGGTTCAACCGATCGTTGCGTGTCCGCTGTGCTCAAGATGGCTCCTCGCCACTACTATACCGTTCGGCCCCAGCCTAGCCAAGCGCAACCTTGACGCGCCCATCGTGCGGCCGGGTACAATGCAGCAGTGATTCCCGGCAGTCGCCGCGTGGAAGCGGGGACCATCCCGGCGCCAATACCTTGCAGGGCGGACTATGGGCATCTCAGAGCGCTTCTCGGAAGACCTCAAGGCGGCCATGCGCGGCCGCGACACACTGCGCCGCGACGTCATCAGGTTCGCCATGAGCGCCCTACAGTACGAGGAGAAGGCGAAAATCAGGCCCCTCGAAGAGGACGAGAAGATCGCCGTCCTCCAGCGTCAGGCCAAGCAGCGCCGGGAGAGCATCGAGGAGTTCCGGAAGGGCAGCCGTCAGGACCTCGTCGACAAGGAGTCCGCGGAGCTCTCCGTCCTCGAGGAGTACCTGCCGCCCCTCCTGGCCCGCGAAGCCATCGCCCTCCTGGCCCGCGAGGCCATCCGCGACACCGCCGCCGCGGGCCCCGGCGACCGCGGCAAGGTCATGGGGCGCCTCATGCCCCAGCTCCGGGGCCAGGCCGACGGCACTGCCGTCAATCAGGTCGTCTCAGAGCTGCTGGACGCCCTGGCCAAGGCGTGACGGAAAACCGCTGGCCTCGATAGGGACTGCCCGGCCGCAAACAGGCGTTTGGCAAGGAGCAAACATGCGCTTCGGCGTGGTCGTCTTCCCAGGCACCTACAGCGACCGCGATACATTCCACGCCCTCGGCAACGTCTTGGGCCAGGACACCGCATACCTCTGGCACAAGGACCGGGACCTCACCGGCTTCGACTGCGTCGTCCTCCCCGGCGGCTTCTCCTACGGCGACTATCTCCGCTCCGGGGCCATCGCCCGCTTCTCGCCAATCATGGAGGCCGTTCAGGAGTTCGCCGCCAACGGCGGCCTTGTGCTTGGCATCTGCAACGGCTTCCAGGTCCTCTGCGAGGCTGGCCTGCTCCCCGGCGCTCTCATGCGGAACCAGCACCTCGAGTTCCGCTGCAGCTGGGTCGGCCTGCGCGTCGACAACCCCCGGACCCGCTTCACCTCCGCCTGTCCCTCCGGCCAGGTCCTCAGCGTTCCCATCGCCCACGGCGACGGCCGCTACTACGCCGACCAGGCCGCCCTCACCGAGCTGGAGGAGCAGGGCCGTGTCGTCTTTCGCTACTGCGGCCCGGATGGAAGCGTCGCCCCGGAGTTCAACCCCAACGGCTCCGTGGGCAGCATCGCGGGAATCGTCAACAGGGAAGGCAACGTCCTCGGCATGATGCCCCATCCGGAGCGCGCCTGCGAGGCTATCCTCGGCGGCCAGGACGGCGCGTACGTCTTCCAGTCCATCTTCGCCCGGTAGCCGCCGTGCCTCCGTCTGCCGCGCCGCCTCTCCGTCCCTGCGTGAGTTGCCGCGCCCCTGCGGCGTCCGCACGACCTGACATGGCGGGGGCGGTATGATCCTCTTCAAGCCCGACGCAAAGCAGAAGATCCTGGCCGGCGCGAAGACCCAGACGCGCAAGCTCTGGGACCGCCCGCGCGCCGTCGTGGGCTCCGAGCACCTCTTCTACCTGCGTCCGCCCATGACCGGCGAAAAACCCTTCGCCAGGGCCCTCATCCTCAGGGTGTGGCAACAGCAGCTCGGCGACATGACCGACGCGGAAGCCAGAGCCGAGGGCTATCCCACCCTCGACGACTTCTATCGGCAGTTCCAGCAGATCAACTCCCGTAAGGTCAAGGGCGACATCCGCCAGGTCCACGTCTACGCCGTGGAGTTCCAAGTCGTCGCCAAGCTGGCGTGAGCCGCCCCAACCCAACACGACTCCCTCCCCCGGCGGGCAGCGCGAAGGGGAAATCCTACCCCCTCACCCCAGGCTGCCGCATCGACTGTTGCGTGCCTCCGACCAGAGGCGTACAGTCTCAGCGGTGCGAGACATCGACAGTGCCTACATGCAAGCCCTTCCGTGCCCCAACTGCGCGCTCCTCATCCAGCCCGGCGCAAGGTACTGCAACGGCTGCGGCTTGGCCTTGGGCGGAGCGGCGGCTGGACTCATCGTTGACCCAGCGCAACTCCGAAAGCTCTGCGCAGGCTGTCGCACCATCAACCACACCGGCTTTCGCTTCTGTTACCACTGCGGGCTGGCACTGCCTGACCGCCTGTTCGCGGCATCACAGCTTGTGGGTGACCCTGCCGGCTTCTGGGTCCGCATCGTCGCAGCCTTCATAGACGCAGTGCTCCTGATAATTGCCGGGATACTGGTGGTGCAGCTGATCACGGACGGGGATGAACGACTTGTATTCGGCGATGAGCTCGCCATTGGCTTCATTCTCCTGGCCGTATTCCTCAGTGCCGCGTACTACACCCTGGCCGTGGGCAGGTGGGGGCGTACCGTGGGGAAGCTCGTCATGGGGCTGAAGGTCACGCGGTCTGACGGGTCGCCGTTGACCTACCGTCGAAGCCTTGCCCGCTATTGGGCCTGCTACCTCTCCCTCATCCCCTTGGGCCTTGGCGTACTGGCAATACTCCTGAGTCCCCAGAAGCGCGCCTGGCAGGACCTCATCGTTGATTCGCGAGTCCTCAGGGTGAAGGCTTGAGTGAGCTGGGCTATCTGGTCCTTGGATTTGCGCCAGGCATGTTTTGGCTCTGGATCATCTATCAGCGGGACAGGTATCTCCCCTCTCCTCTGTCCCTCGTTATACGGACCTTTCTCTATGGAGTCCTGGCCTCCGTGCCGATCGTTGTCGTCGAGACTGCGCTGAGCGGATTCGGCGCCATAGAGATCAACGAGACAGGCAACTCCTTGGGGACGATGGTCTACGTGGCCTTCATCGTCGCGGGGGCCACGGAGGAGCTGGGCAAGTTCCTCGTGGTGAGGCAGACCCTCTACAGGTCACCCTACTTCTCCGAGCCGATGGACGGCCTCATCTTTGCCGCCGCCGCAGCCCTGGGGTTCGCGTCCATAGAGAACGTCGGCTACATGGTTGTATTCGGCGCAGGCGTCGTGCTGCTTCGAGGGGTCTTCTCGACGGTTGGGCACGTCGTGTTCGCCGCTCCGTGGGGGTACGCTCTCGGGCGGCAAAAGCGGGGCTCGCCCTACGGTGCGCCCGTCACGTGGGCCGCCCTGGCCGTTGGGATCACGGCCCATGGCCTCTTCGACTTCTTCCTATTCGCCGGCGGAAGATGGGCGGCCGGAACACTGGCGATATTCTTCGCCGGTCTGGTTGGACTCTTCTACCTCGTCTCCCTGGCCGACGCGGTGTCCGCAAGGCTCCACCGTTCAGCCAGCGTCATACTGACCTGCGCTGGCTGCGCCACACGATGCGGATCCCGTGCAAGCTACTGCCCGGCGTGCGGAGAAGCCTTCAGGGTCGCCGCGGCCGCGCCCATCGGCTCGTGCGGCATGTGCGAGGCCGTCGTCCAGCCGGAGTTCAGCTTTTGCCCTGAATGCGGGAGTTTGCTGCAGAGAAAGAATCTCGAGCCCTATACCCTGGCACAGCCCCCGGATGGGGCTCCCGCGGTCCGGCCGCAGCCAGGCCGGCGGTGAGGCTACTTCAGCGGCGAGTAGTCCGTGGGCTCCAGCATCACGTTGTGCACCCGCGCGACGATTGGGCCGTCCTTCTCGCTCTCCGCGAAGACGCGCGCCCGCTCCGGGTCCGCGCGAAAGGCCGTGAAACAGCGGTCCCGCTCCTCGTAGCTCTCCCACCCCAGCATGTAGATCAGCTGGTTGTTGTACCCACCCATCTGCGCTGTCCAGAACCCCACGATGTGGAACCCGTGCCGCTCGAAGGCCTGGGCCGTGAAGTCCCCGAACCGCCTCACCACGTTGGGAAGCTTCCCCGGCATCGCCTCGTAGGTCCGTAGCTCGTACAGCATCTCGCTCTCCCTTTTCCAAAGCTGGCGTCCGCGCTCGACGATACCACACTCCCGCGCCTCGCACCGGCGGAGAACGCTGGCGGACTCGTCGGCCCCCCCCTGGGTAGAGTCATAGACCGGTCCTTGAGATATACTCTTGCATGAAGACACTTGGAGCCATTACGAATACCGGGAGGTGGCGGCCATGAAGATCAAGGGCATGCGCTCGTGGAACCTGAATACCGAGGACTTGGAGGCTAGCGTCCGCTTCTACGCGGACGTGCTTGGCGCCGAGGAGCGGGGCCGCCAGAACATCGGCGGCGCGGACGTGGCGCGCCTGCGCCTGGGCGCCACGGGCATCGGCCTGTTCGACGCAGCCCAGGGCCCGCGGCCCGGGGTCCCGCACCACACCCTGGACCTGGACGGACCCGACGACTCCGGCCTCCTCGTCAAGGAGTTGGAGGGCAGGGGCGTCACGGTGGAGTCGGTACGGCGCCACGGAGACGGGCCCGGCTACTCCGTCTACGTGAGCGATCCCAGCGGCAACAGGCTGGAGCTCTCCTGGGACCCGGAGTAGGGGCCCGCCGGCTCGGACCCGGCGAAGCCCGCCGCACTATGGCATAGGCAGCGCCATTCGGGGGTGGACCATGGCACAGGCAGACGCGAGCCAGAACAGCTCCAACGAGCTGTTCGAAGTCGTACGCAGCCGGTACGGGGACCGGCTCAGTCCCGAGGAGCTCGAAGAGGTCCGAAAGGCCGTCGAGCGCATTGCCGGGATGGCCGAAGCCTTGCGCTCGGTGCCCCTGGACTACCGCGACGAGCCCCTCATCCGATTCACGCCCTACCGGGCGGACCGGGAGTGAACGTGGAGGAGCGCGTCGTCTTCCTTCCCATACGGCAGCTCAGCCAACTGGTCCGCTCGCGGCAGGTCTCTCCCGTGGAGCTGGCGGAGACATTCCTCGCTCGCCTGGAGAACATCGGCCCGACCCTCAACGCCGTGGTCACGGTCACCAGGGAGCTTGCCATGCGCCAGGCCCGGCAGGCGGAGCGGGAGATCGCTGCCGGGACCTACCGGGGGCCCCTGCACGGCATCCCCTACGGCGCCAAGGACCTGCTGGCCACCTCGGAGGGGATACCCACCACCTGGGGCGCCACACCCTTTCGGGACCGGCGCTTGGACCACGACGCCACCGTCGTGCGGAGGCTCCGGGACGCCGGGGCCGTCTTGGCCGCCAAGCTCGCCATGGTCGAGCTGGCGGGGGGCTTCGGCTACCGCTTCCCCAACGCCTCCTTCACCGGCCCCGCCGTCAACCCCTGGAGCCGCGGCGCCTGGACCGGGGGCTCCTCCACCGGGTCCGCGGCCTCCGTGGCGGCGGGTCTCGTCCCCTTCGCCATCGGCTCCGAGACCTGGGGCTCCATCCTCTCGCCCGCCAGCATCTGCGGCGTCGCCGGCCTCCGGCCCACCTACGGCCGAGTGAGCCGCTACGGCGCCATGGCCCTGAGCTGGACGTTGGACAAGCTGGGCCCTCTGTGCCTGACCGCCGACGACTGCGGCCTTGTCCTGGAGGCCATCGCCGGTCCGGACCCCCTGGACCCCACCACCCATGAGGCCCCCTTTCACGACGACCCCAGCGGCGCCTCCGGACGACCCTTCAGGCTCGGCGTCCTGCGGGACGCCACGGACAGCGTCCATGACGACGTGCGGGACAACTTCCACCGCGCCCTTGGCGACCTGGAGGGGATAGCCACCGTCGAGGAGGTGACCCTGCCGGACCTTCCCTACGAAGCGGTCACCCGGACCATCCTCATGGCCGAGTCCGCCAGCGCCTTCGACGAGTTCATCGAGAGCGGTGGCCCGGAAGGCCTCACCGATCTGGTGGACCGCTACGGGGGCTACGCACGGACAACGGTGCTGGCCAAGGACTACCTGCGCGCCCTGCGTATCCGAGGCCTCATGGCCCGGGCCGCCGACGGCGCTCTCGCACGGCTGGACGCCCTGGCCGCCCCCGCGCGCCGTGCCCCGGCGCCGGCCATTGACGAGGCGCTCAGCAGCCCCCTCAGCCCGGAGACGCGGGACATCATGGGCGCCCTGGGAAACGGGGCCGGCCTCCCATCCATCTCCGTGCCCAACGGCTTCACCCGCGACGGTCTGCCCACGGGGGTCCAGTTCATGGCCCGGGCGTACCAGGAGGACACCGCCCTGGCCGTGGCCCGCGCCTACCAGACGCTGACCGGCTGGCATCTGCGCCATCCGCCGGAGTTTCAGCCCCGCGCTTAGAGCCGGTACAAGCGCTGCGGGTTCCCCGACAGGATCCTCTCGACCGTACCCTCGCTCACGTCACCTCGGCTCCCCAGCCGGTCAGCCAGGTGGTCCTCCCGAAACGAGTCCCCGTGCGGAAAGTCCGTCGCGCTCACCAGGAACTCGTCGCCCAGCTTGTCAATCGTATACGACAGCTCATCGTCCACGGCACAGGACACGAAGACCCGCTCCCCCAACCACCGGTCCACCTTCGATCCCTGGCGCGCCCGCAGGGCCTTCACCAGCCGGACCACCCAGTCCGTGCCCGTTTCGAGGAACCCGAGCCGCAGCCTCGGAAAGTCGTCCAGCAAGCTGGAGCCCAGCAGCTGCTGGAACGCGTACAGCACGTAAGGGCCGCTCACCAGCCCCGCGCCCCAGGGGTTGATCTGCGGGAAGCCCCCCGTCGTGGGCCGCGGGATACCCTCCAGCATCTGGTTGATGGTGGGGCTTGCCCCATTCCCCGTGTGCACCGCGATGGGCAGGTCCTGGCGCTCCGCCTCCTCGTAGATCGGCCAGAATGACGGGTGGCTCAGGGGCATGTCCCACTCGACGCCCCGGGCGTAGACCCCCGCGACCGCGCCCAGTTCCTTCACGCGCCGCACCTCCTCCGCCGCAAGGTCGGGGCGGCGGAACGGCACCACCGCCACGTACCACAGCCGGCCCGCCGACTGGCGGCACTGCACGGCCATGAACTCGTTGTAGCTCCGCGCTAGCGCCGCCTCCAGCTCCACGTCCTCCGCCACCGCTCCCTGCCACAGAGATGGGAACACGACCTGCTTGTCCACGCCCAGCTCCGCCATCGCCGCCACCCGCTCCTCCACGTCCGTGATCTCCTGCGCGCCGATGGACGCTCCCTTTTCCTGGGCGCGCTTCATCAGCGTCGGAGTCCCGCCGTAGAGCCGCATCTTGTAGTCGATGATCCACGCCCCGTTGTGACTGCCAAAGATCGTATCCTCGGGGAACACGACCGGAAAGGGCCGCTGGCGGTAGAACGCCGGATCAAGGTAGCCCCACGTCTCCACGCTCTCTTCCACGTGGGCGTCGCAATCGATCACCACCATGTCTCTCCACCTCTCACTCTGAAAGTCCCCGCCAGGCCTGACGACTCTCCGTGCTCATACACCCGGCCGCCGCGACTCCCTCCCCCCGTTTGCCTTCACCCGATGACAATCGCGGCCGTCGCCGCAGCCCCTACACAGCCGAGGCGCAGCGACGCCCACTAGCCCGTCGCGGCAGCGACCCCGCTAGCCCGCCGCGGCAGCGACCCAGGCCGGCTCGTTGTAGCCCAGCGGGACCGACGGCCGCTCCCAGCGCGGCGGCGTCTCCGACAGACCCAGCACCGGGCTCATGTGCTTGAGCCGCCCCATCGGCGTCTCCGTGACCGTCGACCAGCGCTCGATCTCCTCGGCCGTGAACTCCTTCGGCACCTCCGACAGGTCCCCATCCGGGACCTGCCCGCGCCCCACGAGCCACCTCCCGGTCTGCGCCAGCCCCATCCGCACCAGCCAGCTGCCGCCCTCCCGAGTCCGCCTCTCCAGCGCCAACAGCACCCCGAACGCCAACAGGTACCCCGTGAGATAGTCGATGGCCGACACCGGATAGAACTGCGGCCCGGGCTCCGCCCCGGGGAACAGCTCCCCCTGGCGGCTCGCGATTCCGCTCACCGCCTGCACCACGGTGTCGAACCCGCGGCGCGGCGCCCAGTGGCCCGCATGGGTGAATGCCGACAACGACACGTACACGATGCCTGGTCGCAGCGCCGCCAGCGCCTCCGGCGACAGCCCCCGCGCCCCCAGGCTCCCCGGCCGGTACCCCTGCGAGAACACGTCGGCCTCCCGCGCCAACCCCAGCAGCGTCTCCAGGTCCCGCTCCTCCCGGAGGTCCAGGCGGGCGGAGAGCTTTCCGTGCCCCGTGTCGTATTCCTGGTAGCCGATATTGGGTAGATGCTCGGCTGTGATCTTCAGCACGTCCGCCCCATGCTCAGCCAGCGTGCGCCCGCACGTCGGACCCGCCAGCACACGCGTCAGGTCCAGCACCCGGACACCGGACAGGGGCCGGTCCCCGTCCGGGAGCGCCTCCGGCGGACTGTCGCCGATCTTGACGATCTCCAGCAGCGGCAGCGAAGCCACTGCCGCCGCCTGCGGGTGCTGCGACCACTCCGCAATGCTCCGCACCATCCCCCCGGCGCCCTTGGCCGCGATGATCGCCTCCTCCAGCTCCAGGGCGTCCCACTGCGCCACCGCCCTGCTCACCGCCTCGCGGTCTTCCTCCACGCCCAGCACCTTCAGCGCCGCCGCCCGATGATTGGGGAAGTTGCAGTGAAGGTAGCTCCACCGGCCATTCTTCGCCGGATAGAACCCCATGATGCTATTGCGGTCGGTGGAAACGCGCTCAACGTCCAACGACAGGTAGTGCCCGCTGCGCAGCGACGCCGTCGCCTGGCGCGTGTCGACGGCGACCTCCTGGCCGCGCCCCGTCCGCGCCTTCCACAGATCGGAAACGGCGAGGCCGACCGCCGACAGTGCAGCCGCGCTCGCCTCACCGATGCGGAACGGCGTGGGCAGAATCGGATCAGCATCACCGGTGATCTCGACCTCACCCGCGCGGCGCTCATCCCAGCCCGCGATGGGCAGAAGCGTGCGGAGAAGCTCATTGGTCATGGCGTGTACACCCCCATCGGATGACGTTTCCGCCCCATTCTACTCCGGCGGTGAAGCCGCGTCGCCCAGGCGCCGAGAGGGTGGTATGCTATTTGCAGCGCCACGCTGAGGAACGCGAGGTCGGCATGAACGAGATCAGCATAGAGAACTTCCGATGCTTCCATGAGAGGCAGACCGCACGACTGGCGCCGCTCACCCTCCTCGTCGGCGAAAATAGCACAGGCAAGACATCCTTCATGGCGATGATTCGGGCGCTCTGGGAGTTCGTCTACTATTCTCGGGTCCCCGACTTCAAGGAGGACCCCTACGACTTGGGGAGCTTTGACGAACTCGCTCACCACCGAGGGGCGCGGGGAAGCCGGGCAAATACGTTCAAGGCAGGATTCCAGTCCGATCCCCCGAATGGTAAATCAGAGACTGACGATCAAAGCACTTTCCGCTTTGATGTCACATTTGGGAGAATCGGCACTGCTCCCATTCCGGTGCAAAGACGATTCACTCTTGGAGACGCCTGGGTCGAAGAGCACCTAGAGGCAAACCGGATTAGGTTGCTCCAAGTTGGTACTTCCAGAGGGACATGGGAAATACAAGTGTCTATTTCGACCATGGATCTTATTAATCATCCATTCTTGCCATCAATCTTTGCAGTGCTACAGAGAGCAGGCCGAGCAATAAATGAACAAGAAGATAAACAATTCACACCTACAGACGGCTCTCCAGCCGTGGGACCAGAAGACATAAAGTCAATCAGCGCAGCTACTTCCTTGCCGCGCAGGCCGCTCCCGTTTGCAAGCGCGCCCGTCCGGTCAAAGCCTCGCCGAACCTATGACCCAGCTCGACCCACACGAGACCCCGAAGGCGATTACGTTCCCATGTACCTTGCCGACCTGTACTTTCGGGATAAGCAAGGGTGGGCTGCCCTCAAGAACCGCCTCGAGCAGTTCGGGAAGAGCTCAGGCCTCTTCGAGGAGATTTCGATCAGGCCCTTGGGCAAGAAGGACAGCGAGCCGTTTCAGGTGCAGGTCAAGAAACCGGGAGCCTCGGGAAGAGGGCCGAAAGGGCCCTGGCGCAACCTCATCGACGTGGGCTACGGCGTCAACCAGGCGTTGCCCTTGATCACTGAGCTCCTGCGCCCCGACGCGCCTCCATTGTTCCTCTTGCAGCAGCCGGAGGTGCACCTCCACCCCAGCGCACAGGCCGCCCTGGGCAGTCTGTTCTGTCACGTCGCCGGCCCCGAACGGCAGCTGGTCGTCGAGACGCACAGCGACCACCTGATCAACCGCGTTCGTATGGACGTCCGCGACGGCGAAACGGACCTGAAGCCGGAGGATGTGTCGATCCTCTACTTCCAGCGCGAGGACTTGCACGTGCGCATACACTCGCTCAGGATCGACGACGAAGGCAATATCCTGGGCGCGCCCGACAGCTACGGCCAGTTCTTCATGGACGAGACCACGCGATCGCTGTGGAAGCGCCAGCCGTCGGCGGTGCGCTGAACGATGTGCGCAATCCTTGACGCAAATGTCGTTCACGAGGTGTTCGGCGCCAATCTGCCACCGGCGGGGGAGGAGTTCCACTCTCGGATCAACTCGGGAAAGTTGACCCTCGTAGTTGGCGGTAAGCTGCTTGAGGAGTTGGAGAGGAGCTCAAGGAAATTCAAAGAGTGGGTAAAGAACGCATTGCTCTACGGGAGGGCACGGCTCATTGACGCAGATCAAGTGGCTGAACAGACAGCGCAGGTCGAACGAGATGGCGCCTACACGTCAGACGATCCGCATATCCTAGCCCTGGCCCAAGTCAGCGGCGCCCGTCTGCTGTATTCCAATGATGCGGAACTGCAGAAGGACTTCAAGAAAAAGAGCCTGATCGACAACCCGAGGGGCAAGGTGTACCCGGTGCGCAGGGACGGGGCGTTCACCAACGTTCACAGGAAGCTCTTGGCGGACCAAGACCTGTGCCGCACCCGGCGATAGCCGCGCTCCAACGATGGATGCCGGCGTGGGTGCCATCGGATCCGGACCGCAGCGGACCCACGGAGGGTGCGGATCTGGCGCCCCAGGCAGGATTCGAACCCGCGACCCGCTGCTTAGAAGGCAGCTGCTCTATCCCCTGAGCTACTGGGGCGCTCCTTCGATGGTAGTTTCACCCCCATGGCCTGTCAACGGAGCAGCCCCGGCCCCCTACCACCAACGCTACGTGGAAGCCACCGCCGCCGTGCGCGCCCTGCTGCGGCCCTGCCGGTGCCGCTTGTCGTTGGACAGCACCCGCTTGCGGAGCCGGGTGTTCTTCGGTGTCACCTCAACCACCTCATCGTCCCCGATGAAGTCCAGCGCCTCCTCCAGGCTCATCAGCGCCGCCGGCGTCAGCTTGACGGCAATGTCCGCCGTGGAGGCCCGTATGTTGGTCATCTTCTTCTCCTTGCACACGTTGACCACCAGGTCGCTGTTCCGTGCGTGCGCGCCCACCACCATCCCCTCGTACACCGGCGTCCCCGGCTCGACGAAGGTGATACCCCGCTGCTGGGCGTTGTTCAGCCCGTAGGTCACCGCTGTCCCCGTCTCCGCGGCCACCAGGGCCCCCGTGCGAGTCGAGTTCACCTCTCCACGCAGGGGACGGTACTCCGCGAACACGCTATTCATGACCCCGTCGCCCCGCGTCGCCTTCAGGAAGAAGCTCCGGAACCCAATGAGCCCCCTCGTCGGGATCTCGAACTCCAGCTCCACGCGGCCCGCGCCGTCGCTGCGCATATTCGTCATCTGACCCAGCCTCGCCGCCAGGTTCTCCGTCAGCACGCCGATGCTCTCGTTCCCCACCTCCAGCATCAGCGACTCGTAGGGCTCCACCCTCTCCCCATCCACCACCGCGACGATGGCCTCCGGCTTCGATACCTGCAGCTCATACCCCTCTCGCCGCATCGTCTCGATCAGGATCGCCAGGTGCAGCTCGCCGCGCCCCGAGACCAGGAATACCTCCGGGCTCTCTGTCCCCTGCACCCGCAGGCTGACGTTGGTGCGAAGCTCTGCCAGCAGCCGCTCGTGAAGCTGCCGCGACGTCAAGTACCGCCCGTCCTGCCCGGCGAACACCGAGGTGTTCACGCCAAAGGTCATCTGCACGGTGGGCTGCCCGATGTCGATGGTGGGCAGCGCCTCCGGCCCCTCCGCCGAGGCGATGGTGTCGCTGATCGCCACCTGCCCCAGTCCCGCCAGCGCGACGATCTCCCCCGCTTCCGCCTCCCGCAGCTCCTGCTTGGTGAGCCCCTGAAACGATAGGAGGCGCGTCACCTTGTGCACGCTCGTAGTCCCGTCCTGCGAGATGCGCGCCACCTGCTCCCCCAGCCGCACCCGCCCTCTTGCGATGCGTCCCACGGCGATCTGGCCCAGGTGATTGTCGTAGCTCAGCGCCGCCACCAGCATCTGAAAGCCACCCTCGCTGTCCCCGGAGGGCGGCGGCACGTGCTCCACTATCGCCTCAAGGAGCGGCCCCATGCTCACCGGCGCGTCCCCCGGCTCCGCCACCGCGTACCCCTCCTTCGCCGATGCGTAGAGGATGGGAAAGGAGAGCTGTTCCGCGTCCGTCGCCAGCTCCAAGAAGAGGTCCTGAGTCATCTCCGCAACCTCCAAGGGCCGCGCCGAAGGACGGTCGATCTTGTTTATGACCACCACCGGCCGCAGCTGCTTCTGCAGAGCGTGCCGCAGCACGAACCGCGTCTGCGGCATCGGCCCGTCCACCGCGTCGATGATCAGCAGGCAGCCGTCCGCCATGTTCAGCACCCGCTCCACCTCGCCGCTGAAGTCGGCGTGGCCCGGCGTGTCGATGATGTTAATTTTCACATCGCCGTACGTCACCGCGGTGTTCTTCGCCAGTATCGTGATCCCCTTCTCCCGCTCCAGCTCGTTGCTGTCCATGAGCAGGTTGCCCACCACCTGGTCCTCCCGGAAGATGTGGCTCTGCTTCAGCAGCGCGTCCACAAGCGTGGTCTTTCCGTGGTCAACGTGGGCAATGATGGCGATGTTCCTGATGTTGCGTAACATAGTCCTCTGCGTGGGAAGCGAAAAATGACTTATGTACCTGTGTACCCTGACCAAACGCTAAGGGGTTGGAACGAGTGGTTTCGCCCGAAACAGCCGCAAGGGCCCCGGACATGGTTACTATCACGCTGGGATTCCAGCCCATACCCTTGCTCGTCCTTCTGGGGCCGGGGCTGCACCTATGAGGTCCTTCTGCGGGTGGAATTCAGGACCAGGGCTTCAAGCCCGTGACGACCCAGTCCCGTCTGCTTTGGCCCCAGGATCTGCGCGAGAGTAGTTCGGGGAATGTGTTCTCGCGTGTCCTTGACCGTGGTGAACCGCGTCCGACCGCCGAACTCTTTGCGCAACCAGCGCTGCTGCGCACAAGCTCCCACCCATCATCGATAAGGAGCCGAATGAGCCGCCTGCCAGTGATGGGCAACTAGACGGCGACCAGCGGCTGCGCAACTTCGAAAATCCTGGGTTGGAAGAACGGGCTCGTGTCTCCGTACAACACGTCTGTGCCAACACTTGGAATGCGAATCTCATGCGGTTTGGGCCTCACGGGATGGGAAATGATCCCATGCTCCGTGAAGAACCGGGCCCGTTCTCCCGCCTCCTCCAACAGGCTCAGATGCTCCGTTACCAATTCGCATAGGTCTTTCTGGACTCGTTCGAGCGTCTTTGCGTACGTGCTCGTGCCAAGCTCCAAGCAGACCCCAACCCACTTGCTTCCCTCGCGGTTGAACCTGAGCGTGAGTTCCACGTAGTCAATGATAGTCGCCATGGGTGAATCTCCCACTGCGCTAAACACTGATGAGGCATGGGGCCCCGGCACTGAATTCGCCTGCCCTCCATCCGCCCAACCGCCGACCGCCGCTGTCCTTGCGCAGCCCCTCAAGCGCTGGCCGACACCTCAATGGTAGCCCCGCACCGCCTACGCGTCAACGCAGTGGGGGCTGCGCGGCACCCCCGGATGATGTGCGCGTGGCCAGGCAGAGTGGCCAGCCAGAACGGGCCCTGCCGCCCCCCCCCGCCTACGCGCGCCCCGCAAGCTGGGGCAGGCCCTCCAGCACCCGGGGCACCACGTCGTAGCGGCCGAACGCCGGGATGAAGTAGACGCCCGCGATCCTATCGCCCACGGCCTGCAGGACCTCCCGCGCCAGGGTTGCCCCCTCCTCCCCGGCATCCTCCCCCGCCAGGAGCAGCCGCTCCCGCACCTCGTCGGGCACCACGATGCCCGGGACCTCGTGGTGCAGGAACTCGGCGTGCCGGTGGCTCCTCAGCGGCAGCGTCCCCAGGAGCAGCGGCTTGGGGAACCCGCCCAGCCGCCGGCGCCACCACTCTATCGTCTCCGGGCTATAGACCGGCTGCGTCAGTATGAAGTCGGCGCCCGCCTCAATCTTCCGCTCCAGCACCCGCAGCTCCACGTCCGGGTCCTGCGCGGCCATGTTGAACGCGCACCCAACGAAGAACGCCGTCGGCTGCTCGATGGGCTTGCCCGCCAGGTCGTGCCCCGCGTTGAACCCCTTCACCAGCCGCATGAGGCGCGACGCCGTGATGTCGGAAACCGCTGTTGCGTCGGGATAGTCTCCGGTGTGAGGCAGGTCCCCCATCACCACAAAGATGTTCCTCACCCCAAGCGCGTGCGCCCCCAGCAGCTCCGAGTGCAATGCCACCAGGTTCCTGTGCCGAGTCGCCATGTGCATGATCGTCTCGACGCCCAGCCGCGACTGCAGCAGCGCCGACATGGCTAGCGCGCTCATGCGGCCCTGCGCCCGGGGGCTGTCCGCCACGTTGATGGCGTCCACCAGGCTCGCCCCCCGCAGGTCGCTGATCTCCCTCAGCGTCTCCGTCAGGTCGAAGCCCCGCGGCGGGTCCACCTCCACCGTCACGACGAACTCCTTGCCCAGCTTTTGCTGCAACCCCGTCGGCGGCGCCGGCGCCGCCTGTGCCCCACCGCCGCGGCTCCGCGGCCGCAGCGATACGCCGCCGGTCAAAGCGTTCCCCTGCTTCCGCACACCCCGCACGGCGTCCCGTATCCTGGCCAGGTGCTCCGGCGTCGTGCCGCAGCACCCCCCGATGACCGCCACGCCCAGCTCCGCCATGTGCCGCGCCTGCTCCGCCATGTACTCCGGCGACGAGCGGTAGATGAAGCGCCCTCCCACGTACGCCGGGTACCCCGCGTTCGGCTGCGCCGACAACGGCGTGTGCGCCGCACTGGCCATCTCCCCGATGGAGTCCAACATCGGCTGTGGGCCGACGCTGCAGTTCAGCCCAATCACGTCCACCCGCAGCTCTTCCAGCGCCTGGACGATCTCCGTCGGCGTCACGCCCACCTCCGTCTGCCCCTCCTCAGTGAGCGTCATCTGGGCCACGATGGGCAGCGGGCACGCCTCGCGGGCGCCCTGCACCGCCGCCCGCATCTCCTCCAGGTCCAGGAACGTCTCCAGAATGAGCAGGTCCACTCCCGCGTCGGACAGGATTGCCGCCTGCTGGCGGAAGGCGGCGCGGGCCTGCTCCGGCGTCACGGGGCCCAGCATCGGGGTGAGCCGCTTCCCAACCGGGCCCATGGCCCCCGCCACCCACACCATCTGTCCCGTCAGCCGTCGGGCCTCCAGGGCGATGGCCACGCCCTTCCGGTTGATCTCCTCCTCCTTCTCCTCCAGCCCGTAGCCGGCCAGGCGCAGCGAGTTTGCCCCGAACGTGTTCGTCTCGATGACCTCCGGCCCCGCGCGGATGTAGTCCAGGTGCACCGCGCGCACAACGTCGGGCGCCGTCAGGTTCAGCTCGTCCAGGCAGCGTTCGAAGGTCGACGCCCCGCGAGCGTACAGCTCCGTGCCCATGGCCCCGTCTGAGAGGATGGGCGGGCCCTGAAGCCGCTCCAGGAAAGAAGTTGGCATGGCGTATGAGGAGTCCGTTTAGTGCGATCGGTGGGACTGGAGTTCCCTGGCGGGCCGGTGAGGACGTGCGGCCCCGCGGCGAAAGTATAGGCCAAACCGGCTGCCCCCACCAGCGCCGGGTCGGTTGTGCTGCCCCCCGCGACGGCGTATCCTCCTCCTGCCCTGGCAGCGGCGGCGCCCCGCGATGGTGGTCGCCCCCATCCCGCATGGCGGAGGACCGGCCCCCGGAACAGCCGGGCGTCCCCCGCAACCCTTGCGGCGGGCGCGCGGTGGAATCCGGCTCCCAACGCCCCCGGAACAGAGCAGCCCTCAGGAGGAATCGCATGGCCTTCGAGTTCACCACCTACGAGAAGAAGGGGCGCATCGCCTACGTCACCATCAACCGGCCAGAGGTCATGAACGCCGTTCATCCTCCGGCGAGCCGGGAGCTCTCCGAGATCTGGGACGACTTCCAGTCCGACGATGACGCCTGGGTCGCCATCTTCACCGGCGCCGGAGACCGCGCCTTCTCTGCCGGCAACGACCTCAAGTACACTGCCGCCCATCCCGACGAACCCAGGGTCACCGAGTCCACCAAGGGCGGGTTCGGCGGCATCACCCACCGCTTCGATCTCTTCAAGCCGATCATCGCCGCCGTCAACGGCTATGCTCTCGGCGGCGGCTTCGAGATGGCCCTCGCCTGCGACATCATCGTCGCCGCCGACCACGCGCGCTTCGGCCTCCCCGAGCCCACCGTGGGCCTCATGGCCGGCGCCGGCGGCGCCCACCGCCTCCCGCGGCACATCCCCCTCAAGGTCGCCATGGGCATGATGCTCACGGGCCGTCACGTCACTGCCCAGGAGGCGGAGCAGCGCGGCCTCGTCAACCAGGTCGTCCCGCTCGCCGAGCTCCTCCCGGCCGCCGAGCAATGGGCCAACCAGATTCTCGCCTGCGCCCCCCTCTCCATTCGCGGGACCAAGCAGGCCGCCTACCAGGGCCTCGCCCTCCCCCTCGAGCAGGCCATCGAGGGCAGCTACGACTGGTGGCGCCGCGCCGAGGACTCCCAGGACCGCATCGAGGGCCCCCTCGCCTTCGCGGAGAAGCGCAAGCCCCAATGGACCGGGCAGTAGCGGGGGCTGTGATGGGGGGGACGCCCCACGCCGCCTCTCCACCCTGGATTCCCGCTTTCGCGGAAACGACGGTGGGGGCAGGCGGGGTTAGGGGGTGGCGGTGGGGTGGTCGAAGGCAGCCTGGCGGCCCTGGGTGCGCTGGACGCGCTGGGCCGCCAGGTACATGGAGGCGTGCTGCGGGACCTCGAAGGGGTTGTTGGCGAGGAGGTCGGCGATGGTGCGGAGCTGCAGCTTGGGGTAGTCGCGCTGCCAGATGTCGGAGCGGTAGAAGCCGGCGCTGACGGCCTCGGTGCGCATGTCGCGGGTGGGCTCCTCCAGGGTGATGAAGAGGCCCAGGGCCGCCTGCTCTCGCTCGACGGTGCCCTTGAGGTCGCGGACGTCGTGGGATGAGACCTTGCCGCTCTTGACCTGGACGACGGCCTTGTGCATCGTGCGGCGGGGGCCGTCGATGAAGTAGACCACGCCGTCGATGCCCCGGTCGGCGCCCCTCTTGCCCTGCTCCCGTGGGAAGGCCTCCAGGAGCGACATGGCCCAGAACTGGAACTGGAAGCGGTCCTGCTCGGCGAGAGCGCGGGCGCTCCCGACGTCCACGGGCTCGCCGACCACGTCGTAGTCCCGGCCGGGGGCGACGTTGAAGGCGGTCCTGAGGCGGTTCTTCATGAGGGCGACGGCCAGGTGCGTTATGTCCATGCCGGTCCGGCCTGTGTCGCGTCGTTCAGTTTAGGTACTCGTCGATTCGTGACTACCAATCCGATGCTCCGGCTTGCCAATGTCCCAACAGATCATTGTGGCGGGCTAATTCGTTGAGTACAATGGCTCGCAGGACATTGTGTAGGAAGCGGTTTTGTGGCAGGGGCGGGGCCACCGCGAAGACGATGCGTTGAGTCAGTGCGAGACGACATGGCTTGAGGATACAGCGCTGTTCCATGAGCGGCTCAGCCACCGACCTCGCTTCAAATGGCGGCTCTAGACGAGATAGAGCCCTCCTCCGGGCTGGAGGTCCCCGATTATGCAGTTGAATGAAGAAGGACTGAAGGCCTCACCAGACCGAGACAGGGCCGCATACGAGGCACAACGCGGGGATCTCGAATTTGAGTCCTTTGGCAAGTGGGTCCTCTTTCGCGATGGGCAGCTCGTCAACGTCTATGACAACTACGAGGCCGCTGCTTCGAACGCAGAACGCCGGTTTCGTCAAGAACCTTACCTCATCCATCAGATTGGTGAAGCACTGATGACCGTCCCCGATTCCGAACTGCCGGTTGACAGGGAGAAGAAATCGAAGTGGGCGGTTGCTAAACCTTACTTGATTGGAGGTATTTTCAGTCTTGTGGTGGTGGTGCTTTGGCTTGTAGACCGAATCATTGACCTTATGCCTCTGGGGTTTGATCTTTGGAGACGCCTATCAAACCGAGATAACCGCCGCATAGCTCCTACCAAACGTATACCATGGGAAAAGGGCCAAAAGGACCGTCTGATACGAAGACAGCGCAGTCTTTGTGCATATTGTGGCCGCTACTTTGCCGCCCACTACTTAGAGATTGACCACATGGACCCAGTTACATTCGGCGGGTCCAATGCTGAGACCAACCTTCAAGTACTATGTAGGCCCTGCAATGGTCGTAAAGGGGATCAGACAGACCGACAGTTTCGGCAACGCTATGCTGACCTCGTACCCCGCACCCGTTTGACACCACCGTCTCGCCCAGTCTCCCAAAAGCGCTTTGATGAAATCACCAGAGGAACACGGGCATCAGCCGAAGTCAGAGCACTCAGAGGGTCGAGATACTTCAGCACGAGAGAAAAGATCGGCGCTGGCAGTCTAGTAATGGGCTTTGCCGTGTTTGGTGGTGTGCAAGTGGGCCTAACTCAACTGATTTCTTGGGACTATTGGTGGATTCTCTCCGTGACCTTGGGCGTCCTTGTAGGCGGTGGCCTCTACCTCAGGGCTTGGCGCACCGGCGCGTTGCATCTCTGACACGTTGGCACATTGCCGACGGACGATCTTTCGGCCGAATCAATTGATTGCTGTTGCCCCCTCTACCCACCAGTCCCCTCTCGCGCTTGCCACCATGCACACGGCAGCGCTACCCCTGCTCCTGCTCAACTCTCCCCCCACGAGGCCGTCGCGCAGCGACCGCCGGCGACCCCTGCCATCCGCCCCTGGCGCTCGCGCCGCGACGGCTCTACACTTCCCCCATGCGTAACCCGACCTCCGCCCGCACCACCCCCGTGGCGACCCCGCAACCCTCCCCCCACAAAGCCGTCGCGCAGCGACCCGTCGTGGCAGCGACCCGCTCCAAATCCAATCAAATCGCCAACCCCCCGCCGAAGCTACCGCCGCGGCCCCAAAAGCAAACAACCACCCATTTTGCACTTCCCAGCTTCAGAAAGCGCAAAAAAAACCCTAAACTATCCTCCGAAGCTAAACATTCAAACCAGGCCCACCGCCCCCACTCACCGTCATTCCCGCGAAAGCGGGAATCCAGGGTGGCCCCCCAGGCTGGTGGGGTCAACTTGACCCCCCTTGCGGCCCTCGGTACACTGGCGCAAGCTTGGAATCGAGGGCCTTGTATCGGCTCGCTCGTTGGGAGGTGCCCCTTGGCCGGCTCGACCGACATGGACCGCGCTCGCGAAGCGGAGGAGGCCTGGCGCCGCGACACCGCAGACGCCACCGAAGATCCGCGCCTCTACAGCACCCTCTCGGACATCCCCGTGGAGCGTGTCTATACCCCCCTGCACCTGGAGGAGCGCGACTACCAGCGCGACATCGGCCTCCCCGGCCAGTTCCCCTTCACCCGCGGCGTCCACCCCACGGGCTACCGCGGCAAGCTCTGGACCATGCGCATGTTCGCCGGGTTCGGCACCCCCGCCGAGACCAACCAACGCTTCAAGTTCCTCCTTGACCACGGCGAGACCGGCCTCAGCACCGCCTTCGACATGCCCACCCTCTACGGCTACGACACCGACGCCCCCCAGGCCGCCGGCGAGTTCGGCCGCTGCGGCGCCGCCGTCTCTTCCCTGCCGGACATGGAGGAGCTCTTCCAGGACATCCCCCTGGACCAGGTCACCACCTCCATGACCATCAACAGCCCCGCCGCCGTCATCTGGGCCATGTACCTCGCAATGGCCCAACGGCGCGGCATCCCCTGGGACAAGCTCGGCGGCACCCTCCAGAACGACATCATCAAAGAGTTCACGGCCCAGAACGAGTACATCTTTCCCCCCGAACCCTCCATGCGCCTGGTTGTGGACACCATCGAGTTCGCCTCCAAACACGTCCCGCGCTGGAACCCCGTCAGTGTCAGCGGCTACCACATCCGGGAGGCCGGCGCCACCGCCGTCCAGGAGCTCGCCTTCACCCTCGCCGACGGCATGGCCTACGTGGACCGCGCCATACAGCGCGGCCTCGACGTCGACGACTTCGCACCCCGCATCAGCTTCTTCTTCAACGTACACAACGACATCTTGGAAGAGGTCGCCAAGTTCCGCGCCGCCCGCCGCATCTGGGCCACCGAGATGCGCGACCGCTACCACGCCCGTAATCCCCGCTCATGGTGGATGCGCTGCCACGCCCAGACCGCCGGCGTCTCCCTCACGGCCCAGCAGCCGGAGATCAACGTCGCCCGCGTCGCCCTCCAGGCCCTCGCCGCCGTGCTTGGCGGCGCCCAGTCCCTGCACACCAACTCCCTCGACGAGGCCTGGGCTCTCCCCACCGAGCAGGCCGCCCGCACCGCCCTGCGCACCCAGCAGATCATCGCCCACGAAAGCGGCGTCACGAACACCGTCGACCCCCTGGGCGGCAGCTGGTTCATCGAGCGTCTCACCGACCAGATGGAGGAGGAAGCGCGCGACTACTTCCGCCGCATCGACGACCTCGGCGGCGTCCTCCCGTGCATCGACAACGGCTTCTTCGTCCAGGAGATAGCCCGTGCTTCCTACCGCTACCAGCGGGAGGTCGAATCCCGCCAGCGCGTCATCGTCGGCGTCAATGACTACGTCACCCAGGAGGAGCCGCAGATACCGCTCCTCCGCGTCGACAAGATGGGCGAGCAGCGGCAGATCGACCGCCTCACGCAGCTGCGGCGGACGCGCTCCTCCCGGGACGTTCGGGATGCCCTCGCAGACCTGCGCACGGCCGCACGCGGCGCCGGGAACCTGATGCCCCACCTCCTCAGCGCCGTCAGCGCCCACGCCACCCTCGGCGAAACGATGGATGTCCTCCGGGACGTCTTCGGCGAGTACACCGCCCACTCCATGGCCTGATCTCACGGACCCAACGCTATTTGGAATGAGGGGAGGCACACCGTGAAGCTTACTATGTCCGTCCGCAAGGCAGACGCCGGCTCCATTGGCGGCCACACCAAGCCCTCCAAGCCATGATGCAGACCCTCCGCAGCGAAATCCAGGGGGCTGTCAACGTGGCCTCATCATCGGCGGCTTCCGCGATGCCGTCACTGACCTCGTCAACCAGCACCTTCCGCGACAGCGCCCGCACCAACGGCAAGGCCCGCGCCAGCAAGCGCGCCGACTCCCGGGGGAAGTAGCACGGACACGCTCCTCATAGCCACAGGCAACCAGGGCAAGGCCAGGGAGCTCGCCCAGCTCCTTGCCGATGTCCCGTGCCGGCTCCTCTCCCTGCGCGACGTCGGCATCGACGCCGACGTGGAGGAGGTCGGCGCTACTCTGGAGGAAAACGCCGCCATCAAGGCCCGGGCCTACGCCGGCATGAGCGGCCTCTGGACCATGGCGGATGACTCCGGACTGGAGGTGGACGCCCTCGATGGCGCCCCGGGGCCCCTCTCCAAGCGCTTCGCCGGAGAGGGCGCCTCCGACCAGGAGCTGGTCCAATACCTGCTCCGCAAGCTGGAGGGCGTCCCATGGGAGCAGCGCGCGGCGCGCTTCCGCTGCGTTATCGCCATTACCGCGCCCCAGACCGACGTCCGCTTGTACCACGGCCAGTGCCCCGGTATCATAGCCTTAGGGCCCAAGGGCGCCGGGGGCTTCGGCTACGACCCGGTCTTCTTCCTTCCGGACGCGGGCCGGACCATGGCGGAGCTCTCCATGGAAGAGAAGAACCGGTCCAGCCACCGCGCCAGGGCGGCCAGGGCCCTCGCCGAGGCCCTCAAGCAGGAACCCTAGCCCCCGCACCGCATGGACGCCCGCGACGGACCGCCGGCGCCATACATTTCGACTACCAAGGAACCGGTTGTGGCACCAGTCTCGGATACGCTGGGACGGCCAATCAGAGACCTGCGCATCTCTGTGACGGACCGCTGCAACTTCCGTTGCCCCTACTGCATGCCCGCCGAGGTCTACGGCGAACGCTACCGCTTCCTCCCGAAATCCGAGGTCCTCACCTTTGAGGAGATCGCCCGCCTGACCCGAGTCCTCGTGAAGCTCGGCGCTGTCAAGGTGCGCCTCACTGGCGGCGAGCCCCTGGTCCGCAGCCAGGTCGAGACACTCGTTGAACAGCTTGCGGGCATCCAGGGCATAGAAGACCTCACCATGACCACCAACGGCTACCTGCTCGCAGAAAAGGCCCAGGCCCTCAAGGATGCCGGCCTCCACCGCGTCACGGTCAGCCTGGACTCCCTCGATGACGAAGCCTTCAAGCAGATGAACGGCAGGGGCTACGGCACCCGCCGCGTGCTCGCGGGCATCGAAAAGGCCGCCGAGGTTGGTCTCGCCCCCGTCAAGATCAACGCCGTCGTCCAGCGCGGCGTCAACGACCACACCATCGTGGACCTCGCCCGCCACTTCAAGGGCACCGGCGCCATCGTCCGCTTCATCGAGTTCATGGACGTCGGCAACCTCAACGGCTGGAAGCTGGACCAGGTCGTCTCCGCCGACGAAATCGTCGCCCGCATCCACGCGCAGCTGCCCCTCGTGCCCCTGGAGCCCAACTACACCGGCGAGGTCGCCCTGCGCTATCGCTATGCGGACGGCAATGGCGAAATCGGCGTCATCGCCTCCGTCACCAAACCCTTCTGCGGCGACTGCACCCGCCTCCGCCTCTCCCCAGAGGGCCAGCTCTACACCTGCCTCTTCGCCAGCATCGGCTACGACCTGAAGCGCCGCCTCCGCTCCGGCGCCTCGGACGACGAGCTGGCGGAGCGCATCGCCAACCTCTGGCGCCTCCGCAGCGACCGCTACTCGGAGGAGCGCGCCTCCACCCCAGCTCCAGCCCAGCGCAAGGTCGAGATGTACCACATCGGAGGATAGGTCGCCCCCACAAGTCCACCCCCGCGCAAGGTGGAGATGGACTACATCGGGGGCTAGCCGGCCAAACCTCGAGTGTATGATGGGCTAGGAGGAGATCGTGAGCACTGAGAGCACTCCGCCTTCGTCAGGGGAGCGGCTCACCCACCTGGACGAGCAGGGGCGCGCGCGCATGGTGGACGTGGGTTGGAAGGATGAGACGGAGCGGGAGGCCGTGGCCGTCGGCTCCATCATCATGCAGCCCGAGACGCTGGACCTCATCAGGGCCGGAAGCGTCGCCAAGGGCGACGCCCTCTCCGTCGCCCGGATCGCGGGAATCATGGGCGCCAAGCAGACCCCCAACCTCATCCCGCTCTGCCACCCCATCCCGCTCAGCAGCGTCGCGGTGGACCTGGAACTGGACCCCGCTCGCAGCGCCGTAGACATCACCGCCACCGCCAAGACCACCGCCCGCACCGGCGTCGAGATGGAGGCCCTAACCGCCGCCGCCATCGCCGCCCTCACCATCTACGACATGTGCAAGGCCACAGACCGGGGCATGCGCATAGATGGCGTCCGCCTGATTCGCAAACGTGGCGGCAAGAGCGGCGACGTAGACCTGCCGTAGGGAACCTCTGAACATCCCGGCGCCGGTCGGACTAGGGCGACTGCGCCAGGGTGTTCACGCCGCCTTCCGTCACCGACGATTTCAGGGGCGGGCTGCGGCCCCTCGCGGGGCGCTTCCTCGCGCTGGACCTTCCCTCGGGGCTAGGTCCGGCTCGTCACCACCGGCCGACTGCTCATGGACACCAGCAACAGGAGGCCCATCGTAACCGCCAACAGGACTGCCGAGCTGATTCCCAGCGACCAGTGAATCCCTATCCACGCTCCCCACACCCCCACGGTCACCCCGCTGCCCACGCGAAGCCCCAGCTGCGCCATGTTGAACAACCCAAGCACTCGGCCCCGCTTCTGCGGGGGCGCTTGGAGCTGGACCAGCGTCATCGACATGGCGCTGAACGCCAGGTTCAGGGCGCCGCCCACGAACAGGGCCGCCAGGGCGACCGCGAAGTGCGTCGCCGCGGCGAACACCACGATGGATACGCACCACAGACCCGCCAGCACAATCGCCGTGCGCGCCCGGGCCTGCAGCACCCCCGTGCCCTCCAGGGCCAGTCCCCCGGCGGCGGCCCCGGCCCCGTGCGCCGCCAGCAAGGCGCTGTACAGCAGACCCTGGTTGTCCGCCCCCAGGTCCTCGGCGAACTGGGGCATCTGCGGCTGGAACGCGCTGCCCACCAGAAGAGAGCTGAACCCCGCCAGGCCGATCATCGCCAGGATGGTCCGGTTCTCAGCCACCTCCCGCAGCACCCGCACCGCTTCCAGCACCCCCGCCTTCGCCACATCCCGGCTCAACCCCTCCCGCAGGTGGCCCGTATAGGGCGTGACCAGCAGCCACGCAACAAGGGGCAGAAACAGCGACGCGTTCACCATCAGGCCGTAGGAGGGCCCCAGGAAGTACAGCAGCCCTCCCCCGATGGCCGGGCCGAGCAGCAGTCCCAGGTGGCGCGCCATCGCGTTCATGCGCACCGCGCTCTGGAGGTGCTCCGGCCCCACGATGTCGTGGATGATGATCTGCGTCGCCGGCGCCCGGAACGTCCCGGAGAGCCCGTGGAGTATCAGCAGGACTACCGCGTGCCACATCTGCAGGCTGCCCGTCAGGAACAGGAGCGCCCACGTCATCGACAACCCGATGGACGCCGCCTGCGACACCTGTATGATCTTCCGGCAGTCGAACCGGTCCGCCAGCATCCCAAAGTGCACCCCGAAGAGCAGGAAGGGCGCCCAGTGGCTGATCACCGCGAACCCCGCCAGCGCCGGCGAATGGAACGCCTGAAACATCACCCAGTAGCTGATGACGTGCTCGACGTTGTCCCCCATCATGGAGGGCAGACCCGTCAGGAAGTAGCCGCGAAAGGCGCCGTGGCGCAGCGCCGCGAATGGGACCGCCTTCGGAGGGGACTCCGCCGGGGAGCTCGAACTCCTCTTCACGCATGCTCCTTTGCGCAGCCGCCGAAGCCGCCCCCGCCCCCGCCGTAGGCCCCGTCACTCGGCGTCCGCCACAGCGGCGGAGACCCGTTGTCAGCCCCGCGCATCCAGCCAGTCTGCCCGGGCGACGGGCGCCATCGTAGCAGCGCGGGGCAGGCGTCTGCCGGGCCCAGCGGCACGCTCCCTACCACAGCACCTTGCCTCTGATGTCCCTCTCCAGGTCGGGCGAGGAGCGTGTCCACAGGTCCAGGCTCAGGTACTTCCACCCGCCGTCCGCCAGCAGGCACACAATGTTCCCCTTCTCCATCCGCTGCGCCACCCGCACCGCACACGCCATCACCGCCCCCGAGGAGACCCCCGCAAACACGCCTTCCTGCTCCATCAGCTCCCGCGTCATGCCAAGCGCGTGCGTGCTCTCGATCATGATGCGGGAGTCGAGCAGCGACAGGTCCAGGATGGGCGGGATGAAGCCCTCCTCCAGGCTGCGCAGCCCCTGGATAACGTCGTCCGGGTGCGGGGCCACCGCCACCACGCGAATGGCGGGGTTGTGCTCCTTCAGCCGCCGCCCCACCCCCATCAGCGTGCCCCCCGTGCCGAGGCCGGCCACGAACACGTCTATCTCCGGCAGCGCCTCCAGGATCTCCACCGCCGTCGTCTCGTAGTGCGCCAGCGGGTTCGCTTCGTTGCCGTACTGGTACGGCATGAAGTACCGGCCCGGCTCATTCTCCACCATCTTCTGGGCCACAATGATCGAGTGGTTGGTGCCGAAGTTGGCGTCGCTGTACTCGATCTCCGCCCCGTACGCCCGCAGGAGCTGGCTCCGCTCGGGGCTCACGCTCCCTGGCATCACGACCTTCAGCCCGTAGCCCTTGACCTTGCACACCATGGCGAGGCCAATCCCCGTATTGCCGCTGGTGGGCTCCAAGACCGTCTGGCCGGGGGTCAGCGCCCCCTCCCGCTCAGCCTTCTCGATCATGTACTTGGCGATGCGGTCCTTCACACTGCCCGTCGGGTTGTTCCCCTCCAGCTTCGCAAAGAGGCGCACCCCGGGCTTGGGGCTTATCTGTGGAAGGTACACGAGGGGCGTATTGCCCACCGTGTCGAGAATACTGCGCTTCAGCTTCCCGGTCTCAAACCCCTGGACCCCGCCCGTATCCAACTCCGGGCTCGTGCCCCCGGGGCCGCGCCCCGGAGCCGTATGGGGTCCTTCACGCTGCATACTTCGCTGCTACTCCCGGCCCGCCGCCAACCGGCGCGCCACGCCGGCGGGGGTGTGCGCAATCCCTGGCAGTCCTGCCTAGCCCGTCACTGCGCTCCCCGAGGGGAGCCCGCAGAACACCTCGTAGTCTATGAGCTCCGTCACCGTCGGCTCCGCCCCGCACAAAGGGCACTTCGGGTTCTGCCGGATCTTCACCGTGCGGAACTCCATGTTCAGGGCGTCGATCAGCAGCAGCCGGCTGGACAGCGTCTCCCCAATGCCCAGCAGCAGCTTCAACGTTTCCGTCGCTTGGATGCTCCCCACCAGGCCCGTCAGGGCGCCCAGCACCCCCGCTTCGGCGCAGTTGGGCACCGCCCCCGGCGGAGGCGGCGCTGGAAACAGGCACCGGTAGCACCCCTTGCCAGGCAGGTACACCGTCGCCTGCCCGTCGAAGATCAGGATGCTCCCGTCCACGAGCGGTTTGTTCAGCAGATAGCACACGTCATTAACGAGATAGCGCGACGGGAAATTGTCCGCGCCGTTCACCACCACGTCGTACTGGGACACAATCTCCATCGCGTTTTCAGACGCCAGCCGCGTCTCGTGGATCACCACGTTCACGTCGGGGTTATAGCGCCGGATGCTCTCCTGCGCTGATACCACCTTCGACCGCCCCACACTCTCGTTGTTGTGCAGGATCTGGCGCTGAAGGTTGGACAGGTCCACCACGTCGAAGTCCACGATCCCTATCGTCCCCACTCCCGCCAGCGCTAGGTACACCGCCGACGGCGACCCCAGCCCCCCTGCTCCCACAATGAGGACCTTGGAGTCCATCAGCTTCCGCTGCCCCTGGCTGCCCACCTGGGGCATGATGATATGGCGGCTATACCTGGTGACCTGCTCCGGGGTCAAGGTCCGGGCTTCCGTCGTGCTCATTGGTCAATCTCCTCTTCTTCGTGACCGCCATGCCCTTGCGCTCTCAAGGCTTCTCCCCTCCATCGCGGCCGGGAAACACAGAAGCCCCTTCGCCAGCGCTGCGCTTCCGGGCGCTTGCACCCCGTAGAGCGGGCCGGAAGAGGCCGTGGTGTCAGGGCTTCGCTGCCTGGGTTGCCGGGCTAGATCTGGTAGATGCCCCGGCTGCCGAGCTGCTGCTGCCGGTGCGCCAGATCGCCAATCGTGGTAGAACCAAGCACCTTCTGGACGGCCTCCTCCACCGAGTGCCACACCCCCCGTTGGGCGCACGTGTCAGACAGGGTACACTCGCTGGGCTCGTCGAGACAGTCAAGGGGCGCCGCCGTGCCCTCCAGGGTGTCCATCACCATGTCCAGGGAGATGTCCTCGGGCAACCTTGCCAGGATGTGCCCGCCCTGCGGCCCCCGGCGGCTCCGCACGAATCCAGACCTGCTCAGAATCGCCATCAGCTGGTCCAAGTAGGGCTCAGGAATCCCCTGCCGGGCGGCGATCTGCGCCGCCTGCACGGGCCCCTCGCTCCCGCTCTGGGCCAAGTCCACCAATGCCCGAACTCCGTAGTCAACCTTCATGGGGACTCGCATCACATCCCCTCCCATTCAACCCTGAACGCAGTATAGCATGGCGCTATGGGCCTCTCAACCGCGCCCCCATCCTCCGGCCCGCCTCCGAATCCGCCGCCAAGGTAGTATTCAAGAGTTCCGTGGGGCATCCTGCAAAGCTGGATGGGCCGGCGGCATCCACGCAAAGCGCCTGCACCCGCCAGCCAGGTCCGGCCAACCCTTTGGCGGCGGACTTGCACCCACCTTCCGCTGCCCCCTCAACCCGTGTAAAATACAATCCGTTCCCACAGGCATACGGCACTGCGTCGGAAGGAGCAATACGATCATGGTAACCCAGACCGCCAGCCTCCAGGTCCAGCCGCGCGCCGTTCTGGGCAAGCACGTGCGAAAGCTCCGCTCCCAGGGCATGACCCCCATCCACCTCTACGGCAAGGACACAGAGTCCCAGGCCCTGCAGGTCAACTCCGCCTCCCTCCGCCGCACCCTGCAGCTCGTCGGACGAAACCAGCCCGTCACCCTCAGAGTGGAGGGCCTCCCACAGCCCTACGTCACCTTCGTCCGCGACGTCCAGTTCCACCCCCTCAACAACTCCGTTCTCCACGTCGACTTTCTGCGGGTCGACGTCTCCCAGACCACCCGCGTTGAGGTCCCCATCTTCCTCGAGGGCGAATCACCGGCCGCCAAGCTCATGAGCGGCAGCCTCATCCAGACCCTCCACACCCTCGTAGTGGAGGCGCTCCCCTTGGAGACCCCCGAGTTCATTGTGGCCGACGCCTCTACCCTCACCAACTTTGAAAAGGCTATCCACGTCTCCGACCTTGGCGTCCCGACCGGCGTCGTCACCGTCCTGACCGACGCCGGTCAGCTTGTGGCGCGCGTCACCCCGCCCGTGGCCAGCGAAGTCGCCCGGGCAGGGGAAGCAGCTTCCCAGAGTCTCCTGGATGAGTCGCCACAGGCGGATACCGGCGGTGCAGAAGCGTAGGGCCGCTCCCAACAGCCGCCCGGGGGCGCCGCCCCGCGCCAGCCCTTGCGCCAATCCCCGCCGGACGAGGACCCCGGGCTACGTTAACGGGTTGGAGTCTCCATTGCGCCGTCTCCCTCTTCCGAAGGCTGCTCTCCTACTCCCTTCCCTCCTGATCGCCCTCGCCGCCTGCGAGGCGGACGTCGCCGCCCCCTCGCTCGCGGCGGACCCCCCAACACCCATCTCCGGCCTCGCCGCCGCCCCGGCCTCACTGCCGATCAACGGCTCCCAGGTCGCCCGCACGAGCGGCGGCGCCTTCACCTCCTCGGACCTCCCCTCCATCGCCGACGTCGTCGAAGCCGTCCGCCCCGCTGTCGTTACCATCACCGTCCAGGCCGTCGACAGCAACTCCTTCCTCCGCCCCGTCACGTCCGTCCAGAGCGGCACCGGCGCCATCATCACCGAGGACGGCTACGTCGTCACCAACTACCATGTCATCCGGGACGCCCAACGCATCATCGTCACCACCGACTGGGGCGACCGTATCGACGCCGAGGTCGTCGGCGACGACCAGGCCACCGACCTCGCCGTCCTCAAGCTGAACGCCGATCAGACCTTCCCACGCCTCACCTTCGCGGACCCCGATTCCATCAGAGTCGGCGACTGGGTCATTGCCGTCGGCAACGCCCTCGGCCTCCGTGGCGGCCCCTCTGTCACCCTGGGCGTCGTCGGCGCCCTGGACCGCAGCCTCCAGACCCGGCGCCTTTTCCTGACAGACCTCATCCAGACAGACGCCGCCATCAATGAGGGCAACAGCGGCGGGCCCCTCATCAACCTCCACGGCGAGATCGTGGGAATCAACACCGCCGTCCTCCGCGCCGCCCAGGGCATCGGCTTCTCCATCAGCTCCTTCACCGTCGTCCCCGTCGTGGAGTCCATCCTGAGGTCCGGCCGCGTCGTCTGGCCCTGGCTCGGCATCAGCGCAGAGGACGTCACCCCCGCCCTAGCCGTCGAGGAGGACCTGGAAACCCAGGAAGGCGTCGTCATCCGCCGCGTCTGGACGGACAGCCCCGCCTCCGCCGTCGACCTGCACGCCGGCGACATCATCCTGGAGCTGGACGGCAATCCCGTGCCAACCTTGCGCAGCCTCCAACGGCTGATGAGAGAAGTGTTTCGCGTCGAACAGGAGATAAGCGTCAAGTACCGCCGCGGTGGCAAGACCATGGACCTCAGCCTCACTCTGGAAGCCATGCCCCGGTAGCCGCCGGGCCTCCGCGCCATGTCCGTACTCGTGAGCACCCCATGCCTGACCAGCCAACCCCAATAGTCGAGACCGCGGGCGCCCGCCCCTACGGCCTCCTCATTCGCGGCGCCCGCGTCATCGACGGCACTGGGAATCCCGCGTTCTTCGCGGACGTCGCCGTCCGCGACCGGCGGGTCACCCTCCTTCGCGGCGACACGTCCCGCGTCCACGCCGACCGCACCATCTACGCCGCCGGCTGTGTTGTCTGCCCCGGCTTCATCGACGTGCACAGCCACTCGGGCCTCGCCGCCCTCCAGGACCCCCCCAACGAGGCCAAGGTGCGCCAGGGCGTCACCACCGAGCTGGTCGGCGTGGACGGCCTCTCCTACGCCCCCTTCTTCTCCGCCGCCGACCTCGACCTCTTCGCTGACCTCAACGCCGGCCTCGACGGCCGCCCCCCTCCCGGCGCCCTCTGGTCATCCGTTGCCGACTACCTGGACGCCCTGGACGGCAACACCCTCTGCAACACCGCCTACGTCATGGGCAACTCCGTTCTCCGCATCGCCGTCACCGGCTGGCAGGACCGCAGACCCACAGGCCAGGAGGCGCAGCGCATGCGCGACCTCCTCCGCGCCGGCCTGCGCGAGGGCGCCTTTGGCCTCTCGACCGGCCTCACCTATCCTCCTGGGAGCTACGCCGGCACCGACGAGCTCGTGGAGCTGTGCCGCACCGTCGTCGCCGCCGGCGGCATCTACGTCACCCACGTCCGCTACGCCCTCGGCGACCGCTTCGCAGACCCCTACCGGGAGGCCATCGAGATTGGCCGCCGCAGCGGCGTTCCCGTCCACATCTCCCACCTCCACTCGCCCCGGCCAGGGGGGTCACAGCCGCTGCTCCGTCTCCTCGATGACGCCGCCGAGGAAGGCCTCGACGTCACGTTCGACTCCTATCCCTACCCCTACTCCAGCAGCAAGCTCGCCGCCCTCGTCCCGGAGTGGGCGCACGAGGGCGGCCCCCGCGACCTGCTCCGGCGCCTCCGCGGCAAGCAACAGCGGGCCGATATGGCCCAGGACCCCGACTTCGCCTCCCGCGACCCGTCCCTCTTCCTCGTCACCGGCTTCACCAAGAGCAAGCTCCGGGACTTTGACGGCTGGTCCCTGGCCGCAATCGCGCAGGCCCAGGGCCGCCCCGTGGTCGATACGCTCTGCTACCTCCTCGTCCAGGAGCAGCTCGGCCTCTCCTACGTCGCCCTCGGCGGCAACCCCGTCAACATCCGCCGCTTCCACCAGCACGACGCCCACATGATGGGCAGCGACGGCCTCCTCCTTGGCCAGTGGCCCAACCCCAGGACCTATGGCGCCTATCCCCTCGTCCTCGGCGAATTCTGCCGTGACGAGGGCCTCTTCGACCTCCCCCAGGCCGTCAGGAAGATGACCTCCTTCCCCGCACAGCGGCTCGGCCTCCCCGATAGGGGCGTCCTGCGCGACGGCTTCGCCGCCGACCTCGTCGTCTTCGACCCACAGCGCGTCCGTGCACGCGCCACCCTCGCCTCGCCCCGCGAGTACCCGGAAGGCATCGACTACGTCATCGTCAACGGAGACCTCGTCATCGACCGCGGCGTCTACACCGGCCTCCGCCCCGGACGCGCCCTGCGCCACACCTAGCGGCCCCCGCCGGCCGATCCCTCCATCGCGGGCCGCCACCCCGGCATCCGGGTGCTTCAAGGCCCAGCGGGCAGTCGTTGACACGTGACATTGGGAGTATAATGCGGCGGGTAGAGACGCTCTGAGGCACCCTGGTGCGTAACGTTCGGAGGCCCAGGCCGGGTGACGTGATGGTCCGCCGGCCCAGGCCGGTAGAGACCCTCCCCACAGTCATAAACATCCCTATCCCCCGCGCCCATGACCGGGGGATTGCTTCTCCAATGACCGTCATCATGGGCTTCTTCCTGTTGCTGGCATTGGGCACCCTCCTCCTTCTCCTGCCCTTCTCCAACACCCACAGCGGTCTGACACCCCTCACCACCGCCCTCTTCACCGCCGCCTCCGCCGTCACCGTCACCGGCCTCGTCGTTGTCGACACCCCCGTGTACTGGAGCCTCGCCGGGCAGTCCATCATCTGGGTCCTCATCCTGGTCGGCGGCATGGGCTGGATGACCGTAGCCGGCTTCATGCTCATCATCCTCGGCCACCGCATCACCCTTCCCCAGCGCCTAGCCCTCCGCGAGCCCCTCGGCATCACCCAGATCGGCGGCGTCCTCCGAACCATCCGCAACATGATGATCACCTTCCTTCTCCTCCAGCTCCTCGGCGGCGCCCTCCTCACCCTCCGCTTTCGTGACGCCTTTCAGTGGGACTGGCCTACCGCCGTCTGGCAGGGTGCTTTCCACGCCGTCTCCGCCTTCAGCAACGCCGGCTTCACCATCATGCCCCAGTCCGACAGCCTCAGCCGCTCCGCTGGCGACCCCCTCGTCCTCACCATCATGGGTGTCCTCATCATGCTCGGCGGCCTCAGCTACCCCGTCATTGCAGACACCGTCCGCAACCGCCGATTCGGCCGGTTCAGCCTGGACACCAAGATCGTGCTTACCGGCTCCGTCCTGCTCTGGCTCCTCGGCGCCCTCGTTATCTTCACCTTCGAGTACGGTCAGCCGCAGACCCTCGGCCCCATGGACCCCGCCGACAAGCTCCTCAATGCCGCCTTCCACTCCGTCAGCGCCCGGAGCGGCGGCTTCAGCTCCATCCCCGTTGGCGCCATGGCCCCTGCCGCGGCCTTCTTCGTCATGGGCCTCATGTTTCTTGGGAGCGCCTCCGCCTCCGTCGGCGGCGGTATCCGCCTCAACACCTTCGGCGTCCTTGTCTCCACCGTCGCCGCCTCCCTCTCGGGGCGCGGCCAGGTTACCGCCTTTGGCCGGGAGATCTCCGCAGACCAGGTCCAACGCGCCACCGCGGTTGTCCTCATGGCCGCGCTGTTCGTCTTCGTCGGCGCCTTCGTCCTCACGCTCACCGAAGACGCCCTCGTCTTCATCGACCTCCTCTTTGAGACCGTCTCAGCCGTCGGCACCGTCGGTCTGAGCCGGGGCCTCACCCCGGACCTCAGCGTCTTCGGCAAGCTTCTCATCATCGCCGCCATGGCCCTAGGGCGCATGGGCCCCCTCGTCCTCGCCCTCTCCCTCATAGACCGCGAACAGCGTCCTCCCCTCTACCGCAATGTCCACGAACGCGTTAAGATAGGTTGAGAATCATGGAACGTAAACAGATCGTCGTCATCGGCCTCGGCCGGTTCGGCTCCAGTGCGGCCAACGCTCTCTACGAGATGGGCCACGACATCCTCGCTGTCGACAGTAACGAGGCCCGCGTCCAGGACACCCTCGGCAAGGCCACCTATGCCGTCCGCGGCGACGCCACCAGCGAGGCCGTCCTCCGCGAGCTTGGCGTTCCCAACTTTGACGTTGGCATCGTCGCCATCGGCTCTGCCATAGAAGCCAACATCATGGCCACCGTCCTCCTCAAGAGCCTCGGCATCGCCCACGTCGTCGCGCGTGCCAAGAACAAGCTCCACGGCCAGACCCTCGAACGCGTCGGCGCCGACCGCGTGGTCTACCCGGAGCAGGAAATGGGCCTGCGCACCGCCCACAACCTCCTCAACCCCAATGTCCTCGAGTACATGGAGGTCGGCGGCAACTTCGGCATCAGCAAGCTCAGGGTCGCCGATCTCCTCAGCCAACAGACCCTCAAAGAGGCCGGGCTCACCGGGGCCCGCGATAGGTACGGCCTTGCGGTCCTCGCAATCCGTCGCGGCCAGAAGGTTATCCACCTTCCCGCTGAAGAGGAACGCATGGAGACGGGCGACGTCCTCGTCATCGCCAGCGAATCGGACCGCCTCGAAAAGCTGTTCGCGGAAAAGAACGGACACCGCAAGGCTGGCTGAGGCCCCGCACACCCTTGCACTCCCTCCCCCATGAGTCCATAATGCCCCTCGTCACAAAATCCACTCCCCAGAGCCTTGTGCACGTGCCAGATCATTACCCCAACAACCCCGCACCCTTTCATCCGGCACCTGAACGGCAACGTTTCGGTGCTCCCCTACTGTGCGCGCCCGCTCGCCGTCCGTCCCATCCTCTCCCCGGGCGCCAGGTCACATGCAGGTAGAACGACTGCTCTTGCCCCTCACCGGGAGGCCTGTCGATGAGGAGGCCGCCCGCATGGCCAGTGACCTCGTCCACAGGTCGCGCGGCCGCGTCTACGCCCTCTACGTCATCGAAGTCCCCTGGCAGCATCCCGTCGACGCCGAGCTTCCGGACGCCACCGAAAGAGGCGGCGAGACCCTCGACCGTGTCGAACAGCTCCTCAAGTCGCTCAAGTGCGACGTCGTCGCCGAGGTCCTCCAAACACGCGATAGAGGCCCCGCCATCGTCAACGAAGCTATGGAGCGCGACGCCGATCTCATCCTCATGGGCATGCCCTACCGGCGGCGCCACGGCGTCTTCTCCATGGGCGAAGCCATCCCGTACATCCTCAAAAGTGCACCCTGTCCCGTCCTTGTCCTCCGCGAACCCGTCCCCTCCCATCTCATCCGCGGTCGCGGAGCCGAATCGGCACCCGTCCAGGCGCTGCTATGAAGATCGTCCTCATGGGCTGCGGGCGCATCGGCTCCAACATCGCCACAACCCTCTGGCGCCACGGTCACCAGGTCACCACCATGGACACAGAGGCGGAGAGCTTCCTCCTCCTCCCCCAGGAAATGGTGGAGCAGGAAGACACGACCCTCGTCGGTGACGGCACCCTGGAGGCGGACCTCCGCCAGGCTGGCCTCGAGAACGCCGATGTCTTCGTCGCCGTCGCCGTCCGCGACAGCCGCAACGCCCTCGCCGCCCAGAAGGCCAGGTACATCTTCAACGTTCCCCGCGTCGTCTGCCGCATTGGAGACCCCGCCCGCCAGAAGATGTACCGCGACCTTGGCCTGGAGGCCGTCAGCCCCACCGAGTCCACCTCCACCTCCATCCTTCGCGCCGTGGAGCTCTGACCTGAACACGACTCACCGTACCGCCAAAACCGGCGACCCTCCTGTGAACGGCCTCACAGGCTGCTCCCGCGTCCCTCAATGCCGCCGGCAAGGGAACCCCAACCTCCATCCACCGCAGCCAGTCCCAAAGCCACCGCCGTACGCGAACGCCGCGTGAGACTGCCGCGAGGAACGTGAGAGAGCGAGAGCGGTGTACATCATCGTAGTAGGTGGCGGCAAAGTCGGCTATCACCTCACCAGCGCCCTGATCAACGGTGGCCATGAGGTCTTCGTCATTGACCAGGACGCCAAGAAGGTTGCCGACATTGTGGACGACTTTGGCGCCATCTCCCTCAAGGGTGACGGCGCAGAGCCCAGCCTCCTCGCCGCCGCAGGCGCCTCCCGCGCCGACCTCCTCATCGCCACCACCGGCAGCGACGAGGACAACCTTGCCGCCTGCCAGCTCGCCATGCACGTCTTCAACGTCGGACGCACCATCTCCGTCGTCAACATCCCAGAAAACGAGGTCCTCTTTAACCTCCTGGGCATAGACCTCACCGTCAGCAGCACCCAGGTCATCCTCTCCGGCATCGAGGAGGAGCTCCCGGAGCGCTCCCCCATCCACGTCCTCCCCCTCCGCGGCAGCTGGGAGGTCGTCCGGTTCGAAATCCTCGGCGACTCCGCGGTAGCCGCCAGCCCATTCCACCAGGTCCCCCTGCCCCCCGAAACCCAGATCGTCGCCCTCATCAGTCGTGACGGCCACGTCAAACCCCTCAAGGGTGACACGATCATCGACCCCCACGACGAGGTCGTCGCCCTCGCTACCGTCGACAGCGCCGAGGCCCTCCATAAGCTCCTCACCGAGCAGGAGTGATCCTGTGAACCGCCTCGCCTACCTCGGCCCCCCCGGCACCTTCTCCGAGGAAGCCGCTGTCCGCTATGCCCCACAGCACCAGCACATCCCATTCCCCTCCATCCACGCTGTCGCAGAGGCGGTCCAGGCTCGCATGGCCGACGACGGCATCGTCCCCATCGAGAACAGCCTCGAGGGCGCAGTCAACGACACCCTCGACCTCCTCATCCACGATTCCCAGCTCCGCATCCGCGGCGAGCTCGTCATCCCCATCGAGCACTGCCTTCTCACCACCCCGGGCGCCGACCCCGCCTCCATTCGCGCCGTCTACTCCCATCCCCAGGCCCTCGGTCAGTGCCGCCAGTTCCTCGAGCGATCCTTCCCCGGCGCCACCCTCATCGCCGCCCTCTCCACCGCCGCCGCCGTGGAGGATATGAAGCGCAGCGCTACCCCCGCCGCCGCCATCGCGCCCCGGCGCGCCGCCGACCTCTACGGCGCGAACGTCCTCGCCGCCGCCATCCAGGACCGCCCCAACAACGTCACCCGCTTCGTCGTTCTCGCACCCGCCGACCATCAACCCACCGGCGCCGACAAGACCTCCCTCTGCTTCTTCTTCGGCGACGACCGCCCCGGCCTCCTCTACGCCGTCATGGGAGAGTTCGCCCGCCGCGGCATCAACCTGACAAAGATCGAGTCCCGCCCCACCAAGGTGGAGCTCGGCACCTACGTCTTCCTCGCCGACCTGGAGGGACACCGGGAGGACCCCGTTGTCAGAGAGGCCCTGGAAGCCGTGCGGGGCCACGTTTCCCACCTCAAGGTCTTCGGCTCCTATCCCCGTGCCTGGCCCTAGCTGCCCGGCCACACATCCCCTGGCGCGAAGAGCGGATTGGGCGCTCAGCCCGCCACCAATGACGCCCTGCGCCCACACGGCCTCCTGACCCCGCCAGGCCTGGCGAAGCAACAGTGCGCGCAGACGCAACCCCCGCTGCCGCGGGCTTGACAGGCAACACCCTCTGGGCTAGCGTGCTCGCATGGGCCGCGCCGCACCGCCGCAATCGCGCCCGGCCATCGCTGCGGGAGGGAAGATGGAGTTCGGGTCCTTCATGGAGTTCCACACGCGCGACGGCATGACCCAGGCCGCCGCCTTCGCCGAGTCCTTCGCCCACGTCGACATGGCAGAGCAGCTGGGCCTCGACGCCGTCTGGCTCGCCGAGGCCCACTTCGCCCCCAGCCGCTCCGTCCTCTCCTCTCCCTTCATGCTTGCCGCCGCCATCGCCGCCAGGACCAACCGCATCAAGGTCGGCACCGCCGTCCTCCTGCTCCCCCTCGGCAACCCCCTCCGCATCGCAGAGGAGGCCACCACTCTCGATCACGTCAGCCAGGGCAGATTCGAGTTCGGCGTTGGCCGCAGCGGCCTCCCCGGCGCCTACGAGGGCTACAACATCTCCTACGCCGAGAGTAAGGACCGCTTCTTCGAATACCTCGACATTATCCTCACCTCCTGGACCAAGGAGCGCTTTTCCTATCAGGGCAACTTCTACTCCTACGACGATGTCTGCCTCACCCCCAAACCCTACCGCGAACCCCATCCCCTCATCCGCATCGCCGCCACCACCTCGGACACCTTCCCTGTCATCGGGCAGATGGGCTTTCCCCTCTTTGTCGGCATCAGGACCCTCCCCGTCCCGGATGTCGCCCAGCAGGTGCAGAGCTACATCCAGGCTTGGGAGGAGGCCGGGCACGCCGACCCCGTGGACATCTCTCTCCGCGTCCCTGTCTACGTCGCCGAGACCAGGGAAGCCGCCCTCACCGAGCCCGCGGAGAGCTTCATGCGCCAGTTCCGCAGGGTCGGCGGACAGCTCACTAGCTCCCTCACCAGCGCCGGCGTCACCGCCGGGGAGCAGCGCTCCGAGCGCGGCCAGCGCATGGCCGAGCTCACCTGGGACGACGTCCAGGGCCAGCGCGTCGTTGTCGGCACCCCGGAGATGGTCGTCGAGCAGCTCCAGATGATGCGGGAAGAGCTCCACCTCAGCAGTGTGGTCGTCGAGTTCAACGCCGGCGAGGTCCTCCCTCCCGACCGCTTAGCCAACTCCCTGCGCCTCTTCTGCGACAGGGTCGTACCTGCCTTCAAGTGAACCCTCCGGCCGCGGGGCTAACCGCGGCCGGGACCGGGAGCCGCCGCCCTGACCGCTTCCAGTGCCTCTTGCATGTTCCTCTTGAGCTCTTCAACCGTCTCGCCCTGCGAGACGCAGCCCGGCATCTCGAGCACCTCACCCCAGTAGCCTGTCTCCCCTTCCTCAGCCGGGTGAATCAGCACCGTAAGACCAGACAAGCTGATCGTGGCATCCCCCTCCCCTTTTGTTACCGTACCCATGTCGCCCTCCTGCCAGCCAGCCCTTATACGTTCTCTAGGAATTCACCCTCGGTTGTGCCTGAAAGCTTTATTAGCCGCTTGAGCAGTCCAATCTTGAGAATGCCGGCGGGTACCGAGAGGTTGTACCCATTCATATTCACAATGCGATGGCTGCCCTTGCCTCTGCGCTCCTCGCCGCCCAGACGAACGAAGGCCTTGACCGCGTCTTCCTGCCGAATGTTCTTCAGTGATGGTGTCAATCGTAGTTCGCCTATGCATATTCTACTGTCAACCCCCATTCATTGCGAACGTCTCTTGCAGCGAAGCCGTAGAAGGACCACAACGCCCGTGCCCCTGGGCCCCTTCGCTGGCCCCCTACTGCCACGCGCCCATGATGGCGCCGCCGATGGCCAGCACCACGACGGGGTACCCGGTATTGATCAGGTACAGCTTCATCGGCCGCCCCTCGAACCGGTACTGCACCGCCTTTATGGTCGCGACGAACCCCACGCCAGCGATCAGCCCCAAGGCGAGCCCTTCCAGGAGGCCGTTTGCGCGCGTCGCCTGCACCAGGACGGCCAGACCCAGCATGCCGATGGCCGCGGCCATCGCGGCGAGCACGTAGTCTGCCCACCCGGTGCCCGCAGCCTGCACCTCCTCCTTGGTCTTGCCCACCGCCGCGAGCCACGGCTTCGCGAAGATGCCGTACCATGCCGCGCCGCCGACAAACTGCACGATCACCGCGGCGACAACCGCCAGGTAGTTGATGCCGCCCACCTCAACCATCGGACCGTCCTCCTGCTGCGGATGCCGAGGGTCGTGCGCCTGCGTTGCCCGCGCCGGGGCTCAGCGCCGTCGACGCTGCCTGCTTGAGATGACCGGCTTGGCCCGCTGCGCACCGCCTCTCGGTTCTATTGAGAGCAGGATACCCCAAGGATCCGGGCGCGGGCAAAGAGTCTAGCCGCCCATCCGCTCCCTAGCCCGCCTCCACGCGGTAGATGACCACGCCGTCCTCCTCGTACACCGCCCGCAGGGCCCCCGCCTCCGCCATCCCCCCAAACTTGGCCAGCCCCTCGGCGGGGTAGAAGTGCTGCTCCGTCTGCCCGACGTACACGTAGCGCACCCCGTACCGCGCCAGCAGCCGAGACGCCTCCCCCGTGTCCGTCGTCGAGTACAGCAGCGCCACGTCGGCCACGCGCGCGTCCACGGCCTCGCAGTCGCCCAGTCCGCACTTCCGGTACGCCTCGTGCCAGCGCCAGCCCAGCACAGTTGGCAGCCCCGTGTACGTCGATACCCGCGCACCCCAGGTGTACTCAGGCGTCACCGCCTCCAGCACCACCGGCGAGCCCTCTACCGTCTCCCTCAGCCACCGGATCGCACGCGCGTCCTGCTCCAGCTCCACCTCGCCCAGGCCGTCCGAGTAGCGCGCCCCCGCCATGAAGGCCGTTCCGTCCAGCGTGGCCGGCAGCGGCTGGAAGCGCTGCCCCACACGCTCCCTGGTCCCCAGCACCGGATACACACTCGCGCCCAGCACCAGCACCGCCAGCGACGCCGTCCAGAGCAACCGGCCGAGGCCGCGCCGGCCCGCCACGCCCCGCATCAGCCCCACGTGCCACAGCGCGTACGCCCCCGCCAGCGCCAGGAACACCCACCCGTGCATGTACAGCTTGAACACCGTATTGAGCCGCTCGATGTCCCGGCCCACCACCACCAGGTCCACCGCGGCGCCCAGGGCCAGAGTCACCGCCGCCAACAGCAGCACAAAGGCCGGGATGGGCGTAGCGGGCGCATCGGGCTGACCCGCTCCCCCGGTTGTCACCGCGAGCCACAGCAGCAACAGGAGCGGCGTCAGCAGCGCCAGCAGCAGCCCCACCGTCGGGAAGCCGGCCCACACCAGCGCCCCCACCAGGGTCGCCGCCGCCACGCCCGCCAGCGCCAGCCCCCAGCGCAGCGGCCGGCGGGCCTCTCCTCGCAGCCAGGCCGCCCCCCGGCGCATCGCCTCCCGGCCCCACAGCCGCAGCTCGAAGACCGCCAGGCTCATCACCAGGAACAGGAACAGGCCGTGGATCATCACGTAGCTCGCCAACGGAGTCTGCGCCGGGCTTGGGCTGAGGCCCGTCAGCGCCCCCTCCAGTCGGAGGTGATAGGGGAGCCAGGGAAGCACCGCAGCCGCCGCCAGCAACCCGGCCAGGCCGGACACTCGCCCCAGCAACCGCCAGCTCCATCTCCGCGCGGCCAACCACTCCCCACCGGCCAGCGCCGCCAGGGCCACCAGGAAGTACGTCGGAAAGTCCCAGGCGTTGATTGCCCACAGCGCGCCTACCACCAGGCCCAGCGCCGCCGCCCCCGCCGCCCGCCGCCCCCACGCCGCCCCGCCGGTCGACGCCATCGCCGCGTTCAGCGCCAGCCCCAGCGCCAGCAGCCCCACCGGCAGCGCCATCAGGTGCGCGTGCAGGTCCGCGAAGAGAAACGTGAAGAAGGGGAACTCCGTAATCTCGAACCCGGGCGGGTCCGGCGGCATCATCCGGCTCGAGCGCCAGTAGTCGAATGCCGGGAGCTCCCCGCCGTTCACCGCCTTCTCCCAAGCTCCCTGGAGCACCTGGATGCCGCCGTCCAGGTTCCCCAGCACCGCGACAAAGAGCACCGCGCCCACTGCCGCAGCCCACGGCCCCCACGCCGGCCCTCCGCCATCCCCCCGGCGCCGGAAAACCCTGCGCGCCCCCTCCGTCAGGTTGAAGCCCAGGCAGAACGCGCACGCCGCCGTCAGCGCGAAGAACAGCGGCACGGCCAGGTTGTACGCCACCTCCGACGGCATCCCCGTCAGCCTGATCAGCGCCGCCACCATGAAGTGGCCGAAGTAGTAGTAGTTGATCGCGCCGCCGGCGAACCAGGGATCGTAGGGCGGCATGTACGTCGACCGCACCACCGCGTTCAGGTACGCAAAGTCGAATGGCTTCTCTCCCCCTGTCCACGCGTGCCACAGGTCCGGGTTCGCCATGCGCACAAGCACGAAGGCGAAGAATGCCAGCAGGAACACCGCCTCCCCCACCGCCAGCAGCCTCCACCGCTGGCGCACGAACGCCCACAGCTCCCCCCGGTCCCGCGCCGCCACGGCCAGTGAGACGACGGCAAGCACCGCCAGCCCCAATGCCACGCTCCCCCGGCTGAAGGGCAGCCACTTCAGACTCGCCAGCAGCCACGGCACGTAGGCCAGCATGAGCAGGCCCAGGGGCTTGGCCAGCAGGTAGCCCCGGTCCGGCAGAAAGCCGAACAGGGTCAGCGTCCCCGGCAGGACGACCACCGTAGCCGCGTACACCGCCGCCAGCCACACCAGCACCGGCAACCGTGCCCCTAGGCCGTCGGCTGGCGCGATCTCCCGCCAGGTCCCCCCGCGCTGCTGCGCGGCCCACTCGTCCGCCGGCGCCAGCAGCGGATCGAAGCCGGGCGCCGCGCTTTCCCCGTCCCGGAGCCGGAGCCCAAGCTCTTCCGCCGATAGCCGCTCCTCGTTCTTGAACACCAGCGGCATCGGATGGTCGAAGACCACAAGGCTGTCGTCCGCGTACCCCAGGTCCAGCGTCAGCAGGCCCCGCTGCTTCCGCGCGACCGCCTCCGGCTGCGCCAACCCCGCTCGGCTGAACGTGTCGTTGGCCAGCACCACTCCTCCCAGCGACGGATACGCCGCCTCTGTGTGGACCAGCCGGTACCCCAGCCGCTCCTGAAAGAGCAGCTCGTAGTAGCGTCGTGTCTCCGGGTAACGCTCCTCCAGCCGGGGGATGCTCCCGTAGAGCCGGCTGCTGTACATCGTCAGGAAGTCGGCCCTTGCCAGCCGCTCGGTCAGAAGCGCCGTCTTATTCGACCCGTCCGGGTCGTAGAGGGGAAGCTCCTCCACCGTATACGCCCACATTGCTGGGAGGCCGTCGTCCCAGTGCTCCTTCAGCACCGTCGACCCTGCGGGCGCGTGCTCCTGCACCCAGGCAGACGCGCGTACCGCGGGATGGTCCTGCGAGTAGATGCCCGCAAAGGCCAGCGCGTACAGCGCCGTCAGCACCAGCGCCAGCGCTGCCGCTCCCTTGACCAGGAGCGCCAGCCGCTCACCCCGTCCCCGCGCCCAGTCCACCGCAGACACCAGCATCTGCGCCCCGAAGATCACCAGCAACGGCGTCACCGGCAGCAGATAGCGAGTGAACTTCACGGGAAAGGCCCCCGTCATCGCAAGGAAGGGCACCGCCCACGCCAGAAGCACCAGCAGCGCCGGGTCCCGCAGCCGCAGCCAGCGCGCCAGCGCGAAGAGCAGGCCCCCCCAGGCCACCAGCCCCAGGGGCAGCCCCAGGCCGAACACCGCCAGCTGCCGCACTTGGTATAGGTACGGCAGCGTATCCGCGTACTGCCGGGTGAAGGGGTAGTCCACCTCCCGGCGCACCATCTCCCCCTGTGCGCCGAGGTCCCTCCAGTACCCGTCCCAGTCCAGGAACCCGTACGGCTGGACCAGAAAAAGCACCACAGCCCCCACAGCCGCCGCCAGTACCAAGCCCGTCGCCGGGACCCGCCACCAGTCGTCCCGGCCCTCCCGCCAAGCCCGCCACGCCGGCAGCGCGTGGGCCAGCCCCAGGGGTAGCAGCAGCGGCGCCGCGCTGAACTTGGTCCCCAGCGCGAGGCCCAACCCAGCCCCCGCCAGCACTGACCACCCGAGCCTCCCTCCCTGCGCGGCGCGCACGGCCCCGTACAGTGACAACAACACAAACAGCGTCATCAGCGTGTCCGGGGCGAAGAAGTGGCTCAGCTGGATGTGGAGGACCGCCACGGCGAGGAACGCCGCCGCCAGCAGCGCCGCCCGTCGGTCGATTCTCCCTGCTCCCCTACCCTTCCCCGTCCCCGACGCACCGGCGGCCCGTCCCCGGCCCAGCCGCAGGGCCAGTCCGTACGCAACCAGCACCGTGAGGACGTCCGCCAGTGCGGAGATCGCCCGGCCCGGATAGCGCAGCTGGAAGATGTCCAGGTCCGTGAACGCCGCCGCGGCTAGGTCGACGCCCTTCAGCGCGTACAGAGGGAGGCTGCCGTAGTTGAACCACCCGGGGTTCCACGGGCTCTCCTCGGCGTTCAGCAACACCCCCAGGTCTGAGGCCGGGGGCAGCGCCAGCCGGTCCACCCGCATCAGCAGGTCGCGTTCGTCCGCGTGGAACAGGTTGCCCTGGTCCCAGTCGATGCCGTAGAGGCGCAGCGCCAGGGCCGCGGCCAGGATCAGCGGCAGCGCGAAGGCCGGAGCGAACCTCCGGGCCCACACCCAAAGCTGAAGCCGCGGTACGGTCCGGGGCAGGCTCAACGGTCGCGCCATATTGAAGCCATTGTAGCAGCGCCGCTTCCCCGTACCTAGACGACCCTACTCAGCCTCGGTAGAATAGGGCCTGTTGCCCATCAGCCGGAGGAGCTATCCCATGAAAGTGCATGAGTACCAGGCCAAGGAGATCATGGCCCAGTACGGCATCCCCGTCCCCAGAGGCGGCGTCGCCTCCACCCCCGACGAGGCGCGCCGCGTCGCCGAATCCCTCGGCGGCCGCGCCGTCGTCAAGGCCCAGGTCCACGCCGGGGGCCGGGGCAAGGCTGGTGGCATCAAGCTCGTCGCCTCCCCGGAAGAGGCCGAGGCGGCCGCCGCTGATCTCCTCGGCTCCACCCTCTTCACCTACCAGACCGGCCCTGAGGGCGCCCCCGTCGACCGTGTGCTCGTGGAGGAGATCGCAGACCTGCAGGCGGAGCTCTACCTCGCTGTCCTCGTGGACGGCGGCGCCAAGTGCGTCAGTCTCATCGCCAGCCAGGCCGGCGGCGTCGAGATAGAGGAGGTTGCCGCCAACGCCCCGGAGAAGATCCTCCGCGCAGCCGTGGACCCCGTTATCGGCCTCCAGCCCTTTCAGGCCCGCAAGTTGGCCTATGGCATGGACCTCAAACCGGGGCTCATCCGCCCCGCCTCCCAGCTCATGGTCGATCTCTACCGCCTCTTCCAGGAGTACGACTGCACCCTCGCGGAGATCAACCCCCTCGCCGTCACCGCGGACGGCCGTATCATCGCCCTCGACGCCAAGCTGAATCTTGACGACGACGCTTCCTTCCGCCACAAGGAGTTCGACCAAATCCGCGACGTCGCCCAGGAAGACGCCATGGAGGCCCAGGCCTCCGACTACAACATCGCCTACGTCCACCTCGACGGCGACGTTGGCTGCCTCGTCAACGGCGCAGGCCTCGCCATGGCCACCATGGACATCGTCAAGTACGCCGGCGGCGACCCCGCCAACTTCCTCGACGTCGGCGGCGGCGCCGACGAAGACAAAGTCGAACGCGCCTTCGGCATCATCCTCGAAGACCCCGGCGTCAAGCGCGTCCTTATCAACGTGTTCGGCGGCATCCTCCGCTGCGACGTCCTCGCCCGCGGCGTCGTCGCCTCCTGCCGCAAACGCGGCGCCAACCCCACCCTCGTCGTCCGAATGCTCGGCACCAACGCCGAAGACGGCCGCCAAATCCTCCGCGAGTCTGGCCTCAACGTTGTCTTCGCCGACACCCTGAAGGAGGCCGCCGCAATGCTCCAGTCCGCACCCTAGCGCCGCCCAACCCCGCCGTGGCCGGCCCATCCGTCGACCGATGGGGCGCCGGCCCGCCTTGAATACGGCAGAAGACCATCGCCAGTGGTGACGAAACTCCCCCAACGCCAGCAGGAGACACCCCATGAGCATCCTCGTTGACAGGAACACCCGCGCCGTCGTTCAGGGCATCACCGGCAAGGAAGGCGGGTTCCACGCCCTCCGCTGCATCGAGTACGGCGCCAACGTCGTCGCCGGAGTCACCCCGGGCCGCGGCGGCGCCCTCTTCGAGGAGAAGGTCCCCGTCTTCAACACTGTGGACCAGGCCGTCCGCGAGGCCCAGCCCAACACCTCCCTCATCTTCGTCCCCGCCCCCTTCGCCGCCGACGCCATCCTTGAGGCCGCCGACGCGGGCATCGAGCTCATCATCTGCATCACAGAGGGCATTCCCCCACTCGACATGATCAGGGTGGTCCGCTACCTGCGGGACAAGCCCCTACGGCTCATCGGCGCGAACTGCCCCGGCGCCATCTCCCCCGGCGAGCACTGCAAGCTCGGCATTATGCCCGGCAACATCCACATCCCCGGCCGGGTTGGCGTCGTCTCCCGTTCCGGCACGCTCACCTATGAGGCCGTCTCCCAGCTCACCGGCCAGGGCATAGGCCAGTCCACCTGCGTCGGCATCGGCGGCGACCCCGTCAGCGGCATGCAGTTCGTGGACGTCCTCAGGCTCTTCAACGACGACCCGGACACCGACGCCGTCGTCCTCATCGGCGAAATCGGCGGTGTCAAGGAGCAGGAGGCCGCCGACTATATCAAGGCCGAGTTCACCAAGCCAGTCGCCGCCCTCGTCGTCGGCGCCACCGCCCCGCCCGGCAAGCGCATGGGCCACGCCGGCGCCATCATCACCGGCGTCGCCGCCCGCGCCGACGAAAAGGTCAAGGCCCTCCAGGCCGCCGGCGCCCACGTCATCCCCACCCCCGCCGACATCGGCCAGGTCGCTGCGGAGATGCTGGGGTAGCGATAAGCTAGGCTAATGTCGTTGTTCTGACATCTTCTAACTCGTCAAGCAGAGTCGAAATGCCCTCCCCTAGCTGACAATCCCATACTACCTTCACGATCCAGCCTCTCTGCTGTAGGACAGCAGAGTTAGCCGCGTCCCGCTTTATCGTTCGCTCAATCTTGCTCCTCCAATATGAAGCGTTGGCTACTGGCCAACGAAAGCGTTTGCATTTGTGCCCGTGCCATAGACAACCATGGACCATTACTGCGACTCTGTATCTTGGCAGCACAATGTCAGGTTTGCCAGGCAGATCATTCCTGTGCAACCTAAAGCGGAAACCCGCGGCGTGAAGCGCCTTTCTTGTGGCGATCTCAGGGGAAGTGTCCTTTGAGTGCACTCGGGACATAATCCAGCTTCTGGTAGCTTTCGACACTTTATCCGCAGAAGCCAGGGAGTCAGGCACCTACTCGTTCTCCAATTCTCCTGCCTCGCCTGGCGCCGGAGGGCCCCCAACCTCACCTAGACGACGCTCCGCCAGATGTTCAAGCCTGCGGGCTTGCGTGAGTAGGGTCTGTCGAAGGCCAGGCCGCACCGCCCGTTCACTGATGACTTGAGCGAGTCGCGCTATCGTATTTGCACGCCTTGCTATCCGAATGTCCGGATGAATGCGCCGTTCAAAAACCTGGTCCGGAACGATTCTTGCGCGCACTGACTCTGGCAGCTTTAGGACAGGAGCGGGCGCAACTGGAACCTCATTCAAAACAGCCATAAAGACGGATTGCTGCAGAAGCTGCTGAAAGACGGTGTATTCGGCAGAATTCAACGTTTCTTTGGTAGTGCTCCTCCCTACACTCTCCAACTCCCAGAACGGCCACATCACAATCTCAGCTACTTCAAAAGGATCGAGGACATTCATTGCTACAGCGTCTGTCCGTTGGTTCGTTAGATGCCGCCTAATTCGTACCCTGAGCCGTTCATAGGTTTGCCCAACATATATAGGCTCGCCGTCGTAGTCGTAGAATGCATATATCCCATACTTGGCATCGCCCACGCGCTTCCCATTAGAATCCTGGAGATTTAGGGCACGATCCAATTCAGCCCGAATTGCTTGTACTTCATGCGGGGGCTCAACTGGTCGCCTATCAACCATAAACGTGTACCGTATACGCCGCAGCCAACGAATTGCTGGCTAGCGGGACCATATAGTTCTGGGCAAGCCAGGCTACTGCTGGCACACACACAGCATCCCCTAGGGCAAACCGGGCTTGGGCCTCAGTTGTATCCCCGAAACTGATATCTGGCGCGCCCTGCAACCGCGCGTATTCCCGTGCAGTCATCCATCTCACGCTCACGCTGCCTTGCCCAACTTGTACCAGAGCTTGTCTGCTTGATCCACCCCTGCCAGTGCGTAGACAGCCAGCAATATTGTCCGATCGAATCTCCCACATCGGTTTGCCCCGTCGCGTTCTTCGATATGCCGTGGCAACTGTCAACTTGTCGGATCGTCGGAGTGCTTCAAGACGCTCAGCCTGAATAGGCGACAAACTCGTGAGAAATCCTCCGAGTTTCGGAACGTCCCACCATAGATCGTTGTCAGGAGGAAGCTGCTCCACGAAGTCAACGAGAGAGATGTCACTTTGAGGAGGATCGGGGAGTTTCGCAGCCTGCATCCATAGATTGGGATGGTCCCCCACGAACTTTCCAACCCAAGGTGGGCGCAGCCGCGAGGTTGCCCAATCACTCGTTTCGGCCAAGATCGGCAACGATGCAATCACAAAAAGCCGAGGTCTACTCTGTGCGACAAACCACCGTGCATCTACCATCAATAGGTCACAGGTATATCCCAATTCGTTCAGACTCGCGATGGCTTCAGCCAAGTCCTCACCGCCTCGTGACGTCGCAAGTCCAATAACGTTTTCGAGAAGGACAACTTTTGGCTTATGCGCTCTCATCTCCACCAGGATGCGGAGGAATTCCCGGACCAAGCTTGATTCTTCACCGTCCAGTCCTGCTCGGTTTCCAGCCACGGAGAGATCGGTGCAGGGAAAGGACGCAGTCGCAATGTCTATGTCGGGAATATTCGGAGCACTCACATCTCTGATGTCGGCGCAGTAGAATTCGTCGGCGCCGAAGTTCGCTTGATAGATGCTCCGCTTGGTCTCGCTAATGTCGTTCGCGAAGACTACTCTGCAACCTTCTTGGTCCAATGCCATTCGCACCAAGCCGATGCCGGCAAAGAACTCCGCGACACGTGGAAATGCGGCAAACTGTCCATTCAAGAGCTACCTCTGTCTTCAGGAGCCTTTCGTTGCTCCTAATCTTATATGCCCTAGATCTTCGCTGGTCAACTATGCCTCGCGCTCGATTCTGAGCAATCGCCCCTCCTACACGGCAGCCCGGCGCGTGTGCCAGTCCGTGGCCTGCTGGTACGTGTAGCCGATGCGCAGCAGCGTCTCTTCGCCCAGGTGCTTGCCCATGATCTGGAGGCCGATGGGAAGGCCCGCGTTCGAAAAACCGCACGGCACCGAGATGGCCGGCGTCCCCGCGATGTTCACCGGCAGCGTGCAGATGTCGCTCTTGTACATCGCAACCGGGTCCGCCATGCGCTCGCCCAGCTTGAACGCCACCGTCGGCGAGGTCGGCGTGACCAGCGCGTCGAAGCGCTCGAAAGCCTCCGCCATCTCACGGCGGATCAGCGTGCGCACCTTCTGCGCCTTCAGATAGTACGCATCGTAGTACCCGGACGACAGGGCGTGCGTGCCCAGCATGACCCGCCGCTTCACCTCCGGGCCGAATCCCCCTGCCCGCGTCATCTCCAGCGTCTCCCACATGCTCGGCGCCCCCGCGTACGCAAACCCGTACTTGACCCCGTCGTAGCGAGCCAGATTGGCCGAACACTCGGACGGCGCCACGATGTAGTACACCGCCAGCGAGTACCGGCTCATCGGGAGAGAGCACTCCTCCACCCTCGCCCCCAGCCCTTCCAGCACGGAGATGGACTGGCGTACTGCGGTCTCCACTTCGGGCTCGATTCCCTCCCCGAAGAGCTCCCGGGGCACCCCCAACCGCAGCCCCTTGACGTCCGCCTCCAGCGCACGGGTGTAGTCGGGCGCGCCGCCGGGGATGGACGTGGAGTCCCGCGGGTCGTGGCCCGCAATGGCGTTCAGCACCAGGGCGCAGTCCTCCACGTCCTTGGTCAGCGGGCCAATCTGGTCAAGGGAGCTCGCGAAGGCCACAAGCCCAAAGCGGCTCACCAGCCCGTAGGTGGGCTTGAACCCCGTGATGCCGCATAGGGACGCCGGCTGCCGGATGCTCCCCCCGGTGTCGCTGCCCAGGGCGAAGAGGCACTCCCCGGCCGCAACCGCCGCTGCTCCCCCGCCGCTGCTCCCGCCCGGCACCCGCTCCAGGTTCCAGGGGTTCCGCGTAACGTGGAACGCCGAGTTCTCCGTGGACGACCCCATCGCGAACTCGTCCATGTTTCCCTTGCCGACCAGCACCGGCGACTCCGCCATGAGCCGCTCCATCACCGTGGCATCGTAGATGGGCACGAACCCTTCCAGCATCCGCGATGCGCACGTCGTGGGGATCCCCTGTGTGCAGATGAGGTCCTTGATCTGCATCGGAATGCCCGTCAGGGCACTGCCACGGCCCTGCCGCAGGACCTCGTCGGCGCGGCGGGCGTCGTCCCGGGCCCGCTCCTCCGTTACCGTAAGGTAGGCCTGCAACTCGGGCTCTACGCTCCGCACGCGGTCCAACACGGCTTCCGTGAGATCCACGGAGCTCGTCTCGCCGCGCTGGAGAAGGTCGCGCGCCTCGTGAACCGTCAGATGGAAGAGGTCCATTCCTACTCCTCCAGCACGGCCTGGATGCGGAAGAACTCCCCTTCCTGGTCGGGGGCGTTGGCCAGCACGTCGTCCCTGCGCGCGGACGCCCCGGAAACATCCGGGCGCATCACCGTGGACCGCGCGGCGTGGTTCTCCGGGACCACGCCCTCCGTGGCCACCTCCTGAAGCACCTCGAACTGTTCCAGGATGTCGGACAGCTGCTGCTGAAGCCGCGCTATCTCCTCCGCGGTAAGATGAATCCGGCACAGGGATGCCACGTGGAGGACCTCTTCACGGCTCAGGGGCATGACGACCTCGCGACACGGAATGGGCGCTTACGGCAGTGTAGCAAAGCCCAGATAGGGCTTCAAGCTGGGCATCGAGACCCCCGCCTCTGGCCGACCCCCGTGCAGAGCCGCCGAAAAGGGCTTGCCAGCACGGCTCCCTGCCGCAGGGCGCCGATAGTCAGTCGGTGTACGTCTTCAGCTCAATCTCGTTGCCGTCGGGGTCGTGGATGTATATGGAGACGCCTCGGCCTCGAGCGCCCCAGCGCGACTTCGGCTCTTCCATCGGCGCGGCGCCGGCGCGTTGGAGCTCATCTATGTAGCCGTCCCACGCCTCCCGCGCAACGACCAGGCAGAAGTGGTCCAGGTTGCGGCCCGGGGCCCGACCCGGCTCCACGGCCTCGGGCGCCTGCTCCATGAGGTCGATGATGGTGCCCTCCGACACCCGCACCGATGGAAAGCCCACCTTGCCCTCGCGCCACTCCTCGGCTCGCAGCTTCTCCAGCCCCAGGATGTCGCCGTAGAAGCGCAGCGACTCTTCCCTGTCGCGCACCCGCAGCACAATGTGGTCCATCCCTATGACCTTCATGAATCCCTCCCTGCTCGTGCGCCAAAAGGCTCTCCCGGCACCGGGACCCGCATCTCCCGCAGCAGATGTGAGACCTTCTCGATGACCTCGTCCCGCACGCGGCGCACCTCCTCCACCGGTAGACCCCGAGGGTCCGTCAGGCCCCAGTCCGCGCCGGGCTCGATGAACACCGGACACGCCTCCGTGCTGCATCCCATGGTGATGGTCCGGTCCGCCCGTGCTGCCTGCTCTTCAGTGAGGACCTTGGGGCGGCGGCTCCGGAGGTCCAACCCCAGCTCAGCCATGACCTGAATCACCCCCGGTTGCACCGCGTCCCCGGGAATCGTTCCGGCCGACTCGGCCCTGGCCCGGCCTTGGGCCAAGTGGTTGAAGACGGCCTCCGCCATCCGGCTCCGGCCGGAATTGTGCACACAGACGAAGAGGGCTTGCTTCATGGCCTCTAGTACTCAGCTCTTCCTTGGCGCTCCTTTGTCCGCGATGCCCCAGTGTATCGCCACCGTCCCCAGCGCCAGCATCGCGAACCCCACCTCTCGGAGCCCCGCCTCCCCCATCAGTTGCGCCAGCTTGCCGGGCGTCACGAAGCTGTCAACCGACGTCGGCAAATAGGTGTACGCTTCCTTGTCTCCAGCCACAAGAGCACCTAGGAGCGGCATCACCCGGCGGAAATAGAGCTGGACCAGCGGCGCCAGGGGCCCCGAACGCCAGGGGAAGATCTCCAGCGATACGACCCGTCCCCCGGGCTTCGCCACCCGCGCCAGCTCCCCAAGCGCACCAGGGAGGTCCGCGACGTTGCGCAGCGCGAAGCCCGTGACGACGCAGTCGAAGACGCCGGACGGAAAAGGGAGGCTCGTGGCATCTCCCAGCCCCAGATGTACCCGTTCCCCACAACCGGCCGCCGCAACCTTGCGCTGCCCCAGACGTACCATGGGCGCCGCCAGGTCCACTCCCACCACGGTGTGCAGCGGGTATCGGGCAAGCTCCAAGGCGAGGTCCCCAGTGCCGCAGCCCACGTCCAGAGCTACCCCGTCCGGAGGTGGTCTCGCCGCCCGGACAGCCCTCCGTCGCCACGCGCGGTCCCGGCCCGCCGTCATAAGGGTATTCATGCGGTCGTAGCGCCCCGCAATGCGCCCAAACATCTCTCCGACGTAGCTTGCCTTGGCCCCTGGCTCTTGGGGAATCTTCACCACGAGGGGAACTCCTTAAACCGTTCTGCTCAGAGTATATACCCTCACGCCCCGGCGCCCCCGGCCTGTTGCTCAGGCGGCGGGAGCCATCGATCGGGGAGGCCGAGCGGCCAGCAGGCATGCCATCCCAATGAATGCCACCACCGCGAAGCCCAGAAGGGCCAACTCGTAGCTCTGGGTTGCGTCGTAAATGGCCCCCGCCGCTACGGGCCCGCTGACGGCGCCCAGCGTCTGGAGCGTGCGGTTGAAGCCCATGATCGTGCCAAACGAGTGACGGCCAAAGAAGTCGGCGCGCAGCGCATCCTCGGAGGCGGCCAACCCTCCGAACATCAGCGCATAGACCAGCGTTGCCGGCACGAACACCCGCATGTCAGCGGCCTGGCTCATGACCAGCGTGGAGACCCCCAGGACGCCCATGGCGCCGACCATGAGAAGCCGCCGGTCCAGTGTGTCGCCGAGCAGGCCAAACAGGAGGCGGCCGGGAATGCTCGTGACCAGCAGGACGCCAAAGAGGAAGCTGGCCGTGGACACACTGAGACCCCTGTCCGCCACCATGACCACGAAGTGGAGCAGCACCGCGGACGTGACCAGCACGCGGAGCCCCACCGCGATGCCCAGCAGCCAGAATCCGCGTGCCCGCAGGGCCATGCCGACCGTCAACACAGGCTCCGCCGGCCACTGGCCGGGCGCGGCGGACGCCGGCCCTCGCGGTCGTGCCTGCCCCGGTGCATCGCCGTCCGGAAGCGCCCCTCGGTCCTCCGGCCGCAGCCGCACGATGTACGCGAGCGGATAGCCCACCGCCATGGCGACGATGCCCAGCAGCACCGCCGTGTTGCGCCAGCCCACAGCCAGCAGCAGCGCCCCGAGCAACGGAATGGCGAACCCCCCAATCCCGAAGCCCGCCCGGTACACGGCGAAAGCCAACCCGCGCTTCCGCCGGAACCAGTTGGCCAGGGCCACGGTCATGGGGACGTGCACTGCCAGGCCCTGACCCAGGATCACGCCGAGCAGGAGGACCAGGTAGAAGGCCAGCAGGGAGTTGATCCGGCTGAACAGCAGGAACCCCACCGCCATGAGGGTCACGCCAAAGACAACGGTCCTCCGGGGGCCCCAGCGGTCTACGAGCGCCCCCTCTACCGGGCCCAGCAGCCCCGCCTCCGCGAAGGAGACGGACAGCGCCCCAGAGAACGCGGCACGGCTCCAGCCGAACTCCGCTTCCAGGAAGGGGAAGAAGACCCCAAAGCCGCTGATGCCCGTCGCCGACATCAGCGCGGCGCCCAGGCACCCTCCCAGCGCGATCCACCAGCCGTAAAAGAGCCCGGGCCTTGTCCTCCCGGGCTCTGCGTGTCCGCCTGTCTTCTGACCGCATTCAGTGGGGCCCAGGGACATGCCGCGTAGGACCTCCGTCGCGTCTCTGCCGCCTGGGATTATAGCAGGCGCGAAGCGGCCCCTCCCTCTCTCCCCCGCAAAGCCGTCGCGCCAGCGACTCCTGTGCCACCCGTCTCTTGTCAAGACAGAATATGCGTTCTATTCTTACAGGCATCAGCCGCCGATGAAGGCGGCCAGGGAGGTGGGATGCCGTGAGCTACCGGTCCGATGGAGGCGGTCCTGCTGCGCCGGCGAGCGGCCATGGTGCTGTTCCGCGGCTGCAACGCCGCCCACGTCGGCGCGATGGTGGCGGCGCACGGGCCGTCAGCGGGCAGTGGCGGGCGAGGGGACGCCCGGCGAGACAGCGGGGGCGCGGAGGCGCGGAGGAGCGGAGGCGCGGGCACCGATACGGCGCCGACGTGCCCACTCTCACCGGCCCGGACTTTGTTCTGACAATGTGGGGCGCAAGTTGCCCCGACGTGTGGAGCCGTGGTCGGCGGGCCTCGCCGCGCCAGCGGGGCTCGTGCCTCGGCCGCCGTCGGAGCGATGGCGGTCCTGGTCCTACGAAGCCGGTCCGGCCGCTGCCGTCGCCTCGACGCGGAGCGTCCTCCCGTACATGCCACCGCCCGCAGCGACCCCGCAACCACCCACCGTCATTCCCGCGAAGGCGGGAATCCAGGGTGTGGCCCCAGGCTGGCGGGGCCTGCTTCACGTACGCAACCCTCCCCCCACAAAGCCGTCGCGCCAGCGACCCGTCAACAGACCCCCGCGACAGCCAGTCAAAGGAGGCCAGTCAATCCAAAGATCAACCCCCCCTTTTGCCGCCGGACCCGCTTCAAAAGTCCGAGAAAAACTTAAAAGATAACCCAAAGTGGAGGATCAACTAAATGGCCCTTCTGCTGACCGAGGCGGCCAAGCTCTCCAGTGACGTGCCCCGCAGCCCTCCCCCCACGTGGCCGTCGCGCCAGCGACCCGCGAAAGGAAACCTTGCACAACCGCCATTCCCGCGCGCGGGGCCGTCGCCCGTGCCCCTCGCCTTAGTCCACCTGCGACGTCAGGCCCTGCGCCAGCTGGATCTCCTCCGCGTAGTTGACGGTCCACGCCACGCGATGCGTGACGGCGTCGAGAAGGCTTGCCGCCGACGGCATTCCCGTGCCGCTTCTCTTCACGCCGCCGAAGGGAAGGTGCACCTCCGCGCCGATGCTGGGCAGGTTCACGTAACCCACCCCAAACTCGCACTCCTGTTGGATCGACCGTATCTTGCGGTAGTCCGTGCTGCATACTGCCAGGGCGAACCCGTAGTCCGTGTCGTTGTAGATGCGTACCGCCTCCTCTAGGTCCCTGAAGGGGATCAGGGCCGCGTGGGGCCCGAACACCTCTTCGCGTAGGACCCGCGACTTGGGGTCGTGGCGCATCGTGTACACGAATGGGGATACGTAGTGGCCGTGGGCGTAGGCCCCATCGGTCAGCCGAGCGCCCTCCAGGAGCACCTGCGCCCCCTCATCCATCGCCAGAGCGTTGTAGCTGGTCACCTTCTCCACAGCAGCCTCACTGATGAGCGGCCCCATGAACGTCGACTCCTCGCCCGGGTCGCCAATCACGATCCCCCGTGCCCTTGCCGCGAAGGCCTCGGCGAACCGGTCGAAGATCCCCTCCTGCACGATCAGCCGCTCCGCCGAGACACATCGCTGACCAGCCGTGCGGAAGGCGGAGATGAGTGCGGCGTCGACAGCCAGGTCGAAGTCGGCGTCGTCGAAAATGATTACTGCGTTCTTGCCGCCCATCTCACAGACCGCGAACTTGCGGTAGTCCTGGGCGCAGGCCTCCTTGATCTTGGCGCCCACCTCCGCCGAGCCCGTGAAGAGCACCACGTCCACATCCGGATGGACCACCAGGGGCCAGCCTGACTCCTCGCCGTAGCCGTGGACCAGGTTCAGGACGCCAGGGGGCAAGCCTGCCTTCTCCATATACTCCACCAGCCGTTGACCCGCCAACGGCGTCTCCTCCGCAGGCTTGAATGCTACGGTGTTGCCCGCGATCAGGGACGGGCAGATGAGCCACAGCGGGATGGCGAAGGGGAAGTTCCAGGGCGCAATGGCCGCGACGACCCCTTTGGGCTTCCTGAGTACGTTGCTCTCCTTCCCCGCGATCTCCGATGCCAGCACCTCGCCCCATGGCGTCCGGGCTCGACCGAACCAGTACTGGGCCATGTGCAGCCCCTCCACGATGTCCGCCCGGGCCTCGCTCAGCGCCTTACCGCACTCACGGGCCAGGAGCCGCGCCAGCTCCTCCGTGTCCTCCTTCACGAGCTGCGCGAACCGGTCCAACACCTCGGCCCGGCGCAGCAGGGATGTACGGCGCCACTGGGGATACGCCTCACGGGCCGCCGCCACCGCGCGCGCCGCGTCATCGGAGCCCGAGCGAGGAAACGTGCCGAGGAGGTCCCGCACGTCCGCGGGGCTCCGGTCCTCGAAGGTGGCCCCCGATTGGGCGTCGACCCACTGCCCACCGACGTAGTTCATACCCTTGACTGTCGTGCTGACCATCGTCCTCCTCCTCTCGGTACGGCAGCCCTTGCTCGGTCAGACTCCGGCCATTCCGCAGGGTGGACCCGCCATAGGCACACCGTAGGACTGTGGGGCGAAGGGAGTCAACATAGTGAAGGAAGGCACACGTCGACGCCTCACTGCGGCCATACGAAGAGGGCGCGCGGCGCGCCTTACCGCTCGGCGTCCCCGCTGCTCCCCCAGCCGCCGCCCCCCGGGGTGCGGACGCTGAGCACGTCGCCCCGGTCGACGTTGAACGTGGCCTTGGGCGGCAGGCGCACCTCCTCCACGCCGCCCTTGAGCAGCACCGTCTCGCCAGGCGCGCCGGGCTCGCCGCCCTGAAGGCCGTACGGGGAGTGCCGCCGCCGCTCCGCGAGCACCGTCACCACCGCCGGCGCCAGAAACTCCATCTCCCGCACAATGCCGTCGCCCCCGCGGTGCTTGCCCCCTCCGCCCGAGCCCCGCCGCACCGTGTACCGGAGCACCCGCAGGGGGAAGTGCGTCTCCAGTGCCTCGATGGGCGTGTTCATCGTATTCGTCATGTGACTATGCGCCGCCGACATGCCGTCCGACTCCGGCCCGGCGCCCATGCCCCCGGCGATGGTCTCGTAGTACACAAAGTCGCGGTCTTGGATCGGGTCGCGCCCGCCGACCAGGATGTTGTTCATGGTCCCCTGGCTGGCGGCGGGTATCCGGTCAGGCAGGATGCCCGCAAGGGCGCCCAGCAGCACGTCCGTGACTCGCTGGGACGTCTCCACGTTGCCCCCGGCCACCGCGGCGGGCGGCCTGGGGTTCACCAGGCACCCCTCCGGGGCTACAACCCGCACGGGGCGCATGATCCCCTCGTTCGCCGGGACCCGGTCGCCTACCAGGCACCGCACGACGTACAGGACGGCAGACACGGCCACCGCCAGGGGCGCGTTGATGCAGCCGGGACGCTGGCCCGCCGTGCCCGTGAAGTCGAACTCGATCTCCTCGCCCCGGACCCGCACCGTTGCCTGGATGGGCACCGGCTCGCTCGTCAGGCCGTCGTCGTCCATCCAGTCAAGGAAGGTGTGCTCGCCATCCGGGACCCCGCCGATGGCAGCCCGGGTCAGCCGCTCGGCGTAGTCCAACAGCGCCGCCATCTGCTCCCGGACCTCGCCGGCGCCGTATCGCTCCACCAGTTCCTGGAGCCGGCGTTCCCCGGTGCGGCACGCCGCAATCTGCGCCGCCAGGTCACCACGGCGCTCCACGGGTGTTCGCGAGTTTCGGCAGAAGAGCTCGATGACCTCTTGGTTCAGGACGCCGCGCCGCGCCAGCTTCACGGGCGGGATGATGAACCCCTCCTGGTACAGCTCCGTGGACAGGGGCAGCGAGCCCGGCGTCATCCCGCCAATGTCCGCATGGTGGCCCCTGTTTCCCACAAATCCGATCAGCTTGCCCGTCTCCCGGCGCTGCCTGCCCTTCCCTCCCCGTTCCACTTCTGCGAACACCGGCGCTACCAGGGTCACGTCGTTCAGGTGGGTCCCCCCCATGTAGGGGTCGTTGAGGATGACGATGTCCCCCGGCTCCAGGCCCTCCCCAGGGCCAGACGAAGGGAGAAAGCGGTCCAGGGCCGCCCGGACCGAGGCCGGCATGGCGCCCAGGTGCACCGGGATGTGGGCCGCTTGGGCCACCATCCTCCCCTGGGGGTCGAAGACCGCGCATGAGTAGTCCCTGCGCTCCTTGATGTTGGGTGAAAAGCCCGTGCGGCCCAGGGTCACTCCCATCTCGTCCGCCACGGCGGCAAGCAGGTGCTCGAAGACCGCAAGAGACACGGCGTCGACGGCCATCTTCACGCCTCCGTTCTATCTCCATCCGGACGGCCTGGGGCCGCCTCTTCCCGCAAGCAGCTGGCGCATGGAGCGCCTGGCGGCTCTGCAGGCCATTGGAACGCATAGGTCTCCTCTAGCTCGGACCGCCACCGCGCCACGTCCTCCACCCCGCCGCCGGCGCTGTAGTACCCGATGCCGGGCCGTCCGGTGTCCTTGCGGACCACCAGGCTCAGAATGTCCGGGAACCCATTGGGGGCGCAGAAGTGGACGTAGACCGGGTGCAGCACCATGGGGCCGATGCTCCGGACGTCGCCGGGCAGCATGATCCTGTTCGCCAGCTCCCCGTAGGTGATCGTCCGCCTGGCCCGCGCCGACTCCACCAGCACGGCCCATGCCCGAAACAGGAGGCCCCAGCCTGTGCGTGGTCCTTCCGTTGCATCCAGCGTCTTCACCACGTGCATACGAAGCTCCCGCGGCCCGTGCCGTCTCAGCCCTTCCTGCCTTCCAAGACCAGGTTGCCCCAGCCGTCCACGCGGGCAACCCAGTCCGGCGGAACGACTGTCGTGGCGTCCTCCTGCAGCAGCACCGCAGGTCCCGGCACCTGCTGGCCGGCCCTCAACGCGCGCCGCAGGTAGAAGGCCGCGATGTGCCTCGTCCCATCGAATACGACGTCTCGCGTGTCCACCGGCCCGGCGTCCCTCATGTCCCCTCTCCCATCTTCCGCCCCCTGTCTCCCGCCTCCCGGCGCCTTTACCCTTCCGACCGCCTTGAGTCGGACATTCACCACCTCCACGGGTTGGCTTTCGTCCGAGTACCCAAAGCGGCGCTGATGTGCCTGATGGAAGCGGCGCACGGTCTCCCGCACCACACGATTGCTGCTGGTGATCCTCGGGCAGTCCACTGTCAGCTCGAATGACTGGCCGACGTAGCGCATGTCTAGGAGCCGTCGCAGCTGTACCTGGCTTGGCGCCACACCTTCCCCTTCGATCTCCCGCCTGCCCTGCTCCTCCATGTCGGAGAATGCCCCGGCCAGTGCCTCGGGCGTTAGCGCCTCGGGGGCCAGCAACACCGTGCGCAGGTAGTCCTTGACGACGTCGGCGATGGCCACGCCGTACGCCGAGAGCGCCCCGGGGAACGCAGGCACCAGGACCCGCGGTATGTGGAGCTCCCGCGCAAGCTCACAGGCGTGCTGCGGCCCCGCGCCGCCGAAGGCAACCAGCGTGAACCGGCGCGGATCGAATCCCCGCTCCAGTGAGATCGCGCGGAGGGCACGCTCCATGGCGGCGTTGACCACCCGTACGACACCTGCAGCGGCCTCCTCCGGCGATACACCGCCTATTGCGGACGCGATTCGGCCCAGGGCCGCACGAGCCCGTTCGGGCTCCAGCCCCATGCGCCCTCCCAGGAAGTGCCCGGCGTCCATGCGGCCGAGCAACAGGTTGGCGTCGGTGACCGTAGCCTCCTCGCTGCGCCCGTAGCAGGCGGGGCCGGGGTCGGCGCCGGAGGACTCCGGGCCCACCACCAGGGCGCCGCCTGCATCCACTCTGGCGATGGACCCTCCCCCCGCCCCTACGGTGTGAATGTCGATCATCGGCACGCTCACGGGCACCCCCCCCACACTGGCGCTGGCCGTCTCCTGTATCCGGCCGGGACAGAGAGCCACATCGGTGGACGTGCCGCCCATGTCCAGGGTGATGATGTCCGTGCAGCCCGCCTCCGACGCCAGGGTGAAGGCGCCCACCACTCCTCCGGCGGGGCCGCTGAGGATGGTCCGCACCGGCTGAGCAGAGGCCGCCCGTGCGGATATGCTCCCGCCAGACGACTGCATGACCCGGAGCCTGGAAGCCGTCGCCTTCCCCTTCGGGACCACCTTCGGTTGCCCTCCCAAGGCCTCCTCCAACCGCCCCAGGTACGATGACATCAGTGGTCCGACGTACGCGTTCACCGCCACGGTGCTCGTGCGCTCATACTCGCGGTACTGGGGCAGCACGCGGCTGGACACCGAGAGGAAGGGCGTCGGGTCGAGCCGCGAAAGCTCCTCCTCCAAGAGCACCTCGTGCGCCGGGTCCAGGAACGAGAAGAGGAGGGACACCGCAACCGCCTGCGCGCCCGACGCCGCCACTCGCTCCGCGATTCGCCGGGCTTGATCGCGGGTGAGGGGCGTCAGGACGCTGCCGTCGGCGCCGATGCGTTCCCTCGCCCCAAAGCGAAGGCGCCGCGGCACAAGTGGTTCCGGTAGCTGCTGCGTCAGGTCATACAGGCGGGGCCGGGCCTGCCGGCCAATCTCCAGCAGGTCCTCAACGCCCTCCGTCGTGACTAGGGCCGTGGTGGCCCCCTTCCGCTCCAACAGGGCGTTGGTGGCGACCGTTGACCCATGGACGAAGACTACTGCTGCGTCCTTGCCGCCGATTCCCACTTCCTCCAACCCCTGGAGGATTGCTCGAGACGGGTCCCCGGGCGTGGATGGGACCTTGTGCACCCGAAGGCCGCCCCCATCAACAAGCAGGAAGTCGGTGAAGGTCCCGCCCGTGTCGATGCCCACCACCGTGGGCGTCTTTCCCCTCGTCTGGGCCATGGGCGCGCGGTTCCTTTCGGTTATTGAGCTGCTTGGCGAAGGGCTTCTACTCCTTCTGGTTCGACGCTGGGCCCCTATCCTATCACGCATGAGGGCCCGCAGCGGCCGTCCGGCCGCATTGACACGCCGGAGCAGGGCCGATAACCTGCCCCCTCAGCCTACAAGGACCGAATCTTGCTCACGTATGGCGGCCCCGTGCACGGCGGCGAGCTCGTGCCGCTCCAACTCCAGGGCGCGCCTCAGATGGAGGACGCTTTGTCCCTGGCCGGCCGCTTCCTCCGGGATAGGGGCCACGGAGAAGAGCTGGCCATTCGTGACCGGCATACCTTGGCCTACACCCGGAACGGGCGCTCGATACACCTGCGGCTCGTCGTGGGGGGATTCCCTGCTCCGGCGCCTCGCTTCGTGGCCCTCACGTGGGGCCGCGCCATCCACTTTCGCCCCGTTCCTCTCGCTGCCGGACCATCCCCGCCGGACAGGATGCAACACAATAGCCTCTTCTTTCACATCCGGGACGGGACCCCAAGAAGCCGGCGCGCCATGGCGGCCCTCCTGGTCCACGAGCTTGCCCACGTGGACCAGCAGCAGCGCGCCCCCTTCGGTCTCTGTGGATTCATGGCTGGGTACCTGGCTGCCTGGGCGCTGGTCGGCTTTCGATACTGGACCAACCCCTACGAAGTTGCCGCCAGAGTGCGGGAGCAAGAGGCCCTGGGCTACTTCGACTCCCTCCCCGGGAGCCAGTAGATCAAGACCACCGCTCCGTGCCGCTCATTGACCCTGCTCCCGTGCGGGTGATATAACGCAGAGGCAGTATTGGACGTAAACGTCGGGCCGCTGGGACCTGAACACGAGCCGATACGAGGCATGGCGGCGAGCGCCCCCTCAGATACCCAGGCGAGAGACAGGTGCTTCCTTGTCGTACCCCCAGCTCCGGGTCTTTGGGCTAGCCGGCATCCCCGAGATTAGCCACGGCGACGACCTGGCGGCCCTCATCCTCCAGGCTGCCGAAGGCCAGGGGACGCCCCTGGAGGACAGGGACATTCTGGTCGTGACGCAGAAGATCGTGTCCAAGGCGGAGGGGAGGACCGTTGATCTGAATCAGGTCGAGCCCTCGGAGTTTGCCCAGACCCTGGCCGCCCAGTGGGACAAGGACCCTCGCCACGTGGAGGTGGTCCTGCGGGAGAGCCGGCGCATCGTCAAGATGGACCGCGGCGTCATCATCACGGAGACCAAGCATGGCCTGATCTGCGCCAACGCCGGCGTCGACGCCTCCAACGTCCCCGGCGAGGAGTGCCTGAGCCTCCTGCCCGAAGACCCGGACGCCTCGGCCGGCGACTTGCGCCGGCGGATTAGGGAGCAGAGCAGCGTCACGGTGGCCATCCTCATCTCGGACACCTTCAGCCGACCCTGGCGCAACGGCACCACCGACGTGGCCATCGGCTGCGCTGGCATCAACCCCCTGCGTGACTACCGCGGCCAGGAGGACCCCTACGGCAACCTCCTTCGTGTCTCGATAGCCGCCGTAGCCGATCAACTCACGGGGGCCGCCGAGCTGCTGACCAATAAGACATCGGGAATCCCCGTGGTCGTGATCAGGGGATTCGCCTATGAAGAGACCACGGACACCGGCCAGGCCCTGGTCCGCGACGCCACGCTGGACCTCTTCCGATAGCTTGGCCGGGGCAACCAACCCGCACCGTACTGACGAGGACTTTCGAGTTTCCGCCTGCGCCAAGGATCGCTTGGGCCGATTCTGCCGCGCTGGTTGGGCCGGCGTTCCGTGAGCCAGGTGGGCTTCACGCCGCAGGCTGAGGTCCCGCCCAGGCCATCTCCCAGAACCGGTATTCATACTGGCAGCTGGTGAGGAATGCGGACTCCATCCGCCGGAGCTCCGCGTCCTGCTGTCCCCTCGCTGTCCGGTCGACCAACGCACGGCACCATACGGCCAGCTCCGCGAACTCCGGGTCAGCGTACATCGTCACCCACCGGGCGTATCGTTCGTCCGTCGGCAGCCCCTGGGCGGCGAGTCGTTGCCCCAACTCGCTGAAGCCCCACATGCAGGGCAGGATGGCGGCGGCGAACTCTCCGAAGGTCCCCGTCGCCGCGGTCCGAATGAGGAAGTCGGCGTATGCCTGGCACGCAGGCGCCTTGGCCTCAGCTTCCAGCTCCTCCGCAGTAATGCCGAAGTCGCGGGCGTAGGACCGGTGAAGCTCCATCTCGCTCTGCAGAGTAGCCTGCGCCAGGTTTGCGAAACGGCCCATCGTCTCCAGGTCAGTGGACCTCGCAACGCCGTAGGCGAAGACCCGCGCATAGTCGATGAGGAACAGGTAGTCCTGGCGCACCCAGTACTTCAGAGCCACCTCGTCCAGGGTCCCGCGGCCTATCCCCTGGACGAAGGGATGGTGAAACTGGGCATCCCAGTTGGCTTCCGCGATCCGGTGGAGCCGGTCGGTAAACCGCTCTTCGGCCCTCTCACGCTCTGGCTGCGTCGTCACAGTACCCCCAAGCCGTTCCGAAGAAATGCGATCATCCCACGCGTCAGACGCCATGACTCGACGACGCCTGACGCCGACGGGAAGCCACCGGTCCAATGATGCCCGCGTTGCCGGAGGAATACCAGAGGAGCTTCAATTCCGCGGCGTGAACTCCAGCCGCACGGCGCGGCGCGTGCCGGACGTAACGCGTGCCCAATCCGCGATGCGCCAGCCCACTACCCAGGCGACGCCCTCGCTTCCCTCCAACAACGGGACCCGGTCCCTCCACGATCGGGGAATGCCGGCATTCACCATGAAGTCCTGAAGCTTCTTCCCTCGACTCCCCAGCGGGCTTCCGTTCCGGCCTGCGCCCGTATGCTCGGAGGCGCCGAGGCCAAGGGGCTGGAATCGGTCGCCGCGCCTGCGAGCACGAACCCGCAGCGTGTCCCCGATCGCCTCGCGGTCCAGGACCGCGGCGAACGGTGCGTCCTCGAAGGGTTCGGAAGGACAGACGTCCTCCGCCGTCACTCGCCAACTCTCTCCCAGGTGCGTTTCCCCGGGGACACGGACCTGGTGCTCACCGGTAAGAGCAGGAAGGGGACAGGTGGAAGGTCCCATAGTCAGCATGGCATACTGTGGTTGGACCTCCCATCGCACCCCGCGGGGCAGGTGCATCACGGCGCCGGCAGGTCCGCCAAGCAAGCGGACCATCTCCTCTACGTGGGCCTGCTCCAGGCCCTCGAGGTTCCCGTGCACCGTCGTGTACGCTCGCCGCAACAGGTGTCGCTGAAGCGCTCCGTGTAGCGTCCCCAGCTCTCGCCGGTCCAGGGACAGGCCGTTCGATACCGTGTGCACCATGAGCGGCCACGCCTCCGCAACCTGCCCCTCGATGTACGCCACGTCCCAGGCCGCGGCCTTGCCCAGGCGCCCCAGCGCGTCCCGCATCCCTGGGTTGAGGTGGGCAAGGCGAGGAAGCACCTCGTGGCGCAGATAGTTCCTGGGGATGTCCAGACAGCTATTCGTCGCGTCCTGGAGAGGGGTGAGCCCCTTCGCTTGGCAGAAGGCCACCGTCTCTTCCCTGGCGACCCCAAGCAGGGGACGGACAAGCGTCACCGGTGGCTGCCCGGCTTCCCCCTTGTGGTGGGTCACGGGCGCCATGCCCGCGAGTCCTCTGAGGCCGCTGCCGCGCGTGAGGTGAAGCAGCACCGTCTCCGCTTGGTCGTTGGCGGTGTGGCCCAATGCCACCCCTGCCGCTCCCGCTTCGCGCGCCGCCCTCGACAGGAATGCGTAGCGCACCTCGCGGGCTGCTTGTTCGAGAGACAGGCGGCGCTCGCGTTGGTAGGCTCGTACGTCGGCCCCCTCGATGGTGCAGGACAGTCCCAGGGAGCGCGCCGCGCCGGCGACGTACTGCGCATCCTCGCAGGACTCTGGCCGGAGCCCGTGGTCCAGATGCGCCACGGTCAGGGACAACCCCAAGGGGGCCTGCAGCCCTGCCAGCGCGTGGAGAAGCGCCAGCGAATCGGGGCCGCCGGACACGGCCACCACCAGGGCCGCGTTCTCGAGCCCCGCCTCCTCCAGGACAGCCCGCGCCCGCCGGACCAGCGAATCGGATGGTCTCCGGCTTCGCGCCCTCTTCGGCGAGCCTGCGGCTGTTGGCGCCGCCGTGTTCATCCTTCCTTGGCCTGTGACGCGGGCGCGATTCTCGTGATCTGCACCTTCTCGATCTTGACTCCCCTCATCAGGACCACTCGCATCCGCATGGCGTTTGACTCATAAATCTCGCCCTCGCGGGGAATATGCCCCAGCACGTCCAGCAGGAAGCCGGCCACCGTCTCATACTCCCCCTCGGGGATGGCCAGACCCAACCGTGCGTTGACGTCCTCCACCTGCATGCCCGCGTCCACCTCGAAGCTGTTCTCATCCAGGACCCTAACCTCCTCCTCCGGCGGGATCCCTTCCTCTTGCACCAGGGGTCCCACTACAACCTCCACCAGCCGGGTCAGCGTCACCACGCCGTCCACGCCCCCAAACTCGTCCACCACAACCGCCATGCTGCTGCGGGCCGCTCGAAACTCTGGCAGCAGCGCCGAGACCAGCTTGGTCTCGGGCACGAAGAACGCCTGGCGGACCAGCGTTGTGACGTCTTGGTCTGGGTTGAATTGGTCCAGGGCGATAGCCCGCAGCACGTCCTTCACCGACAGCACGCCGATGACGTTGTCGATGCTGCCCTCGTAGACGGGAAACCGCGAGTAGGGATAGCGCGAGTAGACCTCCAGGAACTCCCCTGCCAACATGCCCTTCTCCACCATCACCAGCTCGGGTCTGGGCGTCATGACCTCCCGCACTTGGCGGTCGCCGAAGCTGAAGACACGCTCCAGCATCTCAGCTTCAGACGTCTCTACCGTCCCCGCCGCCCGTCCCATGGAGATCATGACCTTCAGCTCCTCCTCGGTCACCAGGTCCTGCCAGCCTCTCCCGCCCACCAGCCTGCTTACCCCGCTGCTCAGTACCTGGAGAAGAAAGACCAGCGGAAACATCATGTACCGGATCATCTCCAGGGGACGCACGATGATGAGAGACATCCGCTCCGCGTGCCGGGCCGCGATGGTCTTGGGAATCACCTCGCCCGTGATCAGCAGCAACCCCGTCACCACCGCCGTGGCGACCAGGACTGCCTGCTCCGCAACGTCGAAGACCGTCAGCGCGATGGCCGTCCCGAGCGCCGCCGCCGCCGTATTGACCAAGTTGTTGCCCAGCAAGATCGTGGGTAGAAACCGGTCGGGCCGCTCCACCATTCTGGCCACAATCCGGGCGCCGGGCACGCCCTGCTGCAAGAGGCTGTGGAGCCGGACGCGCTGGATCGAAAGGAGCGCAGCTTCAGTCCCGGAGAAGAAAGCGGAGAGCACCAGACAGATAGCGGCTAGGAGCAGGTATAACGGTACGGGCCCTTCAGGCATGGGACTGGGCTCTTTCTAGGCAGCTTCAACCTGCGAAGCTCAACGTCGACGCATACTAGCACCAGCCTGGACACACTGTCAAAACCGCGTACGTTCCACGAGCGGCTTGACCCGCTGCCAGATGGCTGCAGCGACCTCTCCCCGCGGCAGCGCCGCGTCCACAACCGCCCAGCGCTCGGGCTCCTCTCCGGCTAGAGTGAGATAGCCTTCCCGCACGCGGGTGCGGAACTCCACTCCCGGCTCTCCCTCGTGCGAGCCCTCACTCTCGAAGCGGTCGCGGACCCGCCCCTGTAGACGTGGCCTCCCAAGTTCGACGGGCAGGTCCAGAAGCACCGTGAGATGGGGCTTGAGGCCCCCCGTGGCCAGCTGGTTGAGGCGGTGCAATTCCGCGATGGCCAGGCCCCGTCCGTACCCCTGGTACGCCAGCGTGGAGTCGGCATAGCGGTCGCAGAGGACAATGTCCCCGCGGGCCAGCGTCGGCAGGAGCTGCTCGCGCACAAGCTGCGCCCGCGAAGCCGCGAACAGCAGCGCCTCCGTCTCAGGCGCTATGGCGGCATTGGAGAACTTGAGGATGCGGCGCAATCGCCGTCCCAGTGTTGTGCCGCCCGGCTCCGCCAGCAGCGTCACGGGGTACCCCAAGCCCGCCAGGCGCCGCCTCAGCCTGCGGGCCTGAGTGGACTTCCCCGTGCCGTCACCGCCCTCAAACGATATAAACAGGGCTTCCAACTCCGTCCGGAGGGTTCCCTACGACGCCTTGGGGGGACCTCTCCGCAGAGCCCGTCTCACAAAGCCGCGTCATCCGGGTCTCGAATCTCCTGTATTCCGCCTTTCGACGGAACAACGAGACGGCGCGCCGCATTCCAACCCCGTCATTCCCACGCCAACCTCGTCATTCCCGCCAAAGGAGACCTTTGCGTAACTCCCCGTGGAGGGCGAGGTCGTGAAAGTGAAGCAGCTCCCGCCAACCTGCGGCCCCTCCCCTGGATTCCCGCTTTCGCGGGAATGACGGCGGGTGGGTGCGAGAATGACGGTTGTGCAAGGGTCTCCTTTCGCGGGAATGACGGTGGGGGAGGTGCGGGAATGACGGTTATGCAATGGTCTCCGAAAGCGGGAATCCATCCGCTGTGCACAGTCCATATCAAGCGGGGTGGACTTATGCGACAGGCTCTGTAGAGTGGTCCCTCCGGTGTCACCCACTGCCCTGGGGGTTGAAGATGACCACCCTGCGCTGGGGGTCCCTTCCCGTGCTCGCGGAAGCCAGGTTGTACCGCTGGGCCAGCACGTGCTGCAGCCGTCGGATGTACGACGACTGGGGCGACAGTTCAATGGACCGCTCTCCCCCCATGATGTCGTTCACCGCTTCCTCCGCCTCCTCCAGCGCGCTGTCGACCTTGACCTCCCGGCCCCCGCCCCAACCGGCGCTGAGTGACTTCAGGAATTGCTCCAGCTGCATCTGCGTGTTGCCTCGGAGCACGTAAATGGGCTTGCCATGCTCCTCAGCCGCCCGCAGCGTATCCGGCCGCTTGCGATAGTTGCTCTTCGTGGTCAGCACCAGGTCCGCGTCCTGTATGTTGGCCACTACGTTGACGCCAAGGCCGTACTGCCGCACCGTCTGCTGCAGCCGGTCCTTGCTCACGCCAAAGGGCATCAGCTTGTAGCTCTTCGCATTGACGGGCGACGACCTCTCCACGCTTTGTGACCCGCCCCTGACGGTCGGCGCCCCCCTCCTGGGGCCCCAGGACCGCCGGGGCGGGAATGGCTCCGACTCCTCTCGCTCATGGAAGTGGGGCGTGTGCAGGGCAATCACTTCACCCTGCTCGCGGTGCATCCGACCCTCCCGGTCCACGCGCCGCACCTCGGGCCGCACCGGCTGCCCCCGCAGCAGAGCGTCCACGGTCTTGGCAAGGTCTCCGTGCACGGCCACCCGGTCCCACGCCTGGATCTCCACCAGCATCTGGAACGTGGGGGGCGCCTTCCGCTCCAGCACGCTCTTCTGGGTCTGCCGTCGCCGCGCCTCGTCGTCGCTGAGTGTCACCGTCTGTATGCCGCCCACCAGGTCAGAGAGTGTGGGGTTCAGTATCAGGTTCTCCAGCGTGTTGCCGTGGGCTGTGGCGATGAGCTGCACTCCACGCTCGGCGATGGTCCGCGCCGCCATCGCCTCCGGCTCCGTGCCCATTTCGTCGATGATGATGACCTGCGGCATGTGGTTCTCCACTGCCTCGATCATCACGGCGTGCTGCAGCGTCGGCGTCTTCACCTGCATCCGCCGGGCCGACCCGATGGCCGAGTGGGGAATGTCGCCGTCCCCTGCGATCTCGTTGGACGTGTCCACCACAATCACTCTGTTGTGGGCGTCGTCGGCCAACACCCGGGCCACCTCTCGGAGCATCGTTGTCTTCCCCACTCCCGGACGCCCCAGCAGCAGCACGCTCCGGCCGGATGTCACCAGGTCCTGGATGATGCGGATGGTCCCGTACACCGCACGCCCAACCCGGCACGTCAGGCCCACGATCCGCCCCGCGCGGTTGCGCAGGCATGAAATGCGGTGCAGCGTCCGCTCGATGCCCGCGCGGTTGTCGTCCCCAAATGACCCGAGGCGTGAGACCACCGCTTCAATGTCGTCCTCGGTGACCTCCCGTCCCTTCAGGACCTCCTCGTGGTCCCGGAACCGTGCCTGCGGCGCACGGCCGAAGTCCATCACGACCTCCAACAGGTCTTGGGGTGCGCCAAGCCCCTTGACCCACTCCTGTATGGGGCGAGGCAGGACGCCCATCAGCAGGTCCAGGTCGTCTACGATGACCATCTGCCTCGCGGGGCGGGACACCTCCGCTGGCCGTGGCTCCGAGTGATCAGACTCGTGCAGGAACAAACCCCACCTCTCGAACGCGGGATGCCAGGGACTTGACGAAGAGCTGGTACTCCTCAACCGGCTTGAATCCGTGCCTTTGCAGTGCCGACCGCACCGCTTCCTGGAAGTCAGGGACCAGGGCGATTACCGGGCTCTTGCCTGTGAGACAGTCGAGGGCATGAAAGATGAGAGAGTCGGTTTGTGACCCGCCAGGGTCCACCAGCAGCTGCAGATACCCTGTTCCGTGACGCTGCCAAGTCTGAAGCCACCCCGGCGCCGCCAGCTTGCCTTCGGCGTGTGCGGAGCCTTGCATGGGTCGAAACACCCACTCTGAACCGGGGTGGCCCGGGCGCTCCAGCGAATCCCGCCACTCCTCCAGCGTCAGGCCGCAGACGCTGCGCGCCTGTGCCGGCGCACACGCAAGAAAGAGCCGGAACAGATCGAAGTCATCGCCGGCCTGTCGTGGATGCAGCCCGTGTACGCGGCCGCCCTCCGCCGCGCCCCACGGCTCGTCCCGGTACATCAGGGTCTCCCTGAACGCAGGCACGAAGCCGCTGCGATGCGCCGAAGCGCCCAGCATGCCGTCGGCAGAGAGCCGGAGGAAGACTCGCGAAGCCCCGCAGCGTCCCGCGGCCGTGGACAGCTCTTCCAGTAGGCCTGACGCGCTCCCCTGTGCTTCGGGCTTCAGGTGCAGGTGCCGGACCTCCCAGGCCTGGCGGCCGGAGCGCATCCGGCCGTGGGCGAGTCCCACCGGGCTCCCATCCTCAACCAGGACCCGGAGGCAGTGGCCGCTCCGAGCGATTCCCCCATCCTGCCACAGGGCTCTCCTCGGTGAGGCCTTGGTCAATGGCCAGCCGAGCCTGTCCAGCGTGATTGCCTGGTTGGGGGCAGCCAGGCCCCCAACCAGGCCCAGCCGCACAAGGTCAGAGGGCCGGACCGAACGGATCAGCTCCCCCATTAGCCCTTCTGGTCCACCATGCTGAGAAAATAGGAATGGAACCTCGTATCTACTGTGAGCTCCGGGTGAAACGAAGTGACAAGCATATTGCCCTGGCGTGCCGCCACGGGAGTGCCGTCCTGCAAACGGGCCAGCACCTCTACCGTGGGCCCGCACTCCAGAATGGCCGGTGCTCGAATGAAGATGGCGTGGAATGGCTCGCTGCCCAGCGCCGGCGCCTGGACCTCAGCCTCAAAGCTGTTCACCTGGCGGCCGTAGAAGTTCCTGGATACCGCCATGTCCATCAGACTCAGGGGGGTCGGGCGGTCTTCCCGAATCTCACGGGCCAGCATGATCATGCCAGCGCACGTGCCCCAAGCCGGCATGCCATTTTGGATTCGCTGCCGCAGGGGTTCTCGTAGGCCGTACATGTCCATGAGCAGGGCCACTGTCGTGCTCTCACCCCCCGGCAGGATCACCGCCTGAAGCTCCTCCAGGTCCCGGGGCTGCCGCACCTCAGAGGCGTCCACCCCCAGGTGTGTCAGCATCAGCATATGTTCCAGGAAGTCTCCCTGAAGGGCCAACACCCCCACCTTGACGCCCGCCCTCTCCCTTGGGCCGCCTTCCTCCGAGAGCGTCCAGGTGACCGGTGCCGGTGCTTGGGACTGCTGGCCAGTCGTCAATCCGCGGGCTCCCCTCCTGCCGCTGGCTACCAGCCGCGGACAGCCAGAAGCTCCTCCGGCTTCAGCGTTCGAACGTCTATCCCGGGCATGGGCTCCCCAAGGCCCTTGGAGACCTCGGCCACCACGCTCCAGTCCTGGTAATGCGTCACTGCTCGAACAATGGCGTGGGCCCGCTGCGCCGGGTCCTCAGACTTGAAGATCCCGGAACCAACGAACACCCCGTCGCACCCCAACCACATCATCAGCGCCGCGTCTGCGGGCGTCGCGAGCCCCCCGGCGGCGAAGTTCACCACCGGCAGCCGTCCCAGGCGCTTCACCTCCCGCACCAGCTCCAGCGGCGCGCCAAGGTTCTTGGCCTCGGTCCCCAGCTCGTCCTCGGGCATGTTCCGGACCGCGCGAGTCTGGCTGTTCACCGCGCGCATGTGCCGCACCGCCTCCACCACGTTGCCCGTGCCCGCCTCACCCTTCGTGCGGATCATGGCCGCGCCCTCGGCCAACCGCCGCAGCGCTTCCCCCAGGTCCCGGCAGCCGCAGACGAAGGGCGTTGTGAATTCATGCTTCCAAACGTGGTGGCTCTCATCGGCCGGCGTCAGCACCTCCGACTCGTCGATGTAGTCCACGCCCAGCGCTTCCAGCACCTTGGCCTCTGCGAAGTGGCCGATGCGGCACTTGGCCATCACCGGTATGGTGACGGTCTCCATGATCTCAAGGATCTTGTTGGGGTCCGCCATGCGGGCGACGCCCCCAGCGGCCCGGATATCGGAGGGCACTCGCTCCAGCGCCATGACGGCGCACGCCCCCGCATCTTCGGCAATCTTGGCTTGCTCAGCCGTCACCACGTCCATGATGACGCCGCCCTTGAGCATCTGGGCCAAGCCAGTCTTGACTTCCCACGTCCCGCGGCCGTTTCCTGATGCCTCTGTTGCCATGGCGCCCCCTCCTGCCGTCGAGCGGCTAATTCTCCCTCATTATATGTCGCGCACCCCGCTCCCGCAATTGAAACCGCTGCGTCATGCCTGTGTGCAGGCAATCCGAGGCGCGGGAAGCTCCGACGCCGGCCCCGTCCAACTGACCTGTTGTCGAAGATGACCAACTTGGCCACGATACTCAACCGCGTCACCGATTGAGGTGGTGAGTCCGGTTTGATTGTTCTCGACTGGTTGATTGGCTACTAATTTTTTTCGCGAAAAAGTGAAGCTGCACGGATCTCTCACAGATGGGGGGCGGTTTGATTGGTTGTTCGAGGCATGGCGACCTCCTTGGCCTGTTTGGCGGGTCTGCTGAACGAATACTAGAGCATAGGTCCTTGTGCGGGCAACGGGAGGATGGCACAGCGGGAGCGGGACGCTGGCGCGACGGCTTTGTGGGGGGAGGGTGTGCTGGGGGCGTCGCGCTCACGCCCTTCGAGTGCCTCAGGGTGAGCGGCCTCTGGAGGCGCCCGTCTTGCGCCATCGCCCTTGCTTCCTCGCTACCCCCAATGCTGCTACGCTAGGGTGTCGGCCATTGGCCGGCACTGCCACAAGCTGCATGACGTGAGGCGGGCCTCTGTGCGAATCCTGCTTGCCAACGACGACGGCATCCTCTCTCCGGGCCTCTGGCACGCCGCCGAGGCGCTCCAGGACGTGGGCGAGGTCGTCGTGTGTGCTCCGGACCGAGAGCAGAGCGGCATCGGCACTGCCGTAACCCTGCACTCACCCATACGCGCCGTCGCCTTCCCACCCAGGTTAGGGGCCGGCAGGGCCTTCGCCGTGGAGGGCACCCCTGCGGACAGCGTCATTCTGGGTCTGGAGCGTCTGCTGGAGGGACCCGCGGACCTGGTGGTGGCGGGCATAAACGTTGGCGCCAACATGGGTCAGGACGTCCTCATCTCCGGCACCCTGTCGGCCGCACTTCAGGGGCACCTGCGCAACATCCCATCCATAGCCATCTCCGTGGCCAGCCTGAGGGACGTGCACTATGAGGCCGCCCGCCAGGTCCTCACCAGCCTCGCGCGCGGCCTGACCCAGGGGCGAAGCGGCCTACGGACCGGCGGCGGCGCAGCATCGACCACGCCGCCGTTCCTCAACGTCAATCTCCCCAACCTGCCGCTTGCGGACATAAAGGGGGTCGTCGTCACCCGGCTGGCCCCCCAGGGATACCGCGACACGGTCAACCAGGGGACCGACGGCCGCAGGCCCTGGCACTGGATCGCCAGGGACCAGCCCCCCGCGGAGGCAGCCGAGGGGACGGACTTCTGGGCTGTCCGCAACGGCAGGGTCTCCGTCACGCCGCTCTCCACCGACATCACCGCCCACGACGCCATGCCGGCCGTCAGCGACCTTGTTCGCTCCCTGCCGCTCCCGCCGGTTCGCGATTAGCCTCGCTCACCGCGGCGGGGCGCGCCCTTCCTACGTCAGGGTATTCCCCTCACGCGGCGCCTGTTTGGACTGGCGCTAGGCTTCCTCCGGCCCCAGCTCCTGGTATGCCTCCGCCTGGGCGCCGACCTTGTCCCAGTCGTAGAGCATGGGTATGGTCTGGATGGCTGCCCAGACTGGCGTCTGGTCCGCGTAATGCGGGCTTCCAGGGTGCCCGGACGCGCCCAGCGGGATGATCCACCGGCTATTGTCCCAGTCCGCCAGGTCGAAGGCGTACCGGGCCACCGACAGCCCCGTCACCGTGAACAGGTCCCCCGGCGAGTAGCCGGCCGCGTGGGGCGTGTCGCCGCTCCCGCTCATTGGCGTCGCGGGCGGGTCCAGCAGGTCCTCGAGTTCGGGGAAGACGGCGGCGAGCGTATGCCTGGGCCGAGTTGTGTGGACACTCCCCCACTGCCACATCTCCATGTCATCGCCCAGCCGTTGGCGGAGGTAGTCCACCCCCTCTGCCAGAGCCTGAGCCAGGACCGACTTCCAGTCCTGGCCCGCAGGCAGCATCCATGTCTCGTTCTCCTGCGCCGCCTGCACCAGCAGGGCGGACAGCCTCGCAACGTGGGCTGGTGCGCCGCGCCCCGTCGAGTTGAACGCCTCTTCCGCCAGGGACCCCAGGAGCGGCCCGATGACCAGCCGGTCCAGACGGTCCCGGAATGCGGCGAAGACCGTCGGTTCCACCGCTTCCCGGTCCATGCGCCCGTCCCAACTCACGAGGCGCCGCCGCGCCTCAGCCGAAAGATCGTCGCGGGTCTCCACCTGCTCCAGCAGCCGGGCGAAGCTGCGGCCCGGCATCGAGACCCGCTCCGCGTGCATCGCGACCATGTCGTTCACGTTCGCGCCCCGGAGCGGCGCAAGGCGGTCTGCGATGCGGCGCGCCCGGAACTCCGGGGCAAAGTCCACGTTGATGTAGTACGGATAGTCGGCTTCCGTGATCCGGTTATTGGCCGTGATGATGTACCCCGTCTCCGGATTGCGGGAACGGGGCATCTCGGCGAAGGGGATGGCCCCCTGCCACTCGTACTCGCCTGTCCAGCCCGGCACCGGCAGCCAGGCGTTGGCCATGGAGCGGATGGGCACCTTCCCGCGAGTCAGGTAGCCGATGTTCCCCCGCCTGTCTGCGAATACAAGGTTGTTGCATGGGTCCACCCAGGGGCGCATCGCCTCTTCCATCTCATCGGCATTGCCGGACCTGAGCATCGGCAGCAGTGCGTCGAACCCGGTGTTGGGAGCGGCGGTGGCGGTGTACTGGAACGCGATGCCGTAGCCCTTCCCGGGGTCGCCGGCGATGACCGGACCGTGGCGCGTCACCGTCACGTCCTGCTCCAGCGCCGGTCCGCCGCGGACCCGGATGGTTTCGTGGCGCACCTCCGCCTGCTGCCACTCGCCTTGGAACTCGTAGGAGCTTGGGTCGTCCTCCCTGAAGCGCTCCACGTAGAGGTCCTGGTAGTCCGCCGCGGCGTGTGTGACACACCAGGCCACGTGAGCGTTGTGGCCAAAGTGAGGGAAGCCAGGGCATCCCGGAAAGGAGAGGCCCGCCACGTCGAAGCCGCCGCAGGCGATGTGGTTCTGGTAGTAGACGTTGGGCGTGTCCAGCGGGCGATGGGGGTCCCCGGCCAGGAGCGGTTTGCCAGATGACGTCCGGCTCCCCGCCAGCGCCCAGTTGTTGCTCCCGGAATCCAGGACGTCCATCCAGCTGACGGCGTTGGAAACCCTCTGCAACTCCTGTAGGGCGTCGGCCGCCGGGCCTTCGAAGGCGGCGCCCGGCGGCACGATGACCAGGTGGCCCGGCTCGTAGCCGGGAAGCAGCCGCGCTGCCTTCTCCGGGCCCAGCTCCCGGACCAGCCGCGCCCGCCACAGCTTGCTCTCGAAGGTGCCCATGAGGAGATGGCGCACCTTGAACACGGCAAGGCAGTCCCACGGCTGCCACGCCTCGGGCCGGCCCCCAACCAGCTGGTACTCCACGGGCAAGGCCTGTGTGCTCCCCACAAAGGCGTTCACGCCTGCCGCATACGCGTCCAGCATCGCCCTGGTCTCGGCGTTGACTGCCGCGTAGTCGTTCTGTACGCTCGGCAACAGTTGGAAGCGGCGCATCGCGGCGTCCTGTTCCAGGGCCTCCGGCCCGGCGAACTCAGCCCACCGGCCGTACGCCCGGCGCCGGTCATACTCCATCTGCCATAGTCGGTCTTGGGCAGTCACGAACCCCTGCCCAAAGAACGCGTCGTGCGTGCTCTGCGCCCGGACGTGGGGAATCCCGAAAGCGTCCCGATACACCCGCACCCGGCCTTCAGGCCCCTTGAGGCGCAGTGGTGTCGAGACGTCGGGCAGCGCAGCCCGGAGCTCCTCCGCCGTCAGGGTTACATCCACCATGCCTATCTCCTGTCGGGCCGCACGGCCACGCCCCCGCCCCTTCCCGGTCCTTAGCTAGCGCCCAGTGCCTCGAGGACCACCCGGTGGCCGATCTCCACGAGCTCCTGGTCCTCCTCCCCCGTTCGGCCGCTCACGCCCAACCCCGCCAGCACAAGCCCGGTCTCCGAGTCCATGATGACCATGCCCCCGGCGCCTCCCGTAAAGTCCGGCTGTCCATAGTTCGCCACGCTCATGCCCGTCTCCTGGGCCCGCTCTCCAAACTCGGTCGTATGCGTGCGCATACAAGCGGCGGTGAAGGCCTTCTTGAAGGCGTTCTGTCTGGCCAGGGCGGTATTGACCTCGCCCTCGGCCGCGAACGCGATGAGGTCGCCCCGCGGGTCCACGACAGCCACGGCGACGGGCCGACCCGGCCGCTCCTCCGCGGCCTGCATCATCGCCCGGACGCTCTCCCACGCCTCGCTAAGTCCCAGAAACCTCCGTTGATGCATACCCCGCTCCCTTCCAGGCCAAGGCCCCCTTCAATATTCAGAACAGTCCGCGTCAGGAGAGGTCGACAGCGCCCAACCCGGCGCGGGCCACCTCTTCATCCTCCTCCGGCGTCCCTCCGCTCACACCGATGCCGCCCAGCGCCCGGCCGCTGCCCGGTTCCCGCACCACGACGCCCCCTCGGCGGGCGCCGACGAGCTTGGGGTCGCCAAAATCGGCCACCTGCCGCCCTGCCTGCTCACGATATTCGGCGAAGTCGCGGATGTCCTGTCCCATCCGGGACGCCGTGTACGCCTTCCGGATGGCGTAGTGCCGGGACATCGGGGTCCCGCCGTCCATCAGCGCGAAGGCCAGAAGCTCTCCCCGGTCGTCCACCACAGAGATCCCCATCGGCCTGTCCGCCAGGCGCCGCGCGGTGTCCAGCATGGCCTCCATCATGGCCATCACCTCGCGGGTGTCCAAGACCATCTTGTCGTACATGGCTGCTTCAACTCCTCTCCATCCTGAGCCTGTCGGCCCAGGACAGCGCGCCGTCCTTGCGCAGGATGGTACCGTATGTCTCGACGCGTGGGAAGCTCTCCCGGGGCGCCTGTATGTCCCTGCGGCCAGCGCCGCCCCCGCGGTTGACGAGACGCAGGCCGGGCATTTATCGTGCGTATGTCGTGGGCGCTCGTCCGTCTGACATCGGGACTTCTCCGGGCGCACGGACGGACGAAACGTTCACCGCATCGAGGGGGGGCCATCCATGCCAACTGTTGGCCGCGTCACCTTCGCGCCCGTCGAGGGCGCCGTGGAGCTGTTTACGCCGGCCTTTTGCGACTATCTCGCCTGCATGCACGACGCGTTCGCGCCCCGCGTCGCCGCCGCTCGAGACGACCGCGCCACGGCGTCCCGTCGTGCGCTCCACGAAAAGCAGCCTCCGGGGAGCCTTCCCCAGAGCGACGTCAACACCAAGCCCTGGCAGGTGCCCCCGGTGCCCGCAGACCTGCGCAAGCCCGGAATCGAGATCACCGGCCCCGTCTCCATCACCGGCATGTTCATCAACGCCCTCAACCCGGGCCCCGAGGGTGTCCGCGCCGAAGGAGACCTCGATGACGACGAGGACTCCGCCGGCCACCGCCTCATCGACACGGTGCGCGCCGCCCACAACCGCGTGCGCGCAGTGGAGGGCACACTCTCCTTTCGCGACACGGAGCGCAACCGCGACTACACCGTGCGGGACGGGCCCCTGCCCTTCTTCATGCACCGGGAGCGTGGGCTCCACCTCGACGAGCCGGAGGTCAGCCTGGACGGCAGCCCCGTCTCCGCAGCCATCCTGGGCACCGCCCTCACGCTCTTCCACGCCGGAAGGGCCCAGGCCGAGCACGGCCAGGGCATCTACTTCTACCTCCCCAAGATGGAATCGGCGCAGGAGGCCGCCCTTTGGCATGACTTCTTCGCCGAGAGCCAGTCCCGGCTTGAGCACCTCCGCCACGCCGTCATCCGGGCCATCCCCCTCATTGAGTCCCTGCCCGCCGTCTACCAGATGGAGGAGATGCTCCACGCCCTCGGCCCCTACGCTGCCGGCCTCAACGCCGCCCGCTGGGACCTGAAGGCCAGCATCCTGGAGTACGTCATGGCCGATCCCGGCATGGTCTGGCCGGACCGCTTCGGTGTCGACATCAAGACCACGGACTTCCTGTCAAACATCTTCCGAAGGCTGGTCGCGGTCTGTCTCAAGCACGGCGCCGTCGCCATCGGCGGAATGGCGACGGCGCTGCCCAGCAGGGACGACCAGGTAAACGCTGCCGCCGCAGCCTCCATCCGCGCCGACAAGGAGTGGGAGGCCGCCCAGGGCTTCACCCGCGGCTGGGTGGCCCACATCTTCCACATGAACGTGGCGGCAGCCCCCTTCAAGTCCGTCATTGACAGTGGATGGCGCCCCACCCCCGAGATGGCCGACCCGGACAACTACCCCATTGAAATCAGGCGCCCCGAGGGACCGATCACCCTCGAAGGCACTCGCCGCAACCTTCGCACGCTCATCGAGTACGTGGAGGGCTGGCTCAACGGACGCGGCGCAAAGGGCATCGACAGCCTGGCCGGACGCCCGGGACTGCACCCTGCGCTCATGGAAGACCTGGCCACCGCGCGCATCTCCGTCGCGCAGACAGCCCAGCGCGTCATCCACGGCGCTAGGGACGCCGAGACCGGCAGGACCCACGACCTCCCCCTCGTCAAGGAGGTCCTCCTATCGGAAGAGGAGGACATCGTGAGCAGGCTTGCAGAGGCCGCCTCCTCCGACGCTTCCGCTGCCGGGACCCTCGATGAGGCAAGGGCCAGGTACCGCCAGGCCACCAAGATCGTCATGCACTGGATCAAGAGCTACACGGAGTTCGACTTCCGGAGCCTGGGCTCCTACACCCGCGACGACCTGGCAGCCATCGCCGGCGCCCCCGACGCCATATAGCCGCCTACCTTGCCCGCTCGATGGGCGCAACCCCGATCATGACCGAAAGGAAGCGAGAAATGGCCAACAGAACCGAAGCCAAGACCCTGCTGGAGGTCCTGGACTACGGCAGCGGCCCCCACGCCGCCCTCGTTGCCCCGGGCGGCCCCACGCTCACCTACGACAACCTGCGCGCCCAGGTGGCGCGACTGCGCCGGCAGCTCCATGGCTACGGCATCCGCAAGGAAGACCGGGTGGCCATTGTGCTCCCCAACGGCCTTGAGAACGTCCTCACCTTCCTTACCGTCACCGCCACGGCCACTGCGGCCCCCCTGAACGCCGCCTACAAGCTTGACGAGTTCGCCTTCTACTTGGAAGACACCAACGCCAAGGCCGTCATCACCGGCCCGGAAGGGGGCAGGGAGATCGCGAATGCCGCTCCCGGAGGGCCGCTTCTGCACATCATCGCGGAAATCGACGACCAGGGCCAGGTGACCTTTACGGAGGCGGTCGACGACGCGGAGGGCGTGGACTCCAACCGCGCCAGTGACGACACGAATCACGTCGGCGTTCAGCCTATGGAGGAGGAGCGAGAGGGCATTCCCCTCCCCGGCCCGGACGACGTCGCCCTCGTCCTCCACACCAGCGGCACCACCTCCCGGCCCAAGCGCGTGCCCCTCACCCACCGCAACCTCACCACCTCTCTTCGGAACATCGTCGCCACCTATCAGCTCTCTGAGAGCGATGTATCCCTCTGTATCATGCCCCTATTCCACGTACACGGACTGGTCGCCTCCACCCTCTCGACCCTGCAATCGGGTGGGACCATTGTCGTGCCGCCGCGCTTCAACCCCCTCAACTTCTGGCCCGTCGTCAAGGAGTACGGCGTGACCTGGTTCTCCGGTGTTCCCACCATGTACCAGGCGCTGCTCAATCGGGCCAAGAGCCGCGGCCCCGGCGACCCGGCGCCGGGCGCCGACACCCTGCGCTTCATCCGCTCCTGCAGCGCCGCGCTCCCGCCCAGCGTCATGCATGACATGGAGGAGCAGGTGGGAGTGCCGGTCCTCGAAGCCTATGGCATGACCGAGGCCGCCCATCAGATGGCTTCCAACCCACTGCCCCCCGGGACGCGTCTGCCCGGCTCCGTGGGCCCCGGCACAGGCGTGGACGTGGCCATCATGGACGAGGCGGGCGTCCTGCTCCCCACCAGCGGCAAGGGCGAGGTCGTCATCAGGGGCGCCAACGTCACCCTCGGCTACGAGGCCAACGCCGAGGCCAACCAGAGCTCCTTCACCAACGGCTGGTTCCGCACTGGAGACGAGGGGATCGTCGACGCCGACGGCTACCTCACGCTGACCGGCCGCCTCAAGGAGCTCATCAACCGCAGCGGTGAGAAGATATCGCCCCGGGAGATCGACGAAGTGCTTCTCGACCACCCGGCCGTCGCCGAAGCCGTGGCTTTCGGCATCCCGCATCCCACCCATGGCGAGGAGCCATCCGCCGCCGTTGTTTTGGCCGGCGAGGCGACGCCCGCGGAGCTCGTGGCCTACTGCAAGACCCGCCTCGCCGACTTCAAGTGTCCCCGCGTCATCCATATCGTTGAGCAGATTCCACGCGGCGCCACCGGCAAGCTCCAGCGCCGGTTCGTCGCCGAGGCCTTTGCCGGGCAGGGCGCCACGGCCCGGACCTAGGGGCCCCAGGAAGCACCCATGAGGTTCGCAATCTACGGCGCGGGGGCCATTGGCGCATACCTTGGCGCAAAGCTGGCACTGGCCGGTGAGGACGTCACCCTCATCGCCCGTGGGCCTCACCTCCGCGCGATGCAGGAGCACGGCGTCCGCGTCCGGAGCCCCGAGGGCGGCTTCGAGGCGCATCTCCCCGCTACCGACGACCCGGCCGCCGTGGGTTGCGTCGACTTTCTCTTCCTCGCCGTCAAAGCGCACGGGCTCACCGCCATCGCCCCCCACCTGGCTCCTATGATGGGCCCCGACACCGCCGTCGTTCCGGCCCAGAACGGCATTCCCTGGTGGTACTTCCAGCGCCACGGCGGCCCCTGGGAGGGCACGCGCCTGGAAACCGCCGACCCCGGCGGAATCATCGCCGGCCACATCCCCCCCGAGCGCATCATCGGCTGCGTGGTCTACCCCGCAGCCTTCATCGCCGCCCCCGGCGTCATCGACCACACCGAGGGCAGCCGCTTCTCCATCGGCGAGCTCGACGGCGCAGCCTCCGACCGCTGCCGCAGGCTGTCCGACGCCATCGCTGTCGCAGGCCTCCGCGCGCCTATCCGATCCAACATCAGACAGGACATCTGGGTCAAGCTCCTTGGAAACATCGCCTTCAACCCCGTGAGCGCCCTCACCAGGGCGAGCATGGGCGAAATCGCCACCGATCCCGACGTTCGCCCCGTCGTCCGCGCCATGATGGAGGAGGCCTACGCCGTCGCTGTGGCCCTCGGCATCCACCTGCCGGTGAGTATCGACCAGCGCATGGCCGGGGCCGAAAAGGTCGGCGATCACAAGACCTCCATGCTCCAGGACGTAGAGGCGGCCAGGCCACTGGAGGTTGAAGGGCTCATTGGTACCGTGCTTGAGCTCGGCAGGCTGCTCGACTTGCCCATGCCCCGCACTTCCACGGTATACGCTTGCGCCAAGCTCCTCGGTACCAAGGTCCTCCAACGCTCCGCTGGCTGATCCCCGCCTCCGCTCACGCCCTTCGACGTTCTTCAGAAGCCTGCTAGTGATCCCGATTATATAATGCCATGGAAGTAGGTTATTCCCTCTTCTGTAAGGGAATGTCATAAGCGTGAGTTGGCTGAAAGGATCCAGGTCGCACTCGTGCTACAGCCTCGGGAATCTCCTGAGAGAGCCGAGTAAAGCCCATCGTGGAGCATCAGGATAGAGCTTCTCAATAGCTTCGACGGCTACGCTTCCTAGTGCGCCAGTATGCTCACGTAATCGTTGGCCGAGTCTAATCATATCCTTGTCGATCTCGGAAGCCAGTTCTCTCGCTTGTTGATAGACTGGAGGCATAATACACGTATCAACTCTGCGCTCACCGAAAATACGACGTACAACCTCTAGACTGAACTCGGACGCGACGGCCTCTTCGATGTACATTGCAGGGCCGGAAGGAACAGTTGGATTTAGGCAATGTACGGCCTCGTGTGCGGATTCGTAGTAGTAGCCAACCCAACTCTTCTTCGTGGTGAGCCTGACAGTAACTTGGCTTTGGCCGTCGTTGGTTGTTTCGGGATATGGTGGAGACTGCCGCAATCTGACGGTATACTCCCAACCAGTTGCGTGTGGGCCGAAAGTACGTTCAGCATCTGATAGACAATGTCGGAATATGAGCTGAGTTGTGGCCCAACTAGGAATTGAGTCTGGGTGTAGGAGTCCATGGGTCAGGAAGTCGTCATCCATTGTACACCTAGTGCCGTTGTGCCTCAGCCATGCGTCGCGGAGCAATGCTTCAGGCGAGGTGGCTCCGGCCTCAAATCGGACCGTGATCGTCCCAGACTAGAGGAAGGCCAGTAAGATGCTACTAAGCTATCAGTCATGTCTAACCCTGGGCCCAGTGCAGGCTGCAGCGAGACTACATGATACAAGGTTCGATCCGGAGGTTGTAGTCGTTCAGTACATTGGTAGGATGATAGAAAACGTCTGAGGGGTAGGGACTGTCAAGGGCAGCGAGAAGGTGTACCGCTGCGGAGGATGGAGAGGAGTGGGTCATCTACGTCGCCGGATCAGACGGCGCCGACCTGCGTGAAGCGTGGCGCAGCGATCCCGGTGGCTTCTTTGGGCCCACCCTCCAGGTGTCTTGGTCGCCCGACGGGTCGGAGATTCTCTTCGTCTCCGACCGGGCATACGTCATGAAGCTGGACGGAAGCGGCCTGCGCCCCTTGGGCCCCGAACTGTCCCATGACCAAGTCGTCCGGGCTGCATGGTCGCCGGAGAGGCCAGGGGTCTGGTTGCAACGCCAATGCGAATCTCACCACGAACACCCTTACTTGAACACCTCTGTCTTGGGGTTCTGCTAATCCCAAATCATACCCATTTGCCAAAAGCGTATAACTCCTGTAGACGCCTTTCCTAGGAATTTTGGCGGCCCCCAAACTAAGGGCTTATGTTTTGCGAGTTTACACGATGGAATAAGTAATATAGGGTTAGACACTTCCCCTACTACTGGTAACTCGTACCAGGATGAACCCCACCATTCGTTTAAGGGTACCGTTTTGGATACCTTCTCCTGAGAGCCTACTCTAATGGTCTCGCCGCCTCTAATGACATCGATTCTTGCAAATCCCTGCGGAAAAGCTCTCTCAATGCTGTAGGTAATTATGTCATTCCTGCTACCTGAGGTCTTAAGTCTTCTGCGAAGTCCCAACAGGCATTTCCTCCTCCAAATTGGGACATCCTTCAAGTGGTCTGTGAGCTTTCCTGATAATCCGAGGTGCTCAGGAGGCAAGTGGACTCTCAGGGCTGTAACCACTATCGGGGACCTACCACTATTGGTAACTACGACATCAACTTTTGGAGGAGCCAGATTTGTTTCTATGATTAATTCTATCGATGCCGCCGTTCGTGTTTTATACACGTACACTAGATACGCCACCAAGAAGGTCATAGCCACACTTATCATGGAATACATGATCGGTAACAGTTGTAGCGATTGACTAGTCTCTTCCAACATGGACTCCAAGGAGTTTGACCTGCCCCCAACCATTGTACTACCCGCTATGTTACACCGGACGAGCCCTGGAACAGGATCGGCAGGCGGCAAGGTCTCCGGTGCCGGCGGCGTGTAGCCCCGGGAGTTGTGCGGCCTGACCACGTTGTAGGTCTGCCTGTACCGCTCGGTCAGCACCCTCACCTCCAGCATCGTGTTTTGTCCAGACCCTTTCTCCTTAGTAGTGGTCCCCCAGACGGGCTACTGAGAGAGTGGCCCTTGACGCCTCGGTTCTGTCTACCGTACACGTCGCCCCACTCACGAAGACTCGAACCAGCTAGTTGAACCGTCCTGCGCTAGCTCGCTGCTCTGGTGCTCTGCACCAATTGGAGGATGCGGCCGTCTCAGCTGGCTGCCTCCAGATGGACGGCCCACGAGTAACGCAGTTTTTGGTGTCGATTGAGTAATAGGTATGGACAAGGTCAAGGTTGGGGTCCTTACCGCGCGCTCTTTCCGGCCGGCGCCGACAGTCACCCCTGCGGGGCGAATTGCCGCTGATCAGCTACACCCTGCCGCAATCGTTTCGCACGGACACGGACCGGGGGCCGTCATTGACACCTCCTGGGTTGCCGGGGATGATGGAGCCTGCTCAACCCAGGAGGCCCCATGCGCGGCACCGCGGACGTAGCGGTCGTAGGCGCCGGAGTTATCGGCAGCGCCATCGCCTATGAGCTCAGCGCCAGGGGCGCCGGCGTCGTCTTGCTGGAATCCGACGCCATCGGCAGCGGGGCATCTGCCCACGCCACGGGCTCCCTGAATATGCTCGGCGCCGAGTTCAGTCCCGGTCCGTCCTTCGACCTGGGTCTCCTGGGGTACCGCATGTTCGCCGATCTCGCCCCCAGGCTTCGGGAGCAGACCGGCATTGACCTCCTCTACCAGCGCCGCCCACAGCTCAGGCTGGCGCTGGACCAGGAAGAGGAGTCCCTCATCCGGGGGGCCATGGCCTGGCAGCGAGAGCATCTGCCGCTGCACTGGATCGACGGCGGCGAAGTGCGCCGCATCGAGCCGCGACTGAGCCCCCAGGTCCGCGGCGCCGCCTACGAACCCGAGTCCGCCCAGCTCGACAGCTACCGCCTCAACCTCGCCTTGGCCCAGGGGGCAGAGCAGCAGGGCTGCGAGGTGCTGCTCCGCCGCGTCACCGGGCTCCGGCTGGACCGCGGGCGCGTGACCCACGTACGCCACGCCGGTGGCGACGTCGCCTGCGGGGCCGTCGTTCTGGCCCTGGGGGCCTGGAGCGCCGACTCCGCCGACTGGATCGGCTTTCGACCGCCGGTTGCCCCCATGAAGGGCGAACGGCTGCTCCTTCGCTACGGCGGTGAGCCCCTCGCGGCCCTCATCACCTCGCCCAAGCGCGGCCACATGATCAGCCGCCTCGACAACCTCCTCAGCGTGGGCAGCACCGGCGGGCGCGACTACGACCAGCGCGACCTCTTCCTCGGCGCCGAGTTCGACCGCACACCCACCAGCGCCGCCAGGCTCGAGCTGCTCCAACGCGCCGTCGACGTGCTTCCGGACCTGGAGAGCGCCGAGGTCGTCCAGCAGCTGGCAGGCTCACGGCCCCTCAGCGTAGATCAGTCGCCCATCATCGGTCCCGTGCCCGGCCTCCAGGGCGCATTCCTGGCCACGGGCCACGGCACCAAGGGCGTACATCTCGCCCCGGTGACCGCGCGCATTGTCGCCGACTACGTTTTGAACGGAGCATCCGACGCCATGCCGGGGCTGGAGGCCTTCCTCCCGGCGCGCTTCATCGCCAACGAGAGCCTGGACTTCCAGGCCGCCAGCCACCGTGTGGAGGAGTAACCTATGGCGCGCCGCCCCATGGTCAACAAGACCAAGGCCAAGCTCCAGCGCGGCGAGGTGGCCCTAGGCGCTGCCGTCGGCTCGCCCTCGCCGGACACCATCGAGGTCGTGGGCGCCCTTGGTTTCGACTACGTCACCCTGGACCTGGAGCACGAGTCCTTTGATGAAGGCGCAGTCCAGCATTGCATTCGCGCCGCTGAGGCATTTGACGTCACCCCCATCGTTCGAGTCCCCAACGACCCGCACCTCATCCTGCGCCTTCTGGACGCCGGCGCTCAGGGCGTCCACGTCCCTCGAGTCAACACGCGGCAGGATGCGGAGGCGGTGGTCCAGGCGTGCCGGTTCCACCCGCGTGGAAGCCGCTCCTTCTTCGCCACCGCTCGGTCCGGAAACTTCGGCATTGGCATCAGTGAAGAGGAGTATGCCCGAATCTCGAATCAAGAGACCCTCGTGACGCTTCAGATAGAAGAAGAGCTGGGCGTCCGGAACATCCGGGAGATTCTCGCCGTGCCTCATGTGGACGTCATCCAGGTCGGGCCCAAGGACCTGTGGCAGTCGATGGGCATGCCGGACTGGGAGCATGTGTGGGAGGTCATCCGGATGGTCGTCACCCATGCCGTCAACGCGGGCCTGTGGGTGAGCATGTACGCCTGGATGACGCCGGACCTCCCCCAGCGGGTCCTCCAGTACCGGAGTATGGGTGTCGGCATGGTCACAGCCCAGACAAGGGACCTGATGGTCTCCGGGGGGCGCTCCTTCCTGGAGCAGTGCCGCGCCGCCGTGGCCCCCGCGATCCAGGGCTGAACCACACCCTGGCCCCCTGACCATCCGAGCCGTCGCCGCAAGGAGAGCGCGAGTCCATGGCTTCCAAGGTCACATTCGGTGTTCACCTGCCCGTGCGTATGCTCGCTGGCGGCGACCCTGTTCCGCCCTCACCTCGCCTCCTGGAGCAGATCGCGGACGCCGCGGGCGGCTCCGGGTTCAGCGCTCTCTGGGTCACCGACCACATCGTCTATCCTGACCCCTGGATGGACTGCCTCCTCATGCTGGCCGCCGTTGCCGGGAGGGCGAGGGATGCGGGTCTGACCATTGCCACCGGTGTCGTGGGGTTGCCGCTCCGGCACCCCGTCGCCATGGCCCAGAGCTTCGCCACGCTGGACGTTCTCAGCGGCGGCAACCTCATCATCGGCGTAGGCGAGGGCTCCACCCAGCTCGACTTTGACGCTCTCGGACTCCCCTTCCAGGAGCGCCGCAGGATGCTGGAGGACGGCGCGGCGGCCCTGCGCACCCTGCTCACCGAGCCGGTGGCCAGCCATGAGGGGCCCTACTACCGCTTCCAAAACGTGACGGTTGCGCCCAAGAGCATCCAGCGGCCGTGCCCTCCCATCTGGCTATCGAGCTGGGGCTCGCCGATAGGGCTGCGGCGCGTCGCGCGGCTGGCGGATGGCTGGGTCGCCTCCGCGTGGCACTCGACCCCGGACGAGTTCAGCGCTGCCCTCGCGACCCTGAATTCGGCCCTGGCGGAGCAGCGCAAGGACCCCGGCGCCTTCCCCAACGCCGTGAACACCATGTTCGTCTACGTGGACCAGGACGGCCGCCGCGCCCGCGACACGGCCGCCCCCATCATCGAGCAGGCCACCCGCGCCCCGTACGACGCAGACAGCGGGCACTACGTCGCCGGCGACTACGCGGAGTGCCGCGCGCACCTCCAGCGCTGGATAGACGCCGGCGCCCAGCGGATCTGCCTGTGGCCTGTCCGCGACTCCGTCGAGCAGGTCCGGCGTCTGGGCCAACACGTGCTGCCGGGCCTGTCTTCTCCATGACCCTTATGTTGACGTCCATCCATGTCTCAGCAGTAGGTGGCTCCCCATGACCAGCTCTGGCTCCCCCTCCGGCCTACCCAACCCGTCGCGGCAGCGAGAGCGCGTTCGCGCTATCTGGGATGGCTTCGCCCCCCTCTACGATCGCTACATGCTGCCCACCGCCAGGCCCGTCGCCGTGCGCCTGGTCCAGCTGCTCGACCCCCCCGTCGCGGCGCGTGTGCTCGACCTGGCCACGGGGACAGGGACAGCCGCCATCACCGCCGCTCAGCATGTGGGGCCCGAGGGCCGTGTGACCGGCATCGACCTCTCTCCCGCCATCCTGGACATCGCCCGGCGGCACGTGGCCGATGCCGAACTCGCCAACCTCGATATCAAGGAAATGAGCGCGGAAGGCCTGGAGTTCCCCGCCGAGTCATTCGACGCTGTTCTCTGCGGACTTGGGCTCATGTTTTTCTCAGAGCCTGACCGCGCCCTCGCCGAAGCCTGGCGCGTCGCCAAGCCCGGCGCGAAGGTGGCCCTCTCCGTGTGGGGCGCCCCCGAGGAGATGTGGATGTCCAACGTCGTGGCCGCCATGCAGCCGCACCTGCCAACCAGGGGCCCCCAGGGTGCCGGCCCCTTCGCCTTCGCCAAAGACGAGGCCCTTGGCGGCGCTCTGAGCCAGGCGGGGTTCACACTTCTCAAGCTGGAGCGGTCGGACTGGCCCACCGTGTTGCCAAGTGCGGAGGTCGCCTGGGACGTGGTGCGCTGGGGAGGGCCGCTGGCCCTCTCCTACTCCTCGCTGCCCCAGACCACGCAGCTCAGTTTGCGCGGAGCCGTGCTGGCGGCCCTCGCCCCTTTCGCCGATGGGTCGGGCGTGCTCACATTGCCCTTCGAGGTGCTCTTCGCCCTAGCCCAGAAGCCCGCCTAGAGGGACGGCCTCACTGGGGGAGGGCCGAAGGGGCCGCGAGCAACGGCGGCCCTGTCGCGGCTGGCGCTAGGACCGGGTCCTCTCGGCGGCCTCAGCCACCTTGCCGTACAGGTCCTCGATCTGCTCCAGCACGGGGCTGAAGCGCGTGCCGTTGTACCGAAACCCCACCTGGGACCGCTTGGCCGATGATGCGTTGTAGGACGACTCCCGTGGAAACTCCAGGTACTCGTTCTTGGCCGGGTCCCGGAAGACGTTCATAGGGTTCCCGCCATCGATGAGCTCCATCATGAAGTGGCCCCTCTCGTTCGTCAGCGGGACCTCGTAGTAGGGCACCACGTCCTGCTTCGGAGTGTCGATGCCCGGCATGAACGTGGCTGGATGGGCAATCGCGAAGCATTCTGGAACCAACTGCCCGCGAGTGGCGCCAAATCGGGCCTGCTCTCTAAACCTTCTGCTCACAGCCCGCAGCCCTGTTCCTGATTGTTCCCTACCGAGGACCGTGGTCTACTGCCGACGTCTGCGGACAAACGCCGCGCCGCCACCTATCACTAGGACAACCCCAGCAACCACCAGGGCAAGCAACCCTATTGGCGGGCCTCCATCGCCACGCGGCGCCTCAGTCGAAGGCGGCGGCGCTGTGGGAGAGGGGGTCGGCGTAGGCGTGGGCGTAGGGGTCGGCGTGGGTGTCGGGGTCGGGGTCGGCGTGGGTGTCGGCGTAGGGGTGGGAGTGGGAGTGGGCGTAGGAGTCGGCGTCGGTGTGGGCGTCGGCGTAGGAGTGGGTGTTGGGGTGGGTGTTGGGGTGGGTGTCGGCGTGGGCGTGGGGGTCGGCGTGGGCGTTGGTGTGGGCGTTGGGGTAGGCGTCGGCGTAGGTGGCGGGCCTACCCGTATCGTGGAAGCGCCGGAGACCGATGCCGCCGCTCTGCTCACATCCTTGATGACCCCGGAGAAGGCGTAGGAACCCTCCGCGCTTGGGGCAGTCACGGTATACCGAAAGTTGCTTTCTCCCAGCAGGGTGAAGGTGACGGCCCGGCCTTCGACGGCAACCTGAGACGCAGCCAGGCTGGAACGTGCGTAGCTGAACCCGGAGGGCATCGTCTCCACGACCTGACCAAAGCTGCCATACCCGGTGGGCGTGATCGTCACCTCCAACCGCCCGCCCGGGAGCACTGACGACGCGGAGAAGGACCTGACGGCCCGGTGCGACGTCGCCTCCACGGGAGCAGGATGCAGCGGCCCCACCAGCCACAGGGCCGCTACAGCAACCGCCATCAACGCCAACGCTTTCGTGACCAATGCTCCCCCTTGCTTCTGCCCTCTCCTGGGCTCCACTCCCCGGGATCGTCGAATCAGGCGGCGAAGTAGACGCGGACGACCTCTATCGCCTCTTCCTTGCTGATGACGCCATTGAAGTAGTCGACGACCGCCGCGATGGCCTCGTCCCGGTCGATCGCCCCGTTGTCGTCCCGGTCATACCGGCCAGCCGTGCCCGCCAACCCCACGTTGGTCACCGTGACCGTCACCTCCATGGCGTCCCAGGATCCCCGACGGTCCGCTACGCGCGCGGTCAGGGTGTAGGTGGTCCTGGTCTCGTAGTCCAGGGGGGCCTTGGACCGCAGCTGGCCCGTCGCCGCGTCGATGTCGAAAGACCCGGCGTCTTCACCCTCCAGGGTGTAGGTCAGCGTGTCGCCCCGGTCCGGGTCGACGGCCTCCAGCGGAGTGCCGATGTCCTGGCCCGCCGCCGTGTTCTCGGCTACCGCGCGTGTGGTCGCGTCGCCGTCAGCGAACGCCGGAGGCCGGTTCCGAGAGACGCCACCTCCACCTCCACCTCCACCTCCTCCACCACGGATAACGGGTGGCGGCGGTGGAGGTGGAGGTGGGGTTTTCCGAGCGGTTGCGGTCGCCTCGTTGGACCATTCGGCGTCGCTGTCGGCGTTGACGGCGCGCAGCTGGTAGGTGTAGGTCGTTCCAGTCGATATCTGGCTGTCCCGGTACGTGGTCGCCGCGACACCGGGGCCAGGAGTGACGAGGGCATAGCTCTCGCCGGCCGCCTTGCGTTCCAGCTCGTATCGGGTGATGGAACTGCCGTTGTCGCCCGGTGTGCTCCACGTCACGTCAATGTGTGCACTCGCTCCTGACGCCCGCAGATTCGTGATCCGCCGCGGCGCCGCAACCAACTCCGTCGTGACCGAGTCGTCATTGTCCGCCGGTGTGCGGTCGAGTTGATCCGCTCTTGCTATGGCGGTAAAGCGAATATCCGCCGAGGCGTTGCCGATGACCTCGACGACGACCTCCCCGCTTGCGGTGTCGCCGCGTTCGAGCGTCCCGAAAGTACACGTGACCGTTCGGGCGGACTGCCTGCACTGGCCGGTCGCCGGACTTGCCACCTGAGCCGAGACGAAGGTCACGCCCGCGTCAAGTGTGCCGGTGAGGGCCGTGCCTGTTGAGGCCGACGGCCCGCTGTTATTGACCGACCAATCGTAGGTCAGTTGCTCACCCGGCTCGACAGTACTTGGATTGGCGTTCACCGTCGTCCGCAAGTCTGCCAGCGACGCGACGTCGTCCGTGGTGGTCACCGTGGCTGTCGAATCGCCGAGGGTGAGGTGCGGCTGGCTGGAGCCGACGAAAGCCAGCCTGACGGTGAAACGCTCCAATGGCTCGTCGACGGTGTCGTGCTCGACGTTGACGGTGAAGTCCGCCGAGGCAACCCACCGGAATTGGCCATCCACCGTGGTCCGGATGAAGTCGTTGCGGTCGAATGTCTCCATTGACGAGAGTCGTTCATAGTCAGCAGGCTGCCGCGCGGTGCCGTTGACGGTGTTCACGGTGAAGTCAAAGGCGAAGCCGCTCTCGGGACGCTTGTCCGTAGCGGTGACTGCCGCTGCACGCAGGGTCACCGGCGTGGTTGTCCCTGGACTCGTGGGCTCTTCCGCCGTCAACGCCGTTTCTTCCCATCCCAGCGTAACCGGCACGTGGTCATTGTCGGCAATGGTCACCGTCGCAGTGTCGGGACCTCCCTGTAGATGGGGGAGGCTTGGGTCGGAGTAGCTCAGGATTACCGTGAAGCCCTCGTCCGGCTCATCGACGGTGTCATTGATGATGGAGACGCTGATGTCCCGGGTTGCCTGGAAGCGGAATTGGCCCCCCACGTCTGTGCGCGTGAAGTCGCCCTGGCCGAAGCTGAAGCTCCTGGTCAGCCTCCGATAGTCCGAGCCTTGGGTGGCGGTGCCGCCGGCCGTCGCCGCGGACAGGGCGGCGGTGAAACCGCTCTCCGGCATTTTGTCCGACGTGGTGGTAGCCCGGGCCTGCAGGGTGACCGTTGTCGCATCCTCATCGACGCTCACGAACGACCGGTCCCAGCTGATGGTGACGGGTACGAAGTCGTTGTCGGTGATCTTTACGCTCATAGCAGCTGGTCCGCCCTGCAGGTGAGACGGGCCGGGATTCGCGTACTCGATGGTTACCGTGAAGCCCTCCTCGGCTTCGTCGGATGTGTCATCCTGAATGGTCACCAGCACTTGCTTTGCGGCGCGATAGCGGCGCTGGCCGTTGACGGTTACCCGGCTGAAGTCGTTCCGGCTGAAAGTGACGGTATCGTCCACCTGCGTATAGTCGCCGGGCTGGGCCGCGCTGCCGTTAGACGTATAGATGGAGGCGTCGAAGGAGAACCCGTCTTCAGGCCGCTTGTTCACAGTGGTGACGGCGTAGGCGCGCAGTGTGGCGCTTCCGGCGTTCTCACCGACCGTTATGTCCGACTGTTCCCAGCTGAGGGTGACTGGAACGTGTTCGTTGTCCTTGATGGTGACGACTGCCGTGGAGGGGCCTCCCTGGAGATGCGTGAGGCCGGGAGTCAGGTAGGCCAGCCTCACGCTGAAGGCTTCGTCCGATTCATCCGCTGTGTCGTCTATGATGGCCACGGTGAAATCCCTGGTTGCGCGGTATCGCTGCTGGCCGTTCACGTCGGTCTGGCTGAAGTCGCTCGCGACAAAGGTCGCGGACGAAGGCGGAGCCGTGTAGTCGTCGTCTTGGGTCGTGCCGGTATCGGTGGTGGTTAGGGTGACGCCGAAGGTGAAGTCAGCCTCCGGCGGCGCGTCAAGTGTCGTTGTGAATACTGCCCTCAGGACTACGCTCCCGGCGTCCTCCGCCACTTCAAGAGAGGTCTCTTCCCACTGCAACGTTATGGGTATGTCGTCCGGCAGCGGCGTGCCTGTCTCTGTGCCAGACCATCCTCCATCCCCCGCGGAGCTGACGGCCCGCACTTGTACGTCGTACTCCGTCGCGTTTGTGAGATTGGAGATGACATATCGAAGGTCGCCGCTTCTCCAGGCGTTGTCCCGCACCGTCCAGTTGGATTCCACCATCTCGTCTTCGCTGGTCTCAATGTAGCGCACGTCGTAGGCTGTGATGACCCCTCCACCCGTGTCAGCGGGGGCCGTTCAGACGACGGCAAGGGTCCTATCGCCGCGTGTGATGGAGGTTATGGCCGGCGCGGCCGGCTTGACCGTGGTGGGCTCCTCAGCTTCCTCTTGGGACCAGGGACCATGTCCGGAATCGTTGTGGGCCCGCAGTTGAAACGCGTACTTCAGCCCTCCCTCCAGTCCGGTGATGGTGTAGCTCCGGCTGCTCGGCGCCCCCACGCCCGTCACCACAGACCACTGGCCATCGCTCTTGTCCGTAGCATCGTCTCGAATGTATCGCAGGTCGTAGGAGGTGATGGCCGTCTCCCCTGTGTCGGTCGGCGCTTTCCAGTCAATTTCGAGTGTGCCTCCTCCCGGGGTGACATTGTCGATATCAGGCGCGCCCGGAATCGAGCCGTGTCCGTAGATGGTGAGGCCCCACGATCTGAGATTGCCAGTACTTCCTCTCCGAGCGTCCTTGATCCGCAGCGTCCACTCGCCGGCCGCGTCCTCGCCCAAGTGGCGGGCCGAACCAAAGCGAAACTCGGTGGTTAACGACCCGCGTACCGGGGCGGAAGGGGACAGCATTGAAACGGTCCCTGAGGGCGAGACCAGCTCAACGGTCAGATCCCGGAAGGAAGAGTGGTTGAAGTGGGCGTTGACCTCCACAAACTCAACGAACTCCACATAAGGGTCTACGGTCAGGCTGGCAGTAACCGTGTTAGGCCCACCCAACAAGGGCGGGTCGGGGATTCGCAGGTTGATGACGCCTGACTCAGAGGTGGCTTCCCTCAAGTCGCGGACGTTGGTCCAGCCCGGAGCCAGGTCCGTGGCTGCCTTGGCGTCCACCATGCCGAAGCCGTACTCGTGGTTGAAGTTGTAGCGGTCCGTGGTCGACCCGTATTTGAAAGCTCCTTCCACCCAGCCGGTGTTATCCGGGTCGTTCTTGCGGGCAGAGGCAGCCAGAATGAGCTTGACGTCCCGCCACGTCAACGCGTTGTTTGCTTCTCGAACCAGCGCGACGACGCCGGATACGATGGGAGTGGCGGCGCTGGTGCCGCCAAAACTGCCCCTATACCGATGGCCGTTATCGGTGGTGGCTATTCGGGGCTGGCCATCCCTCCCGCTGCTGGACGGCCCGCACACCCACAGGTTTGCGCCTGCTTCCGAGTAGTCGCTTCTAATGTCGTCGTGCCCGACAGCGCAGACGGCCGTCACGGCATAGAAGTTCGCTAACTCGTCCAGAGTGGAGTAGTCGGCGCGGTCTCCTCCGTTGCCGGCAGCCCAGGCGTAGAAGACGCCTTTCCCGTCGTATCCGGTGGTGACGCCGTCTTTGACAGCCGCTTCCCAAAGTTCAGTAGCAGGCTCCGGGTGACCGGACTCCCTAGGCCCCCAGCTGTTGTTGGATATGGCCGTGGTCGCCGCGTTGCGAGACATGGCGTCCGCTCCGTTGGCATCGGTGTCATACACCAGAAAATTGTATCCGTATATCTTGGCCTCGGGGGCTACGCCGCGCATGCCGAGGTTGTTGTCCTTCGCCGCGATGAGGCCGGCCACCGCGGTGCCGTGGTCCTCGAATGGATTGTATATGTCGGTTTTATCGGTAAGGTCCGGGTCATAGTTGTGATTGAAGGAGGTGAGGACGTTGTCAGTCAGGTCCTCGTGCCGGTAGTGCATTCCATCGTCCACCACTGCCACGTTGATGCCGGAGCCTGTGTAGGTGGGCCATACCTCCTCGACGCGTATGTCATGCCCACCACTGTTGCGGAACTGGTCATTGTTCTTCAGGTGCCACTGGCAGCCGTAGAGCGGGTCGTTTATGCTGCTGCTGGTAGAGATGTTGGAGCAGCGGTTTACGAAATAGGTGTAGGAGGTCTCCACGATCGCCCTAACGGTGTAACGTCCCGTGTCTGTGGCGTCCTTGCCCGTCACCTTCAAGTAGTATGTGCCCGCGTCCAGTCTGCCCTCGAAGATAAACAAGTCGTCAAAGTGAATCGAATCTACCGGAGCCTTGAAATCGTTTTCATCGGTCAGGCCACCGCTGATATTAGTGACGTCGCTCACTCCGCCGATGGTCACGAAAGTGGTCTCTGTGAGAGTCAGGCTGAAGTAGTCCTCGTCGCCGGCCGGGTCTATGTTTCCTCCCGCCGTACCGCCGAGGGTCAGCGGCTGAGCGTCGGCGACGGCGCCGCCCGGCTCGGTTATTTCTGTAGCGTATACCGTGTACGGCCCATCGGAATTACTTGCGAAAGAGCTGACCTTGACGTAGTACACTCCGGCGGAGAGGCTTTCTCTAATGAGAAAGTTCGTCCTGCCGCCAGGGAGATAGCCGTCATCGTTGGATGCTATCACTGTGCCATTGCTCCTTTGCAACTCACCAACGGTGTCAGGAAAGCCGGAGGCGCGAATGGCAACTTCCGTTGTCTCGGAAAGCTCCAGCTTGAAGTAGTCTTCGTCGTCTTCCGGGTCTATGGTGGCGCTTGCGAAGCTGTTGAGATTCAGAGTGGCCGCGTTGCGCCTAGACGTGGTGTCCGTGAACTCCCTGACCCGAAGGATATACGGTTCGTCAGTAGATCCGTAGCCGGTTACCTTGATGGAGTACGTCCCGGCCTGGAGCCTTTGCCACAGGAAGAAGTTGTCCGGGTTGGGCAGCACACCTCCTCTATCGCTGATGTCGATGGACATACCGTTGCTGTCCAGCAGCTCGCCCACTGTATCCAGGTCGCCTAAAGTGTAAATCCAGTAATCGGCTGTGCTTGACACGCTAAAGCTGAAGTAGTCCTCATCGTCGGCGGGGTCAATGGCGCCCCACACCCTCGCGCCCGCGGTCACGCTCGTGGCTGCGGCGCGAGTGTCGCCGTGGTCCGCGGGGGTTGCGCTGGTTGTGGCCGACCAGGCGCCGTCGACATCGTCTTCGTCCACCGCGCGCAGCTGCACGTCGTACTCCGTGCCGTTGGTTAGGCCGGTGACGGCGTAGGCCAGGCTGCCGTCGCCCTCGTTCCAGGCGTCCTCCTCCACAGTCCAGTTGGCGTCCACCATCTCATCAGCGCTGGTCTCGATGTAGCGCACGTCGTAAGCGGCAACTCCGGTAGTGATTCCGGTGGGAGCGCTCCAGGTAACCAGCACGGCTCGGTCGTCGGCGCGAACGGAATCGACGGCGGGAGCGGGCAAGGCAGGCGTCCCGACCTTAGTTGCGGACCAGGTCCCATCGCCGGTGGAGTTGACCGCGCGCACCTGCACGTCGTACTCCGTGCCGTTGGTCAAGCCGGTGATGGTGTATTGCAGCGCGCGGGATGTCCAGGCGTTGTCCTCGACGGCCCAGTTGGCGTCATCTGTCTCATCCGCGCTGGTCTCAATGCGACGCACGTCGTAGGCAGTGATGCCAGTTGCGCCGGCGGGAGCAGTCCAGGCTACGGTAAGTGTGGCATCGCCAGAAGTTACAGAGTCGATGGTAGGCGCGGCGGGAGGAGACTGCGCGCTGGCGTAGCCCAGGGCCAGCACTAGGCAGAGCAGGGAGAATCCCGCCGCCGACAGCAGTCTGGCCGGACTGAGCATCCTGGTCATGGGATAGATGACTCTGAGGAGCCGTTAGCTTTCACGGGAACAGTGGGTCACAACGACCCGGGGTATTCACAGGCAACAATCACTTCGGGGTGGCTTCTCTTCCCCAATTGGGGCTGGAGATTTCCACACCCTCCTGCACTGCCAGGGCGTTGGCGAGGTCCAGCGAGGGGAACCCTGGCTCAGTTTCAACGAAGAAGCCGTTGGCGACGTAGTCCAACTCCGACACGCGGCCCATCTTGATCCCGTTGTTGGAGAAAAAGGCGTTCGTTTCCGCCTGGCTCCATGCAGAGCTGAGCACCAGCAGAACGCCGCCGGGGAGGGTCATCAGCGCGCCGGACTCCGAGCGAAAGACGGGCAGGGCATCACTATTCGATTGTCCATCCGCACTCCTGACAACGTTAGTTCCGCCCTCGTCGGCTGAAACGACGTCACGAGGCAGTCCGCCGGAGCCTTTCTCGACTACCAGGTCTGTCTGAAGCTTCACCGTCATTGTCCTGTCGCCGTCCTGCCAGGTGTAGGGGTCACCCTCGACAGGGCCGGTGGCGCCCGGGCCACCCTTCTGGGGAGAATCCGGATCAACAACCGTTATGGAATCCTGTTTCCCGGACGTTCCGAAAGAGTCGACGGGCGCGAATTCAATCCCGTCGCCGGCAGACGACGCGGGAGTTGGTGTTGACACGGAGTCACCCACTAGAGGAGTAGATACGGTGGCGATGGGCTTCAGGAGTGGCGATGTGGTCTCCGTGGGCGCTGCAGCGCGCTGGTCCGTCGGCGCAGACGATCCGCATCCGGCCAGGACCGCCGTCACGCTTGATACAAGGGCAGCTATGGTGAGCAGGACAACGAGCTTTCTCATTTCACTCCACCTGTATGGCCCTAGATCATACTAGGCGTAATGGCCGTTGAGTAGCCATTGGGCGCGGAAACCCTGAGACGCCTCGCGAAGGGGAGCTCCGCGTCCACGAGCCCGACGCTCCAATAGACGGCCGCGGAGGAGAGAGGGGAGAGTCACGAAACCGCGTATCGCAGGGGCAGTCACTGACAGGTTGAAGTGGGCGCTGCGCAGCTTCGGGGCTCAGTTCGGGAACTCGTTGTACGGCGACGGCGAGATGTTCGCCCAGGCGTCCGGCGCGGAGCAGGCCTTGGCCCCGTCGCTGCGGAAGGCGCTCCTGGGCCTGGGGGCGTCCCAGGGGTTCGGGGAGCAGCAGGTGCGCAAGGCGGTCTGGAGCAAGACGGGGAAGGAACCGGGCGAGCTGCCCACCTCGGATCTGACACGGATGGTCGAGGGCGCGGCGGCCAAACTGCAGCAGGCCGGGGTTGCGGCCGCCGCACGTCCGTCATCCCAGCGATCGCTGGAGTCCAGGGAACGCTGCCACCGCCATGACTCCCCCGGTTCAGCCTACTCACTCTCCAGCAGGAGGGAGTAAACATTCGTGGCGGTGAGTTCGCCCAGCAGGTCTCCAGTGTGCTCGTCCACCACGGGGACGGCGGTAATGCTCCGCTTCACCATCTTCTCCAGTGCATCGTCGAAGGGCTCGTCCGGACTGACCGTGGGAAACTGGACAATCAGCAGCGAATCCAGAGACGTGGCGGCCCATTGGCCTGTGGAGACTTCTTTGACCTTCTTCAGCGAGAGGACTCCTGCGGGCTTCCCTGCCAGGTCCCGCACAACGTAGTCCATCTGCCCCGGAGTCATCCAGAACCTGAAGAAGGACTCCAGGGACAGGGACGCGTACGGCACCGCTGTCGAGGGATTGAAGGCGTCTCCTACCACCTTGTCGTCTAGGACGTACCGGGCATAGGGGGGCGGAACTAACATTCCCAACGTGTCCGCCGGTTCAGCCTCGTGTTTCTTCCGCAGAGACCGCTCCATGAGTTTCGGCACTATGAGGATAAAGGCCAGCATGACGATCGTCAGCAGGGAGAACAATTCCTCCGTGATGGCGTTCAGTTCCAGCAGCACCAGGAGCAGAGCCACCTCCATGGCGCCCTTAGCCATCAACCCCCAGCCGATGCTCCCGGGCCAGTCCAGCCCTGCCAGGCGCGGGGCCAGCATCGACCCCGCAAGCTTGGCCCCTACCGCGAGACCGATGACCACGCCGATGGTCGTGGCGGGCAGGTGGAGGAAGGAGGCGTTCAGGTGCAGTCCCGCCGACGCGAAGAACAGCGGCACGAAGAACCCTAGCGCCGCGCTTCGCAGCCCCGGCAGCACCTCGAACCTGAGCCTGTGAGGCAGTTGTGAAAGCGCCGCTCCCAGCAGAAGCGCTCCCAGGGAGCCGTGGAGCCCTATCTGTTCCGCCGCCACGACTATCAGGAAGAGCGCGCCGAGAAAGAGGCCGAAGCTCAGTTGCGGCGCCGCCAGGAACTGCCTGAGCCTGGTGACTACCGGAACGAACACCCGCGAGCCGAGGAACCAGGCCACGATGGAGAAGACTGCGATCTGCCCCACGAGGATGGCCGCTTGCACCGGGTGGAACTGATTCACGTGTTCTGTGTGCTCCAACTCCTCGATGGTGAATGCCACCACCAACAAGCCGGCCACCTCCACCAGGACGACCACAGTGAATATCTCCAGACCGATGGGACGCTTCAACTGGCCCAGGTCACCCAGGACTCTGGCCGCAACCCCCAGGCTGGACAGCGCGAGGATTCCGGACAACGCGATCGCCGTCGCCATGTGATGGCCCAGCACGTAGTAGATGACCGGTACACCGATCGCCAGGGGTATCGCGAAGGCCACGACGGCCGCGATGAAGAGCCGTTTCTTGATGGTCCTGATGAATCCGGCGATGTCGATCTCATCCACGCCCACGAGGAAGAAGAGCAGTACAACGCCGACATCGAAGAAGAGGCCCAGGTGTTCGCCGGCGGGCACCACGCCTGTCACCGGACCCAGCAGGATGCCCACCAATACCTATGCGGCCAGCGGGCTGTTGCCAGTCCGGTTGGCCAGACCTTCCGCCAGCTTGGCGAAGACTAGCAACAGCGCAAGGTGCAGTAGTGAGTTGTCCACTGGCGGATGTCCCCCGGAAGGCTGGAGCTGCCTATGCCTCGGTCTGGTCTGGCTGCGCCAGGTTCGGCTCTACCTGTCAATCATCCAGGCGGGAAGTCACTCGCTAGGCGCGCTTCCGGTCAGAATGGGGCGAGTATACCAGAGCGTAAGGGTGATTCGACCTCGCCTGCTGTTGCCTGCTATCCGTAGGAGCACCCCTTGCGGGTACCCTGCCTGCTCCCCTCTCCCAGTGGGAGCGTGTCCCATTAGTCAGGGGATGGTGACTGAAGACGTGGGAGGGCAAGGAAAGTGATGGGGGCGCTGGCTCACCGGCCACGAGATGATCAGCTTGTTGTCGCTCTCCATGCCGGTCCATGTCGAAACATCACTGGCGCTGTCGATCACGCCCGTAGCCTACGCCGCGTTCCATCCCTTGGCGTAGTAGAAGCTCAATATCTAGTCGCACCGCACACGCGGTGCCCGCATCAACCGGGAGCTTCATGACCGTCGTCACCGAGATGCCCAGCACCCGCATCGGTGCACGCATGGAAGAACCCTCTACTAGAATGTTTAGGGCCCGGGCGCATATATCGGCAGTTCGGCACACTAGACGGCCACTGCCGGCGAGGTGTCGGTGCCTAACGTCGTCTGCCCCATCTGTAGCGAGAACGCCTCTTAGACATGATAATGACTAGCACCGCAGTGAACGCAACTAGTGTGGCAACAACGCCTACTCCCGAAAGAATATCCGTCACGGACTGTGCCGTCCGAAGGCCAATGGTGAAACCAAGGAAAGCGCTGATGTTAATGCCGACAACGATGGCAACGCCACTCCAGACTAGCCCGATTGTTGCGTCCACCGACAGGCGGTTCAGTGAAACGTGGAGCGAGCGTGATCGGAGGAAAGCTCGGACTATTGCTACCACAGTAATCGCGGCGACTACAACAGCTACAGCCCCCACAATCGCAAGCGTGTTGATGGTAGGTCGTGCCTCCCATAAGCCGAAGACGTAGCCGACTATGCCACTACCAACAAGTGCGACACTGAACCACAAGATTGCTCTACCTACGTACATTGTGAGAGCCAATTCCTCTGTAGTGGCCCGGCCCGGTCTTTGTGCCGTCCGTTATGTTAGCCCCCGGACGGCCCTAATCCTTGCAGCCGCCATCTGCATGTCATCTGAGTGATCAACACCGGATCAGGCCAGCACATCAGATGCGGCACAGGCACTCTCAGCTGCCTACCGGATCGATGACCGAGCCGAATTCCCCTCGAAGGCGCTCTATCGCCTCAGCCAACAATGGCCCACCACTTCCGACCTTAGTTGACTGTACACAGTACCGGGCTGCGAGCATTGTCAGGGGGCGGCGGCAGCGAAGCCCACCGAAAGTCCCCGTTGACGGGCGGCCAAGCCCAACCCCAGGGCCACGTGGGTCTTGCCGGCGCCGCTGTTTCCGATGGCGATGACGTTCTCCCGGCGTTCGGTGTATTCGCAGCGGGCCAGCGGCGTCACCTGCGCCCCGTTCACCGAGGGGACGGCCAAGAAGTCGATGGTATCCACGCTCTTGAGAGCGGGCAAGCTGGCCTTGCGGACCCTGCGCTGTTGGTGGCGGCCGATGAGTTCCAGTTCCGCGAGGCGGAGCTGGTAGTCGGGTGGTCTACGCACTCGGCGGCGCACTGGGCGGCCAGATTGCGGTACTGCCTTTCAGCGGGCGGTTGTCGCGGGTTGATGCGCCAGAAGGAAGTCGCGCACCTGGTTTATCGTCTTGGCTTTGACGTCCTCTGACTCCTTCCAGGGATACGCCGTCACCTCGGCTTTCGGCGCCAACGCCACTAGGTCCATGGCGGCCTCGTACGAGTGCGATGGTGTGTCGTCAGGCATGACCAACATCGGTGTCTGGCACGAGCGCGCGAAGTCCCGCGACACGCAGTACACGAAGTCCGGCTGGATGCGGTAAAGGTTGTGCAGGTACTCTTCAACAATCTCCATCGTCACGTCAGCCCGCCGGGCGCATAGCTCGGGACCCCAGCTATCGCGGCCGGAGTTGTACATGGAGTCCGGTGTTGCCTTTGCGTGTCCGACGGGCTGGCAGAGCACGCCTGCCAGGACGCGTTCGGGCGCCCGTTCCATGAGCTTGAGTGCAAAAGGGCCACCGATGCAGTAGCCCATGAAGAAGAACTCCTGTATCCCGAGGTGGTCCATCAACCCCAGGTGGTCGTCGGCGAAGGCTCCCCATGGGTCGTTGATCTGGACCGGCCCGCTGGACTCTCCGCCATTGGCGTTGCGCTGGTCCATGGTGATGCAACGGAAGTCGTTCTTGAACTCCTCCATTGCGTTGAACACCTGCCTAGGCCAGTTGCTGACCAGGGAGTTCAATCCCCCGCCGGGGATGACCAGAAGCGGGAAACCAGACCCAGCCTCCTTATAGTGGATGCGGACATCGCCCTTGGTATAAAACGGCATTGCAGTTCCTCCTTCTTGACCCCAGAACCGGCGCCCCAGGCAATTGTAATTTGGGGAACCGGGTTGTCAAGGCAGAAGTCACCGGTTGAACCTGCGGGAGAAGCCGGTTTTACCCAGGGTGGCGACGAAAGCGACATTATCATCGAATACTAAGCTGAAGCCAAGGTGAAACCCGCGGGGGCATCGTTCTTTCTACCCATCCCCCAGGAGCTTCGGAGACTCACCAAGACCGAATGGGAGGGCCGTTTATTGGGTGGCCAACCACCGCATCACCCCACAACACGTGAGGCGAGGCCCTCGGTAGGCTCACAGGACCATCCACAGCTCTAAGATGGTACTGCCTACCGTCAAGTCAGCTGCACCAAACTGGACAAGATCAAGAATCTTCACGCTGCGGTTTGTTCTTGACCTGTAATGAGACCCAAGTCAGTGCCTTTGAGCGAAAGCCCGCTGCGCGCCGTGCAGGGAGGCTCGACGTTGACGGTCTCGCCTGTCCCCCTGTTCTCAACATCCGTTATGCCACGCCAACCTAGTGGCAACTGGATAGGCGCCCTGTTCGCTGATGCGCTCCCTGTCGAGTCTTCCGACACAGGCGTCCTCGTATCCTTCGTGGTGGGCGGTGCTGCGGGAGGTGTCTGCGGTTCCTATGCCTTCGGGCGTAGATGGATGAAGGCACCAAACCATCGGCGCTGTCCGCTCAACCGGCTACGTCGTCCCAGCAAGGCTCATTCTTCGGCAACCTGTCAATGCTTGGCCGGGTGGGCAGTTCCGCTCCGTGGAGGCAGATCGTCGGGGCTGAATGGCATCCTGTCTGACGAGCCTCTTCATCTTTCTCGGTCTGGCACGAGCATCACCAAAGGGTTGGGGAGGGCCCTTCTCGAAGCAGGCCCCCCGTTTCGGGAAGGGCAGTTTGAAACTCCTTTGTGATATGCTCCGCCCGATGAATGAAATGACACGCCGCCGCACTGAGCGGCTAAGTCTGTGCCAACGGGGACGCAAGCGGAGAGTATGACAATGCGCGTACTAATGGCGGCAATCTCGATCATTGCTCTTGTCCTGCTGGTTGTTGCCTGCCTGGGAGATGCCGGGCCTGTTGGGGAATAGGGTCCTCCCGGATCTCAGGGCCCGGCAGGCGCTTCTGGCCCGGTGGGGCCGCCTGGTCCAGCGGGGGACATCGCCTCCCTGGATCAGGCCACCATTGCCTCCATCATTGGGCAGCTGCAGGAGTTGTCGGACGCGGACTTGACCGAGACACGGAAAGTGGACTCCGAGCGTCTGGGCAAATTGATCCACCTCATCATCGAAAACACCCGGAACCCGGCCTTCAAGGAGCGACTGAGTAGCTTGGACCGCGAGATTCACAGGGTTTTTGAATCTGCCACGGCCGCCGCTCCCGACCAGGAAACGGTGCAGACCTTTGAATTGATGGAAGGCATCGTGGTGCTTTCCAGCATCATAGACGCCATTGCGGAGGCGAGAATCGCCGCCGCCACCAAATCGCCGGCGTTCGTACCTCCCAAGTGGGAGCCTGCCGAGTACACCAAGTACTTCGTCAAGGCGGCCATCAGCAAGTATGACTCAGAGGGTCTCGATGCCACCGTCACCTACTACAATACCAAGGAGAGCATTGACGGTCATTGGTACATGTTCATCCTCGACCGGAACGACACGATGCTGGCCCACGCCGCCAACCCCGACCTCGTAGGCCGGCCCGCTTCCGCGGCCGTCGGGCCCAACAACTATCCCGCCGGAGAGGCGGTAGTCGCGGTTGCCGACGAGGATGGCGCTTGGTTCAGTTACACTTTCACGAACCCGGCCCCGGGCGCCGTCGAGACCAAACATTCCTGGATGGTCGAATATGACGGCCTGACCTTTGGGTCGGGATGGCATGAGCGCGGGCCCGCCAAGTACGACGCCCCCGCTTACACCAGGGCCTTTGTAGGGAGGGCTATAGAACTGTACAACGCCATCGGCCGCGAGGACACGGTGGCCTACTACAACTCCAGGGAGAGTGTGGACGGCCAGTGGTACGTCTTCGTCATCGACGAAGACGGCTACACCATAGCCCACCATGATCCGATGTTTCGAGGTCGGGATCCGAGGCTCCGTGTCGACGCCACCGAATACTTCTACGGCGACGACCTTTTGGGCGCCACCGAGTCGGGACGCTGGGGCGACTACGTGCTGCTGAACCCTGAAACGGGTGATGACCGGCAGAAGCACACCTGGGCGGTGCGCCATGACGGGCTGATCTTCGCGTCGGGGTGGTACGAATAGCTGCCAACCGTCTTGCCCCCCGGTTGTTCCTCGGGTCTGGACATTGTTGAGGATCGACGATTCTTGTGGAGCAGGCTCTTGGGCTGCACGCCATCAGCCGAATCGTCTTGCTATACCTGCCGGCGGTCCTGATTCTTCCCATGCAGTAAGGGACTGGTTTGCCGACACCACACTTGCTAGGGCACCTGCAAAGGGTTCTCTGCAAACGGCAAAGGATTGCTAACCCCGCTCCAGAGGATGCGAACCGATCGTTCGCACCGCCCGAGCCGAGCTTCGAATGCCTCAATCCAGCCCACCTGCCGTTTCGCTGGAAGGTGCAGCAGAGACCGCAGGGACGAATGCCTAACCCCTTGCCTCTAGCAGGGTGATGAAAAACGTGTAAGGGGGGCATGGGCACGAAGGTGCGGATGGGAAGGTGTTTGGTTACGTTTGGCGCAGCACGAATGGGAGGCGGCCATGCGCGGCACATCCGACCAGCAGATCGAGAGTCTGGTGGCGCTCACCCCCGAGGACTTGTTCCCCCAGGAACACCCGATCCGGCGGATCAAGCCGCTGGCGGACCGGGTGCTTCAGGAGCTGTCACCCACCTTCAGACGCATGTACGCCAAGAGAAGCCGGCCATCCGTGCCGCCCGAACACCTGTTGAAGGCGAGCTTGCTGATCGCGCTCTACTCCGTGCGCTCGGAGCGCCAGTTCTGCGAACGGCTGACCTACGACATGCGGGCGTTCGTGACGACCTGCCGCTCGTTCGAGATCACGCCTCACGTGGCCATGAAGCAACGGCACTCGGTCCTGGACCGGCGGACGAGCCGTCACGCGGGGTACGCGACGAGCCAGCGGGTGCGCAAGCGGGTCGAGGAGGTGTTCGGCTGGCTGAAGACCGCCGGGGGCGGAAGGAAGCTGCGCTCCTGTGGCCTGGCCAGCGACGGCCTGTGGGCGGAGATGGCTCTGGCGGCCTACAACCTCGTGCGCATGGCCAAGCTTATGCCCCCGCCCTCATCTCCGGGGGCGGCCCCTGCCTGTTGCGGATGACATGCCCTAACCGGAGGCGCCAGCGGCCCGATCGGGGGCGACCCAGGGCGCTGCTTACTCCGAATCGGCGTCCAACGGTACCTCAATGCCGACACCGGCCCGGGCCCTAGATCCCAAACTCGCATTCTTCATCAGCCTGCTAGGGGCGCCCATGACCACCCCCGCCAACCTCAATGAGTTCACCGCCGCCGAGGACCCACCGCGGCGTCTGCTGGAGCGACTGGGGTGGACTTACGTGCATCGCGACGCCCTGGCCTCGGAGCGGAGGGATGAGCGCGACGTGCTGCTTCGACGCCAACGGCGAGGTCGTGGGTCTCTCAAGGGTGGTCGTGGAGGTCCTGCCTGTGGCCGAGCGGACCGCGGAGAGGAAGTACAGGGTACTCAGGCCGGCGCCAAGGCCGTAGGACCCTACGACCGCGACGGGACCTGCGGCCGGGCCGGCCCACTCACGGAGACTCGAACCACAAGAGTCGACCGTTGAGTGCTGTTGCCTACCGCGGAACCCAGGTCTACCACCCAGGAGTGCCGAGAGGTTTCGTCGCTATTGCCCAACAGGCATGAACACCAGCCCGCGCTCCTCTAATTGCCGGACCAACTCCTGAAACAACTCCTCGGTGAGCCCCCGTTCCGCCAACGCTGTGCAAAACCGGCTGATGGCCGAGTGGTCCGGGGCATCCTCCTGCAGGGCCAACTCCACGAAGCGGCGGAGGGAGATGCGGTCTCCCAGACCCTCTTCCATCTGCGAGTCTGAGAAGTTGCGCCACTGCTCCATCAGCAGCAGAGGATAGCTGGGCCTTGCTTGCCGTCTGAAATCATCGCTTCTCTCTCCCGCCTTGCGCCATGAGCTAGTTGACGAGAGAACATCTGTTCTCTATCATCCCCCTCCCAGGGCTTCCCCCCTGACCACGCCGCCAAGGAGCCGCCGTGAAGGTAGCCTGCGTGCTCGTCACCCACCTCAGGGCCAAGGTCGAGCTGAGACGACAGCCCCATCTGCAGGCTACCCCCGCCGTCATCGTCGACCGCTCCGGCGGGAGGCCCGTGGTCGTCGACGCCCTCCCCGCCACCGCGGGAGTGACCCCTGGGATGACCCTGGAGGAGGCCCTGTCCCGCCACACCAACACCACCATCCTGGAGGCCGACGAGCCCGCCTACCAGCGGGTGTACCAGCAGGTCCTCACCTCCCTGCAGGGGGTCAGCGACCGGGTGGAGGGGCCGGAGCCGGGCACGGCCTACATCCGCCTGGACGGCCTGGAGGAGCTCTACGGCGGCGAGCCCCGCCTCGTCAGCGCCCTGCTGAACTCTGTACCGGAGTACCTGGGCCCGCGGGTCGGCGTGGGGCATGCCAAGTTTCCCGCCTTCGTGGCGGCACGGACCAGCACGGCCCACGGCGCCGCCCGGGTCCCCGCGGACGCGGCTGCGTTCCTGGCGCCCCACCCCGTCGACCTCCTCCCCCTCCCCGCGGCGGTCACGGCGGCCATGCGGCGCCTTGGGCTGCGCACCATGGGGGACGCGGCCGCCGTGGGGGCGGACCTGCTGACCGATCAGTTCGGGCGGGCGGGCAGGAGGGCGTGGGAGCTCTGCCGCGGCGTCGACGACAGCCCCCTGGTCCCCCTCAAACACGAGGAGTCCATCACGGAGCACGCCGCCCTCCCCTTCTCCTCCGCCTCCCTGGAGCTCCTGGCGACAACGGTGGACACCCTGCTCCGGCGGGCCTACTCGCGGCCCCGGATGGAGGGCCGGCGCGCGGGCAGGGCGGACCTGGAGTGCGTCCTCTCCGGGGCGCTCCCCTGGCGGCGGACGGTCCACTTCAAGGGCGCCGCGGAGAGCTGGGAGCGGGCCTCCTTCGTCATCCGGGACCGGCTGGAGGCGGACCATCCCCGGGCCCCCGTGGAGGAGGTGACGCTGACCCTTGCCGGCATCACCGGAGGGCTGGGGGTGCAGATGGGGCTGCTGCCCGACATCAGGGAGGGCCAGGAGCGACGGTTGCTGGAGGCGGAGCGGGAGCTGCAGGCCCGCACGGGGGGTGGCCACGCCCTCTACCGCGTGGCCCAAGTTGCCCCTCGGCACCCGGCGCCGGAGATGCGCGCCGTGCAGGTCCCCATCGACCCGTCGGGGAAGGACGCCATGAAACCGCTCTCCACCCCCGCCGCCGTGGCGGTCCGGGAGGGGCCGGACCGCCAACCCGCCGCGGTGCGCCTGGGGGAGCGCTGGCGCCGGGTGGCGCGCATCGAGGACCGGTGGTGCTTCGACCTGTGGTGGCTGCCGGAGCCCCTCACCCGCACCTACTACCGGGTCAGCGCTGAGGACGGGCGGCAGGTCACCCTGTTCCGAGACCAGCGGGGGGGCCGCTGGTACCGGCAGACCCCGTAGGCGGGTGTCCTATCATGGCCAGCGAATACGTGGAGCTGCACGCGAAGAGCTTCTACTCCTTCGGGATGGGGGCGTCCCACGCCCACGAGCTGCTGGCCCGGGCCGGGGAGTACGGCTACGACTCCCTGGCCCTGACCGACACCAACCTGTGCGGCGCCCTGGAGTTCGCGCGCCTAGCCAACAGCCTGGGCGTCCGGCCCATCACCGGCACCGAGCTGACGCTGATGGACGGCTCCCGCCTGACCCTGCTGGCCAGGACGCGGCAGGGGTACGCCCACGTCTCGCGGCTCCTCACCCTGGCCAACGCCGTGGACCGCAGGGAGCCCCGGCTGGACCCCGCGCACCTGCCCGCCCACGCCGACGGCGTGATCCTGCTCACCGGCGGTCGTGGCGGGCCGCTGTCGCGGCTGGCGCGGGACGGCCGCCGGGGAGAGGCTTTCGAACTCCTCAGACGCTACGCTGAGTGGTACGGACCGGGTTCGGTGTACGTGGAGCTGCAGCGGAACTTTCTGAGGGGCGACACCGCCCGCAACCGGGAGCTGACGGGGCTCGCCCGTGAGGCCGTCGTGCCGCTGATCGCCACCAACGACGTGCTCTACCATCGCCCGGGGCGCTACCGCCTCCAGCACGCGCTGGTGGCCGCCGGGCGCAACACCACCATCGACCGGGCCCTCCCCTACATCCGGCCCAACCACCACCTCCACCTCAAGTCCCCGGCCCGGATGGCGCAGCTGTTCCGGGACTGCCCCGAGGCCGTCGCCAACACCCACAGGGCCGCGGAGCAGTGCGAGTTCAACCTCGGCACGGACCTGGGCTACACCCTCCCCGAGCCGCAGGTCCCCGAGGGGTACACGCCACAGAGCTACCTGGAACGGCTCTGCCATGAGGCGGCCGCCCGGCGCTACGGCTCCGTGCCGGAGCAGGTCGAAGAGCGCCTGCGGGAGGAGTTCCGGCTCATCCAGAGGCACGGCCTGGCCGGCTTCCTCCTCCTCTACCGGGAGATCGTCCTCCTAGCCCAGGGGATCATGGAGGAGCGGGGCGTGACGCACCCGGAGACGCCTCTGGAGGAGCGCCCCCCGGGCAGGGGCCGGGGCTCGTCGGTAGCGCTGCTCGTGGGCTACCTCATCGGCATCAGCCACGTCGACCCCCTGCGGTGGGGCCTGACCCTGGAGCGCTTCATCTCCGAGGACATGTCCCTGCTCCCCGACATCGACCTGGACTTCCCCCGCGGCCTCCGCGACGAGCTCATCCGCCGCGTGCACCGCCACTTCGGCCCGGAGTTCGCCGTCCTCGCCGGGGCCGTCGCCACCTACTCGGTGAAGGGCATCATCCAGGACCTGGGCAAGGCCCTGGGGCTGCCCCGGGAGGACCTCAGGCTCCTCTCCAGGCAGCTCCACTCCCACGACGCCGCCGACCTCCGGGCCGAGATGCTGGATCTCCCCGCCTTCCGGGACCGGGTGGACGCCGCGGGCTGGCGCGACCTGGTCCATCTGGCTCCCCAGCTCATGGACGCGCCCAGAAGCCTGGGCCAGCACGTGGGCGGCATGGTCCTCAGCGACTCCCCCATCTCCGGCATGGTCCCCATCCGCGCCGGGGCCATGGAGGGCCGCTTCATCATGGACTGGAACAAGGACTCCGTGGCCGACGCGGGCTTCGCCAAGATCGACCTCCTCTCCCTGCCGGTGCTGGACCAGATCGAGGAGGCCCTGGACCTCATCGCGGCGCGCGCGGGCAGGAGGCCGGATCTACCCGCCATAGACCCCGAGGACCCCGGGGTGTACGACATGATCAACGAGGGCCGCTCCAAGGGGGTCTTCCTGCTCCAGTCGCCCGCCCAGCTCAAGATGGGGCAGCGCTTGAGGTCTCGCACCCTGCTGGACCTGGCCTACCAGGTGGCGCTCATCCGGCCCGGCGTCGGCGTCCAGGGCAGCGCGGTGTCGCAGTTCGTGGAGCGCTACCGGCACGGGGCGGCCTGGGAGTACGACCACCCCCTGGAGCGGCGCGCCCTGGAGCGGGGCTACGGCATCATCGTCTGGCAGGAGCAGGTGGTCCAGCTCATCATGGACGTGGCGGGCATGTCCGCCGCCCAAGCCGACGAGGTCCGGCGTGCCTTCGCCAAACCGGGCAACGAGCACCTCATCGCCCTGCACTGGCGGCGGTTCCTTGAGGGGGCCCTGGGGAACAGGGTGTCCGAGGAGACCGCGCGAAAAATCTTCGCCAAGATCAACGGCCACTACATGTTCCCGGAGAGCCACTCCCACGCCTTCGCCGTCACCGCCTACCAGGCGGCGTGGCTCAAGCGCCATCACCCCCTGGAGTTCTTCACCGCGCTGATGAACAACCAGCCCATGGGCTTCTACCCCCTGGAGACCCTCAAGCAGGACGCCCGGCGCTTCGGCGTGCCCTTCCGCAACCCCTGCGTGAACCGCAGCCACGTGCAGTGTATCCCTCACGATGGCTCCGTCCTGCTGGGTCTCCGGTTCGTCAAGGATGTGGGCGCGGAGGCCGCCCGCCACATGGTGGAGGAGCGTGAGGAGCGCGGCCCCTACGCCGGCGCGGGAGACCTGGTGCGGCGGACGGGCCTCAAGCCCCAGGCCGTGCTGTCGCTGGTCCAGGCAGGGGCCTTCGATACTCTCATCCCCAACCGCAGGGCGGCGCTGTGGGACGCCGGCCTCTCCATCAGCCCCTCCCGGAACGGGCAGCGGGCCTTCCCCGTGTCCACGCAGGACGGCGCCCCGGACCTCGCCGACTTCACCGCCTACGAGCGGATGGTGGGCGAGTACCGGGTCATGGCCGTCTACCCTCGCGGGCACCTCATGGAGTTCGTGCGGCCAACGCTGAGCCCCAAGGTGCTCCCCACCGCCGCCGTGGAGGCGGCCGATAAGGGGGAGGAGGTCCTGGTGGCGGGCTGGCCCGTGGCCCGCCAGCACCCCAGGGGCAAGGACGGCACGGTCTTCGTCACCATCGAGGACGAGACGGGGGACCTGCAGCTCATCCTCTGGCCCCAGGTCTTCGCCCGCCACCGCAGGGAGCTCGGGAGCCGGGTGCTCCTGGTCTGCGGCGTCGTCTCCCGGTGGGACGGCACCACCAACGTCATCGTCTCCGACGTCCGGCCCATCGACGCCGGCGTCCCCATGCCCGCCGCCCACGACTGGCATTGAGCGGCGGCACGATGCTGGAAGGCGGCCCCGCCGCTGGAGGGCTCCTCGCTCCAATCCCCCCGACGTGGGGTGCGCCACGAGCGGGGCCTTGATGCGAACGGTCGTGAGCTCGACTCGCCGACGTCCTTCTTCATCGGGGTGGCGCTGGACCTCAATGCGCCGGACTTGGACCGCGAGCTGCGGGTGCTGGAGTGGAAGGTCGCGGCGGGCTCGCATTTCCTACTGACGCAGCCCCTCTACGCGCCGGAGGACATGGAGCGAGCGCAGTCGATGCTGGAGAGCTTCCCCCTGCCGGTCATCATGGGAGTGTTGCCGCTCCGCAGCGCCCGCCACGCTCGTTTCTTGCGTAACGAGGTGCCGGGCATCGTGACGCCGCCGGATGTGCCGGACCGCACCGAGAGGGCAGGCGAAGGCGCGGCGGCGGAGGCCTTAGCGATCAGCCGTGAACTGCTCTCGGCGGTCGCCGGCAGCATCGCAGGGGCGAACTTCAATGCCGCCGTTGGAGCGTTTCGGCATCGTGTCCGAGACCTTGGGGGACATATCGCTGCCGGGCCCGCCCCCCAGAGCGGGGTCGACCGGTCGCTCATGCGGCCCTCCCGGACAGCAACGTCATGTAGTCCCCGGCGGAGGTGGCGCTGACCCGCACCCGGGGCAGGTAGGGGTACAGCTCCAGGTCCAGCCTTGGGAGTCGTCCCTCCAGCCGGCAGAGCACCAGGTGCTTCACGGCGTCGAAGCTCAACGCCCCCAGCCGAATGGCGTCTTCACTGCGGACCGCACCTCTTCCAGCCTGAAGCTCTCCATCAACCGCAGCACCTGAACGAACTCCCACTTGCCGCGCCTGCCCATCCTCGACTCCAGCAGTCTGCGCAGCACGCCGAACTCCTCCGGCAACTCCCACCCGGCCAGCGGAGCGGCCTAGTCTAGGGCGCGCGCCTTCCGCTCCAAAAGCAGCAGGTACAGGTAGTGGATAGGGTCGAAGACGAAGTCGTCTCGTTCGTAGGAGCGCCTGTGCCGTGCTATCACCTCTGCCCCGCAGATGATCACCACGATGCCCACGTAGCCGCGCACCACCACGTCCCTGTGACCGTAGGCCACCGGTACCGAGTAGGCGTTGGTCCGGTATCTCACTAGCGACAGGGAGCTCACCCGGCCCGCTTGCTTGTCGCAGGCATCGTAGGGAACTGCCGGCAGGGGCAGCAGGGCCTCCAGGTCACGCTCAAGGCGTTGCCCGATGGTCTCCGTGTGGCCCCGGATCTGGGCGTCCAGCCGCTTCAGGGGGCGGCGCTCCAGGTAGGCGTTGCGGGCATCGAAGCTCTCGAAGGACGGGACCGGCACCAGGAAGTTGCGCCGGACGTACCCCACCATCCCCTCCACCTTGCCCTTGTCGTTGCCCTTGCCGGGACGGCCGAAGCGGTCCTCGAACAGGTAGTGGGACTGAAGCTCCGAGAACACGCGAGTACGCTGGCGCCGGCCGTCTCCCAGGATCTTGGCCACCGCCAAGGTCGTGTTGTCGTACAAGATGCTCCGTGGCACCCCGCCCAGGAACGAGAACGCCGAGACGTGACCGTCGCAGAACGCCTCGGTGGTCTCCGCCGGGTAGGCCTTCACGAAGCAGCCGTCGCTGTGGGGAAGGTCCAGTACGAAGGAGTGGACGGTCTGCCCCACTCCGCCGATGACCGCCTTTGCCTGGCCGAAGTCGCACTGGGTGTGTCCGGCAGGATGGGACAGCGGAACGTACATCTCTCGTGTCCGGCGACGCCGCTCGCGCACGTAGTCTTTGACTATCGTGTACTTGCCGGTGAACCCGTGCTCCGCTCTCAGGCGCTCGTAGATCCGCTTCGCCGTGTGGCGCTGCTTCTTCGGAAGACGCCGGTCCTCCTCCAGGATCCGGTCGATCACCCCGCGGTATGGGTCCAGCTTCGGGCGGCGTGGCGCTGACTGCCGACGGTACCCGGGTGGCAGCGAGTAGGCCAGCATCTTGCGCACCGTATCCCGGTGCAGCCCGAATACCCGGGCCGCCTCTCGCGTGCTCATCCCCTCCACCATGCAGGCCCGGCGCACCCGCGCGTACAACTCCACCTTGTACATCCTCTGCACGTCGGCGCTAGCCTAGGCGTGGTATCCGGCTCGATATTTCATGCTGGCGTCAAGACGGCAGCGAGCATACACAGAAAGCCTATACGTACGGCATGGGGAGCGATTCTGCGCGAGTCGTTTAGCACACGGGAAAAGAAGACCACCTGAGTCGACCTCCTGGTGCAACCACTGTCGTCATGGCATTCACCGGTCTGGATTGGTCGCTGAGCCGGAAGGGGGTGCAATTCTCTACGCCAGTGCGAAGAACACAACCTAGCTCATGCGGAACGTATATTGTACCAACGGGCCGTCGTCCTCATCGTCGTCGTACACGCGCGGTTTCCACCTCGCCAGGGAGGGGGCGAAGTGCCTGCCCCACTCCGGACTCGCTGATCGTATCCAGCATAGGGGGCGACCGTGTGTGAGTTCTCTACCCCGGGGAGTGCCCGAGGCCTGCCCCAGCGGCCTCCTCGATCCAGCAAGCGTTTCTCGAAACCCACAGGGAGACTCTGACCCTTGTCCTGTCCATCCAACCTCGCGCCACGCAGGAAGTGGGCCGCCGGGCTGGCCGGCTATCGTAGTGTTGCCATCCTCTGCGGCATTCAGACCTAGACGTCATGACCATGTTCGAGAATTAGAAAGCCACCCACCCAATCTATGCCGGACTGGTTCCAGACATCCGAGGACCTCATTCAGGGGCAGGTCATTGGGTCCGCCTCCAACAAGCGGAACGCTGTACGGAATTACACTGGTCGATGGCCAGTAGAGTTCATACTGGACCTCGATTACCCTGCCCCTTTTGGGATGCCTACAGCAGTCCCAGTAGACGTTGCCGTAACATGGCTCGTCGGCATCCGCTTGGGAATCGCCATTCGAATTCGGAGTCGGGCTGCCTACATCGGTTCTGCGACGAATACGGGAATCTTGCGGGACGTGCGGTGCTGGTACTCCTCGTAGGGGGGGAATGCCTCTACCGCCACATCCCATAGACGAGCCCTTTCCGCATCGTCCTTGACCTCGCGGACCTGCATCTGGTACACCTCGGTCTCGTCGCGGATTTCCACGCTGCCGTTGGCGCGCAGGTTGTAGACCCACACCGGGTTCTTGGGGGCGCCACCCTTCGATCCCACCAGCACGTAGTTGTCGCCGTCCGTCACACGCATGAGCGGGGTCTTGCGGATGGCCCCGGTCTGGTTACCGCGGTTAGTGACGATGATGACTGGAAGACCGGTATCCCGCAACGTCGTTCCTTGGGTTCCCCCGCTGCTTTCGTAGATCTCCACCTGCTCTCGAACCCAGTCGGCGGTCGATGGTATGTATTCGGCCATTGTTCGCTCCTGTCTACTTTATAATACTGATTTGGCGATTCATCATATCCCGATTCGCTGCATTCTTCTACGCTTGCCTTTTGAGAGTCGCATTTTGTCCCAGCTCCCTCCCATATCACTGCGAGACAGGCAAGAAAGGCCAGCATGTGTTTAGGCTACAGCTGTACCTCCATCCGAAGTTCGCTGGCGGGACGGCGCAGCCCCTCGAACGCGCCTTGGCTCCCCTACAGCCAAACGAAGGTTGGTCTCAGTCAGCATGTGATCCACGGACATACGCCCGATCCGCATAGGCTCCAGCGCGATCCGTTAGCCTTGCGGTAGCGTTCTGACGGACGACTGCATCCGCAGCTATGATCAGTCCACGCCACGTCCCAGGGATTCCGCGGTCGGCGCCGGCGCTGGTGCCGCAGCCGGATCCTCGGCGGTTACGTCGAGGCTGCAGGGGTTGTCCCTGGCCAGCTCCCTCGGCGAGACGTAGGGCATCCAGCCGCCGTCCCGCCAGACATAGACCGGATCGCTCTGCTCAACGTTGCCGATCCCTATCGGCACTCCTGCCTTCTCATAGTGGGCGTCGATCCAGCCGTAGTCACCCCACACCCGCACCCCTTCCAGCACGTGGGTATGCAGTTGACGCCACCTCGACCATGGGGTCAGGCGCCTCAGATGCGCACGCGGCCGCCAGCAGGACTAGGCTCAAGAACCCGACGATGCCGGCTACGATGCGCTTGGGGTTCACTTCACTCTCCTCTGCCAAGGCGGATGTACCACGGCGTCTTGCGGCTGCCTACTCAGACGTGAGACTGCCATAAGCATTGCCCCAGTTGTGAGGAGCAAGGCACCGCCGACTGTGGCCACGCCGAGCAATTCTTCCTCAGTCCCTGTCGGCAATCTTGGCGCCGACATCTACCGTGCCCAAGAATCCACAGGTGGCGAGTCCTCCGATCCAGAGCTAGCTGTAGTTCCCATAGAGGTTGTTGACAGGTGAGGGGCCTTGCTGAAACTGTTGTGGTGGACGAAACCCAGCAGTGACAGGAGGCCCCTCACGAGCCATTCTAACGTACGCTTGACCCCCGTGACCCGAACCGAGTTAGTCGCCCAGGTGCTGCCCGGCGGGGGGAGCACCTGCCGCTGACAATCTACTCCTCCCCGCCCACTGCGCGATGGGGATTGAACCAGTGAGTCGGCAGTCGCCGAATCCTTTGTTGCCATCGCTACGAGACGCGACAACAGCTGCGTCATGCGGCCTGACGGCGTTCCATCTGTCGCGACCCGATGGTTACGAACTCGCCGGGCAGATCGACTCGAAGTTACGGGGTTCGCGACGCTTACCGGCGGGTCGCGACCCTGCACTCTCCGCATAGACGGGTCTCCCGTCTACTGGGGGAAGGGATTCCCGGCGGCAGAGCACCACTGTGGCCAGTCTGAGACCGGGTTCTCACAGCTTCACCTCCCACCGCAAAGTTCGCCATACGGTACGCCTTGGCCCACACTTCCGGCCTAAACGTACTGTATCCATAGCTCCTGCTGCAGCTAATTTCTCTTCATGCTAAATCGTGGCCGAACAACCGGTCACGCCGAAGGCACACAATCGCAGGGAAAAGCACCCAACCGCCTCTTTTTCAACGGGCGGTCATCTCGAAGCCGGAACGAGAGGTTGCCGCACCACGCATTCTGGGAATGATGACCAGCCGGAGTACCGGCACCGACAGCCGATCGCCCGTTTCGCCTGCCGTTTTCGTCCCTTACCCTCGGTGGAGGTCATCAAGTAGGAGCAACTCCAGTTGCGCCGCGCTTGCATCTAGCGGCCTCGGATAGCGAAGATTATAAACCGTTTGTTATGCGCGGCGCGTCCATTCAAGACGCCATCGACCGCGGTCATTGGACCGCAAATGGAACCGTAGCCGGCCTGCCACTCCAGGCTTCCCGTCAAGGCGTCTAGTGAAACCAAGTTGTCATAGGATGGGACATAGATGCTCCCGTTGGCCGCCGTCGGCTGCCCTAGCTCTTCGCCCGGCTTATACTGCCATTCAAGACTGCCCGTTGCGGCATCAAGGGCCTCCACGGAGAGGTATTGTCCCGCCTCTCCATCGTAGACGCGGAGATAGACGTTCCCATCCGACAACAGCAGCTCCCCAGCCGCTCTGCCTTCCGGTAGGTATTCCCAGTCCTTCTTTCCGGTCGACAAGTCCATTGAATAGAGGGCACCCCATCCCGAAATTATGTAGGCTGTTTCGTCGGTAATCAGCGGCGTGTAGTACGATCCACCTTCCGTTCGGTATCGTCGGCTTAACTCTCCGGACCTAGGATCGATGGAGTAGAGGTAGTCGTACCCACCGTATGTACCAAAGTAGATGTTGCCGCCAAACTCCACCGCGGAAGTGTTAATCAACCCGTCCACTCGGTACTGCGAGTTCAGGATGCCGGTCGATGCGTCCAACGACATCAAGTAGCTGTAATCCGAACTACTGCTATCAACTGCCCATTGATTCCCAGTAATGTGAACGCTCCCGCCGTACACCCCAACCGGGCCCCTTGCAGCCCCCTCCTCCTTCACCAAATACTGCCAAGTTAACGTACCCTTTGATGCGTTCATAGAGCCGACATACTTGCGCCTAGTCTCTGTTTCAGTTGCATGGAAGTAGATACTGCCATTGGCCAGAACTGGCTCAAACATCCGGCTATCCCCGTCTTTGAGCCAAAGCACCTCCCCGTTCGACCTAGAAACCGCGTAGAGTTTCTTGCCGAAACCTGCATACACTGTCTCGGCATCCACTTCAACCGAATCGCCACAACCCATAGATGATGCTTGGATTGAGGTGGCCCAAACTAAGGCTCCCGGCTGATTGCTGTTCGCCAACAGTGCCTTTGCTTCGGCATATGAGTGCCTGCTGTTCGAGTTGGCCAGGAGCCAGGAAAGATCAGCATCTACTCTGACCTCAGGATCAAATCCTAGCTTGGTCAATATTACGACTTGGCCACTCACCGACTCATAGCTGTCGAACGAACCAAGGTCGCAGGTTGACTCTTCACAGGTCCCACGAGCCGGGCGGGCGGTCACGAACCTGTTCGGTTCGTTGGCCCCAAATGCCAGGGTGACGCCGAAGGCGGGTCCCGGCGTCTCGTTGGTGACCGTAAATTCAATCCTCAGTTCCTCCCCGGCAACTGCCGCGCCGCCGGTTGTATCCAGGACCACTGACAAATGCGCTTCGGGAACCGGCGTGGGCGTGGGCATAGGCGTAGCGGTTGGCGTGATCGTTGGTTTAGCGGGCGGCGAGGGTGTTTGCTTGGGATGGGGAGTGGAATTGGCAAGCGGTCCCCCTTCGGGGGTACACGCACCCAACGCAACGAATAGAGTGCTGGACAGGAAAACCGCCACCAGCAAGTATCTGCAACGGCCCACGATGAACTTCCTTCCCGCGTTTCGTCACGGTTCACCACTATGCTATCACTGAAATCACGATCGGCGCCGACCGCGGCATGCGGTCTGGTGACGTGATCGAGACGACTGCCCCGAATTGTTGGTGGCCAGTCGGAGTGCCCGATCACATACGCTCGGTCGAACGGGCCGGAGTGTACGGCTGGGGCTGTGCGGGAGTGGGTTGGGAGAGTGCATCCAGGACGCCATACATTGGGGCCGGGTTGCCTTGGGAGAACGGCTATGCGGTACCGGAAGGCCTACAACTGCATCAGGCAACACAGTTCGCTGGGCTACAGGCCTCCGGAGCCGGAGAGCCTCCTGCCTGCCGGTCAGGTTAGTGCAGTTCGTTGAACGCGCGCCGCGGTGGGACGGGACCACGAATGTCACTGCGACGGAGTTGTCGGCCGCCCCATCGGGCACGACCATGCCGCCTTCCCACAACTGGCGCCGACATCACAAGCCAGACGAGCGCTCTGTTGACTACGAAGACGGCTTTCCTCTAGTATCCTGCTAGAGATCCAATCACATCCAGAAGACGTATTAGGCCAAAGGCTATCAAATTATCATTTGCGAAGATGGCTCCATGCCACGACATCGCATTCTCGACAGGAGCATCGCCTGCGTCCGGCCCTCGGAGCGGTTGAGCCCGGTCTTAGAGGACGGATTCGGACTGCTCCCCGCCTGCGGTCGAGGCCTTCACAGTCGGAAACGCACGGACCGATAAGTGGGAACCGGTCAGGGAACACAGGACTGTCGGGGAGATGGAGTCGGACTCCCAATCCCGATCCGCCTTAGCACGCCGAAGTTGTGGGAGGTGCCGAGATGCATGTGAGAATCGTTGGACTGTTACCCTTACTGGCGCTCGTTTGCGCCCTTATGTCAGCCTGTTCATCAGCTGGTGAGAGTGTGGCGCAGGCCCCTCAGCAGCCAGCCCAGGCTGCGGAGGCGGCTCAGCCTGCAGAGGCTGCCCCGGCTCTGGAGCCGGTACCGCCTGCGGCGCAAGCCCCGCGTGCATCGTCAGCCTCCTCTGCGCCGGCGGCCCCGGCTGCGGAGGCGGCCCCGCCAGCATCGTCAGCCCCGCCTCCGACCGCCGGCCGAAGTGCTCCGCGAAGCGCACAGCCAGGAGCGACCACGTTCAGGGACAATGAGCGGACCGTTGCCGTCCGCACCTCCCAAGACCAGGTCTCCACGTTCAGCCTCGACACCGACCGCACGTCGTTCCAGCTTGCGCTCAACTGGGCGAGGGCGAGATACCAGGTGGACCCTGACTCGGTACGCTCCGAGGAGTGGGTGAACGCATTCGACTATCGTTACGAGCAGCCGTCGCGAGGCGACAGCTTTGCCATACATACGAATATCATGCCGCATCCGCTCGACGGGGACATGATTCTGGCGCGCATCGGGTTCCAGGCGCCGGAGCTGGGCGATGACGGCAGGCCGATCAACGTGACGCTGGTGCTGGACTCGTCCGGCTCCATGTCCGGCAACAACAGGGTAGAGATTGTGCGTGCCGCTGCCGATAGCATCCGTCGAAGCCTTGGCCGCGACGACCGTATCTCAGTGGTCCACTTCGAGAATAGGGTTATCGGGGACCGCACCCTGGAGAATCAGTCGCCGGATTCTCGTGACGTGAGCTGGTCAATCGACCAACTCACACCGGGCGGGTCAACCAATGTTCAGGCGGGCCTCAACCGGGCCGTCGAGATCGCCGACTCAATGCGTCGGCACTCCCCGAGAGCCTATAACTACATAATCCTGATGTCCGACGGCGTTGCGAACGTGGACGCCACGAACCCGTTTGCCATACTCGAGTCCGCGGGAGACCGCGACAGCAGGAACCCGCTACGGCTCATCACCATCGGTGTGGGCATCGAGAACTACGACGACCACCTGCTCGAGCAGCTTGCTCAGTATGGCAACGGCTGGTACCGCTACCTGGACGACACGGAACAGGCGAGGGTGCTCTTCAGCCGTGAGAATTGGATTGCCCTCGCCACGCCGTTCGCCGACCAGACACGTGCACAGATTACCTGGGACCCCGACGCGGTGGAGTCGTGGCGCATCGTCGGATACGAGAATCGCGTCACAGCAGACCAGAACTTCACCCAGGCACGGAAGGAGTTCGCAGAGATCCCGTCGGGCGCGGCCACAACCGTCTTCTACGAACTCCGCCCGGCAGACCGCCCGAGATTCGGCGACATGGTGGACCTGGGCGATGTGGAGTTGCGCTGGGTAACTCCGATCAGCAACGACTCCAACCGTCAGCATGCGCAGATAGGGGGACGCTACGACCTGCCGTCGAACGATACGGTCGGTGCACTGCTTCAGTTCGGAGCAGCGGTCGCTCTGGCCGCCGACAGGTACAGCAGTCTGCCCTATCCGGACGCCCCGTACGATGTGCAAGACGACCTGTCGGTTCTGAGGGATGAACTACGCGAGGTAGAGCAGCAGATAGGCAGTCTTGCCGCCTATCGGGACTTCCTCTTCGTATTGGACTGGGTTACCGCCCAAATGCCCCAGAGGGTCCCGTCAGGATACAGTCGCTGATCAACGGTGGCCTCGCCGTCGTCGCAGGTCTGGTTACACCGGCAACGCCGGTCAGGGCCGGAGAATCTGCATCTGCTCTGTCGTGGACTGCCCCTTTTGCGCATGTCTCTGAGACGACCAGACCGGTGCGGAGTCGAACCAGACCTCAGGCGGGAAAGGCTGGTAGTCATGTCCCTTAGGCCCTGGTTACTCCTGCTAGCGATTCTAGGCGTGACCGCCTGCATCAACGTCGATGTAACGCTTTGCAGCCGCGACGACACTTCTGACGACACTCCTAGGGTGAAAATAGACGATGTCGCGTTCGAGGTGGAGGTTGTCGATACGCAACTGCTCCGGGACAGGGGATTGACCGGCCGGAGGTATCTGGAGGAGCGGAAGGGCATGCTATTCATTCCGGACGGGCCGTATGCAGGCGATTTTTGGATGAAGGGGATGCTGTTCCCGCTGGATTTCATCTGGATCGGGAGCGACTGTCGAGTGGTGGACATCAACGTGTATGCCACAGTCCCAGATCCCGGTACGCCGGACGATGAGATACGACGCTATGGTTCCTACCCGCGCGCCGCATATACGCTAGAAGTCAACGCTGGAGAATCTGACCGGTTTGGCATTAGAGTCGGTGACAAGGTGAAGTTCGAGGATATTGGCGACCACTGCTGATCGGCATTGGGTGTATTATCGCGGCACCTACGGTTCAGGAGACCCACTGTCGCAGCGCACGGGCGTCACGCAGGTCTTCGCCGCCCATCGCAGCATACCCTGCGGTCTCGTCCGGATGACCCTCGGCATGGCTGCCGCCGTCGACATCGATGACGACTACCTTCGGTCCGGGGCCGGATGTCTCTCGCGTTTATCTCATCGCCGGGTCTGAGCCATCTACTCAGCTACCCTTGACATCTGTACCACCCGTTATGTTGGTCCGACAAGGGGCGGGCGGAGCGTCGCTGGATCTGACGCCTCCACCGCCGGCGGCCTGTGAGACCCAGCAGGCCAAGCAGCGGGAGCGCAATCACGGCGACGTCGCCGGCCGATCCGCCGGTCCTCGCCGTGCAGGCGCCACCGGAGTCCCCAACATTCGAGTCTTCGACCGAGCGCGCCGGCGTGGATATGGTCGTCGGGGTCGGGGATGGGGCCACGGTCGGCATGCTCGTCGGAGAGCCGGTCGGGGTTGAGTCTACACGGCAGACATCGCCCCGCTTTGACGCGACCCCGTTTAGCCACTCTTGGAAGGCGTCGTCGGCGGGCGCGCAGAGGCCTTCGTTGCCGTGGAAGTAGAATCGATTCAGCGCCGAGAGTCGGGTTAGATCGTGGGAAAGCTTGACACTCAGCTGGTTGTCACTCAGGTCCAGTAAGGTCAAGTTCGACAGGTCGCCGAGCTCGGCTAGTATCTCACCGCCCAGCTGGTTGCCGCTCAGGTCTAGGGATACTCTGAACAAGCTTCGGCTCTGCCGGCCTTTTGGTTCTTGGGCCGGGATTCTTGTAGGTGAGACATCTCTTGCCCGCACCAATGATGGTTTTCTCCCTGTGATTTCGCCCCCGGCAGGGCTGTAGCGAGCCCGGAGGCGCCCTACTGGAGGGGTTGGACCTGCTGGCCTCCACGTCAACCCGCTGGTTGACCCTCCGCTGTCATCAGGTTGCCCAGCCCCAGCAACAATGCCAGTCGCTGCGTGTTCTTCGCCAATCCCCGGTAGCGCACTTTCCCATAATCGAATATCCGCTTCACCTTCAGAAAGGGATGCTCCACCTTGGCCCTCACCGACGCCTTCTCCTTCTCCGCCACCGCCTCCTCGCTCCCAGGCTCCAGTTTCCGCCGTTTTCCGGGTCTCATCGCCACCTGCCAGTCCACCTCCAGCCCCAGGTTTTCCGCCCGCTTGTGCACTCCCTGATACCCGGCGTCGCACCACACCATCGTCTCCCCGCCGTGCAACAGATTATGGGCCTCGCTCACGTCATAGACGTTGGCCGCAGTGGCGCTCATGCTGTGCACCAGACCCGTCTCGGCGTCCACCCCGATGTGAACTTTCATCCCGAAATACCACTGGTTCCCCTTCTTCGTCTGATGCATCTCCGGGTCCCGTTCCCCGGCACGGTTCTTGGTGGACGACGGGGCCTCGATGATGCTGGTGTCCACGATGGTTCCCTCCCTGAGCCGCAGTCCCTGCGATTCCAGATGGGCGTTGATCTCCTGCAACAGGCCTTCTCCCAGGCTGTGCCTTTCCAGGAGATGGCGGAAATTGAGAATGGTGGTCTCGTCGGGCAGCGCTTCCGACAGATTCAGACCCACGAACCGCCTGACCGACTCGGCCTCGTAGAGCAGGTCCTCCATACCGGGGTCGCTGAGGTTGTAGAAGAGCTGCACACAGTGAATCCGCAGCATCACCGCCAGCGGATAGGGCTGGCGGCCCTTGCCGGCCTTGGGGTACACAGGCCTGATTCGCTCCTCCAGACGCTGCCAGGGGATCAGGCCGTCCATCCGTTCCAGGAACAGCTCCCGGCGGGTCTTGCGCTTCTTGCCCTGAAATTCCAGTTCGGAAAATGTCGGCTGGTCCATCACAACCTACCCCCAAGAGGCATCGGCTTATCCAGCAGTACTATGCCACATCGCCGCAGGCTTGTTCAGAAGGTTCCTAGCTCTTTCTTTGTACCACTCGCAATGCTGGTCTTGCAGACTATTGGGCCTCTGCTGGGGCCACCAGGGCAAGGGTCTCCGGGGAGAAGTTCGCTAGGACACACCGTTGGGTGATGAAGAACGCGAGTTGGATGGGGTAGCGAACGAGTCGGTGTCGGCATTGCAGTGCCATTGGGCGGCGATTCGGAGTAAACGGTGCCCCGGGGTCGCCCCTGATCGGGCTGCTGGCGCCTCCGGTTAGGACAATTCATCCGCAACAGGCAGGGGCCGCCCCCGGAGATGAGGGCGGGGGCATAGGCTTGGCCATGCGCACGAGGTTGTACGCCGCCAGAGCCATCTCCGCCCAGAGGCCGTTGCGGGCCACGCCGCAGGAGCGCAGCTTCCTCCCGCCCCCGGCGGTCTTCAGCCAGCCGAACAACTCCTCAACCCGCTTGCGCACCCGCTGGCTCGTCGCGTACCCCGCATGCCGGCTTGTCCGCCGGCTGATGAGGGCAGCCTGCCTCCGAACGGGCAACCTTATGAACCAGGCGGAGCTTGGCCGTGGCGTGGCGCTGCCGCGAGGACTGCAGCCGCATGCCCATGTTGGGTAGAACCAAATTGTTGACAATTTCCATACATCCATGTATCATCCCACCGCGAAATCTAGTTTGTCAGCCAAATAAATCTGCGAAAAGCCTGCCATAGCGGAGTAGATGTCAACTATATCGGTGGCTTGTAGCTGATTGGAAACGGGCACCGAGAGACCCAGTCTGAACGTCGTGACGCATAGTCAAAGCAACAACAGGAGGAATGCTGATGAGGTGGCTGATAGGACTGATTGCCCTTACGCTCGTGTCTTTCGCGGGTTGCGGCGGGGGTGCTGACAAAGAGACCCCGGCAGAACAACCCGGCGTAGCAGCGCAACCCTTGACACTGGAGCAGGCCACTCCGATTCCTCAGACCGCAATACCGACGCCAGCGGTGCAGGCGGCTCCTGAGGAGCCCAAGTACGGCGGCACCATGATCTTCAGGGGGCGGCGAGACCCCAGATGGGACCCGCACTCCGGTATCTCGGCGTCTGATGAAGGCCGTGTCTACCACTTCATCTACTCAAGGTTGTTCGTCCCCCACCAAGGAGCTGCTCCACCTCCGGACTGTCAGCTCTGGCCTGCTCAACCTGAACTGGCCGAGAGCTGGGACTGGGTGGATGAGCTCACCCTAGACGTCACCATACGCAAGGGTGCCAAGTTTGCTGACAGCCCTCCGGTAAACGGAAGGGAGATCACTGCCGACGACGTGGTCCATGCGTTCGTGCGACCCTTCAACCTGATGCCGGCCGCCCAACCCCAAAAGGATATCACCGAGAGCATCGTGGCCCTGGACAAGTACACCGTTCGGTTCAAGCTAAAGAGTCCCTTCCCCACATACATACAGGAAGTCCTTACCAAGCGGTGGGCCTATATCGTTCCCAAGGAGATAACTCCCGAAGACCTGTCCATGACGTGGGAGGACCACCGCGGCCACGGAAGCGGCCCATTTGTAATCACAGACTACAAACCGTCAACCAGCGTCGAGTTCGTGAAGAACCCTAACTACTTTGTGCCAGGACTTCCCTATCTGGACGGCGTCACTGAACCTTATATCGGTGACGAGAGCAGCGTGGCGGCGGCGTTGCGGACGGGCAAGGTTGACTTCAGCGAGGTACGGAGCGATCAGCTCATTAGAGAGTTGCAGCGGACGGCGCCTCAACTGCAGTCGCAGATCTGTCCATACCCTGCTCCTTTCATCATTAGCATGCGGACTGATCGCCCCCCACTCGACGACGTACGGGTGAGGCAGGCGCTATCCATGGCCTTGGACCGTGACGCATTTGGCAAGAGCGCCTATGGGAACTACTTCCCCAAGTATTCCCCGGTCCACGCGGGGCTGGGAGACTATGCCCTCCCATTCGAGTCCTATCCTCCGGAGGTTCGCCGGTACATCAGCCACAACCCAACGGAAGCCAAGAGCCTCCTTACCGAGGCGGGGTATGGCGATGGATTCGAGTTGGAATTGGGATTCCTGCCTCCTTTGCTGCAGGGGCCCATTGCAGAGTTCGTCGCCGGAGCCTGGGCGCCCTTGGGGGTGAATGTTAACCTCAAGCCGATGGAGTTCCCACAGTACTCCACCGCCACTGCGCCGGACGGAGAATACGGCGATATGGTAGTGACGTTCCAATCCGCGGTTTCCCCTTATGAAGCCCTCTACTACTACTTCAAATGTGGGACTGCCCGCAACTACAGCCGTGTCTGCGATGAGTACGTCGAGCAAATGTTGGATAAGCTCATTGCGGCCGACAGCGACGAGGAACGGAAGACTGTAGTGTACGATCTACAGAAGCATCTTGTTGAGAAACAGTACGCAATAGATGCGCCCCAGAGTCGGGGCGCGGGGTTTTGGCAGCCCTATCTGAAGGATGCCTGGTACCGCACGGACTCCTTCGCCAACGCCCACGGCCTAAAATACGCGTGGATCGATAAGTAGTGATTGAGTATTGCTGCGGAAAGGATAGTTTTACAGGAAGAGTCGGGCCAGCTTTGGCCAAGAAGGGCCGACAGATATTCCTTCAGTAGGTCAGTTTTCAGATAGTATGCTTGTCCTTCAGAGGACGGAATGCGCAGCACGGTAGACCGTCGCACGGGACACCTCCAACAACAAGTAGGATCATCTGGCGCCAGGGAGCCCATTCCAGTGAGTGGTACAGGCGCAACTCCATCCGCCGGACGATCTCACTGCGTGAACCGGTTCGCACCAGTGGCTCGGCCACCCTAGAGGAGAACAAGCCTGACTTGGGGGCCCCAGCTCGGGGGGCCCCGGCACCGTAAGGTTGTTTGCGAGAGCGGCAGTATGCATAAGTACGTTGTGCGTCGATTCCTCTCCATGATCCCGACGGTCATCCTCTTGTCCCTGTTGGTATTCGGGATGGTCCGATTCCTGCCTGCCGACATAGTCGACATCATGTCTGAGGAGTACCGCAACACCCAAGCCGCTGAGAATCTGCGCGAACAGCTGGGCTTAAATGAGCCCATTCATGTCCAATACTTCGAATGGGTCGGTGGCATATTTACCGGAGATCTCGGTAAGTCCCTTTGGACAAACGAGGAGGTTATTACAGAGCTGGCGTGGAGATGGCCAGTGACGGTCGAGCTTGCCTTACTCGCCACACTCATCAACCTGGTTATCGGGGTGCCGGTAGGTATTCTTGCGGCCGTTCGCCAGGACTCCTGGGCCGACTATCTTGCTCGTTCAGTTGGTGTTCTGGCCCTTGCCATTCCTGGATTCTGGCTGGGCACACTCGTGATCACTCTTCCATCCGTCTGGCTCAACTGGACGCCTCCCTTGACATACACGGCCTTCGTCGAGGATCCCCTAAAGAACATAGGCGGCCTCATCATTCCCGCCCTCGTCCTGGGGTTCTATTTCCAGGGCCGGACGATGCGTCTGGTGAGAGGGATGATGCTAGAGGTTATGCGCCAAGACTATATTCGAACGGCATGGGCCAAGGGCCTGAAGGAGCGGACAGTGCTGCTTAGGCATGCCGCGAAGAACGCCCTCATCCCCGTCGTAACTCTCGTGGCATTGGAAGTCCCGTTCCTACTTGGCGGCACGCTGATCATCGAACAGATATTTGACCTGCCGGGAATGGGGAGTTATGTGCTGGAAGTGCTGCAACGCCGGGACTATGTGTCGGTTCAGTCAATCACCCTGGTCTTTGCAGGCATAATCCTCGTTCTCAACTTCGTTATAGACATCAGCTACACGTGGCTGGATCCCCGGATCCGTTTTCAGTAGACTCAACGGGTTGCAGGACAGGAGCAAGGAGTGGCCAAGGAACTGGCGAACCCCACCTTAGTGGGAACAGGGATAGCCCGCCGCCAATGGGTGCCCGAGTTCCTGCGTCGCCTGGTAAAGGAAAAACCTCTGGGCAGCGTTGGAGGCGCCCTGGTGCTGCTGGTCGTGTTGGCGGCCGTGCTGGCGGACGTGGTCGCCCCGTACGGGTACCAAGAACCCGACTATACGAGATTGTTGAACGCGCCTAGTTTGAGTCATCCCTTGGGAACAGACAACTTTGGCCGGGATCAGCTGAGCCGCATCATTTACGGGGCCCGAGTGACCATGTACGTGGCCCTGGGTGCAGTGGGGCTTGGTGTCGCCTACGCCCTGGTACTGGGACTCGCTTCCGCGTGGTTTGGCGGAGCTGTGGACACGGTGATCGGCCGCATCATTGATGTCAAGATGGCCATCCCGTATTTTCTCCTGATGCTTGTGGTCTCTGCCATTCTGGGACCCGGACTCCTAAACATCATCCTGGTCCTCTCCTTGTGGGGCATCAGTGAGGCACGGATCGTCCGAAGTCAAGCCTTGACTGTCAAGGAGAATGTCTATGTGGACGCGGCCCGGGTCTTGGGATGCGGCTCCTGGCACATGGTCAGACGCCACCTTCTCCCCAATGTCATGGCGCCGGTGATCATATTGGCCAGCCTGCGTTTTGGCACTGTTATCCTTGCTGAGGCCAGTTTGAGTTTCCTTGGCTATGGCATCCCTCCACCCTACCCTTCCTGGGGTCGGATGCTGGGCCAAGAGTCCCGCCTCTTCCTGTTTGAGGGCCCATGGCTAGCTATTTTCCCAGGGCTCGCTCTGTCCATGGCAGTCTGGGGGTTCAATATACTCGGAGACGCAATGCGCGACTTGCTGGACCCGCGTCTGCGAGGTACAGGTGCGCGGTATCGCTAACCCGCTTTGCCGCGGAAGGCTCTGCGAGGTTGGCGCTTCCATTGCCGCTAGCAGGCTGCGGAAGCAAGGGTTCCGTGGCGGTTTGCGGACGGTTGGCAGGACCATGATGTTCCTGAGTGACGCGTGGGGGGTGGTCTCACGGCCTGTGGGGGGCCCCGGCCTCGGGGCTTGAGGTGAGCAGCAGCCTCGTGGCCTGTGGCGCCGGCGTCTCAGCAGTCATCAGCCTGGCCATCCGTAGCAGGGTGCGGTCTAGGCCCCGGGAGCGCATTCTCCGGAACCCGCCCACCGTCTTCAGCCACCCGAAGACCTCCTCGACTCGCTTCCTCAGCCGCTGACTCAACGCATACCCGCAATGCCCGGTCGTGCGCCCATCGATGGCGCTGGAGCGGCCGCTCGTGTTTTGCGCTACGTGCGGGGTGACCCCGCGGGCGCGCATGGCCCCCACGCAACCCCGCGTGTCGTAGCCCTTGTTCCCTCGTCCCCTCCGAGAGCCTTGGGATGGGACCCGCGTTCGCGCGCCCCGGCCAGCAGCACCGGAACCGCATCCCGCTCCGCCGTCCCTGTCGCTTCGATCACCAGGAAGTCCACCAGCAGGCCGTTGCGGTTCTCCATCAGCGCATGGGCCAGGAACACCAGCCTGGCCTCCTTCCCCTTGTATGTTAACGGAGATGGCGGGGCAGGCCGTTTTCCCCTAGGTTGAAAGAGGCCGTGGGCAAGCGAGGTCGCCCCGCCGCCCCCGTCAGAGAGCCCGAACAGTTGCCGGGGCCAGAGCGAGCCCGCATCGCACAAGGACGGGCCAATCAGGAGGAATGAAGTGCCTACTGTCCCTCAGAACGTGTTCGTCGGCATCGATGTCTCGAAGGACTGGCTGGACGTGGCTGTCCGACCGACCGGCGCCGCGTGGCGCGCGGCCCAGGACGAGGACGGCCTCGAGCGGCTGGTCCAGCAGCTCGACAAGTTGCGGCCCCGGCTCATCGTCATGGAAGCCTCCGGTGGGTACGAGCGGTTGCTGGCCGCAGCTCTCGCCTCCGCCAGCCTCCCCGTCGCCGTGGTGAACGCCCGCCACGTGCGCGACTTTGCACGGTCCCAGGGGAAGCTGGCCAAGACGGACCGGCTCGACGCGGCGGTGATTGCCCACTTCGGCGAGGTCAGCGAACTCATACCTCAGCCGCCGGTTCCCGCAGAGGCGCGGGAGCTTGCAGCACTCGTGACCCGCCGACGCCAGCTTGTCCGTATGCGGACGGCTGAACAGCAGCACCGGAAGCAAGCGTCCCCCGTTGTACGACACGGGGTCGACCGGGCTATCGCCTTCTTCAACCGGGAGTTGGAAGAGATTGATGAGGACCTGACGCGGCGGCTGCGGGAGTCCCCGCTCTGGCGGGAGCGCGACGAGTTGCTGCGCAGTGTGCCGGGCGTGGGGCCGGCGCTCACGTTCGTCCTGCTGGCGGACCTGCCGGAGCTGGGCTCCCTCAGCAACAAGCAGGTCGCCTCCCTGGTGGGCCTGGCGCCCTTCGCGCGAGACAGCGGGAAGTTCCGCGGAGCGCGCACCTGTTGGGGCGGCCGTGCCGCGGTGAGAGCGGCCCTCTACATGCCAACGGTCGCAGCGATGCGATGCAACCCGGTGATCAAGGGGTTCTATGAGCGGCTGGTGAAAGCGGGCAAGCCTCCAAAGGTTGCGCTCACCGCGTGTATGCACAAGCTGCTGACGGTCCTCAACGCCATGCTCCGGCACGGGACTCCTTGGAACCCCCAGATGGCTTGACTTCCAACACAGTTGCTTCCCTTTCGTCTGGGCTCGATACGGCTGGCACACCCGCAACTCGAATCCGATGCGCAGAGACATGTCCAGCATCCGCCGGTTCCACTCCGGACGCCCGTCCGCATCGCGGCCCAGCACCACCACCTTGGCGTTGTCATACAAGCACCGCCGCGGCACGCCGCCGAAATATTCGAACGCGTTGACGTGGCACTGCATGAAGCTCGCCACATCCGCACGCCGGACGAACTCGACGTAGATAGCTCGCGACCAGCCCAGCACCATCACGAACGCCCAGAGCCGGTGCTTGCGGCCGTCTGCGCCGCCATAGCTGAAGCTCCCCCAGTCCTCCTGTGCCCGCTCTCAGGTCTCCGTCTCGAACCGCATCGTCGCGCGGGGTTGTCGATGACGACGTGGCGACACGTAGGCCTTCAGGATCGAATACCCCCCGTCGTAGCCCCGTTCACGCAGCTCCCGGTGAAGCACGACGCAGTTGTCCAACCCTTCGTCTAGCCGACGGTCCACGTACGCCACGTACGCGTCCAGCTTTGAGGAACGCTGACGCCGTGGCTTGGGCCGCATCGCCGCCGGAGAGTTCAGATACCGCCGCACCGTGTTCCGAGCGATACCCAGCTCTCGGGCAATCCCCCGCACCGAACGGCCCGCCCCTTTCATCTCGTAGATCTCTTTCACGTCTCCCACCTTTAGCAATGTCTCTCTCGCACCTCCACGGTTTCTCCGTGGATGATGCGCCGCCCTGGTGGGTCAATTTCATTTCGGCGATTTCGCTCATTTTCCCATCGGCGCTAACACGTCGAACATCTGCTGGCCCACTTGATGCTCCAGCAGCCGCTGCCGGTTCTTGGTGAACACCGTGGGGTCGAAGCTGCGCTCCATCAGTTGCATACCCAAGAACCAGCGGAACAGCAGGTTGTCGGCCAACTCCTCACAGAAGGCGCGCTCGCTCCTCACCGAGAACAACCCAATCAGCAGCGACGCCTTCAGCAGGCGCTCCGGCGGAATGGACGGCCGCCCCACGTCCGCATACATCCGGTCGAACTAGCAGGCTGCAGAAAAACTCTCGAGCCGATTCGGCGCTGTGGAGCCTCCGGCGATAAACGTCGAGTCATTGCCAGCCGTGACTGCATATATCGGCCTAAACTATGCATATAGAGGATTTCGCTGGACCGGTTAGCGTTTCTTCCATCACATCGGCCTGCATTCCCCTTTTTCCGCAACCTGCTAGGGCGATGTAGACCGTCAGCGATAATGGGACACAGTTGAGGGTGGAAAGAGCCGAGAGAGTTGAGGTGGGGTCAGCTCCCTGGATGAGGTAGAGCACTTCAGAGGGAGGAGCAGCGATGTCCCAGACAGAGACAGGTAAGGCAGTGGCCGCTGAGGAGCGCACGGAGGCGGCCAGGTCCTTCGTCCGCACGGTTAAGGCTGCTACTCGGCGCACGTACACGCCGGAAGAGAAGATTCGTATCGTGCTGGCAGGCTTCCGCCGCGAGGTTACGGTGAGTGACCTGTGCAGGCGGGAGGGAATCAAGCCGCACTCCTCCTACTCGTGGACCAAAGAGTTCATGGAGGCGGGCAAGGAGTGGCTTACCCGCGACAGCGTGCGAGATGCCACCAGGCAGGAGGTCCATCAACTCAAGCGGGAGAACGGAGAGCTCAAGCAGCTGGTCGCCGGTCTGTCCCTTGAGGTCTATCGTCTCAAAAAGACGTTCATACCCATGCCTCAGGGCGCCGGCAGTATCAGCGGATGAGTGGGGCAGAGAAGGCAGGGGTGCTGACCAAGGTGGCTTCCTCCGGTCTCCCCAAACGCAGGGACCTGGGTGCACTCGGAGTCCCCAGGAGCACCTACTACCGGTGGCTGAGGCGAAAGGAGGGACAAAGACTTGAGGACAATGCAGGAGGGGGCAATCCCCCATGGAACAAGCTGGCTTCCCAGGAAGTCGACTCCATTCTGTCGGCAGCCAGGGAAATGCCGGAGTTGAGTTGCCGGCAGTTGGCCGCATGGACCATCGACAACATGGGCTTCTCCGTATCGGAGTCTACGGTCTACCGCATCCTTCGGAGGGAGGGTCTGGTGAAGAGGCCTGAGATGCGGCTGGCCGCAGGCAAGGGGTATCACCACAAGACCACGGGTCCCCACCAGATGTGGGCCACAGGCGCCTCCTACTTCAGAGTGGTGGGTTGGGGCTCCTACTCCCTGGTCACCGTCATGGACGACGACGCTCGCTTCATCCGGGCATCGCCCTTGCATCCTCAGACCAACGGCAAGCTGGAGCGCTATCACCAGACCCGCAAGCGCGAGGTGAACCAACTGCCCTACGAGATGCCCTCAGACCTGGAAGCGGCCATCGTGGCCTTCGTCAGCTCCGACAACTACCGGCGCTACCACAAGGCCCTGGGCAACGTGACGCCCTCAGACGTCCTCAAGGGAAGGGGGCAGGAGATCCTACGACGCAGGAAGGAGGTGCAGGCCCAAACAATCCAAGGGCGGAGACAGCGCAACAGGGCCCTCAGGGAGCTTACAAGACCTCAAGCCCACCCCTGATCTCGCGGGTCTCAAAGTGTCCCACTTTTGCTGGTTGCCAACACTCGGGCGACAGCCGGGTGAGGGCCTCATCGGCCAAGGCCTTGATGGTGCGGAGCGGGTGATTCGGCTGGCACGCGCTCCTCCCAGTCCACGAAGGCCAACATCGTCACCTGCGGCTTGCCGTCCACGCATACGCTCCACCTCCGTCTCAAATGACCCTATGATCGGCCCTCGGCGCCCACAGTCGCCATCGCTTGCGCCACCGTTCCTCAGCACCCCGTTAGGCGGTCTGGCGCCCCGGCTCCTGGGCAGCGCCCAGAAGCGGGACGATCGGAACACCTGGGCCGACCGTGGCTCAGTGCATCGCGCCCTGTGCCTCCCGGCACTATAAGTCGTATGGTTCGACGGCCACGCCACGCCTTAATCGGTGGCTGCACCAGCATGGCAAGCTCGGTGGAGACGCCGGTGGCGATGCGGCCCGGCCCGCGTCGGCGGCGTGACCCGGGGAGTGAGGAAGCGGTGGCGGAGCGGTGCAAGGCGTCGGTGAGGGCGAAGGTGGAAGATCCGTCCTGTACGTGAAACGGCGTTTCGGCTACGCCAAGGTGCGGTACCGTTGCCTGGCGAAGAACACGCGACATCTGGCGTTGCTGCTGGGATTCGCCAACTTGCTGATAGGCGACGGCCGCCAAGGAGCGTCATGGGTGGAACCGGCGGGTCTCCATCGGGCGTTTGACGCCCGCCATCGGCGTGAGCGGACCATCGCGTGCCCGATGGGCGCGCCGATACAGCCCTGAACGCCCCCGCAACCCCTGCGCAGTCACTCTAGCAGGTTGCGGAAAAGGGGGAATGCGGGCCGATGTGATGGAAGAATCGCTAACCGGCCCAGCGAACTCCTCTATATGCATAGGTTAAGCCGATATATGCAATCACGGTTGGCAATGATTCGACGTTTATCGTCGGAGGCTCCACAGCGCCAGATCGGCTCGAGAGTTTTTCCGCAGCCTACTAGTCCGACCGGCGCCGTTTTGTTCAGAGTATCCCTAGCTTTCTTGCAGGAGAGGCTGAGGAAAGCGGTGCTCTGGCGTCAATGTCCGTAGCCGAGCCTAAAAGGGATAGAAGCCTCGAGCGTTCTCATCAAGGATCTTGTCTATTACGCGGCTTGGCACGTCCTCGCGTGACCTCATTCTGGTGACCAAGTCGTCCTCGAACGACTGGTCCAGGTGTCCGTAGTCCGTGCCGATCATGATATGGTCTTCGTCTATGTAGTTCAGGAGCATGGGGAGGTCTTCGTTTGCCTCGCAGGCCACCCAGAGCCTGTAGTCACGGAAGAGTTTGGGGCCCCACCGCCCATCATCGATCTTGGTCGACCTCTTCAGTTGATGAAGGAGGTAGGGGACCCAGGATGCGCCACTCTCTATGAAGCCGAATTTTACGTTTGGAAAGCGCTCTGGCAACTTGTTGACGACGATATCCCAGAACCCCATGAGCGGTAGCATTCGGGAGTGCGGCACTGTGCGGCTTATTCGGACGTCAAAGACGCTGGAAATGGGAGGGGAACCCGCACCAGTGTGAACGCATATAGGGAAGTCCAGGCTGCTAGCCTCTTCATAGATGGGGAAGAAGTAAGGGTCGGCCAGGGTTCGGGTCCCCTCGACTCCCCGCACGTACACCCCCACAGCACCGTGATCCTTGCTGTAGTGCATCTCCTTTATGGACTCATCGATAGAGGTCAGGGGGAAGACGGCCGTCCATCTCACACGGTTGTGTCCCTTGGCCCATGCATCAGCCATCCACCGGTTGTAGGCGCGGCAGAGCGCGACGTCCAGCTCCACGTCGTCGGTCAGATAGACCCCGAATAGGGTTGAATAGACGACCTCAATCTCAGCACCGCGCCTGTCCAAGTCCCGCACGCGGGCGTCCATGTCAGTGAGCTCGCGTACGCAGAGGTCAATGTCGGTCCTGACAGACTGGTTCTCGGACGCTGATGGAGTACTGAGATTCGCGCTGCCTTTCCCAGCAGACTTTGGGAAGATATTCCCGTCTATGAGCCAGAAGGCGTTGAACGATTTGTAGAGTGTGTCGCTAGGAGCCTGCAGGAGCACGGGCCTCCGATCGTACAGCTTTTGGTCGATGAGGTCCCAAATCTCTCCCGGCTCAATGATGTGACTATCGGCGTCAACGAAGCCAGACATTGCATTCTCCGTTCAGGAATGGCTCAGATCCTACTGACAACTCCAGCCGAAAGTATTCAACGGTCCAGAAATCGCAACACTCGCAGTATCCAGCCCCGGTCCACGGTTGTCAATGCACAGACTCCGTCCCAGATTCACTACCGAGCGTTCACTCAGGTTGCCAAGCGGGTGCAGGCTCTTGCTTGACTGCCGACAGGGTGACCTGCTCCCTAGATCAGGTCCAAGGATCTCTAGGGTCCGAACCGCGTTGTTCTGACCAGCTGTCGTGCGAACCCTTTGGCGTCTAGTTGCTCAAAGCGCTGTGGGGCCGGATGGCATTGTAGTCACCGCGCCGGGCCTCGACAATACTTTGGGCGGCGGGCAGGCTCACGAACCAGTACTCGTTGCGGCACTCGTCGTGTAGCCGCCCGTGGAAGCTCTCGATGTAGGCATGCTGCACTGGCTTGCCGGGGTCGATGAAGTGCAGGCGCACTCCTGGGTGTATGCCCACGTGTCCAGGACCCTCCCGGCGAACTCGGGGCCTTGTCCACCGTGATCAGCCCAGGCAGGCCACGCTCAACGGCTAGCCCATCCAACACCCGCGTCACGCGGAGGCCGGGCAACGAAGTGTTTACCTCCGTTGCGAGGCAGGGAGGCATTAGTCCATGATGGGATGGAGAGAAGGGTTCCAGGATCGCTGACTGGACTAACGAGAGTGGGGCCGCCGATACTCGGTTCAGGCGTCGATGGTCTGGCCGCCGTCCACCACCAATGAAAGGCCAGTGACGAAGGAGGACTCGTCCGAGGCCAAGAACAGGACGCCGTACGCGATCTCTTCCGGTTGCGCGAGACGCTTCATGACGCGGTTCAGATTGCTCACACGTATCATGGCCGACTCCAGGTCGCCGCTTGCGGCGAGGCCGCGCATGAGGCGCGGCGTTTCCGTGGCACCTGGGCACACGCAGTTGACTCGAATGCCGGGGCCGTAGTCCAAGGCCATCTGCTTGGTCAGCATCACAACGGCCCCCTTGGAGGCGCAATACGCAGCGTAGTGTTCTGTGGCCAACAGGCCAAACGTAGAGGCGGTGTTCACGATGTTGCCCTGCTTCTTGGCCATAAGATGCGGCAATGCGGCCCTCACACCGTGGAATATGCTGTTCAGGTTCAAGTTCATCAGCCAGTTCCACTGCTCTTCCGTCAGCTCGTCGATGCGCCCCTGGACGCCGCTTCCCGCGTTGTTGAACAGGATGTCCAGGTCGCCGTACTGGTCCAGGGCCGCGGCGACCATCCGATCGCAGTCGGCGCGGACCGTTACGTCGGCCTGGACGAAGAGCGCCTCGTTCCCATCTTGCTCGATGAGCCTATCGATACGAGGGGTCCCGGATTCAAGCACGTCGACGCATACGACCTTGGCGCCCTCTCGGGCAAAGAGGCGGGCCGTCGCTCGGCCGATTCCGCTGTCTGCGCCGGTCACGACTGCTACTTTGTCCTCCAGCCGCTGGCGACCTGGACCCAGGCCTGGATGCTCGTCATGCTCGTTAGCTGTCATTCCAACCCCCTTCGATCGGCTTCCAAGGAACTCCGGGTGGCCTGCCATCCCGGCCCGACGCGCCAAGCTAGCATAGTGTATCACTTGCGCACGGTCGGTTGGTGGAGGGCCGTCTTGCGGCCGGAACCGCCAGGCCACGACTTTGCATTCACGTTCCTCCGCTCCAGGACGGAGTTTGTCTTCCACACCTACCTTTTCTGTGAACGGCCAAGCCTAGGGAGGATATCCTTGACTGATGTCCAAAGCTGAGCGCCAAGTCTTCCCGTAGCGTACGGCCAGCACACGGATCCTCCGTTGGTTGGCGAGCGCGTCGGCCGGGAAGTCCATCGACCACCGCTGGTTCGGGCCTTCGGGCGACGCGGTGCTGGCGCGAGCGACTCCTGCCATCCGCTTGCGCTTGCGTCTTCGCACGGACAACCCCTCCTCCCGATAGAGCCAACAGCCCCGCTTGTGGTTCACGCTGAAGCCCTGCCGACGCAACAACACCCCCAACTGACGATACCCAAAACGCCGACGCTCCGCAGCCAGAAAGCAGAGCCGTTGGCGCAACTCCGGCGAGTCGTTGCCAACCCGCCGATAGCTGCCCACTGGTCGATGGATGCCGATCAGCCTGCAGGCATGACGCTCGCTGAAGTCCCACCGCTCCTGGGCGCGGTGCACGGCCTTGCGTCGCGCTGCATGCGTCATGCATTTGTTCGGAGCAGCTCTCGCAGCGCGTGATTGTCTGAGGTCGCCTCAGCCAACAACTGCTTCAGCTTGCGGTTCTCCTCATCAAGCTGCCTCAGCCGCCGCGCCTCGCTGACGCCCGTCCCGCCGAACCGCGCCTTCCAATTGTAGAACGTAGCCGGTGAGATTTCGTGACGCCGACAAAGCTCGGCCGGCGTCGCTGTCGCGGCTGGCGCTAGGGCCGGGTCCCCTCGGCGGCCTCAGCCACCTTGCCGTACAGCTCCTCGATCTGCTCCAGCGCGGGGCTGAAGCGCGTACCGTTGTACCGAAACCCCACCTGGGACCGCCTGGCTGATGATGCGTTGTAGGACGACTCCCGTGGAAACTCCAGGTACTCGTTCTTGGCCGGGTCCCGGAAGACGTTCATAGGGTCCCCGCCGTCCTGCGCCAGCTCCATCTGGTCCTTCAGCAGCCGGCGGTAGAGGATGATCCCCTTGTCGGATGTGCCCAGCTTCTCCTTGTGCCGCTCGGCCACGGGCCCCTGCGTGCTCCATGCCATCAAGTCGCCGCCGTCGATGAGCTCCATCATGAATCGGCCCTTCTCGTTCGTTAGCGGGACCTCGTAGTACGGCACCACGTCCTGCTTCGGGGTGGCGATGCCCGGCATGAAATAGACCGAGTACCACACGTGCCACGTGTGCGTATCGTCCATGGGCACCCGGTACTGGAACTGCAGAGAGAGGCCGCCGTACCCTCCCAGGATGTTGGGGAAGATCATCGGGTGGCCAACACGCCACCCGTCGTCCTCCTCGCTCTGACCCTCGACGACGCGCCGCTTGATGATCCCGTAGTCGAAGAGGTCGAAGCCGATCTTCTTGTGCGGACGCGAGAAAGTCCGCGCTGTCTGAAGCGCGGCGTCGAACCACTCCTGTCCCGGCCCGGCCTCGGGTCCCTGCTCGAGCAGCGCGTACTCCACCCTTCGGCCGTGCAGCCATTCCAGGTGCACCGGGTCCAGCGAGTTCTCCATGATCTGCAGCCAGTTGCAGGGCACCACCGTCGCCCCGATGTGCCGGAAGACATCCTGGCGCATCAGCAGGTCCCAGTGCGGCAGCAAGGGTACAGGCTCCGGACCCAGGTACGCAAAGACGAGGCCGCTCAGCTCCTGCACCGGGTACGCCTTGGCCGTGACCCGGTCCTTGAATGTGCTGTCCGGGGCCTCCGCCGGCATCTCCAGGCACTGGCCCTTCTCGTTGAACAGCCAGCCGTGGTAGGGGCAGCGCAGCCCCTCCTGCTCCGGGATGCCGTAGAGCAGGTTGACTCGCCGATGGGGGCAGGACTCCTGTATCAGGCCCAACCCCCCGCTGCGGTCTCGGTAGAGCACCAGGTCCTCGCCCAGGAGCTTCACGGCCCTCGTGGGGTTCGCCGCCAGCTCCGCACTGGCGGCGATGGGGTGCCAATAGCGCCGGAGCAGCTCACCCATGGGCGTGCCGGGCCCGACTCGCGTCATCCGTTCGTTCTCCGTGATGCTGAACATGGCGTCCTCCCGAGTGGAACACAGAGTAGCTTGCGTCGAATGTATGGGGGCAGACAGGGTCTGTCAACCACCGGTCCATCGTGGTCATGCCCAACAGCCCGACAAGCTGCGCCGCAACCGGTTGCTAACCATCCGTGGCCTGTGCCACCATCGAGGGAGCGCCGAGAGCCCTACGGAGGCCCCATCTGGTGATTCCGCTCAAGCTGCGGCTCCACAACTTCCTCTGCTACCGTGACCCCGGAGAGCTGGACCTGCGCGGTGTCCACGTGGCCTGTCTCTGCGGCGACAACGGCCATGGAAAGTCTGCCCTCCTGGACGCAATCACCTGGTCCCTCTGGGGCTGGGCCCGCGGCAAGCGGTACGGCCAGGGCGGCTCCTCACCCAACGAGCTCGTAACCCAGGGCCAGGCCGACCTCGAGGTCTCCTTCGACTTCCTGGTCGACAGCTCCAGCTACCGCGTCGTCCGCAAATACTCCAAGGGTATCCGCGGGCGCAGCAATGCCACCATTCTCGACCTGGAGATCGATACCGGCAGCGGCTACTACTCCCTCTCGGAAGGCTCCGTTCAAGAGACCGAGCGGGAGGTCCAGCGCCGCCTCCACATGGACTATGAGACCTTCATCAACAGCGCCTTCCTGCTCCAGGGACAGGCTGATCGATTCACCACCAGCACGCCCGCCCATCGCAAGGAGGTCCTGGCTGAAATCCTGGGTCTCTCCCTCTATGAGCGAGTGCAGGGCCGGGCGAGGGAGGCGGCCCGCGCCCGCGCAGGACAGATCGCGCTCCTTCACGGTGAGGGGGAGCGCCTCCGGGCAGAGTTGGACCGGGAGCAGGAGTACCGTGAAGCCCTGGCCGCCGCACAGGCAGTCCTGACCGGCCTGGAGCCCCGCATCGAGGAGCTGGGGCGACAGCGCCAAGCTCTCCAGGAAGAGCTCCGCCTGCTGCAGCGCCGGCGCGAAGAGTCCGTGCGGCTCGACCAGGACCTGCGCCGGGCCCTTGACGACCTCGACACCCTTGGCAAGCAGGCTCAGGATGGCCGTCGGCGCGTGGATTCGTACCGGTCCCTCCTGGCGCGCCGGCAGGAGATCGAAGCCGGCGAGCTTGACCGGGAGTCGACGCGGCGCCTCCTGGAAGCGCTCGACGCGGACCAAACTACTCATGCAGCCCTCTCGCAGGAGCGCCAGCGTCTCCAGCACCAGGTGGTCATGGCCCAGTCCGCCTTGGAGACTGAGCTTCGGCACGTGCAGCAGCGTGTGGACGCCGATCTGCTGCCCCGCTCCCAGCGGCTCTCCCAGGTGGAGGAGGACCTGAACGCCTCTGCCCAGAACCTGCGCCAGCTTCAGACCCGGGAGGATGGACTCCAGGAGCCGCGGCGGGAGCTTCAGGACGCCGCGGGCCAGGCCCAGACCCTGGAGTCGGACAACAAGCGGCTGCGCGCCGACATGGATGAGCTTCGCGGCAAGCTGGACATGCTGACCGCCGCCGACGCCGCTTGCCCTCTCTGCGGGACGCCACTGGGCGCAGACGGACGCGGCCATCTGCAACGGGAGATCCAGGGCGAGGGTGAGAAGAATGCAGACGCCTTCCGCGCCAACCGGAGCACCCTTGCCCAGCTTGCCAAGCGCCGCGGCGATCTCGAGCAGGCCCTGGCCCGCGAGGAAGCCGCACTGGCCCAAGCGCGCACCCAGCTACTGGCGCGGCAGGGCGCCCTGGAGCGTGAGCTTGAGGAGGTCCGGGAGGCCCAGGGCCAGCTCGAAGTGGCCAGGCGGCAGGCCCGGCAGTTGGAGGACCAGCTTCGGGCACAGGCGTTCGCCCAGGAGCCTCGTCAGGCCCTCGGCAGCGTGGAAGCCCAGCTAGGCGCACTGGGCTATGACCCGGCGCAGCACCGGGAAATGCGCACGCGGGCCGGCGAGCTGGAAGAGTACCGCGACCTCGCGCGGCAGCTCACGGAGGCGACGCAGCGTCTTCCCCAAGAAGAGGGTGCAGCTTCAGAGATGGAGAAGCTCCTGGAGGCCCGGCGGCTCGACGCTCAGGAGGCCCGGGCCAGAATGGATTCCATCAGCCAGGCCCTCGAGAGACTGCCCGCCCTGCAGGCGGAAGCTGGCGAGCGGGAGGCCGAGCACTTGCGCCTGGAAACCCAATACAAGCAGGCGCAGCAGGACGCACACCTCCACACCGTGCGTCTGGAGGAGCTGGACCGCGCACGTCAGCATCTCGCGGACCTGGCGGCGCAGGCCGCCGCAGCCGGCCAGGAGCGCGAGGCCTACGAGCTCCTGGTCGACGCCTTCGGCCAGCGCGGCGTCCAGGCCCTCCTCATCGAGGCCTCGCTGCCGGAGCTGGAGGACGAGGCCAACGCCCTGCTCGCCCGGCTGACGGACAACCGCATGGCCCTGACCCTGGAGACCCAGCGCCAGAGCCGCCGCGGCGACGTCACCGAGACCCTGGAGGTCCGCATCGCAGACGAGCTCGGCACCCGCAGCTACGAGCTCTTCAGCGGCGGCGAGGCGTTCCGCATCAACTTCGCCCTGCGCATCGCCCTGGCCAAGCTGCTCACCTCCCGGTCCGGAGCCCCCCTGCGCAGCCTCTTCCTCGACGAGGGCTTCGGCACTCAGGACGCGCAGGGCCGCGAGCGGCTGGTTGACGCCATCCACTCCATCCAGGATGAGTTCGACCTCATCATGGTCATCACGCACATCGAGGAGCTCAAGGAGGCCTTCCCCCTGCGCATCGAGGTCACCAAAACGGAGGAGGCGGGCTCCACTTTCGAGCTGGTCTGGAACTGAGGAGCGCGCGCCCTTCCCAGCTGGGCCACCGCCGTCGCCGTAGGGGCGTCCCTTGCGCGCGCCGGACGGCGCGCTCAACGCCCCTGCTGCCGCCGCGAGTCCCCCGGCAGCGCCTTCCCTCAGGCGCGCCTGACCCCAAGCAGCAGCTCCATGCCGTCGACGCGTTGAGTTTCCGTGTAGGCGTCCTCCGGCGGCGGCGCGTCCACCAGCCCGGTGGAGAGGGTCTCTCCGCGAATGTACGCCGCGAGCCGGCCGCTCGTCATCACGGTGCGCACGGCGTCCGGGGCCTGGTAGCTGGTGACGATGCGGTCCGCGATGTCAAAGCCGGCGCTGCGGCGCATGTTCTGGATACGATGCACCAGCTCCCGCGCCAGCCCCTCCTGCTCCAGCTCCGCCGTCAGCACCGTCGATACGCGCACCGCGTAGCCCCCCTCCGCGGCGCTCACCCAGCCCGGGAGGTCCGTGGCCACTACCTCCACCTCCTCAGGCAGGACCTCCACCCCGCCCGCCTCCAGGCTGCCGCCTGCCATGACCGCCCGGGCCGCCTGGGCCGGGTCCTGGGAAGCTAGCGCCGCCGCCACGGCCCTGGTTGCGGGGCCGTGCTTCCTTCCCAGCAGGTTCATCCGAGGCTTGACCTCATAGTTGAACCAGTCTAGATCTGGCTCGCCGACGTGCGTGACAGCCCCAATCTCCCTGACGTTCAGCTCCTCAAGCACCTGCTGGATGGCTGTGGTCAGTGGCGCTGCCTCGTCGGCCGTGCGGACGTTGACCTCGACCGTGGCCAGTGGCTGCCGCACCTTGACCCTCGCCTTACTTCGAGCCGCCCGGCCAAGGCTGGATACCTGCATCACCAGGGCCGTCGCCTTGTGCAGGCCCTCGTCGATGCGCCCCGCGTCAGCCGTGGGCCAGTCGGTCAGGTGCACGCTCTCCGGGGCCGCAGGGTCCACGCCGCGTACCAGGTTCCGGTACAGCTCCTCGGCGAAGAATGGGATGAATGGCGCCAGGAGGCGCACCAGCGTCGTCAGGCATGTGTACAGCGTCGAGTAGGCCGCCAGCTTGTCCTCGTCGCTCTCCGACTTCCAGAACCGCCTCCGGCTGCGGCGCACGTACCAGTTGGAGAGCCCGTCCACAAAGTCCTCCACCCGCCGCGACGCCTCCGCGGAGTCGTAGTCCTCCAGCGCCGCGGTCACGTCGACCACCAGTTGGTTAAGCTCCGAGAGCACCCACCGGTCCAGCTCGGAGCCCGGTCCCGTCTGCGAAGCCGCCGCCGGATTGAAGCCATCGATGTTTGCATACGTGACGAAGAACGAGTACACGTTCCACAGCGGTATCAGGAAGCGGCGCCGCACCTCGTCGGTCGTGCCGGGGCCAAAGTTGAGGTTGGACGCCGGGTTGCAGCGCGCGTACAGCCACCGCATGGCGTCCACCCCGATCTCCTCCGCGGCCTCCTCGAACCAGATGGCGTTCCCCTTGCTCTTGTGCATCTCCGCGCCCTTCTCGTCCCGCATCAACGCGTAGCTGAAGACCGTGCGGAAGGGCTCCTGACTCTCCAGTGTGGTGCTCATCGTGAGCAGCGAGTAAAACCAGTTCCGGAACTGGCCCGGAAAGCTCTCGGAGATCCAATCGGCGGGGAACCAGTCCCGCCAGTATTCCCGGTCCGCAAGGTAGCTCACCTTCTTCGTCTCTGGGTCGATGAGGGTCGAGTAGGGCACGATTCCCGCGTCCAGCCAGGGGTTGCCCACGTCCCGGATGCGGGAGACCGCCGCGCCGCAACGCGGGCAACCCACCTTGACCGCGTCTATCCAGGGCCGGTGCGGCGAGTGCCCTTCGAACTCGTCCCAACCCTCGATGGCCCGCTCCCGCAGCTCCGCCTCACTGCCAATGACCTCAAAGTGCGCGCAGCTCCCGCACTTGTAGATGGGCAGCGCCAGGCCCCAGTAGCGCTTCTTGGAGATCATCCAGTCGTCCATGTTGCCCAGCCAGTCCAGCTCCCGCTCCAGGCCGAAAGAGGGGATCCAGCGGATGCGGCGCGTCACCTCCGCAATCTGGTGCCGCAGATCCTTCATGGAGATGAACCACTCGTCCACCAGGCGGAACACCAGCTCCGTGTCGCACCGCCAGCAGACAGGATAGCGGTGGGGGTAGTCCTCCACGTGGTACAGGATGCCCTTGCCGCGCAGACTCTCGAATATCGACTCGTTCACGTCCCCCACGGCGTGCCCCTCCAGGAAGCCGAACCCCTGCATGAAGATGCCGGACTCGTCCAGGGGTGCGATGACCGCCAGGCCGTGCACCTTGCCCAGCTCGAAGTCCTCGGCGCCGGCCCCCGGAGCGATGTGGACGATGCCCGTGCCCTCGCTCTCGCTGACATCCTCCCAGGGGATGACACGGTGCTCTACCCCGGCCTGAACGCTGAGCTCGTCGAAGGGGCCATGGTACCCGAGGCCAACCAGCGCCTTCCCCGGAAGCTCCTCCAGCACCGTGTGCTCTCCCCGCAGTGCCGACACGCGCCCCTTGGCTAGAATCAGCGTCTCGTCTTCCTGCCCAACCCTGACGTACGTCAGGTCCGGGTGCACCGCCGCCGCGACGTTGGAGCTCAGCGTCCACGGCGTCGTCGTCCACACCAGCAGCGACTCCTTGGCGCGCCCCGCCAGGGGAAGGCGCACGAAGACCCCGGGGTGGACGATCTCCTTGTATCCCTCGGTAACAATCTCGTGCTCGGAGAGCCCCGTGCCGCAGCGGGCGCACCAGGGCATCACGTCGCGGCCTTCGTAGAGCCAGCCCCGCTCGTGGCAGGTCTTGAGAAAGTGCCAGATCGTGTAGTTGTTCTCGTCGGACATCGTGTGGTAGGAGTTGTCCCAGTCCATCCAATAGCCCAGGCGGATTGACTGGGACGTCTGGACGGCGGAGAAGCGGCGTACACGCTCCTTGCACAGCTCCACAAAGCGGCCGATGCCGTAGGACTCGATGTCCCGCTTGGATTTGAAGCCCAGCTCCCGCTCCACCTCCACCTCAATCCACAGCCCCTGGCCGTCAAAGCCGTTCTGGTAACGTTGCTTGAACCCCTGCATCGTCTTGTAGCGCTGGTACAGGTCCTTGTACGTTCGGCCCCAGGCATGGTGGACGCCCATGGGGTTGTTGGCCGTGATCGGCCCGTCGATGAAGGAGTAGCGGCGGTCGCTGGCGTCGTTGCGGTGAAGGTACTGCTCCACCATGCCGGTCTCGTTCCACCACGCCAGGATGTCGCGCTCCCTGGCCGGGAAGTCAACTCTTGAGCTCACGGGACGGAAGACAGGCGCCGAAGATGTCATAGAGGAAACCCCCGAAAGGAGTGATTGGAAGGATCGTCCGCTTCACAGATTACACCGGAGCCGCCGCTGTTGTCAGGCTCCTGCCCCGCCGAAGCTGCGGGCGAAGCCGCGGTCCCCCAAAAGGAAGGAGCGCAGCGTGCTGCGCCCCTGCATTCTCGTGATTCTTGCCGGCCCCGAATGCTCCTACTCCAGGAAGTCCTTGAGCTTCCGGGAGCGAGTCGGGTGGCGCAGCTTCCGCAGGGCCTTGGCCTCAATCTGGCGGATGCGCTCCCGCGTCACTCCGAATTCGCGGCCCACCTCTTCCAGCGTGCGGCTGTGGCCGTCCACCAGCCCAAAGCGCAGCTCAAGCACCCGGCGCTCCCGCCCGCTGAGCGTGTGCAGCACCTGCTCCACCTGCTCCTTGAGCAGCTGATAGGAGGCGGCGTCGATGGGCGCCATCGCAGCCCGGTCTTCGATGAAGTCGCCCAGGTGGGAGTCCTCCTCCTCACCTATCGGCGTCTCCAGGGACACCGGCTCCTGGGAGATGCGCAGGATGTCCCGCACCTTCTCAGGCGTCTGCTCCATGGACCCGGCGAGCTCCTCGCTGCTGGGCTCCCGGCCAAACTCCTGGATGAGGCGACGCTGATGGCGCAGCAGCTTGTTAATTGTCTCGACCATGTGCACCGGGATTCGGATCGTGCGCGCCTGGTCTGCTATCGCCCGCGTGATCGCCTGTCGAATCCACCACGTCGCATACGTGCTGAACTTGTACCCCTTGCGGTAGTCGAACTTCTCCACCGCCCGGATGAGGCCTATGTTCCCTTCCTGGATCAGGTCCAGGAGCGACATCCCCCGGCCGATGTACTTCTTCGCCACGCTGACCACCAGACGCAGGTTCGCCTCCGCCAGGTGCCGCTGCGCACGGATTCCCTCGGAATCCACGCGCCGCAGGTGCTGCCGGAACATGAGCTCGTACAGCTCCAGCTCCACCGCCACCCTGGGCTCTTCCAGCGTCCTGCCCAGCTCCCCCATGGAGGTGTTCGCGCCCAATACCCTGATCGCTTCGGGCGGCAGCAGGCGGCTGTTGAGCGACAGCGCTATGATGCCCTGCTCTACCTCCGACGGAGGCAGGTTCATAATGTCGCTCAGCGTCTGCACAAGCTCCTGGTTCATGGCCACGTCGATCGCCTGCCGGATCTCGGGCTCCTCCAGTGCCTGCCCGACGCTCAACGGCCGCTGAAGCCCCACGTGCAGCGCCAGCGCGTCCACCAGCGGCGCGCACTCCGCCAGCCTCTGCGCCAACTCCAGCACAATGCGCCACGACATAACCGGCCGCCCCTCCGGCCCCGCCAGCGCCGTCGTCAGCCTGCCAATGTGCTTCTGGCTCTCCATCTGGCGCGCCAGCATCCGCTCGTCCTTGGCCGTCAGCAGCCCGACTCGACCGATCTCGCGCAAGTACATGCGCACGGGATCGTCGATCATCTCCGCGGTTTCCAGCTCCAGCTCCTCCTCCTCCTCCGATTTCTTCTTCCCGATTGCCTTGTGGCCCGCTAACGCCGAAGCCATGCCATTGCCGGAGGGAGCGGGCCTCTGCCCGTTTGGCGTCAGGGAACTCTCTTTTCCGAGAGACGGCGCCCCCCTTCTACCAATCAGGCCCACCGGGTCATTCGATTGCATCTTCTCAGCACCCTCCCCTGGGGGATTCCCCGGCTGCACAGACCCGCGTTTGCGTGTCGGCTTCTTCTCTATGGTCATCCATCCTCTCTTGGGGTAAGACGGTCTGACTACCTGGGCATACCAAGCCCGACTGCTCTTCCATCCTTCTGGGTTACCCCTGCGCTCTTCCTGCCGCGCCTCCGCCGAGAAGTTGCTTCAGCCGCCTGTTGCGCTCCAGGGCAGTGGCCATGAGCGCGGCCTCCTCGTCAGGCTTTCCCTGGACCGAAGCCAAGAGCGCCCCCTCCTCCGTCTTCAACTCCCGCAAGGAGCGCTCCTCAAGCCGATGGAGACACTGCGCCAGGGTTTCCTGTCTTTCTCTGAGATCCATCGGGGGGAAAGGCCGAGTCAGGAGGGTTTCCAGGTGCTCGGAGAGGGACGGATCAAGGGCATCCCGCAAGGTCTCAAGTGTAGATGAAACTCTCCATAATGTAAAGAGCTCCCGGTTCTCGCCCCGTTGGAGCAGGTTCGCGGCGCTGGCGACGTCCTCCTCACTTTCTCTGAGCTCCGGGTATTGCAGGAGCAGGCCCAGCGCGTGCTCCTCCAAGGGGTCGCCCGTCCCACGTACGAAGGGCGCCGCATAGCCCTGCGACTGAGCTGGCGTCCGGCCCCGCCCAGGCTGCAGCATGGCGCGCCGGCTCAGGTTGAGCACCTCGTCCAGCGTGCGGCGGTTGACCCCAAGCAGACCCTCCAGGCGGGCCAGGTACCGGTCCTGCTGCCCCTGGTCCTCCACCGACAGCAGCAGCCCGCTGAACCGCTCCGCAAGCTGCAGCCTCCCCGTGGGAGAGCGAAGATCATACCGGGGCGGCAGTGCCTCCAGCAAGAAATCCAGCAGGTCCGGCGCCTCCGCTACGGTCCGCGCCCAACCCTCCGTGTCCTGCCGAATGAGCTCGTCCGGGTCCATGCCCTGCGGCAGCAGGGCCACCCGAAGCGCAATCTGTGGTCGGGCATCCCGATTCCCGCGCGACGGCGTCCGGAACACGTCCCAGGAGCCCTCGAGGCTTCGCAGCGTCGCCTCCTGCCCCGCCGCGTCCGGGTCCAGCGCCAGCACAAACCGGCGCCCCAGCCCCAGCAGCTGCTCCACCTGGGGCCTCGTCAGCGCCGTGCCCATGGAGGCGACGACGTTGCGGAAGCCATGCTGGTGCGCCATCAGCGCGTCCATGTACCCTTCGACGATCACCGCCTCTCCGCTCAGTCGGATGCTCTCCGACGCCGCGTCGAGTCCGTACAGCAGCCGGCTCTTGTCGAACAGCGCCGTCTGGGGCGTGTTCAGGTACTTGGGCTCGCCGCTGTCCAGGATGCGCCCCCCAATTCCCGCCACCTGCCCTCGGGCGTTGCGAATGGGAAAGAGCACCCGCCCGTGGAACAGGTCGCGGAGCCTCCTGTCGGCCGACGAGTGAAGAAGACCCGCCTGGGTCATGAGGTCGTCCGTGAAGCCCTGGCCCGTCAGGTGGACCCGCAGACGCTCCCACTCTCGCGGGCTCCAGCCCAGGGCGAATTCCCGTACCGCTTCCTGCGACACGCCCCGCCGCTCCAGGTACGCCTGCGCCTCCGCGCCTTCGGGCGAGAGGAGCAGCTCGTGGTAGAACCGCACCGCCGCCGCGTTCACCTGCGCCAGCGGACTCAGCCGCTCTTCCTTCCGGTTGTCGGGAAGCTCCACGCCCGCACGCTGGGCGAGAAGGCGCAGCGCCTGGGGAAAGCCCAGGTTCTCCGCCTTCATTATGAACGTGAACACGTCACCGCCCGTGGCGCACGCGCCGAAGCAGTGCCACGTCTGCCGCTCCGAGTTCACGACGAACGACGGCGTCCGCTCGCTGTGAAACGGGCAGCACGCCTTGAAGTTCCGCCCCGACTGCGTTAGCGCCACCCGGTCGGAGATGACCTCGACGATGTCGAGGCGTTGCTTGACCTCATCCAGGACGCTCACGTCTGCACCACCGCCCGGGTGATAGCCTGCCCCGCCGGAATGGGCGGGTTGGCGTCATTGTGCGCCGGCAGCCGGCCGAAGAGCCCCGCCCAACGCGCGTGCAGGCGATCATCGCCCCGCACGCCCTCTCGCTCCCACGGTTGCGCCTCCATCATTCAGGAGAGAAGGCGGGCGACGCCCAACCCCCGCACCGCCTCGGGGCGTGCAGCGGCGCGACCGGCGCCGTGGGGTCCGTGCCGGCGCCAATAGCTTGGCGCCGCGCCCTAGCCGTGGCTCGTTCCCGTACCGTCGGAGGAGTGCCTGGCTTTCAGTGCCGCCTGCGCTGCCGCCAGCCGTGCGATTGGGACTCGGAAGGGAGAGGCGCTGACGTAGTTCAGGCCGCTGTTGTGGCAGAACTCGATGCTGGAGGGGTCGCCGCCATGCTCCCCGCAGATACCCACTTCCAGATCGGGCCGCGTTGTGCGCCCCAGAGCCGTCGCCATCTCAATGAGCCTGCCGACGCCCTTGCGGTCGAGCACCTGGAACGGGTTCTCAGGCAGGATGCCGCGGCTCACGTACTCCCGCAGGAACTTGGCCTCGGCGTCGTCGCGGCTGAAGGCGAAGGTCGTCTGCGTCAGGTCGTTGGTGCCGAAGCTGAAAAACTCCGCCTCCTGGGCGATCTCGTCGGCCGTGAGGGCTGCCCGGGGGACCTCGATCATCGTGCCGAACTTGTAGTTGACCTGGACCGCGTTCTCCTCTTGAATCGCCTTGGCGATGGGCTCGAGCTCCTGGCGCACCAGCCGGATCTCGTTGACGTGACCCACCAGGGGCACCATGATCTCCGGCCTCACGTCGATGCCCTCTTTGGCCAGGTCGCACGCCGCCGTGAATATGGCCCGGACCTGCATCTGGTTTATTGCTCCGTACATGAGCCCAAGCCGGCAGCCCCGCAGGCCCAGCATGGGATTGGACTCCCGCATCGACTCCACCGCGTGGAGCAACGCGGCCTTCTCCTCCAGCGCACCCGTGCTATCGCCGCTGCTGCGAAGCTGCGTCACCTCCACCAGCAGCTCCTCGAAGGGGGGCAGGAACTCGTGCAGGGGCGGGTCCAGCAGGCGAATGATCACGGGCTTCCCCGCCATCACCCGCAGGATCCCCTTGAAGTCTCGTACCTGGAACTCCAGGAGCCGGTCCAGCGCCGAGTGGTACTCCTGTACAGCCGCGGACGCCGCCAGCCTCGCGCGTGCCTCGGCGAGCTGCTCGGCGCCGTTCTCGCCCGCATCGACTCGTTCCAGGGTCTTGACCTCTTCCTCGACCTTCGTCGCCTCCGCGGCAGTGAGTATCATCCGCCGGACGATCGGCAGGCGCTCCTTCTGAAAGAACATGTGCTCCGTGCGGCACAGGCCGATGCCCTCGGCCCCGAACTCCCGCGCCCGGGCGGCGTCGCTCGGGTAGTCCGCGTTGGCCCAGACCCCCAGGCGCCGTGTCCGGTCCGCCCACCGAAGCAGCGTAAGGAGCTTGGGCTCTTCGGCAAGTCGAGGGTCCGTCGCTGTGATGCGCCCCGCGAACACCTCACCCGTGGCCCCGTCTATGCTGATCTGGTCCCCTTCCCTGATGACCTTCCCGCCCAGGGTGCACTGGCGGGCATCCAGGTCCACGTACAAGTCCCGGCAGCTGGTGATGCACGGCTTCCCCAGCGCCCGGGCGACCACGGCCGCGTGGCTCGTTGCGCCGCCAAGGGCCGTAACGATGCCCCTGGCCTGTATCATGCCGTGCACGTCGTCCGGGCTGGTCTCCGTGCGGATGAGCACCACGCTCTCGCCCAGCTGGCCCCGCTTCTCCGCCGTCTCGGGATCGAAGACCGCCTCCCCCGTAGCGGCCCCCGGCGACGCGTTCAACCCGGTGCCCAGAAGGTTCCCCGCCGCCGCCGCCGCCGCCTTGGCTTCCAGGTCGAACCGTGGCAGCAGGATCTGGTACAGCTGCTCCGGGTTCACCCGCATGATTGCCTCTTCCTGCGTGATGATCCCCTCGGTGACCATGTCCACCGCCATCTTGACGGCAGCTTCCCCCGTCCGCTTCGCCGCGCGAGTCTGAAGCATGTACAGCTTGCCGTGCTCTACCGTGAACTCCATGTCCTGCGCGTCTCGGTAGTGGGCCTCCAGCTGGCTGGCGATGCGCGAGAGCTGCTGGAACAGCAGCGGGTTCTCCCTCGCCAGCACGTCGATCTTCCGCGGCGTGCGGATGCCCGCCACCACGTCCTCGCCCTGCGCGTTGGCCAGGTATTCGCCATACAGCTCCCTCTTCCCCGTTGACGGGTCCCGCGTGAAGGCGACCCCCGTGCCGCTGTCCTCCCCCATGTTGCCAAACACCATGGAGACCACGTTCACCGCCGTACCCAGGTCATGCGGAATGCGGTTGAAGTTGCGGTAGGCCACGGCCCGCTTGTTGTTCCAGCTCGCGAACACTGCCTCGACCGCAAGGCTCAGCTGCTGCAACGGGTCCTGCGGAAACTCCTGCCCCGTCTGCTCCTGCACCACGGACAGGAAGAGCTGCACTACGTGCTTCCAATCGCCGACCTTCAACTCGGTGTCGCTGGCCACCTCGCGCTCTCGCTTGTACGCGCTCAGGAGCCCTTCGAATTCGTCAGCCGGAATGCCCAGGACCACCTTGCCGTACATCTGGATGAACCGGCGGTACACGTCGTAGGCGAACCGCTCGTCGCCGCTGCCTGCGGCCAGTCCCTGTAGGGTCTCCCAATTGAGGCCCAGGTTCAGCACCGTGTCCATCATGCCAGGCATGGATACGGAAGAGCCGGAGCGGACCGCAACCAGCAGTGGACTGGACGTGTCGCCGAAGCGCTTTCCCGACTCCCACTCGATCGACCGCAGGGCGCTCAGGGTCTGGTCCCACATCCCCGGCGGGAAGGCGCCGTGTTCGTCGTAGTAGGCCAGGCAGGCCTCTGTCGTGATGGTGAAGCCCGGGGGCACCGGTAGGTGGGCCCGGGTCATCTCGGCGAGGCCCGCACCCTTACCCCCAAGCAGGCCCACCATATCCGCGCTTCCTTCGCGGAAGTGATAGACCCATTTCTTGGGGGACCCCGGTGTTGGTTGAGCAGTGTTGAGGGCGGACTGGGTCACGCGGGCCCTCCAGGCTATGGAAAGAACGCCGGCGCAGCGGCGCCGACTTGAGCTACGGGTGCCAGCACACCCGAGACGATCTACAGCAGAGGACTGCGCTGGGGTGCCCTTTCAGGAGGACAGCGGACGCAGTATAGCACAGCAAATGCGGGGAACGCCAAGTGCTCCGCGCCGGGGACGGTGTGGGGGCGACGGGTGGCCGCTCATGGCGTGTGGGCCGCACCATTTCCAGGCGCCGCGAAAAAGACGGTACAATGCCAGAAAGCTACTCAGGGACCGCGTGTGTGTATCTGAAACACCTCAGTCTGCGCAACTTCCGCAACTACCGGGAATTGGAGTTGCACCTGCCTCCGGGCCTGGTGGCGCTCCATGGCGAAAACGGCCATGGGAAGAGCAACCTGCTCGAGGCCGTCTATTTCCTTGCCCTCACACGCTCCCACCGGGCGGAGGCCGAGCGTGAGCTCGTCCGCTTCGAAGCCCTGGAGGAGCTCCCCTACACCCGAGTCCTCGGATCGGCCCAGAGAATCGGTGACCGCACCGTCAGTGTTCAAATCGACATGGGCCTCTCACCCCCGATCAACGCCAACGGCCGAGGCCCCGGCGGCTCCCTGCGAAAGAGCATCCGCGTCGATGGCATTCCCAGGCTCGCATCCACCGCCGTGGGCGCCATCAGCGTCGTCTCCTTCGCCGCCGAGGACATCGCGCTGGTAACCGGGCCCCCTGCTGGGCGAAGGCGCTTCCTGGACGTCCTGGCCTCCCAGACGGACCGCGGCTACCTGCGCGCCCTCCAGCGCTATCAGAGGGTGTTGACTCAACGAAACCACCTGTTGCGGCGCATTCGGGAGCGGTCTGCCCAGCCGGAGGAGCTCGTCTTCTGGGATGCCGAGCTCTCCGCTCAGGGCGCCAGGATACTCCTCTGGCGCCGGGATATCGTCTTGGGCCTGGCCCCCCTTGCGGGCCGGGCCTATCAGGAGATGGCGCCAAGCGGCGAGACCCTGGATCTCGGCTACGTGCCCAGCGTGGAGCCGGACGCCCCGGAGCTCGAGTTGGCGCAGCGGTTCCAGCAGCGCCTGGCGAGCCTGCGCCCCCGGGAGATTGCCCTTGGCCAGACCCTCGCGGGCCCCCACCGGGACGACCTCCGGCTGCTGGTCCGCGGACGCGGCGTGGGCGTGTACGGCTCCCGCGGCGAGGCCCGCTCCACCGCCCTCGCCCTCCGTATCGCCGAGACAGAGCTTCTCGCCCAGCGCACCGGCGAAGAGCCCGTTCTCCTCCTCGACGATGTCCTTTCGGAGCTGGACGCCTACCGGGCCCAGCGCGTGCTCGAGCGTGCGCTCAGAGCACAGCAGGCCCTCCTCACCACGGCGAACCTGGAACAGCACCCGGACGTGGCGCGTCAGGCTTCCACCACCCTGCTGGTGAGGGAGGGAGTCGTCATCCCAGCACCCACCCGCTTATGACAAGCTGAGACGTCGGCACAACGCCTAATCTGCCGATGGCGCCGCGACGCCCACGTGGCCGTCGCGCCAGCGACCTAGTCTCGGATGTTCTGTAGGAACCACTCGGTGGGAAGCTCGTTGCCCAGCCCAAGCTCCCGGGCCTTCTCGTAGACGACCCAGCCCACAGCGGCGAATTGAAGCCCCTGGTTGCCCCCGTTAACGTACAGCGTGATGTCGTCCCGGCTGGTGCGGCCCTGGGCCTTGCCGCTGACCAGGTCCATGAACGTGGGATACTTGATGGCGCTGCCGCCCGACCACATCGGGCTGTCAGCTAGGGGCATGGGGAGCCGCTTCTGCTCCTCCGCGGTCCCGGCGATGTACGCCGCGGGACTGTGGCCCCGGCCCGCCTGCACCTCGTCGCTGGGCGGCAGCCCGGAGGTCCCCTGCTTGATGACCACGTTGGCCCGCTCGAAGACGTCCCGGCCCATCTCGTAGCCGCCCAGGTTCGTGACGTGCATCCCCGGCTCCAGCCACTCGCCCTTGATCACCGGCTGCATTGCGTCCGTGCACGTCGAGACGATGTCCGCACCCCGCACGGCGTCCTGCGCGTTGTCCACCGGCTCCACGTCGATGCGCAGGGCGTCGCTCATCTCCAGGGCGTAGGCCTCACGATTGGCCTTCGTTGGGCTGTAGACGCGCACGCTGCGGATATCCCGCACTTCGCAGAAGGCCTGCAGATAGGTCCGGGCCATGCCACCGGAGCCGATCATTCCCACGGTGTGGGAGTCCTCCCGCGAAAGATACTTGACCCCCAGCCCCCCGCCGCCACCCACGCGCATGTGCTGCAGATTGCCTTCGTTCATCAGGGCCAGGGGCTCCCCGTTGCGTGTCGAGAAGAGAAAGACCAGCCCGCAGAACGTGCCGGGCTCCACGCAGTACTTCTCCTCCGTCCAGTTGCCGTTCTCGTCCTCGGGCCAGTACACCACGTCCGACTTCATCCGGATCGCGAACACCCCCAGGTCCTTGCTGGCCCCCTCCATCGTGCCCCAGCGATAGTAGCCGTCGGGCCGGTCGTCCGTCGGAACGTATACGTCTATGCGGGGCCGGTGCACAGAGCTCCCGGTTATGAGCCCCCGAAACGCCCGGTCCTGGATGTCAATCGTGTCCTTCATCGTCAGGACCCTGGCCACGTCGTCGTTGTTCAAGAGCAGCATCTTTCCCTCCTCTGGCGTGGCCGAATCCGCCCGACCACCAGCTTCGTGCGAAGGATAGCGACGCTGCAGCTGGGTGTCAACGAGCAGCGCCCGCCCCTTATCCGCAGCTCGCGTTGACACAGCCTCGCAACGTGCTATCATCCCTGCGTCGCGAGCTTGGGGCACTTCGGAGCTTGGCTGCCCGGCGCCTCCCCGACGGGTGGGACCGCGCCCACGCTTCGAGGGGAAACCAAGCCCCCCGGACGGGCCTCAACCTGAGTTGCTTCGCGGAAGCCCATCGGGCCCGTGCAAGACCATAAGCCCAGAGGGGACCCCCATGGCACAGTCCCGGAAGCTGCGCGTTGGCATCGCCGGGCTCGGCGTGGCCGCTATGAACCTGATGCCGGAGCTGGCCGTAGAGCCCCTCGTGGACATCGTCGCCGCGGCCGACCCGCGCCAGGCCGCCCGCGACAGGTTCACCAGCGAGTTCGGCGGGGAGACCTACCTGGACGCCGAGGACCTGTGCAAGAGCCCCAACGTGGACGTCGTCTACATCTGTACCCCCACCCACTTGCACACCCAGCACACGCTCATGGCCGCCGCGCACGGCAAGCACATCGTGGCGGACAAGCCCATGGCCCTCAACCTGGAGGAGTGCGACGCTATCATCAGCGCCGTGGACCGCGCCGGCGTCAGGATGATCGTTGGCCACACTCAGAGCCTGGATAGACCCATCGTCAAGATGGCTCAGATAGTCAACAGCGGCCAGCTTGGGCGCCGCATCATGCTCCAGACCTTCGCCTACATGGATTGGGTATACCGCCCCCGAGGTGAGGACGAGTTCGATGTCGCCAGGGGGGCCGGTGTCACCTTCCGTCAAGGCCCCATCCAGGTGGACATCCTCCGCATGTTGGGCGGCGGCATGGTGCGCAGCGTCCGCGGCTCCTCCTCCTCCGCCGTCGACCCCCAGCGGCCCTTCGACGGCAGCTACATCGCCTACCTGGAGTTCGAGGACGGCACCCCGGCCACCATGCTCTGCAGCGGCTATGGCCACTTCGACTCCGCCGAGGTCACCTACGGCCTCGGCCTCCAGGGCTTCCCCGTGGCGCCGGGAATCGGCGTCGACGCGCACCGGCAGACGGCCGACTTTGGCGGCCGCCAGCGTGAGTACGAGTTCAAGGAGTCCACCCGCTACGGCGGAAGCCGCTCGCGCCCCGCCAGGTCCGGCCCCCCCGCCAGAGACGCCGCCGGGACCCCGAAGCGCCACGCCTTCTACGGCTTCACCGTCGCCAGCTGCGAAAAGGGCGACGTCCGCCAGTACCCCGAAGGCCTCGTCCTCTACACAGACGCCGAGCGTAGGGAGTTGCCCGTCCACGCCGGTGACGACTTCACCCTTCGCTACACCAGCACCGAGGTCCAGGAGCTCCACCACGCCATCGTCACCGACACCCCCGTAGCGCTCCACGACGCCCGCTGGCACAAGGCGACCCTGGAGGTCCTGCTCGGCGTCATGCAGTCCTCCAGAGAGCATCGGGAAGTGGAGATGCACCACCAGACACCCTACAAAGGCCCCTCGTACCCCATATAGCCCGTCGACGCGGAGCCCATACCACCATAAGGGAGTCCTATTGTGAGCATCCTGCAATCACTCTTGGCTACCAAGCGCCGCCGCGTGGCAGTTGCGGTTCTCGTGGTCCTTGCCATTCCAGCCCTCGCCCTTGCCTGGTGGCTGGGCTCCCCCCTCTTCATCAGCAAGACCGTGGATGAGCAGTTCCCCCTTACCGTCTCCGCCGAGATCCCGCCCAGCATGCAGCGGGCCGACGTAGAGGCCGTTATGGAGGGGATGGCCAAGCTCGACAGCCCCATGACCGAACCAATGCCTCCGGCCATGCAGTCGGCGCGCAAGCTCAGCGCCGGCGCCTTCCGGGACGCGGACCGCTTCCACAAGGGCAGCGGCCGCGCCACGGTCTACCTCCTCCCCGACGACACCCATGTGCTCCGGCTGGAGGACTTCAACGTGACCAATGGGCCGGAGCTCCACGTGCTGCTGAGCGCGCACCCGGACCCCACGTCCCGCTCCGAGCTCATGGGCGGCGACTATCTGGACCTGGGCAAGCTCAAGGGGAATATGGGCAACCAGAACTACGAGGTGCCAGCCGGGACCGACGTGACCGCCCACCGCTCCGTCATCATCTACTGCGCTCCCTTTCACGTCATCTTCAGCGTGGCGCCCCTCACCTCCGAGGCCGCGTAGCGGGGCCGGAGGCGCGATGACAACCTCAATCCGCGGCTCGTTGGCCCCCTACGAGTCCGCGCCCCTTCAGCGCCTGCTCCAGCGCACCGCTCGCCGGTTCCCAAACAAGCTCGCCGTCATCGACGGCGACCGCCGCTTCACCTACGCGCAGCTCGACCAGTACAGCGACCGCTTCGCGGCGGCCCTGGCTTCCATGGGTGTGGCGAAGGGGGACCGTGTGGGAGTGTTGGCCCCCAACTGCGTCGAGTTCGAAATTTCCTTCTTCGGCATCATCAAAGCCGGCGCGGTCGTCACCACCGTCAACTCCGGCTATCGGGAGCGCGAGACAGCCCACCAGCTCGATAGCGCCGGAGCGGAGGTCCTGGTCCTCCACCACTCCCTGCAGGCCGTGGCTGACTCGGCCAGGGACGCAGTCCCGGCCCTCAAACGCATGATCGTCATCGAGGAGGACGCCCCAAGCCCCGAATCCTTCTGGGGGCTCATAGAGGGCGCTCCGGCGGCGCCCCCACGGGTGTCCCTGGACCCTGAGCAAGACCTGGCCGTCCTCCCCTACTCCAGCGGCACTACGGGCCTCTCCAAGGGCGTCATGCTCACCCACTTCAACCTGGCTGCAAACGTTTGCCAGTTCCTCCAGCGCGACGAGCCCACCGCCATCCGCGAGGCCGACGTCGTCATGGTCCACCTCCCCCTGTTCCACATCTACGGCATGAACGTGCTCATGAACCCCGCCATCGCCGCCGGCGCGACCCAGGTGCTCATGGGACGCTTTGACGTCGACCAGTTCCTCGGACTGCTCGCCCGCCACTGCGTGACGGCCCTATACACCGTTCCACCCGTGGGCCTGGCTCTCACCCAGTACCCCAACATCGGCAGCTTCGACCTCTCCGCCCTCCGGTTCAGCATGTTCGGCGCCGCTCCCATGTCCGCTGAAATGCAGACCCGCGTGCAGGAGGCCGTGGGCTGCCCCATCATCCAGGGCTACGGCCTGACGGAGACCTCACCGGTAACCAACCAGGACTTCATCGACCCGGAGCGCGGCCGGCCCGGCTCCGTGGGCCCCGGCATGCCCGACACCGAGGAGATGGTCGTGGACGTAGAGACTGGCCAGCTGGCCGTCCCTTTCGGCGAGCCGGGAGAGCTGCTCATTCGAGGCCCTCAGGTCATGAAGGGCTATTTCGACAACCCCGTCGCTACCACTGAGGCCATCACCCCGGACGGCTGGCTCCACACCGGCGACATCGTGCGTATGGACCCCGACGGCTACGTCTGGATCCTGGATCGGAAGAAGGAGCTCATCAAGTACAAGGGGTTCCAGGTGCCCCCGGCCGAGCTGGAGGGTCTCCTCCTCGAGCATCCCGCCGCGGCCGACGTCGCCGTCATCGCCAAGCCCGACCCTGAAGCGGGTGAGGTCCCCAAGGCCTTCGTCGTCGTCAGGCCCGGGGCCAGCGTCACCCCCGGCGAGCTCATGGCTTTCGTCGCCGAGAGGGTCGCCACCTTCAAGCACATCCGCGAGGTCGAGTTCGTCGACGCCATCCCCAAGAACCCCTCCGGCAAGATCCTGCGCAGGGTCCTCGTGGACCAGGAGCGCGCCCGAGCCGCTGACCACCCCCCTCAATAAGAAGCCCACGCCCCCCGTCCTCCCCGTCGCGACCCCGCAACCCTCCCCCCACGTGGCCGTCGCGCCAGCGACCCCGCACCCACCCATCGTCATTCCCGCGAAAGCGGGAACCCACAGAGCGGCGGGGCGCATCCGGGCATCCCACTCACCCCGTCCTCCCAGCGACCCCGCGCCGCGTTGCGGGATATGCTCTAGTCGGCGCCACGATGCCAAACACCGTCGACTTGGAGGCAGCAAGCGGAGACGGGTCTCATCCCCTAATTTGTGCAGCGCACCAGACCAGCAAGCTGGCGCTGGACGGTCTCGTCAGCTGGTTCGAGTCCCGGCAGTTGGATCCAAGTTCACTATACCCTCAGACTGGCCGGAGACTTACGATCGCAGAACGTCTTGGGTTGTCGCCGCAATAGGGTCTGTTTGCCATGGTGGGGTCAGTCCCCATCCTCATCATTGAGGACCTGAACTACATGATCACCTGTTGCCACATAGCTATCTTTTTCATCGAGGTTCTCCCAAGTGTCTTCTTCTGTCTCAAGTGTTTCATATTCGCGGACCCACCTTGCTGGGGTAGCGAATAAAGCAGCCAAATTGCTTAGAGTATTCATGCCTCCGATGTTGACGGTCTTACTCCTATACGTCCTCGCGACTGATATCTTTTCTTGAACCGCCACGATCTTCACTCTAACTTTCGGACGGTCCACGGTCCCGATTATCTTACCTGTATCCGGGTCTCGAATGTCTTCTAATATCGGATCCAACACATCGAATAGCATGTCAAGTTTAACGCCATGTTCCAAGCCGATGTTCAGCGCCAACTCTCTTGAGTTCAAGATGCGGGCCACTTTCCCTCGGATGCACTTAGATTCACTCGTCATCGTCTAAGATCCTCCAACTCGACTCTTATGTGCTCTCCAAGTCCTCGCTCGAGGTTCGCGACCTCTTCAGGAACCATGTCGCGCCAATCCTCCAGAGCATCGGCCACTGTGGTAAGTTGCTGATCTATCACTGCTTCAATTACTTCAACAACCTGACTTGCGGTTTTCCCGTTAGGCTCTCTAATGAGTACCTTCGGATAGAATTGGCCTCTGTACAGACTCATTACACGACGAAACGCTGAGCGCGCCTGAGGCTTCACCAACTGCTCTGCTGCCGCTCTCGCCGATTTTTGGCTAAATAGATATGTGGCCGATAGACCAGTGCCCAAAATCACGATCTGAAGTAGTGTGGCTTCAAGAGAAGTTAGTGGCCTTCTGGAGGAGACTACCACGACCATAGTCGCAAAAGCGACGCATGCAGCCGCCAATATCACGATTATCGCGTTCGGAAACATTGCTCTAACAAGATTCATGAGGCGACGATCCCTCACCAAACGTTAGCTACACCGCCAACATCATCGTGCAGTTCACTGATAACCTGGCTGTCCTATAGTGTAACTTCCAGACTTTTCCAATACCTAATTGCTGTAAGGTAACCCTATAGTTGCTGACTGGCCTCTTTGCCACCCACCCGTGATCGATGGCCACCACTCTCATCGCTCCCCTGCGTAGCGCAGCTACGGGAGGCCTGGCGTGTTTCCTGTGAACCTGCTCCGTGTCGCGGCAGTGGTTCCGGCTCTTGGCCGAGCGGCTGGAAGCCGTTTCCGTACTCTACCACGTAGCCGCCTAGTCGTAGAAGCGGAACCGCGCGAGCAGCCCATGAGAGTCGTCCGCCCCGCCCCCTCCCCCCACAAAGCCGTCGCGCTAGCGACCTGTGCCACCCGTCTCTTGTCAAGACAGACTATATGTTCTATTCTTACGGACATCAGCCGCCCATGAAGGCGGCGAAGGAGGTGGGATGCCGTAGGCAACCAATCCGATGTGGGCGGCGCACGGGCCGTCAGCGGGCAGTGACGGGCGAGGGAACGCTCGGCGAGACAGCGGCGGGGGAGCGGAGGCGCGGGTGCCGTATCGGCGCCGACGTGCCCACTCTCACCGGCCCGGACTTAGTTCTGACAAGTGGGGCGCAAGTTGCCCCGACGGTGGAGCCGTGGCCGATGGGCGTCGCCGCGCTAGCGGCGCGCGTCGCCTCGGCCGCCGTCGGAGCGATGTCGTTCCTGGTCCCTACGAAGCCGGTCCAATCGCTGACCGCGCCTCAGCGTGGAGCGTCCCCCCGTACATGCACCCACCCCCTGCCACCCCGCAACCCTCCCCTACAAGGCCGTCGCGCCAGCGACCCGTCAACAGACCCCCACGACAGCCAGTCAAAGGAGGCCAGTCAATCGAAACATCAACCCCCCCTTTTCCCGCCGGACCCGCTTCAAAAGTCGGAGAAAAAAGTAATAGATAACCTAAAGTGGAGGATCAACTAAATGGCGATTCTGCTGACCGAGGCGGCCAAGCCCTCCAGTGACGTGCCCCGCAACCCTCCCCCCACAAGGCCGTCGCGCCAGCGACCCGCCGCAACAACAATCAAAGCACCAACCCACACCGAAGCTACCGCGCGACTCCCAAAAGCAAGCAATCAACCCTTTTTGCACCCTTCAGCTTCAATAGCCGCAAAAAAAAGCGTGGACTATCATACAGGCGCAAACATTCAAACCAGGTCCGCCGCCCACCTGTTCTGCGTGTTCCTAGACCAGGGAGATGATGAGGTCCGCCATCTCTCGGGTGCAACGCGGTTGGTTGGCGGTGCGCTACTGTACAACCGTCATTCCCGCGCAGGCGGGAACCCATGCAGGGAGGGCAGAGGGGGGCGACAGTTTGTGTCCTTGGCGACGCGGGAGTGCTACCATGAGCGGCCCGGTTGGGCCGCTGAGGCCATCCATGAAACCATATAGCGAAGGAGCAAGAAATGAAGCTGGCATGTGAGGGGTGTGACTGGTCCACCGAACAAGAGACCGCTGACGAGCTCTACGCAGCGATGATGGCGCACGGCGACGACGCACACGCCAACCACTTCGACGGCAAGAGTCCCGATGAGGTCCAGGCAATGAGGACAATGATGGACGCCCATGTGCGTCAAATGATCATTGACCAGAACTGATCAACCCGTCCCAGTCGTACCCTCGGTGTGCTGCTGCTTGAAGTGGGCTAACGGCAGACCCAGTGTATAATCCTCCCACCTAAGGGCCGTTCCGCAGGTGTCAGGGGACCCTGGTGGCCAGGCGTGCAAGGCCCTTGTGGCCGGAAGGAGGAATCATGGGGATGAGCAGCGGCGATGAGCACCCGGGCCTTGGTCCGGGCAAAGAGCGCCTCGCGGGCAAGGTGGCCATCGTCACCGGAGCCGACAGCGGAATCGGCAGGGCCACCGCGCGCCTCTTTGGCCGCGAAGGCGCCAAGGTCGTGTGCGTCGACATCAGGGAGTCAGGCGCGCCCCGCATCGATGATCTCATCAAGCAAGACGGCGGCGACGCCCTCTTCCTCTCCGGCGACGCCACCACCAGGGCCGACTGCGACAGGATGATCGCCGCCGCCCTCGATCAATACGGGGACCTGGATGTCCTGTTCAACAACGTGGGCGGCAGTGAACCGGGCAAGCTCGGTGATCTCACCGAAGACCAGTGGGCTCGCACCTTCAACATCACCCTCATGGCCACCTTCCACGGCATCCGCGCGGCCCTCCCCCACTTTCAGCAGAGGGGTAAGGGCACGATAGTCAACACCGCCTCGACCCACGGCATCCTCGCCACCGCCGCCTCCCCGGCCTACTGCACCTTCAAGGCCGGCGTCGTCATGCTCACGCGGCAGACCGCCTTGGACTACGGCCCCGCGGTCCGCGTGAACTGCGTCTGTCCCGGTCCCGTCGCCACGCGCCGCTACATGGAACGCGTCGAGGGCTTGGACGACCCGGAGGCCGAGCTGAACCGCCGCGTCACCCGCGTCGCCGGCCTGCACCGGCTGGCCCGGCCCGAGGAGATCGCCTACGCCGTCCTGTTCCTTGCCTCCGACGAGTCTTCCTACGTCACCGGGCACGCCCTCGTGATCGACGGCGGACAGACCATCGACATCTAGCCGGCGCACCACATCCGCAGGACATTGCTATGACCATACGGTCCCTCCTCTACACACCGGGCAACGAGCCCAACAAGGTCGCCAAGGCCGGGACCTACCGCGCCGACGCCGTCGTCCTGGACCTGGAAGACGCCGTTCCCATCGACCGGAAGGAGGCCGCCCGCAGCGCCGTCCGTGAGGCCATCCCCACTGTCAAGGCCGCGGCTGGGCGGGTCTTCGTCCGCGTCAACCCCCTGGGCCAAAAGACCGACTTTTCCAGGCCCCTGGGCGCCCGGGACATAGAGGCGGTAGTCTGCCGGGAGCTGGACGGCGTGGTCGTCCCCAAGGTGGAGTCGGGCCAGGAGTTGGTGGATGTGGACCGCCTCCTCAGCGCCCAGGAGGAGCGCCTCGGCATCGCCGCGGGCGCCATCCAGGTCCTGCCCATCATCGAAACCGCCCTGGGCCTCTTGAACGCCTACGACATCGCCCGCAGCATCTCCCGCGTCGGCTCACTCCACTTCGGCGCCGGCGACTTCACCCGGGACCTGGGCCTTGAGTGGTCCCGCGATGAGATGGAGCTCCTCTACGCCCGCTCCCATCTGGTCACCGTCTGCCGCGCCGCAGGCGTCGAAGCACCCACCGACTCCGTCTGGGTGCGCCTCAACGACGACGATGGTCTCGCCGGTTCCGCCCAGCGCGCCCGTGGAACGGGCTTTCAGGGCAAGTGCTGCATCCACCCACGGCAGGTGACCATCGTCAACCAGGCTTTCTCCTACTGTTCGCCGGAAGAGCTTGAGCATGCCAGGAAGGTCATTGCCGCCTTCCAAGAGGCCGAGGCAAACTCAAGCGCCTCCATCCTGGTCGATGGCCAATTCGTCGACTACCCGCTGGTGGAAAAGGCCAAACAGACCCTGGAGCGTCACGCCAGGGGTTCCAGCGGCTAGCAGCGGCCGGTCGCCGCCAGCGTGTTTGACACCCGCCCCGAGCCAGCGTATACTCTCGCCAGCCTCCGCCGCGAGGCGGCGTCGGCCCCTGCCTATCGTCGGCTCAAGCCGGCGGCAGCTCAAAGTGAAAAGGAGTAGGCCATGCTGAGCGTCAAGGAAAACGAACGCCTCACACACATCGGCCCCGGCACGGATATGGGCACACTCTTCCGCCGCTACTGGCATCCGATCGCCGGCAGTGTGGAGATGGACGACACCCCCACCAAGGCCATGCGCATCCTCGGCGAGGACCTGGTCTTGTTCAAGGACCGCAGCGGCAACCTGGGCCTCATCCAGGAGTCCTGCCCCCACCGCCGCGTCAACCTCCTCTACGGCATCCCCGAAGAGCACGGTCTCCGCTGCCCCTACCACGGCTGGCTCTTCGACGAGTCCGGCAAGTGCCTGGAGATGCCCGCCGAGGCCCCGGACAGCACCTTCAAGGACCGCGTCGTGGCCAAGACCTACCCGGTCAAGGACCACGCCGGCTTCATCTGGGCCTACCTGGGCCCGGACCCTGCCCCCCTGATCCCCAACTGGGACCTGCTCGTCAAGGACAACGTGTACCGGCAGATCGGCGCCGCCGTCATCCCCTGCAACTGGCTCCAGTGCATGGAGAACTCCGTGGACCCCGTTCACCTGGAGTGGCTCCACGGCTACTACTTCCGGTGGGTCCTGGAGCGGTCCGGCATGGATAACGAGATGGCCATGGAGCGCGCCCGGCCCAACCTCAAGCGCCACAAGAAGATCGGCTTCGACGTCTTCGAGCATGGCATCATCAAGCGCCGCGTCTGGGGCGACCAGACGGAAGACCATGAGGACTGGACGGTGGGCCACCCCATCCTCTTCCCCCAGATCCTCCGCGTCGGTGGCGGCGGTCTCGACGAGTTCCAGTACCGCGTCCCCATCGACGACACCCACACTCTCCACTTCTGGTACTCCACCTACACGCCCCCGGGAGACTTCAAACTGCCCAAGCAGGAGAAGATTCCCCTGTACCAGGTCCCAGTGTATGACGATAGCGGCAAGTTCATCGTCGACTTCGTCAACGGCCAGGACTCCATGGCATGGGCGGCCCAGGGCCCCATCGCGCCGCGTCACCTGGAGAAGCTGGCCCAGTCGGACCGGGGCGTCATCCTCTACCGGCGTCTTCTCAAGCAGCAGATGGAGATTGCCCTCGACGGCGGCGACCCCATGAACGTCATTCGCGACCCGGCCAAGAACGAGTACATCGCCATGGGCCAGGAGAGCCGCCCCCGCCCCACCTTCCGCAAGGGCATGCTCAAGGACGGCGCCACCGCGCGCTACAGCCCCACCATCGACGAGGTCGAGGAGCTCTTCGCCCGGGCCTACGCGGGCATGCCGGAGCAGTAGCCCCACACCCCAGTCCCGTACCGAGCAGGGGCGCACACTCGTGCGCCCCTGCTCTTTTGCCGTCTGTCGCCATTTCCGGCGACTTGCTAGAATGGGTCACCGGCAGCGTTCTTCCTCACTCCCCCCGCCCCTGCGGGTGGACGCAATATGGAAGTGGACTCAGCTCCGCCCTGACCCGCTGCCAAGCCACCCTGGGAGGTCCCGCCGTGCCCCGCCTCACCGTCCTCGACGACTACCAGCGCGCCGCCAACCGCTTCGGCGACTGGAACGCCCTGCCGCCGACCATCGACGTCCACGTCCTCACCGAGCACCTCGTCAGCGAGGACGACCTCGCCGCTCAGCTCGAGTCCTCCTTCGCCGTCATGTGCATCCGGGAGCGGACCCCATTCCCCCGCTCCCTGCTGGAGCGCCTGCCGGAGCTGCGCCTCATCTGCAACACCGGCATGGTCAACGCGTCCATCGACGTGGCCGCCGCCACGGAGCTCGGCATCCTCATGTGCGGCACCGACTCTTACAGCAGCCGCAGCACCCCTGAGCTGACCTGGGGCATCATCCTTGCACTGATGCGCCACATAGCCGCTGAGGACCAGGCCACCCGCCTGGGAAGGTGGCAGACCACCATTGGCCCCGAGCTTCAGGGCAAGACCCTTGGCCTCCTGGGGCTGGGCCGCATCGGCCGTCAGATGGCCTCCATCGCTCACGCCTTCCGGATGGACGTCGTGGCCTGGAGCCAGAACCTGACCCTGGAGCGCTGCGCCGAGTCCGGCGCCACCTACGTGGACAAGGACACCCTCTTCGCGCGGGCGGACGTCGTCTCCATCCACCTGCGTTTGAGCCCCCGCACCCGCGGCCTGGTCGGCGCCCGTGAGCTGGCGCTGATGAAGCCCACCGCCTATCTGGTCAACACCTCACGCGGCCCCATCGTCGACGAGGCGGCGCTCATCGATGCCCTGCGCCGCCGCCTCATCACAGGCGCGGGCCTCGACGTCTTCGACATCGAACCCCTGCCCCTTGACCACCCCCTCCGCAGCATGTCCAACACCGTCATCACGCCCCACATCGGCTACGTCAGCGAGCAGGGCTACGAGTCCTACTACCGCGATACCGTGGAGAACGTCAACGCCTACCTTTCCGGGACCCCCACCAGGGTCATCAACCCGGAGGTGCTGGAGAGCACGGCCCTGCGGCCCAGGCCCTAGGGCCATCGCGAGCGGCCGAACAATCGCGGGTCAAGGTAGAGCGCGGCGCGTTCTTCACCGAGCGCAACCCGGACCGGTCGCCGCCAGTAGGGACCCCTGGCGCCGGTATTGAGAGGAGCACCCATGGAACCGTATGAGCTCACCATAGCCCAGGCCTCGGCCCTGATAGCGGCCGGGGAGCTGTCCCCCGTGGCCCTCATGGAGTCGCTGCTGGGGCGCATCCACAGGCTGGAGCCCGGGCTGAAAGCCTGGGTCACCCTGGACCCGGAGGCGGCCCTCAAGGCCGCACGGGACTCGGAGCGCCTCCTAGAGCGCGGGGGCCCTGCCGGCCCCCTGCACGGCATCCCCGTGGGCGTCAAGGACATCTTCTACACCGCCGGCGTCAGGACCACCGCCTGCTCCCGGGTCTACGCCGACTTCGTGCCCGCCTACGACGCCGCGTGCGTCGCGCGCTTCAAGCAGGCCGGCGCCATCATGCTCGGCAAGACCGTCACCACCGAGTTCGCCTACGCCGACCCGCCCCCCACCATCAACCCATGGAACCCCGCCCGCACCCCCGGCGGCTCCAGCAGCGGCTCTGCCGTCGGCGTCGCCGCACGCATGTGCCCCGCCGCTCTGGGCTCCCAGACCGTAGGCTCCGTCCTCCGCCCCGCGGCCTACAATGGCGTCGTGGGGCTCAAGCCCACCTATGGCCGTATCAGCCTCTACGGCGTCTTCTCACTCGCCTGGTCCCTGGACACCGTTGGCGTCCTCACCCGGTCCGTCGAGGATGCGGCCATCATGCTTCAGGCCATGGCCGGCCACGACCCCAGGGACCCCGTATCCTCCACGCAGCCCGTGCCGGACTACCGCGCCGCGCTGAACAGTATCGGCGGCCCGCCGCGCATCGGCCTGGTGCGAGGACCCTTCGAACAGCGCGCCGTCGAGGACGTCCGCGCCCATACCGCCCAGGTGGTGCGGAAGCTGGCCGATGCGGGCGCCGTCGTCGAGGAGGTGGAGCTGCCCCGGAGCTTCGCCGCCCATGAGGACGCCCTAGCCCTCACCGTCCCCGCAGAGGCGGCGGCCTTCCACAAGGAGACCTTTGCCCCGGACCCCTCCCGCTACGGGCCCATCATTCGCAACACTCTCCAGCAGGGGCTGGAGACCTCGGCGGTGGACTATCTCCTGGCCCAGCGGGTCCGCATCGCCTTCCGGGAGGAGCTACGCGAGGTCATGCGCGGCGTGGACGTGCTGCTGACCCCCTCCACGCCCGCCGCGGCGCCCGCCGACCTGAGCACCACCGGCGACCGGCGCTTCCAGGGGCCCTGGACCGCAGCCGGCGTCCCCGCTATCTCCCTCCCCACCGGCCTCGACACGGACGGCATGCCCCTCGGCATTCAGCTCCTCAGCCCCTGGTTCACCGAGGAGCGCCTCCTGGCCGCGGCCCACTGGTGCCAGCATACCCTGGACGTCAGCCTAGACCCTCCCGTGGCATAACCGGCCTCTGCTATACTACCTGTGAATCCATACCAAGGCGGCGCTCCCCGTGGCTCAGCTCTACACCCGCACAGGAGACGATGGCGACACGGGCCTGCTCTACGGCGGCCGCGTCTCCAAGTCCGACCCCCGTGTCGAAACCTACGGCGCTGTCGATGAGGCCAACTCCGCCCTGGGCTTGGCTCGCGCCTTGGCCCAGGATGATCGGACCAGGTCGGTCCTGCTGAAGGTGCAGCGCGAGCTCTTCACCGTCGCCGCGGAGCTCGCCACCGCCCCCGAGGTCTACGACACCTTCAAGTCCCACTTCAAGCCCGTCACTGCCGAGATGACCCAGGACCTCGAGCACACCATCGACGCCCTCAAAGAGGACGTGCAGTTGCCCAGCGCCTTCATCATCCCCGGCGCCTCGCCCGCCTCCGCAGCTCTGGACGTTGCTCGCACCGTGCTCCGCAGGGCCGAGCGCAGTGTCGTCGCCCTCAAGGAGGCCGGCGCCCTCGCCAACGACGAGGACCTTCGGTACATCAACAGGCTCAGCGACCTCCTCTTTATCCTGGCGCGCTACGCCGACCGCGCCCTCCCCTTCGAGGTAGTAACCGGAGGCCGCCTCTGATGTCGACCTTTCGGAGGCAGTCCCGCGCAGGCCGGTCCCCGGGCCAACGCTGGACCACGGCCCCCCGCATCTACTACGCCCTCGCCGCCCTGATCGTCGTCATAGGCGTCGTCGTAGCAGCCACCTGGGGCAGCGCTCAGGTGTTGCAGGACCGCCGCGCCGTTGAGAATCCCCCCGGCAACTACGCCGACATCTTCTTCACGACGGCGGACGGCGTGGCCCTCCACGGACGGCTCTTCGGCCAGGGCAACCCTGCCGTCGTCCTGGCGCACATGGACGACGCCGACCAGCGCAGCTGGCAACCCTTTGCCGAAACCCTGGCTGCCCGCGGCCACACGGTCCTCACCTTCGACTTCCGGGGCTTCGGCCGCTCCAGTGGACAGAAAGAGTTCGAGAATCTGCTGTTGGACATGGAGGCCGCGGTCCAGGTCCTGCGCGACCAGGGAGCCCAGGGTATCTTTCTCATCGGCGCCGGCATGGGCGGCACAGCCGCCATGAAGATGGCCGCTAGGGAGCGCTTCCGCGGTGTCGCCACCCTCTCCGCACCCGCTGAGTACCAGGGCCTGAACGCTCTGGAGGACGCCCCCCAGGTGGAATCGTCCGTCCTGCTCATCGTCGCAGAGGACGATGAGCCCGCCCAGCAGGACGCGGGCGAGTTCTTCAAGGCGGTCTCCGGGCAGCCCATCTACCAGGCTTATCTGGGAGGCGAGCGCGGTACGGACATGCTCAGCGGGCCCGTGGGCGAAGACGTCGCCCTGAGCCTGTTGCGCTTCCTGGACGACCTGGCACCATGAGCAGCCTGAGGATCGTCATCATCGACTACGGCGCCGGGAACCTCCGCAGCGTTGCCAAGGCCCTGGAGTCCCTCGGCGCCTCCCCCCGCGTGTCCAGCGACCCCGCGGAGATTGCCCGCGCCGAAGCGCTCGTGCTGCCCGGCCAGGGCGCCTGCGACTCCGCCATGCTCGCCCTCGAGCAGCGTAGCCTCACCGCAACCGTCAAGGGCGCCATCGAGCGGGGCGCTCCCTTCTTCGGCGTCTGCGTTGGCCTGCAACTCCTCTTCGACTGGTCGGAGGAGGGCGGCGTGCAGTGTCTCGGCCTCATCCCGGGTGCCGTGCGGCGGCTGCCCCCCGGACTGAAGGTCCCCCACATGGGGTGGAACACCGCCCACCTCCAGAGGGACCACCCCGTCTTCGCCGGCGTGCCCCAGGACACCCACTTCTACTTCGTCCATAGCTTTTGCCCGGCGCCGGCCACCTCAGAATCCGTCCTGGCCACCACCAGCTACGGCGTCGAGTTCTGCTCCGCCGCCGCCCGCGACAACCTCGTGGCCACCCAGTTCCACCCCGAAAAGAGCGGAGTGTGGGGCCTGAAGCTGTACGAAAACTTCCTCCGCTTCGCGGAGCAGTCCGCCCGCCCATGACCCCCATCCCCCAAAACAGACAATCAAGCGCGACGGTCAATCAAATTGAGTCCACCGCCCAACCTTTCCCGCGTCACCCCCGTCGCCGTAGTGTCGTAGCATGGAGCTAATCCCCGCAGTCGACCTCAGGGACGGCCGCTGCGTCCGCCTCTACCAGGGGGACTTCTCACGGGAGCTCCTGTCGGAAGACCCCCTGAGCGTCGCGTTAAAATGGCAGGACCAGGGGGCGGCCCGACTCCACGTCGTCGACCTGGACGGCGCCGCCTCGGGCCGGCCCGGAAACCTCGCCACCATCCGCCAGATCGCCGCCTGCGCCCGCGTTCCCCTCCAGGTCGGTGGCGGCGTCCGCGACTTGGACACGGCGCTCACTCTCCTGAACGCCGGAGCGGACCGCGTCGTCTTGGGCACCGCCGCCGTGGAGCACCCGGACCTTGTGCGCGGCCTCCTGGAGAAGGTTGGCCCTGGCCGCGTCATCGTCTCCGTGGATGCCAGGGATGGCAAGGTCGCCGTCCGGGGATGGACCGAGGGCTCTCACGTAGACTCGCTGGCCCTCCTTCGCCGCATGGCCCAGCTTGGCGTCAGCCGCTTTGTCTACACGGACATCGCCCAGGACGGCACCCTCTCCGAACCCAACTTCGCCGCGGTGGAGAGCGCCATCGCAGCCGTCGATTGCCCCCTCATAGCCGCGGGCGGCATCTCTTCCATCGACCACCTCGTCCGCCTCGCAGAGCTGGGCGCGGAGGGCGCCATCGTTGGCACCGCCCTCTTCACCGGCGCCGTCGATCTCCCCCAGGCCCTGCGGACCCTGCGCCAGGACTGATGCCGCCCGGCGCCTGCCCACCTCGCTGTGCCCTGCTATACTGAGCAGCGTACCCCAATACCCGCCAAGGATTGAATGAATGGAAAGAAAGACAACGTCCCCGGATGCCACTCACGCTTCCTCCCCCGCCGAGGGCCTCGACCCCTTGCGCCTCTTCGCCCAGCTCCCTCTACGCCCCTATCACTGCGTGCTGGACCTCCGTTGCGGCAACGGGCACCTGACCATTCCCATGGCCAAGTCCCTCTTCGATGGCAGGGTCTACGCCAGGGACGGCTCGGCTGCCGCCCTGGATGAGCTCAAGCAACGCTTGGCCCAAGCGCGGCTCAGCAACGTCACCCTGGTCTCCACCGAGAAGGAGCAGCAGAGCATCGGCGATGATACCTTAGATGGTGTCCTCGTCCCCTTCGCGCTGCACCAGACCGCTGATAGAGAGGGGCTCCTCCGGGAGTTCCTCCCCAAGCTCAAGCGCAGCGCCTGGGTCGCCATCGTCGAGTGGCAGAAGGGCCAAGCCGCCGTCGGCCCGCCCGACGAAGAGCGCATCGCCGAAGCCGACGTCATGGCCCTCGCCAAGACCGTCGGCCTGCGCATCTCTGGCAGGCGCACCCTCACCAGCAACTACTACCTCGTGCTGCTGAGGAAGTAGCTTGCTCACCAAGCGCATCATCCCGTGCCTGGACGTGAAGCGCGGCCGCGTCGTCAAGGGCGTCCGCTTTCTGGACCACCGCGACGCCGGTGACCCGGTGGAGATGGCGTCCCTCTACAACGAGGCCGGCGCCGACGAGTTGGTCTTCTACGACATCACCGCTTCCGCTGAGGAACGCTCCATCATGCTGGACGTGGTGGCGCAGGTGGCGGAACAGGTCTTTATTCCTCTTTCCGTGGGCGGCGGCCTCCGCTCCGTGGATGACATGCATACGATGCTCCTGGCCGGCGCGGACAAGGTCTCGATCAACACGGCAGCGGTGGAGAACCCGGACCTGATACGGCAGGGCGCGGAGCACTTTGGGTCCCAGTGCATCGTGTTGGGGCTGGACGCCATGCGCGTTCCGGGGACGGACCCGGTCCGATGGGAGGTCCGCACGCGCACGGGCAAGGACGGCGGCCACTCCTCCGGCCTCGACGCCATTGAGTGGGCCGCCCGAGCCGTGGAGCTGGGCGCAGGCGAAATCGTCGTCAACAGCATGGACGCCGATGGAACACAGGCAGGCTACGACATTGAGCTGCTCCGGGCACTGTCGGAAGTGGTCACCGTGCCGGTGGTGGCCAGCGGCGGCGCGGGGAACCCGGAGCACATGCTGCAAGCGTTGGAGGATGGCAGGGCCGACGCCGCCCTCGCCGCCAGCATCTTCCACTACGGCACGTACAGCATCGCCGAGGTGAAGGACTATCTCGCCCAGAGGGGGCTGCCCATGCGGCCCCTGTCCACAACCTGAAAGGGGGCTCTGGCGTGGCCATCAAAGCCATCGTCTTCGACGTCTTCGAAACCCTGGTCCCCAACGGCCACGACCTGTGGCTCGAGAGCTTCCAGCGCCTCTCCCGGGAGCAGGGCCTCGCCGTCGAGGCGCGCCAGCTCTGGGACACCTGGCTCCCCATGGAGCGCGAGTTCCGCAGCCGCCGCCTCAATCCCCAAACGCTCACACCCAGCTTGCCATTCCAGAGCTACACGGAGGTCTGGACCGACTGCTTCCAGCGGGCCTTCCGGAAGCTGGGCCTGTCCGGTGACCCGGTCGCAGCCACGGAGCTCTGCTGGAACGACCTGGGGCGGCGGCCGGTCTTCCCAGAGACTCAGGGCGTGCTGGAGACCCTGGACGGCAGAGTGAAGCTCGCCCTCCTCTCCAATGCGGACCGGGCGTACCTCGAACCCCTGGTTGAACACCACGGCTGGACGGGGCGCTTCTCGGCCGTCCTCTGCTCAGAGGAAGCGAAGGCCTACAAGCCCCACCCGTCCATCTTCCACCAGGTCCTGGAACGGCTCGGCGTCCAACCGTCAGAGGCCCTACAGGTGGGAGACACCTACCATGAGGACGTCCGCGGCGCAAAGCTCGTTGGTATGCAGGCGGCGTGGGTCAACCGCTACGGAGCCGCGCCGGACCCGGACCTCCCGCAGCCGGACTATCAGGTCCAGAGTCTCACGGAGCTGTTCGGGGTACTGGAGAAGTCGGCAGCAGGCTAGCCCGCACCCAGTCCCGTCACTCCCGTGAAGGCGGGAATCCACGCGGGACCCCCCACTCCAGACCCTCATCACCCCTGATGACACGTACCGACGCAACGCTCCCAACCCACGCCCACAAAGCCGTCGCGCAGCGACCCGTCACTCCCGCGAAGGCGGGAATCCACGCGGGACCCCCACCAGAGACCCTCATCACCCTTGATGACACGTACCGACGCAACGCTCCCAACCCAGGCCCACAAAGCCGTCGCGCAGCGACCCACCCAGTCCGGATAGTGGTACCATTGTAGGAACCGCTGGTGCGGTCGAGGGGTTGACATGAGCGTGGAACTCCAGTTGGATAGGAGCGGCCTCATCCCCGCCATCGTCCAGGATGCGGACTCGGGCCAGGTGCTGATGCTCGGCTACGTCTCCCCGGGCTCCCTGCGCCGCACACTGGAGGGCGGCACCGTCTGGTTCTACAGCCGCAGCCGCCAGGAGCTCTGGCACAAGGGCGACGTCTCCGGCAGCTTCCTCCACGTCAATTCCATGGAGGCCGACTGTGACAGCGATACCCTGCTTCTGAAGGTCAAGCCGGATGGCCCCGTGTGCCATACCGGAAGCCAGGGCTGCTTCTTCACCCCCGTGGACCGGATGCCGGCCGTGCGCGAGCACGAAATGGGGTCGGGCATCCTGGAAGCCCTCTTCGCCGTCGTGCAGGACCGGCAGCGCGACCCCCCCGAGGACAGCTACACCGCCAAGCTCCTGGCCTCGGGCGTCGGCCGCGTAGCCCAAAAGGTCATCGAGGAGGCGGGGGAGTCGGCCATCGCCGCTGTGGAGGGCCACAGGGAGGAGCTCGCGGGAGAGGTCGCCGACCTCTTCTACCACACCATGGTGCTCCTCGCCGCCGCCGGCGCAACCCCGGCCGATGTCTGGCGCGTTCTTCAGGAGCGTAGATCCGGGCAGGGCTAGCCGCCCAGCACCGGCATACCGGCCCCAGCGAGTACCCTGAGCGAGAGATGCACACGTGAAAGAGATCCGCGCCGACATCGACATCGACGCCCCGCCCCAGCGCGTCTGGCAAGTCCTGACCGACTTCGAAGCATACCCATCCTGGAACCCCCTCCTGCGCAGCCTGGAGGGCAAGCTGCAGATCGGCGACCAGATCGTCGTCTCTCTTCAGCAGCCGGGACGAAAAACGTCCGTCATTCGCCCCACCGTCCTCACCGTCGAACCCAACCGCGAGCTCCGCTGGACGGGGGGCCTGTTCCTTCCCGGCCTCTTCGATGGAGAGCACGCCCTCGTCATCGAGCCCCGGGGGGACGACGGCGCCAGGTTCATGCACTATGAGCTCTACCGCGGCCTCCTGGTAACGCCTCTGCTCTCGATGATGGGCGGCAAGATACGAGGCGGCTTCCAGGCTATGAATCAGGCCCTCAAGGAGCGCGCGGAGCAGGCCGGTCCCTAGCCCCTCTCATCCACCGGGGAAGAGGGCATATAACATACGCCTCAGTCGTTCAGACCAGACCAACCCCTACGCCGTGCCTCCACCGGTGGAGGCACGCTGAGAACACGGAAGACGATGCACGCAAGCGGCCCCAATCCAGGCCCTAGGCGGGCACTTGCCCAGGTCCGGGCTCCCGCGACCACCGCCAACCTCGGCCCCGGCTTCGACTGCCTCGGCATGGCCCTGGACATCTGGAACGAGGTAACGGTCCACGTGGGCCAGCCCGCCGTCACCATCGACGGCGAGGGGGCCGACACCCTGGAGCGCGACCAGGGCAACCTCGTCTGCCGTTCCATAGCCAGGGCCTTCCGGGAGGCGGGCGTCCCCATGCCCGGCCTCACCGTCGCGTGCCGCAACGCCATTCCCCTGGCTCGAGGCCTGGGCAGCAGCTCCGCCGCCGTCGTCGCCGGCCTCCTCGCGGGCAACGCCCTCTGCGGCGCCCCCCTCTCACAGCAACAGCTCCTGGAGCTGGCCGTGGACATCGAGGGCCACCCGGACAACGCCGCTCCCGCCTTCCTGGGCGGCTGCCAAATCGTGACACTCGACGACGGCGCCATCGTCACGGCGCCCGTGCCCATTGCCAGCCCCCTAAAGGCCGTCCTCTTCATCCCCGACCAGCCCATGCCCACGGCCCAGGCTCGCGCCATCCTCCCGCCCCAGGTCCCCCGCGCCGACGCCGTTTTCAACGCCGCGCGCACCGCCCTGCTCGTCGACGCCCTCGCCACCGGGCGCTACGAATACCTGCGCGTCGCCACCAGGGACCGGCTCCATCAACCCCAGCGGGAGGCCATCTTCCCCGCCATGCGCCTCATATTCCGCGCCGCCCTCGCCGCGGGCGCCCTCGGCGTCTTCCTCTCCGGCGCCGGCTCCACCATCCTGGCCCTCGCCAACCAGCGCGAGATGACCATCGGGTGGGAGATGCAGGACATCGCGGAGAAGGCCGGCGTCCACGGCACCCTCCGCGTCGCCGACCTGACCCCCGCCGGCGCCCACGTCGTGCGCTTGGAGTGACGGGCGAGTGCCGTACCCTCTGCGCCGGACCCGCGGCCTGTGGTACCCTTGTGCCCATGATGAGTTCAGCGCAGGGCCCCGCAGCCGGCGCCACACACTCCGACCCCCCCATGCCCCGGGCGCGGTGACAGGCAGAGCATGATAGAGCGGTAGGCGGCATGACCCTCATCGTCCAGAAGTACGGCGGCAGCTCCCTGGCCGGTCCTGCCAACATCAAGCACGTGGCGTCCCGCATCGCCAGGACCCGCGCCCAGGGCCACCAGGTCCTCACCGTCTGCTCCGCCATGGGCGACGCCACCGACGACCTCATCGCCCTTGCTCACCAGGTGGCCGCCCGCCCCAACGAGCGCGAGATGGACGCCCTCCTCTCGACCGGCGAGATGGTCTCCTGCGCCCTCATGGCCATGGCACTCAACGACATGGGCTTCCCCGCCGTCAGCATCACCGGCATCCAGGCCGGCATCCAGACCGAAGCCACCCATGGCAAGGCCCTCATCTCCAGCATTCAGCCCCAACGCCTCCAGCGGGAGCTGGATGCCGGTCGCATCGTGGTCGTCGCCGGATTCCAGGGCTTCACCGAGGCCCTCGACGTTACGACCCTTGGCCGCGGCGGCTCCGATACCACCGCCGTCGCCCTCGCCGCGGCCCTCCAGGCCGAACGCTGCGAGATCTATACGGACGTTGAGGGCATCTACACCGCCGACCCCCGCGTCGTCCCCCAGGCCCGCAAGCTCTCCGCCATCGACTACGACGAGATGCTGGAGCTCGCCAGCATGGGCGCCAAGATGCAGCCCCGCTCCATCGAGCTGGGGGCGCTCTACCAAGTGCCGATCCTCGTCGCCTCCACCTTCGTCGACGCGCCGGGCACCCTCATCCAAGGAGACGTGAACATGGAGGTCCGAAATCGTGTCCGGTCCGTGGCCCAGGACCGTAACGTGGCCAAGATCACCCTGATCGGCGTCGCCGACAAGCCCGGCGTCGCCGCCACGGTCTTCGAGCCCCTGGCGGACGCCGGCGTCAGCGTGGACACCATCGTCCAGAACGCCAGCGTCGAAAATCTCACGGACCTCTCCTTCACCATCACCCGCGCAGACCTGCCCAAGGCACTCGACGTCGTCGCGCCCGTGGCCGGCGCCATCGGCGCCCGGGGCGTCACCCACGACGCCAACATGAGCAAGGTCAGCGTCGTTGGCACCGGAATGCAGAACGCACCCGGCTACGCCTCCCGCATGTTCCGCACACTCGCGGACGCCGGCGTCAACATCGAGATGATCACCACCTCGGAGATCCGCATCACCTGCATCGTCGCGGAGAGCCAGGTGAATCAGGCCGTCCAGGCCCTCCACCGGGCGTTCGACCTGGAGAATGAGGACTAACGGCGCCGTCCCCAGGGACCCAACCCCGAGTCGGCCAGCCTCGCAGCATGGGAGTGTACAAGATGAAAGTGGTCCGCATCTACACCGGCCCCGACAATCAGTCGCACTTTGAGGACGCCGACCTGCCCTTCGCCCCGGACGCCACCGGAGAGGCGACGCCGCCCCTGCCCACGAATCTCGTCTTCCATCGCAGGCCCCCCGGCGGCGTCTCGGATTGGCACTGCGCCCCCCGGCGGCAGTACGTCATTGGCCTCTCCGGCGAGAGCGAGATAGAGGTCGGCAGCGGGGAGGTGCGCCGCTTCGGCCCAGGCGACATCCTCCTCGCCGAGGACCTCACCGGCCAGGGGCACGTCACCCGCTCCGTCGGCGCGGACCCCAGAACAAGCATCTGGGTACCGCTCGGGGACTGATGCCGCAGGCCCACGGCCCGTACCATCCTCACCGGCCAACCGGCGCCCCCCTCGGAAACTCTGAGACGACGCTAAGGAGATGCTCATGCAAGTAGTGCGTATCTACACCGGCGACGACAACCAGACCCACTTCGAAGACATCGACCTGCCCTTCGCCCCGGGCGGCGAGTCTGAGGCGACCCCGGACCGCCCTGCTGCCAAGACCAGGTTTAACCGCTACCCGGCGGACTTTGTCCTGGACTGGCACTGCGCCCCCCAGCGCCAGTATGTCGTCACCCTCTCAGGCCAGGCCGAGATCACCATCGGCGACGGCACAACCCGCCAGTTCGGCCCCGGCGACGTCCTCCTCGCCGAGGACCTCACCGGCCAGGGGCACGTCACCCGCGTCATTGGCGGCCAGCCCCGGACGACTCTGTGGATCGCCCTCGGCGACTAGCGGCGCGTCTACCGGCCTCTCGGTCCAGCGCCAATCGGGAGACGAAACCCGCCGCGGGGCCGGCGCCCCGCCGCCCTTGACAAGATCCCGCCGCGCTTCCCACACTGTCCCCGTCTGCAGGTGGGCGGCGCAACCTGCAGACGGGCTGTCCACCCTGAGCTCCGCATAGGCATCACTCACAGGAGGGCCCCGCATGTCAGCCAAGCTGAGGCATATCGCCATCGTCAGCGACCGCCCCAAGCTGATCGCCGGCTTCTATCGGGAACTCTTCGGCGCCAGGGTGTCCGGCGAAAACAGCCCCGCCGGCTCCTCCACCGTGAGCGATGGCTACGTCGGTCTGAACATCAACTACCGGTCCCCCGGGCGCCAGGCCGGCCTCGACCACTTCGGCTTCGAGGTCGACGACGTCGAGGCCGTCTTCGAGAGGCTCCGCAGCCTCTATCCCAGCGTCGAAGTCCTGAAACGCCCCGGCAACCGGCCCTTCGCCGGAATCAGCACCCACGACCCCGCGGGCAACGTCTTCGACCTCTCGCAGCGGGACATGTCCAACCGCAGGGGCCTCTACACGGAGGCCGTCCGGGAGCAGGACCGCCGCGTGGAGCACCTCGTCCTGCGCACCGTCGACCCGAAACGCGTCGCCCGCTTCTACGTCGACGTCTTCGATCTCATGGAGCTGGAGAGGCCCCCCAGCGATCCCAGCCTCTACCTCAGCGACGGTCGCGTTACCCTCGTCGTCTCGCCCTGGAAGATCAGCGACTTCGAAGGCGCCGGCATCGAGCGGCCCGCCCTCGACCACTTGGGCTTCAAGGTGGAGAGCGTGGAGGCGTTCCAGGGCGAGCTCACGGCCCTCGCCCAGCGTGACCCCGAGCTCGCCCCCAAGCCCTGGAAACCCGGCGGTGAGGGCGATGTCCGCCGCACCCTTCTCTCCCAGTGCAGCAACGGCCAGCTCCAGCTCTGCGACCCGGACGGCGTTCTCCTCGACGTCACAGAGCGCGCCTACCTCCAGCCCGCCCCGCCGCCTGGGCCCCCTACGACACCAGGCTCACCCGGTAGTTCCAGATCCCGTCCCGCTGAGGCCCTCTCCCCTTCAGCACGTCCTTAAAGTGGGGCAGCTCGTACAGCGGCGCCCGGTCCGTGATCTCCTCGATGAGCTCGTCAGAGAGCCGCGGATAGTCCGGGCCCATCGCGCTGAAGGCCAGGTAGTTCATCCTCGCCTGCTCCTCCAGTTGGATCATGCTCAGCACCGACTCCGCCACGCTGACCCCCGTCGTTACCGCGCCGTGGCCCCGCAGCAGCATCGCCTTGTCCCCCCCCAGGAGCGCGGCAACCTCCGTCCCTTCTTCGTCGCTCTGAATCGTCTTCAGGTGCGGGTACACCGGCAGGGGGCGCCGCACCAGCTGGTGTCCCTCCTGGCACATGGGTGCCAGCGGTATCTGCAGGACGCTCATCAGCACCGTGTACCGGGGGTGAACGTGGACCACCGACTGCACGTCCGGCCTGGCCTTGAGGACGCACGCGTGAATCTTGACCTCAGAGGGCTGGGTCACCCCGGCCGGTCCGTCCACCAGGTTCCCATCGAGATCGCACAGCACCATGTGCTCCGGGCCCATGACCGCCAGGGCGTCCACGTCATACTCCCGCCCCTTCACCAGGAAGCGGTTGGGGTCAGAGGGGAGGCGCATGCTGACGTGTCCCAGGGAAGCCGTGACGCCCGTGGCCAGTCCCACGTCCGCCAGCACCCTCGTCGCAATGGCCACCTTGCCCTTGGTATCGGCTAGCTCGGAAGTCATCTCCTGTATCCTCCTCGGTTGTGTTGTGAGCCCCATCGGCCCATCCGGAAGCCACGAGGCGCAGTATAGCCCAAACCCTGTGCCATGGGGCGCCCGCCCCTCCAGGCCGGCGCCCTGCTCGCACGCTGCGACGTGCTCCGGCACGCGCCCCGCACAAGACCCGCTGCACCGCCCAGGGCCTCGTCTGGCATGTGCAAGCGAGCCACCCCCCTAAACCTGCGCACGTCCAGGGGTTACAATTGGAGGCGCGGCGGCCCGGCTTGCGCTCGAGCACCGGGACATCGGGTGCGAAGCCCCAACTCCAACCACCGTCGACCCTTCCAGCCGGAGGAGTGAAGCCATGGCCTACGGAGAGCAGGACTCAGTTCAGGCGGGCCTTCGATTCAGAACGCGCAGCGGCGTGGTCGTGGAGACCACCGGCAACACTTCCCACGTCCAGTCCAAGGCCGTTCCACAGGGCATCTACGTCCACCAGGTGCGCATCGCTGAAGGCGGCCAGAAGGGCACCACCTTCCTCTGCAACTTGGACTACGCCGAGCCTGCTTGAACCCGCCGCGACGCTGCCCCGGAGGCGCGGCAGAGCAGCCTCGCTGCGTGCTCTAATCTCCTTGCCGCGCGGCAACCCCGCCCCGAAGCTTCCCGCCGTACGCCTGCCCTAGTCCGTCGGCGGCACGCCGTAGAGCCGGGCCGCGTTCAGCACGGTCATCTCCCGGCGCACCTCCTCCGGCACACCCTCGAACACCTCGTCGAGCACCCGCTGCGAGTTGGGCCACACCGCGTCGTGGTGCGGGAAGTCATTCCCCCACATCAGCGTGTTCGTCCCAATGCTGTCGCGGGTCAGGATACCGGGCCGGTCGTCCTCAAAGGTCGCGTAAAACTGCCGCCGCCAGTACTCGCTCGGCGTCAGGTCCACGTAGTCCGGAGCCGCGCTCCGGCTGCGGTACAGCGAGTGGTCCAGCCGCTCCAGCCAGTTCGCGATCCAACCCGTGTTGAACTCCGCCGATACAAACCTCAACCCCGGGAACCGGTGGGCCACGCCCTGGCAGATGAGGTCCGTAAACGTAAGCTGGATGATTGTGGCGGCGCTGGCGTAGCTCGTGATGGGATCGAGCCCACTGAGCCCGCTGGCGCCCCCATGCGCGCCCGTGAAGATGTGCATGCTCAGCGGAAAGCCCGCCTCCTCGGCCCGCGCCCACACCGGATCGTACGCCGAATCGTGGTACGGGCGTCCGCCCGGGGCCGTGCAAGGGATGCACCCCCCGCGAAATCCCAGCTTGACGACCCGGTCCAGCTCCACCGCCGCGCTCTCCGGGTCCTGCATCGGCAGCAGCGCCAGCCCCAGGAGCCGCGTCGGCGACTCGCTGCAGTAGCTCCGCATCCAGTCGTTGTAGTTGCGAAAACAGGCCGTGACGATCTCGATGTCCTGCAGCCCGAAGATCCGGAAGAACACGCTTGGGTACAGCACCTCCAGGCCAACGCCGTCCAGGTCCTGGTCCTTCAGGCGCTCCGCCGGGTCCAGGACCCCTTGGCGCAGCCCAGCGTATCCCTTTCGGATCTGCTCGTGGGTCTTGGCGTCGTCCAGCCGCCGCCCGGCGATGCCCAGGCGGCCCACGCCCCCCGTATCGGCGTTAATCCGGCCTCCGCCCGCCGGGATCAGGATGAAGTCGCCCAAGCCCTCTTCGTGCTCGATCCGCGGCGCCCGGTCGCCGAACCGCTCCTGCAGTCCGCTGAACACCTCCGGCGGCTCCACCACGTGAGAGTCTGCCGAGTATGCCAGAGTAGCCATGTCCACCTCCCCTAACCCGACTCGGGTTCATCCTGCCCTGTACCGGCCTGTATGTCCGCACCCCCCACCCGGCGCGGCGCACGTGCTCCATCTGCAGCGTCCCGCGCTCAGGAGCGGAACGCTGGGATCACTTGCTCCCCGAAGAGCCGCAGCGACTTCTCCACCAGCTCCGGCGGCATGGCGCCTATGCCGTGACTCGCCGCGAAGAGGTCGTACCCCACCTTCTTCTGCTGCTTCTCCAGCATCCCAATCACCGTCTCCGGGCTCCCGACCAGGGCCACACCGTTCTCGATGGAGAACTCGTACGACTCCCGCATCTGCCCCAGCACGCGGCCGCGCTCCGCGTTGTTGGGCAGCTCGGACTCCGCCCCCATGCCCCTGGGGTTCGACCCCCACCCTATCCGCGACTGCGCCACCCGCGTCCTGCCGCTGCTCCCCCCGGCGGACACCGTCTCCCGACCCAGCAGGTACGGCTCCGCCTCCTCCCGGGCCTGTGCATCCGTCTCCGCCACGTGCACCATGCGCTGCAGGAATATCCGGGGCATCGGCCCCGCGTGCCCGCACTCCCGCCACACACGACGGTAGAAGTCGAACTTCTCCGCCACCACGCTGTCCGTGTCGATATTCTGCGAGACGTGGTAGTTGCCCCGCGCCGCGTACTCCAGCGACGTCTCGCTGTGGGCCGCAACCCAGATTGGCGGGTACGGCTGCTGGTACGGCTTCGGAGCGGGGAGAGCCTCGTCGAAGGTCCAGTAGTCCCCGTGGTAGGTGACCTCGTCCTGCGTCCACGCCATCTTGATGATCTCCAGGGCCTCCATGCCCATCTGCCGCCGCTCCGAGAAGTCCATGCCCCACCGGATGAACTCGTGCTCGTGCACGCCTATCCCGGTCCCGAACTCAACCCGGCCGCGGGAGAGTTGGTCCAGCATGGCCACCTCTTCCGCCAGGAGCATCGGATTGTGGAAGGGCAGCTGCCAGATCATGGCGCCGATCCTGATGGTCTTCGTGCGCTCCGCCACCGAGCACAGGTACAGACTCGGCGCCGTGATCTGCGCCGCGCTCTGGTGCTCGATGATGAAGTACGAGTGGTAGCCCAGCTCCTCCGCCAGCCTTGCCCAACCCAGGTGCCGGTCGTACACGTCCACTGCGGCCGCGGCTTCCGCCATCTCCGACTCCGGAAACGCGTCCCAAAAGGCGAAATCGAGCTTGCTCATGCGTTCCTCCCTCACAATGCCGACGCTTCCCCTGACTCTCCGGTGGGTCGCCCGGGAGATCGGTCCCGCAGCGTGTAGAGCATTATCCCGCCGAATCGCCAATTCGTCACTAGCCCACAGACCACCTGGTCACGAACGGGCCGCCGCGCCCTTCCTCAACCCCAGTGTGTGCGTGCTCCACCCCCTGCCCGCGCTTCACTCCCCGTCCGACTCCTCCGCCGACCCCTTGCCCACCACCGTGGGAAGCGGCCCAGTGACGTCGCAATGCACCACCTGCGCCGTGCCGATGGAGACGCGGCCCAGCCAGCGCCCTTCCTCCCCTTCCACCACTACGGCATCATCGGCCTCCAAGTCCATCCCATTTGCGTCGCAATACACCACCCGGCCGGCCCGCCGGAAGCGGACACCCACTACCTGTCCCAGACGAAGGCTTACCATCAGCTTCCTCCTCTCGACATGTCGACGCCCTGCGCGGCATCCGGCAGCGCCAGCATCAGCCCCTCGAGGGCCAGCCGGGGGTTCACGTTCAGCTCCAGCAGCTCCTCCGTCCGCTGGATGGCCCGGATAGTCTCCACGATCCTCGCCCGGCCGAGGCGCTGCCCCCCCTGGGCTGGCAACATCCCCTCTTGGTCCGTGGCCAGGTCCGGCGCCTGCGCCTCGGCCATCAGCGCGTCGCGCCACCAGCTTGCCCACAGGTCCAGGGTCTCGCGCAGGACGCTGCGCTGCTGCGGCATCAGCGCAGCCAGTTCCGCCGCGTAGCTGAACCGCTCCCCCAGGGACGCCGTGAAGAGCTCGCTCAGCCGCTCCATGCGGCGGGCCCGGGTCTCCAGGATCGTGGGGTCCTCCACGGCCTGGATGGCCCAGCCGATGCACCCGTGGGCCAGCCGCGCCAACCTCCGGGCCTCGTCGCCGTCCACCTCCCAGCGCGTCTCCAACGCCCCCGCGATGGCGTCCCCCGGCAGCGGCCGAAGTTGCATCTCCTGGCACCGGGACCGTATGGTGGGCAGCACCGTCTCCGGGTCCGTCGTCGTCAGGATGAGCAGCACCTGGGGCGGCGGTTCCTCCAGCGTCTTCAGCAGCGCGTTGGCCGCAGCCTCCGTGAGCAGCTCGGCGCCCTCTATGATGAACACCCGGCAGGCGCCCTCGTAGGGCTTCAGGTGCGCCTGGTGCTGCAGATCACGCACCGCCTCGATGCTGATGGCCTTCCGCCCCCCCACCTCATCCACTCGCAGCACCACCACGTCGGCGTGCCGGCCTGCCGCGATGCGCCCGCAGGACGCGCAGACTCCGCACGGCGGCGCGGGCCCCTGGCAGTTCACCGCCAGCGCCAAGTCCAGCGCCAGCGTGCCCTTCCCCACGTGGGCCGGGCCCACCAACAGGTACGCGTGACCCAACCTCCCCTGCGCCAGCGCCCGCTCCAGCAGCCGCAGCACCCCGCCGTGCCCGATGAAGCGCCAGGATGGCCCCTTCTCCATTCCCTCCAGCAAGGCGCCCCTCCAACTGTGCTCCCCGAATCCTGCCGCGTCCATCATCGCACGCGCGCGGGCGCCAGTCACCCTGCCCGCGAGTCCGGACGCCGCTCTGCGCCGCTCATGCCGGGGCCGGCAATACGAAATTCGCGGCCTGCGGGCCCGGCAGTTCCATTCCCCTTGACCGCCTGGGTACAATCAAGTGAGCGGTTCGCAGACCCCCCGGGGTTGCGCTCGAGCAACGGACGTGAGAGGAGGAAGGAAGATGCGGATAGATGCGGATGCCCACGTGGACGAAACGGAAGCCACCTGGTCGTACATGGCAGAGGGGGAGGAGCAGTTCCGCCCCATCACAGTCGATCCCGGCATGTCCATCACCCCGGGCGATGCGCGCCCCCATCGCCAGTGGATCATAGACGGCCGCCTTCAGCTTCGGCGCTGGCGTGACGACACGCGCACCGGAACCGTCAAGGCCACCCGCGAGCTCATGGACGTCCAGGCGCGGCTCCGGCACATGGACGAGCTGAACATCGACGTCCAGGTCCTTTATCCCACCCTCTTCCTCACGGGCCTCACCGCACGCCCGGAGGTGGAGCTGGCCCTCACCCGCTCCTACAACCGGTGGATCGCCGAGGCGACGGAACCCAGCCAGGGCAGACTCCGCTGGGTCGCCATGCTGCCCATGATGAGCATGGACGCTGCACTGGACGAGCTTCGCTGGGCCAAGGACCACGGGGCCTGCGGCGTGTTCAAGAAGGGCGTCGAAAACGACAGGTCCGCCAGCGACCCCTACTTCTTTCCCCTCTACGAAGAGGCCGCCCGCCTCAACATCCCCATGTGCGTCCATACCGGCACCGGCAATCCCCCGACCACCGGGAATAGGGGCGACATCGGCGGGAGGTTCAACGCCATCTCCGCCTTTACCGATCTCGCCATGAGCGGCGTCCCGGACCGCTTCTCCACCCTCCGCGTGGGCTGGATCGAGACCGGCGCATCCTGGGTCCCCTTCCTGCACGCCGACCTCGTAGCCAAGAAGCAGAAGCTGACCTTCCGCCCCTTTGGATTCAAGGAGAACATCTTCAGGAGCAACCGCTTCTACGTGGCCTGCGACTCCACCGACGATCTCCCCTACATCCTCCAGCTGGGCCTCGAGGACAGCATGCTCATCGGCACCGACTACACGCACGCCGACCAGTCGGCCCAGCTGGACGCGCTGGACATCATCGAACAGCGGGGCAAGGAGGGCGAGATCTCCATGGAAGCGGCCCGCAAGATCCTGGACGACAACCCCCGCGCATTCTACGGGCTGTAGCCACTCCCCGCGTAGCTCCCTCCCGCTCATTGGGTCCGGCACACGCACCATGAGCGGCTATCCGGGGCCCCCGCTCCTGCCTCGGGGCGGGGCCCGGAGGGGGTAGTGCGCGAGTCGCGTCAGACTGCAGCCCACACGTCGGTGGCCATCATGTCCTGCGGCGTCTCCCGCCGGCGGATCAGCCGCGCCCGGCCGTCCTTCACCAGGACGATGGCCGGGCGGCCGTTCAGATTGTAGTTGCTTGCCATGGAGGGGGCGTAGGCGCCCGCGGCGGGCGTCGCCACCAGGTCTCCCGGCTGAAGCGCAGGGAGTTGGGCGTCCCGCACCAGAATGTCGCCGGACTCGCAGTACTTCCCCGCAATCGTAACCGGCCCCGCCGGCTCCGCGTCCATCCGACCCGCGGCCACGGCCTCATACTGGGCTTCGTAGAGGGCTGGCCGGATGTTGTCGCCCATGCCGCCGTCCACCGCTGCGTAGGTGCGCACGCCCGGGATCTCCTTCACCGCGCCAACCGTGTACAGCGCCACCGCCGCCGGGCCCGTGATCGAGCGGCCCGGCTCGATGAAGAGCTGCGGTAGGGGGAACCCGTAGGCCGCGCAGCCCTGCTGCAGCGCTGTCACTATGGTCTGTGCGTATTCCGCCGGGGTCGGCGGGCGCTGGCTCCGTAGATAGGCGATGGCGAAGCCGCCGCCCGGGCTGAATTGCCGCAGATTGAGACCCTCCTCGCGGAAGCGGGCGGCAAAGCTGAGGACCAGGTCGATGGCCTCCGCGTAGGGCTCCAGCTCGAAGATGGGCGACCCCAGGTGGAAGTGGAGCCCCACCAGGTCCAGGTTCCTGCTGGCCAGTGCCTTGTGAATCGCCTCCTCCGCCTGACCCGTTGCCAGGGGTAGCCCAAACTTGCTGTCCAACGTCCCAGTGGTGGTGTGGGCGTGGGTGTGGGGGTCGATGCCGGGCGTGATCCGCAGAAGGATGGGCTGGACCTGGCCACGAGCCGCAGCCAAGTCGTCAAGCACCTGGAGCTCCTGCAGGTTGTCCACCACAATGTGCCCCACGCCGTACTCCAGCGCCTGCTCCAGCTCCTCGCGCGACTTGTTGTTGCCGTGGAAGTGGATCCTCTCACCGGGAAAACCCACCGCCTGCGCCACCGCCAGCTCCCCGCCGGACACCACGTCCAGGCCCATCCCCTCCTCCTGTAGGATCTGGGCTAGGGCCGGGCCGATGTATGCCTTGGCCGCATAAACGGCCAGCGTGTCCGGTTGGAGGGCTCCAAAGGCCTCGAGGAAGTCCCGGCATTGCCCCCGCAGCGTCTCCTCGCAGAAGACGTACAGGGGTGTCCCGAACTCTCCGGCCAGGTCAACACAGTCCATGCCGCCGATCTCCAGGCGACCCCGGGCGTTGACTCGGGCCGTCCTTGGGAACACGTGGGATAGGGGAGCGAAATCCATCAGGCCTCCTCGACGCAATTGACGACCGCTTCATTATAGCGGAGCGCCAACCCATCGGTACACGCGCCCGCCCTGGACTCGGCCCCCCGGCGGTCCCCCTCTCCCGCTCGGCCCAGCCCTGAGCACTGCCGCACGCGGCGTCAGCCTTGTCCTTGCAAGAACACGCTCCCGTTCGGTAAGATTGAGTATCCCTTTATGGAGATCAGACATGGCCGACAAGCTGACCGTCACCCCCATTCTGGTTCTCCAGGGCCGGCTCCAGAACACATTCGCCCCCTACGCCGTCTCCTTCCCCGGCCGGGGCTCCCACGCCGGCGTGAGCTTCCACGCCCTCGTTGAGACCCCCGCGGCCGCCCCCCAACCTCTGTGTCAGCGGCTGTTGGACATCCTTCAGCGCTCCATCCGGGGCCAGGCGCGGTCCTCCCTGACCACAGCCCTGTCGACCGCCCTCCAGGACAGCCACCACGACCTCCTTGCCGCCAACGAGAACACCGCCCTCGCAACCCAGGTGGGCGCCGGCATCACCTGCCTGGCCCTGCGCGACCAGGACGTCTACATCGCCCGGGCGGGGCCCGGCGCCCTCTATTACTGGGACAGCCACGGCGTCCGCACCATCAATCCCGTGCCCCCGGCCCAGGCGGAGGACTCGGAGGCCGAAGAGACGCACGAGCGAAGCGTCCTCGGCCTCGGCCCGATGCAGACCTCCGTGACACTGGAGCGGCAGACCCTCTTGGCCGGCCAGGTGCTCCTCGCCGCCCACAGCAGCCTGGCCAACTCGGTCAGCTACGACGGACTCATGACCATCCTCAGCTCCTCCCCGGAGGACGCCGCCAGCCGGTTCGAGCTCCTCATGCAGGATGATCCCGTCTTTGCCGCCCTGCTGGTCTCACGGGCCGACTAGCCGGCCCGCAGAGCAAGCCCGGCTCCGGCCTGCTAGCGGCTGCCCGGGCAGTCCCGGACGCCCCGCACTTGCGTGGGGGTTGCTACAATGACAGGGGGCCTCCCCGGCCGCCGCCGGTCCCCCGCAATCCCTGGCGCCGAGAGGCCGTAGCCGACCATGCGCATCCTGGGCATCGAGACCTCCTGCGACGAGACCGCCGTCGGCGTCGTCGAGGACGGCCGCCGTCTCCTCTCCAGCGTCATCGGCTCCCAGGTGGAGATCCACGCCCGCTACGGGGGCATTGTCCCGGAGGTGGCTTCCCGGCAGCACGTCCTGGCCATGATCCCCATCTACCGCCGTGCCTTGGCCCAGGCGGACGTGACCCCCGGCCAGCTGGACGCCGTGGCTGTGACCATGGGCCCGGGCCTGGCCGGCGCCCTCCTGGTGGGCGCCAACTTCGCCAAGGGCCTCGCCCTGGCCCTGGGGGTCCCCCTCCTGGGCGTAAACCACCTGGAGGGGCACGTCTACGCTGCCTGGCTGGAGGAGGGCGCCCCCCCCGTGGACCAGCCGGGCCTGCCCCTTCTCTGCCTCATCGCCTCCGGGGGCCACACGGACCTGGTCCTCATGCGGGGCCGCGGCGACTACCAGCTCCTGGGCCGGACCCGCGACGACGCCGCCGGCGAGGCCTTCGACAAGGCCGCCCGCGTCCTGGGTCTGGGCTTCCCCGGCGGGCCCGAGATCCAGCGCGTCGCCGGGGAGGCCGCCAGCGCCGAGCGCCTCCCCCGGGCGCGCATGGGTGACAGCCTCGACTTCAGCTTCTCCGGGCTGAAGACCGCCCTCCTGCGCCGCGCCCAGGACCCCGATGCAGGCCCCGTGGCGGACCTTGCCGCCGGCTTCCAGGAGGCCGTCGTCGACGCCCTGGTGAGCCAGACGACCGTGGCTGCCCGCCGCCACCATGTGCGCGGCGTCCTGCTGGGGGGCGGCGTGGCGGCCAACGCCCTGCTGCGGGAGGAGATGCGGCGGCGCTCCCCCGTGCCCGTCATCGTGCCCCGACCCGCCCTGTGCACCGACAACGGCGCCATGATCGCCGCCGCGGCCTACTTCATGCGTCCCGGTGCCTCCCTGCCAGGGACCGAGCTCGCCCAGGACGTGCTCCCGTCCCTCCGCCTCGGCTAGGGCGCCTCCGGAGCGCCTCGACCCTTGACTCTCTACACGCAACCGTGTATCGTCCGTCCCATGCCGCCGGAAAAGACACACGACGCAGCGTGGAACGCGGCCCGGGTGCGCGCCCTTCGCAGTTACAAGGCCCAGACCCAGGGCGAGCTCGCCCTGGAGCTGGGCGTGCGCCAGCAGACCGTCAGCGACTGGGAGACCGGGGCCTACGCGCCCAGGGGCGCATCACGCACCGTGCTGAACCTCGTGGCGGAGCGCGCCGGTTTCGTCTACGAGGCCAGGTCCCCGGAGCCCAACCCCAGAGAAGCCTGACCGTCTCCCGGGAGCCGTCCCCGTCCCAGGTGCTCCATGGCCCAGACCCTCGCCAAAGACCGCGCTCTCCTGGGCGCCCGCGCCACGGAGCGGCGCATGCATCGCCTCTGGCGTGAGGAGGGGCCGCGCCTGCCTCCCCTGACCTGCGATGACGGGACCCTCCTCCGCGTCGTCTATCCGGGCAGACCCAGCGCAGCGGCCGGCCCCGACTTCCGCGACGCCATCCTCTCGACCCAGGACGGCCGGCTCCTCCGCGGCGACGTAGAGCTGCACCTCACCCCGGGCGGATGGCGTGCCCACGGCCACCATCGCGACCGGCTGTACAACGGCGTGGTCCTCAACGTCGTCCTCTGGCCCGCCTCCAGTGGCCGGGGCCAGACCCGCTTGGAGATGGGGGCTCGGGTCCCAACCGTTGCCCTCTTTCCCGTCCTGGAGCAGCGGCAGCTGGAACAGGGCAGCCGGGGGCTCGCGCCGGCCCTGCCCCTGCTCCCGGGGGCGCCGGACCGAGTGGCCGCCCTCCTGGACCGCGCCGGCGACGCCCGTTTCCGCAAGAAGGTCTGCCTCTTCGCCGGCCTCCTCACCGCACACCGCCCCTCCGGCCCCCGTTCCCCCGGACAGGCCCGCACCGCAGGGGCGGAGGAGCTTCTCTATCAGAGGCTCATGGAGGCCCTGGGGTACACCAGGAACCGGGAACCCTTCCTGGCCCTGGCGCAGGGAGTTCCCCTGGCCCTGATGGCCCGTGCCGCCATGGGCGCGTCCGGTGAAGAGCGGGCCAGGACCCTTCTGGCCCTCCTCTTGGGCGGAGGCGGATTCCTGGCAGATACGTCCGCGGACGCCCGGGGGGCCTCCCTTCGGGATTCCTGGCGGGCCACCGGACTTGCTCCCGTCGTCTCCCGCGGCGGCTGGCACCTTTTTCGCGTCCGGCCGGACAACCACCCCAGGCGCCGCTTGGAGGGAATGGCCCTCCTCCTGGCCCGGAACTGGGACCCGGGCCTCCTGCCGGCCCTGGCCCTGCGTGTCCGGGAGGGGACCGTGGACCAGGTCCGGGACGCCCTCACCGTCGGAGGCGCCGGGCCGCCGGGACAACCCGGGGCCGCGCCCCCTCGGAGGACGGCGTACATCGGCCATGGACGCGCCGGCGAGATGGCCGTCAACGTCCTCCTCCCTCTCTGCGCCGCCTGGGCCGCCGTCACCGGCGACACCCCTCTCCGCCGCGCCGCCCTTGCCCTCTACCGAGCCTGGCCCGCCCTGCCCCACAACGAAATAACCAGGGAGATGACCGACAGGCTCCTGGGTCAAGAGGACCCGCAGTCGTTGCGTTCCGTCACCGCCCGCCGGCAGCAGGGCATGATCTACCTCTACCGCCGGCGCGTATCCAATGAGGGACCGCCCGCCTGAGGACTCTCGTCCTCCCCCGGCCGCCGCCGCGCCCCCGGGCGGCCTCCCGCGGAGGGCGCTTCCCCAACACGCCGCACCGGGGTGCGCACCGCCGAGGGCCGGACAACCCGGCCCGCTTGCGGTAGAATGGTCTGCAATAGACCGCGAGGGGCCGTATGGAGAAGGACGCGCCGCGCAATGGGCAATGGGTCCTCTACTACGATGGCGGCTGCGGCCTCTGCACGTGGGTCGTGCGCTGGCTGGACCGTCTGGACCCATTGCATCGCGTCCAGTGGGTCCCTGCCCAGTCCCTTGAAGCGCCTCCCCTCGGCCTGGCCTGGCAGGAGCTGCACGACGCCGCATACCTCGACACCGGCCGGGGCCGTCTCCACGAGGGCTTCTACGCCTTCCGGAAGCTCACCACGGGGGTCCTTCCCCTTCTCCCCCTGGCCCCGGTCTTCTGGTTTCCGGGCATGAGCTTCCTGGGTGTCCCGGCCTATCGCTGGGTGGCAAGGAACCGCTACCGCATCTCACGCTGCCGGGTCCCGGGGTTCGGGGCCGGGCCTTCCTCGCGCCAGGGCGCCGGGCCGCGGAACGGCCCCTGAGGGAGGGTGTCCGCGTTTATGGGCATAGCCACGGCCAAGGGCGCCCGCCGGACGCTGAGGGCGGACAGGAGGCCTGTGAAGGCCGCCCTGCCGCCTGCTGCAGCGGGCCGAGGCCTGCTGGACCGCCTCTTCTCCCCCGTCGACGCCTCGTCCCTGGCCGTCTTCCGCATCGCCTTCGGCGCCCTCATGTGCTGGGAGGTCCTCCGGTACTTCCGCTTCGGCTGGGTGCACAGCTACTTCATCGAGCCGCCCATGCACTTCAAGTACATCGGCTTCGAGTGGCTCCAGCCCTGGCCCGGCGACGGCATGTACGTCCATTTCGCGTTCATGGCGCTGATGGCCGCCTTCGTCGCCCTGGGGCTCTGGTACCGCGTCAGCGCCGTGCTCTTCTTCCTGGCATATGCCTACTACTTCCTGCTGGACCAGGCGCTGTACCTCAACCACTTCTACCTGATCGCCCTCCTCAGCTTCCTCATGGCCCTGCTCCCCGCCCACCGCGCCCTCTCCGTCGACGCCTGGCGGCGCCCCTCCATCCGATCGGACACCGCCCCCGCGTGGGCTGTCTGGACCCTCCGGGCGCAGCTAGGGATCGTCTACTTCTTCGGCGGTGTGGCCAAGCTCAACGGCGACTGGCTCCGCGGCCAGCCCATGGGCATGTGGCTGACCGACGCCACCGACTTCCCCCTCGTGGGCCGCTTCTTCACCGAAGAGTGGGCGGGCTACTTCTTCAGCTACGGTGGGCTGCTCCTTGACCTGCTGGCCGTGCCCCTCCTCCTCTGGCCCCGGACCCGCTACTTCGCCTTCCTCGCGCTGGTCGGCTTCCACCTAACCAACTCCCAGCTCTTCTCCATCGGCATCTTCCCCTGGCTCATGATCCCGGCCACCACCATCTTCCTGTCTCCCGACTGGCCGCGCCGGCTCTTCCGTCGGTGGGTCCCAGCCCTGGCCCGAACCGGGCGCGCCGCCGCCCAGGCCCTGCCGGCGGAGCGCAGCCAGTACGTCCTGCTGGGCATTCTGGGCCTCTACTTTGCCGCGCAACTCCTGATGCCCCTTCGGCACCACCTCTACCCCGGCAACGTCCGCTGGACCACCGAGGGGCACCGCTTCTCCTGGATGATGAAGCTCAACGACAAGCGGGCGGAGGACGTCCGCTTCTCCGTCACCGGCCCGCCGCGCGCCGACGGCCGCCAGGCTGTCCTCCCGCCATCCCCCAACAGCCGCCAGGCTCGGAAGATGACCACGCGCCCGGACCTCATCCTCCAGTACGCCTACTACCTCGCCGACGAGCTTCGCAAGCAGGGCTTCGACGACGTCCAGGTCCGTGCCCAGTCCCTGGTCTCCCTCAACGGTCGGCCCCACCAGCCTCTTGTGGACCCTGCGGTCGACCTCGCCGCCGAGCCGCGCTCTTTCCTCCCCAGAGACTGGATACTGCCTCTGCGCGAGCCCCTCCCATAGGAGAACCCGCGCTGCGGCACGGGCCCCGCCCGCCCTCTGCTACAATGGCCCATATCGCCAAGCGCCCTTGGCACGGCCCGGGGCGCCGGAGGGACACAGCTGTGGCTCGGCAGATCGTACGCCTTACCAGCCTGGCCAACTGCGCTGGCTGAGCTTCCAAGTTCAGCCCTGAGGACCTGGGCCAGGTCCTGAGCATGCTCCCACCTGTGGAGGACCCGGACCTCCTGGTGGGGACCGTCACCGGAGACGACGCCGCCGTCTACCGGCTGGGGGAGGACTTGGCCCTCGTCCAGACCCTCGATTTCTTCCCGCCCATCGTGGACGATCCCTACGAGTTCGGCGCCATCGCCGCCGCCAATGCCCTCAGCGACGTCTACGCCATGGGCGGCAGGCCTCTCCTTGCCCTCAACATCGTCGGCTTCCCCGTCGCCATGGACAGGACAATCCTCGGCCGCATCCTCCAGGGCGGCCACGACAAGGTCCACGAGGCCGGCGCCATCATCGCCGGGGGGCACACCATCGACGACGCCGAGCCCAAGTACGGCCTCTCCGTGACCGGCGTCGTGAAGCCGGGCGCCCACGTCACCAACGCCGGCGCCCGGCCCGGCGACGCCCTCGTGCTCACCAAGCCCATCGGCACTGGGATCATCACCACAGCCGCCAAGAACGACGCCGCCACCCCGGACACCCTGGCCGCGGCGGTCCGGTCCATGGCTGCCCTCAATCGCGCCGCCTGCGAGGCCATGCTGGAAACCGGAGTCAACGCCTGCACGGACGTCACCGGGTTCGGCCTCCTGGGCCACCTCAGAGGCATGGCCCAGGGCAGCGGCGTCAGCGCCGTGGTGAGCCTCGCTGCCGTCCCCGTCATCCCCGGCGCATGGGACCTCGTCGAGGCCGGCGTGGCCCCCGGCGGCACCCACCGCAACCTCGCTTCCCTGGAGCCCTCCGTGGATTGGGGGCCCGTCAGCAGCACCGCCGCCAGGCTCCTCCTCTGCGATGCCCAGACCTCCGGCGGCCTCCTCCTGAGCCTCCCCCAGGCGCGCCTTCCCTCCCTGCTCGCCGCTCTCGCCGCCCGCGGGGTCACCGGCGCCGTCGTCGGCCGCGTCGCCGAGGCCGGCGAGAGGCCCATCCGCGTGGAGGCGTAGCCGCGCCGCAGCCCGGCGGCGCGGCCCGCCCCCGGCGAGCATTCCGCGCGCCGACCCGCCCCCTACAAGACCCCTCCCGACACGCCGCCGCACCGTAGTACAATAGCCCTGCCTCTATCGTCTCAGTTCAGCTTCAACGAAGGCGGTCGCATGCCCCTGGAGCATATCGTCGTCAAGGGCGCCCGGGAGCACAACCTCAAGAACATCGACGTCGAGATCCCGCGCAACCAGCTCGTCGTCGTCACCGGCGTCTCGGGCTCTGGCAAGAGCAGCCTCGCCTTCGACACCATCTACGCCGAGGGCCAGCGCCGCTACGTGGAGTCCCTCTCCGCCTACGCCCGCCAGTTCCTCGGCCGCATGGAGAAGCCCGACGTCGACTACATCGAGGGCCTCTCCCCCTCCATCTCCATCGACCAGAAGGGCGTCTCCCACAACCCCCGCTCAACCGTCGGCACCGTCACCGAGATCTACGACTACCTCCGCCTCCTCTACGCCCGCGTCGGCAAGCCCCACTGCCCCCAGTGCGGCCGCCCCGTCGAGCGCCAGAGCGTCCAGCAGATCGTCGACCGCATCACGGACCTGCCCCCGGACAACCGCATCATGGTCCTCGCCCCCGTTGTCCGCGACCGCAAGGGCGAGTACAAGGACGTCCTGGAGGACGTGCGCCGCAAGGGCTTCGTCCGCGCCCGCATCGACGGCCAGGTGCGCGACCTCTCGGAGGACATCACCCTCAGCAAGACCTACCGGCACACCATCGAGGTTGTCGTCGACAGACTCGTCACCGGCCGGGACCTGGAGCAGAGCCGCGTCCACGACTCCGTGGAAACGGCGATGGGGCTCGCCCAGGGCATCGTCGCCGTCTTTGTGGATGAGCGCGAAGGGGAACAGCCTGCGCCCGCTGGCGCCGGCGCCCGCCGCGGCGCCGGCGCCGGGCAGTCCGGCAAGATGCTCGTCTTCTCGGAGCAGTTCGCCTGTCCCTACGACGGCGTCAGCCTTGGCGAGATCGAGCCGCGTACGTTCAGCTTCAACAGCCCCCACGGCGCCTGCCCGGAGTGCAGCGGCTTGGGCTTCAGGCTGGAGCCGGACCCGGACCTGGTCATCCAGAACCGGGACCTCTCCCTGGCCCAGGGCGCCGTCACGCCGTGGGCCAGGGCCGGCACCATCAGCTCCTGGTACATGAGCACCCTTGCCTCCCTGGCCCGCACCTACGACTTCTCCATGGGCGTCCCCGTTCGGGACCTGCCGGAGGAGGCTGTGCGCGTCATCCTCTACGGCGGCGGGGACCGCCCCGTCACCGTGTCGCCCCAGGACCGCGGCGACGGCCGCCACAGGGGCCGCTGGCGCCACTACCATCACCGCTCCGCCGGGGGCGCTGCCTTTGAGGGCGTCATCCCCAACCTGGTCCGCCGCTACCGGGACACCGAATCCGACTGGGTCCGCGGCGAGATCGAACGCTACATGGCCCACCAGCCATGTCCGGCCTGCGGCGGCGCCCGCCTCAAGCCCGAGTCACTCGCCGTTACCGTATGCGGCCAGAGCATCGTCGAGGTCTGTTCCCGCACCATCGAGCGCGGCTTCGAGTGGGTCCAGCAGATCCAACAGGAGGACCCGGACCTGGCCGCCCGCGGCCTCGCCCTCAACCAGCGCGACCGCTTCATTGCCGACCAGATCCTCAAGGAGATCCAGGCCCGCCTCCGCTTCCTCACCGACGTCGGCCTGGACTACATCAGCCTCGACCGCACCGCCTCAACCCTATCCGGCGGCGAGGCGCAACGCATCCGCCTCGCCACCCAGATCGGCTCTGGCCTCATGGGCGTCCTCTACGTCTGCGACGAGCCCACCATCGGCCTCCACCCCGCCGACGACCATCGCCTCATCAGCACCCTGGAGCACCTCCGTGACCTCGGCAACACCGTCCTGGTCGTCGAGCACGACGAGGCCATGATGCGCGCCGCCAACCACATCGTCGACATGGGGCCCGGCGCCGGGGAGCACGGCGGACACGTCGTCGCCACCGGCGCCCTTCATGAGATCCTCGCCAACGAAAACTCCGTCACCGGCGCCTACCTCTCCGGCAGGCGCTCCATCCCACTGCCGTCCACCCGCCGCCGTGGCGACGGCAAGGCCATCCGCGTGGTAGGGGCCAGGGCCAACAACCTCAAGGACCTGAGCATCGACTTCCCGCTTGGCCGCTTCGTCTGCGTCGCCGGCGTCTCGGGCTCCGGCAAGAGCACACTGGTCAACGAAGTCCTCTACAAGAAGCTCGCCCAGCTCCTCTACCACGCCAAGGACCGCCCCGGTGACCACGACGCCATCCGGGGCGTCGAGCATGTCGACAAGGTCATCGACATCGACCAGTCCCCCATCGGCCGCACGCCCCGCAGCAATCCCGCCACCTACACCGGCGCCTTTACCCCCATCAGAGAGATCTTCGCCGCTCTCCCGGAGGCCCGCGTACGCGGCTACAAGCCCGGCCGCTTCTCCTTCAACGTCAAGGGCGGCCGGTGCGAGGCATGCGAGGGCGCCGGCTACCTTCAGATAGAGATGCAGTTCCTCCCGGACGTCACCGTGCCGTGTGAGCTCTGCCACGGCGCGCGCTACAACCGGGAGGCCCTTGAGGTCAGGTTCCGCGGCCACTCCATCGCGGACGTCCTCAGCCTGACCGTCGAGCAGGCCCTGGAGGTCTTCCAGAACGTCCCCAAGGTCCGCTCCAAGCTGGAGACCATCTGCGACGTCGGCCTGGGCTACGTCCGCCTGGGCCAGCCCGCCACCACCCTCTCCGGCGGCGAGGCCCAGCGCGTCAAGCTCGCCACGGAGCTCTCCCGCCGCGCCACCGGTCACACTCTCTACATCCTCGACGAGCCGACCACCGGCCTCTCCTTCCCGGACGTCGATGCCCTGCTCCGCGTCCTCCACCGCCTCGTCGACGCCGGCAATACGGTCGTCATCATCGAGCACCATCTCGACGTCGTCAAAAACGCAGACTGGGTCATAGACCTCGGCCCGGGCGCCGGTGATCGGGGCGGAGAGCTGGTCGCCGTTGGCACCCCGGAGCAGGTGGCCCGCCACCCCGGATCCTACACCGGCCAGTACCTCAAGCCCCTGCTCAATGGGGCGGCGACACCGAACGCCGAGCGCCCCAAGCGGACCAGGAAGCCTGCGCCCACCCGCGCGTAGCCGCCGCTGCACCCGCTCCGCACCGGCAGCGCCGCAGTAGGGCATCGCGCCCGCCCGCCGCCGTCATCGCCGCGCCCAGAACGTAGAGAGCGCCCCCCCGAGCGGTGACCCGTACCCTACGCCTCTTCGCCCTTCAGATGCTTGTTGAACCAGCCCAGCGCCTTCCCCCACGCGTCCAGGGCCGCCTCCCGCCGGTAGCTGCCCCGGCCATCGCAGTGGAAGCCGTGGCCGCAGCCGGGGTACATGTGAAACTCGTACGTCTTGTCCAGCCTCTTCAGCTCCGCCTCGATGGTCGCCACGTCCTCCAACTTCGGGTTCTGGTCCTCCTCCCCGAACAGGCCCAGCACCGGCACCGAAATGTCCCCTGCCCGTTCCAGCGGGCTCGGGCCCGAGCCGCCCCGCGCCTGCAGCATCCCGCCGCCGTAGAACACCGCCGACGCCCCCAGCCCCGAAACAGCGCTCGCGGCCAAGAGCGACACCCGTCCCCCAAAGCAGAACCCCGTGATGCCGATCTTGTCGCCGTCCACGAAGGGCTGCGCCTTCAGATAGTCCACGGCGGCCTGCACGTCGGCGATGATGTTGTCGTCCGTCGTCCGCCCCGCGCGCGCCAGCGCCGTCTGCATCTCCTCGTGCAACCCAATCGTCATGGGCCCCTCGCGGTGGAACATGGCAGGCGCCAGCCCCACGTATCCCTGGGCCGGCAGCCGGTCCGCCACCGACTGGATGTGGGAGTTGACCCCCCAAACTTCCTGGATCACTATGACCGCAGGGTACTTGCCCTCCGCCTCGGGCTTGGTCAGGTACCCCTCCATGTTCTCGCCATTGACGTCAATGTCCACCCACTGGTTTGGCATCCGCAGCCTCCTCGCAACTATGCAAATCTAGCTTCGTACCGGGCGCCCCCGACTGTATCCAGGTAGCGCTGCGATGTCAATCGCCCCTCCCGCACCCTTCCTGGTTGGCCTGTCCGCCATGGGTGGGTGCGCCCGGCTCCTGAAATGGATGAAACCCAAATCCGCCACCTCATTGAAGCTGGAGACCCTTGTGGGAGCAGGCTGCGAGGCCATCTGCGGCGGTGGTGGCTCGCTCTCGGCCTTCACGCGCCATGAGACGCCATTGAGCGTGGTGTGGTGGATGCGGTTTGATTGTCCTCGCCTGTTTGATTGCCTGTTGTGTTTTTTTCGGGGTTTCTGAAGTTGGACGGTGCGCAAAATGGTAATTGTTTATTGGCGGGAGAGCCCTGCGGGGGCCCTTGGGAGCGCCGACGCGGGGCCTCCGTCCACCTGGAGGCATGGTGACCTCCCTGGTTGGGCGGGTCTGTTGAAGGGATACTAGGGCATCCGCTCTCGTACGGTCAACTGGAGGATGGCATGGCGGGGGTCGCTGCGCGACGGCTTCGTGGGTGTGGGAAGGGGCGCCGTGCCCCGCGCCGTGCTCATTTGGTTCGACGGGCGCACTATGAACGGGCCCGTGGAACCTCTCCCTTCCGTCCGCACCCCACACCGCCGCCGCCACCCCTGGATTCCCGCCTTCGGAGACCTTTGCGTAACTCCCCGTGGAGGGCGAGGTCGTGTAAGTGAAGCAGGCCCCGCCAGCCTGAGGCCCCAGCCTGGATTCCCGCTTTCGCGGGAATGACGGCGGGTTGGTGCGGGAACGACGGTTGTGCAAAGGTCTCCCTTCGCGGGAATGACCGAGTGAGGGGTGCGCCTATTTCACTGGCCATGAGACGAAATCGAACGTTAGACGGCGGATTTGGGTGAAACTCCCCTTGCTCAATGCTCAGCGCATGTGGTAGGCTAGCGCCAACAGAAAGGGGGTGAGAGCGTATGAGCAAATGCGGTAGTCCTAAGTGCGCTCCCGCCTCAGGGGGGCTGAAGTAACGCTTCGGTTTCTCTGACGGTGGGAGCGTCCATCCGGAAGGGGCCCAATTCGGGCCCCTTTTGGTTTCTACTTCCCGAGCCCGTGCGCCCTGGCAGCCTCCCGGAACCCCTCCATCGCCCCCTCCAGCACCCGGTCCTCCACGCAGTACGAGACCCGGAAGTGCCCCGGCCGCCCGAAGCCCGTTCCCGGCGTCACAAGCACGTTCCACCGCAGCAGCTCCTGCACAAAGGCCACGTCGTCCGCTATCGGCGACCGGGGAAACGTAAAGAACGCCCCCTGCGGCTTCACCAGGTCGTACCCCATGCCCGTGAGCTCCTCGTACACGTAGTCCCGCTTCGACTCGTACCAGCCGATGTCCACGCTGGCCCCAAGCAACCCCTTGATGAGCCACTGCATCAGCGCCGGCGCGTTCACGAAGCCCAGCACCCGGTTGCAGAACACCAGGGCGTCCACCAGCTCTCCCTTGTCGGGGCAGTCCGGCCTCACGGCGGCGTAGCCAATGCGTTCCCCCGGCAGCGACAGGTCCTTCGAAAACGACGTAGCCACCACGCTGCGGTGGTGGAATCGGTACAGGTACGGGTACACCAGCCCGTCGTAGAGGAGCCGCGCGTAGGGCTCGTCACCCACCAGGTAGATGGCCGTCCCGTGCCTCGCCTCCCCCCTCGCCAGCGCCTCCCCCAGCTTCGCCAGCAGCGCCTGCGGGTACACCGCCCCCGTGGGGTTGTTCGGCGAGTTCACCAGCACCGCCCGCGTCCTCGGCCCCAGCAGCGGCTCCAGCGCGGCCACGTCGAGCTGAAACCCATCGTCGGTGGGCGCCGTCTTCAGGACGCCCCCGTGGTTCTCCACGTAGAACCTGTACTCCGGGAAGTAGGGCGAAAACGCCACCACCTCGTCGCCAGGGTCCAAGATCGACTTGAAGATGACGTTCAGGGCCCCGCCGGCGCCGCACGTCATCACCACGTCCCCTCCGCCGAAGGGCAACCCCGTGTTCCCCGCCACGTGCTCGGCCACCGCCTGCCGCGTAGCCGCGTAGCCGGCGTTGGGCATGTACCGGTGCATCCCCGGCGCCGGGTTCTCACCCAGGCGGCGCAGCTCCTGGAGGAACTCCTCCGGGGGCTCCAGGACCGGGTTCCCCAGGGACAGGTCGAAGACCCGCTCCTCCCCGTGCTCCTTCTTCAGCTCCAGCCCCAGCTCGAACATGCGCCGCACCCAAGACTGGGACTCCATTGAGGCTCGCACCCCGGCGGCAATGGCCATGACACCCCCTCAGCTACCTTTCGGCGGTCCCTGCGAGTGTATCCCCGCGCCTCCGGATTCGCCAGTGCCCTCCACGGAGCCGGGAACCGTTGTCCCTCCACAGGCGTCTACTCTGCAGGAAACCGTGTATACGTGTAAACTGGGAGACACCATGAAGAAGATCCTGCTCATCCTCGCCGCCTTGACCGCGTTCCTGCTCCTCGTCGCTTCGGCAGCCCTGCTGCTCCTCTTTGCGTGCGGCGTCACGTACGGCAGCGACGCCACCCGGCAGTACGAGCCGCTCCGGGCCTCTAACACGACCGCCCAGATCAGGGACGAGGATTCCCACCTCAGGGCATCCCTTGGCCTGAATCCGGGCGGCTGGGCCACATTGGGCTCCTTTGGCGGCTCCACAGAGTCCACGGCCGACTTTGTGGAGCCCATGGCCGCCCCCGCGCCCGCCTTCTCAGAGCCCATGCCAACTCCCATCCCTTCTCCTGCCGCGATGATCGACTCGGCAAACACCGGTGGTGCGGCCGGCGTCCTGCAAGCCGCCGACCGCAAGGTCATCTCCACCGCCTTCATCTCCCTGGAGGTGGACGCCGTCCAGGACGCCGCCGCCCAGGCGCGCGTTATCGCCGAGAGCCTCGGCGGCTTCGTGGAGCAGATGTCCCTGTCCGGCAGCGAGGAGGAGCGGCGGGCCTCCATCACCCTGCGCGTTCCCCAAGACCAGTTCCGCCCTGCCCTCGGGCGCCTTGAGGCCCTGGGCAAGCTGCGCGACCAGAATCTCGGCAGCGAGGACGTAAGCGAGCTCTTCATCGACCTCGAAGCCCAGCACAGGAGCGCCCTGCGCAAGGAGCAGAGCCTCCTGTCGCTGCTCGAAAAGGCAACCAACGTCAGTGAGATCCTCAGCATCGAGCGGGAGCTGGCCCGCGTCCGCTCCGACATCGAGCGGCTCCAGGGCCGCCTCAACTTCCTGGAGCGCCGCGTCGACCTCGCCACGATCAGGGTTTCCCTCTTCCCGCCCCCGCCGGAGTTCACCGAGCCGCCCTCGGCCGACCTGAACATCAGGGTCTCCAACGTCACAGCCAGCGTCGATCGAGTCAAGGAGTTCGTGGCCCGCGTCGACGGCAGCCTGGACCGGGTGAGCCTGTCCATCAGTGACGACCGGGAGCGCGCCAACCTGTCCTTCCGCGTATTCCCCGGCGACTTCGCGCAAGCCATGGAGCTCGTCGAAGCGCAGGGCGCCCTCAGGGACAAGCATGTGGAGGAGGGCGTCGCCTCGGACGACCCAGAGGCGACACCGCCCGAAAAGCCCAACGCCCGCGTCGACGTCAGCTTCCGTCGGGAAGAGGGGCCGGAACCCTGGGCCATCGCGGGCATCGCCATAGGCGTCACTCTGGTCCTCCTCCTCTTCCTCGCCGCGCTGCGCTTCGTCTACCGCGCAGGCCGGCGCAGCGCGTAGCCCTGTCAGGAGTGTCGTGGGCGCCCTCTACGTCGTCGCCACCCCAATCGGCAACCTGGAGGACGTGACCCTGCGGGCCCTGCGCGTCCTGCGCGAGGCCAGCCTCATCGCCGCCGAGGACACCCGCACGACCCGCAAGCTCCTCACCCGCTACGATATCCACACCGCCGTCACCAGCTTCCACGACGCCAACGCCGCCCGCAAGCTGCCCGCCCTCCTGGCGGCCCTGCGGGACGGCGCAGTTGCCCTGGTCTCCGACGCCGGCATGCCCCTCGTCAGCGATCCGGGCTACCAGCTGGTCTCTGCGGCCACGGCCGCAGGCGTCCCTGTCGTGGCTGTCCCCGGCCCCTCCGCCGTCACAGCGGCCCTGGTCGTCTCGGGCCTGCCCGCCGACCGCTTCCTCTTCCTCGGCTTCCTGCCCAGGAAGGCCGGGGAACGGCGTTCTGCACTCCAGGCGCTGGCCCGGGAAAAGCACACCCTCGTGGCCTTCGAGGCCCCACATCGCCTCCGCCAGACCCTGCACGACCTGCTGGCCGCCCTCGGCGACCGCCGAATCGCCGTCTGCCGCGAGCTCACCAAGCTCCACGAGGAGGTGTTCCGCGGCACCGTGCAGGAGGCCCTCGCCCACTTTACCGAGCCGCGCGGCGAGTTCACCCTCGTCGTGGAAGGCGCGCCCGCCGCCACCCCCGCCGCATCCCTCGATGACGCCCGCGCAGAGCTCCTCCGCCTGCGCGCCGAAGGCGCCCGCGCCAAGGACGCCGTGGACACCGTGGCCGGCGCCATGGGCCTCCCCCACCGGCGAGTCTACCGCCTCTGGCTGGACCTCCGGGCCCCGCCCATTGCGCCCCGGCCCCCCGACGGTTAGGCTGTCTCGTACCCCAACCAACCCTCGGAGCGTCCCCACGGGGCGCGGGAGGCGCCCATGGCCGTCGTCAGCCTCGACGTAACCAGTCACGAGCCCTATGCAGCCGGCCGGCCCTTCGGCGACGCCGGCCCCTATCAGCGCGTCGACGGCCTCCTTCACTTCGCCGTGGACCCCGCCAACGATGCCAACCGGCCCATCGTTGACCTGCACCTCGCCCCACGCGACGCCGAGGGCTGCGTGCGCTTCCGCGCGGACTTCACCCTCATCGCTCCCCGGGACCCCCGGCAGGGCAACCGGCGGCTCATCGTGGACGTCGTCAACCGCGGCGGCCGGCGCGTGGTCCGCACCTTCAACCGCGCCCCGGCGCCTGCCCCAGGCTCCCGCGACGTCCACCCCGGCGATGGCTTCCTCTTCAACCACGGCTACTCCGTCGTCTCCATAGGCTGGCAGTGGGACGTCTTCCGCAGCGGCGAGCTCATGGCCCTCGATCCCCCCTTCGCGGAAGCCGGCGGCCAGCCCCTTCGCGGCCAGACCGTCGTCGAGATCCGCCCCAACGCGCCCCAGCGCACGCGGCTCCTCGCCGACCGAGTCCACCGCACCTATCCCGCCGCCGATCCCGACGAAGCCGACGCGACGCTCCTGGTCCGGGACTGGGAGGACGGCCCGGACACCGTCATCCCCCGCGGCCGCTGGCGCTTTGCCCAGGAGGATGAAGGGCGTGTTGTGCCGAGCCCGGACCACGTCTACCTCGACTCTGGCTTCGAGCCCGGACGCGTCTACCACGCCGTCTACACCACCCAGGGCGCACCAGTCGTCGGCACCGGCCTCCTTGCCGTGCGCGACGTCGCCGCCTTCCTCCGGCGCCCCTCGCCCAACAACCCCGTCACCGGCGGTTTCGAGCGCGTCTTCGGCTACGGCGTGTCCCAGACCGGCCGCCTCCTCCGGCACTTCATGTATCTCGGCCTCAACCTGGACGAGGAGGGCCGCGCCGTCTTCGACGGCCTCATCCCCCACGTCGCGGGAGGACGCCGCGGCGAGTTCAACCACCGCTTCGCGCAGCCCTCCGTCCAGTCGGAGCCGAGCTTCGGGCACCTCTTTCCCTTCGCCGATGACGAGATGGCTGATCCCTTCACAGAGCGCCGGGACGGCCTGCTCAGACGACTGCGCGAGCTCGACGCAGTGCCCAAGGTCCTCTACACGAACTCCGCCGCCGAGTACTGGCGCGGCGACGGCTCCCTCGTGCACGTCGACCCCGCCGGCCAACGGGACCTGGAGCCCGCCCCGGAGTCCCGCATCTATCACTTTGCCGGCGCCCAGCACATGGCCGGGTCCCTTCCCCAGGCCAGCGTCAGCGAGAACGACGGCGCCCGCGGCCGCTATCCCTTCAACGTCCTCGACTATCGCCCCCTCCTGCGCGCGGCCCTCGTCAACCTCGACCTCTGGGTCAGCCGGGACGTCCCGCCGCCCCCCAGCTCCCACCCCCGCCTAGACGACGGCACCGCCGTGACCCGCTCTCAGGTGCTGGCCTCTCTGGACATGGTCCCCGGCCTCGTCAAGCCGGACCCGGACCGGCTCTGGGTGCTGCGGGAGGTGGACCTGGGGCCCCAGGCCGAGAGCGGCGTCGGCCGCTACCCGGCCCGCGAAGGCGCCGCGTACCCGTGCCTCGCGTCCGCCGTGGACCGGGATGGGAACGAGGTCGCGGGCGTCCGGCTGCCGGACCTGGAGGCGCCCGTGGCCACGCACACCGGGTGGAACCCCCGCGACCCGGACAGCGGCGCGCCGGAGCAGATCATCCCCATGCAGGGCTTCTCCAGCTTCTTCGCCCCCACCCTGGCCGCGCGCATCGCGGCGGGCGACTCCCGCCCATCCCTGGAGGAGCGTTACCCAAGCCGCGAAGAGTACCTACGGCTCGTGCGCGAGAAGGCGCGCGCGCTGGCCGCAGGGCGGTACCTGCTGGAGGAGGACGTGGAGATCGTGGTGGACGCGTGCGCGGAGCGCTACGACGCCGCCATGGCGGCGGGGGGGTAGCGGCGCCTGGGTTGACCCTCACTTATGGGTTTACTATTTTTTTTGTGCTGCGGCTTTTGAAGCTGGGAGAGGGTGAAAAGGGGGCAAAAAGGGGGGTTGTTCTTCTGATTGACGGTTTGGCGGGGGCGGCCTCCGTAGCTTCGGCGCGGGGGGGCCGGCGGTCGCGCCAGCGACGGCCGTGTAGGGGAGGGAGGGGAACCCCACCTCTGGATTCCGCCTTCGCGGGTCGCTGGCGCGACGGCCACGTGGGGGGAGGATGACGGTTGCGCAAAGGTCTCCCTTCGCCGGGGCGGACCCTGAGGACGAGCGGAACTCCTGCGATTTGATTGAATTCCGAGGTTTTCTTTTTTGGGGAACGAATCAGCTTCGAAACCGTCCGCCGCAGATACGATTCGTCCTGTCCAACACGAACCGTTTTAGGGGTACGGGGGGCCGTTTTCCGGGCAATTCGTGCTCCTCGGGGAGGTCCCGCGGGCTGGGTGCGGCAAGCGGGGGCAGGCGGAGGTCGGGTTACGCATGGGGGAAGTGTATAGCCGTCGCGGCGCAAGCGCCAGGGGCGGATGGCAGGGTGGCGGTGGGGGATGCGATGCAAGGCGGACTTTCCGTCGGCGGGTCCCGGCTCATGGCCGGAATGACGGGAGGAGGGCGGGCACGAGGCACGCCCCACGGCCTTGTGGAGGCACGCCTCTCCTTCGACGGGATCAGGACAGCGCCCGCGGGGGCCGCGCCTTGACGCACGCGCCCTACGGGATACAATCGCTTCATCCCACACCCGCCGGCCGAGAGGGGTGCTCCCATGACCCTGGTCCTCCAGGACGCCGACGTCCAGCGTCTCCTCCCCATGGAGGAGTGCATCAACGCGATGGAGGTCGCCTTTGCCGACTACGGCAGGGGCGACGCCGTCAACATCCCCAGGATCCGCTACAGGTCCGCCGTCGCGGACCCGGACAACACCTACAGCTCCAACATCCACATCGGCACCACGCCCAGCCTCAACATGGCCGCCGTCCGCATCGGCGGTAGGCCGGGCAGGATCGGCGCCACGCCCCAGGAGACCACGGACCCCACCCTCGCCAACCGCAGCTGGGGCTTCATCTGCCTGATCAACATGGAGACTGGACAGACCGCCGCCCTCGTCCACGAGTTCGTCCTCTCCGGCATTCGCGTCGGCGCCACCTCCGGTCTGGCGGCCAAGTACCTCGCCCGTCCGGATGCCCAGACCGTCGGCATCTTCGGGAGCGGCAAGCTGGCCCGCACCAGCCTGGAGGCCCTCGCCCTCGTGCGCCCTCTCCGCCGCGTCAAGGTCTACAGCCCCACGCCCGCCCACCGCCTCGCGTACGCCCGCGAGATGACCTCGCGTCTGGAGATCGACGTCACCGCCGTGGACAGCCCCCGTGACGTCGTCGACGGCGCCGACATCGTCTGCTGCGCCACCAACGCCGGCTACGTCACCGGTGAGCCCGTCTTCGACGGCGCCTGGCTCCAGCAGGGCCAGCTTGTCATCTCCATCCAGAACAGCGACGCCAACTTCCTCAAGACCGAGGTCGACGAGACCACCCTCGCCCGCAGCTCCTTCGTCTGCATCAACGACAGGGAGAGCGTCTTCAGCAACGCCCAGCGCGAGCTCCTCGACCCCATCGAGCGGGGAGTCCTGGGTTGGGACAGAATTCACGAGCTCGGCGCTGTCGTCCTCGGAAACGCCCGCCCCGCCAACCCGGAGCGGGATATCGTCTACTACAAGAACAACACCGGCATGGGCATTCAGATGTCCGCCGCCGGCGCTGTCCTCTGCCAGCGCGCCCGCGACCAGGGCATCGGCACGCCCATCCCCGACGAGTGGTTCGGCAGCGACCTCAGCGCCTGGTACGGCCAGGGGTACGCACCCTCCGCCTGACCCGCCCCTCCCCGACCGCGCACGTCTCCCGCGTCCAGAGCGGCGTTTTCAGCACGTAACCCGCGATTTGTGGGCAGAAAGACCAACTTCAGGCGCACCGGCCCATGAGTTTCGGAGACATGGGAGACATGTGGGGTTGACATGCTCAAACTTTGTGAGTATAGTCCGCCAAGCCTCAAACGCCATGCTGTGGCAAGGAGTCCGCGTGCTTACCATTGAGCAGAACGACCGCCTGACCCGTGTCGGACCCGGCGCCCCCTGTGGCGAGCTCATGCGGCGCTACTGGCACCCCATCGCCGCCGTCTCCCAGATGAACGACCGCTACACCATGCCCATTCGCCTCTTGAGCGAGGACCTGGTGCTGTACAAGGACCGCTCCGGGACATTCGGCCTCATCGAGCCCCGCTGCCCCCACCGCCGCATGTCCCTGATCTACGGCATCCCCCTGGAGAACGGCATCCGCTGCGCCTACCACGGTTGGGCCTTCGACCAGACCGGTCAATGCATCGAGCAGCCCTATGAGGAGACCGAGGACCCGGAGGGCCGCTTCAAGGACAAGATCAGGGCCAAGGCCTACCCCGTGGAAGTCCTCGGCGGCCTCGTCTGGGCCTACATGGGCCCTGCCCCGGCGCCCCTGCTGCCTCGCTGGGACTACCTTGTCATGGAGAACGTCGTCCGGGACGTCGGCTACGCCGTCCTCCCCTGCAACTGGCTCCAGTGCCAGGAGAACTCCATCGACTCCGTACACGTGGAGTGGCTCCACGGCCACTGGGCCAACTACATCGAGGAGATGCTCGGCCGGGAGGAGCGCAAGCGCGTCGTCTCCCAGCATGCCAAGATCGGTTTCGACGTCTTCGAGTACGGCATCTACAAGCGCCACGGCTACACAGGAGCCACAGAGGACGACACCTTCTGGGCCGACGGCCACCCTATCATCTTCCCTTACACCCTGCGCCAGGGCGGCGACGGCCTCGACCGCTCGCGCTGGGGGCCCGGCGAAGACGGCCCGGCCGTCCAGATCCGCGTTCCCCTGGACGACACCCACACCGGCCATTGGTGGGTCAGGTCCTTTCACAAGGCGCCGGAGGACCCCGCCCAGAAGGACCGGGACGTGCCCTTCTTCCAGTTCCCTCCCCCCGGGCCCGACCAGGAGGGCCGCCCACAGTGGAACCTGCTGGACGCGGCGCCCCCCCAGGACATGCTCGCCTGGATCACCCAGGGCGGCATCGCGGACCGCACCACGGAGAATCTGGGCCGCTCGGACAAGGGAATCATCCTCTACCGCCGCATGCTGGATGAGAACATCCGCATCGTGGAGGATGGCGGCGACCCCAAGAACACCTTCCGTGACCCCGCCGGCAACGTGTACCTCGGCATGATCACGGAGAGCGCCACCGGTCAGATGGGCGCCCCCCGCGCCAACGCCGGCGCCAGCATGCGCGACGCCCGGCGCGACAACCGCTTCGGCGGCCTCACCAGCACCATCACCACACGGATCGGCTAGCGTGCCGCCCGGAGGTAGAACCATTCGGCGCACGAGACCGTAATGCCCATGGAGAGTTGTCGAGACTCAGCTGAAGGAGGAAGAGGATGACCAAGCGTATTCTGATGATTGGGGTGGCCCTCATCGCCCTCGTGGCCATGGCCTGCGCCGGTGGTGACGAGACCGTCGCCCCCGCGCCGCAGCCGGCCCCCGCTGCCCAGCCGGCCCCCGCTGCCCCCACCGCCGAGGCTATGGCCGAAGCGACGCCCGCCATGGCCATGGAGGCCATGCCCAAGACCGGCGGCACGGTCTACATCTGGCGCACCTCCGACCCCACCATCTGGGACGTCAGCCGCGGCGTCCAGGGAGACACGGACCCCTTCAACCAGATCGTCTATGAGGCCCTCCTGGGGAACCCATACGGCGAGGATGTCCCCTACGACACCACCGAGGTGGAGCCCGTGCTGGCCGAGAGCTGGGAGGTTTCCCCCGACGCCTCCTCATTCACGTGGAACCTGCGCCAGGGCGTCAAGTTCGCCAATCAGGAGCCGGTCAACGGCCGGGAGGTGACATCGGCGGACGTCAAGTTCCAGCTGGAGTACCTCTCCAGGACCGGCGAGTTCGCGGACATGAAGGAGCACTTCACCGACGCGAAGCTGCCCAGGGCCCGATACGCCTACTTTGTCAGCGGCATCGAGTCCGTCGAGACGCCGGACAAGTACACCGCCGTCGTCAACTTCAGCGAGCCCTTTGCCCCGTACCTCAAGTACGCCGCCCACATCGGCTCGCGCATCACGCCGCGGGAGATCTTCGACCGCGACGGCCACTTCCGCGACCACGCTGTGGGCACCGGCCCCTTCCAGATGGACTGGGACGGCTCTCAGCCTGGCGCGCGCTGGGTACTGCAGAAGAACCCGGACTACTGGCAGGAGGGCAGGCCCTACCTGGACACCATCTTCGCCCGCGTCATCCCGGACGCCTCCACTGCTTTCGCGGGATTCAGAGTCGGCCAGCTGGACACCCTGCACGGCAGCGGCCACACCATCGTCGACACTGAAGCCCAGGAGCTCAGGAGGGACAACTCCAACGCCGTTGTCGCGGAGTTCGTCGGTCCTTCCCCAAGGCACCTCTACCTCAACGTGCGTAGGCCGCCATTCAACGACCAGCGGGTCCGCAAGGCCGTTGACCTCGCCATCGACCGAGACGAGTTCATCAAGGTCTTCGAAGGAGGCAAGGGCGGCGTGGCCCTCGCCGGCGCTTTCCCCGATACCTTTACCCAGGAAGAGATCAGGGGCGTCCTGCGCTATGACCTGGAGGAGTCCAAGCGCCTCCTGGCCGATGCCGGCTACGCGGATGGCCTGGACCTGGAGTTCTTCATGTCCACCCGGTACGGGCAGAACTACGTTGCCCAGGCCGAGCTCTTCCAGGCCCAGATGGCCAAGGTCGGCATCAGGCTCACCCTCAAGAGCTTCCAGCACCCGGAGTACCTCACCCTGACCCGCGGCAACACCTTTGACCTGACCTTCCGCGGCAAGGGCGTCAGCGGCGACGTCGACTCCTACGTTCGCGCAGTCTTCCTCTCCGGCGAGGGGCGCAACTACGGGGGCATCGAAGACCCGGAGCTGGATTCCGTCTTGCGTGCACAGGCCCAGGAGCCCGACCCTGCCAAGCGGCGGGAGCTGGTCCGCCAGGCCGTCATGATGATCCATGACAAGTCCTGGAACCTGGCCATCTGGCGCGGCACCACCTTCATCGTGTGGCAGGACCATCTCAAGAACTACAGCCCAAGCTGGCAGGGCGGCAACCGGATCTTCCGGGACGTCTGGCTGGACAAGTAGTGGGCAACACCCGGCATCCGCCGTCCCGGGGCGGAGCTGGGCAGTGTGCGGAGCGGGCGTCCCGCGGGCGCCCGCTCCGCGTCGGCGCTCTTGATGCGCGGGCTCCCTGCCCGTGCGCTCGGGGCGGGGCCCCGCGTGGTCATGCCGATATGTGCGGCTGGCCACAACCTTAGCAGGCAGGACCGACTATGCGCGTCTACATAGCAAAGCGGGTCCTCCTGATGATCCCGGTCCTCCTGGGGGTCACCGCCCTCACCTTCTTCTTCATACGTATCGCTCCCGGGGACATCATCGACGTGCTCTACGAGGATGCCCCCGTCACCGAGGCCGATCTGGACGAAATCCGTCGCGACCTGGGGATGGACAGGTCCGTCTTCATCCAGTACGCGGACTGGCTCTGGGGTGTGGTCCGCCTGGACGTGGGCGAGTCCCAGTGGACTGGTCGGCCAGTGTTGGGGGAGGTGGCCCAACGGCTGCCCGTGACCATCCAGCTTGCCTTCATGGCCCTGCTCCTGCAGTTCATCATCGCTATCCCCGTGGGCGTCTTCGCAGCCACCCACCAGGACAAGATTGGCGACCAGATAGCCCGCTTCATGGCCATTCTGGGCGCCGCCATGCCCAACTTCTGGATCGCCACCATCGTCATCGTCTACGTGGCGGCCTGGGCGGGCTGGCTCCCGCCCCTCGGGGAGGTGACGCCCATCTGGAAAGACCCCTGGGTCAACTTCCAGATCTTCTTCATCCCGGCCATCGTCCTGGGTGTCAGCGGGTCCGCCAGCATGGTCCGCTACACCAGGAACACCCTGCTGGAGGTTATCCGCCAGGACTACATTCGCACCGCCTTCGCCAAGGGACTCACGACCAGGAAGGTCTGGTACGGCCATGCCCTCAAGAACGCCCTCATCCCCGTCGTCACCATCGCCGGCAGCCACCTCGGCTCCCTCATGGGCGGCACCGTCATCATCGAGAACATCTTCGCCCTGCCGGGTCTCGGCCAGCTGGTCTTGCACGCCATCGAGCAGCGCGACCTCCCCCTCCTTGAGTTCAACGTCCTCGTCCTCGCGTTTATCTTCGCCGTGACCAACCTCCTCGTCGACCTGAGCTACGGGTGGTTGGACCCGCGGATCCGGTACGGATAGTAGGAGCCCAACATGGCTACGCCCGATCGGGCCCTGGAGCTGCAATGGATGCGGCAGCGCCCTAGCCAGTGGCAATCCCTGTTCCGCACTGCACGGAAGAAGTACCTCGGCTCCATCTCCGCCGTCGTCATCGTCATCTTCATTGGTGTAGCTGTTTTTGCGTCCACCGTCGCCCCCCACAATCCCCTGGAAGTGAACACGGACGACCGACTCCTCAGCCCCAACACCACCTTCCTGCTTGGCACCGACGAGTTGGGCCGCGACCTGCTCAGCCGCATCGTCCACGGCTCCCGCGTCTCCCTCTTCGTTGGGCTCGTCTCGACGCTCATGGGCACCATCATCGGCGTCTCCCTTGGACTGACCTCCGCGTACTTCCGCGGCAGCTACGACCTCGTCGTACAGCGGTTCGTCGACTCCCTCCAGGCCTTCCCCAACCTTGTCCTTGCCATGGTCATGGTGGCCACCCTCGGATCGTCCCTATTGAACGTCACCCTGGCCATCGCCCTCGGCACCCTCCCGATCAAGACCAGGGTCGCCCGCGGCACCGCCATGGGGATCATGGGGAATACCTACATAGACTCCGCCAGGGCCATCGGGTCCAGCGGCCTCAGGATCATGGTCCGCCACCTCCTGCCCAACGCCGTAGCACCCATCATCGTCATGTTCACCATCAGCCTTGGCGCGGCCATCCTCGCCGAATCCTCCCTCAGCTTCCTCGGCCTCGGCCCCCCGCCGCCCAACCCCACGTGGGGCTCCATGATCAGCGGCAGCGCGCGCAGCTACATGCGCCTTGCCCCTTGGATCGTCATGGCGCCGGGCCTCGCCATCACCGGCGTCGTGCTCTCCTTCAACCTCCTCGGCGACGCGGTCCGCGACGTCCTCGACCCGCGGCTCAAGGGCACGCAGTAGCCCGCAGCCCTCAGTCTCCCATGCCAGGTGATGGTCATGGCCGTGTCCCGCAGCGCCCAGGGGACCCAGCCCGCTCCTCCACCAATGCTGGAGCGTTACCGCGCGGACATCGATCAGGCCCTGCGTTCCGCCCTGAGCCAGGGTGAGCCCGGCCTGATGACCATGCTCCGCTTTCACATGGGCTGGGTGGACCGGACGGGCGCCCCCAGCGAGCACAGCGCCGGCAAGTGCCTCCGCCCCACCCTCTGCATCTTCACCTGCCTTGCCCTCGGCGGGACTGCCTCCCAGGCCATGCCCGCCGCCGTTGCCCTGGAGCTCATCCACAACTTTTCCCTCATTCATGACGACGTCCAGGACCAGGACCTGGAACGCCACCATCGACCGACCGTCTGGGCTGTCTGGGGCAAGCCCCGGGCCATCGCCGCCGGCAACGCCATGCGAGTCCTGGCCGGCCAGACTGTCTTCGACCTGCTGCGGCAGGCCGTGCCCCCCGAAAAGGTCTCCGCGGTCCTTGCCGTCCTCGCGGAGCGCTACCTGGAGATGATCGAGGGACAGTACCTCGACATGAGCTTTGAGGAGCGCTACGACGTCCGCGTCTCCGAGTACGTGGACATGGTCCAGCGCAAGACGGGGGCCTTGATGGAGGCTGCCTTTCACCTGGGCGCCCTCCTGGGCGCCGAGAGCCGCGAAAAGGTCGAAGCTCTCCGCCAGTGCGGGCGCCTCTTGGGGCTGACCTTCCAGGCTCGTGACGACATCCTGGGCATCTGGGGAGATCCGGCCCTCACCGGCAAGGCCGTGGGAGCCGACATTCGCCGCAAGAAGAAGTCCCTCCCCGTCGTCCACGCCTTCCAGAACGCGTCCGAGTCACAGAGGGCGTGGCTCGACTCCCTCTACCGCCGCCCCGGCGAGCTGGATGGCGATGCCGTTGAAGACGTCCTTGTCCTCATGGATGACCTTGGCGCCCGCGAGTACACCCAGGACCTGGCCGAAGAGAAGCGGCGCCAGGCCATGGCCCACGCCCGAAGCGTCGCTCTGCCCCCCGCCGCTCATGCGGAACTGGACGCCCTCGCCGACTTCTTCCTCAACCGCCTCTACTAGCCCCCGCACCACGAGCTGCTCCGCCGCCAAGCGTGCACCGGCCACGCGCCCCGTGATACCATGTAGCCGGTCCCTCACCCAGCCTCTCGTAGACCAACCAAGGCGGCCCGTGGCGGCTTCACCCTCACCCGTCGACTGCCCTTCCAGGTGCGTCCGTGGCTCAAGCTGACGGCTGGCGCGTCCAGCGGCAGGCCGTGGTCGACACTGCCCAGGAGATGTCCCGGCTCGGCCTGGTCGCCGGGTACAGCGGCAACGTGAGCCTGCGCCTCCCCGGCGGCCCGCCCCGCTTCGCCATTACCCCCAGCCAGCGGCCCTACCACAGCCTCACCTGGCAGGACATCCTCGTCATCAACGCCGCCGGTGACGTCGTGCTTGGCGACCTGCCGCCGTCCAGCGAGCGTCTCATGCACCTGGGCATCTACGGGGCCCGGACAGACGCCGGGGCCGTCGTCCACTGCCACCCCGTCTATGCCAGCGTGTGCGCCGTAGCCGACATGGAGGTCCCCCCCATCGTTGACGAGCTCGTCGTCTTCGTCGGAGGCGCCGTCCGCGTGGCGGGCTACGCCTTCCCCGGCACGCCGGACATGGGCCGCAACGCCTCCCTGGCCCTGGAGAGACGCAAGGCGGCCCTGCTTCGCAACCACGGCCTCGTGGCCATGGGCCGGGACCTCGCCGAAGCCCTGGAGGTGTGCCAACTCGTCGAGCGCGCCTCCCACGTCTACGTCATGGCGCAGCTCCTTGGCCGCGCCGTGACGCTCACGCCCGACGTCGTTGCTGCCGAGCAGGACATGTTCCGCGCCCGAGAGGCCGCCGCGGAGGACGCATCTCCCGGCAATCCATAGGGGTCGCTGGCGCGACGGCCTTGTGGGGGGAGGGTTGCGGGGCCGCTACGGGCGTGGCGTGGGGAGGACGGCTACACCACCACTGCTGAGCCCTATTTTCGAAGTACTGACGTTGCGTGGGGGTCGCCGCGAGCGGGGAGCCATCGCTGCGGACACGAAGTCGCTACCCCGCTCACGCCTCATGAGACAGGATCGCATGGGAACCCAGCCACACGGCCTGGGCGAGCAGGCGTTCGCCATGCTCCCCCAGGCCGCGCGCTTGGCCGGGCGATCGCTCGATCCCCCAGGCCTCACCCGTCCCTAGAGCGGGTGTTCGTCTGCGAAATGGGCGATGATGGCCTCCGCCCCCGGCTCGCCAGTGCACGATGAGACCAGGTTCTTCATCCTGCACGTCAGCCCCCGCTTGGCCAGCTCCGCCTCATAGATCTGGTGGATCTCCGGGTTCTCGTCGTCGTACTCCACCTGGATCCCGCCTTCCTTCCCGCTCACCTCCGCGCCGAGCACCACCGTGCCCTCATTCGCCTGCCACCGGTTCCTCGCGTACTTGCGTGACAGCCCTACCCCCATCACCAGGTACGACGCCGGCGTTGTACCGACGTTGAAGTGCTGGTGCAGCCACAGCCCGTCCCCGGCCCCCGAGAGGTACAGGCTGCCCTCCTGCCAGTCGCAGCGGATGCGGGGCTCGTTCCCCCGCTGCGTCAGCACGTACCCCACGCCCTCCGTGATGTAGAGGTGCGCGCCGGGCCCATGCCGGTGGCCCTTCTTGTAGTGGCCCGGCTCAAAGCGCGAAAGGTGCGACCCCGTTATCCCGCTGCCCATGATCATAAACGCGTTCGTTCCCCCGCCACCGCGGCTCTTCCACTCGTAGAGCGGCAGCTTCTTGATGTCCGGGATGAAGTTTGTCTCCCACACCCGGCCCTTCCACAGCTTCGCCTCGGCGCTGAAGTAGTCAGTCTCCGCCCCAAACCGCTCCGTGAAGTCGTGGGAGTTGCTGAACACGAAGTCCGCGCTCACCCAGCGGCGCATCAGCTCCGGCAGGTCCGTTACCGAGAACCACCGCGCCGGCTGAGTCATGCTCGCGTTGAAGGACTGGTGCCAGGCGTTTGTCGGCAGCACAAAGTAGCTTCCCGGCCCCCACTCGAAGGTCTGCTCCTTCCCGTCCGTGCCCCAGACCGTCGTCGACCCCCGCCCCGACAGCACGTACGTCGCCTCCGTGTACATGTGCCGCATCGGCGCCGTGGAGCCACCCCCGGGCAGCTCCACGATGTGCTCGTCGCACTCGTCGTCCCCGTCCAGGTAGCACAGGGCCCCCAGGACCCCGTCCCCCTTGCGGGGCCAGGGACCGACCTCGATGTCGAACATGCTCGGGATGTACACGCCCCCAACCATGGGAACGCCCTCCCGCTGCCGCCACTCGGCGTAGACGTCGGCTCGCTCCAGTGCCGCCTGCTTCTCCGGATCCGGGTCTCTCGTCAAGTCTGCTGTGGTCATTCCGCCTCCTGCGCTTCGAAAATAAGTCCCCCGCGGCGGCCGCCTCAGCAGCCCCGCCGCGCAACAGGATACAACCCTTGGCCGCCCAGTGCCACCCGCTCCCCAGGCGCCCGCTCCCCCACTCCGGCTCAGAGTGAGGCCGTCGCGCCAAACGGGAGCTCCTCCACCGCCCGCCGCGGCAGCGACCTTGTCAGACCGGCTCGCGCTCGCCATAATGCAACCATCGGAGGCCGCGCTCTTCCCATCGAGACACCCCGGCCGCCATCAGCAATCGAAACCTGGGGGTTGTTATCATGGCTGTCATTGACGCTGACGCCCATGTCGTCGAGACGGAGAAGACCTGGGACTACATCCCCGCCTCGGACCAGCACCTCCGCCCCGTCATCGTGGAGATCCCTGACGCTTCCGGCAGGCCAAAGCGTCACTGGCTCGTCGACGGCAGGGTCCGCCGGCCCGCCGGTGAAGCCCGCGACCTGCCGCGCACACCTGAAGAGGAGCAGCGTTCCCGCGAAGAGCTCGAGCGCTTCTCCCGCGTCACCGGACGCAACGTCGTCACGCCCCCCGCCTCGCGGCACATGCTCGACGTCAGCGCCCGGCTGCGCCACATGGACGAGCTCGGCATCGACTTCCAGTTCCTCTACCCCACCATCTTCTCCATGAAGCTCGCGGAGCGGCACGAGGTCCAGGTCGCCATGAGCCAGGGTTACAACCGATGGATGGCCGACGTCTGGAGCCAGTCGCACGGCCGCCTGAGCTGGGCCTGCGTCCTGCCGGTCGACGTCATGGACGAGGCTATCAAGGAGCTGCACTGGGCCGTCGACCACGGCGCGCGGGGCGTCCACTTCCGCGGCATGGAGGACGACCGGGCCATCCATGACCCCTACTTCTTCCCGCTCTACCAGGAGATGAGCCGGCTCAACGTCCCCGTCACCGTGCACATCGGAAACGCCAACCCGGACATGAACGCCATGCTGAGCTACGGCAGCGGCGGCTCCGTGTTCTCCGCCACCCGCCTCATGTCAGTGGCTGCCTGCCACTCCTGGATCCTCGGAGGGCTGCCCCAGGAGTTCCCGGACCTGCGCATCATCTTCGTGGAGGCCGCCGCCGGGTGGGTCCCCTACGTGGTCCAGGACCTGCGGCGGCGCTTCCCCGGGCGCCATGGCAGACCCGCGCCGGCCAACCTGCTCAAGGAGAGCCGAGTCTGGGTCGCCTGCCAGACAGACGACGACTTGGACTATGTGCTGCAATACGCCGGGGAGGACAACCTGGTCATTGGTACCGACTATGGGCACACCGACCACTCCAGCGAGGTCGAGGCCATGCGGAACCTGCGGGCCCAGGGCAAGTTGGCTCCCAGGGTGGCAGACAAGATCCTGGGAGAAAACGCCGCTGTCGTGTACGCCCTCTAGCCTCCGCCCCTCACCCCACCAGCGCGCCGCGCAGCGCCGATACGTCGCAGTGCTGCTCCAGCAGCTCCCGGAAACGCCGCGCCTTGCGGGCATGGTGCACCGTCACCCGCTCGCCCACCGTGTGCAGCCGCTCCATCGCCTCCAGCGTCGCGCACCGGACCAGCACCAGCGGCACCTCTTCCTGCTCAGCGTGATAGGTCACGTACTGGATGGGGTTCTGGCCGCCCGTCAGCACCAGGCACACCGTCGACGTGCGCAGCGCGGCCATCTGCAGGTCCGGACGGTCCGCCCTGACCAGCACCGCCTTGCGCTCCCGCCGTGAGAACACAAAATCGCCCGGGTCCAGGAAGAACCCCCCGATCATCACCGACTCCACCAGCTCGTCCGCCCGCTCCTCCAGCAACCGGAACTCGCCGTCCAGGTGCGCCGCCACGTCGCGAACGCTGGGCGACAGCATCACGCGGTCTTCGGGGATGACGCCCAGCACCGGCGACTCCGCTGCCTCGAGCGCCGGGACCAGACTCGTCGACACCTCGTGGCCCCGGTAGAGCGCGACCCCGTTGATCACCAGGCCAAGAAGCGACGCTCCAAACGTCTGCCGCGCCCCGCCCAACTCCTCGGGCCCCGCCGCCGGGTCATGCCGCACCGCCACCACGACCCTCGCCCCCAGCTCCTGCGCCAGCGCCGCCGAGGCGACAGCCTCGGGAGTCCCTGGCTCCAGACCGTCCAACCCCTCGACGATGGTGACATCCGCTTCCGCCCCCGCCTGCTTGACCCTCTCCGAGATGCCGTCCAAGGCTCCTGGCCGTGAGGACAGCTGGTCCGGGGTCACCGTCAACGGCCATCCCTCCGGCTGAGGGTTTCCGGGGACCAGCTGCTTGTAGAAACCGCTGTCGCCGTCCAGGCCCTCACGCCCGTCCCCAGCCGCCCGCAGCGGCTTGAGGACGACGGCCGAGTGGCCCATCTGCATCAGGTCGAGCGCCAGCGCAGCCGCTAAGGCCGTCTTACCCGCGCCCGCCTGGTCTCCTGCTATGTAGAGGACAGTCATCTTTTCCTGTGGAGCGCGCGCCGCCCCATGCGGGCATGTGCCTCTGCTCCCGGCGTTGCGTCTCCCGGCATGTTTCCCGCGGCGCCTCCCTAGACGGCCGGCTTCTCGTCCGTGTCGGCGCCGGCATCGTCAGGGTCGGCGTCAGTATGGTCCGTGTCGTCTTCCGCCTTGAAGGGAAGGGCCCCGTCGGCCCCGTTCCCCGGCGCCAGGTCGTTGTCCGGGTCCATGGCCGGCCTTTGGACCAGCTCCCCCTCCATCAGTTCCATCAGGTTCAGCGTCGGGTCGGGGTCCAGCAGGGATGGCCCCCGGGCCGCCGCCGCTGCCAGCGCCGCCTCGCGCTCTAGCTCGTCCAGCCCCAGCCGCTTCCGCCCCTCCTCCGTCAGATCGATGCGCGCCGGGATCAGCCGCCCAATGATCACGTTCTCCTTCAGCCCCCGCAGGTGGTCGACCATCCCGTTGATCGCCCCCTCCGTGAGGACCCTCGTCGTCTCCTGGAAGGATGCCGCCGCCAGGAAGCTGTCCGTGCTCAGCGACGTTCGCGTAATCCCCAGCAGCAGCGGTGTTGCACGCGCGGGCTCCCCGCCCTCCGCCAGCACCTTCCCGTTGATGTCGTCGAACACGAACCGGTCCACCGGCTCCCCCGGCAGCAGCTCCGTGTCTCCCGGGTGGTCCACCCGCACCTTCCGCAGCATCTGCCTGATGATGATCTCGATGTGCTTGTCGTTGATGCTCACACCCTGCGTACGGTAGACCTTCTGGACCTCTTCGATGATGTACTGCTGCACCGCCTCCTTCCCCCGGATCCGCAGGATGTCGTGGGGGTTCTTGCCCCCGGCCGTCAGCTCCTGCCCAGCCGTGATCCGGTCCCCGGACTTCACCAGTACATACGCCGTGGGCGGCACCGGGTAGAAGCGCTCCTCCTGCTCCTGCCACACCACGGTCACTTTGCCATCGGTCAGCTCCACCTTCCCCCCAACCTGTGCGACAATGTCCGCCGCCGCACCATCCTTCGCCTCCATTGCCGTGGCAAGCGGCGCGCCCGGCTCCACCAGATCGTCCGCCTTCACCTGAAGCTGGTGCATCGTCGAAACCGGGTACTCTTCCCGGTACTCCTCAATGCTCACCACGCGGATCGTCTTGCCCTCTATGGCGTCGTCGACCTCCACCAGCCCGTCAATCTCCGACAGTATCGCGTGCGTCTTCGGCACCCGCGCCTCGAACAGCTCCTCGACCCGCGGTATCCCGCTCGTGATGTCCACGCCCGCGACGCCGCCCGTGTGGAACGTGCGCATTGTCAGCTGCGTCCCGGGCTCTCCTATGCTCTGCGACGCGATAATCCCCGCGGCTTCCCCGATCGCGATCAGCTTCCCCGACGCCGGCAGCACCCCGTAGCACTGGATGCAGATGCCGCGCTTCGCCTCGCACGTCAGCGGCGACCGCACGAGCACCTCGCGCACCCCCGCCTCCCACAGCATGGCGGCCCCCTCCGCGTCCACGACGCTTCCCTCCTCCAGCAGCACCTCTCCCGTGTCCGGATGCGCCGCAGCCGCGGCCAACACGCGCGTCGTGATCCGCTCCGAGAAGGACGCGATGAAGTTGCGCCGCTCCTTGTCCTCCTCGTACCGGATCCATGCCCCTTCCGGGGTCCCGCAGTCCTCCTCCAACGCGATGATCTCCTGCGCCACGTCGATCATCCGCCGCGTCAGGTAGCCGCTGTCCGCCGTACGCAGCGCTGTGTCCGCCAGCCCCTTCCGCGCGCCGTGTGTCGATATGAAGTACTCCAGCACGCTCAGCCCTTCCCGGAAGCTCGACTTCACTGGGATGCCGATCAGCCGGCCCTTCGGGTCGGACATCAGGCCCCGCATTCCCGCCATCTGCTTGATCTGGCTTATGTTGCCCTTGGCGCCGGACGCCGCCATCAAGTACGTCCCGCCAAAGCTCGGCATCTCCTCCTCGATGATCTCCGTCACCGAGTCGCTTGCCTCCGTCCACACGTTGATGGTCTGGTCGTACCGCTCCTGAGTGCTGATCAGCCCCATCTGGTACTGGGCCTCCAGCTCCAGGATCCGCCCGTCCGCCTTCGCGACCACTTCGTGCTTGCGCTGCGGCACCTCCAGATCGTTGATCCCGATCGTGATGCCGGACACCGTCGCGTAGTGGAAGCCCAGGTTGCGTATCTTGTCCAGCATCTCCGCAGTCGCCTGGTTCCCCAGCCTGCGGATGCTCTTGGCCGTCAGGTCCTTCAGCGCCCCCTTGTCCATCAGCCTGTTCCAGTTCTCCGGCTCCCCCACCAGGTCCGGCGGCAGCACGTCCCGGAAGATCAGCCGTCCCGCTGTTGTGTCCTCCCAGTGCGCCGAGCCGTTGCCACCGCCCTCCAGCACCTGAATCGGCGCCTGAAGGGAAATGTACTCGTTGAACTGTGCCAGGGACGCCTCGTCCGCGGAGCCGTACCGGCCCCCGGCACCGTGTGCCTTCTCGTTCTCCATGGTCAGGTAGTAGCACCCCAGCACAATGTCCAGCGTGGGCGCCACCACCGGCTCACCCGAAGCCGGCGACAGCAGGTTGAACGTGCTCAGCATCAACCGCTTCGCTTCCTGCACCGCCCGCTGGGAAATGGGCACGTGCACCGCCATCTGGTCGCCGTCAAAGTCCGCGTTGAAGGCCGTGCACACAAGCGGGTGAAGCTGAATGGCGCTTCCTTCAATCAAGACCGGCATGAAGGCCTGAATGCCCAGCCGGTGCAGCGTCGGCGCGCGGTTCAGCAGTACAGGACGGTCCCGGATCACGTCTTCCAGCACATCCCACACCTCCGGCCGCACCCGCTCCACCGCCCGCTTGGCGCTCTTGATGTTGTGCGCGTACCCCTCCATCACCAGCCGATGCATCACAAACGGCTTGAACAGCTCCAGCGCCATCCGCTTTGGCAATCCGCACTGATGCAGCTGCAACTCCGGCCCCACCACGATGACCGACCGACCCGAGTAGTCCACTCGCTTCCCCAACAGGTTCTGGCGGAACCTGCCCTGCTTCCCGCGCAGCAGGTCCGACAGCGACTTGAGCTTGTGGTTGTGGCTGCCCGCAATCGCCCGCCCGTGGCGCCCGTTGTCGATCAGAGCGTCCACCGCCTCCTGGAGCATCCGCTTCTCGTTGCGGATGATGATCTCCGGCGCCTCCAGGTCCATCAGCCGCTTCAAGCGGTTGTTCCGGTTGATGACCCGGCGGTAGAGGTCGTTCAGGTCGCTCGTCGCGAACCGGCCCCCGTCCAGCTGCACCATCGGACGAAGGTCTGGCGGCAGCACCGGCAGCACAGACAGGACCATCCAGTCCGGCCGGTTGCCGCTCTTGCGGAAGGCCTCCACCACCCGAATCCGCTTGATCGCCTTCCGGCGGCGCTGGCCCGTCGTCGACCGCATTTCCTGCAGCAGAGACTCCCACAGCACGTCCAGGTCTATCCCCTTCAGCACCTCCAGGACCGCCTCCGCCCCCATGGCGGCCTTGAACACGTTGGGGTATCGGTCGCCCAGCTCCCGGAATCGCGCCTCCACAAGCAGCTGCATCGGCCGGATCTCGTTCAGCTCGTCAATGCGCGTCTGGTGCTCCTCCTCGAGCGTGGCAATCTCCTTGTGATGGTCCTCCTGAAGGCTCATCAGGTCCGGCGGCACCGTGCTCCCTTCCGGCTCCCCCCCCTCTGCCGCCTCCGGCGTCACCGCGCTGGCCAGCAGCTCCGCCTTGCGCTCCTCGAACTTCCCCGTTTGATACTCGATGATGCGCTCGTACGCCTCCTCCAACTCCGCAACTGTCTGCTGCCGCGTCTCTTCGTCCACGGACACCACCACGTACTGCGCGAAATACAGGATTCGCTCCAGGTTCCGTGGCGACAGGTCCAGCAGCAACCCCAATCGGCTGGGCACGCCCTTGGAGAACCAGATGTGCGCCACCGGCGACGCGAGCTCTATGTGCCCCATCCGCTCCCGGCGCACCTTCGCCCGCGTTACTTCAACACCGCAGCGCTCGCACTTCACGCCCTTGAACCGCATCTTCTTGTACTTCCCGCACGCGCATTCCCAGTCCTTCGTGGGCCCGAAGATCCGCTCGCAAAACAGCCCGTCCCGCTCTGGACGCAGCGTCCGGTAGTTGATCGTCTCGGGCTTGGTCACCTCACCGTAGGACCAGAGCCGGATCTGCTCTGGAGATGCAAGACCCAACCGGATGGCATTGAAGGTCAGTTCACTCTGGACCATTCATTCTCTCCGTCAAAAGATGGAAACCGCGTCAAGATAGCGCCGCCGTTGCTCACGGCCTCACTACCGTCCGTCGCTGTCGTTCTCGACCTTCGCCTCACTCTCACCGTCCACGCTATCCTCACCGTCCGCCTTGTCCTCCGCAACGGCGACGGTCGCCACCGGCGCGCCGTCCGCATCGCTTTCGGCGGCGGGCTCATCCTCCGCAACGGCGATGGTCGCCACCGGCGCGTCGTCGGTATCGCTTTCGGCGGCGGGCTCATCCTCCGCAACGGCGACGGTCGCCTCTGACGCGCCGTCCGCATCGCTTTCGGCGGCGGGCTCATCCTCCGCAACGGCGACGGTCGCCTCCGGCGCGCCGTCGGTATCGCTTTCGGCGGCGGGCACATCCTCCGCAACGGCGACGGTCGCCTCCGCTGCGCCGTCCGCATCGCTTTCGGCGGCGGGCACATCCTCCGCAACGGCGACGGTCGCCTCTGGCGCGCCGTCCGCATCGCTTTCGGCGGCGGGCACATCCTCCGCAACGGCGACGGTCGCCTCCGCTGCGCCGTCCGCATCGCTTTCGGCGGCGGGCACATCCTCCGCAACGGCGACGGTCGCCTCCGGCGCGCCGTCGGTATCGCTTTCGGCGGCGGGCACATCCTCCGCAACGGCGACGGTCGCCTCCGGCGCGCCGTCGGTATCGCTTTCGGCGGCGGGCACATCCTCCGCAACGGCGACGGTCGCCTCCGCTGCGTCGTCCGCATCGCTCTCGGTGGCGGGCTCATCCTCCGCAACGGCGACGGTCGCCTCCGCTGCGTCGTCCGCATCGCTCTCGGTGGCGGGCTCATCCTTCGCAACGGCGACGGTCGCCTCCGCTGCGTCGTCCGTATCGCTTTCGGTGGCGGGCTCATCCTCTGCCACGGCGACGGCTGCCTCCGGCGCGCTGTCCGCATCGCTTTCGGTGGCGGGCTCATCCCCCGCAACGGCGACGGTCGCCTCCGGCGCGTCGTTCGCATCGCTCTCGGTGGCGGGCTCATCCCCCGCAACGGCGACGGTCGCCTCCGGTGCGCCGTCCGTATTGCTTTCGGCCGCGGGCTCATCCTCCGCAACGGCGACGGTCGCCTCCGCTGCGCCGTCCGCATCGCTCTCGGCGGCGGGCTCATCCTTCGCAACGGCGACGGTCGCCTCCGCTGCGCCGTCCGCATCGCTTTCGGCGGCGGGTCCCGGCGGCGTGGCGATGGCGCCATCGACAAAGGCCCTGTCCGCCATCTGCATGATGGAAAGGTCCTCTACCCCATCGTCGATCCCTTCTTCACCAAACGCCAGCGGGTCCGCAGAGAACCCGCCGCTCAGCGCAAGGCGCTCCTCTTCCTCGTTCAGCAGCTCCACGGACAGCCCCAACGCCTGGAGCTCCTTGAGCAGCACCTGGAAGGACTCCGGCATGCCCGGCTGAATGACGCTCTCGCCCTTCACAATGGCCTCGTACGTCTTCTGCCGCCCCACCACGTCGTCGGACTTGACCGTGAGCACCTCCTGGAGGTTGTTAGCCGCGCTGTACGCCTCCAGCGCCCAGACCTCCATCTCCCCAAAGCGCTGTCCCCCAAACTGTGCCTTACCGCCCAGGGGCTGCTGGGTGATCAGCGAGTAGGGACCTGTTGACCGGGCGTGGATCTTGTCCTCCACCAGGTGGATCAGCTTCATCATGTAGATGTAGCCCACCGTCACCGGCTGATCGAAGGCCTCCCCCGTCCTGCCGTCGTACAGCTTCATCTTCCCCAGAATCGGCGGGGCCAGCTGCTTGTCCCGGTTCAGCAGCCGGCACTGCTGGACCATCTCCGCGGGGCTCATCCCCGTCGGGTCGACGCCCCCCTCCTCCTGTAGCCAGATGTGCAGGCCCGCCACCCGCGCCTCTCCAATCAGCCGGTCGTCGAACAGATGCTCCAGGTCATACCCCCGCTGCGCCAGCCACGCCCGCACCCGCTCCCAGTCCACTTGCGGGTTGTCCAGATCCCGCGAGTCCACCGCGCCCGACGCCTGCAGGAACCACACCCGCGCCAGTCCGTCCTCGATGGCAATGTCCGGCGCCCCGTCGAACACCGGCGACGTCGCCCGGAAGCGGAAGAACTGCGCCACCCACCCCAGGTGGGTCTCCAGCACCTGTCCCAGGTTCATCCGGGACGGCACGCCAATGGGGTTCAAGATGCACTCCACCGCCGTCCCGTCCGTCAGGAACGGCATGTCCTCCGGCGGCAGCACCCTGGACACAACACCCTTGTTCCCGTGCCGGCCCGCCATCTTGTCTCCGACTGTGATCTTGCGCGTCTGCGCCACCCACACCCGCACCATCTGGTTCACGCCCGGAGGCAGCTCCTCCCGGTTCTCCCGCGTCACCACCTTCACGGAGATCACCTTCCCCCGCTCTCCGTGCGGCACACGCAGCGACGTGTCCTTCACGTCGCGGGCCTTCTCTCCAAAGATGGCCCGCAGCAGCTTCTCCTCCGCCGTCAGCTCCGTCTCCCCCTTGGGCGTTATCTTCCCCACCAGGATGTCCCCGGGGCCAACCTCCGCCCCCACCCGGATCACCCCATCCTCGTCCAGGTCCCGCAGCGCCTCCTCCCCCACGTTGGGGATGTCCTGTGTGATCTCCTCCTCCCCCAGCTTCGTCTGCCGCGCCTCGCACTCGTACTTCTCAATGTGCATCGACGTGAACTTGTCGTTCCTGACCAGGTCCTCGCTCAGGATGATGGCGTCCTCAAAGTTGTACCCTTCCCAGCTCATGAACGCCACCAGCACGTTCTGGCCCAGCGCCAGGTCCCCGTTGTCCGTGGACGAAGAGTCCGCCAGTGGATCTTTTGCCTTCACTACCTGACCTGGCGTCACCACCGGCCGCTGGTTCACGCACGTGCTCTGGTTGCTGCGCAGGAACTTCAGAAGCGGGTACCGATGCTCCTTCCCGTCATTGTCCGTCACCTTCACCTCACGGCTGCTCACCGCGCTCACCCATCCGTCCGTCTCGGACAGGATCACCTGCCCGCTGTCCCTGGCCACCCGCCGCTCCATGCCCGTGCCCACCAGCGGCGCGTCCGGCCTCAGCAGCGGCACCGCCTGCCGCTGCATGTTGGACCCCATCAGCGCACGGTTGGCGTCGTCGTGCTCCAGGAAGGGAATCAGCGACGTCGACACGCTCACGATCTGCATCGGTGAGACGTCCATCAGGTCCACCAGATCGATGGACTCGATGGCCGGTTCCGCGTTGGCCCTCGTCTCCACCTTGTCCGGGACGAACTGCCCCAGGTCGTCTGTCGGGATGTTCGCCTGGGCGATGATGTGCTTCTCCTCCTCGTCCGCCGGCAGGTACACGATGTCCTCGCTCCGCGTGGTCACAAAGGGGCGGACGGCTACCGGCTGGCCCTTATCCCCCTTGAGCTGCTCCACCGCCTCTTCCGTTACCCGCGCACCCGCGGCGATGAACACCGCACCGTCGGCGTCCGCCACGTCCTCGCGCACCGTCCGGCCCAGCAGCCTCGCGTCGTCCCTGGCAAGCTCCCGGTACACCCGCCGATAGGGCGTCTCGATGAACCCGAACTCGTTCGTCCGCCCATACGTGGCCAGAGAGCCCAACAGTCCAATGTTCGGTCCCTCAGGCGTCTCGATGGGGCAGATGCGCCCGTAGTGAGAGTTGTGGACGTCCCGCACGTCGAACCCCGCCCGCTCCCGGGACAGGCCCCCCGGACCCAGGGCCGAAAGCCGCCGCTTGTGCGTGAGCTCCGCCAGCGGGTTCGTCTGGTCCATGAACTGGGACAGCTGCGACCCCCCGAAGAACTCCCGCACCGCGGCCACCACCGGCCGTATGTTCACTAGCGCGGACGGCGTCGCCAGCTCCGACTCGATGATCGTCATCCGCTCCTTGATCACTCGCTCCATCCGGAGAAAGCCCACCCGAAGCTGGTTCTGGATCAGCTCCCCTACCGCACGGATGCGGCGGTTCCCCAGGTGGTCGATGTCGTCCGGCTCCGCCTGCCCGTTGTTGATCTGTATCATCGTCCGTAGGATCGACGCCAAGTCCTCCATCGTCAGGACCCGGTGATCCTGGGGGGTGTCCAGGTTCAGCCGCCGGTTCAGCTTGTAGCGCCCCACCCTGCCCAGGTCGTAGCGCCGGGGATTGAAGAAGAGGTTGTCGATCAGCGCTGTAGCGTTCTCCAGGCTGGGAGGCTCCCCAGGCCGAAGGTGCCGGTAGAACTCCAACCGCGCCGCTCCCAGCCATCGCGCCGACTCCGGGTCAAAGGGCCGCTCCTCGCCATATACGGCCTTCCACAGCGTCCGCAGGGCGTCCTGCTTGAAGTCCGTATTGCGCTCCTTGTTGAGGGGGTCCTTGTCCAGTGTCGTCGTCATGTACTGCCGGTGCGGATCCGTATCCACTTCCTTGAACAGGCCGAGGATCTCCTCGTCGTCCACGTACCCAAGGGCCCGCAGCAGCGTCGACACCGGCGCTTTGCGCTTCCGGTCTACCTTCACCCCAAGCTGGTTTCGCACGCTGGTCTCGAACTCCAGCCACGCGCCTCGGTACGGGATCAGCTTCGCCGCGCACAGGGCCCGGCCCGTCGCTGGGTCCAACTCCACGGTGAAGTACACCCCCGGCGACCGCACCAGCTGGCTCACCACCACGCGCTCCGCGCCGTTGATGATGAACGTGCCCTGCGGCGTCATGATGGGCATGTCCCCAAAGAACAGCTTCTGTTCCTTGATCTCCCCCGTCTCCTTCACCACCAGCTGGGTTGTGATGAGCAGCGGCGCCGAGTACGTCGTCTCCTTCTCCCGGCACTCCTGCAGCGTGTACTTCGGCTTCTGGAACTCCTGGTTCAGGAATCGCAACTCAAACCGGTTCCCCGTGAAGTCCTCAATGGGCGACACCTCGTCCAGCAGGTCCTTCAGGCCCCCCGCCTGGAGCCAGTTGAAGGAATCGAGCTGGATGCTGATCAGGTTCGGGACGTCCAGCACCTGCGGTATGCTGGCATAGGACTTGAAATTGACAGCATGACGATCATGGGCCGAAAGGGTCAAAGCCATACGAGCTTGCTCCTTTTAGAACGGGAGGGGTTTGGTGCGGGCGCACCTCGGCTACGGAAGGACACCTTGGGTCTTGATGAGGGGTTCGGAAAATCAGGACATACGTTGCCAGGTACAACTATAGACAGATTCCGCTAGGAATGTCAACCCCGTTCCCCACCCAGTTCTCTCCTACCTGCGCCTCCCCCTTTGCCCAGGATCCACCCCAACTGCCCTGCCCGTGCGCAGCCATCTCTCCCAAATCCTCTCGAAAATCCGCTCGGCCCCTTGATGGAATGGCCCCCATTGTGTAACCATATGGGCTAGCAAATCGGGAGACCCCCATGCTTGGCACAAACGCCGTAGACATCAAGGACCTGACCAAGATATTTGGCGGGCGCCTTATTGCCGTGAACGGTGTCACCCTATCCGTCCCGCGCGGCGCCGTCTTTGGCCTCATCGGCTCCAACGGCGCAGGCAAGACCACCACCCTGCGCCTCGCCCTCGGTCTGCACAGACCAACCGCCGGCAGCGTCTCCGTCTTCGGCCAGCGTATGTCCGTTTGGTCAGGCAGCATGCGCCGCCGGATGGGCTTCCTGCCGCAGACCAACAACTTTCCCCCGGACATGACCCCCATCGGCTATCTGGACCTCGCCGGAAAGCTCTTCGGCATCCCCGCAGACGAGCGCAAGGCCCGCCTCTCCGCCCTCCTCCACGCCGTCGAGCTGCTCAGCGCCGCCTCCCAGCGCATCGGAAACCTCTCCACCGGCATGATCACCCGCCTCGGCATCGCCGCCTCTCTCCTCAACGACCCGGACGTCGTCCTGTGGGACGAGCCCACCATCGGCCTCGACCCCACCGGCCGTAAGTACACCCTCGACCTCATCCGCGCCCTCAGGGCCGAGGGCAAAACCCTGATCCTCTCCACCCACATCCTCCCGGACGCCGACCTCGTCTGCGACAGCCTCGCCGTCATGAACAACGGCAAGCTCATCTACGCCGGCACCGTTGGCGACATGAAGAAGCTCATCCAACGCAACGTCGTCGACCTCGCCCTCGCCGGGGACATCGATAGCCTTGCCCACACGATGACCACCGAGGAAGAAGGCTTCCGCTGCGAGCGCGTCAATGTGGACGTCCTCCGCGTCTTTTTCGTCGATGGCCGCGACTTCGCCATCGACCTTACCCGCATGCTGGAGATCATCTCCCGGCACGGCGTCGAAGTCATCGCCATCCGCTCCGCGGGCGAAATCGAGGACGCCTTCCTCAAGCGCCTCGAAGATGACCGCCTCAAGGGCTTCTCCCGGGCCTTCGAGGGCTGACCCTCATGCTACTTCACCCCAAACCACGGAGAAGCTAGCCGACATGGGCCCCTTCACAACCATCTTCTCCGCAGACCTCGGCAATATGGTGCGCTCCTGGGTGGTCTGGATCTGGATCACCGTCACCGTCCTCGCCGGCGGCACCGCCATCGGCGTCTCCGTCTCATACATCGATGAAACCTCCTTCATCTTCTCTTGGGCCCTCTTCCTCTACGTCGCCATGGGCAGCTTCGTCGTCATGGCCATCGGCGCCAGCGCCACCTCCGCTGACCTCTCCTACCTTGGCAACGCCATCATCAGCCGCGGCGTCAACCCCGTCCAATACGTCACGGCCAAGATCCTGTCCCGCTTCGTCACCGTCGTCGTCTGCTTCGTCGCCGTCGTCCTCCCCATCGGCTTCCTCCTCATGGTCCAGGGCGGCAACAACGATATGACCACTGAGGGCGTTCTCATAGGCCTCGGATACGTCCTCCTCCTCCTCTCCATCCTCGTTATGCTTGCCGTCACCTTTAGCACCCTTATCAGCAACATCCTCCTGTCCTTCTCCCTCCTTGGCATCATCTGGTATTCTGCCCTCGGCGCCTTCGTCTCCCTCCGCGCCCCAACGTTCACCGCCGACGGCCTCCTCGGAGACCTCCCCAGCGTCCTCCAGGGCGCCGTCGACATCAACTCCCATCTCATGAACCTTGGCTATCTCTGCATCCCGCTCATCCTCCTCCCTGCCCTCGCCATCCTCTTCTTCGGGAATCGCGACTTGTAGAGCCCGTCTCGCAAAGCTGGGTCATCCGGGTCTCCAATCTCCTGCATCTCGCCTTTCGACGGAATAGCAAGATCGCGCGCCGCATTTCACCCCCCTTATTCCCGCTATCGGAGACCTTTGCATAACTCCCCGTGGAGTGCGAGGTCGTGAAAGTGGAGCAACTCCCGCCAACCTGTGGCCCCTCCCCTGGATTCCCGCTTTCGCGGGAATGACGGCGGGTGGGTGCGGGAATGACGGTTATGCAAAGGTCGCCGAAGGCGGGATGGATTCCCGCCCTGCACAGTCCATATCAAGCGGGGTGGACTAGTGAGACCGGCTCAACCTGTAGCACCGCCCCTCCCCTCTCTTGCTCCTCCTTCATATGCTATGATTGCTCCGTTCATCACTCCCCGCGCCTCCAGGCGCAGACCACCCAGGCGCGTGCCCTCGAGCAGCCATGCGATTCGACTTTGCCAAACGAGACCCCTACCCCGTTGAGGAGTACCTTGGCCTCCTCCAAGAAGAGGTCCGCGACGGCAACGCCCGCTTGGAGCACCCATTCGTCCGCCTCCTCTTTGAAGGGCAGCTGACCCGGGAGCAGCTTCAGGGATGGGCCAAGCAGGACTACGCCCTCAAAAAGTGCCCCACCTGGTGGAATGCCGGCCGCCTCCTCAACGCACCCACCCTCTCCGTCCAGCGCCGCCTCGCCAAGTCCCTCATAGAGGAGCTCGGAGAGGAGGGCGACGGCCACACCGACATGTATCTGCGCTTCGGCCAGGCCCTCGGCATCGCTGAGCGGGACATGGAGCATGCCCCACTCCTCCCCAGCACCGTCCTCGCGGTCGACGAGCTCATGGCCATCAATCGCGACCGCCACGTCGTCGAAGCCCTCGCCTCCGGCAGCGTCGCCGGCGAAGCTATCAACGTGGAGTTCTGCACCCGCTTCCTCCAGGCAAATGAGCGCGTCTACCACATCCCTCGCGAGGCCCTCGTCTGGTTCGAAGCCCTCGCCTCCGGCAGCGTCGCCGGCGAAGAGCACGTCGTCGCCGATGCCGGCCACAGCAGCCTCGGCGAAACCCTCGTCCTGGAGATGGCCGCCGCCAAGGAGGTACAGGACCGCGTCTGGGACGCCGTCGTCAGGAGTAAGGCCGTCTACTGGGTCTTCTTCGACGGCCTCTATCAGGCCTACGTCCTCGGCGGTCCCCTGCCGCATCCCCACTACGCGCCGGGGAGGCATCTACCCCTGCACTACCCCTTCCAGCGCTACTAGCAGCCCGCCCGCGGCGCTGGGAAAGGACGGCTTCCCATGAGCAACAAAGGCTACGTGGACGCCGATGGCCACGTCCGCGACCGCGATAGGCACTACCGCCGGTACCTGGAGGAGCCCTACAACCGCCGCCTTGCCGTCTCCGGAGGACCCGGCGACACCTTCGACCGCTCCATGTTCGAAACCCTCGGTGGCCCGGAAGACGTCACTGCCGCCATCTGGCTCTCCATGCTGGACCAGGGCGGCGTCGAGTCCACCGTTCTCTATCCCACCACCGGCCTGACCGTCGGTTTCATTCAAGAGCCGGATTTCGCCGTCGCCTTCTGCCGCGCCTACAACAGCTATCTCTCTGAGGAGTTCATCAAGGTCAGCCCCCGCCTCCAGGCCGTCGCCCTGGTCCCCCTCCAGGACCCGGCCGAGGCCGCCAGGGAGCTCCGCCGCGCCGTCACGGAGCTGCACATGTGCGGCGTCATGCTCCCCGCGGACGGCCCCTTCCTCCTCGGCAGCCGGCAGCTCGACCCCCTCTACGACGAAGCCCAGCGGCTGGACGCTATGGTCGCGGTCCACGGCACCGGCTCCCTCCGCGGGCGCGGGCTCGACGAATACCTCTTCCACCACCTCCTCCATGCCCATACCCTCTCCCACTCCGGCGCACAGATGCGGCAGATGACCAGCATCGTCTACGATGGTGTTCTCGAGCGCTTCCCCAACCTCCGCATAGCCTTCCTGGAAGCCGGCTGTACCTGGGTGCCCTACTGGATGGACCACATGGATGAAGAGTTCGAGTTTCGCGGTCAGCGAGAGGCCCCTACCCTCACCAGAAAGCCCAGCGACTACGTCCGGTCCCCCAACGTCTACGTCGCCTGCGAGCCCGAGGAGCAGCTGCTGCCCCAGGCCCTGCGTATCATCGGCGAAGACTCCGTCCTCTACGCCTCAGACTTCCCCCACTGGGACGGCACGTATCCACAGTCCCTCCATGAGCTCGAGGGGCGGGAGGACCTGACCGAGGAGCAGAAGCACAGGATTCTCATAGACAATCCCAAGCGGCTCTATGGCCTTGCATAGCCGCGGAGGACTGGCGCCTCGGGCGCCGGGATGGCATACTCGGGAGCGGCCAAACATTCCCTTGGCCACCCACAGGTGGACGGGGTTTCCGTACCAATCCCCTTGGGGTGAGACGCACGGCCCATCCCCGGAACAGGCGAACCGCGGCGGGACAAATAGGAGGCTCACATGCTGACTCTGCAAGAGAACGAGATGCTGACCCGCACCGGCCCAGGGACCCCCATGGGTCAGGTCATGAGAAGGTACTGGGTGCCTGCCCTCCTCTCCTGGGAGCTGCCTGAGCCGGACTGTCCTCCCATCCGGGTGAAGCTCCTCGGCGAAAGCCTCGTCGCCTTCCGCGACACCAACGGGCGCATCGGCTTCCTCGACGAGTTCTGCCCCCACCGCGGCACCTCCCTCTGGCTCGGCCGGAACGAAGAGTGCGGCCTCCGCTGCGTCTACCACGGCTGGAAGTTCGACGTCGACGGCAACTGCGTCGATCAGATGAACGAGCCCGTGCAGTTCAAGGAGAAGGTCCGCGCCACCGCCTATCCCTCCCTTGAGCTCGGAGATGTCGTCTGGGTCTACATGGGCCCCCCGGGCAGAGCACCCGCGGCCCCCAGGTTTGAATGGACCCAGGTCCCTCCCGAGCAGCGCACCGTCACCAAGGTCGTCGAAGAGTGCAACTGGCTTCAGGCCCTGGAAGGCGGTATCGACACCTCCCACGCCCCCATCCTCCACCGCGCCCTCAGAAGCAACCCGTCCCAGCCCGGCATTCCCCTCGACGACGCCTTCGTCCAGGCTGGCGCCCCAATCCTCCAGGTCGACACCACCGACTACGGCTACCGCTACTTCGGCGTCCGCGACCTCGACGCCGACCGCGTCTACGCCCGCGGCTACCACTACGTCATGCCCTGGACCCAGCTTCGCCCCGGAGGCCGCGGCAAGTACAACCAGACCCACGGCCACTTCTGGGTCCCCATCGACGACCACACCTGTCTCGTCTGGAACTGGTACTACAGCTTCAACGGCCCCCTCGCCAAGGAGGACCAAGACCCCCAGGGCAGCGGCAACAGCTTCACCACGGACATAGACGCCGCCAACGGCTTCCGCGCCCGTCGGAACAGGAGCAACGACTGGCTCATCGACCGCCAGGCACAGAAGACCGATACTTTCACCGGCATCGCCGGCGTCAATACCCAGGACCGCGCCGTCCAGGAGCTCATGGGCCCCATCGTCGACCGTTCCAGGGAGCACCTGGGCCCCGCGGACCTGGCAGTCATCGCCGCGCGCAAGCTCCTCCAACAGGCCGTCCGCACCGTCAGCGACGGCGCCGACCCCCCGGGCGTCGCCCCCACCTACTACGATCTTCGCGCCATCGACGCCATCCTCCCCAAGGACGTCAGCTGGCACGAAGCACTCTGCCGGGAGATGTACCCCACCCCCACCTAACCCCCGGCTACCCGCCCCCCAACTCCGACGCCATCGCCTTGGCGAACCGCATCACCACGTCCTGCGCCTTCCTCTTGATGACAGACTGCCCCAGCCCCGCGATCTTTCCCATCACCACAATGTCCGCCATCATGCTCAATGCCGTCCCTCCTCCCGACCCCTCCTCCAGCGCCACCTCCAGCTCCACCCGGGTCGATGCGGCCAGCTTCCTGTCCCTCCCCTCCGCGCGCAGCCGCACCAAACGGCCCGCCACCCGCTCCACCACACGGACGTCCATCTCAAAACGGGCCCGAAAGGGCCCCACCCGCTCCTCTGTCACCACCGAGTACCGCTCACCCGGCTCCACCTCCCGGGCCTCCTGGCAGCCGGGGAGGCATCGAGCCAGCCGCTCCACGTCCCAAAGGAACGCCCAGACGCTGGCCGCGTCCGCCGGGACCTCGATTCGCTGCTCGAAACGCATCCTTCGCTCCACCATTAGACTCGCCGCCGCGGGTAGGCGGCGGCCGGCGCGCCCACCTCGGCATCGTACACCAAGCGCAACCCCCCGATTGTACCGGCAGCGGCCCCGGCAACCGCCATCCTGGGCTTGTTCGAAGGATGCAGCCTCACCCCCTGCTCCCTGCCCAATCAGCGTATAATCCCGCTGATACTCTGGGTCTTCCAATCGAGCATGTGGAGGTGGCTATGACCAGCAAGGGATCCATCCTGGTGGGCACGATCGGACAGGGCGTCATGCGCAGCGACGATGACGGCGAGTCCTGGGTCCGCTCCAGCGTCAATCAGGGCATGCACTCGGACTGCATCACGAAGGTGCTCGCCTCCGACCAACGGCGCCCCCGCGTCGTCTATGCCGGCACCGACCTCGGCCTCTACCGCAGCGACGACGCCGGCGAGCACTGGCAGCTTGAGCATACCCCCATGGACGGCCAGATGGTCTGGTCCCTCGCCATAGACCCCGTGGACCCGGACGTCATCTTCGCCGGGACCGGCACGCCCAACACCCCGGGCGTCTTCCGGTCCGGGGACGGCGGTAGGGCCTGGGAGCGCTGCGACGTGGACATCGCGGAGACCTGCCCCAACGTGGGAATCCCCCGCGTCACCGGCATCGCCATAGACCCCTCGGACCACATGAGCGTCTGGGCCGGCCTGGAGGTCGACGGCCTCCGCCACAGCGCCGACGGCGGCTGCACCTGGCAGCGCGCCGCCGCCGCCATCCCAAACTCAGACGTCCACAACGTTCTCGTCGCCGGCGACAGCCCGAAGACCGTCTTCACCGTCGTCAACAACGACGTCTGGACCAGTGTCGACAACGGCGATTCCTGGCGCCCCGTCGGCGCCCGCGACGCCTTTCCCTGGTCCTACCCCCGCGGCATCGCCGCCAGGCCCGATGACCCCAACGTGGTATTCGTCACCATCGGCGACGCCACCCCAGGGCGCATTGGGACCGTCATGCGCTCCTGCGACGCCGGCAACACCTGGGAGAGCCTCCCCCTTCCCCACCAGCCCAACTCCGCCATGTGGACCGTCAGCGTCTCACCCGCCGCGCCGGACCTCGTCCTCGCCGCCAGCCGCTACGGCTACCTCTACCGCAGCGATGACGGCGGCGACTCTTGGACCAAGCTGTGGCGCGAGTTCGGAGAGGTCTCGTCGCTGCTGTGGCTCCCAAGCGACGCCTGATCGCGTACCCCCAGGCCCAGACAGCCAACGCTTCGCGGAGCCCGGTTGCCACGCCGTCCCTGGCTCCGTCCCCCGTACCGCGATAAACTGAACACCACCCTCAACCTCAGGAGGAGACTCCCATGAGCCCAGAGCGACTTCGAGTCGGCATCATCGGCGCCAGCGTCAACGCCATGTGGGGCCCCCGCGCCCACGTCCCGGCCGTCCAAGCACTCCCGGAGTTCGAGCTCGCCGCCGTCTGCACCGCCCATCCGGAAACCGCCGCGGAGTCCGCGGCGAAGTTCGGCGCGCGCCTCGCCTTCAGCGACCACCGCGAGCTCGTCAACCACCCCGATGTCGACGTCGTCACCGTCTCCCTTCGCGTCCCCTCCCATTACCGCACCACCATGGACGCCCTGGAGGCCGGGAAGCACGTCTATACGGAATGGCCCCTCGGCGCATCCCTCCAGGAGGCCGAGGAGATGGCGGCCCTGGCGCGCGCCAAGGGCGTCCGTGTCATGGTTGGCCTCCAGTCGCGGGGATCTCCGCCCCATCTGTACCTGAAGGAGCTGGTGGAGGACGGCTACGTCGGCGATGTCCTCGTCTCCCGCATGCAGTACATCTCCGGCGGCAGCTACGAGCGCACCTCCGATCGCACCTGGCAGCGCGACAAGAGCGCCGGCGCCAACCCCATGACCATCGCCTTCGGACACGCCGTCGACGTCTTCTGCCACGCTCTCGGCAACTTCGCCGAGCTCTCCACCGTCGTCAGCACCCAGGTGCCCCAGTGGTATGAAACGGACAACCAGCGCTTCGTGGACGTCACGTCGCCGGACAACGTCCTCGTCAGCGGACGCCTCCAGGGCGGCGCCGTTGCCTCCGTCCACGTCGGCAACGTCCACCACCACGCCAGTGGCTACCGCCTTGAGGTCTACGGTACGGAGGGCACCCTCGTCATAACCGGCCCACAGGGACCCAACACCGGCCAGGTGACCCTGATGGGCGGAAAGGCGGGCGGCGGTTTGGAGGAGCTCCCTGTGCCTGGCCGTCTGGCCTGGGTGCCGGAGGAGACCCCTCAGGGCGCGCCCTTCAACGTCGCCCAGATGTACCGCCGCTTCGGCCAAGCGATCCTGCACGGCGAGAACGCCCAGCCGGACTTCGACGACGCCGTGAGCCTCCATAAGCTCCTGGACGCCATCCAGCAGTCGTCCGACGAAGGACGGCGGATCACCATCGACGCCGCCCCGTGATCGACAGCGTCCTAGCCCAGCTCTTCACCAGCCCGGACACGCCCTTCCCCCCGGAGTTCTTCCGCAGGCAGGACGAGTCCGTCGACCCCCTCTTCTACCTCCAGCCCCGTCTCGTCGTCCACATCGACGACGCTGCCATCGCCGCCATCGGCGATTTCTTCCGGCAGCAGTTGCCCTCCCAGGGTGTCGTCCTCGATCTCATGAGCAGCTGGCGCTCCCATCTCCCCAACGACCTTGACATAAACAGCCTCGTTGGCTTGGGGCTCAACAGCATCGAGATGGCGCAGAATCCCCATCTCGACGATTGGGTCGTCCACGACCTCAACGCAGACCCGGCCCTCCCCTTCGAGGACGACACCTTCGACGCCGCTGTCGTCACCGTGTCCATCCAGTACATGGTGAGGCCCGTCGAGGTCTTCCGAGACATGCACCGTGTTCTCAGGCCCGGCGCGGGCTTCCACGTCGTCTACTCCAACCGTATGTTCCCCACCAAGGCAGTCGCCATCTGGCAGGCCCTCGACGACCACCAGCGCGGCGGCCTCGTCGCCGCCTACTTCCTCAAGTCCGGCGCATGGGACCCGCCCCGCATGCTCGACATCACCCCCGCTGCTCCCAGCGCCCCCACCGACCCCGTCTACGTCGTCACCGCCCACAAGTCCTTGCCCTAGGGCGCCGGCGAGCGCTCGCGCCCCAAGCGATATGATGTGAAATCCGCCCAATGCCGCTGGCCGTGTCTCGTGCGACAGTCCCGCATGAGGTGCGGAGTAGCCCGTGCATTCGCAGCGGAGGGAACCATCGCCAACCAGGCCGCTAGGCCCAAACGCATCGTTGAGGCCCAGTGATGTCCACTGACCCGGCAACACAGGCGGAGGCCCAGCTCCGCCGCATCGAGCAGACCCTAGGCAGGACAGCGGCAGACATCGCCCAGGAGATCAAGGGCCACTGCATCGACCGCCACTCAGACGTCGTCGCGTTCCTGAAGTCCACCCACGGTCTCACTCACGGCAACGCCAACCTGATGGCCCATGTCGCGCGCCAACTGCTCGCCGGCGGGCCCGCTGCGCCGGAAGATCTGCTGGCCGCGCAGTACGCCGGCCCCAAGGCGGCGCTGCTCCCGCTCTACGAAAAGCTCTCTGCCCTCGCCGAAACCTTGGGGCCCGACGTCGTCAAAGTCGTCCAAAAGACTGGCGTAAGCTTTCGTAGAAAGAAGCAGTTCGCGCTGATTCAAGCCGCCTCAGCCAAGCGCCTGCGCCTGGGACTGAACCTCGACGACACCCCCAGCGACCCCCGCATCGTCAAGTCCCGTGGTATGTGTACGCACACCGTCGACTTCACCACCACCGACGCCGTCGACGATGGCGTCGCATCCTGGTTGACAGCCGCATACACCCGGGCAGCCTAGCCCGCCAACCCTCAGCCGTTCTCGATCCGCCCGGTTTCCTCGAGCGCCTGAAGTGCGATCCCGATTTGCCGTTCCGAGAACCGCTGTTTCCGGGCTCCCCAGGCATAAGTCCTGCGAACGACCTCCTCGAGTCCGCGCGCGGATTCCTCGGATGCTACCCAATGCACCGTGGCGAGCAACTCCATTCCGGATGGCGACTCGAATCCTGAGACGAGCTCGGCCACGCGGTCCAGGTGCGCCCTGGTGCTGGGGTGATCGTCGAGGAACCTTGCCGCGTCTTCCAAAGCACCTGGTACGAGTTCGAGCTCTTTGCCGGGCGCGTCGCCCCCGTCTGCGTACCCCGAAATGAGGTGTCCTTGGATGTCCTTCAGGACGTGGCGGAGGTTCTCCGCGTACGGGCCGTAGGGCGCCTTCTGAAAGTTCAACCTGAGCGGTTCGCCCGCAACTTGCATGAAATACATCAGCTTGTGCACTTCGAGCAGCGTAACGAAGGGATCAAGCAACCCGCCCAGATAGCGATCCATCAAGCTGACCAGGGGCGCTCGTCCGCTGGTCATTGCAGGCACATTTGTAGAACGGTTGCGCCTGCCGTCGGCAGACCCGCTGCCGGGCTTGAACACGGATGGACCTCCATTGCCTCGCTGCGCCCTGACCGCGTCGCTCCACAGGTGCCCGTCCGATATGATCGAGTGGAGTCAGTCCAGATGAACGATGTGGTAAATCCCTGGCCGGGAAGGGACTGGAATGGTCATGCCCGAGGATAGGAGAGTTGGCCCCGCTAGTAACTAGCCGATTGGCACTGATATATGCTTGCCCCCCGCCCCCCGCACCTGCTGCGAAAGCGCCCGCGGATGGGATATAATGACTCTAGGCTCAGGGTTGTGGCCGCCCGGACCCGGTCCCTCCGCACCTACAGTCAGGGAGGAAGCATCATGCTCAGATTCGCCGAGGAGATGATACTGCTGCTGCTCAACGATGACGACGGCAGGCTCGCCGCCATTCCCAGCTGGTCCCTCAACTATGCCCTCGCCGGTGGCGTCCTCATGGACCTCGCCCTCGAAAACCGCATCGACACCGACCTCCAAAAGCTCATCCTCATCGATCCTACCCCTACCGGCGACGACCTCCTTGACCAAACACTCGCCGACATCCAGGCCGGCGAGGAACGCGATGCGCGCTATTGGGTTGAACACACCGCCGACCGCGCCCCAGCCATCCGCCAACAAGCCCTCGACAGACTCATCGAACGCGGCATTCTCGAATCCCGCGAGGACCGCTTCCTCTGGGTCTTCCGCTCCAGGACCTACCCCAGCGTCGACGGCAAGGCCGAGCGTGAGGTTAAGCTCCGCATCATGGGCGTCCTCTTCAGCGACGAAGTCCCGGACCCCCGCGACGTCGTCATCATCTGCCTCGCCAACGCATGCGGCATCTTTAAGAGCCTCCTCTCCAGCCGGGAGCTGCGCGAGGCCTCCGACCGCATCGAGCAAGTACGCAAGCTTGACCTCATCGGCCAAGCCATGACCCAAGCCATCCGCGACCTGGAGCTATCCGTCGCCGCCTCCGTCTACCCCCACACCTTCTAGCGCCACCCGCAGCCCCCTGGAGCCGGTTCGTGCGCATCACGCCTGCCACTTGCCAAGGCAGCGTGTCAGGTAACCCAGGCCATCGGAGCGGCAGCGGCGCGGAAAGGGGGTGACGGTTCGCCCTCTCGTTCGCCCACCGAGCAACCGGCGTCTCCCAACCGCGCCACGAAGCGTTACATGGCCAGCGACTCATGCACCTCGATCTCGCATCCCTCCATCCATCCAATGTGTGGATGACCCTGGAGCAGTGCCAGCGCCCCCTCCATGTCGTCGGCCTGCAAGATCGAGTACCCCACAACACCCCGCTCACTTGGGGCGCTGCCCGATCCCGTGACCTTTAGCCCCCCGCCCAGCGGCGTCCCCATGTCGACGAGTCCCTCTCCGCACCTCTGGGCCCATGCCATCCAGGGCTCCATGCCCTTCTGCATGTCCTCAGGGGTGGGTTACTCATGGCCTCCATCACCGCCGTCGAGGCATGGTAGATCACGACGTACTTTCCCATCTAGTAGACCTCGCTTCTCTGAGTTCGTGTCCCGAGAACTGTGATAGCCGTTCGCCCTCTCGCTCGCCCACCGAGCAACCGGCGCCTCCCAACCGCGCCACGAAGCGTTACATGGCCAGCGACTCATGCACCTCGATCTCGCATCCCTCCATCCATCCAACGTGTGGATGACCCTGGAGCAGCGCCAGCGCCCCCTCCATGTCGTCGGCCTGCAGGATCGAGTACGCCACAACACCCCGCTCACTTGGGGTGCTGCCCGATTCCGAGATCCTTACCCCCCCGCCCAGTGGCGTCCCCATGTCGACGAGGCCCTCTCCGCACCTCTGGGCCCACGCCATCCAGGCCTCCATGTCCTTCGGCGTGGCGTTGCTCATCCACTCCATCGCCGACACCGACGCATGGTAGGTCACGATATACTTTCCCATCCAGTAAACCTCGCTTCTTGGAGTATGTATCCCGAGAACCATGATAGCCATTCGCCGCGAGCCATGCCAACGGCGCCGGATGTGCCGCACACCGGGGAAGTGAAGCGGCCGCTCCCGGCCGCGTGCCCGCCCCCTCACCCGATGGCTTCCGGGGTTGCGGACCCGCCCGCGCCAACCGTCGCACTTCCCGTCCGTCCTCTGCCCGACCTTGCAGCACCGGCATGGCAGGTGGTACAAATTCGGAAGTAGGTTACAATTTCCGCCGAGTGGCGCAGTCCTGAAGGGAGCGGTATGTCAGTCAGGTCAACCGCGGTACTGATGATCGCGGCCGCCGGCCTGCTCTTTGTCTCCATTGCGTGCGATGGTACCGCCCCGCAGCCGCCAAGCGCGCCTGCCCCCCTGAAGATCGCGCTGCTGCTCGACTTTACAGGCTCCCCGGAGGCGTCGGCCGGCAGGAAGCGCGCGTTCGATCTCGCGATCATGCACGTCAATGAAGGCGGCGGCGTGCTCGGACAGCCCGTCGAAAGCGTCGTCGCCGATGCCACTCGCGACCCCCTCGTCGCTGTCCGGGAGGCGCGCCGTCTCATAGAGGTGGCGGGCGCCCATGCCATCGTCGGCCCCAACGCCAGCGGCGCCGCGTTGCCCATTGCGGAGACCGTGAGCGGGCCCGCCGCCATTCCCACCATCAGCCCGTCGGCTACATCCCCCCAGCTCACCGGCGCCGCGGACGATGGCTACTTCTTCCGCACGACCCTCTCCGATACCGCCCAGGGCCCGGTCCTCGCGCGTGTGACCCGGGAGCGTGGCTTCGACAGCGTTGGCGTGATCTACCGCGACGACCCCTATGGTCAGGGTCTGGCCCGGAGCTTCGACGAGGCGTGGGGTGGGATGATACGGGCCGTTCCCGTCACCGGAGCGCCGACATCGTACCTGCCCGCGCTGCGGGAGTCCGCAAGCACCGGCGCCCAGGCCCTCGTCGTCATCACCTTTGCGGATGAGGCGCTGGCCATCGTCCGGGAGGCGCTTGACCAAGGCATCTACAGCCAGTTCGTCTTCGGCGACGCCGCCAAGAGATTGAGCCTCATCAGCGAGATCGGAGGCGATCGGCTCGGCGGAATGTACGGCACCGCGGGAGCCTCCGCTCCCAACAGCGACGCCGCGGCCGGCTGGGAGGCCGCTTTCATGTCCCGCTACGCCCAGCTGCCTGTTCTCCCCTACGTGAAGGAGACTTACGACGCAACCATCGCCCTCGCTGCGCAGGCCGCCGGCAGCGTCGACGGCCCGGGCATCCGCGACCACCTCCGCGCAATCGGCGGCCCCCCCGGCCCGACCGTCCTCGCCACGCCTGCAGGTGTTGCCGACGCGCTTCGCCAGCTCGCTGAAGGCCGCGACGTCGACTATGAGGGAGCTGCCGGCAGCATGGACTGGGACGACAACGGCGACCTCCGGCGCGGCTACATCGGCATCTGGCGCTTCACCCGCGACGAACGCATAGAAGACCTCGAAGCCGTCCTCTTCGAGTACTAGCGGGCTGCCCCTCCTTCCACGTGATCGAGACGACGTGGGGTCGGGTGCGTGATTGTGGCGGTCCTGATGGCGGGCATCTCCGCCCATGAGGAATGTAGCCCTGCCTTCCCGTGGGAGGAGGGATTGAGGGGCGCGGAATTCCCGAGACCCCATCTGGCAATGTTGACATCTATTTATCTAATGGTCTAAATTTATAGATACCACTACACAAGGATAACAAGTGCCCGCATGACGACTCCCGCACAGAACCCGTTCCGCCCTGGCGCGGGCCACCCGCCGCCTTACCTGGCCGGGCGCGAGCTGGAGAAACAGGAGTTCGAGCGGCTATTGCAACAGCAAGTCATCGTGGACAACCTCGTGCTCACGGGCCTCCGAGGCGTCGGCAAGACGGTGCTCCTGAACATCCTTGAGCCGATGGCCATCGCCCACAGATGGCTCTGGATTGGCAACGACCTCTCGGAAACGTCGAGCCTTAACGAGGAGAACCTCTCCACCAGGCTGTGCGCCGACCTTGCCGTCGCCACCTCCACGTTCAAGATCGGCAATCAGCGCGTGCGGCACGCAGGACTGACGGCCCGCGAGGAGACCACGCCCCTAACACTGAACTTCGAGACACTGCGGGCCATCTGGGACGGAACGCCGGGGCTGACCTCGGACAAGCTGAAGGCGATCCTTGAGATGACCCGGGACACAGTCCAGCTGAACGGCATCCGCGGCATCGTCTTCGCTTACGACGAGGCGCAGAACCTGGCCAACCACCCAGCCCGGGACCAGCACCCCCTGTCCCTGCTCCTAGACGTGTTTCAATCCATCCAACGCAAGGGCGTCCCCTTCATGCTCGTGCTCGCCGGCTTGCCTACCCTCTTCCCAAAACTCGTCGAGGCTCGAACGTTCGCCGAGCGCATGTTCCATGTCGTAACGCTGGACCGGCTGAGCCGGAAGGACTGCGATGACGCGGTTCTCAAGCCCGTCGAGCAAGCCCGGTCGCCCGTGAGTTTCTCGCAGCAATCTCTCCAGCTCATCTACGAGGCGAGCCTGGGGTACCCCTACTTTGTCCAGTACGTGTGCAAGGAGGCGTTCGACATCTGGATTCACACGCCAGGTGCTGCTATCCCGATGGACGATATCATGCGGAAGTTGGACGCTGACTTCTTCGCAGGACGGTGGGCCAGGGCCACCGACAGGCAGCGCGACCTCCTTACTATCATCGCTCACGTGAAGAAGGCTGCCGGAGAGTTCACTGTCCAGGACATCGTCGCCGCGTCCAAGCACTCCTCACGGCCATTTAGCGCCAGCCATGTGAGCCAGATGCTCGTCACGCTGGGTGAGGCGGGGCTCGTCTACAAGAATCGATGGGGGCGCTACTCGCTGGCGGTTCCGCTGCTGGACGAGTTCATCCGGCGTCAGGAGGCGCAGGAGGCTAGCACCTCGCGTTGACAGACCTTGGGGAGCGAACCAGGATGACGGCCCATTCATGGTCTGGTGAACATCCAAAGAGGACGTAGGGCCCGCCGCCCCTTTGCGCCGTCGGACCGCCACTCGGCGTACAATACCCACGACTATTCGCAAGTGAGGTTTGCTATGACGTACACCCTGCGCATCGACGTGCACGCACACTACATCCCCTCGTCCCTCCCGGAGCTCGCCAGCCAGCGCAGCGGCTTCGGCCCCCCAGCCAACATGCGCGACAGCCTCTCCGACCTCGACCAGCGCGTCAGGGACATGGACGAGCGCGGCGTCGACGTCCAGCTCGTCTCCGCTCCCCCCAACGTGCAAAACTCGGACGTCGCTGTCTGCCGGCAGATGAACGACGCCACCGCCGAGGCCGTGGCGGGCTCCCGCCGCTTCATTCCCCTCGCCACCCTGCCCATGCAGGAGCCGGAAGCCGCCGCCGCCGAGCTGGAACGCTGCGTCAAAGAGCTCGGCTTCCGGGGCGCGGAGATCTTGACGAACGTCAAGGGCGAAAACCTCCACGAGCCGCGGTTCGCACCCCTCTACCGCAAGATGGAGGAGCTCGACATCGCCGCCTTCGTTCACCCCCAGAACGTTCTGGGCGCCGACCGCCTCGGCCAGTTCTTCATGAACAACATCATCGGCAACCCCAGCGATACCGCCGTGGCCGCGGGCTGCCTCATCTTCGGCGGTGTGCTCGACGAAATGCCCGGCCTCCGCTTCGTCCTCGCCCACGGCGGCGGCACTTGTCCCCTCCTCCGCGGGCGCTGGGAGCACGCCTGGCGCCAGCACCTCATCCTCGATACACCCATCACCAGGCCTCCCTCCGAGTACTTCTCCAAGCTCTACTTCGACACCCTTACCCACAGCACGCCCGTGCTGAGCTACCTTGTCGACACCGTGGGCCCCGAGCGGGTGATGCTCGGCAGCGACTACCCCTTCGGCATGGGCGACTACACCCCGCCCGTCAGCGTGCAGGCTCTCCCGCGCCTGAGCGATGCCCAGCGCGACGCCATCTTCTCCGCGAACGCCATCCGCGTCTTCGGCCTTGACCTCTGAGCGATGCAGCGCCGCAAGCTATCGCCGGCTGGGGATGAGTGGGAAGACTCCCGCACCGGACAATCTGTGTCCCTCGACCAGCTTCAACGGGCCATAGACCGGCAGAAGGACAACCCGCGCTTAGCGTCGCGGCGTGCCCCCAAGCGGAAGTCTGCCGCGCGCCGCCCGGTCACTTGGTCAGGAGCGCCTCGCTCTTGATGGAGTACTCGTGGTACTTCCCTTCCTCGCCCGAACCCCTGCCGAAGTAGTGCCACTGCGGGAAGTTGAAGTCGGACGTGATGGACCGGGGCAGGAGAAGCGCCGCCTTCAGGAAGGCCTTCAAGTCCGGCACGTTGTAGATGTTGGTCTCAAATCCCCAGGAGTCCAGCTGCTCCACCAACCTGCTCATCTCCGGCGTGTTCCACTTGACCGACACCCGGTTGATACCCCAAGAGCGCAACTCCTCCAGGAGCTCCAGCCCCTCCTCGGGCCTATTCAGCAGGATGGGGACCATGGAGTCGATGGCGCTCTGGATGATGGCGGAGGGGTAGGCGTCTTGTAGGACCGCGAACCCCTCTCTTCCCAGCACATTGGCGTTGGCGTTGAACCAGACCCGGGAGTCGTCGAAGCTGGCGTCCCTGAGGGCGGCCAGGCTTTCGTGAATCACCGAGCCGCCTTCCTTCAGGTCCAGCTTGATGGACTTGCCGAATGCTCCCACGGACTCCAGCACGTCTTCCAGCGGCAGCAGGTCTTGCCGCCGGCAGGGATGGGCGCCGTCCAGGGGGTCGTGCCGGAGCACCAGCTGCTCGGACGCTGGGTCCAATCGCACGTCTGCCTCGCCCCATGCCAGGTTGGACGCCAGGAACTGGCGCAGGTTTCGCGCGTCGTTGATCCCGTGCCACACAAGCTGGACGTGGCGCGGCAGGTTCGTCTCCTGGGCCAGGTGTGTGAGGTCGTACACGTCTCCGCTGACAGAGTGCGGCGGCAGCGCCTTCCGTTGGGACTCGAAGATCGTGTCGGCGTGAAGCAGCATGATCTCGTAGGAAGGGTCCACCTCGGCGATCGCCGCCAGGTTGGCCGGTTCGTTGTCCACTGCGGCAAACACCCGGTATCCCGCGCGCTGGAACCGCAGAATCCCAGCCGCCTTCACCTGCGGGACGCTCCGGTCCCGGGGGTCTGGCTTCATGTGGAGCAGGTCGCTCGTGAAGTTGACCTTGTACTCCTTGCCCAGCTCATTCAGACAGTCCAGCGTCCCGGCGCGGATCGCCTCAGGCCGGCCTGTGTTCAGCCCCACGAACGTATTGGGCTGTATCTGGAACCACCGCATGACCTCCATGACGCCGGAGAAGGGCCGATGGAACCACCGCATCATACCAAGCTGCGATCCTCCAGCTGACGCCGGAGAAGGGCCGATGGGCCCGCAGCACCGCCTCTGGCGACCAGTACACCCGCTCATACCAAGCTGCGATCCGCTCGCGGTCAGAGCCCCAACCGTGCCAACAGCTCCCGAACGTTGTCCTCATGCGTCGTCACTTCCGATATGCGAAGGTCTCGGAAATAAGTCGTTCCGTGGGCCGCATCGCAGGACTGGAGGACGGAGAGGACCAGGTAGCGCGTGTCCAGTATCGTGCCGTCGATGTCAAACAGGATGATCAGCTTCTCTTCCGGGTATCGGCTGCGCATCACCTCGTAGTGCGAGGCCAGCCGCTCCATCCAATTGACCGTATTCATCTAGCTCTCCTATGCTTCCTACAACTATTGGAACACCGGAGGTTTAACGCCATGTTTCCAGATTGTTAAACGACGGCAAACAGATGGCTGTGAATAGCCTGTTAAGAGCATAGAGCGAGTCGCCGCGCGCTCCATGCCCAAAGCCGCCGTAGGCCATACCGAATCGAGCGCGCCAGGCCTCGCAAGCAGGTTGGCAGGAGTGATACACTACCGTCGCGGGCCCGCCGGGCGAGCGGCAGAGGCGGCTGACGAAAGACTCCAGCGCCGGGTTGCGGAGGATCCCAGCGCAGGCCGCAGTCGGCGAAGGAGGTTCCATGCGCAGGGGCCTGGGGGGTCAGCGTCCGCTCGCAGGTGGTACTGAATAGGGGCACAGGCACACCGGAAGCAGGGGCAAAACACAATCCAGTCCTGTGGAAGGGAGGCTTCATGAGAGTACTACGCACGGCATGGGTGGGTCTATTTGGTGTCTTGGCGTTGCTGACCCTCGCGGCCTTGGGCTGCAACGGGGACGGCGGCGGAGGCGACACCTTCAAGATTGGCGTGATGGAGTCCGTCACCGGCCCCGGCGAGACCTACGGCAACGTCGCCGTCCAGGCCAAGCAGCTGGCTGTGGACGAGATCAACGCTGCGGGAGGCATCAACGGGCGCACCCTGGAGCTGATTGTCGAAGACTCCAAGTGCAGCGCCCAGGACTCCATCACCGCATACAAGAAGCTGACCGACGTGGACGGCGTGAGGATCATCCTCGGCACCTCGTGCAGTGGCGCAATGCTCGGCGCCGCACCCCTCGCCGAAGAAGACGGCGTGGTCCTCTTCTCAGGACTGGCGACCAACCCCGACATCGCCCGCGCCGGGGACTACATCTTCCGTACCGCCATGAGCGACCTTCAGCTGGGAATTGACACCGGCAACGTCCTCTGGGCCGACGGTATCCGCACGCTGGCTACCATCACCGAGACCACCGACTACGCCGAGGGCGTGCGCCGTACCTCCGTTGCCCAGTTTGAAAAACGCGGCGGCCGCGTCGTGGCCGAGGAGCGCTACGGCTCCGACGCCACCGACTTCCGGAGCCAGCTCACCAAGCTCATCGGCGCCAACCCTGACGCCATTCACATCGCCGCGCAGTCCGAGTCCAGTGGCGGCACCATCCTCAAGCAGATTCGTGAGTTGGGCTATGAAGGCCCCCTCTACTCGGAGGTCGTCCCCATCGGCGCCACGGCCCTCGAGGTCGCAGGCGAGGCTGCCACGGGCCTCAAGGCCATCACTGCGGAGCTGGACCCGGCGAATGCCAAGGCTCAGGACGTCCTCTCCAAATTCAGGGCCCGCTACCAGTACGTCACCCTGCCCTGGTACATCGGCTCCGCCTATGACAACGTGTACATCACCGCCGAGTGCCTCAGGATATCCGACGACGACCAGGACGCCGACGGCTTCCGCGACTGTCTCTACGGCATCACCTGGAGCGGCGCCATCGGAGACAGCTATCGGTTCGACGAAAACGGCGAGGTTGTCGGCCTTGCCAACGTCGTCGTACAGGTCCTGCCGGTCGCCGAGAGGACCGAAGACAACCAGGGCTACCGGGTCTTGGGCCCCGCTCCAACCGGGTAGCGCCGGACACCCATCCCACCACGGTGGGGTTGGCTGCGGCCGGAAGGCCAACCCCACCGTATCACCAGCACAAGGCGTTTCGGGTTCGCCGGCGTCTACCCTGGACGCTATATAATGTCGACTGGAAAGGTCGGCCATCGCTGCGGGCGTAGCCGCATGGGTGGGACCCTTTGCTGAGCCAACGTAATATTCAGGACCGCCTTCCCGCAAAGCTCCATCTCAGGGGAAGTCAGTTCTTGGCCATCGCCGCCGTCACCCTGGCCATGGCCTACATTGGCTGGAAGATCGGCCAATCCCCACACCAGGCGCTGCAGTTCACCTTCAATGGCCTCGCCGTGGGCGCCGTCTACGCCCTCCTGGCCATGGGCTTCACCGTTGTCTACAGCACCGTGTGGTTCTTCGACCTCTACTACGGCGCAGCCGCGGCCCTGGGCGCCTACGGCGTCTTCTACCTCAGGTCGCGTGACGTCGTGGCGGGCCAGTACCACGTCAACGACCTCTACGTCAACATCATCCTCGCCGCTGTCGTAGCAGGCGTTGTTGCCTGGGTCCTCCACGTGAGCCTCTATCCACGTCTCCGCGCTCGCCTCGACCACCGACTTCTGCGTGGATTGGGCGCCCTGATGTCCGCCGGCGCCGGCGTCTACACCGGGCTCGTCCTCGCCTTTCCCGGCGCGCTCAACGTCATGCTCAGCCCCGCGGTCGCCCTGCTCGCGGCCCTCACCCTGCTCTGGGTCCTCCATCGAGCGTATCGACGGATGCGGTCCCAAGCCGCCTCCGCGGCGTTCTACGTCCCCGCGGCGGCTGCCGGCGCGTTCTGCGGCTTCCTCGTCGCCAACGCCCCCGGGACCAACCTCTATCTGAGCTGGGTCGTGTCATGCCTGCTTGCCGGCTGCGTGGGCATGGCCCTCTATAGGGGCCTCTACTTTCACATGCGCCAGCGGGCCCGCTCCCCCCTCATCATGCTTGTCGCCTCCCTCGGCGTCATCCTGACCATCACAGCCCTCATCATCATCGTCTTTCAGAGCACGCCGCGACCTCTCCCCGAAGCCTTTGGCAGCACCCCATGGACCATTGCCGGGGCAAACATCAAGGGGTTCAACCTCTTCACCGTCGGTGTTGCCCTCGTGGGCTTCTTGGCCCTCCTTCTCCTTCTCAAGCGGACCGCATTCGGAAAGTCCGTGCGCGCCATCGGCGACGACGAAGAGGTGTCCAAGATCGTCGGGATAGACACCACCGTCGTCATCGCCATCGTATTCTTCATTGGCGCCGTCTTCGCTGCCATGGCCGGTCTGTTGAGCGGCCACGATACCGCCATCCAGCCCAGGATGGGCCTGCTGCTCCTTCTGAAGGGCTGGATTGCATCCGTAGTTGGCGGCATAGGCAACCTCTACGGCGCCCTCGTCGGCGGTTTCGTCCTCGGACTCGTGGAGCAGTTCGGCATCTGGGACCTGGCCGGAGAATGGAAGGACGCAATCTCCTTCGTCCTCCTCATCCTCTTCCTATCATTCTGGCCCAAGGGCCTCATACCAAGGAAGTAGACCCATAGCTACCGACGTGCGGGTTCACAGGCGTCTGGCGTCCATGGTGCGCCACCCCCGCGAGGCGTGGCTCCTCTTCCGGGGCAACCTTGGGCCGTCCGCAACGCTGCTCATCATCATCTGGGCCGTCGCGTTCATGCTCTGGCAGGGCACCGGGTTCGCCGTCACCCTTGGGACCGTCTTCGGCATCTGGGCCATCCTCGCCGTAAGTCTGAACCTCGTCGTTGGGTACACCGGCCTGCTCTCCGTGGGGCACATCGGCTTCTTTGGCATCGGCGCCTACTCCGTCGCCATCCTCACCTCCAACCCCTCCTACGAACAGCTGCGCACGGAGGCGATACCCGTCCTGGCCTGGCCCTTCTTCGCCGCCCTGCCCGTGGGAATCCTCATGGCCGGCGTCGTGGCGCTGGCCGTCGGCCTCGTCTTCAACCGTTTCCGGGACGACATCTTCGTCCTCGTCTCCTTTGGCTTTGCCATCATCGCCTTCAACGTCTTCCTCAACTGGCGGAGCCTTACCCGCGGGGCCTTCGGCATCCACGAGATTGCCACCCCCGCCATCGGCGGCTGGATCTTCGACGACCCCTTGGAGTTCCTGCTCCTCGTCCTCCTGTTCCTTGCACTCGTTGCCTTCACCTCTTGGTTCATCGTCACCTCCTCCTTTGGACGCGTGCTCACCGCCATCCGGGAGGACGAGCAGGCCATAGAGGTCTTTGGCTACCAGGCAACTCACTACAAGCTGGCCGTCTGGGTGATTTCGGCCATGATGGCTGGACTCGCCGGGGGCCTCTTCAGCAGCTGGACCAGCTTCATCGACCCCAACTCCTTTGTCCTTCTGGAGTCCATCCTTCTCGTGTCCATCGTGATCCTCGGTGGGCTCGCCACCATCGGTGGTTCCCTGCTCGGCGCCTTGGCCTTTGTGCTCCTGGAAGAGGGCATGCGCTTCCTGCCATTCCTCCCCAACGAGCACGTCGGCCAGGCCAGGCAGGTGGTCCTTGGCGTCATGCTCGTCCTGCTCATGCTCTTCAGGCCGCAGGGCCTTCTCGGGAAGTACAAGCTATGAACCATGCCGTGGAGACCCAGGAGATCGTCAAGCACTTCGGCGGCGTTATGGCCGTGGACCATCTGAGCATGTCCATTCCGCGCCAGGGAGTCACCAGCATCGTCGGGCCCAACGGCTCCGGCAAGTCGACCCTCGTCAACCTTCTCAGCGGCGTCCTGCCCTTGGACGGCGGCATTGTGATCATCCACGGCGCCGCACTCAGCGTCGTCAAGGCCCACGAGACCCCCTCCCACGGCATCACCCGCACCTTCCAGGATGTGCGCCTCTTCGATCAAATGACCGTGTGGGACAATATCATGGTCGTGCTGACCAACCGGCGCCTCTTCCCATCCCTCCTGGAGCGGACCAGGGCCAGCCACGTGGAAAGGGCCCAACGCGTCCTGGAGAATGTGGGCATGTGGGAGCGGCGCCGTGTGCTGGCCATGAACCTGTCCTACGGCCAGCGCAAGCTCCTTGAGATAGGACGCGCCATGGCCCTGGACGTCCAGGCCTACCTATTCGACGAACCCTTCGCAGGCCTCTTCCCCCAGATGCTGGAGCAGGTCAAGACCATCATGAAGCAGATGCGCGACCAGGGCCGCACCATCATCTTCATCTCCCACAACATGGATATCGTCCGTGAGCTGTCGGACCGTATATTCGTTCTGGACAGCGGCATCCTCCTCGCCGAGGGCGACGTGGAGGACGTCTTGAACCGGCCGGAGGTCGTAGAGGCCTACCTCGGCACCTGAACCTGGACCGGAGTCATCCCCGTGGCGACCAAGATATGAGCACTTCAGAGAGTACCAACGGCGACATGGTCCTGCACCTCGCCGAGGTTTCCGTGCGGTACGGCGCCGTGGCTGCCCTCGACCGCGTGTCCCTGGGCGTTCGCGCCGGGGAGATGGTGGCCGTCATGGGGCCCAACGGCGCCGGCAAGTCCACCGTCCTCAAGGCCGTCATGGGCCTGGCCCCCGTCGTGGGCGGAGACGTCTACTGGCGCCAACGCCGGCTGGCCGCCGCCACCCACGAGATAGTGAAGGAGGGCATCGCCTTCGTCCCCCAGGGCAGGCGCGTCTTCACACATCTCACCATCGCCGAAAACCTGGAGATGGGCTGCCTCTACCTCAACGACAAACGGGAAATGCAGCGCCGCCTGGATTCTGTCATGGAGCTCTTCCCCATTCTGCACCAGAAGCGCCGCGACCTGGCCAGTCAGATGTCCGGCGGTCAGCAGCAGATGCTCGCCCTGGGCCGTGGCCTCATGGCGGACCCCGAGATGCTCCTCCTGGACGAACCCACCCTGGGCCTCGCCCCCCGTGTCGTCAAGGAGGTCTTTCAGAAGGTCTCCGAAATCAACCAGAGGCTGCGCACCTCCATCTTCGTTGTAGAGCATAATATCAAGGGCGTCCTCGACATCGTCGACCGGGCCTACGTCCTGGACAAGGGCCGCGTGGTCCACGACGGCACGCCTCAGTCCGTCCGTGAGTCCGATGTCTTGACGCAGGTCTTCCTTGGGAAGGTCAACGCGGAGCAGGGCGCGTAGGCATCGCCCGTGCGGACCCGGCGCAACGGATGAGGAAGAGACTGCCGCGCCCGTCAGGCGTGCGGCGCGGCGGGAGGCAACATCGGCGGAACAGTGGACCGGGTTATCGAGACTCGCGGCCTCACCAAGGCGTTCGGCGCCATCCGCGCCGTTGATGACCTGTCTCTCCAGGTGCCGCGGGGCGGAGTCTTTGGCCTGCTTGGCCCCAACGGCTCCGGGAAGACCACCACCATGGGTATGCTCCTCGGGCTCATTCGGCCTACTTCCGGCGGTATCTGGCTCTTTGAAGACCCGGTCGAGGGCGTCCGCGCACAGGCCCTGCGCCGCATTGGGGCAATCGTAGAGGAGCCAAGCTTCTACCCCTACCTCAGCGGGCGTAACAATCTGCGCTACTTCCAGGGCATCGGCGGCGACGCGTCCAGCCAGGATGTGGACCGCCTTCTGGAGTTGGTGGACCTCTCGGAGCGGGCCAACAGCAAGTTCAACACCTACTCCATGGGCATGAAGCAGCGGCTCGGCATAGCCTACGCTCTGCTTGGCGACCCCGAAGTTCTCTTCTTCGACGAGCCCACCAACGGGCTCGATCCCGCCGGCATGAACGAGGTCCGATCCCTCATTCGAAGGCTGGGGAGCAGCGGAAGCACCGTCCTCCTCTCCAGCCACCTCCTCTACGAGGTCGAGCAGGTCTGCGACAACGTCGCCATCCTGTCGAGAGGAAGGCTCGTCGCTCAGGGGAACGTCCAGCAGATTCTGAAGGAGCGGGACGGCGTTCGCCTCACCACCACCGACGACGCCATGGCCGCAGCCATCCTCTCAGCCCTCCAATGGGTGGACCGCGTCACGGCGGATGACGGCGCTCTGCTGATCACGGCCCCGTCGGAACGCTCCGCGGAGCTGACCGCGGCCCTCGCTCACGCCGGGGTATTCGTGCGCGAGATGTACTCCGCAAAGCGCTCTCTGGAGTCATACTTCCTTGAGGTTACGGGCGGCAATGGAGACCCCGGAGTGGCGCACTCGTGATGGTTGAGTTCGCCAACCTGGTCCGCTGGGAGTGGTTCAAGCTTCAGCGCCGCTGGATGCCATGGATCCTCTTGGCGGTCCTCGTCCTGGTCACCCAGCTCTCCATCCTCGGGGCCTGGTTCGCCTTCAACCTCTCCGGGAACGTCGCAAACTCCTTCTCCTCTGATGCCGCGTCCCGACTTCAGGCGTTGGACCTTGACTGCGGCGACATCCTGGAAGGGCGGGGCCCCAGCGTCAGCCGGCTTCAGGGCCCGGGTGTCAGCCAAGCCCAAGCGGAGGAGATGCTGCGGGAGATGGAAGACGCCTGCCGGAGGCAGAGGGAGTCCCGTCAACGGCTGCTGGGCGAGACCTATAGCCTGATCACCCCTCCCGGCAGCGTCGCCCTCGCAGTCGGTGCGGGTCAGAGCATCGGATTCATCCTCGCGGCCATTCTGACCGCCTCCGTGATGGGTGTCGAGCACAGCTGGGGTACCGTCCGCCCCCTCCTGGTCAGAGGTGTGGAGCGGTGGCAAATGCTTGCGTCCAAGCTTGCAATGTTGGCGCTGGTCATCGCTGCCGCCTTCTTGGTCACAGGTGTGCTCGCCACCATCTCCGGACTGCTCTTGAGGGGCTTCATCTCCGGCGCGGAAGGCCTGGTCAACAACTACTCGTGGGGGAACGTGGCGGAAACCACCGCCAAGGCTTGGTTCACCACGTTGCCCGCCGCCGCCCTCGTTTGCCTCGTCGTCGTCGTAACCCGGTCGACTACAGCGGGCATCGGCATCGGCTTCGTCTATTACATCCTCGAGCCCATCGTCGTTGCGATCTCCACCGGCTTCTTCGACCGGTTCCAGGGCGTGCGGGACTTTCTCTTGGTCTACAACATCGGCGCTTTCATGGCGGCTGGAGGAACGTCAGAGGGCGGCAATCCCGTGTTCTCCATCGGCGCCGGGGCCGGCGGCGCTCCGGGTGAGATGCAGTCCTTCCTGGTCATCGCGGCCTACACCCTGGTCCTGGGTGGTCTGGCCTTCTACCTCTTCCATCGCCGCGACATTCCTGGAGCAACCAAGTCCTAGGCCCTCGCCGGACATGGGACCCGCCGATGCTGGGTCACAGGTCTCGCCGGATGGCCGTACGCGGCGCCCGCCGCCGCAGGTGACAGCGCCGACCCGCCTGTGCGCGGCCCCGCCGACTCCCGGCCTATGCGCCGCCGCTCGCTGCCCCTTCGATGAACACCCGTGCGCGGCCCGAATGAGCGGGGCTTATGCGTGGCGGTCGTGCATCGGTCCTGGCCTATCCTGGGCCGGCGCGTCCCTTGGACTCGAAGAACTCCAGGTCGATGGCGAACGCAGCGGCGAGCAGCAGCAGCCGGAACTCCTGTCCGCGCTCTGTGTCGCCGAACTCGATGCGAAAGGTGTCCGCGTCCGTGAACGCCTCCCTGCCAATGCCGCCCCACTCTTTCACGATGCGTCCCGCCTGATCCCCACGGCCGTTGCTCGCGTTGAAGGTGTACCGATGAACCAGGCCGCCCCCAATACTCCCAATCTGGCGGTCATTTGCATCGAAAATGCCGAACCTGCGGCTCGCTATCCCGAACTGCCTCTTTAGGGAGCCAATGGCACTGCCCTTCCCGTCGTGTACGCTGAGGAGGGAGCGGAACCAGTAGAACCCTCGGTTAGCGCTCAGGACCGGCTGCCCCTCTTGGTCCACCACGTGGATGTTGAGAGGCCGGTGCGTTCCCAGGAATTGCCGGCTCATCGTCCCGGACTCCTCGTACGCGTACATGATGTCGGCGCCCGCGGGCGTCAGGACCCTGTACCGGTTGGCCGTCTCAAAGCCGATGAGGACTTCCAGCCGCTCAACAACCTGGCGCACAACCAGTTCCCCATACGTTGTCAGGTCCATCGCAATCACACCTCTATGTATCGTTTCGCAATGATGCACTCGGCCCGTTCCAGGTCCAACGTGCACGTTGTCGCATGTCTATTGTGGCTTTATGTGGTGGATTTGTCGAATTGCGGTGGTAAGATAGGGCGCAACCTAAGGGGGAGGATGCTTTCCGTCACACCCGCTCCGGAGGTGACCCCCTGAGAATTTGTGTGCGGGCGCGCACTCTATGCCCTGACTGCCCCCGCCGCGTGGCTCTTAGGGCAGGCGCCTCCTGTGGTTCGGCCCCCTTCCGGCGTACGCCGGAAGGGGGCCGATTGAAGTCTGCAAGTGCCGGGAGTTTCTTGGATGGGCGACCGGCGAGAGGTCGACGAACATATGACAACAAGACGTCCGGACGAACCGCACGACGAGCATGAGGGCCACGACGACCACGCGGGCCACGACCACGCCGCCCACGGCGAGCACGAGGGCCATGACCACGCCCACGACCTGCGCGGCGCCAGCCGCCGCAACCTCGTCATCGCCCTCGCCCTGATCTCGTCATACATGATTGCCGAGGTCGTCGGCGGCATCCTGTCAGGCAGCCTGGCTCTCCTTGCCGACGCCGGCCACATGCTCACCGACGCCGCCTCCATCGGTATGGCACTCGTCGCCATGTGGATCGCGGACAGAGCAGCGCCCGCCGAGCGTACCTTCGGGTATCACCGCACGGAGGTGCTCGCCGCCCTGGCCAACATCATCGCGCTATGGCTGATAGTGGCCTGGATCTTCTTCGAGGCGTACCATCGCTTCAAGCATGGCAGTGAAATAGACGGGTTGCCTGTCCTGTTGGTCGGTATAGCGGGCCTCGGCGTCAACGTCGTCGCCGCCTGGGTCCTTCACCGTTCCTCAGAGCACAGTGTGAACGTGGAAGGGGCCTTCCAGCACGTGCTTGCCGACCTGATGGGATCCATAGGCGTGGTCATCTCCGCCATCCTGGTCTTGGCCTTTGGCTGGTACCTCGCCGACCCCATCATCAGCGTCGTCATCGCCCTGCTGATCATGTGGGGTACCCGGCGCCTCATCGTCCGGGTCCTGAACGTCCTGCTGGAGGGCGTCCCGGAGAACGTGGACGTCTACAAGCTCTGCAGCGACATCGAGAACATGGAAGGCGTCACGCTCATCCACGACGTCCACGTCTGGACCATTACCACGGGCAACGACGCCTTTACCGCCCACGTCCTGATAGACCCCTCCTACCAGGGGGACATGACTGAGCTTCTTAACCGCATTCAGGACCTCGTCCATCGCAACTTCGGCATCGGCCACGCCACCATACAGCTGGAAACTTCGGTGGGCGCCTGTACGGAAGACCACCACTTCGGCCACCTCTTGGCCACGGAGCGGGCGCGCTGACGAGAAAGCCCCCGCCGCCCTGCTGAAACAGCGAGGCCCGCCAGTCATATCGACGGCGGGCCTTGTGGTCAGCAGCGTCAAGCAAGCCCTCAGGCCGCGGCGCGCTCCTCAGCGTGGTGCTCCTGCATGCCGCCCCCGTAGACCGGCACGACCTAGTGCGAGAGGATCTGGTCTAGGAACATCTTGGTGCGCGGCTCTTGCGGGTCCGTGAATAACCTTTCCGCAGTTCCGACTTCGACGATCTCCCCCTCATCCATGAAGATCACCCGGTCCGCCACGTTCCGCGCGAAGCCCATCTCGTGCGTCACGCAGATCATCGTCATTCCGGACTCCGCCAGCTCTCCCATGGCCTTCAGGACCTCGTTGATCATCTCCGGGTCCAGCGCGGACGTCGGCTCGTCGAACATCATCAGCTTCGGGTTCATCGCCAGCGCCCGCGCAATCGCAACCCGCTGCTGCTGGCCACCCGAGAGCTGGCCGGGGAACTTATCCGCCTGTTCCGGTATGCCAACCCGCCACAGCAGCTGCAGCGCCTGCTCCTCGGCCTCCCGCAGCGGCATGTGGCGCACCTTCTGCGGCGCCAGCGTTATATTGCGCATCACGGTCAGGTGTGGGAAGAGGTTGAACTGCTGAAAGACCATCCCCGTCTCCGCCCGTATCTTGGCCAGCGTCCGCATGTCGTCCGTCAGCTCAGTGCCGTCGACGATGATGCGGCCGGAATCGTGCCGCTCCAGCTGGTTGATCGTCCTCAGCAGCGTCGACTTGCCCGAGCCCGAGGGCCCGATGATGACCACCACCTCCCCTTCGCTCACCGATACGTCAATGTCCTTCAGCGCGATGAAATCGCCGAAGCGCTTCACCACCTTCTCCATCCGGACCATCTCTTTTCCGTTCCCTTTTGCCATCTGCTGTCCTCCCCGCGGCCTTGCCCGCTTATCTCCTTCCCTGTCCCAATCGCGATTCCGCCGCTCCCCCAAGCCGGGATAGCAGGTAGGAAATCAGCCAGTAGATCAGCCCGACCACTATGTATATCTCGAAAAAGGCCCCTTCCGCTATGTCCGTCTGGCCCCCCAGGATCTTCTTTGCTTTCTCCAGCGTGTTGACCAGCGAAATCGCCGCAAGCAGCGCCGTATCCTTCCACAGCGCAATGAACCGCCCGATAATCGCCGGTATGACCGCCCTGATCGCCTGCGGCAGGATGATGAACGCGTACTTCTGCGTCGCTGATAGCCCCATCGCCTCGGACGCCTCGTGCTGGCCCCGCGGTATCGACTGCAGCCCCCCGCGCACGACCTCCGCGATGTACGCACCGCCGAAGAACGCGAACACAATCATCACACGGTAGACGAGGCCAATGCTGCTGAACGCCTCTCCCGCCGGCCCCAGCTCGTCGCGAAGGAACGTGGCAAACAGCAGCCAGACCAACAGCGGCGCCGCGCGCACCACCTCGATGTACCCCACCGAGGAAACCCGGATGGCCGTGTAGGTTGACACGCGCCCCAGCGCCAGCAGCAGCCCGATCACAAACGAGAAGAACCCCCCCACCGAGAACACCAGTATGTCCAGGAATGCGCTCTCCCAGTTGCTGCTCGATACCCCCAGCTGGAGCAGCACGATCATGGGGATGAGCAGCACCCACCCGGCACCCATCGCTTGGAGCAGCACCGGGCTGCTCCGCCACTGCGCCGCGCGCCTGCCCACCCACGCGCCCCCTATCAGGACCGCGAGAAGGGCCGCCAGCAGCAGCCATGATGTCCCGAACGGCACCGCAAGCCCCAGGGATACCGCGTACAGCCATGACGGCGCCCACCCCTGGTCCAATACAAGCGTCCTATCCACGCCGCTTACAACGGACGTCTGCCCCGCGGACTGTATCTCGTCCGTGAACTGCCGCTCCTCTATCCGCAGGTCCGTCCCCAGGCCAAACGTGAGCACTATCGTAGCTGCCACTCCGATGGCCGCAACGTAGGGCCGCAGCCTGCCGCCCCAAATGCCGTACGTGAGCGAGATCAGCGCAGCCGCAATGAACAGCGATATCCAGACCCGGAACATCTCGTCAGCCGGATAGCTGCCGATGAAGAACAGCTTCCTGTTGATAGCCACCAGCGCCCAGTTCGCCTCGAACAGCACGAACTTCAGCACGAGGAACGCAACCACGGTCCCGGACCCCAGCGCCGCCAAGCTGATGGCGGTGTTGCCCCGCGTGTTGAACAGGTTCGCCCTCGCCCACGTCACCCGGCGGCCGATGGCGGAATGGTGCGCTGTCGATGTCGTCATTTGATTTGTACGTTCCGATTGATCGTATTCATGATTACCGAGATGATCATGTTTGTGATGACAAAGACCAAGAAGATGAAGATGTACGTCTGCAGCAGGTTCCCCGAATTGTTTACGATCCGGTTGGATATCAGGACTATCTCTCCGTACGCTATGGCGTGCGCCAGCGTCGAGTCTTTATTCGTGTTCTGGTACTCGTTGTTCAGGGAAGGGATCATCACGCGCAGCGCCTGCGGCAGGACGATCAGCGAAAAACGCTGGTACGCCGATAGCCCCAGCGATGCGGACGCCTCAGCCTGCCCGCGCGGCACCGCCTGGATGGAACCCCGCACGATCTCCGCGATGTACGCGCTGAAGTACAGTGACAGCGACATCAGCGCGCTCAGGTAGCCCAGCCCAAGCTGGTTGCCCCCCGTATAGGTGAAGAACCCGGACTCAGACTGCGTCACCTCCGGAAACGTCAGCCGCACTGGTAGGAGCAGGCCCGCGTAGCTGATCACCCCCACCAGCACAAAGATCGAAATCGCCCACGCGTTCGGGTGTAGCGTCGCGCCCGTCTGCACCTCCTTGTTCAGACGGACCCTCCGCACCGCCCATGCGGCTGCGGCGCCGGCGGCCAGCGCAACCGGCAACAGCCACCACAGCTCGTGTGCCGTCTGTAGCCAGGGGATGGCCAGCCCTCGATTGCTGACGTAGAATACCCCCCCCAGTCCCGCGCGGTCCTCGATCTTCGGCAGCTGTCTGAACACCGCGAACGCAAAGAAGAACATGATCAGCAGCAGGGGCAGGTTTCGGAACAGCTCCACGTACAGCTTGCCCAGCCAGTTGACCACGGGATTGGAGGCGAGCCGCGCCACGCCCAGCGCCAGGCCCAGCAAAGAGGCAAGGGCGATGGCGATGAACACCACCGACAGCGTGTTCCCCGCTCCCTTCAGCATCCCTAGCCATCGCGGGTCACTCGCCTCTACGTCCAAGATCTGGAAGATAGAGCTGCGATCCGGGCTCCCGTACGGCCCGAAGAGAAAGTCGAACTCGAAAAGGTTGACAATAATCGAGTACACGACGTACGCCGCCACCACCCCTGCCAGCGTCCCTACCGTCAGGTTGACGGCCAAGTAGCGGGAGCGCTTCTTGTACCAGATGTCTCTGAGGCGTTCCTTCATGCGGGGTGTTGCTCCAGACAAACGTATGGGCGGGGATACCCCGCCCATACGTCACGCCTTGGCTGGTTTTCGCTCTAGCGCATGGGCGGGGCGTATATTAGCCCGCCGTCACGGTAAGAGGCGTTCGGCGACCCTGCGCGCGTCAGCCCCACCTGTTCCAGCGTGCCGGCGTACACCTCGCCGTAGTTGCCCACCTGCGATATCACGGCCTGCATGAACGTGCTGTCAATCTTCCCGTGGCCAATCCCAAGGTTGCTCGGCGCCCCACCGCGGAATCCCACCCCCAGCAGGCGCGCCACGGTGTTGTTGGGCGCGTTCACCGCCATCTGGTTCACGTTCTCCCTCGTGATCCCCTCCTCTTCCGCTATGATCATGCCGTTTACCACCCACCGCACAACGTCTTCCCACTCAGAGTCGTAGTCCCGCACCGACGGGCCAAGCGGCTCCTTGGACAGGGTCTCCGGCAGCACCACCGCGTCGGTCCCGTCCGCCTTGAGCTGGAACTGGTGTCCGCCCAGCTGCGACTTGTCGGAGGACCATGCGTCACACTGGTCGTTGATGAACGATGCGCGGATCTCCGGGTTGGCCTGGAACGTCAGCTCCTGGTACGTGAGCTCCTGCTCCGTGAAGAAGTCGGACACGGCGCCCTGCGTGCTCGTCCCGTCCAGGATGCAGATGGTCGCTCCGTTGAGCTCCTTGACGCTCTTCAGTCCCTTGTCCGCCTTCACCATGATCCCGGCGCCGTCGTAGAACGTCGTCGGCGCGAAGGCGACGTTCAGGTCTGCGTCGCGGCTCGCCGTCCACGTCGTCGTCCGTATCAGTACGTCGATTTCTTTCGCAGCCAGGAGCTCGAACCGGTTCGCCGACGTCGCCTCCTTGAACTCCACCTTCCTTCGGTCTCCAAAGACAGCCGCGGCCAGCGCGTGGCAGAACTCCACGTCGTTGCCCTGGGCCGTGCCGTCCGGGTTCAGCACACCGAATCCGGGCGTGTCCGCCTTGACGCCGCAAACCAGGTTCCCTCGATCGATAATCTCATCCAGCGTGTTCTCTCGCGGTTCACCACCCGTGGCTAAGTCGCACCCGGCCAACGCCAGCAGCGCCACGATTCCCACAAGTCCAGCGAAAAGACTTCTGTACCGGTCCATCTTTCCTCCTGTCACAAGTGTTGGCTCCCCGTCGGTCGCTGCCGATCACAGCCCCGGGACTCAGGCCCCAAAACGAAGTGGAGTCGCCAAATCCGTCGCGGAATACCCTATTGCCGCGGGCGTACTAGCCAAGCTCCAGCGGCCATTCTAGCGAAACTTCGTCAACGTTGCAGTCTGTCTCATGCCGCGACCGGCCACTCCCACCTTATGAGACAGGCGCAACTCCTGCCGTGGCCAATTTGCGGGGCAGCAGCCTCCGGCGGCCGGCGCCCATTTGCCCGTCAGCTCCCGCTCGTGGACGACGTCTGCCGAGGCCCCATGAACCGCACTCCCTCCACCGTGGCGATGTCGTCGACGGATATCTCGCCCTCGCTGTCCACCTGCGCCGCCCCCCCGGCGACCACGTCCACGTAGCGGACCCGCGCGGTGTCGCCGCCCTCGGCGGCCTCCACCAGCTCGACGATGTCACCGGATGACGTTACCAGCCTTGTGCCCGGTGCGATCCCCTCAAGTTTCACCCTCGCTTCTCCTCGCGTCGCCATTTTGGCCGCGGCCCGGCGATGCCGCCGGCGTCCCGGCCCTCCACGGGCCCCTCCGCCCCCTAGCCCGGCGAGACCTCCACCACCGTGCGCGTAGACGGCGGGAAGGGTGGCGGCAGTGGCGCTCCAATCCGCTTCGCATACTCGATGTTCAGCGGGTTGAACTTCCCGGACGCCCCCGTGGAGATCGCTTCGCCCCGCCCGCTTCGTGCCTTCTTCGGTGTCGCCCGCCTGCCCTCGATGGTCTCATCCTCCATGCGGTCGAAGGGCAGCCAGATAATGTCGTTCTTGGACGGGTCTCGAACAACGTTCATGGGCTCCCCGCCGTCTTCCACCACGTCCATCTGCTCGGACAGCATCCGCCGGAAGAGGATGAGGCCAACGTCCGTCTGACCCAGCTTCTCCTTGTTCCGCTGCATGCGCGGGCCCTGGGACGTCCACGCAAAGTGGTCCTGCCCACTGTTGTTGTCCAGCTGGCCCCAGATGGGCAGCCCCTCGTCGTCCACACCCGCTATGGGCACGTGGTACACCGGAATATCCTCTTCCGCCTGGTCCGGTTCCTCTCCCTCCCTCGGCAGGTCAGAGCTGTAGTAGACGTAGTAGGTGTGCGTATCGTCGATGGGCACGCGGATCTGGAATCCGTGCCCCCCCGTGCCGCACTCCAGGTTGGGGAAGATCACCGGATGCCCTATCTGCCAGCCCTTGGAGTCCTCAACCGTCTCACCCTCGAGCAGCCGGTGCTTCAGCACTCCGTACTCAAAGCGGCTGCATGAGGCGCTCAGGTGGCGCATCCCCATGCCGCCCTTCCGCCAGTACTCGACGCTTGGGTTCGGCTCCATCGCCCGCTTCCCGTACACGTCGCCCCGGTCCTTCACGACTCCCAGCCGCTCCATCACGTACCGCGAAAAGTAGCCGTGCAGGTACTCCCCGTGGATGGGGTCCAGCGAGTTCTCCATGATCTGCAGCCAGTTGCACGTCACCACCGTCCACCCAATGCTGCGCACCCTGCCCTCCTCGACGAAGGGGTAGTAGTGCGGCAGCAGCGGCGCCGGCGCCGGCCCAAGGTAGGCGAATACCAGCCCGCCCAGCGACTGCACGGGGTACGCCTTCAGCTTCACCCGGCTCGGGAACGTGGAGTCCGGCACCTCCCCCGGCATCTCCAGGCACTGACCCGTCTCGTCGTACAGCCAACCGTGGTACGGGCACCGCAGTCCCTGCTCCTCCGGGATTCCGAACAGCATGTTCACCCGGCGGTGCGCGCAAGACGCCTCAATGAGCCCCAACCGGCCCCCCATGTCCCGGTACAGCACCAGGTCCTCGCCCAGGAGTCGAACGGCCTTCGTCGGGTTCTTCTTCAGCTCCGCCACCCCCGCGATGGGCTGCCAGTACCGGCGCATCAGCTCCCCCATGGGCGTGCCCGGGCCCACCAGCGTCAATCTATCGTTCTGGTCTATCGTTAACATGCGCATCCTCCAGGGCCGTCGATGGTCTGAAGCGGACCACTGCGCCCCGCCGTAGCGTGCCCGCCCCGCTGCTCTGGTACACTGTCGTCAGGCCGCGTCCGCTTTCGGCGCTATTCTATGCGGGCTCTTCCGGCCTTGTCAATTTGGCGTCGCCTCGGGCGGAAGGCCTCACGGCGATAGCCGGGCCCTCCAGGGCGACGGAAAGGACGGTACGAAATGGCGGATGACGGAAAGGAGCTGGCCACCCTCGCCGGCGGGTGCTTTTGGTGCTTGGAAGCCGTCTTCGACCGCGTTCGCGGCGTGGAACGCGTCGAGTCCGGCTACATCGGCGGCGGCGTGCCCCACCCGTCGTACGAGCTCGTCTGTACCGGTACGACCGGACACGCCGAGGCCGTCCGGCTTACTTTCGACCCCGCTGTCATCTCCTTCTCCGAGCTCTTGGAGATCTTCTTCGTAATCCACGATCCCACCACCCTCAACCGTCAGGGACACGATAGCGGCACTCAATACCGCTCCGCAGTCTTCCATCACTCTGCGGAGCAAAGGGACGACGCACGGCGCGCCATCGCCGCCCTGGAGGCCGCCGGCGTGTGGCGGAAGCCCATTGTCACCCAGATCGAGCCTGTTGCCGCGTGGTACCCGGCGGAGGGCTACCACCAGCGGTACTATGAGCAGAATCCCAGCCTGCCCTACTGCCAGGTGGTCATCTCACCCAAAGTCGCCAAGCTCCGCAAGGAGTTTGCACACAAGCTGACGACTGCCTAGCACGGGGGAATCCGCACAACGCCGGTCCGCCTCTGAAGGTCCCACGGAATGACCGCTGCTCCAGCGCCCGCGCCAACCACGTCATTCCCGCGCGCCGCCGCGCCTCCTTAGACGCGTTGAGCGCCGGACAGTAGCATGCCACGCGGAGCAAGAGCAAGTAGATGCGACAACCTGCCGGTGCCAGCGACGCCGCGCCGCGATTCTTCTACGGCTGGGTTATCGTCGCCGTCGCCTTTTTCGTCGTCTTCAGCGAAGGCCCTTCCCGCAGCACCATCCTCTCCCTCTTCATCGTCCCCGTCACCACCGAGTTCGGCTGGTCTCGGACCGCATTGACCGGTGCCGTCGCCCTCGGCGGCGTTGCTGGTTCCGTCGTATCGCCCATCGTCGGACCAATCGTCGACCGGCGCGGCCCCAGGGGCGTCATCGTCATCGGCGCCGCCATCACCGGCCTTGCCGTATCTGGGCTCGCCTTCGTTCAGTCCTTGTGGCAGTTCTACATCCTGGCCATCTGTACGCGCGCATTCTCGTCCTCGGCCGTAATGCTCGGTACCAACGTGGTTGTGGCCAACTGGTTTATCCGGCGTCGCGGGCGCGCCATGGCCATCAGCCGCCTGGGCACCTGGGTGGCCATGCCCTTCTTCCTCATCGTCGCTCAAGCCATCATTGCGGCATACGGCTGGCGGACCGCATGGTTCGCCATGGGCCTGGTGACGCTTACCGTCGCCACCATCCCGCCGCTGCTCTTCATCCGCCGGCGTCCTGAAGACATGGGCCTTACCCCGGACGGCATGCCCCTGCCCACGCCCGCACACGACGGGGAGACCGGGGCTCGAGCAGCGCCTCCCCTCGACGTCTCATGGACCCTGTCGGAAGCGATCAGGACCCGCACCCTCTGGATTCTCGTCTTCACCGCCGGCCTCGGGACCATCGTCAGCCAGGCCGTGAACCTCCACGCCGTCGCCGCATTCATCGACCGCGGCCTTGCGCCCTCCACCGCCGCCTTGGCGATCACGGTCCTCGTTGTCACCAGCGGCGTGTCCAGCCTCCTCTGGGGTCTCATCGGTGAGCGTGTTCACCCCCCCTACGCCGCCGCCGTGGCCTTCATGTTCTGCATCGTCGGTACCCTGGCTATCATTCGCGCCGACACCCCTCTTCTCGCCTACGCTTACGGCTTCTTCTACGGCATCGGGTTCAGCGGCATCGGCCTGATGGAAGACCTCATGTTTGCCAACTACTTCGGCAGGCACTCCCTCGGCACCATCCGGGGATTCACGCGGCCCGTCCAGATGGTCGCAGGAGCCGGTGGCCCCGTCTTCGCAGGCCTCGTCTACGACCTCCGCGGCAGCTACGACATCGCCTTCACGGTGTTCCTGGCCATCTTCGTCCTCGCCGCATTCTTCATCCTGTTCGCCAGCCCGCCCCGAAAGCCCGCCCTCGTGCCGCCGCCGCCGACACGCTGATGCGGCCCGCCGCCCGCCCTGGCCCCGGGGCCCGCGCGGCGCAAGGCGCTATAATAACCGCAGCTTTATCGACAGGAGGAAACCATGGCTGCCGTTCGACAAGCAAATGCGACCTGGGAGGGGAACCTGACCTCCGGTAAGGGTGTCGTCACCGCCGCATCCAGCGGCGCGTTTACCAGTCTGCCTGTGAGTTGGGCATCGAGGACAGAGGGACCGGAGGGGCAAACCAGCCCCGAGGAGCTCGTGGCTGCCGCCCACGCAAGCTGCTTCTGCATGGCCCTTTCCCACGGCCTCAACGGCGCGGGAACGCCCCCCGACAAGCTGGAGGTCAGCGCGTCCGTCACCTTCGACAAGGTCGGCGACGGTTTCGGTGTCGTCTCCAGCGCCCTCACCGTTCGCGGTACGGTTCCCGGCGTGGATGAAGATACCTTCAAGAAGGCCGCCGAGGCTGCCAAGGATGGCTGCCCCATCTCCCAGGCCCTCAAGAACAACGTCGCTCTCAGCGTAGAGGCGACACTCGCCCCCTAGTATCCTAGCCGCCCCCGCTTCAACGGCGACCTTTGCATAACCGTCATTCCCGCGAAAGCGGGAATCCAGGGGAGGGGCCGCAGGTTGGTGGGAGCTGCTTCACTCTCACGACCTCGCCCTCCACGGGGAGGTACGCAAAGGTCTCCTTCAACGCAAAGAAGCCGGCTCTACGCCGGCTTCTTTGCTCTAGCTGTGTCTGGCTCGTCTGGCCCGGCCTGCCGGGCCGGCGCCGGGGCGCTACATCATACGTTTGATGATCTTCGCCGCCTGCGCCTCGCTTATGCCCAGGGGCCGCGTTGCGAGTGGGCCGCCCTCGCGAAGGACCGGCTCCTCCGCGCCCAGGTTGGGCACCTCCTTCTTGAAGAAGAGGCCCGTGTAGATCTCATCGCCCCACAACAAGGCCTTCTCGCAGGCGGCCTTCCAGTCACTGGGGTCGTGACCCTCGTCCTCCAGCTTCCTGACCCGGCCCTTGAAGAAGTCGTGGCTGTTGTCGTCGTTGAACGTGACGCATGGGCTGAAGACGTCGATGAGCGCGAACCCCTTGTGCTGGATCGCCTGCTTCATCAGCTGCGTCAGGTGCCGCACGTCGCTGCTGTATGCCCGCGCGACGAAGGTCGCCCCGTTCATAATCGCCGTCGTGATCGGGTTGAGGGGCAGCTCCACGCTGCCGAAGGGCGTGCTCTTCGTCTTCATCCCCTTCGTGCTCGTGGGCGAGACCTGCCCCGTCGTGAGGCCGTAGATCTGGTTGTTCATCACAATCCACGTCAGGTCCACGTTCTTGCGGGCCGTGTGCGTGAAGTGGTTCCCCCCGATCCCGTAGCCGTCGCCGTCCCCCGTGGTCGCGATGACGGTCAGCTCGTGGTTCGCCATCTTTGCGCCCGTCGCCACGGCCAGGGCCCGGCCATGAAGCGTATGCGCCCCGTTGGCGTTGATGTATCCCGGGAAGTTGGATGAGCAGCCAATGCCGCTCACCGTCAGTATCTCGTGAGGCTTGAGCCTCAACTCCGCGCACGCCCGCTGGAGGCTGTTCAGCACTCCAAAGTCGCCGCAGCCTGGGCACCAGTCCGGGTCGACCTGCCCCTTGAAGTCCCTGGCTGTCAGCTGGACTACAGGCTTGTCTTGGGCCGCGTCTATGGCGGTGGTCATGACTCTTCCTCCTACACCCTGATTTCTTGGTATGGCACGTACTGTGTCATCTTGCCTTCCAGCAGCTCCAACACCCCGTTGGTGATGTGGTGGGGCATGAACGGCTCCCCGTCGTACTTCCGAATGTTCCCATCCACCGTGAACCCCGTTTCGCTGCGAAGGTAGCGGAAGAACTGGCCCGAATAGTTGTTCTCAACGATGATCGTCCGCTTGCAGCTGGACAGGATCTCCGTGATCGCATCTGCGTGGAACGGCACAATCCACTTGATTTGGAACTGATTGACTGTGACCCCCTTCTCCTTCAACTGCCCCACAGCCTCCTTGATGGCCCCGTACGTCGAGCCCCATCCTACCAGCGTGACGTCCGCGTCCGCCGGCCCCTCGATCTGCGGCGCCGCCACGTCTTCCAGCACTCCCGCGAACTTGCGGGCCCGCTTCTCCACCATTCTGCGCCGCTTGTGCGGGTCCGTGAACTCGTCGCTGATGAGCTTGGAGTCCTCGTCATGCTCGTCCGTCGCGACCACGTGCACGTACCCCTCGAGGCCCGGCAGCGCCCGGGGCGATACGCCGTCTTCCGTGTCCTTGTAGCGCTTGTAACCGTTCGGGGCCGCCGACTCCGTGATCAGCTTCCCTCGGTCGATTCTCGGCTGCGAGTTGATCTTGTCGGGATCGACGCTGTACCGGCCTTCGGAGATCAGCAGGTCTGAGATAACGATGCCCGGACACTGGTACTTGTCCACAAGATTGAATATCTCCGGCATCGTGTTGAAGGCGTCCAACGCGTCCGTGGGGGCCGCGATGAAGCGCTGGAAGTCCCCCTGGCTGGCCCCCAGCGCCTGCCACAAGTCTCCCTGCTCGGTCTTGGTGGGCACCCCTGTGGAGGGCCCCGCCCGCTGCACGTTGATGAACACCGCCGGTATCTCCATCATCCCCGCGGCCCCGATGGCCTCGGTCATCAGCGCGAATCCGCCGCCGGAAGTCGCGCACATCGCACGGCATCCCACGTGCGCCGCCCCAATGACCATGTTCGCCACGCCAATCTCGTCCTCCACCTGCCGCACCATGATCCCCAGGTCCCGGGCGTTCTGGGCCATCCAGTGAAGGACCCCCGTGGACGGGCTCATCGGGTAGGCGGCGTAGAACTTCACCCCCGCCACGGCGCCCCCCATGGCCAGCGCGTCGTTGCCGGCCCAGACCGCCAGCGGCTTCTCGCCCGTGGGCACCGTCACCGGCAGCGGCTCAAAGTTCACCGTCGTGTAGTCGTAGCCTGCGCGGGCAACCGCCACGTTCTCCTCCACCACCGCCTCCCCCTGCCGCTGGAACCTCAGCCGCAGGCTATCCTCCAAGACCTGAAAGTCCATCCGCAACAGGGACATCAGCGCGCCCACCGCCACGGTGTTCTGGATGAGCTTGTTCCGGCTCTGCGTCAATTGGCTCACCGGCAGCGGGCACAGCACCGCGCCCTGGTCGGCGTCCCCCGGCTTTATGCTGTCGCTGTTGAAGATCACCCGGCTGCCCGGCCCCATCAGGCCCTGGTGGCGGTTCATCGTGTCCTGGTTCAGACACAGCAGCGCGTCCAGCTTGTCCCCGTGGCTGTAGAGCTCCTGGTCGCTCAATCGCAGTGTCAGGAAGATGTGACCGCCTCGCACTATGGACTGGTAGGCGTTGTAGGTGTACAGGTGCAGGCCTCGCCGCACCAACAACCGTGCAAGGATATCGCCCGGCGTCGCTATCCCCTGGCCGGCCTCACCCCCGATGCCCAAGGCAAAATCGAACCGCTCTCCACTCATTGGGCTGCTCCTCTCTTGGTCCAAGGGCCGCAACTGCCGACGCGCAGCTCTCCCGGCGCCTCCATTGTGCCCTCTATTCACGTAGCCGTGCTCTAGTATAGGCGGGCCCAGCGCTCAATAGTAGCAACTCCCTAGGCAGAGCCCACACCTATAAACATCTTCTATAGCTCGTCCCGCCTGGTATCCACAAGACTGCGGTTGAGCGACCGGTTCCTATCCTTTTGCGACGCTATACGAAAGTCCATCCCCCCGCGTGCCGCAAATCGACGCAAATCCGTCCTATCCGGCAACTCTCGAATCACACAACCCCTGGGCCGGTGCAGAATACCCGGGTGGCCGCTCATCGTGAGTCGGACCAAATGGGCCGGGGCCGCGCCTGTGTCCCTACCGGCCCCTGCCGCCGTGGGCGTCGATCACTGCACCGCTCATGTAGCCCCCCGCGTCCGATACCAACCATACCACCGTGCCCGCGTGCTCCTCCGGTGTTCCCAGCCGGCCCAGGGCGGGCAGCGCCGCGGGACTCTGCTGCCGCCCCCGGTCCCACATGGGCCGGTGCGGCGTCTCGATCCCGCCTATCGCGATGGCGTTCACACGGATCTGAGGCCCCCACTCCATCGCCATCGTCAGACTCATGTTGATGACGGCAGCCTTCGCGGCCCCGTAGGCGGCCGAGTTCGGGCTCGCGCCCCGCCCAGCCCCGGACGCAATGTTCACGATGGCGCCCTTTCCCTGCTCCATCATGACCGGCGCCACCGCCGTGCTACATTGGAACATTGTGATCACGTTCACCCTGTACGCCTCCTCCACGTCCTGGGTAGTGAGCTCCAGCAGCGGCCCCGCCTTGAACGTCTCCCCCCAGCTTCCGCCCACTACGTTGACCAGGATGTCAATCCGTCCCAGCGCCTCCTTGGCCTCCCGCACCATCCGCTGGACCTGATCGTTTATGCGCACGTCGGCGGTGACGCCGAAGGCGCGGCGGCCCAATCCCCTGATCTCTTCCACAACCGGTCCCACCGGCTCGTGCGGCCGGCTCCGCCCAACGGTCACCGCCTCCGGTTCCCGCGCCACCACGACGACGTCCGCCCCCGCTTGCGCCAGCGCCAAGGCTGTGGCCTTCCCCAGCCCCTGTGACCCTCCCGTTACTATGGCTGCCCGGTCCGTGAGATCGAAGCTTGGCATGCCTTCTCTCCTGTTGTGAGCCTTCGGTAGAGGGCATTATCCTCAGGGACGTCCGCAGGGTCAAGCGCATTACAGGCCGCGAGGGAACCTTAATCATCCGTTAATCGTCTGAGCGGTTTCCGGATTCCTCGCTGCCTGTACAATAGATTCAGATGCACGTAGGGGTGGACGTGGCTGCAGTTCTGATTGTCGAAGACGAAGAGAACCTCCTGGAGGCCCTCAGGTACACCCTGGAGCATGAGGGCTACCAGGTGCGCACGGCTTCCGATGGCGAGCGCGGACTCGAGCTGGCCAGAAAGGGCCCCGTCGACCTGGTCATCCTGGACATCATGCTGCCCAGGCTCGACGGCCTCGAAATCTGCCGCATCCTCCGGCGCGAGACCGCTGTCCCCATCCTCATCCTCACCGCCAAGGGCGAAGAGGTGGACCGCGTGGTCGGCTTGGAGCTCGGCGCCGACGACTATGTCACCAAGCCCTTTAGCATGCGCGAGCTCCTGGCCCGCGTCAGAGCCATGCTCCGTCGCGCCGACCTGGCCAAGGACGCCGCGCGCGGGACCCCGCCGGCGGAGCGTGTCCAGGCCGGCGACCTCGTCGTTGACCTCGCCGGCCACACGGCTACCCTCCGCGGCGCCCCACTGGAGCTGCGGCCCCGCGAGTTCGAGCTCCTCGCCCTCCTCATGTCCAACAGGGGCCGGGCGCTGACTCGCGACCAGATCCTGGAGCGGCTCTGGGGCCACGACTACGTCGGCGATACCCGCACCGTGGACGTCCACGTCCGCTGGATTCGAGAAAAGATAGAGCCTGAGCCTAGCAGCCCCAAGCGCATCATCACCATCCGCGGAGTGGGCTACCGCTTTACAGAATGAGGATGCCTCGGTCTCTCCAATGGCGGGTCGCCTGGGCCTACGCTGCCCTCATCCTCGCCTCCCTGGCGGCGGTTGGCCTGTTCCTCGCCGCCCGTCCCCAGTCAGGCGGCCTCGCCCTAGTTGTGGCGGCGCTCCTCGCGGGTCTCGTAGCCGCCTGCCTCGCCCTTCCCCTCGCAGCCCTGCTCCTCAGGACCAGCTCCCGCACCCTCCGGTCTGTCATCCAGGGCGCCCGGCGTCTCGCTGCCGGCGACTTCACCCTCCGAGTAGAGCCCCCAGCGGCCGGCGAGGCCCGCGACGTTGCCGAGGCCTTCAATCAGATGACCCTCGCCATCCGTGACGTCTTTCACGACCTCTCCGGTGAGCGCAACACCTTCTCCGCCGTCCTCGACACTATGGCCGACGGTGTCGTCCTCATTCAGTCTGAGGGTCTGGTCACCCTCATGAACCGCGCCGCAAGGGAGCTCCTGGCCATCCCCCCCGAGCACGCCGTCGGCAGCAGGTTCCTGGAAATCCTCCGCGACCATGAGATACAGCGCCTCGCGTCCCTCTGCCTCGAGTCCGGGCGTCGGCAGCGCGGCGACGTCGAGCTCCTGCACCCGCGCCGCTCCCTCAACGTCGTGGCCACCCCCCTGCTTCAGGACGTCTCCGGGGGCGTCCTCCTCATGTTCCATGACCTGACACAGGCTCGGCAGGTCGAAACAACCCGCCGCGAGTTCGTCACCAACGTCTCCCACGAGCTCCGCAACCCTCTGGCTTCCGTCAAGGCCATGGTGGAGACCTTGGAAGACGGCGCATTGAAGGAGCCAGTCACCGCGCGGGATTTCCTCCGCCGCATCAACCAGGACGTCGACCGCATGAGCGCCATGGTGGAGGATCTCCTGGAGCTTGCACGCCTGGAGAGCGGCCAGAAGCCCCTCTCCCTCCAGCCTATGAACCTCAGATCCCTACTCGTTGACGTTGTCGAGAAGCAGCAGGCGCGCGCCCAAGCCCGGGGTGTCGCCGTCGAGGCCGCTGTCCCGCCCGACCTGCCGCCCGTCCAGGCCGATCCGGAAAAGCTCCATCAGGTCATGGTGAACCTCCTGGACAACGCCCTCAAGTTCACCCCGCGAGACGGCCGCGTCACCGTCGGGGCCGTCGTCGGCGACGGGGCCGTCGAGGTACAGGTGAGCGACACCGGTCCCGGCATCGCCCCCGAGCACCTCTCCCACGTCTTCGAGCGCTTCTACAAGGTCGACCGCGCCCGCCACGACGGCGGCACCGGCCTCGGCCTCGCCATCGTCAAGCACATCGTTGAGGGCCATGGCGGCGAGGCAAACGTGCAAAGCTCGGAGGGCGTTGGAAGCGTCTTCAGCTTCACCCTCTCCCGCGCCGAGTAGCCTCCGGCCCGCCGCCGCCCGGATCTCAGGAGTCGGTAGCAGGCACGTTAACAAGACCTTAATCTACTCTTACGGTCTCCTTAACGTCAGCCCGCTACCCTTGATGTGGAGAGAAGAGGACCTTCAAAGAGGAGTGATGCACTTGGACCTGCGATCGGACTTCAAGAAGAGGCTTGGTCTTGCGGCGTCAGCCTTGCTCGTGCTCCTGCTCGCCGCGTGTGCCGGTGGAGCGGAAGCTCAATCACCCGCACAGGCCTCTCAGTTCACCGGCACAATAGAAGTGGACGGCTCAAGCACCGTATACCCCATTTCGGAGGCGGTCGCGGAGGAGTTCAGCAAGGTGCACCCCGGCGTGCGGGTGAACGTCGGCGTCTCCGGCACCGGCGGAGGCTTCAAGCGCTTCACCGCCGGCGAGACGGACATCGCCGACGCCTCCCGGCCCATCAAGGGCAGCGAAGCAGAGGCGGCGCTCGCCAACGGCATCGAGTACATCGAGATGAAGGTGGGCACGGATGGGCTGTCGGTGATTGTCAGCCCCCAGAACGACTTTGTGAGCTGTCTCTCTATCGAGGAGCTGAAGCGGATCTGGGAGCCTGGCTCCACGGTCACCAGATGGAACCAGGTACGGGCGGAGTTCCCGGACCGGCCGCTACGGCTGTACGGGCCGGACACGGACTCGGGGACCTTCGACTACTTCACCGAAGAGGTGATGGGCGAGGCGCGGGCGAGCCGCTCGGACTACACCGCCAGCGCCGACGACAACGTATTGGTCCAGGGGATCAGCGGGGACCGCAACGCCCTGGGGTACTTCGGGTACGCGTACTACGCGGAGAACCCGGGCAAGCTGAAGCTGGTGGCCGTGGACAGTGGCAGCGGCTGCGTGACGCCGACGCCGGAGATCATTGCTGCTGGCCAGTATACCCCGCTCTCCCGGCCCCTCTTCATCTACGTGAGCAAGCGGAGCCTGGAGCGCCCGGAGATGCAGACCTTCGTGAGATTCTTCATGGAGAAGGGCCCCGAGCTGGTCCGAGAGGTCGGCTACATCCCCGAGGATGCCCAGGTCTATCTTGACAACCTGGCTATGGCTCAATAGACCGGCAGGACTGGTCCTCGCAGAGTGCACTCTGCGGGCGCACTGGGGTTGATGAAGGAGCGGCGGCGCTTCAAGGAGGTCTCCGCTCCTAACTTGCAAGGAGGAGCCAAAGAAGGTAGCGTATGGGCGATATTGTTCCCGGAATTCACATGGACGGCACCGTGCCAGGCGTGGCCCCTAAGATCAATCGCCGCAGGGCCCGCCGCGCCCTTGAAGAGAGGATTGTTCGCGGTGTCCTCTTTGCAAGCGCCCTCGTCTCCATCCTAACGACCGTCGGGATCGTCTTCAGCCTGCTGAGCCAGGCCTTCGGCTTCTTCCGGGAGATCGGTGTCTGGGAGTTCCTCACCGGCACACGCTGGGCCCCAATCCTCATACCCCAGTCATTCGGCGTCCTGCCTCTGGTGGCGGGCACGCTCATGGTGTCCATCATTGCCGCCGCCGTGGCCGTCCCTGTCGGCCTCGCCACGGCCATATTTCTCTCGGAGTACGCCCCGGACAGGGTTCGGCGCGTCCTCAAGCCCATCCTGGAGGTCCTGGCCGGGATTCCCACCGTCGTCTACGGTTACTTCGCCCTCACCTTCGTCACCCCCCTCATCCAGATAGTCTTCAAAGACATGCTCGTGTTCAATGCTCTCAGCGCGGGCCTCGTCATGGGCCTCATGATCATCCCCATGGTCTCCTCCCTCAGCGAAGACGCTATGCTCTCCGTGCCCCGCTCGCTCCGCGAAGCCGCCTACGCCCTCGGCGCCACCCGTCTGGAGGTCGCCCTGCGCGTCGTCGTCCCCGCGGCCCTCTCCGGCATCGTCGCCGCCTTCATCCTCGCCATGTCCAGGGCGGTCGGCGAGACCATGCTCGTGACCATCGCCGCCGGAGCCACTCCAAAGCTCACCCTCAACCCCTTGGAGAGCATCCAGACCATGACGGCGTACATCGTCCAGCTGAGCCTTGGTGAAACGCCTCACGGCTCCCTCGAGTACAACACTATCTTCGCCGTCGGCCTCCTCCTCTTCTTCATGACCCTGGTGATGAACCTGCTCGGCCACTGGGTCGTGCGCCGGTGGAAGGAGCAGTACTGATGGAACGCAGCGCCGCTCTCTTCAACCGGCGGCTCCCCTACCGGAAGACCGTCGGAGCCGTCTTCATTGTCATCTTCCTGCTCGCCGTCATGGTGGGCATTGCCGGCCTCGTGACCCTGCTCGCGCAGGTCCTCATTGAGGGCCTCGGCTGGTTGAACTGGCAATTCCTCACCAGCTACCCCTCCCGGCACCCGGAGGAGGCCGGGATAAAGGCCGCCATGATGGGCACCATCTGGCTCATGGGCCTCACTGCCGCCTTCACCGTCCCCATGGGCGTCAGCGCCGCCATCTACCTGGAGGAGTTCGCGCCGCGGAACTGGTTCACCCGCGTCATAGAGGTCAACATCTCCAACCTGGCCGGCGTCCCGTCCATCGTCTACGGTCTCCTGGGCTTGGCCGTATTCGTCCAGTGGATGGCCCTCGGCAGAACCCTGCTGGCCGGCGCCCTCACCCTCTCCCTGCTTGTCCTGCCCATCGTCATCCTGGTCTCTCGAGAGGCCATTCGTGCCGTCCCTCAGACCTACCGGCACGCCGCCTACGCCCTCGGCTCCACCAAGTGGGAAGTGACCAAGTTGGTCGTGCTCCCCGCCGCCTTTCCGGGCATCCTCACCGGCACCATCCTGGCCATGTCCCGCGCCATCGGAGAGGCTGCACCCGTCCTCGCCATCAGCGCCCTCGTCTATCTCACCTTCATCCCGACCGACCCTCTGGATAGGTTCACCGTGTTGCCCATCCAGATCTACAACTGGACTTCCCGGCCCCAGGATGAGTTTCGCAGCATCGCCGCTGCCGGTATCATCGTGCTGCTAGTCATACTCTTTATGATGAACGCAGTGGCTGTCTTTCTTCGCAATCGATACCAGACCAGGTCTGAGGAATAGGATGGTAGGACCGGAAAACGTTCTACGCGCCCGGGATCTGAACCTGTGGTACGGCAGCTTCCGCGCCCTCAAGGACATCAACATCGCCATCACCCGCAACAGGGTGACCGCCCTCATCGGCCCCTCTGGCTGCGGCAAGAGCACCCTGATCAGGTGCTTCGACCGCATGAACGAGCTCCTGCCCGGCGTCCGGGTTCAGGGAGAGGTGACCTTCAACGGCCAGGACCTCTACGCCCCAGGCGTCGACCCCACCGAGCTCCGCTCCCGCATCGGCATGGTCTTCCAAAAGCCCAACCCCTTCCCCAAGTCCATCTTTGAGAACGTCGCATTTGGACTCCGCATCAACGGCTTCACCGGCAACCTTCAGGAGGCCGTCGAGCGCTCCCTCAGGCGCGCCGCCATCTGGGATGAGGTCAAGGACCGGCTCAACAAGAGCGCCCTGACCCTCTCCGGCGGCCAGCAGCAGCGCCTATGCATCGCCCGCGCCCTCGCCGTAGAGCCCGAGGTCGTCCTCATGGACGAGCCCGCCTCGGCTTTGGACCCCATCGCTACCCTCGCCATCGAGGAGCTCATCCGCGAGCTCGTCGCCGACGTCACCATCGTCATCGTCACCCACAACATGCAGCAGGCCGCCCGCGTCTCCCACGAGACCGCTTTTCTCATGATGGGTGACGACAGGGCCGGTTACGTGGTAGAACATGGCATGACACAGCAAATCTTCACGGACCCCCAGGACGAACGCACCGAGGCCTACATCACCGGCCGGTTCAGCTAGCCGACAGGGGGAAGAACATGGTCAGGGCAACCTTCGACAGAGACCTGCGCACCCTTCAGGATGAGCTCCTTTTCATGGGCAGCATGGTGGAAAAGGCCATCAGCCGGGCCCTCGACGCCCTCAAGCGCCGCGACCTCGAGGCCTCACGCCAGGTCGTCCTCGAAGATGACTACATCGACAGAAAGCGCTTCGAGCTTGAGGACCTGTGCATTAACCTCATCGCCACCCAGCAGCCCATGGCCGGCGACCTCCGCGCCATCATCACCATCCTCCACATCTCCGTGGAGCTGGAGCGCATGGGCGACTACGCCGAGGGCATTGGCAAGATCAGCATTATGATGGGCGATGAGCCCCCCCTGAAGCCCCTCATCGATATACCCCGCATGGCGGAAAAGGCAACGGCCATGCTGCGTCAGAGCCTCGATGCCCTCGTCAATCGGGACATCATCGCCGCGCACAAGGTGTGCAATGACGACGATGACGTCGACGGCCTCTACGACCAGATATACCGGGAGCTGCTCCTCATGATGATCCAGGACCCCAGCAGCATCCAGCGCGCAACCTATCTCCTCTGGGTCGCCCACGACTTGGAGCGCATCGCGGACCGGGCCACCAACATCGCGGAGCGGGCCATCTTCCTCGTCACCGGCAAGATGACGGAGATCAACGTCTCCAAGTATTGACCTTCGCCGCGGCTGACGAGACGCTTCCCGCCCCCCACGCGCGCCGCTGCGCCGCCCTGCGCACGCCGTTGCCCCCTACCCTCCTCCGCGGCCCGCGAACACGTCGGCCACCCGTGCCGGGTACGGCAGCTCATCCGGGTCGATCGGCGCCTCCAGCACGGCGGGTTGGCCGCACGCCAGGGCCTCCTCCAGCGCCGCCGCCAGCTCCTCCGGCCTCTCGACGTAGAACCCGCGCCCACCGCACAGCTCCACCAGTTTGTCATAACGCGGATTGCCGATGTCGGCCTCGATGTACCGCCCCCCATACAGGAACTTCTGGTAGGCCTTCTCGGAGCCCCACGACCCGTTGTTCAGCACAATGCTCACCGTCGGCACACCCCAGCGCACCGCGCTCTCCAGCTCCTGCGCGTTCATGAAGAAGCCCCCGTCGCCGCTTATGCTCACCACTGGACGCCCCGGCTGGGCCATCTTCACCCCAATGGCGATGGGCAGGCCCGACCCGATGCACCCCAGCTCCCCAGAGCTGAACGCGCTGCCCGGCTCACTGAACACCAGCCGGTCGAAGCCGTACGCGGGCGCCGCGCCCGCATCGAACACCACGGCCGCGTTGCTTGGCAGCGCACCCCGCAGCGCGTGGTAGAAGCGCTGCGGCTTCATCGGCATCGTGTCCAGTCCACCCTCCGCCTCCAGGCGTTCGCGCCGGGCCTCCCGCAGCCTGGCGGCCTCCGCGGCAGGCCGGTCCCGCACGGGCGACGGGTTGTCCGCCAGGTCCCTCAGCAGAGCGCTGGCAACAGCCTTCGCGTCGCCGCAGATGCCCACCGCCACCGGGAAGTGCCTGCCGATCTCCTGGGGGTCGATCTCCACCTGGATGATCCGCGCCCCCTGCGGAACATAGGTATTGTTGTAGAAGGTCGTGAAATGCCCCAGGCGCGTGCCCAGCGCCAGCACGACGTCGGCCTGCTGAGCAGCCTCCCGCGCCTCCGGTGTCCCCGCACGGCCCAACCCCCCGATGAACAGCGGGTGGTTGTTGTCGACGGCGTCATAGTGTTCATAGGACGTCACCACGGGCGCCCCCAGCGCCTCCGCCAAGCGTGCGACCTCCGCCTCCGCGCCGCTCCACGTCACCCCACCTCCCGCGACGACCACCGGAAACGCCGCCTGCCGCAGCAGCCCCGCGGCCCGCTCCACCAGGGCCGGGTCGCCCGGCTGGCGCTGCTCGGGCCGGTACGACTCCGGCGCCAGCACCTCCATCTCCAGGTCCTTCTCGTTGAGCAGGTCCCGGGGTAGGTCCACCAACACGGGGCCCATCTTCCCCGTCGTCGCCACACGGAAGGCGTGGCGCAGTATCTCCGTGATGCGCTGGCCCTGGTTGACCTGCAGCACGGCCTTGCAGACCGGCCGGAAGATGGACATCTGGTCCAGCTCCTGGAACGAGTCCTTGTACACCTGCCCGCTCATCGGCGCTCCGGCCAGCACCACCATGGGCGCATGCGTGAACTTGGCCCCCGCGACCCCCGTCAGCAGGTTGGTCACCCCCGGCCCGTTCTGCGCGATGCAGACCCCCGGCCGGCCCGTCGCCAGCGCGTACCCCAGGGCCATGAACGCCGCCCCTTGCTCGTGCCGGGCCCCCATGAAGCGGATGTCCTCCGCTCCCCACATGGCGTCCAGCACCTCCAGGTACGCCGATCCGACCACCCCGTACAGGTACGGGACCCCTTCCGCTCGCAGCGCTTCTACGACAGCCTGCCCCGCAGAGAGCTTCACCATACGTCCTCCTTGTGCTGGACCCGGCCCCTATTGGATGCCGTGGTCCGCGCCGGTCCGTCCGGCGCCTTGCATGATACAATAGCCCGCGCTCCATAGCACTGAAGGGGGGCGGACCCCGGAGGCCAACCCGCTCCGGTTCCCCGGCTTGGAGTAAGTCCCTGGAGGTGCAGACCATGAAGCTGGAAGGTCGCGTGGCCCTCGTCACGGGCGCCGGCCGGAACATCGGCAGGGCCACAGCGCTCAAGTTCGCCGCTGAGGGCGCCAACGTGGTCGTCAACGCCCGCGGCAACGCCGAGGAGGTCGAGGCCGTCGCCGCCGAGGTCCGCGCCCTCGGCGTGGACGCCATGCCCGCTCTTGCGGACGTGTCGGACCGGGGGCAGGTCGACCGCATGGTGTCCGACGCCATGCAGAGGTTCGGCAGGATCGACATCCTCGTCAACAACGCCGCCATACGCCCCTCCATGCCCTTCGCCCAGTTCCCGTGGGCGGATTGGGAGCGTGTCCGCGGCGTCATCCTGGACGGCGCCATCTACTGCACCCAGGCCGTCATCCCGTCCATGGTGGAGCGCAGCTTCGGCCGCATCATCTTCCTCTCGGGGGACGGCGCCCATCGCGGCGGCCCACAGCGCGCCCACGTCTCCGCTGCCAAGCTCGCCCTGACCGGGCTCGCGCGCGGCTTGGCCACCGAGTTCGGCCCCCACAACATTCGCGCCAACGTCATCTCCCCCGGCAGCATCGATACCACCCGGGACCTGTCCTGGTATCCCAGGGGCGCCCCTTCGGCCCAGGGCGTTCCCCTCGGGCGGCAGGGCACCTCCGACGAGATCGCCTCCGCGTGCCTGTTTCTCGTCTCAGAGGACTCCAGCTACATCACCGGCCAAACCCTGCACGTCAACGGCGGCGTCGACTACTACTGAGCCGGTCCCCCGGCCCCAGCCCCCAGGCGTCCGGCCCCCATCTCCGCCTGCCGCCGCGTAAGAGCCGCCGGCGCCGCTTGTGCTATCCTGCTGAAGAGCCCCCATTCTTCCAACGCGCTTTCGGTTCGCGGGCTTAGTCTATCGATGGGCGTAGGGGACGTGTCGAGCCCACCAAAGAGCAACGCCATGTACCTCACCCTGTTCCTCGTATGGGCCGGAACAGGCGTCTGGTTCACCCTGCGGTTCATCTCCACCGTCCCCTTTCCGGACCCCCTGGTCGGCCGTGTGGTCTACGTCCTGCTGGGCGCGGGAGCGGGCATCTTCTGGGTCTACGCCGTGTACCACTATTCCGTGATCCTGTTCACGCTCATCGAGCGGCGAAGAAGGAAATCGCAGAGCGAAGCCCAGGCGCCCAGCGGCAACGCGGAGCCGCCCAGAGTGGCCCTCCTCTACACCACCGCGGACGACTTCATCGAGGAGGCGGCCCTCACCTGCGTCCGGCAGGACTACCCGCGCTTCCACGTATTCCTCCTGGACGACAGTCGCACGGAGCAGGCAAAGAGCGAGGTCGACCTCTTCCACGAGCAGCACCCTTCGGCGACAACCGTGCTCCGCAGAGCAGACCGGCGCGGCTTCAAGGCGGGCAACCTCAACAACTTCCTCTCCACCATGGGACAGGACTTCGACTTCTTCGCCGTCTCGGATTCGGACGGCATCCTGCCCACCCACTTCCTCAGCACCGGCATCGCCTACTTCGACCGCTACTCAAGTCTGGGCTTCGTCCAGGCGAATCACTACTCCGTCGTCCAGCCCTCCTCTTCCTTCGCTCGCGCCTTTAGTGACGAGGCCAAGATCCGCTGGGAGTACAACAACCTCCCGCGCAACAGGTTCGGCCTTCCGCTCTTCCTCGGACACGGGGCCATCGTCCGCTCAAAGGCTTGCTCCGCCGCCGGCGGCTTCCCGGAGGTCGTCGCCGAGGATCTGGCCTTCACCGTCGCCATGCGCAGGGCGGGCTACTTCGGCCTCTTCGCCCCCGACATCCTCTGTGGAGAGGGATTCCCGCTCAGCCTCTCCCACCTCATCCGGCGACACGGCCGCCTGACCATGGGTGACAGTCAAGCCCTCCGGCAGTTCGGCCTCTCCTTCCTCATGGCGCGCGGCTTGAAGCTCGCCGAAAAGCTGGACTTCTTCTTCCACATCCATCGACGCGCCGTGGGCGCCCTCGTCCTCCCCTTCGTCCTGGGCGTCGTCCTCCTCCAGCTCCTCGTGGAAGGAAGTCTCGCCGTCGGCCTTGATGGGACTTCACCCGCGCATGGGATCCCCAGGGCCTGGGACATGGCCCTGTTCGGCGTCGCAACCTTCCTCGCACCCCTGGGACGAGTCCTCCTGGAGAAGCGCAGGTCCCCCCTGAGTGCACTCCAGCACGCCGCCAGGGCGCTGGCTCTCTACACTGCCCTGGCCTTTGAGACCACCCTCGCCCTGGCCGCCTACCTCATTGCAGGCCAGGCCCACTTCACCGTTACCGGCACTCGCGCCGACGCCCCCGCAGCCGACCTCCCCCCCGGCCTCCGCGCCAGGATAGCGCGCGTCAACGTTGGCCATCCCATCGCCGCCGTTGCCAGCTCCCTTGTAGCACTGCTCCTCCTTGTCTACGGGGCCCTATCCCTGAACCTCGTCCTCATCGGCATGGCGATTGCAACCCTGTCCGTGCAGCTCCTCACCCGCCTGGGCTGGGAGTGGTGGCCCGGACAGGGACTCCTCATGGCATCGTCCATCGTCATGCTTGCTGGGATTCTCCTGGGTCCCCTGAACATCATTGGCCCCCACTGGCAGTTTGTCCTGGCCCTGGGCTCAGTCGTTCTGGTGCGGACCTAGCGCTCCGCCCCGGCGATGTCTTCACCAATGAGCCCGTCTCACAAAGCCGAGTCATCCGGGTCTCCAGTCTCCTGCATTCCTCCCTTCGCGGGAATCCATCCCCCCCTGCACAGTCCATATCAAGGGGTGGACGTATGAGACAGGCTCCAATGCAAAGCCGTTTCCTCCCTCGCCCCGTTTCAGACCGCCTCCAAACCGGTTGGCACTATGGTGCCCCGCTTGCATTGCAGGTATTACAATGGCAGGGCTTCGCCAAGATCGCCGACTGCGTCGCCCATCGGCTGCCGGTCAATCAACGGCACAGTGCGCAGGAAAGGAAGGGACCTGGATGGAGGAAGCTGGCCCGCGGCAGACAATTGACCTCAGCGGCGTCTGGAAATACAGCTGCGCTTCAGAGGCTCTCCTTGGCGAGCAGCCCGGCGAGCCCTGGCAGGAAATCCACGTTCCCTCCAACTGGCACGTCGCTGGCCTCCCCAACTACGCCGGCAACGTCTGGTACCTGACCACCTTCTCCCTGCCCCAGTTGGCCGCAGACCAAGTGGCCCACCTCCGCTTTCACGGCGTCGACTACTTCGCCGAGGTCTGGCTCAACGGGAGGTTCGTCGGTTACCACGAAGGCTACTTTCAGACCTTCGTCTTCGACGTGACGGAGCTTGTCCAGGAGGAAAACACCCTTCTCGTCGAGGTCATCTCCCCCAACGAAGATGCCGACACCTGGCCCCACCGCAAGCGCCTCATCAAGGGCATCCTCAACATGAGCGACTGCCGCCCCGGCGCGTGGCACCCACAGATGGGCCAGGACGGCAACACCGGCGGCATCTGGAACACCGTCGATGTCGTTATCGGCCACGCCACCCACGTTCACCAGCTTCAGGTCACCCCGGTCCTCCTCTCCCGTCAGGTCGCCCGCCTCCAGGTCAACGCCGTCGTCGTCTCTCCCGCCACCGAGGAGATTCGGGCCCTCCTGCGCATCTATCACATTGGCGAGTCCGGTCGAACACTTGTCGTGGATGAAGAGCGCGTCCTGCGCCTCAACCCAGGCCCGAACGCCCAAATCTTCATCGAGACCATCGAGCAACCCCAGCTCTGGTGGACCTGGGACCGCGGCCCCCAGAACTTCTACGTCGTCGAGCTGGAGCTTCGCAGGGACGGCGACCTCCTCGACCGCATGGAAGTGCGCTCCGGCATTCGTGAGTTCAAGATCGACACGGACGGCGTCTGGTACCTCAACCGCCAGCGCATCTTCCCCAGGGGCACCAACTTCATCCCCGCCCTCTGGCTCAGCGAGTACACCAAGGAGCGCATTGACCAGGACATCAAGCTCCTCAAGGAAGCCAACGTCAACGCGGTTCGCATCCACGCCCACGTCAACCGCGCCGAGCTCTACGACGCCCTCGATGAGGCCGGCATCGCTGTCTGGCAGGACTTCGCCCTCCAATGGGTCTATGACGACGACGACAAGTTCGCCGATACCGCCATCACCCAGATCCAGGACATGGTCCGCCTCCTCTACAACCATCCCTCGATCATTATCTGGGCCTGCCAGAACGAGCCCCACCGCAACCTCCAGACCCTCGACCCCATGCTCGCCAGCGCCGTGCTCCAGCTCGACGCCTCCCGCATCGTCTGGAAAGCCTCCACCGGGGAAGACCACACCTACCCCGGCTGGTACTATGGCTCCTACCTTGAGTACCGCGAGACCCCTGCCGAACCCCTCGTCACTGAGTTCGGCGCCCAGGCTCTGCCCTCCCTGGACCTGCTCCGTGAAATGTTTCCCGATGGCAAGCTCTTTCCCCCCAACTGGGAAGATTGGGCCTATCACTGCTTCGCCTTCCACGAGATGTTTCACGTCGCCAAAGTTGAGATGGGTCCGGACATCGAGACCTTCATGCGCAACAGCCAGGAATACCAGGCCCGTCTCCTCCAATTTGCCGTGGAGAGCTATCGTCGCATCAAGTACCAGCCCATCACCGGGCTCTTCCAGTTCATGTTCGTCGACTGCTGGCCTTCCATCACCTGGTCGGTCGTGGACGCCCACCGGGAGCCGAAGCTGGGCTACTACATCCTCAAGCGCGCCTATCAACCCCTGCTGGGTTCGCTGGATATCCGCGAGGACATCGTCTCCCAGGGGCAGTGGGTCAACATCGGCCTCAGCATCATCAACGACCTCATGGATCACCTCTCCAGTCTCACTTGGATCCTCCGCGTCTTGGACCCGGACGGCGTGACCTTGGAGCAGTGGAGCGGCATCACCAACGTGGAGTCGGATTCCGTCGTAGTCATGGGTGACCCCGTGAGGCCCCACCGGACCTGGAAGGTGCCCGTCGACGCCCGCGAGGGTGCGTACACCGTAGAGATCCAGCTCAGCTCTTACACGGGCGAAATCCTCTCCACCAACTCCGTCAGCTTCACTGTGCACGACAGCCGCGGCTGGATCCGCGAGTACTAGCACCCTGCCCGCCAATGCCAGGGCGCGCTCCCCGTGACCGGCTTGCCCGCACCTTCCGGGAGGCATTTCCCAGCACATGGACCTGTTCGACCATCTCGACGCACTTGAAGACGCCCTCCACGCGCGCCCCTTTGGCCTCATTACCGACGTTGACGGCGTCCTTGCCGAGATCGCCCCAACCGCGGAAAGCGCCCGCGTCGACCCGACATGCCGCCGTTTCCTCGCCGAGCTTGTCCAGCGCCTTGAGCTCGTGGCTGTCGTCTCCGGCCGCTCACTGGAGGTCGTCAGGGATCTCGTGGGTGTGCCGGGCCTCGTCTACGTCGGCAACCACGGTCTGGAGTTCTGGCGGAACGGCCGCGTTGAGCTTCACCCCGGCGCCGAGGCCTACCGCGACTCCGCCGCCCGCCTCATGGCGCGATTCGCCCCTATCCTGGCCCCCCGCGGCGTGACCCTGGAGGACAAGACCGTCGGCATCGTCTTCCACTACACCCAGTCGCAGGACCCCCCCGCCGCCCGCAACGCAGTGCTTCACGCCATCGAGCAGGAAGCGGCAGCACGCCCCTTCCATCTGGTGGAGACCCGGCGAGTCGTCGAGCTGCGCCCCCCTCTCGACGCGACCAAGGGCACGGCCGTGACCGCCCTGGCCCAGCAGTATGGCTTGCGCGGCACCCTCTACATGGGCGACGATTTCCCTGACGTCGACGCCTTCCGGGCCGTGCGCAAGCTCGCCAAAGAGGAGCGCGTGAAGGGCCTCGCCATACTCGTCGACAACCCGGAGGTCACCGCCGAGGTCCGGTCGCAGGCGGACTACACCCTATCCGGCGTCCCGGAAGTCGCCCGGCTCCTGCAGTGGATCACCCAAACCCTGCCCGCGCCGCAGCGGCCCTCGGCCCAACACTGAGCCGCAGCCCGCACGGCAACCCAAAGCGAAACCCGCCCAGGACTCCTGGACGGGCTTCTCCCTATGCCGTGGCCGTCGGCCTCTATTTGGGGGCCTTGCCCCTCGTTGACTAGACCCGCGTCTGCAGCTGGTGGTAGCGGAACTTCTGCCGCGCCTCGTCCAACCGCGTGCCCTTCATGATCTCCTCGCGGATGCGGTCCTCCGCCTCCTCGATCTCCTTGGCCGCCGCCAGCACCTCGCTCTCCCGCTCCTGCGGTATCACAAGCACCCCGTCGGCGTCGCCCAGCAGCAGGTCATTGGGCCTCACCCGTATCTCACCCACCGAAACGGGCACGTTGTACCCCTCCGCCTGGACCCGGTCCTTCCCCGTGCGCATGTACACCCCTCGGCTGAAGATGGGATAGCCCACCTCCAGGCTCCGCGCCGAGTCCCGGCACACCCCGTGGATCACCGTGCCGCCCAGCCCTTTCAGGTTCGCCATTGTCGTCAGGATGTCCCCCCACACCGTCGCGTCCATGCGCCCGGCGTTGTCCAGCACCACCACCCCGCCCGCCGGCACGTCATCGATATAGTCCCCAACCGAGCCGTGCGTCTTGGGGTCCACCGGGATGGTCTGCACCGTGAACGCCCGCCCGCACAGGCTGGAGGAGCGGTCCAGCGGCCGGATCCCCAGGATCTGGCCGTCGATGCCCAGGCGGTCCAGGGCGTCGCTGACCGTCGTTGTCCCAAATGCCTTGAATGCTTCTATATTTGCGTCCATTATCTCCTGCTCAGCATAGATTCGTAGCTCTGCCCCATGACCTCCACCACCGACTGCCCAGCCAACACCGCCTTCGTCATCTCCGCCTCTCGCGCCGCGATCTCTTCCGCCGCCCCCAGCACCTCCTCCGCCCGCCCCGCCGACACGAATACCACCCCGCTGCCGTCGGCGATGACCAGGTCCCCCGGCTCCACTGCCACGCCAGCGAACTCGATGGGCTCGTTGAACGAGTCCTCGATGATGCGTCCCCGCGCAGTGATCTGCACCGCAGCCTTGGCGAACACGGGCAGACCGAGCTCCCGGCTCTCGTCGATGTCCCGGGCCGCCCCGTCTATCACCACCCCCGCTACGCCCTTCACCTTGGCCGCGTTGGACAGGATGCCCCCCCAGCCCGCCACGTCCTCCCGACCGTGATGGTCGATGACGATGACGTCGCCCGGGTTTGCCGCCACCACCGCCGCTGTCCCCAGGTGCCGCGCCGACTCCTCCCGGCCCTTGGCCTTCAGCCGCACCGTGACCGCGCGCCCCGCCACTTTCGTCGGCACCGTCATCGACCTGATGCCGATGACCGAGCCCTTCAGCCCCAAGCGGTCCAGGGCGTCAGACACGGCGCACGTGTCCAGCTTCGCCAACCGCGCTACCAGTTCGTCTGCCATGTGCCTCGTCCTTGTCGAAGTGTCCTTGGTGCGTCGAGTCCGCCCCTAGTCCTTGAAGCGCGGGTGCGCCGCCCTGGCGACGTTCTCGAAAACGTTGGCCTTGTCTTCCTCCGTCAGCCAGGAGATGCCCTCGATGTCCGGCTTGGTGTCGTCCAGCCACTTCCCCGTCGCCGGGTCCTGCGCCGATCCCGTTCCCGGGTTCTCCGTCCCGAACATGCACCGGTCCGTCCCGATGATCTTGAACAGCAGCTCCAACGACTCCTGGTTGTACAGCACCGTGTCGTAGTAGAGCTTCTTGATGCTCTCGTCGAAGGTCTCCGTGAACTCCCGCTGCCGGATCCGCGTCGCCCGCCACCTGCCGATGTGGTAGGGTATCGACCCGCCGCCGTGGCACACGATGATCTTCAGGTTCGGGAAGTCCTCAAATAGCCTGGAGTTGGCCATCGCCAGCACCTGAATGCTCTCCTCCGTGATGAAGTGGTTGCTGTAGGACTCCCGCGAGCTCTTGCACGCCGCCGTGTGCATCAGCGCCGGCACGTCCAGCTCCACCATCTTCTCGTAGAGCGGGTACCAGTACTCGTTCTCCATCGTGGGCACGTTAAGGTCCTGGCCCTCGCTGGGGTCCGGGTCGATCATGCACCCCACGAATCCCAGATCCACAACGCACCGCTCCAGCTCCTCCAGGCAGTTCCGGGGACTCTCCCCCCACACCTGAGGCAGCCCGCACACCCCCCGGTAGCGGTCCGGCGCCAGCTTCACGGACATGGCGATGGCGTCGTTGTTCGCCTTGCACCACCAATCGACGATCTTGGCCGGCCTCTCCGAGTGCATCAGCTGGAAGGGCCGCGGCGACAGGAACTGCACGTCCGTCCCCACCTTGTCCAGCGTCCCCTCCACGTGCCGCTTGACGATGGGCGCCAGGAGCTCCTCCGTCACCCCGGAGCTTCCCTGCCCATGAACACCCGAGCTCGCCAGCAGCCCCGACTTGTACGCGTAGAGCTGCGGCGGCGCGTTCACGTGCCCGTGGGCGTCGATGACCTTGTAAGGCATAGTGCCTCCTCCTGTTAGTTCTGGCTTGGAGCTCCCGGCGATGGCGGGCAGACCCGTAGTGACGCTCGTTCAACACGGAAAGGCGGTCACGACATGCCCGCGGAGTCTGGCCCCACCACGCCCACAACCCGGTCAAGCCAATGCGGTGCGCTGAGAATTAGTACCATTGGGGCGTCTGAATTGTCAAGCTTCGCGGCCGCTGCCCCCATTCACCCCCCGGCCCATCCCCGCCTGGCGCGGACGACTTGCAACCGCCCCCTACCCGCCCCCTGCGCCCGCCCTATCGACCTCCGCGGCGCGCGTAAGAAGCTTCTCCAGCTCCCCCGCTGCGGGGCTGTACTTGGCCTGGTTGCTGAGCAGCGAACCGGGCGTCGCCCGTGTGAGGCTGTCGAAGGCGTCCTGCACCAGCCGCACGTCCTGCGCCTTGGCGGCGTCGCGGAACACATTCATCGGGTCGAGCCCCTCCGCCACCCGCTCCATCTGCTCCCGCAGCAGCCGGCGGTACAGGATGATCCCCTTGTCGGACTCGGCCAGTCGCTCCTTCGAGCGGTCGTGCACCGGCCCCTCCGTCACCCACGCCATCATGTCTTGGCTGTCGATGTTGTCTATGATGTGGCGGCCGTCGCCGCCAACCAGGGGCACCTCGTAGTGGGGGATCTGCTCCTGCTTGGGGGCCTGTACCCCAGGGGGCATCAGGTAGGCGTTGTACCACACGTGGTAGGTGTGCGTGTCGTCCATGGGCACCCGGTACTGGAAGGAGTGGCCGTTGCCGCCCTGCGTCACCCGCAGGATGTTGGGGAACACCAGCGGATGCCCCACCCGCCAGTTCTCGTGCTCCTCCGTCTGGCCCTCGACAACCCGTCGCTTGATGATCCCGTGCTCGAAGACGTCGAACCCGATCTTCACGTGGCGCTTCAGCAGTGAGCTCACGTACTCCGGCGTACCCTCCCCCTCCGTCACGTACTGGAATAGGCGCCCGTGCAGCCACTCCGTGTGCACAGGGTCCACCGAGTTCTCCATGCACTGCACCCAGTTGCACGGGACTATCGTGTGGCCGATGTGCCGGAAGCTGTTCTCGTACGTAAAGAGGTCCCACCGGGGCAGCAGCGGCGCCGGTTCCGGCCCCAGGTAGGCGAAGATGAGCCCGTTCAGCTCCTGCACCGGGTACGCCGTGGCCCGTACGCGGTCCCTGAACGTGCTCTCGGGGGCCTCCGCCGGCGTCTCCAAGCACCTGCCCGTCTCGTCGAAGAGCCAGCCGTGGTACGGGCAGCGCAGCCCCCGCTGCTCCGGGATGCCGTACAGCAGGTTCACCCGCCGATGGGGGCACGACTCCTGTATCAGGCCCAGGGCGCCCCCGCGGTCCCGGTACAGCACCAGGTCCTCGCCCAGCAGCCGTACCGCCTTCGTGGGCTCCCCGGCAAGCTCCCCCGAAGCGGCCACGGGGTGCCAGTAGCGCCGCATCAGCTCGCCCATGGGCGTGCCAGGGCCGACCCGTGTCAGCCGTTCATTCTCCCGCGCGCTGAGCATCAGCCCCGGTCTTCCCCTTCAGATGCGTCCCCCGCGTCACTCCGGCGCGGCAGGCCTGCCGCGCCGGATAGCGGCCCTCTGGCCGCGTTCACCGGTCCAGCATCTGTGCATCGGGCTTCGCAATCTCCGGAAACACCAACGACTTCACCACCACCGGCACCACGTTCGCCGGGTAGATAATCTCGCCGATGTCGATGTAGTCGAACTCCTTGAGGTAGATGTTGTCGATGGACACCACCTCGCTCGTTATCCCCATCTCTTCCCGCATGATGTCCCCAACCAGCTTCCCGCAGTCGTTGCTGAACACCATCACCAGGGGCAGGCCCGCCTTCAGGCTCTTGGGTATCCCGTCCGTGATGCCCTGGGCCAGGTTGCGCAGCAGCGGATATCGCGGCATCCCCGACCAGCCGATGCCCAGCGCCACCGGAATATCGCCCTCCTCCAGATCGAACCGCTCGAAGCTCTTCTGGATCGCGCTGCTCAGCTCCTCCGGCTCTATCTCCTCCCGATCTGGAAGCTGAGGGTACAGCACCTGGAGGTTGTGAATCGGCAGGATGGCCGGCTGCGAGATCGAGATCGTGTTGCCGCTGACCTGTACCGTAAACTGGGACGCCCCGATCACCGTCGCCCGGATGCGCTCCATGGGCGGACGCCCGAAGGCGGGCATCCCGTCCGCGGTCATCCGGCTCTTCACCGCCTCCGCCAGCATGGGAGCTATGTCGCCGAAGGTCTTGGTCTCCTGTCCGTACAGGTACTCGGAGACACCCCCGGAGAACAGCACCATGTCCACGGGCGCCGTCGAGACCAGCGGCGCCGTCAGAATCAGCTTCTGCGACAGTGCGGACCCCTGCCGGTGCAGCACCACGTCCAAGAGCGCGTCGGCCATGGCGTCGACGATGCGTTGCAGGTCCTCCTCCGCCACGGTCTCCCCTATCTCGAGCTTGACCCCCAGGTCGTCCGCAATCCAGCGTGCCGCCTCCTCGATGCGGTTCACCCGCCCGTCGTCGTCCATGGCGATGAGGCGCCCGCCCACGTTGGTGGCTGCCGTCTCCACGACCTCGCCGTTGTGGCAGACGGCGAACTTGCACGTCCCTCCGCCGACGTCGATGTTCAGCACCGTCTGCGCCGGGTCCCGCGACGCCGCCACCGCCCCCGACCCCTGCGCCGCCAGCAGCGCCTCCAGGTTGTGCCCCGCCGACGCGCAGACGAACTTGCCCGCCTCGCTGGCGAACAGGTCCGCGATCTCCCGCGCGTTGTGCCGCTTGATCGCCTCACCCGTCAGGATGAGCGCCCCGCTGTCCACGTCCTCCGGCTTCAGGTCCGCCTCAGCGTACGCGTCGTGAATGAAGCGCTGCAGCCGGTCGGCGTCGATGGTGTAGTCCGAGCGGTACGGCGTGATCAGGATGGGCGATCGGTGCAGCACCCTCCGCTCCACCACCACGTACCGGCTGGACAGGAACTGCCCCAGCCGCTGCAGGTGGAGGTGCGAGAACATCAGGTGCGACGTCGAAGACCCAACGTCGATGCCCACCGTCGTGAGCTCGATGTTGTCCGTGTAGTAGAAATCGTTCTTTGACCTGGGCCCCTCTTCCTCCTCCGCAGCGCCGTCGTGCACGTGCTCGTCGTCGTGGTCGTCGTGGTCGTCCATTGTCTTCCTTTCGGTGTTGTGCTCGCCCAGGGCTAGGCTGTTGCTCTGTTCTTGATGTAGTCCCGCATCTTCGAGTCGACGCCCCGCTCCGCCAGCTCGTTCTCAAACAGATTCAGGATGCGGGGGTCTTCGTCCTCGTACTCCATCTGGTGCCCGCCCTCCTTGTGAGAGAGGTCCATGCCCTCGTAGCCCTTGAACTTGCTTTCCAGCACCGGGTACCGGGCCCCCCCGAAGCCGAAAACCAGGTAGCGTGACGACCCCTTGGAGACGTTGAAGTGCTGGTGGTAGGTGGGGCCGTCCGGCGGGGCGTAGAGGGTGCCGGGCTTCCAGTCCACGCGCACGGTGTCCACGGGGCTCTCGCCTTCCTTCCAGAGCAGCGAGTAGCCCTCGCCCGTGACGCACCAGATGTGTGCCCCGGCATTGTGGGCGTGCGCCTTCTTGTACGTTCCGGACTGGAACTCGGAGAGGTGGCAGTGCATGGAGCTGTCGGCCAGGAGGAACTGGATGTTGTTGCCGCCGGCGCCCCGTGCGTGCCAGGTTGGCAGCTCGAAGTTGACGAGCTCGGGGACGAAGTTGGTCTCCCACTGGTGGCGGCCCGGCTTCACCTCCCGGAACTCGCCCTCGCCGCGGAAGTAGCGCTCGACGTCGGCGCGCTCGGGGAACTGGTAGGGGTTGTCATAGATGAAGGCGGGGTTGTGGAAGACGTTGAGGATGATGGGGAGGTCGGTGACGGCGGCGAGGCGCGCGGGCTCGGAGCCCGAGCCGTTGAATAACTGGTGCTTGGCGTTGAGGGGGATCCCGAAGATCGACGTCGGGCCCCACTCGAAGGTGTGCGTCTTCCCGTTGGGGAGCTCGATGGTCGTGGCGCCCCGTCCGGAGACCACGTACATGAGCTCGTCGTGCATGTGCTGTTCGGGCTTGAGCTGGCCGCCGGGCTCAATCTCCACCACGTAGGCGGAGAGGTAGTCGGAGCGGCCGGCGAGGTGGACGTAGGCCCCGCGCCCGCCGAGGCGTTCCCAGGGCTCGAGGGCGACCGTGTGGCAGTCCACGCTGTAGGCGTCGATCACGGGGACGCCCTCGGTCTTTACGAAGTCGAAGTAGGGGAAGATACCGTAGTAGGGGTGCTGGCCGCCATTGCTCTGAGTCGTCATCCTATTCCTCCTCTCAATCTTGTCCCACAGGTAGACCATTTACACGTCATGGACTACAAAAACGCTGGGCTCAAACCCGAATCCTAGACGCCCCGCCCAGGCGTGTCAAGGCTGCGGGCCGCTGGCGGTCGCTGGCGCGACGGCCACGCAGGAGGAGGGTTGCGGGGTCGCCACGGCGGGTGGGTGCGGGAATGACGGTTGTGCAGAGGTCTCCGCAGGCGGGAATCCAGGGTGGCGGAGAGAGCGCAGCTCCCTCCCCACACAAGGCCGCCACGCCGGGGGTCGCTGGGGAGCTAGTCTCCGGACCCGCTTGTTCCGTCGTCCCTGCGCCACGAGTCCATGGGCTCCGCCGGCTGCAGACCGCTCTTGGCCAGCTCCTCCTTGAACAGGTCCATAATGTGCGGGTCCTCTTCCTTGTAGTCGATCTGGTCGCCGCCCTCCTCCTGGCTCGCGTACTGAGCTTGCGCGTTGTGCGCCATCCGCACCGCGCGCACACCGTACTTGTCGCTCCCCCACCGCAGCGCCAGGTAGCGCGCCGAGTCCCCTCCCGTGTTGAAGTGCTGATGGAACCAGTTGTCCGGCGGCACCAGCAGGCTGCCCTTCTTCCACGGGAACTGCTGGGGCTCCCGCCCCTGCGGCCACAGCAGCGAGTACCCGGTCCCGTTCAGGATGATCACGTGCGCCCCGGGTCCATGCCGGTGCCCCTTCTTGTACGTCCCCACGGGGAACTCCGAAATATGCGACCCCATCGTGTTGTCCGACATCTGGAAGCGGACGTTGACGCCTGCGCCGCGTTCCTTGTACTCCAGCAGCCGCATCGTGTACACGTCCGGGATGAAGTTCGACTCCCACAGCCGGTTGAAGTACAGCGTTCCCTCCGCGTCGAAGTAGTCGTCCTCCCCGCTGTACCGGTCCGCGAAGACGAAATCGTTCCTGAAGACAAAGTCCTCGTTGTGGAACAGGTTCAGGACCACCGGCGCCGTGGTCATCGACAGGAACCTCGCCGGCTCCGTCCCCGATCCGTTGAAGAGCTGGTAGTTGCAGTTGATGGGCGGCGCGAAGAGGCTGCCCGCCCCCCACTCGAAGCTCTGCTTGTTCCCGCTCGGCTGCCAGATGGTCGTGGCGCCGCGCCCGGACAGGACGAAGACGAAGGCCTCGAAGAGGTGGCGCTGCGGCTCCAGGGCCTGCCCCGGGGGAATCTCGCACACATAGGCGTCGTTTGCCTGCTCAGACCCCTCAAGGTTGATGAACACCCCCTTGCCGCCCATGCGCGCCCACGGGAACACGTCCACGTTGAACAGGTCCTCCACGGAGTGCCCCCCGATGCTCGGGATGCCCTCCTTCTCCTGCCATATCATGTACGGCGTGCGCATATTCCGCGTGATCTCGCCTTTCGTTCTTGCCATGAGTCCCCTCCTGGACGGTGTGTTGGGCGGCCGCCGGGCCACCAGGCACGATACGCTCCCCCAGGCCAAAGGGTCAACCCCCGCGACGGACGCCCTGACCTGGTTTGAATGTTTAGCTTCGTATGATGGTCCAAGCGTTTTTTTGCGGATACTGAAGCTGGAAAGTGCAAAAAGGATGATTGATTGCTTTGGGGGACCCGCCGGTAGCTTCGGGGGGCTGTGCCGTTTTGATTGTTGTTGGGTGGGGGACCCCCCCGCGCCCCACCATGGATTCTCTAGACTCACAAACGAAGTGCAACACCAGAGTTGTTGTCATGGGAAAAGAATATACACAGGTCACCATTGAAGAGCGATGTGAGATTGCCCGACTACTTGCCAAGGGATACTCGGTCCGCCAAATCGCAGCAGGTGTGGATCGCCCGCCATCGACGGTGGCTAGAGAGATGAAGCGCAACGGTTCACGGACCCAAGGATACCAACCTGTATATGCCGACCAGCAGGCCCACGCCCGTCGTTGGCGGGGTTCCCGGCTGGAGCGGGATGGTCCTCTGCGGGAGAAGGTCTTCTCCCGTCTGGGACAGGGCTGGTCTCCGGAGCAAGTGGCCGGACGTCTCGCTCTGGACGAAGGTGAGAGCATCTACCGGTTCATCTACTCTCAGATGGCCCGGAAGAAGGACTACTCATGGCGTCACTACCTGCCCAGGGCGAAGTCCAAACGGCCCCGCATCCTTCATCGCCCACCGCCGCCCCTGAACGGCCCCAGGCTGCTGACGACCGGCAGACCCCCGGCCACTGGGAAGCAGACCTGATGCTGTTCAGGACCTACGGGCAGGCAGTCCTCACCCTCCACGAGCGCCACTCCCGCCTGCTCATCGCCCTCAGACCACCGGGGAAGGCCGCAGACCCCATCGCCCGTGCCATGTCCCAGGTGCCTTTCCCGCCCCAGTGGCGCCGGACGGTCACCTTCGATAACGGGACGGAGTTCGCAAGGCATTACCACCTCCATGGATTCCCGCTTTCGCGGGAATGACGGTGGGTGGGTGCGGGAATGACGGGATACCGGACTCCTGCTGAGATATTCCTAAATCAGGTGTTGCACTTGAAATGTGAATCCACATTCCCGCTTTCGCGGGAATGACGGTGGGTGGGTGCGGGAATGACGACGGGTCGCTGGCGGTCGCTGCGCGACGGCCATGTGGGGGGAGGGTTGCGGGGCCGCCACATCGGACCGGTTGGCTACGGTGTCCCACCTCCTTGGCCGCCTTCATCGGCGGCTGATGCCTGTAAGAATAGAACGCATATGCTGTACAGGCAAGAGGCGGGTGGCACAGGGTCGCTGGCGCGACGGCCACGCGGGGGAGGGTGTGCTGGGGGCGGATGTGGAGGCCGGCTTGGGAGAGGGTGAGAGGATTTAGCCCCCGCCGTCACCGCCGGGACCGTGACCGCCTCCCCGGGTGGACATGGATTTGATATTTGGGCCTCCGAGTAGATCCCAGGAGTCGGCGCCGATGAAACCGCGGTAGGCGGCGTAGAGGCCCTCTCGGGTCTGTTCGCTGGGTCCTTCGGGGAGAAACCAGGGAGGCAGAGCGTTGATGTCGTTGAGCCACTGGCTCGCTTCGTTCAGGGCCACGGCGTACGGCAGCATGGGGTCGGGCTGGCTGGGGTCCAGGGAAGGGGAGACGCGGCGGTCCCCGATCGACCCTGCGAAGGACCACCATTGGCTAATCTCGAGGGCTCCGGCCGGAGTCGGGTTCAGGCGTCCTGAGGTCAAGTCATAAGCGTAGCCTAGGAGAAAAACCACTGCAATCGGGATTCCGATGGCGGCGCCGGCCCACCAGGGCAGCCAGAAGTTGACCCAGAGGCCCACGCCCACGGCCAAGATTACTGAGGCCAAGAACCACCCGAATTTAGCCATCCAACCCTGTCCCTGTTCTGCCATGACCTGCAAGGGGGGTGCATCAAAAATGCCCCGGGACTGCAGGCACTCGTCCAGATGGGTGCGGATGGCTTTCTGCCGCCCCTCGAATGCTAACTTCAGCATATCTGAGTTTGGCTTCAGTAAATCCTTCAGCATGTCTGAGTTTGGCTTCAGTAAATCCTTCAGCATATCTGAGTTTGGCTTCAGTAAATCTGAGGCAGACAAGAAAGGCAGAGCGCTGTAGACCTCCTTTTCCCATGGCTGATCAGGTTCAAACTGACGGGCAAGCGAGACGTTCGATTGGTACTCCCTTAGCTCATTGAACCCGCCGTAGCCGCCGGTGATGGTCAAATTGCCCCTCTGGAGCATATCCACGAGGATGGACAGGTAGGTTTGCGGGCCGACCTCACGGTTGCCAAGCACCGACACCGCCGGGGCGGGAAGGTCGCTGGGGAGCGTGGTCAAACCCTGGGGCACTTGGGGGTAGTGGTCGGCGGACCAGCGGGACTTGCGGATGCGGGTGGCGATGAAAAGCAGGACGGGCAGGGCAAAGACGGAAATCCGGAGCGACCAATAGAGGAGATAGGTTACGCGCTCCCAGTTCACTGTGGGGTACCGGCTGATGAGGCGGGTCTTCTCGAAGACCCAGGAAGCTCCCTTCCAGTTGGGGGTCGGGGCGTCCACGAGGCCCTGGAGGGAAAAGAGACCGACGGTGAGGGTCTCCGGGGGGTTGACGGGGCGGTGCTCCCAGCCTATCTGAAAGTTCCGTTGGCCGCGGTCGGTCCCGACGGGCAGATCCCGGCTGTCCATGGAAACGGACACTTGGTCGATGTGGTCGATGGATTCCCAGCTATAGGGGCTGTCCTGCGCGTTGACCGTTGGGGTGGCGAGGGCGCAGAGCAGGGCGAGGGCGATGAGGGCGGGTATGTTTAGCAGGAGGTGGCGCATAGTGAAACGGTCCGTTGTGGGCATTTCAGCACACGGGGTTCTTTGGTGTCAATGCCAAGCCTAACCTGGTACGCCCAGGGTGTGTTGGCGTTAGATCAAGTTGAGCCTGAGGCATACCAATGCTATCGAGTCCCGCAGCATGACGACGCTCTTGCTGTCACCCTGGGCCCGCCAAACTGGACAGCAAGATCAGCAGAAGTCCGTCCCTTGCTATGAAGGCGGCCTGCACTGCGGCCTCGTTTTTCAATCAGCGTTTCTGTCGAATGGGGTGGCCAGGTTCGATAGGGTCTCACGGTCTACGTCCGGGAACAGGTCTTCAAGGTGCTGTGCAGTGACTTGGCTGAGGGCGCCGACCGCGGCGCGTACTTGTTTTGCCGCTTCGAGCGGGCCGTTCGGGAGCCGACAGACGAGATCCAAGGCGCGTCGGTATGAAGCGAGGCCTATTGGCTGCGGCTGCAACCCGAATAGCGTTTGAACATACACCGAAAACGCGACTGCCACGCCCTCTCCAAGGCATTTGTCGTTGCCAGGCACCGGGTTGAGTAGGTGGACGGTTTCGTGAGCCATCTCATAGATCACGGTGGGCCAGTAACACTCGCTGTTTCTGCTTAACTCGGCGAACGCGCCATCAAGTTCGGGCGTGTTGCGTATATGGGGGCCATCGTCTGCGAATCCCGGTTGGTATATCTTCTTGCTGGTGTCCCGTGCTCCGAGAGCGGCTTCGGCAATTGACAGGAGATTCTGCTGAAGCGCCCATAGTGCAACGGGATCATTTCGAGGGCTGGTCTGAGGCAACTGCATTGGCAGAATTCTTTGCACGTGCCCTAGTCTTGGGGAAGAACTGTTCATCTTGTCCATGCTTCTCAACGAGCCAGTCGACGAAAGCTTGGCTGTATTGCCTAGGCGAGCCCTTGACCTCGCCTTGATAGAAGAACTCTAGCCGATCCGTAACACCGTAGACCTTGTTGACGCATTGGATATCGTATGGGTTTATCTGCAACCTGTCCCCTACTTGTTCAAGAAGCTCTTTCTGGCGGAAGGGATGTGACTTGCTGGGGTCCTTGGGAACTTCTACAATTCGATGCGGCTCTCCATCCGTTCTCCCTGAATGAAGCGTAATGTCTGCCTTATCATCCGGCCCTTTGGTAAGGACAAGATGATAATCGACTCTGATTGAGAATTCAGTGGGGTGTTGAAGGTCGTCGAATTCCTGTTTGAGGTCCGCGCAATACTTGGAGAGAAACTCGACGGCAGCTGGGCCAAGGTGCCGTCGAAGACGCTGATCAGTCATGTCCCACTGCTCGGGGCCTCTGTCGTACATGATACTGAGCATCCCCAGGGGGTATCGGGCGGCGAGCGATCTTCCGAACCACCCATTCAGGTGGCGGTGGTAGTTGATAACGCCTGCCTGAAAGAGAGACATGACGTCGCTTGGAATATGATCGATCACGAGATGAACCGACTCGTCACGAAGTTCCTCAATGCGCTCTATGTTTCGCCGCGTCGGGTCTTTCTGATTTGGCAAAGTGTGCTTCAAACAGTCCCGCAAAGAGAGTGTCCTCTTTGGTTTTCCAATCTGAGGCTTGTAGTAGATGGCTTCTTGATCGACTTCGACATCCAACATCCTTGCTTTCAGCAGTAGTTCCCAAGCATTGCAGAACAGGTAGCAGAACGATTCCAGGCGATATTGGATTGTGAGTCTGTTAATGGTCTCCAATGCGAGGACGTAGGCTTCAAGGCTCTTGTCAACCAAGCGAGCCTTGAGGTCAAAAGACTCTTCATGGCCCTCATCAGTCTCCCGAGGGCCACGTGATAGCCGCCCTGATCCTTCCATTGGCTTCGCCTCTATCCCGGCGAGGTTGGCTTCTTGAGTTGCTAGCCGCGCTGTAGCTTCGTTTATCTGGGCTTCTATGTAGTAGTCGGCCTTGGGGCCGCACATCAAGACCCTAATGAGTGGTTGGAGCCTCGTGGGGTGGACAGCTGGTGGTGGGGTTACACCTTCCCGCTCGCCGCCCGTAGCTCCGCGATCTGCTGCAGGATGGCCTCGTCGTCCTGGTCCAGGTTGATGGGAGCGCCGAAGGGCTGGGGGAAGTCCACGGGGATGCTGAAGTAGACCTCCAGGTAGTTGTTCTCCGGGTCTCGGAAGTAGATGCTCGCCGTGTTCCCGTGGGTGACGATGCGCTCTTCCTTCACGCCCTCCTCCTGAAACACCTGGTGGAACGCCTTCAGGTCCCCCAGGCTGTCGACGTGCATGGAGAGCTGCTGCAGCAGCTTCGCGTCCTCCGGCGCGGTCCGGCCGCTGGTCAGCAGGAGCTCGTGGTGCTCCTCTGCCGGCCGCGCCGAGAGGAAGCAGGCGTTGCCGTTGGGGTTCCGGTCGGTCACCGTGAACCCCAGCACGCGGGTGTAGAAGTCCTGCATCGTGGGGAAGTCGTTGCAGTGCAGGCCGATGTGGCCCAGCGATGTCACCTTTGGCATGTCACCCTCCTTGGCCGATGCTTGCCGGCGCGTTCGATGTCGTGGTGGTGCGTGTACGGGTACCGTAGCCCCGTCGCCGCGTGGCGTCAATTCCCCTCGGTGGGTCGCTGCGGGACGGCTTCGTGGGGGGAGGGTTGCGGGGTCGCCGCGGGGGGTGCGTACTAGGGATGACGGGCGGTGGCGCGGGGCATCGCCCTCACTCCACACTGCCACCCGCCCGTTGCCCGCACGAGGGCCGATGCCCTAGTATCTCCTCAACACACCAAACAGGGAGAGTCGGCCAAGGAGGTCGCCATGCCTCGAAAAGCAATCAGCAGTTTGAGGCCCGCCCAGCTTCACTTTTCCGCGAAAAAAAGCAGACGACAATCAAGCAGGTGCAAACAATCAAGCCAGGTTCACCACCTCAGGCGGCCCTGGGGCGCGCCGGTGGTAGTATGTGGGGAAGGCGACCGTCGAAGGGGTGTTGGCAATGAGTGAACCCGTGGGCCGCAAGGTGTACTCGTCCTTCCTGGACGCCGTGGGCGACATCCCGGACGGCGCGACGGTGTTCGTGGACGGCTTCGGCGGCCCCGGCGGGATGCCCCACTTCCTCATCCTGGCGCTGTGGAAGCACGGGGCCACGGGGCTGACGCTGATCTCGAACACCGCGGGCATCACGATGACGGCGGGCTTCGGCGCGCCGGGGGACGTGCGCTACATCGACCAGTCGATCCTCATCGAGAAGGGCCTCGTGAAGAAGGTAGTAGCGTCGTTCCCGGTGGCGGGGAACCCGTCGCGGGTGACGGCGTTCGAGCGGGCGTTCCGGGAGGGCCTGGTGGAGCTGGAGGTGGCGCCGCAGGGGACGCTGGTGGAGCGGATCCGAGCGGGCGGGGCGGGCATCGCGGCCTTCTACACACCGACGGGGGCGGGGACGCTGGTGGCGGAGGGGAAGGAGACGCGCAGCTTCGACGGTCGGGAGTACGTGCTGGAGCGGGCGCTCACGGCGGATTTCGCCCTGGTGCGGGCGTGGAAGGGCGACACGCTGGGCAACCTGGTCTACCGGGGGAGCTCCCGCAACTACAACGCGCCGATGGCGACGGCGGCGCGGGTGACCATCGCGGAGGTGGACGAGCTGGTTTCGCCCGGGGAGCTGGACGCCGAGCACGTCCACACGCCGGCGCTGTTCGTGAAGCGCATCGTGCGCCGTCCCGCCGACGACACGCCGGTGCGGGTCGCTGGCGCGGTCGCTGGCGGGACGGCCTTGTAGGGGGAGGGTTGCGGGGTCGTCACGGCGGGCCGGTGGCGCGGTCGCTCGGGAGGGTGGCACAGGGCGTGAGGGGGATACCCCGCGCCGCCACCCTGGATTCCCGCCTTCGCGGGAATGACGGAGTGAGGAGGGCTGGCTTGGAGATGAGCGGTAAAGAGCGCATGGGCCGGGACGTCATCGCGATGCGGGTGGCGCGGGAGCTTCCCGATGGGTCGGTGGTGAACCTGGGCATCGGGATCCCGACGCTGGTGTCGCAGTACATTCCGGAGGGCCGGGAGGTGATGTACCACAGCGAAAGCGGGGTGCTGGGGTACGGCCCAATGGCGGACGAGGGGGAGGAGGACGTGGACCTGATCAACGCGGGCGGGCAGTTCCTGAAGCTGGTGCCGGGGATGTCGTTCTTCCACTCGGCGGACGCCTTCGGGATGATCCGCGGCGGGCACGTGGACGTGGCGGTGCTTGGGGCGCTGCAGGTGTCGGAGGAGGGGGACCTGGCGAACTGGATGCTGCCGGAGCGTGGTGTGGGGAACGTGGGCGGGGCGATGGACCTGGCGGCGGGGGCTCGGCGCATCATCGCGGCGATGGAGCACACGGACCGGGAGGGGAGGCCGAAGGTGCTGCGGAGGTGCACGTTCCCGCTGACGGGGCGCCGGTGCGTGAGCCTGATCGTGACGGACCTTGCGGTGATGGAGGTGTTGGGGGTGGAGGCGAACGACGGCAGCGCGAACCCGCAGGGGCTGCTGCTCCGGGAGGTCGCGCCGGGGTGGACGGCGGCGGAGGTGCAGGCGCTGACGGAGCCGAGGCTGCGTATCGCGGACGACCTGCGGGAGGTCGCGCTGTAGGTCGCTGCGGTCGCTGCGCGACGGCTTTGTGGGGGGAGGGTGTGCTGGGGGCGACGGCGCTATCGCTGCTGAGCCGCGTCGGAGGCATCGTTGATGAGCGAAGGAGCAAGGAGGCGCGATATGTCGGACCAAGGCGGCGAGTCGACCGGGGCTAAGTTCGTGGGGAGGCCGTACAACTTCTCGGAGTGGCGGAGCACGCTGGAGGAGCGGGAGTACTTCCGGTCGAGCGTGGCCCGGGCCGGAGACCCCGCGCCGGATTTCACGCTGCCCGCGCTGGACGGCGCCGAGGTTACGCTGTCGTCCTTCCGGGGGACGCCGGTGATGATCGAGTTCGGCAGCATCACCTGACCGCCCTGCGTGGCGGAGTCTCCGCCGATGGAAGAGCTGGCCGGGGAGATGCGTGAGGGGGTGCAGTTCCTCTTCGTGTACACGCGAGAGGCGCACCCAGGAGAGGTCTTTCCAACGCACACGTCCCACGAGCAGAAGGTGCTCCACGCCAGGGCGTTTGCAGAGCGGGGGCAGGCGGCGTACCGGACCATGCTGATCGACGGCCTGGACGGTCGGGTCCACCGCCTGTACGGGGGCGTGTCCAACATGAGCTGGATCGTCGACCACACTGGGCGGGTGGCGTACAAGGCGTCGTGGACGGACGCGAAGGAGATCCGGGCAACGCTGGCGGAGGTGCTGGAGATACGCAACGTCAAACGGTCGGGCGGACGCGTGCAGGCGTTCTATCGCGAGTTCAGCGGCGTACGGCTGGAGAAGCCGGAGCCGCCGGCGGGGACGCCCCGGTACCTGGGGGGCGTGAAGGCGGAGGAGGACGTTCGGCGGTACCGGGAGGCGCACCCGGGAGAGGACAGCTAGGTCGCTGGCGCGAGTCGCTGGCGCGACGGCCACGCGGGGGAGGCGTGTGCTGGGGCATGTCTCTGGGCGCTCACAAGGGGCGCCCCTACGGCGGCGGGGCGCGCCTTCAGCGTCGGCGGCCAAGCAGGCGCGACAGCTCCGCCATGGCCCGATGGTTGGCGGACGCCGCGGACGGCATGCGCTCGTACCGCTCCAGCAACTCCGATTCCGAGAACTTCTGCGGCCAGTCCAGGTTGACGGCGATACGTTCGTCGCTCAGTGCGACAGCAGATAGGCTGAGCAGTCCACCCAGGTCTCGTCCGAGCGCGCGTCCAGGAAACTTGAGACCCCGGTAATGCTCCCGTGCTTGAACCACCAAGTCATCAAAACTGAGATCCTCGGCGTCCAGCAGCAGATTGATGATTCGCAGCTGCCGCTCCGCCAGCGCACGGCGGCGGGGCGTGCGGAGGCGCCTGAACAGTGAGGTGGCGAATTCGCGGTAGAGCAGCCGCTTGTTGTGGGTGACGATCTCGTCGGCGAGCGCGTTGCACCTCTCCGCGACGGCCGGCAGGGCGAAGGTCAGGAACGGCGTGAGGTCGTGGCCGCTTGTGCGGGACTCGTACAGCGCCACCAGGTACTCGTCCTTGTGCTCGTAGTAGTAGTTGGAGAGGCTGACCATGACCATGTCGTTGACGCCCGCCTCCCGCAGCATGAGCGCTTCCAGTGCGCGGGCGGTGCGTCCGTTGCCGTCGTCGAAAGGGTGCATTGCGGCGAGGTGGTAGTGGGCGGCCATGGCCTGGATGATGCGGTCATGGCGCCGGAACTCTCCGGCGATGGCCTGGCTAAGGGCTTCGAACGCTTCGGCGAGCTCGGGGCCGCCTTCCGCGCCCCGGCAGACCGGCCCGCCGAATGTGACGTTCGATCCGGCGCGCCGCAGCGCGCCGGGCTCGCAGTGGTCATCATCACAGCCGGTGACGATGCGCCGGTGGAGGTCGAGGACCAGCTCGGCGGTGACCGGCTGTTTGGCCGGGAGCGAGCGCAGCCAGCGGTAGGCGGCGTTGGCGGACCGCAGCTGCCGTTGCGAGTGGGTCAGGTCGGTACGCGCGTGGGCATTGGGGGCGAGGGCCTCGTCCTGCTCGCGCTGGGTGAACTCGGCGCCCTCGATGCGGGAGGTGCCGACTGCCTCCAACCGCAGCTGCTCCTCGTGGGCCTGCTCGATCCATCGGGGGAGGTAGGGTAGCCGGTCCAAGACGCCGGCTGCAGTCTTGGCCTCGACCAGCAGCCCGGCTATGGCTGCGATGTCGTAGCGCAACCACTGTTGGGGGACGGTGTAGCGGCTGACAGGGGCGGTGGTCATGTACGGCTTATTTCACGTCTATTTCCTATGTGCCATCGTAACAAGATACTAGATGCCCTACTTCATTTCAACTTCATTTCAGGGTCATTCCCAATTTCAGGGGCATCCCAATTTGGGGCATCCCAATTTAACGCGCCGTGAAAAAACGCGCGGGAGGTGGCGCTGTGGCCGAGGGTCGCCGGCGCGACGGCGCGTGGGGGGTCAGGGGGTTACGTGGAGGTCGCGCCAGCCGAGGAGCTCTTGGTCGGTGACGACCTGGCCGGTGAAGGTCGCCGCGTCCAGCCCGGCGAGGTAGACGACGGCGCGCTCCATGGGTCCGGTGGTGGCCCAGTCGCTCTTGTCATCGGCCTGCGCCTTGGTGAGAAACGAGAGGCCCTCCGTGTCGACGGTGGCGGCGGGGGCGAGGCAGTTGACGGCGACGCCGTGGGGGCGGACCTCTTCGGCGAGGCTGACGGTGAAGCGCTCGACGGCCGCCTTGGAGGCGCTGTAGGCGGCCCAGCCGGGGACGGAGCGCCTCGCCAGCATGGACGAGACGTTGATGATGGCGCCGCTCCCCTTCGCGGTCATGGCGGGCAGGACAACCTTGGAGCAGAGGACGGCGCCCCGCAGGTTCACGGCCAGCACGAGGTCCCAGCGCTTCATGGTCATCTCGGCGATGGGCACGACGAAGCCGACACCGGCGTTGTTGACGAGGAGGTCGACCCGGCCGAGCACGTCGAGGGCGCTGGCGACCATGGCCTCGACCTGGTCGTCCTTGGTGACGTCGCACTGGACGGGGAGGGCGCGCCGGCCTAGGGCTTCGACCTGCCGGGCGGTCTCGCCGATGGTGCCGGGAAGGAGGCCGCCGGGCTCGGTGGTGCGGGCCGCGGCGACGATGTCGGCGCCTGCGCGGGCTAGGGCGAGGGACATGGCGCGGCCGAGGCCCCGGCTCGCGCCGGTGACGATGGCGACTCTTCCTTCCAGGTTCGCGGGCATGCTTCTGACTCGATCAGGGGCTGATGCGGCGGAGGTCTGCGCCGGCCCGGTGTCCGGCGGGCTTGGGGGGCACTCGACGGGATGGGATAGGGGTCGTTTCGAGGCTAGGTGAAGGCCGGCATCACCTCACTCGCGATGGTCTCCAGGACCTGCCGATCGAAGGGCCTGGGGGTGTGCATGTTGACGTGGGTCACGCCCATCTCTGACAAGGCTTGAATGCGCTCCCTGATGGCTTCCGGGGAGCCGGCGATGGAGCTGTCGCGGACCTGCTCTTCGGCGCTTTCGTAGCCCGGGGAGAGCTTGAAGCGCGGGTTCCGATTGACGTTGGCCACCTGCCGGTCGTAGTAGTCGTTGGCTTCGGACTCGTCGGCCGTGGGTTGGATGGTCATCTGGTGAGAGAGGCGCAGGGTCGAGAAGTCCCTGCCGACCTCGGCGCAGACGTCGCGCATCTGGTCGATGAGGGCGGCCTTGGCCTTGAGGGGCGTGCCGGTGGTGTTCCACTCGTCGGCGTGGCGAGCGGCGACGCGCAGGGTGGCGCGGCTGGAGCCGCCGACGATGATGGGGGGGTAGGGCTTCTGGAGGGGCTTGGGCTCATAGGCGACGTCCTTGAGGGTGTAGTACTTGCCCTCGAAGGTGGCGCGATCCTCGGTCCAGAGGGCCTTGATGAGCTGGAGGGCTTCGTCGAGTCTTTCGACGCGCTCCCGGAAGGGGGGCCACTCGAGGCCGTGGGCGACGTGCTCGGGCTGGGTGGCGCTGGCGCCGAGGCCGAGCTCGGCGCGGCCGCCGCTGACGTGGTCGAGGGCGCCGACGATCTTGGCTGTGATGACGGGATGGCGGAAGTGGTTGCCCATGACGAGGGCGGCGAGGCGCAGACGAGTGGTGTGACCGGCAAGGGCGGCGAGCACGGTCATGGCGTCAAGGCGGGCGTCGGTGGGGCCGCGGCCGACGGCGATGGCGCCGAGGTGGTCCGAGGGGTAGAAGCCGTAGAAGCCGAGCTCTTCGCAGGCTTGGCCGATCTCGAGGTAGTCGCTCCAGACGAGGCCGCTGCTGCCGCCAACGCTGAATAGAATCTTGGCCATGACTTTGACCTCCAGTGTACTTTGGCAGGGGTAACTCTACTTGGCGGCGGGGGTCGGGTCAAGCGGGGGCGGGGCGCCGCTAGGCAACACCCGTTGTGAAGCAAGTCACGAGCTTGACACGACTTGGAGGGGGGTGCTAGCTTGCGAGCCGAGGTGAGCCTCTGTCAAGGAGGAAAGACATGGCTATCTATTTGTCGCACGGGGGGACGACGGTCTATTCGTCGGCATCGCCCTCCGACCGGGTGTTGGTGGGGACCAAGGAGGGGATCGCGGCCATCGAGCGGGACAGCTCCGGCTGGAGGGTGTCGGGCCGGGTGCTGGAGGACAAGTTTGTGAGCTCCATCACACGGGAGCCGGAGAGCGGGCTGCTCTTTGCTGGGGCGTTCTTCGGGGGCGTACACGTGAGCGCCGACGACGGCGCAACGTGGGAGGCCCGCAACAACGGACTGACGCAGACGGACGTGTACAGCCTGTCGACGGTGCGGGCGCGCGGCCGGGTGCGGGTCTACGCGGGCACGGAGCCCGCGCACCTCTTCTACACGGAGGACCTGGGGCTGAACTGGACGGAGCTGCCCGGTTTCCGTGCGGTGCCAAGCGTCGACGAGTGGCGTTTCCCGGGGCCTCCGCACATCGGCCACCTGAAGCACATCACCTTCGACCCCGATGACCCGACAGTCATCTATGGGAGCATCGAGGTTGGAGAGCTGCTGCGGAGCAGGGACAACGGGGAGACGTGGGAGGAGCTGGGCGTGCCGTACAAGGACGTGCACCGGGCGATCATTCCGCCGAACAACCCGGAGCGCATCTATGTGACGGGCGGCATGGGACTGTGGGCGACGTCGGACAGGGGTGCGAGCTGGGAGCACTGGACGGACCGGGAGTCGGAGCCGGGGGGGTACCCGGACCAACTGGTGTACGTGCCAAGCGACCCGGAGGTGATGTTCATGTCGGCGGCGCACAAGAGCCCGCCGGCGTGGGCCGAGCAGTGCTCGGCGGGCGCGCGCATCTCCCGCACGAGGGACGGCGGCCGCACGTGGGAGACGGTGCGCGGCGGGCTGCCGGACCGGCTCGCGCCGAGCATCGAGGCGATGTGCCTGGAAGAGCGGCCGGGCGCCTTCTCCATCTTCGCCGCGACGACGGGCGGCGAGGTGCTGGCCAGCGAGGACGGCGGGGAGCGCTGGTCGGTGATCATCAGCGGGCTGGCGCCGGTGTCGAAGAAGGGGCACTACACGAACGTGATGGCGCCCGTCGCCGGTCGCTAGCGCGACGGCTTTGTGGGGGGAAGGTAGGTGGCGGGGGTGGGGCCGCGCTTTTGGTTTGAGAGCCTCACTATGAGGGGTCGCGGGAGCGACCGGACTGGACGCAGGAACTGCGCGGAGCGCCTATTTGCATAGCCGCAACGGAGATAGGTGTGTTGAGGGCCGCAACGGGTTGTTGCGGCCCTCAACGGTATGGATAGGGTGGGAGACGGGTACTCTCGCTGCCGCGAGGGGAGGATGGACGTGACACGAGGGGCAACACGGCTTGCCACGAGAGGTTGAACAGATGACCGCGAAGTGGGAAGTCATCGAGGTGGGCGACCAGGGGCTGGCCGCGTACGTGGGCGCTCCCGAGGGGGACGGGCCGCACCCCGGGGTGGTGGTGATCCAGCACGCAGCTGGGGTCGACGCGGTGATCCAGGACACGGTGCGCCGCCTGACGGACGCGGGGTTCGCGGCGATTGCGCCGGACATGTTCGCGCACCAGGGCGTGAACATCGGTCTGTCGCACGAGGAGCGGCAGGGGCGGATGCGGGATGCGATCGCCATAGCGGACGTCAATGCCGCTGTGTCGTACCTGAGGGAGCACTGCGACACGGCGGGCCAGGGGATCGGGATCATGGGGTACTGCCTGGGCGGCCGGGTGACGTACATGATGGCGGCGGTCAACCCGGAGTTCAGCGCCGCGGCTGACTTCTACGGGGGCAATGCGCTGAGGCCCTGGGGCGACGGGCCCTCGCCTTTCGAGCGGACGGCGGACATCTCGTGTCCGGTGCTGGGGCTGTTCGGGCGGGAGGACCCGAACCCGTCGCCGGAGGACGTGGCCAGGTTCGACGCCGAGCTGACGCGCCTGGGCAAGCCCCACGAGTTCCACGTCTACGAGGGTACGGGACATACGTTCATGAGCTTCGACGGCCGGGGCTACCGGGAGGAGGTGGCCAGGGACGCCTGGGAGAGGGCAATCGCCTGGTTCCTGAGGTACCTGGTGAAGGAGAGGACGGCGGCGTGACGGATTCATCCAGACATGGAGAACTGTCCGGCGGCTTGCTGGTGCGTCCTGCTGAAGAGTCGGACACCGAGGATGTCTTTGAGATGCTGGGCGAGTTTGCCATGAGCTACCCGCCGCAGCGGTCCGCCTTCGATATATGGTATCCGACCATCATCGATAGACAGGACAATGACCTGCTGGTGGCGGAGCTTCAAGGAGAGGTAACGGGATACGTCCTGGCTACGACAACCCCCACCCTCTTCGCCAATGGCCCTATCACCGAGCTTCTGGAGCTTTTCGTCAAACCCGCCCACAGGAACCTGGGGATGGGGCGGCGGCTGGTACAGGCGGTGCTTGTGAATGCGAAGTATGCCGGCGCCAGGGAGGTGGCGGTGCCAACGCGGCGCGCCGCCGATTTCTACCTGAAGCTGGGATTTCAGCGAACGGCGGAGTACCTGAAACGTCCACTGGCCGACGTCCTCTGAGGGGGCTGGAGGGCGGAGGCGGGTGGGACTGCCACTAGTCATACACGTTAGATTTGAGAAGGAGGGGAGTCATGGGAGACCTATTAGCGGGGAAGGTGGCTATTGTGACGGGGAGCGGGCGGGGCATCGGCCGGGCGCACGCATTTGCGCTAGCGGCGGAGGGGGCGAAGGTGGTGGTCAACGACCTGGGGGTGGAGCGGGACGGCACGGGGGGCTCATCGTCGCCGGCGGACGAGGTGGTGGCGGCGATCCGGGAGCAGGGCGGCGAGGCCGTTGCCAGCTACGGCTCGGTGGCGGACTTCGAGGCGGCGCGGGGCATCATTCAGACGGCCCTGGACGCCTTCGGCCGCCTGGACGTCCTGGTCAACAACGCGGGGATATTTCGCGACATCCTGTTCCACGAGATGCGCGAGGAGGACTGGGACGACATCGTCTCAGTGCACCTGAAGGGGACGTTCAACACGTGCCGGCACGCGGTGCCTCTGATGATGGAGCAGGGGTACGGGCGCATCGTGAACACGGCGTCGAGCCAGTGGCGCAACCCGGAGGGGCGGTCGGCCTACGGGGCTGCGAAGGGGGGCATCGTCAGCCTGACGTGGGACCTGGCATGGGAGCTGCAGAACTACGACATCAGCGTGAACGCAATCGCGCCGATGGCCCTGACGCGGGGGTCGGTGAACTCGGGAGGCTATCACGACCTGGTGACGGGAGCGGGCCTGGTGCGGGTGAAGCAGGCCTACGAGCAGGCGCGGCCGGAGCCGGAGTACGTGTCGCCGATGGTCGTGTACCTGTCGTCGGAGCTGGCGGCTGGGGTTACGGGGCGGGTGTTCCGGGTGGGAGCGGGGAAGGTGGGGATCTACTCGCACCCGACGGAGATGCGGACCATCTACCGCAACTTCAAGAAGGACGGCCCGTGGCCGGTGGAGGAGCTGAAGGAGCTTATACCGGACACGGTGCTGTACTCGGACCGCAAGGCGCCGCACATCCCCGGAGCTTAGGGTCGCTGGCGCGACGGCTTTGTGGGGGAGGGGTTGGGGACGTACGGTGGCCTGGCGTAGGGGCTGTGGGCCGCGGCGGGGGCGGGATGGATTTCCGCCTTCGGAGACCTTTGCGTCACTCCCCGTGGAGGGCGAGGTCGCTGGCGCGACGGCCTTGTAGGGGGAGGGTTGCGGGGCCGCCACGACGGGTGGGTGCGGGAATGACGGGGTGGGGGATGCGGCGCATTCATTGGCTCATCATGTCGACGTGATGCTGAATACGCGGGGCCTGGAACCCAGGGGCGCAAGCTTTGTGAGCCAGGCTCGAGCGGGGGGCTGGGGAAAGCAGGGCATGGGTGACGCTCCCCGTGGCGTCCTGTCGCCGCCACCGCCCTACACCCTTTCCGCGCCCTCCGTGCGGAAGCGGCGCAGCGTCGGCCACGCGCCCCACATCGCCAGCGTGATCGTAGTGCCGACGCCACTTCCCAGCAGCATCGCGCGCGGCGCCCCCAGCAGCGCCGCCACGAACCCCGCCTCCATCGCCCCGATCGCGTTCGCCCCCTGACCGAAGAGCGTGAAGATGCTGAACACCCTCCCCCGCAGCTGGTCCGGCGTCAGGATGTGGACGGACGTCTGGCGCGTGATGGCGTTGAGCGCGTTCGTGAACCCCAGGCACGCCGCCAGAAGCAGCGCCGGCCAGTACCACGGTATCACCGCAAAGAACCCGAGGCAGACCGCGTACAACAGCACCGCCCACAGCACCAGCAGCCCCTTCCGATGCACGTCCCCAATCGTCAGCAGCAGCGCCGCCCCAAGGATCGCCCCGACGGCTGGCGCCGCCGCCAGAAACCCGAAGCTCGTCGGCCCCACGCCGTAGATGTCCGTCGCGAAGACGGGCAGCAGCGGACGGAAGTACCCCACGCCCACCACGCCAAAGTCCAGCAGAAAGAGCGCCAGGATCACCCGCTGCCACCAGACGTGCCGCACCCCGCCAAGTATCGCCGACGCGGACGGCGCTTCCCTCGGCCCCTGCGGCGCCCCGGACGTCCGCAGCAGCAGCACCGCCCCAATCGCCGGCGCGTAGAGCGCTGCGTTCAGAAAGTAGGCGTTCTGCATCCCCAGCAACCCGATGCTCAGCCCCGCCAGCAACGGCCCGATGAACTGCGACGCTTGCCCCACGCTCGAGTTCAACGACACCGCGTTCATCAGGTGCGTGTTCGGCACGAGCCGCGGGATCATGGCGATCCGCGCCGGTCCCATCGTGACGTTCACCGCCGATGTCAGCGCCGTCGCCGCCAGGATGTGCCACACCCGCACGGCGCCCACCAGCGTCAGCACGCCCAGCGCCGCGGCCAAGACCAGGTTCGACACCAGCCCAACCACGATGAGCTTCTTGCGGTCCATCAGGTCCGCCAGCGTCCCGCCGAACAGCCCCAGCGCGAACAGCGGCACCGCCTGCGCCAACCCCGTCAACCCCAGATGGAACGCCGACCCCGATATGTCGTACACCTGGTAGAGGCTCGCAGTCTGCCGCATCTGCTGCGTCGCCGCCACCACGAGTCCAGTCCACAGCAGCAGCCGGAAGTCGCGGTACCGCAGCGAGGCCCACGGACTCAGCGCCCGCGGGCCTCGCCGCCCGTGCTCCCCGCGACCGTCAACGTCTGCCATGCACCGCTCCTAGGGGTCGCTTGTGGTGAGCCTGTCGAACCAGTTGAGCGGGGCGGGGAAGCCGCCGTTCGCTTGCTGCCCGGCGAGCTCGACCGGATCCGCCTACGCGTCCGCGCGTCCCACAATCGCCCCGGGGCCCATCCACGGCCGGGGACGACCCCCCGGAACGCGTAACCGCTAGCCCAACAGCCGCTTGATCCGCTCCTTCAACCGATCGCGGCGGGCCTCGTAGAACGCCTCGAAGCCGTCCAGCCCTGCGGGGAGGCCGATCAACAAGCGCCTCTCAGTATACCCCTCGCGTGACTCATTGCCGGCATCCGTGGGAAACGTCATTTCGTTGAGCCAATCGATAGGTATTTTATCCGATTTCGCCAGGTTTTCCTGCACACTCAGCAGCTGGAAGTTGCCAAGACGATTCATCTTCTCCTTGTACTCGCCGAACCGGTCCTCTGGCACGCCAGCCGTCCGCAGCGAATCATCGTTGAACCGCGCGTACGGGAAGATGTGGTCAATGTGGTACTCGTGGCTCGAATCCATGAACGGAAACAGCAATGTGAGCAGGGCGTACAAACGGTGGTCCCAAGCCTCCATGTCAACCAGGTCTTCGATCTCTTCGTCATTGAAGGTCAGGCCCAGGGCGCGTACCAGTGGTTCAATGGGAAATCGAGACTGGCCGTCGCGTCGTATGATCTCCCGAAGTCGGGTTAGGAGCGTGTCCGTGCCCTGCCCCCACGCACCCTGCTTGATCAGACTGCTGATCAGCCACCTCCTGATGGCCTTCCGGTCCTCACCGTGGCGGGAGTGGGTCAGGAAGCTGCTGTCGCGCTTCGATGCGTGCAGGTAGTAAATGATTGGAAGAATCGCATTGTGCGCCCTGAGGTTGTTCCTGTCAAAACCGAACTGATGCACGAGCCGCGTGCCCAGAAAAAGCGACTCCTTGATTCCCGGCCAATTCGCCTCCAGGTTGTCCATATTCAGCCGGTTGAAGTTGGTGACTTTGAAACCAACGTTCATGTCGCTTAGGACAAGCCCCGCCTTGAGGACAAAGTCCTTGGAGAAGGCAAACCCTCTGCCGACACCATTGAGCGCGTCGACAAAACCGTGGATTTCCTTGCGCGCATCCAGCTCATCCCAGTGCGCGACCGCGATGGAGAGCAGCAGGTCCGAGTAGGAAAGGAACGTACCGCCGCTGTTCATTCGGATGAATATCTGAAGTACGTTCTCAATGTTCTGACTCTGCTCCGCGTAGTACATGATGAGAGGTTTCGTGTGTACCGTCTCGTGAAGCGTCGATAGAGTGTCCGAAGCACGATCGAATGCGTCTCCCTCCAACTCTAAGTTATTGAGTCGCTTGACCAGCTCCTTGTTGCTGTGCATCCCCATGATGTCAGCGACTCTGAACCAGTATTCCTTCTCCGACCGACGCGGTGTTGTGTCCTCACGAAGGAACTCAAACTTGTAACGATTGCCCTCCTCCTCATCCGGCACTGAGAGCAGGTCGATATGCAGGCGGCGAATAGGGTAGTTTTCGTCGAACTGGTAGTGCCTCCGCGGCAGCTTCCATGCCATCGACCCCTGCAGCCCGATGTTGAGGGCAGTCAGGCGCTGTTGACCGTCGAGCACTGCAATGAGATTGGTGTCGTGAAGCGTGGGGTGAGGCGGGCAGTGAGGACTGTTCTTTTGGTGATAGTTCAGAACAAAATCGTACCATCGGAACATGCTACTGTTTTCGGCGTTCACCTCCCAGTACAGGAAGGTGCCGAATGGGTACCCCTGCATGAGGCTGTCGAAGAACTGGCAGATCTGCGCAGGCGCCCACACAAACTCGCGTTGAATGGCAGGCAGTACCAGGTTGCGATGCTGAATGGCATCAAGCGTCTCTCGTATCGTGCCTTTGCCGTAGGCCTTGTACATTGCGTTCCCCTTTGGCTCAGCTCCCCGCGACGTCTTGCGGCGGCTTGACGGGGTAGTCCTGCGGCTTGCCAGTGTCGCCCGGCTGGATGTGGAAGTCGCGCCGGTCCCGGTACAGACGCGCCCGGTTCAGCACGTAGTCGCCCGCCGCGTCCGGGTCGACCGTGTTGTAGTCGACCATCAGCCAGTACTTGTAATCGCCGATAAACAGGTAGGTGTTCCGCATACGGAAGAAGCGGCAGCTCACCCCCTCGCCAGCGCGGAATCGGGCGCACACCGCCTCCAACAGCTCCCGCTGCGCGTCCTTCTCCGTGAGGACGTACTCGTGGGGCCAGGTCTCCCGGTAGGTGACCGCCTCCCGCCACGGTGCGCGGGCGATGAGCTCCGTCAGCTCCACAGCCGCACCCCCTCATGTGCAGGGCGAATCACGCTGTCCCATCGTCAGCAGCCGCAGGCGACTGCGCGCGACGCCGCTCACCGATGCCTCGGCTGGCGACACGCAAACGCGCCCCTCCTGAGGGGCGCGTCAAGCACGACCGTTGATGGGGAATCCACCGGGGCGATGCGCCAGCCCGCGACCGCGCCCCGAATCCCGCCAGCATCGACGGCGCCGGCTACTTGCCGGGGTGGCGGCGCTTCTTCCAGACAAGGGGGGACGACAGGCCGTTGCGCGGGCTGTTCCGTGTGCTCACCCGCTCCACAAACTCCTGCGCCGTCTCTTCCTTCTTCTCTCTCTTGTGCTTGGACCGGGCCATGATGGACTCCTCCTGATTGTCAGCCGCCGTATTGTACCACACGCAGGCGCCCCCAAGCTGCCGTGACGCCACAACCTGCGGCGTCGCTGCAGCCTGCTCCCAAGCCCGCGACGCCGCAGGGCAACCCTGCCCGCCGCCGTCTGCTCAACTCAGCGCGAGGAAGGCGCCCTGTTCGTCCTGATGGAAGGCGTGCAGCTCATTGCATCTGTCGCGGAGGATCGACTCGATCTCCGACGTTGAACAGTTTCCCCGCCGGACCCAAACGACCTTCGGAGGATGCCCAAACGCGAAGCTCAGCTGCCGAAAGTCGGAGTCCTTGGAAGCGATCGTGAAATCGTGGTCCCTGGCATATGCCCAGACCACGACGTCACCGGCAGACTCAAGCCCAACGTCTCTGACGTGGAGGGAGTCTGGATAGAGGTCACACAGCGTTTCCCTGAGACGGGGCGAGATGTTCTGGTCTAACAATAGCTTCATACAGGAGGGAGCGACACCAACCGGCGCTCCCGGTCCGCGGCGAACGCCAGCGTTGCCCGTATGTCCTCCCGCACCAGGTCGGGGAAATCGGCCAGGATTTCGTCCTCGGACATGCCCGACGCCAGGTATTCCAGGACGTCATACACGGTGATGCGCAGCCCGCGAATGCAGGGCTTCCCGCCCCGCTTTTCCGGATCGATGGTGATGATCTTTGTGTAGTCTGGCGGCATGTGTGACCCTTCTCTGGTTGGTGGCGCCATCTTACCATACCCCCAATCGGCCGCCGCCTGCTCCCAAGCCCACGACCCCCCAGGGCAACCCTGCCCGCCGCTGGAACGTGCGCTCGCTCCCTCCGGTTGACGCCCCCCATCGATTCTGGTACAAGTTGCCACGATAGTTCTGACCGAGGAGTGAATGTGGCAAGCCAGCGCCGAGAAGCCGCCATCGTCGGTGTCCACGAGTACCCCCTGCGCGTCGTCGGTCCCGGCGTCTCCGCCCTCGACATCAAGGCCGCCTCCGCCGCCCAGGCCCTTGAGGACGCCGGCCTGGCCTGGAGCGATGTCGACGCCGTGTACGACGCCAACGAGGCCGGCACCGTCGGCCTGGAGGTCTCCGAGTACTTTGGGTTCAAGCCGAGGGTTATCGACACCACCAACGTCGGCGGAAGCTCCTTCGAGTTCCACGCCGCCCACGCCGCCCGCGACATCGCCGCCGGCAAGGCCAACGTCGCCGTCCTCACCTATGGCTCCATCGCCCACACCATCTCCCGGGCCATCGGCACCGGCGGCCCCACCGGCGTCGGCGAGCCCACGCCCGTCCGCAACATGGAGGACCCCTGGGGCATGACCCTCATCGCCAACTACGCCATGGTCAAGCAGCGCCACATGCACCAGTACGGCACCACCCAGGACCAGTTCGCCGCCATCTCCGTCGCCACGCGCGCCCACGCCGTCCGCAACCCGGAGGCCGCCAAGGCCATGACGGACCTCGGCTTCCGCGGCACGGGCGAGATCACCGCCCAGGACGTCCGGGACTCCCGGGTCATCGCCGCCCCCCTCCACCTCCTCGAATGCTGCATGATCTCCGACGGCGGGGGCGCCGTCGTCATCGCCTCCCGCGAAGCAGCCCGCAACGCCAGGAAGACGCCCGTCTGGATCATCGGCGCTGCCGAGGCCACCAAGTACCCCGAAAACCGCGGCGACATCACCGTCAGCGCCGGCGCCCAGTCCGGCCCCGAAGCCTTCCGCGACGCCGAGATCTCCCCAGCCGAGATCGACATCGCCATGATCTACGACTCTTTCACCATCACTGTGCTCATGCTCCTGGAGGACCTGGGCTTCTGCGCCAAGGGCGAGGGCGGCGCCTTCGTCGATGGCCCCCGCCTCCGCTTCGACTCCGCCGACAAGCCCGCCATCAACACGGACGGCGGCGGCCTTTCCTCCAACCACCCCGGCATGCGCGGCATCTTCCTCCTCATTGAGGCCACCCGTCAGCTCCGCGGCGAGTCCGCCTCCCAGCTCCCCGACCCCCGCTTGGCCGTGGCCTGCGGCAATGGCGGGCAGCTGGGCACCCGCCATGCCACCAGCGCGATCATCCTGGCAAAGGACTGAGCATCATGCCAAGACCGCTTCCTCGCTTCCCCGAACCGGACACCCAGGACTTCTGGAAGTCCGCCAGGGAACACAAGCTCACCTTCCAGCGGTGCAACTCCTGCTCCCAGGTCGTCTTCTACCCCCGCCACCACTGCACGCACTGCGGCGGCGCAGACCTGGTATGGGAGACCTCGGCCGGGCAGGGCGCCGTGTACACGTTCAGCGTCGTCGCCCTCAACCGGAATCCATCCTTCGTCGACCTCGTCCCCTACGTCGTCGCCTGGATCGACGTCGATGAGGGCTTCCGCATCATGTCCAACGTCGTGGGTGTGGACGACCCGTTCAAGGATGTCCACTGCGGCATGAGGGTCAAGGTGCGCTGGGAGGACCAGAACGACGACGTCTCCCTGCCCCTCTTCGAGCCGGCGTAGGGACGGTCCACCCGCCCCCGCCGGTGCTTTGGCACAAGTCACAGAATGGAGGACCGCCCGCCATGAAGCTCTATCTTTCGTTCGACGGGCGCATCGGCCGGCGAGTGTATCTTCTTAGGTTCATAGTCCCGTACTTCATTATCCAACTTGTAGCAGGGATACTGGGTTCAGCAATCTATAGAGAGATTGCAGAGGTTATTCAGCCTTTCGTTGCACTTGTTCTCTTGTGGCCCTTGCTTGCGGGTAGTGTGAAGAGATGGCACGACCGCAACAGGTCGGGCTGGTGGGTGCTGATCAACCTCGTTCCCATTGTTGGATGGTTGTACGCGATTATCCAGACATGGATTCTCAAAGGGACTCCGGGGAACAACAAGTATGGCCCCGACCCGACGAGGCAACGACCTAAGCAACGACCTAAGCAACGGCCTGGGCAACGACAGAGCCGCTCCCGGCCCTGAGATCGCGGCGGCGCCGGACACCTCGAGGTCCCTGCTACCCCACTGGCACAGCGCCGAACGAAAGGCAGAGCCGCTAACGTGACTCAGGCGCCCGACCACACAGCCGCCGTCGCTCACCTGCGGGCAGCCGACGCTACGCTGGGCGGCATCATCGACCGCCTTGGTCCCCTCGAACGCAAGTGGGCGGTTGGAACGCCCTTCGAGGCCCTCGTGCGCTCCATCATGAACCAGCAGCTCGCCGTTGCCGCCGCCGCCGCCATCCACCGCCGCCTCATCGCGCTCATGCCCGGAGGCCAACCCACGCCCGAGGCCATCCTGGCCCTGGACGATGATCAGCTGCGTGCCGCCGGCGTCTCCCGCCAGAAGACTGCCTATCTCCGCGACCTCTCTCGCAACCTGATCGATGGCGCCCTGCCCCTCGAACGCCTCGCCGGCATGGACGACGAAGGGGTCATCGAAGCCCTCACCCGTGTCAAGGGTATTGGCAAGTGGTCCGCCGAGATCTTCCTCATGTCTGCCTTGGAGCGCCCCGACGTGCTGGCCTCCGGCGACGTCGGCCTCCTCACAGCGGCGCAGCGTGCCTACGGCCTCGACAAGCGGCCCTCGCCCACAGAGCTCTCCGCCCTCGCCGAACCCTGGCGCCCCTGGCGTACCGTGGCCTGCCTCTACCTCTGGCGCAGCCTCCGCTAAGCTCGCAGGCGCGCGGAGGCGTGGGTGATCAGCCTGTGACGTCCCCCGACTCCGAGCCGTACTCCTGAACGGGTTCGTACGCTTCCGGCGCCTCATCGGGCTCTTCGATCTCGTCGGAAGCGATCTGCTTGCCCATCGCTGCCCTGATTGTGTCGAGAAGTGCTGACCGCCGAGCATCGAAGTACTGATTGAAATCGTCGGACCAGATGTGTGAAGGGTCGATGAGATGCGAGCGGAGATAGCCTTCGAAAGCTTTTCGCGGGACGCCCCTTGATAGGATCCTGTTGATGTATTTGCTAGGGTCCTGACCACCGATGCTGCGGTTTGTCCGTGCCGTGAGCGGGGTCTTGTTGATAATCGAGTCACAGCGAGCAGGTTCGATTTCGTGCTCCCTACACCACATCTGCGGAAAGATGTGGTGAATATCGATGCTCTCATCAAAATAGCTCTGGATCGAGGACTCTTCGCCCGTCATCCAGTCACGTGCACCTTCGCGCAGGAGCAGCGCGTAGACGCCTTTGTATGCGGCACTGTTTCGCGTAAGAAGAGTAAGCAACCGGGCAGGGGCAAACTCTGCATCGTAAATGGTCCCCGGCTCAGGCCCACCGTCACGTATCCAACTGATCACTTCAGGAACATCACGGGCGAACCGCGACTCGATTGAACCCCCGTAGAGTTCACCCAGCACGCCGCACCAGTACCAATGGGCGAGCTTCTCCCTGGCATGGTGGGGCTCCCAGTCGCGGTCCAGAACCGTGAGGATCGCCGCTAGAGGAATCAGTTGACTGCCGTACGGCAGGAACTTAGCGTCGTACAAGTGCTGTGCGTGGAGGAACCGCGCCGCGTTCTCGTAGCCTTTCATCAGTGGGTCAGCCCACCGTTTGTACTCGTCCAGCGTCAATCGGAGCATGTCAGCTCGCTTGCAACCGATACCTGGCGCCCTTTCCTCGGGCGTCCTATTGCGAAGCGCGGTGTTTCGGCGCTCCAGGGTAGCAAGCAGCGTCACGGCCTGAAGGAAATCGGTGTTGGAGACACCAGAGAGTATCGAGTGGGCGCGGAGCGTGCGCCGCCGTTCCTCCCAATCGGGTCGGAGTTGGAAGTCGTCGGCGGCAAAGGTCGCTGTCAGAAGCTCGAACACGGTGAGCGTGACGCCACCGGTGTTCACCTTTTCGAAGACCTGGCAGACCGCCTCCTTTGGGGTATCTCTACCAAGCTCAATGACCGGAATCTGGTACTGCTCGAAACGCTTCACAATTTCGCGATTGAAAGTGTTCCAGAATCGGGTCTTGTCTCTGTCAAAATTCCAGAATTCTTGAAAACCCTCCATCCAATCGTCTGTATCGAACACCTTGCTGAGAGGAAAGAGCATCTCTTCATACTCACGCTCAGGAGTCGAGTAGTCGAGGACTACGTCCCGCCCAAACCTCTTGATCTGCCGCTCCGCTGGCAGTGAGACAATTGCTTCTTCTCGGTCGGCATTCGGGTCTAGCGCCCGCTGCATGTCGATATAGTACCAACGTGCGATTTGCCGCCCCCGCTGGTCACGGGTGTGCACCGGTTGGTTAAGATGGAGGGACTGGAAAAGAGATGTTAGTCGCTGCTGTCCGTCGAGAATCAGTCGCTCAGCCTCTTGGTGGACTGGCATGGATGCACCCTCCAGAGGACGCTGCTTGAAGCGGACGCTCTCACCTCCGGCCCTGAGCATCATTACAGCGCCTATCGGATAGCCTAGCGAAATACTGGCAAGGAGGCTCCGAACGCGGTCATCGTCCCAAATCCACCCTCTCTGGAAGTCGGGCAGCTGCGAGTTTCCGTCCGCTGCCTCACGAAGCAGGCCACCCAGTGATTCCTTCTCAATGCTATACGCCGTGATTTCCATCACACCTCCTCAACATGTCCCGTCACGGTGGCGCTAAGCCGCGATTATCACGCCTCCATAAGTCCGTAGCCCCCCGCTACCCCTGGGGGGCGGCGGCGATGCGCGGCCATCGCTGGGGCGCCAGGAACAGGCCCGTGGCAATCGATATCCCCGCGCCGTAGACGAAGACGGCCTTCACCCCGTAGCTGTCCGCCAGCAGGCCGCTGATGAATGGCGACAACCCGGAGAAGAGGATCGCTACCCCAAACACCAGCGACACCACCGTCGCCTGCACGTTCTCCATGGCGATGTCCGCCGCCGCCGCCAGCAAGATGGACATCAGCGGAAAGAGGAATACTCCCGTCAGCGCCATGGCCGCCAGCAGCGCCCACCCCGCGGGCGCCCCCGCGATGCCCAATACGCTCGCCCCCAGCGCCAGCAGCCCTAGGAGCAGCACAGGCTTGCGGCCCCACCGGTCTGATACCAGCCCCATGGCTGGCGATGACCCCACTCCCACCGTCTGCGGGATGGCCAGGTAGAGCTTCGTCCGAAAAGCTGAGTACCCCAGCGTCTCCTGCAAGTAGATGGGGAGGAACGTGAACACCGCGCTCTGCGTCGCTCCGAATCCCACCACGATCGCCAGGATGCTCAGGAGCCGCCAGTCGCTTACCAGGGTGCGCAGGGAAGCCAGGTACACCGATACCGACGTGGTGGCCCTGGCCTTGCTGCTCAGCACCCGGCTCACCAGCACCCACGTCAGCAGCCCGCCTACGACCCCGGGCACTCCGATGGCCGGAAACACCTGGCGCCACCCCAGAAACAGGATCAGCCCGCCAACGGCCAGGGGCCCCAGCGCCTCGCCGATGCTGCCCCCGGTCCCGTGCAACGAAATGGCGAACCCGCGCCGGTCCGGGAAGCTGCGCGACAGCGCAGAGATGGCCGTCGGGTGCCAAAACGTGATGGCGATGCCCGCGATGGCCGCCGCCGCGATGGCCGTCGGCAAGCTCTGCGCCGCACCCACCAACGCCGTGAATATCCCCGTGATGATGATGGAGAGGCCAAGAATCATCGCCCCGTGTCCCTGGAACCGGTCCGCGATGAATCCCGCCGGTATGTTGACCACACCCCCTGCAAGGTTTCGGAACGTGGAGAGCGTGCCGATGCCTGTGTTGCTGAGCCCCAGACCTGCCTTCAGCTCCGGCAGCAGCACCAGAAAGGCGCCGTTCATCATGTGCTTGATCGCATGGCCGGCCACCGTCATCACCGCCAGCAGCACCCGCCCCGATGCTGCCTCTTCTGCGTTTGTGCCCCGGCGGGCAGACGAGTCCATAGGTCTATCTACGCTCCGTCACGAGTTTGGATGCCGGCCCCGGAGTGATGCCACGCCCCTACCCAGTTCGGGCGTAGGGGTCCGTCAGAAGGGCACGGCAGAACCGGGCCGTGTTCACCAGGTCCGGGATCTCCACGTACTCCCGCACCGTGTGCATGCTGTTGGTCGACATCCCCACGACCACGCTCTGCACCCCGTGCTCGTTGAAGATGTTGGCGTCCGTGCCGCCTCCGGAAGGCCCCACGGCGGGGTCCATGTCTATGGAAGACAGGACCCGCGTCGCCCGCGCCACCATGGGGTCGTCGGGCGCCAGCGAGTACATGCGGAACTCCACCCCTATCTCCTCGTCGATGGCGGCCTCCCGGTACTTCCGCCGCGCCGCCTCCAGCGTCTCCCGCACCTGCACCCCCAGCAGGTCGAGCGTCTCCATGTTCCTGCTGCGAAACTCCCCCGAGAACGATGCGTCCTCCGGCACGGCGTTCCGCACCGTGCCGCCCTTGATAATGCCGACGTTGAAAGTCGTCTCTTCGTCCAGCCGGCCCTGCGGGAACTGGCCTATGATCTCCGCGGCGATGCGGATGGCCGAAAGCCCCTTCTCCGGCTCCACGCCCGCGTGCGCGGCCCGCCCCTTCACCCGGACGTCGAAACGCATGTACGTTGGCGTCGCCACCGTGATCTTGCTCACCGGCCCGTTGCCGTCGAATACCACCGCCTCCTTCGCCTGGAGCATGCTGAAGTCCAGCGCCTTCGCCCCCTCCAGCCCCACCTCTTCACCCCGGGTGAAGACGACCTGGGCCGGGATCCGCTGGGCTCCTTCCTCCTTGATCGCCTCCAGCCCCTCCAGGATCGCCGCGATCCCCGCCTTGCAGTCGCCCCCCAGTATCGTCGTCCCGTCCGTCCGGATTTGGTCTCCCTCGACAATGGGCCTGATTCCCCTGCCCGGCTCCACCGTGTCCATGTGCGCCGACAGCAACAGCGGGGAGTCCCCCACCTCGGACGCAATGACGTTGCCGTGTGCATCCCGCCCCACGTGGAACCCAAGGGCCTCCAGCCTTCTCGTCAGGTCGCGGGCGACCGCCTCCTCCTCCCCGGAGGGGCTGTCGATCCGAACAAGGTCGCAGAAGCTTCTTACCAGCCGCTCTCGATCAACCATCTGGTCCTCGGTGCTTCCAAAGAGTGCCCGCCCGGGCCGGTCGACCGTGATTATAGCATCCCCTCAATGCTCCCTGCCGTCTCACGAAGCAGCTCCAACACCACTATGTCAGACCCGTCGCAGGATGTCCTGGCCGGACCCTCAGCGTCGTAGGGGCGTCCCTTGGAGCCTGTCTCATAAGGCGCGTTGGAGGAAACATGCCTGCGCAGGGAGCGGTCGCTGGCGCGACGGCCTCGTAGGGGGAGGTGGGATGCCCCGCGCCGCGCCGTCACCCTGGATTCCCGCCTTCGTGGGAATGACGTGAGTGGTGGGTGTGGGAGGGACGGCGGGTTCGGGGGCGCGCTCCTATGGCTCAACGCCCCTTCCGCCTCCTCAGCCGCGCCGACGTCCCTCCGTTGATGTGCAGCAGCGGCGGCCGCACCTCAGCGGCGGCCTTCTCCCCAGCCGCCCCGACCTCGACCCGGCGGGGGCCGGGCCGAGGGTTCCGGTAGCGATAGATCAGCCCCTCATAGTTGCGCACCACCAGCTCGTCCGCGTCCCGCGAGAGCACGTAGTCGGGCTGCAGCGGCACCTTGCCGCCCCCGCCCGGTACGTCGATGGCAAAGACAGGCACGCCCAACCCGGACGTGTGGCCGCGCATCCCCTCGATGATCTCCAGCCCCGTCTCCACCGGCGTCCGCAGGTGCTCCGTCCCCCGCACGTCGTCCGTGTGGAACAGGTAGTAGGGTCGGACCCGCGCCTTCAGGAGCGCGTGGCTCAGCTTGAGCTGCGTCTCCACCGTGTCGTTGATCCCCCGCAGCAGCACCGTCTGGTTGTTCACCGGCGTCCCCGCGCGCAGCAGCTCCCGCACCGCGCGCGACGCTTCGGGCGTCACCTCGTTCGGGTGGTTGAAGTGCGTGTTGAGCCAGATGGGCCCGTAGCGGTCGCAGAGCCGCAGGAACCCCTCGTCGATCCGCTGTGGCAGGACCACAGGGTACCGCGTCCCGAACCGGACCATCTCCACGTGCCCGATCCCCCGGAGCTGTCCCAGCACCCACTCCAGCCGGCCGTTGTCCAGCGTAAGCGGGTCGCCGCCCGATATGATGATGTCACGCAGTGCCGGCGTGCGGCGGATGTAGTCGAACGCCGCCTCAAGCCGCTCCGGCGGCCGCACCCAGTCCCCTAGGGGCCACTCCCGCTTTCGGTTGCAGTGCCGGCACAGCAGCGGGCAAATGTCCGTCACCACCAGCAGCGCCCTATCCGGATAGCGGTGCACCAGCCCCGGCACCGGCGAGTCGTCCATCTCGTCCATTGGGTCCTCTTCCCCAACGTCGTCGTGAAGCGTCTCGTCCAGGCTCGGCAGCGACTGGAGCAGGATCGGGTCGTCCGGGTCGTCCGCCCGCGCCAGCGACAGATAGTAGGGTGTGATCGCGAAATGGTAACGAAGGCTGACCCGCCGCATCTCCGCCTGCTGCTGGGCGCTCAGCGGGAGCACCCGCGCCAGCTCCTCCACCCTCGTGATGCGGTGGCGAAAATGCCACTTCCAGTCGTCCCACTCCTGGGCCGTGGGCCTGAACACCTCCCGCACTCTGTCTTCGAGGGTGCGTGGACCGGTGCTCTTGTCTACAATCAATGCCATCATCCACACTTCCTAGTCGTGTCCCTGCGTGTAACGGTTGCCTACGAGGCGGAAAATGTCAACGGGCGGGCGCTGCTCCCAACACTCGCTGCCCGTCCCAGTGAAGACCCCGCGCTGCCTTTGCTATACTGGAACGTGCGGGCCGGCAGGCACGGCGCTGCCCGGCTGGCCGCGCGCACCCGTCAGGCTGCGGCGGCGCGCTCAACCAGGTCGGCCGATTCCAAGTACAGGGGGCACAGGTGAACACCTCTAACCTCAAGAGAGGCGCCAAGCTGGAGATCGAAGGAGCGCCCTACGTCGTCACCGAGTTCCAGTTCGTCAAGCCCGGCAAGGGCCAGGGCCTCTACCGCTGCAAGCTCAAGAACATGCTCGACGGCGCAACCCTCGACCGCACCTTCCGCTCCGACGAAGAGGTCAACGACGCCGACGTCTCAGAGTCGGAAATGCAGTACCTCTACAGCCAGAACCGGGAGTACTGGTTCATGGACACCGCCACCTACGACCAGATGTTCCTCAACGAGGCCCAACTTGGCGACGCCAGGAACTTCCTCCAGGAGAACGCCCTCGTCACCGTCATGTTCCACAACGGCCTGCCCGTCGGCGTCACTCCGCCCAACTTTGTTGAGTTCGAGGTCACCAGCGCCGATGCCTCCATCAAGGGCGCCATGAAGGAGGGCGGCTCCAAGCCCGCCACCATCGAGACCGGGCACTCCGTCACCGTCCCCATGTTCGTGGAGCAGGGCGACGTCATCCGCGTCGACACTCGCACCGGCGCCTACGTCGAACGCGTGCGCAAGTAGGCCGCCCCCTGGAATCCCGGGCAGAAGGTCGTGAAGCCTTGAGCGAATCCGTGGACAGGGCCAAGCCCCCGGATGTGACCCCCACACCGCCGGACCCCTGGCGCGGCGCCCGCGACACCGACCGCCTCGCCGCCCTGCGCCCCGCCCTGGAGCTTCGCGCCCGCGCATTTCACGCCATCACCGCCTTCTTCCTCGCCCGCGGCTACCTGCACGTCGAAACCCCCGCACGGACGCCCACCCCTGCGCCCGAGACGCACATTGATGCCATTCCCGCCGGCCCCTGGTACCTGGCCCCCTCCCCGGAGCTGCACATGAAGCGCCTCCTCGCGGCGGGCTATGACCGCGTCTTCCAGATCAGCCGCTGCTTCCGCGCCGGGGAGCGCGGCCACCAGCACAACCCGGAGTTCACCATGCTGGAGTGGTACCGCGCCGGCGCCGGCTACCGGGAGGCCGTCGAAGAAACGGAGCTCCTCGTCGCACACGTGGCCAGTGCCGTCTGCGGGACCACCTCCGTCCAGCGCGGCGGACGCGCCCTGGACCTGGCCCCGCCCTGGGACCGCCTCACCGTCGCCGACGCCTTTCAGCGCTTCGCCGGCTGGCGGCCCGGCCCCGACCCGGACACCCGCAGCTTCGACCTCGACCTCGTGGACCGCGTCGAGCCCGCCATCGGCCTCGCCCGGCCCACTGTCCTCCTGGACTACCCCGCCTCCATGGCCTCTCTCGCCCGCCTCAGCCCCCGCGACCACGCCGTCGCCGAGCGGTTCGAGGTCTATGCCGGTGGTCTCGAGCTCGCCAACGGCTTCGGCGAGCTCACCGACCCCGCCGAGCAGCGCCGCCGCTTCGCCGCCGAGGCCCTGAAGAGGCGCCAGGCCGGCCGCGATGTCTACCCCATGCCCGAGGCCTTTCTCGAAGCCCTGGCATCCGTGCCCCCCGCCAGCGGCGTCGCCCTCGGCGTCGACCGCCTCGTCATGCTCCTCTCCGGCGCCTCCTCCATCGACCAGGTCATGGCCTTCACCGACGACACGGCCTGAGTCCCGGTCGCTGGCGCGACGGCCACGCAGGGGAAAGTTGCGGGGTCGCAACGGGGGTGGGTGATGCCCCGCGCTGGGCCGCCTTGCCGCCCCTGGATTCCCGCGTTCGGAGACCTTTGCATAACTCCCCGTGGAGTGCGAGGTCGTGAAATTGGAGCAACTCCCGCCAACCTGTGGCCCCTCCCCTGGATTCCCGTTTTCGCGGGAATGACGGCGGGTGGGTGCGGGGATGACGGTTATGAAAAGGTCTCCGTTCGCGGGAATGACGATAGTGGGGCAGATGGACGCCGGGCCCTCCCTTCTGTACCATACGCCGCAACGGGTGCGTTCCCGAAGCGACAGTTCCGGGAGGAGCAGTGCTCAAAGAGTTCGACGTTACCGGCCGCAACGTCGTCGTTACCGGTGCCAGCCGCGGCATCGGCAAGGGCATCGTCGAGGTGCTCGCGGAGGCCGGCGCCAACGTCCTCGTCACCGCCCTCACGGACCGTCACCTGGACCCCCTGGCCAAGGCTATGGCCGAAGCCGGCCGCCCCATCGAAACCCTGACAGCCGACGCCACCAAGGGCGCGGACATGGACCGCACCGTCGCCGCGGCCCTTCAGTGCTGGGGAAGCATCGACGTGTGGGTCAACAACGGCGGCGACTCCGTCAACAAGCCAATCGTCCCGCTTCCCGATGACCCCGCCGGCGACCCCGTCTCCGACGAAGAGTGGCGCTACGTCATCGACATCAACCTCACCGAGGCTTTCCTTGGGTGCCGCGCCGTCGGACCCCACCTCCTCCAGCGCAGGCGTGGCAAGGTCATCAACGTCGGCTCCTTCGCAAGCCGCCGCGGCAGCGCCAACTCCTCGGGCTACTCCGCCGCCAAGGCCGGGCTCTCACGCCTCACGGAGACAGTGGCCCTGGAGTGGGCCCCCTACGGCATCACCGTCAACTGCATCGCCCCCGGCTCCTTCCCGGACCCTGCCCAGTCCACGCCTGAGCGGATGCAGCGGGCTAGGGAGCAGGCAAAGGGCAGCGTCCCCCTCGGAAGACCCGGAGACCTTCGCGAAGTCGGGTATCTGGCCCTCTTCCTCTCCTCGGACGCCGCCAACTACGTCACTGGCCAGACCATCTACGTGGACGGCGGCCGTACCATCGCCTAGCGCCAGACCAGCCCCCGTCCTATCGCCGATACTCACGCAAGGAGGGAAACCGTGGGAGCAGTAGCGGAAATCCTGGACCAGATGCGAGCGCAGCGGGCCGGCGTTCAAGAGCTCCTCGCCGGCGTGGCCGAAGACAAGATGCTGGCCCCCACCACCTACGGCCAGCGCGAGGTAAACCTGCGCTTCATGTTCTATCGCCTCGTCGCCCATGAGCTAGAGCACACCGTACAGATGGTGAAGGCCCTCAACGGCATCGGACGGTTCCAGTCAGAGGCCCAGCTCATCCTTGGCCGCCTCCAGGCCGCCAGGGGCGAGCTGGAAGCACTCCTCATCGGCCTCACGGATGAGGAGCTTGACCAGGCCCCCTCCGACGGTGAGTGGTCTCCCCGACAGGTCCTCGAGCACATCATCGAGGTGGAAGACGCCTACACCAAGCGCATGACCGATGCACTCTCCGCCCCCGGGACCACTGCCTGAGCCGCACGTGAAGTCAGCATGAGCGTACACCAGCATCTGATGACCGGCGAGATGATCGTCTCCGAGCATCCGCCCTTCTACCTCACCTCCCTCAGGATCGTGCGGTATGAGGAGGGCCCCGAGGGCGTGGGCACCCACGCGCTGCCTTTGGAGCGCCTCATCGGCGTGAACGAGGTCAAGTCCACCCACCACTACATGATGATCATCGGCAGCGTCCTGCTCATCGGTGGACTTGTTCTCGCCGTGACCTGGGGTCTTATCACATCCTTCCTCGCCATTGCCAGCGGGGTCGCTGCCCTCGTCATGGGGGCCAAGGGCAAGACCACCGGCTATCAGATCATGGCGCACAACGTGCCCAAGGAGGACCAGAGCCTCTGGCAGCTCCCCTCCTGGGGCGCCCTCAAGTTTGTCGAAACCCTCCGGAGCCGCGTCGGGAGACAGCCCGGCTTCCCCTAAGGTAGGTGAGAGTCCATGACAGACGACGTCATCGGAATGGCGGACATGCAGCTCGTCTTCGCCGTCACTGATGCCCTCGGCATCGACCGCGAGTCCGTCAGCGTCCCCCTGGAAAAGGAGGACCCCGGCTCCGTCAGGCGGCAGCCCGGCGGCGAGTTGGAAATCGTCGTACCTCTCACCGTGCCCGCGCAGGAATGGGTCAAGAAGCTGGCGCAGGACCTGAAAGCCCTGGGCCCCAATGAGGACCCGCCCGCGTGAAGGCCCCACGACAACCCGCCGCGCTGCACCTGCCGCGCTCGGACTCCCCCGGGATGGACGCGGCCAACCGGACAGCACTTAGGGGGCGGCCGCCCGGCGGCGAATCCCGTTGAAGAATCAGCATGGACCGCGAACACCGGTGTATCCTAGAGTCCCAACCAACACGCAGAGAGGAGAGACCATGCACGCCCTGATCGTGACCATCAAGATCAAGCCGGAACACAAGGACGCCTTCATGGAGGCGCTCCACGGCGACGCCGTAGGCTCCAACAAGGACGAACCCGGATGCCTCCGATTCGACGTCCTCCAGGACGCCGAAGACCCCAACGCCATCCACCTCTACGAAGTCTACAAGGATGAGGCCGCCCTCGAGGCGCATCGGCAGGCCCCCCACTACCTCAAATGGCGCAACACCGTCCAGGAGTGGTTCGACGGCCCCGTCGTGCGCCGCGTAGCCTCCAACGTGTTCCCCCCTGACGACGCCTGGCGCTAGCCGCACCCCCCAACGTAGGAGTTGCCCAGCGTACCCGTCCCCATCCGAGGAGGACCGCCTCCCCTACATCTCCATCTTCTTCTCCCCGGACAAGTACGCTTCGGGCTCCTTCGAGAATGCCACCCGGCAGCCGGGCCCGCAAAAGTAGTACGTTACACCCTTATGTTCGTGGGTCCCCCCCGGCGGCTTCCTCGTGTCCACGTCCATATGGCACACCGGGTCCTCGGCTGTTTCAGCCTTGCGTAGAAACCCCAGCAGCCGACTCGTCATGGCGAATGCCTCCTTGGCTGGCCCTGAATCCTTCCCTGCTCACTCGCGCGCCGTGCCGAAGTGTCGCCCCAGCGCGCTCTCCCCGCTTCTACTGCACCGCTCTGAATCCCCGCAGCCGCAGTGAGTTCCCCACCACCGACACAGAGCTGAACGCCATTGCCAGCGCCGCCAGCACCGGGTTCAGGAAGCCCAGCTCGCCGAAGAACGGCTGCAGCCAGCCCGGCACCCCCCCCAGGGCCGCGAAGAGCGGGTACAGCGCCCCCGCGGCCACCGGTATCAGCGCCGTGTTGTACCCGAAAGCCCAGAACAGGTTCTGCCGGATCGTCCCTATCGTGGCCCTGCTCAGCCTGAACGCCGTCAGCACCGACCGCAGGTCGCCCCGCATCAGCGTTACCTGCGCCGCCTCCATCGCCGCGTCCGCGCCCGTCCCCATCGCGATGCCGATGTCCGCCCGCGCCAGCGCTGGCGCGTCGTTGATTCCGTCTCCCACCATGGCCACCACCTTGCCGCTCTCCTGCAGCCCCCTCACCATCGCCTCCTTCTCCTGAGGCAGCACCTCCGCCAGCACCCGGTCGATGCCAAGGTCCCGGCCAACCGCCTCCGCCGTCCTGCGGTTGTCTCCTGTCAGCATGATCGTCTCGATGCCCATGCCCCGCAGCTGCGCGACGACCTCCTTCGCCTCCGGCTTCAGGGTGTCCGCCACCGCGAGCATCCCCAGCAGCCGACCGTCGGCTGCCGCAAACATGACCGTCTTCCCCTGCGCCGAAAGCTCCGCCCCGCGCTCCCCGGTCCCGTCCAAGCCCACGCCGTGGGACTCCAGCAGGGCCTCGTTGCCGATGACCACCGTTCGACCCTCCACCTCCGCCACCATCCCCATTCCTGCCACGGCATTGAAGGCCCTTGGGCTCTCCAGCACGATGCCCCGCTCCAACGCCGCCGCCACAATGGCCCCTCCCAGGGCGTGCTCGGAGCCCCGCTCCGCCGATCCCGCCAGGCGCAGCAGCTCCTCCTCCGTCTCCGTTGCGGCCACCACGTCCGTAACGCGGGGCACGCCTCGGGTCAGTGTCCCCGTCTTGTCCAGCACTACCGCCGTCGTCTTGTGGGCCAGCTCCAACGCCTCGGCGCTGCGGATGAGGACCCCGAACTCGGCGCCCTTGCCCGTCCCCACCATGATCGCCGTCGGTGTCGCCAACCCCAGGGCGCAGGGGCACGCGATGATTACCACCGCCACGAATGTCAGCAGCGAGTACACCAGCGCCGGCTCCGGCCCAATGACGCTCCACAGCACAAAGCTGAAGCACGCCACCGCAATGACCGCCGGCACAAAGTACGACGCCACCACGTCGACCAGGCGCTGGATGGGCGCCTTCGACCCCTGGGCCTCCTCCACCAGACGGATGATCTGGGCAAGGACCGTGTCGCCGCCCACCTTCGTCGCCCGGAACGTGAAGCCCCCCGTCTGGTTCAGCGTCGCCGCAAAGGCCTGGGAGCCCACCGCCTTCTCCACGGGCAGGCTTTCGCCCGTGAGCATTGACTCGTCGATGCTGGACGCCCCCTCCACCACCACCCCGTCCACCGCCACCTTCTCGCCGGGACGCACCAGGACCGCGTCCCCCGGCGACACGTCCCCCAGCGGCACGTCCCGCCAGGCGCCGTCGCGCAGCACCCGGGCCGTCTTGGCCTGTAGCCCCATCAGCCGGCGGATGGCATCGGAAGTCTCCCCCTTCGCCCGTGCCTCCAGGTACCTTCCCAGCAGGATCAGGCCGATGATGATGCTGGACGTGTCGAAGTACACCTGCGGCTCTATCCCTCGCGCGGCAAACGCTCCAGGGAGCAGCGTCACGCCGACGCTGAAGAAGTAGGCCGTGCTCGTCCCCAGCGCGATGAGCGTGTGCATGTTCGCTGTCCGGTGCCAGACCGCTCCCACGCCGGACTTGTAGAACTGCCACCCGGCCCAGAACTGCACCGGAGTCGCCAGCGCCCACAGCACATACGAGTTTTGGAGCGGCCCAGGCGCCCAGGGGAACAGCTCCTTGAAGCTCCCCACAAAGATCACCGCCCCCAGGGCCAGGGAAAAGGCCAACCTGTTCCGCAGACCCCGGATCTCCTTGGTCCTCGACAGCCGCTCCACCTCCTCTTCACCTGTGCCCTCTCCGCCGACGCCTTCCACCGTGTATCCCGCCTCCGCAACTGCGCTCCTGAACCGGTCGAGCGACGCCGCTCCCGGCACATACTCCACCGTCGCCTTCTCCGTCGCCAGGTTCACCCGCACCTGCTCCACGCCTGCGACGCCCCTCAGCGCGTGCTCCACGTGGAGTACGCACGACGCGCACGTCATCCCGTCGATGTTAAGCGTCACCCGCTCCACGCCTGGAGTGGCGCCCTCATGTGAGACTGCCGATGTCACAGAGCCCTCCCTAACATCCGTGCGGGCCGAACAGGACCAGCCCTCTCTGCATAACCGCGCCGCGCTTCTCCCCCTTCACCATGCGCCGTGTCCCTGCCGCGCGGCCCTGAATACAGCCGATGCGCCTCAGTGCACTCCGCGTCAGCTTCTCCGCGCATCGCCGCTTCTTTCTTCCGCGCTTCGGCGCCCAAACACATCCGTCCTGGAAATGTTCCGTGCATCCTCACTCTATCGCCGCCGCCACGTTGTGTCGACCTGCCTCCCGCGAGGAGCCAGGCTTTACACCTCCCACCTCACGCGCTACGATAGTTTCTAGCATCTACCCCGGCACTTGAGGTGTCCTTTGAGCGCGCTTTCCCGAAAGCCCGTCCAGGTGGGCCAGCGTGTCCCGGACATCACGCTGCCAACCGTCGATGGCGGCACGGTGGGACTCCGGAGCTTCCGGGGCAGGCGGCTCATCATCTTCATGTGGAGCTCCTGGTGAGTGTGCCGGAATCAACTGCCGGTCTGGCAGGAGTTTGTGAAGGGGATGGACCACAATAGGGCTGAGTTCCTCGCTGTGGCCGTCGATGCCCAGGGCCCCCGGAAGGCGGCGCCCTACCTGGAGCGGGCGGAGGCAACCTTTCAGTGCGCGGTGGACTCGGACAACCTCCTGGCGGAGGCCTTCGACTTCAAGGCCATCCCCAATGGCGTCTTCGTCGACGAAGAGGGCTTCGTCCAGTACATGCGGCTGGGCAACTTTAACATCCAAACGCCCGAGTTCGCGCGCCTCGCTCGGCATTGGGCCAACGGCCTCCCGCCCCAGGAGTTGACCGATGCCCCGCCCACCGGCCGGGACCTCTCCATCAAGCGCCCGGAGGCCCTGCAGAGCTTCCGGCAAGGCATGGACCTCCTCCGGGAAGGCAAGAAGGAGCAGGCCGTGGCCCTCTGGCGCAGGGGGATGGCCCTTGAGCCGGACAACTTTGTGATCCGAAAGCAGATCTGGGCTGTGGAAAACCCGGACCGCTTCTACGATGGTGAGATTGATACCGACTGGCAGGGCCTCCAGCGGGAGCTCGGCCAGTAACTTGGGATTCTTGGTATTGAGGTGTGAATCGCGGCCCGGTGGTGTAGTGGCCTAACATATCGCCCTGTCACGGCGAAGATCGTGGGTTCGAATCCCATCCGGGTCGCCAGCAATCCTCACTCCGTTCTCGTGCAGCCGCCTGAGGCCCCCGCACCTCCGGCGGCTGCCGTTCATTAACTCCTCCGCCCGGTTTCCGCGGTCCACCGAGACCTTTGCGTAACTCCCCGTGGAGGGCGAGGTCGTGAAAGTAAGGCAGCTCCCGCCAACCCGCGGCCCCTCCCCTGGATTCCCGCTTTCGCGGGGTCGCTGGCGCGACGGCCTTGTAGGGGGAGGGTTGGGGGGTTGCCACGGCGGGTGGGTGCGGGAATGACGGTTGTGTAAGGGTTGCCGTGTCCTAAACGGGCAGCGGTTCCTCGGTGTGCTCCGCCGGCAGCTCCACCTCGAAGGCGTTTATGTTGAAGGCGAGCATCGTGTAGCACCCCAGGAGCGTTGTCAGCTCCGTGGCGCCCGCGACGCCAAAGTGGCCCACGACCACGTCGAAGGCCTGCTTGCTCACCCGGCGCGTGCGGAAGAGCTGCTGCCCGTATTCGACCACTGCCGCCTCGTCCGCCGCTGGACTGGGCAATTCCTTCCGGTCCCGCAGCGCGTCTACGACCTCGTCCCGCAGCCCTGCCCGGCGTCCCAGCGGGGCATGCGCGTTCCAGATGAATTGACAGTCGTTCTCCCTCGCCGCCAGCAACATGGCCAGCTCCCGTATCCGAGGCTCCAGGGAGGTCTCCGAGCGCAGGAAGAGTGCGAGTCCCAAGGCGCGTTGCGCCGTCTCCGGCGCGTTTATCAGGACGGAGCCGGGCCCCTCCGTCGGGACCCCGCCTCGTTCCTGAACTATGGCGTCGAATGCAGCACGCTTGTCCTCGGGAACGGCGTCTCTGCTTACTGGGGGCGTTCTGGCCATGATTTCCTCCTGTTGTGCAAAAAGTCTGTGCCGCAAGGAACGGCTTCGCGCTGGGGCCTGAGTTGGGAGTGCCGATAGGCAAGTGTAGCACCGTTGCCGCACGAGGGTCTTCGAACTTCTGCCCCGCCCGCGCCCCCGCGCGCGAGCACCCCGGCGGCGGCTAATCGCCGAAACGCACCGCTGGCGGCGATGGCGTCGGACCACGAGTTTGACAACCCACCTTTGGCTGGCCCATGATGAGGCAGTTGGCTCCCCCATGCGGACGGTGGTGTCCGCGTCGTCCGCCCCCGCCAAATGCAACCCTTGCGCTCGCGCCGGACGTGTTGAGCGCGATATTGGAGCCATCGGCGGAATGCGGGCCGCGAATCGGTTCGGCGCCCCATGGCGGCCGGCTCTCACAGCTACCGTGTCCATCGAAGACAATCCACACAGGAGGGGGCCATGAACGTCCGCAGGCTCGGCATGGACACCACGGGTGTCCTCTTCTTCGACATGGTCAACTACGGCGCCAAGAACGCAGAGCGGGCGGGAGGCCCGCAGCTTCAGCAGTGGCAACAGGGCCTCGCCAACGCGGTCCGTATCAAGGAAGAAGCCCGAAAGCGCGGCATGCCCCTCTTCTACGTCAAGCCCGACCATCGCGCCGATGGCAGAGACTTTCCTCCGCGCATTGCCGATGGCACCTATGGGAACCCCCGGCCCGATCCGGAGGCCTATGCCTGGGTTCCCCCCGGAAGCTTCGGCGGCACCTGGGAGGCCGAGATCGTCGATGAGCTTGCGCCCGCGCCGGAGGACGTCGTCCTCCTCAAGCACCGTTGGAGCGCCTTTCATCAGACCGCGCTGGACTTGGAGCTGCGCTGCGCGGGCGTGGACACCATCGCGCTCATCGGCGGCGGCATCAACGTGGGCATCGCCTCCACCGCCTACTCCGCCAGGGACCACGACGTGGGCGTCATATTCATCGAGGACGCCACCTTCTCCTCTGACCAGGAGACACACCGCGTCCTGATGCAAAAGGTCTTCTCCGGCTTCGGCCTCATCCGAAACGCCGAATGGTTCGTCGGCAAGCTCCAGGAGTGGCGGCCCCGCTAGCGCCCCCGGCTATTGCTCCTGCGTCCATCCGCGGGACGCCGGGTTCACGACCAACACCAACAGGAGGAACACGGATGAACGGAACGGTCATGTCCGTAAACCGCAGCCCGTCCCACACCATGGGCAAACCGAACCAGGAGAAGGTACGGCTGATCGCGGGCCTCGGAGTCGAGGGCGACGCCCACGCCGGGGAGACCGTCAAGCATCGCATCCGCGTACAGCGCGACCCCACGCAGCCCAACCTTCGGCAGGTCCACCTCATCCACGCTGAGCTCTATGACGAGCTGAGAGAGGCCGGCTTCGACGTCTCCCACGGCCGGATGGGCGAGAACATCACCACCCGCGGCGTCGACCTGCTCGGCCTCCCAACCGGCACGCGCCTCCACCTGCGAGACGCCGTCGTGGAGGTCACCGGCTTGCGGAACCCCTGCGCCCAGCTGGACGGAATCCAGCCTGGCCTGCTGCAGGCCGTGCTGGACCGGGACGAAGCAGGCAACCTGGTGCGGAAGGCCGGCATCATGGGCATCGTCGTCACCGGCGGCGAAGTGGCCCCAGACGACGAAATCCGTGTCGAGCTCCCCCAAGGGCCTCACCGCCCCCTCGAGCCGGTCTAGGGCCCGCTGCGGCTCCCGCGCCGGGCTCCCGTCACTGGCCGTCTTCCGTCCGGCCCCTCCCTCTAGACGTCGATGGTCTGCCCCCCGTCCACGACCAGCGCGTGGCCCGTCACGTAGGAGGCCTCGTCCGACGCCAGGAACAGGACGCCGTACGCGATCTCTTCCGCTCCCGCAAGCCGTTTCAGCGCCGCAACCCGCTCTTCCCGCATGGCCCGCTGCCGCTCCGGGTCCTCAGCCGCGGCCAGGCCCCGCAGGTACCGGGGCGTCGCCGTCGGCCCAGGGCACACGCAGTTGACCCGGATCTCGGGTCCGTAGTCCAGCGCCAGCTGGCGCGTCAGCATCACCACCGCCGCCTTGAACGTGCAGTAGGCCGGCGACCGCTGCGTCGCCAGCAGCCCGTGCGTCGACGCCGTGTTCACGATGGTCCCACGACCCCGCCGCTGGAAATGCGGCAGCGCCGCCCTCGTGCCGTTGTACACCCCGTTGAGCGTTACGTTAAAGACCCAGTGCCACTGGTCGTCCGTGAGGTCCCCCAACCGTCCGCTGACGCCGTTGCCCACGTTGTTGTACAGGATGTCCAGATCGCCGAACTGGTCTACGGCAGTTGCAACCATCCGGTCGCAGTCCGGGCGAGACGTCGCGTCCGCTTCGACGAAGATCGCCTCTCCGCCTTCCTGGCGAATCAGCTCGTCAGTGCGGACGCTCGCCGACTCCTGTATGTCCACGCACACCACCTTCGCGCCCTCTCGACCAAAGAGCCGGGCCGACGCCCGCCCGATGCCGGCTTCGGCCCCCGTCACCAGCGCCACCTTGCCCTCCAACCTCCCCCGCCCTGCCCCCATCCGGGGATGCTCGTTCGACTCTGTTGCCTGCATACTCGCCTCCGTTCAGGTTTAGGAACCACCCGAGTCCGCTGTATTCTACACGGTGAATCCGCCTGCCCCTCACAGGGCCCCCAATCCGCAGGCTATTTCGAGACTCGCGACTCCGCGTGAGCCTGTCCCAAGGCCGCATGTCCCGGCGGCAGTCAACCGAGTGTCCCTACCCGCCAGACGGCGGACCCGGCAGAGGCAGGCTCCGTTGCCTGCCATTCAGCCCTGGTCTATAATCCCCAAGGGTTTCCGGCCAGAGCCCATCTTCCCCATCTGACCCAAGGAGTCCCGTGGCCCACACCGGCGCACCTGAGAAACCCGGGTCACCCCTCACCCGTCTAAAGACCTTCTCATCCCTCAAGTACCGCGACTTCCGCCTCCTCTGGTTCAGCACCCTCTTCGCCAGCGCCGGCAACTGGATTCAACAGATAACTCTGGGCTGGCTCATGTATGAAATGACCAGCTCCGCCTTCCTCGTTGGTGCGCTGCACGGGACGCGGACCCTCCCCTTCCTCCTCGCCGGGCCCATCGGCGGCGTGCTCAGCGACCGCATGGACCGCCGGCGGTTGCTCATCTCCACCCAGATCATGCTCGCCCTCCTGGCCCTCGCCTTCGCCTTTCTGATCCTCTTCGACCTCCTCCGCGTCTGGCACTTCTTCGTCTTCACCTTCCTGAGCGGCGTTGGCTGGGCCGTGAACCACCCCGTGCGGCAGGCCCTCGTGGCCAATACAGTCCCACGGCATGAGCTCCTCAACGCCGTCGTGCTCATCACCTCCGCCTTCAACGTCAATCGGGTCATCGGCCCTGCCGTGGGTGGCCTGCTCATCGCCTTCTTCGGTCCCGGCAACAATTTCCTGCTTCAGGCGGTGTGCTTCGCCATGGTGGTCGTCGTCGTGCTGCCCATGCGCGTGCAGCAGCAGAACGATGAGGAGAGATCGCGCCGCGTCTCCGCGCTCTCCAGCTTCCGCGAGGGCATCGACTACGTCTCGAAGGAGAAGACCATCCTCGCGCTGATTCTGCTGACCATCATCCCTTCCATCTTCCTCATGCCCTTCACAACGGGCATCATGCCCGTGTTCGCCAAGGACGTGCTCGGCGCTGGGCCGGATGGGCTGGGGATCCTCTATGCCAGCTTCGGCGCCGGCGCCCTCCTCGGACCCATGATCCTGGCGTCCGCCGGCGATGTGCGGCGCAAGGGGTGGCTGGTTCTCGCCACTGGGGTCCTCTCCGCCCTGGGCGTCATTGCCTTCTCCCAGGCCGCCGTAATGCCCGTCGCGATAGTCGTCATCGCCTGGGTCGGGGCCGCCCAGATGCTGTTCCACACCATCGTAAACACCGTGCTCCAGACCATCACACCCGACGCCTTCCGCGGGCGCGTGATGAGCCTGTACATGATGGACCATGGCCTGGTCCCCCTCGGAAGCCTCATCGCCGGCGTCCTGGCCCAGTTCTACGGAAGCTCTCTGGCCATCCTGACAGGCGGCGCGATAGGAACGGTCCTCATCCTCATCGCCAGCGTCCGACTGAGAGCAATTCGCACCATGGTCTAGGTGGCGCGGAGCCCCCGCCGCGCTCGTCGACCCGGATGGAACACCACCCGAAAGCGGGGAGCTGCGCCCGTGAAAAACCGCCGGAAAAGACTGGCTGCTCTTGCGGACGGGGGCGGGTTGACAAACAAAAATGGGTTGTATAAGGTAGGCCCACTACAACACAGTGGATGAAGATCAGTGCTGCGAGCGCCAGCCCGCAGCCGCCCGCCTCCCCCATCCCAAGTCGATCTACCCCTTGTCTATTTGCGTAGCGCGTGGCGTAGCCGTGCGGGCGCATGGGGGTGGGGGCCCTCGGGGCCAGGAAGAGGTGTCACCGTGGCTACTGCGGAGAGCAAGGATGTCCGTATATCCGTCCGCGGTCTGTGGAAGATCTTCGGCCCCCACGCCGATTCCCTCCGCAGCGAGGAGTGGGTCGCCGCCGCCGACAGGCGAGAGATCCTGGAACGCACCGGCCACGTTGTCGCTATTCGCAACGTCAGCTTTGACGTCCATGAGGGCGAAGTCTTCGTCGTCATGGGCCTCTCGGGCTCCGGCAAGTCCACCCTCGTCCGCTGTCTGCTTCGTCTCATCGAGCCCACCCATGGCGCCATTGAGGTAGATGGCGAGGATATCGTTCAGTACAGCAACCAGGACCTCATCAAGCTGCGTAGAGGCAAGATGGGGATGGTCTTCCAGCACTACGGCCTCATGCCGCACATGAAGGTCTTGGATAACGTGGCCTACGGCTTGGAGGTCCAGGGGATGGGCACGACCGAACGCTACGCAAGGGCGGAAGAAGTCATCAAGCGCGTTGGCCTCGATGGCTGGGAGAAGTACTACCCGGGCGAGCTCAGCGGCGGCATGCAGCAGCGCGTCGGCATCGCCCGCGCCCTGGCCGTAGACCCCCCCATCCTCCTGATGGACGAACCCTTCAGCGGCCTTGATCCACTCATCCGCCGCGAAATGCAGGATGAGCTGGTCAACCTCCTCGAGCAGCTCCACAAGACCATCGTCTTCATTACCCACGACCTCAACGAGGCCCTCAAGCTCGGCGACCGAATCGCCATCATGCGTGACGGCGAAATCATCCAGGAGGGGACGCCCGAAGAGATCGTCACCCTGCCGGCCGACGCCTATGTCGGCCAGTTCGTCCGGGATGTGTCCAAGGCAAAGGTCCTCGGCGCTGAGAGCATCATGCAGGCCCCGGTGTGCGTCGTCTATGGATGGCAGGGGCCCAGGGTCGCCATGGAGATCATGCGCAGCAACGACGTGGACCACACCTTTGTGCTCGACCACAGCCGCAGCCTGCTGGGCTTCCTCACCCTCGACGACGCCGCGGAATCCGCCCGCCGCGGCGCAGTCACCCTGGCCGGCGCGGTCAACGCGGACTGGCCCAAGGTGGCTCCCCAGACCGTTGTGGAAGAGCTCGTGCCCATGGCTGCCGTCTACGACGGCCCTATCGCCGTTGTCGATGAGCGGGGCCGCCTCCTCGGTGAGGTTCACCGCGCGGCGATCCTCACCAGCATGGCCGCCACCGGCGCCAATGAGGAAGCGAGCGCGGAAGCGGCGCAAGCTTCCGCGCTCCCGACCGCAGACTAGATTGAAGACAACGAACAACAGGACCAATAGTTGGCAGACCTCGCCCCAGCCCCAAGAAGACTGGTCGGCAACGGACCGCCTAGCTCTCGGAAGGCAGGTCGGCGAGAATAGGAGGCCTAGCTAAATGGCCGGAACATCAGGCGCCCAAACGACGAAATCGGAAACACCGTCTCTGACGCAATCCTCAGCCAACGGCGCGAAGGCTGCCCCGGATTCGACCTTGGAAGCCCCCGCCGTTTCTTTCGTGGAGGGTCTCCCTCGTCCCCTCAGAGCCGTCCTCACTCTCCCCAAGTGGATACTGTTCATTGGGCTGGCCCTGCTCGCGGGGAGCCTTCTCCCCCTCGCCCCCGTTCTCGTCGATGTCCCTGAAGCAATCCTCGTAGGCTCGCCCATTTCCAAGGCCGTGGACAAGGGAGTCGACTGGATCGTCGTGACCGGAGACCCGCTCTTCAGCGCCATCAACATCGTGCTCCTCCGCTACCTCCTCGTTCCCCTGGAGAAGTGGCTGCAGCTGCTGCCCTGGTGGGTCGTGGTCGTTGTCGTGGTGCTCATCTCCTACCGGATGGTCGGACGCCGCTTTGCCATCATGGCGACAGGCATGATGCTGGCCTTGGGGTTCCTGAACCTGTGGGACCAGGCCATGTCGACCCTCGCGCTCGTGATGGTCGCCACCCTGCTCGCCGTTGTCCTTGGCGTTCCCGCCGGCATCTTCTCCGCACGATGGGACCGCTTCGACGCCCTGCAGCGCCCCGTCCTGGATATGATGCAGACCATGCCCAGCTTTGTGTACCTCATCCCCGTCCTGATGCTTTTTGGCTTGGGTAAAGTCCCGGCTGTCGTCGCCACACTGATTTACGCTGTCCCTCCGATAATCCGCCTGACCAACCTCGGCATCCGCCAGGTTGACTCCAGCGTCCTGGAGGCGGCGCGGGCCTTCGGCTCCACCACCGGTCAGCTCCTGTTCAAGGTGCAGATCCCCCTGGCTCTTCCCACCGTCATGGCCGGCCTCAACCAGACCATCATGATGAGCCTTGCCATGGTGGTCATCGCCTCCATGATCGGCGCCAAGGGCCTGGGCGTAGAGGTCCTCAACGGGATTGCGCGGCTGGATGTCGGCCGCGGCCTCATCGGGGGCGTGGGCATCGTCATCATGGCCATCATCCTGGACCGCATCACCCAGGGCTTCGCCAGGTCGCGGCAGCCCATAAAGTCCGCCGAATAACCCGCGCCTTTGGCCATGGCCCGGGGACCCATCGTGAAATGATAAGAAGGAGGTGTTGGGACCGGAAACAATCGGCATCAACTGACGGGAGTAACAACCCGTGTCGTCCAACCAGATAGTCCGAGAGGAGAGGAATCTATGATTGACAGCGTGTACAAGTGGAGACGGTTCCTAGTGCTGCCTGCAGCCCTCATCCTGGCGGCCCTCTTTGCCGCCTGCGGCGGTGAGGCGGAGCCCTTGACCATCAGGCTCCAGGACAACACCTTTGAGACCAACTGGATCGAGAACGCCATCGCCAAGTTCATCGTGGAGAAGGGCTATGGGCACATGGTCGAAGAGGTCGTGGTCAACACCGTCATGGGTCAGACTGCCCTCGAGCAGGGCGACATTGACATCAACATCGAGGCATGGCCTGGCAACTTCCAGGAATGGTGGGACAAGGTAACCACCGAAGGCAGCGTCGTGGAACTTGGCGACATCTATGGAGGCGGCGACCAGTTCTGGGTCGTTCCCACGTGGGTCGCGGAGGAGCACAACGTCAAGACCATCGAGGACCTGAAGCGGCCCGAAATCGTCAAGCTGTTCGAGGACCCGGAGGACCCCAACAAGGGTATCTTCTACAACTGCATCATCGGCTGGCAGTGCACGGAGATCAACCGGGCCAAGTTTACAGCCTACGGCTTGGACGAGTACTACAACGTGCTTTCCCCCGGCACCGCCGCAGCACTGGACGCAGCCCTGATTGGAGCTCAGAAGACCAAGGATCCCGTCTTTGGCTACTACTGGGCCCCCACCAGCATCTTCGGCGGCTACGACTGGCATGTCCTGGAAGAGCCTGCCTGGAACCAGGCCTGCTGGGACGAGCTGATGAAGGCCAAGGACGACATAGCCTACAAACCGACGATGGGCTGCGCCTACGAGACCCAGCCCACAAAGGTGGCGGCTCACAAGAGCTTCCTCGAGAAGCCGCCGGAGCTCGTTGACTTCTTCAGAAAGATCAACGTGGGTACGAAGGAGGTCAGCGCGGCCGCGGCCTGGGGAGTGGAGAACGAGACCGGTGGCGAATGGGAAAAGGTCGCCATCTACTATCTCCAGACCTACGAGGACCGGTGGACAACCTGGGTGACCCCGGAGGCTGCCCAGAAGGTAAAGGCGGCCCTGCCCGCCGCCGGGTCCTAGCCTGAAGTCTGGGAACGGCTGGCGCCGCCCTGTTCGGCCCTGCCGGCCTGATTCCCGGGACACGATAGCGATTCACCACGGGGGCCTCCCTACGCCGAGGCCCCCGTGGTGTGCACACCCTTCCGCCGCCGCAGCGTAGGCCTCCCAAGCAAAGGGGCGATGGTGCATTCACATGGCAAGCGATAGACCGGAGCGGCCCGACCCGGCTCGGTTCTCCCCCGCGGTCCCCGCCGTCTGGCCCTTTCGGGGTTCCTACTACGGCTGGAGCATCGTTATCTCCGCCGCCATCGCCAGCTTCGCCTCAGCCACCATGTTCGGCCCCGTCCTCGCTGTCTTCGTACGGCCCATCGGTGACGAGCTCGGCTGGACCCGCGCCACCATATCCCTGGCCTTCACCACCGGTAGCTTCGCCGGCTCCGTCTTCTCCGCCGCCATCGGCGTGCTCCTGGACCGCCGCGGCGCCCGCGCACCCATGGTCGTCTCCGGCATGCTCATCGCCGGGTGTATGCTTGGCTTGGCCGCCATGACCCAGCCGTGGCACTTCTGGGCCTTCTTCGGCGTTGGGCGCGGCGTGGCCATCGCGGGCATCCAGTCCGGCATCGCCGTCGCCATCGCCAACTGGTTCATCTACAAGCGGGGCCGGGCCACGGCCTTCGCCGGCGTCGGCCTCCGCGCGGGCCAGGCGACGCTGCCCCTGGTCATCCACGCCATCATCGTCGCCTACAGCTGGCGGCACGCCTACGCCACCCTGGCCGGAATGAGCTTCTTGGGCATCACCGTTCCCTCGGCCCTCTTCATCCGGCGACGGCCGGAGGACCTCGGACTCTACCCGGACGGCCGCGAACCAGACGCCGAGGCCGCTGCGGGGGCAGCCCCGGGCGCCCGCCCGCGCCCTGCCGAGGAGTCCTGGACCCTCCGCGAGGCTATGCGCACCCGCGCCCTCTGGCTCATCATGTTCGGCGTGGCTTTCGTGGGGTTCGCCCAGACAGCCGTCAATCTCCACGCCATCGCCAACTTCCAGGATAGGGGAATCAGTGCCGGCCTCTCCGTCAGCGTTACCACCATCTTCGCCACCATCTCCTCCGTGACCAGCCTCGGTTGGGGCTTCCTCCTCGAGCGCCTCCACGTCCGTTACGGGGCAATCATCGTCAACCTCCTCTACGTCGTCGCCATGGTCTTCATCGTCATCGCAGATACCTATCCCCTGGCAGTCCTCTTCGGCATCATGTTCGGACTGGCCCAGGGCGGCTGGACCATCGCCCAGCGTCTCCTCTTCGCCGACTACTACGGCCGCCGATCTATCGGTGCCATCCGCGGCTTCGCCGCCCCCGTCCAGGCCGTCATATCGCCCCTCGGGCCGCTGCTGGCAGGGTTGGTGCGAGATCGGACCGGGAGCTACGCCGCGGTGTTCACCGTCTTTGCCGTTGTCTTTGCCCTGGTCTCCATGGCCATGCTCCTGGCGACGCCCCCGAAGAAGCCCGCTGCCGCCCCTACAACCTCCCCCTGAGTGCGCCGCCCTGCGGCGGAAGGCCAGGGCCCCAACGAGCCCCTCGCCCAACTATCCCTGAAGCACACCCCTACTGCTGGCGAAATTGACCAATGACGCTGACCCTCTTGCTGCACAACAACATGCAAGCTGCCCAGCATTGACACCAGACCTGAGTCTGTGATTAACTGCTCTGTACGCAACGTCCATAAACTGGCGTTGCCGTAGCCCGGAACACCCAGGCACATACCACCAAGGAGAGAGTCTGTATGGCCATTATCGATGCCGACGCCCACGTCGTTGAGAACGAGCACACCTGGGACTACGCCGACGAGTCCGAGCGGGACCTCATGCCCCAGGTCGTCGTCAGGAAGAAGGGCGGCTCCTTCCTGAGGGCTACCGAGTGGTGGATGATCGAGGGCCGTGTCTTCCCCAAGAACGCCAACATCGGCAGCGACACCACTGAGGGCACCCGTGAGGCTTCAGATGTCGCCGCGCGCATCGCTCACATGGATGAGCTCGGCGTCGATACCCATATCCTCTATCCCACCATCTTCCTCCGGCCCCTCACCCGCCGCCCGGAAACCGAGCTTGCGCTTTGCCGAAGCTACAACCGCTGGGTCTCGGACATCCATGACATGGGCAAGGGCCGGCTGCGCTGGACTGCCATACTCCCCCATATGAGCATGGACGAGTCCCTGGAGGAGCTGCACTGGGCCAAGGAGCACGGCGCCTGCGGCGTCTTCATGCGCAACGGCGAGCACGACAAGCGCATGGGAGACTCCTACTTCTTTCCCCTCTACCGGGAGGCCGGCAAGCTGGACATGCCCATCTGCTTCCACTCCTCCCAGGGCAACTTCAATATGTGGGACCTCCTCGCCAGGGACTCCGGCTTCTCTCAGTTCAAGCTCACCATCGTCGGCACCTTCCATGACCTCCTGATGAAGGGCATTCCCGAAAAGTTCCCAGACGTGCGGTGGGGCTTCGTCGAGGTCAGCTCCCAGTGGGTCCCCTACGCCCTCAACGACGCCCAGCTGCGTCTCACCAAGCAGGGCAAGAGGTGGCTCGGTGTGGACACCCTGAAGGAAAACAACATGTTCGTTGCCTGCCAGACCACCGACGATCTCGACTACGTCCTGGAGCACGCCGGCGAAGGCAACATCATGCTCGGCACCGACTACGGCCACAACGATACCTCCTCAGAGCTCCTGGCCCTCCAGCGCCTGCGTGAGGATGGGAAGATCAACCCGGAGGCCGTGGACAAGATCCTGGGCGACAACCCCCAGCGCTTCTACGCCCTGTAGCCGGCGCGCCAGAGAACCGGTGGGCCGCCTGCATCGTAGGAAGATGGTAAGGGAGAGAAGCAGCGCAGAGGACACCCGGACGCTGCCAGTGGTTTTCATGGATAGGAAGAACCCGGAATCAGAAGGAGGAATCGTAATGACCGTTCGCACCATCCTGTTCAGCGCCCTCGCCCTGCTGCTCCTGGCCAGCATAGCCTGCGGCGGCGCCGCCGCCGCTCCTACTGCGGCCCAGCAGCCCCAGCAGCCCGCCGCTGCTGCCCAGCCCGCCCCCGCCGCGATGGCCGCGGAGCCGGAGGCAGCCATGGCGGCCAGCATGCCGGGCCAGTCCCCCGCTCCGGCCCCCCAGACGCCCTCCACCAAGCCTGATGGCATGGCCATGGCCACGAGCAGTGGGAAGGACTGCCGCTTTGGCGCGCCGGTGTCATTGTGCGGAGAGCCCCAATACGGTGGAAACTTCAGGCTGGCCCACCGCGGCGACCCCCGCGCGGGCTGGGACCACATGCAGACCGCCACCTATGACAACACCCACGTCAGCAGTAGCCTCACTGGCAGCGGAAACCTGGTCCGGTCCTGCCGGGAGAGCGTGTACACCGTCTGCCCCGGACTCGCGGAGAGCTGGGAGACCAGTACGGACTTCACCCAGTGGACCTTCAAGATCCGCGACAACGTCCTCTGGCATGATGGCGTGCCCTTCACAGCCGAGGACGTGAAGTTCTGGTTCGATATCAACTCCCAGGGCGCCAGGGCCGGAGACGTGGTTCGCCCCGCCTCCTACTTCCGGGGGAACTTCAAAGACCTGCAGACCACCGAGGTCCTGTCGGGCAACCGCGTTCGTCTCACCCTGGGTACACCCCAGCCCCAGTACATCCTGGGTCTGGGCATCCCCCGGATGGCCATCGCACATCCCAAGCACCTGATGCAGCCCTTCTTCGACCGCGGAGAGGTGAACGTCCGGCCCAACGAGATCGGCTACGTCGGAACGGGCCCCTTCGCCTTCAAGAGCTTCACCAAGGGCAGCCGCGTCCAGGTCACCCGCTTCGACAAGTATTGGGAAGTGGACGAGTTCGGCAAGCAGATGCCCTACCTGGACGGCATTGAGTGGTTCATCATTGGCTCTCCCCAGGCCATGGATGCGGCCTTCCGCGTTGGACGACTCGACGGTGGGGCCCGCGGCGCGCCCTACTACCCCGATCAGGACCGCCGGGCGAAGTACATCGAGGACATGGGTGACGACGTCTGGTTTGCCCCCTATGGCGGCCAGACCGGCGGCTGGTCCTTCAACGTCATCAAGCCCAGCCCGGTGCAGGATGTTCGCGTCCGCAGGGCCTTCGCCCTTTGGCTGGATAAGTACGAAGCCATTGAAGCCCTGGGCGGCGGTGATGGTGAGGTCGGGACCGTCCTGAACCCCGGCAACCCGTTGACGCACCCCGACTTCCTGACCTGGCCCGGCTACAACAAGGACAAGACGGCAGACCGCGCTGAGGCCCGGCGCCTCCTTGCCGAGGCAGGCTACGGCGACGGCCTGGAGATCGACATCATGCTCCCCAGGCGCTGGGTCCGCCAGGGCGAGTACATCAATGGCGCCATGTTGGAATTGGGAGTCACCGTCAAGCTCAACTTCCTGGATGAGGCCGCCTTTGGCGCCGCCCGCCAGTCCACGGACTGGCACTCTGAGTGGGGGACAACCTCAGGCGGCCCCCGCTTCCCGGAGGATGCATCCGGGTGGCTCAACGCCTTTGAGATAGCCCCGGCCGCACGCATGAAACACCAGGACCCGAAGGTGTCCCAGCTCATCAGCGACATGCTTTCCTCGGGAGACCCACAGCTGCGGACCGACCTCTGGCGCCAGCTGGAGGAGTATATGATCGTGGAGCAGGTCTACTTCGTCCCCACCTACAGCGGCATCTCCAGCCCCCCCTACCGCTCCTGGGTGAAGGGGCTCCCGGCCAACAAGGAGCGCGTCCAGGAGTACCTGGACTTCGCCACCATCTGGCTGGACGGAGTAGAGATCCGTTAGCATCGCTGACGCACGGCCAGGCCACCCTGGCGCGGCGGCAACAGGCGCCCCCAGCACGGGGGCGCCTGTTCTGTGTGTGTCCAGTAGCGCTCTCCTCCAGGGGTGGTTGGGCGCTGGCTTGGTGGGGATGCGGGCCGTGGTCTTCGCCGGGGGACGGGGAGCAGTGTTCTGTGGGTCCGGTTGGCCTCCTCGATGGTCGCCGCGCCCGCGAGGCGCATCTCCGAGACCAGGCGGTCCTGGAAGGTGTACAGCACACCCCCGGCCGTGTAAGCTATGGCCGGACACTCATCTACATATTTGCTACTGAAGGATAGGCCGGTTCCCGCTGGGCCGGCGCCACGCCGAACTGCCGCGTGGCTGTGGTATTGAAAGGGCAGGTTGCACTTATCACTGGAGGGGCCAAGGGCATCGGGCGCTTCGTCTCTCACACCTTCGCCCAAGCGGGCGCCAACGTCGCCGTCGCCGACATCGAGTCGCCTGACAAGACTGCCGGCGAGCTCGGCGAGATGGGCGTCGAGTCCCTCGCCGTCACCGCCGATGTCCGCAACGAAGCGGACGTCAAGACCATGGTCGACCAGGTCGTCGCCCGCTTCGGCCGTATCGACGTCCTGGTCAACAACGCCGCCATCGTCCCCCACTTCTCCTGGGGGGTGCCCCCATGGCCCAAGTTCCGGGACATGGAAGAGAGCTTCTGGCAACGCATCATCGGCACCAATCTCGGCGGGACCTTCCTGTGCACCAAGAACGTCTTGCCGCAAATGGAGTCCCAAGGCGGCGGCCACGTTCTCAACGTCTATGGTGGCGGCGGCCTCGGGAGCACCGGCGGCGCCTACGTCATCTCCAAGGAGGCCATTCGCATCTTCTCCGCCTTCGTCGCCGAGGAGGTCCGCGACGCCAACGTCTGCGTCGTCACCGTCTACCCCGGCGCCGCCATCGCCACGGAAAACGCGCCGGAGGAGGTCCGCGCGCGCATGCCCGGCCCCGACAGCGTGGGACAGCGCTTCGTGCTCGCCGCCCAGGCGGATATGGACCTCTCCGGCAAGCTCTTGGACCTCGTCGACGACAAGCTTCAGGTCTTGGAGCCCAGGGCCTACTCCAAGTAGCGCCGGCCCCCTCGTGAGTGACTCGATACTGGATGGTGAAACATGGCAACCGAAGTGACGTTTGGCAAGGGGATCACCGGCTTCCTGGCCAGGCCCGACGCCCCGGGCAGACGGCCCGCCGTCATCAACCTCCACGAACGGTACGGCGTCGATAAGCACACCACGGACATCGCGGACCGCTTCGCCAGGGAAGGCTACGTCGGGTTCGCTCCCGACATGTTCTCCCGCTTCACCGGCGACCGGGATGTCCTGCGCCGCGGCGACGACCGGTCGGAGATCGCCGACGACGAGGCCCTTAGCGACCTGGATGAGGCCATCGCCTACCTGCGCTCCCTGGACTGCGTGGACCCGGACCGCATCGGCATCGCCGGCTTCTGCCAGACCGGACGTCAACCCATCCTCGCTGCCGCCAACAGGACCGACCTCTCCTCCATCATCGTGGCCTACGGCGGCGTCGGGGACCGGGAGTGGGAGCCCAACCCGCTGCGCCCCAACCCCATATCGACCCACATCGCCGGGATCACGTGCCCCGTCCTGGGCCTCTTCGGGGAGACCGACCAGGTCATCTCCCTGGACAACGTTCTCCAGTTCCAGTACCATCTGTCCAAGGCCAACAAGAGCTACCATATTCGTCTCTATCGGGACATGCCCCACGGCTGGCTGAATGACACCATGCCCGGCCGGTACCGCCCGGAGGGCGCCGAGGACGCGTGGCAGCTCATGCTCTCCTTCCTCGACAAGACCTTCGGCGATGGCTGGGACCGCACCAGGGTCACCTGGAGCTTCGACAGCAACGTTTCCCCGGACTACGACTTCTCCAAGAACGTCCGCCTGGCCTAGACGCGCCATACGAACCCTTCCCGCTTGAGAGCAGAGGCTAGTCTCTCCCGCAAGTGAGCGGGAGCGAAGCGGGCGTGCCCGCCAACCACAAACCGAGAGGAGGATAGTATGCAACCAGCAGTCATCATCCTGGACATGGCAAAGGGCTACGGCTGGCAGCCCGGCAGCTACGGCTACGAGATGGTCGAGCGCGTCAAGCGCCTCAAGGACGCCGCCTACGCCGCCGACGCTCAGATCATCCACATCAACAGCATGCGCAGGCCCACCGACCACCTCGCCGAGAACGCGACGATGATGGTCGGGACCGAGGCACTCGAGGTCATCCCGGAGCTCCAGCCCGTCGACCGGGACATCACCATCTACAAGCGCTACCTCAGCGGCTTCTCCCACAACGACCTCGACTACACGCTGCGCACCATGGGCGCCGATACCGTCGTCATCGCCGGAGCCTCCACCGACAACACCGTCCTCTGGACCTCCGCCGACGCCTTCCAGTACCGCTACAAGGTCGTCGTCGTCGAGGACTGCACCATGGTCCACCGGCAGACCGAGCCGCCCGAGGTCAAGGAGTACGCACTGCGGATCGTCCGCAACGTGCTGCACAGCGAGGTCCTGCCACTGGATGAGGTCATCAAGACCTACCTCCCGCCCAAGGCCTAGCGTCCACACCCCTGATGGGCACGCCGCCCCCGCGCTGCCACGCGGGGGTTGGGGCAGTCGGGGGCCCGCATTCTCCGCCGCGCCGCCGGGATGCCCTCCATCGATGAATGGGTGGCTGGCAACGGAGCATTGGCCCTGGCCGGCGGCCCCCGGAGCACTTGCCTGGCTGGACCCGAGGACAGCCGGACGGAGGACGACACCATGACCGCAGAGCCTGCCAACGACGTATACGAAGAGCTGGGTGTCCGGCCGGTGATCAACGCCCGCGGCAACGCGACCGTGCTGGGGGGCTCCATCCTGGGCCGGGAAGTGCTCGACGCGATGGAGAACGCCAACCGGCACTACGTCGAGATGCAGGAGCTCCTGGAGCGCTCGGGCGAGTACATTGCCCGCACCCTGGGCGCTGAAGCCGCCTACGTCACCCCGGGGTGCGCCGCAGCCATCGCCCTCAGCGTCGCCGCTGCCATGGCCGGGACGGACCCCGAGAAGATGGGCCGCCTCCCTGATGCCACCGGGATGAAGCACCGCATCCTCATCCAGCGGCGCCAGCGGTACGCCTACGACCGGTGCTTCACGGTCACCGGAGGGAAGCTCGTGGACGTCGGTGGCGAGTCCGGCACGACGCCGGAGCAGCTGGAGGCGGCCATCGGACCGGATACCGCCGCTGTGGCCTACTACGTCACGCCTGACTGGGAAGAGTCGGTCCTCTCCCTGGAGGAGACCGTGCGAATCGCCCGCGCCCACGGCGTCCCAGTCATCGCGGACGCTGCCGGGCAGGTGTTCCCGCTGGACTACTTCCGCCGAGTGGCCCAGACTGCGGACGTCGCCTGCTTCGGCGCAAAGTACTTCGGCGCTCCCCACTCCACGGGCGTCGCGGCGGGCCGCAGGGAGCTTGTGGAGGCCGTGTCCGCCCACGGGTTCATTGGCTTCGAGACCAGCGGCTATCGGGCCATCGGTCGTCCTCTCAAGGTTGACCGCCAGGAGATCGTCGGCGTCGTGGCCGCCCTCAAGTCCTGGTTCTCCATCGACCATGAGGAGCGCCTCGCCGCCTGCGAGCGGAAGCTGGTCGCCATCCAACGTGCGCTACAGGGCGTCCCCGGCGTCACGGCCCGGATTGTGCCCCTGGAAACGGCCTGGGGCCTCCGCCTGAACGTCGTCATAGACCCCGGCGCCCTGGGCAAGTCAACGGACCTGGTCCTGCGGGAGCTGGCTGAGGGCTCGCCCCGCATCTGGCTCCGCGCCGATGACCACACCACCTTCGGAGTCACGGCGCACAACCTCAACGACGGCGAAGAGCTCATCGTTGCCGCCCGGCTTCGTGACGTGCTGACCACACGGTAGCCCCGAATGGCGGCCGTTCTGCGCCGAATGGAAGGGTCGAAGCCGCGAACGAACAGCGCCCCGGTGAATCACCCGCGCCGGAACGCCCATCGCCCCGGGCCTGGGCGCCCTGGGTCCTCCGGCGGATGAGCGGCCCCGGACCAAGAAAGCATCAGGGGACCGGACAGCAGCATGCTAGACCTCCTCATCACCAACGGCCTCATCATTGATGGGACCGGCAACCCGGGCTACTACGGCGCCGTGGGCGTCGAGGGCGACGTCCTCCGCATCTTCAGGGGTGACCCCTCCTCTCTGCAGGCGGCCCGGACCATAAACGCCACGGACCATGTCGTCAGCCCTGGCTTCATCGATATGCACTCGCACTCTGGCCTCGTCCTCCTGTCGGAGCCGCGCCATGAGCCCAAGGTGCGCCAGGGTGTCACAACGGAGCTCATAGGTGTCGACGGCAACTCCTACGCCCCCTTCAGGTCCCACGACGACTTCCTGCGCTTCGTGGAGCTGAACTCCGGCCTCGACGGCAACCCGCCCCTGCCCGGACGCTGGTCCACCGTGGAGCAGTACCTCGGCATGTTCGACCGCAAGGCGGCCGTGAACATCGCCTACATCCTGGGCAACTCGCCTGTGCGCATCGACGCCATCGGATGGGAGTCCCGCCGCGCCACCGCTGACGACATCGCCAACATGAAGGCCCTCATCAGGGAGGCCATGGAGGAGGGCGCCTTTGGCCTCTCCACCGGACTGGACTACCCCCCCGGCAACTTCGCGGACACCCAGGAGCTCGTCGATCTCTCATCCCAGGTCGCCGAGCTTGGCGGCATCTACCACACCCACGTCCGCTATAAGATGGGCGACCGCTACCTCGATCCCTTCAGAGAGGCCATCGAGATCGGCAATCGCAGCCGCGTCCCCGTCCACATCACCCACTTCTACCAGAAGACCACCAGCCCCGGCGGCGGCGGCCGACTCATCCGACTCGTGGAGGACGCCAGCGACGACGGCTGCGACGTCACCTTCGACAGCTATCCCTACATCTACGGCAGCACCCGTGTCCTCATCGCCTTTCCGGACTGGGCTCACGACGGCGGCCCCGAACGGCTCAAGGCCGTCCTTCGCTCTCATGAAGGCCGCCAAAGGCTCCGCGAGGAGGTCCGCCCCTGGGCACAGTCCTGGAACGAAATGTGGCTCACCTACTTCACGCGCCCACAGAATCACCGGTACGAGGGCCGCTCCGTTGCCGAAGTCGCCGATAGCAGACGCCAGCATCCCGTCGACGCCCTCTGCGACCTCCTCATCGAGGAAGACCTCCAGGTCTCCTACGTCGGCCAGGGCGCCAACGGCAATACGCTCCCCGCCTTCGTCACCCATCCCCTCTCCATGGTGGGCAGCGACGCCCTCCTCATCGGCGACTTCCCCAGCCCACGCACCTACGGCTGCTTCCCCGTCATCCTCGCCGAGTACGTCCGCGAGGAGAACCAGATCTCCCTGCCCGCCGCCATTCGCAAAATGACCTCCTTCCCCGCCCAGAGGCTCGGCATCCCGGACCGCGGCATCCTCCGCGACGGCATGAAGGCGGACATCACCGTGTTCCACCCTCGCAACGTCAAGACCGCCGCCACCCGCACCAACCCGAAGCAGTTCCCCATCGGCATCGAGTACGTCATCGTCAACGGGACCCTCGTCGTGGACCAGAGCGAGCATACCGGCGCCCTCCCCGGCCGCGCCCTCCGGCACGGCCGGGCCGCCACCTGAGGCCGCGTCCGGGCCACCTCGCCCTTGGCGCCGCCTCTCTTCTCCCGCCGTGGAGTACAATGGCACAGAGTACTCTCCGAGCCAAGGAGCGCCGACGTGTGGTACCTCGTGATGAGCCGCCCAGCCGTCCCTCGAGAGCAGGTACGGCCCCATGCCCCCGATCACCTGGCCTGGATGCGGCGGCAGCACGGCGCGGGCAACGTCCTCTTCTCCGGCCCAGCGTCGGACCGTTCCATGGGCATCTACGTCATTCGCGCGCCCTCCCTCGATGAGGCGAACCAGGTCGCCGGCTCGGACCCCTTCCACGACACCGGCGTGCGCAGCTATGAGATTGTGGAGTGGGACGTACACCAGGTCATGGGCGCGGGAGCCTTCACCCAAGAGGGCATCGCCGCACTGGCTGAAGAACCCCGAAAGGTGAGCTAGCATGGACATCGGCATCGGGTTCCCTCACGGCATGCCCTCCCGCGGGGGCGAGCTCATCCTGGATTGGGCGAGACGCGCCGACCAGGGCCCCTTTTCCAGCCTCAGCGTCATCGACCGTATCGTCTACCCGAATCCTGAACCGCTCATGGTGCTGGCCGCAGCCGCGGCCGTCACCACGCGCATCCGGCTCATGACCGCCGTCCTGCTCGCGCCCCTGCGCAACGCCGGCCTCCTCGCCAAGCAGGCCGCCACCATCGACGCGCTGTCCGGTGGGCGGCTCACCCTCGGCCTCGGCGTGGGCGGTAGAGAGGACGACTCCCTGGCCGCGCCCGCTGCCTTCCACACCCGCGGCCGCCGCTTCGACGAGCAGCTTGCCGTGATGAAGCGTATCTGGTCCGGCCTGCCCGCCGCCGAGGGCGTGGGACCCGTGGGTCCGCGGCCGGTGCAGGAAGGCGGCCCCGAGATCCTCATCGGAGGCCGGTCGGAGGCAGCCATGGCGAGGGTCGCCCGCTGGGGAGACGGCTACGTCTCCGGCGGGAGCCGCGCCACCGGCGAGGAAGCGCAGCTGCTCATGGCCAAGCTGGGTCAGGACTGGACGGACGCGGGCAGGCCTGGGAAACCCAAGTTCGTCGCCGGCATCCAGTGCGTCGTCGGCCCCGAGCACGCTGAGCGCGGCGCCGCCACGGTCAACAGCTACTATCCCGGCCGCGACCCTCGCGGCGGCATCACCGCTGCGGACATCTTCTCGTCGCCGGAGACCATCAAGGACATCCTCAAGGCCTACGAGCAGGTCGGCGTCGACGAGTTCCTGCTCCGCGTCCTTGTCCCTGACCCGGAGCAGGTGGACAGGCTCGCTGAGCTCGTTGCGGGCTAGCCCTGTCCCTCGTGTCACCGCCGCCGCCCGGCCGGGCACTCCCGCACTCCACATGTTGGAGCGCAGGACGCGTCTCTCGGCAGCCCCTACGGAGTCTCTTCACCGAACATGGGAAGCTGTGGAGTCTGTGGACTGTCCGCGCGCCCGGAGAACCCCGACACCCCCACGCCAATCAACCGGAAGGAGCGCCCCGGTCCCAGCTCCCGGCCCGTCAACCGCTTCGCCGTCTCGAAGATGGTCTCCACGTCGTCCGTTGGCGTTCCCAGCGTTGTCTGGCGCGTGAACGTCGTAAAGTCTGACAGCCGCATCTTCACCGTGACCGTCCTGCCGCGGAGCTCGTGACGCCGCAGCCGCTCTGCCACCTGCTGCACTAGCGTCCGCAGCTCAGGCAGCAGCTCCTCCGGGCTGGACAGGTCCTGAACGAAAGTCGTCTCGCTGCTGACGGACTTGACCTCGTGCTCCGGGACCACGGGTGAATCGTCCCGCCCCAGCGCTCGCTCCCGCAGCTCCGGGCCGCGACTCCCGAAGGCCGCCCTGAACCACTCCGCAGGCTGCCCCGCCAGATCACCAATCGTCTTGATTCCCTGCTCCCGCAGGAACTGCCCGGACTTTGGCCCCACGCCCCAGAGCATCTCCACGTCCAGGTCCGCAAGGAACGACTGCTCCGTCCCCGGCGGGACGATCAGAATGCCGTTTGGCTTGCCCAGCTGTGATGCAATCTTGGCCACCGACTTGGAGTTCCCGCCGCCCACGGTAATGTTCAGCCCCACCGCCGTCTTGACCTGCTCCTTCACGTATCGGGCCAGCCCCAGGGGGCTCGCACCGGAGGCCACGAGGTGGCCCACGTCCAAGTACGCCTCGTCCATGGACAGAGGCTCCACTTCCGGTGTCAGCTCGCGGAAGATGTCCATGATCCGGGCCGACACATCCGCGTACCGCGGGAAGCGCGGCCTCACCCGGACGACCTCGGGGCACAGCCGCAGCGCCTGCCCCATGGGCATGGCAGAATGCAAGCCAAAGGCCCGCGCCTCGTAGGAGGCAGCGGCCACCACGCCCCGGGACGTCGGCGACCCGCCGACCACCACTGGCCGGTCTCGAAGCTCCGGGTTGTCCAGCTGCTCCACCGAGGCGTAGAAGGCGTCCAGGTCCGCGTGAAGAATCCAGCGCATGTCTCTACGTTGCCGTCGCCTCTCCCGGCCCCTCTCCGCTGCCGGGAGACGGCGGAAGCGACTGCGGCCCCTCCCTTCCCGGCCCCTCAGCCGCGCCGGGGCGCGGCACGGAGGCTCGACCGGCAGCCCGGGGGGCTACCCCTTCCGTAGCGTTTCGATGGCCCCCGTGATGATGCCGTTCTCAATGGTAATGACGCCCACCGAGGGTACCAGGCGAAACCGGGGCTTGCCCGCCGCTCCCGGATTGAAGAAGAGCACGCCGCCCACCGTCTCCTGCCGCGCCATGTGGCTGTGGCCGGAAACGACGACCGCTATTCCCTGCCGCCGGTACTCCACCAACCGCGCGTCATCCGGGCTCTTCGGCGCCGTCGCTTGGTGCGTCAGAAACAGCCCCTTGCCCTCCACGTCAATCCGGCGCTCCAAGGGTTCACAAGCAACCTCGCCCGTCCTGTCATTGTTGCCCCGCACCGCGGCCACCGGCGCCAGCCCCTCCAGCCCCCGCAGCACCGCCGCGTCGCCGATGTCTCCGGCGTGCAGGATCACCTCGACCCCCGCGAACGCCCGCAGAACGTCCGGGTCCAGGTACCCGTGCGTGTCCGAAATCACCCCGATCCTCATCGCCCGTTGCGCCTCCTCGCGTCGCCGTACAGCATACACACCTTCCCGAAGGAACGTCCCCGTGGGGCGCCGCTCCCCTACCAGGCCGTCGCGCCCATCGCCTCCGAGTACTCCTTCACGCTGCTTCTCCCCATGTCCTCTTCCCACAACATGACTTGCAGAGCAACGATACCCTGTAGCGTAACATCCATTGGGAAGCAATTCGCAGCCTTGACACCCCCGGCGAGCACAGATACAGTCGCCGGGATTCCTCAAGGCAGCTTCACCCGTGCACTCGCCGCGCTCATAGTAGAAAGGAGCAACCATGTCCGAGGCAGAAGACAAGCTCAGCGAGATGGGCCTTGCCCTCTCCAGTCCCCCGCCGCCCCTGGCGAACTACGTCCCAGCCGTCCGCACAGGCAACCTCGTCTTCCTGGCCGGCGTGGGGCCCCGCACCCCCGACGGCCACAACATCACCGGAAAGGTGGGCCGAGACCTGAACGTGGACGAGGCGAAGGAAGCGGCCCGCCAGTGCGGCCTCAACCTCTTGGCCAACCTCAAAGGGGCCATTGGTGACTTGGACAACGTCACCCGCGTCGTGAAGGTCTTGGGCATGGTCAACGCCGTCCCCGAGTTCGGCGATCACCCTCAGGTGATCAACGGCTGCTCCGACCTGCTCGTGGCCGTCTTCGGCGACAAGGGTCGGCACGCCCGCGCCGCCGTGGGCATGGGATCGCTCCCCAACGGCATTGCTGTTGAGATCGAAATGGTCGTGGAGGTCCAAAGCTAGCCCGCGCCCTCCCGCGAGGCCGCACGGAAGGACGCCGTTACCGTCCGTGCGGCTGGCCGCTCTTCCCTATCGCTGCCCCAGACACCCGGAGGTGATACACTAGCGGCGAATTTCAACGTGCACAACCAGAGTGCAGCCCAAGGAGGAGTACATGGATCTAGACGGAGTCAACCCAGGCGACAAGCTCCAGCTCGACACCGGCGCTGTCGTTGAAGCCCTCGCTCCGCCAAGTCCGGACGGACGCAGCGTCATGGCGCGCTTCATAGAAGCTCCCTTTGGGCCGGAGAAACCAGGCGACGAGCGCGTCGTGTCCATCGAACAGGTCTACGGCATCTTCGCCGGGGGCGACACGACCCAGGTCCGCTAGCTCCGCATCCCCCGCGCAGTCGAGCGGTAGCGCGGGGCTCGGTTCCCGGAGCCCCGCCGCTTCATGCGGCGTGATCCCCGAGTGCGATGCGTGACGGAGTTCACACGACAACACCGCACACGGCCTTGGCCCCGCAACCGCTAGCCCAGCGTCCGCTCTACGGCGGCCACGATGGCGTCTCGGCCGGGCACAAAGGCCGCTTCCAGCACCGGACTTGCCGGGACCGGTGTGAAGGGCGCCCCCACCCGCTGAATCGGCGCGTCCAGCGCGTCGAAACCCCACTCCTGGACCCCCGCCGCGACCTCCGCTCCCACCCCTCCCGTCACCACCCCCTCATGCGCCACCACGAGCCGGTGCGTCTTCTTCACCGACTCCAAGAGAGTGTCCATGTCCAGGGGCGACAGCGACCGCAGGTCCACCACCTCCGCCGAGACCCCTCTCCTCTCAAGCTCCAGCGCCGCCTCCAGCGCCTCAGAGACCATCCGCAGGTACGCCGCAATGGTCACGTCCCGTCCCGCGCGCACTACCTTGGCTGAGCCCAGCTTCACCTGAGCCTCCCCATCCACCTCGCCCTCGCGGAAGTAGAGCCCCCGGTGCTCCAGAAAGAGGACCGGGTTGTCGTCTCGAATAGCGGCCTTAAGGAGCCCCTTGGCGTCGGCCGGAGTCGACGGCGCCACAACCCTTAAGCCGGGAACGTGCACAAACCACGACTCCAACGACTGCGAGTGGTGGGCGCCCCAGCCGCCGGTCGCACCCTCCTGCGCACGCACCACCATTGGCACGGATAGCTGCCCGCCCGACATGTAGCGGAGCTTGGCCGCGTGGTTGACCAGCTGGTTCATCGCCAGCGGAATGAAGTCCATGAACATGATCTCCACCACCGGCCGCCGCCCTGCCAGCGCCGCGCCCACCGCAAGTCCCATGATCGCGTCCTCGCTGATGGGCGTGTTGATCACTCGGCCCTCCCCAAACTCCTCCACCAGCCCGGACGTCACGCCGAAGGGTCCGCCAACTGCCGCGTCCGCGCCTAGGACGAATACCGCCGGGTCTCGCCGCATCTCCTCTTGGAGCGCGTTACGAAGGGCGTCTACCAGCCTCGTCGCAGCCATACCCCTCCCTCAGGCGTAGACCTGGTCCGCTACCCTGCCGGGGTCCGGCGCGGGGCTCTCCATGGCGAACCGCACGGCCTCCTCAACCTGCGACCGCGCCCGCTCCTCCACCGCCCGGACCTGCTCCTCGTCCAGGATCCCCCGGCCCTTCAGCACGGCGCTGAACCGCCGAATGGGGTCCCTCTCACGCCACTCCTCTACTGCCTGCGCTTGCTGGTAGCTCGCCGGGTCGCCCACGTAGTGGCCGCTGAGACGGTGGGTCAGGCACTCGACGATGGTCGGCCCTCCTCCCTCCCGGGCCCGGGAGGCTGCCGATTGCGCCGCCTCGTGGACCGCCAGGACATCGTTGCCGTCCACTATCTCGGAGGGAATGCCGTAGGCCTGCCCGTGGACGGAGATGTGCTCCACCACGGTGTGCGCGGACATGGGAGTAAACTCGGCGTAGCCGTTGTTCTCGCACACCAGCACCACCGGCAGCTTCCATAGCGAAGCCATGTTCAGCGATTCGTGGAATCCACCGGTGTTGGCGGCGCCGTCGCCAAAGTAGACGGCCACCACCTTCCCCCCGCCCTCCTGCTTGCACGCCAGGCTTGTGCCCAGGGCCAGTGGCACCGTGCCCGCGACGACGCCCGTCGCCCCCAGCACGCCGCGCTCTGCCGCGACGAGGTGCATGGAGCCGCCCCGTCCCTGGCAGTACCCCGTGGCCCGGCCCGCCAGCTCCGCCATCATCCGGTCCGGGTCCGCCCCCCGAGCCAGAAAGTGGCCGTGCGACCGATGCGTCCCATACACGTAGTCCCCTTCCGCCAGGGCCGCGCCGACCCCTACGGCCACCGCCTCCTGCCCAATGCTCACGTGAATCAGGCCGGGGAGTTGCCCCTCGTGGTACAGCTCAATGACCCGCTCCTCGAACGCGCGGATGAGCCACATACCCCTGAGCATCTCCACCCCGCGCGCCGGCGCGTCACCCGTCCGGTCACGGTGAGGCCCTCGAACCGTCATGTCGTTCTCCCCCCGCCCATGGTGAGGCCCTCGAACCAGGTGAGCGGGGAGGCGGAGGGTCCCGGGGCCGCCACCCTACATGACAGCCTTGATGGCAGCCAGAATCCGCTCCTCCGTGGGCGTGATCGCATCCTCCAGCGTCGGGCTGAAGGGCACTGGCACGTCCGGGACGGTCAGCCGCTTGAGAGGCCTCGCGAGGCTCACTCCCTGCTCCGCCACCGATGCCGCCACCTCCGCCGCTACCCCGCACGTCAGCGTGCACTCGTCGGCGATAACAAGCCGCCGCGTCCTGCCCGCCGACTCCAGCACCGTCTCCCGGTCCAGAGGCGCAAGCGTACGCAGGTCCACCACCTCCACGTCGATCCCCTCTTGCGCCGCCTGCTCCGCCGCTCGCAGGCCGCGGGCCAGCGTTATGCCGTAGGCAACCAGGGTCACGTCCGACCCCGCGCGCTTCACGTCCGCCTTACCCAGCGGTACGGGGGCGGCGTCCTCCGGCGCCTCTTCGACAACACCCGTCTCGATGAGCAGCACATGGTCCGCCCACACCGTGGGCCGCTCGCTGTCCAGCACCGGCTGTATCATCCCAAGGACGTCGCGCGCCGTCGCCGGCGCGATGATCTGCAGCCCGGGCACCTGCATCAGCATCGCCTGCGGCCGCGCCGAGTGCTGCGCCGCCCCCGCGATCCGCAGCCCCGTCAGGATGTGCACCAGCATGGGCACTCTGGTCTGTCCCGCCGTCATGTAGTGGATGTTGGGCGCCTCGTTCACTATCTGCGCCCACCCCTGGAACAGGAAGCTCGACGTGGACACCGTCACGATGGGCCGCAGCCCGCCGATGGCTGCCCCTATCGCCATCCCCACGTAGCCCATCTCCGAGATGGGCGTGCTGTAGATGCGAGAGCGAAACTCCCGGTGCAGCGGCGCGCTCAGCTCGGGATGACGATGCCCCCCAAAGCCCCCGCCGCCGATGATCACTACCCGCTCGTCGGCCCGCATCGCCGACGCTACGGCGCTGATCTTGGCTTCTCCGTACGTCAGTTCCGCCATACACCACCCCTGCCTCGTTGGCCTACTCCGGCCAGATGTGCGCCAGCGCCTCCTCCGCCTCAGGAAACGGGCTCTCCTGCGCGAACCGGAGGGCCTCAGCCATCTGCCGGCGCACCTCCAGGTCCATCCCCCGCACCTGGCCGCGGCTCGCCACCCCCGCCGCTACCAGCTCCCCCGCGAGGCGCAGCACCGGGTCGTCCCGCAGGAACCAGTCTCGCTGGCCCCGATGCCCCCGCGGCGCCTGCCGAGTCCACGCCCTCGCGATGTCCGTCTCCCCCGTGCCCCGGGGCCAACCCCGCGTCCGGGCCTCGACGAAGGTGGGCCCTCCGCCTGCCACCGCCCGCTCCCTCGCCTCCACCGTCGAGTTGTACACCTCGCCCAGGTCGGCCCCGTCCGCCACGACGGCCGGGACGCGGAACGCCCCAGCGATGTCCACCAGCTGCCCCGCGCTCAGGCTCGCCTTGGGGTGTGGCCCCGGCGCCCGCACCTCGGGCGCCGACCACGAGTTGTTCTCGCACATGAAGACCACCGGCAGGTCCCACAGCGCGGCCAGATTGATGCTCTCGTAGAAGGCGCCCTCCTCCAGGACACCGTCGCCGAACATCATCACGCTGACCCTGGGCCGTCCCTGGTGCTTCAGCGCGAATGCCGCCCCGATGGCGATGGGTAGGTTGCCCCCCACCATCGCGGAGCTGGTGGGAATGTTCAGCTCCGGCGCTGCCCCGTGAAGAGTCCCTCCGAAACCCCGGCAGTACCCCGTGACCTTGCCCAGGATCTCCGCCATCGCCCTGCCGGGGTCCGCGCCGCGGCTCAGGATGTGCCCGTGGTTGCGGTGCGTGCTGAAGATGTAGTCCTCCGGGTCCAATGCCGCCGACACCGCGGCGCCCGTGGCCTCCTGCCCAATGTACAGGTGCGTCTGGTTGCCCGGAAAGTAGGCCTCGTTGACTATGGCGTCGCAGGTCTCTTCGAACCGGCGCATCACCAGCATGCGCCGGAACGTCTCCAGCAGCTTCTCGCGGGGCATATTCGGGATCATGGTTAGCCGTCCTCCTGAGCGCGTGCGGAGCCGCAGACCCCGTGCGTGGCAGCGATTGTAGTGAGGCCCCCAGGGGGTGTCAACCGAAGCTAGCCCCCAACGCAAGCCGGGCCGCTACGCCTTCTCCAGCCGCGCCATCGAGTGCAGCAGCCGCTTGACCTCGCCGCCGGCGAAGGCCACCGTCAGCTCGAAATCGCTGCTTGACGGCTTACAGCTCACCACCATCCCGTCCCCAAAGCTGGGGTGGTGCACCCGCTCTCCCATCGAGAACGGCGCCGCCTCCGGGCTCGCAGCGGCTCGCGCCTTGCGCACCGCCGCCTCGATGGACGGCTTCGCCCGCTCCTGGCTCTCGTCGTGGGGCGCAGTGATCAGCTCCGGCGGTATGTCGCGCAGGAACCGCGACGGTATCGACGGCATACTCGACCCCATGTACGTCCGGCGGAACGCCCGCACGAGGTACAGCCGCTCCTGCGCTCGCGTCATGCCCACGTAGCACAACCGGCGCTCCTCCTCCATCTCCGCGGCGTCGTCCATGGAGCGCATGTGGGGCAGCAGCCCCTCCTCCATACCAACCATGAACACCACCGGGAACTCCAGCCCCTTGGCTTGGTGCAGCGTAATGAGCGTCAGGGCGTCCCCGCCCTCGTCCGCGTTGTCCTGGTCAGACACCAGGGCCGTCTGCTCCAGGAAGGCCGTCAGCCCCTCCGGCGCCGTCATCCCCGTGAAATCCGCCGCCACCCGGCGAAGCTCTCGCAGGTTCTCCAGGCGCTCTTCGCCGTCGGACTCCTCCTCCAGGTGCCTCTTGTAGCCCGTGCGTGTGAGCACGCTGTCCAGCAGCTCCGCGACGTCCACGGCCCGGCTCTCCGCCATCAGCTCCTCCATGAGCTGGTGGAATCGGGCCAGAGATCCCTTACCTGCCGCGGGCGCCTGCGTCTCAGGGGCCTCGCCCCGCACCAGCTTCCCGAGGGCCTCGTACTGCGGCGCCCCCAGGGAACGCGCCAGCCGGACGAGCTCGTCCATCGTCCTCTGGCCGATGCCCCGTGGCGGAGCGTTGATCACCCGCCCCAGGCTCACGTCGTCGGCGGGGTTCACCAGCAGCCGCAGGTAGGAGAGCGTGTCCTTGATCTCCCTGCGCTGGTAGAACTTGAGCGCCCCAACCAGGCGGTACGGCGTCCCGTGCCGAATGCACGCCTCCTCCAGGGCCCGCGACTGCGCGTTCACCCGGTACATCACCGCAAAGCCCCCGAACCCGTGGCCGTCCGCCTTTCGCAGGCGCTCCACCTCCTCCAGGACCCAGGCCGCCTCCTCGCTGTCCGTGTACCTCTCCTGGATCACCACCCGCTGCCCCCCGGACCTTGCCGGGGTCAGGGGGTTCTCCATCCGCTGCTTGTTGAGGCTGATGACCCGCTGGGCCGCGTTCAGTATGAACGGCGTGGAGCGATAGTTCGTATCCAGACGCACCGTCCGCGCGTCCGCGTAGTCCCGCTGGAAGCTCAGAATGTTGCGTATGTCCGCGTGCCGCCACGAGTAGATCGACTGGTCCGGGTCCCCCACCACGCAGATGTTGCGCCACCGGGCCGCCAGCTGCCGCGCGATGTCGTACTGGGCCACGTTCGTGTCCTGGAACTCGTCCACGTGCAGGTACCGCATTCGCTCCTGGTACCGCTCCAGGACCTCTGGCGCCGCCGCGAAGAGCTGGTGCGTCTTCAGCAGCAGGTCGTCGAAGTCCAGCGCCTGGCCGAGCGACAACAGCGCCTCGTACTGTTCGTAGAGCCGCTGCACGATCTCCTCGTAGTAGGAGCCCACCCTGCTGCGGTACGCCGCCGCGTCCAGAAGCTCGGCCTTGGCCCGCGAGATGGCGCTCAGCACGCCCCCCTGCGGGAACTTCTTCGGGTCGATGTCCGCCGCAGTGTAAGCCCGCTTGAGCAGCGCCGTCTGGTCGTCCCGATCGTAGATGGAGAACCCCCGGTCCAGGCCGATGGCCTCCCCGTGCTGGCGCAGGATGCGGGCGCACTGCGCGTGGAAGGTGCCCGCGTTGACCTCTCCGCCCGCGGCCGGTCCCAACAGCCGCGCCAGCCGTTCCCGCAGCTCCCGCGCCGCCTTGTTCGTGAAGGTGACGGCCGTGACTCGCCACGGTTGAACGCCGACCGTGCGCACGAGGTAGGCGATGCGGTGGACGATTACCCGCGTCTTGCCGCTGCCCGGCCCCGCCACAATCAGCATTGGGCCGTCCACGTGCTCCACGGCCTCCCGCTGCGCCGCGTTCAGCCCGTCCAGTAGGTCCGTGCTCATGCGCTCTCAGCCCCGCGAGTTATGCGGCGGCAGGTTGCCTTCCGGCGGCTGCCCGCGACCCCATTATACGGCGTCCGCGGCCCGTGGAGTCAGCACCGCGCGGTAGGCGCTGCACACAGCCGTGCACCTCCCATTCATCCCATCCCCCCCGCATCCACCGACTGCCACCGACCCATTGCCCGCACACCCCAAACCCCCTACCATCCCTCCAACACACCCACACGAGGAGACCCATGCCCAACGAACACTCCCGACCCATGCGCGCCACCCCTCAACCCTCCTCTACATGTCCGTCGCGCCAGCGACCCGCGCCAAACAAACAATCAGAAAAACAACCCCCCATTTCGCCCCCGTCCAGCTTCACCTTTCCGTGAAAAAAAATAATAGTCAACCAAAATGTGAGGGTCAATTACATCAGCCCCCCCGCGAGACCTCGGTGCTTCGCGGCCCTTTGGGGGATTTCCGTTGGCGCATCAGCGCTTTCTTCGAGAACAATGCGGCTTGACAGCCGTCGCAGCCGAATCTACACTCACGCTCAGCCTGCGGTAGTCAGAAGGCGAAATCGCAGGGACGCCGCGGTAGGGAAAGGAGACAGCAATGCTAGTCAGAGACATGCCCATGAGCCGGCTCGTCGATACCCCCAACGGGACCATCAGCCCCGCCGTCTTCAGCCATCCGGACATCTATGAGCAGGAGATGGAGCAGATCTTCGCCCGCATGTGGCTCTTTATCGGCCACGAGTGCCAGATCCCCAATCCCGGCGACTTCGTCCGCTCCCGCATGGGAGAAGAGCAGGTCGTCCTCACCCGAAGCCGGGACAATCGCATCCACGTCCTCCTCAACTCCTGCCCTCACCGGGGCAACGTCGTCTGCCGCTACGATGAGGGCAACGCCCTCGGTTTCCAGTGCGCCTTCCACGGTTGGACCTTCGACAATGAGGGCGCGCTCATCAATCTGCCGCCCGGCAGCGAGGACGTCTACGCCCCGGACCTCCGCAAGGAAGAGTGGGGGATGCTCAGCGCCCGCGTGGACACTTTCCAGGGCACCATCTGGGCCACGTGGGACCAGTCCGCCCCCAGCTTGCTCGAGTACTTCGGCGGCGCCGAGACCTACCTCGCGCCCCCCCTGATGAGCGTCGACGGCCTCGAGAACGGCACCGAGGTCCTCGGCGGCGTCATGAAATGGCGCATCGGCATGAACTGGAAGGTGCCCATGCCGGACATGGACATCACCCATGGCTGGATCACCCATCGCTCCGTTCGCGGCCTCCTCGGCCAGTTCGGCAACAACAACGGCGCCATACGGGAGCGGCACGGCAAGGAGTACCACGTCTGGTTCCCGGAGGGCCATACCACGGACCTGTGGGACCTGGAAGGGGACGGCGACGAAGGCTACGGCTGGCACCCGGACTCCCCCAATTGGGCCGAATACCCGGAGATCCAGGAGTACCTCCGGGAGAAGTACCCCATGAGGAAGCAGCGCCTTGGCAAGCTCGCCCAGGTCACCGAGCCACCCCACATGTTCCCCAACATGGGCGCTGTCGGCCACATCATCCGCATTCTGCACCCCCAGGGGCCCACACAGACGGAGATGTGGTCCTACATCTTTGTGGACAAGGACGCGCCCCCGGCCGTCAAGGCCGCCATGGGGCGCTACCACGAGCTCCGCTGGGGGCCCAATGGCCTCATCCAGAAGGATGACATGGAGAACTGGAACATCCAGACCACCTACAGCAAGGGGCACATGACCCGCACCCGGCTCCGCCAGAACAACCAGCTCGCAATCTCCACCCCCGCCCTCCACGGCCCCTCCACCTTCGGCCTCCCCGGCATGTGGCACCCAGAGCCCACCGACGAAAACTACCGGCGCTACTTCCAACGCTGGTCAGAGGTGATGGAGGCCAAGGACTGGGACGACATGCGCGTCACCAACCCCGCCAAGTAGGAGCAACGCCATGACCACGTCCAAGACCATCGAGGACCATCTGCTCCGCTTGGAGATCGAAGACTTCCTCTGGGAGGAGGCCGACCTGCTCGACGAGCACCAGTACGACGAATGGCTCGACCTCTTTACCGAGGACACCCGCTACATCATGCCCATCCGTCGCAACATGCCCTCCCGGGACATGGACAAGGAGTACGTCGAAGGCAGCACCGGCATGTGGTGGTACAACGACGACAAACGGATCCTGGAGAAGCGCGTCCAGCAGCTGAACTCCCATGTCCACTGGGCGGAGGAACCCCTCTCCCGTGTCTCCCACATGGTGTCCAACGTCCGCATCCTCGGCTGGAACGGCCCCGACGAGGTCCGCGTCAAGTGCCGCTTCATGTTCTACCGCAACCGCCACGCCGACGAGGAGAGCACCTTCATCGGCAAGCGCATCGACACCCTCCGCCGCGTCGGCGACGGCTGGAAGATCGCCCGGCGGGAGATCTTCCTCGACGAGAGCGTCCTCCTCCACAAGAACCTGACCAACTTCTTTTAGCCCTCGTTCTCAGGGAGGCGGCTTCGGCGTTTCGCTGGCCCCGCAGCGGTTGGCGAAGCGTCGGCCATGGGAAGAGGGCGCGTGGCACAGGTCTCCCTACGGCAGGCTCAATGGCACAAAGAGGGGCGAGGTAGGATGCGGGAAGATGCCAGGAGCGAAGTGAGGGATCCTAGAAAACGAACAGCGGGTGCTCGTCGGTGATCGTGCGGGTCTCCGCGGCCTGGGCCTCGCGGAGAAACTTGGGCAGTTTGAACAGGGCCTCGTGGGTCGTGCCGTCGTAGAAGCGCAGACCCTCGACCCCGCGCTCCGCCAAACACCCGTCCACCTCATCCGCGCCGCACGTCAGCGGGCTGGGACCAAGGGAAGCGATGGTAAACCCCCATGGCTCGCCGAAAGACTGCATGAATATGCTATACGCTGCCACCACCGGAAAGACCTGCTGCAGCGTCCGGTGGATCGCGGTAAAGACCTCCGAGTGGTTCAGCACGCCCGCCGGCCCCGACTGCGTGACCAGGCAACCCCCCGGGTTCAGGCGGCTTCTCAGCAGCTGATAGAACCGCAGCGTATAGAGCTGGTACGCCGGGCCGCCCTCCATCGGGTCCGGCAGGTCCAGGACCAGCACGTCGAAGCCGTCCGTGCAGCGCTCCATGAACCCGCGGGCATCGTCGTAGTGCAGCTGCAGCCGCGGGTCATCAAACGACCCCTGGTGGTGCGCCGGCAAGTGCTCGCGGCACAGCTCGACCACCTCCCGGTCCAGGTCCACCATGGTCACGCGCTTCACCGAATTGTGGCGAAGCACCTCGCGCGCCGTGGCGCCCTCGCCGCCGCCGGCGATGCCCACAGCCGCGGGCCGCGGATGGTTGACCATCGCCGGGTGGACCAGAGCCTCGTGGTACACGAACTCGTCCGCCTCGGCCGACTGCGTCTTGCCATCCAGGACCAGGCAACGACCAAAGCTGCCCGTCTCGAGCACCTGCACCCGCTGGTAACGGCTCTGCCCGTCGTAGATGACTCGCGTCACCCGCGAGCCGAACCGCAGGTCCGGCGTGATAGCCTCGTAGTACCAGTCGCGTCTATCGGAGTCGTCGCTATCCGGCAACATGTACGACCGCGCTCTCCCGTTCTATTCGCGCTTCGCCCTCTTCCAGCACGCCCCGCGACAACTCCCGAACCGAGTGGCTCCCCGCTTGGAGCTTGTCAACGATCAGCACTGCGGCTTCGTGGGGATCGAAGCCCTCGCCGCAGGTGAAGATGTCCACGGCCGCGTAGCCATACTCCGGCCACGTGTGGATGCACACGTGGGACTCCGCAATCGCCACGACGCCCGTTACTCCCTGGGGCGCGAACTTGTGAAAGGTCTGCCCTACTATGGTTGCGCCAGTGGACCTGGCAGCTTCAACGAGACTCTTCTGAATGAAGGGCATGTCATCCAAAAGTTCAAATTGGCAGTCTTTGAGGTCGAGAATCAGATGTCTTCCTAGTGCATTCAATCACCTTCCCCCCTTTCGAGTGGCACAAAGTATAAGTATAGAGCATCGAAGACGCTGGAGAAACCCCCACGGCCCCCCCGAATCCCCCCAGTCGCTCGCCAGACTTGCCTCGCGCACACAGCCGCTCATTCGACTCATCCGGCCACGGTCGGCGCCTCCGGCCTCACCGCAAGCCCCCGATAAGTCCCCAGCCTCAACAGGCCCCGCATCGGCTATCGCCCCGTCGTCAGGTGCAGCAATGCCGCCGCCTCGGCTAACATGGAGGGAGGGCGAAACCCGGTCCCTCCCGTTCCCGCCCCCGCGAGCCCGCCCGCCCGGCCGACCCTCAGGAGCCGCCATGACCGCCGCTGTCCACGTCACCGGCCTGACCAGGGTCTACGGAAACCGTGCTGCCCTCCGGGGCCTCGACCTGGAGGTCTCGTGGGGCCAGATCCTGACCGTCTTCGGGCCCAACGGCTCCGGCAAGACCACCCTTATCCGCGTGCTCGCCGGCCTCGCTCGCCCCACCTCGGGCAGCGCGCGCATCGCCGGCTTCGACGTGACCCGCGCCGCCGAGGAAGCCAGGAGCTGCGTTGGCGTCGTCACCCACCAGACCCTCCTCTACGACGACCTGACAGCCAGCGAAAATCTCCACTTCCACGCCCGCCTTTTCGGCATTCGAGACGCGCAACAGCGCGTCGCCGCCCTCGCCCGCACCCTTGCCATCGAGCCGTACCTGGGCCTGCGAGTGCGCACCCTCTCCCACGGCGTCCAGAAGCGGATCTCCCTCGCCCGCGCTCTCCTGCACAGCCCCCCCCTCCTCCTGCTGGACGAGCCCGAAACGGGCCTCGACCAGCAGGCCCTGGAGCTCCTGGACTCCCTGCTCGTCCAGCACCGGGCCGCCGGTGGCAGTGCCATCCTCACCACCCATAGCCTGGAGCGCGGCCTCCGTCTCGCCGACCGCGTCGCAATCCTGGACCGGGGCCGCCTTGCCTACCAGGGCCCCCGCGACGCCCTGGACGCCGCCGACATCCGCGGCATCTACCTCCGCACGACGGGAGACCGCCAGTGAGGTCCTACCTCGGCCCTCTCTTCGCCCTCGTATGGAAGGACCTCCTCCTGGAGCTCCGCAGCCGGGAAACCGTGGCCCCAACCCTCGTCTTTGCCCTCCTCGTCGTTGTCATCTTCAACTTCGCCCTGGAACCCCGGCGAGAGGTCGCCCCCTTCGTAGCCCCCGCGGCCCTGTGGATCGCGGTCACCTTCGCCGGGATGCTCGGTCTGAGCCGCGCCTTCATGCTCGAGCTGGAGAATGGCGGCATCCAGGGGCTGATGCTCGCCCCCGTTGGTCGGGATGTCCTCTACCTCGGGAAGCTCCTCGCCAGCTTCCTCTTCATCCTCATCATAGAAGCCCTCCTGCTCCCCTTCTTCCTGCTCATCTTCAATCTGCCCGTCGGTCTGCCTCCCCTGTGGATGGCCCTCGTCCTGGGCGCGCTTGGGTTCGCCGCCGTCGGCACTACCTTTGCCGCCATGGCTGCCAACGCCCGGGCCCGAGAGATGCTCCTGCCCATCCTCTTCCTGCCCATCGTCGTTCCTGTTATCATTGCTGCCGTCGCGGTCACCGGCGGCGCCCTCCAGGGTGACCCGTGGAGCGAGTACAGCCGGTGGATCGGCCTCATGGCCGCCTTCGACGTCATTTTCCTCGTCGCCGGAGCCATGACATTCGACTTCGTGCTGGGGGACTAGCCGCCGCCATTCTGCGGGGCTTGGTGGCGAGTACACGACATAACGCTGACAGCCTTCGGCCGCCTGCGACGGGGCCGCGCATGCGCGGCCCCGCAGCCCTGCCCTCCATCCATGTCCATGGGAGAAGACCGCTGATGATGTTGCGAACGGCCCTCCTGGCCGCCAGCGCCCTCCTCATGCTCCTGACTCTGGCCCTCGCCTTCCTCTGGGTCCCTACCGACGCTGTCCTCGGCGTCTCCCAGCGCATCTTCTACATCCACGTGCCCATGGCCTTCATGGGCTTTGCGGCCTTCGGTGTTGTCCTGGCCGGCAGCATCGGCTACCTGCGAAGCGGCAGCGCCCGCGCCGACGCCCTGGCCTACGCCGCCGCCGAGGTCGGGGTCCTCTTCATGAGCCTGGTCCTCGTCACTGGCGTCCTCTGGTCCCGCCCCGTCTGGGGTGTCTGGTGGACCTGGGCGCCCCAGCAGACCACCACCCTCGTCCTCTGGTTCATCTACGTCGCCTACCTCATGCTCCGCGCCTATGCTCCCCAGGGCGCCCAGTCCGCCAGGTACGCCGCCGTCCTGGGCATCATCGGATTCATCGACGTCCCCATCGTCTACATGGCCGGCAAGTGGTGGCGCGACATCCATCCCGGCGCTGTCGTCGGTCCCCTCGCCAAGTCCGGTTCCCTGGACGGCTCCATGGCCCTCACCCTCCTCGTCGGCACTATTGCCTTCGCTGTCTTCTTCGCCTTCCTGCTCCTCCAGCGCTACCGACTGCGCCGCGACCAGGAGACCCTGGAGGAGTTGCGCCAACTCTATGCATAGGAGCATTCACACTCACCGATGCCCTGCCCGCGCACCCCTGCGCCTCGCATGTCTCGTGGCCGCCTGCCTCCTCCTCCTGATGCTGCCGGCCCTCCTCGGCGCCGCCCCCTCCCAGGAGGACCCCGGCGTTGCTCCCCCCCAGCAGGTTCCCGGCGAGTCTTTTCTGCCTTACCTCGCCGCGGCCTTCGCCGTCACCTGGGCCGGCTTCTTTGCCTACGCATTCTTCGTCTCCAGCAAGCAGGCCGAGCTCCAGCGCGAGATCCAGGCCCTACGTCGGACCCTGGAGCGCCCCGACCCGGACAACGGCACCCCGCACTGACGGCCCCGTTCCCTCCCAATCGGTGTGCTAGACTAGAGCAGTCGCCCCCGCGGTCCGGACCCCGATGCGGCGGCGCGTTGCGGGCGGAGAGAGCCGCGCACCCTCCCGGATCTGCTCCGGCGCCGAACGAGGCCAGATCATGGACACTCTCCTCTCGAGGGCAGGTTGGTCATGACCCTCAGCTTCCGCGGCCTGCCCAGCGTGGACCGCCTCCTCGGCGCACCAGAGGTCCAGTGCCTCACCGAGTGCTTCTCCCGGGAGGCTGTCACACACCTCGTGCGCCAAGAGCTCGACCACGCTCGCGTCGCCATCGCCGCCGGCGCCCCGGCCCCCCCGCTCGATGCCCTCGCGGTGGCCGTCGCCCGCAGCGCACACAAACTGTGGCAGCCCGGACCTCGGCGCGTCATCAACGCCACCGGCGTCATCATCCACACCAACCTGGGCCGCGCCCCCCTGAGCGCAGCCGCCCTCCACGCCGTCGCCGATGCCGCTCAGGGCTACTCGGACCTGGAATTCACCCTCGACAACGGCGGACGCGGCTCCCGCCAGCAGTACGTCCAGCGCCTCCTCTGCCAGCTCACCGGCGCCGAGTCCGCCCTCGCCGTGAACAACAACGCCGCAGCTGTGCTCCTTGCCCTCGCCGCCGTCGCCTCCGGCCGCGAGGTCATCGTCTCCCGGGGCGAGGCGGTGGAGATCGGTGGCGGTTTTCGCATCCCGGACGTTCTCGCCCAGTCAGGCGCAACCCTCGTGGAGGTTGGCACGACCAACCGGACCTACCTCCGCGACTACGAGCAGGCCGTCACCCCCCAGACGGGGGCCTTCCTGAAGGTCCACTCCTCCAACTTCCGAATCACCGGCTTCACCCACGAGGCCACCGCCGCCGAGCTGGTGAGGCTGGCGAAACAGTCCGGGATCCCCGTCGTCCACGACCTCGGCAGCGGGTGCCTCCTGGACACGGCGCCTTTCGGCCTCGCCCACGAGCCAACGCCCAGGGAGAGCATCGCCGCCGGTGTGGACCTTGCCCTCTTCTCCGGCGACAAACTCCTGGGAGGGCCCCAGGCCGGCATCGCCGTTGGCAGCTCCCGGTGGGTCGACTGGTTGACGCGCCATCCCCTGGCCAGGGCCGTCCGCAGCGACAAGTTGAGCCTCGCGGCACTGGCCGCAACCCTGCTCCACTACGTCAAGGATGAGGCCGCGTCGGCCATCCCCGTCTGGCGTATGATCGCCCAATCACCCGCAGACCTGGAGCTCCGCGCCCGCGGTTGGCAGCGCCGCATCGGCCGCCGCGCCACCCTGCAACAGGGCCAGTCCACCGTGGGGGGCGGCAGCCTCCCCGGGGAGACCCTGCCCACATGGCTTCTGCTCCTCTCCGCGGAGCACGTTGTCGGCGGGGCCGCGGAGCTCGCTCGCCGGCTCCGGCGCCAGAGCACGCCCGTCGTCGCTCGTATCATCGATGAACGTGTGGCCCTGGACCCCCGCACTGTCCTGCCGGAGGAGGAAGGCAGCTTGCTTACAGCCATTCATCAGGCCCTCGACGAGTCCGAGGGCCCTTGATCTCTCCCACAGGTGGACGGAAACATGGAGCGCCAGGGGCCTGACACGGCTCCCCAATCCCGCAGAGCGCGCGGAGACCCCTCCCCGCCCTGCGAATCGCCGCGTGATGGGGCCTCACGCACCTTGCATCGATCAATGGTCCTGACTTCAAGCGCGAGAGGACCCAGCGTATGACTGACTTTCTCCTCATCCACGGCGCAGGTCACGGGGCATGGGTGTGGGACGACGTGTGGGGCATCCTCGAGGACTCCCTACGCACCGGCACCGGCCTCTACCACTCCATGTACTCCCGGGGTAAGGTCCTCGCCCCCGACCTCCCCGGCCACGGCGCCCGCTTCCCAACGGACAATCCCACCAAGCTCAGCTTCCAGGGCACCGTCGACTTCCTCCTGGACGAGATGGAAGCCGCCCGCGTGAGCCGTCCCGTCATTGTTGTCCACGACCTCTCCGGCCTCATCGCCCTCGAGGTCGTGCGGCGCATGAAGGAACAGCCCCAGGGCATCGTCTTCGTCGGCGCATGCGTTCCGGACCTCTTCCACACCCCCATGGAGATGCTCCCAATCCCCACCCGCGTCATCATCAACCTCATGCGTCTCCGCCCGAAGACCCCTCCCGACAGCGTGAAGCTGCACCAAGCGCTGACCCACCCGCTCATGTGCTATGGCATGCCCTTCTCACAGGGCGCTGCCCGCGTCCTTGGCCGCCTCCGCCCCATTCCCCTGCGCGTCTTCGACGCCCTCCCCAATCCGGAGGCCCTGGAACCCTCCTGTCCCGTTACATACGCCGTCCTCAAGCGAGACCGCTACCTGCTCCCCTACCTTCAGCGTGAGATGGCCGCCTCCTTCCCCCGCGCCAAGGTAGTGGAGCTCGGCTGCGGCCACGAGGCCCCTGTCACCCACCCCCGGGAGGTAGCCGACCTCGTTTTGGAGTATGCCTAGAACCCCGGCTTGGAGGGAGCCCTGACCCTCTTTGAACACGCCGCCAAGGAGCAGCAGGCCCGGGACGCCCCCCTGGCCGCTCGCATGCGCCCCCGCACCTGGGACGAGTTCGTCGGCCAGGAGCAGATCGTCGGCCCCGGCCGTCTCCTCCGCCGTGCCATAGACGCCGGCCGGCTCCCCTCACTGCTGCTGTGGGGACCCCCGGGGTCCGGCAAGACCACCCTCGCCTTCCTCATCGCCGGCCTCACCAGCTCCCACTTCGAGCCTGTCTCCGCCGTCACCGCCGGCGTCGCAGACCTGCGCCGCGTCGTCGCCCAGGCCAGGGAGCGCCGCGCACTCCACGGTCAGACCACGATCCTCTTCGTCGATGAGATCCACCGCTTCAACAAGGCTCAGCAGGACGTCATACTGCCCCACGTCGAGGATGGGACCGTCGTCTTCGTCGGCGCCACTACCGAGAACCCTTCCTTTGAGGTCATAGCTCCGCTCCTCTCCCGCAGCCGCGTCTTCGCCCTCAAGCCCCTCGACGACGACCATCTCCGCGCCATCGTCAACCACGCACTGTCCGACCACGATCGTGGTCTGGGACAGCTGGGCGCCTTCCTGGAGCCCGAGGCCCTAGATCACCTCGTCACTTCGGCAGGCGGCGACGCTCGCGTGGCCTTGAACGCCCTCGAGCTTGCGGTCTCCGCCACCCCTCCCCAAGCGGACGGGCGCCGCGTCGCCCTCCATACCGTCGAAGAGGCGATGCAGCAGCGCAGCATCCTCTACGACAAGGCGGGCGACCAGCACTACGACACCATCTCCGCCTTCATCAAGTCCGTCCGCAGCTCCGACCCGGACGCCGCCGTCTATTGGCTCACCCGCATGCTGGAGGCCGGCGAGGACCCCCTTTTCATCGCGCGGCGCATCGTCATCCTGGCCGCAGAGGACATCGGCATGGCGGACCCCATGAGCCTGACCATCGCGGTGGCCGCCCAGCAGGCCGTCCACTTCATCGGCCTGCCGGAGGGCGCTATCCCACTCGCCCAGGCCACCGTCTACCTCGCCGCCGCGCCCAAGTCCAACTCTGCCTACAGGGCCCTGAGCCTCGCCCGCGAGGACGTACGGCAGCGTCCCAACGACCCGGTGCCCATGCACCTGCGCAATGCCGTGACCGGTCTCATGCGGCAAATGGGCTACGGCCAGGGCTACAAGTATGCCCACGACTACCCCCAACACTTCGCCGCCATGGAGAACCTGCCCCAGGGCCTGCAGGGCAAGCACTACTACCACCCATCTGACCAGGGCTACGAAAAAGAGGTCGCCCAGCGCTTGCGGCAGTTGTGGGGACAGCAAAATGAAGAAGCGGACGCCCCGGCCGTCCAACCGGAGAACGACGCCCCAAACCCACAACCTGGTTGAAGTCGGGGACATCGTGGGAGCCTGCCGCAAAACCGGGTAGGCCGTCAGCAGGCAGGGAAGGCCCTTCACTCACGGGGCAGCCCTGCGGCAGGCAAGACGGTGGGCCTTGGGGCTCGCGACATCCCCCGGCTCAACGCAGCTCTGCACGCAAGACCCGGTTCAGGAGTGGACCGCGCGTGACCGCAGCCGCGCCCTCTGCTGCCCGGATTCCCGCATGCATGGGCAATGACGGCAACGACACAAGGGCCGGCTCTTCCTTGAGCCGGCCGTCGCGAGCGCAGTCAGGGCCGAAGCGCGCTACTCCACCTTCACAATCTGGAAGTGCACCGTCCCCTGTGGCGCCGCAACCTCTAACTCTTGCCCCTGCGCCCGGTCCAGCACCGCCTGGCCGACCGGCGACGTGATGGACAGCTTCCCGTTGGATGGGTTGGCTTCCCGTGGGTCCACCAGTACGTAGGTGAGCTCCTGTCCGTTGGCCCTGTTCTTCAATGTCACACTGCTGCCCAGGCGAGCCGGCTGTGCTGCCCCGCCGGAGCCGGCGCTCCCCTGAAGCAGCTGTGCGCGCTCCAGCGTATCCTCAATCTCCCGAATGCGCGATGCCAGCTGCCCCTGCCGTTGCCGCGCCGCCTCGAGGGGCGCGTTCTCCCGCACGTCCTTGTCGGCGGCAGCCTTCTGAATCTCCACGGAGTTGCGCACGACCTCCTCTCGGAGCCAGTCCAGCTGCTCTTCCTTCTCTTTCCGCCCCTCAGCGGTCAGGTGCACCACATTGCTTGTTGTAGACGCGGACCGCTGGCTCGGGCGCCGCCCCCGTGAGACCCTCCGCACCCGTACGTGCTGCGCCAGGCTCGTGGAGACCAGCCCCTTCTTCTTTGCGAAGGTCAGGAACTCCCGCACCGCCTTGATATTCCGCTCCCCCCCAACGACACTCGTCGTCGCGGCCTCCCCATAGGACTCCAGGTCCGGCGGCGTCAGCGCTCCGGGAATGTGCTCCCGGCCAAACCAGCGCAGGAATTTCGCCAGCTCCTGCTTCGCCTCCGTGCGACCCTTCTTCAGTGAAGCCAAGAAGAGGTCAACCGCTGCTCCCAGGGTGACATCGACTTCCGTCTCTGCCTCTGTCAAGGTGCCTACCCTCCTGTCATGGTCCAGGGCGACCGTCAAGCCCGGCTAACATATCCCCAAGCCGCCATGCTCCATTCTAGGTAGGCTCTTGGGGGGTGTCAATTCGGCCGAGCACCGGCGGCTACCGCCTGGCGTTGCTCCACTCCACGTCGTGTGATATACTCCGTCGAAATTGACCGTACGCACTCTTCAGGGAAGTCGAAAGCGCGCTACATGGCGCAATGGAGGATGAGGCTCACTTTATGCAGCAGCCCACCGTTGTAGAACAGCCCGCCATCCGGACCCCGGCGGCGGAAGCTCCTCAGGAGAGACCTCGCGATCCCATCACCATGAAGTCGCTCTTGGAGTCTGGTGTGCACTTCGGCCACCAGACCCGCAGATGGAATCCCAAGATGAAGAGCTACATCTTCACAGAGCGGAACGGCATCCACATCCTTGACCTCCAGCAGACCATGGTGCATCTGGAGCGTGCCGCCAGATGGGTCACGGAGCTCGTGACCCAGGGTGGGACCGTGCTCTTCGTCGGCACCAAGAAGCAGGCCCAGGAGACTATCGCCAGCGAGGCCCAGCGGTGCGGCATGTTCTACATCAACCAGCGGTGGCTCGGCGGCACCCTCACCAACTGGCAGACCATCAAAGGCCGCATCGATCATATGAACCGGCTCGAGGAACAACGACAGCGCGGCGAGTTCCGCCGCCTCCCCAAGCAGGAAGCCATCCGCCTCGATGAGAAGATCCAGCGCCTGAACAAGTACCTCGGCGGCGTCAAGCAGATGAAGTCTCTCCCGGGCGCCCTCTTCATTATCGACCTCGGCATGGAGAAGATCGCCGTCGCTGAGGGCAACAAGACCCGCACCCCCATCGTTGCCCTCGTCGACACCGACTGCGACCCCAATCTTGTCAGCCAGGTCATCCCCGGCAACGACGACGCCATTCGCTCCATCCGCCTCGTCGCCGGGCGAATCGCGGACGCCGCCCTTCAGGGCTTGTCCCAACGGCAGTCCCTCGAAGAAGAGGCCGCCAGAGCTGCCATGGAAGCCGCCGCCATCGAAGAGGAGAACGCCAAACAGGACGAAGAAGACCTGTCCTTCGAAGAACCGGAATTCGACGTCAGCGACTTCTCAAGTCCCGGCCCTTCTAGCTAGCCCATCCCCCGCCCTCCCCGCCGCGTTCTCCTGCGGCATGGAGGGCGCTTCCCTGTCGCGGGGCGGGACCATGATACGGTAAGGAGGCTAGGGCCCGCGGGGCCCCGGCCCTCTGCCGCACAGACAGACCTTGAGCAATCGCCGGCAACACTGGGAAGAACCTGAGAGGCTATAGCGTGGTGCAGATAACCACAGACGTCATCAAGACCCTCCGGGACCTCACCGGAGCGGGCATCATGGACTGCAAGCGCGCCCTGGAGGAGGCAGGCGGAAACCTGGACCAGGCCCAGGAGATCCTCCATGCCAAGGGAATCGCCAGCGCCGCCAAACGCGCCGGTAGGACCACCAATGAAGGCCTTGTGGACGCCTACATCCACAGCGGCGGCCGCATCGGCGCCCTTGTCGAGCTCAACTGCGAGACCGACTTCGTTGCTAGGACCGACGAGTTCCGCGCTCTCATCCACGACCTTGCCCTCCAGGTCGCCGCCATGAATCCATCCCATGTCTCCAAGGACGACCTCCCACCGGACAGCACCCTCAACCCGGAGGAAGTCTGCCTCCTCCAGCAGCCCTTCATCAAAGACCCCTCAATGACGGTGCAGGACCTCGTCAACAACGTGAATGCCAAGACCGGGGAGAATATCCAGGTTCGGCGGTTCATTCGTTTCGCCCTCGGGCAGGAGTAGCTTCCCCATGGCAAGCGCATACCAGCGCGTCGTCCTGAAGCTCAGTGGTGAAGCCCTCAGCGGCCCCGTCGGCTACGGCATAGACGCTGGAGCCGTCGCTTACGTCGCCGCCCAGATCAAGGCCGCCTGGCAGACCGGCATACAGCTCGCCGTCGTCGTCGGCGGCGGAAACATCTGGCGCGGCCAGGATGGCGCCGCCTGGGGCATGGACCGCGCCACCGCCGACAACGCCGGTATGCTCGCCACCGTCATCAACGTCATCGCCCTTCAGGACGCCCTCGAGCGCGCCGACGTGGTCACCCGCGCCCAGAGCGCCATCGTGATCCAGGCCGTCGCCGAACCCTTCATCCGCCGCCGCGCCATCCGCCACCTGGAGAAGGGCAGGGTCGTCCTCTTCGGAGCAGGGACCGGCAATCCCTTCATGAGCACCGACACCGCCGCCGCCCTCCGCGCCATGGACATCGGCGCGGAGGCCCTCCTCATGGCCAAGCACAAGGTGGACGGCATCTACGACTCAGACCCCCGCTCCAACCCCTCCGCCCGCCGGTTCGACAGGCTCTCCTACCTGGAGGCCCTCAACCGCAGGCTCCAGGTCATGGACAGCACCGCCCTCTCTCTCTGCATGGATAACCACCTCCCCATCGTCGTCTTCGACATGTTCCGTGAGAACAGCCTGCTGCGCCTCCTGAACGGAGAGCGCCTGGGCACCCAGGTCGCCGACTTCGCAGAGGTCGCCTTTACCAGCAGCTAGGAGAACGCGAGATGGCCACCGTTGTCGAGCTCCTCAGTGACGGCGAGAGCCGAATGCGTCAGGCTGTTGAGGTCTTGGAACGAGAGCTGAGCTCCGTCCGCACGGGCCGCGCCAACCCCGCCCTCATCGAGCACCTGCCGGTCGACTACTACGGCGTCCCCACTCCCCTGAACCAACTCGCCTCCGTCTCCGCACCGGAGGCCCGCCTTCTTGTGATCCAGCCCTGGGACCGCGGCGCCCTTCCTGCCGTCGAGAAGGCCATCCTCCGCTCCGATCTCAGCATCACCCCTAACAACGACGGGACTGTCGTCCGGCTCAGCCTCCCGCTGCTGACCCAGGAGCGCCGCAGGGACCTCGCCCGCCTCGTACACAAGAAGGCCGAGGACAGCCGCGTCGCCGTGCGAAACGTTCGTCGCGACGTCAACGACAAGCTCCGCGTCGCCGAAAAGGCCAAGGAGCTCTCCCAGGACGAGCTCGCCGCGGCCCAGGACCGCCTCCAGAAGCTCACCGACTCCATCATCAACCAGATGAACGACAGGGTCTCCACCAAAGAAGCGGAAGTCCTTGAAGTCTAAGGTCCCCCCGGAAGATCACCGCCCGCCGATGCAGACCGAAGAGCGGCTCCCCAGCGGCCAATCACGGCCGGACGACGTCCCCAACCACGTCGCCGTCATCATGGACGGCAACGGCCGCTGGGCTGAACAACAGGGGCTTCCCCGGCTCGCGGGCCACCGCGCCGGCGTCGAGAACATCCGCCGTATGGTCCGGTGCTTCGCCCTCCGTGGCATTCGCTTCCTCACCCTCTACGCCTTCTCTACCGAAAACTGGAGCCGCCCGCAAAACGAGGTGCGGGGCATCATCGAGCTCCTCGCGGAGGCTGTCCTGACCGAGGCCGATGCGCTCCACCGCGACGGCGTTCGCCTCAATCACCTCGGTCGCATCGACCGCCTCCCACGGGACCTCCAGGACGGCATCGCCCAAGCCCTCCATCTGACACGGCAGAACACCGGCCTCACCCTCAACGTGGCCTTCGACTACGGCGGCCGCGACGAAATCCTCCACGCCGTCCGCCGCATCCTCAAGGATGGCATCCCTCCCGAGGCCGTCGACGAGGCCTGCTTCCAAAATCATCTCTACACTGCCGCCCTCCCAGACCCGGACCTCATCATCCGCACGGCCGGTGAGATGCGCCTCAGCAACTTCCTGCTCTGGCAGGCCGCCTACAGCGAGTACTATTCCGCCCCCGTCCTGTGGCCCGACTTCGGGGAAGAAGAGCTGGACAAGGCCCTGGACATCTACCGCCGTCGGCAGCGCCGCTTCGGCGGTGTCTGCCCACCCGGCGCGACCCAGGCCTCGGCATGATCCTGCCCGTCCCCAGCCTGCTCCGCCCAACATGCCGCCGGCCATGATGCCGCCGAACCCGCCCGGAACGGCGCCCACCCCAGGGCTCCGGCGCTAGGAGGGGCGGGACCCTGACCCTGTAGGAAGCGCTCTGTATGGTGGCCCGGCTGGCCAGCGCCGGCATCGGCCTTCCCCTGTTGGGTGTAGCCGTCTGGTTCGGCTCGCCTTGGCTCACCGCTCTGGCCGCCCTGGTCGCAGCCCTGGGCGCCGCCGAGTTCTCTCGCCTCGTCTCCCAATCCAGGGTGAGCCCCATCCTCCTGAGCGCTCCCTGGGCTGTCGCCCTCGTGCTGGGCGGCCATGCCGGGGCTGAGTTCACCCTGCCCGTCCTGGGCGGCGGCCTCCTCGTCTCCCTCGTCTTGCCCCTGCTCAGGAGAGAGCGGGGCCACGCCCTCACAGACTGGGCCCTCACCGTCGCCGGCGCCCTCTACCTCGGCCTGCCACTCTCCTTTGCCGTGCTCCTCCGTGGCCTGGAACACGGACGATACTGGCTGCTCTTTGTCCTCCTGGCAACCTTCGCCACCGACACCGGAGCCTACTTCATCGGCCGCCTTGTCGGACGCCACCGCCTTGCGCCAACCATCAGCCCCAACAAGACCTGGGAGGGCGCCGTCGGAGGCTTCACTGCCGCCGTCGGAGCAGCCGTGGCGATGTCCCTGCTCTTCCCGCTGCCTGTGGAGCCGTGGATTGGCGCACTCTTCGGGGCCGCCATCGGCATCATCGCCCAGCTTGGGGACCTCGCCCAGTCCATGCTGAAACGGTCCGTCGGGGCCAAGGATGCCGGGTGGCTCATCCCGGGCCACGGCGGCGTCCTGGACCGCTTCGATAGCGTTGCCTTCACGCTGGTGCTCATGTATCATCTAGCCAGTCTCGCGGGTTCCTCATGAGCGCGCGCGGAGGAGCCTGATCCACCGGCCAATCGAGACCGGAGACCCCGTGGTCGCCTCCCGCAGCACACCATCAGGGGGCCGCACCCGTAGGGCAACTCTAGCCAAGGCAGGGCGGAGCATCGGGCGCCGTGGCGAAATCCCTTCGAACGCGGCCAACGGCACACCCCGGCTGCGCGGCAACCGTGTGTCCCCTCCAGTGACAATTGGCGCCCTCCAAGGAGCGAGCGAAGGAGCAGGGGCGCCCTTCACCCCTCGCCCCCCCGTCGCAGCGTCGCCCGCCGGTTTGTTCCGTGAGCATGTTCGCTGTATCGTTGCCGGACAGCCCCCGGAACAGTGGTTCCCGCAAGACCTATCGTTGGGGAGAGCGCCATGAAAAATCTCGTCATCCTGGGCTCCACGGGCTCCATCGGCCGCCAGACCCTTGATGTCCTTCGCGCCCACCCCGGCGAGTTCAACGTCCTGGGCCTCTCGGCCTGGAGCAGCCTGGACCTCCTCTTGGAGCAGGCCTGGGAGTTCCACCCGCGGCTCATCCACTGCCAGCGCCAGTGCAGTCCCGCCGACCTCCCGCCCGGCTGCCAACTCGCAGCCGGCCCCCTTGACCTCGCCGCCATGCCCGGCGTTGACCTTGTTATGCAGGCCATGGTTGGCAACGCCGGGCTGCTGCCCATCTTCACGGCCCTGTCCCAGGGTGTCTCCGTCGCTCTCGCCAACAAGGAACCCTTTGTCATCGCCGGCGAGCTCCTCACCGCCGAGGCCCGGCGCACCGGCGCGCGCATTCTCCCCGTCGACAGCGAGCCCAGCGCCGTCTGGCAGTGCCTCCAGGGTGAGGATGCCGAAAAGTCCGTGCGCCGCATCCTCATCACCGCCTCGGGCGGCCCCTTCCGCACACTGCCCCTCATCGAGCTTGACGGCGTCACTCCGGAGAGAGCCCTCAACCATCCCACCTGGCGCATGGGACAGAAGATTACCATCGACTCCTCCACCCTCATGAACAAGGGCTTTGAGGTCATTGAAGCCCGCTGGCTCTTCGACGTCCCTTGGGAGAAGATTGACGTCGTCGTGCACCCCCAGAGCATCATCCACTCCATGGTGGAGTTCACCGATGGCTCCGTGAAGGCCCAGCTGGGCCCCCCGGACATGAGGCTCCCTATCCAATACGCCCTCTTCTACCCGGAGCGGCGCTCCAACGAGAGCCTGCCCCGCTTCGATCCCATCACCACCCAGTCCCTGACCTTCGAGGCCCTGGACCCTCTTCGATACCCGTGCTTCACAACCGCCCTGGACGCCGGCCGGCGCGGCCGTACCTACCCCGCTGTCCTCAGCGCCGCCGACGAAGAGGCCGTCGGCCTGTTCCTGCAGCGGCGCATTCGCTTTACGGACATCCCCCGGCTCGTGGCGGACACCCTGCAGCGCCACGACCCCGTCGACGGTCCCACCGTCGAGGACATCCTCGCTGCCGACGCCTGGGCCAGGGAGTCCCTGCTTGGCCTGGCGGCTGGGGTATAGTGACCGTCTTCATTGACTTTGTCCTGCCCTTCCTTGCCGTTCTCCTGGCTATCGTCATCATCCACGAGTTGGGTCACTTCCTTACCGCCAAGGCCCTGGGCGTCAAGGTCCTGGAGTTTGGCTTGGGCTTTCCCCCGCGGGTCATCTCCTTCCCCCGCCGCGAGACCATTTACGATCTGGATTCCCGCGTCGCCACCTTCAAGAGCGACGAGACAACCTACACCTTAAACCTCCTCCCCATCGGCGGCTTCGTACGACTGGTTGGGGAGGATACGCTCGACCTCCGCCTGCGCATCAAGGCTGCCTCCATCGAGGCCTTGGACGAGGCCTCGGAAGCCCTCGACCAGGCCAGGCGGAACCTCGTCCGCAACGACTCCCGCGCCAAGATCACCACCTTGGGCCTGGATCTCGGCGCCATAACCCCGGACGACGTCAACCGCGCCCGCAGGGAGCGCGCCGAGATCCTCAGCATCGGCGTCCCGCTGGCGCCCGAGGCTGCCGCCGCCGTCCGCAGTTCCCGCATCAAGGTCACCCTGACACCCGTAGGCCACAGCCCCGCCGACGCCGTTCGCCGCTTTGTCGATGGTTTCGTCGCGGAGGTTAATCGCGGCCTTGCCACCAAGGGCGCACTTACCCGAGCCGTCATCCTCGCCGCCGGCTCCTTCATGAACGTCATGCTTCCCCTCGCCATCTTCGCCGCCATCTTCATGTTCCCCCAGGACACCCTGGAGGGACGAGTCCGCATTCAGGGCGTCGCGCCCGCCTCGCCCGCCGAGCTGGCCGGCATCCTCCCCGGCGACATTGTGCAGGGCGTCGACGGCCACGCCGTGGCCAACACCGCTGACCTTGCCTATCGCATCCGGCTCAAGCTTGGCAAACCCACCACCTGGGACATCCTGCGGGAGAAGCCCCGCCTCACCGGCGCCCTCGGCATGGGCGGCGACCCAGGCCTGGGGCAGCCGCTGCCTCCCGCCGAGTCCACCGCTTTGACGCTTCGTCTCGTGCCGCGCGTGAGGCCTCCCCCGGGCCAGGGCAGCGCCGGCGTCCTCATCGCCACTGAGGGCGCCCGCATCGTCAAGCGCTCATACCCGCCCTGGCAGGCTGTCCCCCAAGCCTTCGTGCGCATGGGCGAAACGCTCATCCTCTTCCGCAACGAGATCATCAGCATGTTCGCCGGCGCCCAGGAGGCCCAGTTCGCCGGCGTCGTTGGCATCGCCCAGGTCACCGGTGAGGTCGCCCGCGCCGGGTGGGTGCCCGTCCTGGAGCTCACCGCCCTCCTGAGCCTCAACCTCGCCATTCTGAACATCCTGCCTGTCCCCGCCCTCGACGGCGGCCGCCTTGTCTTCGTCGCCCTGGAGTGGGTCAGACGGGGCAAACGCGTCTCCCCGGAGCGGGAGAGCCTGGTCCACGTCGTGGGCTTTGTCGTCCTCATCTCGCTCATGCTCGTCATCAGCTACTTCGATATCCTACGCATCGTCCGCGGCGACAGCCTCCTCCGCTAGGGGCGGTCTGAACACGACGGCCGGCGCTGTCGACGACCGGCGGTCCCGGCGCGACCGATGCTCGCCCCGTTCGGCGGCAGGGCACTTCATTGGAGGGCTTGGCCGCCTCGGTCAGCAGAAGTGCTGTTTGATTAATCTCCCTTTGTAAGATTGCTTTGTGTTTTTTGTCGTCTTTTGAAGCTGGCCGGGGGGTAAAACAGCAATTGTTTCCTGGCGGGGGCACCCTTGCCGAGGCTGTTGGATGGTTCTCCTTTGATTGACTGCGGTCTGGGTCCCTTGCTGGGCCGGTTGGCCCAGGGGGTGTCTTCCGCAGATAGGCGAGGAGGGGGGTTGCTCCTGGTGGGGGCACGCTGCATGATCTCCAGCAGGGCCGGGTCTGCGTCCACCTGCAGGCATGGGGGCCTCCTTTCCTCGTCTGGTGTGCCGGGGGTCGCTGGCGCGATGTGGTGAGGGATGCCCCGCTCCGCGCCGCCACCCTGGATTCCCGCCTTCGGAGACCTTTGCGTAACTCCCCGTGGAGGGCGAGGTTGGGGGGGGGGGTGAACCAGACCCCTCCAGCCTGGGACCCCACCCTGGATTCCCGCCTTCGCGGGAATGACGGCGGAGGTGGGATGGGGTGGACGGGTGGCACAGGGGTCGCGGCGGGGGTGGGGGGGTATGCCGCGGCTCCGGGGCTTGATGAGACTATTCCCAGCCCGCGACGGCTCTTGCGCTCCTGACCGATTCCCCCTACCCTGTACCCAGTCAGACTATCCCCCCTGAGAGAGCCCCGCCAATGCCCAATCGACGCGTGAGCAAGCCAGTCTACGTCGGTTCCGTAAAGGTTGGCGGTGACGCCCCCATCACCGTCCAGTCCATGACCAAGACCGACACCCGGGACGTCAGCGCCACCGTCGCCCAGATCAAGGGCCTGGAGGAGGCCGGCTGCGAGATCATCCGCTGCGCCGTGCCGGACATGGAGGCCGCCAAGGCCCTCGGTGAGATCAAACGCCGCATCTCCATCCCCCTCATAGCGGACATCCACTTCCACTACCAGCTCGCGCTGGAGTCCCTCCGGCAGGGCGTCGACTGCCTTCGCCTCAATCCCGGCAACCTCCGCAACGAGGACCAAGTCCGCCAGGTCGTGGCCGCCGCCAAGGACCGCCAGGTCCCCATCCGCATCGGCGTAAACTTCGGCAGCCTGCCGCCCGTGGGCGGCATCGGCCAGACCCGCGGCTTCTCCCGCGTCTTCGACATGGTCAACCGGCTTCCCAAGGCCGGCCACGCCGCCGCCGGCGAGTACAGCGTCGTCGATCACATGGTGGCCACAGCCCTCTGGGAGATCGGCCTCCTGGAGGACATGGACTTCGACCTCATCAAGATCTCCCTCAAGGCCTTCGACGTTCCCACCACGGTCGAGGCCTACCGCACCCTCGGCGCAATGGTCCCCTACCCCCTCCATCTCGGCGTCACCGAGGCCGGTACCGTTTTCGCCGGCTCCATCCGCAGCGCCGTCGGCATCGGCGCACTTCTCTATGACGGCATCGGCGACACCATCCGCGTCTCCCTGAGCGGCGACTCCCGCGACGAAGTCAAAGCCGGCTTCGAAATCCTCAAGTCCCTGAACCTCCGCGACGCCGGCGCTGTCCTCGTCGCCTGCCCCTCCTGCGGCCGCGCCGACGTCGACGTCGTCCGCCTCGCCAACCAGGTGGACGAGCTCCTCAAGGAGCTGCGCTGCCCCGTCAAGGTCGCAGTCATGGGCTGTGAGGTCAACGGACCGGGCGAGGCCAAGGACGCCGATGTCGGCATCGCCGCAGGCGCCGGGCGCGCCATCATCTTCCGCAAGGGCCAGAAGTCCCGCGTCGTCCCCGAGGCAGAAATGCTCACCGCCCTCATGCAAGAGGTGGAGCTCGTCGTCGAGCAGATGGACACGGATCCCGCACCGGCCGCCTGACCGCCCCCAAATCAGCATGTGTGCGCGAAGGGAACCACAGGCGGCCACCCCTGACCCGGCCGGTGCCCCTCGCACGGTGCACCTTAGGCGGGACTCACCCGCCACCCAGGGCCTGCCCAGAAATCGCCTGGCCCCAGTTTGGAGAGCCCATGGACTTTGAGTGGACCCCAGAGCAGCTGTCCCTCCGCCAAGAGCTCCGTTCATTCCTGTCTGCTGAGATGACCCCCTCCATCGTCGCCAACGCCGACGAGGGCTACTCCCGCGACTTCTCCCGCAAGATGGGCCAGCGGGGCCTCATCGGCCTCCCCTGGCCAACCGAGTACGGCGGCCGCGGCTTCGGCCACATGGAGCGCCTCATCTACAGCGAAGAGATGCTCCTCAGCGGCGCACCCATCTCCCACCACCTCGTCGCCGAGCGCCAGATGGGTCCCTCCATCATCATGGTCGGCACCGAAGAGCAGAAGCAGCAGTTCCTCCCGCCCATCGCCCGCGGCGAGCTCGGCGTCGCCATCGGCTACAGCGAGCCAGACACCGGCTCCGACCTCGCCGGCCTCACGACCCGCGCAGTCCAGGACGGCGACGACTACGTCGTGAACGGCGCAAAGGTCTGGAATAGCGCCCACAGGCTCGACTACATCTGGCTCGCCGCCCGCACCGACCCCGACGCCCCCAAGCATCGCGGCATCAGCGTCTTCATGGTCGATCTCAACAGTCCCGGCGTCACCATCAGCCCCATCCTGGACATGGCCAACTATGCCCGCTTCTGCCTCGTCTCCTTTGAGGACGTCCGCGTCCCGAAGACCGCCCTCATCGGTGAGGAGAACCGCGGCTGGTACGTCGTCGCAGCCAACCTGGACTTCGAAAGGTCCGGCATTGAGCGCGTCGCCCAGGGGTACCCCCTCTGGCTGGAGTTCCTCGCATTCGTCAAGAAGGCGAAGTTCAACGGTGGCCGCCTCATTGACGACCCCCGCGTCCGTCACGCCCTCGCCCAGACCCAGATCGAGTTCGAAGTCGGCCGGCTCCTCTGCTACAAGGTCGCCTACGAGACCGCCATGGGGCGCGTCCCCAACATAGAGGCCACCGCCTCCAAGCTCTTCGGCTGCGAGGTCAGCCAGCGCAGGGCCCGAACCATGTCCCAGGTCCTCGGCCTCTACGGTCAGCTCGCGCCCGGCTCCCCCTACGCCCCCCTCGCCGGCCGCGTGGAGCGAGAGTGGATGTACGCCATCACCTGGACCATCGCCGGCGGCACGTCGGAAATCCTCCGAAACGTCATCGCCACCAGGGGCTTGGGTCTGCCGAGAGCGTAGGGGTCGCTGGCGGTCGCTGGCGCGACGGCCATGTGGGGGGAGGTTGCGGGGCCGCGACGGGGGTGGGTGGGGGTGTGGCGGTTGTGCAAGGGTCCCGTACCCCGCGAACTCGGCGCTCCACACCTCCCGTCCCTCTTCTGTTCCCTATTCCCTGTCCCTCTGCTATCCTCTCTGAGAGGATCCCATCCCCCGGCCCTTGGGAGACAGATGCGCGCCTCCCAGCTACTCTTCAAGACCCTGCGTGAAGCGCCCGCCGAGGCCGAAACAGCCAGCCACCAGCTCATGCTGCGCGCCGGCATGCTCCAGCGCGTGGCCGCCGGCATCTACTCCTACGGCCCCCTCGCCCAGCGCAGCCTCAACAAGATTATGAACATCCTGCGGGAGGAAATGGACGCCATCGGCGGCCAGGAAGTCCGCCTGCCTGCCGTCCAACCACTGGACCTCTGGGAGCAGTCGGGCCGCGCCGCCGCCTTCGGCGAAGACATGGTCCGCCTCAAGGACCGGCGCGGCCGCCCGATGGTGATCGCCCCCACCCATGAGGAGGCCGTTACCCTCCTCGCCAAACAGTTCATCCAGAGCTACCGCGACCTCCCCGTCCTCGTCTACCAGATCCAGACCAAGTTCCGCGACGAACCCCGGCCCCGTGGCGGCCTCATCCGCGTCCGCGAGTTCGACATGAAGGACGGTTATAGCTTCGACTGCGACGAAGATGGCCTGGAGCTCACCTACCAGCACGCCATCGGCGCCTACGAGCGCATCTTTGCCCGTTGCGGTCTCCCCGCCGTCAGGGTCGAAGCGGACAGCGGCGCCATCGGCGGCAAGGACTCCCACGAGTTCATCCTGCCCACCGATGTCGGCGAGGACACCATCATTCTCTGCGGGGGTTGCAGCTACGCTGCCAACGTTGAACGCGCCCACGGCATCAAGCCCCAGGGGCCCATGGAAGCGCCCCTTCCCGTGGAAGAGGTCCATACGCCCGGCATCCGCACCATAGAGGAGCTTGCCTCCTTCCTCGGCATCCCGGCCGCCCAGACCTGCAAGGCCGTATTCTACTTCGCCGACGGCGGTCTCCTGGCTGTCACCATCCGCGGCGACCTCGACGTCAACGAGATCAAGCTTAAGCGCGCCCTCGGCATCAGTGACCTGCGAATGGCCTCCGACCTCGAAGTGACCGGCGCCGGCATGACCCCGGGCTCCGCGTCCATGGTCGGCGTTACCGGTGTCCGTAGCGTCGCTGACGACTCCATACTCCAGGGCGCCAACTTCGTCGCAGGCGCCAACCGGGATGACTACCACCTCCGCAACGTCAACTATCCCAGGGACTTCTCCGTGGACCTCGTAACGGATATCGCCTCCGTCCAGGCAGGTCACGCCTGCCCCAACTGCCGCAGCTCCCTCAGGGCTGTGCGCGGCATAGAGGTCGGCCACGTCTTCAAGCTCGGCACCGTCTTCACGCAGGCCATGGACGCCACCTTCCTGGACGCCGAAGGCCGGCGCCACTTTCCCACCATGGGCTGCTACGGCATCGGAGTCGGGCGGCTCCTCGCCGCTGCCATCGAGCAGAACCACGACGAGCGCGGCATGCGCCTCCCAGCCGCCATCGCTCCTTACCAGGCCGCCATTGTCGCCCTGAACCTTGAAGACTCTGCCGTAGCCGAAGCGGCCGACGGGATTTACGCCCAGCTCCGCCAAGCCCGCGTCGACGTCCTCTTCGATGACCGCTCGGAATCTGCCGGCGTCAAGCTCAACGACGCCGATCTCCTCGGCTTCCCCGTCCGCCTCGTCGTCAGCCCTCGCAACCTCCGCGAAGGTGTCGTGGAGGTCAAGCCCCGCTCCTCTGATTCCGCTGCCAAGATCCCTCCAGAGGACGTCTTGGACTACGTCAAGAGACTCCTGGCAGACCTCTAGCATCGTCCTGGCTCCCAGGTAAGACCCGCTTCCCCCCGGTGCGCCGCCGGGCTCATTCCTGTGGCGCGAAGGCGTGCTCTCTTCATCGCAGGCCGGGAGGTCCCGCAGCGTCTCGCCCGGCCGCGGCAAAGCCGTCCCCCTGCCATTGGTCCGTCAAGCGCTCAGCGCCAGCGCCCCCCTATGCCGGCGGCGCCGAAACTCCCTCCAAATCCCTCACCTATCGGTTGCACCCCGCGGGGCTGAATGTTATACTCCCCTTGGCGTGCTGTTTTCACCTCCACGCACGCCCAACTTGGTTGCTTTTGAAAGTGGGCTGGCCCCACTTTCTTTATTAAATGGCATGGGAACTCAGGGAGGTCTAGGGAAATGAAGAGCGATTTCCTCTTGGCCGTGACCCAACTGGCGGCTGAGCGCGGTCTGCCCAAGGAGAGCGTCGTCTCCGCCGTAGAAGCCGCCCTCGCCTCGGCCTATAAGAAAGACAGCTTCGCCGCCGGCCACGACATTACCGTCCGCTTGGACCCCAACAACGGTGAGATCCAGGTCTTCGAACAGAAGACCGTCGTCGAAGAGGTCGAGGACGCGAAGCAGGAGATCTCCCTCAAGGACGCACGGGAGGTCAGTTCCACCGCCGAGATCGGAGACGTCCTCGAGCTCGAGGCCTACTTCCCATCTGTTGGCCGCATTGCCGCGCAGACCGCCAAGCAGGTCGTCCTCCAGCGCCTCCGCGAGGCCGAGCGCGAGCTCGTCATCGCCGAGTTCGCCAACCGCGTCGGCGAGCTCATCGCCGGCCGCATTGAGCGCATTGAACCCCAACACGCCGTCATCAGCGTCGGTCGCGCCGAAGCCCTCATGCCCAGGGAAGAGCAGGTTCCCACCGAGCGCTATCGCCCCAACCTCACCATGCAGTTCTATGAAGTGGAGGTCGCGCAGTCCGCCCGCGGCCCAGAGGTCATCCTCTCCCGCGCTCACCGCGACCTCATCCGCCGTCTCTTCGAGCGCGAGGTCCCCGAAATCTTCAACGGGATCGTCGAAATCAAGGCCATCGCCCGCGAAGCCGGCGCGCGCAGCAAGGTCGCCGTCTCCGCGCGCCAGGAGGGCGTCGACCCCGTCGGCTCCTGCGTCGGCCTCCGCGGTTTCCGCATTCAGAACATCGTCAACGAGCTTCAGGGCGAGAACATAGACGTTGTCCAGTGGGAAGACGACCCCAAGCACTTCATCGCCAACTCCCTCAGCCCTGCCCAGGTTCTCAAGGTGGACCTGGACGAGGTCAACAAGGCTGCCCGCGCCGTCGTCACCGATCGCCAGCTCTCCCTTGCCATAGGACGCGAGGGCCAGAACGTCCGCCTCGCCGCCAAGCTCACCGGCTGGAAGCTGGACATCAAGAGCCTCAGCGAGATTGAAGCGGCAGAGGAAGAGCGCCAGAGGCGGGAGCAGGCCGCCGCCGCCGTAGCCATTGAAGAGCCCGTCGAAGAGGGCGCCCCCGTCGCCGCACTGCCAGAGGCCGAACCCGCTATCGCAGAGGCAGAACGGCTTCTGGCCGAGGAGGCCCAGGAAGCAGTTCCAGTCACCGCCGAGGCCGACGCCCCCGTGGAGCTGCAAGGCCCAGCCCTCACCCCTGAGGAGGAGCTGCTCTTGGCCGACCCCACGATTGAGGTCGAGCAGCCTGCCCTTGAAGAAGAGCCTGCGGAGGAACCCGTCGTCTTCGACGACACCAACGTCTGGGCCCTCCCCACTACCAGGGAGCCCTCCGTCCTCCGCTTCGCCGAGGACATCATGCCCGAGCGCGGCAGAAGGCGCGACGGCCCGCGCCGCGGCAAGGGCAAGCGCGGCCGCACAGGCGCAGCGACCAGCGAAGAGCCCGCCAAGTGAGATCGCCGTGCATCACAGTTCAACTCAGGAGGGGCGGATGTGGAGCAAGCACGTTCCGGTCCGCACCTGCGCCGGATGTGGCGCCAAGGATAACAAACGGCAGCTTGTGCGCATCGTGAGGACCCCCGCCGGTAACGTGGAGGTGGACCCCACCGGCAGAAAGGCCGGCCGGGGCGCATACCTCTGTACGCGCCTCTCCTGCTGGGAGCAGGCCCTCGGCAAGGGGCGATTGGAGCGCGCTCTTCACACCTCCATCCCACGTGAGGAGCGGGACGCCCTGCTCACCTGTGCACAGCCCTACTCCCCCGCACTCGCCGCCCATGGAGGCGTACAGCTCGGATGACAACCAAGTACTCTGCCCCCAGAAGAATATCGATCCCCTCCACCGTGACCGTCCGCCAGCTCTCGGACATGACCAGCGTGGAGGCCATTGACATTATCAAACAGCTCATGCGCAACGGCGTCATGGCCACCGTCAATCAGGTCATAGACTTTGAAACGGCCGCCATGGCCGCCACGGACCTCGGCTTCGCCGTCGTTGCCCAGGAAGCCCCCGCGGATGAGCCCTCCAGCGCCGCCAAGCCCGAATTCGCGGAGGAGGACGCCTCCCAGCTCGTCCCCAAACCCCCTGTCGTGACCATCCTTGGCCACGTCGACCATGGCAAGACCACCCTCTTGGACGCCATCCGCCAGACCAACGTCGTCGCCCATGAGGCCGGCGGCATCACCCAGCACATCGGCGCTTACCAGGCCGAGTACAACGGCAACCTCATCACCTTCCTGGACACCCCCGGCCACGAAGCCTTCACCGCCATGCGCGCCCGCGGGGCCCAGGCCACGGACATCGCCATCCTCGTCGTCGCCGCCGACGATGGCGTCATGCCCCAGACCACTGAGGCCATCAACCACGCCAAGGCCGCGCGCGTTCCCATCATTGCAGTCATCAACAAGGTTGACCGCCCCAGCGCCGACATAGATCGCGTCAAGCGCCAGCTTGCCGAGCACGGGCTCCTCCCGGAGGACTGGGGCGGCGACGTCATCACCGTCCCCGTCTCCGCTACCAAGAAGACCGGCATCGACGAACTGCTGGAGAATCTCCTCGTCCTCTCCGAGGTCCAGGAGTTCAAGGCAAACCCCAACCGCGCCGCCAGGGGGGTCGTCGTTGAGGCGCAGATCGACAAGAGCAAAGGGCCAACCGCCACCGTACTTGTCCAACAGGGCACACTGCGTATCGGCGACTCCCTCGTCCTCGGTGATACCTGGGGCCGCGTCAAGGCCCTCATCTCCGCCTCCGGCAAGCGCGTCCGCGAGGCTACCCCAGCCACCCCCGTGGAGGTCCTCGGGCTGGACAGCGTGCCAGAAGCCGGCGACATCTTCGACGTTGTCACAAACGTCCAGTCCGCACGAGAGCAGGTCGCGGAGCGCCGCCGCCAGCGGGACATCCTGCGCGCCGCTTCCCACGCCCTCTCCCTCGGTGAGCTCTACTCGCGCATCCAGTCCGGCGAGCTCCAAGAGCTCCCCCTCATCCTCAAGTGCGACGTTCAAGGCAGCCTTGACGCAGTCCGCAACGCTCTGGACGGGGTCTCCTCGGAGAAGGCCCAGGTCCGCATCATCCACTCCGCCGCCGGCACCGTCACCGAGAGCGATGTCCTCTTGGCCACCGCCTCCAAGGCCATCATCGTCGGTTTCAACACCAGGGTCGAGCCCGGCGCCCGCGGCCTTGCCGAGCAGGAACGTGTCGAGATTCGCCTCTACGACATCATCTACCGCCTTACCGATGAGATCGAGCAAGCCCTCCAGGGCCTGCTCCAGCCCGAAGAGCACGAGGTCATTGACGGCCACGCCCTCGTGAAGACCGTCTTCTCCGTGGGCCGGCGCGGCCGCATCGCCGGCTGCCAGGTCGCCGATGGCGTCCTCACCCGCGGGGGCAAGGTCCGCGTCATCCGCAGCCGCCGAGCCGTCCACACCAGCTCTCTCAACAGCCTCCGACGATTCAAGGACAACGTGCGCGAGGTCTCCGCAGGCTTCGAGTGCGGTGTCGGTGTCGAAGGCTTTACCGACTTCCAGGAAGAAGACCTCCTGGAAGCCTTCCACGTAGAGATCCGCTAGCCCAGGGGTTGTCTAGCCCACTGCCCTGATTCGCCTCGGTCCGCTCCTTCAGCAGGACGGCGGTTTGTGCCCAGCCCAATCCATTCGACTCGAAGGAACACGGTCAATGAGCGTCCGCATGGAGCGCGTCAATCAGCTCCTCCGCCAGGAGATCAGTGAGCTGATTTGGCGACAGATGAACGACCCAAGGCTTAGCGGTGTCCTCAGCATCACCGAGGTCGTCACCTCCTCGGACCTCTCCTCTGCGCGCGTCTATGTGAGCATCATGGCCGAGCCCGAGGAGCAGAGCGTCGCCCTCCAGGCCCTCGCCTCCGCCTCCGGCTTCCTCCATCGCTCCCTGCGCCCCCGTGTCAAGCTCCGGCGCGTACCGGAGCTGCGTTTCGTCCTCGATGCCTCCATCCAGCACGGCAGCGACCTGCTCCAGAGCATCGACGCCCTCACCCACCCCTCCGGGCCCCACCCCAGCTAGTGCACATGGCTATTCACGGCGCCCTGAACTTGAGGAAACCCCCGGGCCAGACCTCCATGGAGATGGCCCGCATCGTCAAGCGCCTCACCAGGGAGCGGAAGGTTGGCCACGGCGGCACCCTGGACCCTCTCGCCAGCGGCGTTCTCCCCATCTTCATCGGCCAGGCCACCGCCATGATGAATTATCTCATTGACGGCGTGAAGGTCTACCGATCAGAGATGCTCCTCGGCGTGAGCACGGATACCCTGGACGCCATGGGCGCCGTGACCAGCCGCGCCGATCCTTCACACGTCACCCGGAAGCACCTGGAAGAGGCCCTGGAAGGCTTCCGCGGCACCATCCTTCAGGTGCCGCCCATGTACAGCGCCTTGAAACAGGGCGGCGAGAGGCTGTACGCCATGGCCCGTGCAGGTGTTGAGGTCGACCGCGAGCCCCGCCAGGTGGACGTATCTCGCCTGGAACTGCTGGACTGGGACCCGCCCAGGGCCACCCTGGAAGTCGAGTGCGGCAGAGGCGTCTACATCCGCTCCCTCGTCCGCGACCTCGGCGACGTCCTCGGCTGCGGCGCCCACTTGACCTCCCTCGTTCGCGAGCGCACTGGCCCCTTCCTCCTCGAAGACGCGGTGGACCCCGAGGGCTTGGCGGATGCCGTCCAAGCGGACACCTGGAAAGAGCTCCTCTACCCCCCGGACTTTGTCGTGGGGCACCTCAAGGCCGCCGTAGTCAGTGACCACATGGCCTCCTACGTCAAGCATGGCCGCCAGATAGCCTTGGGCCCCCGAGGCCGCAGCAGCGCCCTTCATGAGGAGCTCTGCCGCATCTACACCGCCGACGGCCGGTTCCTTGCCATGGCCCGCTTCGACAGACCCACCGGCCTCTGGCAGCCTATCCGCGTCTTCGACCTGCCCGGCGATTCCCACGACACGGCTCCAAGCGGACACGAAGCCCCGGATCTTGCCCGTCCCTGAGCCGGCCCCCCGTACCGCGCTGCTGCTCCAAAGCCGGAATCCCCCCCACTTCGGTAGCCCCTCCCTGTGCTCCTAACCACCCGACGTTTACACCCGCCCGCCTACCCGCTAGAATTGACTCGACGCCGCACTGGCTACCTGGAGAAAGAGATGGGTTTCGTCGGACGAATGAAGACCGTCTTGGGCAGCAAGATGAACCGGATCCTTGACCGGGCAGAAAACCCCACCGAGACCCTCGACTACGCCTACGAACGTCAGCTGGAGACCCTGCGCAAGGTCAAGCAGGGTCTCGTGGAGGTTGTCACCGCCAAGCGGAGGCTGGAGTACCAGGCGGAGCGGGCGCGTGGCGAACTCCCCAAGGTCGAGGACCAGGCGAGACAGGCCCTTGCCCTCGGCCGCGAGGACCTCGCGCGCATGGCCCTCCAGCGCAAACAGGCCGCCGTGACCCAACTCCAAGACCTGGAGGTCCAGGTCGCCGGCCTCGAACAGGAGCAAGAGCGGCTCACACTGGCGGAGCGCCGTCTCAACGCCAAGGTGTCATCCTTCCGCACCCAGAAGGAGGTCATCAAGGCCCAGTACACCGCCGCCGAGGCCTCGGTCAAGATCGGCGAGTCCCTATCCGGCCTCTCCGAGGAGATGGCGGACGTCACGGCCTCCATGGAGCGCGCCCAGAATAAGACCGAGCAGATGCGCGCCCGCTCAGCCGCCATCGACGAGTTGGCCACCGTCGGCCTTCTGGAAGACTTCTCCAACCTCAGCGACCCCGTCGGAAGGGAGCTCGCCCAGCTCTCCGCCGCCCAGAACGTGGAGGATGAGTTGGACTCTCTGAGGCGTCAGCTCCCGCCGCCCAGGGCGTAGCGCCGGCGGGCTTGCGCCGGCTGCTGATCCTCGGCCTGCCAAGGACGGCCGCCGCCAACCGATTGCCATGTCTCCCTATCCTTACCACCGGCGTCACCCACGTGGAGGGTTGCAATGATTGTGCGCATCATGGGCGAGGGCCAGTACCGGGTGCCCAGCGCCCTCTTGGACCAGCTCAACGATATCGACAACCAGGTTGTTACCTGCGTAGCAGCCAACGACGAAGCCGGTTTCCGCCAAAGCTTCACTCAGATGCTGGACCTTGTGCGCTCCAACGGTGAAGAGCTGTCAGAAGAGGACCTGCACCCCTCGGACGTCGTTCTCCCCATACCCGACATAGCCCTCAACGATGCCCGGGCCGTGTTTGCCGAAGAGGGCCTCATCCCGGACTGATGCTCCTCTGGGCCCACGTTGCATCGTCCGTCTTGGCAGATGGAGGGGATCTTGCCGCAAGCCCAGCCGGCGGCCCCTACTCGTTTGGGGACACCAACGTAAAGCTGCATCACCCTGCTCCAACCGTGCTCCACCGCGTCCGTGAGAGGCCGGCCACAGGTCACGCAGCAATCAACCGGCAAGGGCGAAGACACCACGGCCGGCCTGGCGGCGAGTCACCCTCACTCCAAAGGAGCAGCCTGTTAGAATCAAGCAGTCTGAAAACCATCTGGACGATGTGCTTGCCCGATGCCCCCCGCACGTCCTTGAGCTCGTGGAGTCGCTGCGGAAGTTGGTGGCGGAAGTGGCGCCCGGCGCCGCGGAACACGGGTACAAGGGGTGGAACAACATCTGCTACGACGAGGGCGACGGCACGTTCTGCGCCCTCGCCCCCATGGACAAGCAGGGGCGCGTCAACCTCTACTTCCAACAGGGAGCGCACCTGCCGGACCCGCAAGGGTTGCTGGAAGGCACGGGAGAGTCGATGCGTCACGTGAAGGTCAGGACCACAGAGCAGGTACGCAGTCAGACTGAGCCGCTGCGGCAACTCCTGCGGGCTGCGGTGCTGCGCGCCCGCGGCCCCGCCTAGCCTTCCTTATTCCACCCTGCCCTCATGGTCTACGCGGTACAGGGGCAACCCAAGCTCCCTCAGCCCGGGCTCCACAACCTCAGCGTCGCCCACCACCAGCAGCGCCAGATGCTCCACCGCCACCCGCTGGCGCGCCACCCGGCGCACGTCATCCAGCGTCACCGCCTCCAGGTTCCCCGGAAGCTTCTGGAAATAGTCGTCGGGCAGGTCGAAGGACACCAGCTCCAGCAGGTGCTCCAAGATCTGGTGAGCCGTCTCGAACGAAGAGGGAAAGTGCTGGAGCAGCGAGTCCTTGGCTGCCGTGAACTCCTCCTCCGTCACTGGCCGTGCCCGCCGGATCTCCTCGAACTCGCGGAGCGTCTCCGCCACCGACTCCTTCGTCACCGCCGTCTGTACGCCACCGCCTGCCATTGCAAGAGATGACTCGGGGTTCCATTCTATGCGAGAGTGGAACCCGTAGCTGTACCCTTTATCCTGCCGCAGGTTCATATTCAAGCGCGCCGTGAACTGCCCGCCGAAGACCGCGTTCAGCACGGTCAGCGCGTAGTAGTCAGGATGGTGCCGGGGTACCGTTAAGTGCCCCGCCCGGATTACCGACTGCGCCGCACCAGGCTTGTCCAGCAGGAAGACGGCCGTCGTTTCGGGCGCCGCTCCCGCCGATTCCCCATCACCCGTCTTGCCCCTGGGGCCCCTCCCTTCCCATCCTCCAAACCACTCTTCGGCGCGCTCGGCAACCTCCTCCATGGTGGTGTCGCCCACCACGATGAGCGTGGCGTCCTCCGGCCCATAGCTCCCCTCGAAGTGGCCGATGATGTCGTCGCGCGTCAGCGCCTCCAGCGCCGCCTCTGTGCCGCTCAGTGAGTGCCCGTATGGGCTCTCCCCGCCGTACAGCAACATGGGCGCAACGCGCTCCGCCAGAGCCGTCGGATCGTCTCGCAGGCGCTGCAGAGCCGTCAGCCGCTCCCGGCGTACGCGCGTCACCTCTCGTTCTGGGAAGGTGGCGTTCCTGGCCACGTCTGCCACCAGCCCCAAGGCCGTTGGCCAGTGCCGCGTCATCGTCTCCGCGGCAAGCAGTACCCGCTCCCTGCCCGTCACCGGCGAAAGATGGCTGCCGATAAACTCGAACTCCCCCGCAATCTGCTGGCTCGTGCGCGTCGACGTCCCTTCCTGCAGCATCGTCGTCGTGAACGAAGCCAGCCCCGGCAGCCCCGGGGGGTCTGCGGCGCCGCCGGCCTTGAGTGTCAGCCCAAAGAAGACCACCGGCAGCCCCCGCTTCTCCTGCACAACCACCTTGAGGCCGTTGCCGAGCGTGTGCCGCTGGATGGCCGGCGGCGCGAAGGTTGGCGCGCGCGCCGCCGCGGGCTGCACGCTCCGGTCCGTCTCAGCGACCTTGGTCGCGCTGAGCTCCCGCTCCGGCAGCACCACCAAGCGCACGGACCGGTCGCCCAGGTACTCATTCGCCACCCGCTGCACATCCTCCGGCTCCACGGCGAGATAGCGCTCCATGTCCGTGTTGATCGCCCCCGGGTCGCCGCGAAACACGTTGTACGAGTTGAGCCGGTCTGCCTTCCCGCCGAAGCCGCCCACCGTCTGAAGCCGGCGTATGTGGCTCCACTCGATGCGATTCCTCGCTCGGGCCACCTCCTCCGCTGTCGGCGGCGCACGGCGGAGCCCCTCCAGCTCCGCGCGTGCCGCCTCCTCGATCTCCTCAACCGTCCGGCCCGCCGCCGCCGTCACGTCGATGCTGAAGTCCCCCGCGATCTCGCTGCCGTCATGGTGCGCGCCCGCGCTCTGCGCCACCTGCTGCTCGTACACCAGCGCCCGGTGCAGCCGTGAGCTCTTCCCGTCGCTCAACACAGCCGCCAGAATGCTCAGCGCAGCCTCATCCTCATCGAACCGAGGCACCGTGGGCCATACCACGTACAGGCGGGGCAGCATCACCTTGTCGTGCATTGCCAAACTCACCCGGCCGCCCAGCCCAGAGTCCACCCGCCCCGCCCTTGGCAACGCCGGCCCAGGCGGTATATCCGCAAAGTAGCGCTCCACCATCCCCATCGCGGCCTCCGGATCGAAGTCCCCCGCGATTGCAAGGCTCGCGTTGGACGGCGCATAGTACCTTCGGAAGAAGCTGTGCGCGTCCTCCAGTGCCGCCGCGTCCAAGTCCTCCTGCGACCCGATCGTCGGCCAGTGGTAGGGATGCGGCGCCGGGTACGTCGCCTCCACCAGCTTGAACATTGCCATACCGTATGGACGATTCTCGTAGCTCTGCCGCCGCTCGTTCTTCACCACGTCACGCTGGACATCGAACCGCTTCTGGTCCAGCGCATCCAGCAAATACCCCATCCGGTCGGACTCCAGCCAGAGCGCCAGTTCCAGGTAGTTAGACGGCAAGTTCTCCCAATAGTTTGTCCTGTCCGTGCTCGTCGAACCGTTCAGGTTGGCCCCCACCTTTTGCAGTGGCTCGAAGAAGCTGCTGTTGTGGTGCTTGGACCCCTCGAACATCAGGTGCTCGAACAGGTGGGCAAACCCCGTCTTTCCCGGCTCCTCGTCCTTGGACCCCACGTGGTACCAGAGGTTCACCGCCACCACCGGCAGCGACCGGTCCTGGTGCAGGATCACGTCGAGGCCGTTCGACAGGGTGTGCTTCTCGAAGGCGATGGAGTTCATACCGCTCCTTACCTGCTTCTGGAGTGACAGATGCGGACTCTCTTCGGAGAACGCGGAGGACGCGCAGCACACTGCAATCGGCTGAGTATATCACGGGGGAGGGACCCGCCTCTTGGACGACCCAACGACACTTCCGCGCCGCTTCTGAGCAGTGCGCACATTTGGGCGTGAGCAGCCGGGCGGCCCCACGCCAGTGACCACGCAGCTCCTTCGGACGGCGTGGCCCTACACCGCCGTCCTATACGTCGCGCGGAAACGATGCAGCGTCAACTCCGGCTCTACCGGCGCGTGGGGCAGCGGTTCAGTCTCCTCGATCTTCGCGACGATGCACCACGGTCCGTCCTCGTGCAACGCCTCCTGAAAGACCAGGTCCAGCTCCTCCAGCGTGCGCACCGTCCGAGTCCGCGGGATGCCGCTCGCCGCCGCCACTCCTTCCAGGTCTGTGCCCGTGGCAGTGTGGCTCGGCTGGTGCCCCGTCTGCCCCCACTCCTCGTTGTCCCACACCACGACCACCAGGTTCTTGGGCCGCTCACGGGCGATGGTCGCCAGCGTGCCCATGTTCATCAGCAGCGACCCGTCCCCGTCCAGTGAGATGACCCGCTCCTCCGTCGATAACGCTATTCCCAGTGCTATCGAGGAACACAGCCCCATGGACCCGTACGTGTACAAGTTTCGCTCGCGGCGCTCCGCGTGCCACAGGTCGTTGGACGTGGGACCCAGGTTCGCCACAACCGGCTGGTCCTTCAGGTGCCGCAGCAACACCTTCGTCGCCTCGAACCTATGCAAGCTTGCCCCCGTGCAGCTCCGGCGTCATACAGAACGCCAGCGGCTCATGGCTCGCATAGCAGAGCTTGAGCGCCCCCGTGACCCTTCGCTCAAGCGTCGACGGATTGTCGAGTGTGTAGTGCGTCAAGCCGAGTACATCAAGGATGGGGCGCGTGCTGCGCCCCATCTGGACCTGAGCGGTGTTGAACTCGTCAAGTTGTCCCCGCAGGTTGATGAACATGGGTATGGGCACCCTGCTTGGTATGCAGAGGCTCGCCAGTGCGTTGATGCAGTTGCCAAACCCGCTCGACTGCATGAACACCGCCGCATTGCGCCCCGCCGCGTATGCTCCCGACGCGACCCCTATCGCCTCCTCTTCTCGTGTAGCCGACACCACGTGAAAGAAGGGGTCGGCCTCCAGCAGCCCGGTGACGCGGGCCACGCTGACGTCGGGGACATACGCAATGAGAGATACCTCGCTCTCCTTGAGACAGCGGGCAATCGTCTCAGCCCATCCGCGTTCCATTGGCTCAGTCTAACCCTTCCCTATGCGAAATACCTTCGTGCCGCACACGGAGCACGTACCGGAAGTGGCAGGTCGGCCACTCTTCAGCTCCACTTGAGTGGGATTACTGATCTCTCTCTTTGCGCGACACTTGACACAATATGCTTCAGCCATTCCAACCTCCGTGAGGAAAAGAGATTGACCTATCCTAGCCGAGCAGTCCCGAGAAGGCAATAGCAGAAACGTCGGATCTGAACCTATCCGCACGCCTTTTCCCGCAACAGCGCCTCCCCGCCCGCATGCCGGATTCCCCGGCATCGCCCCGCACACCCTCCCCCCACAGGGCCGTCGCGCCAGCGACCTAGCGCGCCCTGGGGTTCAACACGTCGTTGAGGGCGTCGCCCAGCAGGTTCCACGCGAAGATCAGCAGGCCCACCACCGCCACTGGCGGCAGCAGCATGTGGGGGTGATTGCGCAGAATCGTGATGTCCTGCCCCTCGCGGATCATGTTCCCCAAGCTGGGCACCGGCGGGTTGATGCCGATGCCCAGCCAGCTCAGCACCACCTCCGCGCCCGCGATCGCCCCCATGCCCATCGTCGCCAGCACGATTACCGGCGGCAGCGCGTTCGGCAGCAGGTGCCGTACCAGCATCCGCACCGTGGAGACCCCCATCGCCTGCGCCGCCTCCACGTACTGGCTCTCCTTCAACGACAGCACCTGCCCCCGAACCAGGCGAGCCACACCCACCCAGCCGAATGCCGTGAGCGCGCCGAAGACCACCAGGTAGTCCACCACACCCCACTGAACCAGGCCGCCGATCCCCGTCGCGTCCTCGATGCCCCTCACCCACTCCAGGATGCGCGGCTTCACCGTCGCCGCGATGAGGATCACCAGGAGCAGCCCCGGAAACGCCAGAAAAACCTCCCCCGTCCGCATGATGACCGTGTCCGCCCGTCCCCCTGCGTAGCCCGAGACCAGTCCCAGCGCAACCCCCAGCACCAGGCTGCCCGTCACCACCGCCGTCACGGTGACGATGAGGTTGGTCCGCAGGCTGTAGATCAGCCTGCTCAGTATGTCGCGACCCACCCAGTCGGTCCCCAGGGGATGCTCCATGCTCGGCCCCTGGCGAACGGCCAGCAGGTCCTGCTGCGTGTAGCTCGCCGGTGCGATGACCGGCGCCAGCGCGCCTCCTCCGTACAGCAGCGCGATGACCACCAGCCCGAAGACAGCCTTGGGCTTCCGAATCAGCCGCCGCCCCGTGCGCCCCCACAGGCCCTGGCCCCGCAGCCGTCCCAGCGCCGCTCCCTCCATCGCCTGACTGCCGCCAGCCCCCATGCGCGGCCTCATTGTCGCCGGATTCGGGGGTCAAGGACCCCGTACGATATGTCGACCAGCAGGTTCGCCGTCACGAAGGCCGTCGCCACTATCATCCCCAGGGCCATGATGACGGGATAGTCCCGGTTGAATATCGAATCCACCGCGAACCTCCCGATGCCCGGAATCCCGAAGATGGTCTCCGTTATGAACGCCCCCTCCACCAGTGTCGCCATGCTCAGGCCCAGCACCGTCAGGACGGGAATCATAGCGTTGCGCAGGACGTGGCGGCCCTGCACCGCAACCTCGGACAGCCCCTTGGCCCGTGCTGTGCGCACGTATTCCTGCCCCAGCACCTCCAGGGCGCTGGCCCGGGTCAGCCGCGCCATTCCCGCCACCCCAGGAAGGCCCATCACCAGGGCCGGCATGATGATGCGTGAGCTCAGGAGGCCCCCCCATCCGGACGTTGGCAGCACGTGCAACTCCAGCGCCAGCAGCAGGATGAGGAAGGGCGCCGTGATGAACACCGGTGTGGCGTAAAAGAAGAGGGCGAAGCTGACCAGCGCCGTATCTATCCACGTCCCCTGCCAGTACGCCGCCACCAGCCCCAGGGGTATCCCCAGCCCCACCCCAATGAGCATCGCTACCGCACCAAGTTGGGCCGAGATCCAGATCTTGCGGCCGATGACCTCGCTCACGCGCCGCCCTGCCAGCGCGTAGCTCTCGCCAAAGTCCCCGCGGACCGCTCCCCACATGAAGTCGCCGTACTGCACCAGGAAGGGGCGGTTCAACCCCATCTCCTCCCGCAGCCGCTCCACCGCCGCGGGCGTTGCCTTCGCCCCCAAGCGGACCTGGGCCGGGTCGCCTGGCCCGTAGACGCCCAGCGTGAACGTGATAAACGCGACGATGGCCAGCAGAAATGGGAGCCACAACAGCCTGCGGGCCGCGTATACGAGCATGGCTATTCCACGCCCCAGTGCCCCAAAATCAAGGGTGCGCTCACCCGGCCCAACCCCCGCACCGGCTCCCCCCAAACGGCTGCCGCGCCAGCGACGGCCGGCGATTTACCGCGATATCGATACCTCTCGCAGCTTCGGGACGATCAGCGGCGTCAGCCGGTATCCCTGAACGTAGGGCTTGATTAGCACCATCCGCTCTCCTGTGAACCAGAGCGGCACCCACGCGGCGTCAGTCACAACCAACTGCTCCGCACGGCGGTACAGGGACGCCCGCTCCTCCCACGTCTCCGCCACCCGCGCCGATTCCACCAGCCGGTCCAGCTCCGGGTTCGAGTAGCCCGAGTGATTGAGGGGGCTCTTGGAGTGGAACAGGATGTCCAGGAAGTTCTGTGGGTCCGGATAGTCTGCGGCCCAGCCTATGCCGGCGAAGACCTGGAACTTCTGTGCGTGCAAATCCTCAAGAAACGTCGCCCACTCCACCTGCTGGAACTCCACCTGCAACCCCAGCGTCTCCAGCCACATCTGCGCAATGACCTCCAGGTCCAGCCCCACGGAGCCGCCTGTACCCGGCACCGTCAGGATGATCCGCGGCATCGCCTCCGCGTACCGTGATGCCGCCAGCAGGGCCTTCGCCTTCTCCGGGTCGAATCCCAGGCCCTGGGTGCCTTCCTCGTAGCCGGGGAAGCCCGGCGGCAGTATCGCCTTGGCCGGCACCACCGTGTTCGCCATCACCCGGTCCGCGATCAGCTGCTTGTTGATCGAGTGGTTCAGGGCCTGGCGGGCCTTGATGTCGTCGAAGGGTGGCTCCTTGACGTTGAAGCCGATGTAGAAAATGTCGAAGTCCGGTGGCGCCACCACCAGCTCCTTGTTCAGCGGCTCATTCGGGTTCGTCACCCGGTCCAGGTCCGCCAGCCCGACCCCCGTGATGTCGATCTCGCCGTTCTCGTACATCGCCATCGCGGAGCCCCCGCTCAGCAAGAACTCAACCGCTTCCAGCTTCGCCGCCCCCAAGTGGTAGTGCGGGTTGCGCTCCAGGACCAACCGCTCGCCAATCCGGTACTCCTTTAGCTTGAAGGGCCCCGTCCCGTTCGGTTTGCGGATCCAGTCTCTTCCCTCCTCCTCGATGTTCTCCCGGTCCACCACGAAGGCTGTGGGATACGTCAGCTTGGCCAGGAAGTACGCCTTGGGCGCATCAATGGTTATCTCGATGGTGTCCGCGTCCACGACCCTGACCCCGGAGATCTCCTGCGCTCGCCCCTCCAGCTTCTCCTCAGCCCCAACCACGTCGTCCAAGTACGTGTCCACCGTGGGCGAAAATGTCTGCGGGTCCAGGGCGCGCTCCAGGGAGAACTTTACGTCCTCGGCCGTCACGGCCTTGCCGCTGTGAAACCGGATGCCCGGCCGGAGGTGGAACGTATACGTCCGCCGGTCCGCACTCAGCTCCCACGACTCGGCCAGGTCGGGCTTGATCTTCAGGTCCGTGCCTATGGTCACCAGCCCGCCGAAGACCTCGACGGCGTACGCGGCCGACGTCGTGTCGGACACCTTGTGCGGGTCCAGGGTCGGTGGGTCGTTGCCGATGCGCCGAAGCACCCCGTCCACCCTCACCGCCGGCTCCGCCGGCCTCTCGCTCCCAGCTGGCGCGGCCCCGGCCGATGGCGGAGGGCTCGCGTCGTCCCCGCATCCGGCAGCCAGGAGTCCCATCGCCAGGAGCGCCGCCGGAACACCCAACCTCTGCAAGAGTGTCAACCCGTTCCAGGTCCCCAGTTGCATGCCTTGCCGTCTCCTACCCAGCGGGTTCCTGGCCCACCACGCTCAGCATGTGGGCCTTGATAAAGTCGTCCAGCTCCCCGTCCAGGACCTCCAAGGGATCGCGGCTCTCGTGGCCCGTCCGGTGGTCCTTCACCAGCTTGTACGGATGGAGGACGTAGCTACGGATCTGATTCCCCCACCCCGGCGATACGTGCTGGCCCTTTAGCCGCGCCTGCTCCTCCGCCCGCCGCTGCGCCTCCAGGTCGAGCAGCCGCGCGCGAAGGATCTTCATCGCCGTCTCCCGGTTCTGCAACTGAGACCGCTCGTTCTGGCATGAGACCACGATCCCCGTCGGCTTGTGCACAATGCGCACCGCCGTTTCCACCTTCTGCACGTTCTGCCCGCCGTGACCCCCGGAGCGAAACGTGTCGATGCGCAGATCCTCCTCGTTGATCGTCACGTCCTGATCGTCACCCGCGTCCGGCCACACCTCCACCAGCGCGAATGACGTGTGGCGCAGGTGCGCCGCGTTGTAGGGGGAAAGCCGCACAAGCCGGTGAACACCCCGCTCCGCCTTCAGCCAGCCGTTCACGTAGCTCCCGCTAACCTCCGCCGTCGCGCTCTTGATCCCCGCCTCTTCGCCCTGCGACGTGTCCAGCACACGGGTCCTGAACCCCCGCTTCTCCGCCCAGCGCAAGTACATCCGCAGCAGCATCTCCGCCCAGTCCTGCGATTCCGCCCCGCCCGCTCCTGCGTGCACCGCCAGTATCGCGTCCCCGTCGTCGTAGGGCCCCGAGAGGGTCACCTGGAACTCCACCTCCTCCAGTCTGGCGACGATCCTCTCCGCCTCCCCCGCGAGACTCTCAGCCAGCTCCTGGTCGTCCTCCTCGATACTCAGCGCGACCAGCTCTGCCAGCGTGCCCGTGTCCGCCTCCAGCCCGCGCCACGTCGCCACCACGTCGTTCAGCGACGATAGGCGCCGCATCATGCGCTGCGCCCCCATCGCGTCCGTCCAGAACCCCGGGTCTCCCGACTGCGACTCTAGCCGTGCGGCTTCCGCCTCCTTGCCCGCAATGTCAAAGATGCTCCAGGAAGTGTTGTATGCGCCCCCGGAGTTCATGAGTCTTGCCCTGTAGCTCTTGCATCTCTACCACCTGCTCGTGATTGGTTCTTGTGGCCGCCGGCGCGGCGTTGATCATCTTGAATTTCCGGCAATCCGTTTGCGTGCCCTCGTCCCCAAGCTCATCGCATCAAGGTTGTGGGCACATCTCCCTTACTTCGACTCGAATCAGCCATGCGTCACGAAATCTGTGGCCGCACTGCCGCGTGCCAGGCCCCGCGGCCCGAATCAGCGGATCTCAGATTCGGCACGCGAGACAGCATCCATGTTCGGCGGTTCGAGCTGGCCCGCCGCTGCCCTGTGCGCCTGCCTCGTCGGCTCCGGCAGCCGCAGTCCCTTACAGCACGACAGCACCAGAGCCCGCGCCGCCGCAATATCCACCTTGTGCCCCACCGACACGTACACCGGCGAAACCCGGACCCTCGTTCGCAACGCCGCCCCCACTACCTCTCCTCCGTCCACCAGCGGGGCCCACGAGCCGCGCGCTGCGTCCAGCGGCCCGTGGTGGCCCCGCAGGACCGACTTGGCGCACCCAACGGTCGGGAGCTGCGTCAGCAGCCCCAGGTGGCACGCCAAGCCGAAGCGCCGCGGGTGCGCCGTCCCCTGGCCGTCCACCACAATCACATCCGGCGTCACCGCCAACCGCTCCAACGCCTCCATCAGGACCGGCGCCTCGCGGAACGCAAGGAGCCCCGGAATGTAGGGAAAAGTAGGCGCCCCCTCCACCGTCTGCACCTCCACCACCTCCATGCCGGGCCACCGCAGCACCACCACCGCGCCCGTGACCCTCCCCCGGTGGTCCTGGCCGGAGATGTCCACCCCTGCCACAAGGCGAGGCTCCTTGGGGACTTCATTGCGATGCGAGACCTGGGCAGCCAACTCACGCTGTAGCGCCGCGGCCTCCGCGGCTCCTGCCGGCCAATCGACCGTGTCGTGCAGCTTCACCAGGCGATTATAGCATGGGGCCTCGGCCGTTCGGATCGGACGGCCCTCACGAGACCAGGACCCTGTCCGAGTTGAACTTCTTCACCAGGCCCAATCCCTCCACCCCAAAGGGAGGCCGCCACAGCAGTTCATTGGCCGGGAAGCCCCGGTCCTCGGCCATCGCCCGCACCAACGCTGTTGCGGTCCCCTGGCGACGGAAGTCTGGGCAGACGAACACCAGGTCGACCAACGCCCTGGCCTCCACGTGCCCCGTCGTGTTCACCACCGCCTGCGGCTCCGACAGCCTCGCCTCGCCCCATGCCACAGTCATTCGCGACACCAGATAACCGACCATCCTGCGGTCTCGGACCGCCAGGTACGCCTTGGCCCGCCACTGGTCCCAGTCGGGAGTCCGCCGCTGCGGGTACGGGAAGGAAACGTACCTGTGGCCCGTTGCCCGTTGCACGACCCGCGCCATCCGGTATGCCAGCATGCGCAGCCGCATCGATGCGTTCCCCGCCACGATCAGCAACTCACCCGGGTCCGGCATCCGCGGCGGCAACGCGATGCCGTCCGCCCACTGCTTGTGCCGTCTCGTGTGCCTGGCCCGGTCGACAGGCGTGGGCGCATCCGGCAGGACGTTGCCGCACGCGCACCTGTTCGGCATGACCAACCCCCCGCGCCGGTGTGTCCCCGGCGCTTCGCAATCGTCTCCGGAACCACCCGATCTCACATCTAATTATAGCTGATGCCGACCTTGACAAGCCCTGCGCGGCCCCGTTCTGTTGACGGCACAGCAACTCTTCTCTACGATGACACTCGCCGTTTCCCGGCAACACTGAGGCAGAGGACAAACGCATGGTTGACAGCGGTACCGTAAATATCGGTTTCATCAGCCCCAGGTCAGCTTCCAGTCCCCATTTCGACACCTTCCGCGCCCTCTTTCCCCCGGGTGTCGAGATGGACTTTGCCGGCCTCGAGCTCGCCCCCGGCTCCCTCTACGAGCTCGAAGGCAAGCTCGACCTCGTGCTCCAAAGAGTTCCCGAGCTCGCCGAGCAGCACGCTTGGGACGGCGTCATAGTCAGCGGCGCCCCCCTTGAGGTGCTGAACCCCGGCCTGTATCAGAGAATGGAGGCCGTGCTGGATGTCCCCGTTGTAACCGCCCTGTCAGCCTGCATCTCAGCCCTCAGGGCCTACTCCGCCGCCCGCGTCCTCCTGCTGACCCCCTTCGACGAACCCCTGATCAAGCTGATCCGTGACCATCTCGCAGCCGCGGGTATCGACGCAGTCTCTCCTCCCCAGCTCTTCGCCGACTACACCGACGCATTCAGCCTCGGACCGGAGGAAGTGTTCCGCCTCGCTAGCAAGGCCCGCGATGACGTCGGCGCCGTGGACGCTATCTACTTCCAGGGGGCGCCCTTCGACCCCATCAAGGTCATCCATCGGCTGGAAGAGGACCTGCGGACCACGGTTGTGGCCAGCAACCCCGCCATGCTCTGGGCCATCGTGTCCAAGCTGGGGCGCACACACCATATACGCGGCACGGGCAAGCTCTTGGACGAATGGCCCAAGATTCCCTGAGTACCTCCCCCACACTGCGCGGCGCTCCCCCCGGCGCCCCCGCAGAGGAGGTCTGTCCACCCGGGCGCCCTTCCTTGACACCCCTTTGGCCCCCTGAGTACCATACTTAGGCACGCCTGCGCACGCCGAGGTAGCTCAGTGGTAGAGCAGCGGACTGAAAATCCGCGTGTCGACAGTTCGACTCTGTCCCTCGGCACCTCCTTAACCTGCGTCCTTCCGGGAATGCCACGGCCCGCGCCTCTCGCGGCCCAGCCCCCCATCCGAGGCAGATGCCTCCGCCGAGTAGCGGACCTCCGGTCTACCCGTTCCGCCAGTCCCTGCACCAACCACCGACGAATCTGCCCCACTCGGCAGCGGTGTGTGGCCTGACTTCGTATCACACCCCACAGCCCCTTGACAATGGCGCGGCAAGTAAGTAGATTGCCACCAAAGCCAAGTCGACTCGGTCTACGTATCACAGTCAACGGGCGTTTCCGGTGGCGTCGGGCATAGCCCGGTGGGGCTCTCAATAGTCCGGGTAGCGGCTTGCTCGCGGTGTGATACAATAGGCGACATCCTGCGGTCGTCAATCTCGCGATCACGGAGTCTCCGATGCAGCAATACCTGGTCCGGCGTATCCTCCTCTTCATCCCCACCCTCATGCTCGCCTCCCTCGCCATCTTCACCGTCATGCGCGTCCTCCCAGGCGACGTTGCCCTCATTATCCTTGGCGGCGAGGAGTCAAGCGCCTCCGCCATGGAGCAGCTCGACGCTCTGCGCGAGGAGCTCGGGCTCACGGACCCGCTCCCCGTCCAGTACGGCGAGTGGATCTGGAGCATGGTCAACGGTGAGTTCGGCGGCCGATCCGTCCTGGACCGCGAGCCCCTGGCGGAGATCCTCGCCCGGCGCCTTCCGGTCACCCTCCAGTTGACTTTCTACACTATCCTCATCTCCATATTCATCTCTACCCCCCTCGGTGTTATCGCGGCCATCTACCAGAACCGCTGGCCAGACTACATCATCCGCCTCACCAGCGTCGCAGGACACGCCCTGCCCAGTTTCTGGATTGCTCTCGTCCTACTCCTCATCATGCTCATCTACTTCCGTTGGACGCCCCCCCTCTTCTACGCCAATCTCTGGGACGACCCGGGGTCACACTTCCTGAAGTTGATCTGGCCCGCCCTTGTGCTGTCGTGGAGCTTTAGCTCCAACCTCACCAGGATTACCCGCTCCAACATGCTGGAGGTCCTCCGGCAGGACTACGTACGTACGGCTCGGAGCAAGGGCCTGTCAGAGAAGATAGTTGTTTTGAGGCACACCCTGCGCAACGCCCTCATACCCGTCATCACCATCGGCGGCCTTCAGCTTGCCGCCCTCCTCAGCGGCACCGTCATCCTGGAGACCATCTTCTCCATACCCGGCATGGGCCAGGGCATCGTCATCTCCGCCACGGAGCGTGACTACCCCGTCATTCAGAGCCTGACGATGATGCTCGTTCTCCTCATGCTAGGTCTGAATCTCCTGACGGACCTCATCTACGCATTCGTAGACCCGCGAATCAAGTACTCCTAGCACACGCCGGGCTGCCTGGCGGTCCGGCAAGTTACCCGAACCGGTGAGGTGGGAAGATGCAAGAGGCGCAGAGTCAATCAGGCGGCGTTGCGGCGCTGAACTCAGTCTTGGCGCGGCGCTCCAACCGTGGATTTCTGTCGGTTGCCTGGAGGTTTGCTCAGGACTACCCGCTGGGTGGCGCGGGCGCGCTCCTGCTCCTCATCCTCGTCCTCGTGGCTATCTTCGCGCCCCAGATCTCTACCCACGACCCCCTCATTCAGGACATCCCCAACCGGCTGGAAGCCCCAAGCAGCCAGTTCTTGCTCGGTACCGACACCTTTGGCCGCGACTCCTTCAGCCGCATCATCTACGGCTCGCGCATCTCCCTCCGCGTCGGCCTCCTCGCTGTCACCATGGGCACACTTATCGGCACCATACTCGGCATCATGTCCGGCTACCTGGGCGGCAAGTTCGACCTCTTGACACAACGGGTGGTGGACGCCTTCATGGGCTTCCCCTCCCTGATCCTAGCCATGATCATGGTCGTGGCCTTGGGCGCTTCCCTGAACAACGTCACGCTGGCCATCGGCATCGTGCTGATACCAAGAATGGTCCGTCTCTCCCGCTCCTCGGCCCTCTCCGTGAAGGAAGAGGTCTACATAACCGCGTCTCAGGCCGTGGGCGCCAGCGTCGTTCGCACCATGCTCCGCCACGTGCTCCCCAACAGCCTTGCACCGGTCTTCGTACTGGCCACCGGCTACCTCGGCACCGCCATCGTGTCCGAGGCTAGCCTCAGCTTCCTGGGCCTGGGCGTGCCCCCGCCGGCCGCCTCCTGGGGTGGCATGCTGGAAGTTGGCACGCGCGGCTACCTGGAAACCGCCCCATGGCTGGCCATCTACCCCGGCATCGCCCTCTCACTCGTCGTCTTCGCCTTCTCCTTCTTCGGCGACGCCCTCCGCGACGCCTTCGACCCCCGCCTCCGCGGCCGCTAGCCCGCCGTCCACCCGCACCCCCGAGACCAACGAAGGGGGCGCCTCCCTGAGAGGCGCCCCCTCTTGCTTTCCAGTAACCCAATCTGCACTCTCGGCAGGACCTGCCTGCCCTCAACCCCTACGTCAGCCGGTAGAACCGCCTCGCATTGCCGTGCAGCACGGCCGCCTTGTCCTCCGCCGTCATGTCCGGGTTCTCCAGCATCTCTCGCAACTCTTCCTTGCAGTACTCGTTGTTCACCTCGTGCGGGAAGTCTGACGAGTAGAAGAACGCCTCGTTCCCAAAGGTCCGGCACGCGTACCCCAGCTGCGGCTCGTCCCCCTCGCACCCCACGTAGATCCGGCCCGCCTTCATGTGCCGCTTGATGTAGTCGCTGATGCTTTCCCCGTCCTGCAGCCGGATGTACTCCTCCCGCGGGTCCCACTGGATATGCGTCTCCCAGGAGCGGTCGAACCGCTCCAGGCACAGCAGGAACCACGCCACCCCAGCCTCCAGGAACCCGAATCGCACGTTGGGATACTTGTCGAATATGCCGTTGAACACGATCCCCGCGAAGGAGATCATCTGCCCAAACGGATGGCCCAGCGCATGCACCGGCGCGTACGGGTTCAGGTCATCCATCCCAAAGTTCTCATGCGCGCCCCCGTGCACCCCCAACGCACACCCCAGCCGGTCCGCCTCCGCGTACACGACGTCGAACTCCTTCGAGCCCAGGTGCGCCTTCAGCCCCGTCGACGGCAGCATCGCCCCCGGCATCCCGTACTCCGTCACAATGCGCCGCAGTTCCACGGCCGCCGCCTCCGGCTCCTGCATCGGGATCAGCCCCATCGCCTTGAACCGCGGGCTCCGCGTCATGTACGTCTCGTAGATCCAGTCGTTGTACGCGCGGCAGACGTCTATCGCCCACTCCCGGTTGATGATCTTCCCCACCGCCAGCCCCCGCGTCGTGTACAGGACCGTTGTGTCTATCCCCACGTCCTCCAGAAAGTCCACCCATCCATCGACCCCCACCTGCGCGAACGAGTGCGGCGGCAGCGAGTGCAGGTTCGCCGCGTGCAGATGGTCCAGCGGCGGGAACGGGTCGCGAATGGGGCGGTGGGAAATCTCCTGGTACGCCTTGGGCATCCGCTCTACGATCGCCGCCAGGTCTTCCACCACGTGTCCGTCACCATCGACGATGATCTCCAGATTCGGAGTCGCCATCATTCCACCTCCTCAGGTTGGCGAGTTTCCCTTGTGTCGACGCTACGAAAACCTCTCCTGAGTTGACAATAATGCCCATGCACTCTTCCCTCGTCAAGCCCTGGCCGCCGCCGCTCATGCGCTGCCGGCGTCGGTGGACACCTCACCCCCCGCCTTCCGGGGCGGCGTCGCCAGCACGAGCGACAGCGTCGCCAGCACGCACATGCCCGCAAAGATCACGAACGCAAGCGTGTAGCTCCCCCTCGTGTCGCGGATGAACCCCGCCAGGATCGCTCCGAAGGGGGACACCGTGCCGCGGAACGGCGACACAAAGCCGCGTATCGCCCCCACGTGCCGCCGCCCGAAGTAGTCCGGGTACAGCAGACGCTCCACCGTCGTCCACGCGCCGTTGGCCAGGCCGAAGAGCACACCGAAGAGGACCGCCAGCGCGTAGGTGTCCGCAACCGTGATGACCACGACCGCCGCCAGGTAGCACATGCTTGCCATGATGGCGCCATAGCGCACGTGGACCCGCTCGAGCGCGAAGCCCGACACAAACGTCATCACCGTCGACGTCAGCGCGAAGATGGTCGTCACGCTTACCGCCAGCCCCGCGGGCATCCCGCGGTCCTGGAAGTTGGCGACGGCGTGCAGGTTCACGGACCCGTTGACGAAAAACACCGCCGACACCGCCACGATTGTCAGCCACAGCGCCCGCGTCCGCATGGCCTCTCGGAGCGTCCACGAAACCTCAACGTCGTCGCGCTGCACAGCAGCCGGCTGCCCCGCCGGCGGCGGCTCCCGCGGCGCCGCTCCGTCCGGCAACAGCCCCATCTCCTCCGGCCGCCGCCGGATGAAGAGGAAGGCCGGTACAGCAATGAAAAGCAGCGACATCGCCGCCAGCATGGCGAAGGCGTGACGCCAACTCATCGCGATGATCACCGCGTGGATCAGCAGCGGAAGCGCCGCCTGCCCCATCCGCAGGCCCGACCCGCCGACGGCCATGGCCCTGCCACGCTTGCGAACGAACCAGTTCGCGATCGCCACCGTCGTCCCGAACTGCACCCCGGCCACCGCCACCCCGCGCCCCACACCGTAGAACACCCAGAAGTGCCACGGCTGCGTCATGAGCGCCAGCCCCAGCGTGCATCCCGCCACGATGATTCCCGCCACCACCACCACCCCCCGCGCTCCGTGCCGGTCCAGGTAGGACCCGATGGCCGCGGGCAGGAGCGTCCCCGCAAAGCTCCCGATCGTGAAGGCCATCGCTATGGTGGCGCGGGACCACCCCATGTCGTCGCCGATGGGCTTGACGAACACGCCGAGCACCGGCCCGAACATGAGGGCGGAGGCGAAGGAGATGAGCAGCGTCGAGGCCGGAATGGCCCAACCGTAGTACGTGCCCTTGAACGGCCACAGCAGGGGCCGCGCCAAGGGCGTTGGAGGCGGAGGTGAGCTCACCGGGTGGGTCCCATCACGTCACACTCCCGGTCGCTGGCGGTCGCTGCGCGACGGCTTTGTGGGGGGAGGGGGTGAGGGGGGTGCCCCGCGCTGCCCCGCCGCCCTGGATTCCCGGTCGCTGGCGCGACGGCCATGCAGGGGAGGGTTGAGGGGTGGCGGTGTGTGGGTGCGGGGATGACGGTTGTGCAAGGGTCTCCATAGTGCTCCAGCGGCTGCCGGTGTCTCGTGGGTGTGGCTTGGGGCATTGTAGCGCACCGCAGAGCGACGGCGTCGCACCGGTCCGACGGCGGCGCAGGGGGTCGCTGCCGGCAGCGGGCTGTTTGATTGTTATAGTTCGGTGGATAGTCTGCCCTTTTTTTTGCGCCTTCTGAACCTGGAAGGTACACAAAGGGTTGATCGTTTGCTTGGTGGAGACTCCCGGTAGCTTCGGCATGGTTTTGCGCGTTGATTGTTCTTTGGCGGGAGACCCCCCCCTGGCAGCGTCGGCGTGGCTTTACGCGGGTCGCTGCGCGACGGGTCGCTGGCGCGACGGCCATGTGGGGGGAGGGTTGAGGGGTGGCGGTGGCGCAGGGCGTAAGGGAGGGAGCCCCGCCAAGCCACGTCCACCCTGGATTCCCGCTTTCGCGGGAATGACGATGGGGGTGGAGGTGCGGGAATGGCGGTTGTGCAAAGGTCTCCCTTCGCGGGGATAGCCCCTGAGGACGAGGGGAACTCCTGCGATTCGTTCCACCTCCAAGGTTTTCTTTTTTGGGGAACGAATCAGCTTCGAAACCGTCCGCCGCAGATACGATTCGTCCTGTCCAACACGAACCGTTTTGGGGGTACGGGGGGCCGCTTTCCGGGCAATTGGTGCTCCTCGGGGAGGTCCCTCGGGCTGCGTCCGGCAAGTGGGGGCAGGCGGAGGTCGGGTTACGCATGGGGGAAGTGTAGAGCCGTCGCGGCGCAAGCGCCAGGGGCGGATGGCAGGGTCGCTGGCGGTCGCTAGCGCGACGGCTTTGTGGGGGAGGGTTGGGGGGTGGCGGTGGGTGGGTGCGGGGATGACGAGGTTGGGGGTGGTGGGGGGCAAGCGACGCCGAGGGATTCACAGCGGCTTGGTTTTTGGTAGAATAGGGATGGAGGCTCATGCCTCCGTCGGAGCGGAAGTGGCTCAGTGGTAGAGCATCACCTTGCCAAGGTGAGGGTCGGGGGTTCGAATCCCCTCTTCCGCTCCATTCTTCTTTCTTGCAGGGCACGCAGCGCCGAAGTGGCGGAATGGTAGACGCGGCGGACTCAAAATCCGCTGCCCGCAAGGGTGTGTGGGTTCGAATCCCTCCTTCGGCACCATACGCACCCCCCCACGGTGGCAGCACTAGCCTTCCGTGTGGACGCTTGCAGGCGCCTGGTAGCTGTAGTGGCAGAGCGCCAACCTGGCGTGGGCGATGACCCCCCGGACGGACGACACGGAGGTGTGGGGCGAGGTCAGGTGGTGCAGCCGGCTCTTCACGGATGAGGGGGACTGAGCAAGGCATCGAGTGTTAGTCTGCTCCAGCCAGCAAGGAGGAGTCATGCCGAAGGTCAGCCCCGAGATCCTGGCAGCGGTCAAGGTCGCCCTCAAGTCGTACATCGACGAGATCGAGTCGAAGTCGAACCCTATGAGAGATACAAGCAAAGGGACCTACTGCCGGCACGCAAGCCACTTCGTCCGGTGGCTGGACGACGACTTCGAGCCCGGCGCACGCCTCCGAGGATGATGACCGTTCAGCGATGCCGGGCAGCTAGCTCACGAGGGGTGACTTGAAGGAACCCGACGGCGTCAACAAGACCCTCTGGACCGAGAACTGAAAGGAACGATATGCCGAAAGTAACATTCCAGAACAATGAGTTCGACACCTTCCACGAAGCTGCTTGTGCCGCCCTCTTCAATAGATACGGATGGCGATGGGAAAAACCACAGCATCCCCTCGGTAGATGGCTTCCCGATTTTCTTCTGCAGGGGGACACCTCTGTATTTGTTGAGTGTAAGGGCGGTCTGAAATGGGGCGACGTTCAGCGCTTCCCTGAGTTGACGAAATACGAAGATGCGGTTAGCCGCATGTCTGCAGAGGTGCTGCTGATCCCCAACACTCCACAGAGCATACAGAACGACAGAGGATATTGGGACAGTGTTTTAGGGTTTCTCTATGACGGGAATATGTGGTCGTATGCCGAACTCGGCAGGTGGTCAGGAAGAGTGGGATTCTGCCACAGCGCTAATTCTTGGAAGGGCCGCATGTCGGGAGAGAATGTGCAGAAATCAATGGGAGACGGCCAGAAACCTAATATCGAAGTGGACTGGCGTTCTGCCGAACAGATCGTCAGAGGCAAGAGGGTGTCGTTCTTCAAGGGGTCTGTCAATGCAGAGATTGAGGAATGGGGGGCATCCTCTGAGTAACCAGCCCCGGCGACAAGACCTTCTCGACGGGCGCAGGCAACCCGCCGCCGACGGAGGCGGTGATGCGGGCGCGTGGCGGTAGGCGTACCTGGTGGCCCGCCTCAAGGAGATGGGAGTACCTGCATGTGAGGAGGAGAATCTGATGGAGATGTTGGGTGACCTTCCCCAGAGCCTCCAAGCCATAGTCAGTATCGTTGAGAAGTTCAGTGCTCTTGTAGGCAGGGCCAAGCAGGACGGAGCAAGTGAGGAATTTACCCGCGACTTGAACGGGGCCATCATTGAAATGCAGGGAACCATTATAGCCGCACAGGCGGTAGCGCTAGAAGCCCAGGCGACGCAGAGGCTCCTTTCCTCGCGAATAGCTCAATTGGAAGAGGAGGCTGTGCGTTCTAGAGATTGGGAGGAGGAGAAAGCACGGTACGTGTTGGCTCCTACTTCTACTTCTAGTGAGGAAGCGGCGATTGCCTACAAGCTACGCGATGAAGCGCGACGAGATGATGAGCCCACGCATTTCATATGCCCATATTGCTATGAAGATGGCATCAAGTCTATCTTACAAACCACTGGTAGGTCTGGCGTTCTATGCCCGAGGTGTAATGGCCGATGAAAGGCTCCATCCGCCAGCGACGCGCCAACTCCTGGGAGCTGACCGTCGACCTGGGGCGCGGCCCTCTGTGCTTTCGCCAGGCTGTCTATCGGCGTGGAATGCATAGGCCCCTTCTCGAGAAGGGGCCTTCGTGTGGCTGGGGCGAGGGTTGCTGGTAGCTAGGTGGGGTGAGGGGGTGGTGCCAGGCGGCGGTTGCTACTTTACGGGCTCTTTGGGGGATGGGCGGCGGCCATTGCGCGACGTTCGCTTTTCGGCGTCGGTGGCTTTGCGGAACTCCCGCACGTCGTCCCCCTTGACCATCGCCACCTATCGGTAGCCATCCGCTTTGCCTTGTTGGGGCGCGCTGGTTGGGCAACGCTATCTCCTCGCCAGTCGATTCATGCTGACACCCGCCTCGCGGTGGGCTCCGGCACCGGGTCGCCGTCCTCTTGTAGGATCTCCACGGCGATACCCATCTGGAGCCTGCAGGCGCGACGCGTCGCGCCTTCATGCTGACAGCCCGCCTCGGCTCCGTCGATTGCCAGGGTACGATGTGTCTCCGGCGTCGCGCTGCCGTCAGGCGTACGACTTCGGAGCAGCTCCCGCAGGGTCCCGCCTATAGCTGGTTCTCTATCCAACTGGCGCAAAGGCTCCTCACACATCCGCCGCCGTCCTCTTGTAGGATGAGACTCCACGGCGGCGGCTACCTCGACTTCACGAATGCCCGCGAACGCCTTCTCGGGAGTATCGTCCAAGTGGCTGAGTGAGGGAAACTCGGCACACAACCCGACGTACTCCCCGTCTTCCTCGGACCACATGACGCGGTACACATAGCGGTCGGTCACTTTTGCATCTCCTCCATCTTGGCGATGGCATCGAGCACCTGGCGTACCTGATACGGCTTGGCCATGCCGTAACTCCCCGTGGAGAGCGAGGTCGTGAAAGCGGAGCAGCTCGCGCCAACCTGCGGCCCCGCCCCCCGTGGATTCTCTAGACTCACAAACGAAGTGCAACACCAGAGTAAGGTGTTGTCATGGGAAAAGAATATACACAGGTCACCATTGAAGAGCGATGTGAGATTGCCCGACTACTTGCCAAGGGATACTCGGTCCGCCAAATCGCAGCAGGTGTGGATCGCCCGCCATCGACGGTGGCTAGAGAGATGAAGCGCAACGGTTCACGGACCCAAGGATACCAACCTGTATATGCCGACCAGCAGGCCCACGCCCGTCGTTGGCGGGGTTCCCGGCTGGAGCGGGATGGTCCTCTGCGGGAGAAGGTCTTCTCCCGTCTGGGACAGGGCTGGTCTCCGGAGCAAGTGGCCGGACGTCTCGCTCTGGACGAAGGTCGGCAGGTCCTCTCCCATGAGAGCATCTACCGGTTCATCTACTCTCAGATGGCCCGGAAGAAGGACTACTCATGGCGTCACTACCTGCCCAGGGCGAAGTCCAAACGGGGCTTCCGGGGGCGCAAGGGAGGCAGCCCCGCATCCTTCATCGCCCACCGCCGCCCCTTGGCAGAACGGCCCCAGGCTGCTGACGACCGGCAGACCCCCGGCCACTGGGAAGCAGACCTGATGCTGTTCAGGACCTACGGGCAGGCAGTCCTCACCCTCCACGAGCGCCACTCCCGCCTGCTCATCGCCCTCAGACCACCGGGGAAGGCCGCAGACCCCATCGCCCGTGCCATGTCCCAGGTGCTGGGTGCTTTCCCGCCCCAGTGGCGCCGGACGGTCACCTTCGATAACGGGACGGAGTTCGCAAGGCATTACCACCTCCATGCTCTAGGGGTAGAGACCTTCTTCTGCGACACCTGCTCCCCCTGGCAGAAGGGGGGTGTGGAGAACGCCATCGGGCGTATGCGCCGCACCCTGCCCCGGAAAACGGACCTGGCGGGGTTGTCCGAGAAGCGGTTTACTCAGCTGGTGCAGGCATATAACAATACCCCCCGCAAATGCCTGGGATACCGGACTCCTGCTGAGATATTCCTAAATCAGGTGTTGCACTTGAAATGTGAATCCACATTCCCGCCTTCGCGGGAATGACGGCGGGGGTGTGCGGGAATGACGGCGGGGGAGTGAGGGAGTGACGGCGGGTGGGTGAGGGGATGACGGCCAAGGAGTGAGGGAGTGACGGTTGTGCAAAGGTCTCCTGTCGCGGCTCCCCAAAATAGTGGTCGCAGAGCTTGCGAAGCTCAGGAAACCGAACGTTCCGCAGGTTACGCCTTGCCTCCTCAATTGCCTTGTCCATGAATATAGGGTAGCAGTAGTGCAACCAATTGACTAGGGATTTGTGGGAGGAAATCCCTAGTGACACCGCTAGCGTGCTACCCCCTGGGGTGGTGTCAGGCGGCGGCTGCTACTTTACCGGCTCATTGGTTGATGGCCAGGCTCTTCTTGCCGCTGTTGTACTGCACCCAGTACGCGCTCTGCCCCCGCACCGTCGGGGCGTTGCCGCGGCTCTCGTCCCCTACCGGCAGAGCACAGATGTACTGTTCGGGCGGCAGGAGGGGCGGTGCAACGGGCGCCGGCGTGACTTCGATGTCCGGCACTTTGAGGTGGACCACATGGCGCCGCGGTCGCGGGGCGGGACGGGTCACTAGGGGAACCTGCTGCCGCTCCGCGGGGCGTGCAACTCGCTCAAGGGGGACAGGCCCCACGACCACCTCCACCGGCGCGTCGTCTGGCCACGCGCCACCGTACCCCATCCACATCACGCCGCCAGGTGCTTCGCCGTATACTCATAGAGGTAGCGGCCTTCCGGGCCCAGACCTATTGGAACAGATGGAAATCCTCATCGAAAGAAGCTGACGTGAAAAGGCGATTCTTCCTGGCAGTGGTCATCCTTCTGGCGTTCGTGGCCTCCGTCGCCTGCGGGGACGACTCCGTGACGACGGCGCAGCCGTCCGTCGTCACGGAGCCCGCTCCGGCAGTCGAACCAGCGCCATCCACCGCTTCATCCGACACGGCGGTGACTTCAACGGACCCCACAACCAGCATCGATCCCGGCGTCACCGTTTCCGGCGGCATCACCCTTGCCGACGATTGTACGGCAGGAGGCACGTTGGACGACGCTGCCACGGTCATTGCGTGCAACACCCAGGCCATGCAGCAGTATGAGAGCTTCTCCTTTGAGCTAACGTTCAATCTGCTGGCCGTCTTTCCCATGGAAGGCGCGCCGGAGGGAGCTGGGGAGGGCCTCATGCGGCTGAGCGGCGGGGTTCTTCTGCCGGACAAGCTCCAGTACACCGTATCCCTGGGGCCCGCGGGGCAGACAATCGACATCAAGGGCGTGACCATCGGGGCGGACACCTACTTCCAAGACCCCGAATCCATGCAGTGGGTCAAGGGCACTCCTCCCGATGACGCGCTGTTGAGCGTTACGCCGATGGTCGGGCTGCTGTACCTGGCGAACGACGTCCCAACCACGCTGGGGGAGATGGTGACCTTGGACGACGGGACCAAGGTCTACGTGCTCGTCACTGAACCTCCCGCCGAACAGGGCGGCGGGATGGGCGGCATGGACCTTCTGTCAGCCGGCAACCTCACCCGTGTCGTGGGCGCCGATGACTTTCTGACCAGGGAGGTCCGGGTCTCCGCGGTGGGCCTGGGCGGTGAGGCAGGCGACGTCGCCACCATCCGCTACCACGGTTTCGGCGAGCCGCTTTCGATAGAACCGCCTGAGAGCTACACAGAGCTTCCGCCGGAGGCGTTCTCCAGCGGCGTCCAAGAGCCGGCCACGGTCTTGGGTCTCGCCCGCAACGGTGATGGCAACGTGGAGGTCACCTTCAGCAAGCCCGTGGTTGTTCAGGGCGAGATTGTGCTGTACGTCTTGGAGCCATCCACCGGAGGGTGGGAACTGCCACTGCTGAGTGGAAGCGGCACGGATACGCTCATCTTCAGCGCTGCCCCAGAGGGCAAGCCCGCGTTGATGGTTGGAGAGAGCCAGATCGCCTGGATTGGCTTTGGATCGGACGCGCAGCTAGTTGACGCAAACGGCGTTCGGGCGAACGACCTTTTCGACACCTGGACGTATCAGTAGGAGCTTGGGGGCGGAGAGGAGACCGGGAAACGGCGGCATCTGGGAGCTGACCGTGGAATGCATAGGCCCCTTCTCGAGAAGGGGCCTTCGTGTGGCTGGGGCGAGGTGGTGGTGTCAGGCGGCGGTTGCTACTTTACGGGCTCTTTGGGGGATGGGCGGCGGCCGTTGCGCGACGGGCGCTTTTCGCCGTCGGTAGCTTTGCGGAACTCCTTCACGGCCTTGCCCATGGAACCCGCCAGCTTGGGAAGCCGCGTGGTCCCGAAGACCAGCAGGATGATGGTCAGGATGATCAGTAGCTCAGGAAGTCCGATGCCTCGAATGAACCCCATGACCTCTCCTCCTGTTCCTCGTCCACTCGCTTGCGTGGACTAGCTGCTGGCAGTGTCGCAGGTTCCCCGCAAACTGGCAAGCCCTGGGGGGTCGCTAGCGCGACGGCCTTGTCGGGGGTTCCCCGCTAACTGGCAAGCCCTGGGGGGTCGCTAGCGCGACGGCTTTGTGGGGGGGAGGGTTGAGGGGTCGCCACGGCGGGGTCGCTGGGGCGCGACGGCTTTGTGGGGGAGGGTTGCGGGTTACACTCCCGCCAGGGCTCGAGTGTCCGCCAGGATACGTTGGACTCGGTCGGGGCTTTCGGCCTCCGCGTAGATGCGAAGCAGGGGCTCCGTGCCGGATGACCGGACGATTGCCCATCCGCCGCCCTGGAGGTGGAACCGGAAGCCGTCGATGGCGTCGCGCCCCGTTACCTTGACTCCGCCGAGGGTGTCCGGCTGCGCCTGGCTCACACGGTCGCGGACACGACCCTGCTCCGTGGCGTCGAAGGGCACGTCCCAGCGCGCGTAGTGGTGCGGGCCGACCAGGCGGTAGAGCTCCTCGATCAGCTCGAGGAGACGCTTGCCTGTTCGCGCCATGAGGTCGAGGACAAAGAGGCCGCTCAGTATGCCGTCCCGCTCGGGCAGGTGGCCCCGGAAGGCGTAGCCGCCGCTCTCTTCGCCGCCGGCGAGGGCGTTCTCTTCGGCCATGAGGGGGGCGATGTACTTGAATCCCACGCCCGTCTCCCGGACCGGGACACCGTACAGCTCCCCCAATCGCCAGATCATGCTGGACGTGGTAACGGACTTGACCACCAGGCCGCGGAGTCCACGGACCTCCAGGAGGTAGTAGACCAGCAGGGCATAGGTCTGGAGCTGGGTGATGAACCGGCCATGCTCGTCCATGACGCCGAGGCGGTCGGCGTCGCCGTCCAGAGCCAGGCCGATGTCGGCATGCTCATCGGCGACGGCCTGGGCCAGGGCCGCCAGATTGTGCTCCACCGGCTCGGGGTTGTGCATGCCCGGGAAGGCCGGATTCCGCTCGGCGCGAATCTCACGGACACTGCCCGCGGGGCCGTCCAGAAGGCGGGGGAGATAGCCGGCGCCGGCGCCGTGCATGGCGTCCACGACAACCCGCAGCCCCGAGTCTTGCAGGGGCTGCAGGTCCAGCACCGTGGCCACGTGCTCCAGGTAGGGGGCGGTGGCGTCGACGTCCTGGACGAGGCCCTGGCTGCGGGCGTCCGAGAGGGACAGACGGCGAACGCCGGCGGGGCCTTCGATCCGCTGCACGTGCGCTTCAATCTCTTCCAGGGCTTCCACGGGGGGACTTCCTCCGTAGTGCGTGCGCACCTTGAAGCCGTTCCACGCGGCGGGGTTGTGACTGGCGGTGATGATGACGCCGCCCCGGGCCCCGCGGTTCACGACGGCGTGGCTCAGCACCGGCGTCGGCGTGACCTGCGAGGAGAGGAGCACCGGCAGGCCGTTCCCGGCGAGCACCTCGGCCGCGTGCGCGGCAAACTCCTCAGAGGCGAACCGGGTGTCGTAGCCCACGACGATGGGACGATCCGCGCCGCTCTGCTGTATCTCGTAGGCTGCCACGCCCTGAGCGCAGGCGCGCACGTTGTCGAAGGTAAAGTCCTCGGCGATGATACCGCGCCAACCGTCGGTGCCGAACTTGATCTGGGAAACGTCCACGAGACTTGTCTCCAACCAAGAGGTTGTCGAGCGCCGTGGGGAACTGGGTCATCTCGACGCTGCCGCACTCTTGCCGAAGGCCTGTTCAAAGAGGGCGTGGGCCTTGTCCGTGTGCTCCCAGGGCGAGTCGATGTCGTCCCTGCCGAAGTGGCCGTAGCTGGCCATGGCGCGGTAGATGGGCCGCCGCAGGTTCAGGCCGCTGATGATCGCGCCGGGACGCAGATCGAAGTGCTTCTGGATGAGATCCTCGATCAGCTGCGTACCGACCTTGGCGGTCCCGAAGGTCTCCACGGAGATGGAGATGGGCTCCGCCTGGCCGATGGCGTAGGAGAGCTGGACCTCTGCCCGCTGGGCGAGGCCGGCGGCCACGACGTTCTTGGCCACGTACCTGGCGGCGTAGGCACCGGAGCGGTCCACCTTGGTGGGGTCCTTGCCCGAGAAGGCGCCGCCGCCGTGGCGGGCCATTCCTCCGTATGTGTCGACCAGGATCTTCCGGCCCGTCAGGCCGGCATCGCCCGCGGGCCCGCCGACGATGAAGCTCCCGGACGGGTTGACGAACAATCGCGGCATGGGGTCCATGAGCTCGGATGGGATGACTGGCCTGATCACCTCATCCAGAATGTCCTGTTCCAGCTTCTTGAGGGAGACGTCCGGGTCGTGCTGGGGGCTGACGACCAGGGTGTGAATACGCTTGGCCTTGCCGTTGGCGTACTCCATGGTCACCTGGGACTTGCCGTCGGGCCGCAGGTAGGGCAGGATGCCCTCCTTGCGGCAGAGGGCCATCCGCTGGGTCAGCTTGTGGGCAAGGTAGATGGGGAGCGGCATGAGCTGGGTGTCCAGGCTGGCGCCGTCCATCTCCTCCCGGCAGGCGTAGCCGAACATCATGCCCTGGTCTCCGGCGCCAACGAGGGCCGGGTCCTCCAAGTCCCTGCCGATGACGGCCGCGGCGATCTCCTCCGACTGCTTCTGGAGGACCACGTTGACGGTGCACGAGCCGGCGCTGATGCCGTACTCGTCCTTGGTGTAGCCGACGTTACGCAGCACGTCCCGGACCACCGCCTCCACGTCCACGACGCCCTTTGAGGTAATCTCACCCAGGACGACGACCAGGTCTCGCGTGCTGCACGCCTCGCAGGCCACCCGGGAGAAGGGGTCCTGGGCCAAGTAGGCGTCCAGCACCGCGTCCGAGATCTGGTCACAGAGCTTGTCCGGGTGACCCTCTGTAACGGACTCCGAGGTGAACAGGTAGCCGGGTGACTCCTGGAAGTCCATGCCGCGTATGGTCATTGCCTACGTCCTCCTTCCGTGGACACGATGCATAACGGCCCTGTCTGGGCGCGCGTGCGTTGTTAGGTACCCTCCTGCCAGCTGGTCAGGTACCGCCGCTGCTCCTCTGTCAGGGTGTCTATGGCGATGCCCATGGCCGCCAGCTTGAGCTGGGCCACGCGCGCGTCGAGCTCCTGGGGCACGCGGTAGACCTGCCATTCCAGGTTGCGGCCTTCGCGGGCGAGATAGCTGGCGCTGAGTGCCTGGTTGGCGAAGCTCATGTCCATGACGCTGGAAGGATGCCCCTCCGCAGCCACGAGGTTGATGAGGCGGCCTTCGCCCAAGAGGTAGAGAAGGCGGCCGTCCTTCAGGGCGTACTCCTCCACGTAGGGCCGGATAGTGCGCGTTCCCTCCGCCATCTCCTCCAGCGCCGGGATGTTGATCTCCGCGTTGAAGTGGCCGCTGTTGGCGAGGATGGCCCCGCTCTTCATTCGCTCCAGGTGCGATCGGTCTATGGCGTGGAGGTTTCCGGTCACGGTAATGAAGATGTCACCGACGGCAGCGGCCTGGGCGATGGTCATGACCTGAAAGCCCTCCATGGCCGCTTCCAACGCCGGCACCGGCTCCACCTCCACGACGATAACGTGGCCGCCGAACCCGCGAACGCGAGAGGCCACGCCGCGGCCGCACCAGCCGTACCCCACGACCACGACCTGCTTGCCGGCCCAGAGCACGTTGGTAGCCCTCGTGATGCCGTCCAGGGTGCTCTGACCCGTGCCGTAGCGGTTGTCGAAGAGGTGCTTTGTATCGGCGTCGTTGACCGCCACGATGGGGTATTTGAGCTCTCCCTCCGCGGCCATGCTGCGGAGGCGGAGGACGCCCGTCGTGGTCTCTTCCGTGCCGCCGATGACGCCGTCCAAGAGGTCGCGCCGGTCCTTGTGGAGCGTGCTTACGAGGTCGGCGCCATCGTCCAGGGTGATGTGGGGCCGGTGGTCCAGGGCAGAGTTGATGTGCCGGTAATAGGACTCGGTGTCCTCACCCTTGATGGCGAAGGTGGAAACGCCGTACTCCTCCACGAGTGCTGCGGCCACGTCGTCCTGGGTGCTGAGGGGGTTGCTGGCGCACAGGGCCACGTGTGCGCCTCCGGCCTGGAGCACCAGGGCGAGGTTTGCCGTTTCTGTGGTGACGTGGAGGCAGCCGGAAACCCTCAGGTCCTTGAGCGGCAGGTCCCGGGCGAAGTGCTCCTTGAGCAGGCGCAGCACGGGCATCTCCCTAGCCGCCCACTCGATGCGCCTGATGCCCGCGGATGCCAGGGACCGGTCCTTGACCTCGCCTTGGACTGCTCGTGTAGTCATAGGATGGTGGACTCCTCCCTCTTCTACTTGTGCTGAGTCACGCGTGTATGGGTCCGGCGCGCTTCCGCCGGGTCTCGCCCGGCATTCTCTTCGGGTGACTAGGTACGATTCCTTGCCAGCGCAGCTCCGCGACGCCCACCCGGCACCGGCGCACTGCTCGGCGCCGCCATGAACCGCCTGTAGACCTCGGTCAGGGCGAGGGACAGGGTCTCGTCCCGGGGCCGGGACGTGTCGAGGGCGAGGTGTTCTTCGGCGGGAAGCTCTGTAAGGGGTTCGAAGGACTCCTTCTGCTGGTGGTAGATCTCCCAGCGTCCGTCGGTGGGCAGGCCCTGGCGCTGCAGGCGATTGTCCAGCCGCTGGTGCAGCACCTCGTCCGGCGCCGTACACTCGAGAGCGAGGAACAGGGCGCCGGCACGGCGGGCAATCTCGCGGGCCTGGCGCCGCCACTCCCGCTTCCGGTAAGAGGCGTCCAAGACCACCGAGGTCCCCGCCTGCAGGAGCGCTTGTGCGCGGTCGTGCAGCTCCTGGTACACCTCCTCCGATTGCTCATCAGAGTAGAGCCCCTGGCTCCAGGGCTCGAACCGGCGCTCCGCCGGCGGAATCCCGGACAGCTTCTTCCGCACAACGTCCGAGCTGATGGCCCTGGCTTGCACGTGCTTGGCCAAGACCCGGGCCACGAAGCTCTTACCCGTGCCCATGAGCCCCGTTGTGATGAGGAGCACGGGCCCCTTGACTCGAGCGTATGAAGCGGCTAGGTCGAAGTAGCGGCGGGCCTGGTCCGTCACCTCTCCGCGGACCTCCAGGGTCAGGTCCGGCTCCCTGAGGCGAAAGCTCGTCACCTTGCCGCGGACGTACGCGCGGTAGCACTTGTAGAAGTCCAGCACGTCCAGCAGCCCAGTGTCCCCCGACTCCTGGATGTAGGTCTCCACCAGGAGGCGGGAGAAGTCGTCGTCCCCGTAGTAGTCCAGGTCCATGGCCAGGAAGGCGAGGTCGTTGGCGACGTCGCTGTACCGGAAGCGTTCGTTGAACTCGATGCAGTCGATGATGGACACACCGCCATCGGGGAGGAAGATCTGGGCGGTGTGGAGGTCGCCGTGGCAGTCGCGGACCCGGCCGTCCTGCTCCCGCTGGCGGAAGAGGGCGTGGCGCACGTCCAGAAAGGCGTGGCTGTAGGCCGCGATCCTGTCGAACTGCTCGTGAGACACAGTCTGGCCGAGGAAATCGCGGGTCTGCTGAAAGTTCTCAAGCAGGTTTGTGCGCATGGCTTCCAAGCCGCCGTGTTGGGTGATCTCGGGGCTTGTGTCGGCCTGCCGGTGAAACTCCCAGATCTTCCTCGCCAGGCGCCGCACCATGTCCGGCGTCACCTCGCCGTGCCGCAGCAGCTCCTTCATGGCCGAGTCCCGTGGGAGCTGGCGCATCTTCACGGCGTACTCGACGAGCTCGCCCGGCCCCTGAACGGCGTATCCCTGGGGTCCCCGGCGAATTTCGACGACGCCCGGGTACACCTCGGGAGACATGCGCCGGTTCAGGGCCACCTCCTGGTCGCAGAAGTGGCGGCGCTTCTCCAGGGTGGTGAAGTCCAGGAACCCGAAGTCCAGCGGCTTCTTGACCTTGTAAACGTAGGCGCCAGTGAGGAAGAGCCACGAGACGTGGGTCTCCACGAGCTCGACCTGCCGGGGGCGTTCCTCGGCCGGGAATGCCTCCGGCAGCAATAGGGCTTGGACGAGCTCCGGGTGCGGCACGTTTACTCCTTGGCGGATTCGGGGGCGGACTCGGCGTCCTCGGCATCGGACGCGGCGGTCCGCCTGGCGCGCGCCCTTGGTGCAGGAGGGGCTTCCGCCGCGTCGGCCGGGGCGGCTTCCGCCGCCGCGGGCCGCCGGGGGGCCCGGGTCCTGGCAGCGGCGGCGTCATCGGGAGCAGCCGCTGCCGGAGGCGCGGCAGCGGCGCGAGCCCTGGTCCGAGGCCTGGGGGCCTCGGCCGACTCCGCGGCGGGAGGCGCAGGCGCGGCTGCGGGAGCAGGTGCACTGGCGGCGGCCGGGGCTCCTTCAGGCTGCGCCCGTCTGGCGGGCCTGGCGCGGCTGGGCGCAGCGGCAGGCGCAGGCGGGGGCGCGGGAATCTTCGTGGCACCTGGGGACACTGCCTGTGTCACGGCGGGGGCCAGGGACTGGGGAATGGGGAGCCCCCGGGACTCGTGCAAGTACGCAACGGTGCGCAGGACACTTCCCAGGGCGGGGCCCGCAATGCGCTCAGTCTGCCCCAGGTTGAGGTCGCCGGCAACCAGGCGCCTGGCCAACCTGCGGTGATCCCGGAGCCTCTGCCCCTTGGCCCAGTGCTTCAATTTGGCGACTCGCTTCTTCTTCTGCAAGGCTGACACCTCAACTGGGATGGATTGGGTCTCTGCCGGTCAGCCATGGGACATGCGGGCTGGTGCGGCACTTCCCCTGTTCATGGGCCGGCGGGCTCGCCGCGGGAGTGGGAGCGGTCTCTTCGCCCTCAGCCTGCCCTTGGACGAAAGACACACATCTCCATTCACGAAACGAGCACCGCGCTAAAGGTTGGTCCCGTAGCTGGTTGGATACTGCCGCTCTATCCAGGGCGGCGTGCCGTCCTCGATGTTGAAGAGGTTCTCCGTGTTCATGCCCATGGCCGCGGCCATCTCGCAGGCCAAGCCGCTGCGCGCTCCCGCGGCGCAGATGAAGAGCAGCTTCTTGTCCTTGGGGAGCTCCTCTATGCGCGAGAGCACGTCATCGATGGGGATGTGGATTGCGCCGGTGACGTGGCCGCCCGCGTACTCGTCCGGGGTGCGGACGTCGACCACGGCCAGTTCGCCGGCTGCATCCATCATCTCCTTTGCCTCGTCCACACTGACGCGAAAATACGGTTCCCCTGGCTCCTTCCTCGGCATTGCGTCACCTCCCTCTCCTGCTATTTCTCCTTGCCCAACTCAGGGCAAGCGGTGATTGATCAAGATATCCAGGCGCCTTCGAGTCTCCGGCGGGATCCGGTCGGGCGCAGTGACTATGGCGTTCTGAAGCGCCGTTGCGCAGGGGCAGTCCCGCTCCTCCGGCAGAGAGGGAATGACCAGCCGCAGAATCTCGCTGGATGTGGCCACGTTCTGTTGGAGGTTGGCAATCACTCCCTCCACGGAAACGTCGTCGGTCTCCCGGTTCCACACGTCGTAGTCCGTGGCGCACGCCAGCACGGTGTAACACAGCTCCGCCTCCCGGGCCAGCTTGGCCTCTGGCAGCGCTGTCATGCCGATGACGTCCGCCTGCCACGAGCGGTACAGGTCAGACTCCGCGCGGGTGGAGAAGGCGGGCCCCTCGATGACGACGTAGGTCCCGTTGCGATGGAGAGGCGCGCCCGTCCGAGCAGCGCAGTCTCCCACGGCCGTGCTGAGAACGGGGCAAAAAGGGTCCGCCAGGGACACATGTGCCACAACCCCGTCCTCGAAGAAGGTGGCCGGGCGGCCCCGAGTGCGGTCTATGAGCTGGTCAGGGATGACCATGTCCAAGGGGTGTATCTCCTCCCTGAGACTGCCCACGGCGCTGACGGAGATGACCCGCTGCACGCCCAGGGACTTGAGGGCGAAAATGTTGGCCCGTGCTGGAATCTCCGATGGGCTGATGCGGTGCCCGCGGCCGTGGCGCGGCAGGAAGGCCACCGGCGTCCCATCGAGTTTGCCAACCACGATGGCGTCGCTGGGGTCTCCGAATGGCGTGGTGGGCCGTACCTCATGGACCTGCATGAGGCCGTCCATATCATAAAGCCCGCTGCCGCCGATGACGGCGATCCGTGCTTCAACCACAGTGCCCCTTCACGTTCCGCAGTCCTGTTTCGTAGGGCGGCCGGACGACCCCGGCCTCCGTGACGATGGCGGTGACCAACTCCGCCGGGGTAACGTCGAAGGCCGGATTGGAGACAGCCACCCCTGCGGGCGCGGTGGCCACGCCTGCAAAGAACGCCACCTCTTCCCCGGCGCGTTCCTCAATGGGGATGTCCGCGCCCGTGGGCGTCTCCAGATCGACGGTGCTGACGGGGGCCGCCACGTAGAAGGGCACGTCGTGGGCCCGGGCCAGGACTGCGAGGCTGTATGTGCCCACTTTGTTGGCAACGTCGCCGTTGGCCGCTATGCGGTCCGCACCCACGATCACGGCTGCAACGTCGCCCTGCCGCATCACATGCGCCGCGGCACCGTCCACGATCAGCGTCATCGGGATCCGGTCCTGGGCCAGCTCCCACGCGGTCAAGCGCGCGCCTTGGAGCAGCGGGCGCGTCTCCGTGACGATTACCCGCTCCACTCGCCCTTGGGCCCACGCCGTCCGCACGACGCCCAAGGCCGTTCCAATGCCGGAGGTGGCAAGCGAACCCGTGTTGCAGTGAGTGAGCACGGTGGAGTTCCGGGGTATCAGCGCGGCGCCGTGCTGCCCGATTCGCTCATTGGCGGCGGCGTCCTCCCGGTGGATGGCCTCTGCCTCGGCCTGAAGGCGCAGGAGGGCCTCTCCCGGCTGCTCCGCGCCTTCCCCTGCCCGAATGGTGCGCTCCACGGCCCAGCCCAAGTTCACGGCCGTGGGCCGGGCCTGGGCTATCTTCCGCGCGGCGCGGCCCAACCTTGGCCAAAACTCCTCTGGGGCCAGTCCGGCGTACTCCTGAGCGGCCAAGACGACCCCGTATGCTCCCGCGACGCCGATGGCGGGGGCGCCCCGCACTCGCAGCTTTTGGACAGCCTCCACGACGTCCTGCCACCGCTCCAGAAGCAGGTGGGCGGTCTCCGCCGGCAAGCGCGTCTGGTCCAAGATGCGCAGGCTCCCGTGGCTCCACTGAAGGGACTGGACGGCCATCCTCCCCTTGGACGGCCATCCTCCCCTTGACGCTACAAGCAGCAACGCGGCGGTCACCTGGGTACGGGAGGATCGAAGGCCACAAAAAAGCGCTTCGATGAGAGAAGCGCTTTTCGTCCAAGTCGCCTCTACTCTCATCGATCAGACTCTCTGCGGGTCTGACGGCATTGGCACCGTGTTGCCGGAGTCCAAGCGGGGCTTAGTCTCACGGTAACCGGTTGCCGGGCTTCATCGGGCCGGTCCCTCTGCCTCTCTTGATAAGAGCAGCGTCCTGCTATTCAGTTGTTGGCACCAATAGTAGCCGACGCAAAAGTGGGTGTCAAGGGTAGTGGAGCCTTGCTCCAAAGGGGGGGCCGGAGCGGCTGCCCATCGTATTTCTTGACAGGCCCATAGCTAGAATCTACAATAGACGCCTACTCCTTTGTGAACACTGGAACACACCTATGACTACCTACGCTGTCGTCCAAACCGGAGGGAAGCAGTACCAGGTCAGCCCTGGCGACATCATCGATGTGGAGATGCTGGACGCCGACGAGGGCGCCACGGTCCATCTTGAGAACGTCCTCATGATCGCCGGGGGGGCCGAGTTGCTGCTGGGATCGCCTCAGGTCCCCAACGCCCACGTCGTGGCTCAGGTCCAGGAGCAGCGCAAGGGGCCGAAGCTCATCGTCTTCAAGTACAAGGCCAAGAAGCACTACCGCAAGAAGAACGGGCACCGCCAGCGCTATACGCGTCTGCTGATCGGCGAAATCGTCACCGAAGGCCAGGCGCCGGCCGAGGCTGATGAAGAGGCCGGACGGCTCCCTGTGGTCGAGGCCGTCGCGGAGGATGTGGCGGAGGCGGAGGTCGCCGAAGCTGGGGAGGGGGCGGAGGAGGTGCAGGAATCGGAGGCCGCTGAGGGGTCCTTGCCCCAGGCGGAATCAGAGGAGGGCCAGAGAGATGGCGCATAAGAAGGGCGGCGGATCCAGCCACAATGGGCGCGACAGTGCAGGGCAGCGTCTGGGCATGAAGAAGTACGGCGGGGAGCATGTCCGTGCGGGCAACGTGATCATGCGCCAGCGCGGCACCCGCATCTGGCCAGGTCGCAACGTGGGCCTCGGCCGGGACTTCACGCTCTTCGCCATGATCGATGGCTATCTCAAGTTCGAATTCGCCGCCAAGGGCAAGAAGCGGGCCAGCGTCTACCCGGCCCCGGCCCAGTCCCCGGCGCCGCAGTAGGGGCATCATGAGATCAGGCATTCATCCACAGTGGCATGCAGTGGTCCAGGTGACCTGCCTATGCGGCAACAGCTGGTCCACGGCCTCAACCAAGGAAAACATTCGCGTGCAGGTGTGCCACCGGTGCCACCCGTTCTACACGGGGCAGCAGCGTATCGTGGACACGGGAGGCCAGGTCGAGCGGCTGAGGCGGAGATTCAAGCTCCAGTAGGAGCCGCTGAGCCAAGGGGTGGGGTGGCCTCACCCCTTTTTCTTTTGCGGGCGTTCCCACCGGCGCGGGTCCAAGAGGAACAAGCATAGTGATTCATGGCTCGGCAGGCCCGCAACCGGGAGGGGCGCTGTTCCCATCACCCTGCGGCCCTGGGAGGGTGGACGGGATCTAGCATGGCCAACCAGTTCTTCTACGGCGGCCAGGCGGTCATCGAAGGCGTCCTCATACGCGGACGCCAGAGTGTTGGCCTCGCAGTGCGCTGCACGGACGGCGGCGTCTGGACCGACCTGTTGCCCTTGAGCAAGATCTATACGGGCAGGCTCCGCACGCTTCCTCTGATTCGCGGCATCATCGTACTCGTGGAGACGCTGCTGCTGGGAATCCGCGCCCTGAACCGCTCCGCAGAGGTGGCGATGAGCCCCCCCGAGGCCAGGGTCTCGGAAGTGGGGCTGATATCGCAACCCACCAAGGGGGAGCGCACGGCGATGGCCGGGACCATGGTGTTCGCCCTGGTCTTCGGCATAGGGGTCTTCTTCCTGTTGCCCCTGCTGGGCGCGCGCACCCTGGGCTCATTCATCTCCTCATCCCTGGTCAGCAACCTGATCGAAGGGCTCCTTCGTCTGAGCCTCCTGGTGGGCTACATCTGGATGGTGGGGCGGATGAAGGATATCCAGCGCGTGTTTGCGTACCACGGCGCCGAGCACATGACGATTCACGCCCACGAGCATGGCCTGCCCCTGGACGTGGAACATATCCGGCGCTTTCCCACGGCCCATCCGCGCTGCGGCACGGCCTTCCTGCTCACCGTCGTCGTCGTTTCTATCATCGTATTCTCCCTCCTAGGACATCCGCCCCTTTGGCTGGCGGTCCTCTCCCGCGTCGCCCTGGTTCCCGTCATCGCCGCCGTCAGCTACGAGCTCATCCGCCTTTCCGGCGCCCACAGCGACCGGCTGCCCGCCCGGATCATGATGGCTCCCGGCCTCACCCTGCAGCGGCTCACCACGCGCCGGCCCAACGCGTCCCAAATCGAAGTCGCTATCGCTGCGATGAAGAAGACCCTGGCCGCCGACGATGGCGAGGCCGCCGCGGCGCCAGTCCCGGAAGCCCAGGCGAAGGAGGCATAGCGAGGCTGGAGCGGTGTGCTATACTGCAACCTGCCCTTCAGTTGATCGCACGGCATATCTCCCCAGTTTCCGAGGCATCCCGCGGACTGAACCCGGCAAACGTCTTGTCTGCGGCCCAACTCCCCGGAGCGACCTCCGACGAGCGTGTATCGGCGAGGAAGAGAATGGTTGACCAGATCAGGCTTGTAGAAGACGGCTCCGTCACGCTTCCCCGGGGGTTCCAAGCAGGGGCCACCTACGCAGGGCTGCGGACCTACAGCGAGGACAAGCGGGACCTGGGCATCCTCTACTCGGAAGCGCCCGCGGCGGCGGCGGCCACCTTCAGCACCAACCGCATCCTCTCGCCATCGGTGACGACGTCTCAGAAGCACATCGCGGAGGGCGGGGGCAGGGCGAGGGCCGTGGTTGCCAACAGCGGATGCGCCAATACCTGCGTGGGCGAGACGGGGCTCAAGGACGCGGCGGAGATGAGCGAGCTGGCTGGGGCCAAGCTGGGTCTGACGCCGACGGAGGTGCTCGTGTGCAGCACCGGCATCATCGGCGTGGAGCTGCCGATGGGGCTCATCAGGGCCGGCGTTCCGAAGATCGCCCTCACGCCGGAGGGCGGCCACGATTTCGCCCGGGCCATCCTCACGACGGACGCCGTGACCAAGGAGGCGGCGGTCTCATTCCCCGTGGGCGAGACCACGGTGTACCTGGCCGGATGCGCCAAGGGCTCCGGGATGATCCATCCCAACATGGCCACGATGCTGGCCTTCCTGACCACGGACGCAAGCATAGACACGGGCTTCCTGCAGACCGCTCTGCGGGAAGCCGTGGACGCCTCCTTCAACATGATCAGCGTTGACGGGGACAGCAGCACCAACGACACGGTCATCATCCTGGCCAATGGGGCCGCCGGCGCCCCACAGATACATCCGGGCACCCCGGAGGCTGTCCTGTTCCAAGACGCCCTTGCCGAGGTCTGCATCCGGCTTGCCAAGGCCATCGTCCGGGACGGCGAGGGGGCGACCAAGCTCTTTGAAGTCTCCGTTCACGGCGCCCGGACCGTCGACGACGCACGTCTGGCGGCCCGCTCCATCAGCAGCTCCCTGCTGGTGAAGACGGCCGTCCACGGCAACGACCCCAACTGGGGGCGCCTGATGATGTCCCTGGGCAAGAGCGGCGCCGAGGTGGAGGAGCCCAAGGTCTCCCTCTTCATCAATGACGTTTGCATTATGGAGAACGGCCTGCCCATCCCGTTCTTCCGGGACGCCATCGTCGCCAACATGCGAGAGACGGACGTTCGGTTCCGCATCCACCTGGACCTGGCAGACGCCACGGCGACGGCCTGGGGCTGCGACCTGAGCGAAGCCTATGTGGTCATCAACAGCGCCTACTCAACCTAATGGCGGAGCCAGTCAACCTGTGGGACCTGAGTCCAGTCCGCGCAAGGCGCCATCGGGAAGGCCGGTGGTGGTCAAGATTGGCGGCAGCACCCTTGGCAGCAGCGACACCACGCTGGATGACTTGGTCCGCCTGCAGTGCCGTGGCGCCATCCCCGTGGTGGTCCACGGCGGCGGCAACATCATCAGCCAGTGGATGGAGCGCTCCAACACGTTCCCCCGATTCGTGCGCGGTCTGCGCGTGACGGACCAGCCGACGCTCGAAGTGGTTACCGCGGTGCTGGCCGGGCTGGTCAACAAGCAGCTGGTGGCCGCCATTCAGGCCAAGGGGGGGAGGGCCCTCGGATTCAGCGGCGTCGACGGCGGCCTGCTTCAGGCCGAGGTCGTGAGCGAGGAGTTGGGCCTGGTCGGAGATGTGGTCAAGGTGTGCCCGGATGTCGTTCAGCAGGCGGCGCAGGCCGGCTACATCCCAGTGATCGCGCCCCTGGCCATCAAGACGCTCGACGAAGGCGGGGAGCCAACAATTCTGAACGTAAACGGCGACACCGCGGCCGGCGCCATCGCCGCCGCGCTCATGGCAGAGGACCTGGTGTTTCTGACGGATGTGGCGGGCGTCATGGATTCGTCGCGGCGGCTCATCCCGCGCGTGTCGCCTCAGCAGGCGAGAGCCCTCATCAGCGGAGGAGTCGCGTCAGGTGGAATGATTCCCAAGATAGAGGCGTGCATCCGCGCGCTGCCCCACGTTGCCTCCGCGCACATCGTGGACGGTCGGAAGCCCGGCGCCCTCCTGGGGGCTCTGGGAGCAAGCACAATGGGCACTCGAATTGGCTGAGAGGAGCGCTAGATGACATCACCCTTCAGAGGTTCCGGCGGCTCATCCTTCATGCCGCCCAGCGACGGGCAATCGATACTGCCCCCAAATCTGGGGCCGGTGATTCGTTTGGCGGCGGCGGCAGGAGGCATCATTGTCCTGCTGCTATTGTTGAACTGGTTCAGGAACATCTACACCAACTTCCTCTGGTTCGGCAACCTGGGCTACAGCGATGTCTTCCGCACGATCCTGGTAACGAGGGTCTGGCTTTTCGTGCTGGGCGCCGGCATATTCGGCATCTTCGCGGGCATCAACGTGTACCTGACGTACCGATTTGGAAAGCCGCCAGAGATTGCGCCCCTGCCCGATGAGACGCTGCGCGTGCTGCGCCCGGCGACACTCATTGGCGCAACGCTTGTGATCCTTTTGGCAGCCATGGTCTTCGGAGCGTCCGCAGCGGGGCGCTGGGAGACCATCTTGGGGTTCCTGAACGCCACGCCCTTCGGCGTCGTGGACCCCCAGTTTGGCCGCGACATCGAGTTCTACGTCTTCAGACTCCCCATTTTCCACCTGATCCAGGGATGGATGCTGGGGGCCGTGGTTGTGGCTCTCCTGTTCTCTATGGGCATGTATTTTGTGCACTTCAGCCTGCGCGGCGCAGTGTTCACCTTCACCAACCCGGTCCGCATCCACCTCTCCACCCTGGGCGCTCTCATCCTCTTCATCCTGGCCTGGGGCTACTGGCTGGACGTCTATGATCTGGTCTTCTCGACCGGCGGGGCCGTGGTCGGCGCCACGTACACGGACGTGAACGCTCGCCTGCCCGCGCTGCGGATCCTCATGGCGGTGGTCGCCCTGGGCGGCATCATTCTCCTGGCCAATGCCTTCATCTTCCGGAACGTCCGTCTCATAGTCGGGATCGTCATCCTGTGGCTGGGCGCTCTCATCATCCTCAACGGTCTCTTGCCCAGCGTTGTACAACGCATACAGGTGAACCCCAACGAGCTGCGGCGGGAGATGCCCTACATTGCGCGCAACATTGAGATGACCCGGGCCGCGTTTGCTCTGGACCGCATCGAGGAGAGGAACTACGCGCTCACCCCGGGTGCGGCCGTGACGCAGTCCCTGGTGAGCGCGAACCGGCAAACGGTGGACAACATCCGCCTGTGGGACTATCGGCCCTTCCGCCAGCTGGTGAACCAGATCCAGTTCCACCGCCTCTACTACACTTTCCCCAACGCCGACGTGGACCGCTACCTCATTGAGGAGAACGGGGAGGCGAGGGTGCGCCAGGTGATGTTGGCGACCAGGGAGCTGGACGCCGACAACCTGCCGGAAGAGGCGCAGAACTGGGTGAACCGCAAGCTCCAGTTCACCCATGGCTACGGTGCGGTTATGGCGCCAGTGACCGAGGTAACCGAGGAGGGGCGCCCGGTCTTCTTCCTCAAGGACATCCCGCCGGACGACAGCCTGATCCCCTTGGAGCGGCCCGAGGTCTACTACGGCGAGAGCCGGGAGGAATTCGTTATCGTCAACTCCAACCAGGCGGAGCTGGACTTCGAGCCGGAGGTGGGGGACCCGATATACCAGGCCTACCAAGGCTCCGGCGGCGTGCAGCTCAGCAGCTTCTTCCGGCGCGTCGCCTACGCGCTGCAGTTCCGGGACTTCAACGTGCTCATCAGCGGCGAGATAAACTCGCAGAGCCGGGTCCAGTATCACCGCACGATAGCGGAGCGGATCCTAACGGTGGCGCCCTTCCTCGTCCTGGACTCGGACCCCTACATCGTCATCAGCGAGGGTAGGCTCTTCTGGATCCAGGACGCCTACACGACAACGGACCAGTACCCGTACTCGACGCCCTTCCAGGGGCGGATCAACTACATCCGCAACAGCGTCAAGGTGGTTCTCGACGTGTACAACGGCGGTCTGGACTTTTATGTCGCTGAGCCGGAGGACCCGCTCATCCTCACCAAGCAGAAGATCTTCCCCGTCCTGTTCAAGCCGCTGGACGCCATGCCCCCGGACCTGCGGTCCCACATCCGGTACCCACAGGACCTCTTCTCCATTCAGGCGGAGCAGTACCTGACCTACCACATGACGGACCCCACCGAGTTCTTCAACAAGGCGGACCAGTGGAGCGTGCCCCAAGAGCTCCTCAGAGGGACATTCCAGGCCATGGAGCCCTACTTCCTGAACATGCGCCTGCCCGGAGAGAAGCGCGACGAGTTCGTCCTGTTGCTCCCCTTCACGCCCAAGGACCGGGAGAACATGGTGGGCTGGCTGGCCGCCCGCAGCGACGGTGAGGAGTACGGCAAGCTGGTCTCCTTCGCCTTCCCCAAGGGCATCGAGATCAATGGCCCGGCACAGGTGGAGAAACGCATCAGCCAGGACTTCGAGATCAAGCAGCAGCTCACGCTCCTCTGCCCGGAGGGCGGCGAGGTCAGCTGTATCCGGGGCAATCTCTTGGTCATCCCAATGGAGGAGGACGAGGGGGACAACCGGATCCTCTACGCTGAGCCCCTCTACCTGCAGGTGGAAACCGGTGACCGGACCTTCCCCGAGCTGAAGCGAGTCATCCTGGCCGACGGCTCCCATGTGGCCATGGAGGGCACCCTGGATGAGGCCATCGCGGCCCTTACCGGGGAGGCGCGGTCCATGCCCGCCGCGGCGCCGGACAGCGCCGTGCAGCCGGCTGACCGCCCCACGGGCGACTTGGCCGATGCCCTGCGGCGGGAGCTGGCCGGCGTCAATGAAGCATTCGAGTTGCTGCAGCGGCAGATCACTGAGCTGCAAAGAGCCCTTCGGGACCTGCAGGACCTGGCGGAGGGGAGAGTCCAATGAGCCAGTGGATGGACCAGGAGAGCCGCTACTACATGCACACGGGGCGGCGGCAGCCTGTGGTCCTGACGCGGGGCCAGGGCACCAGGGTTTGGGACGAAGACGGCAAGGAGTACTTGGACTTTGTCGCCGGGTGGGCCGTCAACACCCTTGGACACTGCTCGCCGGTCCTGGTGGAGGCGATAAAGGAGCAGGCCGAGACGCTGATCCAGACGTCCAACCAGTTCTACACCGTGCCCCAGCTCAAGCTGGCCGAGCTGCTGGTGAAGCACAGCGCCCTGGACAAGGTGTTCTTCTGCAACAGCGGCGCGGAGGCCATAGAGGGCTCCATCAAGCTGGCGCGCAAATACGGCAGGCAGCGCCTAAACGGGGCCTTTGAGATCATCGCCGCCGACAACTCGTTCCACGGCCGCACCCTCACCGCCGTCACGGCCACCGGCAATCCGCACTACAACGAGCAGTTTGCGCCTCTGCCCCCGGGCTTCCTCCACGTGCCCTTTGGCGACCTCGACGCGCTCATGGGCGCCACGTCCGACAGCACGTGCGCCGTGCTCCTAGAGCCCGTGCAGGGAGAAGGCGGCGTCAACGTCCCGCCCCCCGACTACTTTCGCGGCGTCCGTGACTGGTGCGATCAGAAGGGGATCCTGCTCATGCTGGACGAGATCCAAACAGGGGTCGGGCGGCTGGGGACGCTCTTTGGATATGAACAGTTCGGTATTGAGCCCGACGTCATGGCCCTGGCGAAGGGCCTCGGCGGCGGTGTGCCCATCGGCGCCTTCCTCACCAAGGAGCGCTGCGACATCCTGGAGCCCGGCGACCACGGCACTACCTTCGGCGGCAACCCCCTGGCCTGCGCCGGCGCCTACGCCATCTTCCGCTACGTGGTTGAGGAGCAGCCGGCTGAGCTTGGCGGGGTCGGTGTCGCCGCGCACGCGGACCGGATGGGGGAGCGGCTGCGAGCGGGCCTGGAGGCCATCCGCGCGCGCCACGAGACCCTTGTCAAGGAGGTCCGCGGAATGGGCCTGCTCCTGGCCCTGGAGTTTCACGAAGAGATCGCTCCGAAGGCCGTGACCACCTGCAACGGCGAGGGGCTGCTGCTCAACCCCGTGCGGCCCAACACGCTGCGCTTCATGCCCCCTTTGAACATTTCACCGGAAGAGGTTGATGAGGGCCTGGCACGACTGGACCGGGCCCTGGCCAGCCTGTAGACCGGCGCCGGTGCGCACACCTGAAGGGACCGCATGGCTTCGCAAAAAGAGAAAATCGTCCTTGCGTACAGCGGCGGACTGGACACGTCCGTCATCCTCCACTGGCTCGTCAGCCGCGGGCATGAGGTTGTTGCCTTCACGGCCAACCTGGGCCAGGACGAGGACATGGAGATCGTCCAGCAGCGCGCCTATGAGACCGGGGCCTCCAGGGTGTACGTGGCAGACCTGCGGGAGGAGTTCGTCACGGGCTTCATCTTCCCCGCGATTCAGGCCAATGCGGTGTACGAGGGCCGTTACCTGCTGGGCACCTCCCTTGCCCGCCCCCTGACCGCGATGGCGCAGGTGGACGCGGCGCTGACGGAGGGGGCCCAGGCGTTGGCCCACGGGGCCACCGGCAAGGGCAACGATCAGGTCCGCTTCGAATTCACCTACAGCTTTCTGGCGCCGGAGCTCCAGGTATACGCCCCGTGGCGCGACCCGGAGTTCCTTTCTCAGTTCCAGGGCAGGCCCGACCTGCTGCGGTACGCCCGCCGCCACGGCATCTCCGTGACGGCCACGCGAAGGAAGCCGTGGAGCAGCGACCCGAACCTGATGCACGTCAGCTACGAGGCCGGACTGCTTGAAGACCCCGCGCGAAGGGCGCCCGAGAACATGTTCCACATGACCCGCTCGCCGCGCCGGGCGCCAAACCGGGAGACCGAGATCGAGATCACCTTCGAAGAGGGCGTCCCCGTGCGCGTGGTCAACATCGGCGACGGCGCCGCCACGGACACGCCGCTGTCCCTCTTCACCCACCTGAACGAGCTTGGCGGGGTCAACGCCATCGGACGCGTGGACATGGTGGAGAACCGCTACGTCGGCATCAAGTCCCGGGGCGTGTACGAAACCCCCGCCGGCACGATCCTCCAGACCGCGCACCGGGACCTAGAGGGCATCACTATGGACCGGGAGGTCATGCACCTCCGCGACTCTCTGGTCCCCAAGTACTCCGAGCTGGTCTACTACGGCCTCTGGTACTCTCCGGAGATGGACCTGCTGCGCGGCCTCATGAAGACAAGCCAAGCGTACGTGACGGGCAGCGTTACCCTGGGGCTCTACAAGGGAAACGTCATGGTGAAGTCCAGGACCTCTCCGGTCTCCCTGTACAACCAGGACCTGTCCAGCATGGACCGCTCCGGCGGGTTCAACCCTCTGGACTCCACGGGCTTCATCCGCACCCACGCGATGCGCCTCCGCAGCAGCGCGCTGCGGGCGCGGCAGAGTAGAGCGGATGCGTAGGGCTCGCCCGGACCCCGGCTGCCACGCGGGCGCGGTCGCACACGAGCCCCATTCCGCGGAGCTGCTGACGCTGTGACGGGACCAAACGCGGCCCACGGCTACACCGTCTCCCTCCACTACGACCGGCGGCTGTACCGGCAGGACATCGCCGGCTCCATCGCCCACGCACGCATGCTGGGCAGGCAGGGCATCATCTCCGGCGACGAGGCCGAGCGTATCGTCGAGGGGCTGGGCGCCATCCGGCAGGAGATAGAGGACGACACGTTCCCGTGGCGGCCCGAGCTGGAAGACATCCACATGAACATCGAAGCCCGCCTCACGGAGCGCATCGGCGAGGCGGGGGGCAAGCTGCACACGGCGCGCTCCCGCAACGACCAGGTGGCCACGGACCTGCGCCTCTACGTCAAGGAGACCATTACAGAGAGCTTGTCTCGCATCCGCTCCGCGCAGCAGGCCCTGGTGGACCAGGCGGAGGCCCACCGGGCGGCTATCCTGCCGGGGTACACCCACCTCCAGCGGGCCCAGCCCGTTCTCCTGGCACACCACCTGCTGGCCTATTTCCAGATGCTTCAGCGCGACGCTCAGCGGTTCCGGGAGGCTCGCGCCCGCGCCGATGTGCTCCCCCTGGGCAGCGGCGCCCTTGCCGGGTCGCCCTACCCCCTTGACCGCGAGTGGGTGGCAGCCGAGCTGGGTTTCAGCAGCGTCTCGGAGAACAGCATGGACGCCGTCTCGGACAGAGACTTCGTGCTGGACTATGTCTACGCCGCCGCCGTGACCATGACTCACCTGTCGCGCTTGGCGGAGGAGCTGGTGCTCTGGTCCACCGAGGAGTTCGGCTTCGTACGCCTGGCCGACGAGTACACAACGGGCAGCAGCATGATGCCGCAGAAGCGCAATCCGGACTTCGCAGAGCTGGGCCGGGGGCGAGCGGGACGGGTCTACGGCCGCCTCATGGGTCTGTTCACCACCCTCAAGGGCCTGCCCCTCACCTACAATCGAGACCTTCAGGAGGATAAGGAGGCGCTGTTCGACACCGTCGACACGCTTCTGCCCACCCTGAAAGCGTTCCAGGGTATGCTCGCCGGCGTCCGGTTCGACACCGAGCGCATGCGCTCGGCAGCTGGGAGCGGCTACGTGCTCGCCACGGACCTGGCCGACTATCTGGTCAAGAAGGGAACGCCCTTCCGCGAGGCCCACGGCGCCGTCGCGCGGCTCACCCGCTACGCGCTGGAGCAGGGCAAGGGATTCGAGAAGCTCGCTCTCGACGAGTACAAGAGGTTCTCGGACCGCTTCGAGCAGGACGTATTCGAGATTACCATCGAGTCCGCGGTGGCGGGCCGCGACGTTCCGGGCGGCACGGCCCCCGGTCGAGTTCAGGCGGCATTGGAAGCGGCCAGGCAGTCGCTGCAACAGGCACTCTGAGTTGTGAGCCGGTATCGACGATACTCTCCCCCCGCTGGGGGCAATGGAGAGTGACACCGACTCCACGTGCCAGGGGAGTCAGGTCCGGGGCAGAATTGAAGAAGGGCTCCCTGGTCCCGGTCTACAGGGGAGCCGCATGCAAGGAGGGAGCTTCATGGAGCCGTCTTCACGTCCCCTGGCCCATCCGGGAAACCTGGAGGAGGCCGTACGCCAGGTCATCCTGGACAACACGCGGATGGGCTATACGTGCCAGCGGCTCGTCGTTGAGACGGAGAACGGGCAGGCGTCGAACCTGCGTGTTGCCTGCAGCAGGGTTATCAGCAGCCCGGTAGGCCTGCAGGAGACGGAGGAGGCCCTGGGCGGACTGCCGCAGCTGCTGACCATCGAGGACTTCGTCAGCCACTGGGGGGCGGAGTGGGGCTTTGACGAGACGGACGTGCAGCTGGCCCAGGAGGGGGCGGAGTACTACGACGCCGTCGCGGGGTTCACGCGCTTCTTTGCCGCCGAGGGCGCGGCGTCTACGCCGGCCGCTGGTCCGTCGCACAGCCCCTCGGAAACCGGGGCCCGGATCAAGCTGGCGCCCTCCATCCTCTCCGCGGACATCGCACGGCTCGGAGAGCAGGTGGCGGAGGCGGTCGAAGCCGGCGCCGACTACATCCACGTGGACGTCATGGACGGCCACTACGTCCCCAACCTCACCTTTGGCCCCCTGGTGGTGGAGGCGCTCCGTCCCCTGACCCAGCTTCCCCTAGACGTGCATCTCATGGTGGAGGAGCCGGACCGGATAATCCCGGAGTTCGCCAGGGCCGGGGCGAGCATCATCACCGTTCACCCCGAGGCGTGCCGCCACCTCCACCGCACCATCCAGAACGTGAAAGAGGCAGGGTGCAGGGCGGGCGTAGCCCTGAACCCCGGCACGCCACTCAACGCCGTGGAGGAGGTGCTGCCCGACCTGGACCTGGCGCTGGTGATGACGGTGAACCCCGGCTTCGGGGGCCAGAAATTCATCGAGTCGGTGTTGGGCAAGGTGAAACGGCTCCGCGGCATTCTGGACGACAACGGCTACACGGCGGAGCTGGAGGTGGACGGGGGCATCAACGCAGAGACGGCGCCCAGGATCGTCGCCGCGGGGGCCAGGGTCCTCGTGGCGGGCTCGGCCGTCTTCAACCGTCGCGAGAGCGTGACGGCGGCGCTGGGCCGCATCCGCCAGAGCATTGGCTGGTAGTCACGCCGCGTCCTGGAGGGCGCCCCTTCCACTGCCCGGGGTCGTGAGGCTGTAGCGCCAACTCCGTGAGACGTTCTCGCGTTCAGCGGGGCTGGAGAGCGCGGGTGGTGTCACAGTGGGCTCACCGCGAGCAGCGGCGCGTTTCCTGGCCCACGGTGCGTCGACGCGCTGCGAGGTTGGGCCATGGGTGTCTCGCTCGGCGGCGACCTTTGCGTAACTCGGCGTGGAGGGCGAGGTCGTGAAAGTGAAGCAGCGCAGAGGTATCCTCAGCGCAAGGAAGGGGGGAGCAGCGGGGAAGCGACCGTCTATCCCGCCGGAATCAGCCGCGGGCCTTGGCTTTGGGCACCTTGTACTCGCTCCGGATGCACCGGGTACACGCCTTGATGCGGACCCGCGCGCCGTTTCGGTAGAAGGTCGCTGCGTGTATGTTGGGCAGCCACGTCCTCTTGGTCCGGTTCTTGGCGTGGCTGACGTTGTTGCCGAAGGTGACGTGCTTGCCGCAGATGCCGCACTGTGCCATTGCTTAGACCTTTGACGAGGACTCGGACCGACCGTTACAATTCAGATTGTATGATAGCACGCCAACCCCCATGTTGCAAGGTGATGCGCAGCCCGTCCCAATGCTTGACGAGTCCAAACTCTGTGGACGCGTGATGTACCTGCCATGAATACACCCCCCACCGTACTGGACGCGGACGCTCTCCACGGCATACTCGACGCCGGCGCGCTGGCCCTGGAACGCAACGTCGAAGCCGTCAACGCCCTCAACGTGTTTCCCGTCCCCGACGGCGACACCGGCACCAACATGCTCCTTACGATCCGCGCAGTCCAGCAGGAGCTGGCCAAAGACACCCGTGAGAGCCTGGGGGGCGCCGTCCGGCTCATGGCGCGGGGCGCACTGATGGGGGCGCGGGGGAACAGCGGGGTCATCCTGTCCCAGTTCCTGCGCGGCCTCTCCCGTCCCTTGGAAGACCACGGCGAGGCCGGCCCGGAGCTCACCAGCGTGGCCTTCCAGGAGGGCGCCGCCGCGGCCTACAAGGCGGTGAGCGAACCTGTCGAGGGCACCCTGCTCACCGTCGTGCGGCGGACGGCAGAGGCCATGAGGGACTCCATCCAGGGTGGCGAACCGGACCTGGTGGAGCTGTTCGAGACTGCCCTAGCCAGCTGCCGTAAGGCGGTGCTCCAGACACCGGACCAGCTGCCCGTGCTCAAAGAGGCCGGCGTTGTGGACGCAGGCGGGCAGGGCTTCGCCATCATGCTGGAGGCAGCACTCCGCTACCTGCAGGGAGAGGACGCGGGCGCCGTCCACATCGAGACCGTCCAGCCCCTGTCGCAGGTCACCGAGAGCTTCCTCGAGGCCGCCGAGTCCGAGCTGTACGGCTACTGCACACAGCTCCTCGTCAGCGGCACGGCCTTGGACCCCGATGCCCTCCGCGCCCAACTTAGCGTCCTGGCCAGCTCCACCGTGGTTATCGGGGACGACACGATGGTGAAGATCCACGTCCACACATTCGATCCCGGGGCCATTCTGAGCCTCGGTACGGCGGTGGGCACCCTCAGCAGTGTGACCATCGAGAACATCGATGAGCAACACCAGGAGTTCCAGAAGGCGCGCCGCCAGGAGACTCCCATGGCGCCCCTGGGCGTGGTGGCGGTCGCCTGGGGTCAGGGCATCGAGGAGCTGTTTCGGAGTCTCGGGGCGGGCCATGTCGTTGTCGGCGGCCAGACCATGAACCCCAGCTGCCAGGAGCTCCTGGACGCTGTCGAGTCGCTAAGGGCGGAGACAGCCCTGGTGCTCCCCAACAACCCCAACATCATCCCGACGGCCCACCAGGCCGCGGGGCTCAGCTCCACGCCCCTGCGCGTCGTTGAGACGCGCAACATTCCCCAGGGCGTCGCGGCAATGCTGGCGTACAACCCCGAGATGGACGACGCCGCCAACGCCGCGGCCATGCAGGACGCCGCGGCGTCCGTGCGCGCCGGAGAAGTCGTGACCGCGGTTCGCGACGCCACGGTCGACGGTAGAGCGGTGCGCGCCGGCGAGGTGATGGGGACCCTGGAGGGCGAGCTCGTCGTCTCCGGGCCGCAGCGCCAGGAGGTGCTGGGAGCCCTAGTCCAGCACGCCGGTGCCGTCGAAGGTTCTCTCATCACCCTCTATTGGGGCGGCGACACCACCGAGGCCGAAGCCGACGAGGCGGCCCTCCACCTCCAGGGCCGCTGCCCGGGCGTCGACGTGGAGCTGGTCCATGGCGGCCAGCCCTACTACCACTACCTGGTGTCCATCGAGTGAGACAGCCCCCTGGCAGCTCGAACGAGCGGGCTGGTTTGGGGCCGACGTAAAGGAGTGCGATGACCGTTCGCGTTGTGACAGACAGCACTGCAGACCTGCCGCCCGACCTTGCCGCGGAACACGGCATCACCGTGGTGCCCCTCAACCTTCACTTCGGCCAAGAGACCTACCTGGACGGCATAGACATCACGCCGGACGAGTTCTACCAGCGCCTCACGTCCAGCCCCCAGCTTCCGACGACCTCCCAGCCATCGGTTGGGGCCTTCATGGAGGTGTATGAGGGTCTGCGGGAGGGGGCGGAAGGCATCGTGTCCGTGCACATATCGGCGAAGCTCAGCGGCACGTGCAACTCGGCGAATCAGGCCAAGGCCGAGCTGTCGGAAACCGTCGCTATTGAGATCGTGGACACGCAGCTGGCGTCCCTGGGGGTCGGACTTGCGGCCCTGGCGGCGGCGCGAGCGGCCCAGGCGGGCGCCGGCCTTGCGGAAGTCGCCGCCGAGGCGCGGCGCGCGGCGGACGAGACCAGGGTCCTCTTCATGGTGGACACGCTAGAGTACCTGCAAAAGGGTGGGCGAATCGGCAAGGCTGCGGCTTTCTTCGGAGGGCTCCTCAACGTGAAGCCCCTCCTGACAATCCAAGATGGCCAAGTGCACCCGGTGGAGCGGGCCCGTACCCGCAGCAAGGCTATGGAACGCCTGGTGCAGCTGCTCCAGGCTGAAGCGCCCATCCAGCAGCTTGCGGTCATGTCCACCACGACACCCGACGACGCCAACGCCCTGGCCCAGCGAGGCGCACCGCTGGTTGCGCCGGAGCAGCCCATCATTGGAAGGCTGGGCGCCGTCGTCGGCACCTACGCCGGGCCGGGGCTCCTCGGCGTGGCGCTGAGGAAGGCGAGCTAGGTCACCGGACGACGATTGAGGTCCTTCACCCCTGGATGGGTCTGGCGAAGGCTGGGCGATGGACTCGGCTCCCCGGGGCGGGCCTGTTCCCCAGCAAGGACAGGTTGTTCAACGCCGTCATGGACGGCCTGGGCCACCGGCTCGAATCCGGCGGGCCGCACCCGCTCCAAGAAGGGTTGCCCACCCCCCGAAGCCATCCTGGTCTATGAGCACCGCCTGGTCTCACCGAAGGACCTGTCGCGGCGAATGTGTTGGTAGGATAGGAGGCATACCCGAATGGCCGGCCACAAGATCGCCGTAGGAAACGTCGAGGTCACTTCCCTATCCGACGGGACTCTGGTCTTCGTGCCCTCGGAGTTCTTTCCGTCTGTGGCGGCTGGGGCCTGGGAGCCGTACCTCGACCACCTCATCGACGGGAAGCTCACCCTCAACATGGGCTCTTTCCTCGTGACGTCCGGCACGCAGACCGTGCTCGTGGACACCGGTCTCGGCCCTGGGAACCGGGGGCTGCACGCCGCCACCTATGGCCGGCTGATGGACGACATAACTGCCGCCGGGGCCTCCCCGGAAGACATCGATATCGTGGCGGCGACGCACGTACACCCGGACCATGTGGGCTGGAATCTCGCGTTGGATGGCGGACGCCCTCGGGCGACGTTCCCAAGGGCGCGCTACTGGGTCCCCAAGGCGGACTGGACCGATCATAGTCAGCGGGCCGAGCCGGCATCCTACTTCCAGGAGCAGGTCCTGGCCCTGGAAGACCTGGGCCTGATCGAGTTCATCGAGGGCGAGCAGGCGCTGACCAGCGAGATCACCGCGCTGCCCACCCCTGGACACACGCCGGGCCACACCAGCTTTCTCGTCTCGTCCCAGGGTGAACATGCCATCATCATCGGCGACGCAGCCCATACGCCCGTCCAGGTCCACGAGACCAGCTGGAGCCCCCGCGCCGATGCGGACTCCCGCCTCTCCAGTGCAACTCGCCAGGCCCTCATGGCACGGATCGAGGGCGACGGCGCAGTGCTCGTGTCAGGCCACTTCCCGGCGCCGGGCTTCGGCCGTTTGGTCCGCCTCCAGGGTCGCCGTTACTGGCGGGCACTCTCGTGACCATGCTTCAGAAAGGGCGCTAGGAGCAGCCTACGTCGTCGGTATCACTGGGGTACGCGGGGGCCTGGACGGGCTACGCCTCGGCCCAGGCCAGCTCCCCCTGGGCGCTGAAGAAGCGCCCCGAGACGTCGCGGGGCTGGGAGAGGAGGGCCAGGGTAGCCTCCGCCGAGGTCCGCGGGACCCCGGGCGCGTCCGGCGCCATGTCCGTCCTCACCCAGCCCGGCGACAGGGCGTTCACGGCGACCCTCCCGGCAAGCTCCCCGGCCGTGGCGATGGTCATGGCGTGGAGGGCGGCCTTGGAGACGCCGTACACGCCGCGGAGCCGAGGGGAGAAGACGCCCGACGTCGAGCCCACGTTCACGATGCGGGGGTCGTCAGACTGCAGCAGGAGGGGCAGCAACCGCTTGGTGCACAGGTACGGGCCAGACACGTTGATACGCATGGTGTCGAAGAAGACCGCATCGGGGCGGGTTGTGAGCTCGTTCTCATCGTTGGAGAAGACTCCGGCGTTGTTGACGAGGATGTCCAGCCTTCCCCACTCTTGCCGCACCCACGCGGCCACCCGGTCCACGTCTTCGACTGCGGAGACGTCGGCGGCCAGCGTGGCCAGGCCAGGCAACTCCCGATGCGCGCCCTCCAGCTTGGCGGCGTCCCGGGAGACGGCCAGCACGTGAGCCTCCTGCTCCAGGAGTATCTTGCAGATCTCGAAGCCGATGCCGCGGCTCCCTCCGGTTACCACGGCGGTCTTGCCCGTGAGCGCCACGCTCTCACCTCTCGTCAAATCTGGCCGCCCCACGCTATCAGCCACGCCGGAGCGAGTCAACCGCGGCCCGCGCATGGGGCCCTCAGGTTGACCCTGCCGATTGGGCGCGCTACCATCCCTATGTACTTCAGCGCAGCCCCCATTGGCGGGCTGCCGACCCCGCTGCGAATACCGGCGCGAAAGTGACTGTATGAGAGTCCCACTCTCCTGGCTCAAGGAATACGTGCCTGTGACCATGCCCGTGGCGGAGCTGGCTCACCGCCTCACCATGGCCGGCATCGAGGTCGGCGCAGTGGAGCAGGTGGGCGGCAGCTGGCAGCACTGTTTCGTGGGCCGCGTCCTGAGCGTCGACCCCCATCCCAACGCCGACCGCCTCTCGCTTTGCACCGTGGATATTGGCGCGAAGCAGAAGCGCGTCGTCTGCGGCGCCCCCAACGTGGCCGCGGAGCAGCGGATTGCCTTCGCAGAGGTGGGCGCTACCCTCCATGACACCCACTCTGGCAGGGTGGAGACGCTCAAGGCGGCCAGGATTCGCGGCGAGGTCTCCGAGGGGATGATCTGCTCCGAGATTGAGCTGGGCATTGGCGACGATCACACCGGCATCCTGGTGCTCCCGCCGGACGCGCCAATCGGCACACCCTTGGGAGAGTACCTGGGCGACGCCGTCCTGGAACTGGAGGTTACGGCCAACCGAGTCGACTGCTTCTCCATGCTGGGAGTGGCCTACGAGGTGGGCGCGTTTTCCGGCGCGTCCGTGCAGATGCCGGACCTCTCCTATCCCGAGGCCGGGGCCCCCATGGAAGATCAGGCTGCCATCGAGGTCTGGGACGCGGAGCTGAGCCCGCGCTACACCGCAAGCCTCGTCACCGGCGTCCGTGTGGCGCCCTCGCCCCAGTGGATGCAGGACCGCATCATCAAAGGCGGGCTGCGGCCCATCAACAACATCGTGGACATAACGAACTACGTGATGCTGGAGTATGGGCAGCCCCTCCATGCCTTCGATTTCGAAAAGGTGAAGGGCCGCAAGATCATCGTGCGGCCCGCAGCCCCTGGCGAGACCATCCGGAGCCTGGACGGCGTCGAGCGCAAGCTGGCGCCCCCCATGCTCGTCATCGCCGACGAGCGCGATCCCATAGGCTTGGCGGGCGTCATCGGCGGCGCCAACAGCGAGGTCGCCGATAACACCACGGCGGTCCTTGTGGAGTCCGCCAGCTTCCACGCCCTCAACACGCGGCGCACCGCCGTCGCCCTGGGCGCTCGCACCGAGGCCTCACTGCGCTTCGAGAAGGGGCTGCGACCCGAGCTGCCGCCCACCGCACTCCGGCGCGCGACGCAACTCATCCTGCAGCTGGCCGGCGGCACGGCAGCCAGGGGCATAGTCGACGTCTACCCCGGCAGGTGTGAGTCCACACCCCTCAGACTGACCTCGGCGCGGTTGGAGAAGGTCCTGGGACTCAAGGTCCCCCAGAGCGAGGTAGTCCGGGCCCTGGCCTCCCTGGGATTCCAGCCAAGCGCGGCTGCGGAGGACGCCGTGGATGTCGCCGTGCCCCCCTGGCGCGCCGACATCAGCATGGAGGACGACCTGGTGGAGGAGGTGGCGCGGGTCATGGGCTATGACGAGCTACCCACCGTTATGCTCGCGGCGCCCATCCCCTACCACCAGCCCGACCCGCCCCTGGAGCTCAGGGAGCGGCTGCGGGACCTCCTGGCGGCCGCCGGATTCCAGGAGACGGTCTCCTACCCCCTGGTCAGCGACGAGCTCCTGCGGCGCGGGGGCGACCCCGTCGAGGACGTGGGCCGGTCGCACCTGCGGCTCTCCAACCCCATGAGCCTGGAGCATGTGTGGCTGCGCCAGGACCTGAGGGCCAGCCTCCTTTCGACTTTGGCGGCCAACTGGCGCCACGAGGAGGGCCCCATCAGGCTCTTCGAGGTCGGGCGCGGCTACATTCCCCACAGCGGACAGGAGGGCGACGGCGAGCTCCACCCTGGACGCAGCGCCGTCGATGAGCGTCAGTTTGCGGCCGGGGTTCTCATGGGGCCGGCGGCGCCGCCCTCCTGGCACCAGGGCGGCGAGTCCCTGGCATTCTTCGATGCAAAGGGTGCTGTGGAGGGGCTGCTGCAGAGGCTGCACGTCCGGGGAACGTTCGATACGGCAGACGACCCGCTCTTCCTGCCCGGCAGAGCGGCGCGCATCCTCGGCGGCGGGCGAGCCGTTGGAATCATGGGTGAGGTGCACCCTTCGGTCCTGGAACGATTCGACGTTTCGGAAGGGCCCGTGGCCTACTTCGAGCTGGACCTGGCCGCCCTGCTGCAGACCGCGCCCCAGGGCCCCGTCCGCTTCCGGCCCCTGCCACGGTTCCCGGGCGCGCTCCGGGACCTGGCGCTGCAGGTGGCCGTGGACGTTCCCGCGGCCCGGGTCCAGGAGACCATCGAGAAGCACCGTCTGGTGGCCGAGGCAACTCTCTTCGACGTCTACGCCGGGAGCCAGGTGGCTGCGGGCGTCCGCTCCCTGGCCTTCCGCGTGCTCTTCCGGGCGCCGGACCGCACCCTGACGGCCGAGGAGGTCGGCCGCGCGCTGGAGCAGCTGCTGGCCAACCTGGACCGAGAGCTCGGGGCCGTGCAGAGGCAGGGATAAGCAGCGCGCGCCCGGCGCTTCAGCGGCAGGAAGTAAGGAAGGCAGTCCGGCGGCCGGTGCAAGGTCCAAACCAATTCGATGACGCGGGGGGCCGCCGGGAGCTCCGCAACCGTACGCAGTTTGAGGGGAGAGGGGGACGATGACGACGCCCGCACACCACCACAGCCACTACCACGCGGACATGCTAAGCGTGGAAGACGCCCTGGAGCGCATCCTGGGCTACTTCTCCGTTCTGGAAACCGAGGACGCGCCACTGCTGGAAGCTCTGGGCCAGACCCTGGCCGAGGACATCGACGCGCCCTTCGACCTTCCGCCGCTGGCCAACTCGGCCATGGACGGCTTCGCGGTGCGCCATGAGGACGTCGCCGGGGCCGGCCCCGAGTCGCCGCGGACCCTGCCCGTCATCGGCCAAGTCGCGGCGGGCCAGCTTCCGGACCGGCGCGTAACGCCGGGCACGGCCATTCGCATCATGACGGGCGCGCCCATCCCCGAGGGGGCGGACTCCGTGGTGCCCTTCGAGGAGACCGACGAGGTGGAGCGGAAGGCGGCGGGCATGGGGCTCGAGGAGATCGCGATTCGCTCCGGCGCCGACCTGGGCGCCAACGTGCGCCCCGCGGGCGAGGACGTAACCAAGGGCCAGCGAGTCCTGGAAAGCGGCGCCGTCCTCCGGCCGTCGGAATTGGGGGTGCTGGCCTCCCTGGGGCGCACCCACGTCCGCGTGGTCCGGCGGCCCCGCGTTGCCATCCTGGCCACGGGAGACGAGCTGATGGCGCCGGGCCAGCCCGTCGAGCCGGGCAAGATCTACGACTCCAACAGCTACAGCATCGCGTCATCCGTGCTGAGGTACGGCGGCGTTCCCAAGCTCCTTGGCATCGCCCGGGACAATCTGGAGGACATGAACAGCAAGCTTGAGGCCGGCTTGGACGCCGACATGCTCCTGACCTCGGCGGGCGTCTCCAAGGGCGATTACGACTTTGTGAAGGACGTCCTGCAGGAACGCGGCGAGGTAACCTTCTGGTCCGTGCGCATGCGCCCCGCCAAGCCCCTGGCCTTTGGCCAACTCAACGCGCCCGGCGGGCGAAAGGTGCCCCACATTGGCCTGCCCGGCAACCCCGTCAGCGCCATGGTGGCATTCGAGCAGCTCTGCCGCCCGGCCATCCTCAAGATGCTGGGCCGGGCGGTGTTGGCCAAGCCCACCGTCGAGGTGACCCTCAAAGACCCCATCGTCAACTTCGACGCACGCAGGGTGTATGCTCGTGCGATAATCACCAAGGAGAACGGACGGCTCTATGCGTCGCTGACGGGACCCCAGGGAAGCAACGTCCTCAGCTCCATGAGCCGGGCCAACGGCCTGGCCATCTGCCCCGAGGACGTTCCCGAGATGAAGGCGGGTGAAATGGTCCAGGCCCAGATGTTGGACTGGCCTGAGGAGGTATCGTTCTAGCATGCCGGAGCAAGGTGTTGGAGACAGGGCGCACGGCGAAGAGACCAGGGAACAGCCCAAATACGTCATCGACCCCCAGTGGTATGAAGAGCGCGGCGTCGACTTGTCGCAGCTGGTCTCTCTCCGCCGATGCGGGGACTGCGCCGGGGTGGAGTTCCCGCTCAAGGGCGCCGCACTCAGGAGAAGCAGGACAAAGGCGGGCGCTGCGGCGTCCACTGCCTCCGCCTCCTGGGAGGCGGAGATGCGGGCCATCCATGCCTGCTGCTCCACGAAGACCGGCTACGTCACCGCCGAAACCGGGCTGATGGAAGCCGTGTTCCGGCTGCTGCTCCAGAACGCCAACCAACCCATGTCCGTGGACCAGCTCCACGATAGGATCAGGGAAAGCTGGGCCGGACTGGAGTACCTCCGCAGCACCAGCGTGACCGCCCTCGTGCGGATTCTGGAGCGCCAGAGCTCCTACGGCATCCGGACCGCGACCGACGCCGAGCTCAGGAGGCGCGCCTCCTGAGCTTGTGGGTGATGCGCTCACCTGCCGCGGAGTGCAGCTAGCCACAGATCGCGGCTGCCGCTGGCAAGCAGGACAGCGCGCTCGCAAGGGCCTTCTTCCAGGGAAGCCGGTTGGCCCCGCCTTCCAGGACAGCTCCGGTGCTCGGAGTTCCCGGCTCGGGCCACTATCGGCGGATCGTGAACTCGAAGAAGGCGCCGGTCGCCTGGTCCCACTCCTCATCCACTTCACGTACGAGGGCGGCGGAGGGACCGGTCCGGAGGAGCGCAAGCAGGTCTTGCAACGCTGGGATGGGACCTTCGGCGCGCACCTCTACCGATAGGCCGTCCGGCAGGTTCCTGGCGTAGCCCAAGACACCCAGGCGCCGGGCATGGCCACACACAAAATCCCGAAATCCGACACCCTGGACCTTGCCGTGGACCACCGCCAAGAGGTGCGCGCGCTGGCCTTCCAACTCAGGGGCCTCTCCAACGGCGGCAGGGTGGTGAGCACAGAAGGGCCCGGGTGCGCTCTTGCATCGAGGTGGGAGAGGCTATGTTTTCTCCTCCTCTTCCTCCTCTTCCTCCTCTGGCCGGCGCTTGGGGACGATTCGCTCGGGCTCCGAGGTGTGCGGTAGGATCTGGGCCGGTAGAAGGATCTTTTGCTTGGACTTCTTGGGCTTCTTCGTCTCGTGCTTACGGTACTCGCCGCGAGGCATACGCGCCTCCTTGAATAGCTGCGTCCTGTGCTAGTCTATCAAGAGTGGCGAGGCCGGTAAAGGACGACGCGGCTATATCCCCTGCAAGACCCTGCAAGCATTGATGTCAGAGCGATACGCAACCGTCGCCAAGGTTTCCGAGCTCCCGCCGGGCGCCGCGCTCGAGGTGTGGGTGGGGGACCTCGCGCTGATCCTCTGCAACGTCAGCGGTGTGCTCTACGCCATTGAAGGCGTCTGCACGCATGACGGCGGTCCTCTTGAGGACGGCGAACTGGACGGCTGCGAGATAGAGTGCCCGCGCCACGGCGGCCGGTTCGACGTCCGAAACGGCGCGGCGGTTGCTCTGCCGGCCATGGAACCGGTGCGGTCCTTTCCCCTGCACGTCCGCGGCGATCAGATTGTGGTCGCGTTGGAGGACGCCTAGCGTTCCAACGCCGGAGGGACGCCGCAGCGCGATTTGCCCATGACGCCGCCCGCCGGATATAGTGGGCATACGGGTCCCCCTCTATGCAGACGCATCTCGGGAAGTGCGCTGAGTTCTGTCATGGCGAATCAAAACATGGCGCAGTTGGGCTGGAACGAGATGGGCGAGCTGTATCAGCAGCTGATCTTGGACCACTACCGCCGCCCCAGGAACCAGGCCGCCGTCACCGAGCCCGACATAACCGCCGAAGACACCAACCCCTTCTGCGGCGATGAGGTGGCCCTCCAGGCTGCCACCGTCGACGGGATCATCCAACAGGTAGCAATCCAGGGGCAGGGCTGCTCCATCTCCCAGGCTTCCCTCTCCATGATGTCGGACCTGCTGAAAGGCAGGAGCGTGGAAGCGGCCCAGGCCTTGTCCCGCGCATTCAAGGGTCTGATGCGCGATGAAGAGCTGAGCACGTCGACGCTGGAAGGGCTCGGCGACCTGACCTCCCTGGCCGGTGTTCGCAAGTACCCCATCCGCATCAAGTGCGCCCTCCTGGCCTGGGTGGCCCTGGACGACGGGCTCAGCGCTCACCAAACCAGGGCCGCGGCACAGTCGGAGCGCGGGGGGTGAGCGGCTGATGCAGGGTCTGCTGACCGATTGCCATACCCACTTGGACCAGTACCCCCCATCCGAGCTGGACGGGGTGGTTGTCCGTGCGCGGCAGGCTGGCCTCGGCGCCATCATCCTGGCTGGGGTTACCCTCGACTCTTCGGCCCGGTGCGTGGCCTTGGCGGAGTCCCATCCAACACTGTTCGCAGGCGTGGGCATCCATCCAATGGACGTACGAGAGCCCCTGGATGATGGCGCTTACTCCCGCCTCCGAGATCTGGCCCAGTCCAGCCCCCGGGTGGTGGCGGTCAGCGAGACGGGGCTGGACTTTGGCCCGGACGGCGCCGACGCCGCTCTCCAGTATCACGCCTTCCGGCAGCAGGTCCGCCTGGCCCGGGAGCTCCGTCTTCCCATCATCTTCCACTCGCGCGAGCTCCCTGGAGACACGGAGGCGCACCGGGAAGTCTTCCGCCTGCTTCGAGAGGAGCGGGGGTGGGAGGTCGGCGGCATCATGCACTACTTCCAGTCCACGTGGGAAACGGCGCAGGAGTGCATGGACCTGGGCTTTTGCGTCTCTTTGGGGAAGCCGCTGCTCCGCCTGCCTGAGCTCCAAGACGTTGCGGCCAAGCTTCCCCTGGAGGCCATCGTCCTGGAGACCGACGCGGCGCCCCAGCCCTTCAAGGCCAAGCGGGAGAACTGGACGGAGCCCAGGGACACCCGGCTGGTCGCAGACCGGTTGGCGGAGCTCCGGGGCGTCAGCACCGGCGACATAGCCCGGGCCACCAACGACAACCTGATGCGCCTCTACGACCGCATCGGAGCAGCCCGGCCTCGGGCCCTTCTCGCGCAGGCCCTCGAAGGAGGGGTGTAGCCGGCGTCCCGCCGCACGGACACGGGGACCCGCTCATCATCCCATTCCTGGCTCCACAGGCCCAGGCCCAACGGGAAGAGGGACCGCTCGGCAGGTGGCGGTCATTCCGGGGCCAGATTAGGGCCGCCTGTGCTATACTACGCGCTTCAGGCCAAAGCCGACGAGCCGGCATGCCACCCAACAAGCAGACACATCGGACCATTCGCATAGCCCTCGCCCAGGTCAACCCAACCGTTGGTGACCTGGAAGGGAATACCCGCAAGGTCTTGGACTACCTGGACCAGGCCAGGGACCGCCGCGCTGACATTGTCGCTTTCCCCGAGCTGGTCCTCACGGGCTATCCTCCCGAGGACCTTCTCTTCAAGCGGGGATTCCTCCACGACAACCGCGCCGCCATGGAGCGGGTGGTCGCGGCCTCCCGGGGCATCGCCGTCGTCGCGGGCTTCGCGGACCTCGTCGACGGCTCGGTCTACAACGCCGCCGCCGTTGCCTGGGACGGCGCCCTGGTGGACGTGTACCACAAGATCCATCTGCCCAACTACGGCGTCTTTGACGAGGAGCGCTACTTCAGACGCGGCAACGTCTGCCCCGTGTACACCATCCGCGGCGTCGGCGTGGGGGTGAACGTCTGCGAGGACATCTGGTACGCCGTGGGCCCTGTGCCCGTCCAGCGCAGCGCCGGAGCCGAGGTCATCGTCAACATCAACGGGTCGCCCTTCCACGCGGCAAAGCTCCAGTTCCGCGAACAGATGCTGGCCGCCCGGGCCAGGGACAACGGCGTTTGGGTCACCTACGTCAACACCGTGGGCGGGCAGGATGAGCTGGTCTTCGACGGCGCCAGCGTCATTCTGGACTCGGACGGAGAAACGGTGGCGCGGGCAGCCCAGTTCCAGGAGGAGCTGCTGGTGGCGGACCTGAGGCTGGACGGCGCGTTACGCCAACGCCCGCGGCCCCCGGGCGGGCGGAGGGCGGCGGCTGCCGACCTCCGGGACGTGGGTCAGCCCCGGCGCATCCACGTATCGGACGCCGGCCCCCCCGTTCATGACGAGATTCAGCCGGTGCGCACCGTTCCCCAGGGCCCCGTCGAGGAGGTCTACCGGGCACTGGTGCTGGGCACGCGGGACTACGTGCGGAAGAATGGGTTTCAAAAGGTCGTCGTCAGCCTCTCGGGAGGCATCGACTCCACGCTGGTCTGCGTCGTGGCGGTGGACGCGCTGGGCAGGGAGAACGTCGTGGGCGTGGGCATGCCTTCGCGCTACTCGTCGGAGGGCAGCCTACTGGACGCGCAGGAGCTCGCAGGCAACCTGGGCATCCCCCTGCGGGTGCTGCCCATCGAGGGTGCGCACAGGGCATTCGAAGAGGCTCTGGACCCCCACTTTTCGGGCGCGCCGCCCAACGTCGCCGAGCAAAACGTCCAGGCGCGCATCCGCGGCAACCTGCTCATGGCCCTTTCCAACAAGTTCGACTGGCTGGTGCTGACCACCGGCAACAAGAGTGAGCTGGCCATGGGCTATGCCACCCTCTATGGCGACATGGCCGGCGGCTTTGCCGTCATTAAGGACGTGCCCAAGACTCTGGTGTACCAGCTGAGCCGCTGGCGTAACGAGCACGGCACACCGGCCAACCCGATCCCGGCCAGCGTGCTGGAGAAGCCGCCCAGCGCCGAGCTGAAGCCGGACCAGCGGGACGATGATGACCTGCCTCCCTACAGCTTGCTCGATCAGGTTCTGGAGGCCTACGTGGAGCAGGACCGCTCCTTCCAGGACATCGTGGGCATGGGGTTCGACCCGGGGGTGGTGGAGCGGGTCATCCGCGCCGTGGACCGCAGCGAATACAAGCGCCGCCAGGCGCCCGCGGGCATCAAGATCACGCCGCGGGCATTCGGGCGGGACCGCCGTATGCCCATCGTGAACCGCTACGGGGGGTAGCGGGACCGAAGCGCCGCGCTACAGCGCCTGCTTGAGCCGGGGGTTGTTGGTTACGCCGGGGATACGGCCCCGCTTCGCTATGGGCTTGCCGTCCACTTCATGGATGTCGCCGGTGAAGTCGTTGGCCGGCGCTCCCGAGATGTGCGAGCCAACGCCGAAGCTGTCCACGGGGGAGCCTGCCTCCACGAACGCGCGGATCCGCTCCGGGGTAACCCCTCCGGTGACGATGATGCCGACCTGCTTGAATCCGTGCAGGTCCAGATGGGCCCGGACTTCCCGCACCAGCTCCGGCGTAACTCCGCCGCGCTCGGCGGGCGTGTCCAGGCGCACGGCGCGCAGCTTGTCCCGCAGGGAGGCAGCCACGCGCAGGCTCTCTTCCACCTCATCTCGGAACGTGTCCACCAGCGCAACGCGCGGGACGTCGGCGGGCATGTGCTTGTCGAAGAGGTGTGTCGCCTTGACCAGATCGCCCACGCAGAGGATGTAGGCGTGGGGCATGGTCCCGGCCGGCGTCACGCCTGCCAGCTTGGCCCCCAGCACGGAGGAGCAGGAGCTGCAGCCGCCCACCACGGCGGAGTAGTCCATGATGTGCCCCACGTTGGGGTGGACGTGGCGGGCCCCAAATGAGGTCACGGGGATTTCGCCGGCGGCGTCCACACACTCCCGCGCCGCTGTGGCCCAGGCCGTGGACTGGCTCAGGATGCCGCAGAGGGCCGTCTCATAGATGCCTAAGCTGGAATAGGGGGCTGTGACCCGCAGGGCCACCTCCTTGGCGGCCACCTCGTCACCCTCTTCGAGGGCCCAGGCCTCGCCGTAGCTCTTGGGAAGCACCTGCTTCAGGAGTGTCAGGCACTCCTTGACCCCGCAGAGGAGCCCGGCCCGATGTGGGAAGAACTCCATGGTGACAACGGGATTGATACTCTCGTTGCGGAGCACTGCGGTGGTGCGCTGAAAGTAGACGTCCGCCGTCTCTCCCATCAGCACCGCAGGCCAGATAGTGAACTCGGGGTCAGCCATTGTTCCTCCACCGCTGACGGCGCTGCGCCGTCCATGATGGCTTCGCGCCATTGTGGGGCGGGAAGCGGCGACTGTTAGTGTTGCTTCGACCGGCGGGGTGAGCGGGCCGCCTCGGCCACGGCTGGCGCTTGCGCCCCCGTGGTCAGCCTGGCCCCGAGGATCCGCTCCATGTGCCGCAGGGCCCAGTCGTGGGCATCCGCGTCGAAGGATGCGACGCAGTCAGAAGGGACATCGACGGCGTGGTCCCGGTTGCGGGCATCGGCGGCGGTGTGGAGGACGCAGATGTCCGTGCACACGCCGCACACTATGACCCTTTCCGGGCTGAGTGCGTCAAGCCGCCCGGCGAGATCGGTGCCGAAGAATGCGCTGTACCGGTTCTTCTCCAGGTGCTCCCCGGCGTAGCCGGCCAACTCTGGGATCAGCTCCGTCTCGGAGCTCCCCCTGATGCAGTGCGCCGGAAACATCTGGAACTCCAGGTCGTCCGGGGCGTGAGTGTCATGGAGAAAGATGACGTGGGACCCCTGCCGCATCTCACGCTCCAGCAGCTGCTGTACATTGGGGATGATGGCGCGGGCGGCGTCTCCGGAGTAGAGGTTGTGACCGGGCTCCAGGAATCCCCGCAGCATATCGACCACCAGGACCACGTTGGCCATTCTAAACTCCCCCCTGCTCTGCCGCCTTCACAGGCGGACTCCGCTGACGCACCCACATAGTATTCCCCGACACCCCGGCATTCAAGGCGCAGCAGGGCCCTCCGCGTCACGTTCTGTCTCCAACCAGAGCCCGTGGCCGTCGCTGGTGAAGTGGACGTCTCCATGGGCCGGCGTGAGCAGGACGCGGCCTCTTGGGACCCGCTCGCTCAGGCGCTCCAGGGTAATGGGTGCCGGGTGGCCGAACCGGTTGTCGCGCCCGGCGCTGACGACCGCCAGGGCCGGCGACACGGCATCGAGGAAAGCCTCCGAGGAAGAGGTGTCGCTGCCGTGGTGTGCGACCTTGAGCACCACGGCGTCCAGGGGTGCGCGCCGCGCCAGCAGCGACGCCTCCGCCTCGGTGTAGATGTCCGCCGTCAGCAGCATCATGACCTCCCCGTACTCCAAGCGCAGCACGACCGCGTTGTTGTTCACGTCGCCTCGAGTCCCGCGAAAGGGCTTCGCACTGGGATTGAGCACGCGCAGCACTACACCGTCGCCCAGTCGTATCACCTGGCCCGCCTCGGCTTCCAGCGTGCGGCCGTCGGAGATGTTCCTGCGAAGGGGCTCCGCGCCGTCGGCGTATCCCGGTGCGTCTGCCCCACGTGAGGGATAGACCAGGAGCCCAACGCGGTAGCGCTCCGTCACCTCCACGAGTCCCTGGAGATGGTCCTGGTGTGCGTGCGTCAGGACGACGACGTCCACGGAGCGGTCCCACAGCGGCATTCTGCTCCCCAGTGCTTGCACGGCGCCACGGGGGTCTGGACCTCCGTCCACCAACACCTGCTTTCCCGACGGAGTGACGATCAGCGTTGCGTCGCCCTGGCCCACATCCAGGAACGTCACGTGCAGCTTGCCGTCGGAAGAGGTCAGGGCGGCGCTCCAGAGAACGCCCGTAACGGCCAGCATGAGGAGAAGCGCCCAGCGCACGGGGAGCCGGGGGAGCCAGAAGCCCCGGGCGAGGATGGAGAACCGGGCAGGGATCTGGGGGACAGCGTGCAGCAGGCGCGCAAGTGTCCGCCGCCCCAGAAGCAGCAGCATCGCCAGATAGAAGCAACCGACAGCCACCTGGGTTACGCCGCCCACGTCCACGATAACGCCGGGCACGGACGCCACCGCGTGCACCAGCGCCAGGAGATAGCTCAGCGGCGCCCAGGCGAGCAACCCTGCCATCTGTCCCAGCGGCTGCCAAAGGATGCCCAGGAAGGCGGCGGCGGCGCTTCCCACCAGCATGAGCGGCAGCGCCGGCAATGCCAGCATGGTGACCGGAATGCCCACCAGCGATACGTTGTTGAAGGCGAAGGCAATCAGGGGCAACGTTCCGATGGTGGCGGCTATTCCCACCGCCAGTGCAGTATTGAACCCTCGAAGCACTCGTAGGGCTCCTTCCTGTCTTCCCAACCGCTCTGTGACTAGGCTATTCAGTCCATCGGTGATGGGCGCCGCCAGCAGCACCAGGGACGCCACGGCGGCGAAGCTGAGCTGGAACGAGACGTCCAGCAGCAGGCGCGGTTCCAGACCCGCCATGGTCCCCGCCGCCGCGCTGAGTGCGGGCAGTCCCGCGCTCTGCCTGCCTGTCAGTCGCCCTCCCAGGTAGAGGCTGCCCATGATGGCAGCCCGCACCACAGGGGGCGCCATCCCCGTGAGGAGGGCGTAGAGCCAGATGGCGCACAGCGGCGCCGCCAGCGCCCAGCGTCCGCCGCCCAAGACGGCCGTGGAGGCGGCCAGCGTCAGAATCAGAAGCACGCCCACGTGCAGCCCTGATATGGCCAGAAGGTGGCTTGTCCCCGTGGTGACGAAATCCTCCCGCACCCCGGGCCGCAGCTCCGACCGCAACCCCAGCAGTATGGCCTGGGCCAGGGAGGTCTGAGGCTCCGACAGGCTGCGCCGGAGGCTCTCAGCAAGGCGATGGCGCAGGGCAAATACCTGCGTTACAACCCAGCTGCCCTGTCCCTCTTCCAGCACCGTTGCCGACGGAAAGCCGATGACCGCGTGGATGCCCTGGCGCGCCAGGTACTCGGGGTAGTCAAGGCCGGCGAGCTCGGGCGGGGCCTCCAGCCGGCCGCACAGCTCGACGATGTCTCCGTAGCGCACGGCCGGGGCACGGTGACCCAGGGTCACTTGGACCCTGCCACCGGCGTCCCGCCAGGACGAATGCGCCGGGTCCAGGCGACAGTCCGGCGTGCTTGCAACCTGGTGGACGGCGAGGCGCAGACGCCGCGTGGCGCCCCGGTCCTCCGGATCGTTGACCACCTGTCCACGCAGCACCCCGGGTCCGGCATCCAGGAGCCTGCGCAGCTCCAGGTCATCGGCGCCCCGCGTCGAGTGGGGCGCCCACCAGAGGCCGGCCAACAGTGCCAGCGCAGCCAGGGCGCCCCAGAGCCACCGGCGGGCTGCGCCCGGTGGCAGTCTGCGGCGCAGCGTCCATCCAAGGACTCCCGCGGCGCTGGCGGCACAAGACCACAGGGCCAGGGACGGGGCGGGCGCCTGCCACCACAGTCCCAGGGCGAGGCCCAGGACCCAAGCGGCGGCCAGGGCCGTCAGGGCCATGAGCTCACTCCACCGTGACCAGGTCGCGCAGGCCCTCCAGGGTTGACGGGCCTATGCCGGCGACGGCCAGCAGCTCTTCCACGGACTGGAACGGGCCGTTGACGCTCCGGTGTTCCACGATGCTCTCGGCCCGCGTCGGCCCAATGCCAGGCAGGCGCTGTAGCTCCTCGGAATCGGCCCGGTTGAGGTCCACCAACCCATTGTCGAGGCTCTGGCGCGCGGGGAGCCGGACCGTTTCCCCTTTGCGCGGCACGTGGAAGTGCTCTTGGTCGCTCAGCCGCAGGGCCAGGTTGACCTGCGCTAGGTCGGCGTCCGCGTTGGCGCCGCCCGCCATCTTCAGGACGTCGGCCAGCCGCTCTCCATCGCGGAAGGCGTAGGTGTCCGGCCGGGCGACGGCGCCCGTGAGATAGACCTCGAGGCTGGGAGGGGGTGTGGGGGTCGGTAGGATGACCTCGACGCCGCTTGGGGCCGCCTGCCGCATCAACAGCGCCACGCCCCCCGCCAGTGCCAGGACGAACAGGCCCAGGAGCGCGGTGCGGCCCAGGCGTTCAAGCGCGGTGGTTGGTGGTGACGAATCGCCGCCACTTGTGGCCATACGTGTCTGTCCTCCGGGAGGACCGCCGTGGTTTCCCCCGGCCCGTCAAACTTTCGTGACTTGTCCTGAGAACCCTGCTGGATTATAATGCCGCAATCTGAAAACAACAGTTCCAGGGAGGAGACGGGACCATGGCGCCGACGCCGCTGGCCTACTTTCGTGGAGAGTTCGTGCCCCTGGAGGACGCCAAAGTTAACGTGATGACACACGCGCTGCACTACGGCACCGCCGTCTTCGAGGGTATGCGCGGCAACTGGAACGAGGAGGAAGGCAGGATCTTCATCTTCCGCCCCCGGGAGCACTTTGTCCGCCTCCTGGATGGCTGCAAGATCCTGCGCATGACCCTGCCCGTGGACGCGGATGAGTTGACCCGCCTCTCGGTTGAGCTGGTGGAGCGCTCCGGCTACGTGGAAGACCTGTATATTCGCCCCCTGGCCTACAAGAGCGCCGAGCGCGTGGCGAACCTGAAGCTCCACGAGCTGGAGTGCGACTTTACGATCATGGCCATCCCCTTTGGCCGCTACATCGACGTGGAGACGGCCCGCTGCACTACCGCCTCCTGGCGCCGCATGCAGGAGACCATGATCCCGCCCCGGGTAAAGATCAGCGGTCTCTACGTCAACAGCATTCTGGCGAAGACCGACGCCGTTTTGGCGGGCTTCGACGAGGCCATTCTGCTCAATGACGACGGCAGCGTGGCCGAGGGTACCGGCGAGAACCTGTTCATGGTCAAGAACGGCGCCGTCATTACGCCCCCCATCTACAGCAACATTCTGGGCGGCATCACCCGGGACTCGGTGATCCAGATCGCCGCAAATGAGCTGGGCATCACCGTGGTGGAGCGCCCCATTGGCCGCGCGGAGCTCTACCTGGCGGACGAGGTCTTCTTCAGTGGCACGGCGGCCCACCTGACACCGGTTGGCGAACTGGACAACCGGGCCATTGCCGATGGCAAGCCGGGCCCGGTTACCAAGGCCCTCCAGAACATCTACTTCGGCGTGATCCGCGGCCGGAACCCCAAGTATCGTCACTGGTGTGCAGAGGCCGTGCCCAGCCGGCTGACCACGGTTTAGCCGCATCCCAAAGGCGTGACCACCCTTTTCCGGGGGGACGGCGATGCTCCCGTGGATATCCCTCGGCATCCTCTGCTACCTGGTCGGCAGCATTTCCCCGGCGTACCTGGTGGGGCGGCTCCGTTACGGCGTGGACATCCGGGATTTGGGCGACAGGAACCCCAGTGCTGCCAATGTCTGGCGCTCCCTGGGTCCGCGGCCGGGGATCGCCGTAGGCTTCATCGACACAGGCAAGGGCGCGCTGTGCGTCCTGATCGCGCGTCTCTTCGAAGACACCGTGGAAGCGGCCATGCTTGGCGGCCTCCTCGCCCTGGCGGGCCACATCTTTCCCGTCTTCATCGGCTTCCGCGGCGGACGGGGTGCGGCGACTCTCATGGGGGTCTTCCTGGCCATGGCGCCCCTGGTGACTCCCATCCTTGTTTTCCTCAGCGGGCTCATGATGCTGCGCACCCGCAGCACAACCGTCTTCTTCTTCTTTCTATTCTCCCTCTTCCCCCTGGGCGCCTGGGTGACTGACGCTCCGGCTACTGTCATCTCCTACGCCGTGGGGATGGCCATTCTGGTGGGTGTTGCTCACCTTCTCACAGCGAAGCGTGCGGCGCGGCTGGAGCCCAGGGCATTGCTCAAGGATGAGATCGAGTTCCGTGAGAGCTGAGAGTCGCAACCGGGAGGTCACTCCCCGCGCCCCTGTCCGGTGCGGGGCATGTATGCTCCTTCTCAGTCACCCAGAGTCCAGCGCGATACAGATACGAGGAGTCCCGGTGACCTGATGACACATGCAGCCGCCAAGCGAATCGACGGGCGCAGACCCGACCAGCTTCGCCCGGTCCACATCACTCCCGGCTACCTGCTTCACCCGGAAGGCTCCGCCCTGATCGATGCAGGCGATACGCGGCTCCTCTGCGCCGTCACGGTGGAGGACCGGGTGCCGCCGTTCCTGCGTGGCACGGGCAAGGGATGGGTCACGGCAGAGTACGGAATGCTGCCGCGCGCCACGCCTTCGCGGACCCCCAGGGAGGGCCTCGACCGCAGCGCCAGGGGGAGGGCCATGGAGATTCAGCGACTGGTTGGCCGCGCCCTGCGGGCCGTGGTGGAGCTGGAGAAGCTGGGGGATCGGACCTTCATCGTGGACTGCGACGTCCTTCAGGCCGATGGGGGCACGCGAACCCTGGCTGTGACAGGTGCGTACGTCGCCCTTTCCCAGGCCTTCAATCACCTGTACCGCCGCAAGCGGCTCCGGGAGAATCCGTTCCGCAGCGCCGTGGCTGCCGTCAGCTGCGGCCTCGTGGGCGGCGTCCCCATGCTTGACCTCTGCTACGCGGAGGACTCAACCGCCGACGTGGACTGCAATGTCGTCATGACGGATGGCGGCGAGATCGTCGAAGTCCAGGGGGCGGCAGAAGGGGTACCCTTCACGCGGCGTGAGCTGGAAGAGCTGCTGGACCTGGCGGAGAATGGCGTCCAGGAACTCTTTGCCGTCCAGCGAGAGGCCCTGAGCGCCCCGGCCTGACGGCACTAAACAGCAGCGGGTTGAAGACCCTGGGCGCCAAGGAGGGGGATGTCGACCTCAAAGCTGCGCCCCAGGATGTCCAGGAAGGCAAGCACTGGCGGGCTGTAGGCGTGCGTGCGCTTTACCATAGCACACGTGCCAAGCGTGACGCGGGTCCCCTCCCGGATGTCTATCAAGGCCAGTGTCCCCAACTCCAACTCCCGTTCGATCCCGTGGCGGGGGAGGAAGGAGACGCCAAGCCCCCGCTCGATCATCCTCTTGGTCGCCTCGATGCTGTCCAGGTTCATTTCGACATTCGGTACGACGCCGGCCTCGCGGCACACCTGGTCGATGAGGACAAAATAGGAGGAGTCGCGGTCATAGAGGATCAGGGGCTCCTTTGCCACGTCATACACGCTGGCCACGCCGCGTCTGGCGAAGTGGTGGCTCGGGTGAGTCACCAGGACGATCTCCTCGTCGTATAGGTGGGCCGTCATCACCTCGGCGTGACGCAGGTCCCGGGCGAGCCCCACCTGGACCTCTTCGTCCACCACCATGCGCAGCACCTCAGAGGAGCGTCCCGTACGTATGTGAACGCCAATGCCGGGGTGCTCCAGGCGAAAACGCTGGAGAATGTCCGGGAGCACGTAGGTCCCGATGGCCCGGGCAGTTCCCACCTGAAGGGTCCCGCTGCTCGCCTCCTGCTGGGTGCTCAGCGTCTCCCGTCCCTGGTTCACGGCGTCCAAGGCCCGCCCTGCGAAGGGCAGGAAGGACTTGCCCGCTTCGGTCAGGCGCACACCCCGGCCCATGCGGTGAAACAGCTGCGTCCCAATCTCCCGCTCCAGGGCGTGGATGCGGGCGCTGAGGGCCGGCTGCGTCAGCACAAGCGCCTGGGCCGCCTGGCTGAAGCTCCCGCGGTGTGCCGCCTCCACAAATGCCCTCAGTTGACCGAGCTCCATTGCTCCCTCCAAGAAACAGCGCCAGTCCATTCGTTGAGGTATAAACGGATTCTATAGCATCTGGGCGCTGCTGCGAAGCCTGGCCCCACCACCCGCCGGCAATGACCTCGTGGCGAGAAGGCCTCGAATAAGCCAACTGAGTCCGCAAGTCTCCGGTGGGCTCAGTTGGCCGTGGTCGGGACCTACGGTGCGTAGGTTACCCGATCCAACGCACAGTACGCCTCGAAGACGCAGAGGTGCAGCAGGGCGTGGAGCGCGGGGTCCTGCCGCTTCACGGTCCCGTGCCCGCCCCGCCCGCCAGCTGGCCACTCCATGGCGCGGCACACGCCTGCCCAGGTCGGCGCAGGCGTATCGGGGAGGCCGTACGACGCCAGTCGACGCGCCAGCCTCCGCAACTCCTGCATCTGCAGGGCCTTCACTTCGTAGGTGCGCTGGAGCGTCGCAAGCTCGCCCTCGATGCGGGCAAGCTCCGTCTCTAGCTCGGATATTCGGCCGTGGAGTGGCTCCGACTTCATGCTGAGGTCACGGTAGAGAGATGTTGTCTATGAGGCGCGTCCTCCCGATGAATACTGCCAGAGACGCCAAGGCCTGCCGTTCAATGGTCGCCAGCTCCTCCAGGGTCTCCGCGTCAGCGATGCTCAGATAGTCGATCCGGGCCTGGTCCTCTGCCTCGATGAGCGCACGCATCTCTTCTTTGATGGCCTCCGCATCGCGCTGACCCTCGTCGCAACGTTGTCTGGCGGCGCACAGCGCCGTATAGAGCACGGGCGCTGCCTGCCGCTCCGCGGGGCTCAGGTAAACGTTGCGGCTGGAGAGCGCCAGGCCGTCGGCCTCCCGCACTGTGGGCCCGGTCATGATCTCGACGCCCAGGTCCAGGTCGCGCACCATGCGCCGGACCACCAGGGCTTGCTGCGCATCCTTCTGCCCAAAGTAGGCCCTGTCCGGACGCAGCAGATTGAACAGCTTGAGCACCACGGTGCACACTCCGCGGAAGTGCCCCGGCCGGGAAGCGCCTTCCAGTCGTTGGGTCAGGGCGGCAACCTCGACCCAGGTGTCGAAGCCGGGCGGGTACATCTCCTCCGCTGAGGGCGCGAATACCAGGTCCACGCCCTCAGCTTCCAATCTTTCGAGGTCTTGGTCCATGTCCCGCGGGTAGCTCTGAAAGTCCTCTCGGGGCCCGAACTGGGCGGGGTTGACGAATATGCTCGCCGCCGTGGATGCGCTCTGACTCCTTGCCAGGCGCACCAGCGAGATGTGGCCATCGTGGAGAAAGCCCATCGTGGGCACAAGTCCAAGGGGGCGCGGCGCTGCATTGAGAACGTCACGCAGGCCGGCGATTGAATCAACTACGTTCACGTGTCGCTCTTGCTGGTCCGCGCAGGCTTCTCCTCGTACACCGCGAGCTCGATGCTCGTGCCGCCGGGGTCGCGCAGGTAGACGGTCGTCGCGAGTCCGCGGGCGCAGGCGCGGGTCGATGGCGGGGACTCGGGCGTGATGCCCCGGCTGTCCAGCAGCTCGGTCAGCTCCCCCATGTTGCCCTCCCAGACCATGCAGAAGTGCTGGCCGCGGGCCGGTGGAGACGAACCTCGCCGCGGAATGACGTTGATCTTCTGCACCCCGTTGATGCGGAGCACTGGGCGCCCCGCGTCCCCAGCCACGCCGTCCTCGTGCACGACCTCCAGGCCCAGCCTGCGATAGAAGTCCAGAGTCTGGTCAACGTCATCGGCCAGAACGTTCAGGTGGTCTATGGCTGTGATGCCCATGGCTGCTCCCTTCTATCTGCTCTGTCGCAGAGACATCGATACGCGGCAAGCCTGACGCTCTCCAAACGAGCGTACGGGCGCCCGGCTCCTAACACCCGGCTGGCTCCATTCCGAAGCTCTCCTTCGCTGTGGGAAACTCATGCTCCTGCACCTCGTGGACGTACTGCTCCACGGCGCTCCTGATGACTCCAGCCAGGTCCGCGTAGAGCTTCGCGTGCTTGGGAACGAAGTCTGTATACAGCCCCAGCATGTCGTGGAGCACCTGCACCTGGCCGTCGCAGGAGGGCCCGGCCCCAATGCCGATGGTGGGGATGGTCAGCCGCTCCGTGATGGTGCGGGCCACGGGCTCCACCACCAGCTCCAGCACCAGGCAGAAGGCGCCGGCCTCTTCCAGGGCCACCGCGTCTGACATGAGGCGGTCGGCCTCGTCCCGTGACTTTCCCTGCACCCGGTATCCCCCCATCTGGTTCACGGATTGGGGCGTGAGGCCCAGATGGCCCATCACGGGTATGCCGTTCTGGGTTAGGCGGCGCGCCGTTGGGGCCATGACGGCGCCGCCCTCCAGCTTCACCGCCTGGGCGCCGCCCTCCTGAAGGCAGCGGCCCGCGCTGTGCAGCGCCTGCTTGTCGTCCAGATGGTAGGTCATGAAGGGCAGGTCCGTCACAACCAGGGCACGGCTGGTACCCCGCACCACGGCCTTGGTGTGATGGAGCATTTCGTCCAGGGTCACGGGGATGGTGGAGCCGTAGCCCAGGACCACCTGCCCCAGGCTGTCGCCCACCAGGATCATCGGGACGCCCGCCGCCTCCACCAGCTTGGCGGACGTGTAGTCATAGGATGTGAGCATGGGTATACTCTGCCCACGCTTCTTCATCTGCATGATGTCACGTATGGTGGTGCGCATGGCCCCTCCCTAGAGTGCTGTCCCCGAAACCCCGGGAGCCTCGAGACTCCCCCGGAGCAGCCGTTCCATGTCCGCCTCCCTGTCGGCGGTCAGGGTCCCCTTCTCCCTGGCAAGAGGAAGCTCGGCCAGGGCCAGGCGGCAGTAGATGGGCAGCAACTCCGGGGCCCGCTTGGACAGGGCCTCCAGGTGCTGCTGCACTGTTCCAACGTCGCCCCGGACGAAAGGGCCGGTGAGAGCGCCGATAGGTCCGCTGCGGGACAGACCGTCCACCGTGCTCCGCACCAGGGGCATGATGGCCCGCAGGCTCTCCCTGTCCGCTGCGCCTCGATCGCCGTCGAAGCCGCTCCACAGGTCGGCAGCCAGCTTCACCAGGGTTACGAGGAAGCCACAGGCCACGACGGCGCTTGCGTGATAGAGGACCCGGTCCTTTGGGTCCAGTTGGATGGTGTGTCCGCCGAGGGAAGCGGCCAGAGACTCAAGGCCCTGGCAAAGGGGATGCGCCGCCTCCACGGCAAAGGTCGTCCCCGCAAGGGCGGCCTGTGCCCGGTTCGGGTCGGCGAAGGTCTGGAACGGGTGGAAGGCCCCGACCAGCGCGCCCATCTCACGCGCTGCGGACAGCGCATCCAGGGGGCAAGCGCCCGAGCAGTGGACTACGATCTGTCCAGACCGCCATCGCACTAGGACCGCCACGCCGGCGATGGCATCGTCGGGGACGGTGAGGAATACAGCGTCGCAGGAATCTGCAACGGCCTGAGGGCTGGCCAGGGCCTTGCAGCCCGGCACGAGAGACGCCAACCGCTCCGCGGAGGCGGTCGTTCGGCTGGACACCGCGGAGACTCGGTAGCCGCGGCTGTGCATTGCCCCTGCCAGGGCCGCACCCACGACTCCTGCGCCCACGAACCCGATGCGCGCGTCCTTGAGTGAGAGCGGCTCAGGAGACATGGAGCGCACAACCCACGAACAAAAAGAACCCTCCCGGCCAGCGTCGGGAAGGCTTCTGAGGAAAGACACCGTCTATGAGCGCCGTCGCGGTCATTGCAGATCCCCGCGGCTCAGTGCCGTGCCTGGAACGATGTTCGCCGCCCTGAAACAGGGTCAGCGACGCCGGTATAATAGCACCAGCCTCCCGCCGAGACAAGGGCGCCGCCGGGCTGCGCGTGCAGTTGGGATGGGACTGGAAGGGACGCGCCGCGGGGATGCCTTGGCCGGCCGCCGCCTGCAAAACAGGGGCGCGTGCGTCCTGTCCTGTTGGGCGGTCCCGCGCGCTGGTCCGGGGCTCCGTGGTTGCCGTGCCCGCCCGTGTGTGGCTAAATAGCAGGTGTGCCGATTCAGGACCATGAGGGACGCGTCAACGTGGATGGTGTGAATTACTGTCAGCGCTGCGGGGTTGAGCTGACCAACGAGTGTGTACAGGGACGCCAAAGGCCCTCGTGCCCCGCGTGCCGCCTGGTTGTATTTCAGGACCCCAAGGTCGTTGCCGCCGGGTTGGTCTGCGTGGACCGGCAACTCCTCTTCATCCGGCGGAACATGGAACCCGGACGGGGGCTGTGGGCGCTGCCCGGCGGGTTCGTGGAGCGCGGGGAGCGAGTCGAGGACGCAGTGGAGCGAGAGGTGATGGAGGAGACCGGTCTGCGGGTCGTCGCCGAGGGCCTCGTCGGGCTCTACTCCGAATCGGGCAGCCCCATCGTGCTCGCGGCCTACGCCGTGAGCTGCGTGGGCGGGGAGCTCGCGGGGGAACCCACCGAGGTGCAAGAGGCCGCGTTCTTCCCCATCGCGTCGCCTCCCCCCCTGGCCTTCCCCAGGGACCAGCACATCATCCAGGACTGGCTTGCCTGGCGGGAGGCGCGGTCCCCCGCGCCATCACCACTGGCGCAAGGACCTGGCCGGGCGCCGCGGCAATGACGGCTCAGTTGGCCAAGACGATCATGAGTGCGCAGCCGCATCGGGACGTTCATCCTTTGACGTGCTCAGCGCGAGACGCTTGCGGTGAGCATGTCTGGCCAGTGCGGCGCCGACTGGGATGCCTGAGGCCGGCCAATACTACGCAGCGAACCTGCAAGACAGGACACTAGGAGCCCGTGCTACGGATAGATGAGCCATCAACCTACGCCGCAGTTGACTCCACCGGGTTCGGTGCGCGGTTGCGGAACATGCCACAGTTGTGCGAAGGGGCTTGGCGGGAGGCTCTGGCACTCCAGCCGCCGCCGGAGTGGAAACACGTAAAGACCGTCGTTCTGGCCGGCATGGGTGGCTCGGCTATAGCCGGGGACCTGGTCGCGGACCTCGTTGCCCCAGAGCGGAAGCTGCCAATCGTCGTGGTGCGTGACTTCACCGTACCCTTCGCCCTCAGCGCAGAAACGCTGGTCATCGCCTGCAGCCACTCTGGGAACACGCGGGAGACCCTCTCCGTCTACCGTCAGGCTCTCGCGGCCGGCGCCCCCGCACTGGCCGTGGCGGGTGGGGGCGCCCTGGCGGCGGAAGCAGCGGCAGCACGGGCGCGGGCCTTCTCGATAGCCGTTCATGGCGAGCCTCGAATCGCCACCCCCTATCTCGTGATTGCGCTCCTTGGCATCCTGTCCCATCTTGGTTTCACGGGCGCCAAGTCGTCCGTGCAGCCCGCGCTGGCAGCCGCGAAGGACCAACTGGCCCGCCTCGTGGAAGGCGTCCCCACTGACGAGAACCCCGCCAAGCAGCTGGCGGCTGAACTTCAGGGAAAGCTGCCCATCGTGTACGGAGGTGGAAGCTTCTCCGGGTTGGCCCGCCGCTGGAAGAGCCAGTTCAACGAAAACTCAAAGGCATGGGCGTTTTTCGAGATCATCCCTGAGGCCCTTCACAACGCCGTCGAGGCCTACACGCCGGCGCAGGACACGGCCATGACACTCATGGCCGTGCTCCTGGAACCCAGAGAATCCGGACCGCTCGGAGAGCAGTACCGCGTCCTTGAGGAGCTGTTGAGCAGATCGGAGATACCCTACCGTCTCCTCAGGGCCGAGAAGGGCCCTCCCCTGGTCCAGGTCCTCAACATGCTGCTGCTCGGGGACTATGTGAGCTACTATCTGGCACTGCTGCGGGGCGTTGATCCCGCGCCCATTCCAACCATTGACCTCGCCAAGCAGAGGCTCAGGAGCGGGGATGGCACAAAGCCGGGTAGATAGGCAACAGACGTACCACTGCAAGACCGGCGGCGGGGCGCCCGGGTATCCCCTGGCCGTGGCCGCCGCCCACTCCCGTTTCTTGCTCGCCTGCCAGGGGTTGCCTGGGACCCACGGTAAAGGGGTGCGGCGCGTCATGGAATGGGTCTTCCGCCGGTGTGATCAGCCGGAGGTCTGGAGGACGGACACCGGCCGGACGTCCTCTTCCCGCACGCTCAGGTAGCCCCGGACACAGCCGCCGAGCTCTCCCGCGGCACTCCTCGGAGTTCCCGTTGCGCCCTCTCGATGGACGGCGTTGCAACCGCTGTCCTGGCCGTCAAGGACCGTGCGGCGTTTGACAGGCACAAAGCTCGAGATGATGGGGCGGACCCACGGGCCCTTGAGGCCGGGGCAGGCCGGCCCGCGGCCGCCACCGGCTCCCGCAGTGGCTTCGCGCCGTGCGGTCGGCGTCCTACCGAAAGGCAAAAGAAAAGCACCTTAACATCTGGATGATGGAGAGAGGTGGGCGCACCCATGTTGCAGGAGCACGGCCTCTTGGGCATTGAGGCCTCTGGCGAACCAGGCTCCGGCCCACCGACCTAGGAATAGTGGCGATTGGCTCAGAAGAGCCTGCCGCCGGTAACTCCCTAGAAAGGAGGTGATCCAGCCGCACCTTCCGGTACAACTACCTTGTTACGACTTCGTCCCAGTTACCGACCCCGCCCTCGGCGCCTGCTTCCCCGAAGGGTTGGCGCAGCGACTTCAGGCATTGCCGACTTCCATGACGTGACGGGCGGTGTGTACAAGGCCCGGGAACGTATTCACCGCAGTAGTGCTGACCTGCGGTTACTAGCGACTCCGCGTTCACGGAGGCGAGTTGCAGCCTCCGATTCCAACTGAGGCAGGGTTTGCTGGGATTGGCTCCCCCTCGCGGGTTGGCAGCCCATTGTCCCTGCCATTGTAGCGTGTGTGTAGCCCAGGGCGTAAGGGCCATGCTGACTTGACGTCATCCCCACCTTCCTCCCCCTTGTGGGGGGCTGTCTCCTGTGAGAGTGCAACACAGGACAGGGGTTGCGCTCGTTGCGGGACTTAACCCAACACCTCACGGCACGAGCTGACGACAGCCATGCAGCACCTGTAACGATTCCCGACTTGACGGGTCGTCACCCTTTCGGGTTTCTACTTCCGATATGTCAAGCCCTGGTAAGGTCCTTCGCTTTGCATCGAATTAAACCACACGCTCCGCCGCTTGTGCGGGCCCCCGTCAATTCCTTTGAGTTTTAGCCTTGCGGCCGTACTCCCCAGGCGGGACGCTTATCGCGTTAGCTTCGGCACGGAGGGGGTCGATACCCCCCATACCTAGCGTCCAACGTTTAGGGCGTGGACTACCAGGGTATCTAATCCTGTTTGCTCCCCACGCTTTCGCGCCTCAGCGTCAGGAACAGCCCAGCGGGTCGCCTACGCCTCTGGTGTTCCTCCCGATCTCTACGCATTCCACCGCTACTCCGGGAATTCCACCCGCCTCTGCTGCCCTCTAGTTTCACCGTCTCGCGAGCGTTCCTTGGGTTGAGCCCATGGCTTGCACCCGCGACTAATGAAGCCACCTACGCGCCCTTTACGCCCAGTGATTCCGGGTAACGCTCGCCCCCTACGTCTTACCGCGGCTGCTGGCACGTAGTTGGCCGGGGCTTATTCCCAGGGTACCGTCCCTTCTCTTCCCCTGGAAAAGGGGTTTACGACCCGAAGGCCTTCTTCCCCCACGCGGCGTCGCTGGGTCAGGCTTTCGCCCATTGCCCAAAATTCCCTGCTGCTGCCTCCCGTAGGAGTGGGGGCCGTGTCTCAGTCCCCCTCTGGCTGATCGTCCTCTCAGACCAGCTACCCGTCATCGGCTTGGTGGGCAATTACCCCGCCAACTACCTGATGGGGCGTAGGACCCTCCCCCGGCGTCTTGCGACTTTCTTCCCAAGGCCTTCGCCCTGAGACCGGATGCGGTATTAGTCCCGGTTTCCCGGGGTTATCCCCCACCGAAGGGTAGGTTCCCTGCGTATTCCTCAGCCGTTCGCCACTCCCCAGAAACCGAAGCCTCTGGGATCGTTCGACTTGCATGCATTAGGCACGCCGCCAGCGTTCACCCTGAGCCAGGATCAAACTCTCCAGTTTATGAACCTTTGTTTCAGCGTGTAGCGCCTTACCGTCTCTCCATCATCCAGTTGTTAAGGTGCAAGTGGGACTACTGTCCACGACCCAGTATAGACGTTCCGGCCCTGCTGTCAAGGTCTTGCGCGTCCACTTTCCGGGAGCTTGTCCCTGGGGCCGGCCGCGCACGCCATACTTACCAGCCCACACACCATAGGTGGAGGACGGCGGCGCTGTCCAGCGTTCTCCACACACATCGCACGGCGCGCCCGGTGCCGCTCGACAGGGGCCCAGGCAGAGCCAGCTACCGCCTTTCGCACCGGGCGCCCGCGCCAACCCCTAATGGGGTCCTAAAGGGCGGCCGGATGCCCCCGGCCGCCCTTCATACGCGACGCGGCGACACTTACCCTCTCTATGAGGCCGGTTCGCTCTTCCATCCGGTGGAGTCGCGGCCGCCGAGGCCGGCCGCTTTGGCAGCGCCCACATCCGGGGACCGCCGGCCCGCAGGGAGCGGAGTGTTCTTTCGTCCAGGCGCTGCGGGCACTCTAGGACTGGGGTTCAGGAGCTTCGGGTGCGGGCGTGGCTGCCGCGCCCCTTTGCCCGTGGTTGCCCCCCGGGGACTCCACGGGTATAATGGTGGAGGTCAAGAGAGTCGCAGCTAGTTTCCGTGTGGCAGGTGCTAATGTCGACTCGGACAGTGTATCGCTCGGACGCTGCCAAGCTCGGCGCCGAGCGAGCCCCAGCGCGGTCCTACTACCGCGCCATGGGCCTGGATGACGAGGATATCCGCAAGCCCTTCGTCGGCGTCGCCAGCACTTGGAACGAGGCCACCCCCTGCAACATCCACCTAGACCGGCTTGCGCAGCGGGTCAAGGCTGGCGTCAAGTCCGCCGGGGGCACCCCCAGAGAGTTCGTCTCCATCGCCGTCTCGGACGGCATCGCCATGGGCCATGAGGGGATGAAGGCGTCCCTGGTCAGCCGTGAGGTCATCGCCGACTCCATTGAGCTCATGGCCATGGCGCATCAGTACGACGCCCTGGTCGGCGTCGCCGGATGCGACAAGAGCCTCCCTGGAACGCTGATGGCCCTGGCGCGGCTCAACCTCCCTGCCGTGTTCATCTACGGCGGCACCATCATGCCCGGCAAGTTCCAGGGCCGGGACGTCACCGTTCAGGACGTCTTCGAGGCCGTGGGGGCCTTTCACACCGGGAGAATCACGGAGGAAGAGCTCTACGAGCTGGAATGCGCCGCCTGCCCCGGTGAGGGCTCCTGCGGCGGACTCTTCACCGCGAACACCATGGCCGCTGCCATGGAGGCCCTCGGCATGTCGCCGCCGGGCAGCGCTTCTTCCCCGGCCATTCACCCCAGGACGGAGGAGTTCTGCCGTCAGGCCGGCGAGTTGGTGCTGCAGCTCTTGGAAAACGACATCAGGCCCCGGGATATCCTCACCAAGGCTGCCTTCGAGAATGCCATCACGGTCGCTGTGGCCATGGGCGGGTCCACCAACGTGGTGCTGCACCTCCTGGCCATCGCCCACGAGGCCGGCGTACCCTTGCTCATCGACGATTTCGACCGCATCAGCCGGCGCACTCCCCATATTGCGGACATGAAACCCGGCGGCAGGTACGTCATGGCGGACCTGGACAGGATCGGCGGTCTGCCCCAGGTGATGAAGCCCCTTCTGGAAGCGGGCCTCCTGGACGGAAGCGTCCTCACCGTAACCGGCAAGACCCTGGCAGAGAACCTGGCCGAGTTCCCTCTCAATGACAGCGAAGGGGTCGTGCAGCCCGTCAACTCCCCCATCAGTTCCGCGGGCACCCTGGTGATCCTCAAGGGCAACGTTGCCACCGAGGGCGCTGTGGTCAAGGTCACCAGTGAAGAGGACCTCCAGCGCGTGCACACGGGCCCTGCCCGGGTCTTCGACTCGGAGGAAGATGCGTTCAAGGCCGTGTCCGCGCGCCAGATCGTCCTCGGCGACGTGGTCGTCATCCGCTACGAAGGGCCGAAGGGCGGCCCGGGCATGCGGGAGATGCTGGCCCTTACCGCAGCCTTGGTGGGTCAGGGCTTGGGCGCTGGCGTGGGCCTCCTCACCGACGGCAGGTTCTCCGGCGCCACCCGCGGCGGGCTGATGGTCGGCCACGTTGCGCCCGAAGCCGCCGATGGGGGCGGCATCGCGTTGCTCCAAGAGGGTGACGTCGTCACTATCGATATCCCGGGGCGGCGGCTTCACGTCGACGCATCCGACGCTGAGCTGTCGAACCGCCGGCGGGCGTGGACGCCCCACCCGCCCCACTATACGTCCGGAGCCTTGGCCAAATACGCCAAGCTCGTATCATCCTCTTCCCGCGGAGCAATCTGCGGGTAGGGGAGCATAGAGCGGGCCCCGTCCCGCGTCGATCGTTATGGCTGGCGCCATCCACACCTGTCGCATGACGGTGCACGGAGGTCGGGGCCATGATGAGTGAGACCGATCGAAGACAGCGTGCCTGGGCTCTACTGCAACGCGCACATGAGGCTCAGACCAATGGCCGGGTGCAGCAGGCTGTCCGCCGGTACCAGCGCTCCTTGGACGTCTGCCCCACGGCAGAGGCCTACACCTTCCTGGGGTGGACGTACATGGCCCAGGGCGACTTTCGTCAGGCCATCGCCATGTGCCAGCGGGCCATTGAGATAGACCCCGACTTCGGCAACCCCTACAACGACATCGGTGCATACCTCATCCAGCAGGGGCTGCTGGACGAGGCCATTCCCTGGCTGGAGAAGGCCGTCCTGGCCAAGCGCTACGACACTTACTGCTTCCCCTGGGCAAACTTGGGCAGGGTATGGGAGCGCAAGGGCCAGCTGGACCGGGCCGCGGGGTGCTACAAGAAAGCCCTGGCGTGCAACAGCACGTATGCGGTGGCCGCCAAGGGCCTGGCCCGGATCCGCGGCATACTGAACTGAGCCTGCCCGAGCCCACCCGCCGAGCGCCTGCCTTCAAAGACCCCAATCGAATCGTCCTTGCTATTTCCCTTCTTGCTTTCCCGCCGTAGAGCGCCCCGGTCCCTTCTACCCACGCCCGGATTTGTCTGAAACTCTTGACGATATAGAATATGTGTTCTATGCTTGACAGCCTGCTATTAGTCGCTATTCTCTATCCCCGAGAGGGGTCTGCAATGACTATGGGGCCGAAATCCAAGACGAGGAGTAGGCAACTGCCTCTGTCTAAGACCCAGGCTGCCATCATCAGTGTGCTTGGCTTGCTTGGTGGGCGTGTCCATCGGACCAAGCTGGTCAAGCTTGTTTACCTGGCTGACGAGCGATTCTACGAGCTGACAGGAGAAACACTGACTGGCGTTGGCTATACGTGGGACAACTTTGGTCCTAACGCAATCAGCAACGCTATTGTCAAGGAAGCCGATAAGCTAGTCCGCAGTGAGAAGATCCAGATGGCCACTCAGCAATCAATGTATGGTGGCGATTCGTTTACCTATTGGGCTTCTGGCGAGTCGGCTGCCGAATCTATGGCACACCTGGGTGCTGGCGCGGGACTGGTGATCAGAGGCACTATCCAGAAGTACGGGCGCATGGGAGTCAGCCAGATCGTTGCCGCGTCCAAGAGGAGCAAGCCCTTTGAGCAGGCGCCACAGTACTCGGTCCTGAGCATGGAAGAAGATGAGCAAGCTGCAGATCTGCGGCGGCAAGTCGCTGGTAACCCGGGATTGTTGGAAGCGGCAAGGCAGGGCCTTCAAGACCTCGCTGTCGGCGACGTAGTCTCCCAGGAAGAGCTTGATGAGCAGTATTCTCTAAGGGGCTAGCGCCTCCAGGCGGGCCGTGTGCCAGCCTGGCCTATAGCTATCACCGTCATTACCTCTTCCCCGTCCGCACTTGATACCTGATACATGATCCACCGCTCGTCTCCCATATAGCAGGGAACGTATGCAGGCGGCAGCGGAACTAGGATGATTCGCTCCCCATCCGGCCATGGGTCTGTCGATATGAGCAAAACCAGCCCACGAATGGCGTGATAGGTATCGGCGTCTTGCTCCAGCATGAACTGCCGGGCCGTTCGAGTGTACCGAATATCCATCCACACCCCAAGCGTCGATTCATAGATGCTTCTCGGCCACGCTACTGCCTGAGACCTCCGTAATCAAGGCGCATGGGCGCATCGGCGACCGTCGCCTGCCTTCGGCGTAGGATGCCGACTCCTTACTGAGACGTCTGTGAATGGCTTGTTGCGGCCTTCGCTTTTGCAGTGAAACCTGGCATAATCCGGAACAGACCCACCGGCCTGGGAACTGAGATGCCCGTCGAATCAATCACCCTGGAGCTCATCGACCGCGCAACGCCCACGGCGACCGCCGTGGTGACAGAGTACGCGCGGCGCCTTCGGGGCCTGCGCTACTGCGACGTCCGACTGGAGGTGGCCGAGCACCGCTCCTCGACCGCCGAGGACGGCAAGGAGAAGCGGAGCGCCCAAGACTACCGCTTCAACCTGGGCGTGCGCGTCCTCGCGGGCGACCCCCTTGCGGCGGCCGGCTACCACGGCCAGCAACTCGGCGCCGCCGACGCCGAAAACCTGGGCCCCGTGCTTCAGGCCGCCGTCCGCCACGCACACCAGCGCGCCATGGTCAACGCCCGCGGCAAGAGCGCCGCCCGCAGCCGCTTCCCGCTCCTTGGAGGCGCCTTGAAGGATGCGGACCTGGCTCAGGTGCCCGCACGGCAGGCGGTGGTGGGGCCGCAGTACCGCGTCGACCCGCGCGGCGTTCCCTTGGAAGACGTCGTCAAGCTGGTGCGAGAGGCGTCGCGAGAGGTGGCGGCCCAGGGCAGCCACCTCCTCTACAACGTGGTCACCGGGAGTACAGGCCTGGTGCGCCAGCTCTTCGTCAGCTCCCAAGGCAGCGTCTTGGACGTGAGCCACGCCCTCACTGAGGGGTTCGTCTTGGTCGTGGCCCGGGGCCGGCACGGCAACCTGGACCTGTACGACTTCACGGGCCACCAGCGGGGTTGGGAAGTGCTGTCAGAGGGGTACCGGAACGAGCATATCGACCTGCCCAGCCTCAGGGACTTTGCCATGGACCTGGCGGGGACCACCGTGGAGCTGTCCGACGCGCCGCCGCTGCCGTCCTCGGAGGATGAGGCGGTGGTGGTCACGGACCCCCACTTCAACGCCCTGGTGTGCCATGAGGTTATGGGACACCCCTCGGAGCTGGACCGGGCGCTCAAGATGGAGACGGCCTACGCGGGCCGGAGCTGGCTCTTCCGCAGCCCCCAGGAGAACCAGCTGGGCCGCCAGGTGGCGTCACCTCTTGTCAACGTGTTCTCTGACCCGACGCTGGAGGGGTTCGGCCACTACCCCTACGATGACGAAGGCACCCCAACCAGGCGCGTCTACAACGTCAAGGACGGCGTCTACAAGGAGTTCCTCAGCAGCCGGGAGACGGCGTCGGTCGTGGGCGTAGAGCCCAACGGCCACTACAAGGCCAGCGACGCCAGCATGGTCCCGCTGATCCGCATGTCCAACACCGCCTTCAGCCCCGGCGTCCGCGACCCGGCGGAGATCCTGAAGGAAGTGGACCGCGGCTACTACGTGTCCGGGCACCGCATTCCCTCGATCGCGGAGTCCCGCGAGAACTTTCGCATCTCCGCCATGCGTGTCTACGAAGTGCGCAACGGAGAGCTGGGCCAGCTCTACCGCGATGGCGGCGTGATGTCTGACAGTCGCGACTTCTTCATGCGCGTTGATGCCGTCGGCAGCGACTTCCAACTCTTCCCCATCCCCAACTGCGGCAAAGGCCAGCCCATGCAGGCCAAGCGCATGGGCAACGGTGGCCCCACCATGCGCAGCGTGGCGCGGGTCACCGGGTCGGGAAGATAGCTGTCCATGGAGGTGCTGGTTGGGGCCCTGCTCATCGCAGCCGCAATCCTGGGCGGCTTCGTCGTCCTGGGTCGGCGCCGCCCCGGCGATGAGGTCGTGTCCCAGGCCGTCCGGACGGAGTTCCAAACCCTGTTCCAGCTGAGCGAGGAACGAGTCGCCAGGCAGATGGAGTCCGGCGCCAACGAGCTCCAGGGCAAGAAGGCCCTCATCGACCAGCAGCTCCAGGGAATGCACGGCGAGCTCGCCAAGGTCTCCGACCTCATGCGGACTCTGGAGCGCGACCGCGAGGGCAAGTTCGGGGAGCTGACTACGCAGCTCAAGGCCATCGGCGAGCAGACCGCCGCCCTGACCACCTCCACTCAGGGTCTGCGGGAGGCCCTGGCCAACTCCCGGGCCCGCGGCCAGTGGGGCGAGCGCATGGCGGAGGACATCCTGCGCCTGGTAGGCATGGCGGAGGGTGTGAACTACCTCAAGCAGGTGAGCATCGCTGGCGCCGAGTCGCGCCCCGACTTCGTGTTCCTCCTCCCGGAGGGCCTGAAGCTGAACATGGACGTCAAGTTTCCCCTGGACAACTACATGCGGTGCCTGGAGGCGGAGACCGATGCCCTGCGCACTCAGCATCGCGGCGCCTTCCTTCGCGATGTCCGCGCCCGGGTCAAGGAGATCACGAACCGAGAGTACATCGACCCGGAGCAGGGCACCGTGGACTATGTCCTCCTGTTCATACCCAACGAGAGTGTGTATGGCTTCATCCATGAGCATGACCCCAACCTCCTGGACACGGCCCTCCAGCAGAAGGTGGTCTGCTGCTCACCCCTGACCCTATTCGCCGTCCTGGCCGTGGTGCGCCAGGCCACGGACAACTTCGCCCTCCGGCGGGACTCCGAACAGATCATCAGTCAATTTGGACGCTTCTATGCCGAGTGGGGGAACTTCACCAAGGCTCTCGAGACCCTCGGCAGCCGCATCGTATCCGCGCAGCGGGCATTCGATATCCTGAGCGGGCGGCGGCGGCGCGCCCTCGAACGGCCGCTGGCCAGGATAGAGGAGCTGCGCCAGCAGCGGGGCCTCCCCGTCGCTGATGACGCCGGCGGCGGGGAGCCGGAGCTGGCGCCGGAAGAGGATTGGGCGACGCTCCTGGGGCATGAAGATGAAGAGGAGGAGGGCAGAGCATGATCCCCATCGCCACCCTGCGGCGCGCTGCCAGAGAGGCCCTCGCCTACGTCTCGGCCCAACCGGACGTGCGGGAGGCAGAGGCCTTCGCAGCCGGCAATGGCAGCCTCTTCGCCCGCCTCAGCTACACCTCGCACATCCCCAGCAATGGAGTGGAGGAGCCCAAATCCCGGGAGTCATACGGCATCGGGCTGCGGGTCGCCTTTCGCGCCCTCGGCGGCGTCAAGCTGGGCTTCGGGGCAGAGCCCAGCGACCTCTCTGTCGCGGGAGTCCACAGGGCCCTGGAGAAGGCCCGCCTGGCGGCCGTCGCCGACCCCGATTTCGTCTCCCTGCCGCGTCCAACGGGCGAGCGGCGCACCATGACCCGCTACCACGACCCACGCCTCATGCGCCTCAAGGACGCGGACCTGGCGGAAGCTGGCTGGACCCTGGTGGACGGGGCGCTGGACGCTTTCGCGAGCTCCGAGGAGCTGCTCGCCCAGGTCCGCAGCCCACAGGAGGTCCCCAATCTGGGGCTCATCGTGGGCGGCGACGTAACGGTGCTCCAGGAACGGGTCGCCGTGGCGTCCTCCCATCTGCCCCGCGTAGAGACCGACGAGTCCACCATCGTCATGAGCTTCATTACAGCCATGGTGGAGGCCAGGGGCTCAAAGGGGAGCGGCTTTTGGGCCGGGACCAACCTAGCGGACTTTACGCCGGAACCCGCGGCCCAGGCCGCCCGCAATGCAGTGCTGGGCATGAACGGCGTGAGGGTGCGTGACGGTGTGTACCGCGTGGTCTTCGGACGGCAGGCAGTTATGGACATCCTGAGGGGCATCCTGCTCGACTCCCTTCGGGCGGATACCTTCTACTCGGGCGCCTCCACCTTCCAGGGCAAGCTGACCCAGCGCGTGGGCTCCGAGCTGCTGAGCGTCTACGACGACGGCGCCCGCCCCGGCCTCGCGGCCAGCAAGGCGATCACCGATGAGGGCCTGCCCACAGGCCGCACCGAGCTCATCCAGGCCGGCCGTCTGGTTGGCCTCCTGTCCGACTACTACAGCACCCAGCAGATGCTCCACGATCCCCGTGGACGTGAGAAGCTGGGTGTGGACCCTCGCGAGCACCAAGGCGCCCTGGTGCCGCGCAACGGGTTCCGCTTCTCCGGCGGCGGCCGGCACTTCAACAAGCCGCCCCGGATCGCCAGCACCAACATCGTGGTGGAGGGAACGGAGCCCCAGCCGTCGGAGGAGCTGCTGCGGCGTGTCGGTGACGGGCTCTACATCGGCCGGCTCTGGTACACCTACCCCATCAACGGCGCCGCCGCGGGAGACTTCACCGGCAGCGTCGTCGCCGACTCCTTCCTCATCAAGAACGGCCGGATGGAGGCGCCCATCCGGCCCAACACCATCCGCCTCAATGAGAACATCCACAACGTTTTGGAGCACGTCTTCGCCGTGGGGGACCAGCCCCGGGCGACCCTCGTGTGGGCCACCGACGAAATCCTCTACACCCCGGAGGTGGCCGTTGCCAACGTACACGTCAAGGAGATTGGCGAGTACATGGACACGATCTACCAGGCGTAGACACGCATCAGCGAGCGGGCGCAGGTCGCAGGGCGCGGCCCAATGCTCCATTGGTCCCTACGCCGGACAGGGCGCCTTGACATCGCCAGGCGCACAACAAATACTGAGCGGAATACGAAGGGGGAGGGTCGCCGTATGGTCAACGAGGTCCAGGTCGGCAAGTACGATCGGATAGAGCGCGAGGTCCGCGCCAACGGGAAGGCAATCGTCTCCATGGGCAGGAGCGACGTCCTGCGCGTCGGCGTCCAGTACGTGAAGGAGGGCGGCGACAACAACCTCCACTCCCACGACGGCGTCGAAGGTTTCTGGATGGTCCTTGGCGGCCGCGCCACCTTCTACGGGGAGGGCGACCAGGTGCTGGCGGAGCTGGGGAAGGACGAAAGCATCCTCATCCCTCGCGGTACCAGGTACTGGTTCGAGACCTCCGGTGCGGAGCCGCTGGAGATCCTCCACGTCGCCGCGACGGCGCTGGGAGAGAAGACCGGTCGCGTCGACCACGAGTCCCTGCGCCCGCACCAGGAAGCGGAGGGGCGCGTCTTCAGCCCGGGGCCTAGGCGCCGCCTGGCGCCGCAGGCTCGGAACGATCACAAGAACACGCAGATCCACTGCTTGGAGATGCCACTATGCGCAATGGCCACAGGGTCTACGACTCGGACACCCATCTTGCCCCAATGGCGGAGACCCTGGAGCCCTACTTCGACTCCGGCGCGCGCAGGCGGCTGCCGGAGTGGGAGGAGTTCAAGGTCCCCTTCCGTGTCGGCTGGGCGGGCGAGATCCTGGAGCCGCCCTTCCGCCACCAGTACCGCTTCGCGCGTGCGGGCGGCTGGGGCGCGGGCCAGCTTCGGATCCTGGGCGAGGCTGGGCCCAGGGAGAACGCCGTGTCCCACTTTCAGCAGTTCATGGGCTCCCGCTTCCCTACCGAGGGCAGCTCCGACTACGACGTCGAGGCCCGGATCCGCGACATGGACGAGGAGGGCGTGGACGTCCAGATCATGCTGCCGGGGCTCCCGCCGGCCAACGACGACGCCGAAGTTGAGATGGCCTTTATCCAAGCCAACCACCGCTACACTACCGAGTTTTGCAGCAAGTACCCCCATCGCCTCAAGTCCCTCATAGTGGTCACGGACAAGGCCGTCGAGGAATCCGTGCAGGAGATCAGGACCTGGGCCAAGTCGTCCTGGGCCGGGGGCATCCAGCCGAACCTCACCGTGGGGTTCCCGCTGGACCACCCGAACCTGGAACCCATCTGGGCCGCCGCCCAGGATGAGGGGCTGTGCATTGTGCATCACAGCTTCGCCACGGGCTATCCCGGCTACCGCGACCTGTGGGACAACCGGTTCATCGGTCGGACGGCGTCGCACCCCTGGGCCGCCATGCGGGCCCTGGCAGCATTCTTCGGGTCCGGGATCATGGACCGATACCCGGAGCTCCGCTTCAGCATTTTGGAGTCAGGCTTTGGCTGGCTCCCCTTCTGGGCGGCGCGGATGGACGACCAGTCTGTCTATATGGCCCATTCCCTGCCGGAGGGCTTGGCGCACAAGCCCAGCGAGTACATGACCAGCGGTCGCTTCTTCGCCAGCGTCGTCATACACGAGGGTGAGAAGATAACCAAGATGGTCACCGACTTCCTGGGCGAAGACGTGCTGATGTACTCCTCTGACTATCCCCACGCCGAGTCCCGGTTTCCGGAGTCCACGGACAAGGTGCTCGCGTGGCAGTCGCTGGGGGACGGCGCGATGCGCAGGATGATGTGGGACAACGCCGTGCGGTGCTTCGGAGAGCCCTAGACCCGGGACGTGCCCATTCGGGCCCGTAGGTACTCCTGGAACTTGGCCTCCAACTCCGGCTTCGTCAGGAAGACTCCCCGGCGCGCCGTGGTCAGGGTGGCGCTGGTGCGCTGTTCCACACCGCGGGCGATCATACAGTAGTGCACCGCATGGACCACTGCGATCACCCCCAGTGGGTGCAGCTGCTCATCTATGGCCCGGGCGATCTGCTGGGTCATCCGCTCCTGCAGCTGCAGCCGCCGCGCGAAGGTCTCCACCACGCGCGATAGCTTGGAAAGGCCCGTGATCACCCTGCTCTCCGGATTGGGGATATAGGCGATGTGGACCACGCCGCGAATGGGCGCCATGTGGTGCTCGCACGTGGACGTGAACTCGATGTTGTCCACGATGATCATGTCGTCGGAGCCCTGCGGATAGTCGTCCTCGTCAAGCTGGAAGATGACCTTCAGGTGCTCCTGCGGGTCCTCGCGAATGCCCTGCGTGTACGTCAGCAGGGCGTCCGCCCAGCGCTCGGGAGTCCGGTGCAGCCCCTCGCGGTTTGGGTCGTCGCCCAGGATCTGGATGATCTCCGCCAGCAGGGGCTGGAGCTTCTTCAGTCGCTCGTCTCTATTCACGCGCTCCTCAATCCGCCGGAATGGCGTACCGCGTAGGATCTGGCACTCCCGCCTTCTCGAAGGCCTCCTGCCGTTCGCCGCACTTGTTGCACGCGCCGCAGTGGGCATCGCCATGCGGGGCGGCGCAGGTCAGGGTCAGCTCCAGCGGGAGGTTGCCGTGCCGCCGGACCAGCTCGGCCTTGGTGAGGCCTCGGTACGGCGCCAAGACGGTGACCTGGTGCTCCAGGGCCCCGCTCAGTAGCTTTGCATAGCCGTCGAAGAACTCCGGTGTGGCGTCGGGGAAGGGATTGCCCCCCAGGGACCCAATGGCGATGCGGGAGACATCGTGCGTGCTGCACCACACCGCCGCCAGGCCTATCAACAGGACGTTGCGTCCCGGCAGGAACACGGCGTTGTCCGGCGTCCCGGCCTCGGGCACACCCCGCCCAGACAGGCTCCAGTGGTCGCCGTAGAGGGCCTGAGCGGGCACCGACAGTGTCGTGACGGGCTGTACGTTGGCGTTGCCCAGCGCCGCCGCGAAGGCCGCTAGGGCCCGACCCTCGGCCTCCTCCCAAGTCAGTCCCTTCTGGACGTAGATTGGAAAGACGACATCTGTCTGGGCCAGCTCCGCCAGAAGCGCCGAGCTGTCCAGCCCCCCGCTGGCCAGGACTGCCACGCGCTCCCCGCCGTCTCCGGACAACGCGGCCATTCTCTAGGCCTCCCGGAAGGCCGCATAGCTGGTGGGCGTCTCCCAAAGCCGCACCTCGGTCACCTTGAGCCCCTGCTTCCGCACCTCCAGGTAGATGAGCTTCGAGATATTCTCCGCCGACGGATTGTCATCCATCAGGTAGAGGGGCTCGCCCATCTCCGTGAGCACCGGCGCCACGGGGTCCCTCCGGCAGAGGACCATCCTATGGTCCAGATTGTCGTCCACCCATCCCTTCACCACGTCGCGGATCTCATTGAAATCCATGACCAGGCCCAGGTCGTCCAGCTCATTGGACTCCACGTCAACCTCCAGCAGGCCGTTGTGGCCGTGGAGGTTGCGGCACTTGCCTCCATAGTCCAGGAGGCGGTGGCCGTAGCAGAAGTCGATGGTCTTGGTCACACGGTGCTGTGCCATGGTCTCTCCTCTAACCTGGGACGCCGGGACCGGCCAAGTGTCTGCCGGAGTCTACCCGGATGGTCTCTCCGGTGATGGTCTCGCTCTTGAGCAGGGTCACGACAAGCTCCGCCATCTCCTCCGCCGAGGACTCGCGCCGCAGGGGCGCCCGCTCTAGAACGTTGCGCTGCCAGCTCTCCGGGCTGAAGTCCGGGGGACGCATCGTGGGCCCGGGCGCTATGGCGTTGACCAGCACGCCATGGGGCGCCAGCTCCGCGGCGAAGGCCCGGGCCATGAACTGGACGGCCGCCTTGGCCGTGAGGTACGGCAGATAGTTCCTGTAGGGCGTCTCACCCGCGGCCCAATCACCGAAGGTGATGATGTGGCCCCGCGTCGGCCCTGGGTTGGCCATCATCGCCCGCGCGGCGTGCACGGTCAGCAGATAGCTCCCCTTGGCGGCAGCCAGGGCATCGTCCCACGCCTCGGCGTCCAGGGAATCGAAGGGTGCTCTGGGGAAATCTGACGCCAGGTTGATGACGAAGGACAGATCCTTCAACTCCTCCTGGGCGGCTCCCACCATTCGCTGGACATCCTCCTCTACGGAGATGTCGCCCTGGCACAGCGCCACGCGCCCGGCCAAGTGGGCCACGGCGTCGCGCAGCGCCTCCGCCTCGGCCCGCGAGTTGCGGTAGGCGATGGCCAGGCTGACGCCCTCGGCGGCGAGGCGGCGCACCACCAGCGCGCCCACACGCCGGGCGCCTACCACGAGAGCGCCCCTGCCGGCCAGGGTGAGCATGGCCCCTCCATGTGCATCTTGCTGGCGTACGGGCCAGTGGTTGGCGCGACTCTCCGTGCGGCAGCGCCCCCATTCTAGCACGGGGCACTTCGCCCATCGCGCACGAGTCGCCTGGCTGGGAGTGCGGCGGTCTGCTACGATTCGAAGGTCGGCGGGAGCTGACAGCGGCGCCGCTGCCGTCGGAGACCGAGGGTGGCGTGGCCCCGTTGACTCTTGCCACGCCATAAGGCAGCCTGACGGTAACGGATTCGAACCGCTTCGTTGGAGCGCGCAATGGCCCAGCCTGAGTCCCCCTGGTACGTGGACTTCTTCGCCCGCGACTACCGGGAGGCGTACGACCACATCCTAACGTCCCAACGCACGGACCGGGAGGTGGCCTTCGCGGCCCACGCCCTGGGGTTGGTTCCCGGCGAGCGCGTGCTCGACCTGTGCTGCGGCCACGGTCGGCACGCCATCCCCCTGGCCAGAAGGGGCCTGCGCGTGGCTGGCCTGGACCTCAACGCCGAGTCTCTGGAGGAGGCGCGCCTCGCCGCCCGGACCGAAGGCCTGGACCTGGAACTGGTCCAGGGCGACATGCGCCGCATCCCCTACGACGACCATTTCGATGCCGTCGTCAGCATGTTCACCTCCTTCGGCTATCTCGAGCCCCAGGAGGACCTGCTCGTCCTCCAAGAGGTCTCCAAGGCGCTGAAGCCCGGGGGACGGCTCCTTATGGACCTTCTGAACCGGGAGTGGGTGATCACCAACTACATCCAGGACGAGGAGCGCCGCGCCGAGGACGGGACCGTCTTCTTGGAGCACCGGGAGTTGGACCTGACGACCAGCCGCAACACCGTCACCTTCACCATCGTGCCTCCCAATGGCGACCGGCGGCAGACGGTGCCGCTTTCCGTCCGCCTCTACACCCTCACGGAGATCATCGGCATGCTGGCCCAGGCCGGGCTCGCCATCCAGCGCGTGTACGGCGGGTTCGAAGGCGAGGACTACACCATCGAAACCCGCCGTATGATCGTTGTGGCGACCAAAGACACACCACACTTCGCGTAGTCCGGGCGGCCATAGTCCCCGCCACGAGCGGCTGGCGTGCCGGAGCATTGACACGGCCGGACGCCGTGGGTACTATCGCCCCAAACCGGTCCATTCATCCTGGCGGAGCGAGCAGGGAGGTGCGGCATGATTCAGACCAGCCTCAAGACGGTGGGCATCGACCACGCGGTGCTGCATGTGAGCGACCTCGCGCGGTCCAAGCGGTTCTACATAGACCTGCTTGGCATGACCGTCAACCACGAGTCGTCGTGGCAATCGTTCCTGTGGTGCGGCAAGCAGCAGATTGCCCTCTTTGAGATGCGGGACGGCTCCCCCGTGCCCACGGGCGAGCTCAACCACATGGCGCTGCAGCTGGAATCCGGCGCCTATGACGAGGTGAAGGCCCTCCTGGAGGCCAACGGTTGTGAGGTCTCCGGGCGCCCGGGCGACGACCACTGCATCTACTTCAGCGACCCGGACGGACACCGCCTCCAGGTGCTGATGCCCGGCGAGCACTAGGCCGCATCGGTCCGCGGTCCCCTTTGGCAGGCCCAGCGCGATCAATGGCGCCTAGCCTACCGCATACACACCCTGCAACTTCGCTGAGGTGAGTAGGATGGACTACGATCTGCTGGTGCGCAATGGCCGGGTGATCGACGGCTCCGGTTTGCCCTCTTTTGATGGCGACGTAGGCGTCAAGGACGGCAAAATCGTGGAAGTGGGCAAGCTGGACGCCCGCGCCACGCGGACCATCGACGCCGCCGGCCGCGCCGTCGCCCCGGGCTTCATCGACAATCATTGCCACTTCGACGCCCAGGCCGTCTGGGACCCCCTCTGCACCTACTCCTGCTACCACGGGTCCACCACCGTCATCTCCGGCAACTGCTCCCTGGCCTTGGCGCCCGTCCGCCCCGGCGATGAGGAGGTGCTGCTGGGGATGCTGGCTCGGGTGGAAGCCATACCAATGGAGGCGCTCCTGGAGGGGGTCGCCTGGTCTTGGGAGACCATCTCCGGGTACCTAGACACCCTGGACCGCCGGCTGGGCGTAAACGTTGGCTCCCTCATCGGCCACTCCGCCGTGCGCCGCTACGTCATGGGCGAGGACTCCCAGGAGCGGGCGCCCACCGGCGGCGAGATGGAGGAGATGAAGGGCATCATCCGTGAGGGCATGGCCGCGGGCGCCCTGGGGCTCTCCTTCAACCGCAACCCGGGCCACTTCGACCTCCGCGGCAAGATCCTGCCCGGCGCCCTGGCCACCAACGAGGAGCTCTTCGCCTTGGCGGAGACCATGGGCGAGATCGGCGCCGGGGTCCTCCAGTCCGGCGCCTCGGGCCCGCTGGAGCTGAAGGAGGGGCTGTGCAGCAAGCTGTCGGAGATAAGCGGCCGGCCCGTGGTGTACAACCAGATCCGGCACCGCCCGGATAGACCCGGCCACTGGAAGGAGCACCTGTCGGCCGTGGAGGAGTCCTTCAAACGCGGCCTGCGCGCGTACCCCTTCGTCAACCCCAGCGCATCCAGCACTCGCTTCACCATGAAGAACTCGCAGACCTTCGACCGGCTGCCCTCCTGGGCGCCCATCATGACCGCATCCATCGAGGAGAAGGCGCGGGCCTTCGGCGACCCGGAGACGCGTCTGCGGCTGCGTGCCGAGGCTGTGGAGGGCGTGGGCATCCCCGCCAACGCGATTCGCCGGCAGATGGACCTCATCTCCGTGGCCGAGCCGGCCCTGGAGAAGAACGCCGCGTTCCGGAGCAAGAGCGTGGCCCGGATGGCCCAGGAGCAGGGTAAGGACATCCTGGACGCGTTCCTCGACCTGGTCCTGGAGGAGGACTTCGAGACTGTCTTTGAGTCCCGCGCGGGCGGCGACGACGAGGAGGCGGTGGCCGCGCTGCTGCAGAGTCCCTACACTCTGCCCGGCCTCTCCGACGGCGGCGCCCACGTGGCCTTTACCGCCAACTACGGGTACACGACCTACATGCTGGGCCATTGGGTGCGCGAACGGGCCGTACTCACCCTGGAGGAGGCGGTCCGCAAGCTCTCCTTTGTGCCCGCGTCCATCTTCGGCCTGCATGATCGTGGCATGGTCCGGCCTGGTCTGGCGGCAGACCTGGTGGTGTTCGACCCCGACACCGTGGCCCCAGAGGAGCCGAGCGAGGCCGCGGACCTGCCCGGCGGCGCCGTGCGCCTCAAGCAGCTCGCCCGGGGCATTGACTACACCATCGTCAACGGCCAGGTCCTCATCGATCACGGGGAGCACACCGGCGCCTACCCGGGCCGCGTGCTGCGGAACTCCGCTGCGGCTCTCAATGCCTAAGCCGCTATTGGCCGGAAGGGCTCACCGCCATGGGAACGAGGCCCCCACGCCCGGAGCTTGTCTAAGAGGTCGCGGAGGCTGGCGCATCCACTGGCGTACACTCGACCATAGCTATGAGGTGAAACGTGGCCTATGACCTGGTTATACGGAACGGACGCGTCGTGGACGGCACGGGCATGCCCTCCTTTCACGGCGACGTGGCCATCAAGGACGGCGTCATCGTGGAGACGGGAAGGCTGGCCGGTCCGGCCAGCCGGACCATCGACGCCCGGGGCCAGGTCATCGCCCCCGGGTTCATCGACAACCACTGCCACTTCGACGCGCAGGCCATCTGGGACCCCCTCTGCACATTCTCCTGCTATCACGGGGTCACCACCAACATCAGCGGCAACTGCTCCCTCGCCCTAGCGCCAACCAGGTCCGGCGACCATGAGGTCCTGCTGCAGATGCTCGCCAGGATAGAGGCCATCCCCATGGAAACCCTGCGGGAGGGGACCGCCTGGTCCTGGGAGACCATCCCGGAATACCTGGACGCTCTTGACCGGCGCCTCGGGATGAACATTGGCATGCTCATCGGCCACTCCGCCGTGCGCCGCTACGTCATGGGCGGCGATTCCCAGGAGCGCGACGCCACCGGAGACGAGCTGGAGAGCATGAAGGATACCGTCAGGGATGGCATGGCGGCTGGCGCTCTCGGCATCTCTTTCAACCGCAACCCCGGCCATTTCGACGTCCACGGCAAGCTCCTGCCGGCCTGCATCGCCCCGGAAGAGGAGCTGCTGGAGCTGGCGGCGGCCCTGGGCGAGATGGGCACGGGTATCATCGCTTCCGGGGCCTCGGCGCCCTCGGAGCTGCAGTCCGGTCTCATGAGCAGACTGGCGCAGACCAGCGGGCGCCCCGTCCACTACCTTCAGATCGCCCAGCGCCCCCAGGCGCCCGTTCAGTGGAAGGAGCACCTGGCCTTCGTGGAGGACAAGATCAAGCAGGGCATACGGGTCTATCCCACGGTGACCCCCCTCTCCGTGACCCGGCGCTGGACCATGAAGAACTCCCAGGTTTTCGACCGGCTTCCAGCCTGGGCGCCCATCATGACGGGGTCCGATCAGGACAAGGTCGCGGCTTTTCAGGACGCGGACCTTCGGCCCCGGCTGCGCGCTGAGGCCGTGGACGGCGTGGGCCTTCCACCCGGGGGGTCGCCGCTGCTCTGGGACCGCATCCAGGTCGCCGAGGTTGCCCGGGAGCCGAACCGGGGTCTCCTGGGCAAGAGTGTCGCGCAGATCGCCCGGGAGCAGGACAAGGATGTCCTGGACGCCTTCCTGGACCTGGTTGTCGGAGAGGACCTGGAGACGACCTTCAAGACGTCCCAGCAGAACGACGATGAAGCGGCCATGACGGTGCTGCTCACCAGCCCCTACACCGTCATCGGCATGTCCGACGCCGGCGCCCACGTGGCCTTCGGCGCCCAGTATGGCCTCAGCACCTACTTCCTGGGCCACTGGGTCCGGGACATGGGAATCATGTCCCTGGAGGCGGGTGTGCGCAAGCTCACCTTCGACCAGGCGTCCCTCTTTGGCATCCACGACCGGGGCATGCTCCGCCCCGGTTTGGCCGCGGACCTGGTCGTCTTTGACCCCGACACCATCGCGCCCGAGGAGCCGGAGAGCGCATGGGACCTGCCGGGCGGCTCCATGCGCGTCAAGGAGCTGGCCCGCGGCATTGATTACACCATCGTCAACGGCCAGGTGCTGATAGAGCAGGGCGAGCACACGGGCGCATACCCGGGCCGCGTGATTCGCAACAGCCTGCACAGGACCAACGGGGCCACGGCGTAGTCCGCTCCCTCACCCTGAAGCACGCACCGCGCACATATCCGGCCTCGGGCAGGTGCGAAGACGCCTGTCTGGGGAGGTGCGCAAGTCCGGCTTACCGGTTGGCAGCGTATCCCGCGCAGCGCACTACCGGCTGATGCGGGTAACGGGGGTACGCGGGGTCCGACTGAGACCGGCGGCAGAGGAGGAAGACAGAGCCCCGGCCCGACGTAACTTCGCGGGCATGGCTGCACGTCTTACACAGGCTGGCCGGCATCATAGGGGAAGCATAACTGGCGTGGTGCGCCCCTGGCAATCCGCCGCCGGCCCCTCTGCTACAAGCCCGGCCGCCCGTGGCGCTCCCCCTATTGTTGACACTCCCAAGCGACGCCGGTATCATCGGCCCAACCGTCGCAGGAGTGGAGCTATGAGCACTGCCAGCACCCTGGATGAGATCCTCATCTCCTCGGACTCCCACGTCATGGAGGACCCCGACCTGTGGGTGGACCGCCTGCCCCAGCGATTCCGCGCCGACGCTCCGCGCTTCTCGTCGGAGCCGTCGCCCAACGCCTTCGCGGCCCACAAGCCCGGTGGCTACGACCCCGCCAAACGCGTCGAGGAAATGACCGTGGACGGCGTCAGCGCTGAGGTGCTGTACCCCACCAAGGGCCTGGGCCTCTTTCACCTCGATGACGGCCCCCTGCAGGAGGCGTGCTTTCAGGTCTACAACGACTGGCTCATCGAGTACTGCCGAGTGGCCGGAGAGCGCCTGATTGGGGTCGCCCTTATCTCCGCGTACGACATTGGACACGCCGTACAGGAGCTGGAGCGCTGTGCCAGAGCCGGGCTGCGCGGCGCCCTGGTCTGGCAGGTGCCGCCCAAGGAGATCCCTTTCATGTCCGACCACTACGAGCCCTTCTGGGCTGCGGCGCAGGACCTGGAGATGCCCGTCAGCCTCCACATCCTCACCGGCCACGACTACAGCAAGACGCCCACCGCTCAGAAGGGCATAGAGGTCTATCGCTCCCGCGTCAACGAGAAGATCTGGGGCGCCATGAACTCCCTCTTCGAGATCATCTTCACCGGTGTCCTGGAGCGGTTCCCCCGGCTGAAAGTGGTCATGGCGGAGAACGATATCGGCTGGATGCCCTTCCTGGTGGAGCAGTGGGACAAGTACTACATCCGCCACAGCCCCAGACACCCCATCAGTCTGACCAAGCCCCCCAGCGAGTACTTCCGAGAGCAGGTCTTCGCCACCTTCCTGGACGACGAGGTGGGCACGCACCTGCTCGACACCTGGGGCATCGACAACTTCATGTGGTCCAACGACTACCCGCACCCCAACGGCACGTGGCCCAACTCGCGCGCGATCATCGACCGGGACCTGGGCCACCTCACCGCCAAGGTGCGGGCAAAGATTGTCCGGGAAAACGTCGCTCGCCTCTACAACGTGGCGGTGCCTCAGCCCGCCGCATAGACCCCGCGGACCGCGAAGACGTGTTCGGGCCCGGCCGGCGCCGTGAACGTCTCCCGCGATAGGCCCGTGCGGACCGCGGAGACGCGTGCTTCGGCATCGGCATCTGGGCGCCGCAGCGAGTGAGCAAAGCTGGAGATGCACCATGCACATTGACGTGGACACGCACTTCCTGCCCCAACACTGGATCGACATGCTCGACCATCCCGACGCCCACGAGTCGGTGCGCATCGAGTGGAACGGGGGTGACGGGGTCTTCTTCCGCGAGGGCGTGAAGAACTACGCCTTTGGCGAGGCGGAGTGGGACCTGGAGAAGCGGGCACTCCACATGGCGGAAGAGGGGTTCGACGTCCAGGTCCTGATCCCCGAGAACCGGCCCCTCATCTATGAGATAGACCCCGGCCTGGGCTGCGCGCTGGCCGCGGCCTACAACGACGCCACCGCGGAGGCCTGCCGCGGCGACAACCGCTTCCTGGGCGTGGCCTGGGTCTATCTTCCTGAAATCCAGGCGGCAACAGAGGAGTTGGAGCGCGCGGTCACGGAGCTTGACCTCCGTGCGGTCAAGGTCGTTGGTGGCTTCGGGGACGTGAACCTGGGGAGCAGCCTCCTGGACCCCTTCTACGGCAAGGCTGCGGAGCTGAACGTCCCCGTCCTGGTCCACCCAACCAGCAGGAACCACGACAACTCGGACTTCAACCCCATCCTGGTGGGCGCCGACAAATTCGGGGCGGAGTACGGTTTCCTGGGCGGAGGCGCGTTGGGATTCACCTTCACCTCCATCCTCACCATCACCCACCTCATCTTCGGCGGCATGATGGACCGCTGCCCCAACCTCAGGGTTGCCTTCTTCGAATCGGGATCGGGTTGGCTGCCCTTCCTCGCCAACCGCCTGGACACCTACTATGAGGCGGAGCCTCGCCAGGGCCGGGCGACGGAGGTGGATCACCCCAAGCGCACACCCAGCGAGTACTTCGACCGACTCTACGTCGCCGCAATGTCCAGGGAAACCTACCTGGGCGACACTGTGAAGCATCTCACGAATCACCGCCTCATGATCGGAAGCGACTTTCCGCACAGCGACCCAAACTCGACGTGGCCCGGCACCCTGCCCGAGCTCCGCGCCATCCCCGGCCTGACCGAAGAGGAGATGCACCGAATGCTGGACACCAATGCCCGGGCACTGTTCGGGCTGTAGCGCGCAATCCCAAATCCGCGCAGATGGCGTTAGGCCCGCCGCGGACCAGGGCGCCGGCCACCCTCACCCGATGAGCACGACTTCGCGCTGGACGGACGTCGTCACCTCTGCTCCCTGGGGCGACAGATAGACGTCTATCTCCGAGCGCACGCCGAAGTCCGGCAGGTAGACCCCCGGCTCGATGGTGACCGCCAGGCCCGACAGCAGGCGCCGCGTGTCCCTGGTCTCCCACGAGTCCAGGTTCACAGCGTCGCCATGGACCTCCGTGCCCAGGCTGTGGCCCAGGCGGTGGGTGAACTGCTTGCCGTAGCCGCCCCTGGCGATGAACCGCCGCGCCACCCGGTCCACCTCCCAGCCCTGGAGCGCGTCCCCGCGCCCGTAGGCGTCGGTGAGGAACTCCAACGCCGCGTCCCGCGCGCCCGTCACCAGGTCGAACACGCCCTGGTGGCGCTGCGGGACCTGGGACCCAACGTAGGCCACCCACGTGATGTCGGCGTACACGGCGTCTTCGTGTGACTCCTTGGCCCACAGGTCGATGAGCACCCAGTCGCCGCGCTTGATGGTGTCGCCCGCCGCTCCGGGGTCGTAGTGCGGGTCGCCGGCATGGGCGTTGACCGCAACCACCGGGCCGTCGCCGGCGACCATCTCCATCTCCCGGAACCGGCGCCGGATGAACTCGGCCGCGTCCCCCTCAGTGATCTCCGCCATCAGGTTGATGCCAATGTGGGTGAAGGCCTCCTGGACCACCTGGCTCACCTTCTCGGCGGCCCGCTTGTGGCTCGCCAGTTGGGCCGGGCTCCAGCGCTGCGTGACGTGCTGCACCAGGTCCGCGGAAGAGACTACCTCGACGCCCAGGCTCCGCACCAGCTCCACCGTCCCGGCGTCCACCCTGGACACCCGGGGAAGAGACCCGTTGGGAGCGTACTCCATGGCAACCTGCTTCTTGCCGCGCAGCAGCCGCCTCAGGGCGGCCGACATCTGCTCGTTGCTGGAGAACGAGTCGACGGGAAGGCCCGTGCCGGCGAAGCGGCCGGCGTCTACGTGGTGCGTCAGCAGGCGCGCGCGGCCACGGCGCGGGACCAGACACCAGCATGGCCGCGTCACGTTGGGCACCGGGCCCAAGACCTGCCAGAAGAAGGGATTCAGGCCGCGGTAGTCATAGAGGAGCCAGGCGTCGGCGGTGCAGGCGGGGCCACGGAGGAAGGCCTGGGCCTGGGCTATGAGGCTCGCGCTTTGGGACATGGCAAGCTCCATTAAGGACTTGGGCTCTTCGTCTGCCCTCCCTGGACTCGGGATGGAGGCAGGTCAGCTGGCGATAGTCGTGCGCGGCTTGCGCACCACGTAAGTCTTGGCGATCTTATCGTGCCATCCCTGCTTCTTTTCATCCCAAGCAACCCAAACGAACCCCAGGCCCAGCGCGATGCCGGAGAGAAGCTTACCGGGGATCTCCCGAATCAGCGCGCGGGTCAGGCCCGGCACGTTTCCTCTTTCGTCGATGACCGTAATGCCGACCACCATCTTCCCCGGCGTCTGGCCCCTGAGGCCGGTGAAGAGCACGTAGTAGGCCAAGTTCAGCACCAGTCCGACAGCTCCGGGATCACCCAGAATCACCCCCAGGATCGCCTGCCCCACAAAGAGTATGAAGGAGTCGATGATCAAGGCTACTAGGCGGATCCAGAACCCCATGTACTCAACGGTGGGAGAGGCTCCCGGCATGGGCTGCTCCAGTGGCGCCTGACCGGTCTCAGCCAGCCCCACCGGCCCGCCGCCGGCGAGCGCGAATCCACAGTTGCCGCAGTAGGCCGCATTGGGACGGTTCTCATGCCCGCACTGCGGGCACGCGCCGGGGGCGGCCTGCGGGTCGCCGGGTTGCGCCGTATCGGCCTGCACCGCGCCGGAGCTCAAGGCCGCGCCGCACACGTGGCACGCTGCGGCGTCGGGTGCGTTCTCTGCTCGACAGATGGAACAGCGCATCGTTTCTGAGTCAACCTCGCTACGCCGCATAATAGCGCCCAAGGCTCCGGTCCGCAAGCTACCCGGCCAATGCTACAATGAAGCTGCCGGTCAGGAGGGTGGTGTGTACGTATGAGGGCATCCCTGAAGCTCGGTCGCATCGCGGGCATAGAGGTCGGCGTACACTACACCTGGTTTTTTGCCTTCTTCCTCATCACCTGGTCCCTGGCGTCGGGCCTCTTCCTGCGGCAGTACCCCGGCTGGGGCCCCGCGACCTACTGGATCACCGCTGCTGCCGCGTCCCTGCTCCTCTTCACCTCTGTGCTGGTGCATGAGCTCGCCCACTCCCTCTTCGCCCGCGCTAGAGGGCTCCCGGCCCACAGCATCACCCTGTTCATATTCGGCGGTGTGAGTAACCTGGGCGCGGAGGCGGAGCGGCCCCGGGACGAATTCGTCGTGGCGGTGGTAGGCCCCCTGGCGAGCCTGCTGGTAGCAGGCGTTTCGTTGCTCCTTCTGTGGTCGGCGGGCAGCCTGGGCCAGCCCGTGGCCGCCACCTTCAGATACCTGGCCCTCATCAACGTCATGTTGGCCGTTTTCAATCTGCTGCCGGGGTTCCCCCTGGATGGCGGCCGAGTGCTGCGTTCCCTGCTGTGGGCCAAGACCAAGAGCTTTTCGCGTGCGACCCGCATCGCCGCCAGGGTGGGCCAGGTCTTCGGTTGGTTGCTCATTGGCGTGGGCCTGCTGCTCGCCCTCTCCGGAAGCCTCCTGAGCGGCGTCTGGATGGCCCTCATCGGCTGGTTCCTCAGCAGCGCTGCGGACGCCAGCCGCCGGGAGCTCACCAGTCGCGGGAGGTTCCGGGGCGTCCGGGTCGACCAGGTCATGGACCCCGCCATGGTGACTGTCCCGCCGGACACCGTTGTGAGGGAGTTGGTCATGGACTACTTCCTGCGCCAGGGGCGTCGCGCGCTCCCGGTATCGCGCGACGGGGTCCTGGAGGGCATCGTGTCCGTCACCGATGCCAGAGGCGTTTCGCAGGACCGGTGGGACCATGTTCTCGTGGGCGACATCATGACGAGAGACCCCCTGTACGTGGTTGGCCCGGACGACGACCTTTCCGTCGCCCTGGACCTGCTGGCTGCTCGGCGGCTGAACCAGCTCCCGGTCCTTCAGGGCAACCGCGTCGTTGGACTCCTCACCCGGGCGGACGTCATCCACTATCTCCAATTCAGCCAGGAGTTTGGCCTCGGACCCGATTCGCGAGGGCGCGGACAACAAGACTAGAGCGCGTGTGACTTCGGAGGATGCGACCATGAAGATTGGATTCATTGGCCTCGGAAACATGGGAAGCGGTATGGCCGCCAACGTCATGAAGGCCGGACACGAGCTGACGGTGCACGACCTCCGCCGCGAGGCCGCCACCCCCTTCCTGGAGATGGGCGCCCAGTGGGCCGATACGCCCAGGGAGGCGGCGGCAGCCAGCGACGTGGTGCTCACCTCGTTGCCGGGGCCGCGGGAGGTCGAAGCCGTGGCCCTGGGCGAGGACGGCATCCTCTCCGGCATCGCCAGGGACGCCGTGTACATCGACCTCAGCACCAACTCGCCCACCGTGGTGCGCCAGGTGCACGCCGCCTTCGCCGAACAGGGTGTGCACATGCTGGACGCGCCGGTCAGCGGCGGCGTTATCGGCGCACGCACCGGGCGGCTGGCGGTGATGGTCGGCGGCGGCGAGGATGTCTTCCAGCGATGCCGGCCCCTCCTCGAAGCCATCGGCGACAAGGTGACCTACACCGGCGGCAGCGGTTGCGGCAGCATCTGCAAGCTGATGCACAACACCATCGTGTACGGCATTCAGACCATCGCCGCCGAGTGCTACACCCTGGGCGTCAAGGCCGGCGTCGACCCCAAGCCCCTGACGGAGACCATCGCAAACGGCAGCGCCGGGCGCGGCACACTGTTCCAGCACACCTTCCCGGAGACCGTCTTCCAGGGAAAGTTCGACCCGCCCCAGTTCGCCCTTCAGCTGGCCTTCAAGGACGTGGGCCTTGGCGTTGCCCTAGGGCGGGAGTACAGCGTCCCCATGGCCATGGCCAACCTGGTGTACCAGGAGCTCACGGCCGCCATGAACCGCGGCTGGCAGGGCAGCGACTCCCGAGTCGCCATGCGGCTTCAGGAGGAGCGGGCAGGCGCGCAGGTCCGTGTGCGCGACCCGTCGACGGGGTAACGCTGAGCGCCAGTGGTGTGGCAGTCCCCGGTCCTGAGCTTGTTGACGGCCAGGGGGGACTATCACTGCCGATGAGTTTGGTTTACGCCTCGGCCCCCGCGGCGAGCGGCGCCAGCTCCCGGCGCAGGAACGCGTAGCTCCGCTCCAGGGACTCGGTCGCAGCAGCCTGGCGGCGCGGGTCCCTTTCGGCGCCCTTGATGAAGGAATGCCCCATCCCCTCGTAGAAGTGGATCTCGTGGCTCTTCTCGTACCGCTCCAGGGTCTCCCGGAACGCCTCGACCTCCTCCCTGGGCGTGCTGGTGTCCGCGGTGCCGTAGTGGCACAGCAGCCTGCAGTCGATCCGCTCCAGCTCTCGAGGATCGGGAAAGAGGCTGTGATGGTAGATGACGCCCGCCCGGAACTGCTGTGTCCTCGCCAGGGCCAGCAGGGCGAGTCCCCCGCCGAGGCAGAACCCCACTACGCCAATCCCCTGCTCATCGTCAACCCATGGGAGCTTTCGGAGGTAGTCCGTCGCGGCTGCCGTCTGCCGCACCGCCAGGTCTAGGTCCAGCGAGTTCTTTCCCAGCAGGGCCTCAGCGTTGTTCTGAGGGTGGGCGCCGTCCAGCAGGTCCGGAGAGACGGTCACGAAGCCCGCCCGGGCAAAGGCGCACGTGATCTGGCGCTGGAACCAGTCGATGCCGTACATGCCCGATAGCAGCACGACCCCCGGCCGCGGCGCCCCATCCGCGGGCCGCGCCAGATAGCCGTCCACGAGGTGCCCGTCGCTGTCGTAGCCCGCGTGCAGCGACACGATCCATTCGTCCATACCACCACTCTCCTTCGATGTCGTTGGTGGCGCCCCTGCCGTTGTAGGCCGGCCCCCCGACCGGCGGGCGCAGCCCCCCGGCCCGCGCCCTGTGCTAGGGCGCGAGCACCAGCTTGCCGCTCGTCTCGCGCCCGCCGAGCTGGCGATGGGCCTCGGGGGCGTCCTTCAGCGGCATGACTGCGTGAATGTGCAGCTTGAGCTCGCCCGACTGCACCCACTGCAGCACGTCGCCGGCCCGCTGCTCCAGCTCCCCGCGAGTGCGCGTGAAGTTGCCCAGCCCCGGCCTGCTGACGTAGTAAGAGCCCGCGCTGAGGACGCGCGTGTTCAGGGGCGCCACGGGCCCGCTGGCCTGGCCGTAGAGGAGCATGTGCCCCAGGGGCGCCAGGCAGTTGAACCCCTTCTCAAAGGTGGACTGGCCCACGGCGTCATAGATGACGTTGACCCCCTCCCCACCGGTGGACTTCTGGACGGCCTCCTCAAAGTCCTCCTGACTGTAGAGGATGACCTCGTCGGCCCCGGCGTCCCTGGCCATCTCCGCCTTCTCTCCCGTGCCGACGGTGGCGAAGACGTACGCGCCGGCGCGCTTGGCCATCTGGATGAGTAGGTGCCCCACGCCCCCGGCGCCTGCGTGCACCAGGGCCTTGTCGCCGGGCTTCAGGTTGTAGGCGCCGAAGGCCAGCGCGTGCGCCGTCATCCCCTGCAGGATGATGGCCGCCCCCGTCTGCGCGGTCACCCCCGGGGGCAGTGGGACGAGCCGCGCCGCGGGGGCCACCGCCCTCTCGGCGTAGGTGGCCGGCGACTGGGCATAGGCCACCAGGTCACCGACGGCCACGTTGGTGACCCCCTCGCCAAGCTCGGCCACCACTCCGGCGGCCTCGATGCCCGGAATCCAGGGTAGCCTCGCCGGGGGGTTCACGCCGGAGCGGGAGTTGGTGTCCGTGTAGTTCACGCCCACTGCCTGGACCTCGATCAGGGCCTGGCCCGGTCCGGGGCGAGGGTCGGCCACCTCTTCGTACTTCAGGACCTCTGGCCCGCCGGTCTCGTGGACCTGAATGGCATGCACAGCAACACCTCCGTAACAACTCGCCCCCCACTATGGCACACAACGGATGCAACGGCAATTCGCCCGTCGAGCGGCCTCGTTGACACTGGGTACGGCCCCTACTAGCCTTGGCCCATCGAGGCTGTTAAGGCCCACCGCGGGAGGGGGTCGATGCTGCGAATAGAGGACAACGAGCGGCTGACCCAGATTCGCCCCGGTACGCCCATGGGAGAGCTGATGCGCCGTCACTGGCGCCCCGTCGCCCGGCCGCGGGCCGCCAAGCATTGCGCCGTCCTGGCCGAGGGCTACGGCGCCGTGGAGAACCTTGCCGACAGAGAGAGCGCATAGCCCGCCGCCCACGGAGGCCGCACGGAGACGCTGACACGGAGCGGCGAGCCGGAACACTCCGGCTCGCCGCTCGCTGGCTTCCTGTCGTGCGCCTCAGTAGTAGATGCTGTCGTCCGGACCGCCGCCCGCCGCGATGACGTCGCCGTTGATGGCGATGGACTTCGGCGAGGCTAGGAAGGCCACCACGTGCGCGATATCCTGGGCGTCAACGATCCGGCGCACCGATGTCCGCTCCCCCATACGCCGCTCCACCTCCTCCTCCGTGATCCCCTGCCGCTCGGCCTGAGCGGCAACCTGGCCCGGTGTACGCTCGGTGCGTGTGATGCCGGGGTGCACCACCGTGACGTTGATCCCGTGGGGCCCCAGCTCCATGGCCAGGTTCTTGGTCAGCGCCACCACTGAAACGTTGCGCACGCTGCCAATGGTCCCCGTGGCGTGGCGGGCAGCCATCCCGCTCACGTTGATGATTCGCCCCCACCCGCGCTTTTGCATGTAGGGCGCAACAGCTTGGGCGCAGCGCAGGTATCCCACCACCTTCACGTTCATGTCGGCCCAGATGTTGTCGTGGGTCAGGTCCTGGAGGGCCTGGGAGGGGCCCGTTCCTCCAACCTGGGCCGCGCAATTGACCAGGATGTCCACGCTGCCCAGCGCCTCCGCCGCCTGCTGGACCATGGCCTTGACCGACGCGTCATCGCCCGTGTCCGCGACGATGGGGAAGATACGGCGCCCCGTCTCTGCCTGAAGCTCCTGCGCCGTCGCCTCCAGGGCTTCCATCCCCCGCGCGACGATAGCGATGTCCACCCCCTCCTGGGCTAGGACCCGGGCGCATGCCTTGCCAATTCCCCGGCTGCCCCCCGTCACCACGGCGGTCTTCCCGCTGAGCTCTAGGTCCACGTTCTCCTCCTCGGCTCTTGGAGCTTTGGCGCTTCAGTCCCTGATGTCCTGCAACAGCCACTCGGTGGGGATCTCGTGGCCCAGACCCTTCGCCTTGGCGGCTTCGTACACCTTGCCCGCCACGGCGAAGAACTGGGCGCCCTGGATGTTGCCCCGCGCCGAGTAGGTGACTTCCTGCGGCGTGCGTCGACCTTCCTTGCTGCCGTTGAGCAGCTCCTCCAGGAACACCGCGCGGTCCTCTGCGACGACGCCGTGGCTCCGGCCCCGGACCCGCTCTATGGGGGCGCGGACGCCAGTGAGCTCCGGCGGCGGGTCGGCCTCGTAGCTGATGTTCTCGTCGTGCAGCCTGTACTCGGGCATACCCGTGGGCGCGGGCGCCGAGCCCAGCCGGAGCGAGCGGTCGAAGCGGGCCCTGGCCGCGTCGTCTATCCCGCCGCCGATGCAGGTGACGTGGGTGCCCGGCTCAAGCCAGTCGCCCAAGATCACCGGTCGCACCGAGTCCGTGCACCCTGCCACGATGTCCACGCCGGTGAACACCTCCTGGGGCGTTGCCACGGGCTCCACGTCGATGCCGTACTCCTCCGCAATCTCCCGCGCGTATGCCTCCCGGTGCTCCTTAGTGGGGCTGAACACCTTGATTCTGCGGATGTTGCGCGCCACGGCGAAGGAGGCGGCGTGGCTCCGCGCCATGCCGCCGGACCCCAGCATCCCGACCACCTGGGCGTCCTCCCTAGCCATGTACTTCACGCCAATGCCGGAGTCGGCGCCCACGCGCGTGTGCTGCAGGACGCCGTCGTTCATCAGGGCTAGGGGCTCGCCGTTCTGCACGTCGATGAGCAGGATCAGGCCGCAGAAGGTCCCAGGCTGCACGCAGTACTTCTCCTGCGTGCGGACGCCCTCGTACTCCGTCTCGTAGACGATGTCCGACTTCATGCGGATGGCAAAGTACCCCGCCTCCGCGGAGCCGCCCTCCATGGTGCCCCACTGGTAGGTCTTCTCGGCGTCCCTGGTTGGAATGCGAATGTCCACCCTGGGGCGGCATACCGCAGTGCTCCGCGCCAGCTGCTGGTACGCCTCCTCCAGGGCGTTCATGGTCATCTCCATGGTGATCACGCTCTGCACGTCGTCGTTGTTGAGGATGAGAGTCATCGTTCCTCCATGCGTTGAGTTTCGCCGGGTAGAGCCCCGTTCGCCGCTCCCGGGCTTGCCCAAGGACGACGAAGGCTCATGTCAGACCGTTGTACATCCTTTGGGGCCTGGAGGCAACCCCTTGGTTGCGACGGCGCCCGGCCGTCTCTATACTGGCCCCGTGCCTGCGGCGGGTCCGCGTATGCCGCTCCTGCCGCGCACCAAGGAGGCGCCATGAAAACTGAAGTCCGCCTGGACATCCAACGCAAGGCCGCGTATGCGGATGGCTACGCTTTCTCCAACACCGGCCCCTACGAGCGCCTGGTGGGCACGGTAAGATTCGCTCTGGACCCTGAGGACCCCGGCAATCAGGACTTGGTGGACTTGGAGCTGGCGCCGGTCAACGACCGGGGCCTGGTCGAGTTCAGCGGCGACCTGGACATCCTCAAGCCCGTGGACCTGGGCAGGGGCAATCGCCGGCTTCTCTACGACGTCAACAATCGCGGCAACAAGACGGCCCTGCGCGCCTTCAACGACGGCCCCGCCGACAACGATCCAACGTCTCTGGACTCGGCGGGCAACGGCTACCTCATGCGCCAGGGCTACACGCTGGTCTGGCACGGCTGGCAGGGCGACCTCGTCCCCGGCGGCGGCCTGCTCACCGTTGAGCTTCCGGAGGCCATGGAGGACGGCAAGCGCCTGCGCGGCACGGTGCGCCAGGAGTTCATCGCGGAGCAGGACGGCGTCCTCTCCATGCCCCTCAGCGGCGCGGCCAACATCCGGCCGTACGAGGCCCTGGACCTGAATACGGCCCTCGCCTCCTTCACTCGCCGCGAGCATGAGCTGGACCACCGCCAGCCCGTTCCGCCGGACCAGTGGGCCTTCGCCAGGGCCGAGCGCGACCCGGCCACCGGCCAGGTGCACGTGACCCCATCGCCCGCTGACTGCTATGTACACGGCGGCTTTCAGCCGGGCTGGATCTACGAGCTCATCTATGAAACCGAGGGTTCCCGCGTCATGGGCCTGGGCATCGCCGGCATCCGAGACCTCGTGTCCTTCCTGCGTTACGACGATGACGACGCCGCAGGAACTCCCAATCCCTTGGCCGGCACCGCTGAGCAGGCCTACATCTACGGCCAGTCGCTCAGCGCCCGCGTCATCCGCCAGTTCATCTACGATGGCTACAACGCTGACTCCACTGGGCAGCGCGTCTTCGACGCCGCCTACCCCCACGTCTCCGGCGGCGGACGACTCTTCGCCAACGCCCGCTTCGCCCAGGTGGGGCGCTACCCCCGCCAGCACGAGGAGCACCAGTGGCCCTCGGAGCGCTATCCCTTCGCCTACTCACCCATCCCCGACTCCTTCTCAGAGAGGCTGGACAGTGTGCTCAAGCGGCCCGCCACGGACCCCCTGGTGATGCATACCCACACCAACACCGAGTATTGGCAGCGCCATGGCTCCCTGGGCCACACGGACCCGCGCAGCGGCGGCGACGTCGATATCCCGGATACGGTGCGAATGTACGTCCTGGCCAGCGCGCAGCACGCCGGCGCCATGGCTCCCGCTGAGGACATCAGCCAGCAGGCCCCCAACACCATGACGAACGGACCCTTCCTGCGCTCCGCCCTCTCCCTCATGGACCGCTGGGCAACCGGCGGCGCGGCCCCGCCCGCGAGCCGCGTGCCGCGCCGGGCCGACGGTACGATGGTGCAGCCCGAGGACGCTCTGGCCCAGTTCCCCCAGGTGCCCGGCTTCAACCTCCCGGAAGTGGTCAGCCGGCTGCCTCTCTACGACTACGGCCCCAACTTCGATCAGGGCGTCGTTACTGAGCATCCACCCAGGCCTGTTCCTGGGCAGGAGTACCAGGTCCAGGTGCCCCAGGTGGACGCCGACGGCAACGACGCCGGCGGGCTGCGCTCCCCGGAGGTCGCGGCCCCGGTGGGGACCCACACCGGCTGGAGCCTGCGGAGGAACGGCTTCGGCGGGGCCGACCTGGCGTCCCTGACCGGCAGCTTCGTCCCCTTCCCTCGGACCAGTGCCGAGCGCGAGGCCGGCGGCGACCCGCGGCTCTCCATCGAAGAGCGGTACGGCAGCCACGCGGGCTACGTCCGCGCCATCGCCAGGGCTGTGGAGGACCTGGTCGCAGAGGGGCTGCTCTTGGAGGAGGACGCGGACCGCTACGTAGCGGCGGCCATGGCACGCAACCCCCTTGACCCCACGGTCCCGCTGTTGCCCCTGACACTGAGCAAGGCCCTGTAGGAGGTGCATCATGAAGCTGGTCCTCTTTGACGATTCGCCGGGACCGTCCCCGGGGAGGTACCTGCGCGGCATCCTGCGCGGCGATGAGGTCGTCAACATCGAGCAGGCCGTGGGCCACCTGGCGGCAGACTCACCGCAGCAGCGCATGCAGGTCGTCATCGACAGCTTCGAGTCGCTGCGGCCGGAGCTGGAGCGGCTGGCCGCAGCCGGCTCTTCCGTTCCCCTGTCCAGCGTTCGGCTGCGCCCCCCTCTGCCCAGGCCGAGCAAGATCCTGGCCTGCATCGGCAACTACTGGGAGCACATGCAGCGCGAGGCACGCCCGCTCAACATGTTCCTCAAGTCGCCGGACGCCGTGATTGGCCCCGGCGACACCGTCGTCCTCCCCGACTTTCCGGGGATCGAGGTCTTCCACCACGAGGCGGAGCTGGGCATCGTCATCAAGGGCCCGGCCAAGAGCGTCACCGAGGCGGACTACGCCGGCGCCATCTTCGGCTATACCTGCTTCATCGACGTCTCAGCACGGGGCGAGGGTCGGCGCACCTGGCGCGCGGGGAGCTGGATGGGCAAGTCCTTCGACACCTTCGCACCGATGGGACCCTGCATCGTCACCGCCGACGAGGTGCCTGAGCCCAACGACCTAGCGGTCAAGTTCTGGAACAACGGCGACCTGCGCCACGACTACAACACCGGCGACATGGAGCACCGCGTGCCCGAGCTCATCGCCTTTGCCACCTCCATCATGACCCTCAACACCGGCGACCTGCTGTCCTGCGGCACCAACCATGAAGGGCTGGGCCCGCTTCAGGACGGCGAGCTGGGCGAGATCGAAATCCAGGGCATAGGGCGCATGGCTGTGCACGTCTCCGACCCACTGAAGCGGAGCTGGGATCGAGGCGTCTACATGGGCCCCGACTCCACCAACCCCGCGGCCCGCGCCGCCGGGGGAGGATAGCCGGAGGTTGCCAGGTCAGCGGCAGGGGTCGCTGGCGCGACGGCCATGTGGGGGAGGGTTGCGGGGTCGCGTCGTTGGAGAGCGTGGCCGCCTCGGTGAGCAGACGTGCTGTTTGATTAATCTCCCTTTGTAAGATTGCTTCGTGTTTTTTGTCGTCTTTTGAAGCTGGCCGGGGGGTAAAACAGCAATTGTTTCCTGGCGAGGGCACCCTTGCCGAGGCTGTTGGATGGTCCTCCTTTGATTGACTGCCGTCTGGGCCCCTTGCTGGGCCGGTTGGACCTGGCGGTGTCTTCCGCAGATAGACGAGGAGGGGGTTGCTCCTGGTGGGGGCACGCTGCATGACCTCCAGCAGGGCCGTGTGCAGCTCCCCGGCGGTCATGCGCTTGGTGCGGAGCTGCTGACGACGGAGTGCGGCGAGGTAGGACTGGACCTCCGGGTCGCTGGCGCGACGGCTTTGTGGGGGGAGGGTTGCGGGGCCGCTGCGGCACAATGGCCGCTCGCCGGCGCAGCAGGACTGCCTCCATCGTGCCGGTTGTCTACGGTGTCCCACCTTCCTGGCCGCCTTCATCGGCGGCTGATATGCGTAAGAATAGAACGTATATGTTGTACTGACAAGAGACTGATGGCACAGGTCGCTGGCGCGACGGCCATGTGGGGGGAGGGACGCCACCCCGCCCGGTGGATTCCCGCCTGCGCGGGAATGACGTGAGTTGGGGCGGGAATGACGGCCGAGGAGGCGGCGCGCCTGGGACACAAAGTCACCCTGCAAGCAGCCTGAACCACCTATTTTCGTGGGAGTGACGTGGGAGGTGGGGGGCTCATCTGGTTCGAGGGCCGCACTAAGAGCGGTCGCACGGGGGCACAGGGTGCTCACGCCAAGAGGACAGGGCAGCGGGGGGCGGACCTCGGCCCTACTGCCAGTAGGCGAATGCCATAGCGCATCCCGTGCCCGCCGGCGACCGGTAGCAGGGCACGTAGTCGATGAGCTCCATGTCCAGCTCCTCCAGGGCCCCGGCCGCCGCAATCCAGTTGCGGGTCTCCGAGGTACCGGAGTTTAGCCGGTTGCGCGGCAGCGCCCGCAGATGGGCCTCGTCCTTCTCTCGCAGGGCCTTGATCACTCCGTCGTCCAGCTCCTCGTCCACCACGAAGTGGCTCAGCCCTCCCGACGCCACCACGCCGACGCGCAGGTCCTCGTCCCAGGACTCGATGGCCTGGCGCAGGGCCTTGCCGAGGTTGTAGGAGCGGCCCGGGGTCGGCTGGTTGGGGGGATAGTAGGTGTTGAGCATGACGGGAATGACAGGCATCGCCTTGCCGTCCATGATGCGCCGGTACACGAACCCGAAGGCGTGTCCCATACCCCTGCCGGGCGCGAAGTGCCTCGAATGCGCTACGTCGAAGTCCTGATCGATGAGGCTCTCGATGATGTGCTGGCCCATGGACGTCGCCACCGGAAACGCGCGTTCCGCTTCGAACTCGTTGGCCCAAGCGGCCGCCGCGATGGACGGCGGCATCCGCGACCGGTCCCTGGGGATGCTCATGAAGTTGTCGCCCCAGTACACAAGCATGGCAGGCATGTTATCTTCGTTGAACACTTCCTTCTGGTCGTCGCCGATCATCACCAGCACGTCCGGGGCGGCCTTGGCCAGGACCTCCCCAACGCCGGCGATGGCCTTCTGACAGGCGTCGTAGCGCGTCTGCCACTTCTCCGGCGACACCTCCTTTGCAATGGAGGGGTCTGCCAGGCTCAGGAGCTCCTCGTAGTCATGGGTCTGACCGTCGATGCCCCAGAGCGCCTTGTTGCGAAGGTCCCGCTCGACGTGCTGCGGCCATATGTCCGGCGTGGTGCTGAGCATCGGGCTGTGGGACGTCCCCAGCCCCAGTACAATGCGTGCCATCGTCATCCTCCCTCAATTGGCTCTCTTGGCTGCAGTTTGCCGAGACCAAGTATGGACATGGACCGCTGCCCCCGCGAGGCAGCGTGTGTACGCAGTGTAGCGCCTGAGTCAACCCGCTGGCCGACCGCGTTGCCCGCCGCTACTCCTGCATGTCCAGCCGGAAGGGCGGGTACCGGTCGGTCATCAGCAGCACGTACGCCGCCACGCGAAGTACCCAACGGTTCAGGCCCATGACCAGGTCGAAGATGCCCTGGGGGTAACGCTTGGTCACCAGCATGACCACGGCGGCGATAAGGACCAGAAGCCCAAGGAGCCCGTCACCCTTGAGGATGCCGACCACCAGGTGGTGCGGAATAGCCAGGAGCCAGGACTTGATCAGCACCAGTCCCCGGCTCAGCCTCTCCGGGTACTCGACCGTCAGGTCCGCCGGGTAGTCGACGGAGCGGAGCGTGAATGGCGGATAGCGGTCCGTGCCCAGCGCCGAGTAGCTGTAGAAGGCCGCTCGCCAGGACCACCGCAGGACGCCCACGTTGAAGTCGAAGATCCCCCGCGGGTAGCGGCCCGTGAACAGGATGGCGAACCACGCGACTACGCTCAACAGCAGGGCGGCAATCCAAAGGAAAAGCAGCACGAAGCAGTGCGGGATGACCAGGAGCCACTTGACCAGCCAGAGCCACCGGCTCAGCCCCGGGTCCAGATCGCCCCTAAGCGAGAGTGGATATGCGGTCCGGCTCGCCTCCGTCATGGTCCACCTCTACTTCTGTACATGCGCCTGCAGGTCCAGCGTAGGCCGCCGGATTGCGGCAAGTCAAGCGTTCCCGCCTGCGGCGCCGTACCCGGGGCTTCAGCCGTCCGCCTGGCGCATCCCCCATCGTCGGCCTGACGGTGGCAGGAGGCTCGGCAATCATCCAATCCGGTTTCGCCCAGCAATCGTATAAATCGTACAACAGGTGTAAGATGAGCTACCATATGGCGGCGACTGCATGGAGACCGCGGCGTCATTGGCAGCCCGTATCTGCCATGCTAGATAAGAGTGTCCTTTCGCAGCGTTCAATTCCTTGGTTCCACGGCAATCGGCAATTCCTTTCGAAGGCAGAGGAACACCGGCCAAGGCACGGATGGATGAGGAGGAGACGTGAGCTATAGATTGTTAATTGGGAGTCTGATGGCCCTGATCGCCCTCGTGGCGGTGGCGTGCGCCAGCGGCGGCGTTGAGACCGTTGGCCAAGCGCCCCAGCAGCCCGCCTCGGCAGCGGTGCCCGCGCCGGCAGCGCCCGCCCCCGATCCGGCGGCGCCGGCCATGGCCGATTCGATGTCGCCTGCAACGGCCGCGCAGCCTGCCATGGGCGACGGCATGATGATGGACAAGCCCAAGTACGGTGGCACACTGTACATGGCCGTGCGCGCCGATCCACGCGGTGGCTTCGAGGCCCACACGCCCGGCGGCCGGCGGGAGGCACGCCAGGCCATCGGTGCGGTGTATGAGCGCGTCGCGGCATGGGACAGCGTCCCCGGCGACCCCTGCTCCCAGGTCCTGGTCCCCTGGGGCGCCGAAAGCTGGGCGTACACCGACCCCACGACCATCGACATCAAGCTGCGTCAGGGCGTCATGTTCCACGACAGACCGCCCGTCAACGGCCGTGAGTTGGTGGCTGACGACGTTGTGTTCAGCTTCAAGCGCATGTTCGAGCGCGGGCTGCAGGTCCGGACGGGAGAAGCGATCTCCAGCATTGAGGCCCCGGATAAGTACACGGTCCGCATCAAGACCCATGAGCCATTCCCCCTTCTGCCCTCCGTCTTCTTCGGCCGGTATGAGGCCGTCTTCATGGCCCCCGAAGCCGAGCACCCCGAGGATGGCTATGCGGGCTCGGATTCCATGATTGGTACCGGCGCCTTCGTCCACACGCAGTACACCCCCGGCGTTGGTCACAAGGCCGTACGAAACCCCGACTACTGGAACGAGGGGCTCCCGTACGTCGACGCCTTCGAGCAGCCCATAATGCGGGACCGGAATGTCCGGATCGCCGCTTTGGAAGTGGGCAGGCTTGACTACGTGGAGGAGGTCAGCAAGTCTTTCAAGGACCGTCTCGAAAAGACCGCCCCCTCCATCCAGTCGATCCCGTGCGTCAACGCCAACCCGCACACCATCGTCATGCGCAACGACATCCCGCCCTTCAACGACGTGCGCCTGCGCCGGGCCATTTCCATGGGCGTTGATCGGGACGCTTTCGTCAAGGGCCTCTTCAAGAACGAGGGCGCCATCCTGGGCACGACGGCCCCCTTCATCGAGGGAGCACTGACGCCTGAGGACTTCCCCCCGGAGACCAGGAAGTACCTGGAGTACAACCCGACGGCAGCCAAGGCTCTCCTGGCGGAAGCGGGCTTCCCTGATGGGCTCGACGTGGAGATCTTCGTCGGCCTCCACTACGGCTCGCCCTTCAACGAGCAGATCGAGGGCCTGCCGGGAATGCTCAGGCAGATCGGCGTCAACGCTACCTTGAAGGTGGCGTCCCTGGCGGAGTACTCGGAAGGCGTCGCAACCTGGGGCTACGGCCCCATCGGGATCATCCGTTCCGGCGTCACCTCCGGCCCGATCATCGAGTTTGCCTTGGGGAGCTACCACAGCGGCGAGGCTCCCGGCACCAACCGCGCCGCCGTGAAGGACCCTGAGTACGATGCCCTTGTGGAGCAGATGCAGGCGGCCATAGACCCGCAGGTGCGCCTTGATCTTGCGAGGCAGCTCCAGATCCGCTTCGTGGACAACGCGTACATCGTCGTCCTCCCCGCTCCCTTGGACTTCAACAGCTTCTCCGGACGGGTGAAGGGACGCCTGCGCACCAACAAGGAGACCTTCTCCAGGCAGACGGGACTCATGTTCTCAGAGGTCTGGCTGGACGAGAAATAGGGAAGCCGGCAATCGACTAGGAGCGTACACGACAACCTGAACATACTGAGACCCCCCTTGGAGCTCGCGGGGGGTCTCAGTGCGAGGGGTTCGGCGTCGACGAAATCTTGGTTCGACGCCCTTGCACAATCGGTGGAAATCGAGTAGCTTTCCGGCAAGCACACAGGAGGTGTGATTATGGTTCGACATGAAGGACGGATCTCTCTGCGCTTGGTCGTTGCAAGCCTGATGGCAGTCATTGCCCTGGGGGCGGTGGCCTGCGCCAGCGGCGGCGCAGAGGTGGTGGGCCAAGCGCCCCAGCAGCCCGCTGCGGCGTCGGCGGCCGCGCCCGCGGCCCCTGCAGCGGACCCGCTGGCGCCGGCAGCCGCCGCTCCTACGACCCAAACGATGCCCTCTGAGCCTGCCATGGGCGACGCCATGATGGACAAGCCCAAGTACGGCGGCACCCTCAACTACTTCATGCGGGGCGAGCTCCGCGGCGGCTTCAATCCCCACTACCCCGGCGGCCGGCGGGAGACTCGCACCGCCATGGGGTTCGCCTATGAGAACCTGGGGACGTGGGACAACCTTGAGGGTCAGTCCTGTACGTATAACCTGACCCCTTGGGTGGCCGAGAGCTGGGAATGGACAGACGAGACAACGCTCGTCGTCACCATTCCGCAGGGGATCAAGTTCCACAACAAGCCACCGGTCAACGGCCGGGAGCTAAAGGCCCGGGACGTGGTGTTCAGCTTCGCGCAGCACCGGGAGGGCGGCCTCCAGCCGCGGCTCTGGGAAAACGTCGTCAGTATGGACGCCACAGACGATTACACCGTCACCTTCAAGCTGACCAAGCCTTCTCCCCTCTTCCTCTCGGAGATGATATCCGACTATCGGGCCACTCTCCTCACTCAGGAAGCCGGAGGTCCCGAGGGCGACTACACGACCGCGGAGTCGGTCATCGGCACCGGCCCATGGCAGCTGACCAAGTCGACCCCGGGCGTAGGCGTCACGTTCGAGCGCCACTCCGATTACCGGATCGAGGGCCGGCCCTACATCGACAACGTCAACCTCTCCATCATGCGCGACCCCACCACACGCGTTGCCGCCATTGAGGTTGGCAAGCTCGACGCGCTGGACGAGCTCAGCATCGGCCTCAAGGAGCGGATGCAGCAGACCAGCCCTGACATCCAATGGGTCGACTGTCCAGGGACCCTTACCCAGGGCATCACCATGAACAACCAGGAGCCGCCCTTCACCGACGTCCGGGTGCGGCGGGCCGTCTCCATGGCCATCGATCGGGAGAGCATCACCAAGGGGCTACTGGGCGGATTTGGCGTTTCCGTCGGCGTGGCGCCCCCAGCCGATCCCAACGCCCTGAGAATCGAGGACTTCCCGCCGGAGGCGCGGCAGTACCTGGAGTACAACCCAGAGGGAGCCAGGGCCCTCCTGGCGGAGGCCGGATTCTCGGACGGACTCTCCCTGGAGATCCCCGCTAGGAGCTATGGCTCACCCTTTAACGAGCTTCGAGACGTAGTGCCCACCCTGCTCAAGCGAGTCGGCATCGATGCGTCGCTCAAGATCGTGTCACCTGCCGAGTACTCGTCTCTGCTGGCAAACCGGTCCTACGGCCCTATCATGATCACCCGGCTGTCTTCCAGGCCGCCCCTGGCGGCCGGGCTCACCGCCTACCACAGCGAAGAGGCTCCCGGCACCAACCGGGCCGGCGTCATGGACCCCAACCTGGACAAGATCCTTGTCGAGATGGGCTCGAGCCTGGACCCCATACGGCAGGCGCAGCTCAGCAAGGAAGCACAGATCAGCCTGGTCACCAACGCCAACCGCATTTGGTTGCCCTATCCCGTCGACCCGGTGGCCTACCAACCCTGGTTCAAGGGGCCCAAGAAGTACAACTGGCACCTCTGGATCCATGCCTCATCCCTAAGGTTCCGGGACGTGTGGCTGGACAAGTAGCCTAAGCGCAGCTAGATTGGAGGGGCGTCGCGAGTCTCGCGGCGCCCCTCTACTTGTCGCAGCGCAGCCCAGCGCAGAAAGGAGCGCGTCATGCCCTTCGCGGGGAGCAAGATCATCGATCTCGACGCACATCTGGTCGGCGATACAAGCCACTGGGAAGAGACCATCGACGAGGAGTGGAAGCCCTTCCTGCCCAAACCCCTGCCCAGCAAGCAGGGCGAGCGTCAGCTCACCCTCATTGGGAACCGCATCATGGTCGGCTCCGAGATCACTGGGCCCTCGGTGAAGCCCAACTGGGTCAGACCGGAGGACCTGACGCCGGAAGGCCGGGTGCGCAATCTGGACAAGGACGGCATCGACATCGCCGTCCTGTCACCCAACTCCTCTGCCCTCGACCGTCTCTGGTTCCCCGACGACCCGGAGCTGGCGGCGGCCTACTGCCGCGCCCAGAACGACTACATGGCCCTCTTCTCCTCCCACTTCCCCGACCGCCTCATGTGGGCGGGCGTCATCCCCATGCAGGACCCGGACGAGGCCATCAAGGAGCTCTACCGCGCCCACGAGCTGGGAAGCAAGGGCCTCAACATCAAGGCGACGCCCGTTCAGGGCCGCGAGTGGTACGACCCCTACTACGAGCCGGTCTTCCGGGAGATTGAGAAGCTGCGCCTCCCCATCATCTTCCACGACACCAAGACCGGCTCCCTGGGACAGGACCGCTTCGCGGACAACTTCTTCTTCTCGCACATGGTGGGGCGCGTCTTGGAGACCATGGTCTGCTGCATGAGCTTCATCTGCGGTGGTGTCTTGGAGAAGTTCCCTGCCCTCAACGTCATCTCCCTGGAGACCGGCGCCTCCCAGATGCCCTGGTGGGTCGGCCGCATGGATGAGCACTTCGAAAAGCTCCCCTACCTGGTCCCGTGGCTCAAGATGAAGCCCAGCGAATACTTCCAGCGCCAGGTCTACCTGGGCTGCGAGCCCTTCGAGGACCCGCTCTTCGAGTGGGCCGTGGAGACCCTGGGTGACGACAACCTGGTCCTCGCCACGGACCAGCCTCACTGGGACTCCATAGAACCCGGCGGCGCCGTGAAGCCTGTGCTCGAGAGTACCGTGTTTTCGGAGGAGACGAAGAGGAAGGTGCTGGGCGGCAACGCCGCGAAGCTTATCGGCTTGTAGCCACGCGGCGCCCTGCGCTGCAGCCTGCTTGATACGGACATGGCCAGGGGCTCGCCGCCCGGCGGCAGGCTCTTGGCCATCGTCGCGCTCCCATTCTGGCTGACCTATCTCACCAGTGCCGTCCGAGCCATTCGCCGTCAGCATGGGCAAGGGCTCTAGCGCCAGGCGATGGACCAAGCCGACCAGCCCGCGTGCGGTGAAGCCGAGCGCGACCACGCCGGACTATGGTGGCCTTCCTCCCGGCCAGCCCCCGTCCGGCAATGCCCGTCTCCATCATTCCCTCTAGGGAACCTCTGAAGAATCGCGCAGGATATGGCATAGCAGGGGATGACTGTGAACCGTCGCCAAGCCGCGTGACGGAGAAACCCGCAGGTCTCCATCGGGCGCGCCGACACAGCGCTGAATGCCTCCTCAGCCCCCGCACCGTCAACCAAAGCCGACCAGAGACGGGTTGTCAGAGGTTCCCTAGTACTTGACCTCGCCCTCCCGCTGGATCAGGATCGGGCTGTACTTGGAAGCGGCGCCGCCGCGCTGCCGGCGGGCCCCGCCCTGGAAGAACCTGGCGTTGGCCTCTGTGTCCATGGGCAGGTATATGTTCTTGGCCGGGTCCCGGAACGTGTTCATTGGGTCGCCGCCATCCTCCACGATGCGGATGTTCTGCTCCAACATCCGGCGGTAGAGGATGACCCCCTTATCGGAGCGGCCCAGGTTCTCCCCCGTGCGGTCCGCGATGGCCCCCTGCGTGACCCACGCGCCCATGTCCTGGCCGCTGTTGTTGTCCAGGTAATTCCACGGCAAGACCCCGTTCTCGTCCATGAATGGGACGGGGTGCTGGAAGAAGGGGATGCCCTCGTCGCTCTGCTCGGGGTCATCTGCCGCCTTGGCGTAGCAGGAGACCCACCAGTGGCCCGTGTGTGTGTCATCCAGCGGAACGCGGATCTGGAAGGCGGGTCCATTCTGCCCCCAGTTTCGGTGGAAGCCGCTGCCGCCCTGGCGCAGGAAGTAGGGGAAGACGATGGGGTGCCCAACCTTCCAGTCGTCGTCATCCTCTGAGCCTCCCTGGATGACCCTGCGCTTGATGATGCCGTAGTCGAACACGTCGAAGCCAATCTTCTCGTGAATGATGCGGTTGCCCTTCAGGTCATCCCGGCCGAGGTTTTCCATGACCCAGTTGGAGAAGTCGTTGTGCAGCCACTCAACGTGAATGGGGTCCAGGGAGTTCTCCTGGCATTGCAGCCAGTTGCAGTCCAAGACCGCGTAGCCAATGTCCCGCACCACGTCGTCGATGGCGTAGACGTCCCACCGCGGCAGCAGGGGCGCCGGCGCCGGCCCCAGGTACGCGAAGACCAGGCCCGCCAGCGTCTCCACCGGGTACGCCTTCGCCTTCACCTTGTCCTTGAAGCGCCCCTCCGGGTCCTCCGTCTCCTCGTAGGGCTGCTCGATGCACCTGCCCGTCTCGTCGAAGGCCCACCCGTGATAGGGGCAGCGAATGCCGTTCTCCAGCGGGATGCCGTAGATCAGGGACATGCGGCGGTGCGGGCACCGGGGCTCAATCAGGCCGAAGGTGCCGGAGCGGTCCTTGTACAGCACCAGGTCCTCGCCCAGCAGCCGGATGGGCATGGTGTAGCGGTCCTTCATCTGCGAGACGGCGGCGACGGGGTGCCAGTACCGGCGCATCAGCTCGCCACAGGGCGTCCCCAGGTCCACCCGCGTGAGACGCGCATTCTGCTCCAGGGTCAGCACGGTTTCCTCCTCTTGTTGCCAGCGTAAAAGTTGGCGCATTATAGATGCTTCGGGCCGGTCAATGTCAACCCCAGGTCGCAGACCGGAGAGAACGACACCTGTTGCCGGCCCAAGGGACGTCACCCCCAGCTTAAGCCGTACTGCCTACGGGCCACTCCGGCAGGCCCGCCGCGCCTTGTACAGCCCAACCGCTCTTGACACCTGCTGACGACACCGCCAAACTGAACCCCGCAAACGCCCGCTCGTACACAGCCTGCCGGCGGAGGCCCACCCTCTGTCCACCTCGTACGGCCCTGCGTGTACTGACGGACAGCTCAGTAGTGAAGGGGGTATTCCCGTGACACAGATACTTGGCCGCGCCCGCCGCCGCGGTGACTCGCGATTCCCGTATGACCGGTGGATGGAGTCTCAGGGCGTTCCCATCCACGCGGGCTACTACATAGAGGACCTCAGGAACCTGGAAGTGGGCCCGTGGGAGGAGCGCGAGTGCAACGGTGCGTTCATCCAGCTCGCGGGCATGGAGGGCGTCGCCGAGGCCCGCATTACTGAGATCCCTCCCGGAGGCAGCGTCGTGCCCATGAAATTCGCCCTCGACGAGGTCGTCTACGTCGTGGATGGCCAGGGGCTCACCACGGTGTGGGCGGAGGGTGTTCCCAAGCACACCTTCGAATGGGGGCCTCGCAGCCTTTTCCTCATCCCGCGCGGCGTGCATCGCCAGTTCTCCAACGCCCGGGGCGACCGGGCAGCCAGGCTGCTGCACAACAACTACCTCCCCGTCGCCATGTCCCTGGTGCCGGAGGCCCAGTACTACTTCGATAACCCGATAGAGCGGCCCGACCTTCTCCAAGTCAGCGGGGACGACCTCTACTCCGTGGCCAAGCGGGCGCCGGAGGCTGGCCGAGGGGCCACCTGGCACGGCAACTTCTTCACGGACATGGGCGGATGGGACCAGCTGGTGCCCCACCGGCAGCGCGGCGGCGGCGGCCACGTGGTGGACGTCTCCTTCCCGAACTCGGAGATGGGCGGCCACATGTCTGTCTTCCCCCCGGGCACCTACAAGAAGGGGCACCGCCACGGGCCCGGCCGCGTCATCGTCATTCCTGCCGGCGAAGGCTACTCCATCATCTGGCCTGAGGGCGAGGAGAAGAAGATCATCCCCTGGCACGAGGCCAGCGTCTTCGTGCCGCCGGACCGGTGGTTCCATCAGCATTTCAACGTCAGCGTGACCCCCGCCAGGTACCTCGCCCTAGCCCCCCTGCCGCAGTTCTCCGGACATAGCGAACAGGTGCAGGACGCCTTCCGCGACCAGATCGAGTACCCCAATGAGGAGCCTTGGATCAGGCAGAGGTTCGAGGACGAGCTCGCCAAGCGCGGCCTCAAGAGCCTCATGCCGGAGGAAGCGTACTCCAACCCGGAGTTCAAGTGGACCTATAGTGCCGAGGAGGAGCGGGGAGCCTGGGTCGAGGGACGCGTCGGAGGCTAGGCGCTGCTTCACGCCCGGCGAACAACGGCTCTGGCAGCGGCAGGAGGTGACACGTGGACCCGCAGCACTGCGCCCTCATTCTGATGGACCTCCAGAACGACTACCTCCATCCCCGGGGGTTGCTGCACCGCCGGGGCCTGGCAGCGTCGACGGAGGAGGAGCGGGCTGACCTGGTGCGCAGGGTCCAGGCGCTCCTCCAGGGCGCGCGGCAGACGGGCGCGCCCGTCGTATGGGTGCGGACGGCGCTGCGCCCGGACCACCTGGACAGCGCCCTGTCTCCCAAGCTGCGTGACGAGATGGGCCTGACGCCGGAGAGCGGCTTCCTGGTTGAAGGCTCGTGGGGCGCCGAGTTCACCCAGGAGCTCCAACCCGCCGTCGACGACCCCGTCATAACCAAGACCGGCCACAGCGCCTTTCAGTTCACGCCCCTCGACCGCCTTCTGGCCAATCTGGGCGTCGACGCCTGCGTGATCGTGGCCGGCGGCGTCTTGGACGGCCTCGAGGAGTCCGCGCGCCAGGGCGCCGCCCTGGGCTTCGAGGTGCACATCCCCGTCGACGCCGTGAGCGCGGCCGCTCGGGAGCGCCACCGGGGATGGACGATGATCGCCGACCTCACCACCACGGACGAGGTGCTGGCCGCGCTGCACTCCCCTTCGGACACGCAGGGCCGGCGCGATCTCAGGACGGCCCTCTTAGTCATCGACCTCCAGAACGACTTCGTGCACCCCGACGGCGTGAAGGCCCGCCTTGGCTACTCCGTTATGAGCGAGGAGGACCGGGGCACCCTCATCGAAAACAACCAACGCCTTGCCCAGGGGATGCGGGCGGCGGACAACCCCGTCGTCTTCGTCAAGGTGGGTGTGAGGCCCGACAACCTAGATCGCGCCTGGCCTCGGGCGGCCCGGCGCGCCAAGCCCATCGCGGCCGAGGAGCGCTATCTGGCCGAAGGCTCCTGGGGCGCCCAGGTGGCGGAGGGCGTGGACGTCCTGGAGGACGACTTCATCGTCATCAAGAAGGGCAACAGCGGCTTCGGGTTCACGCCCCTGCACCGGATTCTGCGCAACTTGGGCGTCGGCCACTGCGTCGTCAGCGGGGGCGCCATACACGGCTGCATCGAGGCCACCGTCCGCGAGGGCGTTGGCCTCGGGTACACCTTCACCGTCGTGCCGGACGCCTCCTACCCGCCCGGGGGCTTAGTGCCGGGCGTGCTCGATAGCCACACGGACCTTCGGGACACGCGGGATGTTCTTGCGGCGCTCTGAGCGCCCCGTCAGCGGCCGCGCCGCCGTCCCCGCTGGGCCATCCGGGGCCTCCGTGAGCGCGTCCCGTGCCCGCCGGAGGGCTGTGCTATAATGGCGCCGTCGCCGGGGAGGCCGCCTGGCGGGGGGACGAGCACGTGACTACTGCATCTTCCAAACCGCTGAGTTGGATCAGCCGCGACGCCTGGCTGCTCATGCTTGCGCGCTTCATGCGCACCTTCGCTCAGGCGTCCATCGCCGTCTTCTTCGCCATCTACCTGGACCTCCTGGGCTACAGCCTGACGGAGATCGGCGTTCTGGTAACCATCGGGTCAGTGGGCAGCGCCTTCTTCGCCGGAACCGTGATCTTCATCGGGGACACCTTTGGGCGGCGGAAGCTCCTCACGGGCTTCTCCCTGCTCATGGGGATCGCGGGCATGGGCTTCGCCCTCACTGACCAGTATCTCGTGCTGGCCATGGTGTCATTCCTGGTCGGGAGCCTGGCCATATCCGGCAGCGGCCCCAGGGGGCCGGTCCAGCCCCTGGAGACCGCCATCCTGCCGGACACGACTTCTTCTGACAGGATTACGGACCTCTACGCCATGGCGGGGATCTGGGAGCGGGTCGGCAGGTTCGTAGGAAGCTTCGCGGCGGCCCTGCCGCCCCTCTTCGTCCTCCTGTTCGGGATCAGCGAAATCGGCGGATTCAAGCTCATGTTCGTGGGCTACACTTTCTTCATGGTCATCTCCGCCCTCATGTACTTCCTCCTCTCGCCCGCGGTGGATGTCCCCATAACCAAGGAGCGATTCCAGAATCCCTTCAAGCTGCCTTCACGCTGGACCATCTTCACGCTGGCCGGTATCTTCTCCGTGGACAGCTTCGCCACCAGGTTCGTCTTCTTCTCCCTGGTCTCCTTGTGGTTCAAGAACCAGTTCGGTTTGAACCTGCTGGAAGTGGGCTCTATCTTCGCCTTCACCACGGTGCTGAACGCCGTCTCTCTCTGGATCGCGGCCAAGATATCCAACCGCATAGGGCTCCTCAACACCGTCGTGTTCACCCACATCCCGGCGGTGATCTTCACCTTCGCCGTCCCCTTCGCGCCCTGGGCGTGGCTCGCCGTTTTGTTCTGGTTCGCTCGCGGCTTCTTCTCCCAGATGGACAACCCGCCCAGGCAGGCCTACACCATGACTATCGTCAACCGCAACGAGCGGGCCGCCATGGCGGGCATCAACAATCTCACCCAGGCAACCGTCGGCAGCGCCACGCCCGCCATCGCCACCTGGCTCTGGCAGGTCGTTTCCGCCAGCGCCCCCTTCCTCGCCGCCGGAGTCTTCAAGTCCGTGTACCTTGCGGGCCTCTACTTCATGTTCCGCAACGTGCATCCTCCGGAGGAAGAGGAGCGCCTGGCGCAGCGCAGGCGGCAGCGGAGCGGGACCGCGTAGACCACCTCTGGCCTCGCCGGCCGGGGCCTGCACAACACCAATCCAGGGAGGCGCTAATGACATCCGCACAGAGAGAAGAGCATCCTGGCCATCACTGGCAGGAGCCGGACCGCGTGGCCGAGTATGTTCAGCGTATGGACCGCCAGCAGGAAGAGCGCCAGATCCTCTTCGAGTTCGTCACGCGGCTCATCCCCTTCCCTGCGGACGCCGCCATCAGGGTCCTGGACGTTGGGAGCGGCTACGGCGTCGTCGCCACCGCCGTGCTGGACGCCTTTCCCGGGGCCAACGCCATTGGACTCGACATCTCCGACGCCATGATGGAGGTGGGACGGGAGCGCATGGCCCGCTTCGGCGACCGCTTCGCCTACGTCGTCGGCGACTTCGGCGCCGGCGCGCTGCCGTCCAGCGCCGTCCAGCGCGGCCCCTTCAACGTCGTCGTCTCCGCTAGGGCCATCCATCACCTGCCGCCGGAGGAGATGGGCCGCCTCTACGCCGCCATCTACGCCAACCTGGAGCCCGGCGGCTGCTTCTTCAACATAGATACGGCCTCGGCGCCAAACGACTTCCTGCGACAGGTCTACCGCAACGCGCGCAGCAGCGAGCGCCCCCCACAGGAGCCCGCGCCCCCGGCCCAGGCGCCCCACACCGCCACGCTGTACCACCACCGGGATGCGACGCTACGGTGGCACCTCGACTGGCTCAAAGAGGCCGGGTTCGAGACGGTGGACTGTTTCTGGAAGCGGATGGAACAGGCAATCGTGGGCGGCTACAAGCGATAGCGGTCGCTGCGCGACGGCTTTGTGGGGGTCGCGGTCCAGCAGGGGTGTGCTGTAGAGGCAGTCGTCGCCGGATGGCTTGGGGCGGGGCCGCTCATGGTTCGACAGGATCACCATGGCGGCTTCCTGCGCCGGCGCTAGGCCGCCGGCGCGCCCTCCGCCACGCGCACCGGGTCGCCGACGCTCACGGCGCCGCCTTGCACGACGCGGGTGAGCACGCCCCTGCGCCCCCTGATGGTCTCCCGCAGGCCCAGGCGCAGCTCGTCCATGCGTTCGCATGGCTCGCAGACCCCCGTGACCTCCAGGGTTACCTCGGCGCCGATGCGTACCTGCCGACCCTCCGCCAGCCCGTGGAGCTCGATCCCTGAGATGGTCACGTTCTCCCTGATGTCCCCCGGCGCCAGCTCCAGCGCGTCCAGTATCTCCTGCTCCATCACCAGCACCTGCCGGCGACTCCGCGGCAGGGCGTGGCGGTCGCCCTCCAGCCCCTGCCCCGTCATCACGTTCACCCGGTCTTTGAAGTCCATGGGCATGCGGTGGCCCACGCAAACCTGCAGGGATACGACCTTGCCCTCTGCCATCTCATACTCCGGTTGATCTCAGCGCTGTCCGTGCTCCCGCCCCCTGCTCGGCTTCCGCGGCACGGCCAGGTCCTACAGGAACTCCAGCAGCGCCTTGTTGAACTCGTCCGGGGCCTGGGTGGGCACGAAGTGGTCCGTGTCCAGCACAACCAGCTTGGAACCCTTGATGAGCCGGTGGGTCTCCTCCCCCATTGCCAGAGCGTTGGTCTGATCGTCCTTGCCCCAGAGGACCAGGGTCGGCGACGTGATGTGCTCGAACCGCCGGATTGTGTTGTACCGCACCCGGTTCATGCCGTCGTTCATGTGGTTGAGGATCTTTTGATAGGCTTCCAGCGCGCCCGGAATCTGGGTGTTGGCGTGGTCCTCGTCCGCCCACTGGTCCAGCTCTCCGTGGAGGGCCGGGTTTGTCTGAGCGGCCAGCCGCTCCTTGACATCGTCCCTGGTAGGCGGCTTGAACCCCGTCATGCTCGGAATGGTCCGGGGCCGCGCGCCGCCGCTGCCTACGAGCACCAGCTTATTGACGCGGTTCGGGCTCTCGTACGCGAACACCGAGGCGATCCAGCCGCCCATGGAGTGCCCCACGATGTTGGTCTTCTCCAAGCCCAGGGCGTCCTGGAACTCGCGGACGTGATCCACCAAGTAGGCGAAAGAGTACTCCCGGTCAAACCGGTCTCCCTTTCCCCAGCCCAGGCAGTCCAGGGCCAGGACCCGCAGCTTGCTGGAAAGCGGCCCCATGTTCGGGCGCCAGCTATTCGCGCCGCTGAAGAAGCCCACCCCGTGCAGCAGGATCGTGGGGTCCCCTGTTCCGGCCTCCAGGTAACGGGTCTTGCCGTGGCTAAGCTCCACAAACTTCTCGACGACGGTTGCCGTCTCGGTTGCCATGTTCCCCTCCACTCGCTATTGCAGGTGTGGCTTGCTCGGGATGCGTCGACTCAGGAGCGCCCCTATCCTAGCCACGGCCCCTTCGGCCTGTCAAGGCGAGGCCGGGCGCCAGGAGGTCCTGCCGGGGACCTGATTTGATTGTCCTCCCTTGTTTGATTAGCTCATATTTTTTCCGAGTGTCCTCTGAAGCTGGTCGGGCCTTCCTCAGATAGACGGGCGTACGATTGTTTTCGGGGGAGGACCCTTCAAGGGATGCAGCAGGGCGGTGAAGACGGCCTTGGGTCGCTCCGAGTGACGTGCGGACTTGGGGCATGGCGGTCTCCTTTCCCTGGCCGGAGTGTGAGCGGAGCCTATACCATACACGCCGGTGCGGGCAACGGGGGGATGGCACAGGTGGTGTGGGGCGACGTCAGCGGGCGGAGCTGCTCCGGCGCTGCGCTGCGTACAGCAGCACGATGGCTGCCGGAATGGCGACGATCAGCGCCCCCAGCAGCACGACGATGACCGCCGGGTCCAGCCCGATCACCTCGTCCAGCCGGTGCCTGATCCACTCCAGCAGGACGGGGTCGCCCGCCTCGCCGTGGTGCAGCGGCGCCGCCAGGGGAAGCATGGCCTACGAGCCGCCCGAAGCGGCCGCGCCGCCGGCTGCCCACGGGATCCTTGTCGAATACCTCTTCTCCTGAATGGAAAAGGCGGTGAGACTGGCGACGGCAAGGAGCACGGCGGCCACGGCAAACGGCACGTCGTAGGACCCCGTGAGGTCGCGCATGATCCCGCCCAGCTGGATCCCCAGAGCGCCCCCAACGTTGTGGACCGCATAGGAGATCCCTGTCAGGAGGCCGAGGTTCTTCAGCCCGTACACGTCCGCCGTGAGGGACGTGGTCAGCGGCACCGTCGCTAGCCACGAGAACCCGGCCAGCACCACGAAGATCCATAGCCCATAGGGGTCCGGCGCCAGCAGCAACGCCGCGTACCCGCATCCACGCAGGGCGTACACCATGCTGAGGAAGCTCTTGCGCCCGAACCGGTCGCCCAGGGCCCCGGCAGTCAGCACCCCAATCGCGTTCAGACCTGCCATCAGTCCGAAGGCCGTCGCCGCCGTGGACGGCGTCAGGCCGCTCTCGATGGCGTGCGCGACGAAGTGGGCTGAGATGATCGCCGTCGTGAACCCGCAGACAAAGTAGGCGCCGCTGATCTGCCACATAGGCCGCGACCGGAACGAGTCGTACCAGTACTCGGCCTCCAGCGGCCCCCGCACGGCGGGCGTTGGCCCACCCATCGTCCCGGCGGGCTCGGCGTCGCCATCGGGCAACAGGCCCATCTCGGCGGGGTCCTCGCGCAGGAAGAAGAACGCCAGTGGCACGGCGAGCGCCAGCACCAGCAGCCCCAGGACCGCCCACGTGGCGCGCCAGCCCAGCAGCTCGATGAGGTAGCTGCTGAACGGCACCAGCACGAGCCCTCCCATGGAGGCCCCGGCGGCGCAGATGGCGACCACTGTCCCGCGCCGGCGCCGGAACCACTTGGTGAGCACCACGGCGAGGATGTTCAACGACCCGCCGCTCATAGCCAGCGACAGCACCACGCCGAAGATGAGGACCAGCACGATGATGTGGTTGGTAAGCGCCAGGAGCATGGTGGCCAGTCCCAGGGCGGTCAGGCTCACCAGGACCACCCGCCGGGCTCCCACGCGGTCGTACACGCGGCCGAGGATGGGCTGGCTCAGACCGTTGACCAGGAAACCGATGGAGGCCGCCAGGGAGATGGTGGAGCGGTTCCAGGAAAACTCGTCGCTCATCGGCAGGACAAAGACGCCGAAGCCGTTGCGCGCCCCCACCGTTAGCATGGACACGAAGAACGCGGTGGCGACTATGAACCAGCCGTAGTAGATGCCCTGTCGCGTAATGGACCTGCCCACGACACGTATTCCCCGGAAAGCTACGGCCAGTCTAGCACAGGACGCAGGCCGCCAAGAGGGCGGCGCCGCCTTCACCCTGCTGTGGGCGCCTCCGCCCCCGGCACCTCCAGGTCCACCAGGGGCGCAAACTGCTGGCCGCCGAAGACGTCGCTGTCCTCCAAGTCGCCGGAGAAGTAGGGCCGCGGAATGCTGACCTTGATGGCCAGGGCGTTGTCGCAGTTGAAGAGCATGACGTCTTCCGTGTCCAGGTTGTACAGCCTGGCCATCAGCTCCTTGTTGATAACGCCCGAGTCCCGGACCTGAACGTACAGGTCCGGGTTATCGAACATAATGTCGAAGGTGAGCACAAAGGGCCCCGCGTTCTTGCTTCGGATGAGGCGGGTTATCTCCCACAGCTTCGCCACGGCTACACCTCCAGGATTTCCATGGGGAACATCTCGTAGGGGTCCTCCGGCTCCAGCAGGTGGTTCAGGCTGAAGCGGTGCACCGCTCCCCGGTTCAGCACCGCCGGGCTGTACGGGTAGGCCACCCCGGAGATGAGGCCGTGCCACTCCGGCACTGGGAAGTGCAGCGCGTAGTGGTGCACGGAGTCCGCGACGGCCGTGGCCATCTCCTGGGTCTCCGCCGTCACCTCCATGGCGAGCAGCACCTCGTGGGCGGGCCCGCGGTGCGGCTCCAGCGGACCCATGGTGCCGTCGCGCCCATAAACCCGCACAAAGAACTGGAAGTCCCGGCCCAGCTCCAGACCGTCGAAACCGTCCCGGATGCGCCGCGTCAGCCCCTCCTGCATCCGCGCGAGCCAGTCGTCGATCTGGCGCACCATCACCGGGTCGCGAACGCTCCCCAGCACCACGCTCTGGTAGCCGACCATCTCCGCGGCCTCCAGCTTGACAGTGTAGCGGTCCGATGGGACCCACTGGCTTCCCCACACGCGCACCGCCCTGTCGCTCACGGCCTCGTACTTGGCATCGGTCACGTCCAGCATGCCGCTGGGCTCGTAGAGGTGGAAGGGGTCGGCGTTCTCGTAGAGGGTGTGGGCGGCGACGCTCTGGGGTGTGCACCAGTAGTCCGGGTTGGGCGGCTCGACGATGAACTCGTCCCCGCGCACCCATGCCACCATGCCGTCGGGGGAGCGGCGCTCCGCCACCGCGGCGGCCCCGCACTCCAGGATCTTGGCCGCGTGCCAGGCCGTGGCCGCCGGCAGCCCCTCGGCCACGGGCAGCGCCGCAAAGATGGACGTGTCGCTGGAGCGCCCTGCGAGCACCACGTCGGCGCCCGCCTCGCGGGCCCGCGTGTAGGGCTCCGGCCCCATCATGCCCACGATGTGGCTCGCCCGGTCGATGACCTCCTCGCTGATGTGGGGGGCCGGCTTCAGAGGCTGGACCTTGCCCTGCCGCAGCTTGCTCTTGACGTACTCCTTATCCTGTTCGGCGTGGATGAGCGCCAGGCGGAAGTGGAGCCCCTCATCCCGGGCCGCTTCCTGAAGCACCTCGGCGGCCCATGCCAGATTGGCGTCGGCGCCGGCGGAGCCCGCGGAGCCGACGAAGAGGGGTATGCGCTTGGACCGCGCCGCCCGCAGCATGAGACGGAACTCGTGCTTTACCGCCTCACGGGGGAACATGCACTTGCCGCGGCCCAGCGGGTCCGGCCCGCCGTCCGTCGATCCGGCGTCGCACCCGATGATGTGCGGCTCCCACTCCATGGCCCGGGCCATGGAAAGCTCCAGAAACCCGGAGCCGAGCATCCCCGTGGGCGCGTAGACCCGTGCCTCATCCATCGTGTCCCTCCTGGCTGTCCTGGCGCATCCCCGGCCCTCCGCAGGACCGCGACCATCGCCTCCTGCTCCGTATGCGGCGGCGATGATGCGAACGGCAACAGAGCGCCGCGCAGGCATTGTACCATCCGCAACGCGCTATGAACGGGGCCGTGGCCAGCGACGACCATACACGTTATGCTGCGTGGAGGCCCTGCCGGACGAGCGGGGCCCCCGCGCCGTCCCCTTCCTCGAACGCGCCGAGGCCCGCTTCGTCCGCCAAGAGGGTCCTGGGTGGAGCAGCGAGGAAGCCCGCCACCTGGGACCCAGCCCTTAGTGGACCAAGAAGTACAGTATGACAGTGATCATCCTTGAGAACGGAGGCAGGCGTGAGTAAGTACAATGCGGTTGTCTTCGATTTCTGGGGTACTCTCGTGGACGATCTGATGTATCCCGAGGCCAACCGGCTCCTCTACCAGCAAAAGATCGCCGAGATAGCGGATTTGCTCGGCGTGGACCGCGATGGGTTCGCCAAAGCGTGGGCTGCAGGAGCGGCCCAACGCATAGTAGGCGGCTTCTCGTCAACCGAAGGTGCGCTCTTGGACGCCTGCAGGATGCTTGGAGTTGAGCCAAGCCAGGACCGTATCAGGGCCGGTGCTGAATTGCGTTATGCGTACACGCACGACAGTCTGTCGCCCCGTCCTGGCACGGTAGAGACAATCTCGACGCTTAAGGACTCGGGCTACAGAGTCGGGCTGATCAGCAATTGCGGAGAGGACGTCTCTCGGCTGTGGCATACGACGCCCTTCGCGCCGTTGATGGACGCAGCGGTGCTCTCCTTCGATGCCGGCCTTGCGAAGCCCGATCCGCGCATCTATGATCTCGCGATTGGGAGGCTCGGCGTCACTGCCGAACATTGTCTCTACGTCGGAGATGGCACCGCCGGCGAGCTCAGCGGCGCGTCGAAGGCTGGCATGACCGCCGTGCTAATGAGGGCCCCGTACGACCGGGCGGACGGCGGCCGCGAAGGCTGGAAGGGCGAGACGATATCGGACATCCGCGAGGTGCTTGGACTATGCGCGGTATGAGGTAGAATGAGGCGCCCTCCACCTGGGACCCAAGCCACACTGAGCAAAGAAACACAATATGACAGTGACCACCCTTGAGAACGGAGGCAGGCGTGAGCAAGTACAAAGCGGTGGTCTTCGATTTCTGGGGTACTCTAGTGGACGATCTGATGTATCCCGAGGCCAACCGGCTCCTCTACCAGCAAAAGAACACCGAGATGGCGGATTTGCTCGGCGTGGACCGCGATGGGTTCGCCAAAGGGTGGGCTGCAGGAGCGGCCCAACGCATGGTCGGCGGATTCTCATCAAACGAAGCTGCGCTCTTGCACATCTGCAGGGAGTTGGGCGCGGAGCCGGGCCAAGACTGTATCCACGGCGTAGCTGAAATTCGTTATGCGTACGTACGCAGCGCTCTGTCGCCCCGCCCCGGCACGGTCGAAACGCTCTCGACGCTGAAGGACTCGGGCTACAGAGTCGGGCTGATCAGCAATTGCGGAGAGGACGTCTCTCGGCTGTGGCATACGACGCCCTTCGCGCCGTTGATGGACGCAGCGGTGCTCTCCTTCGATGCCGGCCTTGCGAAGCCCGATCGGCGCATCTATGATCTTGCGATTGGGAGGCTCGGCGTCACTGCCGAACATTGTCTCTACGTCGGAGATGGCACCGCCGGCGAGCTCAGCGGCGCGTCGAAGGCTGGCATGACCGCCGTGCTAATGAGGGCCCCGTACGACCGGGCGGACGGCGGCCGCGAAGGCTGGAAGGGCGAGACGATATCGGACATCCGCGACGTGCTTGGACTGTTGAACTGACCAGGGCTGTGCCCGCTTGGGCACTTTGGACTAGGGTCTGTTCACACTATTGCAGTGTGGGGGTGTGGTGGCGGGGTTGCGAGGCGATGGGCATGAGGTGCGCGGACTGTGCGCCGTATCAGATAGAATGAGGTATCGTCCACGCCAGGATGCCCACGGCATGGCGACCTGCCGGTTTCCATTAGGACCGCCCCGATGCAACCCGACCTCCGCGCACTGTTCGTCGACATCGTCCTTGCGAATGAGACCATCCGTGCCCTGGTGGACCGGCTGGCGGAGCTGGATCTGCCGGACTGCTATCTCGCCGCCGGCTGCCTCTGCCAGACCGTATGGAATCACGTCAGCGGGTTGCCGCCAACGCACGGAATCACCGATTATGACATCCTCTACTGCGACTCCCAAGACCTCAGCTGGGAGGGTGAGGACCGGATTATCCACCGTTGCGAGACGGCCTTCGCGGACCTGGGCGTCGTTGCGCAGGTGCGCAATCAGGCCCGCGTCCACCTCTGGTATGCCGAGAAGTTCGGGATTCCTCACGAGCCCCTGTACAGCACGCGGGAGGGCATCGACAGCTTTCTGACCCGGTGTTCGGCTCTGGGAGTCCGTAAGGCGCCCGGTGGCGGATATGATGTGTACGCTCCCTTCGGTTTCGACGACGTTTTCGCAATGGTCGTCCGCCCCAACTATCTGCTCGACTTACCCTGGCGGTACCAGGAGAAGGCCGACCGCTGGCGGCAGACTTGGCCCGGCCTCACGGTTACGCCATGGGCCTCTTCCGCCACAGGTTAGGAGAGGGAGCCAGTCTCAAGAAATGGCCTGTGTCCCTGGCCGAGACTGCCGGGACACGGATGAACTCCGGAGCAATCGGAGCGATGACATGAGCTCCCATACCTCCAAGGAAATCCAAGTATCCGTGGGCGAGACACGTTGGGAGTTCGTGTTGGTCCCTGCAGGGACCTTCGCTATGGGCACCGACCCAAGCGAAGTGGCTGCGGTGACGGTCCAGTACCCCGATGTGCAAGCGGCATGGATTCTCAAAGAGACCCCTAACCGTGAGGTGTACCTGCCTGACTACTACATAGCACGCACGCCTATCACGACCCAACTCTGGACGGAATATGCCTACCAAACAGGCTCGACGCTCCAGGCAACCTGGGCCGAGTCCGCTGCTGAGCCGAATCGTCCTGTTGCAGGGGTGTCCTACCAAGAAGTGGAAGCCTTCTGCCACTGGCTATCGATAGCTTCCGCCCGCGAGATCAGCCTTCCCACGGAGGCTCAGTGGGAGAAGGCCGCTAGGGGCACAGATGGTCGTGAATATCCTTGGGGCGACGAATTCGATGCAGCAAGGTGCAACACCCGCGAGGGTGGCTATGGAGGGGTCACCCCTGTTGACAGGTTCCCTGCTGGTGCAAGTCCCTACGGTGTTCTCGACATGGCTGGGAACGTTGAGGAATGGACCAGCGATCTCTACCAGCCCTACCCGGGTGGAAACGCAGTGACCGACGATTTTGGTGGACCTGGAGAGTACAGGGTCACCAGAGGCGGTCACTGGGAGGGTGGGGGTGATTTGGCAAGGTGCGCTCGACGACACGGCACCTGGGGGCATTCGAGGCCAGGCGCGCGTCTCGTACTCGCGGCACTCTGACATAGAAGCGCGCTTGTTTGACGATATCTGCGAAGCTAGGGGTCGTAAGGAATTGCCCACGAGCCCGACTGGTCTAGGTGCGTACCTTCGAACGTCACAGCCACCTGTGAGATACTAGGTAGGCTTCGGGGCCTACATAGCGCTCGCTGCTTGCCGCGCTCATTTCCGCATTCGAGTGTTCAAGCGTGACCGATTCGCAGGCAACCAGGGAGGTGTCGTGCAGGAGATCGCACTACGGATAGCGCAGGCAAAGGACATATACGGCATCAGGAGCCTTGTGGCAGCCGTGGCTCATGAGCGCGGGGGCACTACCAATGCCGAAGCTGTCGCGAATGTCGTGGACGAGTGCGTCAGCCAGTCCGACCACGACATAGTCCTAGCGACGGCGGGGCGGACGAGCGGGCCAAAACGCCACACAATCGTGGTGAGCAGCAGGGGGGAGCGTGCCTAGGGCGGAGGCCTGCCTTGTCAATCCCACACCTGCTGCCCCGGCGCGCCCAACGCCAATCAACGGACAAGTTGCGCAAAAGTCTCCGAAAGCGGGAATCCGGGGGCGGGGCCGCAGGTTGGCGGGAGCTGCTTCACTTTCACGACCTCGCCCTCTACGAGGCGTCACACAAAGGTCTCCTTCCGCGGGAATGAAGGGGTCGGAATCTGGCCCGCTATTCGAACAGGATGCGCTTGCGGCGCGGACGGGCCCTGTAGTGTACGCCAAACCTGCGGATGGCCGTGTCGCGGACCAGCGCCGCCGCCTCCTCGGGAGAGTCGGTGACCGTGAACCGGTCGAAGTCGGCCTGGTCGATGACGCCCCGAGCCACCATCCTGTCGCGCACGAAGTCCAGGAGGGGCCGCCAGTACTCGGACCCCATGAGCACGATGGGGAAGTCCTGAATCTTGCCCGTCTGAATCAGCGTGGCCGACTCGAAGACCTCGTCCATGGTGCCGAACCCACCGGGAAGCACGACAAATGCGTAGGAATAGCGCACGAGCATGAGTTTGCGCACGAAAAAGTAGCGGAATTGCAGCCACGTGTCCGAGTAGGGGTTGCGCGCCTCGGTCCGTACGAGCCGGATGCCGCACCCGACCGTCTCTCCCCCTGCCTCCTTGGCACCCCTGCTGGCGGCTTCCATCAGCCCCGGCCCTCCGCCGGTCATGACCGTGAAGCCGGCCCTCGCCAGCTCCGCCCCGGTGCGGCGCCCCAGCTCGTAGGCGGCGTCGCCCTCCGCCAACCTGGCGGACCCGAAGACCGTCACGCAGGGGCCCACAAAGTGGAGCGTGCGGAAGCTGCGGATCATCTCCACGAAGACGCGTATGGCCTGCATGAGGCCCATCGTCCGTCCGCCGGGGCCCTCCAGGAACCGGCGTTCGTGGCCTTCCAGCGTCTGCCCCTCGTCGCTGCCGCTGGCCCTGTGCAATGGTGGTCCTTCCCCGTGCGCGAGGGCTGGAACGCGCAGCGTCGCCCCGGTTGCCCTCGACGGCCCTACTCCTCGGCGATGGGCGGCCGGCGCGTGTGCCACGGTGTGGCCTGCTCGTATGCGTGGGCCACGCGCAGCAGCGTCGCCTCCTCGAAGGCTCGGCCCCCCAGCTGCATCCCCGCCGGCAGGTTGGAGGACGTGAACCCGCAGGGCACCGAGATGGCCGGCAGGGCGGCCAGGGGGTAGCCCGTCACGTAGGAGCGTCTGCCGTGCATGCGCCGCCGCACGTCCTCACTGTTGGCGAATATCGCCGCGTCCTGGCCGTACAGCGGCGGCTGGAAGCAGGACGTCGCTGACACCAGGACGTCCACCTCCCGAAGCGCCGACAGCATCTGCTCCCGCAGCACCCGACGGGCCTTCAGCGCCCGCTGGTAGAGGCTGGCCGGGAGCAGCGCCGCCGCCTGGAGCCGCGTCCGCGTGGCCGAGTCCAGCAGCTCCGGACGCGTGCGCAGGGCCTCGTCCCAAACGGACGCCGCCTCCGTGTCGCCGATTCCCACGAAGATGGCGCCGCCCATCGGTGCCATGGGCACGGACACTTCTCTGACCTCGGCGCCCAGGTGGCGCAGGGTTTCCGTCGCCTGGGACAGAAGGGCCCGCACCTCGGGGTCAAGTATGTCGTCCTGGTCCAACTCCCTGATGACGCCTACCCGCACGCCGCGGACCGTGCCCCCCAGCGCCGCCGTGTAGTCGGGCGCCTCCCGGCGGCTGCTGAACGGGTCCTGCGTGTCGTGACCGGCCAGCGCGCCCAGCATCAGCGCACAGTCCTCCACAGTCTTGGTCATGGGCGCGGCCACGTCCATATGCCAGCACATGGACGACGCGCCGTGCCTGCTAATCCGACCGTAGGTCGGCCGCAGTCCAACGATGCCGCAGTAGGCCGCAGGAGTCCGCCCCGACCCCGCCGTGTCCTCCCCCAACGACGCCGCGCACAGGTGGGCGGCTACCGCGATGCCGGAGCCGCTGCTGGAGTCGCCTGGAATGCGGTCCAGGTCCCACGGGTTCCGCGGGATTCCTCCGGGAGGCTCGCGTGTGCCTCCCAGGGCCAGCTCCGCCAGGTTCAGCTTGCCCAGGAGAATTGTCCCGGCCTCCCGAAGCCGCCTGACGACTGTGGCGTCCTGCTCCGGCACCCGGTCCTGGAACAGCCGCGATCCCCGGCTCGTGCGGAGGCCCTTGGTGTCGAACTGGTCCTTAATGGCGATCGGCACGCCGAACAACGGCCCGGCGGGACCGCTGCTGACGAGCCGGCCCTCCGCCTCCTTGGCTTGGGCCAGGGCCTCGTCGGCGCAGACCGTTACGTAGGCATTGAGCTGCGGGTTCAGCCGCTCGACACGCTCCAGGTACGCCTGCACCAGCTCAACCGGCGACACGCGGCGCTCCCGCACCAGCGCCGCCGACTGCGCGGCCGAAAGAAAGGCCAGATCACTCGCCGCCACCGGGCTCCTCCTCTTCCATGGCTACGATGAAGGGCTGAACGTCTTGAAGGTCCATCTGCCGAAGAGCGTCCAGTGCGTCCAGAATGGCGTTCAACCGGTTGGTGACCTCTGGAACCTCGACGGGCGCCAGCGGCAGGCCAAGCCGGGCCATCTCTCGTACCTGGTCTTCGTTGGTCAGCGCCATGCTCTCGGTCCCGCCGTCGAAGCGTCCCTGTGAAGCAGCCGTAGAATACGCTGCGAGCCATCGGCGGCGCAAGTGGCGTCCGGCCTGCGGCCGGCTGCGTGGACCGCGCCGCGGGGCCCCCCATTCGCCCGCTTGTCCCGCCCTGTCGCTGCGATAAAGGCCTGTACCCTCGACTGCTCCCTAGCAGTCAACGTCAGTCCGTTCATGTACCGATACGTTCTTTGAGCGGTTGCCGATTGACGAAATCACTGCACAAAGAGAGGCAAATCCATCTCCCTTGACAGTCGGCGATGGAGCCGGTAGACTAGGAAACTGTCCAGGGTACTGGCACGAATGCGCCCCGGAGAAAAACCGGGGTCCTGATAGGAGGTTCGATCGATATGGCTCCTCGTACCCCGCGTTCCTCTCCGTCCAAGGCTCGGAAAGCCGCCCCCAAGACCCCGAGGCCCGACTCCAAGGATCGATACGGCACCTTCACTGATGTCCCCGCGCGCATTGCTGTCGTTGGTGTAGGGGGTGGTGGCTGCAACGCCGTCACCCGCATGCTTGAGGCCAAGCCCATCCCCGGCGTCCACTACGCGGTGGTCAACACGGACATCAAGTCCCTGCGCACGGCCCGCTTGGCACAGAAGATCCAGATCGGCGGAGTCCTCACCCGCGGCATGGGCGCCGGAGGCAAGCCAGAGGTGGGCGCCCAGGCTGCAGATGCCGAACGCGAGGCCTTGCGAGGGCTCTTCGACCAGGCGGACCTCGTCTTTCTGGCAGCCGGCATGGGTGGCGGCACGGGCACCGGCGCCGCGCCGGTCGTGGCCCAGTTCGCCAAGGAGTCCGGCGCCCTCGTCATCGGCGTCGTCACGACCCCCTTCTCCTTCGAGGGCGCCAGGCGCTTCGACACGGCACTGTCCGGGGTGACCACCATCCGGGACCAGGTCGACAACCTCATTGTCATTCACAACGACCGCCTCCTGAGCCTCCTGGACGACGACGTCTCCATGGAAGACGCCCTCCGCTGCGCCGATGAAGCCGTGACCCAGGGAGTCCACTCCGTGGCGGAGCTGGTCAACCTGCCCGGCGAGATCAACGTCGACTTGGCGGACGTCATGAGCATCATGCACCTCCCCGGCCAGGCGCTCATGGCCATCGGCGAGTCCCGGGGCCCAGGCTCCGCCCTGGATGCGGCTCGTGAGGCTGTCAGCAACCCCCTGCTGGACCTCTCCATAGACGGCGCCAAGGGCGTGCTCTTCAACGTGAAGGCCGGCCCGGACCTCAAGCTCAGCGAGGTCAACACCGCCGGAGAGTATATCGGCTCCAGGGTGGACCCGGACGCGATGATCTTCTTCGGCATGGCCTACGATCCCTCTCTGGAGGACCGCGCCCAGATCACGGTCATTGCCACCGGCATCGGCACGGACGGCATCTCCGGCCCCGGCACAAAGGGCATGGCCGTGCCTTCCTGGGAGATCGCCGGGTCGGGCCAAGTGCCTGATCTCGACCTTCCGCCCTTCCTGCGGAACCCGCAGAGGAAAAGCTACAACAGGCCCTAGGAGCGCCGCCCCCGCCCAACCCCCCATGCGCCCGCGATGCTCCTTGCCCGGACTGGGCATGGTGTGGAACAATCCTTGAAGAGGTGCTCCGCCCATGCCCAGTCCCGACCTGAGCGTCCAACTAGCGCCCCGCCACCCCAACGGGCTGCTCCTTCGCAACCCCGTCATGGTCGCGGCGGGCACCTTTGGGCGCGACGGCTATGGGGCCGGTCTGCCGCCCGGGCTCGACCTGCAGGGCCTGGGGGCCGTCATAGCCAAGAGCACGACCCCAAGGCCCCGCGCCGGCAACCCAACGCCGCGCATCGTCCACGGTCAGGGGTGGATGCTCAACTCCATCGGCCTTCAGAACCCCGGCATCGACGCCGTGCTCCGTGACTATCCCGCCGTCTGGACTGCCTGGCGTGTGCCCGTCGTCCTGAGCCTGGCTGCGGAGCGGACTGAGGACTTCGAGGCCATGGCCGCCATGGCCGGCCGAGCCCCCGGCATCGCCGCCCTGGAGCTGAACGTCAGCTGCCCCAACGTGGAGGGAGGCCTGGAGTTCGGTCAGAGTCCGGAGCTCACCGAGCAGGTCACCCGCGCCGTCCGTGGCGCCGCGCCCCTACCCGTCATCGTCAAGCTCTCGCCCAATGTCACGGACATTGTCGCCATGGCCCGTGCCGCCGTCCGGGGCGGCGCCGACGCCCTGACCATCGCCAATACCCTCATGGGCATGGCCATAGACCCCGCGGCCGGGACTCCGACCCTCGGGGCCGATACGGGTGGCGTCTCAGGCCCCGGCCTGAAGCCCGTGACCCTATCGATGGTCTACCGCGTCTATAGGGCCGTTGAGGTCCCCATCATCGGCGTTGGCGGCATCGGCACGGGGAGCGACGCCATTGAGTACCTCCTGGCCGGGGCTCAAGCCGTTCAGATCGGAACGGCCAACCTGGCCAACCCCCGCGCGCCCCTGGAGGTGCTCGCCGGGCTCCGTCGATACTTGACTCGTCATGGACTGGCGTCCCTGGCTGAGGTGGTGGGCGGCGCACACGGCCAGGGCGCGCACCGCGAAGCCGTCGTACCCCGGGCCTAGCGCCCTTTCGCGCCGCCCGGCAGGGGGCCTTCCCGCCCGCCCCGGCTTTACTTGACAAGCCGAATATGGTATAGTCCAGCACGGTACTTGAGACTGAGTGGGAGCGGTAGCATACCAGCACAAGACTACCGGGTGAATGATCAGATCAGGGTTAGGGAGATCCTGGTCATCGGGGAGGACGGGAATCAAATCGGTGTCATGGCTCCTCTCCAAGCTCTTCAGCTTGCCCGCGAAAATGGACTTGATCTGGTGGAGGTGGCGCCAACAGCCCGGCCGCCCGTCTGTCGCATCATGGACTACGGGCGCTACCGCTACCTGGCCACCAAGAAAGACCGGGAGTCCCGCAAGAGCCAGAAGACCAACCTTCTCCGTGAGATCCGCTTCAAGACCCGCATCGCCGAGCATGACCGTCAGTCCAAGCTCAAGCGTATTCGGGAGTTCTTGGAGGAGGGAAGCAAGGTCAAGCTGAGCGTCATGTTCCGGGGCCGGGAAATCACCCACCCGGAGATCGGCATGAACCTCCTGCGCAGCGTCGTTGGGAGCCTGCAGGAAGAAGCCAAAATCGAAGCCGCCCCCACCATGGAAGGACGCTTCTTGACGGTGACCGTCAATCCAATCGTCAAGCGCGAATCCAAGGCGAAACCGGCGGACGAGCAAAACGAGAGCACCAATGGCCAAAAAGCAGAGCCTGAAACACAAGAAGTCGAAGCTTAAGACCCACAAGGCAGCGGCGTCCCGGATCCACGTGACCGGGACGGGCAAGCTGATGCGGATGAAGGGACATCAGAGCCACCTGCGCCGGCGGAAGTCGGCGGCAGCGAAGCGCATGTTCGGGCACAAGCTCCCCATCTCGTCCAGCGATGTCCCCCGCCTCCGTCGCTTGATCCCCTACGCCTAAGACCGTCTGCCCCATCCACCGGAGGTGACACGTGGCCCGTGTGAAGCGTGGCGTAACCAAACGGCGCCGCCACAAACAGATACTGAAATTGGCCAAGGGCCACTACAGCGTGCGCCATCGCCACTACAAGCGGGCGCACGAGTCTGTGATACACGCCCTAGCCTATACCTACGCCCATCGCCGCGAGCGCAAGGGCGACTTCCGGAGGCTCTGGGTCCTCCGTGTCTCCGCCGCCGCCAGCTCTCGGGGGATTAGCTACAGCAAGTTCATCCATGGCCTGAAGCTCGCCGGCGTCGAGATTAACCGCAAGGTCCTCGCCGACATGGCCGTGCGCGACCCCAGCACCTTCTCCCAGATCGTTGGCCGCGCACAGGAGGCCCTCGCCGCCTGAACGCGCCCATCCTCAGGCACAGAACAGCAAAGCAGAGGGGGCTGGCGAAACCAGCCCCCTCTCTGTTTTCAGCAGCGCAGCGCCTGCCATGCCCAGCCTATGGCGAGATGCTCTCCTTCGTCTCCCCGCCCTCCTTCGCGTGCTCCTGCTCCTGTCCTGCCCACCTGAAAAACACCACCGTGAGCGCGCCCCACAGGGCCAACGTGCCCGGGATCTTCATGATGAGGCCCCCCATCTGCTGGTCCAACAGCGGTGAGATGTCCCATATGCGCGGCGCGGTGGCGTAGGTCTCGTAGAGCACCTGACCGGAAAAGGTGATGACGGACCCGAGCACCGCCGGCAGGAGCGACTGGACAAACAGGTACAGCATCTGCAGCGGCGGGGACAGCCGCGGCAGCTCCTTTACCGGACTCAGAATCGGCCACCACATCAGCGTCGCCGTGCCCAGGAACAATATGTGCTCCAGGACATGGACCTCTCGGATGGCAAGGGTCGCCTCGTAGGCCGAGGGCAGGTGCCACAGCAGCAGCGTCACGTTGAAGAGGGCGATGGCTACGAGGGGCCGCGTCAGCAACTGCGCGGCTGGGAACACGCGGCGGTGCACCAGCACAGGCCGGAGGAGCCACCCAGGGGTGCCCCACAGGAGCAGAGGCGGCACCAACAGAATCAGGATCATGTGCTGAGTCATGTGGGCGCTAAAGAGGTAATCGTCGCCCAGGTCGTGGAGGGGCGACTGAAGGGCGAAGAGCAACACCATGAGCCCCGCGCCGAAGACGATGCCCTTGACGGGGTCTGCCCGTTCCGCCAGCTCGTAGCGCTCTCGCAGCGGCCCCACGCCCACCAGATACACCACAGCCGCCGCGATGATGCCTATGGCGATGCTGGGGTGAACGTGCCAGTCAGTCCAAGAGAAGATGACCGGCGCATTCGCCTGGAGTCCAATCACACCTGCAATCATCCCTGCTCCCGCGGCGGCGCCTGCCGGAATCCAAGAGCTGCCCCGCCGCGCCCCTATTGTACGCCCAGAAACAGAGCGGGGGCGATTGCCGATCGCCCCCGCGTGCCATTGCAGCTAGGACGCCTGCGATGCCCCTAAGCTCCTAGGACTTGCCGCCCATCCTCGCCGCCAGGGCAGACCCTCCCAGGATGGCCGACGCGATGACCAGGGCCGCCAGCACGGCGAGGGGCTCCTTGACGCCCAGGTACTCGTGCTTGGCCTCCGCCAGGACGACCAGCAGCGTCCCGGTGCCAATGATGATCACTGCCATGAACAGCAATACGGCCAATGGCACCAGGAACGCAGTGAGCAATCGCTTCTCTGGAGACTCCATTGCGCTTCCCTTCTCTGGTCCTAGGTCCCAAACAGGACGAGGAGGACGATGATCATCGCGGCAGCCAGGAGCAGTCCACACACAAGGAAGGTGGAGAAGAGGCGGCTGTCGAACCGAAGATGCATGTAGAACATGGCCACTATGGTGAACTTGGCGGCGGACAGGACCACCAGGACCGGGACCAAGATGGGGCGCAGCCCGTCCAGGTAGACGATGACCACCTCTGCGATGGTGATCACCGCCAGGATGAGGGCGATGACCGTGTAGCGCAGCGGTGACGGATGAGCGCGCTCGTGGGCCGGCGCAGCTTCGCTTCCGTGTGCGACCATTGCTCCCTGCTCCCTTGGCCTCAGGCGATATTGGGCGCTTCGAAGAGATAGACCACGGTGAAGATGACGATCCACACAACGTCCACAAAGTGCCAATACAGCCCGGCAATCTCCAGGTTGAGGCTGTTCGCCGGAGTCAGCTGCCCCCGCAACGTCATGACGAAAAGGGAGAGGAGGATCAGCACTCCAAGGGTTACGTGGGCGCCGTGGAAGCCCGTCAGCGTGAAGAAGCTCGCGCTGAACAGGTTCCCTTTCAGCGACATGCCCGCGTGAACGAAGGTGGTGAACTCGAAGTATTGGCCGCCAATGAAGACCATCCCCAGCAGCGCCGTCGCCATGATCCAGACCCTGGTCCCCCACATGTCGCCGCGGCGCAGCGCAGCCAGGGCCAGCACCATGGTCAAGCTGCTCATCAAGAGCACGAAGGCGCTGATGGAGGTGTAGGGGATGTTGAAGACCTCGTGGGGGTAGGGCCCCGTCAGGCTCCTGCCGCGGTACACGAGATAGGTGGCGATGAGGGAACCGAAGAACATGCACTCGGAGCCCAGGAAGGCCCACATGAGCATCTTCCTGTTGTCGAGACCAGTGGTGGTCTCCTCCGCTGCTTCGACGTGGGCAACCGCTTGCGCCACGATACGCGCTCCTCTCCTGTGACCTGCTCCGCCTGTTTACTCGGAGGCGGGCTCCAGGGCCCAGCCGTAGATGCTCGTCAGCATGATGGCGATCCCAACGAAGCTCACCGCCAGGTGGATGAGCAGCCCCGCCGCCGCCAGCGTCATCCCCAGCGCGACCAGGATGGGGAAGTAGGAGAGACTCGGCATGTGAATGCCGTGCCCGCCTTCGCCGTGGTGTTCGGTGTGGCCGTTGGCGCCGCCCGAGGGGACCGGCGCTCCCAGCCGCTGCTTCGTCTCCCACCAGTCGTCGCGGGCCTCCACCGTTGGAATCGTCTCGAAGTTGTAGGCGGGCGGCGGCGACGCCATGGACCACTCCAGGGTCCTGCCGTCCCACGGGTCCCCGGAAGCCTGCTCCCCTCGGCGGGCCGTCACAATGACGTTCCAGATGAACACCAGCATGGAAGCCGCAATGATGAATGAGCCCACCGACGCCACCATGTTCCAGAAGTCCCAACCCATCTCCCCGCTGTAGGAGAAGACCCGCCGCGGCATCCCGTCGAGGCCCAGGAAGTGCATGGGGAAGAAGGTCACGTTGAACCCGATGAACATAAGCCAGAAGTTGAGCTTCCCAAGCCCTTCGTTCAGCAGGCGGCCCGTCACCTTGGGCCACCAGTAGTAGATGCCGGAGAAGATCCCCAGCAGGCTGCCCCCAAAGAGGACGTAGTGGAAGTGCGCGACAACAAAATAGGTGTCCTGCTGCTGGAAGTCCGATGGCGCCGAGGAGTGCATGACGCCGCTGAGGCCGCCGATGATGAACATGGCGATGAACCCCACTGAGAAGAGCAGCGCCGTCTTCGCCTCGATTGACCCTCCCCACAGCGTGCCGAGCCAGTTGAATATCTTCACCCCCGTGGGCACGGCGATGGCCATCGTTGACAGGGCGAAGGCCGAGTTGGCCACCGGCCCCAAGCCCACCGTGAACATGTGGTGGCTCCACACTCCCCAGCTCATGAACCCGATGACGATGCCGGAGTACACCACCACCGGGTAGCCGAAGAGGGGCTTCCGCGAGAAGGTGGGAAGCACCTCGGACACGATGCCCATGGCCGGCAGGATGAGGATGTACACCTCCGGGTGGCCGAAGAGCCAGAACAGGTGCTGCCACAGCACTGGGTTCCCCCCGGCCGCCGGCACGAAGAACTGCGCATCGAAGAAGCGGTCCAGCATCAGCAGCGTGACGGCCACGGTGATGATGGGGAAGGCCAGCACTATCAGAACCATGGTCACCAGGCTCATCCACGTGAACAGCGGCATCCGCATGAGCGTCATGCCCGGCGCCCGCATGTTGACGATGGTCACGAAGAAGTTGAACGCGGCCGCCAGCGAGGCTATCCCCAGCACCTGGATGCCTAGTATCCAGAACTCGGTGCGCAGGCCCGCGGCCCGCTCCGATATGTTGGCGTACATGAACCAGCCCGAATCCGGGACCTCGCCCACCAGGAAGCTCGTGTTCATGAGCAGGGCCCCGAACAGGAAGGTCCAGTAGCTGAACGCGTTCAGCCGAGGGAACGCCACGTCCCTGGCGCCGATCTGAAGCGGGATGAGGTAGTTGAAGAACGCGGCGCCCAGGGGCATGATGACCAGGAAGATCATGGTGGTGCCGTGCATGGTGAAGAGCTGGTTGAAGGTGTCCGCGCTGACGACTTCGGCCTCCGGCGTGGCCAGCTGCAGCCGCATCAGCAGCGCTTGGATTCCCCCCACCAGCAGGAAGGCGAACGCCGTGACCCCGTACAAGATGCCGATCCGCTTGTGATCAACCGTGACCACCCAGCTCCACCAGCCGGCGTAGCCGGTCGGCCTCTGCAGCAGCCCTGTTATCGCGGCCATCCCGTTCCTCGCCCGTTACGTATTCCCGGTCTGTTCGTCCTCATCGTCAGTCCTGGCACGGAGCCATGATATCCCTGGTGGCGTCCGTCACTCAAGGATTCGCAGGAAGGCCAGCAGCGCTTCCACCTGCGAATCTGTCAGGCCAAGCTGCGGCATGAAGCTCCCGGGCTTCACCCCCGGCGCATCCGTGAGCCACGCCGTCAGGTTCTCGTCTGTCCGTGGCATGATGCCTGCTCCCAGCGTGCTGCGGCTGCCGATGTGGGTGAGATCTGGCCCCACCTTGCCCTCGATGGTCACCGTCTCGCCGTCGAGCTGCAGCCCCCGGACGGTATGGCAAAACACGCAGCGCTGCCGCCCCTCCAGGTCCGCGTTCACAAAGATGGATGCCCCCTCTGCGGCGAGGCTCTCCGCCTCCGGAATGGCGGCCGGGGCCTGTTGCTCGCTCACCCACGCCTGAAAGGCGTCCTCCGGCTCCGCGATGACCCGGAAGCGCATCAGGGCGTGAGAGAGGCCGCAGAACTCGGCGCACTGGCCGTGGTAGATCCCCGGCTGCTCCGCCAGCAGCCACATGGTGTTGACGTTGGCCGGCACCACGTCGGTCTTCCCGCCCAGCTTGGGCACCCAGAAGCTGTGGATGACGTCGGCGGACTCCAGGTTGAGGTTCACCGCGGTGCCCACCGGGATGTGCAGCTCGTTGGCGGTGGTCAGCACCCGCGATTTGCCGCTGCTGTCGGCATAAGTGAGCTCCGGGTACTGGAACTCGAACCACCACTGATGGCCAATAACGTCGATCTCAAGAACCTCCGCCCCCTCCGGCGGCTCCGCCAGGTCGAACAGCGTCGTCACCGTGGGTACGGCGATGACCGCTAGGACGAGCGCCGGCGCGATGGTCCACGCAACCTCCAGCCGCGTGTTCCCATGGGTCTGGACCGGCAGCCCCTGCCCCGGCTTGCGGCGAAAGCGGATAACCGCGTAGACCAGGGCGCCCTCGACCGCGATGAAGACGACGACGGCCGTCCAGAAGATGATCTGAAAGAGGTTCAGCTGGCTCCGGGCCACGGGGCCATGGACGTCGAAGGTGGACTGGGGGTGCGAGGGATAGCAGGCCAGCAAGAAGGTGAGTGCCCCAACGACTGCAAGAGCCAGGGCAACGCGCCGGACCAAGCTTCCGTCAAAGATCACAGGGGTCCCCTAGCAGTCTTGGTTTCTAAGGGTGCTGTCACAGGAGATTCAAGCGAAATCGTAGCAAGGGGAAGCCTGCCTGTCAAGGATTAGTTATATCCATCACAACCAATTTTCTCCACAATTCGCCGGGGTCCCGTCCGCCTATCAGGCGCCGCGGGCCTGTGCTAAGATGTGCACTGGAAAAGGCCAGACTATCCCCACCGTACAACGACTGCACAGAGGATGACAGCAACCTCGGGCGATGCCGCGTCAGTGGCGGGGACCAGCCGCACGCTTCAGGCTCTTTCTCTCGTGACTGTGGCGGCCATACTTTTGCTGGTAACCCTCGGCGGCATCGTCCGGGTCACCGAGTCCGGTTTGGGTTGCCCGGACTGGCCTCTCTGCTACGGGCGGCTGCTCCCTCCCCTGGAGACCCAGGCCCTCATCGAGTACTCGCACCGGCTGCTGGCGTCCGTCACCGGTCTGCTCGTCATAGCGACGGCGGTGGCGGCGTGGCGCTCCCACCCGTCCAGACGATGGCTCCTCTACCCCGCGGCCATTGCCGTCGTGCTCGTCGTCACGCAGGCCATCGTGGGCGGCATCACCGTGGAGACCGAGCTTGCTTCAGGCCTCATCCTCCTCCACTTGGCCATGGCGGAGGCCCTTTTGGCGGCGTTGCTTCTGGTCGCCGTGGTGGCCTTCCGGGGCGACCCCCGCCCCCTGCGCGGCTCCCCGGTGCAGACCCTGTTCCTCGGCACGGCGATTGCCACCTACGCGCTGCTGCTCCTTGGCTCCCTGGTCACCGTTTTGGGCGCCAGCACGGCCTGCGGGACGGCCTGGCCCCTCTGCGCGGGCCAGCCGCTGCTGCCCGCCGCCCACGCCCCCGCGGTGCACATGCTGCACCGCGCCGCCTCACTGGTCATCGGCCTTCTTCTCCTGGCGACCTTTGCCGCAGCCTGGCGCCGCAGGCGCTCCCAGCCCGAGCTCGCCACTGCGGCGGGCCTGACCCTCGGCCTCCTCGTGGCCCAGATTCTCGTGGGCGCCCTTTTCGTCCTCTTCGGCTTTCCCACCGCCGTCCAGGTCCTGCATCTGACCATGGCGACGGCGGTGTGGGCGGCCGTCGCGGCCCTGCCGATGCTCCTCCTGACGTCGCAGCGCCTTCCCGCATCCGGGGTGCGGCATGCTTAGGGAGCACGCCGGCTCGGATTCGCCCGCCGTTGCCTCGCTGAAGCGCGGGCCCGCCCTCCTCCGCGACTACCTGGCCTTGACCAAACCGCGTATCATCAGCCTCCTCCTCATCACCGCCACGGGCGGAATGTTCCTCGCCTCCCAGGGCCCGCCGCCCCTGCTGCTCTTGGGGCTCGTCCTGCTGGGCGGCAGCCTGGGGTCCGGGGGCGCCAACGCCCTGAACCACTACATGGACAGGGACATAGACCTGCGCATGTCCCGGACCGCGCGTCGCCCCGTGCCGTCGGGCCGGGTCGGGCCGGCCCACGCCCTGGTCTTCGGCGTACTCCTCAACTGCGCCGCCTTCGCCATCCTGACCCTCTGGGTGAACCTGCTCAGTGCGCTGCTCACACTGGGGGCCACTCTGTTCTACGTGGTCGTGTACACTGGCTGGCTCAAGCGGTCCACGCCCCAGAACATCGTCATCGGCGGCGCCGCGGGGGCCATACCGCCCGTCGTCGGTTGGGCCGCAGTCACCGGCGGCGTCGACCTGCCTGCGCTGTACCTCTTCGCCATCGTCTTCTTCTGGACGCCGCCCCACTTCTGGGCGCTCTCCCTCCTGCTCCAGGACGACTACGCCGAGGCGGGCATCCCCATGCTGCCCGTCGTGAGGGGCGTCGCCGAGACCGCGCGCAGCATCATCCTCCACTCGGCTATCCTGGTCACCATCACCGTGCTCTTCTTCACCACCCGGGCTGTGGGATTGGTCTACGTCATTGGCGCCGTCGCGCTCGGCCTGCCCTTCCTGCTGTTGGCCTGGCGCCTCCTGAGGTCCCGAGAGCGGCCGCAGGCGCTGCACCTCTACAAGTACTCCCTGCTCTACCTGGCGCTCCTCTTCGCCTTTGTCATGGTGGACAGCTCGCTGACCCTCTAGCGCCGCGAATCAGACCCCGCTCCGCGGCGCGCAGCCCGGCGGAAGGACATATCCCGGTGAAACGGCGTATGCGCTGGCCCGCGAGAGTTCGGGGCCTCGCCGCGCACGGGGCTCCCATAGCGATGGCCCTGCTGGTGCTCCTGTCCGGTTGCGGCGAGCGCGGGCAACCGGCTCCCACGGAACCGGCGGGGCCGCCCGACCCGCTGCCCGCCGCCGCTCCCGGCGCACTGCACCTCAGCGCGCCTCCGGAGCCGCCGAGCTTCGAGCCCTTCCCCGTTCCGCCGGACCGGGACCTTGCGGCCATCGCACGACGGCTGCGACCCTCAGCGGAAGCGTCCGCCACCACCCTTCCCGGCTACCTCCCGGGCACGCCGGCCATCGGCCACGAGGAGAGCTTTTGGGTCATCGACCTTCAGGCGCGGCAGGCCGCCCGGACTACGGCGACTCTGCGCCGCGTCACCCCCAATGCCCTCTGGTACGTGGACGACAGGGTCACTGTCGGCGAGGGCAATCTGGACTCGGCGGCCCAGGCATTTGAAGACCGGGTCTATCCCGGCGTGACCCAGGCCCTAGGCGCCCCCGATCTCCCGCCTGGCGTGCGCCTGGCCATCCTCCACACCAGGATTCAGGGAGCGCAGGCCTATGTGAGCAGCGCCGACCGGTACCCGCCCGCGATCCACCCCTACACCAACCGGCGGCCCATGCTCTATGTCAACGTGCCCGCACTCACCGTGGGGAGCCCCACCTACAACGCCGTCGTAGCCCACGAACTCCAGCACCTCATCCACGGCCTCGTCGACCCTGCGGAGGAAGGATGGGTCAACGAGGGCCTGTCCGAGCTTGCCTCCCAGCTCGCGGGCTATAGGCAACCCAGGGTCCCCGTTGCAGGCAGGGAGGGCGTCGTCTCGCTGACCCACTGGCCCGACTCCTCTCCCCGCGTGGGCCAGCACTACGCCGCCGTCCACAGCTTCTTCAGCTACCTCCACCAGCACTATGCACCCGCCGGCCAGCTCCGGCTGCTCCTCCAAGAGCCTGCCGGGGGCATCCGGGGCATTGAGGCCTATCTGGCCCGGCAAGGCGCCCCCGCCACCTTCCGCCAGGTATTCGGGCATTGGACCGTCGCCAACCTGCTGGGCGCCGATGGGCCCGGGCGCTATGGGTACACGAACGCCCTGGAGCCCGTGTCGCCTGTGCTCACTCTGGGGGCCGGCGAGTCTGTGGATGGTTCCCTCGCCCCCTTCGCCACGTCCTACGTTCGTCTGCTGCCTTCCCAGAGCGCCGCATCCCTCCGGTTCAAGGGCCAGCCATCCACCTCAGTCATCCCGGAAGCGCCCTTCAGCGGAGAGCGGTGCTGGTGGAGCAACCGGGGCGACTCCATCCACTCGCGCCTCACCCGAGAGCTGGACCTCACCGGTGTCGGGCAGGCCACCCTGGAGTTCCAGGCCTGGTATGACATCGAACGATCGTGGGACTACGCCTACGTCATAGCGTCTGCGGACGACGGGCGCACCTGGGACGTCCTGCCGGGGCAACACACGCAGGCCGGGAACCCCCTGGGCAACAGCTTCGGCCCTGGGCTGACGGGCGCCAGTTTCGGTTGGACCCAGGAGGCCGTGAGCCTGACGCCCTACGCCGGGAGGCGCGTGCGCGTGAGCTTCGAATACGTCACCGACGACGCCGTCAATCTGGACGGCCTCTGCATCGACGACATCCGCGTGCCGGAGATCGACTTCTTCGACGACGCGGAATCGGACGCGGGATGGCAGGCGGAGGGCTTCGTGCGTACTGACAACACCGTGACCGCACAGTACCAGGTGTTTCTCGTGGAGGTCGCCAGCGGCGGCGCGCCCCTCGTCCAGGAGATGATCCTTGGGCCGGACAACACCGGCCAACTGCCTGTGCACTGGTCGGCGGGGGATATAGAGGAGGCCTTCGTCGTCCTCTCCTCGGTGACGCCCGTGACCTCGCAGCCGGTGCGCTACTCCCTGACGCTCAGCGAGGGAGGCGGATAGCAGGAGACCGGTCTGCCGGGAGTGCGGCCTGCGCCTTGGGGGAGTCACGGGCGGCGCCCGGTGCTACTCCGCCAGCTTCCGCAGCTCCGCCAGGACCTCCAGGTTCTCTTCCAGCGTGAAGCCGTCCACGGAGCCGTCCCGTGCTGCCGTGGTCCCGTCAACCGCGCCGCGTTCCACCATCCGCCGGATCAGAGCGCCGTGCTCCTCGGCGTGCGGCAGGAAGTTGCTCCCGGCAAAGCGTGAAAGGGCTGCCACCAACCCGTACGCCCCCCAGTTGGAAACCGCCGCGATGATCAGCCGTTGCACCTGCACGGAGCACGGCTCCCGGACCAGGCTGGGCACTGTGGGCACCTGCTCAAAGAGATTGCCCATGCCGATCTCGTTTCCGCCGTCCCCAATGCCGATGGTTGCCGTGCGGTCCAGGAATAGCTCGTCTATCATGGCCGTCTGCGCCGAGATGTCGACGCCCCGCATGTTGCGGTACCGCCCGTCCTGGCTGCGCCCGCATCGCTCGATGGCCACCAGCAGCTCGGGGTCTGTCTCCGACAGCAGCCGCGACGCGAATTCCCGGCTCTCCTGTGCCTCCGCGATGGGGAAAATATGCACGCAATCGCTCCCAACCTCATCCGCCAGCAGGGGCGCCGTATAGTGGTCCGTGACGTAGCTCACCGGGTTGCCCAACGCCTCCAAGGCCCTCCCGAGCACGATGGCCCCGGCGGGACCGTCCGTCTCGGGGCCATCGGCGGCTTGGATGTAGAACCCCGTGGCGATGAGCGCCGGCCCCGGGTGCTCCAGCACAAAGCGCGCCGCGCGTGCGCAGAACTCCCGCGGCATATGGGGCGCCAGCTCGGCGACGCCCCGCTTGTCCCGCTCCAGCAGCACCTGCTCAATGGTTTGCGGCACGGGAGCCTCCTTTCGTCCCACTCGCCCGTGAGTATAGCAGGGTCCCCTGCGAATCGTTGGGCCTGCGAGGCGTCGGAAGCCCGCAATCCTCGGCCTGGCCCTTGACAAAGCAGAATTCGTAACGATACTCATGTGGGATACGCTCAATGAGGTCCACGGACATGCCCGGCCGGACCATGGAAGAGATCTTCCGGGACACTCGGACCATCGCTGTCGTGGGGCTGTCGCCCAAGCAGCACCGCGACAGCTACCAGGTCGCCGCCTATCTGCAGCAGCAGGGGTATCGCATCATCCCGGTGAATCCGGCTGTCCGAGAGGTCCTCGGCGAGCGGGCGTACGCGAGTCTCACCGACGTGCCGGAGCCCATAGACATGGTGGACGTATTTCGGCGGTCGGAGCTTGTGCCCGGCATCGTCGATGAGGCGGTGCAGCACGGCGTCCGAGTCGTGTGGACGCAGCTCGGCGTGGTGCACCAGGAGGCCGCGGCTGTCGCTGTGTCTCAGGGGCTGGACGTCGTGATGGACCGCTGCACCAAGATTGAGCACGCAGCCCTGCTGCGGGCAGGAAAGCTGAGAAAGGGGGTGAGCACCGGCAATCCCCCAAAGTGAAACCGTCCATTCGATCCGCCCATGGCCCAGCCCCGGACATCCGGAAGACACCTGCTCAGTGGGTCAGGCAGGGGACCAGACAGGGAATCCATCCGCCGCCTATGCGAAGCATCAAGGGAGGAACGGGAAGCAATGTCCTGCGGACGCGAAATCGCCGCTCTGCCGGTTGGGCATTGCTTCCTCATCGGCCTTGACATAGAATGCGCACTCCCGGAGGACGAGTAGCATGCAGATACATCAGATTGAAGAACGTTCACGCTTACATCGGGACAAGAGCCGTGAGGCCATCGCCCTGGCCACCCAGGGACGATGGGAGGAAGCGGTCCAGGCGAACCGCGCCCTCCTCGCCGCCTTCCCCGACGACGTAGAGGCCCAGAACCGCCTGGGCAAGGCCCTCTCCGAGCTCGGGCACTACACCGAGGCCCGCTCCGCCTTTCAACGTGCCCTGGAGAAGTCGCCCTCCAACCCTATCGCCCGCAAGAATGTGGAGCGCCTCGCCGACCTGAGCGACGCCCCCGGCGCCAAGCCCCTGGAGCGGCTGACCCCCCGGCTGTTCATCGAAGAGCGGGGGAAGAGCTGTTCCACGGTCCTGCGCGACCCCGCGGCGAAGAAGACCCTCGCCCAGGTCGCCGCCGGCGACACCGTGTACCTCAAGATCGACGGCGCCACCATTCAGGTCGCCACCAAGGCGGGCGTCGTTCTGGGGCGCCTGGAGCCGAGGCTCGCAGCCCGGCTCATCAGGCTTATCAACGGCGGCAACCGCTACCTCGTAGGCGTCGCCTCCTCAACCGAGAGCGCGGTTTCGGTCGTGCTGCGGGAGACCTACCAGCATCCCAGCATGGCCTACGTCGTCTCCTTCCCCTCCCAGACCGGTGAGCTCATCAGCTACCCCTCAATCAATGAAGAAGACCTGGACGACGAAGACGAAATGGATTCGTCTCTCCTTCAGGAGTGGACCGGCGCAGGGCCGGCGAGGGGCGCGCAGCGTGGAGGGGGCAGGACCCGTGCGCCCAAGGCCACCCTGGCCGAAGACGCGGAAGACTCCGACGACACCTAGTCGTTGCTGGCGCCGCAACAGTCCGTCGCAGGACCTGGAGCCCGTCTAAAAAAATGGGCCATCCGGGTCTCCAATCTCCTGCACTCCGCCTTTCGACGGAGTAACGAGATGGCGCGCCACATACCAACCCCGTCATTCCCGCACCCCCCGCCGTCATTCCCGCGAAAGCGGGAATCCAGGGGAGGGGTCGCAGGTTGGCGAGCGCTGCTTCACTTTCACGACCTCGCCCTCCACGGGGACGTACGCAAAGGTCTCCGAAAGCGGGAATCCATCCCGCCCTGCACAGTCCATGTCAAGCGGGGTGGACGTATGAGACAGGCTCAGGACCTATCGACGGCCAAAACAATCAGGGCATGGAACCGGTTCCATGCCCTGATTGGCGTTTCGATTGACCTGGGAGCTAGTGGTTGGCTCCGCAGGCGCAGTTGCCGCCGCACCCGCATCCGCCGCCACCGCCGCACCCGCCGCCCGTGGGGAAGTTGGGGTTGCTGATGGTGAACCCGCTGCGCATCAGGTCCTCAACGTAGTCGATCTGCGCGCCCTCCATGAGAGGCGCGCTGTCCTCGTCGATAACCACGCGTACTCCGGAGAACTCGCAGAGCAGGTCGTCTTCCTTGGGCTCCGTCTCCAGGGTGAGCATGTACTCCAAGCTTTGCCCGTTGGGCACCACCATCACCCGCAGGGCGGCTTCCTTGGCCTCTTCCTCCGCCAGGATGGCCTTCAGCTTCTCTACCGCGGCGTCGGTGACCTCAATAAGGCTGGTCGATACCTGAGCCATGGATCCCTCCCTGTTCGCAGTCTGCTTCGGCGTTCGAAAGTCAAGCTCTCGTGAAACTGCCCCGACTATACCATCCAATGTAGGGCCCGTCAACCAACGACGGTAGACCGGCTCCGCTACCGTCAAGGGCTCGGCGGCGCTTCGGCCCGTTCCTGCGCCTCCCGGTAGCCCAGCCCCAGCAGACCCATGATGACGTTGAACACGGCCACAGCGGTGAACCCTATCACGAAGGAGAACCACACGGTCAAACCCCACCGCTGTTCCAGGTTGCCCCAGACCCGCACGTCCAGCAGCGCTACTATCACGCTGAACACCACGATGATCAGGAAGTTCACCACCAACCAGCGGAGCACTACCCCGGGCCGGTCCATGAACCAGCGATAGATCTGAAACCGCAAGCTCACCTGCTTCCTCCAATACGATGGGCTACGGTGAAATAGCATACGCACCAGGCGCAAAAAGGGCAAGAGGGTTATCGCGGGGCCACCTGTACACTGCCGGTTGGCATGGCCTGCCCCCTCGCCCGCCGAGGGTATCTGCGCAGGACCCACTTGCGTAACAGCCACGGTTTCGGGAAATGGCTTATTGCCGGTATCGTCAATTGGCGGGGGCGCTATTGAAAAATGCCCTGATTTTTGCAATACTGCAAATGCGTCTTGTACCAAACAACAATAGGCCGCTGAAAAATGCCCTGATTTTTGCAGTACTGCAAATTCGTATTGAACCAAACAACAGCAGGCCGAGGTTACCCGATGGACCCCGACAGGTTTCGTCACAGCCCTTCTGGTAGGATCATGCGGTCCATTCAGGGGTACGACGCCTTCGTTCCGAACCCCCTGCCTCCCGACTTCCCCATCGACAGCGGCCTTCTGCGGCTCCTCTCCGAAGCTGATCAGGTGATGGGGGAGTTGGCGGGGACCGGCCGGCAGCTGCCGAATCCCCATCTTCTCATCTCACCGCATGTTCGCAGAGAGGCCGTTCTGAGCTCCAGAATAGAGGGCACCCAGGCTTCGCTCTCCGATCTCTTCCTTTTTGAGGCGGCCCCTCGGGAGCAGCCGCGCGTGGCGGATGTCCGTGAGGTCTTCAACTACGTCCAAGCCATGGAGTACGGCCTGGAGGCGCTGAATACTCTTCCCCTGAGCCTGCGTCTGGTCAGGGAGCTCCACCGGCGGCTGATGTACAGGGTCCGAGGAGGAGACGAAGCCCCCGGCGAGTTCCGGCAGCGGCAGAACTGGATTGGGCGCCCCGGATGCACGCTGGATGAAGCGACCTATGTCCCGCCCCCGGTCCCAGAGATGCACGAAGCCCTCGGCGCCTGGGAGCGGTACCTGCATGACCAAGAGGGTGCTCCTCCTCTCATCCAGTGCGGCCTGCTGCACTATCAGTTCGAGTCCATACACCCCTTCCTGGACGGCAACGGCCGCGTGGGGCGGCTTCTCATCATCCTCTATCTCTGCGAGCGCCGCAGGCTCCCTCAACCGCTCCTCTACCTGAGCGCCTACTTTCAAAGGCATCAGGACGAGTACTACGACAGACTCCTCGCTGTCAGCGAAAAGGGCGATTGGACCGGGTGGTTGGGGTTCTTTCTGCGGGGCGTGGCCGCTCAAGCCACTGACGCCGTCGAGTCTGCGCAGCGCCTCCTAGCGCTGCAGGCCGAGTACCGGCAGCGATTGCAAACGCGGCGGGCCTCCAGTAGAGCCCTCGCTGTGCTCGACCTCCTCTTCCGGAACCCCTACCTCACCATCACAGGGGTGGCCAGGAAGCTGCAATTGAGCTTCCCTACCGCTAGAGCCGCCGTTGAACGATTGCAGGGTGAGGGCATCGTCGAAGAGATAACGGGTCATGCGCGCAATCGGATATACTTGGCCCGTGAGCTGTTGCACGTGTTGGACCCGCCCGTAGGACCGACCGGCTGACCGGAGCAGCCGGCCCTGGGCGCCGGTCGCCGAAAGGCCCTAGGAGCCATAGATCCCCGTGAGCACGCCGTCCGCACCCCTGAAGCACACCGCCCTCTATGACCTCCACCTGGCCCTGGGCGCCCGCATGGTCCCCTTCGCCGGATGGGAGATGCCCCTCCAGTACACCGGCATCCTCGCCGAGGCCCGGGCCGTGCGTTCGTCCATCGGTCTCTTCGACGTCTCCCACATGGGTCGGCTCCGGTTCCACGGCCCCGAGGCCGCAACCTTCCTGGATCGCATGCTCCCCGCGCGCATAGAGGCCCTGGGCCCGGGGCGCGCGCGCTACACCTTCCTCCTCAACACGGACGGCGGCATCATCGACGACTGCATCGTCTCCCGCTCGCCCTCCACCGAGGACGAGTGGATGCTGGTGGTCAACGCCGCCAACCATGACGCCGCAGTGGGGTGGCTGGAACGCTGGCTCTCGTCCTTCTCCGGCGTCGTCATGTGGGACATCACGCGGGAGACCGTGATGATCGCTGCCCAGGGGCCGCGGACCGCGGCTGTCTTGGATTCCCTCTTCCCCCAGACGCCTTCGTCGCTGCGCCCCTTCGCCCTGGAAGAGGGCCGCATGCCCCTCGACCCTGTCCGCTCCGTGGCGGACGCGCCGGTTACCGTGAGCAGGACCGGCTATACCGGCGAGGACGGATTCGAGCTGGTCACCGCCGGCGGCGCCGGGGAATCACTCTGGCGTCTCCTCCTGGACCGGGGCGCCGTCCCGTGCGGCCTCGGCGCTCGGGACTCCCTGCGGCTGGAAGCGGGCCTGTTCCTCCATGGCAACGACATGGACCCGTCCACCTCGCCCCTGGAAGCGGGCCTGGAGCGGTTCGTTGCCCTGGACGGCAAAGGCGACTTCGTCGGAAAAGACGCCCTCTTGCGACAGCGCGATCAGGGGCTTCGGCGGCGCCTCGTCGGCTTCGCCATGCAGGAGAACGCCATCCCGCGCCATGGGTACGCAATCACCGACGGCGCCACCGTGCTGGGCAGCGTCACCAGCGGCGGCTATTCGCCGTCCCTTGACAGGGGCATAGGCTTGGGCTACGTTCCCGCGGAGTTCGCCGCGCCCGGCGCCCGGCTGGCCATTGACCTGCGCGGGCGGTCCGTTCCGGCCCAGATTGTTGCCCTCCCCTTTTATCGCCGTCCCTAGACTCGGTATACTGAGTTATCTCGGCCTGCCGGGACCAAGTGACCAAAGGAGCGCCCCGTGAGCAACGTCCCCCAGGATTTGCGCTACAGCCGGGAGCACGAGTGGGTCCGCAACAATGACGATGGCACCGTGGTTGTGGGAATCACCGACTTCGCCCAGGACCAACTCGGCGACATCGTGTACCTCAGCATCCCCCAAGCCGGCGCTGGCGTCACCCAGTTCGAGCGCATCGGTGAGGTGGAATCGGTCAAGTCCGTCTCGGACCTCTTCATTCCCGTCTCCGGCGAGGTCCTTGAGTCCAATCAGGACGCCCTCGACCATCCGGAGCGCATTAACGACGACCCGTACGGTCAGGGCTGGCTGGTCAAGGTGCGCCTCAGCGACGCCGCTGAGCTGGAGAAGCTCCTCACCCCCGCCGAGTACGAGCAGCACCTGGCGGCCCAGGCAGAGTAGCGCAAGACCCAATGACCACTCCCTTCCAGCATTCCTACCTCCCCAACACAGAAGCCCAGCGCCAGGCAATGCTCCGGACCATCGGCGCGGCGTCCGTTGACGAGCTCTTCGACGACATCCCAGCCGAATTTCGAGACGCCCCCTTGGACCTGCCACCAGCCCTCTCCGAGATGGAGCTTCAGCAGGAGCTCACCGCCATCTCCCAGGAGAACCTGGTCCCGGGCGACTACGCCTGCTTCCTCGGCGGCGGCGCCTACCGGCACTTCGTCCCCAGCGTCGTGCGCGCCATCGTCTCCCGAGGCGAGCTGCTCACCTCCTACACCCCCTACCAGCCGGAGGTCAGCCAGGGCACCCTCCAGGCCACCTACGACTTCCAGACCATGGTGTGCCTTCTGACCGGCATGGAGGTCGCCAACGCAGGCATGTATGACGGCGCCACCTCGCTGGCAGAGGCCGCGCTGATGGCCTGCCGTATCACCGGCCGCTCCACCGTCGCCGTCCTGGACACGGTGCACCCGCGCCACCGCGAAGTCGTGTCCACCTACACCGCTTCCCAGGGCATCCGGGTGGTCACCGTGTCGGAGGACAGCGTGGACGTTGACCGGGAGACCGCGTGCCTTCTGACCCAGTACCCCAACTTCCTGGGGGCCGTTCACGACCTTGCTCCATACCGGGACGCCGCCCACGCCGAGGGCGCCCTGCTGGTGGTGAGCGCCTACCCCGCGGCGCTCGGGATGTTCACGCCGCCCGGGGACTACGACGCGGACATCGTCACCGGCGACAGCCAGCCCCTTGGCGCCGGGCTCAGCTTCGGCGGACCCTACGTAGGGTTCTTCGCCTGCAGGGAGCGCTTCCTGCGCCAAATGCCCGGCCGCATCGCCGGCAGGACCGTGGACAGCACGGGCAGGCCCGGCTACGTCCTCACCATCCAGACACGGGAGCAGCACATCCGCAGGGAAGGCGCTACCTCCAACATCTGCACCTCGGAGGCCCTCGTCGCCACGGCTGCCGCCGTCTACCTCGCCGCCCTGGGGCCCCGAGGGCTCCGGCAGGTGGCGGAGCTCTGCTACCAGAAGGCGCACTACGCGGCCTCCCTGGCAGCCCAGGTCCCCGGTTGCCGCCTCTACCAGGGCAGCGGACCCGTTCCCTGGACCTGGTTCAACGAGTTCATCCTGCAGTCCCCGCTTCCGCCCAGGGAGTTGGGTCTGCGCCTCCGCCAACACCGCATCATCGGAGGCCTGGACGTCAGCGGCGCTGTGCCCAATGGCACCCTCTTCTGTGTCACGGAAACCAACAGCCGCCAGGAGATTGAGGCCCTCGCCTCCGCCCTCGCAGAGGTACACGGATGACGGAAACCGGCGCAGAGCGTGCTCCCCTCCCTCCCCCCGAGGCCGGCAACCCCCTTGGCAAGAGCCTCATGGCGCTCAGCGTCCCCGGCCGTTCCGGCGTCCGCATGCCGGAGTCAGACGTCCCCGCCCAACCCCTGCCCCCCGGTGAGCTCCTCCGCAAGGACCTGATCCTGCCCGAGCTCTCGGAGTTGGACGTGGTCCGCTACTTCACCCGCCTCTCCCAGGCCAACTTCTCCGTGGACACCAACATCTACCCCCTGGGGTCCTGCAGTATGAAGTACAACCCCAAGGTCAATGAGGTTGCCGCTGCGCTGCCGGGCTTCGCCGCCATCCATCCCAATCAGGAAGAAGCCACCGTCCAGGGGGCCTTGCGCCTGATGTGGGAGCTTCAAGTCTACCTGGCGGAGATCACAGGGATGGCCGGCTCCAGTCTCGCAACCCTGGCCGGGGCCCACGGTGAGCTGGCGGGGGTGCTCATGGTGCGTGCCTACCACCTCGCCAACGGGGAGGCCCAGCGCAAGGTCGTCCTCATCCCGGACAGCGCTCACGGCACAAACCCCGCCTCGGCGGCCATGGCCGGCTTCCGCGTCGTGACCATACCCTCGGACGCCCGCGGCAACTTGGATCTGGGCGCCGTGCGGCAGGCCGCCACCCCAGAGATGGCCGCAGTGATGATTACCCTGCCCAACACCCTGGGCCTCTTCAACCCGGCCATCGCGGAGATCTGCAGCATCGTGCACGAGGCCGGAGGGTTGGTCTACGGCGATGGCGCCAACATGAACGCTCTGCTTGGCATGGTGAAGCTGGGCGCCCTGGGCTTCGACGCCGTGCATCTGAACCTGCACAAGACCTTCAGCACCCCCCACGGCGGCGGCGGCCCCGGCGCAGGTCCCGTCTGCGTCGGCGAGCGTCTGCTCCCCTTCCTGCCGTCGCCGGTCGTGGAGCGGGGCGGCGGGGAGCTGGCGTACCGCCTCGGCCGTCCGCCCCAGACCATCGGCGCCATGGGCGGCTTCCACGGCAACTTCGGCGTCCTGGTCCGGGCCTATGCGTACATCCGCGCCCTGGGGGCCGGCGGCCTGCGGCAGATTAGCCGGGACGCCGTCGTCAACGCCAACTACGTCCTGGCGTCCCTCAAAGACCGCTACCACCTCCCCTACGACCGCACCTGCATGCACGAGGTCGTCTTCTCGGCACGGCGGCAGAAGGCCGCGGGCGTCAGGGCCCTGCAGATCGCGAAGCGGCTCATCGACTACGGCGTCCACCCGCCCACCATGTATTTCCCCCTCATCGTGGACGAGGCCCTGATGATCGAGCCCACGGAGTGCGAAGGCAAAGAGGCCCTGGATGCCTTCATCGAGGTGATGCGCCGGATAGCCGACGAAGTGGAGGAGACCCCGGAGCTGGTCCGCAGCGCTCCCCACCACACGCCGGTGCTGCGCTTGGACGAGGCGAAGGCGGCCAGGCAGCCGGACCTGCGATGGAAGCCTGAAACCTAGCCTGCCGCAGACCACGATCCGCCGCGGCGTCACGCCCTGCTGAACACGTCCCCATACTCCGGGCGCGGGAATGGCTCGTCGTTCGGGACCTTCATCATGTCGCAGAATATCTCTATCCGGTTGCCGTCGGGGTCCAGGAAGTAGAAGGACCTGCTCCCGCTCCCCCCAATGTTGCTGGGAGTGCCCTCCGGCCCGTGGACCAGTGGCCCCTCCACAATCTCCACGCCCTTGCGCCGCATGTCCGCCAGGGCCTTGAGCCACTCGTCGCGGCTCTCGACCTCCAGGGCGATGTGTTGCAGCGGCTGATAGCCCGCGTCCCATGATCCGGGGGCGACGTCCGTGGGGTGTGTGAACAGAACAATGTTGTGATGGTCGTCGTTGAAGCGCAGGAAGCAGATCTCGCGGTCCTCCCCCTGTGGCCATCGCCCTGTGAGCGTCAACCCCAGAGTCCTGGTGTACCACTCCTCGGACCTGTCCATGTCCGTGACCTGAATGCCGATGTGACCCACGCGGCTGATGTGAAAGGCCTTGGCCATCTCTCCTCCTCCCAATCTCCTCAAGAGACACTGCGTCACCGGTCTATGCACCGAGATTGTAGCCTGGCAGTGGCATGAGTCAAGGCAACGGCACTGTCTGCGTTCACCGACGCCCCGAGCGCCGTGCCCCCGACCGGCCCCGGTCAAAGCCCCTCCGTGGTAGGATATCCCCACATCTGAAAGATACGTGCTGCCGTCGCGCCGCCTCAGGGTCGGCGCCGCATAATCCCCAGGAGGTTGCTCATGACCTACGCCGTGATTGCCAGGCCCGCCGCCCGCGTCGACGGCCTGGACAAGGTGTCGGGCCAAACGGTCTATGCCGCCGACGTCACGCTGCCCGGCGCCCTGTGGACAAAGGTGCTGCGCAGTTCGCTGCCCCACGCGCGCATCGTCTCCCTGGACACGTCCGCCGCCAGTGCGGTCCCCGGCGTGCGAGCGGTGCTCACCGGTCGGGACGTAGCGTCCGTGCGCGTGGGCCTGCGCATGCGGGACATGCCCATCCTCGCCATCGACAAGGTGCGCTTCTCCGGCGAGGCCGTGGCTGCCGTGGCCGCCGATACCCTCGAAGCCGCGGAAGAGGCCGTCGAGGCCATTCGCGTGGAGTATGAGGAGCTTCCGGGCGTCTACGACCCCGTCGCGGCCCTGAAGGAAGGGACGACCAGGATCCACGACGACCCCGTGTCCTATGTCAACGCGCCCGACCGGCCGGAGGACCTGCCGAATCTCCAGTCGTTCACCGTCTGGGAGCACGGCGACCTGGCCGAGGGCTTCAGGCGGGCCGCCCAGGTCTTCGAGGACACCTTCGAGACGCCGCTCACCCACCACGGATACCTGGAGCCCCACGCCTGCACCGTCTGGGCCCACCCGGACGGTCCCGTGGAGGTGTGGGCGTCCAACAAGGGCCCCTACAGCCTTCGCGACCTCCTGGTCAATCAGCTTGGCGCTCCCCAGGGCCAGGTGACCGTCCACGTCCTCCCCGTCGGCGGCGACTTCGGCGGCAAGTCGTCCCTCCTGGACGTGCCCCTGTGCTACTTCCTCTCCAGGCAGACCGGCAGGCCCGTCAAGCTGGTGCTGAGCCACATGGAGGAGATGATGGCCAGCGGCCACCGCCACCCGGGCGCCATCACGCTGCGCACCGGCATCTCGCAGGATGGCGCCATCACCGCCATGGATGCCACCGTCCACTTCGCCGGCGGCGCCTACGCCGCTTTCAAGGCCAACGTTCAGGTCGCCGTCATGGGTGCGAGGCAGGTGGGCAGCTGCTACCGGGTCCCCGCCGTGCGCGTCCAGGAATACTGCGCCTACACCAACCAGGTGCCCTGCACCCAGACCCGGACCCCCGGCAGCCCCCAGACCGTGTTCGCCGTGGAGTCCCACCTGGACCTCATCGCAAGAAGGCTCGGCATGGACCCAATGGAGTTTCGGCTGAAGAACGTCCTGACGGCTGGCGAGACCTCCTCCCTGGGCGTCCGCTGGACGAACGTCAGGGCGAAGGACGTCCTGGAGGCCGCCGCGCGCTCGTCCCAGTGGGACCGGCCGAAGGCGTCGCCCCACCGGGGCCGCGGCATCGCCATGTACGAGCGCGGCAGCGGCGCCGGCCGCTCCAACGCCGCCCTCAGCGTGGCCGCCGACGGCTTCGTCACCATGACCCTGACCATACCCGAGTGCGGTACGGGCGCCTACACCGTCGTCCAGCAGATCGTGGGGGAGACTCTTGGCGTGGGCATGGACCAGGTCAAGGTTGAGGTGGGCACCACCAACTCCTTCGAGTCAGAGGCGGGCCTGGGTGGAAGCAAGACCACCAACTCCACGGGCCGCGCCGCCCTCCAGGCCGCTGAGGCCCTGCTGGAGGACCTGAAGCAGGTGGCTGCCGACCACATGGCCTGCAACCCGGAGAGCGTCCAGCACCAAGCCGGGCGCTTCATTGGACCGGAGGAGCAGAGTCTCTCCTTCCAGGACGCGGCCTCCCTGGCATTCCGGGGCAGGGGCAGTCCTGCCACGCAGACAGCCACCTTCGAACCGGCGGAAGCCCCGCCCGTGACCTCGTTCTGCGCCCAGGTCGCTGAGGTGGAAGTGGACCCGGAGACCGGCGCCGTCTCAGTCGAGCGCCTGGTCACTGTCCACGACGTCGGGACCGTCCTGAACCCGGTCACCCACCAGGGGCAGATAAACGGCGGCATCGTTCAGGGGTTCGGGTTTGGCGTCATGGAGGACATGACCATGGCGGAAGGGCACATCCAAGCGCTCCACCTCGGCGACTTCAAGCTGCCCACCAGCCGGGACGTCCCGCGCCTTGAGACCGTGCTTCTCGGCGAAGGCCTGGGACCGACCCCCTTCCAGGGCAAGGCCATCGGCGAGCTTCCCAACGTTCCCGCCGCGGCGGCCATCGCCAACGCGGTCCACGACGCCGTGGGCGTGCGGGTCCACGATCTCCCCGTCACGGCCGAGAAGGTTCACCGCCTGCTCCGCCTGAGTCCGTCCAGCTAGGCGCCCGTCCCAAAATCCCGCTTTGGGCCGCCTGCCGGAACACGGCGCCATGCCAGCGGCGGTAATGGTCTTAATGCGGGAACAGCGAAAGCTGTACGCTCGCAGCGATGATCGGCTGGGCGTTGGTCAGTCCTCTCATAGACTGACATTCTCATTGAACAGTTACCCACTGACAGAATCGCTGCACGATGACAGGCGTCCGCGTTCAGTTTGACACCCCAAGACCTGCGTGATACCCTCGCCGCCGCCGTAAGCCTCCCTCTCCCGAATGGGGGATGAAGGCCTTCACAAGCGGGAGTAAACCCACCATGCAGGAAGTGATGCGGCGGCCCCGCCGGGTTATCCTGGTGCTTGGACTCATCTTCTCCTTGGGCGTCGCGGCCTTTTGGTGGACCGGTGTGCAGGCCCAGGACGAGCCACCGATAGAGCTGAGCATGAATCGGGGCTGGAACCTGATATCCTTCCCATTTCGGCCAGCCGACCCCAGCATCAACTCGGTGCTGCCCTTGACGCACCCGGCCAGCGCGGTCGCGACCTATGACAGCGCATCGGACTTGTGGCAGGTGTCGCAGCGGGACAGCACGAGCGGACTGTTCACGGGCGAGGTGCAACAGATGGTTGCGACCACTGCTTACTTCGTGTTCACGGACAGCCTGGAGCCGGTCAAGCTGCGGCGGCCCAACCTTAACGCGCCCCCAGGGGTGCCCCCGGCGATTCCGGTGATCGTGGGCTGGAACCTGGTGCCGGTGCGGACGAATCAGAACCCGGTCCCCGGGAGCCCGCCTGGTTCCGGCGGCATCTCCGCCGACGACTACCTGGGCACCAGGCGGACTGCCCAGGGGGAGGCGCCGTGGGTGAAGGCCCTGCTGTGGGATTCCTCCAGGGAAACATGGATCTCCGTGTCACCCGGCGACACCGTCAGGCTGACCCAGGGCGCCACCAACCCGTGCACCAATCAGGTCCTGGTTGCTGCCGATGTGGAGAGCGGTACGGAGCCTTGCCAGGCCGTCCAGGCTGGACACTTCAGCAACGGCGCTACCGGCGAAGCCACAAAGTTCGACGGCACTGACACAGTGCTGATGGAGCGGTACCTGCCCATTGGTGCGGGTATCTGGCTGTGGTATACGATCGACTCGGTGATCATTCCCTAAGGACAGTCTGAACAGGTCCTTGGATTCGGCAGAGTCGCGTAGGGAAGTTGGCCGCGTTGATGGGTTGTTCAGAGGTCCCGCTAGGGACTCGTCCCTACGGGCCGACTGCCAAGTCCGCCGGCGTTGGCCGGGGAGCCTCGCTACTCGGCATTGCGCCAGAAGAAGGCGAAGCGCCGCACGGCACGGAAGAAGAGGAACCTCCGGACCTGGCGCCACGCCCGGCCGATGCGCCCAAACTCTTGTGACGTGGGTTCCAGTTCTTTCTGGACGCTGTAACGTACCCGGCTGTAGACATCGCCCAGGACAAGGACGTCGGCGCCGACCACCGGATAGAGCGTGGCCAGGTGGGAGCTGAACTCCCGGGGCGTATGCGAGCCGTCGGGCCCAACGCCCGCCAGGGCCGCCAGCCGGCACATCCCCTCGAAGGCGCCGAAGGGCCCCGGCGTCCGCACCAGGATACGCCAATACACGTACCACGCTCCGGCGGCGCCCAGTGCCAGCGCCAGGAGTGCCCCAAGCACGCCCACCGCTGCCGAGCTGTCCAGGAGCGAGCCTCCCTGTTCGCCAACCCCGAAGTTCCCCGATGGAAAGTCCACGAGGTCCTCTTCGTCCTCCTCGTCATCCAGAAAGTCGCCCGCGCCAAGCGCGGCAATGTCCTCTGCCGCTGTCGCCGTGGCCGGCAGAATGAACCCGGGCGTGGGCTCAAACTCCACCCAGCCGTAGCCGGGGAAATAGGCCTCGCTCCACGCGTGGCTGTCCATGTCCCTTATGACCCACTGGCCGCTGGCCTCATCCAGGACGCCCGAAGAGTGCCCCGCCACTAGCCGGGCGGGCACTCCGGCGCTTCGCAGCATCACCGTCATGGCGGAGCCAAAGTACTCGCTGTACCCTCGCTTGGACTCGAAGAGGAAATAGTCGATGCCATCCGCGTTGAACGGCGGTGGGTCGATCTTTTGGTCGTACGTATACTGCCGGAGGTACTCCTGGACAGCCATGGCCTTTTCGTAGGGTGTCTGGGCGCCCACCGTCACCTCTTCGGCCATGTCTCGCACCCGCTGCGGCAGGTTGTCGGGAAGCTGCAGGTAGGTGTCCGTCACCCAGCCCGGGTAGAAGGTCCCGGCGTCCTGAAGCTGCTCCGTGGGCGCCGGCGGCACTAGGGACGTCGCCGTGTACTCGATGCCGTCCTCGATGTTTCGAAGACTCCGCACCGCTAGGATGTCCGGCGGCAATGGCGGAGCGCGGCGTATCTGCAGACCGACCAGCCGGCCGTTGCCCCGGTCAATGGCGGTGTTCAAGGCACCCGAGAGCCCTTCCCAGGATTTCGCATCCACCCGCACGCTCCGCTGGGACCCCCCATCGTCCTCGAACCGCAGGACCTCTATCAGGGTGTTACTGGGAAGTGACTCCAGCAGCGTGTCGGTTGAGACCGGCGTCCCTCCCAGGTTGAACCGGGCCCTGACCAGGCGGAAGAAGGCCATGCGCAGGTCCTCTGGCACGTCCGCAGAGATCTCCGACGAATTGTCCAGGGGCAGCCAGTAGCGGGGGCTGGACTTGACCTCCACCTCGACGGGCACACTCATGTCCAGGGGCAGCGCGTTGATGGGTATCGGACCCGAGCCTGTGGGCAAGCTCACGCCGTACCCAACCTCCGTCGACGCACGCTCGTCCCGCTCCACCGACATGGACGGAAACTGCCCGAGCCTATAGGTCTCCGCATCATCCGTCTTCCAGCCCTGGGAGGTGTACACCGGATAGACTCGCGAGCGCCAGTAGGCCGGCTCTGGGGCCGTGACAAAGAAGACTGCCTGCTCTCCCAGAGAGATTGCGCCCTGGAACGGCAGGTATGGCCCAAAATTGCGCGCCCGCATCGGCTTCCTCGCCGGCAGCGATGAGAAGAGCCGCGCGAACTCGTCCTCCGCCTGGACTGCCGGCCACCGTAGGGCATTCCAGGCATCCTTGAAGTCGGACGCTACGACGGGCCGTACCGGGAGCAGGACCCCCAGCAGGATGACCCCCCCAATGAACCACGCCGCGCCGTGAAAGACGGAAAGGCCGTAGAAATGAGAGAAGTGCACACCCTGGCGTCTCCATCCGCTCTGCTGGCCCAGCGTCTGCATGCCCACGGCCAAGAGCATGACCAGCACCAGGTACAGGAAGAAGTAGCCCAGAAAGTTGTCAGGCAGATAGCTCAGGTTGGTTGTGAGCGCCAGCGTCCCGGGAATCACGCCAATCCAGAGGTTCCGGCGCTGGAGCACCCCCCAGCAGGAGATATAGCCCACCAGCCACGTCAGACCTCCAAGCCCTATGGCAAACGGGATGATGTCGCTGCTGATCCCCCCGCCGATGGCTGCGTCCCACCACAGCCTGAGCCGCTCGTTGAGCTCCACAAACATCTCGGGCCAGCCCGCGGCCTCGGTCAAGGTCGCCGTGCGCCAGTACACCAGGGCCCCCCCGATGACCAGGGCCCCGACGTGCTTCAGAATGCCCGGCCCCGGCGCTTTGGAGGCCGCGTAGCCCACCAAGACGGCCCACACCGCTATCGCCACCAGCGACGGCGTCTCCACCCAGTCCGCCGCCTCCACCGACCACGCCACCACCGCTACGGAACCCAACACCAGGAAGAAGCCCAGCCAGCCTCCCCGAGGGACGAAGCGAACATTGACTTCCATGATCCGGTCGCGCATTTCCAACGCCTGCGCTTGGACCGGTGTCTGTGTTTGTGCCTGCGCCTGGTTCATACGCTGCCCTGTGCCTGGAGATCCGGAGTGGCGGCGCCGTTTGCGCCCGCCGCGTCCCAGGGGAGCGACAGCGCATGGGCGATGGGCTGGCCCTGCCGCAGCACAAAGCACGGGACCCGGATCATGGCAAGCTGCTCCAAGACATCGTGAATGTCCGCACTCCCCCCAAAGCTCCGGGGATCGACCAGTACGGCCGCCGCGCGGGTCCCCACCTGCAGCACCGGTGTGAGCGCCCGCACCCACGTTGGATCAGCCGAGGGCGTGACCACCAGCAGCGTGCTGTTGCGCTGGAACTGGCGGCGGCTATCCAGAAGAAGCTCCGTCAGGGGCGTGTGCCCGTCGGCGCGCACGCGCGCCAGCGTGTCCAGAAGACGGCCGATCTGGCTTGGGCTCTGGTCGGCCATTATCTGTGCCCGCTCCTGTCCCTGGGCCACCAGCCCAACCGGTACCCGAATGCTCAGGTACTTCATCGCCACCGAGGCCGCCACGGTCACCGCGTACTCGTCCGTGGACTCTGCGCCTGACCCCACCTGCACGGACTCATCCAGGTCCACCAGGACCCAGAGGTCGTTCCCCGTGCCCTGGTCGAACTGCTTGACGTAGAGCTTGCCCATCCTGGCCGTCGTCGGCCAGTGGATGCGGCTCAGACTGTCGCTGTCCATGTACTCCCGCACACCCGCCGCGTGGGGTGTCGGGCGCTGCACCGGCCGGCGCTGGCGGCCGTCCTCCGGAGCGCCGGACATGACGATGTTGAAGTGGGGCAGGTCGACGACGCCCGGATAGACCACCACCTCTTGCGTCCCGGGGAAGACCCGGCGGTGCTCGAACAGGCCGAATGGGTCGCGGGCGATGACCTGGACCGGTCCCAGGGTATAGACCCCGCGCTGCCTCGCCGGAAGGCGCGCCCGCCAGTACCGCCGGCCGTGCCCCTCCAGGCTCATCACCTGGCCCGTCTCGCCGCCGGGCATGTTCGTCAGCTCCCGCACCTCCAACCACGCCTTGGGGACCGGGCTCGTGTTCTGGACGCCCACGCTCTCCTGGATTGTATCGCCGGCCTGCACGTGGCTCTGCTCGCGGTCAATCTCTACTTTGATTCCTCGTATGTTGAAGTAGCACCACACGTAGCTGCCCGCGAAGGCGATGCCGAGGATATAGATGATGCGGTAGTAGAGCGTCGCCCCGGTGGCCAGAGCGTAGAAGAGGGCGAGAGCCAGCAGTAGGACGATGATCAGAGAACGATTGGTGGCCGAGAGGACTCGCCAGCGGCGCATCACGTAGCGGGGCTGCGGGAGCGCAGCCCGGGCACTGGCACCTGCTCCAGCACCGCCGCGACTATCTGCGTGCCCGTGACTCCTCGCATGCGCGACTGGGGGCTGACGATGACCCGGTGCGCCAGCAGCTGCTGGGCCAGGGCCTTCACGTCGTCAGGCAGCACAAAGTCCCTTCCCCGGATGAACGCCAAGGCCTGGCTCGTCCGGAAGAGGCCCAGGGACCCTCTGGGTGAAGCGCCGAGTGCTGCGTCGCTGTGGCTCCGCGTGGCCTCCACCAGGGCCACGATGTACTGCCTGATCAGCCCGTCCACAAAGATCCCTTTGATCTGCTCCTGGGCCAGCAGGACTTCCTCTGGCGTAATGACGGGCTCCAGGCTATGCAGGGGGTGCTCATGCTCCTGGCGTCCAATGATCTCCACCTCCTCGCTGAAGGTGGGGTAGCCCAACCCAATGCGCATGTAGAAGCGGTCCAGCTGGCCCTCCGGCAGAGGGAACGTCCCCTCGTACTCAATGGGGTTTTGCGTCGCCAGCACCAGGAAGGGCTTGGGGAGCTGGTACGTCACCCCGTCCACCGTGGTCTGGTGCTCCTCCATCCCCTCCAGCAGCGCGGACTGGCTCTTTGGCGTTGCCCGGTTGATCTCATCCGCCAGGACAATCTGGGCCATCAGGGGGCCCGGGCGGAACTCGAACTCGTGCTCCCGCTGGTTATATATGAAGTGGCCCGTGACGTCGCTTGGAAGCAGGTCGGGGGTGAACTGGATGCGCTTGAAGTCGCAGCCTGTGGACTTGGCCAGGCTGCGCGCCAGGGTGGTCTTGCCCACCCCGGGTACGTCCTCAATCAGCGCGTGGCCGTCGCACAGGAGGGCGATGATAATCTGCTCGATGGAATCGTTCTTGCCTACGATCACCTTGCTGATATTCTCGATGACCCGCAGGACTGAATCCCGGATCGCTACAGCCTCTGTCACCGGAGATCCCTCTCTTCTCTCACGACGGATGCCCTGGAGCACGGGCGCATTGTATCAAGCCCCTGGTGTTCCGACAACCGCTGAATTTCCGGGCACGCAGCGGCCCCCCCGAGGCTCCGCCCGCGCCCTTCCCCGCGCACGCGGCGCCGCCGTATAATGGCCACGCACGCCGGAGCAGCCCCCAACCCACGAACGGCGGCAGATCCGGCCCACTGCGAGCACATGCGAAAGCGCAACCAATGCAGATGCCTCTCTCTGACGTTCGCATCCTGGACCTGACCCAGGTCCTAGCCGGCCCGTTCGCCTCACGGACGCTGGCTGACCTCGGCGCAGAGGTCATCAAGGTTGAACCCCCCGGCGTCGGCGACGCGGCCAGGGGGTTCTTGGCATACACCCTCAATGGCGAGAGCTTCTATTTCCTTGGCATGAATCGGAACAAGAAGAGCATCACCATCAACCTCAAGTCGGAGCAGGGCCGCCGCGTATTTTACGCCCTGGCCGGGAAGAGCGACGTGGTGTTCAGCAACTTCCGCCCCGGCGTCACTGCCAGCCTCGGCGTCGACTACGAGACCTTGAGCGCGATGAACCCTCGCATCATCTGCTGCTCCATCTCCGGCTTCGGCGCCACCGGGCCGGAGCGGGACCGGCCCGCCTTTGACCCCATCCTCCAGGCCGCGGGAGGCGTCCTCAGCCTGACCGGCGAGCCCGGCGGCGCCCCGATGATGGTCGGCTTCCCCATCGCCGACCTGTGCAGCGGGGACGCCGCCGTCCAGGGCATCCTCGCCGCCCTCTACGCCAGGGAGCGCACTGGCCTAGGCCAGGACATTGACATAAGCATGTTCGATGTTCAGATTCACCTTCAGGGGCACATCGGCCAGTACTACCTCGCCTCCGGGGAGGTCCTCGAATCCCTGGGCGCGTACAATCACATCAACATCCCCGCCGGCTCCTTCCCAACCAGTGACGGCTACATCACCATCAGCTGCACCACCCAGAAGTTCTGGGAGAGTCTTGCAGAGGTTCTTGCCCAATTCGACGGATTCGAGTCACTCAAGCACGACCCCAGGTTCGCCCTCAACGCCGACCGGGCCAAGTACAAGTGGGAGCTCATCGAGATCCTCGAGCGCGCCTTCCGCACCATGACCACCGCAGAGTGGCTGCCCATCCTGGAGCATGCCAGCGTCCCGTGTGCGCGCATAGCCAATGTGGCTGAGGCGCTCAACAGCCCCCAGGTGGAGCACCGCCACATGGTCGTGGAAGCGGAACACCCCGTGGCCGGCGTGTACAGGATGGCGGGCAACTACCTCAAGCTCTCCCAGATCCAGGACGAGCACTTCCGGCCCGCCCCCCTCCTGGGACAGCACACGGACGAAGTCCTCTCAGACGCCGGCGGCTACTCCGCCGCGGACATCCAGGCCCTGCGCCGGGACGGCGCCATCTAGCCCTGGGTGCCCGCGCACCCCCGCCGCTCGCACCGAGCGCCGCAACCCCAAGGAAACCCAGCGGCAGGCCCGCATGACTACCACGGAGGCGGCCCCATGACCACCGAAGACCTCACGGAAACCCAGAAGCAGATCCTGACCATGGTCCGCGATTTTGTGCGGCGCGATGTCACACCCGTGGCCACGGAGCTGGAGCGCGCCAACGAGTACCCCGCAGACATCGTCGCCAAGATGCGGGACCTGGGACTCTTCGGGGCCATCATCCCCCAGGAGTACGGCGGCATGGGCCTGGACTACTCGACATACGCCATGATCGTGGAGGAGCTGTGCAAGGGATGGATGAGCGTGGCCGGGGTCATCAACACCCACCTCATCATGTCCTACGTCCTCTCCACCCACGGCACCCAGGAGCAGAAGCAACGGCTGCTGCCCTCCCTGGCCCGCGGCGAGCGGTTCGGCGGCCTCGCCCAGACTGAGCCCGACGCCGGCAGCGACGTCCAGGCCATCCGGACCTCCGCCATAAAGGACGGCGACGACTACGTCATCAACGGCAACAAGCTCTTCATCACCAACGGCATCCGCGGCAACACGTTCCTGCTCTTGGCCAAGACGGACCCCAAGGCGGACCCGGGCCGCAGGGGCATCAGCGCCTTCATCGTGGAGAAGGGCGGACCGGGCTTCACCACCGGCCGGGAGCTGGACAAGCTGGGGTATCGCGGCCTGGACACCGGCGAGTTCATCTTCCAGGACTTCCGCTGCCCCGCCTCCAATCTCATAGGCGGCCAGGAGGGACTGGGCTTCTACCAGGTCATGAGCGGCCTGGAGGTGGGGCGCATCAACATCGCCGCCAGGGCCGTCGGCGTGGCCACCGCCGCCTTCGAGGCCGCCATCCGATACGCCCAGCAGCGCCACACCTTCGGCGTCCCCATAGCCCAGCACCAGGCTATCCAGATGATGCTGGCGGACATGGCCACCCAGATCCAGGCGGCGCGGCTCCTGACCTACCAGGCCGCCCGCAAGAAGGACAGCGGCCAGCGCTGCGACTTGGAGGCGGGCATGGCCAAGCTCTTCGCCAGCGAGATGTGCGGCCAGGTCACGCTGGACGCCATGCGTATCCACGGCGGCTACGGCTATATCAAGGACTTCCCCGTTGAGCGCTACTACCGCGACGCCCCCCTCATGATCATCGGCGAGGGCACCAACGAGATCCAGAAGCTCATCATCGCCCGCAGCCTCCTGCGGGAGTACGCGCTGTAGCTCCGAGCGCTGTGTCCATGCGCCTCCGCCCGGCAGCGGGGGGTCGTGGTTGGCGAGTACGATAATTCTTGGCTTAGGTCGAACTACTCACAGGAAGGGAGGCGCCCATATGTGGTACCTGGTCATCAGCAAGCCCGCCGCTCCCCAGGAGCAGATTCAGCAGTACGCCCCCGATCACGCCGCCTGGCTCAAGGAGCACCACGCCGCAGGCGACCTCGTCCTGACGGGACCCATCGCGGAGGGCGGTGGCGGCATCTGGGTGCTCCGTGCAAGCTCTCGTGAAGCGGCCCAAGAGCTCCTGGACCAGCATCCCTGGCACAGCCGCGGCCTCAGGACATACGAGATGTACGGATGGGCCGTAAACCAGTTCATGGGCGAAGGGCCCTTCGGCGAGGAGGCCCTCCAGGCCCTGCAGCGAGAGCGCTCCGGCAGCTAGAAGGCGCCCCCGGCGTCCCCCTGCCTCAGCCTCGCGCCACTGCGGATACAGCGTGCGACAAGGCTGACGACGAACGTCGTCAGCCACCGGCGTATCGATGGAATTGTTGACACCCCCTGGTAACTATGATATATCCAACTGAATCCTGAGCGCCTGGGTTTCGCACTGAATCCAAAGAACACTATCGAAGCCCGGTTCTCACGGTAAGCGGAAGAGGAGGAGCAACATGCTGATGAAGAGGAAGATGATGGCCCTATCGGGCGCGGTGGCTCTGCTCTTGGTCCTGGCGATGGCGTGCGCGGGCGGATCGGAGCCCGCCGCTGCGCCCGCTCCCCAGCCCGATCCGGCCGCCGCACAACCCGAGGCCGCCATGCCTGAGAAGGCGGAGAGCTCGGCACCCGCAATGGAGGCCGGAACACCGGTGTACGGCGGCGCGATACGGACCCGCATCGCCGGCGACCTGGCCGAAGAGTTCGACCTGACCTATAACCTGGGCAAGTCCATCCCCCAGGGCCAGAGCCAGGCGTACATGTACAACAGCGTCCTGGGCTTTGAGTACGGGCCCGACGTCCACCACAACAGCCTCGTCCTGAGGCCGGAGCTGGCCGAGACCTGGGAAGCGTCGGCGGACGGACGGAGCTTCACCTTCAAGCTGCGCAAGGGCGTGAAGTTCGCCGACTATCCCGTCGTGGACGGGGCCAACGGCAGGGAGCTTACCTCCGCGGACGTCAAGTTCACCTATGAGTACCAGTCCAGGACGGGAGAGTTCGCGGACTACAAGGACCGGGGCCTGCCCAAGGCGCCCTTCCAGACCCTGTTCTTCGCTGGACTCGAGGGCGTCGAGACCCCCGACGCCTACACGGTGATCGTGAGCTTCAAAGACCCCTTCGTTCCCTTCATTAACTACGCCGCCAACGACTTCAACCCCGTCTACCCCCGTGAGATCTTCGACCAGGACGGCAACTTCCAGAGCCGCGCCCTGGGAACGGGACCCTTCCAGCTCGCGAAGGACAAGTGGCAGCGGGGCAACGTCTACGTCTGGGCCAAGAACCCCACCTACTGGGAGCCCGGCAAGCCCTACATCGACGAGGTCAACTGGCTGCACGTCCCGGAGGACGCCACGGCATTTGCCGCCTTCCAGACCAAGCAGTTGGACATCTTGGATGCCAGCACCATCGCTCCCGCGGCCGCGCAGCAGATCGTCAGGGACAACCCGGACGCTGTCCACCACACCTGGCCGGCGCCCACGCCGCGGCACATGTACATGAACACCGTCCTGCCCCCCCTCAATGACGTGCGGGTGCGCAAGGCCGTCTCCCTGGGCATTAACCGCCAGGAGATCATCGACCTGATGTCCGGCGGGCAGGGCGCCTTCGCCCTCGCCGGCGCCCTGCCGGACACCTTCACCGATGCGGAGATCAGGAAGATGGTCCGCTTCGACCCAGACGAGGCGCGGAGCCTCCTGGCCCAGTCCGGGTACACCGACGGGGTCGACATCGACTTCACCTATCCGGGCAAGCGCTTCGGCGACGCCTACATCACCGAGATCGAGCTCATGCAGTCCCAGCTCAAGAAGGTGGGCATCCGGCTCAACTTCCAGTCCCTGGACTATACGGACTACGCCAAGCTGAAGAAGTCCAGGGATGAGAACGGCTTCCCCTACGCCTACCAGATGCAGACCACGGGCAAGTCCGTGCAGGCGGAGGTGGACTCCTATCTCCACATCCACCACTCCACCAACAAGCGCAACTACGGCGGGCTGCGGGATGACGCCCTGGACGCCCTCATCGATCAGCAGCGCCGGGAGGCTGACCCCGTCAAGCGCAAGGAGGTCATCCGGGCCGCGGTGACCCACATCTTCGACAACGCCTACTCCCTGGCCCTGTACTACAACGTGGTCCACCGGTTCTGGACACCGGAGCTCAAGAACTACGCCCCCAGCTTTGGCACTGAGGGCAAGCCCCTGACCAATGCCTGGCTGGATCGGTAATAGGGACGCAACCATGAGGTCGCGGGGGCTGACAACAGCCCCCGCGACCGTGTCTAGCCCCAATCTGCGTTCACGCGCAGACCGGGGCTGGGCTTGGGTGACTGCCCGACGATGGGCTATGGGTCGCGCTGCCAAAGCATGACGATGAGGCCCGCAAGGTGACGCCATGAGGACATACGCCGCCAAGAGGCTGCTCCTGCTCTTCCCTGTGATCCTGGGCGTTACCTTCTTCACCTTCTTCTTTCTTCGCATCGCCCCGGGCGACGTCCTCGACGTCATGTACGCCGACGCCGATGACATGACCCTGGAGGAGCTGGACGAGCTCAGGAAGTCCCTGGGCATGGACAAGCCGTTCCACATTCAGTACGTGAGTTGGATTGGCGGCCTGCTTCGACTGGACGCGGGCACCTCGCTGTGGACGCGCAAACCCGTGGTGAACGAGCTGGTGGAACGGCTCCCCGTCACCGTGGAGTTGGCGCTGTTGGCCTTTCTCCTCCAACTGACCATCGCCGTCCCTATAGGCGTCTTCTCGGCAACCCATCAGGACAAGGCCGCGGACCAGATCGCCCGGTTCTTCGCAATCCTTGGCATCGCCACGCCCAATTTCTGGCTGGGGATCATGGCCATTGTCTTCTTTGCCGCTGTATTTGGCTGGATTCCGCCACTGTTCGGCGTTGCCCGCATCTGGGAAGAGCCCTTCGTAAACCTCCAGCAGTTCTTCCTGCCCGCCCTCATCCTTGGCACCTCCGGCGCATCCTCCCTGACCCGCCTGACCCGCAACACCATGCTGGAAGTCATGCGCCAAGACTATATCCGCACAGGCTTCTCCAAGGGGCTCACCACCCGCCGGGTCTGGTACGGCCACGCACTCAAGAACGCCATGATTCCGGTCATCACCAACGCGGGGCACCACCTGGGGTATCTCCTGGGCGGCACCGTCATCATCGAGAACATCTTCGCTCTCCCCGGCGTTGGGCAGCTCACCCTGGACGCCATCCATCACCGCGACTTCACCCAGCTCGAGATCAACGTCCTCTTCTTTGCAACGGTCTTCGTGCTGGTGAACCTGATCGTGGACCTGAGCTACGGCTGGTTCGACCCGCGCATTCGTTACCGGTAGGCGGCAGGAGGCAGGGCAATGTCCACGCAACCCCGTGCGCTGATACTGCAATCAGCGCACCTTCCCAGAAGGGGTCGAGCGAAGGCGTTCTTCCGCGTCGCCAGGCGGAAGTACCTGGGCACCGCATCGGCCCTCGTCCTTGTGGTGGTGGTGTTTGCAGCGGTCTTCGCCGAAGCCGTGGCGCCCTACGACCCGATAGAGCCCGAGCCCAGCATCGCCCTACAAGCCCCGTCCTTCTCCCACTGGCTCGGCACCGACGAGCTGGGCAGGGACCTCTTCAGCCGCATCCTCCTGGGCGCCCGCACCTCCCTGCTCGTGGGGATCTCCGCCGTGACTATGGGCGTGGTCATCGGCGTAACCCTGGGCCTGACCTCCGCCTATTTCGGCGGCCGCTACGACCTCGTCGTTCAGCGGTTCATCGACTCCGCCCAGGCATTCCCCTCCCTCATCCTTGTCATCGCCATCGTTGCCACCCTGGGCCAGTCCCTCTTCAACGTCATCCTGGCCATCGGCATCAACACCTTCGCGGGGAAGACCCGCGTTGTGAGGGGGACCGCCCTCTCCGTGATGCAGAACACCTACATTGAGTCGGCCCGGGCCATAGGCTGCTCCGGGATGCGGATGATGCTCATCCACATCCTGCCCAACTGCTTGGCCCCCATCATCGTCATCACGTCCCTGTCAGTTGGGACGGCCATCATCGCCGAGTCCTCCCTGAGCTTCCTGGGCCTCGGCCCGCCACCGCCCGACCCCACCTGGGGCTCCATGCTCAGCGGCCCGGCCCGCAACTTCATGCGTGTGGCTCCGTGGCTCGCCCTCACCCCCGGAATCGCCATCACCGCTGTGGTGCTGGCCTTCAACCTTCTGGGCGACGCCCTCCGCGACATCCTCGACCCCAGGCTCCGTGGCACGGAGTAGCGGCCCAGGCTATCCAGCCGGTCTCATACGTCCACCCCGGCCCCCTTCCGTCTTTCCCTTGAAAGCGGGAATCCAGGGTGGCGGGGCGGCGCGGGGCCTCCCCCCACATGGCCGTCGCGCCAGCGACCCGACGCAACGCTCCCAACTCACCTCCACAAAGCCGTCGCGCAGCGACCGGGAATCCAGGGTGGTGGGGCAAAGGTGGGGCAACCCCACCGGCACCAACTTTCGCGGGACTCCGAACGCTAACCTGAAGCGTAGGGGCGATTCGCCAATCGCCCCTACGCCTGCCGCTATCCTCCGTTGCCCGCCTGTGCTATCGTGTGCCGCAAGAGGCCGGATAGGAGGTCACACATGCCAACCAAGCGACTGAATGAGCGGTACTTGGGCACGGAAATGCGCGTCCCGTTGTCGGAGGACGGCCAGGTGGCAGCCTACGTATGGCCCATCCGCATCGTCAGGATTGCGGGCGTTCCCTGTGGCGGACCCACCGTCGGCGTCGAGGTGCGCAACCAGGAGGTCGCCCGTTTCGACTGCCACGAGTCCCGGGGACACTGGCACCGCGGCCGCTACGACCCCGAGAAACCCGGCGCTTCACAGCAGGCCTTCCCGGAGGACCTGAAGCTCGTCCCCGACCAGTTGGTGTGGGCTTTCGACAAGATCCGCGCCGACGCCGACGCCCTTGTCCGCGACGCCGAGTTCGCCGATGAGGCGCAAGGCATACAGGCGGGAATGGTTGACGCCGCCGTTGAGGCGATCCGGGACCACCTTGTATGCCTGGGAGACCTCCGCTCAAAGGCCATCGCGGACGGGCTCATACAGGGCTAGAGCGCCAAGTCTCCTAGGGACCTGCGTAAGGGTAGGCTCGATGCTCGCGGTTCCCTGTCCTCCGCTGTCTCAGACTTCGGTATCCGATAACAGACGCCCGCCTCATCGGGCTTCGCTCGCGGTCCGCAGCACGAAAAAGAGCCACGGGCCCTTTGGGCCCGTGGCTCCGCCGCCCCAGACGGGGCGACTGCTAGTCCACTCGCGGGTGTCACCTACGCCTGATCGTAGGCCTTGTAGTCCCACTCGAAGTTCGGGTCCTGGTAGCACACATCCGGCATGATGCTCTTCAGCCCGCGTTTGCCCAGCTCCTCCGCGAACTTCTCGCGGACGAAGGGGTCCTCCTCCGGGTACTCGATCTGGTCCCGGGGGTCCGCCACCCGCTCGCCCATCCCGAACTGCCGTGCCGGGTGCAGGGCCAGGTAGCGGCCGGGGCTGGAGCCAACGTTGAAGTGCTGGTGGAACCAGCGGTTGGGCGGCACGAAGACGCTGGCCTCGTGCCAGGGGACCACCACCTTGTCTTGCCCCTCGGGCCACATGATGGAGTAGCCCTCGCCCGCGGGGATGATGATCACCACGCCCGGGCCATGACGATGCCCCTTCTTGTAGGTCTGCGCGTCAAAGACGGACATGTGCGTGTACAGCGGCGACCCGGGGTAGCGCATGAAAACCGTCGTGCCGCCGGCCCCTCTGCCCTTGAAGGGGACCAGCTTGTCCCACGCACGCAGGTCCGGGAAGAAGTTGCCCACCCAGAAGGAGCGCACCCGCGCCGCACGGCTCTCGTTGGTCTCCTCGTATACCTTCGCCTCCGAGTAGAACCCGCCGGCGCCCTCCGCGATCTCCGGGGCCGTATACGGGTTGTTGAAGAAGAACGCCGGGTCCGGCGTCGCGGCCATCCCAATGGGGAGTGCGTTGGTGTGCAGCAGCCGTACTGGCCGGTCCCCCTGGGTGTTGCTGAGCTGGAAGTACTGGTTCCGCGGCAGCATGAACAGGCTGTACTTCTGCCACTCGAGGGTCTTCTTGGGCTTCCCGTCTTCCGGCCACACGGTGGAGAGACCCCGGCCTTCCACCACGTAGGTCAGCTCATCAAACGCGAACTTCATCGGCGGCAGCGTCTTCCCCGGCGGGATCTCTGTGAGTCGCGCCTCGGCTACGCCTTCCTGGCCCTCCAGCATGAGGAAGGCGGCGTTGCACTCCCGCTCCGGCCACCACCCCAGCTCGATGGTCCGAACGTCTTCCAGGTAGTACCCCCGGTGGATGGGGATGCCAATCGACTCGATCCAGGTCTCGTAGGCGGTCTTCGCCGGCGCGATGCTCTGGACATCCGGTTGCCCGCTTGTCTGTGTTGCCATGGCCACACCTCCTTCGATTCTGCGTCTAGTCTAGCCCTGTATTCCCGTCTGTCAATCCGCCGCTTCCGGCATAGTCCCAGCGAACGCCTCCACCTCGAATCGCCCGAACCCTATCCCGCCACGCTCACGTTGGACAGCGGCTTGGCGCTCCCGTGGAAGCGCTCGAACCAGTCGTGGTCCTCCATGATCTCCGACGATGCCTCCACCAGGACCGTCTGCGTCGCTGGCTGGATGTCCCCACGGACGATGGCGCTGACCCGCTCCTCGCTGAGGGGGTAGCCGAACTGCTGGTTGCGGATCTGGAGCCGGATGGTCGAGAGCTCCCTGATGATCTCCGCCGACGCCTGAAAGTTGTCTTCCGTCTGTACCAGTGGGTACAGCAGGTCCCGCCCCTCGGACGCTCCGTGCTCCTGCTCGTCGTGCAGCACTATCTTGCCGGCCTCAGAGAGCAGCTCCTCGTAGTCGCCGCCCTGCAGGCCGATGAAGCCGTAGAATAGCGCGCCGCCCCCGCCGCTGGTGAATGCGCCCGCCGCCTTGTGCACCTCCGAGACCTCCGCCAGCTGCCGCCGCCGCGTCTGTTCCCGCAGGCCGAACTCGAACCAGTCGGCGGACGGCGCTTGGGCAACCAGCTCCTGCCACCTGATCCGCTCCCCCGTGATCCCCTCGTAGAGATAGGCCAGCATCCCGTAGTGGCGCAGCTCCTGGTAGTCCTCCTTCACCCGGTCCACCAGGGCCTCACGCGTCACCGTGTCATCCGTCCTGTCGACCATGTTCTTGAGGTAGTCGCCGGAGATCTCACGCAGGTTGCGCGCCTCCCGCGTGATCTGAAACCTGAGCCACCTGGCGTGCTTCTCCAGGGGCCGCTGCGCCTCGAAGAAGGTACGGCTGACCTCCGCCTCGCCCATGCGGAAGCGGGCGACAATGTCCTCAAGCTGCTCAATCCACTCCGTCTGCATCAGCCTCCCTCCTCGTTCTTGTCGGCGCCGTAGCTTTTGGGCGAGTGTAGACCACGGGAGAGGCGGAGGCAACCGATAGGCCGTCGCCCCGCCGCCGCCAACCCCTCCATCACAGTCTCGCCATTCCCGCCTTCGGAGACCTTTGCGTAACTCCCCGTTGAGGGAGACGGGGTGTGCAAGGGGGGGAGCCTCCCGCGCCCCTGCCACCCTGGATGCCCGCCTGCGCGGGTCGCTGGCGCGACGGCCACGTGGGGGGAGGGTTGCGGGGTCGCGACGGGGGTGGGGTGGGGAGGACGGTGGGCGGGCGCGGGACTGGCGGTTGTGCACAGGTGTCCTGAGGCGCAGCACGTCATTGGAGAGCGTGGCCGCCTCGGTCGGCAAGAGCGCCATTTAGTTGATCCTCCACTTTGGGTTATCTTTTACTTTTTTTCTCCGACTTTTGAAGCGGGTTTGGCGGGAAAAGGGGGGGTTGATTCTTTGATTGATTGGCCTCCTTTGACTGGCCGTCGTGGGCGTTTGTTGAGGCATAGCGACCTCCCTGGCCTGGGTCCCCTGTTTGGTGTGTTGGATAGATGGTAGGGGATATGCGCTGCTTCGGGCAACGGGAGGATGGCGGGGGCGGGGATGAGGGGACCCCGCCGCGCCCCTGCCACCCTGGATGCCCGCCTGCACGGGTCGCTGGCGCGACGGCCACGGAGGGGGAGGGTTGCGGGGTCGCGACGGGGGTGGCGTGGGGAGGACGGTGGGGGAGGTGCGGCAATGACGGTTATGCAAAGGTCTCCTAGAGCGGGCATCCATCGCACCCCTGCGCGGAGTGATAGAATACGACACATTCAGGGGGTCCCCGAGCAATGACCACCATACGCTACTGTCCAAGGTGCGCCACCGGTCTGACCGCGAAGCTGGAAGGTGGCCGCGAGCGCCCCGCGTGTCCGGCCGAGGGTTGCGGGTTCATCCACTTCGGCGACTCGTCCATCGGCTGCGGCGCCGTCGTGATGCGCGGCGAACGGGCGCTGCTCATCCAACGGGGCATCAACCCCGGCAGGGGCTCCTGGCAGATCCCCGGAGGCTACGTCGAGGCTGACGAAGCCATCCACGCCGCCGTCGAACGGGAGGTGCTGGAAGAAGCCGGGATCGTCGCGCGCGTCACTGACGTCGTCGGGTTCAGGCACGCCGCGGGCGTCAACCCGGAGCGGCCCAACGCAAATATCTACATGGTCTTCCGCCTCGAGTCCCTCTCCGGGGAGCCCCGCTTCGACGGCGATGAGACCCTCGGCGCCGGCTACTTCAGCCTCGATGAGATGGCCCGGATGGAGCGCGTCCAGGCCCTCTCCCTGTGGGCCATCCGCCTGGCCATGGCCACGCGGCCCGGCGAAGGCCTCGTGTCCAACCTCGCCGCGGACGACCTCAGCCGCCCGGGTTGGTCCCTCTTCGGCATTGCCGACCACAGCTTCAGAGGCTAGCGCGGCCCCGCCGTCCTGACCGGTCGGCTGCTTGGTCTCCTTGACGGCTCACCCTGGACTGGCTAGCATCACCCTCAAACCTGACCATCGAGGCTGAATATGCTCAAGGACAAGTCCGTCATCGTCACCGGCGCCGCCAAGGGGATCGGACGCTACATAGCCCACTCCTTCGCCCGGGAGGGCGCCCGCGTCACCGTCGCCGACGTCGACGAAGCGCGCATGCAGCAGACCGTGGCCGAGATCGGAGAGCTGGGCGCCGACGCCCTCGGTGTGCTCACCGACGTTCGCGACGAAGACTCCGTGCGCGCCCTCATGGCCGCCGCCGCCGAACGCTTCGGCGGCATCGACGTCCTCATCAACGACGCCGCCATCGTCCCCCACTTCGCCTGGGGCAGCAATCCCAGGTGGCCCAAGGTCCAGGACATGGACCTGACCTTCTTCTGGGACACGGTCATGGGCGTTGCGCTCAGGGGCACCTTTCTGGCCTCCAAGCACGCCGTCCCCTACATGGAGAGCGGCGGCGGGCACATCGTCAATCTCCACGGCGGAGGCGGCGTGACGCCGGCGGGAGCTCTGGCCTACGCCACCGCCAAGGATTCCCTGGTCACCTTCACCAAGTTCCACGCAGAGGAGGTCCGCGACGCCAACATCTGCGTCGTCATCATCTCCCCCGGCGCCACCATCGCCACGGAGGACGCGCCGGAGGAGGCGCGGGGCCGCCTGGCCAGCCCCGAGTTTGCCGGGCCGCGCTTTACACTGGCGGGCCAGGCGTCTATGGAGATGTCCGGCCACCTCCTGGACCTAGAGGACGACAAGCTCGTCATCCGCCAATAGCGCCCGCATATAAACGGCTCCCCTCCGGCAAAGGAGGGGAGCCTATCGGTTGCGCGGGTTGAGACGCCGGCGGAGCGGTCGCTCCACCCACCCCGCCCGCCCCTACGACACGCCGTACAGCGCCTTCGGATTGTCGATGAGCAGCTTGTCGATGGTGCGCTCCGTGTGTTCCGTGCGGGACCGCAGCGTCGGCACCATGTTGATCTGCGCCGATGGGTCCGACTGCAGGCGGTCCGTCGTTCCCGGCGCGTGGTGTCCGTAGTCGGTCCCCACCACAATATGGTCTTCACCAATGTAGTTCATCAGGTACGGCAGGTCCTCGCCCGTCTCGTAGGAGACCCAGATGTTGTACTCCTCGAACAGCCGCGGGCCCCAGAACCCCGAGTCCACCCGCGTCGTCCCCGATAGCTGGTACAGCACGAAGGGGATCCATGACGCACCGGTCTCGATGAACCCGAACCGCAGGTCCGGGAACTGCTCGGGGATCTTGTTGGCGACAAGGTTGCGGAACGCCACCAGGGGCGGCAGCCGCCCGTGGGTGAACGTGTGGCTTCGAGTGATGTCCACCAGGTTGTTCAGTGCCGGCGCCCCCTGCCCCTGGTGGACCGCGATGGCCAAGTCCAGCGACTGCGCCTCCTCGTAGACCGGGAAGAAGTACGGGTCGTCCAACGTCCGGTCGTCCTCTATGCCCCGGAAGAAGATGCCGCACGCCCCGTGCTCGCGGCCAAACCGGAGCTCCTGGACCGTCGCGTCGATGTCCCGCAGCGGTGGCACCACCACCCACCGGATCCGGCCCTCCGACTTGGCCCACACGTCGGCCATGAACCGGTTGTAGGCCCTGGCGAGGGCAGCCTCGTAGGCCGGGTCGTGGGTCAGGAACGCCAGGAACAGGGTCGGGTAGACCACCTGCGCGTCAACACCTGTCAGCTTCATGTCCTCGAAGCGCAGGCCCAGGTCCGTCAGCTCCCGCGACTTCACGTCTGCCCGCTGCGCCACGTTCTTCTGTGACGTGGGCGTAACCAGCCTGTTCCCGCCCCGGCCCGCCGCCTTGGGAAAGATGTTCCCGTCTATCAGCCACATGTGGTCGGACGCCCCGTACAGCGTGTCCTCTGGCACCTCCACGATGACGGGACGGCGGGGCCGCCAATCGGACTCCAGGTAGTCCCACATCTGGAGCGGTTCGGCTATGTGAGTATCCGCATCTAGCACACCAGCCATGTCTCCACCTCCTTCAACCTGCCGCATTGCAACGATTTCGCCCTGCCGTTGGGCCCTTTTCCGCATTGTACCAGCCTGACGGCCACGGAGAAAGCGCCCGTGAGTTGTCTGTTGGCTTAATGTGGCGCCGTTTCTTACCGACGTAGCACCACAGCTCATCGACCTCGATTCGCTGACACCGCAGGCCATTCGCCATCGCGTCGAGGATTTCACCACAGGTCCCGCCAACCCTGACGGAGAAGCGCATGATGGTGTCGCGGTTGACACCTGTCATGCGTTCAGTTGATCGGATGGAGGAGCCTTCTACTAGGGCGCTTATGACCGCTTCTTGCTTATAGGGCTTCAATGCGTTTATGCTAGTGCCTCCGCGAAAGTGGTCAAGTGGAGCGCCGGGGGGGGGGGTCGGACCCCGCGAGCCAAGGTGTAAAGGCCGGCCTGGACAACCGTCTCGCGCCCAAGCCTGACCATTGGGCCCTTGACGGTGGGCCTCGAATACGAGGATAATGACGTAGGATGTCCCTCAAGGGGTATCCTCCATGAATCGGCGGTGTGGGGTCTGTTTAGGCGCATGAACCCACACCGTCGATGGTTTTATGTTACAGGGCTTTTAGCCCGGTTCTGTCCCGTTGCTCCCTTTGCGCCTATTCACATTCACCCACGCGAAATGAACGGCGGGGCCAGGTTTCTTGCCCTTGAAATCGTATCCGGTCGCTTCCAGATGAATTCTGGACAATTCCTTGGTGATGCCGGGGTTCTGACGCCTTAGATGGTCTATGGCATCAGACAGGGACATCCGGATGATGTCAGAATCGGCTTGGGGCACACTGGCATGGAGACGCTCATCTTCCGGTATCTCAAGCTTCCACGCCTCTTGCCACACAGCGACCTGCCGTTCGGTGCCGTGAATCTCGGCGAGAAGAGCATCGCGCTGAGCGTGGAGGCGCTCTAATCGACGCTTGAGTTGCTTGAGTCGGTCTTCGATGTCACTCTGGATGGGGCGCATTTCTAACTGTACCATCCGTCGACCTCCTTGCACCGCGTACTATATATCGATCACAACCAACTGTCAACCCCCACATTACTGTGAAATGCCACAGCGGCCTTCTGTGAAAGGGAAAGGTTGGTGAGCCCGCTTCGCCAGGTCATCTGTGACCTACACCGTTGTGACTGCACTTGGGTTGAGTCCGTGCCGGTTACCGAGACCCTTCAGGGGCAGACCGTATGGGACGGTACTGTGGAGGTCTTTGACTTACAGAGGTATCCGATCGCTACGCGCTGCTACGCTTGGCCTCACGCCGTAGACAACTCAGAGAAGCGCAGTTACGTGGCTGTACTGCACCAGCGACGGGTGGACTCACCACGTGCGGCTGTGAGGGCTGCCATCGTGCAAGAACAAAGAGAGTCTCAATGAGCATGCGTGAAGGAATCACCATCCGGCGTATCCGGGACGCGGTACGTCGCGGGAACCTTCTGGAGCCGTTTAGGCCGCAATGCGTGAACGGTGCACTAGGGGTTAGTTGGGGCGGAACCTTCCTCCCCAAGCATCGAGTCTGCAATCCAGGAGGCGATACAGAGCTCTTTGTGCGGGTCAGCTGTCACCCCGCCCTGTATCGCCTCAAGTGAAATTTGGACACTACCGGGGAACGCGCGGTCCGTCAATCGGGGTCCCGGATCAGAGGTTGACCCTGGCCTGCTGCTCCGTGGACAGCCTGGGGCCCGCCACGGCGTCGCCGGCCACCATCGCGTCAAGCGCCGCGAGGTCGTCGTCCGTCAGCTTCAGGTCGATGGCCTTGACGTTCTCCTCCAGGTGCTTGCGCGACTTCGCCCCGGGTATCGGGACAACGTCCGCGCCCTGGGCCATCAGCCATGCCAGCGCAATCTGGGCCGGCGTTGCGGACTTCTCCCTCGCCAGGGCTTCGATATTAGCCAGGAGCTTGAGGTTGTGCTCAAAGTTCCCCGGCTGCAGGCGCGGCGTGTCCCTCCGGTCCTCCGGGATCTCGCCCGGATCGCGGAACAGCCCGGCCAGAAACCCCCGTCCCAGCGCGGAATAGGCCATGAAGCCCATCCCAAACTCCCGGCACGCCTGGAGGTTCCCGCCTTCCGCGTCCCGTGTCCACAGCGAGTACTCCATCTGCAATGAAGCTATCGGATGCACCCCGTTGGCGCGCCGGATCGACGCGGCGCCGGCCTCGGACAGCGCGATGAAACGGGCCTTGCCCTGCTCCACCAGTCGCGCCATAGCCCCCACAGACTCCTCGATTGGGACCTTGGGGTCCACCCGGGACAGGCAGAATACGTCCAGGCACTCGACGTCCAGGCGCCGCAGGCTCTCCTCGCACACCCGCGCGAGGTACTCCGGGGATCCTCCGCCTCGGATCCCGCTCGGGTCGGGCGTCCGGGGGCTGCCGGTCTTCGAGTGGACAATCACACGCTCCCGGCGGCCCTTCAGGGCCCTGGCGATGAGGTCGTGGTTGTGACCGTTGCCGTAGCTCGCTGAGGTATCGAGGAAGTTGATGCCCAGGTCAATGGCCATGTGAATCGTGGCCATGGACTCGTCATCGTCGACGCCCCCGTGGGGGCCGGACATGCGCATGCAGCCCAGGCCCAGGGGCGAAAACGCCAGGTCCGTCGTCCCAAACTTGCGGTATTCCATTGTCCATCCCCTCTCTACTCTTCTGCGGCGGCTGGCCGTGACGCTAGTGTGCTCTTCAAAAGCAAGTATGGACAGGACGTGGCCCCAACAGCTACCCCATCCCCGTACCCCCCCACCGTCATTCCCGCGAAGGCGTGAATCCAGGGGCGGCGCAGCGGGGTCCCCCGGCGCCGCTCATGGTGAGGCGCTCCATACCTATTACTCAATCGACACCAAAAACTGCGGTACTCGTGGGCCGTAGACTTGGAGGCAGCCAGCTGAGACGGTCGCATCCCCCCAATTTGGTGCGGCGCACCAGACCAACGAGCTAGCGCCAGACGGTCTCGTTAGCGGGTTCGAGTCTTCGTGAGTTGGCCTGAGGGGACTCTACACGGTACCGTCTCTGAGCTTGCAATTTCGTTATGGGTACAAAGAGACACCCTTGGACTTTGTGACCTGGCCCTATCTTTGTACCACCTGCTATGTTGGTCCTGCAAGGACAGGTTCGGCAGGCGGGACGACCACCGGTGCCGGTGGCCTGTAGCCCAGTGAGCTATGGGGCCTGATGTGGTTGTAGGTCTGTCTGTGCTGTTCCGTCAGCACCTGCGCCTTCTGAGGGTGTGGAAGAGTTCCCTGTCCAGCAACTTTTCTCTCAGCTTGCCGTTGAAGCTCTCGATTTAGCTGTTCTCCCACGGGTGAGCCAGGCTCGATGTACTCCCACCCTCCCCTAGCCACTCCCGAACAGCCCAGGCTGTGAACTCCGATCCGTTGGCGCAGCTCCTGCACGTGTCTGCCCTGACCCACTGCCAAAAGAGGGATCTCATCGAACGACACCCAGTAAAACTCGAAGTCTGTGGGCGCAGATCCGTCATAAGGGCGTTCTTCATTGTGCCGCCATCTCTTCACCGGCGGCCCCCTAGCAGGCCGGTGGGAAACCCTGCGGCGTAATGCTGTTGTAACACCGTTGCGTAGGATAGAGGAACCCCGACCTGCTCGGTAGCCTCCATGCGCGGACGACAAGAGCCCCAAGTGACGATGCTGGCCTTTGTGGACCTGGAAGGTCGGGTTCTGCCGGACCATCCGTTGCGAACGGTCAAGGTCCTGGCCGACCAAGCCTTGGAGCGCCTGACGGGGGAGTTCGACCAGATGTACACCGAGACAGTCCGGCCCTCCATCCCTCCGGAGCGCGTTCTTAAGGCCGCGCTGCTCATCGCCCTCTCCTCGGTCCGCAGCGAGCGAGTATTCTGCGAGCAACTGGAGGACAACCTCCTGTTCCGCTGATTCTTCGGCATGAGTCTCATGGAGCGCAGCTTCGACCCCACGGTGTTCACCAAGAACCGCCAGTGGCTGTTGGAGCACCGGGTGGGCCAGCAGCTCTTCGATGAGGTTGTGGTCTCGGCCAATGAGCGGCGCCTGCTCTGCAACGAGCACCTCACAGTGGACGGCACGCTGCTCGAGACGGCTGCGGGCCTCAAGGGCTTCAAGCCACGAGACGCCGATCCGCCACCGGACGACGGCGACCGGGGCAACCCCTGGGTGGATTTTCATGGGGCGCGGCGCGGCCAGCCTGCTCCGCAAGGGCACGGCGAAGGAGGCCAAGCTGGTGTTCCTGGCCCACGCCCTAATGGAGAACCGTCATGGCATCTTGGCCGATTTCCAGGTCACTGAGGCCACGGGATCGGCGGAGCGGGACGTGGTGCCCGCTTTCCTGAGGGAGGCCAAGGAACGGGGGTTCCACCCGAAGACCCTCGGCGCAGACAAGGGCTACGGCACGAGGGGTTGCATGGGGGCTGTGCGCGCCCGCCGGGTCTCCCCCCACGTGGCGCAGCAGACGGGGGGCGCTCCATCGCAACCGGCGAGCGCACGCCCCGCCATCGCGGCTCTGCGCTCAGCCAGAGGGTGCGCAAGCGGGTCGAGGAGACCTTCGGCTGGATGCAGACGGTGGGTGGGTTCCGACGGACGCGCTCCCGGGGAGTGGAGCGCAGGGGCCTGCAAGGCTACCTGGTGGCCACGGCCTCCAACCTGGTACGCATCGCCAAGGCGCCGACCAGACCTTCAGAGGCGGCCCTGCAAGCCCAGGCTGCCTGACGAACAGAAGGCGAACTGTGCCCTCCCGTCCCTCACGCAGCGGGACCGGGGCGATGGCAGCCTCGCTGAGCCCTTATTAGGGGCCGTTCGACACTCCGCCAACGAGAAATCTACCTCACTGTCAGCCTTTCGGCAACCTCACTCCACAGCGGAACCCCCGCCGCGCAGGGCGCGGTCAGGTGGTGCTGCTGCACTTGCACTTCCGGACCGTCGGTTTCCCCCACAGCGAGGAGAGCATCACTTCTCCCTCATCCAGGGCGGGGAGAGTGAAGTCGGGGGCTGGCTCTCCTGCCCTGACAAAGTCGCTACGGAGCCTTATTCTCCACTGGGGAGGATCACGGGCTTCACAATGCTGAGGTCCGCCATAGCCTGTATCGCTTCAGTCGTCTGCTCTAGGGGGTATGTGGCCGAGAGGATACGCTCAAAGGGAAACATCTTCTGTTTCGTTGCCAGGAACTGCAATGCTTGATGGAAGTGACGTCCCAAAGTGTTGGCAATACCCATGACGGTCAGGTACTTAAAGCCCAGATAGCCAGCAGGCACCATTGCACCACCGGATCCACCGATGTTGACGTAGCGCCCTCCCGGTCGGATAAAGTCCAGGCCTTCCAGAATAGCGGTGCTTGAAGTAGCTACCTGGATGACCACGTCCGGACCGCGGCCCGAGGTGTGCTCTAGGACCCATTCCTTGCGTGCCGCAGCATCGGGGTACTCTTCGATGTTGAGGACCTCATCGGCCCCGAACGCCCGTGCCACCTGAAGCCGGTGATCGGGAGCGCCAATAACGAAGACCCGGCTGGCTCCACGGTCCCGGGCCACGGCCGTGGCGTAGAGTCCCAAGGGACCAGACCCTTGGACCACCACCGACTCGTGGGGTAGAACGGGTCCCAGTCGCTCGAAGCCATGCATCACGGTCCGGAGGGCGCAAGCCGCTGAGGCCGCTTGAGGCGAGGAGACCTCTTCGGGGATCCGAACGATGTCGCCGCCCGGTGGGATGTAGTGGTACTCCGCGCACCCTCCCAGAAGCTGAGGGGGGTGCTGATGGCCGTAGGATATCCTCTCGGGGCACAGGTTCGTCTGCAGCGCTACCGAGCAGTAGTAACAGTGGCCGCAAGAGGGGTAGGCCGAGAGTATCCGGTCTCCCAGATTCAGAGGTTGACCTAGGTTGTCCCACCGCGGGCTTTCCATGTCCACTATGCTCATAGCAGTCTCGTGTCCAGGTATGAAGGGAACCAGCTCCTTGGCGTCTTGCCAGCGGTGCACGTCCGTCCCACATAAGGTGGCAGCGTCGACACGGGCCAGCATGGCTCCGGGTCCGAGCTCTGGGATCGGTACACGCTGCATTTCCAGCGGCTGCTTCGAACCTGTGATAACGGCCACAAGGCTTTCGGCCATGATGGCTCCTCCTCTCTCGTTCCGGTACCTTCCGGGCTTAAGTTGGATCTCCAAAAGAGCAGCAACTCTACGAGCGGCATTCTATCATCCTGCCATTGAGCTGCACAGGCCGTGAGAGCACCCATTCCAGGGACATGGGAACCGAATAGAGGCTTCCAACATATATGAGCGCTATGTTAACGGAAAGCGTCGGTGTCGTTCTGGCGTAATGGCTTGACACAGCATCAGTCGAACCCCATACTGCCGACTACCGTAGGCGTATCCAATATGACTCTTAGTCCTGTGTGAGCGTAGCTCTAAGGAAAATGAAGGGGGAGAGAGGAAGGGAGAAAGCATGTTTACGAGAGATAGTTCAAGGCGAACCTCGGCAGGCATGTTTCGAGGGAGAGTCTTGGGGGCAGCCCTTCTTCTGGCGCTCCTGCTCTTGGTCACGGCGGCCTGTGCAGGCGGCAATGACGACGAGACAGCAGCGCCAACACCCCAGCCGGCCGCTACCACGGCGCCTGCCCCGGCGGCAGCCCCGGAGCCCACCGCCCCGGCAGCCCCTGCCATGGACGAGCCCAGGTATGGGGGCATTCCCATTTTCACCAATCGGGCTGACCCTCCCGGCGCCTTTGACCCGATGCGTGCCGGCAGCAGCTCCTTGGACTGGGTCATCGGGAGCATGAGCGGTGACGGCAACCTGATCAAGTTCTGCCGCGAGGACATCTACAAGGTCTGCCCCGGGCTGGCCGAGAGCTGGGAGAACAGCGACGACTCCGCTGTGTGGACCTTCAAGATTCGGAACAACGTTCTCTGGCATGACGGCACCCCCTTCACCGCCGAGGACGCCAAGTGGTGGGTTGACCTCTCCGTCGATGGGGCCAAGGTGGGAGACAAGATCCGCGCACCCTCCGGACACAAGATCAAGTTTGGCGCCCCTGAGAAGGTGGAGGTCTTAAGCGGCAACCGTCTGCAGATCACTCTGGGTGAGTCCGCACCCCTCTACCTGCAGGTGCTGGGCAACCCGCGGAACAGGCTCCTGCATCCGCGGCACCTGATGCAGCCCCTTATCGCGCAAGGAACGCTGGACGTAAGCCCCAAGGACGTGGCAGTCGTAGGTACGGGGCCCTTCAAGTTCCTGAAGCACGAAAAGGGGACAATTGTCCAGGTCCGCCGCTTCGATCAGTACTGGGAGCAGGACGAAGCGGGCCGCCAGCTTCCCTTCCTGGATGGTATTGACTTCGCCATCATCAGAGACCCCGCGGCCATGGCTGCTTCTTTCCGCGCCGGGCAACTGGATGCCGGCTCCCCAGGGACCAAAATGCAGCTGCGGCCGGACCAGCGGGCGATCTACGAGAAGGAGCTGGGGGACGAGGTCTGGTTCGCCGAGTACCAGCACGTCCTCTTCAGCGTTTCCTTCAACACGCTACGGGAGGGGCCCCAGCAGGACGTCAATGTCCGGCGGGCCATCGCCCTCCACATGGACAAGCAGGCCGCCACCGAAGCCGTGCTGGGGGGCAAAGGTCTGCTTTACACGATCCTGGGCCCAGCCTCTCCCTGGGTCACTCCCGGTTTTGAACAGTGGCCAGGGTTTGGCCAGGCGACCAAAGCGGCGGACCGGGCTGAGGCCAAGCGCCTCATGGAAGCCGCTGGGTACCCGAATGGCTTCTCAGCCACTATGATTGCTCGCCAGGACTGGGAGCCCCGGACCGAGTTCGTCGCCGGCCAGATGGCTGGGCTGGGCATCGACCTGAAACTGTCGTTTAGCGACCCAGCGACCTACCGTCAACGGGGGATCACGGGCGACTGGGAGGTCAGCTGGGGTGGAGGCGGTGGAAGCAGCACCTTTCCCGAAGAGTTGGAGACAACCCTGGCCCGGAACAGCCTGAATCCCGCCAGCTACATGAAGCACGAAGACGCTAAGATCGATGCGTTCTTTGAGCGCCTGAAGGCCACTACCGACTTCTCCGAGCGCCAAAGGGTCTACCGAGAGATGGAGCAGTACATCCTGGTGGACCAGGTATTCGCCATCCCTCTCGTTGGCGAGATCGGTGTCATCCCGTTCCGCTCCCGGGTCAAGGGCTATATTGTGCCCGCGGCAGGGATATGGAACAGCAATGACTTTGCCACCGTGTGGCTGGCCGAGGGCGAGTAGCTGGAAAGAGTGATAAGGATCAGGGGGTGGCCTCCGCGGAAGCCACCCCCTGACATGACCTGGAGCTGCACCCAACACCGCGGGTCCTGGGCATACCAACGCGGTTCATAGCGAGGAGTATGTCATGCAGCAATATCTGCTGCGGCGGTTGCTGCTCTTTTTCCCCACTCTTCTTGTGGCCTCCCTGGCCATCTTTGTCATCATGCGCATCCTGCCTGGGGACGTAGCCCTGTCTATCGCGGGCAGTGAGGACACTGAGGAGGTCGACATTGAACTGTTGAATGCCCTGCGGGAGCAGTTGGGCCTGACGGAGCCCCTGCCGGTGCAGTACGGCAAATGGATGTGGAGCATGGTCAATGGGGAGTTCGGGGGTGCGTCCCTGACTGACCGGGAGCCGCTTTCGGAGATCGTTGGCCGGCGCCTGCCCGTGACGTTCCAGCTCGCCGCGTTTGCCATTGTTATTTCTGGGATGATTGGGATACCCCTGGGAGTGGTGGCAGCGCTCCGCCAGAACCGGTGGCCTGATTATCTTATCCGCGCTGCCACTATAGCAGGGCATGCAGTGCCCAACTTTTGGCTGGCGCTGATGCTCCTTCTCGCAATGGTTACCCTCTTCACCTGGGCGCCACCTCTGTTCTACAAGGATGTCTGGGAATCGCCACAGACCTTCTTCCTGAAGGCCATCTGGCCTATTTTGCTGCTGGCCTGGGGATTTAGCTCCAACGTGACGCGGGTCACCCGCTCCAACATGCTGGAGGTCTTGCGCCAAGACTACGTCCGCACCGCCCGGAGCAAGGGGCTGGCGGAGCAGGTGGTCATCGTGCGGCATACCCTGCGTAACGCCCTCATTCCCGTGATCACCATATCGGGTCTGCAGCTAGCTGCCCTGTTGAGCGGCACCGTGATCCTGGAGAACATCTTCGGGATCCCTGGCCTAGGGCAGGGCATCATAGACGCGGCCACTACCCGGGACTATCCGGTGATCCAGAGCCTGGCGGTGCTCCTGGTATTTATGGTACTTGGCCTGAACCTGATCGTGGACTTCGTCTACGTTTTCATCGACCCGCGAATCAGCTATTCATAGCTGAGGAAAGTGCAGCGTATCATGCGCGAGATCGGTGGGGAGAGCGGCACAGCACAGGGGCTACAAGCCGTATTGAGCACACGCTCCCCAGTGCGGTGGGCATCCCATGTAGGAAGGTTTGCGCTGAAGTACCCTCTCGGCGCCATCGGCGGCGCCATTCTGCTTGTCCTCGTGTTCGTGGCGGTGTTCGCCTCCCAGATAGCCCCCTACGATCCCCTGTTCCAGGATACGCCCAGCCGGCTGCAAGGGCCCGGTATCGAGTTTTGGTTTGGAACAGACTCGCTGGGGCGGGATGCCTTCAGTCGCCTGGTCTTCGGCTCGCGCATCTCCCTATTTGTTGGTCTCATCTCCGTTGCCATCGGGACAACCACAGGGACTTTCCTGGGGGTCACTTCAGCATATTTTGGTGGGTGGTTTGACCTTCAGATTCAGCGGGTAGTGGACGCCTTCATGGGCTTCCCATCTCTCGTGCTAGCCCTGGTCCTGGTCATGGCTTTGGGAGGGTCTCTCACCAATGTCACCCTGGCCATCGCCATAACCCTAATTCCCCGGATGGTCCGAATCTCCCGCTCCTCGGCTCTCTCCGTCAAATCCGAAGTGTACGTTTTGTCGGCCCAGGCCCTGGGGTGCAGTAGTACGCGGGTGGTGCTGCGCTATATAGTCCCCAATTCCTTGGCGCCAGTGTTTGTGCTGGCCACTTCCTATCTGGGCACGGCCATCGTGGCAGAAGCGAGCTTGAGCTTCCTAGGCCTGGGAGTGCCTGCTCCCCATCCTTCCTGGGGAGGGATGCTCCAGTTCGGCGCCCGGGGCTATCTAGAGGTTGCTCCCTGGCTAGCCATCTTCCCGGGGATAGCTCTGAGTTTGGTGGTCTTCAGCTTCTCGTTCCTGGGCGACGCTCTGCGGGATGCCCTCGACCCCCGTCTTCGTAGCGCTTAAGGAGGGAGCGCGCCGAAACCGTGACATGGCAGGAAGGACAGACATTGTGAGGGTGGGTATCAATGCTCTCCAAGAAGAGAGAAGGGTCCGTTCCTAGTTTGGCAGGAGGTGCAGTCATGGCAACAACGAACCTTGAGGTGATCATAGACGGTGACGGACATATCCAGGAGGACAATGAGGCCATTAGTGCCTTGATGCCGTCCTTTTACAAGGAGAACGATGCCCTCCGCTTCTCCCTGTTTCCGCCGTTGGACCACCTGCACTCGGCCCACGCTGTGGTGACTTCGGGGCAGCGGGCCCGGAAGGGCGCGCGGGTGGGCCCGGACGAGTGGTCTGCCTTTCTACAAGACGTGGGCATTGATACTACGGTCCTCTATCCCACGGGGGGCTTGGCCTACGGCAAGATTGTCAACCGGGACTGGTCCATCGCCTTGTGCCAGGCCTACAACAACTGGCTGGCTGAGACCTATGTGCACCGGAACCCTCGATTTAAAGGGATGGCCCTCATTCCCATGCAGGAGCCCCAGGCTGCAGTGGAGGAGTTGCGCCGTGCAGTGAAGGAGCTGGGAATGGTGGGGGCTATGCTCCCCTCCACGGGACTTCCAAATCATCTGGGGGCTATTGAGTACTGGCCGGTGTATGAGGAGGCAGAGCGTTTGGGCTGTTGCCTGGCCGTCCACGGGGGCGCTCACAGCGGTATTGGCCTCGACTACATGAACGTCTACACCCCTGTTCATGCCCTGGGCCACCCCTTTGGCATCACCATATCTTTTGCGGGGTTCCTCTTCAACGGCATCTTTGACCGCTACCCTGGCCTCCGCATGGCTTTCCTGGAGGGTGGGGTGGCCTGGTTCCTGCTCTGCCTTGAGCGGTTCGACCGCTCCCATGAGACACACACCGAGTACCACCTGCGGCGGGAGGAGTTGCGGGGCCCGGGGGCCGATGAGAAGGTCAGTGAATACATCCGAGAGCATGTTCAGGCCGGGCAGATTTATGTGGGCTGCGAAGGGCCTGAGCTCAGTATGAGCTGCGCTGTCAAGGCCATCGGCCGGGAGCCCTTCATTTACTCTTCTGACTTTCCCCACGAAGTGACGAACGAGAGTTGCAAGGAGGAGATCCACGAGCTCCTGGAGAACGAGGAGTTGACAGCAGAGGACAAGGCCGCCATTCTACACGGCAACGCTCAGCGCTTCTACGGCCTCAAGCCCGTCTCCGCCTAAGACGAGGAGGCGTGACCAATCGCCCGACGCCTGCTAGGGGCACCAGTTAGGTGTAAGCCGACCTTAAGAAGGGAAAGCCTGTTTTGGCTTGAAGGTTCCGGACAGAGCGCTGAATGTCCCACCATGACTATTCCCTATCCTCGGACCAACCAGTGAATGCGGCGTTCGGTCTCGGACCCGCTATGCACAGTGAGCGGAATCGTCTGGATCACGGTCACTCCGTTAAGAGTTCCCAAGAAACTAATCGCAAGCGCCCCTCGTTGGTTCAGGGACTCTAGTAACGTTTTGTGCGTCACCGAGATCAGGGAGCCCTAAAGTCCGTGACGAGCACGTCCGGCTGCCCTCGAAGGTGAACACATGCCCGTAGACCTCAGTGAACATGTCGACCAGCGAAGTGTTGCGATTGAAGTGAACACATCATCGCGTACTGGTGGGGCGCCCTGGTCTTTCAGCCTATTCTGAAAGTGCTACCGCCCAGAGTGAGGTAGCTGGGCTCTCCCGATTTCAGGGTATCCTCCAGGGCGATGACGCCCTCCGTCTCCGATGCCGTGTCCAGGATTAGCTGCCGCAGGCGCTTCGTCTTCCTGCGCATGAGCTCCGGGTAGCCGTCGAATACTTGCGTAACGTCAGGGTTCTCGACCTTGGGTATGCCGACCCTCGCTCTCCTTTAGCGTAATCTGCAAGGGCCAGCACCCCGAGTGCCGATTCGGTCGCATTGGTGCGCAGTAAAGTCCTCTTGGACATTGGCTCTCCAGCACATGCCGATAGGACGGCAGCCATCGAAGAAATCAGTGTGACCCGATCGAGCCAGTGAGCAATTCCTTGCAAGTCATCGGTAAGCCGAAAGTGAACACTGTTATGCGTTATCCTTCAACCTCTCAATATCACCTGGCACGATGCTGGGCAGACTCCTAGGTTAAAGCCCCGATAGCACCAACCTGAACCTCAACGTGAAGGTTCTCGATCTTATCCCGTTTGGCGGACCTTCGTGGACGGTAGGCAGTACTATTTTCGAGATGTGGATGGGCCTGAGCCTGTTGAGGCGATCGGGTCAAGCATCACCGACCCTCTCCCTAGACCCTCCAACTCGCGTTCTTCATCAGCCTGCCAGGGACCCAGGCCGCGACAAGGCTAGTCCAAGACAAAGGAAGAGTCCTGCGCGCCTTGCCCCCGCCTAGACTTTGCGCTGCTCCGGAAGTGCGGCGTGTGTTCCGAGGAGAAGTCCAGCCCTGCGTACCTGACCTACAAGAGACTTCCAGAGCCCGCGCAGCTCCTCACTGGTGCGCTGTTGCCGCACTCCCTTCTGAGCCTGCCAACTCCTCGGGTTGAAATACTCGCCTGGAAGGTCGATCAGTGGACGAGGAAACCCTGCGTCCCCATGCGCTGGCATTGCGGGGAAGAAGCTGAACATCCCCTCTACTGGATCTTCTGGTGTTGCTCCCCTGTAGAGCCTGAAAGAGGCCTGCTCGTTGTCAACAAGCGGGCCACCGGTCACCGTGCGGAATGCCTCAGGCGCCGCATCTGCTAGCACCCGGCGCGCCTCTGGTGCTGAGTACGGGAGGGAGTCAGCGACTACGAGCACTGTGTCGAGCACCCACTTCCGATTACCCCCGATCTTCCTTCCGCTTCCGAAAGCGATCACTGAGCCTCGTCCGAGGTGGACCAGGCTCGAGACATTCACTTGTTTGCAGTTTGAATACAGGAACCATTCTCCGAAGATGAAGGGATCGGTATTGTGCAGCCATCGGTAGTTGTCTCTCGGGATATAGTAGGGGTGCCAGAGGTAGCGGGGATAATGCGAGTCTTGGCGGGGTTGAATGAGTCCGCAGACGAGGTCCGATTCGGCCTCCCACTCGCCCCAGGCACGGAGATTGCCACTGCTCGCGCTACCGTCATCCTCAATCCACTTGCCGCCGAACTCCATAAACTTGCGAGCATGCTGGCTGTTGAGCGTGTTCCAAGCCTTTCCTCCGCCGGGGTCGGGTTCATGCTCGCGGCCCAGATGAGAGAATTGAACGAAGCGCAGGTTATCTGCCACGGCGTAATACCTCTATCATGATCTCCCCTGCTTCTCGCTTCTGGTTGCTGCTCAGCCGACCTAGCGGCTTCTGTGCCGCGGGGACGAAGACGAAAAGTGATGGCTCACCGCCGATCTCGCACCATCTCGCAGAAATCTCTACAGGCCGTTTACGAAGTGCGCCAGCCTCCGTTCGCTCAAACACATGAACGACCCTCCACTCACTCAAGGCTTTGAACTGGATGCGCGATAGATGGTGGGACGCAACAGACAGCGTCACAATTTGCGGCAGCAGCACTTCCAGTAGGCCATGCCAGAGCGGACCGCCTTCCTTCTCGAGAGCCTTCTGCTCATCCGGGTCGAGGCCGCTCCACGTAGGGTCAGTGGCGACGGGAGAGCAGAGGTCGGTATGGAGCGCCGTCGAGGGTTTCCCTTCGTAGAAGCTCGCCCCCAGCCCGTTGAGCATCGGCTCGAAGGCGCTGAACCAGCCGCGATAAGGATCGGTTCGGAAGTAGGCAGAGAGAGCGTCCAAGTATGGCTCCGGCTCGCGTAGCGTGACGCCTTCGGCAAGCGGGAATCTGCGGAAGGGGGAGTCTGTGGGGAACTCGTGCAGCGAGGGGTTTAGCCCGACGCTCAGGACGCGCACCCTCGAGGAAAAGTAAGCGTGGAGATCGCCGAAGAACAGTATCGGCATTGAGGGGCTGACACGTGATGGGAGGCCAGATGCCTGCCCGAACGTGCTCCATACCCCTAACACCACTTCGTCAAGGCTCGCCCACTCCCTCATGAACTCCTACCTGACATACGATTCTGCCCTAAGTCCATCACACATCTGACTTATGCACTCTCCTTGACCCTAGCCAGCGGCATGGTGGGCCTGATTGGACGATAGGCAGAACCGTCTTTGAGATGTGGCTCGGCAGTCAGTGATCCCGCCGAGGCCCTTGGCTCGTGCATTGTGACGCGTTGGGGCGGAGGACCGCAATGGTCTTTCAAGGCACTACTGCTGTGCTTGTCCATCAGTACGCCCTTCCGGTGGCCAACCTTGGAGCGCCACACGCAGGGGAGCTAGCCAGCCAGGGCCTCGAAGCAGCGGGCGAGCTCGTCAACCTTGCCGAGTACGGCGTCGAGATTCGGGTCAAGAGGGAGACGAGTACGGGCGTTCCCTCCGCGTACATCGACGTCACATCCCATCGTGGTGATCAAGGACATGTAGGCATCGACTTCGGCTCGGTGATTCGGCAGACAGTGGTTGGGCTTTTGCCGGCTTGGTAAGATGAGGTGCGCTCCGCCGCTGATCGAGAATAGCTCCGGTGTTCGCTGGCGCGTCCTGGCAGCGATGCCGTACCCACTTCATGACCAATCTGCTCTCCAAAATCCCCCGTCGCGCCCAGCCGTGGGTGGCGACCATGGTGCGGACCACCTACCAGCAGCCGTCGCCCCAGGAGGTTCACGCGCAGCACGCGCGCATGGTGGGGATGCTCGACGAGCGCTTCCCCCAGGCTGCGGAGCTGTTGGCCGACTTAGGCCCGGATAATCTCGCCTTCACCGCCTTCCCCGTGGCCCACTGGAGGCAGGTCTGGTCGAACAATCCGCAGGAGCGCCTCAACAAGGAGATCAGCCGCCGGACTGATTTGGTGGGCGTCTTCCCCCACCGCCCTGCGGTCCGGCGGCTCATCGGGGCAGTCCTCGCCGAGCAGCACGACGAATGGCAGGTCGCCCGCCGCTATCTGCCCGCAGGGGCAGCCTGATCAATCAGCGAGGGTGACGCTCTTACACCACTTGACGGGACACGACCGCTGCGGCTGCCAGCGCTCGGCGGAGATCTCTCCCCGGCAGACCTTACGCGGGATTCCTCGGCTTGTAGGACTTCGCCAGCGGCGCCCTTCGACAGGCTCAGGGCGAGCGGGCGCCGCTACTCAACCGCGGTCAGAATCGTGGACATGCGCACTTCCTGAGGGGTGATGGACGTCGTGAGCAGGAAGGCGCTGAGGTTCTGGACGTAGGGCCGCACGTCTTTACGGAACGTCTTCCTGTCGTTACCTTCCAATGCGTCGTCGATGGCTTCCACAAGGGCGAAGACATTGGCGTACACAAAGTAGTGCACTGGGAACGCCGACGCATCAAAGACCCGCCGAAACTCCGCATTGTCATCCAGCGAGTCGGCATCCCCCGACGTGGAGTCATGCAGCAGATCCAAGCTCTCCAGGGTGGAGCCCACCGCCGCCCAATTGTCCATCACCACGTAGCTCGGCTTGTATTCGCCGAGGGACTCGTCCACCTGGTCCAGGGGCATGGTTACAGCCTCAATTCGCCGATGTCCACACGCGTGTAGTCATAGTTGTACTCCTCCTCCACGCGGGCAAGGAGGTAGTCCACGGTCTCCTGCAGCGTCTCCGGATCCTCGAACCATATGAGCGGGGGCCGGCGAGACCCGGAGGATTCACGGCCGCCTGCTGTCTGGTAGAATAGCCGGGAGGCTCAGGCCTTCAAGATGCCCGCAGCGGCCGTCCTGAGGGCGGTGATCATGGATCGGGACGCGGCGCACAGTTCGACATGAAGGGATCACATGCCGAAAGTAAGATTCTAAGACTACGATTTCGACACTTTCCACGAAGCTACTTGTGCCGCCCTGTTCAATAGATACGGATGGCGATGGGAACAACCAAAGCGTCCCATCCAAGGATGGCTTCCCGATTTTCTTCTGAAGGGAGACACCCTTGTATACGTTGAGTGTAAGAGCATTCTGAAATGGGAAGACGTTCCGAGCTTCCCTGAGTTGTGGAGATACGAAGATGCGGTAAGGGACAGTTCTGCAGAGGCGCTGCTTATCCCCGACATTCCACGGCGCAGGCAGAATGACAGAGAATATTGGGACAACGTTTTAGGGTTTCTCTATGACGGGAATATGTGGTCTTATGCCGAACTCGGCCGGTGGTCGGGACGAGTAGGATTCTCCCATAGCGCAAACTCTTGGAAGGACCGCATGTCGGGAGTGGATGTGCAGAAATCAATGGGAGACGGCAAGAAACCTGATATCGAAGTGGACTGGCGTTCTGCCGAACATGTGGTTAGAGGCAAGAGGGTGTCGTTCTTCAAGGAGTCTGTCACTGCAGAGATCGAGGAATGGGTGGGCAAAGACTGAGTGACAACCGCCAACCTTGCCGACAAGACCGTCGGGGCAGGCGCCCGCACCTGCCCCGCTACCTTCCCACCACAAGCCGTCGCGCCAGCGACTAGTTCACGTCCAGGTGGAAGAACTCGATCACGTTCTCGCACACCATCTTGCGCGTGTCCGCCTCCGGCACCCCGCTGAAGTTCCGCTCCAGCACGTCCGCGTCGTTCGGCCACTCCGACTCCTGGTGCGGGAAGTCGGAGGCCCACACCATGTGGTCGACCCCCATGTGGTGGCGCATCTCCACGCCCACCGGGTCTATCTGGAACCCCCACCAGCAGTTCTGCCGCAGGTAGTAGCTTGGCAGCTCCTTCAGCGGCTCGAACCCCAGCAGCTCCCGCGCCCAGTGGATGTGTCGCTTGTACCGCACGTCCGCCATGTCCATGTAGAAGGGCACCCATCCCGCCTGGTTTTCCGCCCAGAAGATGTGCAGGTCCGGGAACCTCTCGAACACGCCGCTCAGCACCAGCTGGACCGCATTGACCCCTCCGGCCCTCCCGAAGCGCGCCACCTGCGCCACCAGGTCCGTGTGCTTGAGCGCCTCCGCGTCCTCTTTCGGGTACTTGAAGAGCGGCCCGGCCCGCTCCCCCGTCCGGTCGAAGTCGATGTGCACCGTTATCGGCATGCCCATGTCCAGGGCCCGCGCCCAGAACCGGTCGTCCTCCGGCGCCGGGTGGCCGTGGCCGTTGGGGAACCCGCTCAGCATCACCCCCCTGAGCCCCAGCAGGGCGCAGTACTCCATCTCCGCGATCGCGTCGTCCACGTCCGTGTAGGGCAGCACCCCCAGGCCGATCAGCCGGTCCGGCGCCACGGAACAGTACTCCTCCGCAAGCCAGTCGTTGTACCCCCGGACCGTCGCCCGGTACGCGTCGTCGTCCTTGATGCGCCGCCACATCTTGGGCCCCGATACCTGGTTCGGGTACAGGACCTCCGCGTCCATCCCGCCCCGTTCCAGCTCCTGAAGCCGCTGCTCCGGAGGGCCCGTTCCGGCCATCCCCTCGTACTTGCGGCCAAAGGGCAGCCAGTTATCCCGCCCCAGGCCCCCGTACAGGTCGAAGGGCACCTCGCGCGGCGCCTCGCCCTCCACCACCCAACCGTCGCCCCCGTTGGGAAGCCGGATCGTGTGCGGTACCTGGTCCCGGTACCGCTCCGGCACCCGGTGCACCCACGCATTGGAATCGATCTCCAGGTGCGAGTCTCCCGAAATGACGTGATGCTTCAACTCCATGGTGTGACCTCCACATGGCTTCGCCGCTACGCTCCGCCGAAGCCGTCCAGCCTTCTGTGCAACAGCCCAATCTTATGCCCTGCCCAACACCCTGTCCACTCTATCGACCCGCAGTCCGCCCCCAGCACACCCTCCCCCCACAAAGCCGTCGCGCTGGCGACCCGATCTGCCACCCTCCCGTTGCCCGTACAAGGCCATACGCCCTAGTATTTCTGCACCAGACCCGCGAAAGGAGACCGTTGCACCACCCGCATTCCCGCACCCACCACCCCGTCATTCGCATCGCCGCGCAATGCCACGCCGAAGTTACCAGGGAGGTCTCCCGCCACGAAAACAATCAACGCGCAAAGCCATGCCGAAGCTACCGGGGGGTCTCGCGCCGGGAAACAATGGACCCTTTGTGCACCTTCCAGCTTCAGAACACGCAAGAAAAGTATTTACAATCATACACAGGGGTATCAATCAAACCAGATGCACCCCCCACCCCGCCGTCCCTACCCCCCAACCCTCCCCCCACATGCCTGTCGCGGCAGCGACCGCCGGCGACCGACCTTGACACCCCTACCCCTCGACCCTACAATGCGCCCCAAGATACCCCCGCTGCCTTCTGCGGAGGCTGGCCCCCTTGCTCAGTGTGCGTGAGAACCACCGCATCGCCCGCGTAGCCCCCGGCACGCCCATGGGCGAGCTCATGCGGCGCTACTGGCACCCCATCGCCGCCGCCGCCGAGCTCGACGGCAACCCCACCAAGGCAGTGCGCCTCCTCGGCGAAGACCTCGTCCTCTACAAGGACCGCTCCGGGAGACTCGGCCTCGTCCAGGAGTCGTGCCCCCACCGACGCGTCAACCTCCTCTACGGCATACCCGAGCAGCACGGCCTCCGCTGCCCCTACCACGGATGGCTCTTCGACCAGACCGGCCGCTGCCTCGAAATGCCCGCCGAGGCGCCGGACAGCACCTTCAAGGACCGCGTCACCGCCCTCGTCTACCCCGTCGAGGAGCTCGGCGGCCTCATCTTCGCCTACCTCGGCCCGGAGCCCGCGCCCCTGCTGCCCCGCTGGGACATCTTCGTCAAGGAAAACTGCCTCCGCGACGTTGCCTTCACCCTCCTCCCCTGCAACTGGCTCCAGTGCATGGAAAACTCCCTGGACCCCGTCCACCTGGAGTGGCTCCACGGCTGGTTCGCCAAGCACGTCTTCGAGTCCCGCGGCGAAGAGTGCCCCCCGTCCTACCGCCCCTTCCTGAAGCGGCACCTTAAGATCGCGTTCGACCTCTTCGACTACGGCATCGTGAAGCGCCGCGTCGTCGAGGGCGGCTCCGAGGACGACGACCTCTGGCGCCTCGGCCACCCCATCGTCTTCCCCAACATCCTCCGCACCGGCGGCGGCTCCGGCTGGCCCGAGTTCCAGTACCGCGTTCCCGTCGACGACACCCACACCCTCCAGGTCGCGTACACCTGCTACGACCCCGGCCCCGCCGTCCGCGTCCCGACCCAGGACACCGTCCCCTTCTACGACGCGCCCCTCAGGGACGAGCACGGACGCCACGCCACCTACTACACCGTCGGCCAGGACTTCATGGCCTGGTCCACCCAGGGACCCCTGGCCGAGCGCCACCTCGAACGCCTCGCGGAGTCCGACAAGGGCATCATCCTCTACCGCCGGCTGCTCCGCGACCAGATGGAGCGCGTCGCCGAGGGCGTCGACCCCATGTGCGTCTTCCGCGACCCCGCCCAGAACATCCGCATAGACTTGGAGTCAGAGAACGCCTTCTACGGCAGGCGCCGCCGCACCGGCGCAGCACAGTACACAGCCCAGGGCTTCAGCCCCATCATCCAGCTCGTCGAGGAGCTCTTCCACCAGGCGGCGGACGCCGCCGAAAAGGCCCAAACATAGCCGGGTTTCACACACCGGTCCACGCCGGGAACCACAACACGCAAGGAGGACGCAAGATGACCACGACACCACAGCCGGACTACTACCGGGAGGCAGACCCGGACCTCGTCGCTACCTACTACCAGCGCGACCCATACACCGAGTTCATCCGGAGTGAGGGCGTGCCCATCCTGGAAGAGTACAGCGTTGACTGCATCAACTGCCAGGTCGAACCCTGGCCCCGCCTCGGCGGCCGCGGCGCATACATCCACCTCGCGGGCAAGGGCGACTACCTCAGCGCCTACGTCGCCGAGATCGAACCCGGCGGTCAGCTCAACGTCGAGCAACACCTCTACGACGAGTACATCCACGTCGTCTCCGGCCGCGGCGCCACCACCATCGAGCTCCCCAGCGGCGCCAAGCACACCTTCGAGTGGAGCGCCGGCGCGGCCTTCGGCATCCCCCTCAACGCCAAGCACCAGCACTTCAACGGCTCCGGCACGGAGACCGCCCGCTTCGCCGCCGTCACCAACCAGCTCACCATGATGAACCTCTTCCACGACTCCGACTTCATCTTCGACAACCCCCGCGTCTTCCACGACCGCATCGGCGACGAACGCTACTACCGCGGTGAGGGCGACTTCCAGCCCGTCCGCGCCGGTCAGCACATATGGGCCACCAACTTCGTCCCCGACCTCGTCAACTTCAAGCTCCCCAACTGGCACGAGCGTGGCGCCGGCGGCAACATGATCAACTTCAACTTCGCCGACAGCCCCCTCTCCTGCCACATCTCGGAGTTCCCCCAGGGCACCTACAAGAAGGCCCACCGCCACGACGCCGGCGCCCACATCTTCTGCGCCACCGGCGCCGGCTACAGCCTCCTCTGGCTCGAGGGCCAGGACCCCATCGACACCATCCGCGTCGACTGGTGGCCGGGCGTCCTCTTCGCCCCGCCAGACGGCCCTACGTATCACCAGCACTTCAACACCGCCCACGCCCCCTCCCGCTACCTTGTCTTCGGCTTCGGCGGCCGCCGATACCCCGTCTTCGAGAACCGGCGGAAGGCCTTCCAGCGCGCCGACGTCTCCATCAAGGAGGGCGGCATCCAGGTCGAGTATGAGGACGAGGACCCCCGCATCCTGGAGTACTACGAGCAGCAGTGCGCCAAGAACGACGTCGCCCCTGTCATGCGGGGCTACCTCAAGGAGAAGCACGGCATCGTCCGCTAGCCGCGGCGGTGCCCAAAACGCGCAGCGGTTGCCGGTAGGGGCGATGCACCATCGCCCCTACCGCTTTCCCGTCTGCCATGTCCATTGATGCGGCCCACGGGAGGGAGTTGCGCCATGCCCCAGGCCCATGTGAACGGAGTCGACCTCCACTACGAGGTCACGGGCTCCGGTTTTCCCTTGGTCCTCAGCCACGAGTTCGCCGGCAGCTGCGAAAGCTGGGAGCAGCAGGTCCAGTTCTTCTCCCGCCGGTATCAGGTCATCGCCTACAACCACCGCGGGTACCCGCCTTCGGACGTGCCCCAGGACCCGGACGCCTACAGCCAGGACCACCTCGTGGAAGACCTCTACCAGCTCCTGCGCAGCCTGGGCATCCCCAGGGCCTACGTCTGCGGCCTGTCCATGGGCGGCGGTGTCGCCCTCAACTTTGGCATCGCCCACCCGGAGATGGCAGCGGCCCTCGTCGTCGCCGGCGCCGGCACCGGCGCCACCCAGCGAGAGCGCTTCCAGCGAGAGGTCGAGGCCATGGCCCAACGCATGCTCGATGAGGGCATGCCCGCCGTCGCCGACGTCTACGGGCGCGGCCCTTCCCGCCTCCCCTTCATGCGCAAGAACCCCCGAGGCTGGGAGGAGTTCCGGCGGCTCCTGGCAACCCACTCCGCCACCGGCTCCGCCCACACCTTCCGCGGCGTCCAGCTCAAGCGCAGGGTCGTGTACGAGATCCAGGACGAGCTGGAGAAGCTGCGGGCGCCCACGCTCATCATCGTCGGCGACGAGGACGAGCCATGCATCGAGCCCGGCGTGTTCCTGAAGCGGCACATCTCCAGCTCCGGCCTCGTCTTCTTCCCCCAGACCGGCCACACCGTCAACTTGGAAGAGCCCGACCTCTTCAATCGGACCGTGCTTGACTTCCTCACCGCCGTTGAAGCCGGCAAGTGGGCCACCCGCGACATCTCCGGCGACCTCGGCTACATGGTCCCCCCGGACCAGGCGGCCCCCGCCCCCTGAGCGCCGCCCGCACCCGGCGGCTCATGGCTCAGCGGACGCCTCGTGTATCCTGTACCGCGGGACAGTCGACCCGCCCCGGCCCATCTAGGAGGAGAACCGTGCTGCGTTCCTTGCGGGGCAAGAGCCCCCAGGTCCACCCCAGCGCCTTCGTCAGCGAAGCCGCCTACGTCGTCGGGGACGTCGAAATCGGCGCCAACGTCAACGTCTGGCCCGGCGTCGTCATTCGTGGCGACACCGGCCGCCTCGTCATCGGCGAAAACACCTGCGTCCAGGACAACAGCACCGTCCACTCGGAGGGCGACGCAGTCATCGGGCCCAACGTCGCCATCGGCCACAACGTCCTCTGTCACGCGGACAAGGTTGGCCAGTTCGTCCTCATCGGCAACGGGGCGATCGTCAACGGCTGGGTGGAAATCGGCGACTACTGCATCATCGCCAGCGGCGCCGTCGTGCTGGAGCACACCAAAATCCCGCCCCACTCTCTGGTCGTCGGCGTCCCCGCCCAGGTGAAGGCGCAGCTCACCGACGATCACGTTGCCCGCATCAAGACCACGCTGGAGCACTACGTCGAGCGGGGCCAGCTCTACAGGGCCGAGGGCCGGGGCGACGTTACCATCCAGGGCGGCTGAGCATCGCTCCCAATCCCGTCGCTCCTATGAAGACAGGCGCTCCGCATCCTCCGTAGGGGCGTCCCTTACAAAGCCGTCGCGCAGCGACCGCCGGCGATCCTACAGCGCCCGCCGCATCACGTGCCGCCGGATGCCCGCCGTCCCCGCCCTCTGGAACCCTGCCGCCTCCAACCAGGACGTGAGCCCCATGAAGCGATAGCTCGGAGAGTCCGCTTCCACCGGGTACGCCTCGATGACACTGGCGCCGCTGGCCCGGGCGTGGGCTACCGCCGCCTCGATGAGGCGGTGCGCCAGCCCCTCGCCCCGCGAGGACCGCGCCACAAAGAAGCAGACCACGGACCAGACACTATCGGCCATCCCGGCAGCGTCAGGCGCGCCGCCCAGGTCGCGGTACGTCGGCCGGGGCGCAACCGAGCACCATGCCGCGGGCTTGCCGTCGCGGTAGCCCAGGATGCCCACCGGTGCACCCGATTGCACCCGCTGAGCCAGCGCCTCCTTCTTCGCGCCCGCGTCCCCGCGCCTGCGTCTCCGCGCCTGCTCCCCGGCATCGCCCGCCACACCATGCACAAGCAGTACTTCGGCCCCCCCCCCCGCGACTCGAAGAGCCGCACCAGGTCCGGCCAACGCTCCGCGTCAACCTCGCGGAACTCCCAATCCGTGCCGCTCGCAACCATCCGTGCGCTCACCGCCAAGTGTCGTGCGCCGCTGGGCAGCGCCGGGGGCGGGCCCGGCGCAAGGCTAGCCCGTGGCGGCCCGATAGCACTCTCTGCACAGTGGTCTGGCATAGGAGGTTTTGTGCTTGCCGCCGCACCTATGGCATTGCCGTTCCGGATAGTTGGGGTCTTTGTAGACGGCCCATTTTTTGTAGCAGTCCTCACAGAGCGGCCGGTCCTGGTCGAAGTCAATGCCGCTCCCGCACCTGATGCAATGGGCCTGCTCCCTCTCCATCCCCCGTTTGAGCATGCCCAGTACGGCTTTGCCGGCAAAGGCAAGTAGCCCATCCGCTTCCGGTCTATCAGGTGTGCTGGGGCGGGGCTGCGCCGCCGGTCTGGCAGAGGACCCGCTTGGTCGAGGCTGGCTGGCCGGAGGCCGGTAGGGCCTTGCGTTAGCGAGCAATCTTTGATTCACGTAATCGAGAATCTCCGCGTGAGTCCCGGCGTCCTGAATGAGGAACGCGATCTCCTTCGAGTCCACTGCGGACCCCTTGAGCAGGTTCATTGACGTAACGATGGCCTGCTCCTCGTTCAGGTATATCTTGGAGTGGAGTCGTTCCACCAAGTGCACTTGGGCCCCGAGGCCGGTTAGCCGATCAAGGTGCGCCATTTCCTTCTGGGCCTGATCGCTGCGGCACACGGCAATCACGCTGACACGCTGCGCCGCCTGCTCAACGGCATTACTCAAGTTCACTGAGAAGTCGTTGTAGGGAGAAACGAGGACAAGCCGCCTGCGGGCCCCTTCAGCCAGCTTGATTACCGCAGGTAGTACGTTCTCATCGTACAACAGATCGAACATGGGGAAACCCCCTCGCTTAACCGCGTTGGGCGGACATAGTCTGCGCGGTCATCGCGCCAGGGACCCGCTACCCCGCGACCCTCCCCTGCGTGGCCGTCGCGCCAACGACCGCCAGCGACCCTACATGCGGTCCGGCGCGCCCATTCCCATGAGGCCCAGGCAGCGGGCTAGCACCAGCTGCGTCGCCTGCACCAGCTTCAGCCGAGCGGCAGTGAGCGCATCGTCGTCCGTGATGACCCGGCAACGGTCGTAGAACCAGTGGAAGGCCGTCGCCAGGTCCAGGGAGTAGTGGGGCAGATGATGCGGCTCCATCCGCCGCGCCATCGTCTCCACCAGCTCCGGCAGCAGCAGCAGTCGGCGGACCAGCTCCAGCTCCTCGGGCGCTTCCAACAGCCGGACGTCCCCTTCCCCGTGGTCGATGCCCCGCTCGGCGGCCGTGCGTAGAATCCCTGCGATGCGGGCGTGGGCGTACTGCACGTAGTACACCGGGTTCTCCTGCGATTCCCTCGTGGCCAGCTCCAGGTCGAAGTCCATCTGGGCCTCCGGCGACCGTGCCAAGAAGAAGTAGCGGCACGCGTCCGGGCCCACCTCTTCCACCAGCTCGCGCAGCGTCACCAGCTCCCCCGTACGCTTGGAAGCTCGCACCGTCTCCTCGCCCCGCTTCAGCGTCACCAGCTGGCCGATGAGGATGGTGAGCCGGGCCGGGTCAACCCCGAGCGCCGCCGTCGCTGCCGTTATCCGCGGCACGTGGCCCTGGTGGTCGGCCCCCCAGATGTCGATGACGTGATCGAACCCCCGCACCAGGAACTTGTTGTAGTGGTAGGCGATGTCTGACGCAAAGTACGTCGGCGCTCCCGTGCTCCGGACCAACACGCTGTCCCTGTCCTGGCCCAGTTCCGCCGATGTGAACCACGTTGCCCCTTCCCGCTCCGTCAGGTAGCCGCGCTCCCGGAGGAGATTCATGACCCGCTGGTACGTCGCGTCGTCGTAGAGGCCCCGTTCGCTGAACCACGAGTCGAACTCCACCCCAATGAGCTCTAGGTCCTCCCGGATCGCCCGGAGCATGCGCTGGAGCCCCCATGCCCCCAGCTCCGACACGGCCGCGCCCTCCGGCCCGTCGACGTGGCGGTCTCCGAATTCGGCCCGCGCCTCCTGGCCCAGTTCCACCACGTATGCGCCCTGGTACCCATTCGCGGGCACCTCCGCCTCCCGCCCGAAGGCTTGCTTGTAGCGCGCCAGGATGGAGTGGTAGAAGGCGTCCATCTGGCTCCCGGCGTCGTTGACATAGTATTCGCGTGCCACCCTATATCCCGCGGCGCCAAGAACGTTCGCCAGCGCGCTGCCCAGCACCGCCCACCGGGCCGCGCCGACGTGCAGCGGCCCCGTCGGGTTCACGCTCACGAACTCCACCTGGACCCGCTTTCCCCCGCCAACGTCCATATTGCCGTACCCCGGCCCCGCCCTCAGTATCGAGTCCACCTGCCCGCGGAGCCAGCCATGCTCCAGCGTGAAGTTGATGAACCCGGGCGCCGTCACCTCGACCTTCCCCAGCTCCTCGCCGCGGTAGATCAGGGGCGCCAGCCGCTGTGCAATGACCATCGGGTTCATCGACAGCGGACGCGCCAGCTTCAGCGCCAGGCTCGTCGAGTACTCGCCGTGCTCCGGGTTCTGCGGACGCTCCACCGCCGTGTCGGGCAGCGGCGCCGGGGGCAGAAGCCCCTCTTTCTGGGCCTCCTCGAAGGCTTGCGCCACTCGTGACGTAATCGTCTCTCGCAGGGTCATTTGGCCTCAACCTGACCTGGGAATCAGCAAAGACCCATTGTAGCGGAACCCGCCCTTCCCGTGCACCCGCCCACACTCCTGGCTGCCGGTCCGTCCCCTACTGGCCGTCGCGCCCGCGACCCCCCCTACGACTCCCCCGCAACCTCCACCTCCACCCTCGACGCCAGCTCCGCAAGCCCGAGGTGCTCCGGCATCTCCAGGCCGGGGTCGCGCGCCAGCAGCCGCCCAGCCTCCTCGCGGGCCTGCGTCAGCAGCTCCACGTCGGACAACCCCGCTAGCTTCAGGTCCGGCAGCCCGCTCTGCCGCGTCCCGAAGATCTCCCCCGGACCCCGCAGTCGCAGGTCCTCGTCCGCCAGCCGGAACCCGTCCGCCTCCCGCTCCATCAACGACAGCCGCTCCTGGGCGTCGGGCGACGGGTCGTCCGCCATCAGGATGCAGTAGCTCGCGTGCTCGCCCCGGCCCACGCGGCCGCGAAACTGGTGCAGCTCCGTGAGCCCGAACCGGTCCGCCCCATCGATTAGCATCACCGATGCGTTTGGGATGTCCACGCCCACCTCCACCACCGGCGTGGATACCAGGATGTCCAGCTCCCGGTCTCGAAACTGCCGCATCACTTCGTCCTTCTCCGCCGCCCGCATCCGCCCGTGCAGCAGCCCCACGCGCAGCTGGGGGTACACCTCCTCAGAGAGTCGACGGTGCTCTTCCTGCGCAGCCCTCGTTTGCAGCACCTCCGACTCCTGGATCAGCGGGCAGACCACAAAGGCCTGCCTCCCCTCCTCCACCTGCTTCCGGACAAAGTCGTAGGCCGTGCCCCGCTGGTCCGGCCGCGCCCACCGCGTCCGCACCGGCCGCCGGCCCGCCGGCAGCTCGTCGATGACCGAGATGTCGAGATCCCCGTACAGCGTCAGCGCCAGGCTCCGGGGGATGGGCGTCGCCGTCATGCTCAGCACGTGCGGACGGTGACCCTTCTCGCCCAGCAGCCGGCGCTGCACCACCCCGAAGCGGTGCTGCTCGTCCACCACCGTCAGCGCCAGCCGTGCAAACCCAACCTCGCTCTGAATCAGGGCGTGCGTCCCCACCAGGACGTCCAGCGCGTGGCTCTCCAGCCGCTCGCGAATCTCCCGCTTCTCCCGTGGCTTGAGCCTGCCCGTGAGAAAGCCAAAGACCACCGGCTTGCGTATCGGGTCCACGTACACCGCCAGAATCTGCGGCTCCCTCACCGGCTTGCTGAACCCCTGCAAGAGCCGGGAGAAGGTCTGGAAGTGCTGCTCCGCCAGGATCTCCGTGGGCGCCATGATGGCCGACTGCTGGCCGTACGCCGCCGCCGTCAGAAGCGCGGCCAGCGCTACCACCGTCTTGCCGCTTCCCACCTCGCCCTGAAGCAGCCGCGCCATGGGCCGGGGCCCCGCCATGTCCCGCAGCACCTCTTCAAGGCACCGCTGCTGCGCCCCCGTAAGCGAGAACGGCAGCGCCCCAACGAAGGCGTCCAACACCTCCCGGTTCGCGGGGATCGGCGTGCCTGTGTTCTGCTCCTGCCACCGCTGCTTCCGCGACAGCAGGGCTAGCTGCGTCACGAACAGCTCGTCGAAGACCAGCCGGCGCCGCGCCGCGTCTCGCATCCCGTTGTCCGCGGGGTAGTGGTAGCTCGGCAGCGCCTCCGGCAGCGGCATCAGTCCCTGGCGGCGCCTCGTCTCCTCCGGGAGAATCTCCGCCACGACGCGCCCCCAGCCCTCCAGCGCCGCGCGCACCACCCGGCGAATCGTCCGCTGGGCAAGGCCCTCCGTCGCCGGGTACACCGGTGCCAGTCGCCCCGGCGCAAAGGCCTCGTCCCCCTCGGCGACCACCTCATAGGCCGTCGCATCCAGCGTGCGCTGCCCTCGGAAGAAGCTCACGCGCCCGGTCACCATGACCCGGTCGTTGGCCTTCAAGGTTCGTGCGACGAAGGGCTGGTTGAACCACAGGACCCGGATGTTGCCCGTATCGTCTCCGATGATCGCCTCGGTGGCCTGCATCCTTCCCGCCCCGAGCCTGATCACCCCGCTCTCCCACACCATGCCAACCACCGCCTGCTCCTCGTCCGGCGACAGGTCCCGCACCGGCGTCATAGTCAGGTGCCGCCGCGGAAAGTGGTACAGCAGGTCCCGCACCGTCATCACGCCCAGGTTCTCCAGCTTCGCCGCGATGCCCGGACCCACACCCGGCACCCTGGTCGTGGGCGCGTCCAGCGAGGGGCCCGCCGCGGGTCGAGGCGGACGGCTTGCCGCCCCCTTCTTCGCCGCGGCCTTGGCCGGCCGGTGCCCCGTCGATGCAGGGGCAGCGGCGCCCTCTCCAAGGCCCTCCAGGATGTGGCGCGCCCAGACCTCCCGCTGCGCCGGCGTCAGCTGCCGGTACCCTCGACGCTTGGCCCCGCCGCTTTGCCCCGCCTCCCGGTACGCCCCGCCGACGATGCCCGCCAGCGCCTTCAGCGGCTGCTCCTCGCCGCCCGCCTCCATCTCCCTGCGCCACTGCGCCAGGAACTCGTCCAGCCCACCGAACACGGCCTGGTCGTCGAAGCCGCGCTTGGCCTCCAGGCGCAAGATCCCCTGGAACGCGTCCATCTTGGTATGAGGTGCTGTCCTGTTTGGTGTGGTCATGGCTTGGGCCCCCTGCGATTCAAGACCATGATACCCTCGCCGGCCCCTCGCTGGGTCCTCGCACGCCGCCCCCGCGCGGCGACCTATATGTGCCGCCCGCCATGCTATCAGGCACCGCTTTCAACGAATGCCCCGGCTGTCACTCCCCAGATCCCCTTCACGACTCGGTGGCGGAACAGTAGCATAGAAGTGACGCCAACGATGGTCCAGTCGATCGCGGCCTTCTCACCGCGCCACCCCCCTTGACATCGTGGGCTTGGACTAGCCGTTCGTCCTTGCCGCTCCTCTGCGCCCGATATATCCTGGGAGGAGCAGCCCTGCACCCGGCCGAGGCACGCTCCACCGTGGCTCAGCCCCCAGGGCCTTCTCCGGAGGCCCTCCCGCTCAGGGCGCCGCTGCTCGGACGGACCCCAGAGGTGGAACCCTTGGCCCAATCCAGTCTTGTCGATAGCCTGCAGACGCACGTTTCCAACCCGCTGGACGCCGCCATAGGCCAGCGCCGATGGCTCGCGGCCGTCATTGGCGAGCAGCCCTCGGCCTACTCCAAGAGCCCCGTCATGTGGGACCGTGCCTTTCACGCCCTCAACCTCGACGCCGCCTACATTCCCCTCGACGTCACCCCCGCCCGCTTGAAGCACCTGGTGGCGGCCATTCGTGCCAACCCGCAGATCGTTGGCTTCAACGTCACCGTGCCCCACAAGGTGAGCGTCATGGAGCACCTGGACCGGGTGGACCCCAGGGCGGCCCTCATCGGAGCTGTGAACACCGTGGCCCGCGACCCGGAAGGACGGCTGATCGGCTACAACACAGACGCTCAGGGCGGCATGGACAGTCTCACCAAGCGGCTCCCTGGCCTGGCCCAGCCCATCGTTGGCGACCTCGCCGGTCGCCGCGTGCTGCTCCTCGGCGCCGGTGGGGCCGGGCGAGCCATGGCCTTTGCCTTGGCGGAGGCCGTCGGACCCAGGGGGCGCCTCACCGTCGCCAACCGCGACGTGCCCCGGGCCCAGGATCTGGCTTCCGCCGTTAGCAACGCCTACGGCAACGCCGACGCCCTTTCGGAGGGCGAAGTCAGGGACGTTGCCCCGCAGGCGAGCCTCGTCGTCAACGCCACCACCAAGGGGCAATCGGGCCTCCGGCGCCTCCCATCGGGCCGCGTCACCTGCCTGGAACCCTACTCATCCTTGGCCCCGGCCAACCCCGCCACCGTCGATGAGCACGACGTCCGCGACGAAGCCTCCTTCTATCGCCTCTGGTACTGGGCCTCCATGGGCGACATCCAACGCAACCTCCGCGACTCCAACTGGATCATCCTCACCGCAGCCCAGGATGCGGCCTTCTTCGACCTTATCTACTCGCCCCTGGAGACCCCCCTCCTCGCCCAGGCGCGATTGACCGGCCACGCGACCCTGAACGGTAGGGGCATGATCATCGCCCAGGCCGCCGACAGCCTCGTCAACCGAGTCATGACTCGCCAGCTCCTGGACGCCGGCCTGGACCCCCAATCCGTCTACCCCGCCGTCTTCGACGCCATGGCCACCGCCTGGTAGCCGCCCGCCTTCCCCCCCTACTGCCCGTCGCGGCAGTGACCGCCACAAGGCCTTCGCGGCTAGAGCCAGTCTCAGAAGTCCCCGCCCATGATCTCCACGAAGAAGGGTGCGAGGATGTTCGACGATTACCGGCCAATATGATATTGAATACGTCGCAAATTACCGTCATGCCCGCGAAAGCGGGACTCCCGAAGCGCGTGCATTCAGAGGCCGCGGTGTTGTGAGACGCCCTCCACCGCCTGCCGTTTCCGACGCGATCACGGCATCGAGAGAATGCGCCCTAGCATGCCCTCCGGCCGGCGACACGGCACGAGCAGATCTCGACTGCGGCACTATCCGGCGCGTCCCACGGCAGCGTCGATGCGGGCCATGAGGTCCGCGTCCATGGACGATCCCGCCTCCGCCGCGAAGACCGAAGCAAGCGGTCGGACGCCCCGCCGCCGCCGCGGAGGCAACTTGGGGGCTGCGTGCTCTCGTGTACGTGCCAGAGAGTCAGGCGACTCCAGATAGCGCGGTTGGCCGCTTCCGTTATAGGATGATGGTACGGTGGCAGACCCTGTGAGGTGGCTCACAGACCCGCCATCAAACCAAAGATGGTACCGCCTACCGTCAACTCAGGCGCTCCGGAGGCAATGGTCAGGATTCCATCGTTGCCGGGGCAAATGCGGAAGGTGGTGCCTTGCAAGACATTTTGCCGGATGCGAATCTCTGGTAGGGGCTGACTCTCTGAAGAGAGAGGGGCGAAGTGTCGGGAATGCTCTGTAAGGCCGTGGATGGTGGACCGAGGGCCGTGAAGACTCACCACAATAGGCAATGGCCGTAACAACGAAGCCCCAGAACCATAGCGGACGCTGTTACCATAGTCCGAGTTCCTGGCCAAAGAGCCGGTCAAGCCGAATGGCCGCCAATCTGTTTCGAGGCATAAGCAGTGAGAGATAGGCTGCGTGAGTTTCGCAAGGTCTTGAGGGAACCGTCTTATCTTGTCAGGGCAGCACGCGTACCCATACAGACCTTCATTCACACCGAGGAGATAAGTGCGATAGTCCTGTTGGCAGCCGCGGCTGCGGCGCTCGGCTGGGTAAACTCCCCTTGGTCGGATTCGTATGTGAGCTTCTGGCACACTGCTATCTCATTCGATATCCATGTCTTTGCCATATCAGAAAGCCTTCAACATCTGGTAAACGAAGGCCTCATGGCCGTCTTCTTCTTTGTCGTTGGCCTCGAGATAAAGCGGGAGCTGCTCCACGGGGAGCTGTCGTCCTTCAGGAAAGCTGCCCTACCGGTCGTAGCGGCAGTCGGCGGAATGGCGGTGCCCGCACTGATTTTCCTCCTCTTCAATAGATCGGGCGAGAGCGCTGTTGGCTGGGGCGTCCCCATGGCGACCGACATCGCATTTGCGATCGGCGTGCTTGCACTCTTGGGGAAGAGAGTACCGGCCGAATTGAGAGTGTTCCTTCTGGGCCTGGCGGTGGTCGATGACTTGGGAGCGATCGCTGTGATCGCCATTTTCTATACGGAGTCGATCCATTGGACCAACCTCGGTCTGGCCGTGGCGCTGTTCGTCGTGATCGCCGGGTGCATACGCATCGGGATCCGCTCCCTGGGCTTCTACCTCATCATGTGCGTATTCATGTGGCAGTTTTTCCTTGAATCTGGAATTCACGCCACCCTGGCAGGTGTCCTTGTGGCGGCCATCGTACCCTCCGAGCCGTACCTCCATCGCAGGGACTATGCCGCTGCCTTGGAGAGCCTGCTCCACGAATTCCGACTGGCGATGGCAAACAATGACGAGGAGAAGGCACAGACCATAGTGGAGCAGATCGAGAAGCTCAGCTCCGGTACGGAGGGACCCATGGAACGTCTTGAGAGCATCGTTCACCCGTGGGTCAGCTTCGTTGTCCTGCCCCTCTTCGCTCTTGCCAATGCAGGCATAGTCTTGACATCCGACACGCTTTCCGAGGCTGTCGCCAGTAGCGTCACCCTAGGCATCGCGGCTGGGCTTCTGCTTGGCAACCCTGTGGGCATTCTCGGCATGACGTGGGTGGCGGTTCGTCTGGGCATAGGTCAACTACCCTCAGGGGTCACCTGGAGGCATGTTCTGGGCGTAGGACTTCTAGCGGGAATGGGGTTCACAGTCGCTATCTTTGTCTCCGGAATCGCTTTCCATGATCCTGCCTTGGTGGACCAAGCAAGGATGGGCGTATTCGGCGCGTCACTCTTGGCAGGCGTCACGGGATACCTGTTCCTGCGCGTTACGGGGACCAGGACCTCTAATGCGAGACGCTAGACGCAGGAACAAAGGAAGGCCGAACAGATCAAAGGAGGAGGCAACGTCCTGGCGCCTCATCACGAGGTACCTGAGCCTTCGAGCCGTGGCTTAGACGTTTCTCATGGCTTGATCATGTTGTCGTACAGTCACTACGATTGCTATTTCTGATGGTCTTCGGGTGTAAAAGGCGGCGGCAAAGTGGACCACGTGGGCGGATCGACCGCTGATTCATGGCGGTTGAAGAGCGTACCGTCCGCCGCCATCCATAGGCTGGAAGCTGCGCCTATGGATGGCGGGAAAGATGTACGAAGTGGATGTGTATCTGCGGGTCCGCCGGGCGGTGATGGTCGAAGGCATGAGCATCCGGGAGGTGTCGCGGGTGTTCGGGTTGCACCGGGACACAGTGCGCAAGATGGTCGCCTACTTCGTGCCTCCGGGCTACCGGAGGCAGAACCCGCCCCGCCACCCCAAGCTGGAGCCCTTCACCGGCATCATCGACCGGATTCTGGGAGATGATCTCAAGGTTCCCCGGAAGAAGCGCCACACGGCCAAGCGCATCTACGAGCGTTTGCGCGACGAGCACGGGTTTGAGGGCCAGTACACCATAGTCAAGAGTCAAGGACTACGTAAGGGAGCGGCGGCGCCAGTCGCGGGAGTTGTTCGCCCCCCTGTCCCACTCCCCTGGCCACGCCCAGTGCGACTTCGGAGAGGCATGGGTGATCATCGGCGGTGTGGAGCAGAAGGCCCACGACGTCGTCCTGGACCTGCCCCTCAGCGACGGCTGCTTCGTGAAGGCCTCCCCCGCGGAGGCCACCGAGGCGTTTCTTGACGGCCACGTTTCGGCCTTCGCCTTCCTGGACGGGATGTCCCAGAGCATCTTGTACGACAACACCAGGCTGGCGGTGGCGAAGACGGCCGGCGAAAGCGCACGCGGGCCTTCACCGAGCTTCAGTCCCCCTACCTGTTCGATGACCGGTTCGGCAGACCGGGCAAGGGCAACGACAAGGGAAAGGTGGAGGGGATGGTGGGGTACGTGCGGCGAAACTTCCTGGTGCCGGTGCCGTCCTTCGAGAGCTTCGCGGCGCTGAACGCCCACCTGGAACAGCGTTGCTTGAAGCGGATGGACGCCCAGCTCCGGGGTCACACGGAGCGTATCGGCCAGCGGCTGGAGCGAGACCTGGAGGACCTGCCGCCCCTGCCGGCCGCGCCTTACGACGCCTGCAACCAGCGGGCGGGCCGGGTCAGTTCCCTGTCCCCGGTGCGGTCCCGCACCAGGGACTACTCAGCGCCGGTGGCCTACGGGCATCGGGAGGTGCTGATTCGTGGCTACGTGGACCGGGTGGTCATCAGCTGCGGGTCGGAGGTCATCGCCCGACACCCCCGCTCCTACCAGCGGGACGACTTCGTCTTCGACCCCATCCACTACCAGCTGCTGCTGGAAAAGAAGACGGGGCCCTGGCCCAGGCCGCTCCCATCCCTGCAGCTGCCCGAGGAGTTCGCCACGCTGCGCCGCCTCCTGGAGTCCAGGATGGGACCAAGGGGCAAGCGGGAGTTCGTCCAGGTGCTCCGGTTGCTGGAAAGCTTCAGGCTGGAAGAGGTGCGGTCCGCAGCGAAGGACGCCATTCGGCTGGGGGCGCTGAGCTTCAACGCCGTGAAGTACCTGGTACTCTGCCGGCTGGAGGGACGGCCGCCAAGGCTTGACCTGGATCTGTACCCCCACCTGCCCAGGGTGAGCGTGAACACCACCTCCGCCGGGGACTACATGGCCCTGCTGTCAGGGAGGGCGGCATGAACCAGCGGTCCACCCTGCTCCTGGAACACCACCTGAAGGAGCTGAAGCTGCCCAGCTTCCTGAGGGAGTACGGGAAGATGGCGGCCCAGTGCGCCGCCGAGGGTCTGGACCACCCCCAATACCTGCTGTGGCTGGCCTAACTGGAGCTCATCGACCGCCACCAGCGCATGGTGCAGCGCCGGATCCGCGCGGCTCGCTTCCCTGCCGTCAAGAGTCTGGACACCTTCGACTTCCCGGACATCCCCTCGGTGAACAAGGCGCTGGTGATAGAGCTGGCCCGCTGTGCATACATCCAGCGCCGGGAGAATGTCATCGCCGTCGGCAACAGCGGCACCAGCAAGACCCACGTCGCCCTGGGGCTGGGCCTGGCCGCCTGCCAGCGGGGAATGGCGGTGGGCTTCACCGCCGCCGGCTTGGCGCTGATTGTCGCCGCCTGGTACCAATGGCGGGTGGGCGGTACGCTGCCCAAGGTCGCGCCGGTTTCGGCGGCGCTGGGCGTCGCCATGCAGTCCATCTAGCTGGACGGCGGCGACCATCATGCACCCGGTGGTGGGCAGCGTGTTCTTTCTGTGGCTGCTGGTCATCGGAATCATGCTGGCCACGGGCCGCGTCGAGAAGCACTTCATCTCGAAGTACGGCGGCGAGAGCTGGATTTTGAAGCTGCGCGCCAGCAGGGTCGGTGCCACAATCACGAAGAGAGGTTGACTGCCGATGCCCTGAGCCATTCCCATGTGGAGCCGACGGCGACATGGCCGCCAAGGAGGATGCGGAAGCCCCGGCGGGGGCGACAGAGGCAGGATGGTCAGGTGTCATCGGCGCCGGTGACCGTACTGCGGGCTCCTCGCGCGAGGGCGCGGCGGAGCCCGTCTTCATTGGGGACGACACCCTGGGTGCTGACCCTCCCGTTAATCGTAACGACGGGCGGGTGCCATCCGCCACGGCGCAGGGCGTCGAAGAGGTGGTTGAACCAGGGCTTGATGCGAACTTCGACATGGGGAAGGTCGGAGGCAACGCGCTGAACGAGGCGAACGGTGAGGTCGCACTCCTCGCAGATGGCGTGAGGGACGTTGAAGAAGAGTTGCCGGCCGGTCATTGGATAGACGGTCACGACAGTCGGGGCTTGGGTGTCTCTCGATGAGTCAGTCATGCAGTCGAGAGTACGGGAACGGGCGGTAGTGTGGCAAGTCTGTCCAAGGTGAAATGATCCTGCCCCATTTTCTGTACCAGTCTGAGTGCGAGTCTGGCAGGGAACTGAGCTTGCCGGAACAACATAACGAGTGGCAAAGCCCGAATCCACCGAAGGACGGCCCCGAGGATAGGCCTTGAAGAAGCCAGAGTGTGCTCCTCTGAATCTGGGATAATGGTCTTGGAACAGAAAACCGCCCGGAAACAAGGAGCACCCAATAGGTGCTACCACCGAACAATCCCGAGCGTATGCGCATGGTCTTTGACGACCACCGCCTGGTGGCCAATGCCGGCCTGCTCCTGCTGGCCACCCTCGCGCAGCACCAGGGCCTGCGGGAACTCGCCGACCAACACCTCGGCCTCGGCGGCGCGCCGGGGCGGGCGAACGCGGGGGACGAGATGCTGACGCTGGTCGCTTCCGCGCTGGCGGGCGGCGACTGCATTTGACGGCCCATCGCGCCAAGGGCCTGGAGTTCGACCACGTGGTCGTGCTGGACGGACGCTGGGGCCGCGTTGGCCGCGGCGAGGATGCGGATGCCCCGCGCCGGCTGTACTACGTGTCCATGACCCGCGCAAGGCAGACGCTCGCCCTCGCGTGTTTCCCTGGCCCGCACCCGCTCCAGAATGCCTTGCGAAACACTCCCTCGGTGCTGCGCCGCCGGGAGGCAGTGAAACTCCCACCAGCAGATCCGGAACTCGCCCGCTGCTATCGGCGGCTTAGTCTGCGCGACGTCTTCTTAAGCTTCGCAGGGTACAAGCGCCCTGACGATCCGGTGCATCCCGCCATTGCCGCACTCTCGCCCGGCGACCTACTGCGGGTCCGAGTCGGGTCGAACCGTTGGGAGCTCCTGGATCGTAATAGGACGGTCGTAGGTCAGCTTGCCGGTAGTTTCGAGGCCCCCGCTGGCATCCACTGCACATTTGCCACGGTCTTGGCCGTCGTCACCTGGGACCGCGAGCGTTCGGAGCCGCGGTACCGAGACCGCCTTCAACTCGACTACTGGGAAGTGGTCGTGCCGGAGCTGGTGTTTGAGCCGCACTCGTAATCTCACCGGGAATTGTTGGCAACCAGCAAAAGTGGGACACTTTGAGACCCGCGAGATCCGGGGTGGTCTTGAGGTCTTGTAAGCTCCCTGAGGGCCCTGTTGTGCTGTCTTCGCCCTTGGATTATTTGGGCCTGCACCTCCTTCCTGCGTCGTAGGATCTCCTGCCCCCTTCCCTTGAGGACGTCTGAGGGCGTCACGTTGCCCAGGGCCTTGTGGTAGCGCCGGTAGTTGTCGGAGCTGACGAAGGCCACGATGGCCGCTTCCAGGTCTGAGGACATCTCGTAGGGCAGTTGGTTCACGTCGCGCTTGAGGGTCTGGTGATAGCGCTCCAGCTTGCCGTTGGTCTGAGGATGCAAGGGCGATGCCCGGATGAAGCGAGCGTCGTCGTCCATGACGGTGACCAGGGAGTAGGAGGCGTCTGTGGCCCACATCTGGTGGGGACCCGTGGTCTTGTGGTGATACCCCTTGCCTGCGGCCAGCCGCATCTCAGGCCTCTTCACCAGACCCTCCCTCCGAAGGATGCGGTAGACCGTAGACTCCGATACGGAGAAGCCCATGTTGTCGATGGTCCATGCGGCCAACTGCCGGCAACTCAACTCCGGCATTTCCCTGGCTGCCGACAGAATGGAGTCGACTTCCTGGGAAGCCAGCTTGTTCCATGGGGGATTGCCCCCTCCTGCATTGTCCTCAAGTCTTTGTCCCTCCTTTCGCCTCAGCCACCGGTAGTAGGTGCTCCTGGGGACTCCGAGTGCACCCAGAACCCTGCGTTTGGGGAGACCGGAGGAAGCCACCTTGGTCAGCACCTCTGCCTTCTCTGCCCCACTCATCCGCTGATACTGCCGGCGCCCTGAGGCATTGGTATGAACGTCTTTTTGAGACGATAGACCTCAAGGGACAGATCGGCGACCAGTTGCTTGAGCTCTCCGTTCTCCCGCTTGAGTTGATGGACCTCCTGCCTGGTGACATCTCGCACGCTGTCGCGGGTAAGCCGCTCCTTGCCCGCCTCCATGAACTCTTTGGTCCACGAGTAGGAGGAGTGCGGCTTGATTCCCTCCCGCCTGCACAGGTCACTCACCGTAACCTCGCGGCGGAAGCCTTCCAGCACGATACGAATCTTCTCTTTCGGCGTGTACGTGCGCCGAGTAGCAGCCTTACCCGTGCAGACGAAGGACCTGGCCGCCTCCGTGCGCTCCTCAGCGGCCACTGCCTTACCTGTTTCTGTCTGGGACATCGCTGCTCCTCTCTCTGAAGTGCTCTACCTCATCCAGGGAGCTGACCCCACCGCAAATCTCTCAGGTCTTTCCACCCTCAACTGTGTCCCATTACCGCTGACGGTCTACACAGTCTGAGCTGGCAATGGGTATGTCGTTCTGTGTACCTTCAAGGCGACATCAATTGGGGGACGTTGAGACACCGCTTCGAGACAGGGGCCGGGAGCAGATGTGGTTGTTGCCACCCACGCTTGACGAGTTGTTGCCACTTGACCATCCAGCCCGTTTCGTGGCTGAATTCGTCGACGCTATGGACCGGGAGGACTGGGCGGAGCTTGGCGTGGCGATAGAGGGGGACCCGCTGGGGGCGCCGGCGTATCATCCCCGGGCGCTGTTGTGCGTATGGCTGTTCGGCTTCATGACCGGGGTGCGCCTGTGCCGGAAGCTGGAGGCGGCCTGCCGGGACCAAAGACCGTACCTGTGGCTGACCGGGTGGCAGCATCCCGACCACAACACCCTGTGGAGGTTCTATCAGGGACACCGTCAGGACATGAGGAAGCTGTTCAAGCGCACGGTGCGGACGGCGGTGTCCCTGGAGTTGGTGGACCTGGCTGTGCAGGCGGTGGACGGAACGAAGATGCCCGCCAACGCGGCGGCGAGCCGGACCTACACCGGAGAGCAGTTACGCCAATTGCTGGACCGGGTGGAGAAGGCTATTGAGGACCTGGAGGCCCAGAACGAAGGGGGAGAGGACGGCGGTCCGGTGCATCTTCCAGAGAAGTTGTCCGACCGTAAGACGTTGCGGCAGCGGGTGAGGCAGGCGCTGGAGGAGCTGTCGGACCGGGATCGTCCCAGTCGCTACAAGCACCCCCGTCGCATCAATCTGACAGATAGAGACGCCAGATCGATGAAGACCGCTCAGGGGTTTGTTCCCAGCTACAACGCCCAGGCCATGGTCTCCCCTCTGGCCGCCGGCGAGGGGGTGTCCGGCATGATGATCCCCTCCGTGGACGTGGTGGATGAAGTCAATGACCTTGCCCGCCTGCTCCCGATGGTGGGGCAGAGGAGGTTACGGAGGTAAAGGTCCCGACGACCCTGGCCGACGCGGGTTATTTCGCCGGTAGGCATCTGGAAGAATGCGTCCGGAGAGGCCAGTAGGTGGTGATGCCTGATCCGAAACAAGAGTCTATGAAGCAGCAACCGTACCACAAGGACCGTTTCATCTGCGACGAGCACAACGACAGCTATTGCTGCCCCAGGGGACAAACCCTTTACTTCGTCCGAAACAAACGTAAGAGAGGGGAGCCTGTACGACTGTACCGGGCCTCTCGGTCAGTCTGCCGGGAGTGTCCAGCCTTCGGAGTCTGTACAAAGGATCAGCGCAAGGGACGCGGCTTGGAAGTGGGACCTTACGATGCAATATCGCGCCAGCATCGTGCCTGCATGGAGACCGGGGAGGCCAAGAAGATGGACAGCTGAGGAAGCAGTTGGCCGAACCGGTCTTTGGAATCATCAAGGAGCAACAGGGGGCTCGGAGGTTCCTGTTGTGCGGCCTGGCCAACGTGTCGGCTGAATGGACGGTGCTGGCCACAGCCTTCAACCTGCGCACCCTCTGGAAGGTATTGCGCTCCCGGGACCGCCTCTTCGCTGACTTACTCCACCGCCTGGAGCCTCGCCCGGTTCTCTGACCTAAACCGCGACCAAGGCGACAGTTCTTCCCCCTCCAATCCCGTGACCCCTTAGCACTTAGACCAGGCCTCGCTGAGCGAGGCCTGGCCTAAGTGTCATTTCCGCCTCTCCTCTATCAACACCGCCTCACAGGTCTATCTACCTCGCTTCCATTCACCAGCCCCAGACTTCTGGGACAGGCTCGGCTAGCGACCTCCCACCTGCTCCAGCGCGCTGCGGCTCAGCAGCATCTTCACTGGGCTTATCGGGCGCAGCGTCCTCGAGATTCGGATGTCTCCCGCCAGGCTGAGCAGAGCGTACGCGTCTTCGCTCTTCATGCCGCGCTCCGACGCCAGAAACTCGACCATGCTTCTGACCGCCCGCTTCATCGCGGGCCCCAAACGGCTGCCGTAGGCGATGGTCACGAAGTGGTCCTGCGTCAGCACCCGCGGCGACTTGATCGCCGCCCCCTTCTCCACCGTCACCCGCACGCGGACCTCGGCGGCCACCTCCGCCCCCGTGCCCCCCACCGCGCCGTCACCCACCAGCGCGTGGCAGTCGCCCAGGACCAGAAGGCCGCCCTCCACCAGGACCGGCAGCCAGACGCTGCTTCCCGCCGTCAGCTCCTTCAGGTCCAGGTCGCCCCCGTACGCTCCGCTGTCGCTGGCCGTCTGCCTGGCCTGGCGGGGCGTCACGGCGATGAGGCCCACCGAGGGCCGCAGCGGCAGCTTGATCCCCCCGGGGAAGATGATCTGACCCTCTCGAATCTCCATGACCGTGGGCCGGAGCTCCGCGAACATCTCGGGCAGGAACCCCGCGTTGGATCGCACGACGTGAACGCACTCGCCGGCGACGTCGATACTCAGTATGTCGACCCGCAGGGCGTCTCCCGGCCGCGCCCCCTCGACTCCAATGGGTCCCGTGGCCGGCCCGACCGGACGCCCGACCTCCGGCGCCTCCCACGCACCCATGAAGGCGTCCCACGTCTGCACTACCAGCTCCTCGCCGGAGCCAATCGTCACCGCCGGTTTCAGTCGAGGGTCCAGGACCGTCGTGTAGTGCTCCTTGCTCAAGTACTTCATAGCCCGTTCCCTCCTGCGTCGCCCGGAGCCCCGTCACTCCGCATTCAAGACGTATCGTAGCAATGTACCCTGCCGCCGCCCCTCAACCCTCCCCCACAAGGCCGTCGCGTCAGCGACCGCCAGCGACCGTCAACGATAGCACCTCGCCGATCTCCTCCACCTCCTCCAAGCGCCGCAGCCGGTCCAGCAGGCGGTCCACCTGCGCCTCAGGCAGCTTGGCCGTTCCCTCCGCCATGGGCCGGAACTTGCGCTCCAGGTCCGCCTCGCTCATGAAGCGCTTGAAGTGCCCCAGGTGGTACGCCACCTTCGTCGAGAAGGTCTCCCCGGAGTTCATCTCGATCTCCACAATGTTCAGCGGCATGTCGGGCCACATTCGCGACGGCTCCTCGCCGACGCCAACCGACATCTTCGCCATCAGCTCCCGCACCTCCGGGCGTAGGTACAGCTCTTCGTCGTAGTGGCGCACCTCCAATCCCCCCTCCATCAGCGCCATCGCCATGACGAAGGGAAGGCTGTGGTCGGCGCTCTCCCGCGTCTCCGGCTTCCAACGCGACTCGTCGGAGCCCATGGCCTCGTACCCCGCCGGAAACGTCTGCAGCCGCAACGACTTCACCTCCCGGACGTCGCCGACCCTGGGGCGGAGCTCCAGCACCGCCTCCGCCGCGCTCTGCGAATGGTAGCCCGACGGGAACGGCTTGATCCGCGCCGACATCATCCGGTATGGTCTGTCCGCACCCCCCCACGACGGCGCCTCGAACCTCGACCCCGTCGCCGTGAAGAACCCCTTGGCGCCCTCGAAGACATCGTTCGGTCCCGTCATCCCCCGCTTCGCCAGCATGGCGCAAAAGACCGCATTGCGAGAGGCGTTCGCCACCGCGCACCCCTTCCAGTGCGATATCTGCCCCGTCCGTATCTGCCCCACCGACAGGTGCGACGACGCCGCCAGGCTCAACGCGTGGCCCATCTCCTCCTGGCTCAGTCCCATCAGCTTCGCCGCAGCCACCGACGCGCTCACCACCGCGTACGTCGCCTGGTCCCATATCCGCTCCGCCTGGAACGCGACGCTGTCCGCCAGCCCGCACAGCACTTCGTACCCCAGGACCATCCCCAGGATGGCAGCCTTGCCGTCGCCGTGCACCGCGTCGACGCATGCCAGCACCGGCGCCAGCATGTCGCTGGGGTGGCACGTCGCCTTCCCCGTATACGTGTCGTTGTAGTCCAGGTAGCGGATCATCACCCCGTTGGCGAATGCCGCCAGGTCTGGCGTCGTCCTCTGCCCCCCCACCATCACCGTCGCCGGAGACGACGATCCCACCTCCGACGCCACCGCCCGCGACATCACCGCCGGTGGCGCCCACGCCGCCCCCAGTGCGCACCCCACCGCGTCCAGGATCAGCTCCTTTGCCCGCGCCACGACGTCCCCCGGCAGGTCGTCGTACTCCAGCCCCGAGGCGTAGCTCGTAATCTCTTCCACAATGCGGTCCATGGCTCCTCCTTTGCTTGCGCCCGTCCCTCACTCGCGCGTCTGCTCCCCCACAAGCCGCCGCTAGCTGTAGTTCCCATGGACATTGCTTACAGCCGGGAGGCGGGAGTGGCGCCGCCGATGCCACCGTGGGGACGGTGCTGATTGTAATACACAAGGAACACGGGCAGCGCGTCGAGTCGCTCGCGGTTGGAGCAGGCATGGGTACCGCCCCAGGTCCAGCCTTGGAAGCTCCCCCTCTAGTCAGCACAGCACCAAGTGCTTCTCGGCAGAGTGCACTTCTTCGAGCGCAAGGGTGCCCAGCAGCCGCAGCACCTGCACGAACTCCCGTTTGCCCCGCCCTCCGATGCTGGCTTCCGACCGCCAGCGGTCGTGTTCATCTCCTGGGGAAGCTGTCACCACTCCAGGGCCGCCGTCTTCTGCTCCAAGAGCAGCAAGTAGTGAATGGGATCGAACACGACTTCGTCGCGCTTGTAGGAGCGACGGCGCCTGGCGACCACCTCCGAACCGCAGGTGATGACCACCTCATCAACCCGTAGGAGCTCTGCGCAGAAAAACTCCGGCGTCATATTGGTCCGCGGCAGGGAGTGGGAATGGGACCAGGTAAGGGCAATGGAATTGAGGAAGTGACGCATTGCCGCCACACATTCCTCCGGTTGTTCCGGCTGCAGGAAATGGGTCGTTTCCGGAAGAAAATCGTATTCCACCTCGAGAATGTCGCTGAGGTCCAGTGAAGACAGGTAGGAGTAGGGCAGGATGGGGTCGGCGCCGATGACCTTTATCGGGCAACGAAGGGCGCCAAGGCCACCAGTACTGCAAATGCCCTGGCGTAATCCGGCATCGCGCTTCGTATTCGCGAGGGCACCGCAGGGCATACCCTTGCCCATTCTCGTTTTCCCGGAGGGTCGTCCTGGCCAGCAGGTCTAGCAGGCTGCTGAAAAACGTCGATGCGCACGGTGGCGGCTGAGGGCGGGGCGGGGTGAAGATAGGAGCACGCGAGACGGAGGTGGAAGGTATGTGTGGACGGGGCAGGAGCCGCAGGTGACGATGTTGGCCTTCGTGGACGTGGAGGAGCGCGTGCCAGCCGATCACCCGCTCCGCACCATCAAGGTCCTGGCCGATGAGGCCCTGACCCGGCTGTCGCCCGAGTTCGACCGGATGTATGCGGACGTGGGGCGGCCGTCCATTCCTCCCGAGCGCCTGTTGAAGGCGTCGCTGCTGATGGGGTTGTTCTCGGTGAGGAGCGAGCGAGCCTTCTGCGAGGAGTTGGACTACAACCTGCTGTTCCGCTGGTTCTTGGGCATGCAACTGATGGAGCGCAGCTTCGTTCACGAACAACCGGCTGCGGCTGCTGGAGCACCAAGTAGGCCAGCAGTTGTTCGACGAGGTGGTCTTGGCGGCGGACCGGCGAAGCCTGCTTTCGGACGAGCACTTCACGGTGGACGGCACGCTGATCGAGGTGGCTGCGAGCTTCAAGAGCTTCAAGCCGCGAGACGGAGACCCGCCCCCGGACGACGGCGACCGGGGCAACTCCTCGGTGGACTTTGCTGGGGAGCGAAGCGACGGGGACGGCGGAGCGGGATGCGGCCCCGGTGCTGCTGGCCGGGGCGCGCGAACGCGGGTTCCATCCTCGGACGCTCGGAGGGGACGAGGGCTACGACACGCGGGGTTGCGTGAGGGCCATGCGCGCCCGCGGGGTCACCCCGCACGTGGCGCAAAACACGAGCGGCCGCTCCAGCGCTATCGATGGATGCACGACCCGGCATCGCGGCTATGCGTTGAGTCAGCGTCTGAGGAAGCGAGTCGAGGAGACCTTCGGGTGGATGAAGACGGTGGGCGGGTTCCGGAGGACGCGCTACCGAGGTCTGGACCGCACGGGCCTTGCCGGTTACCTCGTGGGGACAGCCTACAACCTGGCGCGGATGGCCGGGTTGCTGACTTCTGAGACGCCGGCGCCACAGGCCACGCTGGCCGCGTAAGCAGGGGCCGCGAGGCCGCTCCTCACGTCACAGGCCCCGAGGCCGGGCCCTCCACAGGCGGTCACACTACCCGACGACGAGTCACTCAGCGACATGGCGGTCTTGCCAGCAGCCCTCACATCGCCACCAAACCCTTTCTTCCGCACCCTGCTAGTGTCTCTCAGAAGCTTCCTAGGCAAGCGAAGCCCTGCAGCATGGGGAGATTCCTCACCTCGCCACCCTCTCTCGGTCGCCTCATGCCGCCGTAGGACCGAACACGTCCCCAAACCGATCAACACCCACCCTGGTGTAGCCTGCCACATTCTGACTGCGCCGTGCCTGCCCGGCCCCCCAGCGAATGTTCTTGGCATGACATCCATCGACCCCTTCACCTGTTCCCTTGAACCAATCTCGGCATATATTTGATGCCCAACAAGGAACACATCGACTGTTCTATCCTTGCCCTACTACGATGCGTATTGATATAGTGCTGCGTCCTTATCGACAGCACGCCCTTTAAGAATGGATCCCGATGTTTCCTCACCAATCTCTCTAACGCCGCCCTTTCCTTCTCAGTCAGTTCAGGCGCAGCATCGAGTAACGAGAAGTATGCTATCATATCGTACGCCGGAGTTTCCATTTGTTCAGCCACGTTATGGATTGACTGCCTCACTTCCGGGACACTAATAGCCTCTACGACCCGTTCTACATTCATCATTGTCCATAAGAATGAAAACCGTCCCAAGTCCCTCTTGATGTCCCGAATCTCATAGTCGGGATGCTTCGCCCTAATATAATGAGCCATTTCGGTTATCTCATCCTCGTCCTTGAGGACAACATTCACCAATCGCAGCCCTCCGTCCGCCATAATTGCGATGATCTCCTCGATCTTCTGCTTCGTTATGCTCCCGTACTTGTTTCTTAGGATCTGCCCCATGATCTGGTTATTTCTCAACACACGATAAACACCGTTTACCACTTCCCGCACTTCTAGTCCGCTATCGTTGTCGAATTCCTCTTCCTCCCCTGTTTGGTCTCCCTCACGATCCCGATTCTCCCGTTCCCGTTTTCTCTGGGTTTCCACGCTTTCAGCGGACAGGATACTCTTGGACAGACCGGACACAATATCCTGAAACCGCCGAGTTTCTCCTCGATCCAAACTTGCGACTTGCACGTCGGACAGAGTAACCATAGTTCTCAACAATATGTCGTCGATTATTTCAAGGTCGTTCGTATGGTGAATTGTGAACAGCAGCGTCAAGTAGTTTGCAGGAACATATGTTGCGTCACACATCCGCTCAATCACTTCGCGATGGGCGGGACTGCCTCTGGATAGGACTTTCCCCAGGAAAAAGTAGTGCATATATGCCGTCCGGAATTGCCCGTCTCGGTCGATTAGGCCAAATTCCTCATGTTTGAGCCGAGAGATAACTGCATCCGGTATGACATAGTCACGTCTGTAGTTCTGAATGAATTCATTGAAGTCGAAGGGAGTAATCTCGTTGCGAGCCATGCGTTGATAGGTCTCTAAAGCCAGCTGTTCCGCAAAGTTGAAACACGCATTGATGTCAGAATCTTGACGAGAGATTCCTGCTCGGACCAGGCTGGCAACTATCAAGGCATAGTAGCAATGACCGTAGGAAGTGATGGTCAGGCCAGCTGGCATGTAGGCCTCGTACGTTTGAAGAATGCAGAGTACAAAAAAGGGATAGCGGGGTACGATTTTGTTGTTGACTATGATGGAATTGACCCGGTCCTCAACCATGTCCACATATGCATCTGCCAGAGTGATGGTTCCGCTAGACAAAGAGAGCCTTTTCCTAATGAGGGTCTCTTGTTGAGATTGGGTTAGGTCGGCGATCTCCAATTCTTCAAAGTTCGCGAGGCGCGATTCATCTCGGAAGAGTGCGTGAAAGGCGATAGAAGGCAACGTGACGATGATTCGCTCGAATATCTGTTTGGCCTCTACGACAAAATCGATCAACTGGGAACGACCTGACAAGTTATCCAGGATGAGAGTCTTGTCTGGCTGTTGGCTCCACAGGGAATAGTCGCCGTGGTACTGAGAGTGGTAACTCTCTCGGAAGAAATTACGTCCAGCCCTCTGGGGTACTTGGTTCAGGTCCACGTATAGCGCTGGCTTGGATTGCTCAGCCAAGGTGAGGAACATGTACCGAGCAAGAGCAGTCTTTCCACTCCTGTCGGCACCATGGATAAGAGTATAGGTCTTACGAAGGAGTTGCTCTGGTTCTGTGATGTTGTCTACGGGTCGATCCGGTTCAGGTTTCTGCGAGCCACGACACAGCAATGGTAGAAAGACGAAAATATCCTTAAGGTTAATACTCTGTTGAGAGATGAAATCGGTTCTCCCCATTTCGGCCAAGAAATCTTGCTTGGGTGTGAAGGTGTTTCTCAACTGATTAACGACTTCTTTGATGCCCTCCTAAACCTGCTGCCAGGCAGTATCCTGATGGTCGAAAGTGACTACTGGCACGCCATCCTGCGGCAATGCCTTAAGATCGTCTTTCGCTAACAGGTCTTTCCACGAGCAGTCACGTAGAATAATCGGAATGCGGAATAGCTGCGGATTCGCTTCTGTCAGTTCTTCCGCTCGCCTCCATTCATTCATGCATTCCTCTGAGTGAATGAAATCCGGGCTAAGTAGGAATACGATAATGTCTGCATTTTCCATTTTGCGCCGTATCGCGGCCGATATGCGGCTGCCGGCCAAGATGGACTGGTCTGACCAATCCATCAGGTGGCCGACTGACTTAAGCAAGGCGAGGGATCGTTCCATGGATGCTCTGTGCTGACTGTCCCGGTGGGAATAGCTATAGAACAGGTTGACGACGTAGCCCGGTTGCTGAGAGGTCATGAAAGAGTCCTCAGGTATCCAAGGTTTAGCAGGCTGCAGAAAAAGTCTAAGGTCCATTCAGGACTGAAAGCGGTTCGACGATAGGCGACGCCACATTGCGCATTCTGTACCAATAGCTTGAAACGAACTCTGGTTTGACGGATATCGTTGAGCTGCGTGACGCTCCCCCACCATGTCCGTACGCCTTGCCCTTCTACCGTAGCCTGTTAGGGCTGTATGGTAACGATGTCAATGTACAGTGTCTAGCAGGCTGCTGAAAGACGTTGAGGCGCACGGTGGCGGCTGAGGGCGGGGCGGGGTGAAGATAGAAGCACGCGAGACGCAGGTGACGATGTTGGCCTTCGTGGACCTGGAGGAGCGCGTGCCAGCCGATCACCTGCTCCGCGCCATCAAGGCCCTGGCCGATGAGGCCCTGTGGCCCGGCTGTCGCCCGAGTTCGACCGGGGGTATGCGGACGTGGGGCGGCCGTCGATTCCGCCGGAGCGCCTGCTGAAGGCGTCGCTGCTGATGGGGTTGTTCTCGGTGAGGAGCGAGCCTTCTGCGAGGAGTTGGACGACAACCTGCTGTTCCGCTGGTTCTTGGGCATGCAACTGATGGTGCGCAGCTTTGACGCCACGGTGTTCACGAAGAACCGGCTGCGGCTGCTGGAGCACCAAGTGGGCCAGCAGCTGTTCGACGAGGTGGTCCTGGCGGCGGACCGGCGAAGCCTGCTGCCGGACGAGCACTTCACGGTGGACGGCACGCTGATCGAGGCGGCATCCGCGATGTCATCTACGACATCTTGCCACCGCTTTGTTCGAGGTAGGGCTCCTACACGCTCATGCCCCATGGGAAATAAGCTCCGTCAGGTTTCGCGCTGGGTCGAACACATCCGCTCCCATCTCCACAAGGTTGGCATTGCTGAGGCTGTCCAGCGTAGGCAGGGGCTTGCCAGTGTCCGCGAGCTTGTGGGCGAAAGCCTCAGTCTTGCTCCCGGGCGCGGCGTGGGCGATGAAGACTCGCTGGGCGAGGTCCGCCACCAAGTCATTGCGTTGAGCCGCGAGCTCCGTCGTTGGGCGTCGGGATGTCGCTGGGAAGGGCGACAGGACTAGCAAGCGGCCGTGCCAAAGAATGGCTTCCTCTATGCTGCGAGCGCGGCCATCGTGCAGGAACATCGTGTGGCCGTTCACCGTCTCCACGAGACCGATGCCCCAGAGCGGCGGGGTACGCCACTCCGTACCTGACGCCTGGCCATCGGGGCGATTGTCCGCGAGACTCGGGCCCATGTCATGCAGCAGGAGGTCTGTGTACGGGAAGATCACCTGCTCCCGCAAGGGCGCCACCGGGTGAGTGTCTCCGGTTTCGTGGCGGGGCGTGTGACACACGGAGCACTGGGATTGAACGAACAACCGGGCTCCCTGTTTCACTTCACTGTCTTCAGGGTCACGCATGGCGGGCACGGCAAGAGTTTGCGCGTACAACGTAACCTTTCCCAGGCGGCTGTCCGGTATCTCGGGGGCTCCTCCATTCGGGACCCGGAGGCACTCTCCTTGGCTCGACGGGCAATTCTCATCAGGAAACAGGCTCGATGTGATGCCGATATCCCCAAGAAACGCGCCTGGGGCCTGCTGCTCAACTGTGGGCTGGTTCGCCTTCCATCCGAACCGGCCCCGGGCGAGCATTACGCGCCGGACGTCCCAAACAAAGTTGGGACGTCCGGAAATGCCGTCGCCGTTGGCGTCGTCCGGGTCCGCCAGGGCCAGTATGCGCGCCTCCGAGACCGCCTCCAAAAGACCCATGCCGATGATGGCGGGCGCTATGCGCGGCGAGGTCTGGACGCTGGGATGGAGCGGGCCAAACTCCAGGTCCTCTATGCTGTAGACCGGCTGGCGCAGGCTGTACGGCGTGCCGTCGGGGTACCGGCCCGGCGCCTCCTCATAGGTGATCACGATCTGCCCCTCGGCGGGCACTCCCAGGATTGACCGGTCCTGCAGCTGCCCACCGTATGTGGGTTCGTGGGTGGAGCCGTCGGCGCCGGGGATGCTCAAATGAAGGAGCAGACCGCGCTATCTGGAGTCGCCTGGCTGTCGGGCACGTACACAAAAGCCCTCAGCCCCCAAGTTGCCTCCCGGGGTGCCGCGGGGCGCCTGACCGCTTGCTTCGGCCTTCGCGGCGGAGGCGGGATCGTCCATGGACACGGACCTCATGGCCCGCATCGACGCTGTCGTGGGGCGCGCCGGAAAGTGCCGCAGTCGAGACCTGCTCGTGCCGTGTCGCCGGCCGGGGGGCATACTGGGGCGCATTCTCTCGATGCCGTGACCGCGGCGGAAATGGCACGCGGTGGAGGGCGTCTCACAGCACCGCGGCCTCTGCATGCACGCGCTTCTGGATTCCCGCTTTCGCGGGAGTTACGGTACTTTGCGACGTATTCAATATCATGTTGGCCCTGTGATCGTCGAACATCGACTCAACCTTCTTCGTGGAAGTCATGGGCGGGGACTTCTTAGACAGGCTCAGTGAGCAGCTTCCAGCTACACCCCACTCCCAATTGCCGCTTGCTGTCGGTACAATTGAATTCAGTCGGTCTGCATCAACCTAACTGCTACACTCGCTTCAGGGCCGCACGCGATGATCTGGTTCCTTCGGCCGAGTCCAACGCTTTCGAATCGTGAGGTGCACTCCAGCCTCCGCCTGATGGTCTGGGAAGGCGTCACGAGTGAGGCGTTGGCGACCGTCTCCATTATGGGTTTTCTGGCGGCCTATGCCCTTGCACTGGGAGCGACAAACCTCCAGGTGGGCATTGTCTCCGGGCTGCCATTCGCGTCTCTGGTTGTGCAGCTCCCGGCGATCCTACTGATCGAGCGCTTTCGCGTCCGCAAGGCGATTGGGATCCCTGCGTGGCTCATTGCACACCTGCTTATGGTCCCCATAGGAGCGGTCCCGTTCCTGATCGATACGCCCAATCCCCTGGCCGTCACCTTCGTGATAGTGCTCCTTGCGATTCGCGGCCTCTTTGCGCCCCTGTGGATAACGTCGTGGATGAGCTGGATGCACGACTTGGTCCCGCGAAAGCTCCTCGGCGGGTACTACGGGCGAAGGCTGGCAGCTTCGACCGCGTCCATAGCTGTGCTCGGGCTGGGCAGCAGCTTCCTGGTCAGCTGGTGGGAGGGCCGTGCGCCGGCGGGAGAGGAAACCTACGCGTACTCCTTCCTCTTCATAGTCGGCGCGCTGACCCTTGGACTGATCGGCCCCTTCATGGCCGCAAGGGCGAGGGAGCCGCTGATGCCTGCCACGCCGAATTCGGGGCGCTCCCCCATCGGAATCCTCATGGAACCGCTGAAGGACAAGAACTTCTCTCAACTGTTGCGCTTCCTATGGGTGTGGGGCGTGGCCTCCAACATCGCCATTCCGTTCTTCGTGGTGTACATGCTGACGGAGCTGGAGATGGAGTTGCCCGTCGTCATCGGAATGGTGGTACTGAGCAACGTTACCCACGTGCTCTTCGTCCGGGTCTGGGGACCCATGGCGGACCGCGTCGGCAGCAAGACCGTCATGTCCCTGTCGGCGTCCCTCTTCCTCCTGATCTTCCTGGGGTGGATCTTTGTGGCGCACACGGAGAAGCATGTCCTGACGATGCCGCTCCTGGTCGTTTTGAACGCCTTTGTGGGCATTGCCCGGGCTGGCGTCATGCTCACGCTAAACACCCTGGTGCTGAAGGTGGCGCCGGAAGGCAAGGCGACGGCATTTCTGGGAGTTGCGGGCGTCGCCGCCTACGTGAGCATGGGCATAGGGCCCATCATTGGCGGGTACCTGGCGGACTTCTTCGCCACCAAGACGTTGCGGTTTGACTTCACGTGGGTCTCGCAGGCGGGCGCGGTGGAGATCCCCGCGTTGCAATTGACCAGCTATGACTTTCTCTTCGTCATAGCGTTCATCTTCAGCTTGCTCTCCCTGAACCTGCTCGTGGCGGTACGCGAGGAGGGCGAGCTGCCTCGCGACGTGGCGCTGGCCGAGCTCATGGCGCACACGGTGCCGACCGCCCGGGCCGTCACGTCGATGCCGTTGCTTGGCCATCTGACGTCGCTGTCCTACGGCTACCTGAAGTGGCTGCCCGGCGCGGACGTCGCCCTAGGCGTGGCCGCGTACCAGTTGGCGGCATCCACGCAGGCAGCGGTGACCTCGGCCGGCAAGGGCCGCATGCTGGTCCGCGAGGTGGCGCAGGCCGTGGGTGAGGTGGTGGAGGACGCCATAAACGAAATGGGCGACTTTGCCGGGCAGGGGTTGGAACTGGCACGCCACGCCACGCGCGGCGCCGTGCACGTGGGCGATGACCTGACGAACCAAGCGGGCCGCGTGGCCAGGGGCGCAGTGCTGGGTACCATCAGGACGCTGACCCGCCGGCAGGTGCCGCTCTTGGTGGCTCTCCGGGGCGCGGGCTACGGTGTCGTCCAGGGCACATTGGAATCGGGCGGGAGCGCCACCGAGGCTACGATGCAAGCACTCGAAGCGGCCCGGCAGGCGGCCCAGGAGCTGGGCGTGTCGCAGGAGGCGGCCGACACCGCTTTGGCCGCGGGCGCCCTTGCAGCCGCCGTCGCCTCAGGCGAGGACGCGCTGCAAGCGGTGCGCGAGGCGCTCCCGGCGGAGCTCGCGACGGTGGGGGACTACGTGTCCGACGAGGACGCGTCGGCCGGCTCCGGCTAGGCCGCGGGGCAATACGGCGGCGACTCTCGTGTCCCATTACGGTATGGCCGCTTAGGCATCCGGCACGCTCAGCCAAACGTCTAGTGCACCACTCCCCCTGGATTCCCTGTGCCGAGACAGTATTCGAGACGTGGTTCTTGCAAGTCTTGACACCTCTCTTCCTATGGGGATGTCTCCATTCAAGTGTGTAGACTGAAAAGTAGTGTTGACATCAATCGCCCTCTTCCCTTTCCGGTTGGGGGCAGGGTTCGTTCTGAAACTGAGATCCAATCGGGGTTTGAGTTTCAGGTGAACGACTGCAAAATGCGGAGGTAAATTGGACCACGTGGGCGAATTGGCCGCTGACTTATGGCGGTTGAAGACTGGACCGTCCTCCGCCATCCATAGGTTGGAAGCTGAACCTATGGATGGCGGGATAGATGTACGAAGTGGACGTGTATCTGCGGGTCCGCCGGGCGGTGATGGTCGAAGGGTCACCTCCCGTCAAGTGGTGTAAGAGCGTCATCCTCGCCGATTGATCAGGCTGCCCCTGCGGGCAGAATCATCGATGCCTTCATGCGGTGCTGATCGCCGACGTGGACGGCAAGAGCGGGCAGATAGCGGTGGGCGACCTGCCACTCGTCGTGCTGCTCGGTGAGGACTGCCCCGATGAGCCGCCGGACCGCAGGGCGGTTGGGGAAGATGCCCACCACGTCAGTCCGGCGTCTGATCTCCTTGTTGAGGCGCTCCTACGGGTTTTTCGACCAGACCTGCCTCCAGTGGGCCACGGGGAAGGCGGTGAAGGCCAGGATATCCGGGCCCCCATCGGCCAGCAGCTCGGCAGCCTGGGGGAGGCGCTCGTCGAGCATGCCCACCATGAGGCTGTGCTGCGCGTGGACCTCCTGGGGCGACGGCTGCTGGTAGATGGTCCCCACCCTCGGCTGGGCGCGGCGGGAGACCCTAGAGAGCAGTTGGTCATAAAGTGGGTGCGCCATCGCTGCCAGGACGCGCCGGCGAACACCGTAGCGATGGCGTCCTTGAGCCCCTGATGCGCATCGGAGGTCACCAGTTCCACCCCGCCCAGGCCCCTGGCCGCCAGCGAACGCTGGAACGCCAGCCAGAACGCGCCGTCCTCGCTCATCCCCACGTCGATGCCAAGCACCTCCCCCTTCCCTTCACGATTGACCCCGATGGCCACCACGACGCTCACATTGACGATCCGTCCCGGGGAGTTTGCCATGCTGCGCTGCCTCCTGGAGTCCAGGATGGGACCAAAGGGCAAGCGGGAGTTTGTCCAGGTGCTGAGGCTGCTTAAGATCTTCAGGCTGGAAGAGGTGCGATCCGCAGTGGAGGACGCCATCCGTCTAGGGACGCTGAGCTTCGACGCCGTGAAGCACCTGGTGCTCTGCCGGCTGGAGGGACGGCCGCCCCGCCTCGACCTGGAGCTGTACCCCTACCTGCCCAGGGTGAGAGTGAACACCACCTCCGCCGGGGACTACATGGCGTTGGTGCTTGTTCGGCAATGGTGACGAAACCCTTCGGTACTCCTGGGTGGTAGACCTGGGTTCCGTGGTAGAAAAAGGCGCGTAACAGTCCACTCTTGTGATTCGAGTCTCTGTGGGCGGCTCATTCGGGGCGCGGTTGGCTGAGCAGCGCGACGAGTGTCAAACAGCCGGGCGCTTCCTCCCCTCGCCCGTCGTCAGCGTGCAGCACTGAGACCAACCGGAGGGTGGGGGTCAATGCTGCGCGCTGGAGCGATCTGATCAGACCAGAAGGGTGATGCTTCTACGCCTGTCGAACCAGATGAGCGGCGGCAGGGCGGAGACCCCATCCCACGCCCAAGTGTACGACAACTCCACCACCGCCGGCGCACACGCCCGCCGGGCCGTATATAATCGGGGGCGAGCCCCGTGCCCGGCAGTCTCCCAACCCACCCTCGACACCGGAGCGCCGGTGCCGCATCCCCGAGGCGGCGGAGTGGCCGCCCCAGCCGGAAGTCCACCCGTGGAGCAGAGCGTGCCGCAGGACAGCCCCAGCGCCCTCGACGGAGTGAAGGTCCTCGACCTCACCCATCACGTTGCCGGCCCCTTCTGCACCCGCTACCTCGCCGACTTCGGCGCTGACGTCGTCAAGGTCGAGCGGCCCCGCACCGGTGACCCCGCCCGCGCCTACGGCCCCTTCGCCGGCGACGACCCTCATCCCGACAAGAGCGGCGTCTTCCTCTACCTCAACATGAACAAACGCGGCGTCACCCTCGACCTCAAGTCCGTGGCCGGCAAGGAGATCGCCCTCCGCCTCGTCCAGTGGGCGGACGTCCTCGTGGAGAGCTTCCGCCCCCGCGTCATGCCGTCCCTCGGCCTCTCATATGACACCCTTAGGGACCTCAACCCCCGTCTCGTCATGACCTCCATCTCCAGCTTCGGCGAGGACGGACCCTACCGGGACTTCGAGGCCACGGAGCTCGTCGCCTTCGCCATGGGCGGCACCATGATCGGCACCGGCATCAGCGACCGCGAGCCCGTGAAGTACGCAGGCACCGTTGCCCTTCGCCAGGCCGGCCTCGCCGCCGCCCTCGCCACCGTCACCACCCTCTACGGCGCCGAGGACTCCGGTCAGGGCGCCCACGTCGACCTCGCCGTCATGGAGACCCAGTCCGGGAGCCAGGACCGCACCGTCACCCGCCTCCTCGCACACCAGCACACTGGCGACCTCTTCCCCCGCGAGACCATCGGCGTCATGGCCGCGTCCGGCACCTGGCCCTGCAAGGATGGCTACATCAACCTCCGCGGCGAGGGCAACCGCTTCCCCCTCGCCCTGCGCATGATCGGCAGGCTCGACCTCCTGGAGGACCCCCGCTTCTCCCACGTAGACCAGTGGTCCAAGGCGGAGAACGCCCAAATCTTCAACCACGAATACATGCTCCCCTGGCTCATGGAGCGCACCAAGAAGGAGGTCTGGGAGGCGGCCCAGGCCGAGCGAATCCTCTCCGGCCCAACCAACACCGCCGAAGACGTCCTGAACGACCAGCACTTCCGCTCCCGGGGCGTCTGGGCTCAGGTCAAGCACCCCGTCGCCGGGAACCTGACCTACCCCGGCCGTCCCTTCGTCATGGAGGCCACGCCCTGGCAGGTGCGACGTCCCGCCCCCACCCTCGGCCAGCACAACGACGAAGTCTACGGCGGCCTCCTCGGCTACACCCGCCCCCAGCTGACCAGACTCGCCGCCGCCGCCGTCATCTAGGGCCCAAGCCGAGTCATCGGAAGGATTGCCCCCCCGGCCCCCCCAATCCGCAGCCGCACGGAGTGCGGTATCATAGGCACACGCCAGCCGACCTGACAGCCGCCTCGTCTCGAAGAAGCGCCGCCGCCCACAGAGCGGCGGCCTTCTCGGACGGGCCCGCCCGGGTCCAGGCTCAGCCTATCGACGGAGTAGCGCGTCCCCATGCCTGACGCCCCCGCACCCGGCGGCGCCCCCCGCCCCCCCCTCGCCGGCGTCCGCATTCTGGACCTCGGCATCATCTACGCGGGCCCCTACGGTTCCATGCTACTCGCCGACTGGGGCGCGGAGGTCATCCGGCTGGAAAACGTCAACGTCTTCCAGCCCCAGACCAGGGGCTACCAACCCAGGCCCTCCAGGGACCTCGTGGCGGCCCTCAAGGGCTGGCGGTACGGCTACCCCAACTACGACCCCGGCCCCCGCCCCTGGAACCGCCACCCCCTCTTCCACAGCAACGGCCGCAACAAGCTCAGCATGACCGTCGACCTGCGCAAGCCGGAGGGCCTGGACATCTACCGCCGCCTCATCGGCATCTCGGACGTCTTCATGGAGAACAACGTCCCCAGCACCGTCGAGCGCCTCGGCGTCGTCGATTATGAGGCCCTGCGCAGGGAGAACCCCGGCCTCATCATGCTCCGCATGCCCGCCTTTGGCATCAACGGGCCCTACAAGAACTACCGCGCCCTCGGCATGCACATGGAGGGCGCCGTCGGCCACACTTGGGTCCGCGGCTACCCCGACTCCGACCCCTCCATGCGCGGCGATATCGTCGCCGCCGACGCCACCGCCGGCCTCGCCGCCGCCTTCGCAGTCGTCCTCGCCCTCCGCCACCGCCGCCGAACAGGACAGGGCCAGCTCATCGAGCTCGCCACCGCCGAAAACTTCATCCCCTTCGTCTCAGACTCCATCATGGACTACTCCATGAACGGCCGGGTCCAGGGCTCTCTGGGCAACCGCCACCGCTGGATGGCCCCCCACGGCTGCTACCCCTGCCGAGGTGAAGACCGCTGGCTCGCCATCGCCGTCGCCACCGACCAGCAGTGGCAAGCCCTCTGCCGTGTCATGGGCGACCCCCCCTGGTGCCGCGACGAGCACTTCGCGGACTCCCTCGCGCGCTGGCGCAATCAGGACCAGCTCGACGACCACATCGCCGCATGGACCCGCGGGCAGGACGCCACCGCGCTCATGCTCCGCCTCCAGGAACACGGCGTCCCCGCCGGCCATGTCGCCAACGAGCATGACGTCGTCACCGACCCCCACCTCCGCGCGCGCGGCTTCTTCCAGAACTTGCCCCACGCGGAGGCCGGCGCCTACGACTACCCCGCCACCCTCTGGCGTGTGAACGGCGAGCGCAACCCCCTCCGCCTACCGCCCCCACTCCTTGGCGAGCACAACGAGTACGTCTACAAAGAGCTCCTGGGCTACAGCGACCAGGACTACCGCCGCCTCGAGGCCGAAGGACACGTCGGCATGGACTACGTGGACGCCCTTACCGACTAGCGCCGCCCCCGGCCTTGCGCCGTGCCTCTCCCGCAGCTATAATGCGCCCACCCTGCGATTCCGGACGCACGAGGCCCTGGGCCCGGACCCTTCCGCCTCATCCCCTGCCGAGTCCCAGCGCCCCCTCCGTCCACGCCGGGCAGCAATCCAACGGTCCCAACCACGCAACGCCAGAGGAGGCGACCAAATGGCAACACGAAGTTTCCCAGTCGTGGACTGCGACGGCCACATCATCGAGGCCCCCAGCGAGCTCGTTCAGTTCATGGAGGAACCCTTCAAGTCCTCCACCACCGGTAGGCGAAGCTCCCTCCCCCTCTTCCCCGGCCTCGACGGCATGCACATGCCGCAGGCCCGCCGCGCCGGCGCCAGCGGCCGCGAACGCGTCGACGCCAGCGAGTTCCGCACCGGCTCCGGTGAGGACTGGGTCGAGTTCCTCGCAAAGGCCGACATCCAGAAGGCCGTCATGTTCACCACCTCCGGCCTCTCCGTGGGCATCATTCAGAACCCCGACTACGCCGTCGCCATCTGCCGCGCCTTCAACGACTACGTCTACAACCAGTACCGCCGCGTCAGCGACAACCTCCACCCCATGGCCCTCATCCCCATGCAGAACGTGCAGGAAGCCGTCAAGGAGCTGCGCCGCGCCGTCATGGACCTCGGCCTGCCCGGCGCCATGCTCCCCACGCGGGGCCTCCCCGTCAACCTCGGCCACGAGCTCTACTGGCCCGTCTATGAGGAGGCCGAGCGCCTCGACTGCGTCCTCGCCCTCCACGGCGGCTCCAACCTCAACCTCGGCATGGAAGGCTTCATCGAAAACGGCGCTTCCCACGCCCTCCACCACCCCCTCCCCCTCATCATCAACTTCGTCTCATACATCCGCCAGGGCGCGCTGGACCGCTTCCCCAACGTCCGCATTGCCTTCATGGAGGGCGGCGCAGGCTGGATCGCCTTCGTCCTCGACCGCCTCGCCCGCGAGGACGAGTACCGCCCCCGCGACTCGAACGTTGACCCCCTCGAATGGCTCCGCAGCGGCCGCGTCCTCGTTGGTTGCGAGGGCAGCGAGGGCACTCTCGGCCACCTCGTCCAGCGCGTCGGCTCCACCCCCTTCGCCTACGCCTCCGACTACCCCCATGAGGTGGACGCAGTGAAGGCGGAGGAGGAGATCGAGGAGCTCGCCCACTACCCCGGCATCAGCGACGAGGACATCGCCGCCGTCCTCGGCGGCAATGCCGCCCGCTTCTTCAAGCTCTAACCCCCACCGCCCCTTCCCGCAGCGAGACCCCGGGCGCCGGGGTCTCGCTCCCCGGGACCTTTGCACAACCGTCATTCCCGCGAAAGCGGGAATCCAGGGGCGGGGCCGCAGGTTGGTAGGAGTTGCCTCACTTTCACGACCTGGCCCTCCACGGGGAGCTACGCAAAGGTCTCCTCCCCCGGGGTCCCAGCCCCGCCTCCCGGTCCCTCGGGCGGCCCCGCACACGCCGATGCCCGCGAATCAAAACCGGCGCCGGCGGGCCCGCGCCGCCTGCTCTCCCCCACAAGCCGCCGCGCTGGCGGCCACCACGTGCCGCCCCGTCGGATCTCGCGCAATACAGCAGACCGCCCACCCTCCGAGCGCCAGGCTGCGTGAGGGCGGGCGGTCTTGTCGTCGATAGCGATGCAGCCCTACCGCCTCACAGGTGCTCGTCCGCGAACTGCGCCTTGATCGTCTCCGCCCCCGCCTCGCCCGTGCACCAGGGCACCATGTTCTTCATCCGGCACGTGATCCCCCTCTTCGCCAGCTCCTCCTCGAAGATGCGGTGGACCTCCCGGTTCTCGTCGTCGTACTCCACCTGGTACCCCCCCGCCTTGCTGCTCACCTCCCCCGTGCGCATCACCGTCGACTCCCCCGCCTGCCAGCGGTTGCGCGCGAACATCCGCGAGCGCCCCACGCCAATCACCAGGTACGTCGCCGGCGTCAGCCCCACGTTGAAGTGCTGGTGCAGCCACAGCCCGTCCCCCGCGCCCGACAGGTACATGCTTCCTTCCTGCCAGTCGCACCGGATCCGCTCCTCGTCGCCCCGCTGCGTCAGCACGTACCCCACGCCCTCCGTGATGTACAGGTGTGCGCCCGGGCCGTGCCGGTGCCCCTTCTTGTAGTGCCCCGACTCGAACCGCGAGATGTGCGACTCGGTCGCTCCCCCGCCCATCACCATGAACGCGTTGGTGCCGCCGCCGCCCCGGCTCTTCCACTCGTAGAGCGGCAGCTTCTTGATGTCCGGTATGAAGTTCGTCTCCCAGACCCGCCCCTTCCACAGCTTCGCGTCCGCGCTGAAGTACTCCTCGTCGCCGCCCCAGCGGTCCTGGAACTCGAAGGGATTGTCGAACACGAAATCCGGGTTCCCCCAGCGCCGCATGAGCTCCGGCAGGTCTGTCACCGAGTACCACCGCGCCGACTGCGACATGCTCGCGTTGTAGAACTGGTGCCACGCATTCGTTGGCAGGACGAAGTAGCTGCCCGGCCCCCACTCGAAGGTCTGCTTGCCGCCCTCCTCCCGCCACACCGTCGTCGACCCCCGGCCCGATAGGACGTAGAAGGCCTCCGTGTACAGGTGCCGCATCGGCGCCGTCGCCTCCCCCGGCGGCAGCTCCACAATGTGCTCGTCGCACTCGTCGTCGCCGTCCAGGTAGCTCAGCGCCCCCAACACCCCATCCCCCTTGCGAGGCCACGGCCCGACCTCGATGGCGTTCATATTCGGAAGGTACACGCCCCCCACTAGTGGTGGCCCCTCCTTCTCCCGCCACGCCGCGTACGTGTCCACGCGCACCAGCGCCGGCTGCTTCTCCGGGTCCGGGTCCCGGGTCAGGTCTGCCGTGACCATCCTTGCCCCCTTTCCTACTCTGAAGTGGCCCATTAGTAGCACAGCGGGGTGAGGGGCGCAAGGCGAACCCGCGGCCCCTCCCCTGGATTCCCGCTTTCGGCACAATGACGGCGGGTGGGCTACACGGCAAGGACGATGGCAGCTATCGCGCCGGCGCCCGTCAAGACCGTGGCCGACCCCAAGACGATGAGCCAGCGCAGCAAGACTTGGTCGTGACGGGTCATGTGGGCGATGAGCTCGACCTGGGCCACGTTGGTGCTCTCCACCGAATCGAGACGCTCCTGGAGCTCGGTTACGCCTTCACGCAGGGCTGGAATGGCATCTGCCAAGGCCGCTACGTGGCGGGTCATGTCGGCGATGAGCTCTGCCTGGGCCCTGTCGGCGCTCTCCACCGAATCGAGACGCTCCTGGAGCTCGGTTACGTCTTCATGCAGGGTCGGAATGGCATCTGCCGTGGTGTTGTCTCGTGACTGGCGTCTCCGTGGCAGATCGCGCACCTTGTCGAAGAGGTTTGCGGCAACCTCCACAGCCTCCGTTACCTTCGTCCCGGTGTTGATGACCGTATCTATCCGGGAGTCGTCTTTTGACAGGTGTCTCCGTTGCAGGTCGCGCACCTTGTCGAAGAGGTCTGTGGCGACGTCCACAGCCTGCTTCGCCTTCGTCCCGGCGTTGATGACATTCACTAGCGTGACACCTTTCAGCGCCATAGACAGTAACGGCATGAACGGCATGGCTCGGCGCTCCTTGAGGCGGGTTGCACCGGAGAGCATAGCACGGCTGTCAAAGGAGTGGGCCATAGGGCGCTGTGGGGACGTGGCGGGGGGTTAGACGGCGCCGAAGGTGGGCCAGACGGGGTCCTGGTCGGCGGTGGTCATGGCGCGGCCGACGGCCATGACGAGGGCGACGTTGCCGTCTACCTTCTCGTGGGAGCGCTGCTTGTCGACCTTGACGTTGGCGGCGGGGTCCGTGGTGAGGGCGCGTCTGGCCTGAGCGCCAGCGCCTTCAACAGCCGCTCAATGGCGGCGGCATAGTCCGCCCCTGGACTGAAGTCCGCCCAGTTTCGCTCCAATAGGAAGGGCTTCAGGTCCCGTTCAGCTCGCCGCACTTCAAAGCCAGGCGCTCTCCAGAGGTAATCCAACGAGATGGGGATGATCTTGTCCCGGTCGTCGTCAATCTGCTCCTCTATCTCCTTCTTTGGCCCAGGCTGCACGAGTCCCGCAGCCGAGCAGAGAACAATGAGCTTTCCGGCTTCCCGCCGCTCTTGGCCAATCTCATGCCAGGTCCGCGCACCTAGGGTAGCGTCCATGGCGTACATCCAACAGCTCACGCCTTTGCTTAACAGGTCACCATAGAGATGTTCTGCAAAAGCGCGGTCTGGCTCACCATAGGCGATAAAAGCAGTGTGGTACCGGGCCTGACCTGCGATTCTCGGGAGGGCATCCAGGAAGGAAGCGGGAACGCCGGCCTTGGCGAAGAAGCCATGGAGCTCCGGCGTCAGGCGTTTTCCAGCGCCCCGATAGGTCAAGAGCAATGTATCAGTCCCGATACTGCTGGGGCCTCCATGTCTTATCGTTGTGAGGCCAGAGACTCGACTCAAATCACATTCGGCAAAGGTGGTGCCACCTACTCTCGTGTGGCTGAAGTTGGTGTTACTGAGGTTGGTCCAGCTGAAATTGGCCCCGCTGAGGTCGGCCCCGCTGAAGTTAGCCCAGAGGAGATTGGCCCCCCTGAGGTCGGCCCCGAGGAGGTTGATCCATCTGAAGTCGGCCTCACGGAGGTCCAAAACCGCACCTGAGTTCTCCTCCCACCACACTGCTATCGCCGCCGCGCCCTGCCTGACTATTTCGACGTGCTCTGGGTCCGCCATGTGTGCACCTCAATGATCGCTGCAATCACTTTCCGGCAGACCGCTGCATTGCGCAAGCCCTCCCTCGCCCCTCGCTCTGGTTCTGTTGCATTTGCTGGGTAGCTCCTATGTTTACGACGCCTCAATCGCCCGATTCACCCTCTCATCCATCTCCGCCTCAAACTCTGCGTATCCTCCGTTATCGCACTCTCGATCCATTCTGCACATCTGTGGCGATAAGCATCCTGCCTCTTTCCAACTCCTACCCCTGACCGATAGGCCAGTCTGCTTGCAAATGAAGTCGGGGCGGGCGTCCTGTTGTTCTTGGAGCCGCGCCCTCCACTCTTCCTCTGCCTTCAGAAAGTCTTCCCACGACCTTCTCCCTTTATGCGTGTTGCAGGTTCGGCAGAGGAGAAGGATATTCTCTAATGTTTCCGGCCCTTCGGGGTCCTTGTGGTCTAGCGTCCCCTCAGAGCCAGTGACTCGCTTACCGCAATACTGGCACCTACTGTCGTCACGCTCTACAACCTGGGGGCGCAGCTTCCGTAGGTTGTAGCTCCTACGGCTCTTGGCCTTCTGCTCTTCGATCAACGCTTGCAACCCTGGATGGCCGTCTGGGTATAGCGCCACGAATCGGAACGTTTCATCTTCAATGACACGTCTAGCAGACTCTGGAGACATTGGCCAGTGTTCTAACAACCACTCGATTGCAAAGGCGGGGTCTTCCGTTTCCATCTCGACGCGTCGGGCGTCGATGACGGCGTTGACCAGATCTGGTTTGTCCCTCAAGTGCTCCGGTACCTTAGCGGCCATAGTCATTGCCTCCTACCCAGCAAATGCAACAGAACCCTCGCTCTGCCATGCTCCCGTTGCCCAAAACAGAACATATGCGCTATCCTCCTGTCAGCACACCCCCCACACAGGAGGTCCCCATGCCAGCAGGTGGACGCAGGCCCGGCGCCGGCGCTCCCAAGGGCAACACCAACGCCCTCAAGTCCGGCCGCCACTCGGCGCGCTTCAAGGCCGTCCTCACCGCCATGTCCCAGGTCCCGGAGGTCCGCGACTACTTCGCCCTGGTCCGTCGTCAGCAGCTCCGCACCAAGCGCATGGCCGCCGGGGAGATGCACAAGGCCCTGCTGGAGGTCCTACAGCGTGCCCCCACCAGGAGCAACCCCCTCCTCGCCTATCTGCGGAAGACACCCCCCTGTGCCAATCGGCCCAGCAAGAGACCCGGACGGAAGTCAATCAAAGGAGGATCATCCAACAGCTTAGGCAAGGGCGCCCCCGCCAGGAAACAATTGCTGTTTTACCCCCCGGCCAGCTTCAAAAGACGACAAAAAAACACAAAGCAATCTTACAAAGGGAGATTAATCAAATGGCACTCTTGCTCGCCGAGGCGGCCAAGCTCTCCAACGACGTGCTGCTCCTCACGGCGCCGCAGCGAGAAGACGCGGCGTGACAACCTCAAGAGTCAGATCGCGCTGGTCTCCAGGGCGGCGCAGGCCCTGCGCCGGGGCTACGGGACGACGACGTTCACCAGCCGCCCCGGCACGTACAGCAGCTTGGCCGGCGTCCTGCCGCCCGTGTGTCGCTGCACGTTGGGCCGCTCCAGCGCCAGCCGCTTCGCCTCCTCCTCCCCAATGTCAGCCGGGACCTCCAACCGGTCCCGCACCCGTCCGTTCACCTGCACCACCAGCGTGATGACCTCCTCCGCCGCCAGCGAGTCATCCCACGCGGGGAAGGCTTGGCTATGGATGCTGTAGGCCTCGCCGGTGCGTTGCCAGAGCTCCTCGGTCAGGTGCGGCGCCATGGGCGCCAGCAGCGCCAGGAAGGTCCGCAGCGCCCCCCGCCACGTCTGGGGGTCGATGCCCCGGGCCTCCCATGCGGCCTGCAGCGCGTTGCTCAGCTCCATCAGCGCTGCGACGGCCGTGTTGAACTTGAAGGCGTCCAGGTCGTTGTGCACCTTGCGCACCGTCTGGTGGACCTTGCGCTGGACCTGCCGCACTGCGTCCGCCCGGACCGGTGCCGCGTCCAGCGCCGACGGGTCCCGCTCCACGAGGTCCCAAACACGGTTGAACCAGCGCGCGACCCCGTTGATCCCCGTGTCGCTCCACTCACCGCCGCGGTCCCACGGCCCGAGGAACATCAGGTAGGTGCGCACAACGTCCGCGCCCAGCTCCTCCACGTAGGGGTCCGGCGTGATGACGTTGCCCCGGCTCTTGCTCATCTTTGCGCCCTCGGCAATGATGTGCCCCTGGTTGAACAGCCGGAGGAAGGGCTCCCCGAACTCCAGCAGACCCATGTCCCGCAGCCCCTTGATGAAGAAGCGTGCGTAGAGCAGGTGCATGATGGCGTGCTCGGCCCCGCCTGTGTACTGGTCCACCGGCGCCCACGACTTGACCAGCGCCGGGTCCCATGCCTGAGCGTCGTTGCGGGGGCTCAGATAGCGCAGGAAGTACCACGACGAGTCGAAGAACGTATCCATGGTGTCCGTCTCCCGCCGGGCGTCCCGGCCGCACTGGGGGCAGACGGTGCGGACAAACGACTCGTGGCGCGCCAGCGGCGACTCCCCCGTGGGCTTGAACTCGGCGTCCTCCGGCAGCAGCACCGGCAGGTCGCTCTCCGGTACCGGCGCAACGCCGCACTCGGCGCAGTGCACCATGGGAATCGGCGTGCCCCAGTAGCGCTGCCGGGAGATCAGCCAGTCCCGCATCCGGTAGGTCACGTTCCGGCTCCCCCATCCCCGCTCCTGCACGTAGTCGGCGATGGCCTCCATGCCCTGGGCGTTGGGCATGCCGTCGAAGGCGCCCGAGTTCACCTGGACACCCTCCTCCACGTAGGCCTCGGACAGGGGCGCGCCATCCCATCCCGGCGGCGATATGACGACGCGGACCGGCAGGCTGTACGTGGTGGCGAACTCAAAGTCCCGCCGATCATGCGCGGGGACCCCCATGACGGCGCCCTGGGCGTACCAGGCCACCGCGTAGTCGGCGGTGTAGATGGGGACCCGTTCGCCGGTGACCGGATTGACGCAGTAGGTCCCCAGGGGCACTCCCGTCTTCTCCCGCTCCGCGGACAGCCGCTCGATGTCGGACTTGCGCCGGGCATCCTCGACGTAGGCCTCCACTGTGGCCCGCTGCTCCGGCGCCGTCAGCAGCGGCACCAGGCGATGCTCCGGCGCCAGGACCATGAAGGTCACGCCGTAGATGGTGTCGATGCGCGTCGTGAACACCCGGAGCTCCTTCTCCTCCAGGCCCGCGTGCGAGATGTCGAAGCCCATCTCCACGCCCTCGCTTCGCCCTATCCAGTTGCGCTGCATCGTCAGGATGCGCTCTGGCCACTGCGCCAGCCCTTCGAAGTCCAGGAGCTCGTCGGCATACCGCGTGATGCGCAGGAACCACTGCGCCATCTCCCGGCGGGTGATGGGTGTGGAGCAGCGCTCGCACAGCCCGTTGACCACCTGCTCATTGGCCAGCACCGTCTGGCAGGACGGGCACCAGACCGCCGGAGCTTGAGCGCGATAGGCGAGGCCCGCCTTGTAGAACTGGAGAAAGAGCCACTGATTCCACCGGTAGTACTCGGGAAGCGCGCAGATGATCTCCCGGTCCCAGTCATAGATGGGGCCGATGGACCGGAGCTGGCCGCGCATCTTCTCGATGTTGCCCATGGTCCATGTGCGCGGGTGTATGCCCTGGCGGATCGCGGCGTTCTCCGCCGGCAGCCCGAAGGCATCGAAGCCGATGGGGTGCAGCACGTTGTAGCCCTGCATGCGGCGGAACCGGGCGTGGGCGTCGGACGGCGCCATGACGTACCAGTGTCCAATGTGCAGGTCACCGGACGGGTACGGGTACATGGTCAGCTCGTACCACTTGGGGCGCGGGTCGTCGTCCGGGACGCGGTGCATGGCGTCCTGCTCCCAGCGCTCCTGCCACTTCTTGTCCAGGGCCCGCGGGTCCCACCGCAGCTCGACTTGACGCATCGTCGGTTCGGTCATCCTGTCACCTCAATCCGTCCCTCTAACAAAAGACCCGTCCCTCGTAGGGACGGGTCTTCTTGCATTGCCAAACCCGCGGTACCACCCTGCTTGCCCCGCGCCTGCTCACCCCGGGCCTGTCAACGGGCCAAAGGAGCAGCGCGAAACCCCTCGCTGGCGTTAACGTTGCCACCGTCGGGCGCTACTTGGGTCCTTGTCCGGTGACCTTGAGCGCGGCGATGAATCTGAGACCTGGGATTCCGCCCCAACCGCGCCGACCCAAGACCGTAACAGGGTGTTCCTGTTCGCGCCCACCGCTCCGGGGCGAGTTCGCCAGGCCCGCGCCGCCGGCTCGCACCGCCCGCCGGCTCTCTGAAGGCTGGACGCCTGACTACTGCTCCCCATCATAGCGTTTCGCTTTTCGTAGCCCCGAGCGTAGCACTGCCCTCCTGGGGTGTCAAGCTGAGCCTACGCCGTGGCGACCGGGTGCACGCCAGCGCATCCCGGCGCGCGGTCGCGTCGGGTACACTGACCGCATCTCTCGGAGGGTGAATGCCGGACATGGGCGCCTCTCGTCGGTACTGGCAGTGCTGCGTCTGGCTCTTGGCGCTGGTCTTGGCCGCGTCCTGCACCGGCGGCGCACCCGCTGCGCCGCACGCACAGCCGGCCGTTGCGCCCGGCCCGCTGCAGCCGACGCCGGAGCTCGCTGCCTCGCCTTCACCGCCGCCTGCACCCACGCCCCGGCCTACTCCGTTGCCGATGCCGGCGCTCGCTGCCCCGCCGTCACCGCCGCTTGCACCCATCCCCCCGCCTACTCCATCGCCGGACGCGGCTCCGCAGCCCGCGGTCACCGTCGGGTCGTGCCGATTCACGGTCGAGCTGGCCCGGACCCAAGAGGAGCGATCCGTGGGCCTCATGGACCGGCGCGACCTCCTGCAGGACCATGGGATGCTCTTCATCTACCCCTTGGAGAGCGAGCTGAGGTTCTGGATGCGCAACACCCTCATCCCCCTCGACATCCTGTTTCTGGGCTCGACGCTCCGAGTCGTGGACGTGCAACGGATGACCCCGCAGCCCGGCGCGCCGCCCCAAGACCTGACGATCTATGCGTCCCAGGCTCCCGCACGCTACGCTTTGGAGGTGAACGCGGGCCGGGCCGAAGCCTGCGGCGTCGCGCCGGGCGCCGAGGCCGTCCTGGAAGGCTTCAGCCCTGAAGGACCATAGTGGAACGCAGCGTGGCGGGTTCCCGCATCACCCGCCACGCTGCGTTTGGAAGAGGGCATGAAGTGTTGCTTGTGCAGACCGGGTGTGTGGTCAATGGTGCATTGACCCCGCATAGCCGCCCTGCGTAGAATCTCGCCAGGCGCCCCATATCTCGCCCAGCCCTTGAAGCGGAGGATTGCCATGCCCGACTCATTGAAAGACATCGTCGAGTCCATGGACGTTGAGTGTCCGGCCACGGGGTTCCAGTTCACCGAAGGCCCATTGTGGCACCCCGACGGCCACTGGCTCTTCGTGGACACCCGTCCGAACCTCATCTACAAGCTGGTTCCCGGCGGCGCGCCCGAGGTTGCCCGCGAGGAGAGCGGGCGGAGCAACGGGCTTACATTTGACCTTCAGGGGCGGCTGGTCATGTGCGAGGGCCACGGCCGGCGCGTGTCCCGAATGGAGCCCGACGGCACCATCACTACACTGGCCGACACCTGGGAAGGCAGACGGCTTAACCGTCCCAACGACGTGGTCGCTCGCTCCGATGGCAGCGTCTACTTCACGGATCCCGGCATGGACCGGGCGGACGAGGGCCCGCGGGAGATGGACTTCAATGGCGTGTTCCAGATCACTCCCGACGGGGTCCTAAGGCTCGCCCTTCGGGATGTGCCGTATCCCAACGGGCTGGCCCTCTCCCCTGACGAGGGGACCCTCTACGTGGCCAACACCCGGGGGGAGATGGAGGTCCGCGCCTTCGACGTGCTCCCGGACGGCTCGCTGAGCCGCCCGCGAGTCTTCGCGGACCTGAGCGCCGGCCAGGGCGAAGGCGCCCCGGACGGCATGAAGGTCGATGTTGCGGGGCGGGTGTACTGCACGGGCCCCGGAGGTCTCTGGGTGTTTGACTCCTCCGGCCAGCACATAGGCGTCATCCCCTTCCCGGAGACGCCTGCCAACTGCGCCTGGGGCGGTGCGGACCATCGCACCATGCTCTTCACGGCCCGCACGTCGGTGTACAGCATGCGCATGAAGACGCAGGGCACCAGGGTGCCGCGAGCAGGTTAGCGACTGGGCCTCGTGACTGCTCAGGGACCCTTTGGGGCGAGAGCCCTTCGCAGGTCTCATGGGGCCTGGGACGACTCTCCTGCGCGCCGTTGGCCCACCTGCACCTGCGCCGCCTTCTCCAGGGGCAACACCAGTGCGCCCACGTCCTGCTCCAGCAGCCCCTGCTCCGCCGCAGCATCCAGGAGCCTGCCGGCGCTCCGGCCCTGGGGTAGCGAGACCCCAAGCTCATCCGCCAGCTCCAGGGCAAGGCCCAAGTCCTTGACCAGAAACTTGAGGGGCGCCCTGGCGCCATCGAAATCGCGGTCCAGCACAACCGGCCCATTGCGGCGCAGCATGTTGCTGGCGCCCCAGCTCGTGTTCAATACATCCAATGCCCGCTCCGGGTCTACGCCCGCGGCCTGGGCCAGGACAAGGGCCTCCGCCGCGGCCGCTGAGTGTATCGTGACCAATAGCTGATTCAACAGGTTGATGATGCTGCCGGAACCGCTAGGCCCCATGTGGTGTACCTGCTCTCCCATGGCCCGGAAGACGGGAAGGGTCCGGTTGAAGGCGGCGAAGGCGCCGCCGACCATGATGGTTAGCGTGGCGTCTTGGGCTCGCTCCACTCCACCGCTGATGGGGGCGTCCAGGAACGGGATGCCGTGCGCCTCCGCGGCTTCCGCAATGGCTCTGGACGTGGTTGGACCCACCGTACTATGGTCCACCAGCACTCGACCAGGCTGTGAGGAGTGCGCCAGGCCCCCTTCACCGAGATAGACGTGCTCCACCGTCGCAACGTCAGGGAGACAGGTAAGCACGACCTCAGAGTTGGCCAGCACATCCGCCGCGCTGGCGGCTGGCAGGGCCCCCATGCCGGCCAACTCCTCCACGACACCGCGGCTCCGGTTGTGGACCGTGAGCTCGAATCCCGCCCTGAGCAGGTTCTGGGCCATGGGCTTGCCCATCCTGCCCAGGCCGACGAAACCGATCTTCATGACGCCCCTCGCTTCAGCGATAGCTCTCCAAGTTTACACGATGGCCGACCGTCCCTATCCTAGAGGAGCCATGCTGAAAAGCGCACTTATCGGAATCGGAATCGGAGTGGCGTGCCTTCTGCCGCCTATCATCCATTTCATCACCGGGCCCCTGGGGCCATTCATCGGCGGATTCGTGGCTGGGATCAAGACGAGGGCCACGGCTCCGCAAGCCCTGGGGACGGGACTGAGCATGGGCGTGGTCATCGCAGGGCTTGTGACCGTGGCGCTCAGCTTCTTCTTGGATGGGGACGCGCTTGGGTTTATCGGCGGCGGCCTCTTCATCTATGTGGCGACCCTGGGGACTGCCGGGGCCCTGGTCGGCGGGGCAATCGCCAGCCGGGCCGAGGAGCGCGCTCAATAGGAGCCGCAGGGTGTCCTGCCACAGCTTGCACCCGCCCGGCAGTGACTCCCCCGAGGATGAACGAGACAGCGAGGGCGGCGACAATCGCCGCGCTCAATCGTGGCATTCACCGCGTCTTGCCCGGGTCCGCCCAGCGCCTGTAGGGCAGTCCCCGCTTGTCCCGCTTGGCAGCCGGCCTTGAGGCTCCGCACTCCTGGGTGCTACGATAGAGCTATGGATCCCGGACACATCCGTAACTTCTGCATCATTGCCCACATCGACCATGGCAAGTCCACCCTGGCAGACCGGCTGCTGGAGACCACCGGCACCGTGGACCGCCGTCGGATGATGGACCAGCTCCTGGACAGCATGGACTTGGAGCGGGAGCGGGGCATCACCATCAAAGGTAAGGCCGTCCGCATGATGTACAAGGGCCGGGACGGCCAGCAGTACCAACTGAACCTCATCGACACGCCTGGTCACGCGGACTTCAGCTATGAGGTCTCCCGGGCCCTGGCGGCGTGCGAGGGCGCCGTGCTGGTGGTGGACGCCTCCCAGGGCGTGCAGGCCCAGACTCTGGCTAACGCGTACCTGGCAGTGGGCAACGACCTGACGATTATCCCCGTGATCAACAAAATCGACCTGCCCGTAGCGGAGCCTCAGCGGGTGTCTGAGGAGATGGCCCAGGTCTTTGGCTTCACTGACGACGAGTTCATTATGGCTTCGGCCAAGGACGGCCTGGGGATCGATGAGCTCCTCGAGGCCGTGGTGGAGCGGGTGCAGCCTCCCAGAGCCGACCCGGAAGCGCCCCTGCGAGCCTTGATCTTCGACTCCATCTACGACCCCTACAAGGGCGTCATTGCCTACGTGCGGATTGTAGATGGCAAGGTGCGCACCGGCGACAGGCTGCTGATGGTGGGCTCCAGTGCCGCGTCAGAAGCCCTGGAAGTGGGCTGCTTTGTGCCGGAGCCAAGCATCACGGGAGCACTGATAGCAGGTGAAGTGGGGTACATCGCTACGGGCTTGAAAAACGTGGTCGAGTGCCGGGCCGGCGACACAATCACCCTCCTATCCAGCCCCACCTCCGATCCGCTGCCGGGGTATCAGCCCCAGAAGTCCATGGTCTTCGCCGGCCTCTACCCAGCAGATGGGGAGTCCTACGAGGTGCTGCGCGATGCCTTGGAAAAGCTGCGCCTGAACGACGCCTCTCTGGCCTTTGAGCCTGAGAGCAGCCCCGCTCTTGGCTTCGGGTTTCGCTGCGGCTTCCTGGGTCTGCTCCACATGGAGATCGTCCAGGAGCGGCTGGAACGCGAGTACGATCTGAGCCTTATCGCCACTTCGCCCAACGTGAGCTACCAGGTGGTGTTCAACAATGGCAGGGTGCAGCTCGTGGAGAACCCATCTGAGATGCCCTCGCCCGGGGACATCCAGGAGATTCGCGAGCCCTGCCTGGATATCAGCATCATCGTTCCTTCGCGCTACATCGGCCCCGTCATGGAGCTGGTCATGGACCATCGCGGCACGTACAAGCGCATGGAGTACCTCTCCTCCGCAGCCGCTGCCCAAGACGGCACCAGAGCAGCCCACGACGCCCGCGTGCTGATCCAGTTCGACCTTCCACTGGCCGAAATGCTTGTGGACTTCTACGATCGGGTGAAGTCTCGCACTCAGGGGTACGCCTCAATGGACTACAACTTCGCCGAGTACCGTGCGGGGCCTCTGGTGAAGCTGGACATCCTGCTCAATGGCAACGCCGTGGACGCCCTCTGCTTCATCGTTCACAAGGACCAGGCCTACGATTTGGGGCGTTCTATGGTGGAGAGGCTCCGCAAGCTCATCCCGCGCCAGCTCTATGAGGTGGCCGTCCAGGCCGCCATTGGGAGCAGGGTCATCTCGCGGGAGACGATCAAGGCACTGCGGAAGGACGTGCTGGCCAAGTGCTATGGCGGCGACGTGACCAGGAAACGGAAGCTTCTAGAGAAGCAGGCCGAGGGGAAGAAGCGGCTCAAGCGCGTTGGCCAGGTTGAGGTCCCCCAAGAGGCGTTCCTGGCTCTCATGAGCCACGCCAAAGGCTATGCTTGAGTCTCGGGGTCGGGCGCCGGCTCCAAGGTGTCTCTGGTATAATGGGAAGAGAGTCGTGGGGAGGGGAGTGCAGTGTACCGTTTACTTATTCTCGTTAGCGTCTTAGCTCTTGTCGTGCTCGCAGTGAGAAAATACATCCGGCCCGCCTCGAGTTTAACGTCGGCGGAAACTCGCATCATGCCGTTCTGCCCCAAGTGTGAGAGTAACCGCAACGTGGTAACCAACTCAGGCATCCACCCTCGTTACCCCAGCGGCAGCAACCCCTGGTTCTGCCAGCACTGCGAAGAGGGCTTCTGAGTTTCTTGCTCCCGGACCCTTAGCCAAGAGTCTGTGGGGAAGCCGAGCGTTCGCGTGAGCCCCGCCGGCGGAAACACCGCCGTACTTGGCTGATACTTGTGACGCCGCGGCCCGTCTGGTCACAGGCCAGAGACACCCATCTCTGTCCGCAAGTTCCTTATCTGCTCCATGTGCTCGCGCATGTGGTAGTTGAATGCCCGGTAGGCTCGCTCCAAGAACGTCTGCTCCCGCGTGCCCGACTGCCCGACAAAGCGCCCCTTGGCCTCAAGCTGAGTGGGCGACGCCTCCTCCACCCTTCGCCGCATCTCCTGGCATTGGGCACTCAGATCCTCCACCAACTCCGACAGGGACTGGCTGCGCCGCCGGGGCGTGCGGACGGGGTTGCCAGCCTCCATGCGCATTTCAGAGTCGCTGTCCTCCAGCGTGTGCTGAAGGTAGGCCAGCGCATTGAACTCCTCGGTTCCCACAAGGTGGCTCACGATGTCGCGGATGGTCCAAGACTCCGAATCCCGTGCGTCGCGTTTCCAATCAAGGCTCTCGTCAAGGTCTCGAAGCTCGTGGCGGAGCTCCTGCCAGACGACTTCCATCTCTACGAGGACTTCTTCCCGTGTCAATGACATCTCACACTCCACTCAGCATTACTCTTAGCCAGTCGAGGAGCTCGGGGCCCAGGTCGTCTCGCGCTAGACTCAGGGCCACCGACGCCTGAAGCAGCCCCAGAGGGCTGCCTGCGTCGTAGCGGGCGCCCTGAAAGGTGGCTGCGCAGATTCGTTGCTGCTTGAGCAGCAGGGCGATGGCGTCGGTGAGCTGGAGCTCTCCGCCGGCACCCGGCGGTGTGTGCTCCAGAGCTTCGAAGATCTGTGGCGGCAGCACGTAGCGCCCAACGATTCCCAGGTTGGACGGCGCACTTTCGGGCGAGGGTTTCTCGACGACGCTCACTACGTCGTAGACGCCTTCTTCCAGTTTCGTAGGCTCAATAATCCCGTAGGAACTCACCTGGGCTCTGCGGACCTCCTCCACGGCGATGACTCCCGCATCGTACGCGCCGGCCACCTGAAGGAGCTGGCCCAGGACGGGAGTGGGAGCCACGATGACGTCGTCGGGGAGCAGCACAGCGAAGGGCTCGTCGCCTACGGCTTCCCGCGCCATGAGGATGGCGTGGCCCAGCCCAAGCTGCTCGTCTTGGAGCACGTACGTGAACCTGGCCGTCTCCCGGAGGCGGCGGACACGGTCCAGAGGGTCCGGCCCCCCTCTGCTCCTCAGGCGCTCTTCCAGGGCTGGCGCCGGCTTGAAGTAGTCCTCCAGAGCCCGCTTTGCGGGAGATGTGACGATGACGACCTCGGTGATGCCCGCGTTAACGCTTTCTTCAACCCCATAGTGCAGGATGGGCTGATCCACCAGTGGGAACAGCTCTTTGGGTACTGCCAGGGACGCCGGGAGCATCCTGGTGCCCAGGCCGGCTGCCGGGATGACGACCTTGCGGACAAGCATGTTGCGGGCTCTCCCAGGAGTCTTTGAATCGTCGTGGGCTTCACTTGGGATTGTAGCACGGGCGCAATTGACACTCCTGAACGGCTGACCTAGCATTGGAGGTGGCCGTGCTAGACGGGGAGTTGGCGGTGCCCTGAACCCGAAATCCGCCATAGCGGGGTCGAACTCCCCCCATGAGGTGCTACTCTTAGGCCCCTGCCCCGGGGGATGGCGCTGATGGCTGGGTCCCGCGCGACGGAGACCTGTGAATCCCGCCAGGCCCGGAAGGGAGCAACGGTAAGCAGGGGACGCCGGGCGCCGCGGATTTACCTGGCTTGAGTCGTCTTTCGGGGTACGCCGCAGGGCTCGTATCGACGGGGGGTGCACGGTCTATTTTCTTGCCTTCATCCGCGGTCCGGGGGGACCGGGAACGCGAAGCTGTCCTGCTCATCGGTTGACGCCCCTCAGGGGAGCCGGGAGAACCGCACTCAGCAGGCAGTCTATGTTGTTGCTGTCCGCCGCTCACGCTTAGCGAACATCACGAAGAGTGGAAGGCCATTTGTCCGGTACATTCCGAAGGACTTGAGGCTGCCGGGCTTAGAGGGATTCCCCGTATGGCAGGACGAAGGCTCTTGGAGAAGGGCCCTTTGGACTCGAGTGCCGCTGACATAGTTTCCATCAGCGCCGCCAAGCGCCTCAGGGCCCTGGGGCTGCACCCGCGAAAGGGGCTTGGCCAACACTTTCTCATGTCGCAAGGTGCGGTACGCCGAATCTTGGACGCAGCGGACCTGGGACATGGACAGACCGTCGTTGAGGTTGGGCCAGGACTCGGCGTTCTCACGCAGGCTCTGGCAGAGACTGGGGCGCAGGTCATTGCCGTGGAATTGGACAGGGAGTTGGCTGCCGCTCTCGGACAGTCCTTCCAGAGACATGGCGAGAAAGTGAACATCCTGTGCGGCGACGCGAAAACACAGGACCCGGCCCAGCTGGCGCCAGGAAGCACGCCCTACAAGCTGGTGGCCAACCTGCCTTACAACATCGGCACAGCAATTGTCCGGCGGTTTCTGGAGTCTGAGCGCCGCCCGCAGCGCATGGTGGTGATGCTCCAGCGGGAGGTGGCCCGCAGTATGGTAGGCGCACCTGGCAAGATGGGTCTGCTGGCGGTGGGCGTGCACTTCTATGGTCGTCCAAGCATTGTGGCCACCGTGCTGCCCGGGTCCTTCTACCCGCCTCCCCGGGTGGTATCGGCGATCGTCCGGATAGACGCGGCCCCAGAGCCGCTGTTGCCTCGGAGCCAGGAGGCGGGCTTCTTTTCGCTGGTGCGGGCCGGCTTCTCGGCGCCGCGTAAACAGCTTCGAGGCGTGCTGAGCCACGCGCTTGCCAGGCCTCCGCGAGAGGTAGAGGGGCTGCTGTGCAGGGCTGACATCGACCCGAGTCGCCGGGCGGAGACCCTGTCGATGCGGGAGTGGGTTGCGCTGCACGCTGCCCATCAGGAGCACGCGTGGACGCCATAAGTGTCAGCGCCTTCGCCAAGGTGAACTTGGCGCTGGAGATCCTGGGCCGCCGGCCCGACGGCTATCATGAGATCAGGACGGTCCTCCAAACCGTCAGCCTGCGGGACGAGCTCACGTTCCGCGTCTCCAGTGCACTCTCTCTTCGATGCAACGTGCCGGAGCTAGAGACGCCGTCGAACCTCGTCCTCCAAGCGGCGCGGCTGCTCCGGGACGAGTCCGGGGTCAGCGAAGGCGTCGATGTCCATCTGCGCAAGGGGATCCCTGTAGCCTCGGGCCTGGGCGGCGGCAGCTCCGACGCCGCGGCTACGATACTGGCACTGGACCGTCTGTGGAGCCTGGGCATGCCTCAGGGGCGGCTCTTGAGCATTGCCGCGGAGCTGGGCTCCGATGTGCCCTTCTTCCTCATGGGCGGCACGGCCTTTGCCTGGGGCAGGGGGCAGGACGTCATGGTCCTCCCCGATCTGCCGCAGCATTGGCTGGTGCTCTCGTGCACCGACGATACGATCGAGGATAAGACAGGGCGCTTGTATGGCCAGCTTACGGAAGGGGACTTCACCGACGGCAAGAGGGTGGATATCCTGGTTACCGGAATCGAGAAGGGAGACCTGCTGGCGGACTGGATGGTCAACACCTTTGAGGCCGTGGCGCTCCGCGTGTTTCCGGGGCTGTCCGAGCGGCGCAACGCCCTCATGTCCGCCGGCGCCCAGCGTGTCTCTCTGTCCGGGGCGGGTCCCACTCTGTACGCGCTGGCGGCAGACGAAGAGTCGGGGAAAAGGTTAGCTGAGCGGATCCAGGGGCAAGGGCTGGATGCCCGGCTGGCTCACACGGTCTCCTGCCCCTGACTTCAGCCGTTGAAGGTAGCCTGCCCCTTCCCATACAATGAATGCGGGTGCACTGGCGACAAACAACCAGTGGGGATGCTCAGTCGCGCATTCCTACGACTCTGCCATGAGGCCAGGAGGGACGTTGTACAAGGACAGAGACTGCGGCGAGTTGCGGGCGGCGGACGTCGGCAAGCAGGTGAACCTTGCCGGGTGGGTGCATCGCCGCCGTGACCACGGGGGCCTCATCTTTCTGGACCTTCGGGACCGCAGCGGTCTGGTGCAGGTGGTGGTGAACCCGAAGCTGGCCCCGGACGCACATGCTGCCAGTGAGGCCGTGCGCAACGAGTGGGTCCTTCACGTGATAGGCGAGGTAACGCGGCGGCCCGCGGGCACCGAGAACCCGTCGGTGGCCACGGGTGAGGTGGAGGTTGTAGCCACGCAGGTCGAGGTGCTGAACCCCTCCAAGACTCCTCCCTTCTACGTCAACGAGGACACCGACGTGGACGAGTACCTCCGGCTCAAGCACCGCCACCTCTACCTGAGGCGCCCACGGATGCAGGCGAACCTGATGCTGCGGCATCGCGTCGTGAAGTTCATCAGGGACTTCCTGGACCAGCGGGGCTTCATGGAGATCGAGACGCCAATTCTCATCAAGAGTACGCCAGAGGGCGCTCGTGACTATCTGGTGCCAAGCCGTCTCTATCCGGGCAAGTTCTTCGCTCTGCCCCAGTCGCCTCAGCAGCTGAAGCAGCTTCTCATGGTGGCGGGCTATGAGCGATACTTCCAGATCGCGCGATGCTTCCGGGACGAGGACCTGCGCGCCGACCGCCAGCCGGAGTTCACGCAGCTCGACCTGGAGATGAGCTTCGTCGAGGAGAGCGACGTCTTGGACCTCATCGAGGAGCTGTTTTCCGCCCTGGTAGCCCAGGTGACCCCGCACAAGCGCGTTCCCAAACCCTTCCCCCGCTTGACGTACACCGAAGCCATGGAACGCTATGGCAGCGACAAGCCGGACCTGCGCTTCGGCCTTGAGCTGGCGGATGTTACGGAGCCAGCGGGAAAGACCCAATTTCAAGTTTTCCAGCAGGCGGCTGCTGAAGGCGGGATCGTCAAGGGATTCGCGGCGCCTGGCTGTGGCGGCTACACGCGCAGGCAGATGGACGACCTGACGGCGCTTGCCGTTGCCCAGGGTGCCAAGGGGCTTGTCACGATGGCCCTGGAAGGCGCCGGAGAAGCGCCGGAGGCCCTTGGCCAAGGGCAGGTGCGCTCCACCGTGTCACGCTTCTTTAGCATCGAGGAGGTCCGAGAGCTAGCGCGACGGATGGGTGCTAGGGGTGGGGATCTCTTGATCCTTTCGGCGGGAGACGCCAAGACCGTGCACGCAGTTCTGGGTGCGCTTCGGAATGAGATGGGCCGACGCCTCGAGCTGATGGACAAGGATACTTTGGCTTTCGCCTTCATCGTGAACTTTCCCCTCTTCGTGTGGAGTGAGGAGGGCCGGTGGGACTCGGTGCATCATCCGTTCACTGCCCCTCTCGATGATGACATACCTACCCTGGAGACGGACCCGTTGCAGGTCATGAGCAAGGCCTACGATCTCGTATGCAACGGCTATGAGCTGGCCAGTGGGAGCATTCGGAACCATCAGAGGGAGTTACAGGAGCGTATATTTGCGCTACTGGGATACACACGCGAACAGGTTGAAGACCGCTTTGGGCATCTGCTGGGAGCTCTGGAGTATGGGGCGCCTCCCCATGGGGGGATCGCTCCAGGCATTGACCGTTTGGTCATGCTCTTGGCAGAGGCGGATTCGCTGCGTGAGGTCATCGCCTTTCCGAAGTCACAGAGCACGACGGACCTGCTCTTCGGCGCCCCCGACAGCGTGCCGGCGTCGCAGCTCCGGGAGCTTGGACTGGACGTAACGCCGGAACCCGCCGCCGAGTCGCAGCGGCCTGCGCAACCGTAGGCCGCGCACGCTTCTTGGATTCACTGGTATAATCAGCAGAGGAGACGAACAGGTGAAGGTGACCCAAGAAGACCTGGCCCAACGCCAGGTCGTCCTAAATATAGAGGTCGAGTCCGAAGACCTGGAGCCCTACCTGCAGCGAGCGCACCGGCAGTTGGCCCAGCGGGTCAACGTGCCCGGCTTTCGCAAGGGCAAGGCCCCCCGCCACGTGGTGGAGCGTCTGATTGGGCATGAAAACCTCCTCCACGAAGCACTCCATGCCCTGGTCCCGGATATGGCCGATAGGGCCGTCACGGAGCAGGGTCTGGCGGTGTCCGCTATGCCGGACGTGGAGATAGTGGAAACCGACCCCCTGGTTATGCTCAAGGCCACCGTGCCGCTGGCGCCTGAGGTGGAGCTATCGGACTACAGGACTCTACGGATAGAGACGGCGGCCGTGGAATCGGACGAGGGGGCGGTGGAGGAGGCCATCGAGCAGATTCGCAGGGAATCCACCCCATGGGAGCCCGTTGAGCGCCCGGTTCAGATGGAAGACCTGGCGGTCATAGACCTCACAGGCTCCATTGAGGGCGAGTACGTTATCAACCAGAAAGACGCCTCCTACGTGGTCAACGAGGAGCGGTTCCCTGCGCCAGGCTTCGGAGAAGCGTTGGTGGGGATGCAGCAGAGCGAGACCCGCGAGTTCACCCTGACCTTTCCCGAAGGCGAAGACATCAGCGAGAGAGTTGCCGGCAAGCCCTGCGATTTCGTGGTGACCCTCAAGGACCTCAAGGAGCGCCAACTCCCGGAGCTGGACGACGAGTTCGCCAAGGGTGTGGGCAGCGGATACAATTCCCTGGAGGCCCTGCGTGAGTTCGTGGGCAATCAGCTCCGTGGGAACAGGGAGCGCGAGGCCCAAGGCAACTATGAGGCCGAGGTGGTGGAGCGAGTGCTCCAAGACTCCAAGGTAGAGCTCCCACCACTCCTCATCCAGCGGGAAATCGACCGCTTGCTGGAAGACATGCAGGAGAGCTCCAGCGCCGGCGGCCAGCGCCAGGCGGATGTTGACTCCTACGTGGAGAGCCTGGGGAAGACCCAGGAAGAGATCAGGGCAGAGCTTGAACCCCGGGCCTTGGAGCGGCTGCAGCGCGCCGCGGTCCTGTCTGAGATCGCGGACCGCGAGAATATGGATGTCTCCCAGGAGGCGCTGGATGAGGAGATTGCGGCAATGGTCCAGATGGCCGGCACCCAGGGAGACCAAATGCGGCGGTTTTTCGAGGAACCTCGAAACCAGGACTCGGTGAGTAGAAACCTGCGGACGCGACTCACAATCCAACGCATTGCCGCAATCGCGCGTGGAGAAGAAGTCGATCCCGAAAGAGTGGAAAGCGAAGAGCCCCCTGCGGCCGAAGCTGAAGAGGAGGGGGAGCCCCGGGAAGAAGAGAGCCAGGCGTAGTCATAAGAAGGAGAGAACCGTGACCCAGCATCACAATCGGACCCAAAGCGGCATATTCGCGCCTTCCACTTTGGACCAGGCCGCTCCCACCGTACCTCAGAGCATTATCCCCATGGTCATCGAGAGCGGCTCGCGGGGTGAGCGAGCATTCGACATATACTCCTTGCTGCTGAGGGAGCGCATCGTCTTCTTGGGAACACCCGTATCGGACCAGGTCGCCAACCTGATCATCGCCCAGCTCCTCTTCCTTGAGCGGGAGGACCCCGACAAGGACATAAACCTTTACATAAACTCACCGGGAGGTGTCATTAGCTCTGGCTTGGCCATCTACGACACCATGAACCTCATACGCTGCGACGTCTCCACCATCTGCGTCGGGATGGCTGCCAGCATGGCTACGGTGCTCCTCTGCTCTGGGGCCAAGGGCAAGCGCTACGCCCTGCCCAACGCTACGGTGCACATGCACCAGCCCCTTGGCGGCGCGCAGGGGCAGGCTGCCGACATCGAGATAGCGGCGCGGGAGATTCTCAGATTGCAGGACAAGATCCGCCAGATCATCTCGGACCACACTTTGCAGCCCTACGAGCAGGTGGCCAGAGACACGGACCGGGACTTCTACCTGACCCCAGACCAGGCTATGGAATACGGCCTCATTGACGAAGTGCTGGGCGTGCCGGCAGTTGAGGCTGCAGCGGCAGGATAGCGCCAGTGGACTCAACCCGGTTGAGTTGAGGCTGGTAAGGTCCAGCACCCAGAAACGGGAGGCGAGCAAGAATGGCGTCACGGGGCAACAGTAGTCCCGACTATTCCTGCACCTTCTGCGGGAAGCCCCAGAACCGGGTGAAGCGCCTCATTGCGGGCCCCGGCAAGGTCTTTATCTGCGACGAGTGCGTGCTGCTCTGCCAGCAGATCATGGCCGAAGAGGGTGAGGAGGCGCCAAGCCCCGCCCCCCCTGTGGAGGTCCTGACGCCCCAGATCATCCGGGACAAGCTGGACGAGTACGTGTTGGGACAAGATCGGGCCAAGAAGGTCCTGAGCGTCGCCGTTTACAACCACTACAAGCGCATCCGGTCAGGGGTTGCAAGCCAACCGGGCGATGTGGAGCTCCAGAAGAGCAACGTCTTGCTCATTGGTCCCACAGGATGCGGCAAGACGCTGCTGGCCCAGACCCTGGCCCGTATACTAGACGTCCCCTTTGCCATATCCGACGCCACGTCCTTGACCGAGACCGGCTATGTTGGGGAGGACGTAGAGCACGTCTTGCTGAGGCTCATTCAGGCAGCCGATTGGGACATCGCCAGGGCCGAACAGGGCATCGTGTACCTGGATGAGATCGACAAGATTGCGCGCAAGAGCGCCAACCCATCCATCACCAGGGATGTCTCCGGGGAGGGAGTTCAGCAGGCCCTCCTGAAAATCATAGAAGGGACCACGGCCAACGTTCCCCCCACGGGGGGCCGAAAGCACCCGCATCAGGAATTCCTCCAGTTCAAGACGGACAACACGCTCTTCATCTGTGGTGGAACCTTCGATGGCCTGGAAGAGCTGGTGGAGCGCCGCGTGTTCAAAGACCACAGGAACTTGGGCTTTCGCAGCAGCCATCAGCCAGATTCCCAGGACCAGCACGACCAGGGCATTCTTCAGCATGTGGTCCCGGTAGACCTGATCCAGTATGGGTTCATCCCCGAGTTTGTGGGCCGGATCCCGATCCTCGTACCCTTGGAAGAGTTGACTCGAGTGGACTTGATCCACATTCTGACGGAGCCCAAGAACGCACTGGTCAAGCAGTTCCAACATCTCTTCTCCCTGGACGGTGTTGACCTCACATTCACGCAGGATGGATTGGAGGCCGCCGCCGACGAGGCGCTGCAGAGCAAGACCGGCGCACGGGCCCTACGCGCCATCATCGAGGGCACTCTGCTGGACGTGATGTATGAGCTTCCCTCTCGAAGAGAAGTACAGCGTTGCATCGTCGACGGCGAGGTTATGCGCGGTCACAAGCGGCCCCTGCTTCTGACGGCGACAGGGACTGTTGTGGACGCCGACTCCGGGACGCTCCCGCACACGGCGTAGGGACAGGCATGGCGTCACGTGTGCGGGAGAGGGCTGTGTTTCATCCGGACGGGTGTTCTCGCTGGCTCCTTACATCAGATGTCATGACATGCCTCTCACTGGGGCAACCCTTGGCCAATACCTGAGGTAGAGACTCGTGCAGCTACTGGAATTTGTCGGTGGGCTGAGTTTCGGCATGGCTGTGCTCGTCTTTCTGTTGGGTGCGGTGGCAGTGGGCGGAGCGGGCGTTACCCTGGTCCGTTCCGGGGACGACCTGGCGGAGCGCAGGGGGTGGAGCCGCTTTTGGGTGGGCAGCATGCTCATTGCGGTGGGGACATCGCTGCCGGAGCTGGTGACCAATATATCGGCTGTGCGGATCGACGCCCCCGGGCTCGCCTTAGGCGACGTCTTTGGCGCTGACATGGCGGACGTGATGATCCTGGGGCTGATGGCCGCGTTCTATGGGCGCCGCAAGTTCTTCGCCGAGCTGTCCCCGGGTACGAAGGACCTCGCGATTCTAGCGATGACCCTGGTTGCGCTGGCGCTGGTGCTTGGCGCCGTATCCTGGGGCGCCCGCATTGGCTCGTTGGGTCTCAGCGGCGTTTTCTTGATGGCGCTCTATTTGGCGGGAGCCTGGTGGCTTTCCCGCAGCCGGGGTGGCGAATCTGAAGCCGAGGCTTCCCAGGATGGTCCGTCTGTAGCTGTGGGATCGGAGAAGCGCGTTTGGGCGCTGTTCTTGGGTTCCGCCGCCGCCATCTTCCTGGCGGCGCCCATCGCTACCGCCAGCGCTGAACGCATCGCCGAGCTGACTGGCCTGACATCCGGGTTTGTGGGGGTTGCGCTGCTGGCCATCGTTACAACCTTGCCTGAGGCCGTCACGTCCGTAGCGGCCCTGCGTCTTGGATCACCCGACTTGGTGGTGGGGAACCTCCTGGGAAGCTGCGCCTTCAACGTTTTTGTGTTGGGGGCTGCAGACCCGTTCTACACGAATGGCCTACTCCTGAACACCATGGAAGGGCCGCACTTTGCGGCAGCAGTCACAGCACTGCTTCTCATTGGGATGGTCTGGGGGCGGATGCTTATGGGCGGGCGATGGCCGAACCAGCGCGCACCGGTATTCCCTATTCTCGTGGCGATCGTGTATGCGGCGGGCCTGGTGGCAGCCTTCATCTTGGGAAGTTGAGGGCGGCCACAGCCTCGTGAACGCCCGGCCGGACGGGAGGATGCCCCTCGCGAGGGCAACTATCGAATGCCGGCCGAAGCGGTGTGGAGGCTCCCAGATCTCCGGTTGTGGCCTCAGCGATTGCTTACTGACTACTTGGGCCGCTGCCCTGCCGCAGCCGTGTCTTTCGCCTGGCGCAGTGCAGCGGTAAGGACCGGGACCACTTCAGCGTAGTCGCCCACGATGCCGAAGTCGCAGGAGCGGAAGATGGACGCGCGGTCCCGCGTGTTGATGCCCACGATTGTCCCCGCACGCAGTACGCCCACCATATGGTTAAGGGAACCACTTATTCCCACGGCAATGTACAGCTCGGGGGCGATGGCTTTGCCTGTGAGGCCGATCTGGTGCTGCCTGGGGAGCCATCCGTGGTTGGCGACCTCCCGCGAGGCGGCGATGGCGCCGTCCAGCACTTCAGCCAAGGAGTATACGACACCGAGATTCTCGGGGCCGCCAACACCCATGCCGACGCCTACTACGACCTCTGCGTCATAGAGCCGGGCTGCGTCCGGGGCAACGGAAGAGTGGCTTGAGAGAACGCGGACCCGTCGCCTCAGCGCCTCTGAGGGCACGACCAACGGCTCGACATTCACCTGTCGGGTGACGTCTTCCTGGGCCCTCTCCAGGATGCCCGGACGCATGGTGGCGAGCTGGGGCAGTGTGCGCGAGACGATAGGGCAGACGACGTTTCCGCCAAACGCAGGCTTGTGCTGGACCAACCGACCTTGGTCGTCGATATCCAGGTCGATGCAGTCGCCGGTGAGACCGAGCTTCAATCGAGCTGCCAACCGGGCTGCGACATCTCTCCCGTTGACGGTGGAAGCCACCAGGACGGCGTAGGGTTGGTGCTGCTGCAATGCCGCAGCAAGGACGGCGGTGTACGCGTCTGTATCGAAGGTCGCGAGCGCGGGGTCGTCGGCAACGAGGACTCGTTGCGCGCCGTAGGCCGCCAGCTGAGCCGGTATGGTGTCCACGCCATGCCCCAGGACCAGAGCGGCAGTGCGGCCTCCTAGTTTCTGCGCCAGTGAACGGGCCTTTCCGAGGAGCTCCAGCGTTACAGGCCGCAGCACGCCATCCTCAGTTGTTTCCGCCAAGACCCAGATGGTCTTACTCGGGTCTCCTTCGGCGACGCTTCCGGGTGTGCTCGTTGACTGCGCGTCCTTGCCCCAGCCGGAGAAGAGGCCGCGCTCAAGCAGGAATGAGACCAGCTGCTGGACCGCCTTGTTTGGGTCTTCCCCTTGGATGACAATGGGCTCTCGTTGGCTCTGGAGGATGGTAATCTCGGAAACTGTAGTGGGAGATCCTGCCGATCCGAAGATGGAGACGTCAAGCGAAAGATCCCTGGCGCCGACTGCTTCTATTGGGCGTTCAGCGGCGGCTCTGACGTCGTCGCGAGTGAGGCGGGGCTCATCCGTGATGCCCTCGGCGACGGTCACCAGGGCTGGGAGATCCGTCTCCACAACCTCGTACCCTTCCTCGGTCTCACGCTCAGCCGTTAGCGTGTTAGCCTGCGGGTCCACCTCCAGGCGCCGGACGCCGGTGATCTGCGGCAGGCCGAGCAACTCCGCTACTTCGGGCGGCACCTGGCTCGTTTCGGCGTCAATGCTGTGCTTGCCGCAGAGGACCAAGTCGAAGGAGCGACGCTGAAGTGCCAGGGCCAGTGCCTGGGACGTGGCGAGGGTGTCCGAGCCCGCGAATGCGGGGTCCGTCAGGTGGACTGCATGGTGAGCGCCGAGGGCCAGGCAGCGGACGAGGGCGTCCTTGGCTTGAGGTGGACCGAGGGTGATGGCCGTGACTTCACCGCCATGCTGCCGCGCCAGCTCCACGGCCAAGCACACGGCGAGCTGGTCATAGCTGTTCAGCTCGGTGGGCACTCCCTCCCGGATGATGGTGCGCTTCTCGGCGTCGAAGGTCAGTCGTGAAACGACGGGGACCTGTTTAACGCATACTGCAATCTGCACGACTGGCTCCTGGCTTACTGGTCGTCTTCCGCCCCCGCTTCGGGTTCCTGGGCCAAAGAAGCCTCAACCTCCGCGTTGAGGCAGAGACCCTGGACGGAGGCGCCATGAGGGTCTTGGAGGCGGCGGTCAGCTAGTTGGATCCGTCCTTCCGCTAGGGCTTTCAGGGTTTCCAGGAGCAAGGGCCGCTCCCGCCGCATTCCCTCCCGGCGTATCCGCTTGAACACGGCCGGTTCTTCGCCCTCTTCGCCTTTCATCTGTTCCACAGACTGGCTGCGTACCTGGCGCCAAAGCCTGTCGAAAGACTCGGTGTGAAGGGGAAAGCTGGCGTAGGCAACGACGGGGCCCTGGTCCAGCTCCTCCGTCGCCAGGTGAATCGTGGCGCCGGTCTCAGAGGCGCGGCTCTGGATGAGCTTCCAGATGACTTGCTGCCACGTGCCGGCAGGCCCACTGGGAAGCGCGGGATGTAGGTTCAGCATGGTATAGCGGCGGCACATCTCCCCACCGACGATGAGCATGTAGCCCGCCAGAACGCATATCTGTGGCTCGTAACGGGTCAGCCGCTCCATGACGGCACGGTCAAAGTCTTTACGCACTGCCGCGAAGCTCGGCGCATTGCGTTCCAGCCGGAACCGCTGGGAGGATAGGGTGATCAGGGGAAGACCGCTGCTCTCCACCAGGGCCATGAACTCGTCGCTGCCCGGATGTTCGCCTGGGTCCCGATTGCAGAAGACGTAGTCGATGCGGGCGTTCAGGTCGCCGCGTTCGATGGCCTCCAGGGTCATCGTGAGTAGCCCGCGAGAACCTTCTCCTCGCCCGGTGGAGAACCAGCCGAGCGTCAGCACAGTTTGTCCTCCGCGCCATGCTCGTGGTTGGGGCAACGGAGCCCGCCGGTCAGGGTGAGCAGGAGCTCTTGTGTGGAATGCTCCCTGGCGGGGTGGACTGTTTGGTGAAGCGGGATGGCGCGCATCCGAGTGTATGAGTAGTGGGTCTCAGTCAACTCGGATCTTCCACGGTCTGGTCTGGCACCAGTCCTTCCGGCTCGCTCTCAGCTGCGCCGTCGAATCCGTTTTCTGCCCCGTAGCCCGCCTCCGCCGAGAGAAAGCGCATCTGCTCGCCGAAGGATGACTGCAGGCGCGTGATGCGCAACTCAGTGGCGCTCAGCAGCTCGTTGCACACTCGAGCCAAGCGCATTCCCTCCTCGTAGAGGTGCGTGGCTCCGGTGAGCGTCAGACCACCCGCCTCCAGCCCGTTGACGGCTTCTTCCAGCTTATTGAAGGCCTCTTCAAAAGTGAGGCCAACGTTGGAGCCCTTCTTGGACGAGCGCTCGGTCATTCGCTGCGGCCTGGATACAAGATCGCTGCGAAAGTGTAGCACACTGGACGGCTGGCGTTCTAGGAAAGAAGCAGTGGCTTCGGAATCCCCGCTCCGCCAACGGCACCCGTTGGTGGAGGAGGGCCGGCGCTTCTCAGGTGACGGTGATGGTCCCCACCATGCCCAGCGCCTCGTGCGGTACACAGATGAGCTCAAACGTGCCCGGCGTGTCTACCCTAAACTCCAAGGGGAGAGAGGCGTTGACGTCTATGTACACGTCCAAGTCCAGTTTGGGCACTGTGAATGTATGGAACTCTGCATCGCCCAGGATATTGAAGACATAGCTCTGCCCCGCCTTCAGTGCAAACTCGGCTGGCTCAAATGTGTAGGGCTGCGAGGTTGTCTTGAGGTCGATGACGATGGCACCTTCCGGTGCGGGAGCGGGTGGTGGGGGAGGGGCGGTCCCGGTACACGCCACCAGGGCAAGGGTTCCGAGCACGGCGAAGAGGAGTGAAAACCACCGGCGTTGCGGTGTTGGCCCGCGGCGCACGCTGCTCGGAACCCTGGATACTACTTCACGGTGATCGTACCGGTCATGCCGAACGCTTGGTGGGGGATGCAGAAGAGCTGGAACTCTCCTGCCTTGTCCGGCGTGAAGGTGTGAGTTAGGTTGTCCCCGGCGTTCAGGACCAGGTCGATTCCCAAATCATCGACGGTGAAGGTGTGGAACTCCGTCTGATCAGGTCCCATGACGAGGTTGTAGGTCTTCCCGACTTCAAAGGAGAGTTCGTTTGGTTCGAACTGATAGGGGTTCTCCTTGTGGACTATTCTCACCTCGTTGGCCATTTCACCGCTGGTGTCAGGAGCTACGGGTTCAGCCGGAGTAGGAGTCGCGGGCGCATCACCATTGCTTGGGCAGCCGACGACGAGAACAGTTGCCGAAAGAAGAAGACCCAAGAGCGACAGGATGAGGCGCTTCGGCATGTTTCCTCCCATTGGGTGCAGCTGTGGAGACGAGTACGTGAAATATGTTACAAACTTTGAGCCCGATTGTCTAGGGCCGCATCCGACACTTTCGCTCCGAAGCCGCCGTCGCTCACCTGGACGGTGAGGGTGTCTCCCGTCGAGACCTGGCTCGTGCTGCGGACCGTGGCGCCCGTGGCCTCATGCTGAACGATGGCGTAGCCGCGCCGGAGGACTCCCCTGGGGTCCAGGGCTGTCATGCGGCCCTCCAGGCTGCGGAGCCGCTCTTGGTGCAAATTCAAGGTAGCCTGGAGGCGCATCGAGGCCGCGTGCAAGGCGTCGTCCACGCGCTGACGGCGCGTCGCCACATCGGGGGCGCGGTTTTCAATTCGCTGGAAGAATCGCTCCACGGCGATGCGTCGTGCTTCCACGGCATCCAGCATCGCCTGGCCGATACTGTCGCCCGCGTTGTGGACTCGAGACCGGAGCTCCCGAACGTCGGGGATGGCCAGCTCGGCCGCTGCCGAGGGTGTCGGGGCCCGCAGGTCTGCCACGAGGTCCGCCACCGTTACGTCCGTCTCGTGGCCCACGGCGCTGATGACGGGGCTGCCGCTTGCGTAGATAGCCCTGGCCACGGGCTCCGTGTTGAAGGGCCACAGGTCCTCCAGGGAGCCGCCGCCCCGGGCAAGGATGATGGTATCGATGTCCTGCTCCTCCCGCAGAAGGTCGAATGCCTCCATGATGGACGGGGCGGCGTTGGCTCCCTGGACCTGACAGGGCGCCAGCACCAGCTCCGCGAGAGGGTAGCGTCGTCCGAAGACGCTCTGAATGTCGTGCCAGACGGCGCCCACCGGCGACGTGATAACGCCGACGCGCCGGGGAAAGGGAGGAATGGGTCGCTTGCGCGCTAGGGCAAAGAGGCCCTCGGCTTCCAGCTTGACCTTGAGCCGCTCCAGCTCGAGGTAGAGCTCGCCCATCCCCTCGGGCCGCACCAAGTCGGTGTAGAGCTGGAGGTCGCCGCGGATTTCATAGAGGGACACGCGACCGTGAGCCGTCACGGCGATGCCGTTGGCCAGATTCTCTCCCCCGTCTCCGGCGCCCCGGAACATGACGGCGCGGATCTGAGCGTCCGGATCCTTCAGCGTGAAGTACATGTGGCCGGAAGCGGCGCGCGTAAAGTTGGATACCTCACCGCTCACCCAGAGATCAGCCAGCAGGTTGTCCCGTTCCAGGGACTCCTTGACGTAGCGGGTGACCTGGGAAACGCTGTAGATGGGGATGTTGTGCTCCCTACCCCTTCCTGCTCGTGGAGAGAAGGGAAAGCGCTGAGCCTACCCCGTGTGGCGAGGGTCTTCTGACTTGTGGGAGGTGGTAAGGGACCGCACGCGGCCGCCATCCATGACTACGGTGTCCTCAATGCGGACGCCGCCCCAGCCGGGAATGTAGATGCCCGGCTCAATGGTGAAGACCACCTGATCCAGGAGCAGGTCGTCTGCATTGGGGCCAACTCTGGGGTCCTCGTGGACTGCCAAGCCAATCCCATGGCCCAGACTGTGGCCGAACTTGTCCCCGTATCCCGCCTCTTCGATGATTGAGCGAGCGATGCCGTCGGCGGCGCCGGACGTCATCCCCTCCTCCACCGTAGCACTGGCGGTGAGCTGTGCTCCTAGGACCGTGTCGTACACCTCGCGGAAGGTCTCGTCAGCGGGGCCAAGGCAGATAGTCCTGGTCATGTCGCTGCAATAGCCCTGGTAGATGGCGCCAAAGTCCATGACCACCGGCTCTCCAGCACCGATCGGGTGGTCCGATGGCCTGTGGTGGGGCAAAGCGGCGTTGGGTCCAGCCGCCACAATAGTGTCAAAGGAGGGGCCGTCGGCGCCGGCCTCGCGCATGGCCATCTCCAGGCGCCAGGCGACAGCGCGCTCCGTCTCCCCCACCTCGATGGTGGGCGCCACGGTCCGGAAGGCGTAATCCGCGCACTCCATGGCCTTGGTGAGCAGCGCCAACTCGTCTGAGTCTTTGACGACGCGCAGGGGCTCGACCAAGCCGTCGGTGGCAGTGAAAGCAACGTCATCCAGGCTAGCTTCGCCGAAAGACTTGGTGATGCGCTGGTAAGTGGCCACGGTAAGGTTGCCTGCCTCGAAGCCGATGCGTTTGGCGCCCAGCTCCTTGATGAGCTCCGGGAGCCACTGCGGGCCACCGCTGATCCGGTGGACGCGAAAGTCTGGGGATTGCCGGCCGGCCTGCTCGACATAACGGAAATCCGTGGCCAACACGGCGTCATGAGCGGTAATGATGAGGTAGCCGGCGGAGCCGGTGAAGCTGGAGAGGTATCGCCGGTTCTCAGGCGTCGAAACGAAGTAGGCATCGAACTCCGCTTCGGCCATCTTCTCGCGAAGCCTGGACACTCGCGTGTTCATTCACCGCTCTCCTTCTTGAGGTGGTCCACCAGGAACTCCAAGGCGAACAGATATCCCCACCATCCTAGGCCCATGACCTGCCCCACTGCAAGGGGAGCGATTACCGAGTGAGCGCGCCAGGGCTCCCGTCCGTGAATGTTGGAGATATGCACCTCAACGAGGGGAAGGCGACTGTCCTCCAAGGCGTCCCGCAAGGAGAGCCCGTAGTGCGTCAAGGCTCCCGGATTGATGATGATGCCCTGAGCATCGGCTGTCTCCGTCTGGATATAGTCGACTAAGTCGCCCTCATGATTCGACTGGAAGGTTGCGACCTCCGTGCCGAGCACCTCGGCACGGAGGCGAAGCTTGTCGTCGATGTCGGCCAGAGTGACGTTGCCGTAGATGCGGGGGTTTCGGCGCCCCAGCGCGTTCAGGTTGGGTCCATTGATGCAGAGGATGCGCATGCGTAGTCCCGGATTGGCCTATAGGGCCAGAACAGTATACGGGAGGAGGAATCCCACGCCAAGCACGCCAAGGTTGGGCGCGGGGACAGCCCACGCGGACATGTAGATTGCGGACGAACGCGCCGCCTTGACATCCCTTTCGGCGGGGTTACAATCGCGCCACGCCATGCCACAGGATTCGCAGGACGCGCACGACGTCAACACGCGGCCGGGAGAGGTGAGTAATGACCCAGACCAAGGTATCCACGCTGGAGGGATTCATAGATGAGGTGAAGCAGACCTTCTCATCCACCAAGGACCCGAGAGCCCAGGCGCAGGCCATTGCCAAGGGTTTGACGGAACTGTTGGCGGTCTCCGGATGGCTGGAAGAGAAGCTTGCCAGCGTCGATTCAGGCGCGTTGGACCTGTACATCGATGAGAAACAGGGACATCCAGGGCCTGACACAAGCGCCGGCTTCAAGGTGATGTGCTCCGCGTCTCAGGGCACCGTGCCCACCGTCAACACGCCCCACGATCATGGGGCGGGCTTCGTGGTGTACGGCGTCTATCAAGGCGAGAATGAGCACACCACGTGGCGCTGGGTCCATCCGGAGGAGGACTTTACGTCACCGAAGCTGGCTCCAGAGAAGACCTTCAAGCTCAATGCCGGCCAGGTGGCATTCTTCCTGCCCGGAGAGATCCACAGCGTGCGGCGCTCGGTGGAGCAGCGGACCATCGTCGTGCGGGTGGAGAGCAGGGACCTCGACAACCTCTGGCGCCATCGCTACGACGCCGAGGCCAACTCTGCCGTTGCGTTCCGGGGCTAGCGGTTCTGGGGGCTAGGAGGAATTGCGAGACAAGGGCGACTGATCTCCTAGAGGAGCCCCCTCTAACTAAGGCTTGCATGGACGTGACGACAACGATCTGGCGCAGCCTCAGAGCGGCGGGTGGCCGTCGGCTTTCGGGGCGAGACCAATTGGATCATCGAACCCTGTTGCCAGGTTCCTTCAGGAGCTCCTTGAAGGCGGGCCCCCAGATCTCCACGACAATGCCCACGTCTATCTTGCCATCGGCTATCTCCGTAATGCGCTCGTCGCTCACAGGATTACTGAACTGCTCCCTGCGGAAGCGGAGGCGCTGAGTACCTCTAACGCGCAGTAGCGCCTTGACGTTTTCTAGCTCCTGCTCCGTAGTGATGAACCGGTCAACCTCCATAAGGTTGGGAGGCCCGTGACCGCGCTCGTCATCCAGCACAATCTGGAAGGCCCTGGCAAGACGTTCGTTGACGGCACTTCCGGAGATCCGGCTGGCAGAGTAGAACATGCCGCACCCGCCGCCTTCCAGGATCCCGTATCCGGAGTTGTGTTGCACTAGCTGGGCCCAGGGTTCGGTCCTCTGCTCCTGCTCTTGGTACATCTGCGAGAGCTTGGTCTGCTCTTGATTGTTGGGAGCCGTGGAGTCCCCGTTGAACAGGTCGTAGCGGAACAGTTCCGCCATATTCACAGTTTGGCCCGTCAGCCTTTCGAGGATGTCGGCACAGAGATTGCCGTGGTTCATCTCCTGTTGCCCCTTGAATAGGGCCTCGTTGAACCAGTGACGATCCAGGCTCCCAGGGTCCCTCTGCCTACGCTCTATGGCATCTTGGAGTATGTGCAGCCCACTGCTGAACTCCCGCCCTGCCTGCGAGGTGAGGAACATGATGTCTGTATCCTTGCTCCTTCCCGGGCCTTCGAAGTAGGCTTGGGCGATCTCAGCCTCGCCGGCTGTGAAGACGGCGGCCATGTGGGCCAGCTCTCGTGTTGCCCGGGCGCCGATACCTTCGTCATTTAGTGAAGTTGTCATGGCACCAAAGCCTCCCTATCCTTCGATCCGATTCCCCGCCTCACGCCCCAGGCGCCGCGTCCGCGAATAGTTCGTCAACACCGATCGCCTTGGGAATCAGCCCCTGGTCGACCTCGTACTGGATGAACCGCTCCAGATTCTTCCGGTTCGCGGCGACACCGTTGCTCCAGGGGTCGGCGCCCAAGCGCTCGCGCTGCTCCTGAAGGAGCTGCGGGGTCCAGGCCAGCATGTTCCAGTTCGGGTCCGAGTAGTAGCCCATAGCAACCCGTTTCGCCTCCTCGAAGGCGTTGAAGAGGCTCTCCGCAATCCAGGGCTCCTGCTCTGCCAACTCGCTCCGGATAGCAACGACGTGCATGATGGGGTAGAAGCCGTTGCGTTGGTAGTACGCTTCCTCCTCTGCCCGCGAGTCGTCGAAGAGGCGCACGACTTCCGGCGCCCCTGCTACGAAGGCGCGAGGCTTTCGCGGCGTGAAGTAGGCGGCGATCTTCCCCGTCATCAGCATGGCCTCGATCTCCTCGTCCGACGTGACCTCTTCAATGGCAACGCCCTCGGGCGGAGTGAAGCTGACCACCTCCTCAGAACTGGTCACCCAGGTCACCTGGTCCAGGGGCACGTCGTACTCGTGCTGCAAGTCGCCTTTGGCCAGAACCGAGAGCGTGGTCTGGTAGCTGCGCAGGCCGACGCGCCGTCCAAAGAGGTCCTTGGGCGTGTGAACTCCCGCAGCCGTGCTGGCGTACATCTGGGACTGACTGAAAAGGCGCCTTGGGAATACGGGGATGGCGGTCAGTGGAGCATTCCGGGCCTTGGCCATGATGTAGGAGGAGAGGGAGAGTTCGGCGACGTCCCAGGCTTGCTCCTTGACCATGCGCTCGTGCCGGCCCCCGCTGGTGGTCACGTGCTCGACGTGTACGTCGATGCCCATCGGCTTCACTGTCCCATCCAAGAGGGGCAGGTGCCGGTCGTAGTGCTCTACCGCCATGGTCATCTTCAGATTGGTCATGGGGACCTCCGTTGCATCGATTGACTACTGCTGGCTGCCACATCCCATTCCGGGCAGGACGGCGGCATTAGGACCAGGGCTTCACGGAGACTTGGATGGCGCCCTCGACCCCCTCGCCTCCGGTAGCACGAATGGCAGTGTCCACCTGGTCCAGGGGGAATGAGTGGGTCCGAACCTCGTGCAGTGGGAACCTGTGGGAAGCGATGGTCTGGAGGGCCATCTCTACGGCCGCGAAGCTATGCCCCCGGGCGCTCCTCATGTTGATGTACTTCCAGGTTAGCTTGCCCAGGGGAAAGTCCGGGAATTGGGCCTGATCGCCCTGCACCACAATGGTCCCGCCCTTGCGCTTCACCACATCGACGGCGATGAGCACCGGGGCCGTACCGGCCCTGGCGGTAGTGTCCACCACCACGTCCACACCATGCCCCGACGTTATCTCGTCGACGCGTTGCCGGATGTCTTCCAGCCGCACGTCGATGGTGTGGTCGGCGCCCAGGTGGCAGGCTACCTCCAGGCGATGCGCATCCTTGGGCAGCCCGCTCACGATGATGCAGCCGGCGCCGGCCAGTTTCGATGCGACGACGCACCCAAGCCCCTGCTGCCCGGGGCCCTGGATGAGGATGCTCTGGCCGGGGCTGATCCCGCCCTCCCGCTGCGCCCACTGGACGCCGTTGCCCATGGGCAGGGCCATTGCCGCCTCTTCAGGCGTGACTCCGAGAGGTACTTTGTGCAGGACGCCGCTGGGTGGGATGTATAGAAAGTGGCCGTAGCCGCCCCAGAGGCCGGGGGCCACGCTGACAGGCGTGCTGCCGTAGCGTAGGGCGTCCATGTTGCCGCGGTCAGTGGCGTAGCAAAGCCGGAACTCGCCAATGCGGCACCACTCGCAGTGACCGCAGGGAAGGTACTCTTCCAGAGCGACGAGGTCTCCTTCCAAGACGCCCCATCGCTCGGAGAACACGCGGCCCACCTTGGCCAAGACTCCAACGTTCTCATGCCCCATGATGTGGGGGCCCTTGGCGATCTCGCGTCTATACACGCCGACGTCGCTGCCGCAGACTCCCGCCACCTCCACCTTCAGCAGGGCAGCGTCGACTGGGACGTCGGGCGTGCTAAACTCACGGATCTCCATCCGCTCACGTTCTACCTTCACGGCTGCCAGAACCGTCTCAGCCATCTCTCCTCCGAAACGCTTGGTGTCTGCTACCAGCGTGCAGTCAGGGCCTCTTTGACTCTTTCGTCATCGTACCAGACTGCGTTGGTGGGGAGGACCACGTCGGCGGCGCGGAATCTGTACAGGCCGCCGTCTCTAGCTGCCGGAGGTTCGACACCTTCGCGGAGGTTGGTGGCATCCTTCAAGAGCCGCTGCCGCATGGCGATGATGCCGATGTCGGTGGTGCCGAGGTGCTCCATGCCGCGGTCCACGATGACTCCCATGCCCTCTTGGACAGAGAAGTCCTGCTCCCCGACTCCCTTGATCCCAGTGAAGGTCAGGTTTCGCTGCTCGCGACGGTCTATGAGGTAGTCGTTGGACTTGTTGCGCACGGGGTCGTGGGTGCCGGGAACGACCTCGGCGTGGACTCCTGCCCCCTTGCTCATCGCCGCTATCTCAGAGGCTGTCAGCGGATGGTCAAGGCTGTAGGTGAAGGTCCACCGTGCGCAGGTCTCGTCGTCCACGGGGACGAAGGCATGGACAAACTTCTGGCTGCTGCCGCCGGGGGGTAAGGTGTAGAAGGGCATCATGAAGAGATTGAAGCGCCAGTAGTGGGTCCCCTCGCCCGTCTCCCTTCGCGACCCGATCAGTGCTCCGTAGTCGGTTTCTTGGGAGAAAAATTGGGGATGCGTATCCTTGGCGTGGTAGATGTCCCGGAGGTTCTTGGTGCGCTTGCCCTGATCTCGCCAAGCGTCCGTCATCCTATACGCGTCCAGAGAGGCGTGGAGGAAGTTGGAATGGGCTGAGTCTATCCCGCCCTCGATGGCCTGGGCAAAGTTACTTTCCTGGTAGTTCCAGGACGTAAACCGTTGGCTGTCCGGCACGCGGGCCCATTCGAAGTCAGGCAGAGCGGGCTGTAGCTCCTCGGGGCCCAGGTAGGCCCATACAACGCCTGCCTGCTCCCGGCAGGGGTACGCCGGTATCCGGACCTTGTCCCGAAACGTGCTGCGTTCGTCCTCGGTGGGCATGTCTACGCACTGGCCCGTGACGTCATACTTCCAGCCGTGGTAGGTGCAACGCAGCCCGTTCTCCTCGTTGCGGCCGAAGAAGAGGTCGGCGCAGCGGTGAGCGCAGTTCCGGGCGAGGAGGCCGACCCTGCCGCTGGTGTCGCGAAAGGCCACAAGCCGCTCGCCGAGCAGGGTCACGCGAAGGGGCTCGCTATCGGGATCGGGGAGATCGGAACTCAGGAGAGCTGGGACCCAGAACCTGCGTACCAGGTCGCCCATGGGAGTCCCCCTGTTGGTACGCGTCAGCCGGTCATTCTCCTCAAGGCTAAGCATAAGCAACTCCTTCCGTCCGGAGTGTCTAGCAGGCGAAACGTGCCGAGCCTCTGCCTCGACTGGAGCATAGTTTCATTCGCCCGGCTTGTAAACAGACGCAGTTCACCCAGTCGGTCCGTCCAGGCCCATCGACCTGCCGACACACGCCGATGTTTAGGGTTTACAGCCAATGGCGCCGGGGTTAAACTGGCCCTCGCCAACCATCCAGGAGGTGATTGCTGTGTCGGAAACAGTGCCCGCAGCCATGAAGGTAGCGGCTTCGACTATGGAGTTTCGCGAGGTGGAAGTCCCGGACGTCCCTTCCGACGCCGCTCTGCTCAGAGTGGAGGTGGCCGGCGTCTGCGGGACTGACGTGAGCCAGTACAAGCTGCCCCTGCGGGCTGCCCCCATTATCATGGGTCACGAAAACGTGGGCTACCTGGAGCGCGTGGGGAAGACCTTCGCAGAGCGCAAGGGTGTTAGGGAGGGCGACCTGGTCTTCCTCGAGCACTATCTCCCCTGCGGCCAGTGCGAGTGGGACCATATGGGTGAGTACCGGCACTGTCCAGCCACTGACTGGTTCTACGACCCCAAGGCCATCCGGTACGGCTACACCTCCATCGACACTCCTCCGTCGCTTTGGGGCGGCTTCTGCCACTACCTCTATCTCCCCCACAACGCCGTTATCCACAAGGTGCCTGATGGCGTCACGCCAATAGAAGCCGGCACCGCGACCCCCATGGCCAACGGCGTTCAATGGGCGCTGTTCGATGGAGGGGTAGGCTACGCGTCCACCGTGCTCATACAGGGCCCGGGACAGCAGGGCTTGTCCTGCGTCATGGCCTCCAAACACGCGGGCGCCGATCGTATCATCATTACCGGCACGTCCAAAGACGCACGGCGGCTGGAGGTGGCCAAGGCCATGGGCGCCGACGACGTGATCGACATCGATGCTGAGGACCCGCTGGAGCGAATCCGCGAGATCACTGGCGGGGTAGGCGTGGACGTCATCGTCGACTGCACGGTGGGCGCGGGCATGGGCCCGACGCTCCTCGCCATAGAGGCTGCCAAGCGCCGCGGGTCTACCATGGTCGTGCAGGGCGAGGATTCCGAGTACCCGTCCTTTCCCATTGGCAGGGTCACGCGAAAGGCCATTACCATGAAGAGCGCGCGGGGCCATAGCTACCGGGCAGTTGAGTTGGCTCTGCACCAGATCGCCTCTCGCCGCTTCCCACTGGAGCTCATGACTACGCATTCGTTCGGCCTTTCAGAGGTGGACTATGCCATCAAGTCCGTCACGGGCCAAGGGGCGCCAGGCGCTATCCACGTTTCCGTGCTGCCCTGGGAGTGATCTGTACGAGCAGGGCAGCACACTGCCGTCCCTGCAGTGGGGACGAGTTTCCTCCCGTGCTCGTGCTGGTCATATGGCCTGTCCATGAGTGGGTGTGATACGCTACAATCCAAGACCAAGAAAAGCCCTGCGTAGGTAAGGGACACGAGTCCGCTGCTCCCGGGATGGGCCAACACTTGGAGTCGAAGGAGGGTTTCGTGGTCGATCAAGCACTCGAGAAAGACGTCCGAATGACTGTGGAGGAGAACGAAGCGCTCACCCGCGTGGGGCCGGGGACGCCGATGGGTGAGCTCATGCGGCGCTACTGGCAGCCGATACTACTGTCTTGGGAGCTGCCGGAGGTAGACTGCCCGCCCGTGCGCGTGCGCCTCTTGGGCGAGGACCTGGTCTCCTTCCGCGACACCGGCGGCCGTATTGGCTTGTTGCGGGAATGGTGTGCCCATCGGCGGACATCCCTGTGGCTGGGCCGCAACGAGGAAAACGGGCTTCGGTGCGTGTTCCACGGCTGGAAGTACGACGTCACGGGGCAGTGCGTCGAAATGCCCAACGTTCTGCCGGAGCACGACTTCCACGAGCGTATTCGCATCGCCGCCTATCCGACGGTGGAGATGGGCGGGGTCATCTGGGCCTACCTGGGACCAAAGGATGAGCAGCCCCCGGTGCCCAGCTTCGAATGGACCCGACAGCCAGAGAGCCACCTCCATGTCTCCAAGGGGCTGCAGGAGACCAACTGGCTTCAGGCGGTCGAGGGCGGCATCGATTCCATACACACGTCTTTTCTCCATCGCACTTTCGCCGGCGGCCGGGCGGGCATGGGTGGCCTCCGGGCCCAGGCGACTGCCACCAAGCTGGAGGTCCGCCTGGCGCCGTACGGGTTCGCCTACGCCTCTCAGCGGCCATTGCCCGAAGACAAGGGCAACTTTGTCCGTACCTACCACTGGGTGATGCCGCATCATCAGATTCGGGCCATCCAGGAGTACACCAACGACGGCTCCAAGCCAAAATTCAAGATGGGCGGGCACGTGTGGGTCCCCATCGACGACGAGAAGACTATGGTATGGAACTGGTACTACAGTCTCGACGCCCCCTTGGAGGCGAGCGAGCGCGACGAGTCCTTCTGGGGCAACGGTCCCAAGTTCTACGATGAGCAGAACGGCTTCCGCTCCTATCTGAACCGGAACAACAACTGGGGCCTAGACCGTCAGGTCCAGAAGCACGAGACGTTCAGCGGCATCGAGGGAGTCAACCAGCAGGACCGGGCCGTCCAGGAGATCATGGGCCCCATCGTCGACCGGAGCAGGGAACACCTGAGCCATACGGACATGGCAGTGTACGCGGCGCGCAGGCTGCTCCTCGACGCCGCCAAGACGGTGGCCGACGGCGGCAATCCGCCGGGGGCCGACGACTCCTACTACGACATTCGCGCAATCGAGCGGATTCTGCCCTCGGACCAATACTGGGCGCAGGCGCTCAAGGACGACATGTACCCAACGGGCGGCCCGGACTTGGCCAGCGCCCCGGAGCTTGGGAAGTCGTAGGTCGGCCGGCGAGCCGCGCTGTGCGGGAGCGTAGAGTCAGGCGCCCTTGATCTGCCGCCCATTTCGCACGTCCTCTGCGTAGGCAGAGATGGCGTCCAGGGCGATGCGGGCAACATTGGCGTACCGGTCGGCTTCATTATCCAGGGCCGACGCCAGGTAACCCATGGCGACTTGCGCCACCCTGATGCGGCCGTCCAGCCATGGGCCGCCGCCCAGACCGCCTATGACTGGTATGGACACTGCCTGAGTGACCGCAGGGCCCGCCACTGGCCCGGAGTTGGTGAAGTCGATGATGGAGGCTCCCCACTCCTCAAGATTCGTCGCCTCCTCCACAAGCTGGTCCTTGAGCTGAGTCGCCAAGGCCGGGCCGGCGACATCCATTCCGCCCAACCGCTGGGACGTTTGGGGCGTGATGCCCATCTGCGCGAAGACTGGGATACCTGCTCGGACAATGGCCCGGACGCCGTCAGGAAAGTCGGCGGCTCCATCGAGTTTCACCAGGTCTGCACCACCCTCCTTGACCAGGCGAATGGCGGCACGGACGGCTTCTTCTGTGCTCTCCTGAAGCGGGCCGAAGGGGAAGTCGCAGCTCACCAGTGCACGGCGGACGCCTCTTCGCACCGCCTGACACGCTAGGACCATTTGGTCCATGGTGACTTCCAGAAGAGAGGACTGACCCCAGAGATTGCTGCCTACGGAGTCGCCCACGGAGACCAGGTCTACTCCGGCCCGGTCGACAATCTGCGCTAGCTGGAAGTCGTAGGCGACGGAAGCTACGATCTTCTGACCGTTGGCCTTCATCCGCTGAAGCGTGGGAACCGTGACCTTGCTTTCCATAGCTCTCCCCTTTGTTTCTTGGCACGGCCAATACTATACCACCTGCCCGACGCGACATAACCCAGGCCTGCTGCGAGGGTGGACGGCAATTGAGACTGCCAGCGGTCGGGTCAAGCTCGGCGGGATTTGGGCGGCCACTTGGACGCGCTGCGCGTTTGGGTTACAATTACGCCGCAATTCACCTGGAACGCACGTCTGAGCTTCTTGCTCAAGGGGGATGACATGACTCAGGAATCGAAAACCCAACAGTGGAGCGAGCCCACCGGTCAAGATAAGGCCGGGTTCGGCAAGTGGAAGCGGCCCAGCTCTCCCTACGACATCTTCATGGAGGAGCAGGGGATTCCGATCTATCGGGACATCGGCGTCAGGCGAGTGCAAGACCTTCCGCTCATGCCGTGGAAGCGAATGGGCGGCAACGCCACGTTCATCCAGCTCTTCGGTACCGAGGGCTTGTGGGGGACCTACGTGGTCGAGGTGCCTGGCGCGGGTGCGTTGAACCCAGAGCGCCACCTGTACGAGGAGGTATTCCTGGTGGTTGAGGGGCGCGGCTCCACGGAGGTCTGGCAGAAGGACGGGTCCAAGAAGCAGACCTTCGAGTGGCAGACCGGCTCCCTCTTCACGGTGCCCATGAATACGTGGCACCGTCTGGTGAACGCCGCATCCAGCCCCGCCCTGATCCTTGGGGGCACGACGGCTCCCAATACCATGAACCTGTTCAACAACCCCAACTTCGTCTTCAACTGTGACTATGCCTTCTCGGACCGGTACGACGCCAGCGACGACTTCTATCGCTACAAGGAAGAGCTGGAGCCCGATCCGGTCCGGGGCCTGGCCATGCGCCGGACCAACATTATCCCGGACATCGTTGCCTGCGATCTGCCCATGGACAACCGCCGTTCGATCGGCTACCGGCGCATCGAGCCGCATATGGCGGGCAACAAGTTCTACCTCTGGATCGGTGAGCACGAGAAGGGGCGATATTCCAAGGCACATGCCCATGGATCCGCGGCGGTGCTCATCTGCGTCAAGGGCAAGGGGTATACCTACACGTGGCCCATGAGCCTGGGAATGCACCCGTGGGAAGATGGTCTGGCAGACAGGGTGAAGCGGCAAGACTACGAGCCGGTGGGAATGGTGAGCGCGGCTCCAATGAGCGGCGATTGGTTCCATCAGCATTTCGGCACCAGTGCTGAGGACTTTCGCTTGACCGCCTGGTTCGGCCCGCACGCTCCCGGCCGAGAGGCCGGCCTTCCCGGCGAGGATGCTATCGACCGCGGCGCCATTGACGTCGACCAAGGCGGCAGCGCCATCCCCTACCGTTCTGAGGACCCTTACATCCGCAAGGAATACAACGAAGAGTTGGCCAAGGTGGGCGTGCCTTCGCGGATGGAAGACTGGATGTTCCAGTAGACCGGGGAATGGTAGAGCCTACACAGCGCCCCGGTTTTAGCGCGGCTGGCCGCCAGATCCTCGAAGAGGACGAGATCAGCCTCACCAGCGTTGGTGTGGATATCGGGTCCTCTACGTCGCACTTGGTCTTCTCCCAGCTTGAGTTGGAGCGTCAGGGCATCCGCTACGTTGTCGTCCGGCGGACTATCCTCAACGAGTCCGAGATCCTGCTCACGCCCTACGTTGATGAGTTCACTATCGACGCAGAGGCCCTTGCGCACTTCATCAATGGCCAGTACAGGATCGCTGGAGTGAGCCGGGAGGACGTGGACACGGGAGCATTGATCCTCACGGGCGTCGCGGTGCGTAGACAGAACGCGAGGGCAATTGGGGAGCTGTTCGCGCTGGATGCGGGGCGATTCGTCGCCGTCAGCGCCGGTGATGGGCTGGAGTGCACCATGGCGGCCCACGGGTCGGGCGCAGTGGCCCACTCCGAGAGGACGGGACAAGTCACGATGAACATCGACGTCGGCGGCGGGACGACCAAGGTCGCCATATGCGCCGCCGGCCAGGTTGCGGAGGTGACCGCGGTAGACGTCGGCGCACGTCTGGTGGTATTCGACGGCGACGGCGCCATAACGCGAATTGAGGAGACCGGCCACCGCCTGGCGGCACAGGCCGGCGTGAGCCTAGGCATCGGTGGTCGTCTTGAGGAGGAGCAGCGGCGAGTCCTGGCTAGCAGGATGGCGGCCGCGCTTCTGGAGGTCATCAGCTTGGGGCCACTGTCGAAGGAGACGGAGGCGCTGCTGCGCTTGCCGCGGTTGTCCCATAAGGGCGCCGTTGATGCATTGTTCTTCTCGGGTGGGGTCTCTGAATTCATCTACAACCGGGAGGCACGTGGCTTCGGCGACTTGGGGCCACTCTTGGCCCAGGAGCTCAAGGAGCGGGTTGCCACCCTCGGAAAGCCTGTCGTGACCCCTGCGGTAGGTATACGGGCGACGGTTATCGGCGCCTCGCAGTACACCGTCCAGGTCAGTGGCAACACGATCTTTTTGTCGCCCGTGGAGGCGGTGCCCGTGCGCAACGTGCCCGTCGTCGCGCCCCAGTTCGACCTTCATGGCGAAGAGATTGACGCTGATTCGGTGTGTACGGCAGCCCAAAGGGGGCTGAACCGGCTGGATCTGGCTGAGGCCAAGTCCCCCGTGGCGTTGGGATTCCGGTGGGAGGGGTCCGCCACCTTTGGGCGGCTGCATGGCTTTTGTGAAGGAGTGGTCCGCGCGATGCAGCCCGTCTTGGACCAGGGGCACCCGCTTGTGCTGGTCAGCGATGGCGACATTGGCGGCTTGCTTGGCCTCCACCTGAAGGAGGAGATGCTGCTGCCGCACCCTGTCATCTCAATCGACGGGATAGACCTGCGGGAATTCGACTATATCGATATCGGAGCGCTGATTCCATCGTCAGGCTCTGTACCGGTGGTTATCAAGTCCTTAGTCTTCCCGGCTTCTGCTCCACCCTCCAACTCATAGCTCTCCGTACCATCTGTCTGAAGGGGTCATGCCGGGCCCATCGTAACGTGCGGTCTGTGGGGACAACCACAGACCTCCTGTAGCTTCGGGGGTTCCCTTGATTTGCGCCTTCTGGCACACTGGTGAGGCTGAAGCGCCCCCACTTTGCATAACGCATACAGAGGGCGTCGTGGCGCGAGCGTCCTACGCCGACACCAACGACCACGCCATCCGTGTGGCGGACCTGGAGACAGGGCAGCGGACGACGCTGGAGATCCCCGAATAGGAGGGTGTATGCCCAACCGGCTCATCGATGAGACTAGCCCCTATCTTCAGCAGCACGCCAATAACCCGGTGGACTGGTATCCATGGGGCCAGGAGGCCCTACAGCGCGCACAGGATGAGGACAAGCCCATCTTCCTAAGCATCGGCTATGCCGCTTGCCACTGGTGTCACGTCATGGAGCGGGAGTCCTTCGAGGACCGGGACATCGCCGCCGTGATGAACCAGCTATTCGTGAGCATTAAGGTGGACCGTGAGGAGCGGCCTGACCTGGACTCCATATACATGCAGGCCGTTCAGGCGCTCACAGGGCGGGGAGGCTGGCCCATGACGGTCTTCCTGACCCCGGACTTGAAGCCCTTCTATGGCGGTACGTACTATCCGCCAGAGGACCGGGGCGGCATGCCCGGTTTCCGGAGGGTGCTGGAGGCCATGGCCGACGTGTACACCACAAGGCGCAGCGATGCGCTGTCGTCAGCGGAAAAGCTGTGCGCGTATCTTCAGCAGTCCACTCATGCGCAGGCCGGCGTTGAGCCACTACTGGCGGAAACCCTGGGCCGCGCCTACCGACGGCTTGCTCCGGAGTTGGATGCGGAGCATGGCGGCTTCGGCGGCGCCCCCAAGTTTCCGCAGCCCGCGACACTGGAGTTCCTGCTTCGGTACGGACTCCGCGTGGACGACCAAGTGCCGACGGTCATGGTGGACTTGACCCTGGACCGCATGGCTCGAGGTGGAATCTACGACCACCTGGGCGGCGGGTTTCATCGCTACTCCACGGATCCCTTCTGGCTGGTTCCCCACTTTGAGAAGATGCTCTACGACAACGCTCTCCTTGCCCGGCTCTACCTCCATGGCTATCAGGCCACGGGGAACGGGCACTATCGCCGGGTTGCGGAGGAGACCATCGATTACACGCTGCGCGACATGCGCGACCCCGCGGGTGGCTTCTACTCCTCGCAGGACGCCGACAGCGAAGGCCACGAGGGCAAGTTCTACGTCTGGACTCGGCAGGAGATTCTTGACGTGGTAGGCCGGGAGGATGGCGAGCTCTTCAATCGCTACTACGGCGTGACCGAAGCGGGCAACTTTGAGGGAGCCAATATCCTGAACGTGCCCACGGAGGCGGAGAAGCTAGCCGATGAGCTGGGTCTGCCAGTTGCTGAGTTGGAGGGGGCGGTGTTTCGGGGCGTGGCGCTGCTACATGAAGTCCGACGCCAACGAGTGTGGCCAATCCGGGACGAGAAGGTGCTGACGGCGTGGAACGGCATGATGCTGGCTGCGCTAGCTGAGGCGGCGGCTGTGCTACATCGGCGAGACTACTTGGAAGCCGCCGAGACAACTGCGACGTTCTTGCTGGATGCTCTGCGGCTTGATGGGCGCCTGCTCCGCACGTACCGTGACGGCCAGGCCAAGCTCAAAGCGTACCTGGAGGACTACGCATACTTGATCGACGGTCTTATCTGCCTCTATGAAGCCAGCGGCCGGGAGCGCTGGCTCGAGGAGGCTCAGATTCTGGCGGACGCCATGGTGGACCTCTTCCGGGACCCGCTTCAGGGGGCCTTCTACGATACGGGCCGTGACCACGAGGCCCTCATTATCCGGCCGCGGGACATCCAGGATGGCGCATTACCCTGCGGCAGCTCCATGGCGGTCATGGGACTCATGCGCCTGAGCGTTCTGACCGGCAGACCCGAGTACCGCAGCCACGCTGCGGAGGCCCTTCGCGGCGTCCGAAGCCTGCTTGACCAGGCCCCGGCCGCCTTTGGCAACTGGCTTTCCGGTTTGGATTTCTATCTCTCGACACCGAAGGAGATAGTCATCGTTGGACCCCAAGACCACCCGGGCACTGGGTCGCTCCTGGCCGCTGTGCATAGCCGCTTTCTGCCCAATAAGGTCGTGGTGCAGTCGGAGACCGGTGATGAGGACGGAATGTCTTCACTTCCGCTCATGGAGGGTCGTGCCATGATCGGCGGTCAGCCCACGGCCTACGTGTGTGAGAACTTCGCGTGCCAGCTACCGGTGACGGAGCCCGACGCTCTGATGGCGCAGCTTCGGCCGACACCCGAGGAGCCTTTCATACCCGGGCACCGTCCGAGTCCTGCTCCTGTGCCGCCCGGTTCATAGCGAACCATCGATTGCTGCCGGGAACTATCTTCCTTCAGGAGGCGTCCTATTCTCGAAGGAGACCTGACGCCCCAGCGCGGAGGAGGTCTGCTCTCCGACGACGAGGCGATTCGCCGCTGTCTCGATGGGGATAGGAACGCGTTTCGTGTGCTGGTTGAGCGATACCAGGACGTCATGTATGGCACCGCCTTCCTGATGACGCGGAACCACGCCTCTGCCGGTGAGGCGACCCAGGAGGCGTTCCTCAGAGCATGGCGCGCCCTGGCGGGCTATCGCGGCGGCAGTCTTAGAGCATGGTTGGTGCGGATCCTTGTGAACCAGGTAATCAGCAGGGCACGGCGCAAGTCCCTGGAATCAGTACCCCTGGAGGACGTGGCGGAGGCTAGATTCCTGGAACAAAGCGGCGACGACCCTGCGGTAGAGACTGAGCGGCTCCTGGAGAGAGAGGCCGTCCAACGCGCCCTTCAGGGGCTCTCCGAGGAACAGCGCCAGGTGGTGACCCTCCGCTACTTCGCCGAGCTGTCCGTGGAGGAGACTGCGGTGGCACTGGGGATACGTCAAGGCACCGTCAAGTCGCGGCTCTTCCGTGCACTGGAGCGGCTGCGAGGGATTCTGGCCGCCAAGGGGGCCAATGGCCTAGAGGCAGGGGAGAGGGGGGGCCTAGGTTGAGTGAAAACGGCGGGAATGAGGCCACAGAGCGCCTCCTTCGCGAGCATTACCTGGCGCAGCGACGGGAGCTTCGCGCTCCCATGGACCTATGGGACCGCATAGAGCCGCGACTGGAACTCCAGCCTAGAGCACAGAGGCGATTCTTCGGGCTCGATTGGCTGCGCCAGGTCCAGCCTCTCTATGCCGGGGCAGCGGCTGCGCTGCTCATGCTGGTCGTGGGTGCGGCGACGCTTGCTATCGTACTGCGCAGCGGAGGGATGGAGGTGGGCCAAGTCATGTCTAAGGCGCAAGACGGGGAGGCGTTGAGTTCATCTGCTCCGGCAGCCGCGGCCGCGCAGCCTGCGCCTGCGTTCGCTGCTCCCCCTCCTGCCGCTGAGCAAGCTGCTGCTGCCGCGCCGGCGGCTCCTGCGCCTACTGGTGCGCGTCGTAAGGCAGCCCTCCCGGAATCTGCGCCCGCTGCCATGGCTGCCGATGCGCCCGATGATCGTGACGCTGCGGAGGGCGCCGTGACGGACTCGGGCGTTACACTGGTCCCATTGCAAACCGTAGTCCGTGACAGGGTCTTCGTTGTTCTGTTCTACGCCTTCCTGGCGCCTACCGACCTGGATGGGTGGGAGCTAGCGCCCCGGCGTGTGGAGGGCAGTGTAGGCGTGTCTGGCCCTCTGGAGCGACTGAGTGTGACTCCGCTTATGCAAGAGAAGAACGTCAGCGTTGGCGCTATCGCCTTCGCTCTCCCGGACATTGCCCCCGGTAGCCTCACGCTGCGCATGTCCGAGATCATGGCGACCCGCGATGGCGCCGAGGCCAGGAGTATCCGGGGAGACTGGCAAGTGGGACCCCTCCCTCGCCCGCCATCAGGGCAGTCCGAGCCGCTGTCGGTCGTGGTGCCCTTATGCTATAGGCAAGAGGGGCTTGCCGTGGGCATTGCGGCGGAGTCGCCCTGCGGGCCTGCCCGTCAGGAGATTGGCCGCAAAGCTCTGGATCTCTTCCGCAGCGAAGAGGAACCAGGAACTCGACGCGTTCTAGTGACCGTGTACACGCCGGACGCCAGGTCGATAGTGGTCCTGGTAGACTCCGAAGGCACGGTGACCCTCCAGTATCCGTAGCCGGCCCTATAGCTTCGGCAGCTCAGGCAATGGGGATGTCCCAGGCTAAGCGGCGCGAAGTGGCTGCGTAGGTGATCTGGCCGGGGCCTCCTGGAAATGAAAGCGCCCTCTCATGGAGAGGGCGTGCTCACTTGCGGCTCTAGGCAGCGCCTACTGGCTGGTGGCGCCGTGCGTTCGCTCCCATTCCTCCAGACGTGCGTCCCGCCTGGGCTGGAAGATGGAGCCTTCACCGGGCAGGTCCAGCGGGCGGGGCCTACGCTGGGTGGGCCGCCGGAAGAAGCGGGATAGCGCGGAAGCAACGACGACGCCGCCCAGAGCGAAACCAAGGCCCTGCAACACTCTTCGGCGGTCCCTGCCCTGGTCACCTTCAGCCATGCTTCCCCCCGGATAGGCGTTTCTGGTTGCGTAGGTTCAGTCTACATCGGGCCGCGGGAGACATCAAGGTAGATTGGCGCCAGTGTCATTGTTCAATGATTTGGTCAGTGGGTAACTGGTCAATGAAAATGTCAGTCTATGAAAGGACTGACGTTGACTACCAGAGAGCAAGCCCGGATACAGGTGTTGAACGGTGTGATCGAGCGGAAGGTGTTGATGGCTGAGGCGGCCGAACTGATGAGGGTGAGCGAGCGCCACGCGTGGCGACTGCTGGCGGCGTATCGAAAGGAGGGAGCTGCCGGGGTGGCTCACGGAAACAGGGGCAGACGGCCGTCGACCGCCACAAGCCCGGAGACGCAGGAACAGGTGACGGCGCTAGCCAAGGGCCGCTACGCCGGCTTCAACCACTCGCATCTGACCGAGCTGTTGGCCGAGCGGGAGGGCGTCGATCTGTCCCGCTCCACCGTCCGGCGGGTGCTGCTGGCGGGCGGTGTTCGGAGTCCCCGCCGCCGCCGAGCGCGCAAGCGCTATCTGCGCAGGGAGCGCTACCCCCAGGAGGGGATGCTGCTGCAGATCGACGGGAGCAGGCACGACTGGTTGGAGGGTCGGGGACCCCGCCTGACGCTCATCGGGGCCGTGGACGACGCCACGGGGACGGTCCCCTTCGCCCTATTCAGAGAACAGGAGGACGCCCACGGCTACTTGCTCATGCTCAAGGAGATCATCGACCGCCGCGGCGTGCCGATGGCCCTCTATAGCGATCGGCATAGCATCTTCCAGCGCTCGCCCCGGGAGTCGGAGAGCCGGGACGAGCAGCTTCGGGGCCGGCGCGAGCCCACGCAGTTCGCCCGGGCGCTCGAGGAGTTGGGCATCGAGCTCATCATGGCCCATACACCCCAGGCGAAGGGTCGCGTGGAGCGCGCGTGGGACACCTTCCAGGACCGCCTGGTCTCGGAGATGCGCCTCGCGGGCGCGGCGACCATCGAGGAGGCCAACCGGATGCTCGGGGACTTCCTGCCGCGATACGATCGGCAGTTCGGCGTGGCGCCGGCCCAGCGGGAACCGGCCTATCGCCCACTGCCGCCGGGCGTCTCCCTTGATGCGGTCCGGTGCTTCAAGTACCTGCGCACCGTGGCCAACGACCACACCATCCACTTCAACGGCGCCGCGCTGCAGGCGCTCCCCGATGGGCGCAGGACCAGCTACGCTCGGACCCGCGTCGAAGTCCAAGAGCGGCTGGACGGCAGCATCGTGGTCGTCCACCAGGGCAGGACCGTGGCCACAGCGCCGGCCCCCGCCGGGCCCGTCGCGCTCAGGGCCCGCACCGGCCGCCGCTCCAACGGTCAGCTGCCAGCCGACTCGCCAGCCCGACCTGCCCGTGACGGTCACCGCGCACCGGCAACTGCTCCCCGTCCCCCGGCGAAGACCACGGCCCGCATCCCCACCAAGCCAGCGCCCAACCACCCCTGGAGGAGAGCGCTACTGACATAATCATTGAACAACAACCCTGACAGAATCACTGGACAACGACAGGTAGATTGGCGCCAGGATAGGGCCGAGACAACCTTGACAAGCGAGAATGTGTGCGATATTCTTCACAAGCGCTCTAGGGCTAGACCTCGGTCGCGGGCGTCGCGAGGTGCTCATGGACCCGGCCTTTATCACAGCGGAGGACTGGAACGATCTCTTTGGGGTGGTTCACTTTTTCTGGGCCATTCCCGTTTTCGTCATTGGCTTTGCGTTCAACCTCCTTCTCGCCAAGGCCGTGATCCCGTCTCTGTTGTCAACGCACCAGCTTAGCCCAGAGCGTGCGCGCCTCTTGCAGCCGGCCCTCTATGTTGTGTCTTTCGTATCCTTGGCGCTGCTTGTTTGGGTCTTCTTCAACATAGTCACGCGGGCTGGCATTCTCCACGAGATCTATCCGAGGTGGTGGATCTAGGAGGAAACGGTAGGAGAACATAGGCTTGCTCGGTTTTTCCCTCTAGTAGACTGAGGCGCACGCTGGCAGGCGGCGCAAAGTAGCAGAATTGGGAGCGGACTTACTTGCTGTCGATGTTGCGGCGGCCACCCAAGATACTGATCTTCGCCTTTGGCGGATTCACGTTCCTCTTCATCGGCCTGATCGCCACCGTCATCGGCCTGAAGCTGATCGGCCACTACGTCTGGGCGGTGGATAGCTTGTTTCGGACGACTCCAGAGCAGCCCATCGCTTTCCCACACCCCAGTCACGTGGATATGGGCATGGACTGCCTCTTTTGCCACAGAATGGCCGCCACCGAGCGTGTCGCCAGCGTTCCTCCGGTGGAGCAGTGCTACTTCTGTCACCAGATCATCGCCCGGGGCAGCGAAGAGGCCGGCAAGGTCATCACGGCTTTCCAGAATGGTGAGCCGATAAACTGGGTCCGGGTGCACCGATTGCCGGACCACGTTCGATTTGTCCATGAGGCCCACGTCAATTTCTTCTCCCAAGAGGCTAACTATTCCTCAGTGAAGGGGGAGTACGACCTGACGCAGCAAGAGAGCTACGCTTCCTCCACTTGCGCCATCTGCCACGGTAACGTGGGCGCAATGCAGGAGGTGCGTCAGGTCAATGCCCTGAAGATGGGCAACTGCGTAGATTGTCACCGGGAATGGAGTGCACCCACGGACTGCACTACCTGCCACTACTAAGGGGAGGCGACCGGCGCTATGGCGGTCACTCGACGCCAGCTTCTGAAGACGACGGGGCTCAGCTTGGGCGCTGTCCTCTTTGCCGGTTGCCGTATTGCACCGGATGAGTTCAACATCCAGAGTCCGGTGTTGCTTCCTGAAGACCTGGTTGAAGGCGCGGAAGCAAACTACGCCACCCTCTGCCGCCAGTGCTCGTCGGCGGAGGGCTTGATCGTGCGGGTGATGGAGGGCCGGGCCAAGAAGGTGGAGGGGAACCCTGACTATCCGCTCAACGCCGGTAAGCACGGCGCGAGGTGCGAGGCTGCCCTCCAGGCTGTGTACCATCCCGACCGCATCGCGGCGCCCATGCGCCGCAGTGGGCCGCGGGGCTCGGCCGCGTTTCAGGTCACCGACTGGGACAGCGCCTTGGACGAGGTGGTTGACCAGCTCCAGCGGAACAGAGCCAACGCGAGCTCCGTCGTGCTCATTACTCCGCCGGATAGAGGGCACCTAGGGATGGTCGCGGACCGGTTCGCCAATGGCTATGGCGCCCAGCACGCCGCCTTCGAGGCGCTGGAGGAGACGAACCTGCGCGAGGCCGTGAAGCGGGTCTTCGGCCAGGACCGTATTCCCGCGTTCGACATAGAGCGTACGCGCTACATTCTCTCCTTTGGGGCGGACTTCTTGGGGACGTGGCTCTCGCCGGTCCACTATTCGCGGCAGTACGGGGAGTTCCGACAGGGTAGTGGACGTGAGCGCGGGACCTTGGTGCAGATTGAGCCCAGGATGTCTCTGACCGCTGCCAATGCAGACGAATGGGTCCCGGTTAAGCCTGGGGCCGAGGGTCTCTTGGCCCTCAGCATCGCGTCCGTGATCATCGACGATAACCTGGGCGACCGTACAGCCGCGGATGCCCTGGCGTCTGCCCTTGGCACGGCAGGGATGCAGCGAATCCGCCCCGACTCCGTAGCAGCAGCTGTGGGCGTCTCGCCGGAGCGAATACGTGCGATCGCCCGAGATTTTGCCGGACACCAACCGGGGCTTGCCCTGGCCGGAGGCTCCGCAGGCGCCCAGACGAACGGGCTCTTCAATCTGGCGGCTGCCTACTCCCTGAACGTGCTGGTTGGCAACGTCGGCAAGGACGGGGGCGTCAAGTTCAACCCTGCGCCAGTCCTGGACAACCTTTCGGGCACGGCACAGGCGACCTCGTTTCAGGAGTGGCAGAGCTTATCTCAACGCATGCGCCAGGGTGGGGTAAGCGTTGCGATGGTGCACGGCGCCAATCCAGCCTATGGCTTGCCCGCCGCTGCAGGATTCAGGGCTGCCCTGGCCAACGTACCATTCGTCGTTAGCTTCTCCAGCTTCATGGACGAAACGACAGCCATGGCCGATCTGGTGCTGCCGGTCCACACCGCCTTGGAGGACTGGGGCGACGACGTGGCCGAGCCGGGGCCTGGTTATCAGACCTTCGGGATCCAGCAGCCCGTCGTGAGGCCCTTTGTTGATAGCCGTAGCTTTGGAGATCTACTCCTGACCCTGGCAGAAGAGCTCAACCTGAAGCAAGAGTTGCCTTGGGACACCCTTGAGGCAGTACTGCGGGATGGCGCGAGTCGTCTCATGGGAGTGCAGGATAGTGCGAACAGACCAGGGCTGATCCCCGCTGGGACCGACGGAGAGTTCTGGGTGGGCCTCCTCCAACAGGGGGGATGGTGGGACACGACCAAGACCGTCCGCTCTGCGGCACGGATAGGGGCGCTCCCGGACCCGTCAGCGGCCACGTTTGCGGGGGACTCCAGCTTTCCGATGCACCTCATCCCCTTCCCATCTCAGTCCATGGGGAGCGGCGAGGGGGCGCACCTACCTTGGCTCCAGGGGACTCCGGACCCCCTGTCCACTGCCGTGTGGAGCACCTGGGTGGAGGTAAACTCCAAAGAAGCCCGGGAGATGGGTCTGCGAGAAGGCGACGTTGTGGAGGTGGAGTCAACGGTGGGCAAAATTGAAGCGCTGGTGTACCCGCACCCCGCGACACCTCCCGGAATCGTCGGCGTGCCGATGGCTCAGGGCCACGAGCAGTCTGGTCGCTACGCCCAGGGCCGGGGCGCCAACGTATTCTCGATAATCGCTCCGGAGACGACAAAAGAGACCGGCGCGCTGGCGTGGGGCGCCACCCGAGTGCGCCTCAACAAGTTGGGACAGCGAGTTCGGTTGCCCAAGCTGGAGGGCTCTGTGGTCCCCGTCGAGATCGAAGACTTCAAGGTCGCCCAAGTGACCAGGGAGTAGAGAAGGTATGTCGGTACATGGGCGAAAGTGGGGCATGGTCATTGACACCGACCGTTGTACGGGGTGCCAGGCCTGCGTAGTGGCCTGCCAAGCTGAGAACAACGTCCGGATTAATGACGAGCGGGACTTCCTGCAGCGTCGCGCCGTCTCGTGGATCCGGATTGAGCGGTACTGGGAGGGGATTCACGAGGCCGAGGCGACTGGCGACTATAGCAGGGTAAAGGCCCGCTTCATCCCCATGCTCTGCCAGCATTGTGAGAATGCTCCCTGCGAGCCCGTGTGCCCGGTGTATGCCACCTATCACAACAACGAGGGCCTCAACGTCCAGGTGTATAACCGGTGCATAGGGACGCGCTATTGTGCCAACAACGACCCGTACAACGTGCGCTTCTTTAACTTTTGGGAACCCAAGTGGCCCGAGAGCCTTCGCAACCAGCTCAACCCGGATGTCACTGTGCGGACCAAAGGCGTGATGGAGAAGTGCACATTCTGTGTTCAGCGCATTCGCCGCGTGTCCCGGGAGACAGCTCGCGAGGGTCAGGACTTGCAGGACGGCGACATCGCGCCCGCGTGTGTCCAAGCCTGCCCCACGAGTGCCCTTAACTTTGGAGACTTGAACGATAGCGGCAGCAGAGTTGGCCAGATGAAGGATGACCGCCGCTCGTTCCGGGTGCTGGAAGAGGCTGGCACAGAACCCAGCGTGTACTATCTGAAGCGCGTGGACCCCAACGCAGCAGAGCACAGTTAACGTGGCTAGTCATAACGGACATAGCGGGCATCACCGCCCGGAGATACTGACCAAGGGCTCCAAGGAGGTCGGCGACGAGCTCTGGGATCGCAGCATGGGCTCCGGCGGCCGCTTCTGGCTGATTGCTGTGGTCCTGGCCGGGCTGCTCGTTCTGGGTGTCGTCGGCTTCCTGATGAAGGCGGGGTCCAGCGGTTTTGACGACCACCGCCCTTGGGGCTACCTGGCGGCTGTCTTTGCCTTCCTGTTGACGACCAGCCTTTCGGCGCCGCTGGTCTCGGTTGCCCTGCGAATGGCTCGTACCCACTTCAGCCGGCCCCTATCTCGCGTCGCCGAGCTCTGGAGCGTTGTAGGGATCCTCAGCATCGTCCTGATGATCCCGCTACTGATCGTTCAACCCTCTGGCCTCGGCCGGAGCACATTCTGGTTCGTCCATGAGGTGCAGAGCGGGCCCTTCAGCACCTGGCCTCCGGGGGCGCCCCACGTTTGGTCGGGCCTGGCGGTAGGCTTCCTCGCCCTTACCGCGCTGGCCATCCTGTGGGTGGGTGCGATTCCAGACATGGCCGCAGGCCGGGACCGTGTATCTGGCCTGCGGGGCGCGCTCTATCGAACTCTCTCTCTGGGCTGGCGAGGTCACAAGCGACAGTGGCGGGTCCTCCGAGGGGCGTTGGGACTTCTGGGCGCACTCTACTTCATGTTCCTGATATACGGACACACGGTGGTCAGCTACGACTTTGCTCAGAGCTTGGTTCCGGGGTATAAGGACTCCATCTTCCCCACGTATCACGCCCTTCAGGGACTGCAGGCCGCCATGGCCACCGTGATGGTGACGCTATTCGTTGTGCGGAAGGCCGGGAGGCTTGAAGACTACATCGGCGTGACCCAGTTCTGGAGCCTCTCCAAGATCATGCTGGCCTCTACGCTGTTGTGGGGCTACTTTTGGTGGTCGGGCTTCTTCATCTTCTGGTACGGGCGGACTCCCCTGGAGCAGAATGTCCTCCATCTCTTCATGACGGGTCCGTACAAGCCGTTGTTCTTCGTCATATTCACACTATCGTTCCTTATCCCTGCCTTTGGCATTCTCATTTGGAATCCGATGCGGCGAAGCATACTGGGGCCTACGTTGGCGGCGACTTCGATCTTGGCGGGCACGTTCCTGGAGCGCATCCGCATTTACGTAGCAGCACACTCCGTTGGTCTACCCGACCAGGAAGGTCACCTGAGCTTGCATGACTCACCCGCGGAGTTTGCCCGCACTGTGGCGGTCGTAATGCCGGAGGTTGCTGATGTGCTCATGGTTGTGGGGGCCCTGGCGGGTGCAGTACTGCTGTACCTGATCGCAACCAGGATACTGCCAATGGTCAGCATCTGGGAGAACAGAGAGACCTTGAGACTCCAAGCGATTAAGCCCTTGGAGAAGCTGGAGCTAAAGATCGTCGCCAAGCCCGAGTAGCCAAGCTCACGGGCCCAAGCGTCGGAGGTTGTGAGAGCAGCGATGCAGGAGCGTCTGCCGCTAACCGAGCGGGAGTTGAACCGGGACCTACTGCGTCCCGTCCTCACGACGCCCTTGTGGTGGTGGCTAGCCACGGGATTTCTGGCCACCGTCCTTGGGATAACGTCCATCGCCGGCGTGATCCTTGTATACAAGGGCATTGGTGTGTTCGGATTGAACCGCCCCGTCATGTGGGGGTTCATGATCACGAACTTCGTCTTCTGGGTTGGCATCAGCCATGCCGGAGTGATGCTCTCGGCGATCCTGCGGCTGGCCAATGCCGAGTGGCGGCGCGTCGCAACCCGGGCGGCGGAAGTGCTGACCATCTTCGCCCTGCTCACGGCAATGCAGTTCCCGCTGTGGCACACGGGCCGCCCCTGGCGCACGGTGTACTGGGTGTTCCCCTACGACTTCGCCAGAGGAATCTGGCCGGACATCCGCTCTCCGCTGGTGTGGGACCCGAGCGCCATCTTCACGTATCTGACCAGTACGATCCTTTTCGTCTTCGTGCTGCTGGTACCGGACATCGCCGTCATCCGAGACCGAACGCGGGGCATCCGGCGAGCCGCGTACGGCGTCCTGGCTCTGGGCTGGAGGGGCACACCTCGCCAGTGGAAGCTCCAAACGCTGGCCGGCATCCTGCTCTCCGCCATCATCCTGCCCATTTTCGTGTCCGTGCACAGCATCGTGTCCTGGGACTTCGCCGTGGTCATCGCGGTCGAGGGCTGGCACGCCACCATCTTTGCGCCCTACTTCGTCATTGGCGCGGTGCACTCGGGGGTTTCCGGAGTGGTAACCGTGCTCATCCTGCTGCGCTGGCTCTTCCGTTGGGAGAGCTACGTTCGGGCTGAGCACCTGGAGGCGCTGGGCCGGCTGCTCATCGTCATCGCGCTGGCGTGGTTCTACTTCTTCTTCATCGAGTTCATGATGGGGATGTACGGCGGCGAAGGGCCGGAGCTGGACCTACGTCACCTCCAGATGATGGAGTGGCCATTCAATATGCTCTTCATCGTCTTCTTGCTGGCCGCGTTCTTCATTCCAGTGCCCTTGTGGCTCTTCCAGAACGTGCGGCGGAGTGCCGTGCTCATGTTTTGGACCACCGTTCTGGTTAATATCGGAATGTGGCTGGAGCGCTTCATCATCATCGTCCCAAGCCTCATGCGCAAGCAGTCTTTGACCTTTAACTGGGGTTCCTATGCCCCAAGCGCAATCGAGATCCTCTTCGTCATAGCCTCCTTTGCGATGGTTTTCCTGGGACTCCTTGTCTTCGGCAAGCTTTTCCCGATCATTCCCCTGTCCGACGCCAAGGAGGGGAAGCTCTTGGCGTCTGAGGTGCAGGTCGGCAAGGTCAGTGTCCCAGCAATGTATCGAGAAGAGTGATTACTACAGGACGAGGCAGAACAATGGCCAATAGGGGAATGCTAGGGCTATTCCAGGATTCAAGCAGCGCCGTGGCGGCGGCGGACGCGCTCAAGAGCAGCGGAGTGAGTGATTTTCAGGTGCTTTCGGACGCCCCCTATCCCGAAGGCGCCTTTGGCGAGCCACCCTCGCATCACAGGCTGTACGTGTTCCCGTTCATTGGAGCTGCCTTGGGCCTCTCGGTCGCGCTGCTGCTGACGGCGGGCACGCAGCTCGCCTATCCCCTGGTTACGGGAGGCAAACCGATACTGGCCATCCCGGCCATGTTCGTCATCTGCTACGAGGGGACAATGCTGGGCGCCGTTCTCTTCACTATCTTGGGGGTCATTTTCGAGTCCCGCCTGCCCCGGTTCGGTGTAGGCCTCTACGACCCGCGTATCACAGAGGGGTACCTGGCCCTTGAGGTTGCGGTGCCTGAGGAGCAGGTCGAGCAGATTGAGGAGATCTTCCGTGGCGCCAACGCCATAGACATCAAAGTAGAGGGGCGAGTCGCCGCCGGATGAAGACGATGCACTCGGTGAAGTCTTGGGTGTCTCGCAGTGCCACAGGGCGCGTGCGCCTTCTGTTGCCGTTGGTCCTGGGGGCTTGCGCCCTGGCGATGGTTGCTTGTCCGGCCAAGACCGGCAGCTACGCTCCCATCGACTGGGCGTACGAGATGCACTACGCACCTTCGTACCGGTCCCAAGAGCCGCCACACCTAGCGCCGCCGGTGGGTGCAGTGCCCTACAAGTCGGCTGGGGACAGTCGAGAGTACACGAGAGACATCGCGTACTCGGAGGCCGAATACACCGCGATGGAGAGTCCGATTCCGCGCACGGAGGTGAGCCTTGCCCGCGCCGTGGAGTTGTACCGCGTCAACTGCTCTTTCTGCCATGGCCCCATGGGTGAGGTGACCGGCCCTGTGGGAAAGATGATGGGGGCGCCCACCATGATGCAAGACGTGACCATGGGGCGGCCCATAGGGCAGTTCTTCATGCTCATCTCCCAGGGCGGCACCAACAAGACGCGGGGTGGAATGCCCAGGTTCTCATCCCTCCTGAGTGTGGAAGACCGCTGGCTCTTGGCGGACTACATCATGCTTCTCCAGGGGCGGTAGCGTAGTTCGCGTTTTGCCCATGTTCGCCCGGGTCTCTCCCACCGCCGTGCTGCCCAGTTCCATTCCTGCCCGGCTGTCGGCACGACCTTGCCGCTTGTTCAGCCCGCCTGTTCACAAACGGCAAGGCTCGTATGTTCACGTATGCTAAGATAGGGTTATATTGGAGATTTGGCTGCTGTGCAGATGCACACGGTTGGGCGGCTCGTCTTGTCCCCACACTGGCTGTTCATTGGTATAGGTGCGCTCCTTCTAGGGTTACTCATCGGCTGCTACGCCCCAGTCAAAGAGGTCTCATTGGAGACTCGGGCTCAGGCCTTGGACAAGAGCCTCATCTGCCCCATCTGTCCCGGCGAAACCATCGACCAATCGCAGGCTACCCTGGCAGACCAGATGCAGGCTATTGTTAGGGAGAAGATTGAGGATGGGTGGAGTGATGAGCAGGTGCGCCAGTATTTCGTGGACCGCTACGGCGAGGGCATCTTGGCGGCGCCGCCCAAGAGTGGATTCAACCTCCTCATTTGGGTTGTACCCCCCTTTGGTATCCTTGGCGCGATGCTGGCCTTGGCCCTATCGGTCCGTGCAATGCGGCGAGGGCAGCGCCATTCGCACTACCATACGGTGAAGGCCGGCAATGCTGGCTTGGAGGTGTTCTTGGACCGGGTGGACGAAGAGCTTTTAGGAACGACAGCCCAGCAGGACGCGACGAAGCCCCCGATTCACCGCGGGCCTACGGCGGGGGAGTCATAGCCTGTGGCTGACCTGGGAACCATCGCTCTCCTGCTGACGTTGGCCCTGGCCACCTATGGTGCGGTTGGGTCTGCCGCTGGCCTGCGGCTGTCCATACCGCAGCTGGTGGTTAGCGCCCGGCACGCCGTCTTCATGACTCCGGTTATGCTGGGGGTGGCAACCCTTGCTCTAGTGACGGCTTTCGCCACCAGGAACTTCCAGCTAGCCTATGTCTTCGAGCATAGCAACCTGGCTATGGAAGGCTGGCTGATCTGGGTGGCCTTCTACGCCGGAAACGAGGGCTCGCTCCTGTTTCTGGCCTTCATATTCTCCGTCCTTGCCGCGATAGCGATAGCCAGCGCACCCTCGGCGGTGCGTTTCAGCCTTCCATACACGACCTCGGTGCTTATGGGCGTGCTGATCTTCTTTGTGGCCGTCATGCTGACTATGGCAAACCCTTTCGCCGAGCTGGACGTGGTTCCCTCGGACGGTCGTGGAATCAACCCGCTCCTGAACCATTTCGGGATGTTCATCCATCCACCCATGCTGATGACTGGACTCATTGGTGTGGCCATACCCTTCGCCTTTGCCATCGGGCATCTCCTGGCGGGCAACACGAAAGACGAGTGGGTGGATGTTGCGAGGACGTGGGGGCTGGTGGTCTGGGCCATCCTCACCATAGGTCTGCTCCTGGGAGCGTGGTGGGCCTACACCATCCTCGGTTGGGGCGGCTACTGGGCTTGGGACCCTGTGGAGAATGCCGGCCTGCTCCCATGGCTGCCACTGACGGCCTTCATCCATTCGATCATGGTCCAGAGCCGGCGTGGCATGTTCCGCATGTGGAACATCGCCCTCATCATCTTCGCTTGGGGCATGGCCATGTACGGCATGTTCATGAACCGAGGCGGCCCTATACCTTCCGTTCATTCCTTTGCTCAGTCCACTATGGGTTGGGTCTTCCTGGGATTCCTGGCCGGAAACTTGCTGGTGGCTCTGGGCCTCTTCTTCTGGCGCTATCCGAAGCTCCGGAGCGCCGCGTCCCTGGAGTCCGTACTGTCCCGGGAGGCCGCGTTCCTCCTGAACAACCTTCTCTTCTTGATGATCGCTCTGGTGGTACTCTGGGGCCTGGTGTTCCCTCTACTCTCCCAAGCCATTCGCGACGCGACGGTCACAGTAGCGGCGCCCTACTACAACACCGTTGCCGGTCCTTTGTTCTTGGCGCTCATTGTGCTGATGGCCGTTGGCCCGCTGCTTCCCTGGCGTCGAGCGTCGTGGCGGGCACTGGGCCGCGCGTTGGTCCTTCCGGGCGCAGCGGCAGGTCTTGTGGTAGTGGTGGCCCTTGGCCTGGGCGTGCGCCTACCGGTGGCCCTGCTTTCTTTTGGTCTCTGTGGCATGGTTCTGGCCGAGATAGCTCGCGAGTGGGTGCAGGGCACGCGGGTACGGAGTCGCAGGGGAGAGGGCGTCTTGAGGGCCTTTGTTGGGCTCATCTCCGCGAACCGTCCCCGCTACGGAGGCTATATTGTGCACCTGGCCATCATCCTTCTGGCATTCTCGGTAACGGGGTCGTCATTCTTCAGCGTTACCAAGGACGTGGCATTGGCCGTGGGGGAACGGGCAGTCGTTGGAGATTATGCCGTGGAGTACGTTTCTGCAAGCGTGGAACAGAAGCCGGACCGCGTGGAGCGGCGGGCCACAGTACAGGTGTACCGTGATGACCGTCCCCTAACAACCCTGGACGCAGGGTACGCCTTTTATCCCAGCTTCTCCATGGCGACCTCTCGAGCTGGGATTCGTTCTACGCCCACGGAGGACCTGTACATCATCGCCAACGAGTTCTCCGATGATGGGCAGCAAGCCCTCTTTCGAATCTATGTCAACCCGCTGGTTGTTTGGATGTGGCTCGCCGGTCCCGTATTCGTTCTGGGCACAGTCGTGGCGCTTTGGCCCAAGCGGCGTCTTCGGGCGCTGCCACTGGCGGCGGTGAGGGGCGGCCCCGCCACTGGGCCTGTTGAGAGGTGAGGTGGATGTCCCTGCTTGTGGGGTTGCTCCTGACTGCGGTGGCGCTGGCTGTGGTGCTCCGGCCTTTCCTTCGATCTGGGCAGGGAGCCTCTGCGCCTGAGGCCGGTTACTTGGACCACATGAACGAGACGCAGCAACGCCGAGAGTCCGTGTATCGTGACATTGCAAGCCTTCAGGTCGAGCATGGGCTGGGACAGATTGGGCCGCTGGAGTACGAGGCGCGCCTTCAGGAGTACCGGCTCGCCGCCGCATCCCTGCTGCGGGATGAAGAGGGGCTTGCACAGCAGATTCAAGCTGTGAATGACGCCCTGGAGAGCGAGATCCAAGAGGCCCAGCGCTCGTCGAATGGCCCCGTGGAGCCCTTCGACGAGCGGCGAGCTTGACGCCGTGCGATTTCTGCTCTCCTTGCTTCTTGTTCCACTAGTGTTCCTCGCTCCGGCGGCAGGAGAGATAGCTCATGCCCAGTCAACAAGCGACCTGAAGGGACGCATCGTCAACGGCACTGCGGGAGCACCGACACCCAATGAGTTTGAAGTCACCCTTCGCTATCGTGACGCCGAGCGCGAGGTGGTCGTCCGCTCAACTGGGGCCGTCAACGGCGCATTTGCCTTCACGGGCTTGCCTCCCGCTCTGGGAGATGGCTATCGTATCGAGACGATGCATCAGGGCATAGCGTACGCTACGGACGTCGACGACAGCTCAGCTTCGGAGCCCGTCCAGATCACCGTCTATGAGACCACCGGCGACATCAGCGCGCTGGCCATCGCGGACAGCACCATGATTCTCGCGCAGGGCGGTGAAGACCTGAGAGTGCTGGGGATCTTGGCGGTCGTGCAGCTCGAGAATTCGTCGGACCGGACCTTTGTGGCTGTACCGGGTGAGGCCGGCCCGATGAACCTTGTACGCTTCTCTTTGCCACCCAGGGCCGATGAGCTGGACGTGCAGACCTTCTTGGAGGGAGGACACCTTTTACGGGTAGACCGGGGATTCGCACTGACGACACCCATCCCTCCGGGCGTCCACGACATCCTGTTCACGTACAACGCACCGTATGACGAAGATACGTGGACCTTTGACAAGGGGTTCCCGCTGGGGGCCTCGGTTTTCCGCGTCATGGTGGCCGATGGGCTTGGGAGCGCACAGAGCGAGCGGATGCTGGACCTGCTGCCGGTGCAGGTGGGCAGCACGCGCTACTCGGTCCTGGAGGCCCGAGAACTGGCGCCACGGGAACGGCTTCTGCTTGAGCTTACGGGGCTGCCCCAGCCGCCATGGTGGGCGCGCCTCCAGACCTGGGTCGCCGCTAACCTCTTCCAGCGAGGGGTGGCGCCTGGGATTCTCGCGCTGGTCCTCGTGCTGGTTCTGGCATTTGCTGTGGCCCGAGGCATGAGGAATCGCGCCGGCACGCCTGAGTCCGGTGCAGGGTGGGAGGGGGAAAGGCGAGCCCTGATCGAGCGCATCGCGCACCTGGACACGCAGCGGAGCCGAGGCGACGTAGATGACGCTGCCTACCAGGTGGAGCGGGAGTCGCTGAAGGCCCAGCTTCTTGAGATTGCTCTCCGAGTGCGGTCCCTGTGAGTACCGGCGACGATGGGTACACGGAGGCTGAGGTCGGGCGGTCCGGCGTCCGGCGCGGGCCGCTGTTCCTGGCGGTCACGGTTCCTCTGCTCGCCCTCCTGGCCCTCCTGGTCTGGGCCCTGCTGCAGTCCGGCGGCAGACCCGCCAACATTTCCATCAATAACGTCTTCGGAGAGGTGGAAGCGAGCCAGGAGGTCGCCAGAGACTTTTCCCTGGAGCTGTCTGGTGGCGGAACACTGCACCCTTCCGACCTTCGCGGGAAGGTTGTGATGCTGGACTTCTGGTCTTCATGGTGTCCGCCATGCCGCGCCGAGGCTCCGGGTCTGGTGGCTGCCTACCGGGAGTACAGCGGGCGGGGCGTAGAGTTTGTGGGCATAGCCATCTGGGACTCGGAGGATGAGGTCGCCAAGTTTCTGGACCGGAATGGCGTCACGTATCCTAACGGTCTGGACAGCCGGGGCGCCATCGCCATCGACTACGGGGTCCGGGGCATTCCCGAGAAGCTCATTCTGGACCGCCAGGGCCGCGTGGTGCGCAAGTTTGTGGGTCCGGTGGACCGGGAGAAGCTGGAGGCCGTGCTCACGGAGCTGCTGGTGCGCTGAGGGTTGCAGCGCTAGTCGGCGTTGATCTTCCACAGCTCCATGGCAGTCTTGCCAAAGGCCCACTCGACGTCATCCGGACTAGAGAAGGCGCTGTGCTCCATGGCGCCGTAGAGGGAGTTCCTGTACCCTTCTCGTCCCGCCACGGGCGGAAAGTCGCTGCCCCACATCATCCGCGTTGGGCCAAAGGCTTCGTAGGCCATCTCCAGCAGTGGCGGGACCTCCTCGAAGCCGAACCGGGTCTGGAGGCGGGCAGGCCTCTGGCTGAACTCCCCCAGGCCACCGAACTTGACATATGTATTCGAGAGATGGGCCAGCTCCAGCGCCTTGCGATACTTATCGTAGGGCGGCGTAATCGACTGAGGACTTCTGGGCGCGTACATGCCGCAGAGGTGCTCTAGGATGATGGAGCACGTGGGAAGGGACCGCACGGCGTCCTGGAATGCATCATCGGCGCAGTCGGCCACGTCAACCAGAAAGACGCTGATGGGCAGTCCGACCTGCCCTGCTTTGCGCCAGATGGCCAGCGGGTCGTCGCCCGGGGATCGATCTCCCGGAAGCAGCCGTAGCCCGCATACGCCGTCTTCCTGGGCGAGCCGTTCCAGATTCGGCAGGGCGTTGGGATCAGCCGGGTCGACCGTGATGATCGCGTTGAAGCGGCCTGGATACCGCTTCATGGACTCCAACAGGTAGCGGTTGTCAAAGTTGCCCCGGTGCTGGGTAAGGACAGCCTTCTGAACGCCGCTCAGGTTCATTTCGTGGAGGATCATTTCGACGGGCTCAAACCAGTTGACCCCTGCGTGGCAGTGGGTGTCAATGATGTACATGTGCACGTTCTCCTTGGGAGATTCCCAACGCTATCATTCTGGTCTTGCAGCGTCAAATGAGGCAGCCGGCGTCAGGAGACCATCGGAATATTCGGCCTCGAGAGCACGGCCTGTAACCTGGCCGGTCGGGGTCTCCGACCGTAGTGGGTTCCATCGGGGCGTCGAACAGGGTCAGGGGCATATCGGACCCCAGCGAGGAATATGAGAGGACGGCATGCTGGTGTCCGCATGAAGAGCTATGGGGCCATCCTGCCCGGAGCGGCAGCGTTCGCACGGCTCCCGGCGGAGCCCCAGGCAGGTGCTACTGAGCGGTGATGCCTCCGTCGATAACGAGCTCGGAGCCGGTGACAAAGGACGCTTCATTGGAAGCAAGGTACAGCACGCCATAGGCTACGTCAGTTGCTGTCCCCAGTCTGCCCAGAGGGACTGCTGCACGTCGGTCTTCAAGGCTGATTGGTGCGTCCAGGCGGCGCAGCATCTCCGTGTCGATTGGCCCAGGATGGACGGAGTTACACCGGATCTTGTCGGCCGCATATTGGACTGCCACGGCCTTGGTGAATACGCGGACAGCCCCTTTGGAAGCGCTGTAGGCTGGAGATGAGTGAAACCTGCCGACGATGCCCGCGATGGAGGATGTATTCACGATGGACCCGCCGCCGGCGCGCTTCATGGCCGGGATGGCCTGCTTGGTGCCGAGAAAAACACCCTTGGCGTTGATCTCCAGTATCATGTCCCAGTTAGCCTCTGAGAGGGACTCCACAAAGTCCGATTGGGTGATGCCCGCGTTGTTGACGAGAATGTCCAGCTTCCCGTACTTGCGTTCGGCAAGCTCTACAGCGTTTTGCCACTGATCGTTCTGGGTCACGTCGAGATGGACGTAGGTCGCTTCGCCACCGGTCTCAAGTATCTGCGTCTCGACTTTGCCGCCCTCTTCGTCCAGAATGTCGCCGATGACGACTTTGGCTCCTTCCTGGGCAAAGAGCATGGCTTCAAACGCTCCCTGTCCCCTGGCGCCTCCGCTGATCAAGGCTACCTTGCCCTCCAATCTTCCCATGATTCCCTCCTGGCTGCCGTCTATTGGCTGACGTGCGGCTGTTCTTGAGTCTGCACGAATCCTGAACGGGAACGGGGCAGGATTCCCTGGCGATTGTCTTCGACCATGCGCTGATAGGAGCTTTGGATGCCGGTCAGCGTACCCTTGAACTGGGGCATGACGTACCTTGAGAACAGCTCCAGGGACCGGTACCATTTCTCTTTCGACGTCCAGTCAATGCTCAGCATGAGCAACCCGCCGAAGCCTCCCGTGGCGTCCTGAAGCTCCCTTATTCGCCGTACGCAGTGGTCGGGGTCGCCGATGATCCAGCCCCGCTGCGCGGCGACCTGATCGAAGGTTATCTCGCTGGCGGGCTGTCCCGGATAGGCCTCGTAGGTGGTCTTCAATCCGCTGTGAAAGAAGTACTCTCGTGCCTCACGCATGGCGCCCTCGGCGACGTCTGCCTTCGCCTGCTCCATGGACTCAGCCACGTACACGGGAACGTTGCCCAGCCGCCAATCATCGCGGCTCACGGTGTGGCCCGCGTTGTTGGCCTCCTGTTCGTAGAGCTGCCATTGCTGGTTGAGGTCCATGACGCCTGGAATTGTGAACGCTCCAGAAATAACAGGGAGTCCCCTCTCGGCTGCCACCCTGATGCTGTTGCCGCTTCCAGAGCTCACCAGGAATATGGGCACGTGAGGCTGCTGAAAAGACCTGACCTGGAGCGCCATATTCTCTATTTGCCAGTACTGGCCCTGGTAGGAGACCGGCTCATCCGTGCGGTAGAGCTGGAGGATGATGTCCAGAGACTCGTTCATCATGGGTCGGAGCTCTGTGGGGTTGATGCCGAAGAGCTTCACGTCGGGGGCTAGGACGCCCGGCCCGCACCCCAGCATGATCCGGCCATAGGCCAGGTGGTCCAAGAATGCGATTCGTTCGGCGACGTGGAATGGGTGATGGTACGGCAGGTTGATGACGGCAGTGCCCAGTCGGATCCGCTTGGTGCGAGTGGCCGCCGCCGCCAGAAAGATGTCCGGCGCCGGGATGGTTTCCCAGCCCCCGGAGTGGTGCTCACCCACCCAGACCTCATCTAGTCCCAAGCTCTCGGCGTACTCGATGAGCTCAAGGTCTTGTTCGAAGGCGAGAGTGGGGTTTTCCGTATGGGGGTGGGACGGCATCATGAAGAATCCAAACTTCATCGGTGGGCTCCTCATGTCGAAGGATACTCATTGAGACCAGCGTAGGAATTCGCCCTCTTGAGGGTTTCCTCAATGGAACTCGTCTCTGTCTTTGTCATTGTGCCACTCACGCGGCCTTAGGGCGCGGGAGCCGCCTCTGCGCGTGAGCGCCGTCGCAGGGGGCCGAGCCACTCGCCACGCTCCCACACTATCAGAATCTGGCTGGCGATGGCGATGGAGCTGTAGGTCCCTGTCACAATGCCGATGAAGAGGGTTATGAGCAGGCTCTGGAGCGTCACGCCACCCATGAGTAGGAGGGCAGTGATCACGAGAAGGGTTGTGACGCTGGTGGTCAGGGAACGGCCGAGGGTCTCCATGATAGAGATGTTGATGGTGGCTTCCAGGCCCCGGCCCGTGCGCCGGGCTGTGTTCTCTCGAATCCGGTCGAATACGACGATGGTGTCATGGACGCTGTAGCCCAGGACCGTCAGCACGCCGGTGATGAACATCACGTTGACCTCGATGGTCAGGAACTTTCCTAGGATGGAGAAGAGTCCCAGGACAATGAGGACGTCATGCACCGTCGCGATGATGGCTGTGGACCCCATCCTGAAGGAGTTGGGCATGGCCCGGAAGGCCCAGGTGATGTAGAAGAGGATCCCCACCGCCGCAATCAGCACGGCGATGATGGCGTTGCGCACGGCTTCCTGGGCTATGACGGGAGACACAGCCTCCAGGTCCGTGGTCACGATGGGCGCCAGGGTCCGTAACGCACCCTCCACTTGTTGTCTCTCCGATTGCTCTTCGGCCGCGCCGGTGGGCGCTTCCTCCAGAGTGCGCGTGCGAATGAGAAAAGAGTTTTCGCCAAGCCCCTGGATAAGGGCCTCGCTGTGCCCCTGCTGTGCGATCACTAACCTGACGGACTCCTGGGTCACCGGCTCGGCAAAGGTTACGGTAAGAGCAGATCCGCCCGTGAACTCGATGCCTATGCGGAACCCAGGCGGGATCACCATGGACACTATCCCCAGGACGATAATCACGAAGGAGCCCAGGAAGAACCAGCGCCGCTTTCCAACGAAGTCCATCTTGCGCTCCGCTACGCTAGGAATATGGCGAGAAGCATGAGAGTCGATCTCTTCTTGCGGTCTTGCACCTTGCGGCAGACCCTGGGGTCGAGGGCCTGGTTCTCCCGCCTCGGTGATCCCGCCGCATCGAGTGGGGACATGCCTTCCGGCGCTGAGAGAACGTGATGGAACACTACCGTCCCCCTAAAAACGGCCGCGCCGCCGGCCCCTGACTCTGGATGCCTACGGGAGTGAACAGGCGGGTCAACTTGCGGAGGGGTGTCGCCACGGTGAGGTGGAGGAGGCTTCTGCTGACGAAGATGGCGCTGAACATGCTGAGCGCCACGCCGATGAACAGCGTTACCGCGAAGCCCACGACCACGCTGGCCCCCAACCGGGTGCCGAACCACCAGAGGATGCCGCACGTGATGAAGGTAGAGATGTTGCTGTCGCGAATGGATGGCCACGCCCGGCTAAAGCCCGTCTCGATGGACCCGAGGAGGCTTCTGCCGGTGCGGAGCTCCTCCTTCATGCGCTCAAAGATAAGGATGTTAGCGTCCACGGCCATGCCGATGGAGAGGATGAAGCCCGCGACGCCGGCTAGGGTCAGAGTTACCGGGAAGAGCTTGAAGACGGCGAGCACCAGGGTCATATAGGTGACCAGGGCGCCGGCAGCCATCAAGCCGGGCACTCGGTAGTAGAGGACCATGAAAATAAGCACTATCCCCAGGCCAATGATGCCGGCTATGACACTCTTGCGCAGCGCGTCGGCGCCCAGGGTAGCATCGACGTCCCGCTCTTGGACTACGGAGATGGGAATGGGCAGGCGCCCAGATTCAAGCTGGATGGCCAGGGTGCGGACGCGGTCCAGGGTGAAGTCTGGCCCCTCGATGAAGGCTTGGCCGCCCAGGATGGCCTGCCGAGCTACCGGTGCGACCAGTTCCACGTCATCCAGGAAGATGGCGATGCGATCGAAGTAGCCCTGCTCATTGGGGACAGAGATGCGGGTCGTCAGGTCGCCGAAGATGTCGGCGCCCTCGGAGCTGAACTCGATGGAGACGATAGGCAGCTGGGAAGTTTGGTGTTGGTCCGCGAAGGCCCGGGCCAAGTCGTCGCCACCCAGGTTGAGGTCCACGTCCTGGTGCAGAATGCACAGCTCGTCCTGGCAGACCCGATGCTTGAATTCCAGGACTGCGGTTTGCCCGATGAGGCGCTTGGCCGCCTCTATGCCTCCGGAGACGGAGTAGGAGGCCAATGCGCCGACCTCTTCCAATGCCTCCCGAATGCGTTCTGACTCAGCCGGCTCAGTAATCTGTCCCTGCGCATCGCGCCTCGGCGGATATAGCGACGGAGCGTCGATGATGAACTGCGAGCCGTCGACCTGCTGGATGAAGGCGTCGCCGCGGGCAAATGGAGCGAGGGCAGTCCTGACCTGCTCAATCCTCCGCGTGCCCTGGAAGGAAGCCTCGATTTCCGTGTCGCCGACGCCGGGAAGCTGGACCAGGATACGCTCGTTGCCCAGGATCTGGATGTTGGGCTCGGCCACGCCAAACTCATTGATGCGCCGCTCAATGATGCTGACTGCGCCCTCCATCTGGGACTCGGTCGGCTCGGTGCATCCGCTGAAGCGGATGGTCCCCGTCACGGTACCCAACGACTCGAATGCCTGCCGAACTGTCTCCTGGTCCGGCTCTTCGAGGCCAGGGCTCACTCCATCGCCGGTGGCCGTCAGGCATGGCACGGTGGCCAGGAAGGACCGGGAGCCGGAGAGCTCAACAGACTCCAGGGACCGTCCCATACCTTCCAGGACGGGGGTAATGGCCGCGGTGACCGCTTCGACGTCGGTCTCCGTGCCATCGACGTAGGTAGCCCGTATCTCGTTGGGAGACCGCTCCGCTTGGTACACCAGGTGGACGCCGCCCAAGAGGTCCAAGCCCAGGCGGAGTCCAAGAGGTCCGGTACCGCCGCGCCGGAAGTTTGCGGCCTCAATGTTGATGGTGGGGAACACCAACGCGGCCACGGCGATGGCCAGCAGGATGCTGACGAATATCAGGCGCCGCAAATTTCCTTTAGGCATGGATCTGCCCCACGACTTCTACTCCTCGCCCTGATTTGTGGTCTGTCTCTTGGAGCATGCGCTCGGCTAGGTGCATGGCTTGGTCCCTGGTGCTGATCTCACCTAACGCTTGGGCCTCTCTCACGGACTCCAGGAGTCCTCGGAAAGAGGGGCCCGGGCGCAATCCGAAGCGTTGGATGAGATCGTGCCCATCCAGGAGCTTGGCGGGGCCCTGGGGTTGTGGCCGGGAGGCGCTCTGTTCCAGTGTAAAGGCTATGCGGTTGCAACTGAAGCGCCACTTCTCGATGTCCAGAGCCGGCCCGCGAGCGGCGAGGTGGTCTGCAAGGTGGAGGTAGAGCGTGTCAATTGCGATGTCTCCGAGGTCTCGAAAGTACCGGTAGATTGCCCTGGGAGTCGGCATTTCGCCCCGCTGTGCCAGGTGGCTGGGCCGCAGGTGCTCCGCAATCAGGGAGCAGACCGTGTCCACGCCACGGCGGCTGAGCCGAAGCCTTTGCATGATGTGCTCCGCTTTCTCAGCGCCGCGTTCAGAGTGGCCCAGAAAGCGGGCCCTGCCCGAGGGTTCCACGGTCTTGGTCTCCGGCTTCGCCACATCGTGCAGGAGGGCTGCAAGCTTGAGGAGGGTGGCCCGTGTGTGACCGTCGCTGACCTCCTCCTGGAAGTGGTGGTCCAGGTGTGAAGGCCAGGGGATGCACTGGCCGACCGGTCCGGTCCGGCGGAACTGAGGGTCCAGGATCCGCTCCAGCATGACGGTGCATTGGAGGCTGTGCTCATACACGTCCCAGTAGTGCTCAAAGGGCTGGGTGACCCCCTTGGCCGGCGTTAGCTCCGGGACCAGGTTGGCGAGGATGCCGTGATAGTCCAGGATCTCGAGGGAACGCTCCACGCCGGGCTGGCTCAAGATGGCCAGCAGCTCGTCCCGGAGGCGCTCGCCGGACACGCGAGATAGAAGGTGGGCATCTTGGGACAGGAGGCGCCGGGTGCCGACCTCCATCTCGAGGCCAAGCTGAACGGCGAGCCGAACGGCGCGTAGGAGGCGTAGGGGGTCGTCCTGGAATACGCCAGGTCCGATAGCGCGGAGGACCCTTGCGTCCAAGTCTGCTCGACCGTGAAGCGGGTCTATGATGGGCCAGGACGCAGGAGTACTCGCCGCCTGGGGGAAGGGGACCGCCATTGCGTCGATGGTGAAGTCTCTGTGTTCAAGGTCGGCGGCGATGCCCTGGGGAGCGCTGGTGAGGTCGATGGTCCAGGGCGCGGCGTGCTCTGACGAGGAGCGCAGCAGGACGCGGAAGATGCCCCGCTGAGGATCGAGGGGGACGAGGTTGCCGCCTGGGGCGCCCGCCAGCTGCCGGGCGATCTCCGACGCGCCGCCAACGATGGCGACGTCGACATCGCGGCTGGGCCGACCAAGAAGGGTGTCTCGGACAGAGCCGCCTACGAGGAAGGCCTGGACATTGCAGGCGGCAAAGTGCTCTTGCAGCGATTCCAGAAGCCGCACTAGATTCCTTTCCGGAAGGAGCCTCTGGGTCAGTCAGGACGAAGTGATGGACTCTGCTACTGCGCTGGAGGACTCGGTTTCCGAGTCCGGGTCCTTCGGCAGCTTCTCTTCGCCAAGCTTCCAGATGGCGTCTTTGCTAATCAGGTGGTCGATGTACAGCTGGCCGTTGAGGTGACCTATCTCGTGTTCCAGGGCCTGAGCCAGCAGGTCGTCTTCCGCTTTGATCCGGATGGGTCTGCCGGTGCGGTCCGTGGCGCGCACGCGGACTGAATAGGAGCGCGTGACCGTGCCCCGGTAACCGGGGATGCTCAAGCAGCCTTCTTCCAACTCCCGCTCCCCCTCCCGGGCGACCATCTGCGGGTTGATGAGGACACGCACGTCTTCCTCTTCCGGGATCTCTATGACACACACGCGGAGTGGTACGCCGACCTGATTGGCGGCGAGGCCCACGCCGTTGGCGTCCCGCATGGTCTCGATCATGTCGTCAATCAGGCGCTGGAGGGAGGCGTCAAACTCTTTCACGCGCCGGGTCCTGGTTTGGAGGACGGCGTCAGGGACAGTGCATATGGGTCGCAGGGCCACGGGTCACCTCGGATCCTTGACGATGCCTAGGTGAATTATAGTGGCGAGACCCGTGCCCGTAAAGCTGACCGGCCGCTGGGGTGGGGAAGGAAGGGGGACGGGGCGGGTTTCGGCCCGCTAGAACTGGCGGAGGAAGCGCAGGTCGTTGGAGTAGAAGTGGCGGATGTCGTCTATGCCGTACTTGAGCATGGCGATACGTTCTGCGCCCAAGCCGAAGGCGAAGCCGGTGTAGCGGGCGGGGTCGTAGCCGACCATTTCCAGGACGCGAGGGTGGACCATGCCGGCGCCCATGATTTCGATCCAGCCGGTGCCGCGGCAGGTGGGGCACTCCCGGTCTGGGGCTGAGAGGCGGCCGGCGCCTTCGCAGTTGAAGCAGTCGACTGACATCTCGGCGCCGGGTTCGACGAAGGGGAAGTAGCTGCAGTTGAAGCGGACGCGCCGGTTGGGGCCGAATATGCGCCGGGCGAACTCAAAGAGGGTGCCCTTCATGTGGGCGAAGGTGATGCCTTCGTCGACGGCGAGGCCTTCCACCTGGAAGAAGTGCCACTCATGGGTCTGGTCCGTGGCCTCATAGCGGTACACCTTGCCGGGCACGATGACGCGCACGGGCGGTTGGGTCTGCATCATGATGCGGGCCTGCATGGGGGAGGTGTGGGTGCGCAGGAGCATGGGGCGGCGTCCATCCTGGTCGACGTGGTCGATCCAGAGGGTGTCCCACATGTCCCGGGCGGGGTGGCCCTCCGGGATGTTGAGGATCTCAAAGTTGAAGTGGTCCCACTCCACCTCCGGGCCTTCCGCCACCTGGAAGCCCATGGAGATGAATGCGCCGCAGATCTCGCGGATGACCTGGGTTGTGGGGTGAAGGCGGCCCTGAGCGACGGGACGGCCAGGTAGGGAGACGTCCAAGCGCTGCTCTTGGGCCAGCCTGGTGAGCTGCGCCTGCTTGAGTGCGTCGGCGGCGTTCTGCCAGCGGCTGGTCAGGACGGACTTGACGTCGTTGGCGAGGGTGCCGGCGGTGCGGCGCTCTTCCTGGGGCAGCTGCGCCAAGTCGCGGAGGGCCTGGGTGAGCTTCCCTTCTCTCCGGCCCAGATTGGCGATGCGCCATGCCTCCAACTCCTGGGGGTCTGCGATGCGCTCCAGCTCTGCCAGGGCGCTGTCCTTCAGTGCCTGGAGGTCCTGCAGCAGGGCGTCTACGCTGGGTGACATGGCGCTCCCGAGTGGGTCTGGCACGCGGTTTGGCACGGCGCCGGAAGCCGGGAAGGGTATGCACCATTGTAGGCGGCGGCGACGTGGAGGGTCAATCTGGGCATGGGCGGGACTAGAGCGTCTCCGATGTGACCGGGGAGAAGGGGGAGGGCCTCGTTGCCGCGTTCCCGGCGGGCAGGGGCGCGAGCTGCGGCTGGAGGGCGCTGCGGCTCGCGGGAGGGGCCGGGTCGGCGAGGGGGTGCGTCTTGCGCGCCTCAAGGGCCAGGAGGGCGTCCTTGCGGTGGAGGCCGCCGCCGTAGCCGACGAGGGCGCCGTTCTTGCCTATGACGCGGTGGCAGGGGACGATGATGGAGATGGGGTTGCGTCCGTTGGCGAGGCCGACGGCACGGCTGGCGGTGGGGCGGCCGATGGCGTGGGCGACCTGGCTGTAGGAGCGTGTCTCGCCGTAGGGGATGTTGGAGAGCTCTGTCCATACGCGGTGGTCGAAGTCGGTTCCGCGGGGGTCGAGGGGGACGGTGAAGCGGCGGAGGGCGCCTGCGAAGTACTCGTCAAGCTGGCGGGCGGCGGCGTGGTTGTGGGGGGATGGGGCGCCGTCGGCAACACTGATGCCGTCGCGGTCCCAGCGGCGGAGGCGGGGCTGGGCCTGGTCGAGAGGTTCGAGGCAGACGAGGCCGCGCTGGGAGGAGGCAAGGAGGTAGGGCCCGAGGGGGCTGTCGTAGTGGGAGACCCAGAGTGTGTCGGGGAGGGAGCTATCGGAGGGGTATTCGATATTCAATTTATGTCCTGCTGAAGCTGGAAATAAGAGTGGGGGACGAAACGAATCGGAAGTGCGGCTTGGGCGGCGGGTGCACTGTCGACGGGAGGCGCATCCTGGCCGGCTGGGCCGGGGGGGCGTTGGCTGCTGGTGTTGGGGTGGTGCATGGTCCCTTCTTTGGGTGCTGTGAGGAGGGATGTGCGTCCGCGAGCCCAGGATAGCGCAGGGGTGGTGGGAGGGGAAGGGGCAGCTGGCAGCCGCTGGCGCGGGTCACGGGGGTCAAGCGTACGTTAGAATGGCTCATGAGGCACCTCTTGTCACTGCTGGGTTGTGTTCACCACAACAGTTTCAGCGAGGCCCCTCACCTGTCAGCAACCTCTATGGGAGCTACAGCTAGCGACCCGCAACCGGCCGGTGGTAGCATGGTCTCCACCAGCCGCCATCCTGACCCCGGAGGAGCACCATGACCCGCCTGCCGACCCTCACCCGCGACAACGTCCCGGAACAGCTCCGCGCCGCCTTCGACGAAGTCATCAGCGCCTCCCCGCCCACCGGCCCCAGCTCCATCGCCATCCACAGCCCCGAGTTCGCCCGGCGACGACTCCACGTCAGCGACTACCTTCGCTTCGAGACCGGCATCGACGACCGCTTCCTTGAGCTCGCCCTCCTCGTCACCGCACGCTCCATGGACTGCCCCTACGTCTGGAACGCCCACGCCCCCGCCGCGCGCAAGGCCGGCGTCAGTGACGACGCCATAGCCGCGATCCGCGAGAACCAACCCCTCCCGTCCCTTCCCCCCGCCGACGCCGCCCTGGTCGGCTACGCCACCGAGCTCTTCCGCAACCACAAGGTGTCTGACGCCACATTCGACGCTGCCCTCCACCACTTCGGCGCCCTCCGCCTCGTCGAGCTTACCGCCATCATGGGCCACTACGTCCAAAACGCCTTCTTCCTCAACGCCTTCGCCGTCGACATGCCCGCCGACACCACCGAACCCCCCCTTTCCGTCCCCTGATCTCCCCTCGACGACACACGCCGCGTTCCCAGGCGGAGGGCGGGGAGCCGCTATGGTGAGACGCTCGAACCAGTTGAGAGCCTGTCTCATTCGTCTACCCCGCTTGATATGGACTGTGCAGGGCAGGATGATTCCCGCCTTCGGAGACCTTTGCATAACCGTCATTGCCGCACCTCCCCCACCGTCATTCCCGCGAAAGCGGGAATCCAGGGTGGGGCCCCAGGCTGGCGGGGCCTGCTTCACTTTCACGACCTCGCCCTCCACGGGGAGTTACGCAAAGGTCTCCCTTCGCGGGACTGATGGGGTTGACGTGGGGATGACGGAGTGGGGGCGGGAATGACGGGGTTGGAATGCGACGCGCCATGTTGTTATTCCGTTGAAAGGCGGACTGCAGGAGATTGGAGACCTGGACGAGCCGGCTTTGTGAGATGGGCTCACCCGTTGAGCGGGCCGCGCCCACCCGTCAGGCATCGGGGGGGGGGGGTGGTGGGTGGTCTTGACGGATGTGGGGTGTGGGCATAGGATGAGGTGTGCTCACTGGCAGGGAAGTGGTGGTGGTGGGTCCTGGCGAGATGCGCTGGGGAGATGGGAGAGAGGCCGGTGGGGGTACGTTAACAAGAGAAGAGGGAACAAGAGCAAGCAGGTGGCCCTGATGTGGGGAAGGTGCAAAGGGCCCACGGGGGATGCCTAGGTGCCAAGAGCCGATGAAGGGCGCAGCAAGGCGGCGAAACGCCCGGGTGAGCGGTCTAGCGCGCGGAGCCCGGGGTGCCCGAATGGGGAAACCCGGTCCTGCTGAAGCGGGATCACGTCCGGGGTCGTGCCCGGACGAGGGAACCGGGGGAACTGAAACATCTCAGTACCCTGAGGAAGAGAAAGCAGACGCGATGCCCTGAGTAGCGGCGAGCGAACGGGGCAGAGCCCAAACCTGAGGGGCTTAGTGGCCTGGGGGCCTATGCCTTTTGGGGGTTGTGGGACGTGCAAGCGGGGGCCCCAGAGCCCCGCGGGAGTTGGCTGGTTGCTAGCCGAAGGACCCTGGAAGGGGCCGCCGTAGTGGGTGAGAGCCCCGTAGGCGAAAGGAGCTGGCCGAGCCTGACACGGACCCGAGTACCGCGGGGCACGAGGAACCCTGCGGGAAGCTGGGGGGACCACCCTCCAAGGCTAAATACTCTTGGCAACCGATAGTGAACCAGTACCGTGAGGGAAAGGTGCAAAGCACCCCGAAAGGGGGGTGAAAAGACCTGAAACCGTGGGCCTACAGACAGTCAGAGCTTTGGCGTAAGCTGGAGTGATGGCGTGCCTCTTGAAGAATGATCCGGGGAGTTTATGGGGGCGGCGAGGTTAAGGGACAGGAGTCCCGGAGCCGTAGGGAAACCGAGTCCGAATAGGGCGAGGAGTCGCTTCCAGGAGACCCGAAACCGAGCGATCTACCCGTGGCCAGGGTGAAGGTCCGTTAACCCGGACTGAAGGCCCGAACCCGTTGGCGGGGTAAAGCCATGGGATGAGTTGCGGGTAGCGGTGAAATGCCAATCGAGCTCGGAGATAGCTGGTTCTCCCCGAAATGTCTTGAGGGACAGCCCTGGACGTCGGTCCCGGGAGGTAGGGCACTGGATGGGTACGGGGGCGCGAGCCTACCAACCCCAACCAAACCACCAATGCCCGGAGACCAGATCCAGGAGTGAGACGGTGGGGGAGAAGCTCCATCGTCGAGAGGGCAACAGCCCAGACCGCCGGCTAAGGCCCCCAAGTGCGGACTCAGTGGGAAAGGATGTGGGATTCCCCAGACAGCCGGGAGGTTGGCTTAGAAGCAGCCACCCTTCAAAGAGTGCGTAATAGCTCACCGGTCGAGGGAACCCGTGCCGAAGATGTAACGGGGCTAAGTCCGTCGCCGAAGCCGCGGGATTTCGGGAGCTTGTTTCAAGTTCCCGGGATCGGTAGGGGAGCGTCCCCCGTGCAGTGAAGCTGGATGGTAATGTCCAGTGGAGGGCGGGGGAGTGAGAATCCCGGAATGAGTAGCGCCAACCCCGGTGGAAACCCGGGGCGCCGAAAGCCCAAGGATTCCTACGGAACGTTAAACGGCGTAGGGTCAGTCGGGACCTAAGCCGAAGCCGCAAGGCGTAGGCGATGGACAGCTGGTCAACATTCCAGCACCACCGCTCTTCTGATGAACGACGGGGGGACGGGGAAGGGAAGGCGGGGCATCCCCATCGGACATGGGGTGTCCGCCCCTGTAGGCCAGGTCACCAGCGGCAAATCCCTGGGGGCCGATAGGAGCTGAGGGGGGCGGGAACTCCGAGCTACGGCTCGGGGGACTCCGCTGTGCCCATACCTCCAAGAAAAGCCTCGTCGGGAGGGGGAGTGGTGCCCGTACCGCAAACCACCACAGGTGGGCAGGGGTAAGCACCCCAAGGCGTTCGAGAGAACCTCCGCTAAGGAACTCGGCAAAGGAGCCCCGTAACTTCGGGAAAAGGGGCGCCCGCAGCGGTGACGGAGCAAGCCTCCCGAGCGGCAGCGGGCCGCAGCGTAGCATCTCTGGCGACTGTTTACCTAAAACCTAGGTCTCTGCCAAGGGGAAACCCTAAGTATAGAGGCCGACGCCTGCCCAGTGCCGGAAGGTTAAGGGGACCGGTGAAGCCCTCGGGCGTAGCTGGGAACCGAAGCCCCGGTGAACGGCGGCCGTAACTCTAACGGTCCTAAGGTAGCGAAGTCCCTTGTCGGGTAAGTTCCGACCCGCATGAATGGCGGAACGACCGGAGAGCTGTCTCAGCGGAGGACTCGGTGAAATTGCAGGGCCTGTGTAGATGCGGGCAACCCGCGGCGGGACAAAAAGACCCCGTGGAGCTTTACTGCACCCTGGCACCGGACTGGGGTCCGGGATGTGTAGGATAGGTGGGAGGCGATGAACGTTCCGCGCCAGCGGGGCGGGAGCCACTGGTGAAATACCACCCTTCCCTGATTTTGGCCCTCACCGCGCAAACAGAGCGCGGGACGCTGCCAGGCGGGCAGTTTGACTGGGGCGGTCGCCTCCTAAAGAGTAACGGAGGCGCCCCAAGGTCCCCTCAGGACGGATGGAAATCGTCCGGCGCGTGCATTGGCAGAAGGGGGCTTGACTGTGAGGCCTACAAGCCGAGCAGGGACGAAAGTCGGGCAAAGTGATCCTACGGCACCGTGTGGACGGGCCGTGGCTTATCGGATAAAAGCTACCCCGGGGATAACAGGCTGATCTTGCCCAAGAGTTCCTATCGACGGCAAGGTTTGGCACCTCGATGTCGACTCATCCCATCCTGGGGCTGGAGAAGGTCCCAAGGGTCGGGCTGTTCGCCCGTTAAAGGGGTACGTGAGTTGGGTTCAGAACGTCGTGAGACAGTTCGGTCTCTATCTGCCGCGGGCGTAGGAGGCTTGCGGGGAGCCCTCCCTAGTACGAGAGGACCGGGAGGGACGGCCCGCTGGTGTGCCGGTGGTCCCGCCAGGGGCCCCGCCGGGTAGCCATGGCCGGTCGGGAGAAGCGCTGAAAGCATCTAAGCGCGAAGCCCACCCCAAGACCAGGCCTCCCATCCCTAGCGCAAGCGAAGGAGTAAGGCCGCAGGAAGACCACCTGCTCCGAGGACGGAGGTGGAAGGCGGGCAACCGCCGTAGCCGACCGTCCCTCATCGGCCGAGGCCTTCCCCATATCAGCGCCACCTGCTTGCAACTTGACCCTTATTCTCTGTACACTGTCTCCGTGTAGTCCGCGCTCAGGCGCAGGCTGTGCGGTTACGGTACTGTCGCGGGGTGGAGCAGCGGCAGCTCGTTGGGCTCATAACCCAAAGGTCGGAGGTTCGAATCCTCCCCCCGCTACCACGACAACGCGAGAAAGCGCCCCAAGGAAGACCTCCTTGGGGCGCTTTCATTTCCCCCTCCCCTCCATCCGCCCCCTCCGTGCGCCGTTGTCGCCTTAGGCCAGGCCTCCTCTCAACACCCCCAAGGGGCTTGTTCTCTCACGACATAAGGTACAGGGCCTGTAGAATGAGCCATGAGCAGACTACCAGTACGGACGATCATTGAAACGTGGAAGGCATGCGGTCAGAACTTCTCAGCAACAGCCCGGCAGTTGGGGATAGACCGCCGGACCGTCAAGCGCTGGGTGGATCGAGGGCGGCAACCCTGGGGCTACGTGCGCTGGCGGGGGGTGCAGCGCCGGTCTACAGCTCCCAAACGGCCGAAGCGGGTGCTGTGGGGAGAGGCGGCCGTCCGGGTACGGGGGTGGCGAGAAGCGACGGGCTTCTGTCGGGAGAAGCTGGCGGTCTTGGCCCAGGCTCAGGGGCTGGAGGTCTCCGCGTCGACCATTCATCGGTATCTGCAACGCGTGGGCTTGGTCCGCCCCAGTACGAAGCGACGGCGGCCGCGCTTTCAGAACGGCCAAGTCATGCGACCCCGTAAGTGTCCGGGCCTGGACTACCTCCAGATGGACGTGAAGCACGTCACCCCGGAGCTGTCTGGGTTGCCGGACACCTGCTACCTCTACGCGGCGATGGACATCTCCTCTCGCTACAAGGTCGGGCTCATCCTCCCCAAGCTGGATGAGGGCGGAGCGCTCTTGGCTCTGTACTATGCCACCCAGCAGTTCCCCTTCCCGCTGCACTATGTCCAGACGGACAATGGGTTGGAGTTTCAGAGACGCTTTCACACCAAGTGCACCGAGCTCGGCCTCGAACACTTCTACATCCACAAGAGTGCTCCCAATGAGAACGCGGTGATAGAGCGGAGCTTCCGCACGGACGAAGAGGAGTGCTTCTTCTGGTTGGAGGAAGCGCCCCAAGACCACCAGGAGCTGAATGCCTGGTATCAGCGTTTCCTCGACGCCTACAACACTACCCGCCCCCACATGGGCATCAACATGCTTACCCCTAAGGAGGCTATCGCCCTGTACCAGAAGTCCTGAGAGATTAAGAAGGGCTTGACACCCGCCATCCGCGCCCCTACCATGCCCCCAACCCAACCGCCCTGGAGACTGGAGAGGACTCGGTGGCACTCCCTTGCTTCTATTGTAGCCCCTGTACATGTCGAGTTGGGGCGTGTTGCGCGCCCCGCTCGCACCCCGGGCAAACCGCCCCGTAGCCGGCGCCCCATGGCTGCGGGGTTTTCTTTTGCCCCGCAGCCGGGGACACGCCAGCAGGGGTCCTGGCCGCAAGCAGGGCGCCACCCCCACAACGGCAGTCACGGCGCAGAAGAGCACAGGGAAGAGATGACCCAGCAGGCGCAGGCGAAGCCACCCCGGCAGCTGACAGCAGGCGCAGCAGCGACCCCTACGGGCACCCACGTCAAGCCCACACCACCGGACCTTTTCATCCATCACGACGTCTGCATGGAGACGCGCTGGGAGAACCTCTACTCGCGCGGCTACCTGACCCCAGCCTCCCTCTTCTTCATTCGCAACCACGGCCCGACACCCATCATCGATCCCCAGACCTGGCGCCTCGTCGTCGAGGGCCCCGGCGTCAGGACACCCCTCGAGCTCACCTACGACGACCTCCTCCGCCTCCCGTCCGTCACCGTCACCCGCTTCGTCGAGTGCGCAGGCAACGGCCGCATCTTCTTCGAGGAGTACCAGGAGCGCACGCCCAAGGGTCGCCCCTGGCGCTTCGGCTCCTACGCCGTCGCAGAATGGACAGGCGTCTCCCTCAATGAGATCCTCGACCGCGCCGGCATCAAGCCATCCGCCATCGACGTCATGCCCACCGGCCTCGACAAGTCGGCCGTGGAGCGTCCCATGCCCGTCTCCAAGGCCCTTCAGGATGACACCATTGTCGCCTACGCCATGAATGGCGACCTCCTCCCCCCCGACCACGGCTTCCCCGCACGCGTTGTCGTCCCCGGTTGGGTCGGCATCAACAGCATCAAGTGGGTGGGAAAGATCGCCGTCTCTGAAGAGCCGATCTACGTAGAGCGCAACACAGAGGAGTACGTCCTGGACGGCCCCGACTTCCCGCCTGCCCCGCCCGCCCTCGGCCCCGTCCTTACCAGCACCCCCGTGCGTTCGGGCATCGCCATGTCCTGGCCCGGGACCCTCACCTCCGGCCCCCAGGCTGTCCGCGGCTTCGCCTGGTCCGGATACGGCAGCATCGCCAGGGTCGAATACAGCCTCGACGACGGAAAAACCTGGGCCGACGCCGCCATCCGGGAGCCCAACATCCCCCTGGCCGGCTGTCGATGGGAGTTCGTCTGGAACCCAACGCCAGGCAAGTACACCATAACGATGCGGGCCACCGACAGCGCGGGCAACACGCAGCCCCTGCCTGATACCATGAGATGGAACGAGCGCGGATACGAGTTCTGGGCGGCCGTCCCCCATCCGGTCACGGTCAACTAGCGCCGGACCCGGCTATCGAGGCTAGCGACGGACCTCCCGGCGCTCCATCCTGGTCAGCGCCACCACCTCGCTCACGTCCGCTGCCGTATCCAGCTCCCAGAGCCGGCCCAGCAGCTCCTCCACCTGCCCCGCGGGAAGCACGTCGCCCGCCAGGCCCCGGAACTTCGCCTCCAGGTGCTCGTCCGTCATGGGGTTGTCCGGTGCGCCCGTCGCGTGGGTCACCGTCTCCGTGTAGCTGCGTCCGTCCTTCAGCGTCAGCGTGACCACACCGGCGTCCTCGGCCATGGACGTGTCCACCGTCGCGCTGATGCGGTCCCTCAACGCGCTGATGACCGGGTCCCGCACCTTGGCGTCCGTGTACTGCGCCGGATAGGCCGCGCCGTCGACCAGCCCCACCGCCATCGAGTGCTGGAACGAGAACTTGCCCTCCAGCCCAACCTTCGGATCGGGCCGGTTCACCAGCTCCAGAACCAGCGGGTGCACTCGCGCCGTCACGCTCTCCACCGCCTCCGGCGTCACCCCGTCCCGCGACCGCAGCCCAATCATCGCGTCGATGAGCGGGTGGTTCACCACCCCGCACGCGTAGGGCTTCAGCCCGTTCATGGGCAGCTCCCAGTGCTCGCCCAAGTCGGCCGTCGCCCTGCCGAGGTCAGACTCGCTGGACAGCACGGCGGCGAAGCCACGGCGGCCCTCCAGAATGGCCGTCGTCGACGTGAACCCCCGCTGCGCCAGCATCGCGGCCAGCACGCCGCTCTGCGCCGCCCGCCCCGGGTGGAACGGCTTGGTCATGGAGCCGAAGACCTCCCGTACCCCGGAGGCCTGCGTACCCGCAACACCCATCGCGTGGACCATCTGCTCCGTGCTCAGGTGCAGCAGGCGCCCCGCGGCGGCCACGGACCCAAAGACGCCGCAGGTGCCCGTGATGTGCCAGCCCTCGTCGTAGTGGGCCGGGTGCACAGCAAGGCTCACCCGGCAGCAGGTCTCGATCCCCAGTATCGACGACACCAACACCTCCCGCCCGCTGGCGTGCCGCTGCTCGCCCACGGCCAGCGCCGCCGGAATCGTCGGCGACGATGGGTGGATAACCGTGGGAAAGTGCGTGTCGTCGTAGTCCTCCAGGTGCCCCAGGTACCCGTTGGCCAGCGCGGCGTTCTGGAGGTTCGTGCGCGTTCCCTCGCCCACTATCGTCGCGTGCCCCGTCCCGCCCTCCTCTCGGAAGACGTCCAGCAGGATGTCCAGCGACGGGTCCCGCGCCGCGTACAGCGCCGCCCCCAGGTAGTTGATGAAGCAGCGCTTCCCCTCGTGCAGTATCGACTCGGGGCTCCCATCCTCCGGCGACTCTACGATGAATCGGGCCAGCTCTTCCGTCGCGCCCATGCGTTCCTCCTTGATGATGTCCAGTACATGTCACGCCCCCGATGGAGCGGAGCCAGAGCCCGCGCCTACCCGCAGCCAACCCTGGCTCCCTGCCAGAGCGGGCGCATTATAGCATGGCCCGCGTCCCCTTCCGTCATGCCCGCGAAGGCGGGCATCCAGGGTGGCAGGGGCGCGGGGAGGCGCGACGCGTCGACCTGCCCCTCCCCCCGAACCGATACAGCCAGAGGAACATCTGGCGCAGATCCCAAAGGAGCTGGGCATTACGCAGTACAGCTTGGCAAAGACCATGTGTATACCCCAGACTCGCGTCCTCGATATCGTCCACTGGCGCCGGCCCATCACGGCAGACGCGGGGCTGAAGATTGACCAGTTCCCGGTCACGAGCCTCGACCTCTGGTTGAACTTCCATCCGATGTATAATCTAAGCGTCGCCCCGACCACAACCGTTATAGGTGCCACATATCCTCTCGTTCAGGTGACAGGATGACCGTTAGCGACCCTCAAAGTGCCGCACCGGGCGTTTCAGCGCCCCCAGTGTGGCTAGTACGTGCCGGTGCTCAAGGGGAAGACGAAGCAGTCGCTCTTGAGCAGGGACTCGCAATCATTGGGTTCAACGATGTCCCAGACCTGACGACAGCCACAGACCGGGATGCAGTGTTCGACCGGGTTAAACAGGCAAATCCACAGGCACTCCAAGCACGCAACTCGAACAGGGCTGCCCAGATGGATGCCTTCACGCTACGCATGCGCGAGGGCGACATCGTAGCACTTCCGTTCAAGACACGCCCCGGCCAAGTCGCACTCGGTCGAATCAACGGCCCGTACACATACAAAGAAGTAGAAGGGAACAAGCGCCATACCCGTGCGGTTGAATGGATCCGTACTGACGTTCCTCGATGGCATATCCAACAGGACTTGCTTAACTCGTTGGGGGCCGCGATGACCGTCTGTCGGATTCGGCGCAACCATGCCGATCGACGGTTCAAAGCAATCCTGGAGGGAGGACAAGATCCAGGCGGTGACACAACTAGCAGCACCTCAGCAGCCCCAATCGCCGAAGAGCAAGCTGTTTCGGACGATGCCGCCATACTAAACATCGTTGAAATCGCCCATCAGCAGATACTGGATCACGTTCAGGCACGCTTCCCGGGGCACGAGCTCGCGCTACTCGTCGAAGCCGTGCTAACGGCAGAGGGGTACTCCACATGGCGTTCGCCTCCGGGGCCTGACGGCGGCGCAGACATCCTAGCTGGCCAGGGCTCAGTTGCATTCGCAGGCCCGGGAATCTGCGTTCAGGTCAAAGCAACAACGGGTCCGGTCGACGTCACAATACTCAGAGCCCTTCAGGGTACCATGCAGACGCTCCAAGCAGACCGGGGGCTCCTGGTGAGTTGGGGGGGCTTTACGGGTCCGGTCCAGCGTGAAGCCCGTCAGAGCTTCTTCACGGTGCGTCTCTGGAACGCCGAAGACCTGGTGCGTGCTGTGTACCGGACCTATGACCGCCTTCCAGAGCAAGTCAAGGCACAAATACCGCTTGAAAGAATCTGGACGCTCGTCCGTGCCGACTCCGAGGTGTAGCCCCTGAGTGACTCAGTTCGGAATAACCGTAGGCATAACTGAAGATCAGCCGCCTACCACCCGCTGTCCTCAACCCCTGACCGTCCGCCCACCTCGCCGCGCCCTTCCTCCCGCGCCCGGTCGGCGAATCCGGCGCCGCTGCCCTGACGTAACATTGTACGACTGCCCGCGTCCACACTCTTTCGCGTCCCGAAGTGCCGCAGCGGAAGGAGCGCCATGGACCCCGTTCAGCAATTCCTGGCCACCGAGATCGCCCAGGACTACCGGACCGGCCTCGTCACTCGGCGGGAGTTCCTGCGGCGCCTGGCCCTCATCACCGGCGGCGCCATCGCGGCATCCTCACTGGCGTGGAGCCTCGCGTGCGCCCCGGAGGCCGCCGTCCCCGCGGCCATGGCGTCGCCCACCGCAATAATACCGCCGACCGCCACTCCGGAGCCCACCCCGTCGCCGTCGCCGACTTCGGGCCCTGGCGAGACCGTGTCCCCCCACGACCCGCGCATCCAAGCTGGGCCGGTGCAGTTCGAGGCCAATGGCGTGACCGTGCGGGGCTACCTCTCCCGCCCCGCCGCCGACGGCCCGCACCCGGCCGTCCTCGTGATCCACGAGAACCGCGGCCTCCTCCCCCACTTCCCGGACCTGACCCGGCGGCTGGCACTCGAGGGCTACGCCGCCTTCGCCCTCGATCTCCTCTCCCGAAAGGGCGGCTCCGCCGGCTTCCCCGACTCCGGCGCAATGCGCACCGCCCTCCGGGAGGTCACGCAAGAGCAGGCCATCGAGGACATGAACGCCTCCGTGGTATACCTTCAGGCGCAGCCCTTCGTCCGGCCGGACCGCATTGGCGTCACCGGCTTCTGCTACGGCGGGGGCATGGCCTGGCTCCTCGCGGCCCGCAACCCGCAGGTCCGTGCGGCCGTGCCCTTCTACGGCGCCGCTCCGCCCCTGGAGGAGGTCCCCAACATTCAAGCGGCCGTTCTGGGCATCTACGCCGCGGAGGACAATCGCATCAACGCGGGCGTCCCGGACCTGGAAGCGGCCCTGAAGGAGCAGGGGAAGAGCTACACGTTCAACACCTACGCCGGGGCCAACCACGCCTTCTTCAACGACACCGGCACGCGCTATCATCCCGAGTCCGCACAGGCGGCGTGGCGGGACACCCTCGCCTGGTTCGACGAGCACCTCAAGCGCTAGCCCAACCCCTGTGCTGCCTCCAGCACACCCTCTCCCCACAAAGCCGTCGCCAGCGACCTTAGCCGCCGGAGCGGACCAGGCCGCCGTCGACCGCCAGCGCCTGCCCCGTGATGAATCGCGCCTCCTCCGACGCGAAGAACACCACTGCCGGCGACAGGTCCCCCGCATCTCCATACCGCTTTATCGCCTGCAGCTGCCGCCGCTCCTCCGTGCGCGGCCCGCCAATGGCGCCCGACGCGTCCAGCGCCCGGTCGTACAGCCCCGGCAGCACAGAGTTCACCGTAACGCCAAAGTCCCCCAGCTCCGTCGCCAACGCCCGCGTGAGCCCAATCACCCCCGCCTTCGCGCTCACGTAGGCCAGCTGGTTCGCGCCGCCGACCAACTCCCGGCACGACGAGATGTTGACCATGCGGCCGTAGCCCGCCTCCTTCATCGCCGGGGCAACAGCCTGCGCGCACAGGAACATCCCCGTTAGGTCCACGTCCAGGCTGCGCTTCCACTCTTCCAGGCTGATCTCGGTGAAGTGCTTGGGCTTCTCCCCAATGAGGGCCGCGTTGTTGACCAGGATGTCTATGCGCCCGTACTGCTCCAGCGTCGCCTGCGCCATACCCTTCGTTGATTCTTCGTCCGTCACGTCCGTCCGCACCCAGATAGCGTCGCCGCCCTCCTCCTTAATCGCGCTGACGGTGCTTGTCCCGTCGGCGATGTCGGCGACCACGACCCGCGCCCCTTCCCGTGCCAAGTGCAGCGAGTGCGACTTTCCCAGGTAGCCGGCCCCGCCCGTCACGATAGCCACGCGGTCATCCAATCGGCCCATGTTGTCCCCCTTTACTGTCTGCTGCCGCCGCCCCGCGGCTGTCCCGCCCTATCGCCCCGCACGCGCCCGCTACGTCGCGCCAGCCACCCTCGCCGCCATCCTGAGCTTGTCGGAGGGTGAGCGGCCCCTCACGTGGCCGTCGCGCCAGTGACCGCGCCCACGTCGAGCTCCTGCCCGTTCAGCGTCATCGTGCTCTGCACCGGCACCGGGTGCGCCAGCGACTGCATCACAAAGCAACCGTTCTCCGCATTGCGCAGCACCCCCGCCACCCGTGCCGGGTCCTCCGGCGACTCCACCTCCAGGCGCACGTCGAAGCCCTCGCCCCGGCCCTGGATGGTCTCCGCCAGGACCGAGCCCTCCCGCGAGAACCGCCCCGACACGTGCACCTGCGCGCTGGTGATCTCCACCTTCATCATTTGCCCGTACCGGGCAACCTGGGTCAGCAGTCAGAACCCCACCGCCAGGCAGAGGTAGCGCATCGGCGTCGTCGCGCTCCCCCGGCCCCCCAGCCGGGAGCCCTCATCGCAGTGCACCGTAAACCCGTCGTCCGTATGCCCCTCCTTGCGCATTCCTTCCAGGGCAACAGCATCGACCTTTATGGTGATGACCCTCGAATCCGACCCCTCCTGGGGCGATGTCGATTGCGTGCTCATAGCGTCTCCTCTCCGGCGTATGGTCGCCTGTGGCGCAGGCGATCGCCTCGCCTGCCCCGCCTCCCCGTGCGCGCTCCGGCGGTCCCCGCAGGTCCGAAGCTGGACGGTAGCATAACCAGCCCGCCTCCAGCCTGTCAACGACGGCGCATATTGACGGCGCTTGGGCCCCTGGCTACCATTGCCCCGTCAGGAGGACCCGTGACGGACACCGCATCCATCCCGAGCCAACAGATCAGCCACGACGCTATCCGCGCCGCCATACGCGACGTGTGCCGCGCCTACCCCGGCGAGTACTGGCGCAGCTTGGACCGAGACCGCGCCTACCCGGAGGAGTTCGTCAAGGAGCTCACCAACCTTGGCTGGCTCGCTGTTCTCATCCCCCCCGAGTACGGCGGCGCCGGCCTCGGCGTCACCGAGGCCAGCATCATCCTGGAAGAGGTCAACCGCTCTGGCGGCAACGCCACGGCCTGCCACGCCCAGATGTACACCATGGGCACCCTGCTCCGCCACGGCAGCGCCGACCAGCAGCAGCGCTACCTCCCCCAAATCGCCAGCGGCGACCTGCGCCTACAGGCTTTCGGCGTCACCGAGCCCAACGCAGGCTCCGAGACCACCCGCATCGAAACCACCGCCGTCCGCCGGGGCGACACCTACGTCGTCAACGGCCAGAAGATATTCATCTCCCGCGTCCTGCAGTCCGACCTCATGCTCCTCCTCGCACGCACCACCCCCTACGATGACCTGGACGACAAGACCCTGGGTCTCTCCACCTTCCTCGTCGACCTCCGGGACGCCGGGCCCCGCGTCCGCGTACAACCCCTGGACATCATGTTCAATCAGCACACCAACGCCGTCTTCTTCGACGACCTCGAAATCCCCGCCGAGAGCCTCATCGGCCAGGAGGGCAACGGCTTCCGCCAGATCATCGACTCCTGGAACCCCGAACGCATCCTCATCGCCGCCGAGGCCATCGGCGACGGCCGCTGGTTCATCGAAAAGGCCGTCGACTACGCCAAGCAGCGCGTCGTCTTCGGCAAGCCCATCGGGGCCAACCAGGGCGTGCAGTTCCCCATCGCCCAGGCCTACGCCCACGTCGAGGCCGCTGACCTCGTCCGCTTCCGGGCCGCCGCCCTCTTCGACGACAGCCAACCCTGCGGCGCCGAGGCCAACATGGCCAAGCTCCTCGCCTCCGAGGCCTCCTGGGAAGCGGCCAACGTCTGCCTCAACACCCACGGCGGCTACGGCTTCGCCGTCGAGTACGACGTCGAGCGCAAGTTCCGCGAGACCCGCCTCTTCTCCATAGCGCCCGTCAACAACAACCTCGTCCTCGCCTTCCTGGGCCAGCGCGTCCTCGGCCTGCCCAGGTCCTACTAGTGGCGCAACATGCACGGACAGCCAGAGACGCCGGAGCAGGCAGCCAGCCTATCCGCAGACGCCACACCCCACACGCCGCAGTGACCCCGGAGAACCAACGGAGGCCCAGCCTCCCATTCCAACTGGAGCGATGAAGAAATGGCATTGAAACCCGGATGGCAGGGCCGCTTCTACGAGGACTTTGAGGTCGGCGACGTCTACCAGTTCCGCGTCGGCCGCACGCTCACCGAGACCGACAACACCTGGTTCACCCTCCTGACCGCCAACCTGAACCAGATCCACTTCAATACCGAGTACGCCAAGCGCACCGAGTTCAAGCGCCCCCTCATGAACAGCGCACTCACCCTCGCCCTCATCACCGGCATGACCGTCGAGGACGTCAGTGAGAACGGCGTCAACCTTGGCTGGGACGAGGTGCGCATCCCCCATCCCGTTTTCGCGGGCGACACGCTCTACGCCGAAACTGAGGTGCTCGACAAGCGCGAGTCGAAGTCCCGGCCCCAGCAGGGCATCGTCCACATCAAGTCCAAGGGCCTCAACCAGGACGGCGTCGTCGTCATGGAGTTCAAACGCACCATCATGGTCTGGAAGAAGGCCCACGCCCCCTCCATGGACCTCTTTCCTACCCAACGCAGCTGACGACGGCCCTCCCCCGGTCCCGCGCAAGGGAAAAACTGGTATACATAACTAGTTTGTTGACTGATGCACTTGGAACTGGTCCGGCCGGACGCAAGCTGAGACGGCCAGGACGACAGTCGTCGCCCCTTGACGAAATCAGTGCGGCGGGTTGGGATTTGACCATCGGGGGGACGGTGCGGGCAATGGCTGAGGCGAATTGCGGCGCCTGGAATCAGGGGACGATGGTCCCTGCTTCTCGGGTCCAGACCCAGTAGGCTCGGCCGATCTTGAGCTTCGGCGGGTCTGCCGAATCCCCCGCAGCGGGCTGCTCCATGGTCACCCACTCGTTCGAATGGGGCTCATAGCTTACGGCCTTCACCCAGGCCGTGGCGGACAGGTAGCGTGCGGCGTCGATCTCCACCGGCAGCGGCCGCTGGCTGCTCAGCACGGGGATCAGGTTCCACCCCTTCTCGAGCCGCCGGGCCGGAAACTGGGGAACGTTGGCGGCGCCCCCGGGGGCCGGGCGATGGATCGTCAACGCCTGGAAGCTGTTGGTATGGACAAAGTACCCGGCCTCCGCGTTCACAACCGTGACGTCGCCCGCAAACTGCCCAGATTCGGGGTCACGTCGGGAGACCGACCACTGCTCGGTTGCCTGCTCATAGCTCAGCACCACGGACACCGGATGCCCTCGCGGTATGACGGCGCTCAGGCGAGGGTCACGGGGCGAAAAGGGAAGGGAGATCAGGTTCCAGCCCGGCGCCAGAGGGATGTGGAACGCCTCTGCCTTCACGACGATGAATCTGGCCTGGAAGGTGTCGGGGGCCCCGATGTTCCAGCTCCTGGATACGTTGCCCGCTTCGTCCTGGGCCTGGACGCCGATGGTGTACCTTCCAAGGTCCGCGCCGGGCACCAGCAGCGAGAACCGGACGCCGTCTGAGCCTGCAACGGTCACGGGCAGGGTCTTCTCCCGCCCACCGGCCTGGGTCACGAAGGCCGTGACGTTGGTGAGCCGTACGGCGTCGTAGGTGTCCCCGAAGTACTCCTCCGCTTCGCCCCTGTTCGCGGGGCCGCTGAAGCACTTGGCCACGCGGCTTTCGGCGGGGTCGGCCCCCATGCCGCACTGGCGTCCGAAGTCGACGGTGACGCGCAGGACCGCCGCTGTATCGACCTCTGCCCGGGCGCCCGCGGCGCCGTCGCTGTTCTGGATGCTCCCATCGATGATCCTGCTGGAGCCGATGACGAACTCCGGGTCGAAGCCGTTGTTGAGCAGTGGGTCCAGCCCAAAGGTGAAGGCCTCCGGCGACTCGGCGTTGAACGAGTCCCCCATGATGCACTCGACCTCTTGGGCGATCTTGTCGGCGAGGGACCGGTCCGGACGCGGCTCATGGCGCACCACGGTGGCGCCGTATCTCACGACCATGTTGATCTTCCTCGCCTCCCGGGCGCCGGGTTCGTCGCCTGCTCGGACCACCGCCCGGTAGGTGCCCATGGCGATGGCTTCGACACTGGCTTGCTCGATCGCAGGGTCCAATGCCCCGGCCCCGCTGGTCTGGGCGGCCAGCTCGATGACGGGCGTCTGGCTCAGTGCTTCGTCCGACTCGACGGTGATGGTGGTCTCGTCGCGGCTCAGGGCGAGGTCGTGCCGCACGGTCAGCCTGGGCGGCAGGCCGTCCCTGGCCTCCCCACCGGCGCCATAGTCCGTGGCATTGCCCGCCTGGTCCCTGATCTCGCCCACGATGCGCACGTCGGGCTTGGAGTGCGCGGCCAGTGCGGCAGGCAGGGTCAGGAAGACGTCCCGGGGCTTCTTGGCATCGAAGGCGGCCTCGTTCTCCGCCGCCGTGTCGACGGTCAGGACGGCGGTGGGCGTGACGTTGTCCACGGTGAAGTCGCTGGGCTCTATGGTCCGGGGGTCCAGGCCGGAGTCCTCCAGGAAGTGCACGCGGAGGCTCGTCCTGCGGGCGTCGCACCCGTCCCGCAGCCGCCGCCGCGGGGCCTCGGTGGGGTCCCACCAGTGGCCGGTGACCGAGACGGAGTAGGCGGGCTTCTTCCCATCGATGCTCAGGGTGCGCGATCTGCTCTCGCGGTTCCCCGCCCGGTCGACTGCCGTGACCTGCCACTTCAGGCTGTCGTACCTGCCACGCGAACCCAGGTTCACCCCGGCTCTCATGCGCCAACCCCCCGGGACCTTCTCCCAGGCGATGTCGTCTGCGCCTACCTCTGATCCGCCGGAGGACGATGCGCTCATCAGGGTCAGGGTGATGGCGCCGCCGCCGGGCCGGTTGAGGTCGTCCGCGTCGTCGGTGAATGCGGAGTCCGCGTCGGTTACCGTGGCTTCTAAGGTGAAGGGGCCCGGCGGCAACGCGGCGTCGTCCAGGGGCGAGACCAGCTCGATGGTTGGCCCGATGCTGTCTATCTGGACTCGCCGGGTGAAGATGCCATAGCGAAACTCGATGGTCTGGCCGTGGGCGCCGGGCATCGCCTCGGAACCCTCGGTGGGCACTGGCTCCGGGTCGTCGGTGACCGCGATCCTGACCTCATAGGCGCCCGTGCTGGCCCCCGTCTCGACGGCCAGGTAGGCCGCTTCCCAGGCGGCGGCGCTGTCCTTGACCGCCACCCACACCGCGTTGACGGCCGAGCCGCTGAAGGGGACGCCGCGGGCGTCGTCGCCCGAGTCGCTGTCGTCGAGGACCCGCACGGTGACCACGCCGCCAACGTCCAGGTACTGGGGACTGACGCTGATGTTGCGGGCCGCGAAAACCTCCGGCACTCGCCAGCCCAGCGCCGCCAGCACGATAAACACGAAGAGCAGGCTGAGGGGCGGGATGACGTGGCGGGTCCTTGAGAGGCAGGTACGGAGCTTTTGGGTCACAAGGGGCGTTGCCGGCCCAGGGTGGAAACCGGCGTCAATTCGATCTCATAGCGGCGGACGCGCCCGATGGTGGACACTTTCTGCATGCTCCGGGCTGGACCTTCCAAAGAGGTCAAGAAGGGACTGGCCGGTAGCATAGCGAGCCCGTCCGGACCTGTCAAACGCGTGTGCGGAGTGGGGGTGGTGGAGGGCGGTGCCGACGGCGTCGCGGAACCGGTGGGGGACGTTGTCGTGAGTGAGGGTGGGCAGGCGGGCCATGGTGGTCCTACGCAGGAACCGGTCCGCTATCTCCTCCGGTGAGACGTCTATCCGCTCTGGCATTGGCCGGGCTGGCCTGCCCACCGGATTCTTATGCTTCTTCGCCATGTCTCCTACTTGGCTAGCCTAAGAGCCGCTGTACCAGCAGGGCGATGGAAGAGGCCGCGACTATGGCCGCAATCATCTGGCCAATCATCCATTTGATGAGCCGCGTCTCCAACTCCGAGAGGTCCGACTTGGTTGCGTAGTGCTGAAGCTCCCGATGCAATTCAGCCCGAAGCTCAGTCAACTCCTCCCGCAGCTCAGACCTGGTAACCGGCTGCGCTTCTGTAGCCATCGCCTAGCCTCCTCCTCTTCCGCACAATAGCACCAATGGTTACTGCTGACAACGGTTGACAGGGTAGAGGCCGCCCCCTGTCCTTCTCACCGCCACAGCGGGAGTATCTGCCTGGCAGAAGCCGATCCTCGGCAGGTATGGGGCCGATCGTGCCCCCTTGCCGGCTTATGCGAGGGCGGGCCCGCTGTGGCAAGTGGACCTAACTATGACTACGTCTCCGACCATGCAGCCTCCCATTCGGGGTCCTCAGGTCGGTCGGCCGACTGCGACATCCCCAGGGGCGGCCATGTCGTGCTTGCTGCGGTCGCCGAACACGATGAGGTCTTCGCCCTCCCAGTACGCCATGTCGTCGACGATGTTCATGGTCTTGACGCTGACGGTGCAGACTCGGCGCAGCAGGTCGATGACGCGCTCCTTGTGGTCGGCGAAGCGGTAGGTGTCGAACTTTGCGGCGCTCCGCCCCGGCTTGTATGGTGCGTCATTATTCACACACGACCGGGCCCGCCACCCCACCTGAAACGTCGGGTGTGCGGTCCGGCTCCGCGTCCAGGATGTTGTTGCCGTCAAGCTCAAGGGTCGTCAACCCCTCCAACCCCCGCAACTCCTCGGGGAACGGCTCGCTCAGGTAGTTGTTCCGAAGCTTCAGCGCCCGCAGGTGCGGCAACGCCGCCAGCTCCTTCGGGAGGGCCCCGGTCAGTAGGTTGGGAAACTCGGTGAAGACTTGCGTGAAGGCGAGGCTGTCGCGGAGATAGAACTCATCGGGGTTGCCGAAGTCGATGGTCCGCAACTCCGAGAGCCCGCCCAGCGCGGCCGGTACCACTCCCGCTAGCTCCCTTCCCGGCAGTGCAATGCCGATGACCCGGCGGGGGGAGCAACCCACCGTGACGCCCTCCCATTGGTCGATGGGTCGCTCGGCGCCCCACCGCAGGGGACGGGGCTGCGCTCCGCCTCCGTCGGCGTCGTTCGCACGGGTGGTTGGGCCCGTCAGGGCGCTCCGCATTCCCAGCAGGACCTCGCAATCTTGGACCAGTCCGGGATTCTCCTCCGGGTCCGGCACCACCACCCCGGCGGAGCAGGCGGCAGCATCTGCCGCTTCCGCAGCCGGCCCGGCGGGGGCCGCCGCCGCCAGGGGACTCATTGCGCCCTTCTTCACCGCCAGCAGCCGCAGGTCCGACCCGTCTGGCGCGACGGTGAACAGATGCGCAGTGAACAGGACACGCCGGCCTTCGTCCTCGAAGAACTGCCGCTGGTACACGGCGATCCTCGACTCGTCGGGGGACCACTTGGCCAGAGCGCCCGTACCCACATGGGACGCCACAATCTGCCGGGGGTTTCCCCCATCCTGCTCTATGACGGTGATGCCGTCGGCAACGATGAGCAATCGAGAACCGTCAGGCGACCAATGCAGGTGGGTGACCGGAACGGCGGAGCTCCCCTCACTGCCGCGCCAGAGCGTGCGTTTCCCCTCGCCGTCAGGCTGCGCCGCGTAGACCACGGGCACGGTTCCATCCACACTCCCATACACCACTTCCCCACCATCAGGCGTCCAAACGGGGAGGGCGGTGGTCAAGTCAATCCTGGTGACTTCCGTCCCATCGACACGACCAGTGAACAACGACCCGCCTCCAACCGCTGCGATATCCTCACCGTTGGGCGACCACACTGGCGGGTAAAGCTGGAACAATCCCAAAGCAACGTACCAAGTAGCTGGACCGTACCGATTATCTCGATTCTCCGTATAGATGACGTACATTGCATACCCACCGCGCGATATGCCTGGACTCAGACTGGACAAGTACATAATCTGCGACCCATCCGGCGACCAAGCAGGGTAGTGGTCCAAACCCTTTCTCGCGGTCAAGCGCGCCTCCTGGGTCCCATCAATTCCTATGACAGCTATTTCATAATTGCGTTCAGCTACCTCCAATCCGTAATGGACATAACCGCCCAAATCGATATAACCGCCCATATCAGGTTGGGAAAACTCGCAACTCGAATAGGCGATCCGCGAGCCATCCGGGGAGAGGTCCGCATAGAATCCGTGGACGCCCAGCCCTGTTCCCGAGGGGTTTGCGTCGACCACGCTGCGCACCTCCCGACCTGCTTCATCTACAAGAGCGATCACGTCATCGTCGTCAAACACCAGCTGCTCGCCGTCCGGAGTCCAATGGAGGAACCCCCCGAAGTACCCGTGCTCCCTTGCCACGAACGGAATATCGCAGGGTTGCTTGATGGCCCACCTGATGAGGGAAAGGTGGTCGGGGGCTACAATATCCGATGAATCACGCGTATCAGGTATGGAAGAAGTCTTGTCGATAGGAGAGGAGGCAGCCCCTTCGGCAAGGGATGTGGCAGCCCCTTCGGTAGAGGACACAGCAGCCTCTTCGGTAGAGGACACAGCAGCCTCTTCCGCAGGGGACGTGTCCGGTTTACAAGACCAGATTAGGCCGGATGTGAGACATACGACCGCCAGCCACACAACAATCAACGTGCGCGAGATCGTCAGATTCAATGCACGGGCAACCTGGTTTGATATATCGCATAAACTGCCATGACGTCAAAGGGTGTAGACGAACAGGTGTATCCTTCTTCCGAGCCGTAGCTCACTACCGAATCCATCAACAGCGGATGATTTAAGTCTTGAGCCACTGCGCCCACCATCCCCCGAATTCCCAAGACGTGGCCCGCCTCATGCACTAATACTCTGTAGGAATCGGATGCCTACTTCTCCCTGTGTTCGCGGCAGTAGGCGGTCAGGCAGCTTTCGAAGGCGCGGCGGATGCTCTGCTCGTTGTCGGAGCCGCCGAACTCAATGAGCTGGCGCAGTTTCTCGTGGTAGTGCTCTACGTGGGGGTAGGTGGTCATAGGGAGAATATACAGCATTGGGCGGGTCGTGGGGGATGCCCCGCCCCGCGCCGTCCTGCACACCCTCCCCCCACAAGGCCGTCACGCCAGCGACCCGCTGTGCCACCGTCCCGTTGCCCGTGCAGGACCATACGCCCTACAATTCCTGCAACAGACCTGCACAAGGAGACCTTTGCACAACCCTCATTCCCTTACCCACCCCCGTTGCGACCCCGCAACCCTCCCCCTACAAGGCCGTCGTGCCGGCGGCCCCCCGCCGCAACAACAGTCAAAACGCCAACCCACGCCGAAGCTACCGCGCGACTCCCAAAAGCAATCAATCAACCCTTTTTGCACCCTTCAGCTTCAATAGCCGCAAAAAAAGCTTTGACTATCATACAGGCGCAAACATTCAAACCAGGTCCGCCGCCCACCTGCCTCCGACGGCCCCCCACCCCGCCTCTACGGCGATGGTGGCGCGGGCGCTTCCGGTGGCGTCAGGCTGTCCGCCAGGATCTCCATCAGGTCCTTGGCCTGGTGCTGGTCTTCGAGGCCCTTGGCGCTGATGCCCTCGGTGAGCATCTGGAGGCAGAAGGGGCAGGAGACGCCGACGGTCTGGGCGCCGGTTTCGAGGAAGTGGCCGGTGCGGATGTGGTTGACGCGGGGCGCGGCTTCGTCCATCCACATGCGGCCGCCGCCTGCGCCGCAGCAGAAGCCGCGCTCGCGGTGGTGCGGGGCCATTTCGACGAGGTCGACGCCGGGGATTGCGCGGGCGATGTCGCGGGGCGGGTCGTAGACGCCGTTGTGGCGGCCAAGGTAGCAGGAGTCGTGGTAGGCGAGGGTGGTCTGGATGGTGCGGAGGGGGCGGATGCGGCCCTGGGCGATGAGCTCGCTGACGAACTGGGTGGCGTGCATGACCTCGAACTCGCCGCCAAGCTGGGGGTACTCGTTGCGGAGGGTGTTGAAGCAGTGGGGGCAGGGGGTGACGATGCGGCGGACGTTGTGGCGCTGGAGGGTTTCGATGTTCTGCTTGGCGAGGAGCTGGAAGAGGTACTCGTTGCCCATGCGGCGGGCAGGGTCGCCGGTGCAGGTCTCCTCGTCGCCGAGGATGGCGAACTTGACGCCGGCGACCTTGAGGATGGAGGCGAGGGCGCGTGGGACGGCCTGGGAGCGCTGCTCGAGGGCGCCGGTGCAGCCGACCCAGAGGAGGACGTCGACGTCGGGGTCCTGGGCGATGGTGTTGACGTCCATGCCCTGGGCCCAGTCGGTGCGGGTGTAGGTGGTGCCGCGCCAGGGGTGGCCGCGCTGCTCCATGCTGAGGAGGGCGTTCTGGGCGGTTTCGGGCATGCTGGCCTGCTCCATGACGAGGTAGCGGCGCATGTCGACGATGGTGTCGACGTGCTCGATGAAGACGGGGCAGGCCTCCATGCAGGCGCGGCAGGTCGTGCAGGACCAGAGTACGTCCTCGGAGACGGCGTCGATCATTGAGGTCTGGGGGGGCGGGGGCTCCTGGCCGGGGGCGGCTGCGAGGAGGGCGGGGGCGCGCGCTTGGGTGTAGAGCCTGAGGTCCTGGATGAGCTTGCGCGGGGAGAGGGGCTTGCCGCTGGCGTAGGCGGGGCACTGGTCCTGGCACCGGCCGCAGTTGGTGCAGGCGTCGAAGTCGAGGACCTGCTTCCAGGTGAGGTCGGTGACCTCGGCGGCGCCGAAGCGTTCGAGGGTCTCCATGTCGCCCATGGGGCGGAGGGCGCCGAGGGGGCGGTCGGAGCGGAGGAAGGCGTTGACGGGGCTGACGAAGATGTGGGAGAGCTTGCTGAAGCTGACGGCGACGTAGACGAAGCCGGCGGCGTAGATGAGGACGTGGAGCCAGTAGATGGCGAAGTGGGTCATTTCGCCGGCGGCGGGGGTGAGGCCGAGGCCGCGGAGGGCCAGTGCGGCGAGGTAGCCGATGGGCTCCCAGGGGGCGATGGCGGGGTCGTAGAGGGTGCTCTGGGGGTTCAGAGTGGTGGAGGCGATGCGGAGGCCCTCGATGAGGAAGCCGGTGACGGTGAGGGCGGTGAGGAGGCCGAGGATGACGGCGTCGTCGATGAAGGTGTTGAGGCGCGGGGGCCTGAGGACGTAGCGTCGGAGGATGGCCATGAGGAGGCCTGCGGAGAGGAGGCCTCCGCCGAGGATGTCCCAGAGGAGGCCGGTGTAGGGGCGGGCGTAGGCGGTGGGGAACTCGAAGCGGAGGGTTGGTGCGGCGTAGCTGTGCCAGTTGAACTCGAGGGCGGTGACGGTGGTGGCGATGAAGAGCCAGAGCATGCCCCAGAATAGGAAGAAGTGCATGAGGCCGGGGTAGAGCTCGCGCTTGAGGAAGCGGCGATGGCCGAAAACGTCGAGGAAGGCGAGCCGAGAGGAGCTGTCGAGGCGGCGTCGCCAGGGGCCGAGGTCGGGCATGGGTTTACCGAGGCGGTAGACGCGGTAGCGCTGATAGGCGCCGTAGGCGATGGCGGCTGTGGCGATGAGGATGGTGAGGTAGACCAGGGCGCCGAGGACGGGGTAGCCGACGTTCCAGAACTCGAGGCGGCCGGGGAGATCGGGCATGATGGCACCTGGCGGGACAGGATTGGAACCGAGCACACTTTCGCGGGGGCCGGCTGGGTGAGCGCGGGTGCATGACCCCAGGGTACGCCAGCGATTGTACAATGCCCCACAAACAGGGAGCAACGGAAGGAGGCAAGATGGTCAGACTCCCGCAACGGGGGAGGATAGCGGTGGTGGAGCTGTTTGGCGCCATCGGCACGGCAGTGCGGCCGAGTGTGTACGTGCCACTGCTGGAGAGCGTGCGCAAGAACCGGCGGATCAAGGCCGTGGTGCTGGACGTGGACTCGCCGGGGGGCGGCGCGCCCGGTTCGGCGGAGCTGTACGCGAGCATCCGGCGTGTGGCGTCGGAGAAGCCGGTGGTGGCGTACATCCGTGGCGTGGGCGCGTCGGGGGCGTACTACGCGAGCTGTCCGGCGCAGCGGATAGTGGCGAACCCGGACGCGCTGGTGGGTTCGATTGGGGTGATCCTGCTTCGACCGATCCTGTCGCAGCTGCTGCAGCGGCTGGGGGTGCAGATGTCGGTGAGCAAGCAGGGACGGCTGAAGGATATTGCTGCAGCCGTGGCGGGAGCCGACGGACGAGGAGCTGGAGCGGGTGCAGGCGCTGATCGACGACACCTACGACGCGTTTGTGGAGGCGGTGGCGCGGGGGCGGAGGATGGATGAGGGGCGGGTGCGGGAGCTGGCGACGGGGGAGGTGTTCACGGGCCGGCAGGCGCTGCGGCTGGGGTTGGTGGACGAGCTGGGGGACATGGAGACGGCGCTGGGCGCGGCGTCGGCGCTGGGGCGTGTGCCGCGGCGGGTGGTGCACATGCGGCCGCATCGGCCGCTAGCGCGGCGGGTGCTCGGGGGGGCCGCGGCGGAGGTTGCGGAGGCGGTGGCGGACGCGCTGGAGGCGCGGCTGCGCGGGAGGGTGGAGATGTAGGGGCTGCGGGTCAGCCAGAGGGGGACTGGTCGGGGGCGGTGCGGCGCTTGGCTTCCTGCCAGAGGGCCTCCCTGGCCTCCATGGAGAGGTCCGCGAGGGTGACGCCCTGTTGGCGGCAGGCGGCCTCCATGTGGGTGAAGCGCCGGTAGAAGCGCTGGTTGGCGGCGCGGAGGGCGGTCTCGGCGTCGATGCCACGCCAGCGGGCGATGTTGACGAGGGTGAAGAGCACGTCGCCGAGCTCATGCTCCCGCTCCTGGTGATTGCCGGCTTGTTCGAGCTCGGTGAGCTCCTCGGCAAGCTTGGCCATGACGCCGTCGAGGTCGTCCCACTCGAAGCCCGACCTGGCGGCGCGGTTGGAGATGGACTGGGCGCGGGCGAGGGCGGGGGTGGAGGGTGGGACGCCGTCGAGGATGGATGCGGCGCCTCGCTCGGCCTGTTTGATGGCCTGCCACTGCTCCTCCACGTCGCGCGTGGTGGGGGCGAGGGCGTCGCCGAAGACATGGGGGTGGCGTCGGACGAGCTTGTCCTGGACCTGGCGGAAGAACTGCTCGTAGGTGAACTCGCCCTGGTCAGAGGCGATCTGGCAGTGGAAGACGATCTGGACGAGGAGGTCGCCGAGCTCCTCCATGGTAGCGGAGGGGCTGCCCCGGTCCAGGGCGTCTAGGGCCTCGTAGGACTCCTCCAGGAGGTTGGGGCGCAGGGAGGCGTGGGTCTGCTCCCGGTCCCAGGGGCAGCCGCCGGGGGCGCGAAGGCGGGCGACGATGTCGCTGAGGGCTTCGAAGCTGGGTTGCCGGTCTGAGGAGCTGGTCATACTCTCCGGACCCTAGCGGGCCCCTGGCGGGTCGGCCAGAACGGGGAGAGTGGCGTTCTCTCGGCCCCTGAAGGTTTGAAGCATTATACTGGGGCCATGGAAGTGGAACAAGAGGAGCACATGGAACAAGACGCAGGGACGCAGTCGGCGTCGGCGATGAGGCGTCGGAGGCTCGCGGGTGCGCTAGTGCAGGTGCTGGCGGTGGTCTTCATCCTAGCGGTGCCGCCGTTCCTGGTGACGAGCAACCTGCGGGCGGGGTTCAACGGGTCGTGGCTGTACTCGTACGGGTTCGAGCGGTACGAGATCAGCAGGGCGACGGGGGTCCCGGAGGAGGAGCTGCGGCGGGTGGCGGGTGAGATCATCGAGTACTGGAGCTCGGACGCTGAGTATCTGGACATAACGGTGTTTGACCGGCCGCTGTACAACGAACGGGAGGTCATCCACATGCGGGACGTAAAGGGGCTGGTGCAGGGGGTGTTCCTGACGCAGCAGATAGCGGGAGGCTTTCTGCTGGTCTGCGTGCTTGCGGTGCTTGCGGCACGCCGGCGCGAGCTGGCCGAGCGGCTGGCCAAAAGCGCGCTATGGGGGGGTGCGCTGACGGTGGGGCTTGTCGTCGTAAGTGGGCTGGCGCTGGCGGTCGCGTTTCCGTGGATCTTCTACCTGTTCCACGTGATCAGCTTCAGCAACGATTTCTGGCAGCTGGACCCGCAGAGGGACTTCCTGGTGCGAATGTTCCCGGAGGGGTTCTGGTTCATTGCGACGATGCTGGTGGTGGCGCTGACGGTGGTGGAGGCTTCAGTGCTGGTGGTGGGTGGGTGGCTGGGGCTGCGTTGGGTGCGGGGGAGGAGCCATTAGCACGGCGGCTAGCGGGGGAGGAGAGACGGCGTGGGTAGGCTGCTCATTTGGTTTGAGGGGCTCACCATGAGCGGGAGCCCCTGGGCAAACACAGCAGCTAGTGCCCATGGGTGGTCTTCCCTCTCTCCTAGCACTCGTGGGGGATGTGCCCGGGGTACTCCGATTTCCCCGCGTTCTCGTACCAGCAGCGCCAGTGTTCTTGTGCTTCGAGAGCCCTCTCGTACGCTTCGTCCACCTCGGCATACGGGCGCGGGTCCAAATAGCACCCGTCCGGATCGCGGGAGCCGCAGTACCCCTCCAGCAGATCGCGATAGGCCTCCCGGGCGGCCACAAAGGCTGCCCTTGCAGCGTTCACCTGGTCGCGCAGCTCGGCGTTCTCCGGCACGGCGTTCTTGTGGATCTCGATAATGTACCCCCGAACGCTGGTCTGGGGTATCCAGCAGCCGTCAGGCTCGTCGCTCGCGTCGCCCTTGGGCCAGTAGTGGTAGATGCCACCCCTCAGTTCGATGTCCGCCACTCGGTGGGCAGCCCCTCGGCCGCTTGCCCCATCTTCCCAGCAGTTGGGATTGAAGGAGATGGTCGCGCCGACCACGATGTCCTCCGGTCTGAAGTTGGTCAGGAATGTGGCCCGGTCCAGACACGTTATTGTCGGCTCCATGCTTCCGGTGCACTTGAAGCCCGAGGTCGCGGCGCTATCCAGCGCTAGGATGAGCGGGCGCCGCCATTCCTCGAGCTCCTCGATCTCGTCGCGCAGAGCAGACGCCTTGGTCCTCAGGTCGTCCACCGTTCCCACCGCCAGCTGCAGCTCCGAGTGCCGGAAGCTCAGGTCCTCAAACTGGGCGGCCAGCTCGTCGCGCTGTAAGCCGAGCTTCTTGTACTGGGCCTGCAGGTCCGAGTGCCTGAAACCCAGGTCCTCATGCTGAGCGGCTAGGTCGTCACGCTGTAAGCCGAGCTTCTCGTACTGGACCTGCAGGTCCGAGTGCCTGAAGCCCAGGTCCTCATGCTGAGCGGCCAGGTCGTCGCGTTCTGAGCTGAGCCTCTCGTACCGCGCCTCCTGCTCCTGGGCCTGTGCGTTGGCGACGCGGAGGTCTACCTGGAGCCCGGCGCTCTCCGACAGAGCATCCCCCAGGGAGACCTCCAGGGCGCTCCTTGCCGACTCAAGTCCTTCCTTCTGGGATAGCAACGCGCTGTTCTCCGACTCAAGGTTGACGTTCAACGTCTTCCGAATTTCAAGCTCGATAGTGGTCTCCTGCAAGTCAGCTGTGGTCTCTTGCAAGCTAGCTGTAGTCTCCAACAAGTCGGCGTTGGCCTGGTCGAGCATCAAGAAAAGGTATCCCGCCACGACCACAGCGACGGCAACAATCCCAATGACAAGAAGCAGTGTTCTCAGCCGATCCACGGTGCTACCCCCTCTTCGAAAGGCTGCGCCTATCCGGGATAGGTCGCCGAGGCCGTTGATCATTTCCCCAGGTTATGCGCGCAGTCGAGGATGTACTTGCGGTTGCTGGGGTTGGCCTGGCCGTCCTCCGCCGACGCCGGCGTGCTGTCGAGGTCGATGAAGGTGCCGATCGGCGTAGGGCTGACGCAGCCGGCCTGTCCATGGTTGGCTACGTTTGCCGGCAGGGGACCGCGCGTGTGGCTGCGGGCGGGCGCCCTGGGATGGGGGAGGGTTTCAGGCCCGCCGCTACGGGGGATATCCGCGCCCCGCCGGTTGGTTGGTTCAGGGGCATCGCTATGGGAGGCTGTCCCCGGGAATGCTGGGGACTCCGCCGCCCGCCGCTCAAGTGGTTCAAGTGCCACACGATGAGCGGTCACCTAGGGGACGCCGCGCGTAGCTGTGGACGGCTGCCCTAGAGCGGGGCTAGTGGGCGCAGGCGCAGGCCCCGGTGGCGCAGCCGCCGCAGCCGCCCATGCCGGCGAGGGGGGCGGGTGCGGCGCTCTGGCCGGAGCTGCCTGAGTAGGCGGCAAAGACGGAGAGGACGCGCGGGGCTGGGGCCTCGCACCGGGGGCAGTCGGCGGGGTCCTTGGAGGCGCTCATGGGGCGCAGGAACTCGAAGGTCGATGTGCAGCGCTCGCAGTGGTACTCGTAGAGGGGCATGGTGGCCTCCGCGGTTCATGTTCTGGTTGTTTGGGGGGATTGTAGCGGCAGGGGATGGCTGGGTCAACCTGGGGGTGGTTCGGCGGGTCGCTAGCGCGGCGGCATTCTGGGGGTGGGGGTAGGGCGCTCCTCTGGTTCGAGGGCCTCACCATGAGCGAGACCCCATCCCACGCGGGGAACCTGCTGGGGCTCGGCGCTCTGGGTAGGCCGCTCACTCTGAGGCTCTCGAAGGGCGTGAGCGGGACGCCTGGGGCTGCCGCCAGGTTACTCGAGGTCGCCCCAGGTGGCGCCGAGCTTGACGGTGACTTTGAGGGGGACGTCAAGGTCCATGGCCCTGGGCATCGTATCCACGGCCAGGGACTTGAGTGGCTCGATCTCTTCCGCGGGGGCTTCGAAGATGAGCTCGTCGTGGACCTGGAGGAGCATGCGGCTGCGGAGGCCCTCCCGCTGCATGTTCCGGTAGACGTCGATCATGGCTTTCTTCATGGCCTCGGCGGCGGTGCCCTGGACGGGGGTGTTGATGGCCTCCCGCTCCGCCGCTTGGCGCAGGTTATTGTTGCTCGAATCGATCTCCGGGATCCTGCGGCGACGCCCCCACATGGTCTGGACGTAGCCCTGCTCCCTGGCCTGGGACTTGGTGCGCTCAATGTACTCCCTGATGCCCGGGTAGCGGTTGAAGTAGCCTTCGATGAACTGCTTGCCCTCCTCCGCGGTGAGCTCCGTCTGCTGGGAGATGCCGAAGGCGCTGAGGCCGTAGATGACGCCGAAGTTGAGGACCTTGGCCAGGCGCCGCTGGTCGGCGGTGACGTCGGCGAGGTCCACGCCGAAGACCTGGGCCGCGGTAGCGGCGTGGACGTCCATGTCCTGGTGGAAGGCGTCGAGGAGGGCGGGGTCCTGGGAGAGGTGGGCCAGGACACGGAGCTCGATCTGCGAGTAGTCCGCGCCGATGAGGCTCCAGCCCGGCTCGCCGGGGGTGAAGGCGTTGCGGATCTTGCGTCCGAGCTCGGTGCGGATGGGGATGTTCTGAAGGTTGGGGTCGTTGGAGGAGACGCGGCCGGTGACGGAGCCGGCCTGGTTGTAGCTGGTGTGCACGCGGGCAGTCCTGGGATTGACGAGGACGGACAGGGCGTCAACGTAGGTTGATTTGAGCTTGCTGAGCTGGCGGTGCTCAAGGACCAGATCGACGACGGGATGGGCGCCGCGCAGGGCCTCGAGAATGGAGGCGTCGGTGGAGTAGCCGCCTGTCTTGGTGCGTCTGGGTTTGCCCCAGCCGAGCAGCTCGGCCAGCTTCAGCTCTCCGAAGAGGATCTCGCCCAGCTGTTGGGGGGCGGCCAGGTTGAATGTGTGCCCCACCGATTCGTATGTCTTCTCCACCAGCTCAACCAGGCGCTCACCCAGGTCGCCGCCCATTGCCTGGAGCATGGGTGCGTCCAGGGTGATGCCCCGGAGCTGCATGGCCACGAGGACGGGGGTCAGGGGCATCTCGACATCCGTGAACAGCTTCCAAGAGGTGTCGCGCTGCATGTCGACGAGGAGGCGGTCCCAGAGACGGAGGGTCATGTCGGCGTCGGCGCAGGCATAGGGGGCGGCCTTCTCCACCGGCACCCGGTCCATGGTGGTCTGGTTGCGGCCGGAGCCGATGAGCTCCGAGATAGGGGTCATCTCCACGCCGAGGAGGTCCAGGGCCAGGTTCTTGAGGCCGATGGCTTTGTGGCCCAGGAGGTGGGCAGCGACCATGGTGTCAAATTCGAGGGTGGGGACAGTGACCCCGCTGCTGCCGAGGACGGTCATGTCATAGTTGGCGTTGTGGGCCGCCCTGGAGAGGTCCGGGTATTCCAGGACGGGCTTGAGGCGCTCGAGGGCGGCTGTGGGGTCCAGCTGGGGGCCCTCCGCGTGGCCGATGGGGACGTACCAGGCGACGCCGGGGGAGGTGGCGAAGGAGAGGCCGACGATGCGGGAGCGGACGGGGTCCACGGCCTTGCTCTCCGGGTCCAAGGGTGCGGTCTCGGTATCAAAGGCATAGCGGCCGGAGGCGAGGAGGGCCTGGACGAGGGCATCGAGTCCGGCGTCGTCGGTGACGGTCGTGTAGTGCAGAGGCACGTCCTGGTCCGGGGAGCTGGCGGGGGCGGCGCCGCGGTCGCCGCTGACGATGGCGCCCTCGGGAACCCACCGCACGAGGCTATGGAACTCCAGGTCGCGGAGGACGTCGAGGACTTCGGCGCGGTCGTAGTTGCCCCAGCGGCACTGTTCGAGGTCGAGGTTGACGGGGGCGGCGCGGTCGATGGTGATGAGGCGGACGCCCTGGAAGGCCCTGTCGCGGTGCTGTCGGAAGAGGTCCTGCTGCTTCTGGGGCAGGGCGTCTAGGTTGTCATAGATGCCCTGGACGGTGCCAAATTGTTGCACCAGCTTTATGGCGCCTTTCTCACCGATGGTGGGGACGCCGGGGATGTTGTCGGAGGGGTCGCCCTTGAGGGCTTTCATGTGGACGAGCTGCTCCGGGGCGAGGCCGCCGAAGCGCTCCCGGACCTTGATTTCGTCGAAGGTGAGCTGCTCGGCAATCTTGTACTGGAGGAGGACGCGGACGCGGGGCGAGACGAGCTGGAGGAGGTCGGTATCGCCGGTGAGGATGATGGAGGCGAGGCCCTGGGCCTCGGCCTGGGAGCTGAGGGCGCCGAGGAGGTCGTCGGCCTCGTAGCCGTCCATCTCCATGATGGGGACGCGGAAGGACTCCATGAGGCGGCGCACGTGGGGGAACTGGCGGCGGAGGTCGTCTGGCATGTCCGGGCGCTGGGCCTTGTACTCCTGGAACTCCTCGTGGCGGTAGGTGGGCGCTGCGCTGTCGAAGGTGAGGATGACGTGGGTGGGACGGTAATCTTCCACGGCCCTGCGGACCATCTGGGCGAAGCCGTAGACGCCCCGAACCTCTTCTCCGGTCTTGGAGATGGTGAGGGGGTTGCGGATGGCGTGCCAGGCGCGATGGACCATGGCGTGGCCGTCCATGAGGAGGAGGAGAGGTTCCCGGTCCATGGGCATTTGCGTTTGGTTGGGGTTATTGTTTGGCATGGCAACGCCTCCCTGAGAGGGTGGAGGCATTATAGCGTGCGGAGGGGCGGTCGCCATAGCGGGCCGCCTGCGCGGCGGCTTGCGGGGGGAGTAGGCGGCGCAGGCCGGGACTGAAGGAATGGGTCTGGACGCCTCGCTGGCAGGACCGGGGTCGGCGACCAACGACACCCGGCCCGCCAGCGAGGCCCCCCTCGGATCCAGGCCGGCATCCGTAGGGCCGGCGTGTGAAAGGCGATTGGGAAGCGCTCTCCAGAGTTGTACAGAGTTGGCGAGGGAGGAGAGGGCTAGGCGACCTTCTCCCGCTGGTGCTCCTCCAGGCTGTCCAGGCCGCGGCGGACAGCGTTGAGGACGGAGGCGAGCTGCTGCTCGAGGCGGAAGAGGGTCTCCGTGGCGTACCGGTTGGACTCGTTGATGCGGCCGTCGCTGAAGCTCTGGGCCTCGCTCATGGCGTCGCGGGCCTTGCGTTGCGAGTCCTGGAGGAGGGCATCGGCGCGGTGCTTGGCGTCCGCGAGGATTTCTTCGGCCCGGGCCGAAGCATCCTGGGAGATGGTGTGCTTGTGGACCTGGTTGCGGGACTCCTCTTCGGCGGAGGCCTTGATGCGGCGGGCGTCGAGAAGGGACTGATTGATGATGGCTTCGCGCTGGGCGAGCATGTCCTGGGAGTCCCGGACATCCTTGGGGATGGCCACGCGGAACTGGTCGACGAGCTCAAGGAGCCGGTCGCCGTCGATCATCACCTTGTGGGTGCCCGGGAGGCGCGCACTCGCGGTAGCGTAGGATTCCAGCTTGTCGACTAGGCTCAAGATTTCCATGGTTCCTCCTTTTATCTATCGGCCACGTTGGGCCGAATCTGCCAGCTTGGAGATGAGGGCTGTGGCGACGTGGGGCGGAACGAGGCCGGTGACGTCCGCTCCAAGGTGGGCGATCTCCTTGACGCGGGTGGAGCTCAGGAACTGCCACTCCAGGCTGGTCATCAGATAGATGGCCTCCACGTCCGGGGCGAGGCGCTTGTTGACGAGGGCCATTTCGAACTCGTCTTCGAAGTCGCGACCGGCGCGGAGGCCGCGGACGACGACGGTGGAGCCGAGGGCGCGGGCGAACTGGACCATGAGGCCGGTGAAGGGGACGACGTTGATGTTGGTGAGGTGGCGGGTGGCCTGTGCGAAGAGGTCGATGCGCTCCTGGGTGGTGAAGAGGAGGTTCTTGGGGGGGGCGTCGTAGACGGCGATGGTGACGCGCTCAAAGAGCCTGCTGGCCCTGACGACGATGTCGACGTGGCCGTTGGTGGGGGGGTCGAAGGAGCCGGGATACATGGCAATTACCACGGGCTGCCTCCGGGGCGGTAGAGGGAGGTGCAGGTCTCGCCATAGGTGCGGTGCTTGCCGCGGGTCAGGACGCCGTAGGTGTCGGCCAAGGGCTGTCGCTTGGAGTGCTCGACGGCGACGATGGTGTCCGGGCCAACAAGGGGGGAGCCTGCGATGGTCTCCAGGAGTTGGCCCAGGCTTGGGTAGGCGTAGGGGGGGTCAAGGAAAATGAGGTCATAGGGTCCGGGCATTGAGAGGATGGCGCGCTCGACCTTGGCGCGGTGGACGGCGGCGAGGTCTGCGTAGTCGAGGTCGTGGAGGCTGCTGCGGATGTCTGCGCACTGGCGGGAGTCGCTTTCGACGAAGTGGGCGGAGGCGGCGCCACGACTGAGGGCTTCGATGCCGAGGGCGCCGGTGCCGGCGAAGAGGTCGAGGACGCGGGCGCCGGAGACGCTTTGGGCGAGGGCCGAAAAGAGGGCGCCGCGGACGAGGTCAGTGGTGGGGCGAACAGCAGTAGTGCGGGGTCGCCTGAGGGTGCGGCCCTTTGCCTGACCAGCGATGACTCGGACGCTCATGTATCGCACTCCGCAGCATGCTGCTTCGCTTTGGGACAGCCGCCCGGAAAGTTGTGACGCTACCCTTACAGAATAGCGTATTCAATGGATGCATTCTACTTTCGGATGCGTGGTCTGTCAAGCCCATGCACGGGGCACCAGTGGGTAACTGGTCAATGAAAATGTCAGTCTATGAAAGGACTGACGTTGACTACCAGAGAGCAAGCCCGGATACAGGTGTTGAACGGTGTGATCGAGCGGAAGGTGTTGATGGCTGAGGCGGCCGAACTGATGAGGGTGAGCGAGCGCCACGCGTGGCGACTGCTGGCGGCGTATCGAAAGGAGGGAGCTGCCGGGGTGGCTCACGGAAACAGGGGCAGACGGCCGTCGACCGCCACAAGCCCGGAGACGCAGGAACAGGTGACGGCGCTAGCCAAGGGCCGCTACGCCGGCTTCAACCACTCGCATCTGACCGAGCTGTTGGCCGAGCGGGAGGGCGTCGATCTGTCCCGCTCCACCGTCCGGCGGGTGCTGCTGGCGGGCGGTGTTCGGAGTCCCCGCCGCCGCCGAGCGCGCAAGCGCTATCTGCGCAGGGAGCGCTACCCCCAGGAGGGGATGCTGCTGCAGATCGACGGGAGCAGGCACGACTGGTTGGAGGGTCGGGGACCCCGCCTGACGCTCATCGGGGCCGTGGACGACGCCACGGGGACGGTCCCCTTCGCCCTATTCAGAGAACAGGAGGACGCCCACGGCTACTTGCTCATGCTCAAGGAGATCATCGACCGCCGCGGCGTGCCGATGGCCCTCTATAGCGATCGGCATAGCATCTTCCAGCGCTCGCCCCGGGAGTCGGAGAGCCGGGACGAGCAGCTTCGGGGCCGGCGCGAGCCCACGCAGTTCGCCCGGGCGCTCGAGGAGTTGGGCATCGAGCTCATCATGGCCCATACACCCCAGGCGAAGGGTCGCGTGGAGCGCGCGTGGGACACCTTCCAGGACCGCCTGGTCTCGGAGATGCGCCTCGCGGGCGCGGCGACCATCGAGGAGGCCAACCGGATGCTCGGGGACTTCCTGCCGCGATACGATCGGCAGTTCGGCGTGGCGCCGGCCCAGCGGGAACCGGCCTATCGCCCACTGCCGCCGGGCGTCTCCCTTGATGCGGTCCGGTGCTTCAAGTACCTACGCACCGTGGCCAACGACCACACCATCCACTTCAACGGCGCCGCGCTGCAGGCGCTCCCCGATGGGCGCAGGACCAGCTACGCTCGGACCCGCGTCGAAGTCCAAGAGCGGCTGGACGGCAGCATCGTGGTCGTCCACCAGGGCAGGACCGTGGCCACAGCGCCGGCCCCCGCCGGGCCCGTCGCGCTCAGGGCCCGCACCGGCCGCCGCTCCAACGGTCAGCTGCCAGCCGACTCGCCAGCCCGACCTGCCCGTGACGGTCACCGCGCACCGGCAACTGCTCCCCGTCCCCCGGCGAAGACCACGGCCCGCATCCCCACCAAGCCAGCGCCCAACCACCCCTGGAGGAGAGCGCTACTGACATAATCATTGAACAACAACCCTGACAGAATCACTGGACAACGACAGCCCATGCACGGGGCACCTTCCGAGACTGATCGGCCAACGGGAAGCCGGAATGCCGCTGGGCGCCGGGGGGTGCGGGCGGTTGGGGTTGCTTGACATGGCGTGTGGACTGATGCTAGCGTGCAGCCAAGGATTTTGACCGTATCCGGGCGTGAACGCCGGATGCATGGACGCTGAAGAGAGGTGAGAGGCCATGACAGTCGTCGATTCCGATGCGCATGTAGTCGAGACCGAGCGGACGTGGGACTTCATACCAGAGTCGGACCAGCACCTGCGGCCGATAATCGTGGAGGTGCCGGACGCGACGGGGAAGGGGAAGCCGCACTGGCTGATAGACGGGAAGCTGCGCGGCGGGGCGCGGCAGCCGATAGGGAAGCGGTCGGAGTGGGACCCGAACCGGGTGGCCGAGGACATGGCCATGCTCTCCAAGGCGTCGGGCCGGGATATGCAGACGCCTGACGCCTCCAAGCACATGGAGGACGTGGGGGCCCGGCTGCGCCACATGGACGAACTGGGGATCGACCTGCAGTTCCTGTATCCGACGATCTTCCTGCGGAAGCTGGCCGACCGGCCGGAGGTGCAGGTGGCTTTGTGCAGGGGGTACAACCGGTGGCTTGCGGATATCTGGAGCCAGTCTGAGGGGCGCCTCCGCTGGGCGGCGGTGCTCCCCTTTGTGGAGATGGACGAGGCGCTGGAAGAGCTGCGGTGGGCGAACGATCACGGGGCCCGGGGCGTGTTCATGCGCGGCATCGAGGAGGCGGGGATGCTGCATGATCCCTACTTCTTCCCGCTGTACGAGGAGATGAGCCAGCTGGACATCCCGGTGACGGTCCACATTGGCAACGGGGACCCGGAGATCGAGAGCCTGATGAACCACGGCAAGGGCGGGTCTCCGTTCTCGTCGCTGCGGCTGATGTCGGTGGCGGCGTGCCACCAGTGGATACTGGCGGGGATACCGCAGGAGTTTCCCAAGCTGCGGATCGCGTTCGTCGAGGCGGCATCGCAGTGGGTGCCGTACATGGTGTCGGACCTGCGGCGGCGCTTCCCGGCCCGGCACGGTCACGAGGCGGCGGAGAACCTGCTGAAGGAGAGCCGGGTGTGGGTGACGTGCGAGACGAGTGACGATATCGAGTACGTGCTGGGCTACGCGGGCGAGGACAACCTGATGATTGGGACGGACTACGGTCATACGGACCAGTCGAGCGAGATCCAGGCGCTGCAGAAGCTGCGCGAGCGGGGAGGGATTGCGCCAAGCATCATCGACAAGATTCTGGGCGACAACCCACGGGAGCTGTACGGGTTCTAGTCGGTCGCTAGTGCGACGGCTTTGTGGGGGGCGGCCCGCGCGCGGGCCGCCCCCCACGTTTGTTGTGGGTCCGGCGGCGGGCGTGGGACCGGGGCGGCCGCCCCGGCCAGCCCATTTGGTTCGAGGTCCTCACCATGAGCGCGGCCGCTAGCGCGGCGGCTTGTGGAGTCGTCGCGCGACCCAGGGCGGGGTGCGGGGCGTTTCTAGGGTTGGGCGTGCCTGGGCTCGTAGAGTTGGACTTGTGCGCCGCCGGGGATCTCGAAGTTGGTGACGAGACCGAAGCCGAGGTCCTGGACGGGCGATGTGAAGACGACGCCCCTTGCTTCGAGTGTCTTGATGGTGTCCTCGATGTCATCGCACCAGAAGGAGAACTGTTGGTGGGGGTCGTCGCCGGGGTGGACGCCGAACTCGGCCTTGGGTACGTTGAAGATGAGCCAGCCGTCGCCGGCGTCGACGTAATCGAAGCCGAGCGTGTCTCGAAAGAACTCGCGTACCGCCTCGGCCTCAGGGTTGAAGAACAGGCCGTGCATGCCGCGGATCATGGCTTCCTCCTGTGTGGGTTTGATTGGCGCAGGGCGCGGTATACCTTCTCCGAGGTGATGGGGAGGCTGTGGATGCGCGGTCCGGCGTCGGCGACGGCATTGGCCACGGCGGCGGCTACGCCCTCGATAGCGTACTCGCCGATGCCCTTGGATCGGTAGGGCCCCAGGCCGTTGTCCGTGTGCACGAGGGCGGTGCGCAGCTCTGGGAGGTCGCGCATGGTGGGAAGCTTGTAGTCGCCAAAGTGGGCGGTCTCCACCCTGCCCTCAGCCACACGCAGCTCCTCGGTTAGGGCGTAGCCGATGGCTTGGACCACGCCGCCGTTGATCTGTCCCTGGTGTCCCACGGGGTTGAGGATGCGTGCGACGTCGTGGGCGCTGGTGACTCTGAGCAGCTTGACCTCACCGGTCTCGGGGTCCAGGGCGGCCTCGACGATCTGCGCCAGGAAGTCGCTCACGGGGGCTTCGCCCGTCTCCTTATGGGTGGCCTGGCCGGTGATGGGCCGGCCGACGCTGGCCAGGAGGTCCCGCCAGGGCCTGCGCTCTCCTGTGCCGCTGCGGGTGACGGCATCGCCGTGGAGCGTGAGCTGCTCCTCCGGCCAGCCCATGAGCTCGGCCGCCAGGCGGAGCAGCTGCTCCCGCGCATCGCAGGCGGCGCGAAAGGTTGCGGGCACGGCAACCCTGGTCACGCGGGAGGCGCCGATGCCGGTGTCGAAGGGGGCCTCGTCGGTGCTCCATGGGTGGACCTGGACGCGCTCCGGATCGAGGTGCAGCTCCTCGGCGACGATCTGGCGGAAGGCGGTGTAGCTGCCGGTGCCCTGCTCGAAGACGGAGGTGTTCAAGACCACGGAGCCGTCGGGGGCGAGGGTGACGGCGGCGGAGGACTCGCCTTCGCCCTGGCTCTTGAAGGCGACGGCGATGCCGCGGCCGACGTTGGCGGCTTTGGGGGAGTGGTAGTCGGCGGCATTGGCGGCGGCCTTCAGGGTCTCCAGGCCCTGCATGCCGAAGACGCGGCGCCCGGTTGGGGACTCCTCCCCGTCGCGCAGGAGGTTCTTGATGCGGAAGTCCAGTGGGTCCATCCCCAGGCGCCGAGCGACGATGTCCACGTGGGACTCCAGGGCGAAGATGGCCTGAACGGCGCCCGGTCCGCGAAAGAACCCACCGGGGACGCTGTTGGTGTAGACGTGTATGGCCTCTATGGAGGCGTGGGGGATGCGGTAGGGCCCCGCTGCGTGCTCGGCGCCAGGCAGGTTGGCCCCGGGCACGGGCTTGAAGCCGCCGTAGGCGCCGCTATTGAAGACGAGCTTGGCCTGGTGGGCCACCATTGTGCCGTCACGCTTCACGCCGGTCTTCATCCACGCTGTACTTGGGTGGCGTGGGTTGGCGGCCATGAACTCCTCGGCGTAGTCCATGACCATCTTGATGGGCCGTCCAGTCCGCTGGGCGAGGAAGTAGCAGAGGGGCATGTCCATGGGCGAACCCTTGCCGCCGAAGTCCGCGCCGATGGTGGAGTGGTTGACGCGGACCTGCTCTTCGGGCAGCCCCAGGGCGGCGGCGAAGTCGTGCTTGAGCCTGTGGGGGGCCTTGTTGGGGGCCCACAGCTGGACGCGACCGGTGTCGTCGATCCAGACGAGGCAGGCATGGGGTTCGAGATAGGCCTGGTGGACGCGCTGGGTGGTGAAGCTGTTTTCCACGACCAGGTCGGCCTCGGCGAAGCCGGCGGCGACGCGGCCGCGGCCCCAGGTGTCGCGAACGAAGGCGTTGGAGGGCTTGTCCAGGGGTCTGGGCAGGCCGGCGTAGCCGTTCACGTTGGGGTGAAGCAGGGGGGCGTCTTCGGCCAGGGCGTCGTCAGGCTCGAATACGGCAGGGAGCGCCTGGTAGTCGACGTCGATGAGGTCTAGGGCGGCCTGGGCGAGGTCAGGGTCGTCCGCGGCGACGGCGGCCACGCGCTCGCCGATGAAGCGGACGCGGCCGCGGGCGAGGGCGGGTATGTCGCGGATGCGGCGGCCGTAGAGGACTGGCGGGATGTCGGCGCCGGTGAGGACGGCGTGGACACCGGGGACGGCTGCGGCCCTGGAGGCGTCGATGCGGAGGATGCGCGCGTGGGGGTGGGGGCTGCGCAGGGCCCTAGCCCAGAGCATGCGGGGGAGGGAGGTGTCGGCGGTGTAGCGGGCCTGGCCAGTGACCTTTTCGAAGCCGTCTGCGCGGGCCAGCGGCTGGCCGATGACGCGGTATGTCGTCATGGGAGGGTGTTTCTCCCTTGTCCAGGTTGTCTCGCGTAGAGGAGGGGGAAGTGCCGTTGGTGTCCAGTGTAGACCGTCTATCTGCCGTGGGGGAGGGGGAATGGCGTCCTTCGACGGGTTCAGGGTGTCGGCGGCGTTCCTCCCCGGCTCAACTGGTTCGAGATCTGCACCATGAGCGGGGGAAGGGGTGAGCGACGGAAGACTCCTTGAATGGGCTCAGATGTCGTCGAATGTATAGCTATTGGTTGGAATTTGCTATCGCAACATGCCACTGGGAGCGATTCCATTGAATATTGCGCCGTAGATACGACTCAGCACTGACGTTCTCTTGACAAGGAGGGTCTGCAATTCGTAAGGTCTTGGTTGCGGGGCCGGAGAAGTATTCGGCCATTAGCCTCGACAGCGTTTATTCGCACAGGCGACGCGGGCGAGAGCCCGGCTGCTGAATTTGAGTGGCACGATCCGTGGTCGTTCTGTGCCCCGCGCTAGGGGGAAGTGGCAGGGCTGAGGTTGCTCCGTTGGAGGCGTCCGGGCGGGGACGTCAGGAGAGTTGAGCGGATCCGGCGGGTGAAGTGAAGCCGGGGGCGGGAGGGACTGCCGATGCAGCAGCCTCCTGCGGTCAGGTCCCGCGGGTCTGTCCCGTACGGGAAAGGAGGGTGGCCCATTAAGATTGGAAAGCTGGAGGTACACCTCCTCAGTGACGGCGTGTTCAAGCTGGACGGGGGGGCGCTATTTGGTCCGGTGCCCAAGATCCTGTGGTCGCGGCTGGTGAAGGCTGACACGAAGAACCGGGTGCGACTGGGGATGAACTGCGTTCTGGTGAGGTCGCCGGAGGGGAACATCCTCGTGGATACGGGGGCGGGCAACAAGCTCGACGACCGGGCACGGGAGAACTTTGGTCTCGGCACGAGCAAGCTGGCGAGGAACCTTCGAGACGTTGGGGTGTCCCCCAAGGAGATCAACAGCGTGGTCCTGAGCCACCTTCACTTCGATCACGCGGGGGGCGGGACCAAGGCGAACCGGAAGGGTGCGATTATCCCCACGTTTCCAAAGGCGGAATACGTTATCCAAAAGACGGCATGGGAGCACGGCACGGAGCCCGATGAGCGTGGGAGGGCGTCCTACAGGCAGGAGGACTTTCTCCCCTTGCTGGAGAAGGAGAAGGTGCGGTTCATTGACGGCGACCATGAGCTGGCCCCGGGCGTCTCGCTGAAGATGACGGGGGGGCACAGCCGGGGGCATCAGGTGGTGCTGATCAATGGTGGTGGCGCAAAGGTTGCTTTCCTCGGGGACCTGGTGCCCACGCCGTATCACCTGGCACTGCCCTATATCAGCGCCCTGGACCAGTATCCGGAGGAGACACTGGAGAAGAAGCGCGAGCTCCTGAACGTGGCGGAGCGGGAGGGGTGGCTTCTCCTGTTCTCGCACGGTTACGAGCACCGGGCGGGGTATGTGGAGCGGCGCGACGGGCGGATTTCGCTGAGGCCTGTGGAGGTCTAGGCAACGGCCGAAGGGTGGACGCTGGGCGACAGATGAAGCTCTACGACATTTCGGTCTCCATCAGTCCGGAGACGACGCCCATCTTCCCGGGCGATCCGCGCGTGCGGGTGCGGCCTGTGGCGCGCATCGCCAAGGGGGACCCCCTGGACCTGACGATGCTGTCGCTGGGCGCGCATACGGCGACGCACATCGACGCTCCGTCGCACTTCGTGGCGGGTGCGCCTGCCGTGGAGGGCGTCCCGCTGGAGGCCTGCTTCGGGCCGGCGCAGGTGCTGTGGGTGGACGCGCCGGGCGCCATTGATGCGGGGACACTGGAGGATGCGGGGGTGTTCCCTGGTACGACGCGCTTGCTCTTGAAGACGCGAAACTCCGGGCTCTGGCGCACGAAGGACTTCCACGGGGGCTTCGCGGCGCTGGCGCCCGACGCCGCGCCTTGGCTCTTGGAGCGGGGGATTGTGCTGGTGGGGATCGACTATCTTTCGATCGAGCCCTTGGAGGCCAGCACCGTGGGGTTTCCGGTCCACGAGGCGCTGCTTGGAGCGGGGGTCGTCATCCTGGAGGGGGTCGACCTGAGTGAGGTTGAGCCGGGGGAGTACACGCTGGCGTGCTTTCCCATCAAGATCGCAGGGTCCGACGGCGCCCCGGTCCGCGCGGTGCTGATGGGGGCGGACGCAGGCGGAGCCGCCGTCTGAGGCGAGGGGACGGGCTGCGCCTCTTGGCCGAGCCGGCCCGGGCGTGGTGGAGCAGATTCCCTGGCTCTTTCTGCTCTGGTATAATCTGCCAAACGCTGCCATCGGACCTGTCGGGGACGCATGACGCCCAAGATGGTGTTCACCCCGGGGCCCGCGGGCGCCGGAGACTCCACCCACGTCTTCGCGGGACTTGCAGAGGGCGTGGGTTGGACCACAGAAGCCTGGCTCCAACTCCAAGGTTGGAGGAGAGAGGGCATGAATCCAATACGCGTCGCCGTTACCGGCATCGGCCTCATTACCCCGCTGGGTCTCGACGTCCCCGCCACGTGGAACGCGCTGTTGGCCGGTGAATCCGGGGTCGACCGGATCACGGCCTTTGACACGGATGGGTTCGAGACGCAGATTGCCGCGGAGGTGAAGGGGTTTGATCCGACGGTGTACATGGATGCCAAGGAGGCGCGCCGCGCCGACCGGTTCTCGCAGTTTGCCGTCGCGGCCAGCCGCGAGGCGCTCTCGTGCGCCGGGCTGGAGATAGTGGACGGCATGGCGGAGCGGGTGGGGGTGCTGGTGGGGAGCGGCGTGGGGGGAATCGTGACACTGTCGCAGCAGTTTGACGTGCTGCACGAGAGGGGTCCGCGCCGGATCAGCCCCTTCCTGTTGCCGATGATGCTGGTGGACATGGCGGCGGCGCAGGTGTCAATCGCTACGGGGGCGAAAGGGCCCAACTTCAGCACGGTGTCGGCGTGCGCGAGCGGGTCCGACGCCATTGGCGAGGCCTACGAGATGATCTGCCGCGGCGAGGTGGACGCGGCGCTCTGCGGTGGGGCGGAGGCGCCGGTGTGTCCGATTGCGGTGAGCGGGTTCAACGCGTGCGGGGCGTTGTCGCGGCGGAACGACGATCCGAAGGGGGCGTCCCGGCCCTTCGACGCGGACCGGGACGGCTTTATAATTGGCGAGGGGTCGGCGATCCTGGTGTTGGAGCGGCTCGAGCACGCATTGGCGCGGGGGGCAGAACCGTTGGCGGAGCTCAGCGGGTATGGGGCAACGTCCGACGCGGGCCACATTGTGCAGCCATCGCCGTTTGGCGAGGGCGGCGCGCGCGCGATGCGGCGGGCCGTGGCGAGGGCTGGGTTGGCGCCGCAGGACGTGGAGTACATCAACGCGCACGGCACGTCCACGCCAATGAACGACAGGGCCGAGACGATGGCCATCAAGAGCGTGTTTGGGGAAGAGGCGTACAAGATAGCCATCAGCGCAACGAAGTCGATGAGCGGGCACCTGTTGGGCGCGGCGGGAGCGCTGGAGGCTGCCATCTGCGTGCTGGCGATCAAGCACGGGGCGGTCCCGCCGACGATCAACCTGGAGACGCCGGACCCTGACTGCGACCTGGACTACAGTCCGTGGACGGCCCGGCGAGCGCCGATCAACGTCGCCATGAGCAACTCACTAGGCTTCGGCGGCCACAACTCGACGCTCGTCTTTCAGAGCTACCAGGGCTAGCGAGAAGTGACGTCCGGCTCCAAGGACGCGCCAGCCGGTCCGCGCGCGCGTGCCACACCGCGCCGCCGCTGGGATGTCGCGCCGCCCGCACCCTCCGATCTGAGCCGTCTCCTGGGGATGCCGCCGCTGTGGGCGCAGCTCCTGTACAACCGGGGCATCACGGACCCGTCGTCGGCGCAGGCGTTTGTGGGCACGGAGGGCGGCGACCTTCCAGACCCGTTCCTCCTTCCACAGATGGAGCAGGCCGCGGACCGGATTCTCCGAGCCATCGATGATGGGGAGACCATCGCCGTCTATGGGGACTTCGACACGGACGGGGTGACGGCGACGGCGCTGCTGCACGAGGCGCTGACGGGGTTGGGGGGGAAAGTGGTTGCGCACATCCCCCATCGCATCAGAGAGGGCCACGGCCTGAACCGGGAGGCCATCAGCGGCCTGGCGAGGCAGGGGGCGACACTGCTGATCACCGTCGATACGGGCATCACGGGCGTGGAGGAGGTGGAGCTGGCGCATGACGTGGGGATGGAGACCATCATCACGGACCATCACGTGCCGGCGGAGGTGCGGCCGCGGGCCTACGCGACCATTACGGCGGGCGGAGATGCGGATAGCCCGACGGCGTACCCGAACCCGCACCTTACGGGCGCGGGGCTGGCGTTCAAGGTGGCGCAGGGGGTGTACCAGCGGCTTGGGCGACGGCCGGACGAGGCGATGTTGGAGTTGGCGTCGCTGGGCACGGTGGCGGACATGGCGCCGCTGCGGGGCGAGAACCGGATGCTGGTGCAGTTGGGTGTCGCGGCGCTGCGCCGTACGGCCAACGTGGGGCTTCTGGCGCTGCTGGAGCGCGCGCGCGTGGCGCCGGGTGACGTCGACCATGAGACGATCCCCTTCGTGCTTGCGCCGCGGCTGAACGCCGCAGGGCGCATAGACGGGGCCGAGCCGAGCTTTCGGCTGCTCACGTGCAAGGAGCCGGGTGAGGCCCGGGAGCTTGCCAGTGCGCTGGAGTCGCGGAACGACCAGCGGCGGAGTCTGACGGAGAGCATGCTGGGCCGGGCGATGGAGGAGGCGCGGGGGCAGGCGGAGACGGAGAGCCTGCTGTTTCTGGCGAGCGAGGAGTTTGCCCCGGGGATCAACGGGTTGGTGGCGTCGCGGCTGGTGGAGGCGTTCTATCGTCCGGTGGTGGTGGCTTCCCTGGACGGTGAGCTGGTGCGGGCCAGCGGACGGAGCATTCCGGAGTTCGATCTGGCGGCGGCGTTCAATGGATGCGCGGACCTCCTGCTTCGGTCCGGAGGGCACCCAGCGGCGGCGGGTCTGGTGGCCAGGAACGGGGAGCTTGCTTCGATTCAGCAGCGTCTCGAGGCCCTGGCACGGGGCGCGCTGGAGGGAACGGACCTGACGCCGCGGCTGCGGATCGACGCGGAGGTCTCGGTGCCGGAGCTGCTGGGTGACACGTTCAGCTTTCTCGGCACGCTGGCCCCCTTTGGCCAGGGGAACCCGCCGCCTGTTTTCCTTACGAAGGGGATGCGTGTGATGGGGGTGCGGGCTGTGGGAAGCGAGGGGCAGCACCTGAGCTTGACGCTTCGGCACAAGGGTGCTGTGTGGAACGCCATCGCCTTCAATCAGAGCTGGGGGGGCAACTCGTTGCCCAGCCGCGGCGCGTTGGCCGGTCCGGAGGAGACGCTGATGGACGTTGTCTATGCGCTGAGTCTGGACAGGTTCAGAGGGGGGGCAGCAGTGCAGCTCCGGGTGCTTGATTTCCGGGTGAGCCCTGGATGAGGGGGGCTGTGTCGTTGTTGGGTGGGGCCTTGGCGTGAGCGGCAGATCCGGGAGGGGCGGGCACGAGGTCGGCCCCTACGGGGAGGGTGGCGCGGGTTCGCTGTGGGTGGCTTACCATGAGCGGCTTGCAGGCCCGAGCATCGCTCTGATGGTGCGAGGGGCTAGGGGTGGGGTTCTGAGCGATGCTGGCTCTCGCGGCGGGCTTGGCGGGCTGCGCGGCGGCGGCGCTCGGCCCTGGGGGGGAGCGGCCGGGAGGGTGGTGTGGGCTCGGAGTAGTCGGGGGGCTCCTTGGGGCCGATCCGTGCCTTGAGTCCCAGGAGGGGCACGGTGACGAGCAGCACAGCGATGGAGATGAGCTGGAGCTCGTTCAGGTCCCCGATGTAGTCTGTGTAGGTATGGAGGAAGCCGACGAAGAAGCGCCCCGCGGCGTAGAGGGCCAAGAAGGCGGCCATAACCATACCGGCTGGGCGGATCCGGTCTTTGAGGCCCCACCAGAGGGCGGCGGCGACGAGTCCATTCCAGAGCATTTCGTAGGCAATGGCCGGGTGCATGGGCGGGCTGGGGATGACGCCGAAGCAGAAGCGGGCCGGGCTGCCAGAGTGGGTGTAGATGAAGCCCCAGAACTGGTTGGTAAGCTCGGCGCAGTGCTCACCGTTGATGATGTCCCCCAAGCGGCCGATGATGAGGCCGATGGCGAGAGCGGGAGCGACGACGTCTGCGAAGCGGGCGAAGGGGAGGCCGGCCCGCCTGGCGTATAGCGCGCCGCCCGCGAGGCCGCCGAGGACTCCGCCCCAGATGGCGACGCCGCCGCGCCAGAAGGCGACTATCTGGAGGGGGTTGTTGACGTAGAAATCGAGGTCGTCGAAGATGGCCACGGCGCGTGCGCCGATGACGCCGCCAATGAGGACCCAGATAGCGGTCTCATACACGGAGTCCCTGGAGATCCCGTAGGGGAGCGCCCATCTGGCGGTGAGGTAGACGCCGACGGCCACGCCGACGACGCTGAATATGCCGTGCCAGCCCAGAACAAGGCTGCCTACGTTGAAGATGATGGGATTGAAGGGGATTTCAATCATGGCTGTCCAGATCTGGGGATGTGTTTTCCCACGCGGTGGCTATTCCTGACTATCCGGCTTTTCTATCCGAGGAACGAGTGCCCATGCTCGCGGTGCAGGGCTTCGATTCCGGGGCGTCGCCCTCCCGGCCTCCCAGGGTTGCGCGAGCGGAACTGCTATACACGAATGCCCAACTCCATCATAACGTCGTAGGTGGAGACGATGTGGCGCGCCAAGCCGAGCTTGCCGGGATCGACGCCGATGGCCAGCCCGATGAGCTGGGGCAGGTGCAGGATGGGCAAGTCGATCTCCTGGCGCGCCTGACTGGAGGCGGTGGGCTGGTAGCCGTCCAGGTTGAGATGGCAGAGGGGGCACGGCGTGACCATGGCCTGAGCGCCTTCCGACTTGGCATCCAGGGTGTGCTTGGCGACCATGGCGACGGAGTTTTTCTCATTGATGGTGAGGATGGGGAAGCCGCAGCAGCGGGTCTTTCCGGCGAAGTCGATGGGCTCTGCGCCCACGGCCTCGGTCACGAGCTCGAGGGCCTGCTCACGGAGGGGGTACTTGTCGTACTCCAAGACGTCACTGGGGCGGACGACGTAGCAGCCGTAGAACGGGGCGACCTTGAACCCCGTCAGGGGTCGGACGACGAGGGATCGGAGCTGGTCCAGCCCCACGTCCTCGACGAGAACCCACAGCAAGTGCTTGATCTCGACGTCGCCGGAGTAGGCGAGGCCCTCTTCGGCGAGGACGTCGTTGACGCGCCGGCGGTAGTCGTCGTCCTTGAGACGGTGCTTTGCCTGGGCCATGACACCCATGCAGGTGCTGCAGATGTTCATGATGGGCAGGCCCATTTGCTGGGCCTGGGCGAAGGTGCGGGCGTTGAGGCAGTCGGTGAGGAAGAGATTGGCTTCCTGCATGACACCGGCGCCGGTGCACGAGGCTCCGTGCATCTCCTCTAGCTCCAGGCCGAGCTTCTCAGCCACGGCAACGGCGGCGGGGTAGAGCTCCGGGCAGCCTCCGCGGGAAACGCATCCGGGGAAGAAGGCGTATTTCACCCAGGTCCTCCTTTGGGGTTAGTGACCGGCGGCTATGAGCCGGGTTTGCGCAGTGCCCAACGGCCCTGATGCCTGGCGGCTCAAGTCCAGGATTGGCGCTTGGTCCTTGCTGGTCTCTGGGTGACGGCTATGCATTTTCCGATGGGGCGCCATGGGCGCCTAGGGACCCTGGCGCTGGATGGTCTTCACCTTTTGGACGATGCGACGCACGCCCTCTACGCCGGGGATGTTGCGGTGGAGGATGGGCGGGACCTTGCGCCTATAGCCGGCGCGGATGGCGACGGGCATTAAGCCGATGAGCTTGGGGAGGTTGAAGAGGCCGAAGGTCTTGAGGGGGAGCTTGAGCTCGTCGAGGCGGCCTGAGTGGCCGACGAGCTCCGTGAAGGCCTCTGCGTGGCGTGCGCCGTAGCTCTTGTTGAAGCCGGCCTCCATGGCGCGCTCCCGGATGCCCATGATGCGGTCCATAGGAGCGACGCCCTTGGGGCAGACCTGGACGCACTCGAAGCAGCGGGTGCAGTCCCATATGCCGCCGGGTTCGCTGTAGAGCTTGAATCGGGACTGGTCGGCGTCGTCGCGGGGGTCGGCGACGAAACGGTAGGCCTTGGCGAGGGCGGCGGGGCCGAGGAAGGACTTGTCGACCTCCAAGACGGTGCAGTCCGAAACGCACGCGCCGCACATGATGCACCCCATGACGCTGGTGAGGTGCTGCATGGCCTCATTGGGGACAACGTACTCCTGCTCGGGCTCCGGGCCCTTGGGCTGCATCCAGGGCTGGATGTCCCGGATCTTGCCCCAGAAGGGTTCCATGTCCACGACGAGGTCTTTGACGACGGGCAGGTTGCCCGCGGGCTCCACATTGACGGCGCCGTTCTGGTCGATGACGCTGGTGACGCGGGTCTTGCAGGCGAGGCGGGCGTGGCCGTTGACGCGCATTGCGCAGGAGCCGCAGATGGATGCGCGGCAGGAGCAGCGGAGGGCAAGGGACTCGTCCACCTCTTCCCGGACCTTGATAAGGGAGTCCAAGACGGTGAAGTGGTCCTCAATCTCCAGGGGGAAGGTCTCCTGGTATGGAGTGGGGTTCTCGGCCTCGGGGTCGAAGCGTTTGATCTTGAGTGTGACCTGCATCAGTAGACCCTCACTTCGGGCGGCCAGCGGGTGATGGTTACGGGGGAGAAGTCGATGTGGGGCCCGTCCGGCGAATGGTTGACGACGGTGTGCTTCATGAAGTTCTCGTCGTCACGGTCGGGCATGTCGGTGCGATAGTGTGCGCCGCGGCTCTCCTTGCGGTTGAGGCCGCTGAAGGAGATGGTCTCCGCGCAGTCCAGCATGAAGCCGAGCTCCAGGGCAAAGACGAGGGCGGTGTTGAATACCTTGCCCTTGTGCTGGACGGGGACCCTGGTGAAGCGTTCCTTGAGGTCGCGGACGGTGCTGAGGGCGGTCTGCATACCCTCCTCGTTGCGGAAGACGGCCAGGTGCTCGTTCATGGTTTCTCCCATGGCGAGGCGGACCTTGGCGACGCTGTCGCCGTTGCTGTCGCGGTCGAGGAGGGCGCGGATCTGGGCCTGGTCCGCGGCGATCAGGGACTCGGAGAGGGAGGCGGTGGGGTGGTCGGCTGCGTAGGCGGCTGCGGCCTCGCCGGAGCGGCGGCCGAAGATGACGGTGTCGAGGAGGGAGTTGGCGCCGAGGCGGTTGCCGCCGTGGACGCTGACGCAGGCGCACTCGCCGGCGGCGTAGAGACCGGGGACGGTGGTGGCGCCGAGGACGTCGGTCTTGATGCCGCCCATCTGGTAGTGCATGCCGGGCCGGATGGGGACGGGTTGCTCGATGAGGTTGAGGCCGAGGAAGTCCATGGTGACTTCGTTGATGTAGCTGAGGCGGGTCTCGATGAGCTCGCGTCCGAGGTGGCGGAGGTCGAGGAGGACGCAGCCGTCGACGTCACGGCCCTGGAGGATCTCGGTCTGCTCGGAGCGGGAGACGACGTCGCGGGAGGCGAGATCGAGCATTTTGGGGGCATAGGTGGACATGAAGCGGTCGCCGTCTTTGTTGATGAGGAATGCGCCTTCGCCGCGGGCGGCCTCGGTGATAAGGACGCCGTTGCCCTTGAGGGTGGTGGGATGGTACTGGACCATCTCCATGTCCATGAGGGGTGCGCCGGCGCGGTAGGCGAGGGACATGCCGTCGCCGGTGACGATGACGCCGTTGGTGCTGGGCTCGAAGGCGCGGCCGAGGCCGCCGGTGGCGAGGATGACGGTCGTGGACTTGATGAGGTGGAGGTCGCCGGTCATCATTTCGAGGGCGACCATACCGCGGCACTGGCCGTCGTCCATGACGAGGGAGGTGACAAACCACTCTTCATAGATGCGGACGTCGGCCTTGACGATCTGCTCGTAGAGGACCTGGAGGAGGGCCTGACCGGTGATGTCGGCGACGAAGAAGGTGCGGGCGCGCTCCTGTCCGCCGAAGCGGCGCGTGCCGAGGTGGCCTTCTTCGTCGCGGCTGAAGATGACGCCCATGTGTTCCAGCTCGATGATGGCGTGGCCAGCCTCCTGAGCCATGATCTCGATGGCGTCCTGGTCGCCGAGCCAATCGCTGCCCTTGACGGTGGAGAAGGCGTGGTCTTCCCAGTCGTCGCCGCGGTCGGTCAGGGCAGCGTTGATGCCGCCCTGGGCCGCGTTGGAGTGACTGCGCACGGGGTGGACCTTGGTGACGATGGCGACGTTGGCCCCGGCCTGTTGAGCCGCGAGGGCGGCGCGCATGCCCGCGAGACCGGCGCCCACCACTACGACATCGTGTTCAAACATGGGGGTCTTTTCCTGCTGTGGGCTGGGTTGCGATTATCGTCACAGACACTATACCAGGGTGTGGCGGCGGCAACAACGGTTTGCGGGGGCAGTGATGGTGGAGTCGTGGGGCAGTGCGTGGGCCGGGTGCGTCATTGGGCGCAGAGAAACATGAGAAGGGCGGCGATGCTCTTGGCATCCCGGATGCGGCCATCCCGGATGAGGCCCGGCACGCTATCAAGGGGCACCGGGGCGACGCGCACGTCCTCATCCTCGTCTTGGGGGAGCGGGGAGGGGGTGAGGCCGCGGGCGACGTAGGCGTGCATGTACTCGGTGCACCATCCCGGGGCGATCCAGAAGGAGGTGAGGCGCTGGAGCTCACCGGGTGCGCAGCCGGTCTCTTCCTGAAGCTCGCGAGTCACGGCGTCCTCTGGGCTTTCGCCGGGCTCCATGCCGCCTGCGGGCGCCTCCAGGAGGGTCTCGCCGGTGGCGTGGCGGTACTGCTCGACGAGGAGGACGTTGCCGTGGCCGTCCAGGGGAACGACGACGATGGTGGGCGCGTGTTCGACGACCTCCCGCGTGGCCTCGATGGCGGCGCCGCCTTTGAGGACCCGGGTGGCATCGACGCGGAGGCTGACGACACGGCCATCGAAGACGCGCCGGCTCTTGAGGAGGAGCTCTTGCTGCATGGTGTCACGCCTCTTGAATGAGGATTGGTGGCGCATGTCGGAGGCGCGGCACTCTCGGACGGCCTCCCACGAGGGTTCGGGCCGGACGGCAGGGGCCTATTCCTCCGGACGCTGTGCGCCCCAGCGGTCCCAATGGGTCACCTCCCAGGCGGGATGGCGCGTGGTGGGCCTGTAGCGGTGGCCATCCTGGGGCCAGCCGAGAGGGATCATGGCGGCGGTGGCCCAGCCGTCCGGAATGCCGAGCCACTGTTTGATTTCGGATTCGTAGCCGCGGCGGACGCGGGTGGTGAGGACGCTGCCGAGGCCCAGGGCCCTGGCGGCCAGCAGCATGTTCTGGACGGCGGGGTAGATGGATGCGCCGTTGCTGATGTCCGTGCCGGGGTTCTGGATGCAGGCGAGGATCCAGACGGGCACCTCGGCGGCGTGCTCGCCGAGGTAGTCGGAGGAGGCGGTTGCACGCTGGGCGGAGGTCGACTCGGCGGGGCCATGGTCGGGCCGGCCGACGCCGCCGTAGAGGGGGGCCATCCTGCGCTTGATTTCCGGGTCCTTGATGACGACGAAGGCCCAGCGCTGCTCGTTGCCGCCGTTGGGGGCGCGGATGCCGGCGTCGATGACGCGCTTGACGAGATCGTCGGGCACGGGATCCGGCTTGAGGTAGCGCAGGGCGCGCTGGGTGTTGATGGCTTCGAAGAGACCTATGTCCTCGGCCATGGTGTGCCTCCTATGAGTGCTGATGAGATTATGAACGCAGGGTGGGACAGTGTCGAGAGTTTGCGGCGGGGCCGCCGCATGGGGGCATCTGTGGGGGGCGGACGAAGCAGAGGCCCGCCTTCAGGTGGTGTGCGGAGGGGCGCGGCCGCTAGAGGGACTTCTTTGGCCGGTGGTGAGCCTCAACGGGATGGACGCGCATGACGGCCTCTCGCGTGCGGCCGTACACCGAGGAGAGCTCCGCGCCGAGGATGAGGATCAGGGCGGACGCATAGGCCCATATGAGGAGAGCGACAACCGAACCAAGGGAGCCGTAGATGAGATCGTACTTGGCGAAGTTGTCGACGTAGTATGCGAAGAGGCTCTTGCTCAGCTCGAAGCAGATGGCCGCGAAGAGGGCGCCGGGCCAGATGTAGGTCCAGCGGGTCCGGACGCTGGGGACGAGCCTATAGACCAGGATGAAGATGGTCAAGCTGAGGAAGAATGGCAGCAGCCTTGCGGCAGCGTTAATGGCCGCGTTTTCCAGGAAGGCGAGCCGGCTGAGAAAAGGGAGGTTAAGGTTATCGAGGAACTGCAGGAAGGTTGTTGCGGTGACGGAGAGGAGGAACAGAACGCCCACTCCAATGGACATTCCCATGTGGCGCAGCTTCTCAATATAGAATGGCCGTTTGCGGCGGGAGTCATAGGCGCGGTTCATGGACCTGCTGATGGCGCCGAAGATGGCGAAGGAGGTCCAGAAAAGTCCAAGGAGGCTCAGCAAGCCCAACTCGCTTCGCAGACGTCCCACGGACGCGATGTTGGCCTCAACGGTCACCGTGGAGCCGGGAACGTAGGAGTGAAAGAAGCGGATGAGCCCCGTCTTGACAATGTCCGATTCCAGGACTGGGCCGAGGAGGGCGATGAGGCCCACGATCAAGGGGAAGAGCGAGAGGATGGCGTAGTATGCGACACCGGCGGCCATGTGCGGGCCGTCGTCCTGCATGAACTCCCGAATTGTGCGCCATGCCAGCAGGAAGACCGGATTCTTGATGATCCGTGACTGAAGTGTGCGTGTGGTGGACCCTTTGTCGTCATCGTCATGCAGGATTTCCCGTGCTGTGTGGAGTGCGTGCACGAGGGTCCGGTTCTTGAGGACGCGGGTGGAAATCACGGGTGGGACGGGCAACGTTGGCCTCTCGCAATCGCAGGCAGCATTATCGACCCCACGTCAAGGGAGGCGGCCCGACCCGCTCCAATGGTCCTCGGGCTCTTCCGCACATAGGGCAGTATACAGGTCTCATTCCCTGCGCGATCTTGAAACTTCTACGGCTATTCGTTCAACCCAGGGGGCTCTGCATGGGGTGGCCGCGGGGATGGGGAACGCGGTGGAAAGAGTGCGCCGGGGCATTGTCCTTTCGGCATGCCGGTTGGAAGGGGTTCTCTGCAAGGATTTGGGGGACAGGGTGGAGCCCAAGTTGGCCACGTGCCGCGGCGACCGGCGCGAGATTCAACACGAAAGCGGCGCCGAGGGAGGGCCAACGTACAGAGCCCCAGCGCACGGCGTACCGCAGCCGCGGTCTGATCCCAGGAAGGGACGCCGCCATCGCCAGTGGAGGTGGGGCGCGCGGGCGTCTGCCTCAGCCGTTTGGGGTCCCATTCATTGACCGTCCATCAGGCTTGCTGGTTGCAGTATAGCATGGCCCTGCCGACCGAAGCGGTTACCGGGCGATGGCACACTTTCAATAGAATACGCCAGAGGGGGCGTTGGCGGATCGGTTGGGCAGGGCCCGCGACCGTACGGCCGCCCGGCGCGGCGTTGGGGCGGTGCGGCTACGTGCCGCCGATGCGGCCCGCGCTGGCCGCGAGACGGGAACCAGCGCGCAGCTTTCCGGGTCTATGCGGTGTGGGTAGTATGATTGAGACTCGGCGACGTTCAGGAGGGCATAAGAAATGAAGCTGCGTGTTGGGGCGCTCTTGGCTTTGGCGGCAGTGCTGGCAACAGTGGTCTGGGGTTGCGCCGGCAGCGTGGAAAATAGTGCTAGTGCCCCCCAACAGCCGCGCCCCGCGGCCCCCGCGGAGCAGGCAGTGCCTGCAGGAGAGCGGCCGGCGGTCCAACCCACGTCGGCGCCACTTCTGGTCATTGGGGCTGAGGACGGCGCCGCCAGGGCGCAGCTGGCGTCCTTTGCGCAGAACCGGATCATCGTGCACACGGCGCGATTGTCGCTGGTGGTGGGCGACGTGGCGGCGTCCATCGACAGGGCGGCGGACGTTGCCAGCGAGTTTGGTGGCTGGGTGGTGAGCTCGGACCGGTCGTCGAGGCACAGCGGGTCGATAGCTATCCGGGTGCCGGCCCATTTGCTTGAGGAGGCTTTCAGCCGGTTGGAGGGGATGGCGCTCGATACGGAATCCCGCGCGGTGACGAGCCAGGACGTTACCGACGAGTTCGTAGACAGCGAGGCGCGGCTGGTGAGCATGCGGGCCACGGAGGTGCGGTTGCTGTCCTTTCTGGAACGGGCGGAGGACGTGGAGGATGCCCTCCTTGTCCAGAAAGAGATCGCTGCGCTTCAGGAGCGGATCGAAGAGACTCAGGGTCGGCTGAACTTCCTGCGGCAGACTGCGGCGTTTTCGCTCATCGAGGTATTCCTACGGCTCGCGCCCGCGGCGCTCCAGGTGGACGCCGGACCCGACAGCGCCGTCAGAGTTGGAGACGCGAAGCGGTTCCGGGCGATGTTCAACGCGCCGCGGGACATAGGTGATTTCTCGTTTGTCTGGGACTTCGGCGATGGCACGACTCTGAGGGGCGCCGGCAGCGCGCCAGTTTTGGGCGGGGGACGCGTGACAGCCACGGTCAGCCACACGTACAACGATGATCTGGACTCGCCGTACATCGCGACAGTCACGCTCACGGGCTCGGGCGAGGGCGGGCTGGCTGAGGGGAGCGACAGCCTGCTGGTGTCGGTGAGCCGGGTGCCCGAGATCGAGGTGTTCGCCGGCGACGCCCGGACGGTGGAGGAGGGTGACAAGCAGGTGTACAGTGCCTCATTCACGAGGCCAGCGGAGCTGCAGGACTACGAGTATGCGTGGGAATTTGGCGACGGGTCGCCCACGCAGCAGGGGGCAGTTGAGGAGGGGGCGACGCGGATAGAGGTTGAGCACACGTTCACCGACTACCGACCCTCCGCGTACAGGGTGACGCTGAGGGTCAGCGCCACGAGCGACGCGGGCAGAGTGTCCGGCAGCGATGGAATCTCCGTGAGGGTGACGGAGGCGGAGAGATTCATTGTTGGTGGGTGGGACGTGGGCGGCACCACCAAGGAGGCCGTGCGCGCCCTTTCGGTTGTTGGGCGGGCGGCGACGGTGGTCGTCATCTGGCTAGCGGTATTCAGCCCCGTGATACTGGTGGGCGCCGGCGGCATTTACCTGGCCAGGCGCTACGCGGCCCGTGCGAGCGCCCGGCGGCCAAGCCGACCGGAGCCGCCGCCGCCCCAGTCGCCCCCGGCACCCCAACCGCCACAGGAACCGGAAGCATCCCCGCAACCTGGGACCGCGCCGGAAGCCGCGGAGGGACCGACAGGCGAGGAGCGCGCCGCTTCATAGTTGTGAAGCGGCGCCGGTCCCGGTTGCCTGGTCGCACCAGCGCCGGGAGCGCGGCGGAGCAGTGGGGCGGCCGTGTGGCTAGGCTGCGCCGCGTGTGATTTGGATCATGGTGACGTAGGCGCCCTTCGGGTCCTGGATGAAGATAAACCTGCCAACGTCCGGGACCTCCAGCATGGGCGTGATCTCCCTGGCGCCGAGCTTCTTCGCCCGGTCCCTGGAGGCGTTCAGGTCGGCGACGGCGAGGTATATGGCCCAGTAGGCGGGGACCTCGCCCCACTCCTTGCGGATGGCCATCATCCCCGCGGCCGACTTGCCGCCGAGCTTGTACTCGACGTAGTCTCCGCCGTCCGCAGAGGCAGTCTTGTTGGCGGACCAGCCAAAGAGGCCGGCGTAGAACTTTCGGCGTCGTCCGTGTCGTGGGTATAGAGCTCGTTCCATGCGAGGGCGCCGGGTTCGCCGAAGATCTGGGCGCCGATCTCGCTCTTGGGCTGCGAGACGGAGAAGGCGTCGTCCGCGCTCTCCACCGTGAAGTAGCTGTGCCAGGCGGCCTGACCCCGCATCATCTGCTGCATCTCTTCGTCCATCTGGTAGATGGCGCAGGTGGACCTGCCGTTCTTGTTGAGGATGGTGTAGAAGGCGTCCGGTCCGGCCACCACGTCGGTGGAGTCAACCTCCAGGAGCTCGGTGTAGAACTTCTTGGAGCCTGCTACGTCCGGCGTAGCGAGGTCGGCCCAACGGAACATCCCCGGTTCGTGCCTGGTGACTTCTATCTGCACCTCCTTGCGTGATGGCTGGGTTGCCGCCGATTAACAGTGTATTGGGCGGCAGGGGTCTCCGCCAGATTGATTTGTCAGCCCCCGACCCTCGAAGGGGCAGGGACACAGCGTCCGTATCGTGGCAGCGGGCTGAGCCTCTGAACGTAGGAGCGCGCCTGGCGAGTGCTAGGTGGACCTAGGGGGCGAGCCGAGGCGCTGGGTCAGGGCCTCAGGTAGCCGGGGGCGAGGGTCGGAGCGCAGGAAGCGCGCGGTGTGGGGGCTTCGCTGGACGCGGACGACGTCGCCATGGGCCAGGTCTACGTCGACGAAGCCGTCGACGCAGAGGGCGGCCTGGCCGTTGGTCCGGGTGGTCATCTCTACGACGCGGTCGGGATGGAGGACGAGGGCCGAATTCAGGCTGAGCTGCGGTGAGACGGGCTTGATGAGGAGAGACTGGGACTCGCCGTAGAGGATGGGACCTCCCGCGGAGAGGGCGTAGCCGGTGCTGCCGGTGGCGGTGGCCACGACTACGGCGTCGCAGGAGTAGGTGGCGACGAGGTGACCGTCCACGCAGACGTCGACGTGGACCAGACGGGCCAGGCCGCGGGAGCCGACGACGGCTTCATTCAAGCCAAGGAGGAGGCCGGCCTTCTTGGCGGGGTCTGGACTGTGGGCGCCGGCGGATAGGATTTGGGCCTCGAGCAAGGTACGTTCTTCCAGCCAGCCTTCGCCGCGGGCGTATGCGGCGATGCGGTCCGGTGCTTCGGCGGCGGAGAGCTCGGTCATGAAGCCGACGCGGCCCATGTTCACGCCGACGAGGGGGACTTCGGATGGGGCGGTGGCGCGCACGACGCGCAGGATGGTGCCGTCGCCGCCGACGGTGACGAGGAGGCCGGTGTCCGCGGGGAGGGCCGCCTTGCCTTCCACGTCGAGGAGCGAGGCGACCCATGCTCCGTCATCGCGGCTGACGCGGCGAGCAAGGGTGTTGGCGATCTGGTCGGCGCCTGGGACCCAGGGACTGTAGACGATGCCGGTGGAGCTCATTTTTCGCTATCTACCGTGGGTTTGTGGAATGGCCGTAAGAGGATAATACACCGGGTTCCGCTCCTGGACTTGGTCGATTTCCCGCTGACCTGGGCAGCGTTGTTGGAACTCCGGTGGATGGCGCCGCGGGACACTAGGCGAGAAGCACCCGGGCCGCCTGCTCCGCGATGGACAGCAGGGCGCTTGGCCAGATGCCCAGAACAAGCACGCCGAGGGCGGAGAAGGCGACGGCAAAGCGCAGGAGGAGGGGCGGCGCTATGGGCTCCCCGGATGCGGGCGCTTCCAGGTACATGATCCGAACGACGCGGAGGTAGTAGTAGGCGGAGACGATACTGTTGATCAGGCCCACGAGGGCCAGCCAGGCGAGGTCGGCGTTAACGGCGGCGCTAAAGATGAACAGCTTGGCCATGAAGCCGACCGTGGGGGGGATGCCGGTCAGGGAGACGAGGCCGATGGACAGGACGAGGGCGAGGAAGGGCGCGCGTTGGCCCATGCCGGAGAAGCTGGCGATGGTCTCGCTGCCGGTCTTGTTGGTGATGGCGATGATGGCGGTGAAGGCGGCCAGGTTGGTGAAGGCGTAGCCGACGAGGTAGAAGACGAGGGTGTTGGGGCCGATGCCCGGTGCGTCGTCGGCGCGCGCGGCGACGGCGGCCAGACCGACGAGGATGTAGCCCGCGTGGGCGATGGTGCTGTAGCCGAGGAGCCTCTTGATGTTGGTCTGGGCGACGGCCACCAGGTTGCCGACGGTCATGGAGGCGGTGGCGATGGCGGCGAAGAGGAGCCCCCAGTCCAGTTGCAGGTTGCCAAAGGCGGTGTAGAAGACGCGGAGCAGCACGGCGAACCCAGCCGCCTTGCTGGCGACGGAGAGGTAGGCGGTGATGGGTGTGGGCGCGCCCTCGTACACGTCGGGGACCCACATCTGGAATGGCACTGCGGCGATCTTGAAGCCGAAGCCGGCGACGATGAGGACGATTGCGAGGAGGAGGAGGGGCTCGCCGAAGGGACTGCCGCCGGGAACAACTCGCGCGGCGATGTCTGCCAGGTGGGTGGTACCGGTGAAGCCGAAAGTGAGCACCATGCCGTAAAGGAGCACCGCAGAGCTGATGGCGCCGAGCAGGAGGAGCTTGATTCCGGCCTCCGCGGAGCGCGAGTCTCCCATGAGGGCCACCAGGGCGACAATGGGCAGGGCGGAGAGTTCCAGGCCGATGTACAGCGTGATGAGCTCCGTGCCGGCGGCCAGCAGCATCATGCCGGTGGTGGAGAGAAGGATGAGGGCATAGTACTCGGCCCGCAGGCGTCGGATGCGCCCCTCAGCGCCGGCCGAGGCGAGGATGACGAGGGCCGCCGTGCCTATGAAGAGGAACTTGAAGAAGAGGGCGAAGTGGTCGACGGACAGGGTGCCGTAGATGCCGACGATGGCCTGACCGGCGGTGCGGTCCGGCAAGCCGCCGGCGAGGCTCCACCACCCGGCGACCTCGCCCCAGAGCATGGCAGTAAGGGCGGCGGGTACGAGGAGTCCGGAGAGGACCTTGGCGGTGAGGAGGCCCGGCCGACCGCCCAGGAGGTCAAGGGCCACGACGGCAGCGGCCAAGACCACCATGCTGATCTCTGGGGTGAGGAGGTACAGGTCGGTTGGCGTCATGGTCTATCGCAGCTGTACGAACCGCTCTGAGATGAGGGACTCCATGCTTGCTCCGAAGACGTCGGTGATGATTGCTGGGTAGAGGCCGACGGCCATGATGGATATGACGAGGACAACGGGGGCGACGGCCTCGACGAGGGTGGCGTCGCGGAGGCCGGCCCAGCGGGGCAGCTGGGGGCCAAAGAAGCTGCGCTGGAGGGTCCAGAGGATATAGCCCGCGGTGAGCAGGATGCCGATGACGCCGAGGACCGTCAGGAAACCGTGGACGGGGAAGGCGCCGAGGAACACCATGAGCTCGGAGACGAAGCCGCTGGTGGACGGCAGGCCGAGGGAGGCGAGGCCGGCGACGACGAACATCACCGCGGCGAAGGGCATCCGGCTGGCGAGGCCGCCGAGGTCGGGGATGTGGCGGGTATGAGTCCTGTCATAGATGAGACCGACCATGACGAAGAGGAGGCCGGTGATGGTGCCGTGGGTGAACATCTGCATCGCGGCGCCGGTGAGGCCCACAGTGGCGGCCGCGCCGACGGCGCCGACGGAGGAGAGACCCAGGAGGACGTACCCCATGTGGCTGATGCTGCTGTACGCGATGAGACGCTTGAGGTCGCTCTGACGCATGGTGACCATGGCGCCGTAGAGGATGTTGACGGCGGCGAGGACGGCCAGGGCGAGGCTGGCGCCCTGGGCAATTTCGGGGAACATGGAGACGTTGACGCGGAGGAGGCCGTAGCCGCCCATCTTGAGGAGGACGCCGGCGAGCATGACGCTGACGGCAGTGGGGGCGTCGGTATGAGCGTCGGGGAGCCAGGTGTGGACGGGCCAGACGGGCAGCTTGACGGCGAAGCCGATGAAGAAGAGTGCGAAGACGAGCTGCGCGGGTAGGGCGAGGGTGGTGAGGTCCATCCGGGCCAGCCGCATCATGTCGAAGGTGCCGACGCCGTCGGAGAAGTAGAGGGCGAGGATGCCCAGGAGCATGAAGGCGCTGCCGAGGAAGGTGAAGATGAGGAACTTCATGGCTGAGTATTGCTTGCGCCCGGTGCCCCAGATGGAGATGAGGAAGAACATGGGCACGAGCTCCAGCTCCCAGAAGATGAAGAAGAGGATGAAGTCCTGGGAGGTGAAGACGCCCATCACGGCCGTTTGGAGGACGAGAAGCCAGGCGAAGTACTCGCTGTGGCGCTGGTTGATGCTCCAGGAGGAGAAGATGGCGGCCACCCCCAGGATGCCCGTCAGCAGGACGAGGGGGGCGCTGAGGCCGTCGACGGCCAGGGAGTAGCGGATGAAGCTATCGCCGAGGAGGGGTATCCAGCCGTCGTAGACTTCCGCGAGCTGGAAGCCGCCGGCCTGGGCGTCGTAGCTGGCGAAGACGAGGACCGCCAGGGCGAGGTCGAGGGCAACGACGGCGACGGCAAAGGCGCGCGCCGCAGAGCCGCGCAGCAGGGCGGCGATGACGATGGCGCCGGCTAGGGGCAGGAAGACCGTGGCGGTCAGCACGTGGTCGTTACCCCCAAATCAGATAGACAGCGACGATGAAGGCTAAGCCCGCGGCAATGGCTGCGCCGTAGCCCTGCAGCTGGCCCGTCTGAAGCTGGGCCAAGACCCGGCCGATGTTGCGGCCAAACCAGCCGATGGTGTCCACCGCGGCGTCGACGACGTTGCCGTCGATCCAGTCCAGGGTGGCGCATCCGGTGCGGTAGAAGGCGCGGGATGTGATGAGGTTCTCGGCGAGGTCGTCCATGTGGTACTTGCGGCTCAGGAGGCGGTGCAAGGGGCGGATGGTGACGCGCTCCACGTTGACGCGTTGTGCGCCGTAGAGCAGCCACGCGGCGAGGATGCCGGCGCCGGCGACGACCAGAGAAAGTGCGGCGATGGCTAGGTTGGCGCTGGGTGCCTCGGCGTGCTCGCTGAGCGGGGGCACGAGGTACTCGGATATCCAGTGGGCGGGAATGGGTCCCAGGGCCACGGGGGGGCTGGCGAGTGCGCCGGCGGCGACGGACATGACGGCGAGGACGAGCATGGGGCCAACCATGACCCAGGGCGACTCGGCGAGATGAACGCGGCCGTGGCCGCCCGCGTCGTGGTCGGCGGTATCGTGGGGGTCGTTGGCGCGGGCGGCGCCGACAGCGCCGCCGTGGGCGCCCTCCTCGGCTTCGATGCCGCCGCGGAACTGGCCATGGAAGGTCATGAACAGCACGCGGAAGATGTAGAAGGCTGTCATGAAGACGGCTATGAGAGCCAGGAAGAACACGATGGCGGCTGTTGTCGAGTCGCCCTGCAGGCCGCTGTGAAACGCCTCGGTCAGGATTTCGTCCTTGCTCCAGAAGCCGGCCAAGGGAAAGATGCCGGCCAGGCTGAGGGAGGCGAGCAGGAAGGCGGCGTAGGTCCAGGGCTGGTGGCGGCGGAGACCACCCATGTAGCGCATGTCGAAGGTGCCGGTGGCGTGGTTGACGCTGCCGGAGCCGAGGAAGAGGAGGGCCTTGAAGAAGGCGTGGGTGAAGAGATGGAAGATGGCGACGGAGTAGGCGCCGATGCCCAGGGCCAGGACCATGTAGCCGAGCTGGCTGATGGTGGAGTAGGCGATGACGCGTTTGATGTCAAACATCACGAGGCCCATGGAGGCGGCGAAGACGGCGGTGAATCCCCCGATGATGGCTACGACGGTCATGGCGTCGGGGGCGGCCTCGAAGGCGGGGAAGAAGCGGGCAACGAGGAAGACGCCGGCGGCGACCATGGTCGCCGCGTGGATGAGGGCGCTGACGGGGGTGGGGCCCTCCATGGCGTCCGGGAGCCAGATGTGGAGGGGGAACTGGGCGGACTTGCCGACGGCGCCGGCGAAGATGCCCAGGGCGATCCAGGTGATGGCGGCCGTGCCGAGGAGGCCCGCCTTGGCGGCGGCCTGGATATCGGGGACTTCCATGCTGTTCAGGCCGTTGGCGGCGAATGTGTCCTGGTATGAGAAGAGGGCGAGGATGGCGACCAGGAATCCTAGGTCTCCCAGCCGCGTTACGGCGAAGGCCTTGATGGCCGCCCGCGCCGCGGAGGGCCTGTGGTACCAGAAGCCGATGAGGAGGTAGGAGCAGAGGCCCACCAACTCCCAGAAGAGGAAGATCTGGATGATGTTGCCGGCCATGACGAGGCCGAGCATGGAGGCGGTGAAGAGGGACATGATGGCGTAGTAGCGGGCGTAGCCGCGGCCGTCGGGGGCGGCGCCGAGGGCGTCGGAGCTCTGGCGCATGTAGCCTTGTGAGTAAATTTGCACCATGAGGCTCACGCTGGAGACGACAACGGCCATGATGGCGGTGAGGGGGTCCATCATGATGCCGATGCGGAGCTCCAGGGAGCCCACGGTCATCCAGGGGTGGAGGTCCCAGCCGATGGGCTTGCCCTCATGGCCGATCGTGGACTGAACGGCCCAGAGGGAGAGGGCGAAGGAGCCGGCAACTGCGAGGATGGTGACGTAGCCGGCGGCCCAGCTATACCTGCTGAAGAAGGGGCGAATGACCAGGGTGATGAGAAGAAAGGACGCCAAGGGGAGGAAGAGGATGGCCCAGGCGGCGTTTTCATTCATCTGACGCGGCTATTCCTACAAGGGTTTCGGGGTTACTCTGCGCCGGCACGCAGTGGGGGATGGGGCATGGAGGCACCTCCCCTGCTGCGCATGTCCGCTTGGTCCCGTGCTCAGACTCACAGCTTCCTCAGAATCTCGTCGGCGACGTGCTCGCGGCCCTTGGGCACGTACACCACGAAGGGACTGCGCTCGCTCCAGCTTCGGATGTCGCCGTTGGGCAGAATGCGGCATGGCAGCCCTTCGGACTCGAAGGTGTCCTTCCACATCTCGGCGGCCATCAGGTTGGGGACGCGCTTGAACTCGACCCACATGCTTTGACTTACCTCGGTGACGGGCGGCTAGCGCCGCATGAGATTGAAGCGGCTGATGTCAACGGACTCTCGATTGCGGTAGATGACGATGACGATGGCGAGGCCGAGGGCGACCTCTGCCGCGGCGACGGTGATGATGAAGAGGGCGAAGACCTGGCCAGTAAGGAGGGCTTGGGCACTCTCCAGGGAGTTGGGCGCGATGAATCGGGCGAAGGCGACAGCGGCGACGTTGACGGCGTTGAAGAGGATTTCGATAGACATGAGGACGGCGATGGCGTTTCGCTTGGAAAGGGCGCCATACAGCCCGATGCTGAACAGGACAGCGGAGAGGAGCAGGTAGTGGCTGAGGCCAATCATGCTACTCCTCCCGCACCAGGGCAAGGGCTCCCAGGACGCTTGCCAGGAGCAGGACGGCGGCGGCCTCCATTGGGAGGGCGAACTCCCTGAGGAGGAGCCCCGCAAGGACGGGGGTGGTGTTGCTGTAGGCGGCGCTGGCCTGGGCCAGGTAGCTGCTGCCGACCTGGGCGTCGCGCAGGAGCGCCCAGCCGGCGTTGGTGAGGGCGAAGACCATGATGGCCAGGACGAAGGCGGATAGGAAGAGAGCGGGGATGCGGAGGCGGTTGAATGGGCTGCTACGCTGGACGTCCCGAAGGAGGAGGACGGCGAAGATGATGAGGATGGGTATGGCGCCGGCGTAGATGAGGAGCTGGACGACGGCGAGGAACTCGGCGTTGAGCATGACGAAGAGGCCTGCGATGCCGAGGAAGGAGGCGATGAGGGCGAGGGCGGCCTTCAGCAGGTCATGGAGGTGGACGACGAGGAAGGCGGAGACGACGACCATGGCCGCCACGCTCCACCACAGTATGCTGAAGAGGGTTGATTGCTCTATCCCGGACGGAATCATCGTTCCTCGACCCACCGCTCTTTCATGTCGTTGTAGGTTGGCGCGACCTGGGCCTCCCTGCCGACTTGGGTCCAGGTGAGGGCGGGGCCGGTGTGGGGGTCGTAGCCGCGTTGCTCCAACTGGGGCCGGAACCAGGTGCTCGGGCGTTTGGGTGCCTTGCGGAGCTCGTCGATGGGGATCACGAGGCTGGGGCGGTACTCGCTGGCGCGCTCGAAGCCGCTGCCGAGGTGAAGGGCGTCGTAGGGACAGGCTTCGACGCAGAGGCCGCAGAACATGCAGCGGGCGAGCTCGATGTCGAAGACTTCGAGCTCGTACTTTTCGCCCTCTGAGGTCTGGGAAGCGCCCGGCTTGGTGACGATCTTGATGATGCCGAGGGGGCAGTACTTGGCGCAGCTGGCGCAGCCGGTGCAGCGCTCCTCATACCAGACGAACTCTTCGCCGCGGAACCTTGGGTGCTGGGCTACGCGCTCCTCCGGGTACTGCACGGTGGTGGGCCGGCGGAGGAGGTTGACCAGCGTGACCATCATTCCCTTGGCGATGCCGAAGCCGTAGGGCATATCAGCGCACCTCCGCGGAGACTTGCTGGAGCGTGACCGAAGCGGTGGGCCGCCGCCGGTTGGTCTCCATCAGGGTGCCGAGTCCCAGGAGACAGAGGATGGCGGCGCCCCAGTTGACGGCGACCATGGTCCAAACCTGGCCGGTGGTGGGAGAGGGCCAGAGGACGATGAGTGCGCCGTTGATGAGCAGGTTGATGACGGCCAGCGGGAAGAGGATCTTCCAGGCGAAACCCATAACCTGGTCCACGCGGAACCGGGGAATGGTGGCCTTGATCCAGATGAAGCAGAAGATGAGGAAGAGCACCTTGACCAGGAACCAGACGTGGGAGGGAAGGATTTGCGGCCCCCCGGGCGGGACAAAGGGGTTGTTCCAGCCCTTCAGATAGAGGGTTGTGATGACGGCCGAGGTGGTGACGACGGTGGCGAATTCGGCGAGCTGAAGGAGGCCGAACTTCATGCCGCTGTACTCGGTGTGAAAGCCGGCGGTGAGCTCGGACTCGGCTTCCAGGAGGTCGAAGGGGGTCCAGTTCATTTCGGCGGAGGCGGCGAGGAGGAAGACGAAGAAGCCGATGGGCTGGAGGAGGAGGAAGGGGACCCGCTGGGCTTCCACGATGGAAACGAGGGACATGCTCCCCGCGAGGAGGAGGGCGCCCGCGAGGGCGAGGACCATGGGGACCTCATAGCTGACGAGGGCAGCCACGGCTCGAACGGCGCCGATGAGGGCGTAGCGGTTGCCGGAGCCCCAGCCGGCGAGGAATATGGCGATGGTGGAGATGGTGGTCACACCGACCAGGTAGAGGACGCCCACGTTGAGGTTGGTGAGATAGGAGCGATGGCCGAAGGGGATGACCGCCAGCAGCAGGAACACGGTGGTGACGGCCAGAACGGGAGCGAGATTGAAGACGAGGCGGTCGGCCATGGCGGGGCGGAGGTCTTCCTTGACGAGAAGTTTGGCGATGTCCGCGAAGGGCTGGAGGACGCCGAAGGGGCCCACGCGGTTGGGGCCGAGACGGCTCTGGAAGCGCCCGAGGATCCGGCGGAGCATGTAGACGAAGACCGAGGCGAAGATGAGGAGGGCGTTGACGAGGAGAAAGACGATGGCAAAGCCGGCGATGAAGTAGGAGAGCCACTCCAGGCCCTTTGGGAGGACGCCGCCCCAGGAGCAGGTGACGGCCTGACCGTTGGGGCCGGAGAGGAGGCAGTAGATGCCCTTGAAGATGATGTTGTCTTCCATGAGACGTAGGGGGACCACTAGCGGTCCACCTCGCCCATGTTGACGTCGATGCTGCCGAAGATGACGATGAGGTCGGCGACCTTCCAGCCGATGAGCATCTCCTTGAGGGCGGAGATGTTGATGAAGGAGGGAGACCGGACGTGGCAGCGGTAGGGGGAGATGCCGCCGTCGCTGACGAGGTAGAAGCCGAGCTCGCCCTTGGATGCTTCCACGTGGCCGTAGGCGTCGCCGGCGGGTGGGCGGAGGAAGAACGGGGCCTCGGTGCGCGGGGGTCCCGGCGGGATGTCCCTGGCGCACTGCTCGACAATGCGCAGGCTCTGGCGCACTTCCATGAGGCGGACCATGAAGCGGTCGTATGTGTCGCCGTTGGTGCCGACGGGGACGGCGAAGTCCATGCGGTCATAGACGTCATAGGGGTCGACCTTGCGGATGTCCCAGGGCACGCCGGAGGCGCGGAGGTTTGGTCCGCTGATGGACGCGTTAATTGCGAGGTCTCTGGGCAGGGGTCCGACGCCTTTGGTGCGGACGAGCAGGATCTCGTTCTCTGTGAGGAGCCGTTCGAGCTCGTCGATGTAGCCGGGTATCTCGTCCAGGAAGGTGCGAAGGACGGGCCAGAACTCCTCCGGGGCGTCCTGGAAGACGCCGCCGGGGCGCATGTAGCTGACGGTGATGCGGGCGCCGCATAGCATTTCGAACATGGAGAGGATGCGGTCGCGCTCCCGGAAGCAGTACATGAGGGGTGTGGCGAAAGCGCCGAGGTCCTGGAGCAGGAAGCCCGTGGCGACGAGGTGGCTGGCGATGCGCTGGAGCTCCGAGGTCAAGACCCGGAGGTACATGCCCCGCTCCGAGGGCTGGATGCCCGCGAGCTTTTCCACGGAGAGGACGTAGCCGTGGTTGCCGGTCATGGATGAGACGTAGTCCATGCGGTCGGTGAGGGTGACGACCTGTGTGTAGGTGCGCTCCTCGGCCAGCTTCTCGGTCCCGCGGTGGAGGTAGCCGAAGACAGGCTCGAGGTCCTGGATGACCTCGCCGTCGAAGGTGACGCGGAGGCGGAACACGCCGTGGGTGCTGGGGTGCTGGGGGCCGATGTTGATGGTGACGGGCTCGGTGCGCAGGGTCATGCAGCTAACCGCCCAGGTGAGTCTTCTGGAGCGCGTGTCCCGGGAACCCCTCCCAGGTGAGTATGCGCTTCAGGTTGGGATGCCCGGTGAAGGCGACGCCCATGAGGTCCCAGGCCTCGCGCTCCTGGAGGTCCGCGCCCTGCCACACGCTGACGACGGAGGGGAGCGCGGGCTCTTCGCGGCCGTAAACCCTGGCCTTGAGCACGGCAGCGTGGTTGTGGGCTATGGAGGTGAGGTGGTAGACGACCTCGAAATGGTCAATGTAGTCGACAGCGGTGAGTGAGGCCAGGTAGTCCATGCCGAGGGCCTCGTCGTCCTTGAGGAAGCGGCAGACGTCGAGGACCCTTTCGGGCTTGACCCATACGTCCGGGCTCCGCCATTCCTCCACTGCGCCGGGGATCGCGGCCTGGATGCGCAGGGCGACGTCCTGGGCCGGCAGCTGTGCGGTCACGCGGACCCCGCGGGCTGGCGGACGATGCTGTAACGACGGATCTTCTCGTGGAGCTGCATGATGCCGTAGAGGAGGGCGTCCGGGCGGGGCGGGCAGCCGGGGACGTAGACGTCCACGGGTATGATGCGGTTCACACCCGGGACCACGCTGTAGGAGTCGTAGTAGGGGCCGCCGCAGGTGGCGCAGGCGCCCATGGAGATGACCCACTTGGGCTCGGCCATCTGCTCGTAGATGCGTTGGATGGCGGGGGCCATCTTCCAGGTAACGGTCCCGGCCACGATCATGAGGTCCGCCTGTCGCGGCGTGGCGCGGAAGGCCTCCATGCCGAAGCGGGCGATGTCAAAGCGGGACATGGCGCTGGCCATCATCTCGAAGGCGCAGCAGGCGAGGCCGAAGGCGACAGGCCAGACGGCGGAGCGGCGGCCCCAGTTTACGAGGGCGTCCAGGGTGGTGGCCATGATGTTGCGTTGGAACTCTTCCGGGACCTCCAGGATGGGGTCGGGGTACTGCTGGGTGTGGGTGGCCTTGAGATGGTTGATGTAGACGCCCTCGTCGCGATCCAAGCCGTGGGTGGTCTGGAAGAGGGCGAGGGGGCTGGCTGGTTCGGCAGACATGGCTACTTCCACTCCAGGGCGCCCTTGCGCCAGGCGTAGGCCCAACCCAGGGCCAGGATGAGGATGAACGCGGTGATCTCCAGGAATGCAAAGAGGCCTAGGGACCTGACCTGGATGGCCCAGGGGTATATGAAGATGACGGTGACGTCAAAGACGAGGAAGAGCAGGGCGTAGAGGTAGTAGCGGAAGTTGAATTGGACCCATCTGCCGCCAATGGTCTCCATGCCGCACTCGTAGATCTCCGACTTGACGAGGCTGGGCTTGCGGGGGCGGATGCGGACGAACTGAGCGAGCCACGAGAGGAGGAGCATGCTCGTGGGGATGACCACAGCCACAGCAGAGAGGATGAGTATGAGCCCGTACTGGCGGTAATAGTCGTCCAGCATCGCGGCGAAGCCCTCTCGAAGATTGCCCACACTATAGCACAGGGCCCGAAGGGTAGCAAGGTGAAAAAAAACACAAATGCGGCGCGCTGGAATTGGTTGACGGCTGTTTCTCGGAGGGTCTATAGTCGCCGCCGTGGAGACAGGCCGTCCTGGGATGAGGGGGAGGGGTCCCGCCAACAGGCAACGATGGGACCCCGGGGTCACGGCGGCAATTCTTGCTGAATGCGTGCAGGAGGAGACATGGCGTGGAACGGGTGGACGGTCATCGACATGGACTCGCACATCATGGAGCGCCCGCACGAGATGTACGGGGACTACATGGACCCGGAGCACCGGGAGAAGTTCGATCGTTTCAAGCGGGCAATCGAGGAGAACATACGCAAGGGTGGCGGGGGTTCCATCGCGTCCAGCAGGGGGGCGGTGGTGGCGCCGGTGTTGTCTGACAACGCGCTGGGGGACGCGGACACCTTCGGCCTGGTGGGGAGGGAGTTCATCCTGCACCCCACGAGCGGACGCGCCAACTTTGGGCGGCCGGATCGGGGCGAGTTGCCCATGATTCGCAGGGAGGCGAGCTGGGACGCGGCGGTGAGAATCGAGGACATGGACGCGTCGCACGTCGACGTGGACGTGCTCTATCCCACGCATGTATCGAGCTACTGCGCGCTGCGGGACGCTGCCTTTGAGAACGGGCTGTACCGGGCGTACCACCGCTGGGTGAGCGATTTCTGCTCGCAGGCGCCGGACCGGCTCAAGTGGACACTGGTGGCCAACATGCGGGACGCCCGGTCCGCGGTGGAGGAGGTCCGGCACTGGGCGGAGGCGGACCCCAACATGGTGGGCATCTACTTTTCTCCGCAGGGCCCCGACAACATGCTCCTGGACGACCAGCGGCTGGACCCCATCTATGCCGCGGCGCAGGACCTGGAGCTGCCGATCCTGGCCCACGGGGGCACGGCTCGGCCGCCCTACGGGCCGGGCACCTTCGACCTGCAGGGGGCGTGGTTCCTGCAACACGGCCTGTGCAACCCCTGGGCGGGCATGGCGGCCATGGGCGCCATCATCGGCGGGGGCGTGCTGGAGCGGTTTCCCAGGCTGAGGGTGGGCATCGTGGAGACGGCGGCGGGCTGGCTGCCGGCCATCCTGGACCGTTTCGACGCGCACTACGTGATGTCGCCGGGCCACGTGCCGTGGCTGCGCAGAATGCCCAGCGACGTGGTGAAGGAGGGGCGCTACTTCCACGGCATCGACACGTGGGAGCGCACGCTGGAGTCGGTGGTGCAGTGCGTGGGCGAGGACGTGCTGCTGTTCGCGACGGACTGGCCGCACGGGGACACGGCGTGGCCGGAGGCGGTGCAGCAGGTGGTGGAGTGGCCGGGCCTGACGGACAGCGCCAAGCGCAAGATCCTGGGGGAGAACGCCCTGCGGTTGTGCCCGAGGCTGAAGGGGTAGGGGATCGCTGCGCGACGACGCCAGCCCGGGCTAGGCCGTCGCGCGCTGTCCGACAAACTGGCGCATCTTGGAGTCGATGCCGCGCTCGGCGACCTCGTGCTCGAAGAGCTCCAGGATGCGGGGGTCTTCGTCCTCGTACTCGACCTGCATGCCGCCCTGCTTCTGGGACTGGTCCATGCGTTCGTAGCCCTTGAACTTGCTCTCGAGGACGGGGTAGCGGGCGCCGCCGAAGTCGAAGACGAGGTAGCGCGAGGGCTCCCTGGAGACGTTGAAGTGCTGGTGGTAGGTGGGGCCGTCCGGCGGGGCGTAGAGGGTGCCGGGCTTCCAGTCCACGCGCACCGTGTCGACGGGGTTGTCGCCTTCCTTCCAGAGCAACGAGTAGCCCTCACCCGTGACGCACCAGATGTGGGCCCCGGCATTGTGGGCGTGCGCCTTCTTGTACGTGCCGGACTGGAACTCCGAGATGTGGCAGTGCATGGAGCTGTCGGCGAGGAGGAACTGGATGTTGTTGCCGCTGGCGCCGCGCTCGTGCCAGATGGGGAGCTCGAAGTTGATGAGCTCGGGGACGAAGTTGGTCTCCCACTGGTGGCGGCCGGCCTTGACCTCCCGGAACTCGCCCTCGCCGCGGAAGTAGCGCTCGACATCGGCGCGTTCGGGGAACTGGTAGGGGTTGTCGTAGATGAAGGCGGGGTTGTGGAAGATGTTGAGGATGATGGGGAGGTCGGTGACGGCGGCGAGGCGTGCGGGCTCAGTGCCGGAGCCGTTGAAGATCTGGTGTTTGGCGTTGAGGGGGATGCCGAAGATGGAGGAGGGGCCCCACTCGAAGGTGTGCGTCTTCCCGTTGGGGAGCTCGATGGTCGTGGCGCCCCGGCCCGAGACCACGTGCATGAGCTCGTCGTGCATGTGCTGTTCGGGCTTGAGCTGACCGCCGGGCTCAATCTCCACCACGTAGGCGGAGAGGTAGTCGGAGCGGCCGGCGAGGTGGACGTAGGCCCCGCGCCCGCCGAGGCGTTCCCAGGGTTCCACTGGGACCGTGTGGCAGTCCACGCTGTAGGCGTCGATCACGGGGACGCCCTCGGTCTTGAGGAAGTCGAAGTAGGGGAAGATGCCGTAGTAGGGGTGCTGGCTGCCATTGCTCTGGGTCATCATGTGATTAGCCTCACGTGTGGATTCGGGGGACGTGTCTTGCATGGTATGGTGCGTGCCGGGACGTGTCAATCGCCGGCGGCCGGCTGGGGCCCGGGCCGCCCGCCGCGCGAGCGCCTGAGGAGGCGCATCCCGGTGATGGGCCCTGGACACAGGGGCCCTCCATCCTGGGGGAGCCGTCACGGGATGGCCGGGCACACAGTGGGGGGCACGGGTTGACGCCGTCGAGTCCATAAGCGAGAATCAGCCTGCCCAACTGCAGGCCAGCGGCGGAGGCGGCGCGGGATGGGCGCGACCGGCGGCAGGCCCCTTGGGCTGGAAACCGATCTGGAATCAACGTTGCTATACTCTTGAGTATTCGCCATGGAGGAGAGAATTGCCGAAGCCATCCCCAGTGCCCGATGAACTGAGCAAGCCCTTTTGGGACGCGTGCAACGAGGACCGGCTTGTTGTGCAGAACTGTGCGGAGTGCGACAGGATGCAGCACCCGCCACGGGGGACGTGCGGTAAGTGCGGCTCCGCGGACCATCTGGAGTGGCGGCCGGTGAGCGGGCGCGGCAGGATCAACGGGTACTGCGTGCAGCACGACTCTCGGATTGTGGCCCTGAAGGAGGAGCAGCCGTTCAACCTGGTGATCATCGAGCTGGCTGACAATCCGGAGATCAAGATGTTCTCCCACCTGCCGGGGACGCCGGTGGGCGAGGTGCCGGTGGGAGCAGACGTGCAGTTGGAGTTTGAAGTGACGCCAGAGACGGGGCAGAAGGTCCCTGAGTGGCGAGTTGTCGTCTGAGGTGACCCAGCCGAATTGACGGGATAGCTCAAGCAGAGAGGGAGTGAGCATGGCAGCGACTCAAATGGCACCAGAATCAATGTTCCGCGGCAAGGAGGGACTGGGGGTTTGGGAGCACCGGGGGAAGGTGGCCATCGTCGGCGTTGGCCATTCTCCGGCCGAACGCGCCTGGGACGGAAACCCGGAGACGAGCCTGGGCGCCTACGCCCTTATCGCGGCGCAGCGGGCCCTGGACGATGCGGGGATCACGGCGGATGACGTGGACAGCGTGGCCGCCGGGCCAGACGGGATGGGGTCGAAATGGGCGCCGCGCGAGTACCTTCCGCCGCCCTACGACTCTGAGGACGGTCTGTCCGGGGTGAGCGCAGACTGGATGATCAACCAGATGGGGCTGAAGAACATCCGGTACAGCGTACACGCGGGCGACATATCGCCGCTGATGTGCGCCGCGGCCCAGTCCATAGGCGATGGCCTGGCGAGCACCATGCTTGTGGTGCGGGCCGTGGGCAACATGCCGGGCAGGTACGCGCAGAAGCCGTCCAACAAGGTGTCCGGGCCGGCGCAGTGGACCGACGTCTGGGGCTTCTGGGGAATGGCCCAGCAGGGCTACAACTTCAACCAGTATTGCCAGAAGTACGGCACCAACCACGACCGGATGGCGCCCCTGGTGGTCAACCTGCGCAGGAACGGCCTGCTGTTTCCCGAGGGGTTCTACGCGCAGAAGCGGCCTCAGCCCCTCACGGTCGAGGAGTACCTGAGCTCACGGTGGGTCAATGAGCCCATATGCATGCACGACTGCGACATGCCGATCCAGGCCGTCGCCGCCTACGTGGTCACGACGGCGGAGCGGGCGAAGGACATGAAGCAGAAGCCGGTCTATTTCCTCGCCCACGCGACGCAGACGGGCCCGGTGCGGAGCAGCGCCCAGACGCTAGACGAGGTGGAGGAGTCCTGCGACTCGGTCGCCCGGAAGCTCTACGAGGGTTCGGGGCTGAACGCCAGTGACATCGACATCTTCAACCCCTACGACGGATTCACCGCCTTCACGCAGTACTACCTGGAGGGCTTCGGCTGGCACGGCGTGAAGCGGGGAGAGGCCCACGACTTCTACGCGGGCGACATAACCGTCGAAGGGCCCCATCCGCTGATCTCCAGTGGCGGGAACAACGGGAACGGCCGTTCCCGGTGCTGGCACTGGACCGATTGTGTTCAGCAGCTGCAGGGCCGGGCGGGCGCGCGCCAAGTAAACGTAAAGGCGGAGACGGCGCTGGCCGGCGGGCCCATGCCCACGAGCGGGAGCTGGGCGATACTCAGCACCGAACCCGACTAGGGTCACGCGGACGAGACGGGGTCCGGAGGGAGAGCGGAGGGGTCACGCACCCCTAAGCCGTCGCAGCTCTCCCTCCAGCTCCGCGATGCGGGATGCCCGCGCCGCCTCTGTGCCATCGGCAGCCAGGCTCGATTCCCCGGGGGCTGTCGCGCCGTCGCTGGGCCCCTCTACAAGGCGGCGTGGCTGACGGTCCAGCCACAGGCGGGTGACGTCCGGGCGGGCGTAGTGGCCGGCAGAGTCCATGCGAAGCTTGCGGCGCTGGATGGCGCTCATATCCAGGTCGGCTACGACCATCCCCTCGCCTTCCCGCAGAGGCTGTGTGACGTGGCGACCGTCCGGGCCGACGATGGCGGTGAGCTGGCCGTCGGTGGCCAGGCGCTCTCTGAGGTTGGGGTCCGGGCAGAGCTGGGCGACCTGCTCCGGCGTGAGGCAGCCGGTGGCGTTGACGACGAAGCAGCCCGACTCCATGGCGTGATGGCGGATGGTGGCGTCGACCTCGTCGGCGAAGCCGGGGCGGCCGATAGCGCCGGGGAAGTGGGAGCAGTGGATCTCTTCTCGCTGGGCCATGAGGGCGAAGCGGGAGAGGGGCATGTAGTGCTCCCAGCAGATGAGGGGCCCGACGCGGCCCACCGCTGTCTCAACCACCTTCAGGTCTGAGCCATCGCCCCAGCCCCAGATCATGCGCTCGTGGTAGGTGGGCATGAGCTTGCGGCGCTTGGCCAGCAGGGTGCCGTCGGCGTCGAAGACGAGCTGGGTGTTGAACAGGCTGCCGCCGTCGCGCTCGTTGACGCCCAGGACCACGACGACGGCCGCGCTCCCGGCGGCCCTGCCCACGGCATCGGTGACCGGGCCGGGGACGTCGACCGACTGCTCCCAGAGCCGCATGTGCTGCTCCGCGATTATGGCGGGCGGCTGCCAGTTGGCGAAGTAGGGGTAGTTGGGAATGATGGTCTCTGGGAAGACCAAGAGCTGCGCGCCCTGGCGTCCGGCCTCGGCGATAGCGTCGATGACCTTCCGGGTCGTGGCTTCGCGGTCGAAGAGGACGGGGGCGAGCTGGACGGCTGCGGCGCGGACGGTCCGGTTATGGTCCATGACGATTGCTCCCACGTGCCGGGCGGCCAGCGGTCTTGGGGCGAATCCTCAGTGTGATGGCGGCTGCGGACCACGTCCGGCCCCATCCGCGCCCGTCATGGACTGAGGCGGCGCGCTCATGGCAGCGTCCGCCCCTTTTCGGCTCAGCCCCCTCTCCCGTATGGGGGGCAGGGGCGCTGGGAGGAGCTAGCGACCTATGGCGTGCTTCTCCCGGAGGTAGTCGCGCATGATGGAGCTGTTGCCGGTCTTGCGGCACTCCTCCTCGAAGAGCTCAAGAATGCGGGGGTCCTCGTCCTCGTACTCCACCTGAATGCCGCCCTGCTTCTGCGAGACGTCGGCGCCGTCGGAGAACTTGAGCCAGCTTGGGAGGACGGCGTAGCGGGAGCCTGTGGGGTAGAGGGCGAGGTAGCGGGAGGGTCTGTCCGCGGTGTTGAAGTGCTGGTGGTAGGTGGGGCCGTCCGGGGGCGCGTACATGACACCGGGCTTCCAGTCCACGCGCACGGTGTCGACGGGGTTTTCGCCTTCCTGCCATAGGAGGCTGTAACCGTGGCCGCCTGCGCACCAGATATGGGCGCCGGCGTTGTGGGCGTGGGCCTTCTTGTAGGTGCCCTGGGGGAACTCCGAGATGTGGCCCTGGATGGAGCTGTCGGCGATGACGAAGGTGACGTTGTTGCCGCCGGCGCCGCGCTCGGGCCATGGCGGAAGCTCGAAGTCGTAGAGGCTCGGGACGAAGTTGGTGACCCACTGATGCCGGCCCGGTTTCACGGGCCAGAAGTCGCCCTCGCCGCGGAAGTGGCGCTCATCGGAGGCGCGGCCCTTGAATTCGTAGTCGTTGTTGAAGATGAATTCGACCTCGTGGGTGAGGTTGAGGTAGATGGGGAGGTTGGTGATGGCGGCGAAGCGGGCCGGTTCGGACCCGGAGCCGTTGAAGTGCTGGTGCTTGGCGTTGAGGGGAATGCCGAAGAGGGAGCCCGCGCCCCACTCGAAGGTGTGCTTGGCGCCGCCGGGGAGCTCGATGGTGGTGGCGCCGCGGCCGGAGACGACGTGGATGAGCTCGTCGTGCATGTGGCGCTCCGGGTTCAGTTGACCGCCGGGCAGGATCTCGGCGACGTAGGTGTTGCAGAGGTCGCCGCGGCCAGCCAGGTTCACGTAGGCGCCGTTGCCCCCCAGGCGGTCCCAGGGCTGCAGCTCAACGGTGATGCAGTCCACGCTGTACACGTCGTAGATGGGGATGCCCTCGCTCTTGGCGAACCCCATGTAGGAGTCGATCTTATGGTAGGTGTCCAGGGGTTGGTTGACCGGTGTCGCGTTAACTGGCGAGGTGGCCATGAGCTCCTCCTCTATGCATTCAAGCGAGTTTGAGTGGAGTGTAGGCAGCCGGCGCGCCGGTGTCAAGAAACGGGTGCTGCCAGCGGCGGTGTGGGGCCGGGGGCACTTGGCTTGAGCGCGCGGCCCGCCTGGTTGAGGGGGCGAAAGTGGGGCGATGCATGCATCGCCCCGCTGTGGTTTCGAGACGTGTGAGGCAGGCGCCGGCTAGCTGAGGCGGTCGGCGCCGCGGACGTAGCCGCCGAGGGACTGCTCCGGGTTCCGGTTGGCCAGGTCACGCATGAACATGGGATGGCGCATGCTGCGGACCTCGTGCTCGATGGTGAAGAGGTTCTCGTGCGTATCCGGGTCCACGATGTCCTCGAAGCGGTACATGTGCTGGTTGCTCTCCTCGGTGATGAGGCCGTGCTCCTTCATCCAGCTGTAGGGCGTGGAGAAGTCGGCGGTGTAGATGGCGATGTGGTGCTGGTCGTAGGCGGGGATTTCGGCGGCGGTTTCCCGGAAGATGAGGGACTGGTTGCGGCCGACGCTCACCCTGGCGGCGGGGCCCTCCTCTTCCTGCACCATGGAGGAGGGGGCGAGCATGACCTGCTGGTAGAAGCGGCCGATGCCCGGCGCGGCGCCCTGGGGGACCGTGAACTCGACGTAGGGGATGCCCATGGACATTCCCCGGCTGCTGCCGTCTGCCTGGTAGAAGCGGAAGCGGTTGCCCCAAGGGCCGGTGACGGCGAGATACCCGTCCTCATCTTGGAAGCTGAAGGCGGTCTCCGCCAGCCCTTCACGAACGCGTTCGAACCGGGTCTTGAGGGCCTCCAGGTCCCGGACGACGATGCCGATATGGCCGCGGAGGACCTGGAGGCCGCGAGTGGGCAGGTGGAACTGCTGCTCGCCCAGGTTGACCCACATGTTCTCCAGTCCCACCGTCATGTAGGGGTCCCGGGTGAAGCCCATGCCGACGATGTAGAAGAGGGTGGCCCAGTCCTGGCGCCCGATGGTGACGTTGACGTGCTCCATGGACACGATGTTGCTCATGTCCTCCTGAGTGCGGTCGTAGCTCTTGGCTGCCGTTGTCATGTCGCTTCCTCCTGCCTCCCAGCTTACTTGCGCGGCTCGATGGCCGAGTGCTCCCCATTATGCCAGACCCCGGCGAAAGGGGAAAGGAGGCGCGGCCGCGCCTCCTGCCGCCGGTTGGGCTGTGCCTAGAATGGGACGAGGGCAGTGCCGAGGGCGATGTCCGACATGAGGGCGCCGCCGAATAGGACACTCGCCGCCCCTGCGATACCGGCTATAGAGCGGTTGAGGGACTGGAACCTGCCGCTCATGGCGAAGGGCACACCCAGAACGAGGGTGGTGGCCGCCATGGAGAGGATGGTCCCGACTCCGAAGAGGAGCAGGTAGCCGAACCCCACGGCGAAGGAGGTGATCTGGGGCAGGAGCACGAGCATCACGGCGGCGCTGCCGGCCAGGCCGTGGATGATGCCGATCAAGTAGGACTTGGCACGGAAGAAGGGCCGGCCGGGCTTGAAGAAGCCGTGGGACTCGAGGGAGACCGCCTCCTCCGAGGCTTCATGGGTGCCGTGAATGTGCAAGTGGGCTTGGGCATCGTGCTGGTGCTCGTGGACGTGCAGGCGGCCTCGGCGCAGGTTCCAGAACACCTGAAGCCCCAGGAAGACCATCATCACGCCTACGCCGAACTCAAAGACGGGGGCGATGGGCTCGTAGCGGCTCAGTGCAACGTCCTTCAGGAGCAAGATGACGATGCCGAGCACCAAGAGCGGCGTGGTGTGGCCGAGGCCCCAGGAGGCGCCGACCCAGATGCCCTTCCAGGCGTTGCGGTACTCACTGACGATAGTCGACACCGCGACGACATGGTCGGCGTCGGTGGCGTGCTTCAGACCGAGCAAGAAACCCAGGGTCAGGGCGATGATGGCGCCCGATTGTACCTCCATACTCGATGGTCCCCCTCATAGCTATGTCGTGGTTGTTCGCGTTGCTGGTACTGATCAGCGACGGGATAACTGGCCGCCGCTATCCTCCACAGGCGGCGCAGAGGCCGGGGAGGGTGAAGTTCTCCAGGTCGGGCTCGAAGCCGAATGTCGTGCGCAGGCGCTGGCGGAGGTTGTCTAGGAAGTCGAGGGGCAGGTCGAAGGCAGCGCCGCAGGATCGGCAGATGAGGTGGTGGTGGCGCCGTTCGCCGGCGAGCTCGTACTGGCTGGCGCCGGCGCCCAGGTCTATCTCCGTGATCAGAAGGAGCCGCTTGAAGAGCTGGAGGGTGCGGTAGACGGTGGCCAGGTCCATATAGGGATAGATTTCCTTGACCTTGTCGTGAATTTCCTCCGCGGTCATGTGGCCCTCTCCGCCGGTGATGGCCTGGAGGATCATGACCCGCTGGGGGGTCAGGCGAGACCCGGTCCCCTTGAGAGCTTCCAGTGGCTTGTTGTGTTGCATTGAGGTGCTTCCGCGACCATTTGCAAGTGAGTGTAACCGCATTCGCAGTCTCATGTCAAGAGTGCTGATTTGCAGGGGTCGTTGGCACGACGGCTTTGCTGGGGATGGGAAGGCCGGGAAGGTCTGTTGAAAGGGGACAGCGGGGCCGGTATGATGCGGTTTGTCGCACGGGAAAGCCTTGAACGGGTATACGGGGGTGTGCAATGAAGATCGCAGTCATGGGCGCCGGGGCCATGGGTGGCATCGTGGCGATTGGCCTGCATCGGGGCGGCAATGACGTGACGATCATCGATCCGTGGAGGCCGCACGTCGAAGCCATACGCACGGTGGGCCTCCTGATGACCGAGGGGTACACGGGAGCACGGACCGAATGGCAGGGCGTGATTCCGGCGCTCCATACGGATGAGCTCGACCAGGTTGAGGGGAAGCTGGACATCGTGGTCCTGTCGGTGAAGGGCTACAACACGCGCAAGTACGCCGAGCTGATCAGGCCGTACCTGGCAGACGACGCAATGGTGGTGTCGGTGCAGAACGGCATCAACGAGCCGATCATCGCGGAGGTTGTGGGGCCCGAGCGCACCATCGGGTGCGAGACGCTGATGGCGGCCCAGACGTGGGAGCCGGGGCACATTCATCGCACGCACGGCGGGGGCTCGACGCCCGGGGCGGTGGAATACATGATCGGGGAGTACTCGGGCGGGACCACGCCCAGAATGGAGGGGCTGGCGCAGATGTTCCGCGAAAGCGTGGGGACGTGCGAGGTCTCCGACCACGTGATGGATGAAGTCTGGACCAAGTTCATCGTCAACTGCGGAGGCAATCTCCTGGCGGCCATCACGTCCTGGGACACGCGGGAGCTGACGCTGAACGGCACGGCGCGACTGCGTTGGGCGCTGCAGGCGGAGGCGATCGCAGTGGGGGAGCAGCTGGGCATCAAGTTCGGCGGTTTTGGGGGGAGCGTGGGGGTCATCTTTAGCGCACAGGACGTCAAGGAGGCCGCCGCGGGGAGTAGGCCGGACCTGGAGGAGCTGGTGGTGGAGCAGGCCAAGGCGATGACGAGGGTGACGCGCCCGTCCACGCTCCACGACGCGCTACGGGGCATGCCAATGGAGGTGGAGCAGCTGAACGGCTACGTGGTGGAACGGGCGGAGGAGTTGGAGATTCCAACGCCGTACAACCGAGCCATCGTGAGGGTGGCGCGGCTGGTCAACGAGCACACGCTGCGCCCCTATCCGGCCAACCTGGCGCTGCTGGAGGAGTACGTGGCGGAGGAGTTGGCGCGGAGCGGCGGCTAGGCCGCTAGCGCGGCGGCTAGTAGGGGAGAGTGGGCGGCGTGGGCGGACGCGCATTTGGTTCGGCGGTTCACGATGAGCGGGAGAGTGGGGGTGGGAGAGATGGGCCATGGAGGGGGCGTCGGTTGACATTGGCGGGGGCCGTCTCTAGGATGCCGGTGACCGGCGAGACAATTGAGCGGCCGGGCGCTGATATGCGGAGGGACGGCATGATCGCGCGCGGCGACGCAGAAGGCAAGGAGTGAAGCGATATGAGCGTTACGTTGGGCACGGGAGCCTTCACATATGAGGCGTTGGATGAGTGGGCCAAACTTCCCGATGGCTGGACGCTGAAGGAGACACCGGGGGTCGCGGTGGACTCGCAGGACCGGGTCTTTGCGTTCACACGTGGGGAGCATCCGGTGATTGTGTTCGACCGGGAGGGGAACTTCCTCAGGTCGTTCGGCGAGGGGCTGTTCACGCCGCGGACCCACGGGCTGTTCATTGGCCCGGACGACTCCGTGTACTGCGTGGACGACGGGCACCACACGGTCACGCAGTTCAACCCGGAGGGGAAGCTGCTGCTGACGATAGGGAGCGAGGACAAGCCGGCGGACAAGTGGAGCGGGCTTCCCTTCAACCGTCCGACACACCTTGCGGTGTCGCCCAAGACGGGCTATCTGTACATTAGCGACGGATATGGGAACTCGCGGGTGCACAAATTCACGCCGGACGGCCGGCACGTCATGTCTTGGGGAGAGCCCGGCGTGGATCCGGGGCAGTTCTACCGGCCCCACAACGTGGCCATAGATGCGGACGACAACGTGTATGTGGCGGACCGGGAGAACCACCGGGTGCAGGTGTTCGACGCGGACGGCAAGTTCCAGGCGGAGTGGCACAACATCCACCGGCCGGACGGGATGACGCTGGGGCCGGACCTGAACATGTACATTGGGGAGCTGAACGGTTTCGACGACGCGCCGGGGCTGGGTCACCGGGTCAGCATCCTGAACCTGAAGGGCGAGCTGTTGGCGCGCTTCGGGGACCCCGAAGAGGGCGAGGAGCCCGGCAAGTTCGTGGCGCCTCACGGCATCGCGGTCGACTCGCACGGTGACATCTACGTGGCCGAGGTATCATTCACGATGGGCGGCAGGCATCTGGACCCGCCTAGGGAGCTCAAGAGCCTGAAGAAGCTTCGCAAGGTGGGCTAGGGCCGCGCGGTTGCTTCGGCTAGGCTATGATCCGCTGGCGCGGGCGGAAGACGCCGAAGGAGCTGGTGTAGCCGTGAAGGAATGTGGCTCCGCCCACGGGGCCGATCTCCCCGTTGCAGAAGAAGCCGGTGAGGGGGACCGGACCCATCTTGCTGTGGAACATCTCGGTGTCGTGGTCGGGGCGGCCGTAGAGTTGCTGCCCGCGGCCAAGGCATGAGAAGAGCAGCGCGCCCTCTGTCGCCAGGCCTTCGCGCATTCCTTCATAGCGTGAGAGCACCGCTTCCAGGTCCTCGGCCGATGTGGTGGCGTCGCGCAGATGGAACTGGACGGTCTGACCCTCCTTCAGCGTTTCGCCGATGGCGAGAGCGCCGCGTTCGCCATCGGCGCCCATGATGTTGCGGATGAGGAAGTCGCCCTGCTCCGGGCGTTCGATGAGCTCGTCCATGACGACACCGAGGAAGAGGGAGTGCCGCGCCAATTCTTGGTCGCGCTGGCTGAGCCGGGCGAAGAGCTCGCGAAGCACATTCAGGCACATCTCGCCGTCGAGCTCCAAGAGCAGGTTGCGGAGGCAGGCCGTGATCTGCATGGGCCGGCCGATGGGGCGGCAGCCCTGGGCGACGATAGTGTCCATGGTTACATCCCCGTGCATCGCCACTCCGACGGCGCCCTGGCGCAGGGCGGTTTCCCCCAGGAAGAGGGCGTTGCCGCCGGGCCGGTTGGCGCCACTGGCGAGGCCGCCGATCTTGGCGCTGGCCGGAAAGGCGTAGTCCAGCCCCGCCAGGAGGCGATCGGCGCCGAGGGTGAAGGGGTCTGCCAGCAGGATGAACTGTGGCGCCGCGTCGACGGTAACGCCAGCCATGGCTTCCCAGCGGTCCGGTGGAGCGTCCGGGTCCGGCATGGAGGCGTCTTCCACGCTGAAGGGTTGGAGGGTGACGTCCGGCATGCGGGCGGCGGTCAGGGCGAGGCCCGGACGCTGCTCGATCTCGCGGCCGCCGCCTATGACGCCGCCGGCAGAGCACCCGAGAAGTAGCGCGGGGCCCAGGGCCTCGTGGACGAGGGCGGGGATCCGGTCGTAATGCGGGCTGTGGTGTGCTGAGGGGAAGGCGAGGACGAGGTCTGCGGGGCTGTCGCCGAGCTCAGCGCTCAGCGACTTGACACACTCTCCCACTGCCTGGTCCAGGGACGCGCGATCGGAGACCGACGAAGCCCACTTCATGGCATGACCTTCCATCAACCGCCGGGGGGTTGGCTCTTGGCGCTGGTGCCATAGTACGAATTGCTGCGGGCAGGGTCAACCGGACGGAGGGTGGCTCCCGTAGCCTTGACAGGGTTGGCGGCGGGGATACTATGCTGGGCGTCGGCACCAGATATTCGATTGAGGGGAGGAGTGGAATGGCCGCCACGGGATTGCAGCAGCGCAAGCTCTTCATCAACGGACAGTGGGAGGACGCGGCATCGGGCCGGAGCTTCGAGAGCATCAACCCGGCGAAGGGGGAGGTGTGGGCCACGGCGCCAGAGGGAGACGCGGCCGACGTGGACCGGGCAGTGATGGCGGCCCGTGCAGCGTTCGAGAGCGGCCCCTGGGGGAGCATCACGCCCACGGAGCGGGGCCACCTCATACGCAGGCTTGGGGACCTGGTGAAGGAGAACATCGACTACCTGGCGGAGCTGGAGACTCTGGACAATGGCAAGGCCATCAGGGAGACGGGCGGCGTGGAGATGCCTGCCATCGCCAACTGGTACTACTACTTCGCGGGGCTGGCAGACAAGATCCAGGGCGAGACTATTCCCTTGGGCAACAGCATGCTCAATTACACGTTGCGGGAGCCCGTTGGGGTGGTGGGCGCCATCGTGCCGTGGAACTCGCCGCTGCTGATGATCGCCTTCAAGCTGGCGCCCGCACTGGCTGCGGGCAATACGGTGGTCCTGAAGCCGGCGGAACAGACGCCGGTGACGGCGCTGGAGTTTGCCAAGCTGGTTGAGCGGGCGGGGTTCCCGCCGGGTGTGGTCAACGTGGTCACGGGGTTCGGCGAGACGGCGGGGGCGGCGCTCGTGAAGCACCCAGAGGTGGACAAGATCGCGTTTACGGGGGAGACCGTGACGGGGCAGATCATCGCCCGGGAGGCGGCGGCGACGCTCAAGCACGTCTCCTTCGAGCTGGGCGGGAAGTCGCCCCACATCGTCTTTGCGGACGCGGACATGGACAACGCGCTCATCGGCGCGGCGTCGGGGGTCTTCGTGGCGGCGGGGCAGACGTGCGTGGCGGGATCGCGGCTGTTCGTCCAGCGGCGTATCTACGACGAGTTTCTCACGAAGCTGTCGGAGCGTGCCAAGCGGATTCGTGTGGGCGATCCGCTGCTGCGCGAGACTCAGATGGGGTCCCAGACGTCCGAGGAGCAGGTCCAGAAGATCATGAGCTACGTCGACATTGGCAAGGCGGAGGGCGCCACGCTGCTGGCCGGCGGAGGGCCGCCCGAGGACCCGGCGCTGTCAGGCGGCTACTTCTTCACGCCGACGGTGTTCGGCGATGTGGAGAACGGGATGCGCATCGCCCAGGAGGAGATCTTCGGCCCGGTCATTGCGGCGGGGGTCTTCGACGACGAGGATGAGCTCATCGCCAAGGCCAACGGCGTGCGGTACGGGCTGGCCGGCGGCGTGTGGACGCAGGACATCAGGCGGGCGCACCGGGTGGCCCGGAGGATCAAGGCGGGGACGGTGTGGGTGAACTGCTACCGGCGGCTCCACTGGGCGTCGCCCTTCGGCGGGTACAAGATGAGCGGGTACGGGCGTGAGAACGGCTTGGAGGTGATGAGCCTGTACACGCAGGTCAAGAGCGTGTGGGTGGACCTGGCGGAGAAGACACCCGACCCGTACGCCTCGTAGGCGGGTTCCGCGGAGGCTGGCTGCGCTGCCACGAAAGAGCCGTCCCATCCGGGCGGGACGCCTCGGGATGGGACGGCTGAGGTTTCGGCCTTTAGTGGCGTCTCTAGGTCTTGGCCTCTTCCGGGGCCGCCGTTCCCTGCACGCGCGCCAGGTAGTGCCGGAGCCCGTTGGCGGCCCAGGGGGCCGGGTTGACCCAGGGCTTCAGGGGCTCTTGCACCTTCGCGCGGGCGACGACGCCGTCCTTGCGCACGGACTTGAGCCCCTGGGCGGCGCCCTTGGACTCGTTGGGAAGCTCGATGCAGACGTTGGCAGCGGGATTGCGGAAGGTGTTCATGGGGTCGCCGCCGTCCTCCACGATGCGTATCTGCTGCTTGAGGAGGCGGCGGTAGAGGATGATCCCCTTGTCGGACTCACCCAGGCGCTCCAGGTGCCGCTCGGCCAGGGGTCCCTGGCTCACCCAGGCCAGCATGTCCTGGGCGCGGACGTAGCTGGCGTCAAGGCGTCCGTCCTCGTTCCTGAGGGGGCGGTGGTAGACGGCGATCTCCTCTAGCGGCGGTGCGGGAACGTCCAGCGGGAGGGGATGGACCTCGTACTCGAGCTCCAGGGTGTGTGTGTCGTCGATGGGGACGCGAAACTCATTGGGGTTGGAGAGGATGTTGGGGAAGAGGACGGGATGGCCGACGGCCCAGTCGGCGTCCTGCTCGGTCTCGCCCTCAAAGACGCGACGCTTGATGAGGCCGTGCTCGAAGATGTCGAAGCCGATCTTGAGGTGCTTGGGGACGGTGCGTCGGAACTCCGGGGGCATGCCCCTGCGCTCGTAGACGTAGTTGGAGAGGTGGCCGTGGAGCCACTCGAGGTGGATGGGGTCCATGGAGTTCTCCATGCACTGGAGCCAGTTGCAGGGGAGCACGGAGATATCCACCTGGCGGTAGGCGTGCTCCTGGACGAGCCACTCCCAGCGGGGGAGAAGGGGCGCGGGCTGGGGGCCGAGGTAGGCGAAGATGAGGCCGCCCAGGGACTCGACGGGGTAGGTCACGGCGGTGACGCGGTCCTTGAAGGTGCTGTCCGGGGCCTCAGCCGGCATCTCAAGGCACCTGCCCGTCTCGTCGAACATCCAGCCGTGGTAGGGGCATCGGATGCCCTGCTGCTCCGGGATACCGTAGAGGAGGTTGACACGGCGGTGGGGGCAGGACTCCTGGATGAGGCCGAAAGTGCCGGAGCGGTCCTTGTACAGCACCAGGTCTTCGCCGAGGATGCGGACTGACTTGGTGGGGTTCTCCTCCAACTGGGAGAGGGCGGCGATGGGGTGCCAGTAGCGGCGCATCAGCTCCCCCATGGGAGTGCCGGGACCAACCTGGGTCAGAACCTCGTTTTCTCTGAAGCTGAGCATGTCCTTCTCCTGCACTGGTGTGCGTGTGCGACTGTTGGGGCGGATTCTACCGGCATTCGCCTCGCGCTGTCAACGCGTGCGCGGCTGAACGCATCGGGGGGGGGCGCAGCGGCGAAGCGGGCGCAGGCTGCAGCTGTACTGTCTGCGCCCGCTTCGCCGTAGCATGGTCAAAAGGGGAGGCGCTGTCTGCCATGACTTCTACTTGGGCGCTGAGTCGCGCCCGATGCGGGTAGACGACCATCGCCGCCGCAAAGGCGAGAGCCAGCGACGTTCGCGGGACTGCCGGGGACGGAAGCGCGAGGGCTAGCGCCGGGTCATCAGCTCGTAGCTGTGGCCGTTGGGGTCGAGGAAGTAGAAGCCCCGTCCGCCCAGGCGGTCGTTGAACTGCATGTTGTCGGTGTCCCGGGGTCCGCTGCCGTAGGCGAGGGCCTCTTCCTTGACGCGGCCGAAGATGTCGTCGAATGTGGCGTCATCGACGTGGAAGGCGTAGTGGTGGTGAGGGACCTCGGGCCGGTCAGCGAAGTCGAGGGTGGTGGCGTCGCTGATGCGGACGGGCGCGAAGGGACCGTGGATGCCCTCGTAGGTGAAGCCGAAGATGTGGGCGAAAAACTTAGCCGAGGCTTCCTTGTCGTGGGCGGGAACGATAGTATGGTCCAGGTTAATCATCATCCACCTCCTCTGAGCTTCTTGGCGATGCATCAATTGTAGCACTTGCGCGGACGCTGCGCCGACTTCTCCCCGGCGCGGCCAATCGTTGACATAAAGGAGGATGGCAGTGCCTGCTCCCCTGGGCCCCTTCGACGTGGTGGTACAGCGCGACCTCATGGCGTCCATGCGGGACGGTGTCCGGCTGGCTGCGGACCTCTACCGCCCGGCGCGGGAGGGTTGCGTCGTCGAGGAGCCGCTGCCAGTGCTCTTGGAGCGCACGCCCTACGACAAGGGTGACCGGGAGCGGTCGCAGCGCGACCGGCTCTTCGCGAGCTACGGCTACGCCGTGGTCACGCAGGACTGCCGGGGCTGCTACGCCTCCGAGGGCGAGCTGGAATTTCTGGTCCAAGAGCCGCGGGACGGGTATGACACCGTGGAGTGGGCGGCGCGCCAGCCTTGGTGCAACGGCAGGGTGGGGATGTTCGGCACGTCATACCTGGGGTGGACGCAGAGTGCCGCCGCGACGCAGAACCCGCCGCACCTTGCGTGCATTGTGCCCAGCATGAGTGGCTGGAACGCCCACAGCAGCAGTGTGCGGCAGGGCGGCGCCGTGGAGCTGCGGTTCATTGCGTGGGCGTTCTGGCACGCCGCGTTGAATAGCAACAGCAAGCTCAAGGGCGACCCGTGGGTGGGCCGGGCGCTCAACGGCGTCGACGCCCGGGACTGGCTGCGGAGGCTGCCGCTGCGCCGGGGCGCCTCGCCGCTGGGCCTGGCGCCAAACTACGAACGATGGGCCATGGAGCTACTCAACCACTGCGACTACGACGAGTATTGGATGCAAGCCGGGTTCAACATCGAGGGGCACGTTGCCGACCACTCCGACGTCCCCGTGTACGTGGTCGGTGGCTGGTACGACTCCTATCCGCGGGCGACGTTCGAGATGTTCGAAGGACTGTCCGGGGCGAAGCGGGGTCCCGTTAAGGTGATCGTGGGGCCATGGTATCACGGGACCTACACGCCGGAGCTCTCCTACGCCGGCGACGTGGAGTTTGGGCCCGAGGCGGCGCTGGGCTCCTTCGACGAGCTGCACCTGCGATGGTTCGACCGGTGGCTGCGGGGCGAGGAGAACGGCGCGGAAGCGGACGGCCCCATCCGCATCTTCGTCATGGGCGGCGGTGACGGCCGCAAGACGGCCGAGGGCCGCCTGTTCCACGGCGGGGCGTGGCGTACGGAGCGGGAGTGGCCGCCGGCCCGCGCGCGGTTCACGCCCCACTATCTGCATGCCGACCTTTCGCTCTCGCCGGAGACGCCAGCCGGGAGCAGTGAGCCCACGAGGTACGTCTACGACCCCGCCCACCCCGTGCCGACCATCGGCGGTAGCTTCTCCTCGCTGGACTATCTGGCGCCGCTGCCTGCGGGCGTCGATCCGGGGTCCCTCCCGGGGGTCTTGCGGCGCAGGCCGGTGACGCCCAACGGCGGCTTTGACCAGGTGGAGGGGCCGGCCTTCTTTGGCAGCGGAGAGGCGCACATGCCGCTGGCGTCGAGGGACGACGTCGTGGTGTTCCAGACGCCGCCGTTGGAGGCTGACGTGGAGGTGACGGGACCGATCGAGGTCAAGCTGTGGGCGTCGTCGTCCGCCGTCGACACGGACTTCTGCGCCAAGCTGGTGGACGTGTACCCGCCCAGCGTGGACTACCCTATGGGCTACGCGCTCAACATTTGCGACGGGATCATACGCGCGGTCTACCGGGAGTCGTGGGAGCGCGCGGAGCCCCTGACGCCGGGCCGGGTCTACGAGCTCGCCATCACGCTGTACCCCACGAGCAACGTCTTCGCTCGGGGCCACCGTATACGCCTCGACGTGTCCAGCAGCAACTTCCCCCGCTTCGACGTGAACCCCAACACGGGCGCCGCGCCCGGCCAGCGACGCGGGACTGTTGCGGCGGAAAATGCCATCTACCACGACGCGGAGCACCCGTCCCACGTGGTGCTGCCGGTGGTCCCGCGGTAGACGTCCGGCAAAGGACGTGCGGGACGAGGTGGGCGCGCGGGGCGGTCCAATCTGAGGCCAACCGTTCACAAAGGGTTGACAGGCTTGCGGAGGGTGGTTGTACAATCGCGGGGCTTCATAGCGAGATTGGCGAAGCCTTCGGACAGACCACACGCGGAATCGAGAGGAGGACTAGATGTTCAAGGGCACCCGAGTTTTAGATGTCCACGGTCACGTATCAGCGCCAGCGGCGGCGCGCAACTGGATTATGATGGGGTTCGCTTCCGGCCACGTTGGACCGAGCCCGCTGCGGGGCACCATGTCCAGCACGGGGCCCATGAGCGATGAGGCGTTCATGGAGCGCAACCAGTACCACGCGGACTTCATGGACGAGCGCAACATCGACGTGCAGGTGCTGGGCCCCCGGCCCTTCACGATGATGGGCTGGATGGCGCGCCATCTGCTCTACCGATGGTGCGAGTTTACCAACGACACCATCCAGAAGCAGGTGCTGAACTTCCCCAAGCGGTTCCTGGGCGCGTCCATGCTGCCCCAGATTGCGGAGGCGCCGGATCTCAGCAACTGCATCCCCGAGTTCGAGATGAACGTGAAGGAGTACGGGTTCGCCGGGACGTACCTGAGCCCCGACCCGGACGGCAAGCACAACTCGCCGGGGATGAACGAGCCCTACTGGCACCCGGTGTACGAGAAGTGCCAGGAGTGGGACGTGCCGGTCTTCATACACGGCACCAACTGCCTGGACCCGCGGATCGGCCACATACCGGGCAACTATCAGGTGGGGTTCGTGGTGGAGACGTTCCTGGCGACGCGGATCCTGGCGTACAGCAACCTGTTCGACACGTTCCCGAACCTGCGCATCTGCATTGCCCACGCGGGTGGCGCGCTTGACCGGTTCATCATGTCGTCCGGGCACAAGGGGAATTGGAAGGGCAATAACTTGTTCTTCGACACCTGCGTGTACGACATCGACTACCTGACGCTGGCCATCAAGCAGTGGGGCGTCGACAACATCTGCCTGGGCACTGAGGCGCCGGGCTCGGGCGGTCACGTGCGGCAGGAGGACGACCATCCGTCGAAGGTGGGCGTGGGCCTGACCTCAGACAATCTGCTGCCGGTCATCGACTACATTCCGACACTGTCGGAGGCCGACAAGCTGGCCATCGTCAACGGGAACCCGGCGAAGGTGTTCCCGGCGTTCGCAAACGTCCCGGCTTAGCAGCAGCGGCACAGAGAGCAACAAGCGAGGGGCGCTCACGAGCGCCTCTCGTTCTTGTTGTGGCTAGGCCTTGGCGGAGGGGCATTCCCCCGGCCCCCCGCTCATTGGGTTTGAGGGCCTCCTCCTGGGGGTCAACGTCGGTTCCGCGACGTTCGAGCACGAAGCGGTCTAGTACGCAGTGCCATACGGGACTATCCAGCAGCAGATCACCGACAGGTAGTCCCGGCTGGTCGTCGTGCAGCAGCCGCCAGCGGCTGTGCGCGGCACATCCGGCCAGCAGATCGAGAAGAGAATGGGGCCTGGCGGTTGCCAGCATGCCGCCAGACCCCACAGGACTGCGGCTCCCGGACCGCCAGCCAGACCCGAACGACTCCATCGTCAGCTGGGGGCCTGCTGCAGCTGCGAGACCGCCGGCTCAGCTCCACGGACTTGCACCTGGCCGGATCTCGAGGACGCCGAACCCCTGACGATATCGCCGTTCCTTAGCGCCGCCCAGGGTTGCGGCGAAGCCCTGCGGCGTACTCCGGGTCGTCCTGGTCGCCAGGGTTGGGGCCAGCGCCCAGGGCGTCAGCGACGAGGCGGGCCAGCCAGCTGGACACCGAGCACCCATGGAGGGCCATCCGCCGTGCGACCTCCTGAGCCTGGGCAGCCGAGACGTAGGTGACCAGGCGGCGGACATCGGGACTGGTGGGCATGGTCGAAGTGTCGCACGTGGTTGCACACCGCCCAAACCCTACCCCCCAAACGGGGGGATGCTGTGGGGCTATTTTGGATTCCCTAAGATATCATATGTAGGGGTTTTCCTCTCATATCTCTCATGTTTGAGCCTAATCGTTACACTATGTTCCCACCCTCGTGACACATCGCGGGCACACAGGGTACAGGTTCGTTACACATATACCCTCAATGGTTACACAAAGGTTACAGGATGGGTACAGGGCCTTTGAAATGGTTACAGAATGGTTACAGGGCTGGTTGCGCCCATCAATGGCCGAGATCATAGGCTCTTGCGTACATCAGCAGCTCCCACCGCGCCCTCACCTCGGCCTCACGCAGCGGGGGCAGGGTCGCCGCGCGGCCAGGTGCCACGCCTTCGACGTCCACGCTTCGATCACCCATCCACAGCGTAAGCAACGGCCCTGATCGCCAGAGCTTGGGCCAGCGCCCAGGGCGTCAGCGACGAGGCGGGCCAGCCAGCTGGACACCGTGCGTCCGTCGAAGGCCGCCCGCCGTGCGTCGGCGGTGGCTGCGAGCCGCGTGACGTGAGCGGGATAGGGCTCTTGGCCGGGCCGTTCAATGGCGCCGGGTACAAACCCGGGCCGGCTCCCAGCGTGGAGGACGTGCTGGAGCAGGGGCTGCGGCAGGCCGCGGCGTCGCCGGTGCATCTGGCGGTCCGAGGGGTCGTGCGGACGTCCGCGCAGCGGGAGGCCGCGGTCCGGTTCTGGCTGGAGCTGGATGACGCGGCCATCCTGCCGTCTGCAGCCGAGACGGAGCGCCGGTTCATGGCGGAGCTGGACCGGATGAAAGCGGCGTATCCGGCGACGGTCCGGTCCAACTTCCAGGCGATCGGGTGGGGCGGCCCCGCAGACGCGGGACCCCGGACCCCGGCCCCGGGGATAAGAAGGGGCAAGCAACTGTGTTGGAAGTCAAGCCATCTGGGGGTTCCAAGGGGTCCCGTGCCGGAGCATGGCGTTGAGGACCGTCAGCAGCTTGTGCATACACGCGGTGAGCGCAACCTTTGGAGGCTTGCCCGCTTTCACCAGCCGCTCATAGAACCCCTTGATCACCGGGTTGCATCGCATCGCTGCGACCGTTGGCATGTAGAGGGCCGCCCTCACCGCGGCACGGCCGCCCCAACAGGTGCGCGCTCCGCGGAACTTCCCGCTGTCTCGCGCGAAGGGCGCCAGGCCCACCAGGGAGGCGACCTGCTTGTTGCTGAGGGAGCCCAGCTCCGGCAGGTCCGCCAGCAGGACGAACGTGAGCGCCGGCCCCACGCCCGGCACACTGCGCAGCAACTCGTCGCGCTCCCGCCAGAGCGGGGACTCCCGCAGCCGCCGCGTCAGGTCCTCATCAATCTCTTCCAACTCCCGGTTGAAGAAGGCGATAGCCCGGTCGACCCCGTGTCGTACAACGGGGGACGCTTGCTTCCGGTGCTGCTGTTCAGCCGTCCGCATACGGACAAGCTGGCGTCGGCGGGTCACGAGTGCTGCAAGCTCCCGCGCCTCTGCGGGAACCGGCGGCTGAGGTATGAGTTCGCTGACCTCGCCGAAGTGGGCAATCACCGCCGCGTCGAGCCGGTCCGTCTTGGCCAGCTTCCCCTGGGACCGTGCAAAGTCGCGCACGTGGCGGGCGTTCACCACGGCGACGGGGAGGCTGGCGGAGGCGAGAGCTGCGGCCAGCAACCGCTCGTACCCACCGGAGGCTTCCATGACGATGAGCCGGGGCCGCAACTTGTCGAGCTGCTGGACCAGCCGCTCGAGGCCGTCCTCGTCCTGGGCCGCGCGCCACGCGGCGCCGGTCGGTCGGACAGCCACGTCCAGCCAGTCCTTCGAGACATCGATGCCGACGAACACGTTCTGAGGGACAGTAGGCACTTCATTCCTCCTGATTGGCCCGTCCTTGTGCGATGCGGGCTCGCTCTGGCCCCGGCAACTGTTCGGGCTCTCTGACGGGGGCGGCGGGGCGACCTCGCTTGCCCACGGCCTCTTTCAACCTAGGGGAAAACGGCCTGCCCCGCCATCTCCGTCAACATACAAGGGGATCGCCTGCACCGTGTCCAACTCCGGCGCAAGCCCCACCTCCACCTCCTTCGTGCGGCTGCACGCCGACGGCACCGCTACGGTCCACATCGGCACGACCGAGATCGGTCAGGGCTCCCGCTCCGTCATGGCGCAGATCGTGGGCCAGGAGCTTCAGCTCCCCATGGAACGCGTCAGCGTACTCGCTTCCGATACCTCCCTTGTCCCCTACGATCGCTCCACCGGCTCCAGCCGCTCTACCACCCTCATGGGCCTCGCCGTCCAGGATGCAGCCACGGACGTCCGCGCCCAGCTCCTGGAGATCGCCGCCCGTCACTTCGAGGCTCCGGTGGACACCCTGGCGGTGCAGGATGGGAGCGTCCTGTCACGGGGGGAGCGCGTCACCTTCGCCGCCCTGATCCGCCAGAAGTTCGGAGGCGCGGGGGGCGAGCTCTTGGGCCGCGGGTACGTGACTCCCGATCACCCCAGCGGCAGGCTCAAGGAGTCCCCCGTGTTCTGGGAGGTCAGCATCGGCGGCGCGGAGGTGGAGGTCGACGAGGCCACCGGGGCCACCCGCATCCTCAAGTACGTGTCCATCGCCGACGCCGGCAAGGCCATCAACCCCCAGCAGTGCGAGGGCCAGGACGAAGGCGCCGCGATGCAGGGCATCGGACACACCCTCTTCGAGGAGATGGTCTACGACCATGGCCAGCTCCTGAACCCCAACCTCATCGACTACCGCGTTCCCAGGTTCTCGGACGTTCCCCAGGAGTTCGAGACCATCCTGGTGGAGAACGGCGACGGCCCCGGCCCCTACGGGGCCAAGGGTCTGGGAGAGGGCGGTGTCGTGGCCGTGGCCCCGGCCGTGGCGGGCGCCATCTGCCAGGCCACGGGCGTGCGGATCAAGGAGTTGCCCCTTACCCCGGAGCGGGTCTGGCGGGCCCTGCACGACGCCGGACGCTGAAGCCGGGACGCCGGGTCCAGTCGCTTTCCCAGCCCCTGTCTGCCTGTATACTGCCACCAAAGTCCCAACGAGCGCACAGCGGTAAATCAGCGTCAGGAACGGCGAGCATGCCCCGAACGGCAACGTGGCTGACCCCCCTGCGCCTCTGCGCCCTCGCGCTGCTCCTCGCGGCGGCGCTAGTGGCCGCCGCCTGCGAGCCGGACGCGCCGACGACCGCGCCCGTGCCCACAGCAACGACCGCGCCTGCACCCACGCCAACGACTGCCCCCGCACCCACGGCAACGCCCACGGCAACGACCACGCCCGTGCCCACGCCAACGACTGCCCCCGCACCCACGGCAACGCCCACGGCAACGACCACGCCCGTGCCCACGGCAACGCCCACACCCGCACCTACGGCAACGCCCACACCCGCACCTACGGCAACGCCCACACCCGCACCTACGGCAACGCCCACGGCAACGCCCACACCCGCACCTACGGCAACGCCCACACCCGCACCCACGGCAACGACCGCGCCCGTGCTCCGACAGACCTCCTCCGCAACGGAGCGGTACGCCCTGACCGCCCTCTACCACGCTACGGACGGCGGCAACTGGACTGGCAGTTATAACTGGCTGAGTGACGCGCCAATTGGCGAATGGTTCGGCGTCAGGACTGACTACAGCGGTCGCGTCGTCGAATTGCGCCTCATGGATAACCAGTTGAGCGGTCAGATTCCGCCGGAGTTGGTCAGCCTCGCGACGGTGGAACGGATTGACCTCCGAGAGAATGAGTTGAGCGGAGAAATCCCGTGGGAGCTGGCTAGCCTCGCCAACCTGTATTCGCTGAACCTCACGGGCAACCAGCTAACGTGGTCCAAGCAGGCCGCGCCCGGCGTCGAAAGGGACAGAGCAGTGCTTGCTGCCTTCTACAACGCCGTGGACGGCGACAATTGGAGGGACAACACGAACTGGCTGAGCGAAACGCTGCTGGATGGATGGCACGGCGTCCAGGCCGGCGGCGACGGCCGTGTGACTCGCCTGGATCTATCACACAACAATTCGAGCGGGGAGCTGCCGCTGGAGTTGGGCAGCCTCGCCAACTTGACGGCCCTGAACCTCCGCGGCAACCAGTTGAGCGGGGACCTGCCGCCGGGGTTGGGCAGCCTCGCCAACTTGACAGCCCTGAACCTCCGCGGCAACCAGTTGAGCGGGGAGCTGCCGCTGGAGTTGGGCAGCCTCGCCAACTTGACGGCCCTGAACCTCCGCGGCAACCAGTTGAGCGGGGAGATACCGACCGAGTTGGTCAACCTCACCAACTTGACAGTCCTGGACCTCCACCACAACGAGTTGAGCGGGGAGATACCGGCGGAGTTGGGCAACCTCGCCAACCTGGAAGGGCTGTACATTGGGTGGAATCAATTGAGCGGGGAGCTGCCGCCAGAGTTGGGCAACCTTGCCAACCTGAAACAGCTGGACCTCAGAGTGAACCAGTTGATCGGCGTGATACCGGCGGAGTTGGGCAACCTCGCCAACCTGGAAGGGCTGTCCCTCAGCTTCAACGAGTTGAACGGGGATCTGCCGCCGGAGCTGGGCAACCTCGCCAGCCTGGGGAGACTGGACCTCAGATTTAACCAGTTGAGCGGGGAGATACCGCCGGAGTTGGTCAACCTCGCCAACCTAGAAATACTGTGGCTCAATAACAACCAGTTGAGTGGAGAGCTGCCGCCGGAGTTGGCCAATCTTGCAAACCTGCGCGAGCTGTACCTCGTTGCCAACCGGTTCAGCGGCCAGAGCGGCCAGATTCCGCCGGAGTTGGTCAACCTCGCCAACCTGAAACATATGGACCTCAGTGTGAACCAGTTGAGCGGTAAGATTCCGCCGGAGTTGGTCAACCTCGCTAACCTGGAATCGCTGTACCTCCGTTCCAACCAGTTGAGCGGGGAGCTACCGCCGGAGTTGGTCAACCTCGCCAGACTGAGAAGGCTGAGCCTCAGCGGCAACCAGTTGAGCGGGGAGCTACCGGCGGAGTTGGGCAACTTCGCCAGCCTGCAAGAGCTGGACCTCAGTGTGAACCAGTTGAGCGGTCAGATACCGCCGGAGTTGGGCAACCTTGCCAGCCTGCAAAAGCTGGACCTCAGTGGCAACCAGTTGAGCGGGGAGCTACCGGCGGAGTTGGGCAACCTTGCCAGCCTGCAAAAGCTGTACCTCCGTTTCAACCAGTTGAGCGGGGAGCTACCGGCGGAGTTGGGCAACCTCGCCAACCTGCAACAGCTTTTTCTTGGTGACAACCAGTTGAGCGGAGAGCTGCCGCCGGAGTTGGGCAACCTTGCCAGTCTGGAATGGCTGATTCTGAATGGTAACCAGTTAGGCAGTGAGATACCGCCGGAGTTGGGCAACCTCTCCAACCTGGGACGGCTGTACCTCAGTGACAACCAGTTGAGCGGGAAGTTGCCGGCGGAGTTGGGCAACCTTGCCAGTCTGGAATGGCTGAGGCTGATTGGCAACCAGTTGAGCGGGGAGATACCGCCGGAATTGGGCAACCTCGCCAGCCTGGAATCGCTCCACCTTTCTGACAATCAGTTGAGCGGGGAAATACCGCCGGAATTGGGCAACCTCGCCTACCTGCGATGGCTGAGGCTTGGGAACAACCAGTTGAGCGGGGAGGTACCGTCGGAGTTGGGCAACCTGGCCAGTCTGGAATGGCTGATCCTGAATGGCAACCAGTTGAGCGGGGAGATACCGCCGGAGTTGGGCAACCTCGCAAACCTGGAATGGCTGAGGCTGAATGGCAACCAGTTGAGCGGGGAGATACCGTCGGAGTTGGGCAACCTCGCTGACCTGAAGGTGTTGAATCTCAGTGACAACCAGTTGAGCGGGTGCGTACCGGGCAGGTTGCAAGGCCAGTTGGATATGACATTCTCCGACCTTGGCGGCCTGCCCTACTGTACGGTCCGCCCCTCGCCGCGCCAGCGACGGCCTCGTAGAGATGGACCGGGAAGCGCCCAAGCGGCCCAGCCCGCGCGCGGGGGCGGAGCCCCACTGTGAGGAAGGCCCATGAGCACGGAAGATAGGCCGGGTGACCTGCGAAGCCTCCTGAGCCTCCGGACCATTCCGGTCTACTCCATCTTTGCCCTGTGGAACCTGGGCACCGGCGCCCAGCAGCTGGCCCGGCCCCTGTTTGCTGCGTCCTTTGGCGTGCCCGTGTTCCTCGTGACGGTCATCGCCGCCACCAACTCCCTGGCGTGGATGGTCACGGCCCCGGTCACCGGCTTCCTCACCGACAGGTGGGGGCGCAAGCCCCTGGTCATGGCCGGCAACGCACTCAGGGGACTCACGACCCTCGCCCAGTTCTTCGCCCCCGGCTTCTGGCTGTTCCTTGTGCTGGAGTTCATCGGCGGTATCGGCGTCTCCATGTGGGTCACCGGCGCATCCATCATCATGGCCGACATCACCAGCGGCGAGAACCGCGGAAGGGCGAATGCCATTAGATCCATGTCCGCGAGGCTCGGCATGATCGCCGGACCCTTCGTTGGCGGCCTCCTGGCGACCTTCTTTCCCCTGCGGTCCATCTTCCTGTTCAACACCCTAACCAAGATACCCATACACTTCATCACCGCCTACATGATCCGGGAGACCAGGCCCGAGGCCGCCAGGGGGTCTGCCCCTTCCACGACGAGGCCGAAGGCAGCTTCACGGTGTACGCTGGCACCGAGAAGCTCTACTGCTTCGGCAGCGGGGCCAGCGGCGACGTGCTGGACTTCATCCAATGGATCGAGGGCCTGACCTCTCCCTGAGGCGATCAGGCGGCTGGACGGCAGACCTGGGCCGGCCCACGTGCTCCGTGCCCTTGGCCTTGACACGGCACAGGCCGAATCGTCGGCTCGCTTCAGCTTCGGTCGCTTTACCACTGACGGAGGTGTCAGAGAAGCCGGACCGATGGTCATCGAGGCCTGTCTTACTGCCAACCATCGAGCGAAACCTCTCCACTCCTGAAGGGACTACAATGCCACCGATAACTCGAAGGTGGTACTGTGTACAGTCCCCTTAGGCCGACCTGCCGAGACTCAAACCAGCTAACGAGACCGTCCAGCGCCAGATTGCTGGTCTCGTGCGCTGCACAAACTAGGTGATGCGAGCGTGTCCGCTCCCTGCCTCCAAGTCGACGGCCCATGAATACCGCAGTTTTTGGTGTCGATTGAGTAATAGGTGTGGAGTGCCTCACCATGAGGGGGGCGCTGGCGCGACGGCCTCGTGGGGGGGCCGCCTACTCCTCGTGGGCGGCGTGCTCTCCGGGGCCGTGCATGTCCAAGTCCAGGGCCTTGTGCACGGGCTCGCCGCGATCGAGCCGCCCGACGATCTCTTCCATGTGCTCGTTGGGCCCGTCCTGGAAGGTGTCCTGCATTCGGCGGAAGAAGGAGGACATGGAGGCTGGGTCTGTGTAGTTGACGCCGTCCAAGAGCTCGGCCTTGTTCATGGTGGCGGGATTGAAGGGGGTGCTGAGGACGCGGAAGCTGGAGAAGCGGCGCTGGAGGTCGGGGCTGTTGCAGCGGTCGCAGACGCCCTTGGCGTCGGTGGTCATGGTGCGGAAGTAGAGGGACACCCTGGCGCCGCAGCCGTTGCAGTGGAACTCGTAGATGGGCATGTTGTGGAAGAGGATAGCGCATATCGACGCTTTCGCCAAGCCCCTGGCGTTGACCGGGGACGGCGCCGTGGCGGCGGCAGGGGCGGGGTGTTGCGGGGTGCGCCGGTGATCAGGGCGGGGACGCGCTGAGGGTCTCGACGGCGGCGGCCATGATCTCCAGGCTGCGCTCGACCTCGGCTTCGCCGTGGGCGAGGGAGAGGTAGAACTTGCTGGGGCCCTTGAGGATGCCATTGTCGAGGAGGGCGGCGCTGAAGCGCCTGTACATGGCACCGTCCGCGGCGAGGGAGCCCCGGTAGTCGGTGATGGGCGGGTGGCCGGCCGGCGTGAAGTAGACGTCGAAGACGGGGTCATCGCCGACAACCTGAGCGGGGATCTCGGCTTCTTGCAGCATGCGCTGAAGGCCGGCGCGCACGCGGGAGCCGGTCTCAAATAGTCGCTGGTAGGCGCCGGGCTGGCGGAGTTGCTCCAGGGTGGCGAGGCCGGCGACAGCGGCGATGGGGTTCCCGCTGAGGGTGCCGACCTGGGGCACGAAGTCGAGCTGGCCTTCGAGCTCAGGGTTGAGGTGGCGCATGATCTCATCGCGGCCTGCCACGGCGGCCAGGGCGAAGCCGCCGCCGACGATCTTGCCGAGGCAGGCCATGTCCGGGACGACACCGTAGTACTCCTGGGCGCCGCCGTAGGCGAAGCGGAAGCCGGTGACGACCTCGTCGAAGATCATGGGTATGCCGTGGTGCTGTGTCGCCTGGCGGACGCCCTCCAGGAAGCCGGGCTGTGGCGGCAGGGCGCGCTGGAAGGGCTCCAGGATAACGGCGGCGAGGTCGTCGTGATGCTCATCGATGATGGCGGTGGTGGTCTCGACGTCGTTGAAGGGAGCGATGAGGACTTCGTTGAGGATGCTGGCGGGAACGCCCGCGGAGCTGGGTGTGGGCTGGGGGAAGGGGAGGGGGTTTCGGGGCGTAGTGCTCATGACGGCGTAGTCGCTGTTGCCGTGGTAGCCGCCCTCGAACTTGAGGATCTTGTCGCGGCCGCGGAAGGCCCTGGCGATGCGGAGGGCGTAGAAGACGGCCTCGGACCCGCTGGTGGTAAAGCGCACCTTTTCGGCGCAGGGGACGGCGTCCACGATGGCCTCGGCGAGGCGGATGATGGGCTCGTTGGTGGCGAAGAAGGTGGAGCCCTGAGCCAGGTGCTCCTGGACGGCGCTGACCACGGCCGGGTGTGCATGGCCCAGGACCATGGGGCCGGAGCCGAGGAGGAAGTCGATGTACTCGTTGCCGGTGACGTCCCAGATGTGGGCGCCCTGGGCCCTGGCGATGACGAAGGCGCGCTCCGGCGGGGTATACACGTTGCCCAGAGTGCCGCCGGGGATGACGCGGTGCGCACGTTGAACCAGGTCCTGTTCGTGGTCGGAGCGTGGGGTGCGGGGGGCCATCGCCGTCTCCTTGGTGTGGGCTATGGAAGGGGGCCAGTTCATAGTATGGCTTCAGCAGTGTCCGGGCAAGGACGGGCCGAGGGTCTGCGCGGGCGCTATCTCCACCGCCGGGGGGCAGTGTCGGCCGTGGAGACCCTTGCGTAACTCCTCGTGGAGGGGGAGGTTGTGAACGTGAAGCAGGCCCCGCCAGCCTGGGGCCCCACCCTAGATTCTCTAGACTCACAAACGAAGTGCAACACCTTGTTAAGGTGTTGTCATGGGAAAAGAATATACACAGGTCACCATTGAAGAGCGATGTGAGATTGCCCGACTACTTGCCAAGGGATACTCGGTCCGCCAAATCGCAGCAGGTGTGGATCGCCCGCCATCGACGGTGGCTAGAGAGATGAAGCGCAACGTCTCCCGCACCTTGGGCTACCAGCCCAGATATGCCGACTAGCAGGCCCACGCCCGTCGTTGGCGGGGTTCCCGGCTGGAGCGGGATGGTCCTCTGCGGGAGAAGGTCCTGTCCCGTCTGGGACAGGGCTGGTCTCCGGAGCAAGTGGCCGGACGTCTCGCTCTGGACGAAGGTCGGCAGGTCCTCTCCCATGAGAGCATCTACCGGTTCATCTACTCTCAGATGGCCCGGAAGAAGGACTACTCATGGCGTCACTACCTGCCCAGGGCGAAGTCCAAACGGGGCTTCCGGGGGCGCAAGGGAGGCAGCCCCGCATCCTTCATCGCCCACCGCCGCCCCTTGGCAGAACGGCCCCAGGCTGCTGACGACCGGCAGACCCCCGGCCACTGGGAAGCAGACCTGATGCTGTTCAGGACCTACGGGCAGGCAGTCCTCACCCTCCACGAGCGCCACTCCCGCCTGCTCATCGCCCTCAGACCACCGGGGAAGGCTGCAGACCCCATCGCCCGTGCCATGTCCCAGGTGCTGGGTGCTTTCCCGCCCCAGTGGCGCCGGACGGTCACCTTCGATAACGGGACGGAGTTCGCAAGGCATTACCGCCTCCATGCTCTAGGGGTAGAGACCTTCTTCTGCGACACCTGCTCCCCCTGGCAGAAGGGGGGTGTGGAGAACGCCATCGGGCGTATGCGCCGCACCCTGCCCCGGAAAACGGGCCTGGCGTGGTTGTCCGAGAAGCGGTTTACTCAGCTGGTGCAGGCATATAACAATACCCCCCGCAAATGCTTGGGATACCGGACTCCTGCTGAGATATTCCTAAATCAGGTGTTGCACTTGAAATGTGAATCCACATTCCCGCCTTCGCGGGAATGACGGTGGGGGAGGTGCGGGAATGACGGTTGTGCAAAGGTCTCCCGTACAGGCAGCGGGCTTCCCCTGTGTCCTGGGGGCGGTCTACCAGTGGTTGCGGCCGCCGTCGATGTCGATGATGGCGCCGGTAGTCCATGAGGCGGCGTCGGAGGCGAGGTAGACGACGGCGCCGGCGACCTCGTCGGTGTTGCCCATGCGGCCCATGGCGATGCGGCTGAGCCTCCACTCGAGTATATCGGAGGTGCGGAGGGAGGCGGAGCGGGCGGTGTTGATGCGGCCGGGGGCGACGGCGTTGACGCGGATGGCGGGGGCCCACTCCATGGCCATTTGCATGGTGAGGCTCATGACGGCGGCCTTGGCGGCGGTGTAGGCGGCGAACTCGCGGTCGGGGCCGTGACCGCCCATGGAGGCGTTGTTGACGATGGCGCCCTTGCCCTGCTGCAGCATGATGGGCGCGACGGCTCGGCTGCAGAGGAAGACGCTGTTGACGTTGAGGCGGAGGGTCTCGTTGAGGTCGCGCTCGGTGATGTCGAGGACGGGGCCGCGCTTGAAGTCCTGGCCGTAGCTGCCGCCGGCGTTGTTGATGAGGATGTCGATCCTGCCGAAGGCGTCCATGGTCTGCTGCACCATGGACGCGACCTGGTCGGCTTCACGGACGTCGCAGGGGACGCCGAGGGAGCGGCGGCCCATGGCCTGGACGTCCTGGGCGGCCTGGGCGACGTTCTCCCTGGTGCGGGCGGTGATGACGATGTTGGCGCCCTCTTCGGCAAGGGCGATGGCGATGGCCTTGCCGATGCCGGAGCTTCCGCCGGTGACAACGGCGACGCGGTCGGTGAGGTCGAAGCGGGACATGGGCGGCTCCTGGGAGGGGATGCCCTATTGTACCGTGCCGCCCGGCGACCGGACAGCGGCGCCGGGACCGATTCGATATTCGAATTATGTTTTTCTGAAGCGAGAATCGGCAGTGGAGGGCGAAACGAATGGGTTGGCGGTTCGCCGGGAAGGGCGGCGCGGCCCTCCGGGCGATTGCCGGCCATTGGGGGTGCGCAATCACGTGCGATCTGTGCAGCCATGCGTTGAAGATAGGGGTCGGGGGGGGTTGCAGGGGTGGGGGCGGATGGTTGCCGCGGGCGGTTGCGGCTGATGCGGTGCTGCGTATTGATCAGGCGTAAGAGGGCGCCCATGGCCTTGAAGAAGAGGGTCGGGGGCGCCTCTGGGGTTTCAAGGATGGTCAGGATCTTGAGTCGAATGAGGGTTATCTCGGGCTCAAGATCTTCAATGCCGCCGGCCTGCGTCAAGCGCCGCTGGTCCTGGGGGGTGAGGGAGCTGGAGTAGAAGCCGTGGGTGCGGGCGTTCTGGTTGCCGGGCTGTCCGCCACGCTTGCGGCTGTCGCCGGCGCGACGGCCTTGCAGGGGAGGGTTGGGGGGAATGGCGGCGGGTGGGTGCGGGAATGAAGGTTGTGCAGAGGTGTCCAGAGCGCTGCGACGCCTGGGGCTGGAGCTGCCGGCGGCAGGCTGTTTGATTGTCTCTTGCTCCTTTTCAGGAAACGAATGTACCCGGACGGGTCTCCCACAGGTAGGCGGCGGTATGATCGGCTTTTGAGGGATGGCGACCTCCTTGGCGTGCTTTCCCCGCTTGGGGTGTTGGACAGAGGGTAGGGGATAGGCGCTGCTTGGGGCAATGGGAGGATGGCAGAGGTTGGGGGTTGGGAAGGGAGGGGGGGCAAGTTGACGAGGGTAACCCGCAAGCATATGCTAAGGCCTGCGCCGGTGCGCCGAGTGGAGGCGCCTGCGTTGCGAGAGCATGAGGCCGCGGGCGCCTGACAAGAAAGGTCGCGAGCGGGTTGAGCACCCAAGACGGGGGACGAACCGGCACGATAGAGCCACCACGAAAGCGCCACCCGCGACTCAAGACATTTTCCTCCTTCAAGTACCGTAACTTCCGCTATCTGTGGACCAGCACGCTCTTCACGAGTGCGGGCAACTGGGTGCAGACCGTCACGCTGGGCTGGCTGGCGTATGAGCTGACGGGGTCTGCACTGCTGGTGGGGACGCTGTCGGGGATTCGTGCGCTGCCCTTTCTGCTGGTGGGCCCCATCGGCGGGGTGCTGGCTGACCGGGTGGACCGGCGCAGACTTCTGATGGCGACGCAGCTGACGCTGCTGGCGCTGGCGCTGGGGTTTGCCGTTCTGATCGCCTCGGACCGCGTCGAGGTGTGGCACATGTTCGCCTTCAGCCTCCTGAGTGGGGGTTGCTGGGCGATAAGCAACCCGATACGGCAGGCGCTGGTGGCGAGCTCGGTGCCGCGGGAGTCGCTGATGAACGCCATCGCGCTGAACTCGGCGGCGTTCAACGCGATGCGTACGGTCGGCCCGGCGATCGGGGGGCTTCTGATCGCGCTGGCGGGGCCGGCGACGAACTTCTTCATACAGGCGCTGTGCTTTCTGGGGGTGTACCTGGCGGTGTGGCCGCTGAACATTCCGCGGCTGGACACAAGCGCGCACCGGGGCGACTCGGTGCTGACGAGCTTCCGTGAGGGGGTCCGGTACACATTACGAGATCCGGTGATTCTGGCGCTGATGATCGTCGCGCTCATTCCATCGCTGTTCATGATGCCCTTCACGATGGGGCTGATGCCGGTCTTCGCCGAGGACGTGGTGCAGGCGGGCCCGGAGGGGCTGGGGTTATTGCTGGCCGGCAACGGCGTTGGGGCGCTGGTCGGGACACTGGCGCTGGCGTCGGCTGGGGACGTGTCGCGCAAGGGACGGGTGCTGCTGGGCTTTGCGATGGGATCAGGCGCCAGCATCATGATCTTCTCATTCACGACGTGGCTGCCGGCGTCGTTGCTAGCGCTGCTGGCCGTGGGCGCGTGCCAGCAGCTGTACATGTCGACGAACACCACGCTGCTACAGAGCCTGACCACGGACGAATACCGGGGGCGGGTGATGAGCCTGTATATGCTGGACCACGGGCTGGTCCCGGCGGGCGGACTGCTAGCGGGGGGGCTGGCGCAGATGCTGGGCGTCGCGCGGGCGGTGTTCATTGGGGGGGCGACGACGGTTGTGCTGATAGGGGTACTGGGGACGAGGTTCAGGAGCCTGCGGGACGTCAAGTAGCGCGTCTGAAGGCGGGACCAGGCGGCCAGCCCGTGCTGGTGAAAGGTTGCAGTCCAGGGTGAGCAACGATAGCAGGGAGCCTGTCGCGCCCGCGGAGAAGGCGAGGCAAGGCCCGCGCCGGTTTCAGACCTTCTCCTCCCTCCAGTACCGTGACTTCCGATACCTATGGACAAGCACCATGTTCGCCAGCGCGGGCAACTGGGTGCAGCAGGTCACACTGGGCTGGCTGGCGTACTATCTCACGGGCTCCGCTTTCATCGTGGGGTCGCTGTCGGGCGTGCGCTCGTTGCCGTTCCTGATTGCCGGGCCGATCGGCGGGGTGCTGAGCGACCGCATGGACCGCCGCAAGCTGCTCATCGTCTCCCAGTCCATTTCGGCCGGGGTGGCCCTGATCTTTGCGGGCGTGGTGAAGTGGGGCGACCTTCAGGTGTGGCACCTGTTCGTGTTCAGCCTTATCAGCGGGGCCGGGTGGGCGCTGAACAACCCGTTGCGTCAGGCGCTGGTGGCGAACTCGGTGCCCAGGGAGTCGTTGATGAACGCCATCGCGCTCAACTCGACGGCCTTCAACTTGAACAGGGCCATCGGGCCGGCGCTTGGCGGGGTCCTGATTGCGCTGACGGGCCCTGCAACGAACTTCTTTCTCCAGGCGGTGCTGTTCCTGGGCTTCGTGCTCATGATCATCCCCATTCGAGTTCCCCAGGCGGACGTGACCGCGAGCCGCAGCGAGTCCATGATGGCGAACTTCCGCGGCGGCATCCGGTACGTGAGACAGATGCCGACCATCATGGCGCTGATCATGATCGCGGTGGTGCCCTCCCTGTTCATCTTTCCCTTTACGCAGGGGATCATGCCGGTATTCGCCGAGGAGGTGCTGCACGCGGGCCCGAGTGGGCTGGGCATCCTGCTGAGCTCCAACGGGTTCGGGGCTTTCCTTGGGACCCTCATGCTGGCATCGGTTGGCAGTGTCACGCACATGGGGATGCTGCTGCTGGGGGCCGCGGCGGGCACGGGGGTTGGCATCGTCTTCTTCTCCTTCACCACCTGGATGCCACTCTCGATGCTCGCGCTCATGCTGGCAGGGGGGTTTCAGCAGGTGTATATGTCCACCAACAACACGCTGATCCAGAGCATGACCAGCGACGAGTACCGCGGCCGGGTGATGAGCCTCTACATGCTGGACATTGGCTTCGCGCCGCTGGGGGGGCTGCTGGCGGGGACGCTGGCCCAGACGATGGGAGCACCGAGGGCGGTCCTGGTGGGCGGGGTCACGGCCGTGGTGCTGGTGGTCCTGATGGGCGCGCTGAGCCGGCGGATACGGGAGGCGCGCCCGGGTCAATAGGTGTAGTTCCCATCGAGGTTGTTGTCAGGTGAGGGGCCTCGCTGAACCTGTTGTGGTGGACGAAACCCAGCAGTGTGTATGACAATCAGCACCGTCCCCACGGCGGCATCGGCGGCGCCACTCCCCCCTCCAGGCTGTAAACAATGTCCCTGGGAACTACAGCCAGCGTCCGGCGTGAGGCTTCAGCAGCCCGTAGATCGCCTCGTTGGCCGGCGTCGGCACGCCCACCGCGCGCCCAAGCCGCACCACCGCGCCGTTCAGCGCCTCCAGCTCCAGCGGGCGCCCGTTCTCCAAGTCCGTCTGCATCGATGCCTTCATCGACGACGCCTCCGCGTCCATGTAGGCCAGCGTCCGCTCCACCACGTCGTCCGCCAGTGCGACCCCCCGCTTTCTCCCCACCGCCTCGATCTCCCGCATCACCCGCACGACCAGCTCCCGCGACTCGGGCACCGCCATCACCTCGGCCATGCTCAGGCTGCCCGCTGTCGTCACGCCGGCCAGCGCCGACACAAAGAGCCACTTGGACCAGAGGGCGCTCACCACGTCATCGGAGAGCTCCGTTGGCACGCCCGCACCCCGCAGGAGACCGGCGGCGGCCTCCCCTCGCCGGCCCGCGGGGCCGCCGGCCTCGCCCAGCACCACCCGGCACACGCCGCCCTGCTGCCGCACCACGCCCGGGGCCTCGACCTGCGCCTCAATGTAGACGGCGCCCGGCAGCACGTGGCCCACGACCAGCCCCTCCTGAAGCTCCTCCCAGCTCAACACACCGTTCTGGAGCGAGAGCACCGTCGTATCCGAGCCCACCAGTGGGCGGCAGAGAGGAATGGCCTCGGCGTTCTGGTACGTCTTGACGGTGAACAGCACCAAGTCCACCGGACCAATCTCCTGCGGCGAATCCGTGGCCCGCGGCCGCACCCTGAACTCCCCGGCCTCCCCGCGCACCGTGAGCCCCAGTCGCCGGACCGCCTGCAGGTGCGGCCCCCGCGCCACCAGCGCCACATCGGCCCCGGCCCGTGCGAGCATCCCCCCAAGGTAGCCGCCCACGGCCCCCGCGCCCATCACCGCGATGCGCGGCCCGCCCCCCGCCGGCGCGCGCCCTTCCAACCGCTCGTGCGACTCCATCCTCTCCCCTCCCAGAGACTCCTGCCGCCGCCCCCTCGGCCGTCATTGCTTCGAAAATAGGGCTCAGCAGAGGTGGTGCAGCCCTCCACCACCCCCTGTGCTCGCCGGTCGTGGTGTGGGCCGACAGGCCCACGTGAGAGATTCCTGCGCCCACCCGCCCCGTGCACCTGTCGGCGGCAGGCCGTTTGATTGTTGTCGCCTGTGTGATTGCCAGCTAGTTTTTTCTGCGGAAACGTGAAGCTGGACGGGTCTCAACATGTTGATAGTGTTTTGGGGGGATGGCGACCTCCTTGGCCTGCTTTCCCTGGTTGGCGTGTTGAGGAGATACTAGCACGTATGTACTCGTACGGGCAACGGAAGGGTGGCACAGGGGGATGCCCCGCTCTGCCCCGGCTCCCCATCCGCATCCATGTGCACAGCCCCCACCGCCAACGCACGCCCACAAAGCCGCCGCGCCAGCGACCCGGCATTGACCTATAGCTGGATGTGTTCCATAATCCCCCACGCAGGGAGCGCCTGCACAGCCCACAAGCAGGCCCTTGGGGCCAGGGAGAGCGTATGGCAACAGAAACAGAGCGGAAGATCGTCAACTTTGGCATCGTAGGCATCGGCGTGGGCGGCGCCGAAATCCTGCCCGCCATGGAGTCCCATTCCGGCCTCCAGCTCGTCGCCGGCTGCGACGTCAACCCGCGCGTCCTCTCCGCCTTCAAGGAACGCTACGAGGCGCGCGGCTACGACACCATGGAGGGCCTCTGCGCAGACCCGGAGGTGGACGTCATCTATGTCTCCACGCCCAACCAGTACCACGCCCGCCACACCATCATGGCCCTGAACGCCGGCAAGCACGTCGCCGTCGAAAAGCCCATGGCCATCACCATGGAGGAAGCCGAGCAGATGAACGAGGCCGCGGACCGCAACAACCGCCTCCTCATGTGCGCCCACACCCAGAGCTTCAGCCCGGAGATCGGCGCCATGCGGCGCATTATCGCCTCCGGCGAGATCGGCCAGCTCCGCGCCCTCCACATCATGGCCTACTCCGACTGGATGATGCGCCCCCGCTCCGACGAGGAGCTCGACCCCAATCAGGGCGGCGGTGTCCCCTACCGCCAGGGCCCCCATCAGCTCGACACCGTTCGTCTCCTCGGCGGCGGCTTGGTCAAGAGCGTCCGCGGCATGACCGGAGGCTGGTTCAAGGCCCGGCCCATTCAGGGCTACTTCACCGCCTACCTGGAGTTCGAAGACGGCACCCCGTGCACCGTCGTCCACAACGGCTACGGCTTCTTCAACACCAACGAGCTCCTGCCCTGGGGCAAAGAAGGACAGAACCTCACCCCGGAGCAGCGCATCCGCAACCGCAAGGCCCTCCAGGACGGCACCTGGGACCAGAACGAGGGCAAGGACGCCATCCGCATCGGCGGGCCGGAGGAGATGAGCCGCTTCCGCCGCGGCGGCGAACGCCAGCCCTGGCTCCCCGGCGACCTGGGCTTCGTCATCGCCTCCTGTGACGGCGGAGACATTCGCCACTCCGACTTTGGTCTCTACGTCTACGACGGCGACGGCAAGCGCGAGGTCCCCGTGCCCGGCCAGTCCGCCATGCGCGCCACCGAGCTCGAGGAGATCTACAACTCCATCGCCCTCGGCGCCCCCGTCTACCACGACGGCAAGTGGGGCATGGGCACCCTGGAGGTCTGCCTCGCTATCCTCGAGTCCGGCCGCACCCACAAGGAGATTGAGCTCACCCACCAGGTGGCGGTCCCCGCGGGCTACGACGAGATGCTGAGGGGCCAGGCCTAGCCGCAGCGCCAACCCGGAACGACCCTCGCGCTTTGCGCTCCTTCTCCTGGAAGTACGGAATGATGTACTTCCCGAAGAGGCGGATCGACTGCATCACCTTCTCGTGGGGGATGCGGCCCGCCTGGAAGATGGGCAGCAGCTGGTCGATGCCCAGGGCTTCGTAGCGCTCGATGGTGCGGATGCACGCGTCCGGGTCCCCCGCGCAGAACGAACCGTTGTCCAGCAGCTCATCCGGCGACGCGTCCGGCCGCCGGTTCGTCTCCACCTGCGTCCGCCGCAGATGGTACTGGTAGTCCTCCGGCACCGAGCTCGGGTCCACGCCCTCCCAGTCGTTGGAATGCCGCATCCTGGAGTTGGCGAAGTACCACATACCGGCCTCGGCGCCGATCTCCCGCCCCTTCGCGTTGTTCTCATCGCAGTAGGCGATCGTAAACGCCGCCGCCTGGTTGTTCACAAACTTGCCAACGGGCGTCGCGTTGCTCACCGCCTCTCGATACACCTTCACCCGGTTCTCCAGCTCGCCGGGGTTCCCAATGGTGAAGCACAGCGCCCCCAGGCCACGCTCCCCCGCCAGGCGGAAGGTCTCCGTCTGTGTGCATGCCACCCACAGCGGCGGGTGCGGGACCTGGACCGGCTTGGGGATCACCTCTCGCGGCGGTATGTGATAGTACTTGCCGTCGTGCGAGAAGACCTCCTCCGTCCACATGCGGGGTATGATCGACAGCGCCTCGTCCCACATGCCCCGCGTATCGTTGATGTCCAGGCCAAACGGGGACAGCTGGTACGGCGTGCCGGAGCGGCCCGTGCCCAGCTCCACCCGCCCGTTGCTCAGCACGTCCAGCGTCGCCACGTACTCCGCCACCCGCACCGGGTGGTTCACGGGCAGCAGCACCACGCCGTGGCCCAGCCGCATCCGCGACGTGCGCTGGCTCAGCGCGCCCAGGAACACCTCCGGCGCGCAGGAGTGGGCGAACTCCGTCAGGAAGTGGTGCTCCACCAGCCACGCGTACTCAAAGCCCATCTCCTCGGCCAGGACAATCTGCTCCAGCGCCTCCCAGAACACGTTGTACTCGCTCTTGGGGTGCCAGGGCTTGGGGATCTGGAGCTCATAGAGCATTCCGAACTTCATGTCGATTCTCCGTAGCGCGCATGAGTTGGGCGGCGCGCACGACGACCCGCCGCCACCCGCCCTCGACGCTGCGAGTCTAACGACGCCTCAATGCCCCGTCAACCAGACCCCACACTGCGTCGCCATCCCAACCCACGCCCACAAAGCCGTCGCCGGCGCGACGGCTAGCGACCCGTGACGTGGTATCCTACGCACGCTGCCAGCATGGCATCAGCACGGTGAAGCGTGACCAAACGGCTCGGGAAAACGGCGCGGGGACTCATCAACCTGTACACCACCTCCATGGTGATGAGCTTCGGCCATGGCATGCTCATCCCCACCATCCCCGTCATCGCCGCCGTCTTCGACGTCTCCATCGGCCTCGCCGCCCAGGTCGTCACCGCCAACGCCCTCGGCAGGTTCGCCGCGCCCCTGCCCGCAGGCATGATCGTCGACCGCTTCGGCGCACGCACCGCCATGACCCTCGGCCCCATCATGGTCGCCGCCGGCGCCCTGCTCACCGGCGTCACTCCCCAGTTCAGCCTCATCCTCATCGCCATGTTCATTGCCGGCGCCGGCGACAGCATGTGGATGATCGCCCGCGAGATCGCCGGAGTCGATCTCGTCCGCCCCGACCAGCGCGGCCGGCTCATGAGCGGCTTCATGGGCGTCTCGTCCACGGGCATGGCGCTCGGCCCGGTTCTTGGCGGCGTCCTGACCGAGTTGGTCCACTACCGTGTCGTCTACTTCGTGTACACGGCCCTAGCCCTCGCCGTCCTCGCCTTCTCCCGCACCGGCACCATGAACAGGACCCTCACCACGCCCCATCGCGCCTCGCCGGCCCCCGACGCCGGCAGCCGCGGCCCGCGGCGCCTCTCCCCAGCCCACCACCTGCGCGACTGGGCCACGCTCCTCAAGCAGATCGAGCCGCAGTACCGCACCACCTACGCCGTGCTCGTCTTCGCCACCGCCGGCATGATGCTCTACCGCATGACCCTGCAGAGCATGTTCCCCCTCTACGTCGGCTCCCACCTTGGCTACTCGCCCAGCCAGGTCGGCCTCCTCTTCACCGTCACCGGCATCTTCGTCTTCATCTGGATCATTCCCGCCGGTCTGGTCACGGACAAAATAGGCAGAAAGTGGGCAACCGTGCCCAGCACGGCCATCCCCGGCATCGCCTTCCTCGCCCTGCCGTTCACCGACGGCTTCCTGCAGCTCGCCATCATCGCCGGCGTCCTCGGCATGGCCCAGGGGCTCTCCCTCGGCTCCGTGGCCACCTCCACCTACGACGTCATCCCCCAGAGCGGACGCGGCCGGCTCCAGGCCCTGCGCCGCACCATCGCCGAGGTCGGCGGCGTTGCGGGCCCCCTCCTCGGCGGCCTGCTCGCCAACCTCTACAACCCCGGCACGCCCTTCCTCGTCTACGGCCCCGTGCTGGTCCTCGCCGCCCTGCTCCTAGCCTTCCTCGCCAAAGAGACCCTGGTGAAGCAGCGCGCCGCCGCCTAACCCCTCCGCCGCCCCCAACCGGCCAGCGCGCCTTCCCCGGCAGCCCCCCGCCGTTGTACAATCAGTCCCCGGATTCAGCCGTCAGGAGGCGCAATGACCACCAACTCCCCGGACGTCGTCGTCATCGGCGCAGGCATCGTCGGCTGCGGCGCGGCCTACTGCCTCGCCAAGGCCGGCGCCCGCGTCACCATCGTCGAGCGCGACAGCGTCGCAGGCCACGCCTCCGGCTTCGCCCTCGGCGGCCTCAGCCCCCTCGCCGGCGCCGGCATCCCGGAGCCCCTCGGCGCGCTGAGCCTCGCCAGCTACCGCCTCCACGAGCGCCTCTCGGCCGATCTCAAGGAAGAGACCGGCATCGACACGGAGCTCCAGTTCCGCAGCGCCATGAACGTCGTGTTCTCCCAGGAGAACGCCGAGATCCTCCGCCAGCGCCTTCCGTGGCAGCAGGCCCAGGACGGCTTCAGCGTCCGGTGGATGGACGCCGACGACATCCGGTCGCGGGAGCCACGCATCAACCCGGGGGTGGTCGGGGGCGTCGTCACGGAGCCGGTGGGCCTCCTCGACCCGTACCGCTTCACCCTCGCGCTGCTTCAGGCCGCGGAGAAGGCCGGCGCGACCATGCGCAACGCCCGCGTGGAGGGCCTCGCCTTCCAGGGCAACCGCGTCAGCGGCGTCACCCTGCGGGGGCAGACGCTTCCCTGCGACCGTGTCGTCATCGCCATGGGCCCCTGGTGCCATGAGGCGTCCGACTGGCTTGGCATCACCCTCCCGCTGCAACCCCTGAAGGGCCAGATTGTGCGCCTCAAAATCCCCGCCCAACCCCTGCCCTACCTCTCCTTCGGCCACGGGTACGCCGTCTCCAAGCCGAACGGTCTCATCTGGGTCGGCACCACCGAGGAGTCCGTCGGCTTCGACGAGACGCCGACCATCCAGGCACGCGACGGCATCCTTGCCGACGCCCTGGACGTTCTGCCCTTCCTCGAAGACGCGGAGGTCGTGCAGCAGACCGCCTGCCTGCGCCCCGTGACGCCCGACAACCTGCCAATCCTCGGCCTCGTTCCCGGCAAAGAAGGTGTCGTCGTGGCGACCGGAGCGGGGCGGAAGGGCATCCACATGGGGCCGGTCATGGCCCAGGTCGCCGCCGACCTTGCCCTCACGGGCGCCACGGCCCACGACATCGCCGCCCTGGCGGTGGACCGTGAGTACGCCGCCGCTGCCTCCCCCGCCGGCAGCTGGGAGACGTAGGGGTCCCGGGGCGGCGGCGCTGTGCCGCCGCGCGGTCGACAGCCACCGGTCCCGGCGCGACCGAGGCTCGGCCCGCCCCGTTCGGCAGCAGGGACATTTGATTGTTTTAGCTCGGTTGATTGTCATTTAGTTCTTGTCGCCGCTTCTGAACCTGGAAAAGTGCAAACGGGTTGATTGTTTTCTTGCGTGAGAACCTCCCGGCAGCTTTGGCACGGCCCTGCTCGGCCCCTCCCCTGGATTCCCGCCTTCGCGGGAATGACGGCGGGGGTGGGGGGAATGACGGTTGTGCAAAGGTCTCCTTGTGCGGGTCTGTTACAGGTACAGGGATGATAGGGCATATGTTCTGTACGGGCAACCGGTCGCTGACGCGACGCCCGACTCCACGCAGCCGTCGCGCTAGCGACCGGGCCTGCTTTCCGCTACACTGGGCAGGCTGGGCCCGCCGGGAGCCGTGCTCCCCCAACCCGCGGGAGCGCGGGGCCCTTCCACCGCTGCCGGATAGGGACAATCGCAGACAGAAGGAGACAGCATGAAGTTTGCCCGCTACTTCGCCCACGGAGAGGTGGCCTACGGTATCGTGGAAGATGGCCTCGTGAAGCAGATCACCACCACGCCCTTCGAGGAGTATGAGGTTACCGACCACACCCACCCCCTGGAACACGTCGAGCTCCTGGCCCCCAGCGAGCCCACAAAGGCCCTGGCCATGGCCCTCAACTACCGCAGCCACCTCCACGACGCGCCCCAGCCCAAGCGCCCCGAGCCCTTCTACAAGACCCCCAACTGCCTCATTGGCCCCGGTGACGACATCATCCTTCCCCGGGACGCCGGCCGCGTGGACGAAGAGGCGGAGCTCGTCGTCGTCATCGGCAAGGAGTGCTCCCGCGTCTCGCCCGAAGAGGCCCTCGACTACGTCCTCGGCTATACCTGCGGCAACGACGTCAGCGCCCGCGAATGGCAGAACGGGCCCGACGCCGACCGCTCCTGGTGGCGGGCCAAGTCAGCCGACACCTTCGGACCCACCGGGCCGTTCATCGAGACCGACCTCGACCTCGCCAACTTCGAAATCTTCTGCCGCGTCAACGGCCAGCAGGTGCAGCACGCCCAGGCCAAGGACCTCATCTACGACGTTCCCACCGTCGTCAGCTTCATCAGCCAGGTTGTGACCCTAGAGGCTGGCGACCTCATCTTCACCGGCACCGCGGGCTCCACTGCGCAGCTCCAAGCCGGCGACGTCGTCGAAGTCGAGATCCCAGGCATCGGTGTGCTCGCCAACGCCGTCGTCGACGAGGAGTAGACATGGCCGCCAAATCCAAGGGCGACAAGGCCCGCGTCAAGGCCGCGCGTCAGCGGCGCGCCGCCCGCCAGGGCGACAAGCAGCACGTCGAACGCAACCACAAGGCCTGGGAGTCCCTCAAGGGCAAGCGCTAACGCCCCCTCCCCACGACGAGAGAGCCTCGACAGGGTGCTGGTTCCTGTCGAGGCTCACGTTTCTTCACGCCGGGTGACAGAAGGGAGCGATTTGATAGCAAGTGGGGTGAGCGAAGGGATTTGAACCCTCGTTCTCCTGGGCCACAGCCAGGTGCCTTAGACCGCTCGGCTACGCTCACCACAGGAACGGCGAAAGCGAATTCTAGCACGCCCGCCTTCGGAGGGTCAAGGAGACCCCGCCCCCGCGGCGCCTATGAGACTTCGTCCAGGATCTCCACGATGGCCGCCGCGGTCCGCGCCGGGTCATGCAGTGCAGGCGCATCCTCCCGCGCCACCTGCCGCACCACCACCCTCCGCGCCAACCCCCGGCAGCCCTCCGCGTCCACCTCCACGCGCACGTACCCTGCGGGCAGCGCCGCCCTCGAGGAGCCGGCCGGGCCGCCGCCGTCCAGCAGCAGCGCGTCCAGCAGCAGCGCGTCCAGCGGCTCCTCCCTCCCCAGGTACGCCAGCACTTCGCGCACGAAGTCGGACGTGCGGTAGCCGTCCGTCTCGCCCGGCTTCGTGGCCAGGTTCCCAATGTAGATGATGCGCCCTCGCGACGCCCGGACAGCCTCCGGCATCCCCTCAACCAGCAGATTGGGAAGCACGCTCGTATAGAGGTCGCCGGGCCCCAGGATGACCGCGTCCGCCCTGTGGATGGCCTCCAACGCCCGCGGGTTTGCGCGCACCCGGGGCCGGAGGTCGATGCCCCTGACCCCCACGCGGCTCGGGCCGCGGAGGTCCAGGGCGGCCTCACCCTTCAGCGTCGAACCATCCGCCAGCGTTGTAATCAGCTCGGCGCTCTCCAGCGTCACGGGCGCCACCGCCCCCACGACCCCCAGCCAGCGACCCGCCTCCTCGATCGCTTCCTCGACCCCGCCTCGGGTCTGCGTCAGCGATGCCAGCAGCAGGTTTCCCTGGCTATCATCCCCGGGCGGGCTGCCGCTCACCAGCCGGCGCTCGAAGAGCAGCGCCAGCCTCGATTGCAGCCCCGCATCCCCCGCGAGAGCCACCAGGCACCGGCGAATGTCCCCAAGCGCGACCACGCCCAGCTCACGCCGCAGCTGACCGCTGCTCCCGCCGCTGTCCATCACCGTGACCACCGCCGTCAGGTGCTGCGTGTACCCTCGCAGCCCGCTGAGCACGGCGGGGCAACCCGTACCCCCGCCTATGACGACGATGCGCAGGTCCGCCCTATCCATCCCAAGCCCTCCCCACGTTCCCCACTCCCCAGGGGCCGCTCACGGTGCGGCCCTCGAACCAGATGAGCGGGGTAGGAGGGTCGCACCTCCCATCGCGGTGTTGCAGCCCAACGCAAGGCACGCCCCTAGTGGACGGTCACGCTCTTGGCCAGGTTCCGCGGCCGGTCGATGGGGCAGCCCCGCTCGCGCGCCGTATGGTACGCCAGCAGCTGGAGCGCTACCGTGTTCAGGACCGGCGAGAAGCTGGGATCCGTTGCCGGCAGGTGCACCACCTGGTCTACCATCTGGTCCAGCTCCGTGTCCCTCGCGTCCGTCAGCGCGATGACCGGCGCGCCCCGCGCCTTGATCTCTTTCACCGCCGTCAGCAGCCGGGGATAGGAGCGGTCCCTCGGAATGATTGCGATGACCGGCGTCTTCTCGGTGAGCATGGCGATTGGCCCGTGCTTGAGCTCTCCCGCCGGGTACCCCTCCGCGTGAAGGTACGCCAGCTCCTTCAGCTTCAACGCACCCTCCAGCGCCACCGGATGATTCAAACCCTTGCCGATGAGAAAGACGTGCTCCGTGTGCGATATGGTCCCAGCTATCCGCTGCAGCTGCCCCTCCATCCCCAGCACCCGCTGCACCTTGCTCGGCAGCAACCGCAGCTCGGTCAGCAGACCGTGGAGGAGCGTCGTAGGCAGGGGATAGAGGTACAGGCCCAGCAGGTAGAGGTCCACCAGCTGTGCGATGAAGGTCTTGGACGCCGCCACGCTGATCTCCGGCCCCGTCCGCATGTATAGGACCTCGTCCACAATCCTCGTGATGCTGCTGTCCTCGCCCGCGGTGATGGCCATCGTGAAGTAGCCGGACTGCATCGCGCTCCTGGCCGCGCCGATGGTGTCCGCCGTCTCTCCGGACTGACTGAGGAGGACTGCCCACGAATGCCCGCCCGAAGCCGCCGGCATCTCCAGCTCCGACGCCACCCTGGCCCGCACGTGGCCGGGAAACAGCCCCTGGAAGAACTGCTCGCCGATCAGGCACGCGTTATACGCGGTCCCGCACCCGGACAGCAGGATGCTCTCGGGCCGCGGTTGGCTGCTCAGGTCCACGTCCAGCGTCACCCCGGGCTCCGTGCTGGAAACGCGCCCGGAGAGTGTGTCCCGAATCACCCGCGGCTGCTCGTGGACCTCCTTCAAGAAGAAGTGCTCGTACCCCGCCCTGTCCAGGTCCCGGGTGTCCCACGTGATGTGATGGACCCGTCGCGCGGCGCGGACCCCGTCGTTCCAGACCTGCAACCCACCAGGCGATAGCAGCGCCAGGTCCCCGTCCTCCAGGAACACCATTTCCCGCGTGTTCTCCAGCAGCGCCGGCACATCAGACGCCACAAAGCTCTCGCCGTCTCCAAGCCCAACCACCAGCGGGCTCTCCCGACGCGCCATCACCAGCCTGTCGCTGTCACGCTGCAGCGTCGCCAGCGCGTACGTCCCCTCCACCTCCCGCAACGCCGCCGCCACGGCCCCCACCTCTCCCTGCCCGCGATGACTCTCCACCAGGTGCGCCAGGACCTCGCTGTCCGTCTCAGAGCGGAACGTATGCCCCTGGTTGATCAGCCGCTCGCGCAGGACCGCATAGTTCTCGATCTCTCCGTTGTGCACAATGGCGATGGACCCGCTGCAGTCCAGGTGCGGGTGCGCGTTCTCCGTCGTCGGAGAGCCCACCGTGGCCCATCGCGTATGCCCGATGCCATGAGACCCCTTCACCGGCTGGCTCTGCGCCCGGAGCTGGTCCACAAAGCTGGTCCCCTTGAGCACGGCGATGCTGTCATCGGTCCAGATGGCGATGCCGCACGAGTCGTACCCCCGGTACTGAACGCGCTCCAGCGCGTTGAGGAGAATGGGGTACGCGTCTCGATGGCCGGTGTAGCCCGCTATTCCGCACACGGACAGTCCCCCTCCAGGCTTCTCAAGGTCAGGCAACCTCGGCCGCTAGACGACCAGGCTCTCCTCCGGAACGTCCTCCCGCACCTGGTTCATGTCACGGATGGACGCCCCCTGGCCGATCGTTATCCCCGGGCGCAGCGACACCCCCGCACCCACCTCGACGTTGTCCGCCACTATCGACCCTATCTGTACCACCACGGTCTCCCCGTCCACCTGCATCGTCGCCTTCCCGGAGGGTGCGGTGAACCGGGCCCCTATGGTGCACCCACCCGCGATGATCGTGTCGCTCAGCACCGAGTGGCTGCCGATCTGCACGGAGTCCCCCACGATGCAGTTGCGAAGCTGCGTGAACGAGTCGATGACCACGTTGTTGCCGATGCTCGTGTTCGGGAAGATGGACACGCACGGCCCAATCTCACACCCCTCGCCGATGATCGCCGGACCCACCACGTAGCTGTTCGCCCTCAGGACGCTGCTCTCCCCCATCTGCACCGGCCCCTTCGTGACCACCCCCGGCTCCCGCCTGCCGCCCGGCGTCCCCTCCAGCCCGCCGAGGGCCAGCCCATTCAACTGCAGCAGGTCCCAGGGGTACGCCGCGTCCCACCACACCCCCGCCGTCTGTTGCGCCACCACCCGCTGGCCCGCCCGGATCATCCGGTCGATGGCCATCGGCAGGTCGAGCTCCTCCGCAAGGTAGTCGAAGACCGTCTGGCCCAGCAGGTAGCTGCCCGTGTTTACCCACGGGCTCGTCGGCTGCTGGGGCTTCTCCACCAAGCCGCGCACCTCGTCGCCCTTGATGATGACGACTCCGTAGTCACGGGGCGGCGCCTCCTTCACCAGGACCGAGTCCTCCCTGCACCGGACCAGGTCCCGAATCGACGCGGGGTTGACGATGTTGTCGCCCGGGAGCACCAGAAAACGCTCCCGCGTCATCCCCCTGGCGCACAGCAGCGCGTGCCCCGTGCCCAGCTGGTGCTCCTGCGTCGCGTAACGGATGCGCACCCCAATCTCGTCCCCGGATCCAAAGTAGTCCTGGACCTGCTCCCGATTGTACCCGGCGACGATCACGACCTCCGTGACCCCGTTGGCCCGTAGGGCCTCGATGACGTACTCCAAGATGGGCTTGTTCCCCACCGGCAGCATGACCTTGGGTCGAAGCGTCGTCAGCGGGTAGAGCCGCTCGCCCTTGCCCGCGGCCAGCACCACGGCCTGCGTCACCGGAAGATAGTCCTGGGCGTCCTTCTCCGTCATCCCGGGTCGCCGTCCTCTCCGGCTGTCAGGTCAGGCAAACGCCAACCCCTCTGGCACAAGTCCTCGTCCGGGTTTCCGATCTCCCCGATCCCGTCTTCCGGCATAATAACGAGATGTCGCGGCGCATTACAACCCCGTCATTCCCGCCCCAACCCCGTCATTCCCGCGAAAGGGGGAATCCAGGGGAGGGGCCGCAGGTTGGCGGGAGCTGTTTAACTTTCAGGACCTCGCCCTCCACGCGGAGTTACGCAAAGGTCTCCGAAGGCGGGAATCCATCCCGCCCTACGCGGGCACGCTACCTCCCTCACCCCACATGAGACAGGCTCCCCCACATCCCCCGCAACGGCGGCCCCAGGGCCAGTGCGGGACCCCCACGTGGCCGCTCATGGTGAGGCACTCGAACGAGATGAGCGGGGGGGGGCGACATCGCAACCAAGAGCCTTGCTGCTAGCAGGAGGAGTGTGCACTGGGAGCGACGATGGTCACACCGCGCCGACAGCAGAAGCGCCGACCAGACTCACAGGCGACGGGGTCGCCCTACTCCCCACAAGGCCGTTGCGCCGGCGACCCCGGCCCTCAGGCCGCCTTCGCCAGCGCCCGCACGAAGTCCGTGATCGTGGCGTCCGCCTTCTTCCTGATGAGCGGCAGACCAAACTGCCCCAGCCGGCCCATCAGGTTCGCGTCCGTCACCACGTCCAAGAGCGTCATCCCCTCGCGCGGCGACGTCAGCGTCACGGCAATCGTCCCGGTGGCGGACCCGCCAACCCGACGGTCGGCCCCCTCCAGGCGCATCACCGCATGATAGTTGTCCCGATCCTGGACCAACAGGCTGATCTTCCCCTGAAGCCCCAGCGACACCGGCCCCAACTTCACCTTCATCGTGGCCGCATAGGACCCGTCATCCTGCTGCACCACCTCCCCCACCCCCGGCATCAGCCGCGCCGCCCTCGGCACGTCCAGCAACAGATCCCACACCCGGTCCCGCGGCGCCTCGATCTCCTCCTGGTTCTCGAACCTCATCCGACGGTCCCCCCGGCCGAGGCCACCGCTTGCTCCAGCGCCCTCCGAGTGAACACTGTCGCCATCTCCCGCTTGTACTCCGCCGACCCACGCAGGTCCTCTAGTGGGTCCACCGCGTCCGCCACCGTCTCACTCGCCTGCCGGAGCAGCGCCGCCGTTGGGCTCTGCCCCCGCAGCGCGCCCTCCGCCGCCCTGGCGTGGATCGCCGTGGACCCAACCGAGCCCAGCGCGACGCGCACGTCGCTGCACGCCCCGCTGGCGTCCAGCGCAACCCACGCCGCCACGGACACCGTTGCGTAGTCGTCTGCGGACCGTGGCAGGAACTTGAGGTACGCCCCCGCGCCGCCCGACAGCACCGGGACAATGACCTGCGTCAGCACTTCGTTGGGCTGGATAATCGTCTCGTAGTAGTCCGTCGCCAGCTCCTCCACCATCACCTCGCGCTCCCCCTGCGAGGATGTGAGCACGGCCCGAGCGCCCAGCGCAATAAGCGCCGGCTCCGGGTCCTGGTTGGGGTCTGCGTGCGCCAGACCGCCCCCCACTGTGGCAGCGTTGCGGATCCGCACCGTCGCGACGCGCCGGTACGTCTCCGCCAACAGCGGCAACCGCTCCTGCACCAGCGCGGACATCTCTACGTCTCGATGCGTCGCCAGCGCCCCGATTCGCACCTCGCCGTCCCGCTCCTCGATGCCGTCCAGCCCCACCACCCGGTGGAGCCCAACGACGTGCGCCGGCTGCGACAGCCGGAGCTTCATCAGCTGCACCAAGCCGGTGCCCCCTGCCATGAGCCGCGCGTCCTCGCCATGCTGGTCCAGGAGCGCCGTCGCCTCCTGGACGGAAGTCGGTACGTGGAGATCAAAGTCGTGCATTCAGCTTTTCGCCTCCGCCATGGCATTCACTATGGACTCGATGATCTGATAGTAGCCCGTGCACCGGCACAGGTTCCCCATCATCCACTCCTTGACCTCGTCCTCCGTGGGGTGCGGATTCACGTCCAGCAACGCCTTCGCAGCGACAATCTGCCCCGGCGTGCAGATCCCGCACTGGAACCCGCCGTACTTGATGAACGCCTCCTGCACCGGGTGCAGCCGGCCCTCCACCGCAATCCCCTCAATCGTCGTTATCTCCTGGCCGTCCACCTGTCCGGCCAGGGTCAGGCAGGAAGCGATCATCTTGCCGTCCACCAATACCGTGCACAGCCCGCACACGCCAACGCTGCAACCTTCCTTCGTCCCCGTAAGCCCCAAGTCGTATCGAAGCATGTCCACCAGCAGACGCCGAGGCGGCGCCGTTACGCTGTGCTGCTGGCCATTCACCGTAACGCTGATCTGCTGATCCATAGGCGGCTCCTCGTCCATGCTCATTCGGGGTGTTCTTGCCCAGGCCCCCCTTCGGCGGCCACAGCGAGTATAAAGGCTCAGGCGCTGCCGGGCAACCCTTACCGCATCCCAACGCCCCCCGCAGGAGCGCCCCCTCGCGGGCGCCCGCATTCCCCCAGCGGCACCTCTCGCCCCAGGGCTGTACGGCCCATCCCGGCCCAGGTATACTAGCCCCTGCCAAACCCACAGCTAGCGAGGCCCCTATGACCACTGCCCAGTACACCTACGTCGGCAAGCCCATCGGCCGCGTCGAAGGTCCCGAAAAGGTCACTGGCGCCGCACACTATCCCGCGGACGTCCTGATCCCCGGCACCCTCTGGTGCAAGGCGCTGCGCAGCCCCATGCCCCACGCTCGCATCCGCAGCATCGATACCTCCCGGGCCAAGCAACTCCCCGGCGTTCACGCCGTCATCACCGCCGACGACGTCTCCGAGTCCCTCATGGGCCGGCGTATGCTGGACATGCCCATCCTCGCCCGCGGCAAGGTGCGGTTTATCGGCGAAAAGGTGGCCGTCGTCGCCGCCGACGATGCGGACATCGCCGAAGAGGCCACCCTGCTTATCGACGTCGACTACGAGGAGCTGCCCGCCGTCTCCGACCTCCTCGAAGCCCTCGGTCCCGACTCCCCCATCCTCCACGACAACATCAACGGCTACCAGGGCCTCCCCAAACCGGTCGAAGAGCCCACAAACCACTTCTCCCGCCTCTCCTGGTCCCTCGGCGACGTCGACCAGGGTTTCGCCGAGTCGGACTTCGTCTTCGAGCACCAGTTCAGCTTCCCCATGGCGCACCAGGCCTACCTCGAGCCCCACGCCGTCCTCATGCATATCGACGAGCAGGGGCGCGTCCAGATCTGGGTCAACAACAAGGCCCCCCACGGCCTCATCCGCCAGTGCGCCACCGCTTGGGGCATTGACCCCGCCAGCGTCCGCGTCAACGTCACCAACATCGGCGGCGACTTCGGCGGCAAGGGCGACTTCATGGACGTCCCCGTCATCTACTACCTCGCCAAGGCCACCGGACGCCCCGTACGGATGGTCATGAGCTACATGGAGGAGTTCCTCGCGGGCAACCCCCGCCATCCCGGCATCATCACCATCAAGACCGGACTCAAGCGGGACGGCACCATCCACGCCCGCTACGCCCGCGCCCTCTACGACAGTGGCGCCTACGCCGCCTTCAAGCCCGGCGTCAACCTCGCCGGCTCCACCCATCTCGCCGGCTCCTACCGCATCCCCAACGTCCTCATCTACAGCGACTGCGTCTACACCAACACCGTCCCCCGCGGCCATGCCCGCGCCCCCGGCGGCCCCCAGGCCATCTACGCCTCGGAGTCCCATCTGGACATGATCGCCCAGGAAATGGGCATGGACCCCATGGAGCTCCGCCTCAAGAACGTGCTCCAGGACGGCGACGTCTCCGGCATCGGCAAGAAGTTTGTCGATATCCGCGGCGAGCAGACCCTCCGCGCCGCCGCCGAAGCCGCCGACTACGGCGCCCCCAAGGCCCCCAACGTCGGCCGCGGCATCAGCGTCTACGACCGTGAAGCCGGTCAGGGCGAGAGCAACGCCACCATCATCGTCGACCCCAACGGTGAGGTCACCATGCTCAGCCCAAGCTTCGACACCGGCACCGGCACCCATACCATCCTCGCCCAGATCCTCGCGGAGGAGCTCACCATCCCCATTTCCAGCGTCCACGTCCGACCCGCTGACACCGACTCCGTCCCCTTCGACTCCGGCGTCGGCGGCAGCCGCGTCTCCAACGTCGCCGGCCAGGCCGGCCTCCGCGCCGTCCGCGAAGTCCGCACCCGCATGACCGAGGTCGCCGGCGACCTCATGGAAAGCCCCCCGGATAAGATCCAGCTCCAGAACGGGCAATTCATCGCCCAGGGTGAGGCGGGCAGGGCCATCCCATTCGCCGAAGTCGCCGCCCGCGCCGCCGAGACCGGCGGCCCAATTCACGTCCAGACCCTCTACAAGCCAGAGGGGCCGGAGAACGTCACCGCCTTCCTCGTCGCCATCGTCGAGGTCCAGGTGGACCCGGAGACCGGCCAGGTCACCGTCGACCGCATAACCTCCGCCGCAGATACCGGCACCGTGCTCAACCCCATCGGCCACCGCGGCCAGATCGTCGGCGGCGCCATCCAGGGTCTCGGCTACGCCCTCATGGAGGAGATGCCCGTCGAAGAGGGCCGCGTCGAAACCGTGCACTTCGGCGACTACAAGATCCCCACCATGCCCGACATCCCCAAACTCACCGAGGTCACCCTCGACGATCCCTCCGGCCCCACCCCCTACCAGGGCAAAGCCGTCGGCGAGCTCAGCAACTGCACCATGGCCGCCGCCGTCGCCAACGCCGTGGCCGACGCCGTCGGCGTCCGCATCACGGACCTCCCCATCACCGCCGAAAAGGTCCGCGCAGCCCTCAAAGCCAAGCAGCAATAGCCCCCGGGCACCTGCTCATCCTGCGGACCTCGAACCATGGGAGTAGAGGAGCAAGGCAGCCCCACTCCCACATCAAACAGGGGGCGATGCCAACATCGCCCCCTCTAGCACCCCCGCTTACGCCGCGCCCGGCTGCAGTCCCCTACCGCCCAGGCGACGACCCCGGCGAGAAGTTGTGCGCCCTACCGTTCCGCGCCTCCCACCGCGACGCCGACTGCCCCCCCTCCGCCTCCGCCACCACCTCGTCCTCCGTGCACCAGTCCTCGCTCCCAACCTGCTCCGGCGAGAACGGTGAGTCCACATAGCGGATGCGCATTCTCACGCCATCCTCCGTGGGCTCCACCACCTCCGCCGTGGCGCCGTTGCTCAGCAGCACCCGCGCTCCCCGTCCAAACTGACGAAGGTTCATCTCTTGCTCCCGTACACTGGCCCGCTGTCTCGCCGCCACTCATAGCTTCCGGGCTCGCCCAGCCTCACGTCAAGCGGTGAGGTACTCCACCCCACCCTTCCATCAGCTCGCCGCCCATGCGCAGCCACGCCCCACAGGCCGTCGCGCCAGCGACCGCTAGCGACCCTGCGACCGCAGCGCCCCCAGGAAGCCAACCACGCTCACCAGCGCCACTCCCACCGAGACCCACAGCCACGGCCCATAGCTCCCGCTTCGGTCGAAACTCAGCCCCGCCAACACCGGACCCGGCGACGATCCCGTCAGCAGCAGCCCGTAGATAGTCCCCCGGATCACGTTGAAGTGCCGGCGGCCGTACGCCCGCCCCAACACCGCCCACAGTATCGCCCACATCGGCGTTCCCGACGGCGCCAGCAGCGACACCGCCACCCAGTAGCCCCACTCCTGCTCTGCCTCCAGGAACACCAGCGAGCCCAGGCACGCCAGCGCCGCCATGACCGCCAGCACGCGCGGGCCGTCGAAGCGGTCCGTCGCTCGCGCCGCCACCACCACCACGGGGATACCCAGCAGCAGGTGCACCGTCAGCAGCTGCGCCCCCAGCGCCTCCGTGGCCCCCTTCCACACCACCATCGGCACCAGGTGCGCCGTGATGGTGCCGTGGGCCAGCATCAGGCAGAGACAGCCCGCCGCCATTGTCCAGAAGAGCGGCCCTCGCAGCGCCTCCCGTAGCGTGATGCCCGTGAGCACAGGGGCCGCCGTCCTGTCGCCCACCCGCGCTCCCGGCGGCGTCACGCGTTCATCGCCGTCCGGGGCCAGCCCCATCTCCTCCGGGTTGTTGCGCACCAGCGCCGCCACCGGCAGCGCCACCGCAAGAAACGCCGCGCCGCTCAGCGCCGCCGCCCAGCGCCATCCCAGCTCGCCGATGATCAGCGCCAGCACCGGGATCACCAGGCCCCCGCTGCCCGTGCCCACGTTCAGCAGCGACAGCGCCGTCGCCTTCCGCCGCTCGAACCAGTTGTTCGTGATCGCCGTAGCCGGCTGGGTCACCGCCCAGTTGTACGTCAGCCCCAGCGGGAGGCTGAAGATGATGATCAGCATCCACAGGCTGTTGGCGAACGCCAGCGCATAGAAGCCCGCCGCCGAGATGAGCAGGCACACGACCATGACCTTGCGCGCCCCGAACCGGTCCACTAGCCAGCCCGCTAAGGTGCCCGTCAGCCCAATGGTTAGCTGCGACGCCGTGAAGATTGACGATATCGACGCCCGGCTCACCCCAATGGTGCTCTGCAGCGGCAGCACGTACAGGCTCCGGCCACCCAACCCGACCCCGCTCCCGATGAACCGCAGGAACGCCAGGCTCACGACGACCCACCACCCATAGAATACCCGTGGCCTCGCCGCGCTGTCCGCCTCCTTCTGAGGGCCCGGCTGCGCCGGCGCCCCGGACGCTGCCTCCTGCCTATCCACCGTCGCGCACTGCTACCTGGTGCTCCAGCATGACCTCCCGCTGCTCCCGCGATGACCGCAGCACAGCCAGGCACACTTCCAGGTTCGCCTTCCCCCACCGGCCGTCGTGCAGCGGCGCGCGGCCGTTGACCACCGCCTCGTACAGCTCGCCGATCACCGCGTCGCGCCCCGTCTGCCCCTTCGGCAGCACCTCCTCGCGCACGTCGTCCTCGCCGTAGACCAGGAGCCCGTCGGGGCTCTGGCGGATGTCGCCCCGCTCGCAGCTCACGATCATCAGCCCATACGTCGGCTGGTGCGGCGGCGGCCCCGGCTCCCGGCGCCCGCCGCTCCCGTACGCCAGGCGGCGCTTCAGCGCCAGCTCGCCCTCGGGGCCGCCGGTGCTGCGCAGCGCCGTCCGCGACCGGGCGTAGGCAGACCCGTCCGCCAGCGCCCCCTGCTCCAGCACCCCGTGTAGCAGCTCCGAGGTGTGGAAGCGGTCGTAGCCGTTGTACACCGCCGTCGCCGCGGCGCCGCCCTCCAGCTCCAGGAACACCGTGTGCGCGCCCTCGGCGGGGCGGCTTTCATCCCACACCCCCGCGTTGGCTCGGAGGCTCCTGACCCTGCCGCCGCCGATCATCCGTATGATGTCGAACTGATGCGAGCCCTGCCGGAACGTCACGCCCCCGCCCATGCTCGTGTTCACCTCCTCCGGCAGCCGCGGGCGGTACATCCAATCGTTGTAGTACCATGTGTGGACCATCCGCAGCCCCCCGAGCTCGCCGCTCGCCACGATCTCCCGTATCCTCCGTATCGGCAGCTCGAAGCTGTGCGAGTGCCCCACCACTAACTGCACGCCGTTGCGCTCTGCCGCGCCGATCATCGCGTCGGCGTCCTCCAGCGTCAGCGCCATCGGCTTCTCCACCACCAGGTGCTTCCCCTGCTCCATGGCCGCCACGGCGTGCTCCGTGTGCAGGTACGTCGGGGTCGCGATGTAGATGGCGTCCACGTTGGGGCTCTTGCAGAGCTCCGCAAGGCTGCCAAACGCTTCCGCCCCGTGATCGGCTTGAAACCGACTCAGCGTCTCCGGGTTCAGGTCCGCGGCCGCCGTGATGGCCACCCTCGGATTCTTCACCAGGGCCGAAACCATCCCGCTTCCCGCCTGACCGAGGCCGGCGATGGCAAACCTCAATGTCCCCTCTTGCGATGCGGCTGCTTCTGTCAACGGCGCCCCCTATCTCGTGCTTCAACTCTTCCCATTCGACCCTCCCCCCGTCCCATCCGCCCTCCACGCCACCTTAGTCCCTGAACGACGCGCTTTCAATACCGTGCAACCCTCTTCCACCCCTCATCGTGAGCCCCCCGGACCAAATGACCGGAGGGCCGGACAGCCCCACGCTCACCCCGCCTCTGGCCCCCCCTCCCACCCAACCGCCAACCCACCCCCGCCCCCACCCAACCCCCATAAGCCGTCGCGCTAGCGACCTAGTTGTAGTTCCCAGGGACATTGTTTGCAGCCGGGAGGCGGGAGTGGCGCCGCCGATGCTGCCGTGGGGACGGTGCTGATTGTCATACACAAGGAACACGGGCAACGCGTCGAGTCGCTCGCGGTTGGAGTGATACGGCCGCTGGTAGGCCCACCCGGCCTGGAGGATCTTGATGAACGCCTCCGCCTTGCCGTTGGTCTGAGGCCGGAAGGGCCGCGTGCGCTTCAGTCGCAGGCCCCAGGCCGTGGAGCGCCGCGCGCCTTGACAGGGTGTATGGGGAGGATTACGTTGCACGAGACTCTAAAGGAGGGTGAATAGACATGACACAGACCCAAACAGCAGGCCCGAGTCCGGCGGAAGAGCGTTTGATGGCGATGTCGCCCCATGACCAGTGGATCCGCACGCTGGGGGTGCCGATTCATCGCGGGTACTTCGTGGAGGACGTGCGGACCGTCGAGTTGGGCTGGTGGCCGGAGCGGGAGTGCAATGCGGCCTTCCTGCAGCTGGCCGGCCAGGAAGGGATCACAGAGGCGCGCGTCACGGAGATCCCGCCGGGTAAGACCCTCCCTCCGCTCAAGTTTGCCCTGGACGAGATTGTGTACGTGGCCGACGGCCGCGGGCTGGCAACGGTCTCAGGGGGCGGGAACCAGGCGCCCAGGACCTTCGAGTGGCAGAAGCACAGCATGTTCCTGCTCCCCCACAGCCACACGGTGCAGCTGACCAACACGCAGGGCGATCGGCCGGTGCGGCTGCTGCATCAGAACTATCTCCCGCTGGCGATGCTGACGCTGGCGGACCCTAGCTTCTTCTTCAACAACCCCCACGAGGACGCGGGCCGGCTGTCCGGCGGGGATGGCGAGTTCTACTCGGAGGCCAAGGCCCAGCGGGTCTCGATGGACCCCAACAGGGCCACGGGATTCCAGGAGGTATGGGTGGGCAACTTCTTCCCGGACATGCGCGCGTGGGACAAGCTGGTGCCGTTCTGGGGCCGCGGCGCAGGGGGGCATGTCGTGTCCGTCAAGTTCCCGGGCTCGGAGAATTGGGCGCACATGTCGGTCTTCCCGGCGAGGAGCTACAAGAAGGGGCACCGGCACGGGCCGGGGGTGGTCATCATCATCCCTGCGGGTGAGGGCTACTCCGTGATGTGGCCCGAGGGGTCGGAGAAGATCGTCGTACCGTGGCACGAGGGCAGCGTGTTCGTCCCGCCGAACAGGTGGTTCCACCAGCACTTCAACGTTGGCTCCACGGATGGCAGGTACCTGGCCCTGCACTCACCCCGGCTCATCAACATGGGGGCGGAGGCGGTGGACCCGGCGCGGGACCAGATCGAGTACCCCGACGAGGACCCCTGGATCCGCCAGAAGTTCCAGGACGAGCTTGCGCAGCGGGGGCTCACCAGCAGTATGCCCGACGAGGCATACCAGGACCCCCGGTTTGAGTGGACCTACAACGAAGAGAAGTAGGGGGGCCGGTGTAGACCGCAGCGCGCGGTAGGAGCTTGGGATAGGGGGAACGATGGAAGCTGCGGAAGTGCTCAAGCAGGTCCTGGCAGCCCCGAATGTGGGGGAAAGCGGGGCGATTGTGTCCGGCTTCTCCCGGATACGCTACGTTGAGCAGCAGATGCCGGAGGAGGAGCAGGCTGAGTTCCTCCGGGGGCTGTTCGTCAGGGCCGTGGAGGCCAGGGAGAGCGGCAGTCTCGACGGCCTGTCCGACTTCCTGGAGGAGTGGGAGGAGAAGGGGGTGCAGCTTGCAGGGGAGCGGGCGCGCCTCCCGGAGGTGGAGGCGGCAACGCCCTGGGCCGCGCTTCTGGCGCCCATCGGCAGGTCCAAGATCGCCCTGGTGACCACGGGAGGCTTCTACCTGGACGACCAGGAGCCCTTCGAGACGGACGGGCCCGAGCGTCAGGGCGACTGGTCGTACCGCGTCATCCCGAAGAGTGCGCCCCGCGAACGCATCAAGGTGGCCCACCTCCACTATGACCTGTCCGGGCCGCGGGAGGACATCAACTGCGTGTTCCCCCTGGACCGCTTCATCGAGCTGGAACGTGAGGGGGTGATCGGCGAGCTGGCGGAGGACAACTACTCGTTCATGGGCTTCATCCAGCGGCCGGACCTGCTGATGACCGAGACCGCCCCGGAGGTGGCCCGCCGGTTGAAGGCGGACGGCGTGCAGGCGGCGGTGCTGACATCCACCTGACCGGTGTGCAATCGGTCCGGGGGACTGATAGCGAGGGCCATCGAGGCGGAGGGCATCCCGACGGTGCAGGTTATGATGTACGCGCAGGTGGCGGAGCGGATCCGGCCGCCACGGGTGGCCGCTGTCCGGTTCCCGTTTGGGCGGCCGATGGGGGAGCCGGGCAACGCGGAGCAGCAACGGGTGATAGCGGAGGACGCGCTGCGCATCCTTGAGACGGCGACGGAGCCGGGAAGCCTGGTGAGCCTGCCCTACCGGTGGCGTCGAGAGGACTACTCCCACATTCTGCGAGATCGCCGCGCCGGGGTGAAGGTGTAGCGGCGGGTCGCTAGCGCGGCGGCTTGCGGGGGAGAGTAGGCGGAGTGGGCAGGCCCCCCATTTGGTGCGACAGGCTCACCATGAGCGGCCCCTAGGCCATGAGCAGGGGCCGGGGTGGCACTACTGGCGCATGAGGCGGCCGTAGCCGGGGATGGCGTCGGGTATGCCGCAGCGGCGGAGGGCGTGCCAGACGATGGCCTGGGTTGCGCTGACGACATTGACGCCCATCTCCTGCTCCATGGCCTCGATCCGGTCCACTGAGGCGCGATGGGGCCAACCGATCCAGATGGTGTCCGCCTGGGGATGTGCTTTGATCAGCTCCCGGCCCGCGTCCATGACCTCCTGGGAGGGGACGCGGGTGGAGCCGACGAACTGGCCGTCGCCGAGGGGCCTGACGCCCAAGACCTCGATGCCTTCCGTCCGCTGTACGGTGGCGTCCGTGCCGGTATGGGCAGGGTTGATGGAGACGATTCTCTTGGCGCCGACGGCTTTTAGGGCTTCGGCGTAGGCCGAGAGGACCGTGGTCACGGGGACGCCGGAGGCCTCCTTCGCGGCCTCTACTAGATCGCCGACGTTGCTGTCGCCCCTGGCGCCGAGGACCGGGCCGCCGCCAAGGACGATGAGGTTGGCGCCGGCCTCGCCCATGGCTTGGGAGGCGCGCAGCGTGCGCTTGTAGCTGTCCTCCAGCTCCGCTGCGGTGTGGTCCCAGACGTCGAGGGAGGTGAGGAGGAGGGTGACTCCCTCGGGGGCCAGCTTGTAGAACTCGTAGGGGAAGATCTCGGAGGTTATGGGGGGCGACGTGTACCCTATGCGGGCCCGGTGGCCGTACCCCTTGCCGTTGCCTACTTGGGTCATCACGCCGCCTCCCAATTGTTCTTTGCTGTTTCTCAGGCCCTGGGGCCCGGGCTCATAGCGGGGGGAGGGCGCTCACAGGGAGTAGAGGGCGCGGGCGTTGTCGTCGAGGATCTTGTCGACGACGCGGGAGTCGACGGGGCTAGTCTTGCGCAGCGTGGAGAGGGCCTCGAGCTCCGCGGTGGTGTCGGCGTGGCCATAGTCGGTGCCCATGACGAGGTTGTCCTCGCCGGCGTACTGGACGACATAGGGGATGTCGTCGTCGGTCTGGCAGGCGACGAAGAGGCGGTTGTCGCGGAGGATGTCGCCGGTGACGCGGCCCTGGAGGTGGCGGCCCTGGCGGTGGGCGGTGCGGCGAACGATGTCATGGAGGACGTGGGGGACCCACTGGGCGCTGGCCTCGACGAAGCCGAAGCGGAGCTTGGGGAAGCGGGTGGGGATCTCGTGGAGGAGGAGGGTGTGGAAGGAGCTCATGACGGGGAGCTTGGAGACGAGGAAGCTGCCGCCGTCGCTGCCGAAGCCGAGGAAGTTGGCGACGGCGGGATTGGCGCTGCCGGCGTGGACGGCGATGGCGAGGTCGAGGCTGGAGGCGACGTCGTAGAGGGGGAAGAAGTAGGGGTCGGAGAGCTGGCGGTCACCTTCGAAGCCGCGCATGAAGATGCCGCAGGCGCCGTTCTCCTTGGCGAACTCGAGCTCGGCGGGGGCCTTGGAGAGGTCCATGAGGGGGGGGATGGCGACCCAGCGGAGGCGGTCGTGGCCCTGCTTCCAGATGTCGGCCATCCAGCGGTTGTAGCTCTTGCCGAGGGCGAGGTCTGCGGCAGGGTCGTCGGCGATCTTGCGGGTGTAGATGGTGGGGAAGAGGACCTGGATGTCGACGCCGAGCTCGTCCATGTGGGCGAGGCGCGCGCTGACGTCTAGCAACTCGCGGGAGACCTCGGTGGTGTCGCCGCCGACGTTGGTGCGGCGCGGCTTGAGCTTGCCGTCGATGGACCAGAAGAGGCGGTTGCCGTCCCCATTCCTGGGGGTGAGGGTGAGGGGCTTGTACCGGGCCTCGGACTCGTCCATGTAGTCCCAGGTCTGGTCGGTCTCGATGACGTGGGCATCGGAGTCGATGGTGGCCATAGGTCCTCCTCTGTTTTCCGACTGGGGCGGTCTCTGTTTCGTCCTTATTATAGGGAGTTTGTCAATTTGCGCTAGCGGGAGGGCGTGGCTACGGACTGGAAGACGCTCATTGCGGGGGTGGGTTGCACGACAGGCCGCGTGTGCGCGAAATGGAACAGCCAGGAGCGCGCGCTCCTGGCTGTGTTGTCTACGAGTCGGGGCTCTGGACGCGGGAATCAGCCGAGGTGCTGCTTGAACCAGGCCAGGGCGTCTCCCCAGGCTTCCTTGGCGGCGGTTGCGTTGTAGCGGTCGGGCGGGTTGGTGTGGTTGTGGAAGGCGTGGCCGGCGCCGGCGTAGACCTTCATGTCGTGGGTTGTGCCGGCGGCGTTGAGGGCCTGGGTGACGTCCGGTATGCCGGCGTTGATGCGTTCGTCGGTCTCACCGTAGATGGCGTAGACGGCGGCCTTGATGTTGGGCACGGCATCGAGGGGGGGGTTGGCGCCGTAGAAGGGGACGGCCGCGGCCAGGTCCGGGTTCTCGGTGGCAAAGCGCCAGACGATGGCGCCGCCGAAGCAGAAGCCGATGATGCCGAAGCTAGAGATGCCGGGCTGGCTCTGGAGCCACTTGGCGACACTCTGGACGTCACCGACGTGGCGCTCCCGGGGGATTCCCTGGAGGGCGGCGGGGATGTCCTCGATGCTGGCGGTGCCGCCGTCGCGGGAGAGAAGGTCCGGGGCGATGGCGAGATAGCCGTTGCTGGCGAGTCCGTCGGCGACGTCGCGGAGGTAGGGCATGAGGCCGCGGTTTTCGTGGATAACGATGACGCCGGCTGTGGCGCCGCCGCCCTTGGGCTGGGACACGTAGGCGCTGAGATCAGCGCCGTCGGCGGGGACGGCGACGTCCTGCCCCTCAACTTCCGCGCCGGGCGCCAGATTTGGGTTTGCAGGCGAGGTCATGGATCTTCTCCTTCAATACGAGTGTGCTGCAGGCAGCCTTTCAATGATATACGCAATTTCGCAGAGGTCAAGTGATGGGGGTGGAGGGTAGGGGTCCGGCGCGGCGGGCGCCGGAGGGGCGGCTAGTCATAGTCGTCGGACATGGGGACCTGGTGGGAGAGGAGGACCTCGCGGCGCTCCCTTGAGGACTGCGAGATGGCGAGGATGACCTCCAGGGTGGCCATGCCCCAGGCGCCGTCGTGATAGACGGGCTTGTCCAGGCGGACGGCGTTGTAGAGCTCCATGAGGTCTTCGAGGCCGGTGTTGAAGGCCCGGCCCTCCAGGGGGACGTCCTCCTTGCCTTCGTCGCTGTAGACGTAGAGGCCGTGCTGGGACTGGCGGAGCTCGCCGCGCTCGCAGGTGGCGATGAGGATGCCGAGGTTGGCGGGGACCCAGGGCTGGCCGGCGGAGCCGTCGGGTCGGGGCGTGCGGCGCTCTCCGGCGCTGCCGATGCGCAGGTTGTCCTTGTCGGCCATCTCGTCGCGGGTGCCGGCCCGTATCTGGCGCCGGATTTCGATGCGCTGCTCGGGGGTGTAGGCGGCGAGGATGCCGCGCTCGTTGCCCCAGGGGACCAGCTCGGCGGCCATGGTGTAGCCGTAGCCGCTGTTGGTGACGGTGGCGGTGGCGCCGTTCTCGAACTCCAAGAAGGCGGAGTAGTAGCCGGGGGCCGCGCGTTCTTCCCACCAGACGCCCACCGTGCCGCGGACGCTCCTGACCATGCCGTTGCCCAGGAGGCGGATGCTGTCTATCTGGTGCGGCCCCTGGCGGTAGAGGAGGCCGCCGCCCCTGGTCTCGTCCAGCTCCTCAGGCTGTCTGGCCTGGAGCATCCAGTCCGTGAAGGCCCAGTTGTTGATGGCGTGGAGGGGACCCAGCCTGCCGGAGCGGATGACGCGCCGCATTTCGCGGATGGGGGGGCTGAAGCCCAGGGTGTGACCGCAGAGGAGCTTGACGCCATTGGTTTCTGCGGCGCCAACCATCTGCTCCGCCTCGCTGAGGGTGACGGCCATGGGCTTTTCCGAAACGACGTGCTTGCCGCTCTGGGCGACGAGGACGACGTGGGGGCAGTGGAGGTTGTTGGGGGTGGCGACCCAGACGGCCTCGACGTCCGGGTCGGCGCAGAGGGCCTCGGCGCTGTCATAGGCGCGGGCGTCGGGGTAGCGTTCGCGGAATGCGCCGAGGACGCGGGGGTTGACGTCGGCGCCGGCGACGAGCTCGATCTCCGGCATGGAGTGCATGGCGGGCAGGATCTGGCCGGCGCCAACGCCGATGCCGATCATGCCCATTTTCAAGGGCTTTGGGGGGGCCGGTGACGGTGTCTGCTGTGTGGACATAACGGGTCACCTTCGTACCGAGGGCCGCCCGGAGGCGGGCAGCCCTCAGTAGCGCGTGAGAATTGTTCCTGTGGAGGGGCGGCGGCTACGCCAGGACCTCCGCGACCTCTTGAGGCGAACCCTCCTCTTCCCGGTAGAGCTGCAGGGCTTCGAGGACGGGAATGTCACTGAGCGAGAAGAGGACGGCGTCCCCGGCGGACTCGGCGCCGTGCTCATGCAACGCGAGGGGAGGGAGGACGAAGGTGTCGCCCTTCTCCCAGTCGACGCGGATGCCGTCGATGACGGAGAAGCCCCTGCCGGAGGCGACGTGGTAGACGGTGTTGCCGGTGTGGCGGTGGGCGCCGGTGTGGTCGCCGGGTCGCAGGAGGTGGAGGCGGCAGGCGATGGTGGGCATGGTGTGGCCGCCGTTGAGGGGGTTGACGTACTCCATTGCGATGCCGTCGAAGGGGGTCTCCGAGCCCGATTCGGAGAGGGCGCGGAGGGCTTCGGGCCACTTGTAGGTGATGGGCAGGGGCTTGACGGCGGTGTCGGTGATGCCGCGCATGAGGCCGTTGCCGATGCGGTTGTTGGTGTAGCCGACGGGCTTGGTGACGGGCTGGGTGTTTTCGTAGAAGGGCTCCTGGAGCATGGCGTCGAGGTAGCCGATCAGGGGTGCGTCGAGGCAGTCGAGCCAGATCATGGGCTTGCTGGTCTCGTTGCCGTGGTCGTGCCAGATGAAGTTGGGGGTGAGGACGAGGTCGCCCTCCTCCATGACGAAGCGCTCCCCGTCCTGGACGGTGTAGGCGCCGTTGCCCTGGATGATGAAGCGGATGGCGGCGGCGGTGTGCCGGTGCGCTTCGGCGACCTCTCCGGGGGGCACGATCTGGATGGCGGCGGAGAGGGTCTTGCTGGTGGGGCTGTTGGGGCCGAGGCCGGGGTTGGAGAGGGTCAGGACTCGGCGTACGGTGGCCCCCTTGAGGCTCTCCAGCTGGATGACCTCGTTCATGAGGCCTTCCATGAGGCTCCAGCGCCAGATGTAGGGGCGCTGCGGGGGCAGCGGGGCGCGGTGCGACAGCCACAGCGGGCGCGTGCTGGCGGCGGCGACGCGATCGAAGAAGTCCTGCTCTTGCGTCATGGGCCTACTCCCTTTCGGAGGTGCTCCGACACGGGTGTGCCCGGGCTACACCTTTTCGACGTACCTGGTGTTCTCGTATGCCTTGATGCTGCCCTCGCGCTCCTCGCTGGGGAACATCATGTACTGGTTCTGCTCGGTGTGGACGTTGAGGCGCACGTTCCTGGCGGGGTCGCGGAAGGTGTTCATGGGCTCACCGCCATCGGCGACGAGGCGCATCTGGTCTCTGAGGAGGCGGCGGTAGAGGATGACGCCCTGGTCGGAGGTGGCGAGCTTCTCCAGGTGGCGCTCGGCGAGGGGGCCCTGGGTCCACCAGGCCATCATGTCCTGGGGGAGGGTGCCCTTGCGGATGGCGTGGCCGTTCTCGTCCTGGAAGGCGACGGGGTTCATGGGGACGTCGCCCTGGGGTTCGGCGCCGGGCTCTTGGGGTACGCAGCTGTAGTTGATGTGCCAGGTGTGGGTGTCGTCGACGGGTACTCGAATCTGGAAGGTGCCGGCGCCAAAGGTAATCCTGAGGGTGTAGGGGAAGAGGATGGGGTGGCCGACCTTCCAGTCGTCGTGGTCCTCGGACATGCCCTCCATGAGGCGGCGCTTGTAGACGCCGTGCTCGAAGATGTCGAAGCCGATCTTGAGGTGGCGGAAGACAGCGTAGTGGCCATCGGCGGTGCGGGGGATCTGGTCGCCCTTGCCCTCGAGCTCCATGATGTAGTAGGACTGGTAGCCGTGGAGCCACTCGGTATGGCAGGGGTCGAGGGAGTTCTCCATGCACTGGAGCCAGTTGCAGGGGAGCATGGTGGAGCCGATCTCCCGGACGACGCCGCCCATGACAAAGAGGTCCCAGCGGGGCAGCAGAGGCGCGGGCTGGGGTCCCATGTAGGTCCAGATGAGGCCGCCGAGCTCCTGCACAGGGTAGCTGAGGGCGGTGACGCGGTCCTTGAAGGTGCTGTCGGGGGCCTCGGCGGGCATTTCGAGGCACTTGCCGGTCTCGTCGAAACGCCAACCGTGGTAGGCGCAGCGCAGGCCCTGCTCCTCCGGGATGCCGTAGAGCAGGTTGACGCGGCGGTGGGGGCAAGACTCCTGGAGGAGGCCGAAGGTCCCGCTGCGGTCCCTGTAGAGGACCAGGTCCTCACCCAGGATGCGTACAGCCTTGGTGGGGTTCTCCTTCATCTCCACGGTGGCCGCGATGGGGTGCCAGTAGCGGCGCATGAGCTCTCCCATGGGAGTGCCGGGCGAGACGCGGGACAGCTGATCGTTTTCCTGAACGCTTAGCACGAATTGCTCCTTTCGCTAGCAGGGGTAGGCCGGCCAGTGGTTTCCGATGGTCCACTTCCAGGGGGTTGTCCGGCAGCGGCGGCGCAAGTCGGCGGCAGCCGTGCCGTCTGTTGCAACTTTATGACAGCGGCGGGGCTGCGTCAATACTCATTGGGGGCGGGTCGTGGACGTGATTCCGGGTGGAGTGTGGAGCGGGAGAAGGGAGTTGAACCCTCGACAACCTGCTTGGAAGGCAGGGGCTCTACCGCTGAGCTACTCCCGCATCAATGGGGCGGATGGACAATCCGCTATGCCTATTGAAGCAGGACGGCGCGGCGGCTGTCAACGGGGGTTGGATGGAGAGGGCCGGGCAGGCTCGTGCGCCGGCACGCTGATCAGGTCCGCGGCGGCGGTGAATACGGCGTGGAACATGGGGGCGGTAAGCAGGCCGGTCTGCGTGTTGCGCTGGCTGGGGTGATAGGAAGCGAGGAGCGTGAGGCCGTCGGGCATGGCGTAGGCGGCGGCGTGGGCGAAGCGGGGCCGGGGCCGCGGCATCGCGATGCCGCGGGGCGGGAAGGTGGCCAGGTAGGCATCGAAGGCGATCTTGCCGAGGGCCAAGACGACGCGGAGCCCGTGCAGGAGCGCGAGCTCGCGCAGGAGGTAGGCGCGGCAGCTGGCGAGCTCCTCCGGGAGGGGTTTGTTGTCCGGGGGAGCGCAGCGGAGGGCCGCGGAGACGTAGGCGCCGTGGAGGGCGAGGCCGTCGTCCCTGTGCTCGGAGGTTGGCTGGTTGGCGAAGCCCGTGGCGTGGAGTGCGCCGTAGAGCCAGTCCCCGCTGCGATCGCCGGTGAACATGCGTCCGGTGCGGTTGCCGCCGTGGGCGGCGGGGGCGAGGCCGAGGACGAGCAGGCGGGCGTTGGGATCGCCGAAACCTGACAGGGGCCGGCCCCAGTAGTCCCAGTCCATATACATGCGGCGTTTGGTCCGCGCGACGCGTTCGCGGTAGGCCACGAGGCGGGGGCAGATCGTGCAGGCGACGACGGCTCGGTGCAGGTCCTCTATGCTATTCACACGGGGTACGCTCGCTGAGGGTTCGCAGCAGCGCGGGGCGCTCTGACGGAGCGGGGGGCGTCGATCCTACGTGCGCTCGGCGGCGGAGGGAATGAGGTCGCTCAGCTCGGCGGCATCCTCGTCGAAGTTGAGGGCGTAGAGGCGGGTGTAGAGGCCGTCCTGCGCCATGAGCTGCGCATGGGTGCCTGTTTCCGCGACCCTGCCGTGGTGCATGACGACGATGAGGTCCGCGCTCTGGATGGTGGAGAGGCGGTGCGCGATGACGACGGCGGTGCGTCCCCGCAGGAGCTCGTGGAGGGCGCGTTGGATGGCGATCTCGGTGAAGGTATCGACGTTGGCGGTGGCCTCGTCGAGAATGAGGATGCGTGGGTCGACGAGGAGTGCGCGGGCGAAGCTGATGAGCTGGCGTTGGCCGATGCTGAGGTTGCCGCCGCGCTCATGGAGAACAGTCTCGTAGCCGTGCTCCATGTGGATGATGAAGTCGTGGGAGCCGACGGCGCGGGCCGCGGCTTCGACCTGCTCGTCGGTGGCGTCGCGGCAGCGGTAGCGGATGTTGTCCGCGACGGTGGCAGAGAAGAGGAAGGGTTCCTGGAGGACCATGCTCATCTGGCCCGCGAGGGAGCTACGGGTGACGTCGCGGACGTCGTGGCCATCGACGGTGATGCGGCCGGCGACGACGTCGTAGAAGCGGCTGAGGAGGGAGACCATGGTGGACTTGCCGGCGCCGGTGGGTCCGACGAAGGCGACGGTCTGACCGGGCTTGATGTGCAGGTTGACGTCCTGGAGCACGGGGATGCCCTCCAGGTACTGGAAGCCTGCGTGCTCGTAGCGGATTTCGCCGGCGATGGGCGGGAGGTCCGGGGCGCCGGGCTTGTCCGTGACCTCCGGTTGGACGTCGAGGAGCTCGAAGATGCGGACGCCGGCGGTGGTGGAGCGCTGGAACTGGGTGTACTGCTGGGTGAGGTTGCGAATGGGGTCGAAGAAGCGTTGGATGTAGAGGGCGAAGGCGACCAGGGCGCCGACCATGAGGGAGCCGTCCAGGACCATGCTGCCGCCGACGAGGATGACCAGGATGAGGGAGGTGGCGGTGAGCAGCTCCACGGTTGGCATGAGGAAGGCGGAGAGGCGCGCGGCGCGGAGGTTGGAGTTGAGGTGGTTGCGGTTGACCTGATCAAACTGGCGGAGGTTCAGGTCCTCCCGGTTGAGGCTCTGGACGACGCGCACGCCGGCGATGTTCTGCTGGAGGCGGCCGTTGACGATGGCGATGGCCCGGCGGATGTCGATGAAGGCCGCCTTGGCCATGCTCTGCCACCAGACCATGATGACGAACAGGACGGGGATGGCGGCGAAGGTGATGAGCGCCAGCTTCCAGTTCATGAAGAGCATGACGCCGACGATGCCGACGAGGCTCAGCATATCGCCGAGGCTGAGGACCAGCATTGGGAGGAATTCCTGGAGCTGGTTGACGTCGTTCTGGACGCGGCTCATGACACGGCCGACCTCGTTGCGGTCGAAGAAGGGGACGGAGAGGACCTGGAGGTGGTCGAACATGTTGGTGCGGAGCTTGAAAAGGACGTTCTGGCTGATCTTGCCCATGAGGCGTTGGTAGATGTAGTTGCCGGTGACGTTGAGGACGACGATGACGAGGAAGATGGCGCCAGCCAGGTTGAGGCCGGTGGGCGGGAACCACTGGCCGAGGTCTCCGGAGGTGACTCCGGGGGTGATGTAGTTGTCGATGGTGTAGGCGATCAGGTAGGGGATGGCGACGATGGTGCTGGTGTAGACGAGCATGAGGGCGAAGGCGACGAGGGCCATGCGCAGGTGCGGCCGGATATAGGGGAAGAGGCGCTTCATGACCTTGTGGTCATAAACTCTCCCCATCTCGTCGTCATCCATGCCGCCGTGCATGTGGCCATGCCAGCCGCCGCCACCGCCGTCGTGCATTACTCCGCTCCTCCGGCAGGGGATGGAGCAGCGAGGCTCCATCCTGCCGTTTGTGGCGTGGGCTGGTTGCCGTTGGTCTCCACGGACTCCTGCGGGCGGAACTGGAGCTCATAGATGCTCTGGTAGGGTCCGGGGCGGCTTACGAGCCGCTCGTGGGAGCCGCGCTGTACGATTTCGCCCTTGTCCATGACCAGGATGAGGTTGGCGTCCTTGAGGGTACTGAGGCGGTGGGCGATGACGAAAGTGGTGCGGCCCTTGACGACCTCCTTCATGGCCTGGTGGATCCTGTGCTCGGTCTCCGTGTCCACGCTGGAGGTGGAGTCGTCCAGGATGAGGATGGGTGGGTTCAGCACCAGAGTCCGGGCGATGGCGAGGCGTTGGCGCTGCCCACCGGAGAGGGTCAATCCGCGCTCGCCGACCCAGGTGTCGTAGCCGTCGGGCATTTCCATGATCTGGTCGTGGAACTGGGCGACTTTGGCAGCTGCGACGATCTGCTCTTCGGTGGCGTTGACTGCGCCGTAGGCGATGTTCTCGCGAATGGTGGAGGTGAAGAGGAAGACGTCCTGCTGGACGATGCCGACGTTGGTGCGGAGGGAGGCGAGGGTGGTGTCGCGGGTGTCGACGCCGTCGATAGTAACGCTGCCCTTGGAGACGTCATAGAAGCGGGGGATGAGGTGGACGATGCTGCTCTTGCCGCTGCCGGGGGCGCCCAGCAGGGCGATGATCTGCTTGGGCTTGGCCTCCAGCGTGACGTTGTTGAGGACGGGGGAGGCGGCGTCGTAGCCAAAGGAGACGCCGTCAAAGACCACGTGGCCCTGGACCTGGGACAGGGGCTCGGCGCCCGGCTTTTCCTGGACCGCGGACTGGGCGTCGAGGACAGCGAAGAGGCGCTCACCCGCGGAGATGGCGCGGGCGAAGGAGTTGACGATCCAGGCAGCCATGCGGACGGGAATGGCGAGGAGGCCGAGGTAGAAGACGAACTGGGCGAGCTCGCCGACGGTGAGGTTGCCGCCGACGACCTCTCTTCCGCCGGCCCAGAGGATCAGGCCGGTTGCGGCGATGTAGAACATGGTCATCATGGCGCTGTTGGAGGCTTCCAGCTTGGTAGCCTCATAGGAGTGGTAGGCGACGTTTCCGGCGCGGCCGCTGAACTTGGACTGCTCGTAGTCGTCGGCGGCGAAGGCCTTGACTACGCGCTGGCCGGCGAGGTTCTCCTGGAGCACGGTGGTCATCAGGCCCAACTCGTCCTGGACGGAGCGCCAGCTCCTGCGGAGCTGGCCCATGACGATGCCGCCCCGCCAGAGGAGGGGCGGCACGAAGATGAGGCTCAGCATGGCCAGCTTCCAGTCGAGGGCGACCAGCATGATGGAGATGCCCACGAGGAGGAGGAACATGTAGGCGCCGCGGACCATGCCGGCCTGCACGAAGCGGCGAACGCCCTCCACGTCCGAGGTGGCCTTGGACATAAGGTTGCCGGTCTGCTCTCCGTCGTGGTAGGCGAAGCTGAGGCGCTGCAGGTGGTCGTAGAAGGCGTTGCGCATGGTGTAGGCGACCTGCTGGCTGATGGACTCGCTGAAGTAGGTCTGCCCGTAGGCGCAGATGCCGCGGAGGAGGTTGGCGACGAGGATAGCGCCAGCAATCCAGACAAGCTGCATGAACTTGTCGCCGCCGTCATCGGTGAAGACTTCGTCGATGGCGGTGCCGAGGAAGCGGGGGATGGCCATGGCGCAGACGGTGACGCCGAAGACGGAGAGGTATGAGAGAGCCAGGGCGCGTTTGTAGCGGAGTGTGTAACCGGCTATGCGCAGCAGGATACGCATCTACTATCCAACAACCTTACCCGCCGGGCGGCGCGGCCCGGGCAGCTCAACATAACGAGACAGGAGCGCAACCAGCAAAGTATACTCCTGATGACGCCGAATGTGCAACTCTTGAGGGGACGCTGGCGCTGGCGCGACGGCATTGAGGGCGCGGGTGAAGACGGAGCGGGTGCGCCGCCGCCAAGGTATAATGCGCCTCGGCCAGGGGTTGGGAGCAGGTGTGGGCGCACAATCACATGCAAAGAGGAGGTGACCGTATGGCCGTTACACTCGCCGAAGCGGAGAAGATGATGGCGGCTGCCAAGGCCAAGGCGCTGGAGATGGGGGTCAAGGTGTCAATGGCGGTCGTGGACCCGCGCGGCGACCTCGTGGCCCTGGCGCGGCTGGACGACACACGGTGGACCACGCCGCCCGCAGCCTGGGGCAAGGCGGCGGCCTCGGCTACCTACGGCGTGCCCAGCGGCGATCTGGCGGAGCGGGCCAACAGCCCCGTCATGCGGATGGTGTTCCAGATCTCCGGCGGGTACTTCGTTCCGCAGCAGGGGGCGCTGCCCATCAAGCGCGGTGGTGAGGTCATCGGCGCCATGGGTGTGAGCGGCGCCGCCAGCCATGAGGACGAGGCCATCGCCCAAGCGGGGATCGACGCGCTGGGGTAGCCGAGTCCGGGGCTGCCCGAGAGGGGCCGCGTCGATTGTGCGGTGGCGGCGTGGGGCGCTGGTCGCAGCCTGGAGATCGATTCAGCAAAGGATCGGTTCACCAGGCTAGTAGCCTACTCTGACGTGTGAGAATGCTACATGGATGATGGTGACGTTCTGGACAGAACTCAGAATGGCGTTCGGCATGGTTCAGGACTCTATGTTGACGTGGAGAATCTTCAGGCAAATGGCCAGCAGCTGGTAGAGACGCTGCTGAACGACTGGCCGGAGACTACCCCTCCGCCTTCTCGTTTGATTCTATACGTCCGGGCAGACCTGGTTGAGCTGTGGCGATTGTGGGCCACGAGCCGATTCGAGGGCTTGGAAATCGGGGTCAAGGGAATCCAGCATTTTAGTGGCCATTCGTCCAAGAACTCGGCCGACATCGCCATTGCCACCAATGCGATGGCTGACTTTGTACGTGGAAGGATTAGCCACGTCGCAGTATTCAGCGACGACAGTGACTTTATCTCTTTGTATGGCGCCCTACGAGAAGAAACTGATCAAACTCAAAGGTCCGTGCCCTTCCTATGGGTTGTAACAGACCGGCAGAATACCCTTTCCGCCACGATCAAGCAGTTCTTCCCTAGTGACCAGCTACATGTGGTTGCTATTGAGGGTGACCATGCTGACGACTTGGCGCCAGGGGACGTACCGATAGGTAGGGCTCCACCGATTTCAGCAGATTCCGCTAGAGAGCTTTGGACTGAAATGGCACAGGTTGTTGTCCAACAGATTCCGCTCGGTGCATTCAGAAGTACTGAGTGCCAAAGGATCATCAAGAAGCTTTGGCCTCAAGATTCAATGGCTATCCTAGAGGGGCCTGCCTTTGGAACAGAGGTCAAAAGGAATATCTGGCCAGAGCTCGAAAAGCTCGGTGTGGCGATCGCTAATCCGGGCAAAAGCCAATCCGTTATGAGATGACAGAAGAGGCCAAGGCAGCGGTGGTGCGTTTGTAGTTTGCGCCCCTGCCCTGGTGAACTTGCCCTCCGGCTCGGCGCTAGGCGTCCAGACCTTCCTTGAACGCCCGGATGGCTGCGATGTGGTCGTCGACGGAGCGGAAGTCCGCGCGCATGGTGTTGATGCCGACGTGGGTTGCGCCAAGGCGGCCCCACTCGGCGGCCTTGCCGAGGGCGGTTTCGATGCCCTCATTGGCGGAGACGCGGGCCTCGATGCCGATGTCGGACGGGTCGCGCCCCTCTTCGCGGGCGAACTGGCGGAGCTGCTCCAGGGCCTCCTGACCCTCCTGGTCCGGCTGACGCTGGGGGAACCAGCCGTCTGCCAGGCGGGCGATGCGGCGGACGACGGGCTCCGTGCGGCCGCCACCGAACCAGAGGGGGATGGGCCGCTGGACGGGCAGGGGGTTGATCCCGGCCTCGAAGATGTGGTGCCATTGGCCCTCGAAGGTGACGACGTCCTTGGTCCAGAGCTCCCGCAGCAGGGCCACCTGCTCCTCGCTGCGCCGGCCCCGGTTGTGGAAATCTTCGCCGAGGGCTTCGTACTCGACCTCGTTCCAGCCGATGCCGATGCCGAGCCGGAGCCGGCCGCCGCTGAGCAAGTCCACCTCCGCAGCCTGCTTGGCCACGAGGACGGTCTGGCGCTGGGGGAGGATGATGATGCCGGTAACGAGCTCCAGCCGCTGCGTCGTGGCGGCGAGGTGGCCGAAGAGGACCAGGGGCTCGTGGAACGTGTCCTTGGAGGAGTAGGCGCCGGACCAGCCCGGGCGGTTGGTGGTGTCGGCGCCGAGGACGTGGTCGTAGGCGACGAGGTGGTCGTAGCCGAGGTCCTCGGTGGCCTGGGCGAAGGCGCGCACAGCGCCGGGGTCCGCTCCGATCTCGGTCTGGGGGAAGATGACGCCGTATCGCATGGTGCCTCCTGGGTAGGGTGCTGCTGGGGTTGGGTGGCTGTGGGGACAGCCGGCGGGGCGGGGACTGAGCCTATGCGGCCGCCTTTACGGCTGCGGCAATGGCCTTGGTGGCTGCTGCGGTGCCGCCTACGGGGCACATGTCCCTGCCGACGGCCAGGCTGCCGGTCTCCAGGGCGTGCCACACGGCCTTTTCCAGGTGGCGGGCGGCGCTGTCCTCGCCGAGCTTGTCGAGCATGAGGACGGCGGAGAGGACCTGGGAGAGGGGATTGGCGACGCCCTTGCCGGCGATGGAGGGGGCGCTGCCGTGGATGGGCTCGAAGTAGGCGAATTCGTCGCCGTAGTTGCCTGAGGGGCAAAGGCCGATGCCGCCGATGGTAGCCCCGCCGAGGTCGCTGAGGAGGTCGCCGAGGAAGTTCTCCATGACGAGGACGTCGAAGCGGTCGGGCTCGATGATGAGGGCCTGGGCGGCGGCGTCGGAGTAGATGTAGTCCTTCTGGATGTCTGGGTACTCCTCGCCCACCTCGGCGAAGATACGACGAAAGAAGGCGAAGCTCTTGAGGACGTTGCTCTTGTCCACGCAGGTCACGCGGTGGGCGCCGTCACGGGGGGCGCCGCGCCGGCCCTTCGCCAATTCGAAGGCGAAGCGGCTCACGCGCTCGACGCCGTGGCGGGTCATGAGCAGGGTGTCGGCCATGGCGCGGTCGTTGCCGACGCCCATGCCTCGGGAGAGGTAGAGGCCCTCCGTGTTCTCGCGCACGATGACGTAGTCGATCTGGCCGGGGTCGACCTTGATGGGTGCGTCGATGCCGGGCATGAGGCGGACGGGGCGAACGTTGGCGTAGAGGTCGAGGCCGTTGCGGAGGACACCGCCGAGGACGCCGGCCTCGGTGCCGTCGGGGAAGCGCACGGCGGGGTCGCCGACGGGGCCTTTGAGGACGGCGTCGACGGTGCGGCAGCGCTCCAAGCTGGCTGGGGACATGGGCTGGCCGGTCTCGCGGAAGTAGGCGGCACCGGCCTGGTGGTACTCCAACTCCAGGTGGAACTCCTCGCGCTCGTGCTCCAGGGTTTGAAGAATGTCGACGGTGGCTTGAACGATCTCAGGGCCGATGTAGTCGCCGGGGATGACCATGACCTGGTGTGTACGCATTGCGTGTGTTCTAACCTCGGTGCAGCGTTGGCGCTATTGTACGGGCCCGGCGGCGACGTGGCTAGGGAGGTGGCGAGCAGGGGGGCCGGCATCTCAGGCTTGCGGTATAATCAGGCATTGAGGCAATAGAGGCGGACATATGGCTTTGACCTACGACCTCGGCGACCCCGGCGCACCCAAGGGCCACGCGCTGCTCTACTACCGCGCCAGGGCTGACCACTCCCGATGCTACGCGACGTATGTGATCTGCCTGCCGGTGGCCATCGACCTGGTGAAGTACATGCCGCCCCTGCTGGCGCCCCACGTGGCGGGGATGAACGCGCAGGAGATGTCGGCCTTTGCCTTTCCGCCTATCCCGGAGGATATTGGGGGAGGCCAGCGCCTGGAGGCGCTTGCGCAGGCCCGCAGCGACGACCTGCTCTACGGCGGCACCGTGGATACGACGCAGGTGCCCAATCTGCTGGCCACGGTCAACGACGCGGTCCAGGAGTACGCGCAGGCGTACCAGACCCTGGTGGGCGCCACGGCCGACGCGGTTGAGGAGCACCAGGAGCAGATCTCCGAGCTGGGCGTGAGCGACGTGATCTACGAGCTGATGGGCGAACGCGACCGGCTGGCGGAGATGGCGCAGCTGACGGGCAAGCTGCGGTTTGCGGCGGAGGGCGGCGATGTTAGGCAGGTGGAGGAGGCGGAGCGGGAAATTCGATCTCTTGCCAAGTACCTGCCCGATCACTGGAAGGTGGATGCTCTGGTGCGGGCGGCGAAGACCTCCACGGCCAGCGGGGGCGAGCTGGCGGGCCTGTACCTGGACCGCTGCTACAAGCTGGCGGATGAGGACTACCTGCGTCTGAAGGTAATCGAGGAGCGAATCCAGGAGCTTGAGATCGGTGAACCCGGCGGGCAGGTCTAGCAGGGTGGCGGCAAAAAGTCGACATAACGGGAGCCAGCTTCCGGCCTCTTGCTGAAGCTGAAGGGGCCGGAGTGCCGGCTGTTCCAGCGCCGCGGCCGTCCGAGGCGGTAGGCGGGGCCTGGCTCCTTCCCAGTCGAATCGTGTTGGCTGCGGGCCCGTAGCTCAGTGGCAGAGCGGCCGGCTCATAACCGGTTGGTCCCAGGTTCGAACCCTGGCGGGCCCACTCAACTGGACAAACTCGAGAACCTTCACCTTGTGGTTCGTTCTGGACCTGCAGCCAGACCTTGCTCCCCATCCCGTCGAACGATAGCCCACCGCGAGCTGCGGAACAGGTGTTGACGTCGGGCTTTTCCTGTCAGACTACAATATGGTAGTGTGACGCTGGACGCTCCCCGTCCGGGTTGTTGTCGACGATGGGCTCTTCGGCTCCTTGCGCTCGGCGACGGTGCGGACATCGGCGGAGAACCAACCTCTATCGCACCCGGACAGGATTGCTATGCGGTCGTTGCCCGTGCGGATTCTCACCCTCGGCTCACTGGCGGTCCTGATGCTGGCGGTGCTGGCTTGCGGCGGAGATAAGGAGCCTGACGCGCCTGCGCAAGCGCCGGCGGCCGCCCCTACAGACGCGGCGCAACCCAAGCCGACCGCCATTCCCACGGACTTGCCTCCTTTCGTGATCGGGGTAATGGAATCGGTCACCGGTCCAGGTGAGACCTACGGCACGGTAGCTGTTCAGGCCAAGCAGATGGCCGCGGACGAGATCAACGCCGCGGGCGGAGTCAACGGGCGCAGACTGGAGATCGTCGTCGAGGACTCCCAGTGCAGCGCCAAAGACGCGATCGCCGCCTACCGCAAGCTGACCGACGTGGACGGCGTGAAGATCATCCTCGGGACGTCGTGCAGCGGAGCCATGCTCGGCGCCGCTCCGCTGGCGGAGGCCGACGGCGTGATCCTGTTCTCCGGACTGGCGAGCAACGCCGAAATCGCCAACGCTGGCGACTACATCTTCCGTACCCAGATCAGCGACGTGCAGGTGGGCATCGATACCGGGAACGTCCTGTGGGCCGATGGGGTCCGCAAGCTGGCCACCATCACCGAGACCACCGACTACGCCGAGGGCGTTAGACGCACCTCGGTCGAGCAGTTCGAGAAACGCGGCGGTACCGTCGTGGCCGCGGAGCGGTACGGGTCCGACGTCGCCGACTTCAGGAGCCAGCTTACGAAGCTGCTGGCCGCCGCCCCGGACGCGCTCCACATAGCGCCCCAGTCCGAGTTCGCGGCGGGGACTATCATCAAACAGGCGCGGGAGCTGGGTTACGAGGGCCCGATCTACGCGGAAACGATATCGGGGGGCACCACCGCCCTCGAAGTCGCAGGCGAGGCGGCGACCGGCATGAAGGCCATCACGGCCGACCTGGACCCCGACAACAAGAAGGGGCAGGAGGTCCTCGCCAACTTCAGAGAGCGCTACCACTACGTCACGCTGCCATGGCATCTGGGGTCAGCGTACGACGACGTGTACATCGCGGCCGAGTGCCTCAAGCAGACCAACGACGACCAGGACGCCGACGGCTTCCGCGACTGCATGTACGGCATCACCTGGAGCGGCGCTATCGGCGACAACTACAGCTTCGACGCCAACGGCGAGGTCGTGGGTCTCTCAAGGGTGGTCGTGGAGGTCCTGCCTGTGGCGGAGCGGACCGCGGAGAGAAAGTACAGGGTGCTCGGGCCGGCGCCAAGGCCGTAGGACCCTACGACCGCGACGGGCCCCGCGGCCAGGCCGGCCCACCAAACTGGACAAAACCGAGAACCTTCACGTTGAGGTTCAGGTTGGGGCTTTAGATGAGGGGGTGTGCTCCCGACGCAGTGGGTAACCCCCAGCCCTCCGATAACACCTCTGCCCGCGAGCGTCTTGACGCACTGCCCGGGTTCCTTGCGTCCTACAATGCCCTGCGTCCCCATGGCGGTATCGGCGGCGCCACTCCCACCTCCAGGCTGCAAACAATGTCCCTGGGAATTACACCTAGAAGGCTCCCTGGCCGCCGCCGCCGAGGTGCGCTTCGATTCCGTCCGGGTCCCCGAGCCGCGCATCTTAGGCCAGGTCAGCGCAGGGTGGCAGGCCCTGGACCGGTCACTGGAGAAGACCATCCCCATACTGTGCGCCCTCCAGGTCGGAGCGTGTCAGGAGATTCTTGACTTCACGTTGGAGTACACTCGAACCCGCATGGTTTTCGGCCAGCCCATCGGGTGCTTCCAACGGATCCAGGACAACTGCGTCGACCTGTCCATGCATCTGGACGCGGCCCGCCGGGTCACCAATGAGACCCTGTGGAAGCGAGGTTCGTGGATGCCGCCCACGGCCGGCGTCCACGAAGCCAGAGCGGTCGCCAGTGATGCCATGTTCCCCGTAGAGTCCACGGGCTGAGCAGCCACCTTGAGTGCGAGAGGCGCCTGGAGTGGCCAGCCCGCGCCGGTCCCAAACTACCCTACCGCGCCTGTAAGGCTGATATCGTCGCAGCTATTTCTTCCCATAACGACCTTCGGTTTCCACTCAGAACATTGACGCGGTTCCAAAGCGTGTGCTACCCTGCCACTCGTACACGCCGACGGAAGGCTTGTACCTTGTGATACGCCGTAGCTGTGAGCAGACGGAAGAGCATTGCCAAGGAGGTTGAGGAATGTCGCAGCAGATGGGTTCCTTCAGGGTTCTGGCAACGGGAGTTCTACTGGTGCTGGCGCTTCTGGCAGTGGCCTGCTCTGGTGGGCCAGCTCCGACCGTGTCCCAGCAGCCACAGCAGCCCGCGGCAGCGGCCCAGCCGCAGCCGGCTGCTCCTGCGATGGACCCAGCGGCTCCGACCCAGCAACGGGCGTCCGCCGGGGTCACGGTGCCTTATGCACAGCCTGCGGCGCCGGTGACCGCAGACGTCAAGCCTGGGGGCATTGCAATCTTCGCTCACCGGGCCGACGTACCCCTGGGTTGGGACAACATGAAGAGCGACACCATTAGTGTGCACCACCTCAACGTCAACGTCGCCGGCGCCGGCAACATGGTGCGGTGGTGCCGCGACAACGTCTTCGAGGTGTGCCCGAGCCTGGCAGAGAGCTGGGAGAACAGCGGCGACTTCCGGGTGTGGACCCTCAAGATCCGCGACGACGTCCTCTGGCATGATGGGACGCCCCTGACTGCCGAGGACATGAAGTTTTGGATGGAGATGGCCCTCGGCTTCGATCGGGGAGACCAGGTCAGGGCGCGAGCGACATGGGCCTCCGAGCTGGGTGAGGTGGAGAACATTGAGGTCTTGGACGGGAACCGGATCCGCGTCACCCTGAGTCGCGGGGAGCCCTACTGGCTGACCAAGATCGGGGATGCCCGGTACCACAACATGCACCCGCGGCATCTGATGCAGCCTCTGGTAGAGCAGGGGGACGCGGGACTCGCGCCTGCCGACGTGGGCCTGGTATCCGTGGGGCCCTTCACGGTGGAGAGGGTGAAGCGGGGGAGCGTGGTCCAGATCCGACGCTTTGACCAGTATTGGGAGAAGGACAGCCAGGGCGGCCAGCTCCCCTACCTGGACGGCATAGACTTTCCCATCATTCCAGACGCGTCCGCCATGGATGCGGCCTTCCGGGTTGGGCGTCTGGACGGCGGTGGACGGGGGAATGGCCCCATCCTGTCGGTGGAACGGAAGAGCGCCTACATCAAGGACATGGGCGATCAGGTCTGGTTCGCCGATATCCCAGGCTCTCGGGGCGGCCTGGGACTGAATACACTGTTGGAAGGGAGTCCCTTCCAGGACGTTCGCGTGCGCAAGGCCGTGGCCCTTTGGATAGATAAGCGGGCGCAGATAAAGTCCGGCTCCGGCTTTGGGGAGCTGTTCACGCTGCTGTCGCCCAAGAACCCCTTCAACAGTCCGGACTTCCTGCAGTGGCCCGGCTGGAACGGGGCCACCCGGGAAGCGGACAGGGCGGAGGCCAAGCGCCTGCTGGCGGAGGCCGGATACGCGGACGGGTTCACCACCCAATTCCCTTGCAGAAACAATGGCTCAAGTCTGCGGACCTGTTCGTTCCACCAGGACCAGCTTAAGGGACTGGGGATCAACGTTGAGATCCAGGCCATGGACTACACCCAGTTCATCAGCTATGCCCGGATAGGACTGGATGCGCCCCTCCTGACCGGTGGCATCGCCGCCTACGTGACCATTCCGGAGGGCACGGAGTCCAGCATCGGCACCTATGATAAGACACCTTACGCCGTGGGGAAGCACAACGACCCGAAAATCGACGAGTTCTTTGACCGGTTGGCCGCGGCACGGAGCCTCGAGGTGAGGACCAAGACCTGGCATGAGCTGGAGCGGTACATGCTCTTGGAGCAGGTCTACGTGGTGCCCATGAGCGCAGGGCTCAACGTGGTGCCCTACCGCAGCTACGTGAAGGGCGTCATCGTCCCCGGGGAGAGCAAGTACCAAAGCGTGGACTACGCCGAGGTCTGGCTCGACAAGTAGGCGCCGGTAGACCTCGAAACGAGAGGTGTGGCATGACCCACGGGCGTCATGCCACACCTTGAATTGGGCGCAATCTCAGTCGGGTGCTAGCGATGCAGAAGTATGTGGCGCGAAGGCTTCTCCTATTCATCCCTACCATGTTGGGCGCCTCCCTTATCATTTTCGTCGTCATGCGCATCCTGCCCGGTGACGTAGCCATGAGCATCGTGGCGGGTGACGAGGTCAGCGCATCGTCTCTCCGGGCGTTGGAGGGCATCCGCAAAGAGCTTGGTTTGCACGACCACGTGGCCGTCCAGTACGCCAAGTGGATGTGGAGTATGGTCAATGGAGAGTTTGGAGGCCAGTCTATCTTCGACCGAGAGCCTCTGAGCGACATCGTGCTCCGGCGTCTGCCGCCTACCATCCAGCTCACCATTCTGACCATCATCGTCTCCTGGTTCATCTCGGTCCCTTTTGGGGTGGCCGCAGCGGTCTTCCAGAACCGCATGCCGGACTATTCGGTGCGGATCATGGCTGTGCTTGGACACTCGCTGCCGAACTTCTGGGTTGGCCTGATGGTGATCCTGGGGTTGCTGCTGGTGTTCCGTTGGACGCCCCCGCTGTACTACTTCAACATATGGGAGGACCCCCTAGCCCATCTTCAGAAGACGATCTGGCCCGCCCTGATACTTTCGTGGGGATACAGCGCCTCCCTGACACGCATCACCCGTTCCAGCCTTCTTGAGGTGCTGCGCCAGGACTACGTACGCACAGCGCGGAGCAAGGGGTTGGAGGAGCGGGTGGTGGTCATCCGGCATGCCTTGCGCAACGCTCTCATTCCGGTGGTTACCATAGGCGGGCTTCAGTTGGCAGGCCTCATCAGCGGGACCGTGATACTGGAAGCGATATTCGGAATACCTGGCATTGGCCAGGGCATTGTGAACGCGGCCACCCTACGGGACTACCCGGTCATCCAGAGCCTCACGGTGCTGGTGGTGCTTTTCATGGTGGCGCTCAACCTGCTGGTGGACATATTTTACGCTTTCGTGGATCCCAGGATTCGCTATTCCTAAGGAGGCGGGTGTAGGGGATGCAAAGCTCCGATCAACAGGCCAACGCCGCCGAGATCGCCCGGCCCCTTCTGTCGCCGCGGGCCTCGATGTTGGGATGGGTGCCCCCTCTGGCGAGAGCGGCGCGCAGCTACCCACTGGGAGCTTTTGGCGGTCTGGTCTTGCTTCTGCTCGTGCTGGTGGCGATTTTTGCGCCCTACGTTGCGACCCATGACCCGCTAGCCCAGGATGTTGATAGGCGCCTTGAAGCCCCGAACAGCCACTACTGGTTGGGTTCGGACTTCCTTGGCCGGGACGCCTACAGCCGTATCGTGTTCGGCGCCCGCGTGTCCCTGTACGTGGGGCTGCTGTCGGTACTGCTGGGGACCTCGACCGGCCTCCTTCTTGGCTTGACCTCAGGGTACGTTGGGGGGCGGTTTGACCTGTCCCTCCAGCGACTGGTGGACATCTTCATGGGGTTTCCCGGGCTGATCTTCGCCATGATCCTGGTGGTTGCCTTGGGCGCTTCTATCAACAACGTTACCCTGGCCATCGGGATAACCATGATGCCCAGGGTGGTCCGGCTCGCCCGCAGCTCCGCTCTGAGCGTGAAGGAAGAGGTCTACATCCTCGCCTCCCAGGCCATCGGCGCATCATCGCTTCGCGTCCTGCTGCGTCACGTCCTGCCGAACTCCCTGGCGCCCGTGTTCGTCCTGGCCACCGGCAACCTGGGCACCGCCATCATCTCCGAGTCCGGCTTGAGCTTTCTGGGCTTGGGTGTGCCGCCGCCGAACCCTGCCTGGGGCGGCATGCTGAACGAGGGCGCCCAGGGGGGGATGGAGGTGGCCCCGTGGCTAGCCATCTTCCCGGGCCTTGCCCTGTCCGTTGTGGTCTTCAGCTTCGCCTTCCTGGGCGATGCTCTGCGTGACGCTCTGGACCCTCGCCTGCGGGGCCGGTAGAGCCAGAGCGCACACCCTACCCCTGACGATCCTCCCCTTGAGCCTTTGTGCTCAAAGGTTTCAGCCAGTTGCCGTAGGCTGCCCTACCGTCGGCGGCCGTGCGACGAATACGCAGCCCGCAGCCGCCAGGGTGGCCGCGGCGAATCCGAAGAACACCAGCCCGTAGCTTCCCGTCAGGTCATAGGCCACGGCCGCGCCCATAGGCCCCAGTGCGTGCATGGTGGCCTGGAGCGGAGACATGAGACCCCGAATGGCCCCCAGGGAGTGCCTGCCGTAGTGGTCCGCGAAGATGATCTGAAGGAGCGTGAACATCCCGCCGTGGACCGCGCCGTAGTAGATGCCCCAGGCCAGGGCTAGGGGTCCTGAAGTGACTCCCTGGAGTAACAGGAACGCCACGGCGATCAGCACGAAGTCCGCGGCCAGGATCACCTGGCTGTTGAAGCGCTCCACCAGAAAGCCGAAGGCCAGGGCTCCCGCGCCGCCGCTGGCGGAAGAAACGGCCACGGCGGTGACCGCCACGGTTCCGCTCATTCCCTGGTCCGTCAGGTAGGGCATCAGGTGGAGGCTGGTCGCCGGCCCGACGAGGAAGGCGAATCCGTAGGCCCCAGCAAGCAGGTAGAAGGAGGGGAGCCGGATGACCTGGTGAACCGAGATAGAGACGTCCACGGGGCGTCTGGTGGCCCTACTTGTTGCAGGGTCCTGCTGCTGGTACGCTTCCATCTCTTCCTGGGTGGCTCCGTCGGGAAGGAGCCCCATGTCCTCGGGCTGCCTTCGGAGGAAGATGGCCGCCGGGACCATGGATACCAGCCACACAACTCCGCCCACAGTCGCCACCGCAGCTCGCCAGCTCAGTGCGCTGATCAGGATCTGGGCGTAAAGCGGAGTCACCGTGCTCCCCAGACGGTTCCCGAGCCGAGTGAACGCCACTGCACGGCCTCGTCTGGCGATGAACCACTTGGGTGTGATGACGCTCAGAGCGATGCCTATCAGGCCAATGTGCATGACCCGGCCCAAGACCAAGAGCGCGTAGAAATGCCAGAGGGTGGTAATCAAGGGCATGAGCAGAAGACTTGCCCCAACCACCCCCAGAGCCGCGGCCACGCTCCACCGCGGCCCGTAACGGTCCAGCATGGGGCCGAAACCCACCGCCGTGATGGCGCCGATGACGGTCCCGATGGTCATTGCGCCGGTAAACTCGCTGCGGCTCCACCCGAATTCCTCGGTCATGGGCTTCAGCAGCACGCTCCACACCGGAAAGGTCTCCGCGGTCTGGCTGAAGCTGGCCAGGGCCACCACGCCAACGATGACCCACCCGTAGTAGACCTCGTGCTTGCGTGGAGAGTGTGGCTCGAGCTCCACGGTTCGTCTTTACGGGTCCATCGCGACTGATATGACCGGAGTACACAGCCAGCGGCGTGTCAGTGCTGCCCTGCTCACGAGTTACGCCGTAGCTCTGTGACGAAGTCAGCTATCCCTGCGAAGAGCTGAAATCTGGGCTCATACCCGAGATCAGCTCTGGCACGGCTTAGGTCTAACGGCTGCTCGCCGTGGTGGAGGACCGGGTCCCCGATGACTTTTGCGTCGGCGCCTGGCACAGCCTCCTTGAGGGCGCCGACGATGTCCTCGGGGTCGACCATTACCCCGGTGCCGATGTTGTACTCGCGGCTTGGTAGGGGCTTCTCGCAGGCGAGAGCCACGCCGTAGGCCACGTCCTTGGCGTATACGTACTCGCTTTTGCCGAGAACCTTCGGGTCGATGCGCGCCTCCCGGCCATCCGCCGCGGCGGCGACGGCGTTGTGCATCGCTCGACCGCCGCCGGACCCGCCGGCGTAGTGGCCGCGTCCGTAGACCCGGGCGAAGCGAAGGCAAGCCAGCTCGAAGCCGTACTCCTTCGAGTATGCTCCCAGAATGCGCTCGCATGAGGTCTTGCTGGCGTGGTAGAAGTTGTCTCCGCCCACGGGAAAGTCTTCCTTCACCGGCTCGGACGGGTCCAGGTCCCAGTCGTAGATCCCGAAGGTGCTGGCGAAGACGACTCTGCGAACACCGTGGAGACCGGCTGCCTCAGCCACCGTGATGGCTCCGCCCACGTTGATGTCGAGGGTGGCGTAGGGGCGCTCCGCCGCCTTGCCTCCGATCATGCCCGCATTGAGGAAGACTGCTTCAACATGGTGCTGGCGCATTGTCATCGTCAGGGCCGGAAGGTCGCGGACATCGCCTCTGGCTATGGGTACATCCCCGGCAACGCTGTGGATGTACTGCTCATTGGGAGCGACGTCGTAGATCACGGGTGCGTGGCCTCGCCCCTGGACCTCTCGGGCGAAGTGGCAGCCAGTCAGCCCACCGCCAATGACGAGAATGTTCATGTCGGCCTCCTTATGGGCTCCCCCAACTCCTAGCCAGAGAGTATCTTAGGGAGCAATATCTTAACTGACCGCATCACGCACTCCGGCTGAAGCTCCCCGGAACGCAACAGCTTGGCCCGATACGGGCTCCTCCGTCCCTAGCGGTGAGCCAAGCTGCCGCCGTCGCAGGGGAGGTCGATGCCAGTGATGAAATCGGCGTTGGGCGATAGCAGAAAGAGCACTGCCTGGGCCTGGTCCGTGGGCCGGCCCCAACGGCCCCTGAGGACAGCGCTCGGCGCGGAACTTTCATCCCGTGGCGAGTCGGGCATACCCACGGGCGTGCCTGTTGTCGTGGGCGTCACCGAGTTTACTCGAATGTTGTGGGGGGCGAGCTGCGTGGCCATGGAGCGGGTGAAGTTGAGCAATCCCGATTTCGCCGTTCCGTAGGCGATGCGGGCCGTCTCGCCCCGGTGGCCCGAGGTGGAGATGATGTTTACGACGGCGCCGCCTTCGCCCTGGGCCACCATCTGCTTGGCCACTCGCTGGCTCACGATGAAAGTCCCCGTTAGGATGACGTCCAAGACCTTCTGCCAGTCGGACAACTCAGCTTCAAGGAACGGCTTACGGTCGCTTATAGCTGCGTCGTTGACCAGGAGGTGAATGCCGCCGAAGGCGTTGAGCACCTCCTGCACAGCCTTCTCCACGCTCTCGGGCTGGGTGATGTCCGCGACGACGCCGATAGCTTTGCCGCCCGCCTCGTTGATGCTGATTGCCGCTGCTTGGGCGTACTGCTCGTTCAAGTCCATGCAGGCAACCGTGGCGCCGTTGGCGGCCAGGGTCCGCGCGATCTCCGAGCCGATGTTCGGGCCTGTTCCAGACACCAGTGCGACTTTGCCGTCCAACATCATGGCTCCCTTCCCTTCTCTATTTCCCTAACTGCTTTGTAGACATCCGCGAACCCTTGAGCCGGGTCGGCGGGCGCCCGGCGTGACCGCGCTTCAGGCGCTCGGGAGGCCGTAGAACTCCCGTGCGTTGGTTTCCAGGATCTTGCGAGCGATGGCCTGAGTGATCCTGCCCTCATCGGCCCAGCGCTGCACCTCCTCCAAGGCGGCGAGGTTCGCGGATGGGTCGGAGTGGCAGTAGTCCGTGCCGATCATCAGGTTGTCCTCAGTCCCAAGGGTGAGGAGGTACTCGATGTCATCCACCGGGTCAATAGCCACAAACAGCCGGTTGGCGCGGAAGAGGTCCTTCTTCAAGTCGAAAGCCGACTTTCGCTCGTGAAGCTGGTTGGCCCGCAGTTGCGTCTCTAGCTGCGCCAAGGCGTAGGGGATCCATGACGCGCCAGCCTCGATGAAGCCGAACCGGAGCTTGGGGAACTTGTCCGGCAGCCGTGCTGTTATCAATGCAGTGAAGGCGGCCATCACCGGAAATCCGCGGTCCCACTCACGACCTGGCAGTGGGTGACCCGTGTGGATGCATACGGACATGTCCAGGGCGGCGGCCTCCTCATAGACGGGGAAGAAGTGAGGGTCGCTGACCTGCTTCTCCAGGTCGTACCCCCGCTTGAAAAACCCGCACGCACCGTTCTCCTTAGCCCACCGTAGCTCCGCCACCGCGTCGTCGGCATTCAGCAGGGGCAGTACGGCCGCCCAGCGCAGCCGGCCGTTGCTCTGAGCGCACCGCTCGGCGAGCCAGCGATTGTAGCTCTTTGTCAGGGCAACCTCCGCTTCTGCGTTGCCGGTGTTGTAGCGGATGAAGAAGGTCGGGAAGATCACCTGCATGTCCACGCCCATCCGGTCCATGTCCTCCAACCGACCCGGTATGTCGTCCAGCTCCCGCTTTTCTCGGGCAGGATGGTGCACTTCGTCTCGGACCGCCCGTGATTGGAGCCTGTCCTCTACAAACCACCAGCGGCTCCTAGATGGGTCCAAGACTCCCTGGCGTAGTCCTCCCGCTGGTGGGACGACGGTAACTGGAATGTACTTGGCGACTGTTTCTTCCAAGCTCTTCCACGTCGCTTCCGATTCGTCAACGTGGGTATCCGCATCGATGACCAACGCCATGTCGTCGCCTCCTCTCTCGCCGGTTGCCTCCAGCGAGGGCTTTATCGAGATCAGGCCTCCGTTGGACCCGCTCGCGTGCGGGACCAGTCAGCTGTGTTGCTTCCTAGATGGTTCTGTGGCCCGTCAGCCCGTTATCCTCTGCGCCAGATTGCCGCCGTCAACCGGCAGATCGACTCCGAGGATGAAGTCAGCGTTGTCCGACACAAGGAAGAGGACGGCTTGCGCCTGGTCCTTGGGCCGGCCCCAGCGGCCCCGCGGGACGGACGCGGGGGGCGAGTCGTCGGCGCGCGCCTGGCCGCCGCCCACCGGGGTGCCCGTCTGCGTCGGCGTTACAGAATTCACTCTGATGCCGTAGGGGGCCAGTTCCATAGCAGCCGCTCGGGTGAAGTTCAGGATGCCGGCCTTGGCGGTTTGGTAGGCTATCGCGCCGGACTTGCCCCGGTGCCCGGAGGTGGAGGCGATGTTCACGATAGCGCCCCCACGGCCTTGGGAGATCATCTGCTTGGCGACCCTCTGCGTACAGAGGAACGTTCCCGTCAGGATCACGTCCACGACCTTTCGCCAGCTCTCAGCGTCGGCATCGAGGAGCCCGGCCCGATGAGTGATGGCGGCGTTGTTGACCAGAATGTCCACGGCGCCGAAGGCCCCTGTAGCCTGGTCCACGGCGCTGGCCACCTGCTCCGGAGAAGTTGTGTCAGCCTGGACTGCCAGGGCCTCGAATCCCCGGTCTACAAGCTCCTTGGCGGTCGCATCGGCGGCTTCCTTCCGGATGTCCAGGCAGACGACCCGTGCGCCGTTCTCCGCCAGGGTACTGGCGATCTCTCGCCCGATGTTGGGCCCAGCGCCCGACACGATGGCAACACGCCCCTCGAGTGACATATCAGCTCCCTTCCCCGCTCACGACTACGCCAAGTGTTTCGTGTGGTGATGGACCTTTTGTTCCTCAGTTCCAGGCCCGAAGCCGGTAATCGACAGCGACACCATTGTAATTGCGCACCATCAGAAGTCAAGCACAACTCCAAAGACCAGCGACTCGGATCGGTTCAGTTGCCCGAGAGTCACGGCTTTGCGGCTCCAAGACCTGGGAACCAACACACCAAGGTTTGCTATCATCTGGCCCAGAGCGGATGCCTTCTAGCAAGGCCCCTAAGTTCATTGTCTACCCGTAGACAAAAGGAGACACTGGAGTGGCGGTGATCCCTGGCCGCCTTGGCAGGCGCAGGTTCTACTACGGCTGGTTCATCGTTGTGGTCGCGGCGCTGGTTGGATTCACTCACCGCACGGAGACCTATACTGTGCTCACCGTGTTCGCGAATCCAGTCACTCAAGAGTTTGGCTGGAGCCGGACCTTCTTCGCCATTCCCATCACTCTGGGCTCTATCCTCGGAGGGCTGCTAGGCCTGTGGGTGGGCCCTCTCATGGACCGCTTTGGTCCACGGTGGATCCTCACGGCCGCCCTGCGGATCCGTGGGGCCAGGCTTGTGCTCACGGCGGGAATCAGACCTTCTGGCAGGGCACGCTCCTCCAAGCAGTGGGCGGTATGCTCTCTGGGAGCCCTCTAGCAGGCTGCTGAAAAACGTCGATGCGCACGGTGGACGGCGGCGGCTGAGGGCGCCGGGTACCGATCATAGGGGCATTCAAGACGGAGGTGGAGCGTATGCGGGGACGGCAGGAGCCGCAGGTGCCGATGTTGGCCTTCGTGGACCTGGAGGAGCGTGTGCCAGCCGATCACCCGCTCCGCGCCATCAGCGGCCGCCGCTCAACACTAGCCCTCGCGGTCGTAGAGTTCGTCAGCCACTCGCTTGCCCTGGGTTTGGGCTGGCTCAACTTCGGGCAACTGACATTCTCTCCAGGGTCGTTGGATGTATTGGCAGTAGAGCCGCGCTGACGATGCGACGCAGTCCGGCCATGCGCACTTCGTCTTGCCTTCGGCGGTTGTCGTAAACCGAATCCGCATCAGCTCGCCATCCACGTCTCCGAACATCTTGATCAGATAGAACTCTTCAGGACGGTGGTAGAGGTATACCTTGTGGCATTCCAGAAGGCTCGCAACCTGCGACATCCATCCAGGGATCAAGTCTATGAAGTAACGGTAGTTGGTTTCTCTGCCCAAGGAGTTCTCGGCATGAAGGATATTGCCCAGCCGCCCGTAGGCCTCTATCAGCCCGTCTTCGCTCAGGAATCCTTCTACCCGATCCCCCAGTTCCCCACCCGAGGTGTTTCCTTCTGGTCTACGGGCCTTGGGTAAAAGTTGGGATGGAGGCGCTTCAGTTCCCTGAGCTTCTTGCTTAAGTCCTGGGAGCTCTGGAGTTCCTTCTGCGACCTCTGCCAGACGTCCTTGTTGGACACCAATGAGCTGAACACGATGAGTTCGAGCAGCATCCGGAGCTGGAGGCAGATCGACTCCACGCGCGTACGAATGGTGACTCCGGGTATCTCCATCAACTGGTTGATTGACTCGACCTTGGATTTGACCTCTTCCATAAGATCGCAGTACTGGCCGATGTCAAGGCTTTCCGCCTGCTTCATCGTCCATTCGTAATTCAGGCATACTATGTTCCAACCCCATTCCGCAGGGCGATCCCCCTCGAGTTGCAGGGCGTCTTCCCCGCACTCGGGACAAGTCGTGTATACCTGGCCGTCCACACCCTTGACCGGTCCATCTGGGTGAAAGTCCAGACTCATCGCGGTACTTCCGAACTTGGGTATCTCTCCGCAGTCGGGGCATGGATGGGTAGGTCGGATGCCGTACATCATGAAGGCGAGAGCCGCTTCCCGGTGCCCATCCAGGCATTCGCCCCAAGGCTCCGCTTCCTTCTCCTCCACAAACAGGGCAATGGCCTCCCCACAGGTCTTCATCCCCATGCACTGCTCGATGTTCTCGACGCTCTTGCGGGTAAGGCGGAACTTTCGGTTCGCATGACCTCCCCCGGCCGGGGTCTGTCCGTGCCGAGGTTGGCTATCGACCAGCAGACCTGTCCGTAGAGGACGGCTTCCCCGGCTTTCAGAAGGTTCTCTAGCAGGGTGATGAAAAACGTGTAAGGGGGCATGGGCACGAAGGTGCGGATGGGAAGGCGTTTGATTACGCTAGCCGCAACACGAACGGGAGGCGGCTATGCGCGGCACATCCGACCAGCAGATCGAGAGTCTGGTGGCGCTCACCCCCGAGGACTTGGTCCCACAGGGACACCCGATCCGGCGGATCAAGCCGCTGGCAGACCGGGTGCTTCAGGAGTTGTTGCCCGCCTTCAGTCGCATGTATGCCAAGAGAGGCCGGCCATCCGTGCCGCCCGAACACCTGCTGAAGGCGAGCTTGCTGATCGCGCTCTCCTCCGTGCGCTCGGAGCGCCAGTTCTGCGAACGGCTGACCTACGACATGCGGGCGTTCGTGACGACCTGCCGCTCGTTCGAGATCACGCCTCACGTGGCCATGAAGCAACGGCACACGGCCCTGGACCGGCGGACGAGCCGTCACGCGGGGTACGCGACGAGCCAGCGGGAGCGGAAGCGGGTCGAGGAGGTGTTCGGCTGGCTGAAGACCGCCGGGGGCGGAAGGAAGCTGCGCTCCTGTGGCCTGGCCAGCGACGGCCTGTGGGCGGAGATGGCTCTGGCGGCCTACAACCTCGTGCGCATGGCCAAGCTCATGCCCCCGCCATCATCTCCGGGGGCGGCCCCTGCCTGTTGAGGATGAAATGCCCCAACCGGAGGCGCCAGCGGCCCGATCGGGGGCGCCCCAGGGCGCTGCTTACTCCGAATCGGCGTCCAACGGCGCCTCAATGCCGACACCGCCCCGCTCCCTATATCCCAAACTCGCATTCTTCACCAGCCTGCTAAGGCGTTGGCTGGGCGTCAACGCCCACTACTACGTCGTCCACCAGGCCGTTCCGCACGGCCCAGATCACGAGTTCCTGTTTCGTCCCGATGCCCAGCTAGTCCTCTATGCGGTAGAGATTGTTCAGGTTCCGGACGGTCACAGTGCTGTTGCCCCTCGCCTCGGCGATTTTGGTGTAAGACCTACCGCTGGCGAACAGCGTCAGGGTATCCCGCTCCAGCGCCGTTAGCTTGCCCGAGGCCAGGCGGGAGGCGAGCGTACGGTCTCCGCGGACCATAGCGAAGACCTCCTCAGGGACACACTTTTTGATGTAGCAATGACCGGTCTGGGTTGGGACATCGAAGAGCTTGCCGGTCAGCAACCAGCACGGCCAGTTGTCGACATCTTCATAGAGCAGATCGGCAAGAGGACATTCTCAAAGTACCGTCTCGCAAAGGCCTATCTTCGCTGGACACGAGAACATGAAGCAGCGGACCTCACCGAGGTAGAACGGACTCAGTGGAAGGAACTCATCAAGACCATCAACAAAGCCCTGCCATAGGTCAAGAAGTGGCCATATCCCCAAATTGGTGCGCCCAGCGGCTATGTCGGTCGAAACTCCAAGCAAGACGGAAGAGAACGGAAAGGCCGATTTATCGGGTTCGCGCTCACTTCCCCCGAGCAAGCATGTCACCTGCAACCGACAACAGATCGAGAACGAACCTCAGCGTGAAGGTTCTTGGTTTTGTCCAGTTTGGTGGGCCTAATTGGACGGTAGACAGTACCATCTTCGAGATGTGGTTGGGCCTGGGAGGCTCACCAAGGGCTGCTGCCCAACTATTATGATAGGATCGCAAAGGTGGCGACAACACAACCTATGCCCACCGGAACCTCTAACTCGCAAGGCTGGGAGGTGGAATCTCATAGTTGCGAATCAATCGCAAAGGGAAACTGCGGTACTCGTGGGCGGTAGACTTGGATGCGGGCGGGTAGCCAGTGGCGAAGGCACTGAAGGTACTGGGCCACATCCCTATGGTCCCACATAGCTCTGTTCGGGGAGAATGCGGTTTAGTGGTAGTAACGGCTGCGGCGAGGTGCTGCATCCAGACGGGTAGAGCAGGAGTCAGTCCTCGTGGCGAGTTCGCAGCCAGAGGTGCAAGAAGGCAGTTACCATCAAAAGGGCGGCAGCGCCGATGGTGAGTACGGTCCAGGGAGAATGGGCCAGCAGGTTGTTCATCCGGGCCAACGCCGCAGCCGCTGACAGCAGCATTGCGGTTACGAACAGGCTGAACCCAACCAACCCAACCAGGACTAGAATCTCGCTGGCGATGACCTTGCCCTGTTCCCCGCTCTCCAGACGCAGGGCTCCAAGCCTGCCTCTCAGTCTCCTTAGCTCGGCGATTCGGTGCAGCGTTACCAGCAGGACCAAGGACAACAGGAAGAGCGCCCCCACAGTGATCTGGGACAACTCGGGAGACGACGGAGGACCTCTCCAAAACGAGGCCCAATCCAGGCGATTGTGGGCCAGCACCGCCGGGCCCTGGGGCAAGAGGACGGCCAAAGTGAGCAACCAGAAGGATAGTGTGGTCATTCCCAGCCACTGGAGCAACCAGTAGAGGATGAATGGAAGACAACAGATGCCGGCGATGACCACCATAAGGGGGGAGACCCCCCACGTTCCCGGTTCCTGAGCGCTCAGCTGATCGCGCCATAGCGTGTCCAAGCCTATGGTCGTGCCCCGAGACTCCCATAACACGTAGCCCGCGAAGGACAGGAGACAGGCCAACAGCAGGGACTCAACGGCTAAGAAACGCACCATAGCGTCACCGGCCCGCGTTGAGATGCCGCAAGAATGCAGAGGCGAAGTCCTGTTGCAGGGGGTCCCATCGCAGTACCGAGGCCCCGGAGCGGCGGATGGCCTCGGACAGGGGTTTGACCTCCCACCGCATCAGTTCCAAGGCTTGGGCTTCCATGGACGTATGTGGCCTTTGATAGCCTTGGGGTTCAAGGTGGACCACTCGGACTTGGTTCGTGCGCCGGGAGCTGGGCCTCAGGGAGACCAGCCGCCTTATCCCTGCGATCAACCCGTTCGGGTAGGGCGGCTCCGGTCCTTCGCGTGGGTAGTGAATGTCCAGCCGGGTAACGACGTAGACCTCGGGCTGCAGCCTGAACAGAAAACCCTTGCACGATTCAACCGCTTGCAACAGGTCCTGCTTATGCTGGCCCGGCTTTAGCCTGGTCAGCATGTTGGTGAGCCGTCGGAACTGTTTCTGTCCTACTTCCGGGGTCAGGATATCGCTCCGACTGTTGTAGACGTAAGCCCCTAGTGTGTAGCCCCGGGTCAGGTAATACTGGGCAATGCTGCCCACCGCCTCCGCTGCCTGGTCGATTAGCGCGGACAGTGTCGACCCCACATCCATGTAGTCCGCGCCATCCAAGAAAATCCAGACCGCCTTTCGGCCTTCCGGTTCATACTGGTTGACCAGCAGCGGGTTGGCGCTGCCGGAGCTACGGGCGCTGGCTTTCCAGTTGATCCAGCGCATCGGGTCTCCCGGCGTGTAGGGACGCAATTGGGTGAAGTCGGTGCTGGAGACTCCAACGATGGCTACGTCCTCCCATGGGTTGCGGCTGTGGGCTCGGCCCCTGATTTCGTTGACCCTCCTGATGGCTTGCGTGTGAGGGACAACGGAGATCTCCAGGGACGGACCGGCCGATCCATGTATGCGTTGGTGCAACCCCAGCGGCGCCTCGGCCTCCCAGGCCGTCTCTCCGAGGGTGTACACACCTCGCTTGGGCCACGAGATACGGTAGGACAGGTCGTAGGTCTTTGCGCCGGGACGTTTCCAGATTACCCGGAGGTTGTTGCCACTGACTACCTCCGCTTCCGGCGGGAGCTGGTCGTAGACATACAATGGCCCCACTCCCCCGCCAGCTTCCACCTGCCGGTCCACGTCCAGCCCGCTCCCGGCCCAACAAACAAGGCGCGGCGTATTGCGGTTGACCACTATGCCTCTGGGGGCAGCCAGCGTCGCGCCCACCAGCACGATGAGCAACGCGTAAATGGCTCCCGCCAACAGGACCAAGTTGCCCAGGCACAAGGCCAAGGCCAACAGCACAAACGCCAGGGTCAGCCATCGCCCCGGCAGCGCGGAGAACATTAGCCGGTTGACCGGTGTCCCAACTCGGTGGGCACAGGGACCTGATCTACTACCTCTTCAACCACGTCTTGCGGGTTCACTCCTTCCAAAACATCTTCGATGTTCAAGATTATACGGTGCCCCAGAACATCCGAAGTAACCATCTTTACGTCATCGGGGATAACGAAATCCCTACCGTGGATAAGAGCCATACTCCGGGAGACCTTCAACAGGGCCAAGCCGCCCCGGGGGCTGACCCCAACCGCGACGCGGGGATGTTCGCGGGTTAGCCGCACCACTTGGGTGATGTAGTCCACCATCACCTGGTCTACGTAGACGTTCAACTCCACGCTGCGCTGCAACCGCAGGAAGCTTTCAAGGTCCACCGCGGGCTCCAGGTCTTCAGTGGGGTCGTCCTTTTGCCACTGGATGCGGCGGAGCAGGATGTCGTTTTCCAACTCCTGGGTGGCGGGATACCCCGTGCCCAACCGGAACATGAACCGGTCAAGTTGGGCCTCGGGCAGCGGGTAGGTCCCTTCCTGCTCAATGGGATTCTGGGTTGCGATGACCAGGAAAGGAGGGCTCAAGCGAAGCGTATCACCGTCAATGGTGACCTGCCGCTCTTCCATGGCTTCCAGCAGCGCCGCCTGGGTCTTGGGGGGCGCTCGGTTTATCTCGTCAGCCAACAGCACGTTGGTGAACACCGGCCCCTTCACTAGCTGGAACTCCCCGGTGTTCGGCCGCCAGACCCTGGTGCCCAGGATGTCGGCGGGCAGCACGTCCGGGGTGAACTGGACCCGCCTCGTCTCGCTGCCGATGGCCCGGGTGAACACCTTGGCCAGCAGAGTCTTCCCCAAGCCGGGGTAGTCCTCGAAAAGAACGTGGCCGTTGGCCAGGGCCGCCGCCAGTAGTTTTCGCAGCAGCAGCCGGTTGCCCACGAATACCTGGGAGACGCGGTCGATAATCGTCTCGCAGACCCGGCCCGCCTCTTCCACGTCAAATTGACTCATGCCGTAACCCCCTCCTTCTCCATAACAAGGATGTCGGCTGGCACCACCGGTTCCCGGGCCGCCTGCTTCAGAGGGACGTAGCTGCTTCGGTCCCCTCTCCAAACAGGTGCGATGCCGCCTCGTCTACTATCCGCTGCCGCCGTTCCCGGTCCCAGCGGGGGGTCCCTCTCCGGATTATGCGCCGGAAGACCCACCGTAAGTAAGCTCCAATGCCAACCCCGGAAGCCGGGTCGTCGACCAAGGCCATCAGAGAGTACCAGCGCGACGCGGCCGAGCCAAGATCGGCCCCATGCTGCCAGTAAGCGGCGGTTAGGGTCACTGCTAGCTCCTCCGGTTCGCCGCGTTGGTCCAGGAACGGCGTCCCCACTTCCCGCAATCGGGCTTCATCCAACGTTTCCAGGGGGGCCGAGGGCAAAGACAGGGCCGCTTCCGCCCTGGCCATGGTATCCGCCAGGGCCGCTTCCCGGTGCTTCACGGTCACTTTCTTGTTGCGCCGCCGAAGGCCCGGGGTGACCGACGCCAGGTAGCAGCGCCTCATGGGCGCAAATACGGCCGGGATGCTCTCCAGTGGGGTCTCGTTCCGCAGCAGCAACCCCACCAAGTAGTCCCATACCCGTTCCCACTCACCGGTATTGATGAATCCCTGCTGCAAGACCACTAGCTCGACCATCCGAGGATCGTGCCGTTCTTCGGACACCTGGTAGTGGCGAGACCAGCTGGGCCAGGAGGCGGGCGGCCCTGTCTCGGGAACAATTTCCGCCCGCATTCCCTTCCTCAGTCGGTTAATTGGAACGAAGGCGAAGGCCAGAACCACCAGCCACTCGTAGACCGGGGCGAGCCATAGAGCTTCGTAGAGCAGGGGGCGTAACAGCAGACCGTAGAGGACCAGCGACGCCCCCAGAAAGAACGCCCGAAAGGTGGACTGGGACAACCACCGGGCGGCGTCGGTCAACACCCCGCCGGGACCGGGGATGAGGCTGCGGACCACCGTTACCGCTGCCGCCGCGAACAAACCGCCGGCAACGGCTGCACCCAGCAATGGGTATCCATGACCCAAGGAGGCCAACTTCACCGCCACCAACCACGCCGTGTACCCCGACAGAGCGTACGCACCGGCCTTGAGCAAGGGACGGTAATCTGCTCCGGTACTGCCTTCCCCCGCAGACGGCAGTGTTCTGGCGAAGCCCAGCACCAGCAGAAAACCAGCCGCCAGATGCTTGGTTGCGAATAGCTGGCTGGAGTAGAGCAGGGTCAGGTCGCCCGGCAGCAAGTCCGGCCACTGGTCCAGGGCCGCCGCGCTTATGTTGGGCAGCGAACCGAGAATCCCCCATGCCATAAACGCACCGCCGGCGGCAGTAGTCAAGGCAGCAGCGATGCCAACGCATTCGACGGCCACCGTCCGTAGCGGCGTGTCCGGATTGGCCCACCGGTCGGACACTTTGTCGATATTCCGTAGTGCTCTGCCCAGGTAGCCGGCTGCCATCGCCGCCGCCAGCGCTGGCAATAGTGGAGCGCTGTAGAAGCCGTAGGCGGTGGACCACTCCTGTTGATGCAGCAGCAGGGAGATTGTCCCGAGCGCTAACAGCCGGAACCAAGGAAGTCCGAAGATCATGCCAGCGACGGGGAAAGGTATGCTTGCCGTTCGGACCGCCGCCATGAACGCCAGAACAGTACCGGTCCCGACAACAAAAGTGTAGTAAATGCGCGGCTCGGCCTCGGTTCCAACCAAGGCTGCTACCGCGCCCAAGAGCAGCCCCGACCACGAGGCGTGCCTTGAGAAGCGCCGGGTCATCAGCAGGGCAAGGGTCACCGGCGGCCTGAATTCCTCGGGCAGACGCAGCGCCGCCCTCAGCCGGGACGCGCGTTGCAGCCGGCATACCAGGTCAACCGCCAACGACAGCCCGGTGGCGATGGCGACGGGCCAGAGGAGGAAATCAAGCCCCAGACTGCTCTGCGGCAAGGGGGAGTCTTCCAGGACCCACAGGACGGCCGCTCCTGTGGCTATCACCACAGCCTGGAATAACGGTCCCATCAGCCCGCCATTGGTTGCCATGCCTGGTTCAATCTCCCACTATCGTTCTGCGGGCCCGGTACATCGCCTCGAACCGGGGCCGGTCGATTTCGTGCAGGCTGTAGTCCGCCTCTTCAAACCGGGCGATTACCACCTCCATCGCTCGGTGGTCTATCGGCATTCCGCTGTCGACGACCATCACTTCCATTTCCCTGGGAGTGGTCTGTTCCGAAACGCGGGGCTCCCTTTCGCGGACCCACGGCAGGAAGGAATTGTAACGACGCACCACGTCATCCCGAAAATCCACCACTTCGAACTCATGGTGCGCCGAGGTTGGCAAGCATTGGTCTTCCCTGGCGAAGTCCACCACAACCCGATACGTTCCGGGAACGGCGCCGGTCCAGGATATGCGGCACCGTCCGCCGGCGTCGGTCAACAACCCAACCGGTTGGCCCGGCTCACCAATCATTGCCGTTACCGTGCGTCCGCCCACACCCCCTCCCGAATCATCCCGCAGCATGATCTCCACATGGACCGGCTCGCCGATTCCCCATATGTAGGGGAGGTCTTCCGCTGGCTTGACTAAAGCTATGTCCAGGTGGGTGGCCACCTGCCCGCGCACCCGAAAGTCCTCGACGGCGGTAGCCGGCAAGTAATGGTCGTCGCCCGCGAAACTGGCTGTAACTCGATAAGTTCCCTCCTCATACGCGGACCAAGTCGCGGCGCACCTGCCTTTCCGGTCGGTGGTCAGCTGTCTTGGTTCCTTCGAATCACCCCAGTCAAGTTCCACCGTCACTCGACCCATCGGCTCGCCCGACCCGCCGATCAGGACGCACTGGAGCGACACTTGCTCTCCGACTTGCCAGACCTTCTCACCATCCGCCGGCAACGTCGGGAAGCTCAGGTCAAGCAGGGCAGGGACCCGTTCTTCCTCCTCGCCAGAGCGCAAATGTCGCCGCCGACGTGTAGCCAAGCTGCCCCATAGAAACGACACCAGACCGCAGGCTCGGCGGAGCAATCCCGCCAACGACCTGAATCGCCGCGCAAGAAGGTATGCCGCCACGGAGCCAATGATCACTGCCAAGGGAAGTCCTACCCAGAGCAACCAATTGAACCCGCCGTCAGACGAGACCGGCGCCTCCATGGCGTGATCCACGGGAAGGTTCGATTCGTCGCCATCAAACTTGAAAGTCGTCAGGATTTCCGACAGGTCTATCCCTTCCAGCGCCGGCAGGACGAACTTCGCGACACCGTCCGGGCCGGTGATGCCCGTGCCCCCCTGGCCGTCGTGGATCGTGGCGTTGGGAATACCGATGCCCTGATCGTCCAGCAGTCGCGCCTCCACCGGTAATGGGAGCCCACGGATCAGCCGTCCCAGCGGCGTAACAAGAAGACTGGTAGCGGACATAACCGGCGCCAGCACCATGGCTGCGGCTTTCAACGCCGGGGCGGCCAACTCCAGCGGGAATGTCCCCAGCGCGGCGCCCGCGGGCACCTGGAAGGGCAGCGCAAAAGCGCCGTTGGCGTCGGTGCGCCCCAATTGCTCTCCATTGACGGTTACGGGGGTGTCCGGCGCCGGCCGACCTCCGACGGATACTGTTCCCCGCAGCATGAGGGCATCGCCCCGGGCCACCGGCTCTGGCGGCTCCACCGCAATCTCCGGCGTCGCCGCGGTGACGGGCCATCGGGTTTGGGATGGACCCAATTCGGTGTTTCCGGGAAAACCGATATCCACCGTGGCCTCGGTTGCTTCGTTGAAGACCGTTTCCCAAGCAAACCCGCCCTGGGCGTCGGTATGCAGGATTGCTTCAGGCTGTCCGTCTACATTGATGGTCACCGGCATGGACGGCAGGGGCTCGTCATCGGCTCCGGTCAGGCTGCCGGTCAAACGGTAGGGCACCCCCACCGGTGTGGTCCTTTCTCCCTTGACTTCCATGAAGACCGGCTCGGTTGCTTCGGTTGCTTCGGTTGCCGAGTCCCGAGCGGCCGGGGTTGGCTGAGGCGGATGGTCATCGGCGGATGCGGCGCTGGGTGTTCTCGGCGACGGCCCTCCCGTCCCGGCGGCTTCCTCAGTCCGGGAGTCTCCACTTCCCGGTTCCCCCACCGGGCGTTCTACCGCACCCGTGTCCAGCTCCTGGCTCGACGGTACGATAACGGGGCCTCGCTGGCGTAAGGCGTTGACTTCCTCTGTGTAACCTGCCGCCGGCTGCAATTGTGAAGGGCCCCCAAAGAGGTTCTGGCCCTGGAGCGCGGAGGACGAGAGCAGCCCAGACATCTGTGAAGGGCGCCCAAAGAGGTTCTGGCCCTGGAGTGCGAAGGACGAGAGCAGCCCTAACATTAGAATGGAAACCAGGCACATTGCCAACAGCAGGATCAGCATCCGAGGCTTCATGACCCCTACAAGCACCACCGCCAGGACAACGATGGCCAACACTGTCACCACCAGAGGTTTCATCCCCCCGGCGCTCACTTGGTAGTTCCCGTAGGGGATGCTCTCGTAGGGAAGGCTCCCGTAGGGAAGGCTCCCGTGCGTCGTCCCCGAAACGAGCAAGTAAATCCCAAGGCCGACCACCGCCACCGCCGGCGCGCCTCCACAGACCATGACCCAACGTGGTGTTCCCGGACGGTCCTTCAGCCATCGCCGCAAGAGCAGGAGAGCTGCGGCTCCAAGCGCAATGCAGGTGACCGCCGCAAGCACGGTCATCAGAGAAGCGCCGCTGGGGACTTCGAAGCTTGGGCCCAACGAAGAGCTCTCCGCCGATAGATCGTTGCCGCCGGAGGATGTAAGGCCTACGAATAGCTCGAAAAGGAAGAAAAAGCACCCCAACGCTGCTGCCAAAAGGACCAGCAGTCCCAGGCGAGGTGTAGTTCGATGGAGCAGATCCTTCATGTGCCTATGAAGCGAGAGTCAGAGTCTCCTAACAGAGCGGGCAGGAGACTGGAAGGTGATTCAAGGGTCTCCGCCAGCGCCCGGTAGTGTGCGTCGTAGACCGCGCCCTGGTTGAGTCGGCTTGCCAGCTCCAGAGCTCTGCCATGAAGGTCCGGTGTTTCATGGAGTTCGCGCCCCGACAACAGCAGCCTCTCGATCATGCGCGCTCCGTCGTGGACACTCAAGTCTCCGCCTGCACTACCCGCCCGTGAAGAGCGTTGACCACCTCCACAGGTATGAAATAGGGGGCTGCCCTTCGGGTTCCCTGGCTGGCCCACAACCGGCCCAGATCGTCAGCTTTCTCAGAACATCCCTCTTGCATCAGCCACTTGAACGCCAGGATCGCGTCCACGACGACGAGGCTATTCACATTACGTCCTTGAGTTGGGCGTCCTTTAGCCCGCGGACTTCCTTGATCAAGTCGACAGAGCTTCCAGGTAGCACCTTGTTTCCAAAAATCTCCTTCCGGAGCGCCATCAGTCCCTCTGTATCAAAGGGGCCTGAAGGCTGGCCGAGCACACCGTTGGCCTCGTCCTTTGCCAACTCCTTGTCTATGGCGGTCTGGCAGTACCGGCGCATGCTGATGCCCTTGAGCGCAGCCACCGCCTTCAGGCGCCGTTGCACCGGAGGGTCCAAGTCCGGGGTGAGTCGTTTCTTCTTGGGTTCTATCACTGAGCGCTCCTCGAGATTTGCTCGGAGCGAGAATAGCGCAAACACAGAAAACTATCCACGCGTCCGCTCTGGCTATGTGGACAGGCCGACCGCTTCAGTCTCGTGCTCCTCTCCGACGCTGAGTACTGACTTCGGAGAGCGACGCTGAAGCGGGTCTCGGATTCTGGCTCCGGCCCTGGGGCTTCGCCGTGATGACCATAACCTTGACTGGGATGGCCGCGGGACCGTTGCCGTTGAGCTTGGCGGCCTCCGGCTCGACCTCCACCAGCTTCCACCCGTAGTCCACCGGCAGGTGCTCGCTATTGGCTTCAGTGTCCCGCTCCTGGGCGAACACCGTCTCCACAGTGTCGACATCCTCCTCCGAGCTCACGATCTTACGCGCCGGGGCCAGCATCTGGCCGTCGCCGTCGTCCCCGTAGGCGGCGAGCTCGTCTTCCGGCAGCTCACCCTCGACGGCTAGGGAGCTTCGCAGGTTCTTGGCCACCAGCTTGAGAGCGTCGGCCTGTAACGTGTTCCGGTAGGGCATGAACACCACCTTCACCGGGCGGGTCTGCCCGATGCGCCACGACCGGCGCGCCGCCTGCCGCATGACGTGGACTGAGTAGTTCAAGTCTGTTAGGCAGTAGCGGTCGAACCCGTCGGTACACCTGGCTGGTAGACCTGGGTTCCGGATAGGCAACGGCAGTTAGCGACCCACTCTTGGGGTTCGAGTCTCTGTGAGCGGGCCGGAGGCCTACAGGCGGTGGATGACCTCGGGGGGCCGAGTGGGGCCACCCCGAGTCGGCGGCCCAAGCGGCCATCTACACTTACGGGAGCTTCGGCAAATCCCGCGACGCGGGACGTAGAGACGCTTGATGATAGGACGCCGTTTGGCTATCCCTTCCCTTGAACCACTCCTACCGGCGATATTCGTCGCCGCAGTCGCCGATCATCCGATAGAGGTCGCGGGACTGCCCGAGGACGCGCTCGATGGCTTCCACGTCTTTGGAGTCCAGTTGGATGCGGAACACCCGGACATTCTCATTGATGTGTTCGGCTACCCCTAACCTGGCGCCAATGATGACGCCGGCGACAGCCGGACGGTCCAGGACATATCGCACCGCGACGTTGGCGATGCTGGCGTCGTGCTTGTCGGCGACAGTCCTGAGCACCGCCAGCAACTGCTGAAATAGGCTCCAGCCTCCCCAGGCGTCGATCATCTGCTTGTACTTGCGCAGGCTCGCAGTGTTCAAAACGGCAGTACTCGGTTCCGGTCGGCCCAGGTACAGGTCCGACAGCAGGCCGCCGCAGAGGGTCCCGTAGGCCAGCAGCGAGACCTCATGCGACTGGCAGAACCCGACCATTGCGACTTCGGGGCGACGGTCGACCAGGGAATACTGGACCTGGTTCGACACCACTCGAATCCCTTGACCGGCGATCTCCTGCATCCGTTGCGTGTCAAAGTTGGTCAGGGCCAACTCCTGAATCATGCCTTCGTCCCGCAGATCGGACAGGTGGGTGAGGGCTTCCAGGTAGGCGCTATCCCGGTAGTCCCACCAGTGGAACTGCAGCAGGTCCAGCCTGTCCATGCCCATGCGGCGGCGGGAGATGTCGATGTTGTTCTCGACGACCTGGCGGGTCATGGGTCCCGGCCGAGGCACCCACTTGGTGAAGGTCTGGATGCCGGACACGGCTTCCCCGCCGCGGGCCGAGGCCAACCGGCGCCGGAACTCGCCGACGAAATCTTCGGCGGGACCATAGTGGTCGGCCAAGTCCCAAGTGGTAAGCCCGGCGTCCACATAGTCGAACATACTGGAAATAGCAGCGTCGGGGTCAATGGCGCCGTGAGCGCCGGAAACCTGCCACATCCCGTTCAGGATGCGGCAAATCGGTAGACCGCTGGTCAAATCGAACCGGCCATTCTGAGGAAGAGTCATCATCACCTCAGCGGGATTATACTCGGCCACCCTACCCCTTAGAGTCAAAACTGTACCAGGATGACCAAGCCGATGTACACGGCCAGCTGCCAGCCCTTCCTCCGGAGGCTGGTCCGCCTCCGCGATAGCCGCCCTGCTGGCGAACAGCGCGAATCTGGCTGCATCGTATCCCCGAATGCTCAAATGTCCATGCGAGCGTGCGCAGGCGCTGGGATGAATGTGACGACCGCTATAGACCTGGCAACCTGCCACCCAGATACCACGATGTAGAGTCGTGACCGTTTAACCGGCCATGGAGGAGTCGCGCTCCGCGATTCCACGGGAGCGGTGAAACGCATCAAGACCCTACTCCGACGAGAGGAAGCACCTCAGAGACTGGATTCGGCCCCCGACGATTCCGGCTCAGCATCTGGCCGCAAGGAGCGCCGCACCAGGCAGATGCTGCGCATCCTCCTCCCCTGATGCGGGGCGTGAGAGGCGGCGATGAGATTGGCCGGTCTGTGTTTCAGCAGAGCGGCAGACCACGGGTTCCAAGGTCATCCTCCGGTACATTTCGCAACCCCTGGGGTATGCACCCGGCCAGTTGGCTGCTTCCGCCCAGGTACAGCTCTGCCAAGTTGCCGAGCTTGCCCAACTCGGACGGTATCTCCGCGGTCAACTGGTTGTCGCTGAGGTTGAGCGGCTCCAGATTGGGGAGGCTGCTCAGCACGGACGGTATCCCCCCGGTCAACTGGTTGTCGTACAGGCCCAGCCGCATCAGCTTGGAGAGGCTGCCCAGTTCGGGAGGTATCGGGCCGCTCAATTGGTTGTTGCCAAGGTTCAGCCATTGCAGGTTGGCGAGCTCGCCCATTCCCGACGTCTGTCCGTCTCACCGATTTCCGCTAGGCCGATAGGCCACCCACCGCCGGGACTCAGGGGGGGTAGAACTCACGGTCGCTTACAGAGGAGGCAGCCCGCAGCAGGGAAACAGCGGCGTCGGCAAAGGCTGCTCCGCCCGCTAGGTGTAGTTCCCAGGGACATTGTTTGCAGCCTGGAGGTGGGAGTGGCGTCGCCGATACCGCCGTGTGGACGCAGCCGATTGTCATACACAAGGAACCTGGGCAGCGCGCCGAGCCGCTCGCGGTTGGAGTGGTACAGCCGCTGGTAGGCCCACCCGGCCTGGAGGATCTTGATGAACGCCTCCGCCTTGCCATTGGTCTGAGGCTGGAAGGGCCGCGTGCGCTTCAGTCGCAGGCCCCGGGCCGCCGCGGTGCTTGCGAAGATGCGGCTCCGGTAGCAGGCGCTGTTGTCGGTCAGGATGCGCTCGGCGGCGATGCCGTGGCGCTGGAAGTGGGCGAGGGCCCGTTGGAGGAAGCCAGGGGCAGGCGCGCCGCGCTCGTCCGCCAGGGCCTCGACGTAGGCGGAGCGGGAGTGATCGTCCACGGCCACATGGAGGAAGTCGAAGCCGATGCTGGGGGCTGTGCCGGGGGCTGCTGCGGGTCTCTGCGAAGCTGGGCAGGATGCGCTTGCCGCCGCCCTGGGGGATGCGGCCCAGCTTCTTGATGTCCAGGTGGACCAGGGCGCCGGGACGGGCGTGCTCGTAGCGGACGATCTCCCGGGTGGTGGGGTGGAGCCAGGCAAGGCGGTGGATGGCCGCTCGGCGCAGGACGGCGTGGACGGTGGAGCGGGCGATGCCCAACGCCCACCCGATGCGGTGCGGCCCCCAGCCGAGGGACCGGCGGGCGGCGCAGATGGCTGCTTCCCGCAGCAGTTTGGTCTGGCGGGGGCTGCGCCGGGGACGGCTGGAGCGGTCGTGGAACGTATCCGGCCCGCCTTCGCGGGACCGGTGCAGCTGACTTGACGGTAGGCAGTACCATCTTTGAGATGTGGATGGTCCTGTGGGCCTACCGAGGGCCTCGCCTCACATGTTGTGGGGTGATACGGTGGTTGGCCACCCAATAAACGGCCCTCCCATTCGGTCTTGGCGAGTCTCCGAAGCTCCTGGGGGATGGGCAGAAAGAACGATGCCCCCGCGGGTTTCACCTCGGCTTCAGTTTAGTATTCGGTGATAATGTCGCTTTCGTCGCCACCCTGGGTAAAACCGGCTTCTCCCGCAGGTTCAACCGGTGACTTCTGCCTTGACAACCCGGTTCCCCAAATTACAATTGCCTGGGGCGCCGGTTCTGGGGTCAAGAAGGAGGAACTGCAATGCCGTTTTATACCAAGGGCGATGTCCGCATCCACTATGAGGAGGCTGGGTCTGGTTTCCCGCTTCTGGTCATCCCCGGCGGGGGATTGAACTCCCTGGTCAGCAACTGGCCTAGGCAGGTGTTCAACGCAATGGAGGAGTTCAAGAACGACTTCCGTTGCATCACCATGGACCAGCGCAACGCCAATGGCGGAGAGTCCAGCGGGCCGGTCCAGATCAACGACCCGTGGGGAGCCTTCGCCGACGACCAACTGGGGTTGATGGACCACCTCGGGATACAGGAGTTCTTCTTCATGGGCTACTGCATCGGTGGCCCTTTCGCACTCAAGCTCATGGAACGGGCGCCCGAACGCGTCCTGGCAGGCGTGCTCTGCCAGCCGGTCGGACACGCAAAGGCAACACCGGACTCCATGTACAACTCCGGCCGCGATAGTTGGGGTCCCGAGCTATGCGCCCGGCGGGCTGACGTGACGATGGCGGTTGTTGAAGAGTACCTGCACAACCTTTACCGCATCCAGCCGGACTTCGTGTACTGCGTGTCGCGGGACTTCGCGCGCTCGTGCCAGACACCGATGTTGGTCATGCCTGACGACACACCATCGCACTCGTACGAGGCAGCCATGGACCTGGTGGCGTTGGCGCCGAAAGCCGAGGTGACGGCGTATCCCTGGAAGGAGTCAGAGGACGTTAAAGCCAAGACGATAAACCAGGTGCGCGACTTCCTTCTGGAGCATCAACCCGCGACAACCGCCCGCTGAAAGGCAGTACCGCAATCTGGCCGCCCAGTGCGCCGCCGAGTGCGTAGACCACCCGACTACCAGCTCCGCCTCGCGGAACTGGAACTCATCGGCCGCCACCAACAGCGCAGGGTCCGCAAGGCCAGCTTGCCCGCTCTCAAGAGCGTGGATACCATCGACTTCTTGGCCGTCCCCTCGGTGAACGGGGCGCAGGTGATACCGCTGGCCCCCTGCGAATACATCGAACGCCGGGAGAACGTCATCGCCATCGGAGACAGCGGCGCCGGCAAGACCCACGTTGCCCTGGGGCTGGGCTTGGCCGCCCGTCAACGGGGACTTTCGGTGGGCTTCGCCGCCGCCCCCTGACAATGCTCGCAGCCCGGTACTGTGTACAGTCAACTAAGGTCGGAAGTGGTGGGCGGTGGGGGACTCGAACCTCCGACCTCCACGATGTCAACGTGGCGCTCTGACCAACTGAGCTAACCGCCCTCATTGTTCAGTGTAGCTTGGCCCTCTCGCCAGGGTCAAGGTGCTGGCGCCAACGCCTCGAGTACACGCCAGGCTCGCGGCACACGCGCCCTTGCTGGGGACGACCTTGGGCGATTTTAGGGCGGAAGGCGGAAGAGGTGGGCTGCGTACCCCCTCGCGAGGACCCGTCGATTCATCGGGCTGCGGCTTGCTCGGCCACCCAACGGTCGCCCGCTAACAAGACGGGGGTGCGCAGACGCGGGAGAACCGGGCTCATTGCCTGGGGCATGGGGTGTGAGACCTCCGACGCATCAATACCGTACCGGCGCCGGCCCTCGGGAGAGTCGCCAGAGGGGGTTGCGTATGGTACAATGCACGCAACTCCCAAACCGGAGTGCAAGAACGTTCCGCGTTCACGCATTGTTGCTGACGACGCATGCGGCGCTTGCCAAGGATGAGGAGAATCTAGGTGCTAGAAGGAGCGCCGCATGGACATCTACGTGGGGAATCTCCCCTACGAGGTCAGTGACGAGGAGTTGGAGGCTGTCTTCGCCGAATACGGGCAAGTGGTCTCCGCCCGAGTCATCACCGACCGATTCTCTGGCCGCCCCCGCGGGTTTGGCTTTGTTGAGATGGGCAACGACTCCGAGGCCCAGGCGGCCATCGACGCGTTGAACGGAAGAGACCTCAAGGGTCGCCCCCTTACCGTCAACCAGGCCCGGCCCCGCGAGGCTGCCGGCGGACGACGGACCGGCGGCGGCGGCGGCGGCGGCCAGCGCTGGTAACCCCCGCTCAGTGATTGTCGCTCAGGGGCGAGGCTCCCCCCTGCCCCCTGAGCGGCCCCGCTTGATTTACACCTGCCACCCTTCTTCTACGGTAACTGCGCTCAGACTTGGAGAAAGCCGGCTTTCCTCTATCGCCCTCCTCATTCCCGGTCCCGCGTAACCCTATGCCTCGAGTTGCCCCGTGACCGCCTCCCGTGGCTCTTTGGGCGGCCGGGCTAGGAACACGGACACTGCTCCGATGACTGCAATGGCGGCCATGAGGATAAAGACAGGTTTGTAGCTCCCAAGGAAGTCGTAGGCCAGAGTGGCAGCCAGGGGCCCTGCTGCTTGGGCCACCGTCTGCACCGAACGCACCACTCCCTGTATTGATCCCAGATAGCGGCGCCCGAAGTAGTCGGCAAAGATGACGCGCTGCAGCGTGAGGGACGACGCGTTGGCGACCCCCCAGTAGGCCCCCCACATCAGCGCCACCAGCTCCGTGCGGACTCCCAGCAGCATCAGGAGCCCGGCACCCACCAGCAGCGACCCCACCGTCATGCCCAGCCGCACGCTGAAGCGCTCCGCCAGGAAGCCCCACACCACCGATGACACCGCCGCCGTGGCGCCGTGGACAGCCAGCGTTGTCACGGCAATGGTGGGGCTCAGCCCCTGGTCCGTGAGGTAGGCGATGAAATTGAGCGTGATACCGGTCCGGATGAACCATGAGGCACAGACGTTTATCACCAGGAAGTAGAAGGAGGAGAACTGGGACGCTTCCCGAAACTTGTAGGACGTCTCCACTGGTGGAGGTGCCCCTTGCTGACGTGCGCCACCCGTAAGATGCGCGCTGTCGGGAGAGCGGGCGCCGTCGGGCAGCAACCCCATGTCCTCGGGCTGACGGCGAAGAAGGAAGGCCACAGGCAGCAGCGATACTGCCCAGACCGTCCCTCCCACCGTGGCGGCGGCTGTACGCCAGCCTCGGGTGCTCACCAAGAGCTGGACGTATAGAGGTGTGATCGTGTTCCCAATACCGGACCCCAAGCCGCTGAAGGCCACAGCCCGTCCGCGCTTGGCGATGAACCACTTGGGGATGACGATGCTGGCCGCGACGCCCAGGACCCCGTTGTTCAGCGCCCGACCCAAGGTCTGGAGGGCGTAGAACTGCCACAGGCTGGTCATCCAGACCATAAGCAGGAAGACTCCTCCCAGCAGGCTGAGCGAGATCACCAGGGCGACCCGGGCGCCGAAGCGGTCGATCAGCGGGCCCACGCCCAGGGCAATGACACCACCCAGCAGGGACCCCGTGGACGTCGCGGCGGCAAAGGAGCTGCGGCTCCAGCCAAACTCCAGGGTGAGGGGCTTCAAGAACACCCCCAGCACGTTGAACGTCTCCGCGCTGGTGGTGAAGCTGGTCAGCGCGATGACAACCACGATGACCCATCCGTAGTAGAACCGGAGTCCTCCGACACGAGGACGGCGGGCGCTCATGAGAGTCACTCTCCACAGGGTTCGGCGGGCGCCGGCAGTGGCGATTGGAGATGCGGAGGCTTGGCTTGACGGCTCGCAGGTGTCTGCGGGTGGCCTCGCGCCGGAGTCTGCGCTGCTGATTGAAGGGTCGCAGGGGTCTCCAAGGCGTCGGGCGGTATTGTACACCACCTTCCTGCGGGGGGTGTCCCGTTCCAGAAAACAGGGCGGCGATGGCGGTTGGCAAGGGTGTCCCCTGAAGGCAGACTGGGTAAGGAGTCTGCAACGGGGGAAAGGACAAGACCCATTTCTAGCCTTCCCTCCACGGGGAAGGAATGAGACGATAGAGACAAGAGACGTTGAGGAGGAAAGCATGGCTGGACGCGTGGCAGGGAAGGTTGCGGTTATCGTGGGGGGCGGGCAGACTCCGGGGGAGACCATCGGGAACGGCAGAGCTACGGCAATCGTGTTGGCGCGGGAAGGGGCGAGGGTGGTGGTCGCCGACCTCGACCTCGCCTCGGCGCAGGACACCGTCGACATGATCGTGGACGCAGGGGGCGACGCCGTCGCAGCACAGGTGGACGCGACCAACGAGATCTCGGTGTCGGCGCTCATCAGCGGCGTAGCGGCAAGCCACGGCGCCATCGACATCCTCCACAACAACGTGGGGGCGAGCATCGCGCTGGGCGACGCCGTAGCCCTCGATCTTGCCGAGGATGCCTTCGACCGCAGCTTTGCGGTGAACCTCAAGAGCCATTGGATGGCCTGCAAGCACGCGATACCGATCATGCGGGCGCAGGGCAGCGGTTCCATCGTGAACATCTCGTCGCTGGCGGCGTTGGAGGCCTACCCGTACGTTGGGTACAAGACCATGAAGACGGCGGTCATCGCGCTGACGCAGAACTTGGCGGCAGCCCACGCCGATGCGGGCGTCCGGGTGAACACCATCCTGCCGGGCCTCATGGACACCCCGATGGCCATCGAGGCCCGTGTGGCCCAGGGGACCCCGCGAGAGCAGGTCGTGGCGATGCGGAACGCCCGAGTCCCCCTGGGGCAGCGCATGGGAACAGCCTGGGACGTCGCCAACGCGGCGCTGTTCCTGCACTCCGACGAGGCGCAATTTATCAGCGGGATCTGGCTGCCAGTGGACGGCGCCGCCTGGGCGAGCCAGGGCAAGTACTAGCTCCGGGCCCAAGAAGCGTCCAACGTGTCAGGGCGCGGCTTGCTTGAACGTCGCGAAACCGTCGCGTTCGCAGGCAGGCCAGGCAGCCTGCCGCGTTGCACCATGCCCGCCGGCGCGCGTGAGGTCGCGAAGAGTCTATATGAACCTGCGCGTCTCTTGTCTTAGCATTGCCAAGCGTTCTGCTGGCGAAAACGACGCCAAGTCCTCTCCATGAGCCATACGATCGTGTTGCGACCAGTTCTGGCAGCCGTCCTTGGCGCTGCGTCGCTTGCGATGCTCGTCCATTTCGTCGCCAACCCGCTGTACGACGATTGGGTAGACGTAGGAGCCGTTTGGGATGCGTTCTCCTATGTTCTTGCGGTTGGATATCTTTTGGCATTGGGCGTAACCTACCGCCTCAAGGCAGAGTCGGAAGCCTCCAAGAGCGGCTCCGCCCAGTCGATCCTCCTCACCATTGCGTTCTATGCCACTGTCTTCCTGACCATCGTGTTCTTCCGCAACTGGACCAGCAGCCTCATGCACGTGGAGCCGGACGAGGCCACCCGGCGCGTCTGGTGGGTGGCCGTGGACGCGTACTTCGTCGTCATTACCGGATACCTCGCCATCCGCCTCTGGCGCAAAGACGCCTAGGTGCGCTCGACGAGAGTAGATTCCCCCCATGCATGGACCAAAATCTAGCTGACAAGAAATCGCGAAAGGAGAAGACTGTTGGATATCATTGGGCGAGTCAGTGGCGTAGTTCTTCTTGTGGTTGCGGTTGTAGTCGCAGTCCACACGGTTATAGAACCGCTGTACCATACTTCCACCGCAGCGCAGCCCTACAGCGTGGCCTGGAACTTTATCGATCCGCTTATGGCCCTGGGAATTGTCTTGGGAGTGATCTTCGGCTACCTCCGCAAGAGCCGCGCCGAAGGTGCGGCAGGGACGGCGATTACGTGGGCGCGTCTTTCAGCCAACGCGCAGTTCTACGGATTTCTCTTCGTGGGCATCATATTCTTCTGGAATTGGGCCAACCTTCTCAGCCCCAACTTCACCGCCGTGGGAGACGACGCGACCTCATTGGCATGGATCATCATTGACGCGGGTCTGCCGCTGCTTTCGGGCGCCATGGGCGTGTCATTGCTGCGAAACAACGGCGCGTAAGCCGCCGGAAGGTAATCACCCGTCGTTGGGCCGGCTGCCCAAGACCATCAGCGCCGGATGTAGACGCCTCCAGCGCTCTACGTCGTCGCGCTCCTCAGCCAACTCGGGGAGCGGCTTCTGCACCCTCGGCGCCCAGCCAGTGAAGAATTGATTCCCTCGGAACAAGGGGCTTTCGGGTTGGTATTGGGGAGTGAGGGCGGTGAGGAGGGGGTTGGTCTTCCGGTAGGGGCCTGTGGAGTGGCCGAATCGGCCGGTTGGAGTGACATACGCCATGGCTGAGCACCACACGAAGGCTGCTCCACGCGGAATGGGCGGCCGAAGCCTTTGGAGCGTGGTGACTATCCGCTCCTCGTTGACGCGGCCTACGCGGGATGCCCGTGCATTGCTGTAGGGCAGGACCGCCACGTAGAATCGCTTTGTCCTGTCCCTCTTTCCCCACTCATCGCGTAGGTGGTCAAACCGAATGGTAGCCCGTTCCCCCCTGGCGAGCAACGTATGATCAGACTGCCGGAGTTCCTTCGGCCGCAAGCGACGCTCTCCCGAGAAGAAACAACCCGCAGCCTTCGTTTGATGGTGGGTGAGGGTGTCGCGTCAAGCGCTATGTTCAGCCTGGGCAGCGGCGGTTTCATGGCCGCCTACGCCCTCGCGCTGGGGGCGAACAATTTCCAGATCGGCATTCTGGCTGCCCTGCCTTTCATCAGCCAGATCGTGCAGCTCCCGGTGATTCTGGCCGTTGAGCGTTTTCGCCGGAGGAAGGCGATGGGCCTGCCCGCCTGGCTGTTGGCGAACCTGATGTGGCTTCCCATCGGCGCTGTGCTGTTCCTTATCGATACGCCTGGTCCCGGCGCGGTCGCGCTGGTGATAGGACTACTGGCGCTGCGGGGGTTGTTTTCTCCGGTGTGGGCGACGATCTGGCCCATCTGGATGCGCGACCTGGTGCCACGGGAGATCATCGGCAGCTACTACGGCCGGCGCTTGGGAGCGATCACTGCGGTCGTCATCGTGGTCGGCCTGAGCGGCAGCTTCTTCGTGCGCTGGTGGGAGGGGAGGTCCGCTCCGAGTGACGATATCCTCGCCTACTCTTTCCTGCTCATTGGAGGGGCACTCACGTTCGGTCTGGCCAGCCCGTTGCTTGCCGCACGGGCACGGGAACCACTGATGCCGGCCGCTTCAACGAGCGGACGATCCGCCTTCTCCACGCTCTTGGAGCCGCTACGCGACAGGAACTTCTCCCAGCTCGTGCGCTTCTTGTTTCTGTGGAGCTTCGCTTCGAACCTTGCGATTCCCTTCTTCGCGGTCTACATGTTGGCCAGGCTCGGGCTCTCGCTGCCTGCCGTCATCGGTCTCACGACGCTCAGTCAGCTGACGAGCATCATGTTCGCCAGAGCGTGGGGCCCGCTTGCCGACCGCGCCGGCAGCAAGACAGTGCTCTCGCTGTCGGCTTGGCTCTATCTGCTCGTTATTCTTGGCTGGACCTTCACAACCCTGCCAGAGCGGTACCCCCTCACTCTGCCGCTGCTGGTGGTGCTGCACATCTTCGCTGGAATTGCCGTGGCAGGCGTCACGCCAACCGTTGAGACCATCGCGCTAAAGCTGGCCCCGGAAGGCAAGGCGGCACCCTTTCTTGGCGTAGCAGCGATTGCGACGGGCATGGGCGCGGGCCTTGGGCCGATTGTCGGCGGGCTTGCGGCGGATTACTTCTCGTTCAGGTCGTTTGCCATCAGGCTCAGTTGGATGGCGCCTGGCGAAGTGTTTGACTTTCCAGCGCTGTCCCTGACAGGTTTCGATTTTCTCTTTGTCATCGCTTTCCTCGTTGGGACGCTGTCGCTCAATCTGCTCGTCGCATTGCGAGAGGAAGGCGAGGTGTCGCGTGACGTTGCCCTCGCCGGGCTTATGACCAGCGCGGGACCAATGGCCCGGGCAGTGTCATCCGTGCCGGGCCTCAACGCTGTGTCTGCCTTCGCTTACGGCTACCTGAGGCGCGTCCCGGGCGCCGAGGTAGCTATGGGGATAAGCGCTTACCAGCTTGCGTCGTCAACCCAGGCAGCCGTGGCCGCGGCGAGTGGTGGGCGCCTACTTGTAGGTGAGGTTGCCCGGCGAGTAGGAGGAGCACTAGATGCGGCGATTGACGAGGTGGGCGATGTCACTGGGCAGGGTCTCGAGCTTGCCCGTCACGCGATCCGGGGTGCGGTCCAGGTGGGTGGCCCTTCCGACCCGGTGGGACGCGTAGTCCGCGGGGCTGTGCTATGAACGATTCGCACGTTGGAAGGTCAACAGGTGCCAGCTCAACAGTCCTTGCGTGGAGCGGGTTACGGAGCGGTGCAGGGCGCCGTTGAGTCAGGAGGCGACCCCGGCGCAACCGCCGTCGCCGCGGTCGGTGCGGCGCGCGAATTGGCTTCGGAGCTGGGAGTTACGAACGCGGAAGCTGCCGCGGTAATGGCCGCAGGCGCTTTGGAAGCCGCCGCCGCCGGCGAAGACGCCCTTGCCGCGGTCCGCGACGCGCTGCCCGACGAGCTCACGGGGGCGCAGCCCGCACAGCCTGAGCGCTGAAGGCTACCTCGAACTCGGCGCGGGTAGGGAGGCGTGAGAGCGGAGGCCGCATCCGGGGGTTCGCGGACGCGGGGGCTGTTACAATCTATGGTGCGCTTCGCGCCGTGGGGCCAGGCGTCCCAGTGGGAACGCTTTGAGCACGAGGTCCGGCCGGAGTTCGCGTAACCTGCACAGGAGGACGATCGTGACAAGCCCGACCTACAACCAGCTCACCCCGAAAGAGCGACATGTCATCGAGCGCAAGGGCACTGAGCCCCCCTTCACCGGGGAGTACGACGACTTCTACGAGAAGGGCGTCTACGTCTGCCGCCGCTGCAACGCCGAGCTCTACCGCTCCGACGATAAGTTCGACGCCCACTGCGGGTGGCCTGCGTTCGACCAGGAGATCGAGGGCGCAGTGAAGCGCCTGCCGGACCCCGACGGCTTCCGCATCGAGATCGAGTGCGCAGGCTGCGGCGGGCACCTCGGCCACGTGTTCATGGGCGAAGGCTTCACCCCCACCAACGCGCGCCACTGCGTCAACTCGCTCTCGATGAAGTTCGTCCCCGGGGAGGCGTAGGAAGGCATGCGAATCGATATCCACACCCACACGTACTTCCAGGACTTTGCGGACTACCTGACGACTCGCAATGAGTTTCCGAACGTGGTCGTCAAGGACGGGCAGCTGATTACGGCCTGCTCGCCGGCCTTCAGCATTGCGTCGCCGCCCGGGCATCGGGAGGTCGAGGCGAAGGTCCGGGCAATGGAGGACATGGGCATCGATTTCTCTGTCCTCAGCCACGGCATCCCCGGCCCCGAGCTCCTCGGCGGCGCGGAGGCCGACGATTGGGCGACACGCATCAACGACTTCCTGGCCGGAGTCGTCGAGCAGTACCCGGGCAAGTTCGCCGCTTGGGGGAGCCTGGGGTTCGGCGACCCGGACCGGACGATCGCGGAGGCCGAGCGATGTGTGAACGCCCTCGGTTTCAAAGGGTTCCAGGTCTTCTCGAACACCTACGGGCGGCCCCTCGACTCGCCGGACCTCATGCCCGTCTACAGGCGTATCGCGGCCCTGGGCGTGCCGTTGAACATGCACCCCACGTCGCCCCTGAATACCGCCGCCCTCGATGGCGCTCTCATGTCAGGCATGGGCTTCATCTACGACACCAGCCTGGCGACGGCCCGCCTGATCCAGAGCGGCATCTTCGACGACGAGCCGGGCTTCCAGCTCATCGTTCCGCACGTCGGGGGGATACTCCCGTACCTGGGCGGGCGCATCCGCGCCAACGTACAGGGCACGGTGCGTCCGGTAAGTGGCTACTTCCAACGGCTCTACGTAGACACCGTCGCCCACGATGACGAGGCGCTGGCGCATTGCTACCGCGTCATGGGCGCCGATCGGATGCTCCTGGGAACGGACCACCCCTTCGGCGACGGCCGCCACATCGGCATGGTCGAGCGCCTAGACTGCACGGACGCCGAGCGTGAAGCCATCTACCACGGCAACGCCGAGCGCCTACTCGGCCTCTAGCTGTGGCCCCTGTTGTGGACGCTCACAATGGGTAGTGGCACGGTCGTAATCGCCAGGAGGCCTGGGAGGACCTGTCGCGGGCGACACGCTCCAATCGGGGGAGCCGGCGGCCCAGCGCACCTTCGTAGTACAACCCTGTGGCGGAAGGGAGGGGCGAGGCAAATTGGGAATGAGGGCTTGCGGCACCCCGCCATCACAGGCATTCCTGTAATGGCTCTCAAAACAGCCGCTACCGAGATCCTTCGACCTCTACGGCAACGATGTCTATGTCTTGATACTTGCGATGCCGCACGGAAGACGCGAAATGCCGCAGCAGACGGAACGAATACTCCCGCTCGTCCTGGACCTCAGGCTGATCGCTCAGGTACGCCAACCTGTCTTCGAGGTTCTCCGCTTCCGAGGTCGCGATGAACTCCATCTCAATCTTCCCGTCGGCGTGGCGTGCGCTTACCGTCAAGCGCTGCTTGCGGTTGGCGGCATGGTCGTCGTCCTGCGGCAACAGGCTCAACAGCGTCTCCTCGCCTGCTGAGCGCAGCCTGTCGGCTGACGCCTCGTTCCAGCCGGTCTTCGATGCAAACTCACTGAGGAACGCGTCAATCTTGGGCAGGGCGGCTTGGTCCATCTCCACATGCAGGCGTCTGCGCCGCGGAGCGGTCAATTCCATCAATATACTGAGCAGAATGACGGCGACGGAGCCGGTGGTCATGCCGTTGCCCAGCAGTGCTCCCCACGTCCCGCTCAGAATGTCTGAGAAGATTGCTTGGTTCTGGAAGCCCACTCCTATCCAGAGAGACACCCCCACTACCGTGGCCTTCCGCGTATCTATCCCGTCCTGGAAAACAATCCTCATACCCTGCACGAAGAGCAGAGACAAGGTGACAATCATGTACGCCACAAGAGCAGGGCGGGGAATCGCGATGATGAGTTCTATCAGCTTGGGCGAGAACGCCACCGCTATCAGGATGGCCCCTCCGTACACGCCGACGCGACGCGAGGCGACCCCTGTCATAAGGACCCGCGCCGAGGTGGCCTGTCCTACCATGTTGGGCAACGTCCCTAGGAATGCGGCAAGCAGATTGGTCAGCGCGACGAGGTTGTGCGCGCCTTGGACCACGCGAAAATCGGTGGCCCGGGGCCTGCGCCATGAGACCTGTTGAATAGCAACCGTGTCGCTAATGGAGTTGATGCTGCCTGCCAGGTTCACGATTACGAACCCCGGCAGGAGCCCCCAGAATGTTGCACTCAGGCTCAGATCGAATCCCGGCCATGCGTTTGGGGGAACGCCGACCCAAGGAGCTTCAATCACCTGCTGCAAGTTATACACACCGAATGGAACCGCCACCACGCAGCCTACCAGGATTCCGACAACCGGCGCCCACTGCTGCCATCTGCTTGAGGCAAACAGCCTGGACCCCAAGAGAAAAGCGAGAGTCGCTCCCGCGATGGCGGGAGCCGCAGCCCCCGCCGTGCCCTCGGGCACGTCCGACAACCTGCCCAACACGACCGTCATGACCGTGGCCGCCAGCAACATGAGAACGGTGCCGGCCACTACCGGCGTGATAATCCGACGCAACAACGAGAGCCGCGAGATCAGTGCGAACTGTATCAGCGCGGAAACGACGATGAGGCTTGACAACATCGCAGGCCCGCTCGCTATGAGCGCAGTGATGCAGATCGCTATGAACGCGGAGGAGCTGACTACGGGGATCGCATACCCTGACCCGAATCGCCAGAACCGGATAGTCTGGAGAATAGTGCCTAGTCCACAGACTGCCAACGCCGCAAAGAATATCCACGCCAAGTAGCTTTCGGATTGACCGCCCGCCCGGGCGACAATAGACGTGGTCGCCGCCATCGCCGCCAGCAGACCTATGACTGCCTGGAAGCCGAGGCCAAGGGACGCCGGGTGAGGCGGCTTCTCACTTGGCTCATAGAGAATGTTCTTGTTTATCTGCGCCGTTGCCAAAGGCCGCTCCCGGCTCCGCGTTGTTCCAGACAAATATTGTCATCCGACTGTTTGCGTTCTGCGCGCAGCGGTCGGTCAACCCAATCGTCGCCTTCCTAGGTACGGAATGTGAGCCCTGCCAGGTGCGTGCTCACTCCTGGCTTGGGGCCGGATGGGCAACGCTGCGCAGAGTCTTCCCGCGCTCCATAGGGCCGCATCAGTGTGGGAAAATCCTTTGGCTTTGGATGCTCACGTAGAGACCAGGGTGGCGGGGTCAGGCTCCTGGGAACTGTTGACCTGCAGCAGACTATCCCATCCGGCCACACCATCGTCAACAGGTTAGGTAGATGATGATAGGTGAACCGGTCATGTAGCCTAGGCGGCTTCCGGCTCCGCCGCGGGCTCTTCCGTCGGAAACCCCGCCCGCGCGAACTGCGACTGCTGCGTCTTGGCGTCGTCCTCCTCCGCGCCACTCATGATCTTGCGGGCTGGGGCCAGCATCAGGTCGTCGCCGTAGGCCGCCAGCCCGTCCTCGGGCAGCTCTCCCTCCACAGCCGGCGATGACTGGATCTCCTTCGGCACGAGCTTCAGGCCGTCAGACTGGGGGCTGTTCAGGTAGGCCGGGAGCGGACTTGGGCCGGTGGTGGTTTGCGCCCGCCTGTGCACGCCCGCCGCACTCAATAGGACACTGCCGGGTGGCTTCGGTATCCTGCGGAGGGGACGCAGGGCGTGGCCGTCCTTCCTGGAGTGGGAGCGGCGGACGGCTTGAGCCGGCGAATGCGGGAGCGGTGGTAGAGGCGGCGCAAGTCGTCGGTGTGGGCGAGGGTGGAGCATCCGTTCCTGTAGGTGAAACAGCGCTTTGACTCCGCCAGGGTGCGCTACCGGGGCCTGGCGAAAAACACGCAGCGACTGGCGCTGCGGCTGGGGCTCGCAAACCTGCTGATAGTCGACGGCCGGCAAGGAGCCAACCGGGGCCGCTCCATCGGGCGCTTGAGGCCCGCCATCGGCGTGAGCGGACCGTCGCGAGCCCGATGGGCGCGCCGGCACAGCGTTGCATGCTGCTGCAACCCCCGCACTGTCAACCAAATCCGGCCGAGGCCGGCGAGTTCAGAGGTTCCCTAGGATGTGGACCTCTCCGTGGCCGCACGGTCTAGGGCGCTCCGCAACTACGCCAAGGCCAACGGCTGCGGCGTCGCCCGCCAGCACGTGGACGACGCCGAGGGCGGGCGCCAGTGCGGCCGCGTGGGGGGTTGGCTCGCCGGCTAGGCTACGTGAACAGGTCTTTGATGCGGTCCAGGAGGCCGCCGCGTTTGGCCCCGCGTTCCATAAAGCGGGCCCATTGCACCTCGGCAGACTCGGAGCGGCGGAGGTCGTGGGCGCGCTGCTTCATTAGCTCGAGCACGCGATCTTCCTCGCCCTTGTCCAGCCAGTAGCCGTGGTTGTTGGGGCAGTGTTCAATGGGGAGGTTATAGGCGCGGTAGTTGAAGACGTCCATCAGGGCGTCGCAGTGGGGGCAAGGAAGGTCTCCCGGCCGGCGGGCGTAGTCGCGGGTCCCCTTCAGCACCTCCTCCTTGTTGGCGCTGTCCTCCAGCAGGTCCATTTCGTCGAAGTCCAGCCACAGGCCCCGGCAATTCGGGCAGTGATCGACTTCCAGGTCGCGGTACTTGTGTCCGTCCAGCGCAACGTTGCAGCGGGGGCAATTCATGTCCGGCGCTCCGGTTCACCCGTTCACCGCCAATGGCGATGCGGATGGAGTTTGCACGCAGCATAGCATACACGGGAGCGGAAACGCGGAACGGGACCGGGAATAGCCGCTGAAGTCGGTCCTAGGCCGAGAAGCGGGCAGCTCGGTCGGGTCTACAGTGGCCAGGCTCATAGTATACTGGGTGCCTGCGGGGCCGGATCGGATGGAGCAGGTTGACGACGGTCAGGATGGGCGACGGCGGGAATGCTCCGCCGGACTGCCCTCTCGAACACAGTTGGAGGAGCAGGACATGGAGCTCGGCGCCTTCTCGATTAGCCTGGCCGTAGAGGACCTTGCAGCTTCACGGGCGTTCTATGCAAAGTTTGGGTTTGAGGTCGTCGGGGGTGACGCTTCGCAGAACTGGCAGATCCTCCGCAACGGTGATACGACCATAGGCATCTTCCAGGGCATGTTCGACAAGAACATCCTCACCTTCAATCCAGGCTGGGACGGCAACGCCGAACCCCTTGAGAGATTTACCGACGTGCGTGAGCTTCAGCGGCGGTTGAAGGCGGACGGCGTGAGCCTGGTCAGCGAAGCGGATGAGAGCGGCACGGGACCGGACAGCTTTGTGGCCGTGGACCCGGACGGCAACCCAGTCCTGGTGGACCAGCACGTGTGATCACACGTGCCGTCGCGGCAGAGAGTGGCGGGGCCGCGGTCAGCGATGCGGGCGAGACGGCGGGCTTCCGCCCAACGCCGAGGTGAAGACTTTGGAGCGACGCAAGGAGGAGGATCATGATCGACTTCAAGCTGATATCGTCCGACAGCCACATGGCAGAGCACCCGAAGGCCTGGGAGCGGGTGCAGCACGAGTACGGCGACCGGGCCCCGCACATCGTGGAGGACCCGCCTGAGCTGGGCAAAGGGCTGTGGATCATCGTCGATGGGATACCGCCCGTCCGCGCCGCGTATTACTGCCTGGGCCTCGTCGTCGACAAGCCCGCGGGCATTACGAACGTGAGCGTGCAGATGGACTCCGAGGAGTACAGGAGGACCATCCAGGAGTTCAACGAGACCTTCCGGTATGAAGACTTCCCGGGCGGCTGGGAACCCGAGGCCTACTTGCAGAACATGGACATGGACGGCGTTGAGGCGGCGCTCCTCTTCTCCAGCCCAACCCGCTACAACTACACCCAGACCGACGCCAGGTTCCAACGGGCCATCCTCCGCTCCTACAACGAGTGGCTGCTCGACTTTGCCAGCTATGCGCCCAAGCGCCTGTTTCCGGTGCCCCTGATCTCCGTGCTCGACGTCGAGCTGGCCGTTACCGACCTGTACGAGTACGCCAAGGCCGGTGTCAAGACCGTCCAGATCCCCACCCAGATCATCGGCAGCGGCTACTTCGAGCCGGTTTACGAACCCCTCTGGGCGGCGGCGGAGGACACGGGCCTGGTGCTGAACGTACACTCCAACTCCAGCCAGAACCAGAAGCGCGTCCACGTGGAGGGGCCGCGGCAGCAGGACCCGCGCGCCCAGATCATCGGTGGCTCCCAGCAGGCGCCCGCCCTGGAGGCCATAAGCAACCTGCTCTTATCCGGCGTGTTCGATCGCCACCCCAAGCTCAAGCTGGCGTGCACGGAGTTCAAGTGCCACTGGGTGGCGGGCCTGCTGCAACGGCTCGACTACACGCTGGCGCGGGGCAGCCTCTACGACCCCGAAAGGAACCTCTACAAGCGGCTGCCCAGCGAGTATTTCCGCGACAACATCGTCTTCAGCTTCGAGGATGACCGGGCTGGCGTCCTCACCACGCCCATGTACGGTGAGGACAACTTCATGTTCGGGACCGACTACCCGCACCACGTAACCACCTGGCCGCACTCGGAGGAGGTCATCCAGGAAAACTGCGAGGGCTTCCCTCCCAGCCTCATGAGGAAGCTGGGCCGGGACAACGCCATCAGGATCTATGACCTGGACCTGTAGGCGTGCCGGTACCTCTAGCCCCGGCCGGCGCGGTTTGCGCTGCAACGGTATGGCCCCGCGTAAGGGATCATGCCGGCCGCGAGGCCCGCAACACGACATAACGAGGACCCACTCACTTCGGTTGCGTTTGTCGCAAGGGGCTTGAGGTTCAGGTCAGCGTACGACTGTCTGTGCGATGCTCAGCGCTTCACCTATGAGCAGCTGGCAGACTGAGTCGCCGCCGAGCCGTGGCCCCGGCGGTTCGATCTGCTGGTCCGGGTCTGGTTGCGCCAATCATTGGAGTCGGAAGTGAGCGGGAATGGAGGGGGTAGCCCATGCCAAATGCAGACGACCGCGCCGGTGCCGTACACTGGATCGACCACGTTGTCGTAGCAACCAACGACGTCAACCGCTGGGTAGACTGGGCCACGAACGCCATTGGCGTTGATGCGCGGCCCGTCAACGCGCTCACCACCGCGGCACGCAAGCGCAATCGGCCCATCGGCGCCCACCTGTTCATCGGAGACGGGTCATGCCACTTCGGCGCGTTCCTGCAGCCTGAGGACCTTCCGCCAAGCAGGGGCACGGGCCAGGATCTGCCGCGGTACAGCTTCTACGTGCGCCCCGAGCATATCGATGAGCACGTTGCACGGCTCGAGGCTCAGGGCGTACCGCATACTGCTCCCGTAAGGTGCGCGTCTGAGGGCGACGACGGCACGGCGGTATACTTCGAGGACCCGGACCAGAACCAGTATGAGCTCTGGGCCCCCTCGCACATGCCGTACGGCGCCATGGAGGTGTCCACCCGCCTCAACGTGGGGCGGATCAGCAGCGCGGTCTATTCCTCGCGCGATCTGCGGCGAACTGCGGAGTTCTTCCGCACGTACTGCAGTCTGGAGCCGCTCGATAGCTCAATGGTAGCCGAAGGGTTGTTGGTGATCCCCCTGGTCGGCGGGGCGCGCCTCATCTACCGCTTGGCGGACCGCGTTGACACGCGGGTCACCGGACACGGGCCCTGGATCACGATGCACGCGGCCCTCACCGTGCGGGCGGAGGACTACATGGGAAACTACCGCCGCCTCTGGGCCGGAGTCCCGGAAGAGGAGAGCAGGGAGGGCTCACATCGCACAATCGAGCAGGAAGACGAGCTCCCCGCGCGGACGGGTCTCCACCTCAATCCGCAGGGCAATAGATGGATGGAGGCCTATCAGCGCGGCGACATGTTCTACGACTGTGACGGTCACGCCTTCCATTTCATCGGCGGCCTCAGCGCCGCAGCGGACGGGTCCCTTGCTATGTATCGTCCAAAGGAGCAGAGTTCCTACCTCCCATAGTGGAATGGCCGGCGCTCCGCAGGCCACATTGGAGACTTCCTATCGGAATCTTGGGAGAGCGAGGTTTCAGATGAAGCTAGGTTTCTACAACGAGTTCCGGCCATGCGCGATAAAGGACGGCGGTGTGGTGGACCTGACCGGCCTCTTGGGCGCGGTGGAGCGTGACTCCCCGCAGGCGGTGTTGGAGAGGCTCATCGTCAACTTCGAGTCACTCAGGCCGGAGATAGAGAGCCTGCTGGACCGGGCGGCGGTTATTCCATGGGGGGATGTCCGCCTTCGCGCACCCGTGCCTCGCCCGGGCAAGGTGCTCTGCGGCGAGCGGAACTTCATGGAGGGCGTGCCGCTCACGCCCGCGGGGCCGTTGCGAACGTTCTTCAAGTCGCCGGATGCTGTCATTGGCCCCGGTGATACGGTGGTCCTGCCTTCATTCCGTCCAACGATCTTCAACCACGAGGCCGAGCTCGCCGTTGTCATGGGCAGGGAAGCCAAGGACCTGCAGCCGGCGGAGGCGTTGGAGTATGTCTTCGGGTACACGACGGCGGTTGACGTCTCCGCGCGCGCTCCCGCGGAGAATGAGGCCGGACTACCCGGGAGCTACGGCAAGAGCTTCGACACGTTCCTGCCCATCGGGCCCGCGATAACCACGGCGGAAGAGATCGATGATCCCAACAACCTGAGAGTCCGTTATTGGGTGAATGAAGAGCTTCGACAGGACTACAACACCAGCGACATGGAACACGGCGTCGCGTTCCTGGTAGCCACGCTCTCCCACGTGATGACCCTGAAGCCGGGAGACCTCCTCCTGGCGGGGACGAACCACGGCCGCCTGGGCCCACTGCAGAATGGCGACTTTGCGGAGATCGAGATTGAGAAGATCGGGCGAAACACGCACTACGTCGTGGATGCGCTGGAGCGGCGCTGGGACGAACACGCCCTCCGCGACCCCCGGACCAACGCGGAGCGCCGCGAGGCGATGAGGGGGCAGCCGCACCCCGGGACGTGGCCGTTCCAGCCCGCGGGCGGCGGCGAGTGAACACGAAGGCTTCCGGCGGCCTCAGCCGCCCGGCGGGGGCGGCAGGCCCACCGGCTCGCTCCACGGAGACCTTTGCATAACCGCCATTCCCGCACCTCCACCCCCACCGTCATTCCCGCGAAGGCGGGAATCCAGGGTGGACGTGGGGTGGCGGGGCTCCCTCCCCTTCCACAACCGCGCCCTCCACGGGGAGTTACGCAAAGGTCTCCTCCCCTCTCCAGCGGCCGGTTGCCTAATGCTCGCAACTCCCGGCAGCTACCGTGGGGCCTGCTAGAAGTTGCCCTCTCTGACCTGGTGGGCGTAGAGCTTCTTGACGGTGGTTGGGAGGACGGGGTCGTTGCCGGCGAGGACGCCCTCTCCCTTCTTCAGCTTCTTGACGGCGACGCTGTCCAGACCCAACAGCGTCTTCGACCCTTCCAGCGCGGCCAGGTCGCCGCCGTAGTAGTCGAACCATGGCAGCCCGGCGGCGCTGTACTCCAACGCCGTCGGGGGTTCATGCGGCGGCGCAACGCCGGTCACACCGGCAAACTGCACGCTGTTGAGGATGTGGACAAAGCACCGGGAGCGCACCTGCTCATCCCACGCGGTGAAGCCGTAGCCGTCTTCGTAGACCTCCTGGCGCATGAGGCCGCCGGGCGCTAGGCCCATTTCCATAGGAGGAGCAGGCGCATACGCGATCATGCCTTCAGTGATGGGGCGAGAAACTCTCTCCCGCTGCATTGCCTCGTACCTCGACGCCCTCATGGGGTGGACGACGATCTGCAACCCCCCGTGTCTCGCCTCTCCGGTGAGCTGCTCCTCGGCGGTGTACCCTTCGCCCAGTGGCATGGCGACGAACTGCCGGATCATCCCCTTTTCGACGCAGAAGCCGTCCAGCCACGGCTGGTCGGGGACGACCAGGTAATCCTGCGGGCTCCGCGTGAGCTTGTCCTTCCACTGCTCGCCCGTCAGCGCATCGATCTTTCCGGCGCCCACCTTGACGGCCATCGGGTAGGACGCATCGAAAGAGACCCACATCGCTTCGGCTTGATACATGGGGAGGAAGACGCCGCCACGCTCACGCCAGGATTCCGGGGCCCCGTCCGCGTAGTCGTCCACGTGATTGAGGGGGAAGGACCCAAGGCCTGGCGGCAGGGGGTAGGACCGGTTGTCGTCCGGAATACGCAGCGTGCGCTGGAAGCTCACCCGGAGCTCCGCATCCGCGTGCACCTCAGGGAATCGGAAGGCCAGTTCATCATTCCTCAGCTCGATCATGGTCCCATCCTCCTTCAATCGTTCTCCTCGATACCGGCGCCTGAGCGCTACCAGTCCCCGTCGCGAATCTCCCGGACGACGCGCAAAATAGCGTGGTCCGGCGCGTCCCTGAGCTGCCGCAGCAGGTCCGCGAAGAGCTGCGGCCGGCGCAGGATGATGCCCTGGAGCTCCCTGGACACCTTGCCCGCCATGGCCAGCAGCAGGTCCGGGTCCTTGTGCAGCTCCTCCGCCAAGCGGCGGATGGTGGCCTCCGAGGGCGGCGGTGCCTGCTCCCGCTCGATCTTGCTGAGGTACGCCGGCTCGACGCCGACGCGCTGCGCGACCTTGCGGACGGAGAAGGCCCGGTCCTCGCTGCGGAGGGCCTCGCGGGTTGCGCGGAGGTACGCTCCTAATGTCATGTGTACAACATACTACACACTGTGAGTGCTGTCTAGGCGTCGTGCGCAGCGAAGACGCACCAGCCGGCGTTCGGCAGGGTTGCCAAGCGACGATGGCAGACGCAGCTTGGTGGGGTGGTGGGGGCGCCCCATCCACCTCCGTCCTCCCCACGGTACCCCCGTCGCGTCCTCGCAACCCTCCCCCTCACAAGGCCGTCGCGCCAGCGACCCGGCGACTGCCACCGGCCCATTGCCCGCTCACCCTAAGTCCCCTACCATTCCTCCAACACACCCACACGAGGAGGACCGTGCCCAACCGACACTCCCCACCCACCGTCATTCCCGCGAAGGCGGGAATGTGGATTCACATTTCAAGTGCAACACCTGATTTAGGAATATCTCAGCAGGAGTCCGGTATCCCAGGCATTTGCGGGGGGTATTGTTATATGCCTGCACCAGCTGAGTAAACCGCTTCTCGGACAACCCCGCCAGGTCCGTTTTCCGGGGCAGGGTGCGGCGCATACGCCCGATGGCGTTCTCCACACCCCCCTTCTGCCAGGGGGAGCAGGTGTCGCAGAAGAAGGTCTCTACCCCTAGAGCATGGAGGTGGTAATGCCTTGCGAACTCCGTCCCGTTATCGAAGGTGACCGTCCGGCGCCACTGGGGCGGGAAAGCACCCAGCACCTGGGACATGGCACGGGCGATGGGGTCTGCGGCCTTCCCCGGTGGTCTGAGGGCGATGAGCAGGCGGGAGTGGCGCTCGTGGAGGGTGAGGACTGCCTGCCCGTAGGTCCTGAACAGCATCAGGTCTGCTTCCCAGTGGCCGGGGGTCTGCCGGTCGTCAGCAGCCTGGGGCCGTTCTGCCAAGGGGCGGCGGTGGGCGATGAAGGATGCGGGGCTGCCTCCCTTGCGCCCCCGGAAGCCCCGTTTGGACTTCGCCCTGGGCAGGTAGTGACGCCATGAGTAGTCCTTCTTCCGGGCCATCTGAGAGTAGATGAACCGGTAGATGCTCTCATGGGAGAGGACCTGCCGACCTTCGTCCAGAGCGAGACGTCCGGCCACTTGCTCCGGAGACCAGCCCTGTCCCAGACGGGAGAAGACCTTCTCCCGCAGAGGACCATCCCGCTCCAGCCGGGAACCCCGCCAACGACGGGCGTGGGCCTGCTGGTCGGCATATACAGGTTGGTATCCTTGGGTCCGTGAACCGTTGCGCTTCATCTCTCTAGCCACCGTCGATGGCGGGCGATCCACACCTGCTGCGATTTGGCGGACCGAGTATCCCTTGGCAAGTAGTCGGGCAATCTCACATCGCTCTTCAATGGTGACCTGTGTATATTCTTTTCCCATGACAACACCTTACTCTGGTGTTGCACTTCGTTTGTGAGTCTAGAGAATCCAGGGTGGGGCGCGGCCCTGCGCAGCCCATCACCTACCCCCCGCCACCCCGCAACCCTCCCCCCATATGGCCGTCGCGCCAGCGACCCGCGAAGGCGGGAATCCAGGGTGGGGCGCGGCCCTGCGCAGCGCATCACCTACCCCCCGCCACCCCGCAACCCTCCCCCCACATGGCCGTCGCGCCAGCGACCCGCGAAGGCGGGAATCCAGGGTGGGGCGCGGCCCTGCGCAGCGCATCACCTACCCCCCGCCACCCCGCAACCCTCCCCCCACATGGCCGTCGCGCCAGCGACCCGCGAAGGCGGGAATCCAGGGTGGGGCGCGGCCCTGCGCAGCGCATCACCTACCCCCCGCCACCCCGCAACCCTCCCCCCACATGGCCGTCGCGCCAGCGACCCGCGAAAGCGGGAATCCAGGGTGGCGGCAGGCTTGCGCTCCCCCCACAAAGCCGTCGCGCAGCGACCCGCGTAAAGCCACGCCGACGCTGCCAGGGGGGTCTCCCGCCAAAGAACAATCAACGCGCAAAGCCATGCCGAAGCTACCGGGAGTCTCCACCAAGCAAACAATCGACCCTTTGTGTACCTTCCAGGTTCAGAAGGCGTAAAAAAAAGGACAGACTATCCACCGAACTATAACAATCAAACGGCCCGCTGCCGGCGGCGACCCCCTGCGCCGCCGTCGGACCGCTGCGACGCCGTCGCCCCACGGTGCGCTGCAAGGCCCCAAGCCACAGCCACCAGACACAGGCAGGTCGTTGGAGCGCTATAAACACCCTTCCACCGCCATCCCCCCCGAGGCGCCACCGTCGCAACCCCGCAACTCTCACCTGCATGGCCGTCGCGCCAGCGACCCGCTTCAGTTCGGCGGCGTCTCCTGTTCCGGCAGCCGCCCCTGCTGGCGGAGATGCATCCGCACGAGCCGCAGCTCATCGTAGGTGAACTGTTCGCCGAGGTGGTCGCGGACTGGCCGCATGTAAGCGCTGCCGCAGACCTCGAAGGCGGCCTCTATCTCGCTGAGCCTGTCCGCCGCTGGCAGGAGGTGGGCCAGGTCCAGGACGTCGCCCCGAGCGGCCAGGAGCTCCAGGTGGCCGACGATTGTGGTCTCCGTCACGCCGCGAAGCTGCGCCATCTCGGCGATGGACAGCCGCCGGGAGAGAAGCTCCCGTGTGGCGTCGTGGGTGGGCCCGATGCGCGGCTCCCGCCGCTCTCGGTCCCGGGCCCGGGCTCTCTCGCCGGGCGGCTGCCGGAGTGGCGCGGCGTCCGACCGGTCTGCCAGGCCGTTGGCCTCGGCGTAGGCGCGGATGACCTCCAGGAAGCCTGGTCCGTACTGCTCCAGCTTGACCTCGCCGACGCCGGGGATACGGGAGAACGCCTCCATGCTCTGGGGGAAGGCTGCCGCCATGTGCCGGAGGGACACGTCACCGAAGACGACGTAAGGAGGCACGTTCTGGGCGGCGGCCAACCGCCGGCGAAGGCCGCGCAGCTCTTCGAAAAGGGTCGCGTCGGGCTCCGGCGCCGCCGCCGTTGAGGTCGCGCGCCCGTCCACGCCGATGGGCCGGGGGAGGGACAGGGGCTGGCGCCCGCGAAGAAGCTCCCGCCCCTCGGGCGCGACGGCCAGGGTCGGGTACTCGCCCTCGCTCCGCACCAGCAGTCCCCGCTCCTGCAGCAGCCCGATGATCTCCCTCAGCTGCGGGCGCCCGTAGTCCCTGGCGATGCCGTGCACGCTCAACCGCTCATGGCCCATCTCCAGGATGCGCTTCTCGCGGCTGCCGCTCAGCACCTGGATGACGTGGTTTGCCCCGAAGCGCTCGCCGGTGCGGATCACGGCGGAGAGCACCTTCTGGGCGATCTCCGTGGCGTCGAACTCCTCCCGAGGCTCCAGGCAGACGTCGCAGCCGCCGCAGCTCTCCTCCGCCCTCCGCTCCCCCAGGTACTCCAGCATGAACCGGCGGCGGCAGCTGGTCAGCTGGGCGAACTCCACCATCCGCACCAGCTTCTCCCTGACGTTCCGCTGCTCCTGCGCGTCCTCGATCTGATTGATGAAGTGGTCCTGCCTGACCTTGTCGGCGTAGGAGTAGATGAGGACGCACTGGCTGGGCAGTCCGTCCCTGCCGGCCCGGCCCGTTTCCTGGTAGTAACCCTCCAGGGACTTGGGCAGGTTGTGGTGGACGACGAGGCGGACGTCGGGTTTGTCTATGCCCATGCCGAAGGCGATGGTGGCGACGATGATGGGCACGCGGTCGCGGACGAAGTCTTCCTGGATCCGGCGGCGCGTGTCGCTGTCGAACCCGGCGTGATAGGCGCGGGCAGGCAGGCCCCGCGCGTTCAGGTAGGCGGCCAGGGTCTCGGTCTCTTGCCGGGAGAAGCAGTAGATGATGGCGGACTGGCTGCGGTGTCGTTCCAGTAGTGGGAGCAGCCGCTCCCGGGCGCCGTCCCTGGGCCACACCCAGTAGCTGAGGTTGCTCCGGTCGAAGCTCGATAGAAACACGCGGCCCTGCTGCAGGCCCAGCTGGGCGATGATGTCGTCGCGCACGCGCTGCGTGGCGGTGGCGGTCAGGGCGATGACCGGCGTCGCGGGGAAGTCGTCGCGCAGCTGCCGCAGGTTGCGGTAGTCGGGACGGAACTCGTGGCCCCACTCGGAGATACAGTGGGCCTCGTCGATCGCGATGAGGCTGAGGTCCAGGCCGTGGAGGAAGTGGCGGAACCCGGGGAGGGCCAGCCGCTCCGGGGCCACGTAGAGAAGCTTGATCTGACCCCGCAAGACCTCCCCCTGCACGCGCCCTACCTCCCCGGCGGGCAGGGAGCTGTTGATGAACCTGGCGGCGATGCCGTTGGCATTCAGGGCGTCCACCTGGTCCTTCATCAGGGCGATCAGTGGCGAGACGACCAAGGTGACGCCGCCAAAGACGAGGGCCGGCAGCTGGTAGCAGAGGGACTTGCCGCCGCCGGTGGGCATCAGCGCCAGGCTGTCGCGGCGTGCCAGGACGTTTCCGATGATCTCCGACTGCAGGGGCAGGAAGCTCTCGTAGCCGAAGCGGGATTTGAGGAGGGCTAGGAGATTGGCGTCATTGTCCATGTGATTGGCAACCTCTCCCCTGCATGACCGACGCGCTCGGCGTAGAACGGATGGACGGGGGTCGTTGTGGCCCCTGCCGCGGCTGGGATAACGGGTGGGGAGGCGGGAGCGTCACGCCCATCTTAGCAGGGGCGATGGTTGGGGGAGGGCGCGAAGGTGTTGTGGGTCTAGCCCGGCGCAGGTGGGAACCGCTGCTCCATCCAGGCCCGCCACAGGGGTCCCGTGCGGACCTTAGTCTCGGCGGCATGGTCGCCGTAGAGGTACAGCCGGACGGAGAGGAGCGCGCCATCTTCCATGGGAATCGCGAACAGGTGCGCGACACCTGGCGCCGCTGTGTCCGACCGACTGTCCCCCAACCTGGGCTAGACCTGAATGACGCCGTAGTCCTTGGTGGTCTCCAAGGTGGTGCCGTACCTGGAACACAGGGCCGAAAGCCTCTCCAGGACCTGCCTTCCCGCCTCCTGCGCAGCCAGCATGGGGCGTCCTCGCTGGGACCTTGCACTGTCATCGCCCAGGTCCAGGGGGTACAGTCTGATCTCCTTCAGGCTGCCTCCGGCGTACAGACACTTGGCGAAGACGTGCAGCGGCGCCTCACGGTCTGCCGGCAGCTGCCGTGCGCGGCCGCCGTAGCGGTGGGCGTAGACCTCCGACGGGGCCGCGTCGTAATCCAGGCCGTAGCGGGCGTAGACTTCAGCCGGGAGGTACCGGACCGTCTCCCGCTGATCGATGAAGTGGCCGAGGTCGTAGAATATGGGTTTCCCCTTGTAGATCTCAATGCCCAGTGCCTGCCCGCCGTGACCGGCAAAGACGTCGGCCCCTTCGTCAAGGACTCGCCGGGCGAACTGGCGGACGAATCCCGCCGCTTCCTCCCTGTCACGGAATTTTCGTTCGTGGCTGTGCATGCTGAGGACCACATAGTCGGCCATGTTCCGCGCTTCCCGAACATGTCTGACAATGTCCTCCACGTCGCCCGTGTGCGGGACCGTGTCGACCTGGACCGCGTCTCCCTGGCGGAAGGCCTGTCCGAACAGCTCATAGTCGGCGTCGAGGTTGTCGAAGGAAACGGACCCGCCCTCAGTCATGCCGTTGTTGTCGCCGCCCGTTCCGACAAGGCCGCCAAGCTTCCGGGCCATCTCCAGGACGTCTTGGGGCACCGAGTAGACCGTGCGCCACCTGAGGGGGCTGTAGCCCGGGCGGCCGTTGGTGTCCGGCCGCTGGTCGCCCGCGACTGCCCACGGCCGGACGTGGGCTGTACACGCGATGAGGGCCACTCGCCCGCGGGGCGTGTCGAGGTACGCTGGGCTCCTCGCTTCCCGGAGGTGTCTCCCGGTCCCGGCGTGCGCGATCTGCGCTTCGTCGAGGTGCCCCATGGTTGTGAGAATGCCCTCCTGGCCATAGTCGAAGGAGTGCGTGCCCGCGCTCGAGACCATGTTGACGCCCAACCACCGCAGGTCTTCCAGGAGATGAGGCTCGGTCGTCATGTACATGCCGCCGACGTTGTGATGGCCTTCGAGGTATCGATGGACTACACCCGATTCCAGGTTGATGAACCCGGCGTCCGAGGATCTCCAGAGGTCGCGCAACCCCAGGAACCGGTCTTCTCGAAACACCTGAAGGCGGCGAGTCAGTATGGAATCGCCACCGAGAGCGATCTCAAAGTCCCCCGAATCGGCTTCGTACGTCATGCTTGCGACCCTCCCCCCTTTGTCTGCCATCTATGCGCTCGCGATGCTGGAGCCAACGGCCGCCCGGCTACACGGGAGCACGGGCCAATGCGCACGATTATCCGGCGGCGCCTCACCTCGCGCCCCTGAGCCGCGGGTCCAACACGTCGCGCAGAGCGTCTCCAAACACGGCAAACGCGAAGGTCACCATGGTCAGGGCGACCCCGGGATATATAGCCAGCCACGGCGCCGCCTCCATGTGCTCCTTGGCCGCGGCCTGAAGCATATTGCCCCATGAAGGGTGGGGCGGCGGCACGCCGAGGCCCAGGAAACTCAGGCCCGCCTCGGTAACGATGGCGCTGCCTAGCAGGCCTGTTGCCAGCACGAAGATGGGCGCCAACGAGTTCGGAATGATGTGGATACCCATAATCCGGATAGCGGAGGCGCCCCTGCTCGTCCCTCTCCCAGTGACGGTCGAACCGGGCGACGTCGATTGCTACACCCTTGTCGTAGTTCACGAAGACAAAGGGCCCGGCCCCCACATGGCCCAGGTCGACGGGGTTCACGTCCACGTCGCTGGCGGCAATTCTGGGCACCGCCAGGTGACGCGGTGCTTCATTTGACCTGCGCGGTCAAAGGCCATCCGCTCGAGCCCGCGCCGCCGCCCTCATGAACCGCGAAGGCGAGGGTCCAGCACGTCCCGAAGGGCGTCTCCAAACAGCGCGAAACCAAAGGTGACTGTGGTGAGGGCCAGTCCCGGGAAGATGGCCATCCAGGGGGCTGCTTCGGCAAACCCCCGCGCCCCAAACTGGAGCATGTTTCCCCATGATGGGAAGGGCGGCGGCACTCCCAGCCCCAAGAAGCTGAGACTGGCCTCAACGATGATAGCTGTTCCCAAGTACCCCGTGGACAGCACGAACACAGGGGCCAGGGAGTTGGGAACAATATGGCGCAGCATCACCCGGAGGCTGTTTCCCCCTATGGCTTGGGCGGCGAGGATATACGCCTCCCCCTTGGTGGCGAGGGAGCTGCCGCGGGCTAGGCGTGTGACGCGCGGGGTCAAGCCGATGGCGATGGCAAACACCACGCTGTTCAGGGAGGGCTCCAGGGCCACTACTAGCACCAGAGCCAATATGAGGGATGGAAATCCCATCAGCGTATCCACGACGCGCTGTGTAAGGAGGTCGAACCAGCCGCCGGTGTACCCGGACACAACGCCGAGGGCGGTGCCCACCAAAGTGCCCAGGGTCACCGAGAGGAGTCCAACATAGAGGGAAATCCGAGCGCCGAAGATGACCCTGGAGTAGATGTCCCGTCCGAATATATCCGTGCCGAACCAGTAGTCGGCGCCGGGGGCTATGAGGCGTTGCGGCACGTCGTGGGCGTAGGCGTCATACCGGGCCAGAAAAGGCGCGAAGATTGCTGCCAGCACCAGGGCTAGGAGGACACCGGCCCCCAACGCCCCCAGGGGTTTCCTATTGGTGAACTTCCAGATGGCGTAGAGCCAGCGATGCCTGTGCCCGCGCGCCAGAAGAAGCCCTTCCGATGTGGGTGCCGCCGGAATCCCGTGAGCGTCTTGTTGCACCGTCTACACCGTCCGCTTCAGGTTTATGAATAGCTGATCCTGGGGTCGATCAACGCGTATACGAAATCAGTGACCAGATTGAGCACCAGCATCACAACTACCAGAAAGGTTACCAGACTCTGGATCACCGGATAGTCCCGGAGATTGGCGGCTTGGATGATGCCTTGCCCAATTCCCGGCAAGGCGAAGAGTGCTTCAAGGATCACCGTGCCGCCCAGGAGCGACCCCAGATAGAGGCCGGCGATTGTGACCACGGGAATCAAGGCGTTTCGGAGTGCGTGCCGGAATAGCACGATCTGCTCTCGAAGCCCCTTGCTCCGCGCGGTCCGGATGTAGTCCTGCCGGAGCACCTCCAGCATGCTGGAGCGGGTGATCCGCGTCATGTAGGAGCTATAGCCCCACGCCAGGATCAGGACAGGCCATACGACTTTCTGAGCGTGCAGCCAGGGGTCGTCCCAGACTGGCTCGTACAGCAGGGGGGGTGACCAGGAGAAATAGATGACCAGGAGCAACAGGACCATAAGCCCCACCCAGAAGTTGGGCAGGGCATGGCCGGCGATGGTCATGAGACGAACGACATAGTCGGGCCAGCGGTCCTGATAGACCGCTGCGATGACTCCCAGGGGAACGGAGATGGCAACAGAAAGGATGATGGTATAGACCGTAATCTGAAGTGTGACCACGGCCCTGCGTTTGAGGATGTCGGACAGGGGTTCCTTGTCCAACAGGGAGATCCCTCCAAACTGCCCATTGACCATGCTCCAGATCCATCTCCCATACTGCACTGGGAGAGGGTCCGTCAACCCGAGCTGTTCGCGGAGGGCTTCGAATTGCTCCTCGGAGACCTTGTCAGCGGTCTCCTCCCCGGCCAGGATCACCACGGCGATGTCGCCGGGGATAACCCGCATTGTTGCGAAGATCGCCAGGGACGCCAAGAACAGGGTAGGCACGAAGAGGACTAGTCGGCGCGCCAGGTACTGTCGCATGCCCTGCACTTCGTGCCTACCCTTTCGCTCTTACCGCCTATTTGTCGAGCCAGACTGTGGCGTAGTCCACGTGGGTGGGAGGCGTCTCTGTTGGGATGAAGATGCCCTTCACGTGGGAGCGGATGGGGAGCCGGTTGAATCCAACAAAGGTCTGGACCGTATACACCTGGTCCACCAGCATGTAGCGTTCCATTTCTTGGAATATGGCCCTACGAGTTTCGAGTTCTGGGGACCCGTTCAAGCGCTCGAAGAACTCTGTGATCTTCTGGTCCTCATGGATGATGTTGGACCTTGGGCTGATCGTCTTGGTGGCAATACGCTCTTCAAGCCTCTCCGGAAAGGGTGCGCTGATCGATGAGTCGATGACCTTCCAATCGGTCTTGAGTTTCAGAGAATCGTAGGTCTGATAGTCGTTCAGATTGAGCTTCAACTGGATGCCAAGGGGCGCCAACTCGCCCTGCCACCACTCGTTCTGCTCGGCCAAGGGACGTCTCGCCAGCATCTCCACTTCGAGTCCGTCGGGGTATCCGGCTTCGGCAAGCAACCGCTTTGCCTCAGCGCGGTCCTGCTCCTTGGTGGCCTGATTGTAGCCTGGCCAAGAGGCGAGGTCTTTGTTGGACCACGCGGCGTTTGCCAGGAGTCCCCGCGGCTGCCCATCGCCGCCGCCCATAGCGTCGATGGCAGACTGTCGGTTGGCCCACAGGTGGACAGCTCTCCGCACGCGGACGTCATTAAAGGGCGGTTGCAGGACGTTAAAGGCTATCTGAGGGGCACGGCCACCCAGGATCTCTCCAAACCAGACCTTGTCGCCCAGGCTCCTCTCGTAAGCGGGAAGGAGCTCCTTCTCCACATAGAAGCCGCCACCCCGGGCGCCCGCGTCCAGCCGATTACCCCGGAAGGCGGCGTGAAAGGCTTGGGGGTCTCTCACGATGAAGAAGTCCAACCCATCCAGGTAGGGAAGTGGGCCTCCCTGGGCGTTCTTCTCCCAGTACAGATCACTCCGCCTCACCTGAACGATGACGTTCTTCTCGTACTTCTCCATCTTGAACGGTCCGGTGCCAATAAACCCGATGTCCTGGGGTGTGACGTTCACCTCGCCCGCTTGGATGCGAGGTTCCATCAGATGTTTGGGGTGCTGGATGATCAACCCGTAGTGGTTGGCCAAGATGGTGGGGTAGATGGCTGTTGGGCGTCCCAGAGTGACTCGGACCTTGTTGCCGTCCACGACCTCGATGTTCTTGATGTCGCCAAGACTGGCCTTGGAGGTCGCGGGGAGCCGCTCCTGGTCGCCAACCTTTGCGCCGTAGAAGCCAAGGTTTAGCCAATACGCTGTATCTTCAGCGGTGAACGGCACGCCGTCGTGCCACTTGATGCCATCGCGAATAGTAAAGGTCCAGACAGTGAAGTCAGCGTTGCTCTCCCAGGATACGGCTTTGGCCGGACACACGTCGCTGTCGTCTTCACGGCAAGGCTTGACCATGTTGCGGTCCCCATAGATGGTGGGGGCCAGCGAGGTCAGGTCATAGCTTGTGCCCCGCATAGCATCCCAGGCCTGGGGAGGGTCTCCGCGGTGGCCGACCCGGAGGATGCCGCCATACTTGGGCTCACCCATCATTGCCGCCGGCGGTTGGGCGGGTTGAGCGGCTGCCATTGACTCACTGCCGGACTGTCCCGCGGTTGGCGCCATGGGGTCTTGCGCCGGCGCCGCGGGCTGGGGTTGCGCAGCCGCCGCTGGCTGCGCAGGAGCCTGGGACACGGTTTCCGGCGCACCCCCGGAGCAAGCTATGCCGAGAACCAGCAGCCCTGCCAGCGCACCGGCAAGGAAGCCCATTCTCCGACCGAATTGGAACACCTTCATCTTCATCTCTCCCTCAACCGGTTTGCCTCTTCCGTGACCCGCTGCACAGTTCCAGAGGAGGTGGAACTGGGGTCAGTGCCCGTGATTTCCGAATGCGCCCTCGGCCTCACAGCCCATAGAGAGCGCGGCCGTTGTCGTCCAGGATCTTGCGCTTGGCCTCTGGGCTGATGTCCTCTCGCTGGTTGAGCACCTTGAGGGCCTCCAGCTCGCTGGAGGTGTCTACGTGGCTGTAGTCGGAGCCGATGACCAGGTTGTCTTCGCCCGCGAACTTGAGGATGTAGGGGATGTCCTCTTCGGTCTGGCAGGTCACGTAGAGGTTTTTCTTTTGCAGGAGGTCCGCGATGAGTTGGCGGCCGGAGAGGCGGTTGACCCGCGCCCCGATGTCGGTCATGACATAGGGGATCCAGGAGGCGGCGGCCTCGACAAAGCCCCAGCGGACCTTGGGGAACCGCTCAGGCAGCTTGCCCATCACGACCGAGTGGAAGGCCCCGATGACCGGAAACTTCGCCTTCCAGATGCCCGTTGCGCTGGAGTGGAAGAGCCGGTCCATCTCGTAGCTGCGGACACCCGAGTGGAAGCAGACCGCCAGGTCCAGGTCGCCAGCCTTCTGGTAGATCGGCGAGAAGTAGGGGTCCACGCAGGTCCGCTCACCCATGACGCCGTGGACCAACACGCCGCATGCCCCATTCGCCTTCCCGAACTCAAGCTCCTCCACGCACTCGTTCATTGACTGCGTGGGGACGGCAACGATCCAGCGGAAGCGCCCGGCGCTCTCCCTCCAGATGTCGGCGATCCAGCGGTTGTAGGCCCGGCACAGCGCGAGCTGCGTCTGCGCGCGCGCCTGCTCCGCCATGCCAAGCAGCACGGTCGGATACAGGACGTGGACGTCCGTCCCCAGTTCATCCATGTGGCGAAGCCGGCCCGCCGGGTCCCGCATCTCCGCGTATTCTCCCGGGGTGAACGACGTGTCGTTGGGGTTGCCTGAGCCGAAGCTGCGCTTGTTCACCAGCTGGCTGTCGAAGTACCAGAACTCGTTGCGCCGGCGTGAGCCGGACGCTGCGTCCGGCCTGTTGAGGATCTGCGGGCGGTACTGCTCGTCCGACCCTTGCATGTAGCTCCAAGTAAGCTCGTTCTCGATAACGTGTGTGTCAGAATCAATGATAGGCATACCGCTTTCCTCCTCCGGAGTTCGATCAATTCACAGACTGGACGCCCGGCTGACAGTGTTACTCCGGCGCCGATTACTATAGCATACTGAGCGTACCGACGGCGGCGCGTTGGCGCAACGAATTGCTGCCGCGCCTGGTGAGCGTATTCCGTCTCCCGATGGGTTGGGGGCCGCGGACGAAGGAGGGGCCATGCGATTTGGGCTTCACATCAACGCGAGACCTGAGGAGACCCCCGAGGGGCCCAGCATGCGGGGGTTCGCGGAGACGGTGCGCCGCGCCGACGACTACGGCTTCAGCCGTCTCATGTCCAGCGACGCCCAAGGGAACAGCCTGGAGTCGCTGAGCGCGCATGTCTACATGGCCACGCTTACGCAGCACGCCGAGCTGGGTCCCCACGTCACCAATCCGGTAACGCGGGACCCCGGCGTCATGGCGGCCGGCCTGGCGAGTATCGACGTGATTTCAGGAGGGCGCGCTTTCCTCACCTTGGGCCGCGGAGACGGCGCGGTGTACAACGCCGGACTGAAGCCGGCCACCGTCGCGGAGACCGCGGACTACTTCAACGCGGTCCGTGGCCTTTTGGAGGAGGGCGAGGCCCAGTACCGGGGCCGCCTCGTGCGCCTGCCGTAGCCCAGGAACCCGGAACGGAAGATCCCCCTCTACCTGGTGGCAGAGGGCCCGCGGATGCTGCGGCTAGCCGGGGCCATCGCCGACGGCGTGTACGTGGGCACCGGCCTGACGCAGGACGTGGTTAGCCACACCCTTGAGACCATCGCGGCCGGGGCTATGGAAGCGGGGCGGGACCCGGACGACCTGGACGTGTGGTGGGACTGTCGTTTCGCCGTCGCCTCCACCACAGACGAGGCCGTGACCGCGGCCAGGGAAGGGCTCTCCTCCGTGGGCAACCACGCTCTGAGAGGGGGGTTCCAGGGAAAGAACATCCCGCCGGAGCTCGAGGACCGGCTGCGTGAGTACCACCATCGCTACGATTACGCCGTCAAGGGAAGTGGCGGCGGCAACCCAGCCGTCATGGACGAGCTTGGACTCGCAACCTACTTCCTGGACCGCTTCGGCGTGGTTGGAACGCCGGAGGAGGTCCGGCAGCGCCTCCGCGATCTGGACGCCCGTGGCGTGCACCAGATCACGATCCAAGCGCGGACGCCCGCAATGGTTGACATCTTCGCCCAAGAGATCATGCCCGGCTTGGCTGACTCCTAGCGCAGGGCTCATCCGGCGGGCGGTGGGCAGGGCGTTCTAGGGCACTGCCCCGCGGGCACGAAGGCCGGCGGCGTCCGCGGCCGTGTACCCCAACTCCGCCAGGACCTTGTCTGTGTGCTCGCCCGGGACAGGTGCGAAACTCCTGGGCTGCCACTCGAAGCCTGAGAGCTTTGGTCCGATGCCGACTTGCCGGACCGGAGCGCCGCCAACCTCGCCCACCTCCTTCACCATGCCGCGGTGCTGGAAGTGGGGGTCACCGGACACGTCGGCCAGCGAAAACACCGGTCCGGCTGCGACGTCGCCGTCCCGCACGAAGATCTCCCACCATTCGTCCCTGGTGCGCGTCCGGAAGGTGTCGGAGAAGGCGCGGAAGATCTCGGGGTACTGTGTCCGATCGTGCTGGTGGGGAATGAAGTCCTCCTGTCCCAGGGCGCGGCAGAGGCTCTCCCAGCGGTACGGCTCCATACAGGCGACGCTTATGTGCCCCCCGTTCTTGCACTCGTAGAGGTAGTTGTAGGGCGCTCCGCCGCCGTGGCGCAGCCAGCCGGGCAGCGGCGGCGTTCCGTCCCGCAGGACCCCGGAGGCGGCGTTAGCCAGGAGATAGACCACTCCGTCAGTGATGGAGATGTCCACCTGCTGCCCCTCACCTGTTTTCTCTCGCGCAAGGAGGGCGCCCAGAATGCCCAGGGCTGCCTGCAGGCCGCCGCCCGAGAAGTCGCCGATGATGTTCGGCGGTATCACCGGCGCGCCCTCCTCCGTGCGGATGAGGTCGACGGCCCCGCCGATGGCAACGTAGTTGAGGTCGTGACCCGGGAGGCTCCGGTATGGCCCCGTCTGGCCATAGCCGGTGATGGAGCAGTAGACGAGGCGGGGATTGATGGCGTGCAGCGTTTCATAGTCACAGGAAAGCCCCTTCATGACGCCGGGGCGGAACCCCTCCACGAAGACGTCCGCCCGGCGGCAGAGGCTGTGGATGATCTCCCGGCCCTCCGGGTGCTTCAGGTTCAGGCCGATGCTGCGCTTGTTGCGGTTGAGGTTGTTGAAGGCCGCCTGGCGGGTGAGCTCCTCGGGGCTCTGACCGCTGCTGCGGACCGCCTCCACGGCTCGCGGCTCCTCCACGCGGATGACCTCTGCGCCCATGTCGCTGAGGACCATGCCGCAGAAGGGCCCAGGGCCCAACCGGGTGCACTCGAGGACCGTGACGCCTTCTAGAGGCAGCATTGACCGTCACCCCTTCCACTGTGACTTCTCAGGCCCCGCGCTGCGCCAGGATGCGCCGGCGAGGACGCAGCGCCCTTATAGCATGGGCCCTGACCATTGTCAACGCGGCGGATTGCTTCATAATGGATGCTGCCGAGCGGCGTATCGCTGCTTCAGAAGCCCCGCCGCCGTGGAAGTGCGCCAACGTGCACTCGCGCGGTCTTGTCGTGGGTCTGCGGGAGCGTGAATCAGGCGGATGACCGCCGCCCTTTCACGGTTGGCGTTGATCATCAGGAGATGAACATGGTTACGTCGGGGAACGCTTCAAACCCGGGGGACCAGCCACGCGCATGGGAGCACCGGGGCAAGGTCGCCATCGCTGGGGTCGGGCACTCGCCGGCGGTCCGCCGCTGGGACGGCGACCTGGAGACGAGCCTGGGCGCCTACGCGATGATCGCCGCGAAGAATGCCCTGGACGACGCGGGGATCACGTCGGACGACGTGGACGGCATCGTCGCCAGCCCCCACGGCATGGGGGCCAGGTGGGCGCCCCGCGAGTACTTTCCCGCGCCCTACGACTCGGAGGACGGCCTGTCCGGCGTGAGCGCGGACTGGTTGACCAGGCAGCTGGGGCTGAGCAGGATCGGGTACAGCCGTCATGCCGATGATATATCTCCCATGATGAACCTCGCCGCCCAGGCCGTGGGCGACGGGCAGGCGCACACGGTGCTGGTGGTGCGGGCTGTGGGCAATATGCCGGGCCGCTACGCGCAGAAGCCCTCCAACACCGTCGCCGGGAACGCGCAGTGGATGGACGTGTGGGGGTTCTGGGGTATGACCCAGCAGGGCTACAACTTCAACCAGTACTGCGCAAAGTACGGCGTCAGCCGCGACGGTCTGGCTCCCCTGGCGGTGAACCTGCGCAGGAACGGGCTGCTCTTCCCGGAAGGCTACTACGCCCAACACCAGCCGAAGCCCCTGACCGTGGAGGAGTACCTCGGCTCGCGTTGGGTCAACGAGCCCATCCGCATGCACGACTGCGACCTGCCGGTCCAGGCCGTCGGGGCCTACGTGGTCACCACCGCACAGCTTGCCGGCGGCATGAAGCAGAAGCCCGTGTACTTCCTGAACTGTTTGACGCATCCCAGTCCCGTTCGGAGCAGCACCAGGACCCTAGACGAAGTGGAAGAGACCTGCGCCTCCATGGCGCGGCAGCTCTACGGCGGCGCAGGGGTCAGCGCCGGTGACATCGACATCTTCAACCCCTACGACGGCTTCATCACCTTTATCCAGTACTACCTGGAGGGCTTCGGGTGGCACGGCGTCAAGCGGGGGGAGGCCCTCGACTTCATTGCCGGGGACATCAGCGTGGAGGGGCCGCACCCGGTGCTGCCCAGCGGCGGCAACAACGGCAACGGGCGGACCCGGTGCTGGCACTGGACCGACTCCGTCCAGCAGCTGCAGGGCCGGGCCGGCAGCCGGCAGGTCCGGGGACGGGCCGAGACTGCTGTCGTTGGCATTGGGGGGATTCTGCCCACAACGGGCGTCTGGGCTGTTCTGAGCAGCTCTCCCGACTGACCCCCCCGCTGGCAGCGCGCCGAGGCGATGTATAGCGTGAGGCGGACATCCGCGGCACTGGCCGGGATGGCAGCGACCATGCCACCGAGCGCCAACAAAGGGCCGTAGACCGACGTGAAGGAGACTTGCCATGAGCGGCATCGACATGGTTCTGGTGGGTGACGCGTTTGTGGGCCGGCCCGACCCGGACTCGGCCTTCGCCTCGGCGCAGCACCTGCTGCGCGGCGCCGACGTCGGGTTCTGCAACCTGGAGACCGTGGTGGCCGACGCATCGTACCTCGACCCCCACGACCACGACTACCATCCCCGCACCGACGAGTGGATGCTGGACGCCTACGTGAGGGCGGGCTTCAACGTGGTCAACCTGGCCAACAACCCCAGCACGTGGCATGGCCTCCGTCCTTTCCTGCGCTGCCTCGACGTCCTGGACGGCGCCGGCATCGTGCGGGGCGGCGGCGGGCGGGACCTGGCTGAGGCCCGCAGGCCCGCGATCATCGAACGCAACGGTGTGAGGGTCGCCTTCGTCTGCCGCGCCTCGGTCTGCGACCCGGCGGCGGCCGCCACCGAGGACAAGGGCGGCATCGCCTACTACCGCGTCCAGACGTTCTACGAGCCCCGGCTGCGGGTCCACCACGTCCCGGGCTCGCCGCCCATCATCCACACGGTCCCCGACCGCGGTGAGGACCGCGCTGCCCTGGAGGAGGACATCCAAGCGGCCCTGGAGCAGGCGGACGTCGTCATCGTCTCATGGCATTGGGGGGTATCACCGGCCACCGGAGGGAGCGGCGAGCTGGTGGAGTACCAGACGGAAATGGGCCGCTTTGCCATCGACGCAGGCGCGGACATGGTGGCCGGCCATCACCCGCATCTCATCCAGCCCATAGAGGTGTACAAGGGCAAGCCCATCTTCTACTCCCTGGGCAATTTCGTGCATGACATGCATCGCGGCCGCCCGACAAGCCATTCCGCGATGTCGGCCATGCTGGTCCGCTGCCGCATAGACGACGGGAAGATTCAGCGGCTGTCCTTCGTCCCCGGGCTGTACCGTGACAACGGCCCTCCCGACTTCTTCCGCCCCTCGGAAGCCCCGGACATCGTCAGAGAGGTGCAAGAGAGGTCCGCACCCCTTGGCGCCCGGTTTGAAGTGGGTGAGGACGACGTGGCCATCGTCCTTGGGGACGAGAGCTAGCAGCCCGCGGATCGTGGCCGGCGGGCCGCTATTGAGACCTGACGAGAGCTGAGGTGCGTGCCGGCCGGCCCCCCGCGTATCGCTGCGTCACGACAAGCCACAGAGTTCTTGGTATAGTTTCCCTTGAGCCTCTGTGCTGCCCCAAGTCTGCTCCTTGAAGGTTCTTGGCCATGCTGATGAACTCGATCTCTTTGGGTCATTCTCTGAATGAATGCCTGGGCCCGGACGGCGCCGTTCGACCCGCCTACCAGGGCCTGATGGACAACCTCCAGAGCATGGGCGCCGCAGAGATGCAGCGATGCTGGAAACAGGCAACGGACCTCGCGGCCATGGACGCCTTTACCTTCCGCCTTGAGCCGCGGGAGTTCCGCACGGTGCCCATGGACTGGATACCCAGGATCATCCCCAACGACCACTGGGAGCCCATCGCCCAGGGTGTCGCGCAGCGTTTGAGGGCCATCAACCGGTTCCTCCTCGAGTTGTACTGCGGCGAGCAGGACATCGTCCCGGCCGACGTGCTCTTTTCTTCCCACTACTACAACCCGGAGCTACAGGACTTCCACCCGCCCAGTGACGTCTTTGTGCACATCTACGGCATTGACCTTGTCCACATGGGTGACGGGAGGTACGTGATCCTGGAGGACAACCTGCGCATCCCTTCCGGGATCACGTATCAGATGAAGTCCACGGAGATTGGCCTCCAGGTCATGCCGAATCTGGCAGATGGGTATACAATCCGGCCATACGACATAAAGTCCGCGTACCAGGAGATGTTCATCTCGCTGTGCGACGTGGAGTCCCCTACCTGCGTGATCCTGACCGACAGCAAGTACGGCGCCGCCTTCTTTGAGCACCGCTACCTCTCTGAGCTGCTGGGCGTTACCCTTGTTGAGGGCTCCGACCTGTACGTTGGACATAACGGGCGGGTCTGGGCCAGGTCAATGGACGGAGACTTTGAGGTCGACCTCATCTATCGGCGGGTGGAGGACCTGGACCTGTTCGTGCCAGGTCTGACGGAGGCCTACCTCAACCACAAGGTGGTCCTGGTGAACGCGTTGGGCACCGGGGCGGCCGACGACAAGCTCGTCTTTCTGTGGGTCCCGGACATGATACGGAGCTACCTTGGGGAAGAGCCCGTCCTGGAACAAGCGGTCAGCTATGACCTGCGGTCCCCGGCCAACCGGCAGTACGTTCTCCAGAACCTGGACCACCTGGTGCTCAAGACGCGCCAGGGGTACGGCGGCCTGGGGGTCTACATCATGCCGGACCTGGGGGACCTGTACAAGACCCGGTTGGCCCGGCAGGTCATCGAGCAGCCCCAGAGCTTCATCGCCCAGGAGACGCTGGACTTCACGAGGCACATCGTCTTCGACCAAGCCATTTGCGGGCTGGATGAGCGCTACGTCGACCTGAGGGTGTTTGCCACCCAGGACGGCAACGGCAAGGTCAGCGTGTTCCCGGGGGGCCTCACACGGGTATCGCAGCCCTCCAGCCGAGTCACCAACAACTCATCAGGTGGGTCATGCAAGCCGAGCTGGGTAGTCGTGTAGAGAACGGGGCGGTCCCGGTCCACTACGCCTATGTGGCCAGGTATGCCTACTCGGACGTGGTTGTCCAGAACGACAACTTCCTGAGGCTCTCTGCCTACACCGATCAACGCCAGGCGGTGGAGAGCTGCGATGTTTGGACGGAGCCGCCGGGCAGGAAGGTCATGTTCTCCGACCGGCTTGGAAACGTTGTGCACCGGGTTCGCGTCGTAGCGCCCCACCAGCAACTGGTGATCGCGGCCTTTGGGAAGGTGCTCCTTAGGGTGGCCGCGCCCCCGGTCGACGACGTGCCCCTGTCGTCCCTCGCCTACGATCTGGAAGCTGAGGAGTTCCTGACGCCAACGCCGCTGGTGGACCCGGAGACCGTTGCCGATGCGGCCAGGGCCATTGGCGGCGTCGGCGGCACGCTCCTTGGCGTCGTGCACAACGTCGTGGGCTGGGTGTGGCAGCAGGTCGAGTACAGGAGGGGCAACACCTCGGTCGCCACCACCGCGGCGGACATCCTGGCGTCCAGGGAAGGGGTGTGCCAGGACAAGACGCACCTGGCGCTGGGCATGCTCCGGGCGCTGGGCGTCCCCGCGCGGTACGTGAGCGGGCTGCTGACGCGCCAGCCCGGCGAGACACACGCGTGGCTGGAGTTCCTGCACCCCGACGCCGGCTGGTTGCCCGCGGATCCCACAAAGGGTATATTCAACGACACTGGGACCGACTACCTCAAGTTTGGCGTTGGGCGAGACTACACCGAGGTGCCCCCGGTCAGCGGCTCCTTCGTTTCTAAGGGCTACGGGTATCTGCAGATCGCCACGGCGCGCGTGTACTTCGACAGAGACGGCATCTCCTTCGGCGACGCCATCAAGCTCATCGAGAGCAACCCTCCATAAGGAAGCGTGAAGTCAGATCGTGGAACCAAGGTCGCTCTCCTTTAGCAACGACCGGTGGCTTGTAGACTCCCGAATATACAACCTGGTCTGGCTGGGACGCTGGTTGGAACGGGCCGAGATCATTGCGCGCGTCATCAACACCCTCGCCGGCGCGGCGATGAACAGCGGCGGCGGCATCGACAGCCTGCAGCGCTCGCTGGTCAACGCGGCGGCGATCAGGGGCGTGTCGGTCGAAGACCCGCAGCAGACGCTCTCCCTGCTGCTGCGGGACCACGCGTCCTCCTCAATCTATCAATGCCTCACAACCGCCCGCAACAACGCCACGCAGGTGGGCACGGTGGAGCTGATGCGCGCGATCTCCCAGATTATCCTTATGCTCGACGAGGCGAACGCGCCGCCGAGCACTCCCCAAGAGGCCCATACGCTCACCAACCGTATCCTGGACGGCATGCGGCAGGTCTACGAATCCATCGAGACCAGCTGGTTCCACCAGGAAGCCCTCTCCGAAGAAGAGGTCTACCGCCGGTTCGTCCAGCAGTAACCGGTGCCCCGCCCGCCTCGCGCAGCGCGGCGAGAGGTAGTGCACCGAATGACAACCCCCGCTCGTCATTTCCGCACCCCCCCGGTCGTCCTTCCCGCGAAAGGAGACCCTTGCACAACCGTCGTTCCCGCACCCACCCGCCGTCATTCCCGCGAAAGCGGGAATCCACGGGGTGGCGCGGGGCACGCTCCCTCCCGCAGGCATCGTGAGACAGACTCCTAGCGCCCCACGGCCCCGGACCGGCCCCCCGCGCTTCGGGCGATGGTCTCCGGGCTCCCCAAACACCGCGGGGCCTGGTCCCCTGAGGTGAAGCCGCATGCGCGAGTCCGACGCCGCAGAGCGCAATACCCGCTGCCACAGGTGCGGGGGCCTGCTGGGCATGGGAAAAACAATGCTGTACCGGGTAGAGCCGGTCCACGGGGACAGCACGGCGACGGGCCCGGACGCGACTCTCGGTGTGCTGGGGCGGGGGGAGATGGGAGGGGACCCGGCGCAGGTCCTGGAAGGGCTTCGGCGGCAGCTGGGGCAGGGGCGGAGCGGTGGCGGTCGGCTCCCGCGCCCGCTGCCCTCTTTGCTCAGGCGGCTACTTAGGCGCGGCCCGTTTCCCGGCGTGCATCTCGGCTGGTCCGCCGTCGGCGACCCCTCGGACTTCTGCCAAGCGTGCGGGCAACGCTCCACGGGGGTAGGAGCAGCCGGGCCCCACTCGGGCGGCGACGGCTCCCCGAAGCGGCTTCTGTCTCGTTTGAGCGGAAGCATCGACCGTCGGCGCCCGCCCTTCGAAGACGCAGAGGGCCGCATCGACATACGGCGCCTCCTCGCCGGCGCCGCCTTCCCCGTCCACGGCCTCGTGGGCAACCCCTTGGGCCTGCGCCTCCACGGCGTGGTCTGGGGCGGCAGCCGGAACGGACGCGCCGTCAATCGCGTCGCGCTCCACTATGCGACGAGGGCAACGAGTGGGCCAGAACTCGCCATAGTCCTCAGTCAGGGTCCCGGCGTAATGCGGGAATCCATCGAAGGGCGCCGCTCCTCCGAGCTCAACGCCATCATGAGCGTGGTTCCTTCTCACAGCACAGAGGCCCTGCGTCAGGAGTACCGCCGCAGCGGCAACATCCACCGCGACTGGAACCTGGCGCGCATCCGAGACACGGAGCGTCGACGTCTGGCTGTCGGCATAGACGGAGCGTCGATAGACGTGGAGCTGGCCTACTGGTGGAAGCCGGAACAGGTTGCGCTGGCGCACGTCGCGTCAGAGGGCCGCTCGATCACGGCCGCGTCGGTTGGCATGAGCCACGTGGAGCTGCTCGGCGCGCTCAAGACGATGGCGCCGCTTCAAGCGCACCCCGACACCCTTGCGGCGCACCAGCGTGAGTACGGGCAGGGCCGCTAGCCTGGCCGCATCCCCTGGCGCCGCAACCCTCCCCTACGAGGCCGTCGCGCCAGCGACCCGCCTCAGACCTCCGACTTGCGGGGGAACAGGTAGTCCATCATCTTCCGCTTGTGGTAGAGGGGGTTGCCGAGGTACTGGTAGAGGCTCCGCGACTGGATCATGTGCCCAACCAGCGGGTGCAAGTAGTCCGTACCGGGTCCGGCGAACACCATGTGGGCGAAGTTGCACGCCTGGTAGTAGGCGTCGCTCGCCACGGCCTTGGCCTCGTGGACGCTGGAAATGGCCTCGACGCCGTCGTCTAGCTTCCAAAGCGTCTCGTTGGTGATCCACCGGGCCGAGTCCAGGTGGTTGACCAGGTCGACGACGTGGTCCTGTACCCGCTGGAAGCGGCCGATGGGCTGACCGAACACAACCCGCGACTTCGTGTACTCAACGGTGAAGTCGAAGATCTCCTGGCACGCGCCGACCTGGTACGCGCAGAGGATCGGAATGGCCTGCATCATCGCGCTCTCCAGGATGGCCCACCCCTGACCGGGCTCCCCGAGGATCTCCGTCTTCGGCACGCGCACCTCGTCGAGGCGCACCTCGCCGAGTGACGGCGGGACCAGCCCCTGGTATGGGGCCACGGAGACGCCTTCTTGGCCCATGTCGACAAGGACCAGGGAGATGCCGCCGGCGTGTTTGACGGCGCAGATCAACACCGTCGCGGCGCCCGCGTCGTGGACGAACATCTTCGTGCCGTGGAGCGTCAGCTCGCTGGGGCTGTCGGACGCCTCCATCTCCACAGCTCCCGGCCCCCAACTATAGCCTCTGTCGTTGACGGCCAGGGTGGCGATGGTCTCACCCCGGCACAGGGCGGGCAGAAGGCGCTGCTTCTGCTCGTCCGTTCCGCCCTCCTGGATAATGGCCGCTCCAAGGACGCCGGAGGAGAAGAAGGGGCCCGGCAGCGGGCCGCGTCCCAGCTCCTCGAAGATGACCGCGCAGTCGCCGAGGCTGGCGCCCACTCCGCCGTAGCCTTCCGGCACGAGCATGCCCAACCAACCCAGGTCGGCCGCGGTCCGGTGGAGCTCCGGCACGAAGCCGACCCCATCTTGCAGCCAGCCCGTGATGCTGGTCGGCGGCGCTTCCGCCCGCATGAAGTCCGCCGCGGTCCGCTTGAGCATGGCCTGGTCTTCTGTCAGTCTGAGGTCCATGACCCAGTCCTCCCTCTGCTAGGCTCCCGATTTCACCGGCGTGGTTATGGGCGCCTGCTCGGCAGTCGGCCGTCCCAGGCCCATCCGCCTTGCCATGATGAGGCGGTCGGTGTCCAGCGTACCTCCGCCGTGGAGGGTTCCCGGGCCCTGCCGTGCGGCGTACTCGAAGTCGATGGATTCAGGCACGTCCAAGTTGGACACCAGCGTGTGGTACCCAAGGATCTGCTGCAGCCGCTCCGCCACCTCCAGCCGCCTGATGCGCGAGTGGTAGCGAGCCTGCGTGCCGCCATAGGCGTGCGGCTGGTGCGCGTACCGGTGCCACCAGTTCCGCCTCCCCCACAGGGCGTAGACGTGGGAGCCGATGAGGACGTCCGCGAGCAGGTCGCGGACGTCCGGGTCATCCACCAGCGGCGCTCCGTTGCTCTCGGTGCCCAGGCAGTGCTCGAGCAGATGCGCCACGAGACCGTCCTCGCCCAGGGTTCCGGCCCCGCTGTGTTCCAGCTCGAAGTGGGTGTTCCCAACCTTCCACCCGTTGTTCTCGCCGCCGATCAGGTAGAACTCGGGCACGCGCACGTTGTCGAAGTAGACCGTGTTCTTCCGCCCCATGAGCAGGTTCAGCGGCGTCCGGCTGATGCCGGGTACGTCGGTGGGGATGTAGATCCAGCTCAGGTTCTCGTGCCGAGCCCCTCCTGGGTCGGTGTTCACCAGGGCCCAGAAGTAGTCCGGGTAGTGAATCGACCCGACCATGGTTTTCTGGCCGTTGATCACGTAGGCGTCGCCGTCCTTGATCGCGGTCGTCTTGACGTTGGCCACGTCGGAGCCGCCCTGCGGCTCGGTCAGGAGCTGCCAGCAGCCTACATCGCCCTTCATCAGGGGTGGGAGGAAGGTCTGCTTCTGCTCCTCGGTCCCCCAGGTATAGATGCAGGGCACGGCCAGCCGGGCGAGCGTATAGAAGATGTGGTCCAGCGTGAGGCCGTAGTTGCCGATCTCCTTCTCCAGCACCATCTGATGCCCGGGCGTCAACCCGCCTCCGCCGTACTCCTTGGGGTAGACGGGGAACGACCACCCCTTGGTGCCGACCTTGCGGGCCAGCTCGCGCCGGAACTCGTACTCCTCCTCGTTCTCTCGCGTCGACCAGTTCGCCGAGAACTTGAGGTGCGCCGCCGGCTTCATCGCCTCCGTGAACCAGTCCTGCGCTTCGCGTCGAAAGAGCTGCATCTCCTCGCTGTCGGGTTCCATCGCAAAGTCCATCGTTCCACCTCCACTGTTGCGTTCTGTCTTGCCGTGTGTCCTGCCACTGCTGCGGTCAGGACCGCGACCCTTCCGCTCCGGCTAGATCACCCCTTTGCATAACCGTCATTCTCGCACCCACCCCCGTCGCAACCCCGCAACCCTCCCCTACAAGGCCGTCGCGCCAGCGACCTAGATCACACCTTGCTCCCGGAGCCCCTCGACCTCACTCTTGCTGTAGCCAAGCGCCGCGAGGATCTCCTGCGTGTGCTCCCCGGACATCGGCGCCGGCCGGTGTACGGCTGTAGGCGTATCATAGAGGCGCACGGGGCTGCCGACAATCCGCCAGTCCCCCTGCGTGGGATGGGTAACCGTCATCGGGATGCCCATGGCGTTGATCTGGGGGTCCTGGAACACCTCTTCCGGGGTGTACATGGGAGAGCCTGGGACCCCGTTCTCGTGCAGGACCGACAGCCAGTGGGCCCGGGGCTGCTTGGCGAACTCCTGTTGCAGGATGCCCTGCACCTCCCAGTGCCGTTCGAATCGCGCCTTGGTGCTGCCAAACTCGGGCAGCAAGTCCCCTCGACCGACTGACCTGAGCATGTCCCGCCAGTTCTGGGGACTGGCGAGGGTGTGGATCACCAGGGGCAGGCCGTCCTTGGCGAGGAAGCAGAAGATCCGCCCTCGCGCAAAGGTGTCCCTGATGGGCGCTGGGCCGCCGTTGATGACGTCAACGATGTGTGACTCCACGAAGGACAGGCTGGACCGCAGCAGGGACACGTCCACGAACTGGCCGCGGCCGGTCCTCTCCCGCGCCATCAGCGCGCCCAGGACGGCGTAGGCGGCGAAGATGCCCGTCGAGTGGTCGACGATGGACACGGCGATCGCATCGGGGTTGTTGAGGTCTGTCACCAAACTGGCGATGCCGCTCATGCCTTGCGCCAGCGTATCGAACCCGGGCCTGTCCTTCTGCGGTCCCACCTGACCGAACCCGGAAACGGAGCAGTGGACGAGCCGGGGATTGTCTTTGGACAACTCCTCGTAGGTCAGTCCGAGACGTTTCTGGGTCGCTGGCCGGAAGTTGTCGATCACAACGTCCGCATCCGCTACCAACCGAAGGGCCACCTCCTTGCCCGCGGCGCTGTCAAGGTTGAGTGTGATGCTCCGCTTGTTGCGGTTGAGGGCGTTGTCTCTGGCGCTGTAGCCGGTCCGGTTGGGGTCGCGCCCCACGCTCTCCCTCCGTGTGGGAGCCTCCACCTTGATCATCTCGCAGCCCAGGTCGGCCAGGAGCATGGCCCCGTAGGGGGCAGCCACGTGGCTGGATAGATCGATAATCTTGATGCCTTCCAGAGCAGATGTCATTGTAGGTCCTCAGACCACTCCTTTCTCTCGCAGGGCGGCGATGTCGCCTTCACCGAAGCCGAGGCTCTGGAGCACTTCAGCGGTGTGCTCCCCAAGGAGGGGCGCCGGCGCCAGGAATGCCGGCGGCGTCTCCGAGAGGTTCACCGCGCTCCCGATCAGTCTCGTCTCCCCGTAGGTAGGGTGGTCGATCTGCTTCGGGAAGCCGAGGTGCCTGACCTGAGGGTCGTCGAAGACTTCGTCGACCGTGTTGATGGGGGCGCTGGGGACCCGCTGAGCGTCCAGCGCCGCTAGCCAGTGCGCCCTCGGTTGCTTCCGGAACGACGCGGCCAGCGTATCGACGATCTCCAGGTGGCGCTCGGTGCGGTCCCGCCTGGTGGCGAACCTGGGATCGTCCAGGAGGTCCATCCGCCCGGCGGCGGTGAGCAGCGCCTCCCATGCCTCCTGGTGCCCCGAAAGGTGTATGACCAGGGGCTCGCCGTCCCCGGCCACGAAGCAGTAGATGCGGCCCCGCGGGAAGTTGTCCCGCGACACCGCCTCCCCGCCGTTCAGGTAGTCGGCGAGGTGGGACTCGATGAAGGACAGGCTGACTTGCAGCAGCGACGCATCGACGAACTGGCCGCGGCCCGTTCTGTACCGGGCCAGCAGCGCCGCCATGATGCCGTAGGTGGCGAAGATGCCCGTGGAGTGGTCCGTGATCGAGACGCCGACCACCTTTGGGGCCTCCCGGTCGGTGACGAGGTGGAGCATCCCGCTCAACGCCTGGGCGATGGTGTCGAAGCCGGGCTTGTCCCGGTACGGCCCGCTCTGCCCATACCCGGAGATGGAGCAGTGGACGAGGCCCGGGTTTCTTTGAGCGAGCCCCTCATAGTCGAGGCCCAGGCGGCTCCGCGTAGGGGGCCGGAAGTTCTCTATCAGGACGTCCGCGCCATCCAGAAGCTGCAGGAGGATTTTCCTTCCCTCCTCCTTCTGGAGATTGATGGTGACACTCTTCTTGTTGCGGTTCAGCGCGCGGAAGCTGGGACCGTAGCCCTCGTACTTGGGATTGCGGCCCCGGTGCGTGTCCCCGCCGTCCGGCAGCTCGACCTTGATCACCTCACAGCCAAGGTCGCCCAGGAGGCTGCCCGCGTACGGCGCGGCAACGTGTCCTGCCACCTCAATGACTGTCGTGCCTTCCATGGCTGTGGCCATATGGCGGAATGCCTCCGAGAGGATCTCCGGACCGGATGGGCGCCTCTGCTGTCGTGCTGTACAGGGCTTGCTGAGTCCGGGCTGCACCGCGATGCTCGGCACCATCCTACTACGCTTGTGCCCGTCCGACAAAGGGGGCCGCACCCCAGATCCACCACCGAACGTTTCGAGAGCCCCTCATCTGCCGATGGCGTAGCGACGCCCACAACGCCGTCGCGCCAGCGACCCGCACCCACTCACGTCATTCCCGCGAAGGGAGACCTTTGCATAACCGTCATTCCCGCACCCCCCGCCGTCATTCCCGCGAAAGCGGGAATGTGGATTCACATTTCAAGTGCAACACCTGATTTAGGAATATCTCAGCAGGAGTCCGGTATCCCAGGCATTTGCGGGGGGTATTGTTATATGCCTGCACCAGCTGAGTAAACCGCTTCTCGGACAACCCCGCCAGGTCCGTTTTCCGGGGCAGGGTGCGGCGCATACGCCCGATGGCGTTCTCCACACCCCCCTTCTGCCAGGGGGAGCAGGTGTCGCAGAAGAAGGTCTCTACCCCTAGAGCATGGAGGTGGTAATGCCTTGCGAACTCCGTCCCGTTATCGAAGGTGACCGTCCGGCGCCACTGGGGCGGGAAAGCACCCAGCACCTGGGACATGGCACGGGCGATGGGGTCTGCGGCCTTCCCCGGTGGTCTGAGGGCGATGAGCAGGCGGGAGTGGCGCTCGTGGAGGGTGAGGACTGCCTGCCCGTAGGTCCTGAACAGCATCAGGTCTGCTTCCCAGTGGCCGGGGGTCTGCCGGTCGTCAGCAGCCTGGGGCCGTTCTGCCAAGGGGCGGCGGTGGGCGATGAAGGATGCGGGGCTGCCTCCCTTGCGCCCCCGGAAGCCCCGTTTGGACTTCGCCCTGGGCAGGTAGTGACGCCATGAGTAGTCCTTCTTCCGGGCCATCTGAGAGTAGATGAACCGGTAGATGCTCTCATGGGAGAGGACCTGCCGACCTTCGTCCAGAGCGAGACGTCCGGCCACTTGCTCCGGAGACCAGCCCTGTCCCAGACGGGAGAAGACCTTCTCCCGCAGAGGACCATCCCGCTCCAGCCGGGAACCCCGCCAACGACGGGCGTGGGCCTGCTGGTCGGCATATACAGGTTGGTATCCTTGGGTCCGTGAACCGTTGCGCTTCATCTCTCTAGCCACCGTCGATGGCGGGCGATCCACACCTGCTGCGATTTGGCGGACCGAGTATCCCTTGGCAAGTAGTCGGGCAATCTCACATCGCTCTTCAATGGTGACCTGTGTATATTCTTTTCCCATGACAACACCTTACTCTGGTGTTGCACTTCGTTTGTGAGTCTAGAGAATCCAGGGGAGGGGCCTCAGGTTGGCGGGAGCTGCTCCACTTTCACGACCTCGCCCTCCACGGGGAGTTACGCAAAGGTCTCCGAAGGCGGGAATCCAGGGTGGGGTTGGGGGGTGGGGCATCCCCCTCACCCGCCTCCCCACGCACCCCCGCCGACCCCGCAGCCCTCCCCCCACATGGCCGTCGCGCCAGCGACCCCGCGAAAGCGGGAATCCAGGGTGGCTGCGCGGGGCATCCCCTCACCCTCCCGTGCCACCCTTCCGTTGCCCGTACGAGTACATACGTGCTAGTATCTCCTCAACACGCTAAACAGGCCAAGGAGGTCGCCATGCCCCGAAAAACAAACAACATCTTGAGACCCGTCCAGCTTCACTTTTCCGCAGAAAAAAATAGATGGCAATCATACAGGCGACAACAATCAAACCGAGCCCACCGCCTGAATCTGCGATGCGGCTGAGTGTCGGAGCTAGGCCGGTCATAGTGAACGATGCGGAGTGACGACCAGCTATTCCATGAAGGAGGAAGTCAAGTGCCGGACATACAGATGAGCCTTATCGGCTCGCCGAGCGACGTGATCAACCCCCTATTCGACGGTGAGATCAAGCCGGAGGGCATTGAGCTGGCCGCGACACGCGCCGATGGCTCGACCGGCTACTGGCGCCAGTTCAACTTCAACGAGTTCGATGTCGCGGCCCTGTCCGTCGCTTCCTACATCATCGCGAAGACCCGGGGGTACGATGCCGTCGCCCTCCCCGTCTTCGCCTCGCGTCGCTTCATGCACGCCGAGGTCCGCTACCACACGGACTCCGGCGTGCGCTCCCCCGCGGACCTCAGGGGAAAGCGGCTTGGAGTGCCCGAGTACCAGATGACCGCGTCGGTCTGGCTCCGCGGCGCCCTCGAGCACGACTTCGGCGTCTCGCAGTACGACGTTAGCTGGTACATGGAGCGCAGCGAGGAGATGAGTCACGGCGGCGCGACCGGGTTTCAGGCGCCCAAGGGTATCGCCTTCACGCGCATCCCGGAGCACGAGAGCCTCGCGTCCATGATCGTCAGCCATCAGATCGACGCCGTCTCCGGGATGGGGGCGGGCGCGGGAGCGCAGGCGAACATCATCGACCGTTCGGCGCAGATCCGAGGCTCCGGCGATTGGAGCAAGGTGAAGCCGCTGTTCCCCAACCTGATCGAGGAAGGGACGCGCTTCTACCAGAAGTACGGCTTCATTCCCGCAACGCAGATGTACACTATCCGGGGCGCCACAAACGAGAAGTACCCCTGGGCCGCGTTCAATCTGTATGAAGCCTTCCTCAAGTCCAAGCGGCGCGCGGAGGAGACGCTGAACGATCGCATACCGTCGCTGATGGTCTTTGGCCGCGACTACATGGCGCAGACCCGCAGCACCTTCGGCGCCGACCCCTTCGCGTATGGCGTTGAGGCGAACCGGCCGATGCTCGAAACGCTCATCAACTACCTCCACGAGCAGATGCTGATCAGCGAGAAACCAAAGGTCGAGGACCTGTTCGCCCCCAGCGTGACAGGGCTATAGGAGCCTGTCTTGCAAAGTTGGCGTCTCTGGATTCCGATTCCATTGCAATCCGTATTACGCCGCAATAATGACGCAATACGCCGAATTACGACCACGTCTTTCCCGCGAAGGGAGACCTTTGCATAACCGCCATTCCCGCAACTCCCCCACCGCCATCCTCCCGTTGCCGAAAGCAGCGCATATCCCCTACCTTCTATCCAACACACCAAACAGGGGACCCAGGCCAGGGAGGTCGTCCTGCCTCAACAAACGCCCACGATAGCCAGTCAAAGGAGGCCAATCAATCAAAGAATTAACCCCCCCTTTTCCCGCCAAACCCGCTTCAAAAGTCGGAGAAAAAATTAAAAGATAACCCAAAGTGGAGGATCAACTAAATGGCGCTTCTGCTGAGGGGAGGAGTGCGATGAACTACCGCGAAGTCGGCAACACCGGCGTCTGGGTCTCGGAGATCGGTTTCGGCGGCGGCGGCAACGCAGGCCTGATGGTGCGGGGGACGCACGAGCAGCAGCGCGAAGCCGTTGTACGGGCGCTGGAGCTGGGCGTCAACTACTTCGACCAGGCCCCCGACTACGGCGGCGGCGTCTCCGAGTCCAACCTGGGACGGCTCCTCAAAGAGCTTGGCGTGCGGCCGTACGTCACCACGAAGGTCGAGGTGCGAGCCGACCATCTGGACGACATCGCCGGCCACGTGACGCGCTCCCTCGATGCGAGTCTGACGCGTTTGGGCGTCGACTACGTTGACTTCCTGCAGATTCACAACGGCCCCGTGGCGTCGCGGCCGGACCTCTCGGGCGGTGGCTACACCCACCTCTGGGTCGAAGACTACCTGAAGCCCGGCGGCGCGCTCGAAGGGCTCCGGCGCGCCAGGCAAAGTGGGAAGGCGCGCTTCGTTGGCTTCATCACGCGCGGCAACGATGCGCCGGCCGCGCAACGGCTCATCGATACAGGGGAGTTCAGCCTGATCAACGTCTCGGTCAACCTGCTCAATCCGTCCGCGTGGGCGACGCCCCATGGGATGCGCGTGGACGCGGACTACGGCGGGATTCTGGGCTACGCCGCCTCGCGGGGCGTTGGCGCTGCAATCTACAGCCCGCTGGCGGCCGGCTACCTGAGCGACAGCGCTGCCGTCGGCGGCACGCCGCACCCGCTGGCGTATGGCCCCCGCGGCCCGGAGATCGGCGCACTGGCGCTGGCCCAGGCGAGGGCGCTCCGCTTCCTCTCCCGCGACCTCAGCCCGGGCACACAGGAGGACGAGCACAACCTGGCAGAGGCGGCCATCCGCTTCGTCCTCTCCCTGGATGGAGTCGCCACTGTGCTCGGCGGCTTCTCCGACGCAAAGCAGGTCGAGGAGATCGCCGCCTGCTCCGGCAAGGGTCCGCTTTCGCCGCAAAACATGGCGCGCCTCGAAACAGTCTGGCGCGCCAACTTCGCCGCCCGCGCGCACGGCGGGTAGCTGGCCGTGGAATCGTGTCGCGATGGCGCGTGGGACGCAGCAGCGCCGCGAACCGGCAGAGCAGTCAAAAAGCGTAGGAGTCACCATGAAGGACCCCAACATCGTCGATACGGCCCCCAACGTCTGTGACGTAATCGGCAGAGTCGCTGGACCCGCAGATCGGTTGGCCGACCGGGCCCGTGGCGTCATGCTGGGACAGGCCGTGGGCAACCTGCTGGGCCTGGCGGTGGAAGGCGCTTGGTTCGACGACATTCGCCAGAGCTACCCCGACGGCCTCCGCGACATCGACCCGCGCGAGGTAGACCGTCCGATGGACGATGACTTGGCGCAGGCGGTAGAGCTGGGGGAGGCTCTGGTCGACGGCGGGGATTACGTCAGCGCGTTCGCTGGACGGTTGGTGACCTGGGCGTACGAAAACGGGCGAGGCATGGGTTTTCTGACTGCGAGTGTCATCCGGAGGCTGGAGGACGGTCATCCCCCGCCGGAAGCGGCGCGGTTGGAGTACTACAGGAACCCCATCGCCCCCAACGGCGGCGTGATGCGCTGCGCCCCGGTGGGCCTCGCCCGCTTCCGCCGGCCGGAGTTGCTGGTCGGCGACAGCGCCGCCGTGTGTGCCGTGACGCACTACGCCCCGGCGTGCCAGTGGTCGTGCATCATGGTCAACGCAACAATCGCCCTACTGCTGCGCGGCGCCGTGCTGGACCTGCCCGCCCTACTCGCGGCGGCGTCCGCCGATGGCGCCCTCGACATGCTCGCTCAAGCTTCGAGCGACGGCATACCCACTGAGGTTCTGGCAGGGATTGCCGGAGGCGGCCCCGTCGTCTCCGACGCTTCCTGGCTCCGAAAGGACCAGCGTCTCATCGGCCACACCCTGCTGGCCATGCAGGCCGGCCTGTGGGCGGCCGTGACGCCGCTGGGTTTCGAGGCGGCGTTGCGGCAGATCGTGGAGGCAGGCGGGGATACGGACACCAATGGGGCAGTCGTGGGGGCCGTGTTGGGTGCGCGCTACGGTGCTTCGGCCATCCCCCAGCGCTGGATGGACTGCATTCCTCAGCGGGGCCGTATCGAAGCGCTGGCCGACAGCCTGCTGTCGCTGGGCGGCTGATCGCTCCTCAGGTTCGCCGCGCTAGGCCGCCCTCACGACGGCACTGCGCCGGGGGGCCGCGTCACGACGCTGAGCTGCCACTGCAGCTGCCGCGTGCGAACGGCGCAGCGGTCCAGCTCGGCTTGGCGCTGCAGTCGCGCCGTTACCAGCTCCCATTGCGCCTTTCTGACCCGCCTGATCTCGCGGAAGATGGCCACGGCGGCTAGGATCGGCCCCAGGACGATGCCGAAAGCCGTGAACGCACCTACAGCGAAGCGCACGCCGGTGGCGGCCACTATCGAGCTTCCGCCGCCGCCCACCGCGGCGAACCTGGGCAGGAGGGTCAGTAGCCAGTTCATCACCGGGCGCACCACGTTCATGATGGCCGCCGATGATGTTCTCCAGACGGTGCCGGCGGCGAAGCTGGCGCCGTGCCGGCCGATGATGCTGGTGCGGGACTGGGCGGGGCCTTCGAGCAGGCCGCGGCGCCTTCGCCTCAACAGCCGGCGCCACCAGGGCCGCCCCTGGGCGTCCGCCTCCGGCTGCCGCCGTTCGTCGAGGGCCGCCGGCGGCGCCAGCTCCCCCCAGCCGAGTTCGCGGTAGAGCGCGGCCTGCTGGTCATAGTGCTGCCGCAACTCCTCCCGGTAGTGCGCCTCGAGCTCTTCGAGCTCGGCCCGCAGTGCGCTGAGCCGACCGTGGGCCCGCAGCTTGGCGACGGTTTGGGCCACGGCGGACCCGCCGGCGATGGCCAATGGGATCAGGAGTAACGGTAAAGGCATGTGTTGTAGATTCTTGTTTGGCGCCTGTGGCTCGCCTGGCGGCGTTGGGACTCGGAGGTTTCAGGCTCTCGTCCCATTATACCAAGGGCGTCGTCAGCGCCAAACCCCGCCGGCGCCGCCGGAGGTCCCGGGCGGGCGGCATGGAATGCAGCGTCCGCGGCGACCCCTGCACAGCGCTCAAAGCAACGGCACGTGAGGCGCCGCGGTCTTCGGCAGCAAGCCAATCACCCTCGGGTCGTCGGAAATTTCGATCTGCCTGCGGAATGGAGTGAAGCCGGACCGGATGTAGAAGTCCAACGCGTCGGGATGGTCCAAGGTGCACGTCTGCAAACGCAGCCTGCCGATGGGGCGGGACCAGGCGAGCTCCAAGACTCGGTTCATCATCCACCGGCCTGCGCCTTGGCCGAACATCGGCGGTGTGAGCCCGAAGTAGCTGAGCTCGCACGCACCCTGTGTGTCGAAGGCGAGCTCCGCCAGACCCTCCTCCTGCCCCTGTGCCTCGAACACATACACCTCGCGGAGGGGATCGCTGAGGACATGCCGAAGCTCAGCGTCGCTCACCCCCAGGCGTGAGAACCATAGCCAGTTCTCGCCTACCCGCCGGAACAGGGCGCGGTACCAACCGATGTCAGGGGCATCGACCCTGCGGAGCGCCCACGACGCCTCGCTGCGTTCGGCGCGCGACGGCAGCCGTTGGAACATCTGCAGGTGCGTCACAACCGAGGCGGTCTTGCCGCTTGGGATGTCGCCGTAGCCGTCAGGAATGTCCATTGCGACCTTGGAGTTGGGACTGCCGGTCCATGCGCTGGCGAGGGAAGCCGCGAGCCCCGTGTCTGCCCCCCGGCGCGGCGCCTGCCGGCTGGCTATATGGGAGCGGCATGTGACAAGCCAGGACTCGCGCCGCGCCGGGCGCACGGCTCAGGCGTCAATGGTCTGGCCGCCGTCCACCACCAACGACAGGCCGGTGACGAAGGAGGACTCGTCCGAGGCTAGGAACAGGACACCGTACGCTATCAGCAGGGGCGCACGGTGTCATAGGCGGCGGGGGCGTCCGAGTTGCGGGCCAAGTCGCCGCCGTGTCCGCGGTGAACGCAAGCAGGGGGGCGAGCGCCGCGCCGCAAGCGCCCCATCGCTACTTGTCGAGCCACACCCCTGTGCGGTCGTTGTAGTTGTACAGGCTCTCGTGGGGGACGAGCACGCCCTTGACATAAGAGCGGTAGGGCACCACGGAGAGCTCGCCGAACAGCGGCACCTGGTACACCTTCTCCACCAGGAGGTACTGCTCCAGCTCCCGGTAGATCTGCACACGTTGGTCAACGCTGTGCGGGACGGCCCGCAGGCGTTCGAAGAACTCGTCCACCTTGGGGTCTTCATGCCGCACCCGGCTGATCGGGCCGCCGACGCTCAGCCTCGTCAGAGCGGCCTCCGCCTGTTCTGGAATGAACACCTCCGCCGTGCCCGCGCCCATGTCGTAGGCCGCCTCAACCTTGCCGCCCCGGGTCCGCCGGCTCCACGACGCGAAGTCCAGGGGCTCAGGCGTCCCCTCAATGCCGAGCTCCGCCAGCTGCGCTAGGACGAACTGGCAGCGGTCCATCTCGTGCTGCCGGCAGAGGAGGTCGAACGGGAACCCGTTCTCATACCCTGCCTCCGCCATCAGACGCTTGGCCTCGGCACGGTCCGCCTCCCGGGTCTCCGCGTTCCAGCCCGGCCACTTCTCGAAGTCAGGGCTCACGAAGGGGTTGGTTGGTCCCATGATGGTGTGGATGTACCCAAAGCCGCCAAGCACGGAGTTGATGGCGGCTCGCTTGTCCATCCAGAGGGCGACGGCCTTCCGCACCCGGACGTCCTTGAACGGCCGGTCGTCAATCGCGTTCATGACGAAGTTGGATCGCCATGTGTATATGTCGGCGTACCAGACGCCGTCCCCCATGTCCGTGTCGTAGCCGGTCTTGCGCTCCTTGGAGAGCGTGAAACCGGGGAACTGGGCCCCACCCTCGACGCGCCCGGAGCGGAAGGCCGCGTCCATGGCGCTGGGGTCGATAATGACGGCGTAGTCGATGCCGTCGAGGTAGGGGAGGCTCCGTCCGTCGTCGTCCGTCTCCCAATAGAGCTCGTTCCTGCGCAGCTGGACCCTGACCCCCTTCTCCGCATTCAGCATCTTGAACGGGCCGATGGACACCCAGCCGATATCCCGCGGCGTGACGTCCAGCTGCCCGCCCGCGATCATTGGCTCCATCAGGTGCGGGGGGTGGGCGATCTGGTTTCGAGCGGCCATCAGCTTGAACAGGTAGTGGACCTCCGGAAGGTTCAAATTGATGCGGATGTTGTTTCCGTCCAGGACCTCCACGCTCTCGATGTCCCCAAGGTCGCCCTTGAATATCGCGGGGAGACGGGTCTTCTCCCCTTCCTTGCGGCCGAAGAAGGCGAGGTCAAGCCAGTACTTGACGTCCTGGGGGGTGAAGTCGGTCCCGTCGTGCCACTTGATGTTGTCTCGGATCTTGAACGTCCATTGCGTGAAATCGGGGTTGTGCTCCCAGCTTTCGGCCACGCCGGGGCAGGGGGAGTAGGAGTCTGTCCAGCAGGGGCGCACGAGGTTGGCGCTGCCGTTGAGGGCGCCTGCGACGGAGAACAGCCTGATGGTGGAGGTGCGCATGGTGTCATAGGCGGCGGGCGGATCCGAGTTGTGGGCCAGGGTCAGGATGCCGCCGCGCTTGGGCTCCGAGGCAACAGGGGCCGCCGCTTCCGGCGACGCTGCGACGGGAGCAGTCTGAGGGGCGGGGGCCGGTGTGGCGGCAACGGGCTGGGTGGGCGCCGCGGGCGCGTCCTCTCCGGCGCACGCCGCCAGGGTTACGAGCATAGCCAGGGCCAGAACTCCGGCTGCCAACCAGGTCCGCCGCTGCGGTGTCCGAGTAAACATGTGTCTCCTCCTCGGTTCCAAACGTCAGGCCTGCGCGTGGACGTTGAGCGCGGCGAGCGGACCCGCTAGCTCTGGGCGAACTGGACGTAGTCCTCCAGCGCACCCCTCATATCGAACTGCGGCGTGTACCCCAGCTCTCGACTCGAGCGCGTCGTATCCATGGGGCCCTGCCGGGCCTGGGGGGATGTGGGCTCCCTGGGGGGCGCCACCCGCTCCCTGACCTGGGGTATGACGTCCTGGATGATGGCCCCAACTTCCTCGGCTGTGTAGACCCTCCCCATGCCGATGTTGAACACCCGGCTGGTCAGCCCCTCCGTGTGGCATGCGAGCACCACGCCCTGGGCGGCGTCCTTCGAGTACACGTGCTCCACCCTCCCGGCCGAATCGGGCACGGTTACCTCTTCCCCCCGCAGCCCTCTCTCTACCACCTCACGGTACCGCTGCGTTATCCCGCCGCCGCCGCCCCGGCCGCCCCAGGGGCCGAACACCACCGCGAAGCGGACCGCACGAAAGTCCACGCCAAAGCGCTCCGCATAGTTGAAGCCCAGGTTCTCGCACGTCTGTTTGGTGGTCCCGTAGAAGGTGGTGGGCCGGGGATAGGCCTCCTCCTTCAGCGCCTCGCCGCCGTCCTCGCCGCCGGCCATGGAGAAGTTCAGCACGGCGGAGCTGCAGAAGGACACGCGTTCGATCCCAAAGATCCGGGCCGCCTCCAGGACGTTCACCGTGCCCATGATGTTCAGGTTGATGGCTGGATAGGGGTTGTCCTGCGCACCTACGGTCAGCAGGGGATTTGCCGCGGTGTGGATGATGCGGGTGACGCCCTCTTCCCGAATGACCCGCGCCAGGTCCAGGGGGTTGAGGATGTCCCCTTGGACCAGCTTCACGCTCCCCAGATCGACGATCTGCGAGAGCGCTTCCGGCTGCGGGGCCACCTCCAGGACAACCGGCCGCTCCCCGCGTTCGACCTCAATGCGGGCAGCCTGGCTGCCGACAACCCCCGATCCAATGACCAACACCGTCATGTCTCTCCCCTTTGCCGGAGTGCACGCGGGCTCCCGGCTATCGTGCGGCTAGGCAGCCTGGCTGCGGCGCGAGCGTCTCCGCTACTCCTACAGGTCGAAGAAGCGCTTTGCGTTCCCGCCGAGGACCGCTGCCCTCTGGTCGTCGGAGAGATCGGGCATCTCCAGCGTCTCTTCCACCTCGCGCATCGCCGACGCGTAGTCGACCTCATGTGGATAGTCCGAGGAGTAGGCGAAGGGCTCTATGCCGACGCGCCCGGCCAGGTACGGCAGCGTGCGGTCGACTCCCTCGCAGCCAATGAGGACCTGGCCCCCGGTGAAGTAGTCCTGGAAGGGCTGCTTGGTCCCCTTCCCGAACTCAGCCTCGCGTTCCGCGCGGTCCAGCAGCAAGGAGACCCAGGCGCAGCCGCCCTCCAGGAAGGCCACCCGCATGTTCGGGAACCGGTCGAACACCCCATCGTATGCAAAGGACACAAAAGCGTACATCAGTGGGATGGGGTGATGCAGCATGTGGGACGCCGTACCCATGGTGAACGAGTCCAGCCCTATCCCGCGGTTGGACCCGCCGTGGACACCAAGGATGCACCCGAGATTGTCCGCCTCCTCATAGACGGGCCAGTAGTATTCATGGCCCAGGTGAAGGGGGAGGCCCGTCGAGGGCAGCATGGCGCCGGGGAGCCCCAGCTCTGTCACGGCGCGCCGCAGCTCCCGCGCCGCCGCGGACGGGTCCTGCATCGGGATCAGGGCGATCGGGTGCAGGCGCGAGTCCCTTTGCCTGTAGCTCGACGCGATGTAGTCGTTGTAGGAGCGGCAAATGCTTGTGGCGTAATGCGGATTTCGCAGGTTCCCAACCTGCAGGCCCTCTGTGGTATAGAGCACGCTGTGCTCCAGGCCGGACCGGTCTAGGAAGGCCACCCAGTCCGTCGCGGAGCCCATGCGGCTGTCGCTGGCGTTTTCCCGGTCGCGCTTTGGGCCACCCGGTTCTCCCTGTGCGGCGACTCTGGGGAAGTGGACGCCGTCCAGCGTACCCCAGAGGCTGGAGCGGTTCATCTGCATGATGATGCCGGGCGCCGATTCACCGAACGCGCTTCGCCTCACGCTCGGCTCGAGGAACTCGGCCATCTCCTCCAGCGATTCGATAAGGTGACCGTCGCAGTCAATGATCTCCGGTCGCGTTGTCGTCATGGCTGTCTCTCCCCTCCTTCGTTTGGCTGCGCGGGGCTCAGTGTGGCCGCCGCGCTGCCACTGACCATAATCTGATGGTGTTTGGTGACGTATACCACCGCCACGCAGTGGTGTCAATGTTGCGGAAAGAATCGACAGGAGGCACGGCGGGGGACCGATACGTGAATGAGGTCCCAAGTTGCCGTACGCAAGCGACAGAGCGCGAGGGGGAAGTCGCGGGCGGGGTGCGCGTACTCGTAGTCGCGACGGTGTTCGATACATTACCCTATGTGCAGCCTCCCAGGAAAGCAGGACTCGTGCGGGCACTCATCATCAGCGACGTTCACGGCAACCTCGCGGCGCTGCGGAGCGTCATCGCAGAAGCCGGCAGCAATGGGGGCTTCGACCAGATCTGGAGCCTCGGTGACATTGTTGGGTACGGACCGGACCCGGGCGCGTGCATCGACCTGATACGGCAATACGATCATATCGGCGTGGCCGGGAACCACGACCTTGCGGCTGTCGGCGGAATCGGTCTGGAGAGCTTCAACACCCTCGCGGCGGATGCCCTCCGTTGGACGACGACGCAGCTGGACGACGACCAACTCAGCTACCTGCGCCACCTGCCGCTCCGGCTGGAGACCGACGGCTTTACGCTTGCCCACGGCAGCCCCAGGGACCCGGTGTGGGAGTACCTGGTCTCTCCATCCTCCGCCGCGGCCAACTTTGACTACTTCACCACGCCCGTGTGCCTGGTGGGGCACTCTCATCTTCCCTTTGTCTGCAAGCCAAAGGATGGCAGTGGGGTGTTCTACATCTTTCCCTTGCGCCTGCCCGTACCTCTGAAAGAGGAGCGGGCCATCATCAACCCCGGCAGCGTGGGTCAGCCGCGCGACGGCGTGCCCACGGCCAGCTGCGCGCTGTACGATTCGGACGCCGCAGCGATTACGCATATGCGGGCCGCCTATGACATCAAGGCTACCCAGGCGAGGATGCGCAGCTTCCACCTTCCGGAGTACCTGGCCGCCCGCCTGGAGATGGGACGCTAACGGCCCTCCGCCGCAATCCCAGGGACGCAGGCGAAGGGCGCGTTACCGCCGGCCGCGCCACTACGGTTCCTCGTTGGTCTGCTTGCCCATGAACGGCAGATTGAATACTTCCGCCTCAGAGTTCACCTGCTGCCGGGGACCTGCCCCGCCCAGATCCAGGAGCTCGGTGGCCGCCCGCGAGTCCATCGCCGTGAGCTCAATGTCCGGCGGCGAAGAAATGCCCCCGGACAACACCATGGACATCGCATCCTGAACGGACATCGCAGTGTCGTACACCTTCTCGATGGGGATCATTGTTACCCAACCGGAGTTGGGCATGGGCGCAGTCGGCAGGTAGACAACCCCCATGATAGTCCCCGTTGACACGCGGCATACGCTGGTCAGGAACCCGATCATCCACGTGTCCTGCTTGGGGTATTCGACGACGACCACACGCTTGAAGCCCGCCGTGGAGTCACTGCTAAGCGACTCGATGAGCTTCTTCATCGGACCGTACACTGACCCCACCACGGGCAACCTCAGGAGATATTGCTGAAGGGTGCGGACCACGCGTTGCCCGAGCCGTTTCCTCCAGATCAACCCCAGGAGATAGAGGATGAACAGGAGGCTCACCAGGCCCACGCCGGGGATGGTCCTCCCTAGGAATTCGTGGACCAGGGGCTGCAACAGCCCGTCTATGCTGTCGAAGACCCATCGAACAAGTACGTACGTGATGGCGACGGGAAGAAAGATGAATGAGCCTGCGACGAGTGACCTGCTCACATGGCTCTTAAACCTCTTCATAGTCCCCCTCTTCTCAGGTTGCTCAACAGTAGGACCTCCCCGTTGTGCAAGTATAGGTCACAGGTCTCAGTGCCTCCAACCGCGGGGAGAGACCGGCTCTGCCGCTCGTGAACCACCTGCGCTCTCCCCCCTGTTCCTTTAGCCAGAACATCCTTCGTGGGAGTGTCACCCATGTTTCATAATATAAGAGCGTTTCTCCTGGTCCGCGTTGACTTGTCCCAGTGTGCGGGTACAATTGGCCTGCTTGGGCCCCGGGCGCCGGATGTTCGCGGGCGCCGTCTCCATCGCTCGTCGCGGCGATGAGCGGCGAAGCCCGCAGGTCAAGCGCGGCCATCTTTCTGGAGGACGTTCACATCATGCCATACACAGACCTTCCAGGCGTGCGACTCTGGTACACCGACAGCGGTGGGGGCGGCCCGGCCGTCATCCTGCTGCACGCCGCCTCCGGGACCAGCGAAAGCTGGGTCCACCAGACGCCCGCCCTGGAGCAGGCGGGCTACCGTTGCATCGCCTACGACCGCGCGGGGTGGGGCCGGTCCACGCTGGGCGATGGCGAAGGGGGGGCTGCCTCGGGCCCAGAGGAGCTGCACGCCCTCACGGTCCACCTGGGGTTGGAGCAGTTCCACTTGGCGGGAACGGCGGCTGGCGCCAGGCCAGCGCTGGAGTACGCGCTGGCGCGTCCCGAGCGTGTCAAGAGCCTGGTGCTGGCGGACTGCGGCGCGGGTGCGTCCGACGAGCCGGAGTACCTGGCGATGGTGCGCAACTTCCGCTCCCCGGAGATCGACGCTCTGCCGGTGGAGCAGAGGGAGATGAGCTCAGGCTACCGGGGGAGCGACCCGGAGGGGGTCGCCCGTTGGCTGGAGATCGCGGGTCGGAGCCGCCCGCATGCGGCCAGGCAGCCTGGACAGAGGGTTGGCGGAACAGTGACCTACGCGTTGCTCGAAACCCTGGCTGTGCCGACGCTCATGCTGTGCGGCGGCGCGGACCTCGTCACCCCGCCGGCTCTGATGCGCCTCTCTGCGGCTCACATCCCCGGCTGCCGATTCCAGACGGTGCCCGAGGCTGGCCACGGGGCCTTCTGGGAGCAGCCCGACGTCTGGAACCGGATGGTCCTGGACTTCATCGGGGAGAACAACGCCGCTCCCACGGGGTGACCTGTCGGCGCTGCGTGTACGTCTACCCCCCTCGGAGCCTGGGGTCGAGGTGGTCCCTGAGTGCGTCCCCCAACAGCGCGAAGGCCAGCACCACCACGGACAGGGCCAGCCCCGGGAAGATCGCGATCCACGGCGCGATCTCCAACTCCCGGGCGCCCTCGTTGATCATGGCGCCCCATGAGGGTGTGGGCGGCGGGGCGCCCAGACCCAGGAAGCTCAGGCCGGCCTCGGACACGATGGCGCTCCCAAGCTGCGCCGTCGCCAGCACAAAGACCGGCGCTACGGCGTTGGGCAGCACGTGCCGCAGGACGATGCGTGCGTTTGTGCAACCCGTCGCCCGGGCAGCCGCCACGTAGACCTCCTCTGTGATTGACAGGGCGCTGGACCGCGACAATCGGACAACCGTGGGGATGTACCCTATGGAGATGGCCAGCGTCAGGTTGTTGAGGGACGCCCCTAACGCCACCATCATCAGCAGTGCTAGGAGCAGATTGGGGAAACCGAGGAACGCGTCGACGACGCGCTGAAGTATCAGGTCGAACCGCCCCCCGAGGTATGCGGACGTCACGCCGAACACTGTCCCCACCGACACAGCAACGACCACCGAGCTGAACCCGACGTACAGGGAGATCCGCGCGCCGTAGACGATGCGGCTGAACAGGTCGCGGCCCAGGGAGTCGGCGCCAAGCCAGTACTGCGCGCTCGGTCCGGTGAGCCGGCCGGCTGGGTCGTGGACGAACGGGTCGCCGGTGGCGATCCACGGCGCGAAGATCGCCACTGCCGCGAGTACGATCAGGGTTACTGCGCCGATAGCCCCCAACGGGTACCGTGCGGAGAGGATGCGGATTTGCCGCAACGTGTGGCGGCGTTGCGTTGCGCCAAAGGTGGCCTGCGCCGTTCTCGCTGCTGCTCTTGCCGAATCAAACTGCCGCATGCGTCCTTCCGCTACCGTGAAGAGTAGGAGATCCGCGGGTCGACCAGGCTGTACAAGATGTCCGTAATGAGGTTTAGGGAGAGCATGAGAAACACTGTGAAGAAGGACAGGCTCTGGATAACAGGATAGTCCCGGGACGTGGCGGACTGCACAATCCCTTGGCCGATGCCCGGGATGCCGAAGATGTTCTCCAGTATGAGGCTTCCGTTGAGCAGGTTGCCCAGCTGCAGCCCGGCAAGCGTTATGACCGGGATGAGGGCGTTGCGCAGCGCGTGCCGGGAGACAACGGTGCTGCGCCGCAACCCCTTGCTCCACGCCGTGCGGATGTAGTCTTGGCGTAGCACCTCCAGCATGCCGGAGCGGGTAACCCGCGTCACGTAGGAGCTGAACGCCCAGGACAGGATGAGGGCCGGCCACGTCGCCTTGAGGAAGTAGGTGCTCGGTGAGTCCCACACATGCATGTAGAACAATGGCGGCGACCAGGCGAAGAAGGCCACCATGACGATGATGAACATCAGCGCAACCCAGAAGTTGGGTAGTGCCAGCCCGGCCACGGTCACCACGCGGACCACGTAGTCAAACCACCTGTTCTGGTTCAGCGCGGCCAGGACGCCCAGGGGGAGGGAGACCGCCATGGAGATCACGAAGGCTAGTATGGCTAGCTGAACGGTAACGGGCAGCCTTCTGGCGACTATGGAAGACAGGCTCTCGCGGTCCACCAGGGAGCGTCCCCCAAACTCCCCGTTGACCATGCTCCACAGCCATCTGAGGTACTGCACGGGCAGCGGCTCCGTGAGCCCTAGCTCCTCCCGGTACCTGTCCAGCTGCTCTTGGTCGAAGGCGGTATCCTCTTCGTCGCTGCCAAGGATCGCCAGCGCCACGTCGCCGGGCAGGACGCGCATGATGCTGAAGATGATAATCGACCCTAGGAGAAGGGTCGGCACAAAGAGAAGCAGCCGCCGAGCTATGTATCTCTGCATTCAGCGCCTTTGCGTTATGGCCGGCAGGCTCCGGGCTGCACGGCTGATCGACCCCTCAGCTGCGCAGGCCTCTATCCGGGCCGGGTCCCGTCAGACCACCGGTGGAGGGCCGCGCCGGATCCGCGCCCAACGTTCCGCGGCAGTGTACCATCCTTGGGCAGGAGGCGGCCCGGCCCGCGATGCGCGACCGGCACGAGCCGGCCGCCGCGCACCGCAGGAGACTGCCAGACAGAGCAGCCTGCCCTCCCCGCTTTGGCGTCTGTGAGGAGAAGGGCAGGCTGCGGCTCTTCTTGCTGGCCCTATGCCAACGTCCCGCTACTTGTCCAGCCAGGTTTTGGCGTAGTCGACGCTGTTGTGGGCGTCGAAGGTGGGGACCTCGTAGCCCTTCACGTAGGTCCGGTAGGGGATGACCTGAATGATGCCGCAGCACACGACCGTGTACACCTGGTCTCGCAGGTAGTACTCGGACAGGTCGTGCCAAATGCTAGCCCGCTCGTCGAAGTTGGAGGCGGTTCTGAGCTGTTCATAGAAGGCGACGATCTTCTGGTCCTCATGCTTGGCGGTTGACGTGGAGCTGACGCTGTACGTGGTCAGGTCCTTCTCTGTTCCCTCCGGCGTGGTGGACCCGGAGCTTCCGCCGCGCCCAATGGAGTCGTGGTCCAGGGAGGTGAATGCGGCGGCCCAGCTGGCGTTGTCCAGGAACTCGACCTTCATGTCGATGCCCAGGCTGCGCATCTGGTCCTGGTAGTAGAGGCAGCTCTCCGGGCCGCCCTTCTGCGCGCACACGATGTTCATCGAGAATCCATTGGGATAGCCGGCCTCGCCAAGGAGCCGCTTGGCCTCGGCGCGGTCCGCCGCCTTGGTGGCCGCGCTCCACCCCGGCCAGTTCTTGAAGCCGGGGTGAACCAGGGGGCTGCCCGGCGGGAAGATGGGCGAGTAGAAATCGGAAACCTCAGAGCCCAGGGCAATCCCGGCGTCGCGGTCTATCCACAGCGACATGGCCTGGCGGACGCGAACATCCTGCCACGGCCCTTCCTTCAGGATGTTGAACGCAAAGCCGCCGGCGTTGTTGTACAGCTCCGCAAACCAGACATCGTCGCCCAGAGACTTCGTGATGAGCGACCGGCGCTCCCGGTCCAGGTACCCCCCGCCGGTGTGGGACCCGCCATCCACCTTCCGAGTGCGGAAGGCGGCGTCCATGGCGGCGGTATCCTTGATGATGGCGAAATCGATGCCGTCTAGGAAGGGAAGCTCCCGCCCTTTGTCGTCCTGCTCCCAGTAGTCGGCGAAGCGGCGGACCTGGATGCGGATCCCCTTGTCGTAGCTCAGGAAGGTGAACGGGCCGTGTCCCACCAGACCCACGTCGATGGGCGCCACGCCCACCTCGCCCGCCGCGATGCGCGGCTGCATGAGGTGCTTCGGGTGCTGGAAGCTGTACCGGGGGTTGGAGAGCGACTCCGGGTAGAGCGGCGTCGGGCGCGGCAGCGTAATCCGCAGCCGGTTGCCGGAGAGCACCTCCACCTTCTCAGGGTCCCCTAAGATTCCGTGATAGTGGGCGGGGGCCCGGGTATTCCCCTGGCTCTCGACGCCAAAGGCCGCCAGGTCCACCCAGAACTTTGCGTCCTCGGCCGTGAGGGGTGTTCCGTCATGCCACAGCATGTTGTCCCGGATCTTGAACGTCCACTCGGTAAAGTCGCTGTTGGGCTCCCAACTCTCGGCGACGCCGGGGCAAACGCGATAGACGTCATCGCGGCAGTTCTTCAACAGATTGCCCATGTTGTAGATGGTGCCGGCCACACGGCCTATTCTGCTGGTGGCGGCCCGCATCCTGTCCCACCCCACGGGCGGGTCCTCCTGGTGGACCAGGAGCATGATGCCGCCGTAGTTCGGCTCCTCCATAGACACCGGACGCGGGGGCGCCGGGACCGCGGGCATCTGGGCCGGCGCTGGCTGCGCTGGCTGCTGCGGGTCCATGGCGGGCGCAGCGGGGGCCGGCTGCGCGGCCGCAGCGGGCTGCTCCGCCACCTGGGGTGTGCCGACGTCGCCGCCGGCGCACCTCACCATGAGGGCCAGGAGCAGCGCCACCCCCATCACCAGGACAGCAGATCGAATCGGCGCAAGCTCAAGTTTCGTGAGCCGTTCCTTCCTAAGGTCCATAATTTTCCTCTCTAACCTCTCCGTTTGAGTGCGGAGAATTGTACTACATGAAAGGAGTCTGTCAATACAGTTGCAGGGGCGCCGGACCGCCCTGCCTCTGAGCGCGCGCTCCCTGGCGCTAGCCCGCCGCCACCTCCGTATCGACCAAGACCTCCTTCTCACCCACGTGGAAGCGCGTGTCGAACCGCGCCGACTGCTCCCGGAGACGCCGCACGATATCCTCGCCGGCGGTCGTGTCCAGAATCACCGGCCGCGGGTCCTCGTTCGGGATGCGCGTGGGCACGAAGGACACACTTTGAATCGCCCTGTCGCGGACCACGCAGCGGACCAGGGCGAAGGACGTCAACTCCACGGGAAGCTCCCGTTCGGCGTAGAAGTCGAAGGCGAAGTTTCCAAGAGAGTAGAAGACCGCTTTGCCTCTGTAGACCTCAATCGCCTCGAGCATGTGGGGATGATGCCCCACGATGAGGTCGGCCCCGGCGTCGATGGCCGCATGGGCCAGCTCCACCTGATACCCGATGACCTTGCCTGCGCTGTCCCCTCCCGAGAGGCGGGAGAGGCCCCAGTGCCAGGAGACCACCACGACGTCCGCCGCCTCCTTGGCGCGCCGGACGTCTGCTGCCATGGCCGCCGTGTCCTCGGCGTTGGGCACGGTGTGGATGATCGGCGGCGACCCCGGGACGGACGCCAAGTTCGCTCGTGGCTCGTACATAGTTGCCACCCGGACCGCAGCGAGTCCCGGTTGGTCGGCGGCTGCAATGGCTGACGCCTGGACTACCGAGGAGTACGAAAGAAAGGCCACCCGCGTGCCGCCTCTCTCGACGATGGCGGCGCGGTGGGCCTCCTCCCTGTTGCGCCCTCCGCCTGCGTGGGCGATGCCCGCGGCTTCCAGGACCTCGATGCACCGCAGGAGCCCCTCGGCGCCCAGGCTCATGCCGCCGCTGTTGGCCAGGCCCACGGCCGCGAAACCGGCTTGCGTGTACGCGGAGACCATGGCTTCGTCAGACCTCAGCTCGCCGCTGGCCCGGTCCGGCAGACGGGAGATGACGCCCTCGGCGAGCATTCGCTCGCTCGAGCTCATCCCCTCGCCGGCCCACGTCCGCTGTCCGGCGTTCGTGATGGGGGCCTCCAGGTTGCCGAAGAGGATGTCCGCCTGCCGGAGGTAGGTGATGACGTGGTCGAAGATCGACTCCGGATGGGGGCGCTGGACGTGCAGGTCTCCGCCTAGTACCAGGGTCAGGTCGCTATTGGCCATGGCGCAGCTCCTATGGGCGTTTGGGTAGTCGGCGCCGGGGACTCGGGCCTCCCGGCGCATAATATCAGCACAGCCGCGGATCGCCATGCGCTGGCTGCGGCAGCTTCGAGGGCGCGTGTTCCCGCCGCCTCGGTTGCCCTGTCGGCGCACCGATAGTGTACAATCCTGCTCGGTCGCCTGGGGCTGTGTCGAGCTTATTCCCGGTCTCGGCAACCCTGTGGGCGTGCGCAACGGCCGGGGCCGGAGGCCAAGGCCGCTGGGAAAACCGGACTGAATTGTCTGAAAAGGGGGCGACGTGGAACTTGCAATGCCCATATTCCGCTGGGGTTTTATCGGACCGAGCCGGGCCGGCGCTGTTCAGGTGGGGACGTCCTATCGCTTCTACCGCATCGTGCCGACCAACGTGATGATGCTCTCCACGGGTCTCGTTGGTCTCGGTGACTACACCAAGGAGGGCGTGAACAGGGCCATCCAGAGCTTCCCCGAATGCGCCGACCTGCTGGCCAAGGAGGGTGCGGACGTCATCATCTTTGGCGGCGCGCCCATCTCCGCCCAGCTGGGCCGGGACCGCGTCCGCGCCCTCCTGGAAGAGACCACAAAGCGCACGGGCATCCCCACCAGCAGCACCCTGGAGTCTGCCATCGCCGCCATGGACCACCTGGGCGTCAAGAAGCTGACCATAGGCAGCCGCTGGGCGGAAGAGGTCAATGAGGGGCTCCGGGCCTACTTCGCCGACGGCGGCATCGAGGTAGTGGGCGGCGTGGGACGGGGCCACTGGGCCGCGGACATGGCCAAGTTCACCCTCGAAGAGCGGTTGCAGATGGCCCTGGAGGTCGCCCACGAGGCGGCCGAGAGCGCGCCGGACGCCGATGGCGTCCTGGTCCCCGGGGGTGTGATTGCGGAGCACACCATCGTTGAGGTAGAGGAGAAGCACGGCAAGTCCGTGTTCACCAACTACAACACCGAGGTCTGGCATACCCTGGTCCATACGCAGGTCATCCCGCCCATCCAGGGCTGGGGCCGGCTTCTTGCCACCCCGTAGCGGAGGTGTCCCCGGCGCTCCGCCGCCGCCGTGATGCGCGTGACCCGGTGGACGCCGGGGGAGCCGCGCGGTGTCCGCGTTCAGCGTCGCGCTGGACATGGACGTCCAGGCGGTGGCGCCGGGGATCAGGCCGCCCTGCTGGGCCACTCGTCCAAGAGTCGCCCGCCGCCGTGGACGTGATGGCTTTGCCCAAGCTCTGTCAGCATGTACCACAGCATGGCCGGGTTGCTGGCCACGACCGGCACGTCGAACTCCTTTTCCATCTGCTCGATGTTGTCCAGGGGGTCCAGGATGGCGCCCTGAAAGTACACAGCGTCCACTTGGCCGACACCCTCCATCGCCTTCCGTGTCAGGTCGAGCACGCGCTCCGGCGTGAGGCCTAGGGCGTCGGTGTAGACGGGCACGGTCTGGGGCGCTGACGTCGCCTCGATGCCCGCCGCGCCAACGTAGTCCCTGATCCCCTTGTTGACAGTCTCGTTGAAGGGGGTCATCAGCAATATTCGCTTGGCGGAGTACGCCTTCAGGGCTGCGGTGGCGGCGGCCATGGCCGTGACTGCCGGTATCTCCAGGGCATCCCGGAGCTGTTGCAGCAGACCCGGGTTGAAGACCTCCTTGGGCGCCCCCGGGAGCGCCACGGCCTGCCACTGATGGCTGCCGACGGTCTCGGCGACCTCGCGGACCATCCCGTCCAGCGTCCCACGATAGTCTTCCAGGGAGTCCCGCACGATGTCTATGTTGCCGGCGAATTCCATCTCGACGCCCTCCGGGATGAGCGCCTTGAACTTGCGCATGTGCCCTCTGCTGTCCGAACCCCCTCCAATGAAACCGATCCTCGTTTCCACTGTCCCTGCCATGTTCGCTCTCCTAGGCGCCCAAGATTGGGCGGAAGACTTTGTGACGCGCTTCTGCCGTGTATTCTCCCAGCGTCGCCGCCCCTGTCACGCCCATGGATGAGCGGGAGGGACGTCCTTGCCGTCAACGAGGAGCAGGCGAGCCAGAGGGCCCGCTCCACAGCCCCACAAGGGCCGTGGCGGGGAGGCGGGGACGGCTCCTTGGTGGGTGCAGGCGAGAGAGCCCGTCTCGCAAAGCTGGGTCATCCGGGTCACCGATCTCCTGCATCTTGCCCTTCGACGGAATAACGAGATGGAGCGCCGCATTCCACCTCCCGTCACTCCCGCACCCACCACCACCGTAGCGGCCCCGCAACCCTCCCCCAACAAGGCCGTCGCGCCAGCGACCCCGCGAAAGCGGGAATCCAGGGGAGGGGCCTCAGGTCGGTGGGAGCTGCTTCACTTTCACGACCTCGCCCTCCACGGGGAGTTACGCAAAGGTCTCCGAAGGCGGAAATCCAGCCCGCCCTGCACGGTCCATAGCAATCGGGGTGGACGTATGAGGCAGGCTCTAGAGCCTGCCCTCGGTCTGGGCAAGGGATGAGGGGCCGGGCTCGGAAACGGCCGAAGAGAGTGGCTCGTGGTAGTATTCCACGCCGAGGTGCGTGATCTGGTCCTCGCCCATGAGCCAGCGGAGGGTGTTCTTGAGCTTGGTCTGCTGAATGAACAGGTCGTGCTCCGGGTCGACGTTCTGCGGGTGCTGCGGGCTCTTGAAATAGAAGGAGAGCCACTCCTGTATCCCCGACATGCCGGCCCGGCGCGCCAGGTCCATGAAGAGGATGAGGTCCAGCACCAGGGGCGCGGCGAGAATCGAGTCCGAGCACAGGAAGTTGATCTTGAGCTGCATCCGGTGACGCAGCCAGCCGAACAGGTCAATGTTGTCCCACCCCTCCTTGGCGTCGCCGCGGGGCGGGTAGTAGTTGATGCGCACCTTGTGATATGCGTCCGAGTAGAGCTCGGGGTACATGTCCGGCTGCAGGATGTGCTCCAGCACGCCGAGCTTGGACTCCTCCTTCGTTCTGAAGTTCTCGGGCTCGTCGAGCACCTCGCCGTCGCGGTTCCCCAGGATGTTGGTGGAGAACCAGCCGTCCAGCCCCAGCATCCTCGCCTTGAGCATGGGCCCTATCACCGTCTTGACCAGCGTCTGACCCGTCTTGAGGTCCTTCCCGCAGACCGGCACACCCTCGTCCCTGGCTATCTTCTCCAGCGCGGTCACGTCCGTCGAGAGGTTGGGGGCGCCGTTGATGAACGGGACGCCTTCCAGCAGGGCCGCGTAGGCGTACACCATTGAGGGCGCAATGCTCGGATCGCTCTCCCGGAGGCCGCCGACGAAGCTCTCGATGTCCTGGTGAACGTCGCCCTCGGTAATGAACTTTTCGGTCGAGGCGCACCAGACCATGACGAGCCTGTCGCACCCGTTGTCCTCCCGGAACCGGCGCATGTCCTCGCGTATGGCGTCGACGGCCTCGAGCTTGCTGCCGAAGGACTTGACGTTGACGCCCTCGAGGCGCTTGACGTAATCGCCGTCGAAGACGGCCGTCATGGGCTCGATGGTCTTGAGGTAGTCCCCGATCGGCTCGATCTCCTCGTGCCGGTTCAAGACGCCGCACTTGATGGCGGCTTCATAGGCGTTGTCCGGGATGGGGTCCCAGGCGCCGAACACCAGCTGGTCAAGCTCCGCCAGCGGAACGAAGTCCCGTATGAGCGGCGCGCGCCGCTCGTGCCGCTTGCCGAGCCGAATCGTCGCCATCTGGCTGATCGACCCAATCGGCAGCCCGTCGCCGCGGCGTATGTGCTCGACGCCCGCGATGAGCGTCGACGCCACCGCGCCAAGCCCCACCAGCAGGACGCCGAGCTTCCCGTCCGCCGGCTCTATGGTCGGCGCGACCTGGGCGACGAAGTCGCCGGGCTCCAGGCTCACCCCCTGCTGCCGTGCAAGCTTCAGCAGGGGCTCGTGCCACTGGGATGGTATCCTCCCGGTCTTGGCCCAGTGCTGCACGGTGCTCTGGCTCTTGCCCAGCAGAGCGGCCAGGGCGGACTGGCTCCCGAATCGGTCAATGATCTGCTTGGCGAGATTCTCATGATTGTTCATGGGCGCCATCCTATTGATAAAATCGTTAGCTGTCAAGCACCGCTCCCCTCTCGCAGAGAAGCTGCAACCCGCCGGATGGGCGCACCGCAGGCCCGCCTGCGGCCCGGTTCTGGGCGCGTCGTGATGGTATAATCCCCATGCCCAACCGGACGGGAGGTGTGTTATAGCGACCCAGCGTGCCAGGCAACCCATCGAACGGAACCTTGCCATGGAGCTTGCCCGCGTCACGGAGGCGGCCGCCATGTCCGCCGTCCGTCACATGGGCATGGGCGACAAGGAGCTGGTGGACCAGGCTGCCGTGGACGCCATGCGCTACAGCCTTGGCTTTGTGGCGATGGACGGCGTCGTGGTCATCGGCGAGGGCGAGAAGGACGAGGCGCCCATGCTCTACAACGGAGAGCGCATCGGCAACGGGTCCCCGCCGGAGGTGGACATCGCCGTCGACCCCATAGACGGCACCACGCTGCTGTCCAAGGGACTGCCCGGCTCCATCGCCGTCGTGGCCCTCTCGGCGCGGGGCACCATGAACGTCCCCGGCAACGTCTTCTACATGGACAAGATCGCCGTGGGCCCCGAGGCCAGGGACGCCATCGACATGAACGCCGGCGTGGGCGAGAACCTCCGCGGCGTGGCCAGGGCCAAGGGGTGCGCCGTGCAGGACCTGACCGTGGTGATGCTGGATCGGCCCCGCAACCTGCCTATCCTGGATGAGGTCCGCCGCGAGGGCGCGCGGGTCAAGATGGTCACGGACGGCGACATCGTCGCGGGTATCCAGGCCGTGCTGCCCGGCACCGGCGTGGACATGCTGCTGGGCATCGGAGGTTCCCCGGAGGCGGTGCTGACCGCGGCGGCCATCCGCTGCATCGGCGGCGCGGTCCTCTGCAAGCCGTGGCCCCGCGACGAGAAGGAGCGCGACCAGGCCATCGCCGATGGCGTGGACCTGGACAAGGTCTACGACACCCACGATCTCGTGGGCGGCGATGACGTCTTCTTCTCCGCCACGGGCGCCAGCACCGGCGAGCTCCTCAAGGGCGTGCGCCTCTTGGACGGCGGCGCGCAGACCCAGTCCCTGGTCATGCGCTCCCGCTCAGGCACCATCCGCTGGATCGACTCCATCCACGACTTCTCCCGCCTCGACAAGGTCCGCTTCCGCGACTGAGGCGGGTGAGTAGCGCGGCGAGAACACTACGGACGCCAAGTCTCGCCTTCCAAAGACTTGGTCGGCTCAGTGGCCTGCGACATGCTAAGGAAGTTCTCGGCATGGGCAGCCATTACCAGAGCGGACACCCCGGCGTCAAAGGCATCCTCGCTCTTTTCCATTGCGCGTACGCATTGTGTGTTTAACTCCGGATACCTGCGACCCAAGTACTCAGCGCGAGCTAGAGGACTGGACTTCACCACATCTTCCGTGAGCAAACGAGGCCATATCTCCACCACTATGGGAGGCTTAGGAGTATCAAAAGGCCAGATGGTTGCTCCAGCGTCTTGCAGATTCACGAGCCAAGGAAGGCCGCGGATAGACCCTGTGCCCACAGCCCCAGCCCCATTGACTTGAAATACCGACTTTGGCTGCAATCCTTTAACCTGAAGAGCCGTCTCAGTCTGGCGAAAGCGGCAATGGGACTCCAAATCTGACGGACGGGAGGAACACCGGCCTGGCCGGCCCCAGAAGGGCCAGGTATCTCCATTCAGCCAGGTCTCGCCTTCCTTTCCGGCCAGTCCCCATAGTGCGCGCACACTTACTAGGCCATACATGCGCAGATACCACTCCGGGAAGGAGAAAGCGAAGTCGAGTCCGACCACAATGTCTTTGTAAGTTTGGATCTCCTCAACCAACAGCATCACCACTTCGCCGCGCGTCCGCCCATCCTCTAGGCGGACCAACTGGCCGTTGATCGCCTCTGCTAGCCAGATGGTTCTCTTTTGGGCAGCCTTATCGCTCGCCCCCGACCAATCCAATGCGATACATCTCACAGGGACGCTCCTTTTCTCCTAGCGGCGGTTACCTGACACAAGGAATGCAAAGGCCTTGCCATGCCCACCTCTGGATTCCCACCCGCGCCGGAACTAAAAGAGTGAGGGGACGTCTGCCAACGCCCCCTCAGACCAGCATAAAGAATGGTGCCCCCCTACACAGCGGCCGCCTGCTCCTCCATCTCCGGCGAGTACTTACCTTCGCGCGCGGCGCTCGTCACCCGTGCACGGTGCAGGAACACCGCCTGCGCCGCCGACACGTTCTCCGCCTTGCCGCCCCACGCCGCCAGCGGTGCGCGCTGGAGGCCCCGGGCGAAGGAGAAGCCCAGCGTCCACGGCGCGCCCACCCTGGCGCCCTCCAGGTGGATCGCGTTCAGGTTCACCGTCGCGTCGTTGTCGTCCTGGCCCCCGGAGAGGAACACCACCCCCGGCATCAACGCGGGCACGGCCCGCATCAGGCAGTCCACCGTCATGGCGGCGACGGTCTCAGTGCCGGCGCGGTTGGGGGCCGAAGCGGCGGAGACCACCATGTTTGGCTTCAGCAGCATCCCCTCCAGCGCCACGCCCTGCCGGCCCAGCTGCGCGAAGGTCTCCAGCAGCGTGGCCTTGGAGGCCGCGTAGCAGGCGTCGATGTCGTGGCTGCCGTCCATCAGCACCTCGGGCTCCACGATGGGCACTAGCCCCGCCTGCTGGCACAGTGCGGCGTAGCGCGCAAGCGCGTGAGCGTTCACCTCGATGCAGTTGGGCGTCGGGATGCCGTCGCCGATGGTGATTACCGCGCGCCACTTCGCGAACCGCGCCCCCATCTCACGGTACTCGGCCAGCCGCTGCCCCAGGCCGTCCAGGCCCTCGGTAACCGTCTCGCTGGGGGAGCCGACCACGGGCTGTATGCCCTTGTCGACCTTGATCCCCGGGATGATCCCGCGATCGGAGAGGACCGTCACCATGGGCGTACCGTCCGCGCCGTCCTGCCTGATTGTCTCGTCGTACAGAATGACGCCGCTGATGTAGGCGTCGACGCCCGGGGCCCGGAAGAGCATCTCCCGGTAGTCGCGCCGGTTCTCCTCCGTGCTCTCCAGGCTGATCGAGTCGAAGCGGCGCTTGATGGTGCCGGAGCTCTCATCCGCGGCGAGGAGGCCCTTGCCTGGCGCCAACAGGGCTTGGGTCGTAGCAACCAGTCCTTCGATGTCCATGTCGTTCTCCTTCCACGTTCCATTGCGCGGTCCCGGCCGTGCGCCGGCGCGCGTCCCCATGATACCGCAAATCCTCCCGGACTCTCGATGAGCAGCCGCCGGATCTGAAGGGTCTCCCGTCTCGTCCGCAGGCGGGCTTACGATGCCGCCGCCCTTCAGGCGAGCGGTACGCTTCCTCCGATCGTATCGCTATCCCGCGGGCGCTTCCACGATGGGTTGCGCCAGGATCCACAGGCTGACCATAGTGTAACCCACCATGAGGCCAAGCATCGGGTACTGGCTGCGGAGCGCCAGCGGCCGGTCTCGCAGCGTCCGTATGGCGATGACGTGGGCCAGGTACACCGCGATGATGTGACCTGCCACGATGGCGGCCACGGCGGTGAACCAGGCAAATCTGGCGTCGACGATGCCGATGTTGACCTGGTAGCCGGCCGTCCCCAGCACGTTCCACCCGAACCCGAAGGGGTCCGAGGCCAGCGGGATGATGAGCTGCCCCTGGATGAGGAGGAACGACAGGAAGTGGGCCAGGTGGTAGGCCAGGGCGATGGGCACCAGGGAGAACACGAAGGCTCGCGCCATGTCCCCCGCGGGCAGACGGCGGCCGCCGGCCGCCGCCATCAGTGCGGCCACCGCCAGGTACACCCCGATGAACAGCACCGGGAAGACGAGTAACCCCAGAGTGCCGATAGCCGTCGGGTTTGGGACCGCGTCGAACAGCAGGATGACGATGTCCGACCACAGGGGCGTGGCCGTGAACCCGTCGAAGGTCACCGTTGAGAGCAGCAGTAAGATGAAGACCATCAGGGACGGAGACACCGCTTCGTTCCGCAGTAGCCCCGCAGCGAAGGGACGGAGGTTGAGCTCGCGCGCCGCGGCCGGCGCCCGTTCGTAGCAGTCGCAGCAGCCGATGCACTGGCCGTCCAGGTCTCTGCACTCGGCCCGGCAGTCGCCGCACGCCGCCGGGTCGGTTACCCGTACCTCGGTGGGAGCGAACCTGGCCAGCAGGCCGAAGGCGAGCGAGAACACCTCGGCATGGCGGACCCACTGCTCCCTGCCGAAGAGGAGCATCCCACCCCACGTCAGGACCGAGTACACGCCGGCCATCTGGGCGATCCGGAGCGGCGTCGCCGAGTCCACGTACACCAACTCCACCCACGCGAAGGCCGCGAGCAGCAGCACACCGGGCCATACGCCCAGCCTGGGAGGGTACTGGTGGTGGAAGGAGAGCTCTCCTTCGCTGTCGATGCGCCGGTAGAGGCCCTCAGCCCAGCCGAAGACGGTCTTCCACGGGTTGAGGAATCCCCAGACGTCGCCGACCAGGGCGGAGACGTAGGCCAGTCCCACCCACCATATGACCCAGACGAGGGTTGGCGCCAGGTTGCTGGCGGGGGCCTGGTCCCCAATGAGCCCCGCGGTTACCACCAGAACAAGGAGCGCCACCGAAGCCACCCTGGCCGTCAGGAGGACTGCGGGGTGGACCGCCGCCCGCACGGCACGCCGGCGCAGCAGGTTGAGGCGCGGGTAGCCGTGCAGCCCCCGCGCCCCACCCATGAACACGCCGATGATGGCGAAGGAGAGGGCCACCGCCGCGCCGGCGCCGGTGATGTAGAGCCACAGCGGCACGGGCAGGTCGTAGCGCTGCCCGAAGCCGTGAGCCAGCGCCGGGTCGGGGGCCAGCCCGCCCCACAGGGCGGCAAGGCACAGGCCCAGGAGGACCGCTGGCAGATGTCTGCGCATTCCTATGCCCCTCTCCGAGTCCGGTCCTACCGGGGGTGGACCTCCAGCCTTCCTAGCTCCACCTCGCGCTCGTCTCCGTCCCCCTCTTCGTCGTCCTCTTCGTCGTCCATGCTGTCTGCATTCCCCGCGTCCACCATGACCATCTCCATGGCGCGCAGGTCGTAGTCGCAGTGACGAGTGTCGGCCAGGGTGACTATGAGCTGGTGCTCGCCAGCCTCCCTGATGGCGACCGTACCGCGGGGCTGCTTGAACATGCCCGCGAGCTCCCCGTCCACGTACAGGTGCCAGTGGCCGGAGAGCGTCTCCGTATCGGCGCTCTCCCCAACTAGCGTGAAGTTCTCCAGCTCCAGCTCCACGTCCACCTTCCCGCGCTCCTCTCCCGGCAATGCAGTAAAGCGCACCTCCGGCCGGGCGGCGCCCGCCGGTACTTCCGATGAGCACGCGGGTTCGTCCACGCCGTGAGTGTGCCCCTCCGCTCCTTCTTCGTGGATGGTGAATGGGAAGCTGCCCGTGGCGTTGGCGGTGAAGCCCAGCGTCGCGGGCTGTCCCGGCCCGGCCTTCACCTCTATGTCGTACCCGTGCAGGTGGAAGGAGACGGGCTTGTCGGAAGAGACAGTGATCTCGACATAATCGTCCTCGTTTACTCGCAGCGGCGGGTTGCCCGCCGCCAGCTTACTGTCCGCGATCTCCAGGTTGAAGGTGCGGTCCTGGGACTCGACGCGGTCGCAGGCGATCAGGGCCACGGCCAGCGCTGCGGCTAGTCCCAACAGGAGGGCTGGCATTGTTGGTTTATGCATTGTGTACTCCATCAAGATGTGGTTTCCGTCATCGCCGCCGCCGTCCGCGGACGGGCTGCCGTCTCCGGCCTCTCCCGAGCCACCATCGGCTCGCCCAGAGGACCAGGAGGCCCGCCGCCGCGGCAACGGCGGTTACCAGCAGGACGTTTGTCTCCGCCGGCTCGCGCACGTACACCGGAAAGGTCACTGTCTCCCGAGAGGCGGGGGCGACCACGCTGACGGAAAAGGTCCACTCCCCGGGCTCCTCTACAGGCAGGTCCACCTCGAACCAGTTGGGGCCCAGAACGGTGCGCGGCGCCGCCACAGGCCCCACCCCGGTCCCGTCCCCTCCCACCTTGCTTGCCCCCACCTCCACCTCAGCATCCAGCACGGGCGCGGCTGTGCCCCGGTGCGCGACGAAGACGCTTACGTGCATTGGGCCAGCCACAGGCACCGTCGTGACCCTGATGCTGTACGGCCCCGCATCGCCGGCGTAGACCTCCTGGCTTGCCAGGTGGGCCCCGTTGGCCTGAACGGGCGCAACCAGAAGCAAGGCAGCGGCCGCGCCGGCGACAGGACCCAGCGCCGCGCGCAACACAGCAAGAGGGGTGAGGGGCCACATCATAGGTACTGCTTCTCTCGGAATGCAGCGGATCGACGGCAACGTCTGCCGCCAGGGCGTGTTGGCGCTTAGAGAGCGGGTTGCGGCGGGGGAGTCTCGACGAGGGGGAAGAAGCGGAGGAGTGAGCTGCGTTGGAGCAGCGTTCTGAGGGTGAGGAAGGGTGGGATGAGCAGCGCCAGGCAGACTGCCAAGGCCGCTAGGACCAGGTTGTAGCTGCCAGCCTCGGCGCCATCTTCACTGGCCGGAAGGAAGACGATCTCGTTGGTATTGGTAGCTGCGCCGTCCGCGTCGCTACGGCCGTGGTGGGAGTGCGCAGTCTCGTGGCCGTGCTCGTGGTCAACGGGCACGCCGCCGGGGTAGATGTGGCCGTGTCCCGGCTGCCGCTCCACCGCGTGGTGGTCGAGTACGGGAGCGATGACTGGCAGGAACGAGACCCACGCCATCGCCAGGGCAAGGGCGCACGTGACGCCCCCACCGATACGGCGGGGCGAAGATGACAGGAACGCCGCTCCTCTGAGTCTCATACAAGCAGCATAGTTGGGCCCCGGGGGCTCGTCAACGCGCCCCGGCTGTTGACGAGCCGTCGTACTCTGCCGCATCCCGCTCGATTGGTTCAGAGGTTTCCTAGGTGTACTCTAACCCTGACGCGTCCCTGGGCTGGAGCGACCGCAGTTGCGGCAACAGCGAACAAGAGCCACTATGGCGATGCCGCCGAGCCGCAGCGGTCGCTGTTTTTGTGAGCAGAGTTTCTGACCGAGGAGTCCGCCATGCAAAACGGCCGGAGCCGGTAACCGAAGCCCGCTTCTGCCCACAGAATCACGACTATTGCAAGTGTGCTGCTACAACTGAAGGTCCGGGATGGCCAACTTCATCATGAGGAGGGGCCAGTGATGCCTGGCGACATAACTCGACTAGACCCGGTAGACGTCATGTACGTTCGCGAGCAAGAAAAGCCCAGTGAGGAGGCCTTCGCAGAGTTGGAAGCCGTGGTTGGGCCGAAAGGAAGGCGCTTCTACGAGGTCTTCGACGAGGGTGCGGGGAAGTACTGGGCATGTGTCCGGCGTCGCGAGCAAGACGACCCCGCCAGTCTCGGCCTGAGAATGGGCACTATCGAGGGCGGACTGTACGCGTCTGAGCGGCTGCGCAGCGACTACGAGGCCTTGGTCTCCCTTATCGCCCCCACGTTCGAAGCGATGGGCGCGCGGCATAGCGTCGACTCATCAAGGCCCTCTATCGAGTTCTATCGTCGGCACGACGAGATCGTGCTGTACCTCCCAATTGTTGAATCTGAGACCGGCTAGAAGGGCCTGACGCTCATAAGCTTCCCTGGCCGCGGCGAGGATGAGTCTAGCCGCGACGAGTCCCAGGAGAGGCAACAGCGGTCGTTTTACCACCTTGGCCTAGTGGGGTCGCCGGTGGAGAGATGGCGGCGCAATGAAGAATGCCCTTCTGACGGATCTGCGCCCATTGAGTTCGAGTTTTACTGGGTGTCGATCGATGAAGTCCCTCATCTGGCGGTGGGTCAGGGCGGATACGTGCAGGAGCTGCGGCAACGGACCGGAGTTCACGGCCAGGGGCTGTTCGGGAGCGACTAGCGAGGGTGGGAGTACATCGAGCCTGGCTCACCGTGGGAGAACGGCCACGTCGAGAGCTCGGGCGGCAAGCTGAGAGACGCGTTGCTGGACAGGGAGCTCTTCTACACCCTCGGAAATTCCGGGTGCTGACGGAGCAGTATGGACAGACCTACAACCACATCAGGCCCCATAGCACACTGGGTTACAGGCCGCCTGCACCGGTGGGCGGTCACCAACAAAGTTGACAACCCGCCTTGTCTTCCGTCGGCGATTACCGGCGGAAGTTGCGCCTCAGCTCGGACACGTACCGGCGGCCGAGGCCGTCTGCGCTATCGTTGAGCCAGCTGCCCAGTGTGGTCGTCCCGGTCGGCGCCGCGCCGGATGTCAGCAGGCCGGCCATGAGGCCGTCGACCTCGTCGCGGGTCAGTACCACGTCGCCTACGAGCAGGCCAACCAGTCTCGTCAAGGCGAGGCCCACGGTTGGGGGCGTGTGCATGAACCGGCTGCGGACGCCTATCGCGTTGGCCAGCAAGCGCAGCATAGCCTCAAATGAGAATGTCTCCGGCCCGGCTGCGTCCGTGACGCTGTTCCCTGTCTGCGAACCGGCCTCCACCGCCTGCGCCGCGAGGTCTTCGGCGTAGACGGGTTGGACCAGGTAGTTGCCGCCCCCGAAGACGGGGTAGACCGGGAAGTGCCGCAGGGCCCAAGCCATGTTGTTGACGAGCAGGTCGCCGGCGCCGAAGACCAGAGTCGGCCTGATGATGGCGTAGGGGACGCCGAGCCCCTTCAGCGCCTCCTCCACGCGCCCCTTTCCCCCGTAGTACGGCAGCCTGGAGCTGGGCGAGGCGTTCGACACGGAGAAGTGGACTATTCTGCTGACCCCCGCCTTCTCGGCGGCTTCGAACAGCACCTTCGAGTTTTCGACCGCACGGTCGAAGGTGGTCTGCCCCCGTCCGAACCGCACCCAGTAGGTGTTGTAGAGGACGTCGGCGCCCTGCATCGACCGGCGCAGCCCGTCCCGGTCGGAGAAGTCCAGAGGCGCCGCTTCCACCTGACCGCCGAAGCGGTCCTGCGGGTCGAGGCCGCGGGTCAGCGTCCTGACGCGGACCCCCTCGTCGAGCAGACGGCCGGTGACGTACCCGCCGGTGTAGCTGAAGGCGCCGGTTACGACGGCGAAACCAGGGTGCGGCATTGTGTCCGACTCCTTGCTCCCGGGCCTTGGGTTGATGCTACCACAAGCCTTCACGCTGTCCGGACGCCTTGGCAGGAACCTCAGGCGCTGTAGGATTGGCCCAACCTAACGCTCCCTCGCGCCAAGGGGTCAACCCCTTAGACAGCCGCGCCGACCTGGTTTGAATGTTTAGCTTCGTATGATGGTCCAAGCGTTTTTTTGCGGATACTGAAGCTGGAAAGTGCAAAAAGGATGATTGATTGCTTTGGAGGACCCGCTGGTAGCTTCGGGGGGCTGTGCCGTTTTGATTATTGTTGGGGTGGGGACCCTCCCCCCCGCGCCCCACGCTGGATTCCCGCCTGCGCGGGAATGACGTGAGTGGGGGTGCGGGAATGACGGGTCGCTGGCGCGACGGCTTTGTGGGGGAAGGGTTGCGCACAGGTCTCCTTTCGCGGGTGTGTTGGAGGGATGGTAGGGGTTTGGGGCCGTGCGGGCAATGGGTCGATGGCAGTCGCTGCGCGCCGGGTCGCTGGCGCGACGGCCACGCTGGGGAGGGGGCCGTCAGGCGCTGTAGGCTTCGTTCAACCTGGCCATTGCCGACGGGAACTCAGCCTTGTTGAACACGAGCCGGAAGGTGCCCTTCGCCGGGCCCTCGTGGATGGTCATGGTCCCGCAGTTGAATGCCTGTTCCAGAGTCTCAAGCACACGCTGCTTGTAGCTGGTGTCCGGCGTGTCGCGGAGGAACTCTCCCTTGGTCTCGAACACCAAAACGTGAGGCTTTCCGTCTTTCTCGCCGCCCATAGCCACGAAATCAGGCCAGATGCGTTCCTGCTTCCAGCCGCGGAGGTAGTACTCCCCATGCTGGCGGACGGCCACGCGGTGCCACCAGTGCAGCGCCTTCTGCTCATCCAGGTACCGGGCGAAGCTCCGTTCGAGCTCGCTGTCAAACTGCCGATTGAACACCGGCTCGAACAGGTTGAGCTGCATTGGTTGGCCGTAGTTCTGAAGCGCGGTGTCATCAACAGCGACGGGTATCTCGATAGTGTCAACCATTTTGAAGTTGGGCTGACCGGCCTCCAGGTCAAAGCGGATGTCACCATGCAGCAACTTCTTGTGAAAGACCGCCTCCGCCTGTTTGTCCACCGATGCGGTCACGTGCATGATCAGGGCGTATGCCAGGTTGGGGCGCTGGTCGTAGATCTGGTCGTCGGTGCGGCCGCCCTTCCGCAGCTTCTCCACCAGCTCCTGGGCCAGGCGAGCCGCCTGCCAGGGGTTGGGCATCACGTCGGACAGGCGGCGCGCGAACCAGGATATGCTGACCGTCTTGTCAATGTGGAGTTCGCGGTCGGCGTGGAATACGGGCGGTGTATCGCCGACATCAACGGTTGCCGACTGCCGCCGCGCCGGATCCGCCAGCCCAGCTTGCGGGTCAGGCGCCTTGATGCTCGGCCAGTCGATGCTGGGCAAGATGTGGCGCTGGTAATCCAGTTCGATCCACTGGCTGCCGTTCTTATGCAGCACCTTTGGCAGAAAGATGTCCTTGCCCCGGAACTGCTCCCGCCGGTGGACCTTCAGGCGGTGCAGATCCGCTCCGGCCGCCAACACCTCGTCGCCCAGACCGGTGAGCCCTTCCTGCTCCAGCCCGTTCTTGACCTGGCCTACCGCCACGCCCACGTCCGTGTTTGAGCAGTAGACGTAGCACTGGTCTAGAATCTCCCGTCCGGTGCGCCGGGCGTGGGGCTGGCGCATGACGCGGCCAACCAGCTGGGTGAGGGCGCGCTGGGCGCTGGTGTTGTCGAGCATCACCAGCAGGTAGGCGAAGGGGCAGTCCCAACCCTCCATCAGCGCAGCCTTGGTGATGATCCAGCGCACCGTGGAGTACTCCGACAGTAGGTCCTTGCCGGACAGCTCATCCAACTCCGAGGACTTGACGGCCACGGCGTTCGCGGGGACCCCCAGGTTCCGCGTCAGATACTCCCGCGCGTCCTCGGCGTGGATCCGATCGCCGTCCCGCTGGTCTTTGCCTGTGCGCTCGACGCGCACAACGGCTATGGGGCGGATGTAGCGGCCTTCGCTGCTCTGCAACGATTGTGCTTCGGCGTCGAGGCGGTCCAGCTCCTCGGCAGCCTCCGAGAGGGTGTGCTTCCACTCGTTCCCCGTGTACGAGACCACCTGCACCGGCAGCTTGATCATCTCCTCCGTCTGCAGCTGCCTGCCACTGATGTCCACAAGCAGGTTGCTGATGCCGCGGTTGGGGGTGGCGGAGAGCTCGATGACCAGGCTGGGGTCCAGCCGGTTGACGGAGCGCACGAATTCTTCGTTTGCTTCCCGTTGGCTGGCGCCGTAGGCTTTGTGGGCTTCGTCCAGCACCACGACGGGACGCAGCATCTTGAACACGTTGAACAGGCTGTGTTTGACCGGGCCGCCGTCAGAGGTCCGCTCCAAGTCGGGATGGTCATGCAGCAGCTTGGCGTCGCCCAGGGCATTGTCGCTGTCCGGGAACAGGGTGGGATAGCGTCCCGAGTCCCGGAACATCCGCAGAAAGTCACGGCTCCTCTGCCGGTTCGCCGCCGGAAGACTCAGCAGCATGACGCACAGGTAGTTGGCCGCGTCCGCCGCCGTAAAAAGATTGTCCTTCTCCATGAACTTGACCCGCCCGCAGCTGGCCCGCTCCAGCATCTGCCGGTAGGGGTGCTCCCGGTTCTTCAGGGCAGCCTTGGTCTGCGAGTATATGGCGTTGGTTGGGGTGATCCAAAGGACCAGACCGGTCTGCCGGTTCAGACGTTCCAGCGCGGCGGCGGCCAACAGGGTCTTGCCCCCGCCGGTGGGCACTTTGAAGCAAACGTGGGGGATGGGCCGCCCGGCGTCGTCCGTGCGGCTGACGTAAGCGCCGGCGGTTTCGGCAACGCCGCCGGATTGGGCCAGGGCTTGCCATGCGGTCTTTGGATAGTTGAGAACATCGTCCGGCACGTCCACGCCGGCGCCCTGCAACACCTCGATGGCCGTCAGCGACTTCTGCCGCGCCGCCTCCAGCGCATCCCGCCAGCGGGCGAATGCATCCAGCGTCGCGGCCTGATACTCTTTCAGCTCCATAGCGTCCCCTACTGCCCGGTCCGGTACATTTCATAGGGCAACTGGCAGAACGTGATGTCCATGGCCGTCAGCTCTCGCTGCCCCATGAACTTGCCCGGCCCAAAAACCACGGCCTTCCTGCCAATCGCGTGAATCCGCTGGGTCCGCTCTTCATTCAACATTCCATCGTTGCCTCTCAGCCAATCAACATCGGGCTCGTACAGCAGGTAGTAGTCCGTGGCGTCGTTGCTGTAGAACAGACCGTCTGTGTTCTGGCGATCCAACGCCGTGCTGCCGGCGGAGACGCCGGTGGCTGTGTGCAGTAAGTAGGCCGCCAGGGCGGAGTACGCCGGCAGCGTGCCGCCGGTCAGCATCGCCTCCAGATCGATGGGGCCGCCCAGGGTGCAGTAGGTGAAGGAGCCGCCCAACCCATTCTGCAGCGCGTCGTCGTGGGCCCCGGGGACGCCGTTGATGACGCGACGCACCCGCTCCGCGGTGATTGTGTCCGCGTAGTCCTCGCACTCCACCAGAATGAACTTGCGGTTGCCTCCGTACTCCTTGTTCAGCGCTAGGACCGCGTGGGCCGTGGTGCCGGAGCCAGCGAAGGAGTCCAGGACGATGGAATCCTCACTGGTGACCAAGTCAACACACGCTCTCACAAACCTTGATGGCTTGGGATTCTCAAACTCCCCTCTGCCTAGTATGCCTCGTAACTCCGCATTGGCTTGCCGAGTGCTACCAAAAGCCTCGTATGGCCAGAAAGTGTGCGGCCGCATTCGCGAACTTGTTTCGTGCCAATATGTCTTACGTTGAGGAGTCCTCTTCCCTTGAGGGTCTAGATATATCCTTCTTTCCACTACCAGTTTCTGTAAGCTCGCGACTGAGTAACGAGGATATGCGCCCCTGGGTGGTTTCCAATTCTGTCCGTTTGGGAAAACGTATTCGTAAAGCGATGCCTCTGTTCCGCTCTTAGCATGGAGAGGTGTCAGCAGGTAGTCTCCACGAGGATCGTTGTCATAGTTCTTATAAGTCTTGCGTTGTTTCTCAGTCTTGGGAAATCCTAGAATCTCCGCTTTGTCAATGTCTCTTGCGAAAACCAACACATTCTCGCTGTTTGTCGAAAAAAATCGCGCATCGTTCTTGATAGTATCCATTCCCTGCCATGCTATCTTTGCAAGGAAATTGTGCTCTCCAAACACCTCATCCATCAGCATGCGAAGGTGGTGCTGCTCGTTGTCGTCGATGGAGACAAAGATCACGCCGTCGTCGGACAACAATTCCTTGAGCAAGTGCAGGCGGGGCCACATCATGCACAGCCACTTGTCGTGGCGTTCCAGGTCCTCGCCGTCCACTGGCTTGTTGTCCTTGAGCCACGCCTTCATCAGGGGGCTGCGGGTCGATGTAGATGCACTTGACGCGGCCGGCGTAGCGGGGCAGCAGCGCCTTCAGAGCGTGGAGGTTGTCGCCGTGGATGATCAGGTTGTCGTCCGCGCCGGCCGGGTTCAGGGACTTGGCGTCGTCGGGCACCAGCGGGCGGTAGGGCACGGTCAGGTGATGGGCGTAGATGTGATACTTGCCCTTGAACTCCAAGTCGGGCATGGCCGTGTCCCCCTGCCTGTTGACTGACGACGGGATTGTACAGGAAGCCGGGCCGCTGTGGTATAGCGCCCCGCCCCTCTCCCCCGACCCGTCGTGGCCGCGCCGGACAAAATGCGGTAGTATGCCCACGTCAGGGCAGTCTTCCCCCGTCGCGGGAAGAACAGGAGACTAGGCGTGCTGAAGCGATTCCGGCTCCACGAACCGGCGTCCGTGGAAGAGGCCCTCTCCATCTTGGCGGACTACGGCGACGACGCCGGCGTCTATGCCGGCGGCACCGAGCTGCTCCTTGCCATGAAGGAGGGGCTTCCTCCACTACGACCACCTGGTCAACGTCAAGACCATCCCCGGCTTTGACGACGTTGCCCTAGCCGGAGCCGGCGGCGCCCTGCGCATCGGCGCCGCCGCCACCCACCGAAGCCTGGAGCAGTCGCCCGTCCTGCGCCGCGCATGTCCCCTCCTGGCAGACGTCGAGCGAAGGGTGGCCAACGTCCGCGTGCGCAACGTGGGCACCATCGGAGGCAACCTCTGCTTCGCCGAGCCCCACAGCGACGTCGCCGCAGCCCTCCTCCTGTTCGACGCTGAGGTCGAGGCCGCGGGCCCCGCGGGACGGCGCCGCTTACCCGTGGAGGAGTTGGCCGTGGACCCCTACGAGACCTGCCTCCAACCGGGGGAGCTCTTGACCCAGGTCTACGTGCCCGCATTGCCCCAGGGCATGACGGGGGCCTATCTCAAGTTCGGCTACCTGGAGCGACCCACCCTTGGCATCGGCGCAGCGGTCGGGACCGACCCGGACCCCGGCGCGGGAGCCCGGATTCGGGAGGTGCGCATCGCCGTCGGCTCCGCCGGCCCTAGGCCCGTCCGTGCCCGCCAGGCCGAAGCCGGCCTCCGCGGCGCCACCGTGCTCGAGCTCCTCGGAGACGGCGCCTCTGAAGACTCGCCTCTCCTGAAGGAGGCCGCGCGGCTCACCATAGAGGCCGCGAACCCCCAGGATGACCTCCACGGCTCCGCGGTCTACAAGGAGCAGCTCATCAAGGTATTCCTGAAGAGGGCGCTCCATGCCGCTGTTTCCACCTAGCCTGCGTGTGGAGTAGTCCCCGGCGCCCTTGCCAGGGGCGCACGAGCACAGTCGAATACGGAGCGTGCGTATGACCGGCCCAGCAAGAGCGCGGCCAAGACCCTCGCGGATGACCTTGGCGTTCGAGGTGAACGGCAAGCCCGTGCGGCTATCCGCCGAGCCCCAAACCCTCCTCCTCGACCTTCTCCGCGACCGCCTCGGCCTCAAGGGCGCCAAGCGGTCCTGCGACATGCAGGTATGCGGCGCATGTACCGTGCTGGTGAACGGCAGGGCCGTCAGCTCCTGCACCTACCTCGCCTTCGAGGCCCGCAACGCCAGCGTCGTGACCATTGAAGGTCTGGGTGGCCCGGAGCCCCATCCCCTTCAGCAGGCGTTCCTTGAGAACGCAGCCCTCCAGTGCGGCTACTGCACCCCGGGTATGATCCTGGCAGCCAAGTCCCTCCTGGACGAGAACCCCCATCCCATCGTCGAAGAGATCGGCGAATACATGAAGGGGAACATCTGCCGCTGCACCGGCTACAAGAAGATCGTGGAGGCCATTCAAGACGCAGCCCGGCGCGGCGGCAGCTGACGTGCCCTGCGTTCAGTGCTCGCGCCTGGGACGTGCCGCAGGATTGCACAACCGTCATTCCCGCGAAAGCGGGAATCCAGGGGTAGGGCCGCAGGATTGGAGGAGACGCTATGGACTTAGTAGGCAGTTCCGTCGTTAGGCCGGATGCCGTGGAGAAGGTGAAGGGCCAGGCGGCCTACGTGGGCGACCTGGAAATCCCCGGCATGGCCCACGGCAAGATCCTCACCAGCCCACTGCCGCACGCGGCTATCACCCGTCTCGACGCCTCCCGCGCGAGGAAGCTCAGGGGCGTGGTCGGAGTCCTGACGCGCGACGAGCTTCACTACATCGACCCCTACTACGGTTCGGACCTCAAGGACCGGCCCATCCTTGCCATGGAAAAGGTCCGCTTTCAGGGGGAGCCCGTCGCCGCCGTGGCCGCCGTGGACCAGGCCACGGCTGAGGAGGCGATCGCCCTCATCGACGTGGAGTATGAAGAGCTGCCTGTCGTCGACGACGTGCTCGCTGCGCTCGCCCCGGACAGCACCCTCGTCCACGACTCCAACCTCTGCCATCAGTACGGCTACCAATGGGGCGACGTCGAGCGCGGATTTGCCGAGTCCGACCACGTCTTCGAAGACACCTTCACCTTCCCGATGGTCTACCACTACGCCCTGGAGCCCCACGCAGCCATCGCCCGCTTCGACGAGCGCGGCATCACCGTGTGGTCTTCAGCTCAGCACCCCTTCCTCGTCCGCGCCGAGCTCGCCCGCATATTCGAGCTGCCCCTGGACCATGTCCAGGTCATCGTGCCCTACGTGGGCGGCGGCTTCGGAAGCAAGTCGTACAGCAAGATCGAGCCACTCGTCGTCGCCCTCAGCCGGGAGGCTGGCAGGCCCGTCCGCGTCGCGCTCTCAGTCGAGGACGCCTTCAGGACCGTTCGACGCCACGCTGCCCGGCTCACCATCCGCACCGGCGTCATGAGCGACGGCACCCTGGTCGCCCGCGATTGCGAGGCCCACGTGGACACCGGCGCCTACACCGACAACGGCGTCAGGGTCACCGAGCGCGTCGCCGACCGCATGCCGGGCCCCTATCGCTACGAGCACCTCAAGGTCGCTTCCTACGGCGTCTACACCAACACGACCCCCGCCGGCTCCTACCGCTCAATCGGCGGCCCCCAGGCGGCGTGGGCCAGCGAGTCCCAGGTCGATATCATCGCCGCGGCCCTCGGCATCGACCCCCTGCAGATCCGCCTCAAGAACCTCGCCGCTACCGGCCAGGAGATACGGAGAGGACAGAGGCCGCTTGAAGGAAACCTCGCCATGGGCCTGCAGAAAGTCGCCCAGGCCATCGGGTGGGGCGGCCCCGCAGACGCGGGACCCCGGACCCCGGCCCCGGGGATAAGAAGGGGCAAGGGGATCGCCTGCACCGTGTCCAACTCCGGCGCAAGCCCCACCTCCACCTCCTTCGTGCGGCTGCACGCCGACGGCACCGCTACGGTCCACATCGGCACGACCGAGATCGGTCAGGGCTCCCGCTCCGTCATGGCGCAGATCGTGGGCCAGGAGCTTCAGCTCCCCATGGAACGCGTCAGCGTACTCGCTTCCGATACCTCCCTTGTCCCCTACGATCGCTCCACCGGCTCCAGCCGCTCTACCACCCTCATGGGCCTCGCCGTCCAGGATGCAGCCACGGACGTCCGCGCCCAGCTCCTGGAGATCGCCGCCCGTCACTTCGAGGCTCCGGTGGACACCCTGGCGGTGCAGGATGGGAGCGTCCTGTCACGGGGGGAGCGCGTCACCTTCGCCGCCCTGATCCGCCAGAAGTTCGGAGGCGCGGGGGGCGAGCTCTTGGGCCGCGGGTACGTGACTCCCGATCACCCCAGCGGCAGGCTCAAGGAGTCCCCCGTGTTCTGGGAGGTCAGCATCGGCGGCGCGGAGGTGGAGGTCGATGAGGCCACCGGGGCCACCCGCATCCTCAAGTACGTGTCCATCGCCGACGCCGGCAAGGCCATCAACCCCCAGCAGTGCGAGGGCCAGGACGAAGGCGCCGCGATGCAGGGCATCGGACACACCCTCTTCGAGGAGATGGTCTACGACCATGGCCAGCTCCTGAACCCCAACCTCATCGACTACCGCGTTCCCAGGTTCTCGGACGTTCCCGATGAGTTCGAGACCATCCTGGTGGAGAACGGCGACGGCCCCGGCCCCTACGGGGCCAAGGGTCTGGGAGAGGGCGGCGTCGTGGCGGTGGCCCCGGCCGTGGCGGGCGCCATCTACCAGGCCACGGGCGTGCGGATCAAGGAGTTGCCCCTTACCCCGGAGCGGGTCTGGCGGGCCCTGAACGACTCCAGGGGTTGATGCGGGCCTGCACGGGCACGGGCGCGCGGCCCGACTCTCCGGCCTACGCCCACGAGCATGAAACTGGGCGGACGGGCGCCTGCGGGGGCGGAGCCCCACTGTGAGGAAGGCCCATGAGCACGGAAGATAGGCCGGGTGACCTGCGAAGCCTCCTGAGCCTCCGGACCATTCCGGTCTACTCCATCTTTGCCCTGTGGAGCCTGGGCACCGGTGCCCAGCAGCTGGCTCGGCCCCTGTTTGCTGCGTCTTTTGGCGTGCCCGTGTTCCTCGTGACGGTCATCGCCGCCACCAACTCCCTGGCGTGGATGGTCACGGCCCCGGTCACCGGCTTCCTCACCGACAGGTGGGGACGTAAGCCCCTGGTCATTGCCGGCAACGCACTCAGGGGACTCACCACCCTCGCCCAGTTCTTCGCCCCCGGCTTCTGGATGTTCCTTGTGCTGGAGTTCATCGGCGGTATCGGCGTCTCCATGTGGGTCACCGGCGCATCCATCATCATGGCCGACATCACCAGCGGCGAGAACCGCGGAAGGGCGAATGCCATTAGATCCATGTCCGCGAGGCTCGGCATGATCGCCGGACCCTTCGTTGGCGGCCTCCTGGCGACCTTCTTCCCCCTGCGGTCCATCTTCCTGTTCAACACCCTAACCAAGATACCCATACACTTCATCACCGCCTACATGATCCGGGAGACCCGGCCCGAGGCCGCCAGGGGAAGCCGCACCCCGGCGGCATCCCGGATGGACAGGCTCGGCTTGACCATGTTCGTGTCGCTGAGCATGCTTGCCCTCGCTCTCGCCGTCTTCGCCCTGACACTCATGTCCTTCACCGGCGTCTTCGGCATCCTCTTTCCGCTTCACGCCAGGGACGCCGCGGGACTCAGCACCGCCCAGATCGGGAACATGATGAGCCTCACCGGCATCATCGGCATCGGGCTGTCCTACCCCAACGGCTACATCATGGACCGGTACGGCAGAAAGGTTGCTCTGATCGCGGGCATGTGCCTATTGACCGCCGCGGCCTACTTCATGACCAGAATCGCCGGCCTCAACAGCGTGCTCATCATGGTCCTCTTCTACTCCTTCGGCCAGACCATGACCATGGCGTCGTCCGAGGTCCTGGCCATGGACCTGGCCCCAACCGAACGACGGGGCGCCTTCCTGGGCATCTGGCAGACCTTCAGGAACATGAGCGGTTTCATCGGCCCCCTTGCGGCTGGTGGCATTGCCCAGCAGCTGGGCGTCGGCGCCGCCTTCCTGGCAATCGCGGGCCTGCTGGCGGCGAGCGCCGTGTTCTATCTCGCCTTCGGCAAGGAAACACGCCGCCGCGCCGCCGACACGCCGCCCGCTGCGTCCGCGGACCCACGGGGCTGACCGGGCCGCGCGCCCCGGCCGGCGCTGCGCATGGTCCGGATTCCCTATGCCGGCCCTGGCGACATCGCTGCAACGTCCCGAATCCACCACCTGGCGTTCGTTGTGCGCGCTGTGCCTGCCCAGTGTGTGAAGGCTCCCTTTCGACGGCTGCCGTTGCATCCGGCGTTATAGCAGGCCTGTTCGAATTCTCGCGTCTCGACTACGTGGTGGATCCGTGCGCATCGTTAGCCCCCGAGGTCTCTAGGGGTCTAAGATATACGGTGGTATGATTTTGCCCGTGCTCCGACGACTCTCCGGACTCCTGGCTTCTTTCAAGGCGCCGGGGTTCTGGCTCTTCTACACCAACTCCACCTTTGCCGCCGTCGACATGAGCGTTCGCACGGCGGTCCACGGCTGGCTCGTCCTCGAGCTCTCCAACGACTCCGAGCTCTGGGTTGGCATCCAGGCCCTTGCTTCCGGGCTGGGCCAGATCCTCTTCTCCCTCGCCGCCGGGGCCCTCGTGGACCGGTTTCAGCGCAGGACCGTGCTCATCGTCGAGGGCGCCCTGGGCGCCATCATCGCATTTAGCCTGGCCGCCGCCGTCTACCTGGACGCGGTCACGCTGTGGTTGGCCGTGGCCGTCGCCTTCCTCATCGGATGTCTCCGGGCTGTCCGCTTCACCGCGGCAAACCGCTACGTGTACGACCTCGTGGGGCCGTGGCAGCTCGTCAACGGCGCGGCGCTCTGGCGCGTCTCACTCATGCCCATGATGGTCTTCGGGTCCATCGCCGCCGGTATGCTCATTGAACGGTCAGGCATCTGGGCCGCCTACGGCTTCATGGGCGTGAGTATGCTCCTCGCGCTGCCCTTCCTCGTCTTCATCACCGTCCGGGGCCGCGTGGAGCCGACTGGGACCAATCTGCTGCGGCAGATGGCAGAAGGTGTGGACTACGCGGCCAGAAGCCGGCCTCTGCGCACCCTGTTCACCATGAGCATCGTCATGGAGTCCCTGGGTTTCGCCTTCCTCATCATGATCCCCGTCATGGCTAAGAACGAGCTCCATGCCGGCGCCGCTGGCATGGGCTTCATCCAGGCTGGGGCAGGCATGGGCATGTTTCTTGCCCCCCTTGTGATGGCTATCAGGGGCGACGCCGGGAACAAGCCGAGGACCATCTTCCTCAACGCCCTTGCCGCCGGAGTTGCCCTCGTCGGCTTCGCCCTTTCCCGGTCCCTCCTCTTGTCCGTCCTCCTTGCCATGGTCACCATGGCCCTGCTCAACGCCTACGACCTCACACTGGGCGCGCTGATGCAGCTCGTGGCCCCGCCCCACCTGCGGGGGCGCGCCGTGGGTCTCCACAGCCTGGCCATCTCCTTCACCGCCGTCGGCGGCTTCGCCTTGGGCGCCGTGGGCAGCGTCGTTGGCGTCCCCGCGACCCTGGCCGCGGGCGGCGCAGGCATCGTCCTCAACGCGCTCCTGCGCCGGCCCGCCCTGATGCGGATCCGCGAGCACTCCGCCGTCTCGCCGGCTGCCGATGCGCCCTGAGCCAGCCCCGGCCAGCTTGCGCGCTCCCGGCGAAAGTGGTAAACAGGCTGTATCACTCTGCCCCGGCGCCCAATTCCCCTCTGGAGGTCCTCCATGACAACCCTCAAGCCGGAGGGTCTCGTCCACGGCCACTACGAGTGCCGCTCGCTCGACGAGACCCTGCCAGTCTTCGTCGACCTCCTCGCCGCCGAAGTCGTGAGCCGGGACGACGGGGTGGCTGTCGTGAAGCACCCCAATACCGGATGGCTGCTCATCGTCCATGAGGCCGGACCCCAAGCCTCCTCCAAGCCTCACGGCAACCACTACGGCTTCCGCGTGGCGGACCACGCTGAGATCGAGGCAGCCTGGGAGTACATCAGCCGGCGTCAGCAGGAGTACGGCATCACGGGCCTCACCAAGCCTCACGGCAGCCACTTCGCCTACTCCATCTACCTCGACGAGCCCGGCGGCAACACCATAGAGCTGGAGCACTACAATCCCAGAGCGGCCAACCACGGCCGCCAGATCGCGGCGCCGCACTGGCAGACCCCCCTGTCTGCGGACCGATTTCCTGGCAGAGGCTACGTGCCCCAAGCCCTGAGCCACGGCACCCTGGAGTGCAACGACAAGGAAGCCAGCAACCGCTTCTACACGGAAGTGTTGGGCTTGGAGATCGTTGGCGGTGGACAGTCCTCTACCTACATTGCCCACCCGGACGCGCCGTGGTACATCGTCGTGCTGCCCCGTCCCGAGCGCAACTACCTGGCGCCCGTAAACCGCTTCACCCTGAAGCTCGCCTCACCGGACGAGGTGCGGGACGCGCATGGGAGCTTCGCCGACGCCGGTGTGGAACTCGGCGTCACTGAGCTCTGGGACCTTCGCACCGATGGCGATGAGGCGTCGTTCATCTTCGCAGACCTGGACCGCAACTGGTGGGAGCTTACCTCAAGCACGGCGATGCCCCGGTCTTGAGCACGGTGAGCCGTACGGACCCGCCAAAAACCAGTGCAAACACGACCTAGAGGGAGAGAAACATGGCTGCCGCCAACAGTCCGGGCGCCCGCATGGAGGAGTTGGACCTCTTCTATGAAGAGGTGAAGCGGATACACAGTAAGCCCCTGTGGCAAACCCAGGGCACAGCCAAGAAGGCCAAGACAGTCCCTTTCCTCTGGAAGTACAGCGACTTTCGGCCCCTGCTCTTGAGAGCCGCCGACATCGTCCCCATGGAGCTGGCCGAGCGCCGCGTCCTCGTCATGGCCAACCCGGGAATCCTCACCGACTTCCAGGCGACCGCCACGCTGCTTGCCAATCTCCAGATCATCAAGCCCGGCGAAGTTGCCCCCTCCCACCGGCACTCCGCCTCGGCGCTCAGGCTGATCATCGAAGGCTCTGGCGCCTACACCGCCGTCGATGGCGAAAAGACGTACATGGACCCCGGCGACTTCGTAACGACCCCCAACTGGACCTGGCACGATCACGGCAATGAGAGCGATAACCCCATGGTGTGGCTCGACGGCCTCGACGTCCCCTTCGTCCAGACCGTCGAGGCTGGCTTCTATGAGCAGTACCCCGAGGACCGCCACCCAGTCGTCAGCCCCGACAACATCTCCCAGCGCCTCTTTGGCTCCGGCGCCCTCAGGCCCACGTGGATCAAGCACAACAAGATCCACTCCCCCCTGCTGAACTACAAGTTCGAGCAGACCTACCCCGCCCTCAAGGCTATGGCGGAGAAGAGCGACGGCAGCCCCTTCGACGGCGTAACCGTCGAATACACCAACCCCGTTACCGGCGGGCCGGCCCTGGCGACAATCGCCTGCTTCGCCCAGCTCCTCCGACCAGGTGAGCACACCAGGGCCCACCGGCACACGGGCGGGACCGTGTACCACGTGGTCCAGGGCAAGGGCCATTCCATCATTGGCGGCGTCCGCTTCGACTGGGATGCTAAGGACACCTTTGTCGTGCCCAGCTGGACGTTCCACGAGCACGTTGGCGAGGCGGAGTCGGTGCTGTTCTCCTACAACGACACCGCCTTCCTGCAGCCTCTGGGCCTCTACCGCGAGGAGGCGCTGGAAGACAACGACGGCCGCCAGAAGGTCGTGCAGGTCTTCGAGCCTGGCCCGGTCCCCGAGCGCACTGGCGCCGGCGTCGAGCGCCGTCACCGCTAGCCGGCGGGCCGGGCAAGCGCCTCAGTCCTTGACTAGCACGTGAGCGGCGAGTAGGGTGACTCATAGCGCCGCACAATATGAGTCACAACGGGAGACACGATGTGAATCAGCTTACGGTCCGAGGCTTCGACGAACAGCTGTCAGAAAGCATCCGGCGGCTCGCCAAGCGTGATGGCACCTCTCTCAATCAGGCCGCACTGAAACTGCTCCGCAAGGGAGCAGGTCTGGCGGACGGCAGGGGAAACCCGAACGCCGTCGGCTCCTCACTGGACCACCTGTTCGGAGCGTGGAGCCGCGAGGAAGCGGAAGCTTTCAATGCCGCCCTTGACGTCTTCGAGACGGTCGACCAGTCGGCGTGGGAATGAGGCTTCTCCTGGATTCCAACGCCTATTCCGAGTTCATGAGGGGCAACCGCCAGGTGCGAGAGCTCGTGCGCGCCGCCGAGGAGGTGCTCCTCTCAGCCGTCGTGGTGGGCGAGCAACTGTTCGGCTTCCGCCAGGGACAACGCTTCGAGCAGAACCTCGCGGAGCTCCGCTCTTTTCTCGAGAGTCCTTATGTATCCTTCATCCCCGTGGGACCGGTAACCGCGGATCGCTACTCCCGCATTATGGCGTCGCTCAAGGCGAAGGGGCGCCCAATCCCGACGAACGACGTCTGGATCGCGGCGCACGCAATCGAGACTGGCGCAGACCTCTTGTCGGCCGACACCCACTTCGAGCAAGTCGACGGTATCGCATGGCTCCAACTACCAACAGCGCAGTAGGATTGAACAACGGCTAGTAAAGCTCCCGACAATAACCCGAATGCTGCCCTCTTTGACTGCTACATCGACTGTAGGCCCTTCCACTCCGACGCCTGATCCAGCATCTCCCGCGCGTTCTGCCGCGACGCTTCGCCTGCCGCTCCCAACATCTCGTGCACGGCCTGCACACGGTCCCCGCCCGTCACCGCCGCAGCCGACGTCACCGTGCGGGCTCCAGACACGGACTTGGCGACGCTGATATGGTGGTCAGCCAGGCACGCAATCTGCGGCACGTGCGTCACGCAGACCACCTGGTGCCCCCTCGTGAGACCCCACAGCTTGCGGCCCACTACCGTGGCCACGCGCCCGCCTATGCCCGCGTCGATCTCGTCGAACACCAGCGTCGGGACCTCATCGGCGGCTGACAGAATGCTCTTGAGCGCCAGCATAAGGCGCGACACCTCGCCCCCCGACGCGATCTTGGCCAGAGGCCGCAGCGGCTCACCCCTGTTGGGCGCGACCAGGAACTCGACCCGGTCTACGCCGGTGGAATCGAAACCCAGGTGGCGGACCGAGCCGTCCCCCCCGCCCGGACCCCGCGGAGCGGCGTCTGACGCGCCCAACGGCAGGCCGGCATCCGACTCCCGCTGCTCAACCCGCACCTCCAACCGCGCGCCCTCCATGGCCAGCTCGGCCAGCTCCTGTTCCACCTCGGCAGCCAGGCGTCCGGCAGCCTCCTGCCGCTCCATCGAGAGCCGCCCGGCCAGGGCGCCGGCCTGCTCCAGGTGCGCCGCTTCCCGCGCGGCCAGCTCCTCCGTCTCCTCCTCGCCATGGGCCAGGCGCTCCAGCTCCACTGTCGCCTGCTGACCGTAGGCCAGGACCTCCTCGACGCTGCCGCCGTACTTCCTCTTGAGCGCGGCGATCACGTTCAGCCGCTCTTCGATCTCCCGGAGCCGCTCTGGGCTGTACTCCAGGCTGTCCCGATAGTGGCGCAGGCTCCGTGCCAGCTCCACAGCCTGGGACGCCAGGAGCTCCGCGGTCTCGCGGGCCTCACCCAGCGCTGGGTCCATGCTCTCCAGCAGGCCCACGTCGGCGGCGGCCTTGCTGAGCAGGTCCGTCGCCGAGGCGCCCTGTGCGTGGTCGCCGTTCAGCGCGGCGTACGCCTGCTCTGCCAGGCCCAGAAGCCGCTCCACGTTGCTCAGCACGCCCAGTTCCCTGGCCAGCTCGGCGTCCTCGCCCGGCTGAAGCTGGGCCTCGTCGATCTCCCCCGCCTGGTACCGAAGCAGGTCCAGTTGCCGCGCGCGCTCCCGCTCCCCCGTCCGAAGCTCGGCCAGGCTCCGCCGCACGCCGCCGAGCTGCTGCAGCTCCTCGGCTAGCTGGCCGCGGAGGGACGCCGCACCTGCGTACCCGTCCAGAATGTGAATGTGTTCGCTGGTCCGAAGTAGGGACAGGTGCTGGCCCTGCCCGTGGATGTCCACCAGCCGCTCCCCAATGAGGCTCAGGAGTCGCAGGGGCACGATGCGTCCGTCCACCCGGCACGCATTACGGCCGTCCGGATTCACCTCCCGGGCTAGGATCAGCTCCCCGTCGCTGATGCCTAGGTCCTCGTCCCCAAGGGCCGCGGCCAGCCGCTGACGCAGCTCTTTGCCAATGAGGAAGATCCCCTCGACGCGGGCCAGCTGCGCCCCGGTGCGCACCACGCCACTGTCTGCGCGGCCTCCCAGCAGCAGGCCCAGCGCGTCCAGGATGATCGACTTTCCCGCGCCCGTCTCGCCCGCCAGCACAGTGAAGCCGCGCCCCAGATCCAGCTCCAGTCGCTCGATCGTGGCGAAGTTGGCGATGCTGAGCAGTCGCAGCATCCGCGTAGCTCCCGGCGCCCTATACCAGGGGCGGCTGTGATGGTGTTCTAGCTGTCGCAAACGGCGCGGCGCACTCGGCTACGTCGTTCTTGACGGAGTTGACCAGGCTGGACACTGCGTGGACCCGCATGGCTTCGGCCGGGTACGGGACCAGCAGTCCGGTCAACCTGTCGCTGTCCTCAGTGCGGTGGTCCAGCCACAGGGACTCGGCTTCACCCGGCAGGATCACCGGCATCCGATCGTGGACCTCCGCCACGAGGTCGTTGGGCTCCGTCGTGATGATCGTGCAGGAGCGCAGCACGTCGCCCGATGGCGAATCCCACGTCTCCCAGAGACCGGCGAAAGCGAAGGGCTCGCCGGACGTCAGTGAGAAGTGCATCGGTTCCCTGGACTTGCCCACCCGCTTCCACTCGTAGAAGCCGTCGGCCAGGACCAGGCAGCGGCGCCGCTTGAACGCGGCACGGAAGGCTGGACGCTTTGCGGCGTTCTCTCCACGGGCGTTGATCATTCGCGCGGCCCCGGACGTGTCTTTGGCCCACGACGGCACCAGGCCCCAGCGCATCGTGCGGGCTCGACGCTCCTCCCAGTCTTCCGTCACGGTCAGCACCTGCTGTGTCGGCGCGATGTTGTAGCGGGGCTGGTGGGACGCCTCGCTCGCGTCGAACTGAAAGCGCGCCTGCAGCGTGCTCAGGTCTGCGTAGAGTGTGTAGCGCCCGCACATGGTGCATACACCTTAGCCCCCCGTGGCCGCTGCATTCAAGAGGCCGCGTGCGTCAACCCAGTGATATGACGCTGACGCCCCCCACAATGAGCGCCACCGCAGATAGCTTGACGGCCACCGCGCCCGGCGTAATGTGCTCGCCAAGGACGCCACGGAACCGCAGCGTCAGGAGGATGCTGTATAGGACCAGGAACAGTGACCGCGTCGACACCAGGGTCGTCACCAGTGTCACCGGGCCAAGCGAGAGCGCCCAGAGGACCATGAGGAAGCTCACGTTGGCCAGCCCGAACTCGTTGATGCTGACCAGGGCGAGGGCTGGGCTTCGACGGCGGATGAGCTCGCGTATCTCGTGCAGATGTGAGCGGCGCAATGCCGCCAGCAGCAGAGTCCCGCTGAGTCCCAGAGTGCGCAGCGCGTGCGTGTTCAGCACCGGCAGGTTCTCCAGCGCGACGGCACCGATCACGAAGGCGCTGGCCGCGATGACGCTGCCCAGCATGAGGACGAAGAAGGAGCGATGCAGGAAGAGCCGCCGGTACTCCCGGTCCTGGCGTATGGAAAGGATCACTGCGCCGCCCACCGTGAAGAGCACCGCGGCCCAGTCCAGCGGAGCCACCTCCTCTCCAAGGAACACCACCGCCATGAGCGCCGCGAAGATCGGGTAGGTCTGATAGATCGGAACAACCCTGGACACTTCCTCGGAACGGAGGGCGTGGAACATGAACAGCGCGCCGGTCCCCCACAGAACGCCTGACAGGACTGCCCAGCCGAGAGGCCCAAGGATCGTGGCCTCCGGCCAGGGGAGCACTGCCGTAAGGACGATTCCGATGGTCGCCTGCACCAGCGCAATGAGAAGCAGCAGCGTGTACGGCGAGCGCATGTAGTTGACGAGCATCGTCTTGTCCAAGACGTTGACGAACCCTGATATGGCAGCGCTGATCAGGGCTATGGCGATCCAGGACAAGTTTAACGGTGCCCCTTCCAGTCATAAGCAGGCGGCGGTGCTGGCTCCATGGGCCGCCTGGGACTTGCCGATCTTCCGCTCCCCGCGTGGGAGCAGCCTGGGCGAGGGTCGTATCCTTGCCCGTGACTCCAGCCTGCCGGCGGAAGACCGTCTCATGTCGAACAAGTGAGCAGGTAGGCATTATCGCCACCCCCCTCGCGGGGTGTCAATGACGCGGGCGCGGGGCCGCTCACCCTGAGGCGCCCCAAGGGCGTAAGCGCGCCGCCCCAGCACACCCTTCCCCCACAAAGCCGTCGCGCCAGCGACCCGTTATTCCCGCACCCACCCGCCGTCATTCCCGCGAAGGGAGACCTTTGCGTGACTCCCCGTGGAGGGCGAGGTCGTGTAAGTGAAGCAGGCCCGCCAGCCTGAGGCCCCACCCTGGATTCCCGCTTTCGCGGGAATGACGGTTATGCAAGGGTCTCCGAAGGCGGGAATCCACGCGGGGCGCGGGACCCCCCACCACTGACCCTCATCACCCCTGATGACACGTACCTACGCGACGCTCCTAACCCACGCCCACAAAGCCGTCGCGCAGCGACTGCCATCGACCTGTTGCCCGCAGAAGGACCTCTGCTCTAGTATCTGTTCAGCAGACCCGCCCTACCAGAGAGGTCGCCATGCCTCGAAAAACAAACAGCATTTTGAGACCCGTCCAGCTTCACTTATCCGCGAAAAAAAAGTAAAAGCCAATCATACAGGCGAGAGCAATCATACCGGACCCACCACCTCAGATCGTCGGTCCGCTTTAGGTGGTGGATCCGGGCGGGCCCGCCAGCCCCTACGGGCCGCTCAGGGCTTGCGCTCTCTCCATGTCCTGCTTCGCCAGATCGGCCTGTCCCAGCTGCGCCCTCGCGATGCCGCGGATGGCGTAGGCCGACGGAAGCTGGTCGTCGAGGCGCATCGCCGCCTCGGCGTCCTGGATCGCCTCCCCGGGATGTCCCAGGTCCAGGTACGCGGCGGCCCGATTGTTGTAGGCGTCCACGTGCCGGGGGTCAAGGGCAATGGCGGCGGTGAAGTCGTCCACCGCCATGATGGGCTGCTGAAGCACGGCGTAGGCCACCCCGCGGTTGTAGTAGGCCTCGGCGCTGCCCCCGTCCAGCCGGATTGAGGCGCCGAAGTCCTCCGCCGCCCCGTTCGGGTCCGCCAACTGGCCGTGCAGCACCCCGCGCTGAAAATAGGCCGCGGCGTCCGTCGGGTCCGCCTCGATGGCCCGGTCCAACTTCTCCATTCGTCCCTCAAGGAGCCCCACCTCCTCTGAGACGTCCCTGTCCCCCGGGCGCTGACTATTCATGACTCACTGCCGGAGCGCTGCCAGGACGTTGTCCCCCACCTCGGCCGTCGTGGCGGACCCGCCCAGGTCCGGCGTCTGCGCCCTCCCCGCGGCCAACGTCGTGAGCGCCGCCTGCTCCACGGCCTCCGCAGCCCGGTCCTCTCCCAGGTGCTGCAGCATCATGGACGCAGACAGGATGGCCGCCAGGGGGTTCGCGATGCCCTGCCCTGCGATGTCCGGCGCGCTCCCGTGCACCGGCTCGAAGGTCGACGGGTAGCGCTTCTCCGGGTTGATGTTGCCGCTGGACGCCAACCCCATGCTGCCCGTGATGATGGCCCCGATGTCCGTCAGGATGTCGCCGAAAAGGTTGCTGCCCACCACCACGTCGAAGCTCTCCGGCCGGCGTATGAAGTTCATGCACGCAGCGTCGATGAGCAGCGACTCCGTCTCGATGTCCGGGTATTCCCCCGCCACCGCTTGAAACGTCCGGTCCCACAGCACCATGCTGTATCCCTGGGCATTGGACTTGGTCGCCGAGGTCACCCGGCGCTTCTTGTCGCGCCGGCGGGCCAGCTCGAAGGCGTAACGTATCACCCGCTCGCACCCGTGGCGAGTGAACACCGCGCTCTGTATGGCTACCTCCTGGGGCGTATCCACGTACTGGAAACCGCCCACGTTGGCGTACTCCCCCTCGGTGTTCTCGCGAATCACCACCATGTCGATGTCGCCCGGCTCCTTGTCCCGCAGCGGCGATGTCACGCCTTCATAGAGCACGCTGGGCCGCAGGCAGACGTACTGGTCGAAGGACCTCCGCATGGGCAGAAGCAGCCCGTTCAGCGTGATGTGGTCCTGGATCTCAGGATGCCCCACTGCGCCGAAATAGACGGCGTCGAAGCCCTGCAACTGTTCCAGACCGTCCGCCGCCATCATCCGGCCGTGCTGCATGTAGTACGCCGAGCCCCACGGGAACTCGACGAACTCGAGCTGAATCTCAAAGGGCCCTTCCACCGCCTTCAGCGCCTTGACGCCTTCCGCAAGCACCTCGGGGCCGACGCCGTCGCCCGGGATGACCGCAATCTTGTACGCTGCCATAGGTCTCCTGTCTCCTCGCTAGCTGCTGTGCCGGCTACTCCACCGCGAAGGCATCCAGGGCCTCTTCGTCGAACTCCAGGCCCAGCCCCGGCGCCTGAGGCAGCACAATCTGACCGTCCTCCACTCTTGGGACCTCCCGGAACAACGGGAAGCTCCACGGCATGTACTCCACGGTCAGCCCGTTGGGCACGGCTGCCACGGCGTGTGCGAGCACCTCCGGCGCCAGGTGACTCACCACCGGTAGGTTGAAGGCCTCCGCCATGTGGGCCACCTTCATCCACTGCGTCAGTCCGCCCACACGCAGCAGGTCTACCATGACAATGTCGATGGAGCGCCGCTCCAGCATGTGGCGGAACGGGGCCACGCCGTAGTGGTACTCTCCCGCGGCGATGGGCGTGTCCAGGGCGTCCGCGATGCGCGCCAGACCCTCGTAGTCCTGGTGATGCGTGGGGTCCTCCAGCCAGAAGAGTCCATACTGCCGCATCTCCCGCCCAATGGCGATAGCCTGGTTCACGTTCCACCCCTGGTTGATGTCCACCATTAGGTCCACACCGTCCCCCACCGACTCCCGCAGCACCCGCAACCGGGCGATCTCCTTCGCGGGGCTGTCCTCGGCGCCCATGCGGAACTTCATCGCGCGGAAGCCTTGCTGCACCAGTTGCGGGGCCGTCTCCGCCAGCGCCTCGAGGTCGTACGTGCGCCAGAGGTGCCCGCTGGCGTACGTGGGCGCCCGGTCGCGGAACCCGCCCAGCAGCTTGTATACCGGCTGCCCCAACGCCTTGCCCTTGATGTCCCACAGCGCCACGTCGATGGCGGAGATGGCGCGCGTGACCAGCCCCGCCGGTGCTCCGCCGCCGGCCACGGCGAACAGCCTGCTGGCGATGGCTTCCACCGCCATGGCGTCGCGGCCTATGACCTGCTCCGCCAGGGCGTCCACCGCAGCTTTGAGGGCGTGCCGCATGATCGCGCTGCCGAATCCGGCGTAGCCGATCCCCTCGACGCCCTCGTCGGTGCGCAGCTTCAGCGTGACGAAGTTGGGAACCATCGTCTCCGGTGCGCCGCCGGGGGCGCTCCGCTCCCGGGGCGGGCTCACAAGCCGCGTCTCGAACTCACGAATCTTCATCCTGGCCCTCCCGTGCATCCTCCAAAGCAATCCGCCCCCGCACGTCCCCGGCCACACTCCAAGCCCACCGCGAGGGGCTTCCCGCAGCCGAAGCAACCCGCTCCCGCACCACCATTCCCCACAAAGCCGTCGCGCTAGCGACCCTCACTGGCGGCGTCCAGGGCACGGACGGCGCTCTCTTCCAGCCGCCAGCCCGTGGCTCCGGCGTTCTCCCTGGCCTGGTGGGCGTTCTTGGCGCCGGGAATGGGCACCGCTCCCTTGCAGATGATCCAGTTGATGGCCACTTGGGCGGGACTCTTGCCCCCGTGGCTCTCGCCGACCTCCCGGAGCAGGCCAACCAGGGGTTGAATGCGCTGCAGAAGCCCAACGCTGAATCGCAGGCGCCGCAGCCCGGAAGGGCGGTTGGACGGCGTGTACTTGCCCGTCAAGAGGCCCCGGGCCAGCGGCGTATGCGCGATGAGCGTCACTCCAAGCTCATCGCAGGCTTCCAGGAGCCCCGTCCGCTCCGGCTTCCGGTCCAGCAGATGGTATGAGACCTGGTTGGAGGCCAGCGCCACGCCCCTGCGGGCCAGCGCGGAGTGAGCGCGGCGCATCTGCCCGGTGCTGTAGTTGGAGACGCCCACGGCGCGGGTCAACCCAGCCTCCACTGCGTCGGCCAGCCCGTCCATCCACGTCTCTATCGACACTGGCGGGAATGGGAAGTGCACCTGGTACAGGTCCACGCGGCCCACCCCCAGACGCTGCAGGCTCCCGCGCAGCGCCGCGAGCAGGTCCCCTCGCCGCCACCGCCAGGGATAGGGGAAGAACTTGGTGGCGATGAAGATGGGCGGGTGCTGCCCGTGCGGGAACTGGCCCAAGAACCGCTCGGAGCGTCCCAATCCGTACACCTCTGCCGTGTCGAACAGGCGCAGACCCTCTTCGACACTGGCCTCGAAGGCCCCCTGCACCTCGGCCTTGGAGTAGTCGTGCCCATACCGCCACAGTATCCGGTCGCCCCAAGCCCACGTGCCCACGCCCAAGGGACCAAGCCCCGTGGACTCGCCGCTCCCCGATGGGGCCCCCCGCTGTGTCTCCGGGTCCATCCGTGATCTCTCCCTGCGATGTCGCCGGCCCCATTCCCGGGCGCCCACCCCCAATGCGAGGATTGTACGCAGCCTCGCGGGTCTGGTCTAGCGCCGGGTATACCAAAGTCGACGCCGGTGGGGTATGCTGGCCTGCGGCGAATCCACCCAACACATTCAGCTAAGCGCCTTCCAGGAGTCGACGACGCAAGCGGCCACTCCCCACCACCGCGACCCCCAACGGCCCCGGCTCTACTATGGCTGGGTCATCGTCGGCATCATGGCCGTGGTTGCCCTGGGCTCCACGGTTCAGATCAATCCCACCCTCGGCGTATTCGTCAAACCGCTCTCGGATGATTTCGGGTGGAGCCGGACTACCCTCGCGGGCGCCGTGGGCGTCGGCACCATGCTGGGCGGCCTGTCTGCTCCCCTCATAGGCGCCATCATCGACCGCTTCGGCGCGCGCTGGGTCCTCTTCGGCGGCTTCCTCATCGTCGGCGCCGCTCACGTTGCCATGGGCTCCATGACCCAACTCTGGCAGTACTACGCCGTCATAATCACCGGACGATTGTTGCTCCAGGGCGACTTCAACCTCGCGACCCAGGTCGTCATCGCCAAGTGGTTCCGACGACAGCGGGGACGTGCCATGGCCGTGCCGAATATGGGACGGCGCCTCGGGGGCGCCCTGGTCCCCGTTTTCACCCAGGCCATTGTCTCCTGGTCAGGCTGGCGCATGGCGACGGTGGCCCTGGGGTTCTATGCCTGGGCCCTGACCCTCATTCCCATCCTCCTGTGGCTGCGCCGCGAGCCCCGGGACATGGGTCTCAATCCAGACGGCGACCCTTCACCCACCGGGCAGCCTGCAGACAGCGCTGTTTCCCCGGGCGCCCGGCAGCGCAGCCCGGAGCTATCCTTTACCCTGCGCCAGGCCCTCCGCAACCGGAGCTTCTACATCATCATCGCCGCCCTGTCGCTCACCACCCTGACCAACACCGGCATCACCTTCAACATGGTGCCCCTTCTCACAGACCGGGGCCTCCTCGCGGCCCAAGCCATAGCCGTCGTGGGCACCTGGTCCCTCGTCGGCGTGCCCTCCACCCTTACGACTGGCTTCCTCTCAGAGCGCTTCACCCTGCGCTACATAGCGGCGCTGTTCTACCTGGTGCAGTGCATCGGAGTGGTCGTGCTCACCCAGGCGGGAGGACTCGGGTTGGGCCTGGCTTTCGCCGCGGTGAATGGCTGGTCCTTCGCCTCCACCATGTTCCTCCAAAACCTCATGCTGGCGGACTACTTCGGGCCCGCGTCCCTTGGCGCCATCCGCGGCGTCGTCACCCCCATCGTCATGGTCGCCAACGCCATCGGCCCCATTGCGGCGACTCTGGTCTTCGACACCACGGGCAGCTATACCGCCATCCTGGTGGGGTACGTCGTCGTTCTGGCAGCTCTCTCCGCCTCAGTACTTCTGGCTGTGCCCCCGCCGCAGAGCGGACCGCAGACCGCGCCCAAAGCTGCGGCCCCGGCTCGGTGAGGCTGGCCGCAGCTACTCCCTCCGCGCCCGCAGCTCCGGCAACCGCCAGTACAGCACGAGCACCAGCAGGCACCCGATCCCGGCGAAGGCTGCCAGTGCTATCGGCGCTCCCACCACCTCCGCCAGGTTCCCCAACAGCAGCATGCCCAGGGGCCCTGCGCCGATGCCCAGGGAGATGGCCCCCAGCGCCCGCCCCCGCAGTTCCGGCGCCACCGCCTGCATCGCCAGGGCCGACTGCATAGTGGCGAAGCCGGATAGCCCCATGCCAACGGCCAGGAGAAGCCCCAGGGACACGAGGTACGTCGGCGAGACCGCGAACAGCACGACGGCTCCCAGCATGAGCGCCGCACCCAGCGTGTACACCATGCCCTGCCGCCGGACCCGCCACGAGGCGATGAGCAGCGCCCCCGTCAGTGCCCCAAGACCCGTTGCCGCGCCCAGGAGCCCATAGCGCACCGACCCCACCCCCAGCACGTCGCGGGCAATCACGGGGACCATCTGGAAGTAGGGCGACCCAAAGAAGTTGAAGCAGATCGTCACCAGAAGCGTGGCCTTGAGCCCCCGGTTCCCCCGGATGGCCCGCACCGCTTCCAAGACCTGCGTCGCCACGCCCCCCGTGGTCCGCTTGGAGCGCTGCGGGCCCGGTCGCTGCACCGTGAACAGCAGCAGGATTGCCGTCAAGAACATGACAACCAGGATCGCATACGTGCCCTTGTAGCCGGCAAAGGAGATGAGCGCCCCGCCGACCAGCGGGCCGATGAGGCTGCTCCCCATCATGGCCACGGTGTCCAGGGATATGGCGTTTGACAGCCCCGAGACGGGGAAGATCTCCGCGTAGAAGGAACGCCGCGCAGAGAAGTCCAGCGTGAACCCCGTGCCCGTGATGAAGATGGCTACAAAGGCGTGCCAGGCCTCGATCCGCCCCGTGACGATGAGCGCCATCATCGTGGTCGTGGACACAAGGTTGATGGCCTGCGCAGCCAGCATCACCCGCGTCCTCGGAAACCGGTCCGCAAGGCTCCCCGCCACAAGGCCAAGCAGCAGCATGGGAAGCATCCGGCTCACCCCCACCATGGACACCATGAAGGGCGAGTTCGTGAGCTGCAGCACCAGCCAGGAGAGGACCACCATCTCCATCCACCGGCAGGTGTACCAGAGCCAGGCCCCGGACCAGAGGCGCCGGTACGCGGGCTGGGCCAGGGCATCGAAGGTCGTCAGGCGGGATGTCCACGTTATGGCCGCACGAAAGGGACTGAGCATCCGTGTTCCTTGGCAGGGTCTGCTGTCTATCATACGGCCCGCGCGCCGTCCATTCGCAACCACGATCGCCGAAGACAGCAGACATCGGGCCGGAGAGCGCCTCGTCGCCCTGAAGCTCGCGCTCGCCGTCAGCGGGACGCCGGAGCAGCGTCAAGAGCGTTCCGCGGGCCATCAGGCGCCCGACCATGTCCCCCGTGGCTACGCCAAGTGGGCTTCGCCCCATGCGGCGAATCAGAGGCGCTGCCAATACGGGACGGGGCGTGGATCGGCTGCTCGCGTCGTGAAAGAAACGGCGACTGACCCCGGCCTCGTCTACGTCGGGCGGCCTCTTTCAACCCGGGGTTCCCCCTCGCACCCCCCGATTGGAGGCAGCGGCGCCCTACTTGTACCTCCCGGGGCTGGTCTCCCGCAGCCGTAGCAGCAGCAGCGTTGGAACGACCATCATGGACAGGCCCACTATCCCCACCGCGGGCAATCCCAGAAACTCCACCACCACACCCCCCACCAGCGGCATCGCTATCGACGACGCGCTGGTGAAGGTGTCGTTGGTGCCAATGGCCCGGCCCCGTTCGTGTGCGCGGCTCGTGTCGGCGATCAGCGCGGAAGCCGATATGAACACGAACGACCACCCGAGACCCACCAGGAACGTACCCGCCGTGATCGCCCAGTAGAGCGTGGTGATGGGCGTGAGGACGGCCCCCGCCGAGGCGATGGCCACCCCTATGAGCATCACTGGCCGCCTGCCTATCCGGTCGCTGAGCTTTCCCAGCGGCAGCGAGAAGGCGAACATGCCTATCGCGTGGATGGCCACCGAAAACGATATGGCGGAAAGACTGTAGCCGCTGTACGACAGCACCAGGCTCGTCATGGCCATCATCATGGACATGTTCCCCTGGACGCCGAAGGTGGCAACGAAGGCCGTGAGCTTCGGGTAGTGCCGCAAGAACGTCAGCATCGTCACGCCGCCGTCGTCGCCGGGCCCTGCCGACCGCTCTGGCCGATGGCCTGGGTAGTAGCGCTCCAGGTTGGACGCGATCTCCCTGGGGTCGGGATGCACGCGCAGCACCAGGAACAGCGCGGGAATGATGAACAGCGGGACCATGCTCCACGCCAGGCCCATGGCCGGAATCCCGAAGCTGGGCGAGAGGGCCTCGGCCCCGCCAATGATTATCGGCCCGCCGAAGACCCCTACAACGGACCCGGTCAGCACGTAGGCCATCCCCTCCCCGCGTCTGCTGGCCGGGTACATGTCCGCCGCGGCCACCCGGAGCTGCTGCGCCGCTCCCATGCCCATGCCGAAGATGAGGATGCCTATCAGAAAGAGCAAGAAGGAGCTCGCAAGCACGGAAAACGCCAGCAGCACCGCGCCCATGAGGCCCACTATGAGCCCCAGCACCACGCCCACCTTGCGCCCGTAGATGTCCGTGATCTTGCCGACGGGGTATGAAACGATGAAGCGGCTGACGCCCAGCAGGCTGGTTGCGACCCCTGCCAGGCTCGCCGACCCCAGCAACCGCACCACCATGATGGCCCCCAACGTCGGCACCAGGGAGAAGCCAGCGCCCACAAACGCTTGGGCCGTTGCGAGGTACAACGTGTTGCGCTTGATCAGCCCAGGGATGGTGACGCCCGTTGCCCGGGCCGTTGCCTGCGGAGTTTCCGCCAAGTGGACACCCGTACATGTTATGAGGGGGTGGGTCTCCAGGAACGTACTCCCCCACTGCACCACTGTCAACGAGACCCTGCCGGCCCCGATTCCGCCACCCGGCAGCCGCCGCGCTTGCCAGGCGGGTGAAGCATCATGCCAGACTCATATCTGGCTGCTGCGGACTCCCACGAAGCCTCCAGCCTCGATGAGGCCGTGTCTCTGGGTCCTGCCTGGCCTTTGCCCTCTTGTTCTTTGTGCGCTACGATAGGGCCTCAATTCATCGTGCAACAGAGGAGAGCGCATGGTCCGCATGCTCGCGAAAAATGCCTTCATGGACCAGCTCGTGGCAGACGGTGTTCAGTACATCTTCGGGAACCCCGGCACAACGGAGCTGGCCTTCATGGAGGCCCTCCAGGACTACCCGCAAATCGAGTACGTCCTGGCCCTCCAGGAGGCCGTGGCCGTCGGCATGGCCGAAGGCTACGCCCGCGCCGCCCAGAAGCCCGCGTTGGTCAACCTGCACGTCGCCGCCGGCTTGGGCAACGCTATGGGCATGCTCTACAACGCCGCCCGCGGCGGCACACCCCTGGTCGTGACGGCGGGCCAGCAGGACACCCGCCTCATCGCCCAGGAGCCGCTGCTGTGGGGCGACCTCGTGGAGACCGCCCGCCAGTACACCAAGTGGAGCACCGAGCTGCGCCGCGCGGAGGACATCCTGCTCGTGCTCTCGCGCGCCTTCAAGGTGGCCGCCGAGCCCCCGACCGGTCCCGTCTTCATCGCCCTGCCCCAGGACCTGCTGGACCAGGAGATCGATGCGACCGTAACCCCTACCCGCTACAGCGCCTGGCGCACCCGTCCTGACCCCGTGGCGGTCGAGCGGGCGGCCGCGATCCTGGCCCGCGCCAAGAGCCCCGTCGTCCTCTGCGGCGATGGCGTCTCCACCTCGGGCGCCCAGGACGAGCTCGTGCGGCTCGTCGAGCAGGTGGGAGCGCGCGCCTACGCCGGCGCACGCGCCGAGGTCAACATCCCCTCCAACCACCCCCAGTACCTCGGCGGCTTCACCGTCGTCAACATCCACGACGCCGCCCGCACCCTGGCCGACGCCGACGCCATCCTCTGCGTCGGCATGCCCGTCTTTACCCAGCTCTTCTACTCGGAGCGTGCCCTGCCGGACGGCGTCCCCCTCATTCACCTGGATATAAACCCCTGGGAAGTGGGGAAGAACTATCCGCCCGAAGTGGGGCTCATCGGAGACCCCAAGTACGGCTTGGACGACATCGCCGCCGCCGTCTCTAAGCTCCAGACCGCCGACGACCGTCAGGCCGCACAGGAGCGCAGGGCCGCTGTCGCCGATCAAAAGCGCCGGCAGGACGCCGTCACCGGCGAGCGCGTGCAGCAGGAGTGGGACCGCACGCCCATCTCCCCCTATCGCGTCATGGCTGAGGTGGGCCGCGCCATGCCCCCCGGGGCCATCATCGTCGGTGAGGGCGGCAGCACCGGCAGCCCCGCCCTCAACGCCTCCATCGACCGCACCGAGCCCGGCACCTTCTTCCGCCTGCGCGGGGGAGGCCTCGGGTTCGGCCTTCCCGCAACCCTCGGCGTCAAGCTGGCCCGCCCGGACCGGCCCGTCGTGGGCCTCATCGGTGAGGGCGAAGGCATGTACACCAACCAGGCCCTCTGGACAGCGGCCCACTACCGCATCCCTGTGACCTACGTTGTGCTGAACAACGCCAGCTACCGCATCCTCAAGGTGAACATGAAGTCCTACCTCAGGGGGCTCGGCAGGGACCCGCGCCCCGGCTCGTACCCAGCCATGGATCTGGACCATCCCACGCTGGACTTCGCCAAAATGGCCGCTGTGTGGGGCATTCCCAGCCGCCGCGTGGAGCGCCCCGGCGACCTCCCCCAAGCCTTGCACGAAGCGTTCCAGGTCACAGACGGCCCGTCGCTTGTGGACGTTGCCGTCGACCCGGGCAACTGAGCGGCGCGCCCCGCGATAAACCAGGGCCAACGCCGCGCCCGGAAGACACCGGGAGGAAATCTTGTGACTGACATAACGATCGACGAAAACGTAGCCGTGGCCAGGCTGCCCCAGCGTGAGCTGCAAGTTGACATATTCCGCCCTACTCGAGGCGGCGCAACAACATGCTTCCTATTTCTGCCCGGCGGCGGCTTTCGTGTCGCCAATAGGGCCGGCCTCAGGGAGCGGTACGCCGTCCGCATGGCGGAGAAGGGCTGCGTGTTCGTGGCGGGAGAATACAGGGTCATGGACGAGGTCCCCTGGCCTGCGCAAGTTCAGGACGCCAACTCCCTCATTCGCTGGGTCCGAGCCAACAGCGCGGAGCTGGGCATCGACCCGGAGCGCATCGTCCTTGGCGGCGCCTCGGCTGGTGGGCTGCTCGCCCTGCTGGCCGGTGGCGCCCCGGAAGTCCCCGAGTTCCAGGGCGCCGCCGGGACGACCCCGAGCGTCAGCAGCCATGTAGCTGCCGTCGTCGCTATGTACCCGGTTACCGACATGACCGGTTGGGGCGGAGACCCCGCGCGCGAGAAGCTGGTTGGCCCCCACCCCTCTCGTGAAATGCTGGAAGCCGCGAGTCCCATCCACCACGTGAGCCCGCGCTTCCCCCCGACCATGCTCGTCCACGGTACGGCGGATCAGCAGGTGCCCCACGCTTCGACCATGCGCATGCATGAAGCCTTGGAGCGCGCGGGCGTTCCCGTCGACTTGCACCTCTACGCAGGCCAGGACCACGTTTTCGACCGCGATCCCAGCTTCGCCGACGCCGTGACGGACGCCATGGCCCTGTTCATCTCGCGCTACGTCCCCGCGTAGGCCGCCGCACAGACCCGGGACGCCGACGCCTGGACCGGCCCCGCTCTAGCGCCAGTACCCGAATGTGTTGCCGTGCCCCGTGCCCGCAAGCGAGCGGTAGCAGGGGACGTAGTCGATGAGCGTCATCGTCTTGGGCGACATGGCCCCCGCGCAGGCCAGCCAGTTGAGGATCTCCGGCGTACCCGGCGCACGGTTGAGGCGCTGGCGGTCGATGGAGAAAAGGACCTCCGTATCCCCGTTCTCCAGGGCCTCGATGACCGTGTGGTCCAGCTCCTCGTCGATGATCTGGTGGCTGAGTCCACCCGATCCCATCACCGCTATCCGCTTGTCGCTGTCCCACCGCTCGATGACACGCCGCACGGCTTGGCCGAACTCATACGCGCGCCGCGGCGTAGCCTGGTTGGGCAGGTAGCGGCTGACCAGCAGGGGCACGTACGGGATCGTCACGTCCCGATCAAACTGCTGGAAGAGTAGGTTGTAGGCGCTGTCGAGGTCCGATCCGGGGCGCGACTGGAAGTTGGCGGCTACGTCGATCCCCTCTTCGATCAGCCCTTCCATGAGGTGGTGCGCAAAGTCGCCGTCCGTGGGGTACTGGACGCTGTCCCGACTGGACACGGGCCGTGACGCCTTGTCCCGCGAGGTCTCCGGCGCCGGACCTCGCCGCGGCCCCTCCGTCGACGGAGGGGCGTCATTCAGATGCACCCCAAAGGTGGGCTGCATCAGGTCCACCGCCACCCCGCCGTGCGGGTTGCTGAACACCGCCACCACGTCCGGCGCAGCCTCATGCAGGATCTCCGTCAGCGCATATATGCCGCGCTGCACCGCGTCGTACCGCTCCCGGAACTTGTCCAGCGTTACCTCTTGCGCGATGTGGGGTATCGTGTTCCGCCGCGCCTCCTCGTAGTCGAAGCGCGGGTCCTCCTGGTCCTTCAGTCCCAGCTCCTCCCACCGCTCCGGTGGCGTGTTCATCGTTGGTCCGTGGGAGCTTGCGAACCCTAGTACGATCTCCGCCATGCGTCACCTCCTGCCGCTTTCAGCTACTGGCCTGTGTTCCACTTCCCCGCGTGAATGCTGTCGATGAGACCCTGCATAACGTCGAACATGTACTTCGCAGCGTTGGGCCGCCCGTCTGTCCGGTCGATCGTATGCGCGAAGTAGCCCACGCCGTTCACGGCCACCTGGATCTTCCCGTCCGCCTGGGCAGGCGCCTGCCCCCCGATGACCGGTATCCGCAGGCTCTTGCAGACGTCCTCGTAGATATCCGGGGGCACGTTGGTCAGGTCGATGAGCGCCGCCCCGGCCTCCTCGATGGCGTGGGCCCACTTCATGACGTGGGCGTGGACCTCCGGCCCGCTCTGCACCCCCCGGTTTGCGCCCTGCGTCGGAAAGCCAATCTGAGGGTACACCTCCAGGCCTGCCTCTATCACCGCGTGGACTCCATCGAACAGCTCCTCTTCCCGCGTCCGGATGTCGATCTTGGTCATGTCGACCCCGGCCTCGTCCTTGAAGCGCTTGGCCGCCCTGCCAACCTCCGCCGGCCCGCCCCTGGAGGGCGTCGTGGGCATGTCCACGCTCACCATCGCCCGCTCCCGGCCCCGGACGACGGCCCTGGCGAAGGGTATCATGTCGTCCACCGTGCACTCGTCCACGTCCTCCTGGCCCAGGACGTTCCGTCCCAGGCTGTCCCCCACCGACAGCAGGTCCACCCCCGCGCGCTCACAGATACGGGTCATCTGATACTCGTAGACCACCGCCGCGGCAATCTTTCTCCCATCCTGTTTCATCTGCTGCAAATCCGCAACGGTTAGCCTCGCCACGGGCGCACCTCCCACAGTCGATGTAAGTGCGCCGAACAGGATATCACAATCCGCGGCGGCGGGAGCCACCCCCGGGCCGTCCGCCGGGCGTCTATGGGGTACACTGGGAACAGTCTGAACAACACGGCGGAGATTCTCGGCGACCGGCTTGCCATGGACCCATCGAGTGCGCCGATAGAGGGATCCCCGCTTTCGGAGACCTTTGCACAACTGTCATTGCCACGCAGACGGGAAGCCAGGGGCGGGGCAGGGTCGCGGGTGGTGGGCCCACTCATCCTGCGTCTACGCCCAACGTGGCCGTCGCGCAGCGACCTGCCAGCAGCCCGTTGCCCGTACAGAACGTATGCCCTACCATCCCTGTAACAGGCCCGCACAAGGAGACCATTGCACAACCGTCATTCCGGCACCCCCCCGCCGTGGCGACCCCGCCACCCTCCCCTACAAGGCCGTCGCGCCAGCGACCTCACGAAGAAAACAATCACCCCTTTTCCACTTTTCCAGGTTCAGAATCTCCGAAAAAAAACACGACGACAATCAACCGAAGGAAAACAATCAAATGTCCCTGCTGCCGGACGGGGCGGGCCGAGCCTCGGTCGCGCTGGGACCGGCGGCTGTCGACCGCGTGGCGGGGCTGTGCCGCGGCCCCGGGAGTGTTCAGACTGTTCCTAGCCTGCTTCGCCCCCCGGTCCCCGGAGCCCCCAGCCAACCCACTGGAGAAACATGAAGGACGGCGAGGTCATTCTCTTCCGCCGCCATGGCGAATTCCTCCTCGGCCGCTACGTCGCGGGGCCGCCCGGTAAGCTCCAGGTTTCCCTCGCCCCGGACCGCGTCGTCCGCATCAACCCCCATCAGGTGGTCCTGGAAACCGACGTGTTCGTGCGCGCGGAGGCGTTCCCCGCGTGGCGCCGGGAATGCGAAGCCCTGATGCTGAGTCTCGATTTGTCAGAGGTCTGGGACCTGGCAGAGGAGGACGGGAACCAGCTGTCCCTAGACGACCTCTCGTCCCTCTACTGGGGCCCCTCCAGCGATCCCCTCCGCAGGACCGCTCTTCAGGCCCACCTCAGCATCGAGTCCACACACTTCCTCCGCCGCGGCGCCGCCTTTGTGCCCCGTCCTCGCGCGGAGGTCGAGGCGCTCCTCTGGCAGCGCACGCAGGAGCAGGAGGCCGGCGCGGACGAAGCGGCGTTCCTGGCCTGGCTCTCCGACACGGAAACCATGGATACCTGGACCAACCGCCAGCAGGAGTGGCTGGAGGGTCTCAGGCAGTTCGCCATTTTCGGAGAAGGCCACGCCTCTGCCCGCACGGCCCGCAGGCTCTTGCGCGAGATCCAGCCCGGCGCGTCGGACTGGCGCCGCCTCGCCTTCGATCTCCTCGTCCAGCGCGGCGTCTTCCATGAGGACGAGCCCCTGGAGCTCTACCGCAAGGGTATTCCTAGGGAGTTCTCCCCGGAGGTGCTGCAAGCTGCCGAGGGAGTCTCCATCCAAGACGCATTGTCTGACAGTCGCCGCCGCGACCTCATGGACCTGGAGGTCGTCACCGTGGATGAGGCGTCCACCGTCGACATGGACGACGGCCTCTCCCTCCAGTCGGCCCCGCAGGGGCATCTACTCGGCATACACATCGCCGACGCCACCGCCCTCGTGGTCCCCGGCGGATCCATCGACGCGGAAGCGGCCCGGCGGCTGCTCTCCATCTACCTCCCCGAGCAGACCATTCCCATGCTGCCCCCGCGTCTCTCCACGGAGCTGGGAAGCCTATGTCTTGGGTCTCCGCGCCTCGCTCTCAGTCTCCTCGTCCGCCTGGACCGCGACCTCGCCATCCTTGACTGGGAATTGGTCCCGTCCCTGGTCCGCAGCCGCGCTCGCCTCTCCTATGAAGACGTGGATGCCGTCCTGGCTGGACACGAGGCGCCCAACGGTCCGCTCCTGCGGACTCTCGACCGCGTCGCGCGGCATCTCCGGGGCAAGAGGCAGGCCGCCGGCGCTCTGGATCTGAACCGCCCCCAGCTCAAGGTGCAGGTGGACGCCCACAATGAGATCAGCGTCGGCGCCTATTCCCCTACCCCCGCCCGCATGCTCGTGGCCGAGTTCATGGTGCTGGCCAATCGCCTCATGGCCGAGTTCTGCCGCGACCGGGCCATCCCCGCTATCTACCGCACCCAGGAGCAAGTCGACATAACGGACCTGGAGAGCATCTCCAGCCCGGAGGTCTGGGGCTATCAGGTCATGCGGCGGCTCAGGCCCTCCAGCCTGGCCTTGGAGCCGCGGCCCCAAGCCCTCTTGGCCGTTCCGGTCTACCTTCAGTGCACCTCCCCCCTCAGGCGGTATCTGGATCTCGTCATGCAGCGCCAGATTATGCGCGTTCTTGTGGAAGGTGAGCCGTGCTACGACGGGGAGACCATGGCCCAGCTCCTGTTTGAGGCCGAGGGTCAACTCCGGGAGCTGGGCCGCGTGGAAGAGGACCGCAAGCGGCACTGGCTGCTCAAGTACCTGGAGCCCTTCGCGGGTGGACTGCTTGAGGGAGTCGTGCTGGACCTGCGGGGCCGAGAGGCGCTCGTGGAGCTGCGCCAGTTCCCCTTCCGCGCCAACCTCTACATGACCCAGCCCGCCGCGCCTGGCGATGTCGTGACCATGCGGCTCCAGGAGGTGGACCTCTGGCGACTGGCCGCCGCTGTCACCCAGGTAGCCGCCGAAGCATAGCCTCGGCGATGGACTGTCCCCGCTCCTCGCGGGTAGTGTCGCGGAGCTAGCCCGCAAGAAGGGGTGTGAGCGCCAACAGCGCGCACACCCCTTATCTTCCCTGCTGGTCCTGTAGGCCTTGCTCAGGCCCGGGCCTAGATGGCCATGTCGTCCCTCTCGCCCGTTCGCACGCGGATGACGCTGGCAACCGGCGATACGAAGATCTTCCCGTCGCCGATCACGCCTTCACCCGGGCTCCTTGCCGCCTCGACAATCGCCGCGACGACAGCTTCCTGCATGTCGTCACGCACCACCGTGCGGATGATGGTCTTGGGCAGCGACGATCGAGTCGCTACCTGGCCGGCGCGGCCAACTATCACCTCAACCCCCCGCTGCTGGCCCTGCCCCGTCACGTTGTAGTAGTAGAACCCAGAGCAACCGGCAGCCAACAGCGCATCCGTGACCTGGCCCACACGTTCGGGCCGTACCACAGCTTCTATACTGATCATGGTGTCCTCCCTTTCTCCTCAGGTCTGCCCGTCACCGAACGAAACACTGGCTGGGACCTCGCCCGTTAGTCCGCGCCGTCGCTCACGAATGCGCGCTCGCCGTGGGACGAGATGTCGAGGCCTTGGTCCTCATCGCTGTCCTTTGCCCGAAGTCCGAGCCCCGGTATGAGGTCCAGGACCTTGAGGATGATCAGAGTGGCGACTAGGGAGTACGCCATCGTGGATAGCACTGCAACGATTTGCGTGACCATCTGGCTGGCGTTGCCTTCAATCGCCCCCGGTGTCCCACCGATCGCTGCGACAGCGAAGATCCCAGTGGCCAAGGCGCCCCATGCGCCGCCAATGCCGTGGACCGCGAACACGTCCAGCGCGTCGTCAATCCCCGTCTTCGAGCGGAGCAGCACCGCCCCGTAGCACAGCACCCCGGCCCCGAAACCGATGGCGATGGACCCCATGACGCCAACGAATCCCGATGCCGGCGTGATCGCCACCAGACCCGCCACCGCGCCGGTGGCAACGCCCACGGCGCTCATCTTACCCGTCTGAATCTGGGAAAGGATGGCCCACGTCAGAGCGGCAGTGGCCGCCGCCGTGTTCGTGACCATGAACGCGCTGACCGCAAGGCCGTTCGCCGCGAGCCCGGAGCCCGCGTTGAAACCAAACCAACCGAACCACAGCAGCGCTGCCCCAAGCACCACGTAGGGCACGTTGTGCGGCTCTGCCCCGGGATTCCGGCGCTTCCCCAGCAGGACTGCAGCCGCCAGGGCTGCCATGCCGGCGTTGAGGTGCACCACCGTGCCGCCCGCAAAGTCCAGCGCACCCAGCCCGAACAGCCAGCCGTTGGGTGCCCAAACCCAGTGTGCAATCGGTGCGTACACCAGGCTCACCCAGAGCACCAGGAAGATCAGGTACGTCGTGAACTTGAACCGCTCCACGAACGCCCCGGTGATCAGTGCCGGGGTTATGATGGCGAACATCATCTGGAACAGCGCGAACAGCAGCTGCCCGTCCTCCGCCTCCGCCGACGCCACGTCCAGCCCTGTCAGACCCAGCAACGACAGGTCCCCGATAAACGCTCCGCCTTCTCCAAACGCCAGGCTGTAGCCCCAGAGGACCCAGACCACGCTCACCACCGCAATGGCCATGAAGCAGTACATGATGGTGCTGACGACGTTCCTCATTCGGACCAGCCCACCATAGAAAAACGCCAGCCCTGGCGTCATGAGCAAGACCAACGCCGACGCAGTGAGCATCCATGCAGTATCGCCGGTATCCATCGCTCCTCCATTCTTTGCTGAGGGTTTCCCCAGCTATATCTGACTGGTTTCAAGAATGGCTGAAAGTTGTTACGCTCGTATTACGCGTGGGTTAACACGTTGTTACAGTTTTCACACTCTCAATGCGCTCCGCGTCCCAGCTCCCGCTCCGCCAAGCCTTTTGCCACTTTTCTTGGCCAGAAACCACCCACCACGCACGATAACCGCCCCAGAGTCTATCATGAACGCTGGATTACGCAAAGAGACCCTCGCGTACGCTCCGGTGGCCGCTCTTCATGAATCCCACCCGAGCATGGATATACCCACCTTCCCCCTCGAAGTGAATCCCCCCGCTTCTGGAGGGCTCCCAAACCAAATGAGAGAGGTGGAGGGTGGCCGGCGCCTCACTCTCCGTGGCCGGCCACCGCAATTTCCGGTACCATTCCTTCTACACCTTTAACGCGGGCCTGGACTCATGACCTCTAGACGTGAACTGATACTTTACTTTCTTGCCTTCCCCGCCGGCCATGCAGCGGTGGACTGGGGCAGCGCCGCCCTGTGGCTCCTGGCGCCGCCCATGGCCCTCGCCCTCGGCCTCAGTCCGGCTCAGGTTGGCTTCCTGTTCACCGCCAAAGCACTGGGTGCGGGACTGACCTATCTACCCGCGGGCATCCTCGGCGACCGGTCGAAAAACAGCGGCCGCTTCCTCATGACCACCTTCTGGTGGGTCGCCGCGAGCTATCTCGCAGCCTCCGTGGCCACCGGTTACTGGCTCCTCGTCGTCCTCCTCGCCGTGGCCTCCGCCGGCGCCGCCGCCTGGCACCCGCCCGCCATGGGCGCCATGGTCCAGCGCATGCCCGAGCGGCGGGCCATGGCCCTGGCCATCCACGGCGCCGGCGGGACCGTTGCGGAGGTCCTTGCCCCCCTCGCGGTTGGTCTGCTCCTCAGCTTCCTCGACTGGCGGCAGGTCCTTCAGGCTGGCGTGATCCCCGCCGTCCTCATGGGCATCCTCTTCCTCTGGCTCATGGGTCGCGTCCGGCCATTCGAGCCCGGACCGCGCGTCAGCATCGGACATCTGGTGGGGGTATGGCGCCGGCCGGCCGGCCTGAGCATCCTGGGCATCCTTGCCCTGCACAGCATGTCCATCGTGGCGCTGTACAGCATGGTGCCCCTCTATCTCACCCAGGTCCGGGGGTTCTCATCGCCCCTGGCCGCCCTGGCATTCTCCGCCATGGTCCTCTGCGGCGCCGTCGTGGCCCCATTCCTGGGCCAACTCTCTGACAGGATGGGGCGCCGCTCTATCGTCCTTATCGGACTGCTGGGGGGCAGCATGGCGGTTGGGTTCATTCCCCTGGCTCCGGAGCCCGCAACCTTGGTGCTGGCCATGGTCGCCGGGGGACTCCTGCTCATCGGAGTCCGGGCGGTCCTGATGGCCGCCGCCCTGGAGATGGGCGGACGGCGGGAGAGCACGGTGCTGGGATTCCTCTTCCTGGCCTCGGAAGGGCTCGGAGCCGGGGGCGCGACCCTGGCCGGTCTCGTCGGGAACGTAGACCTAGCCTACGCCCTCTTCTTCTCCGCGGCCCTCGCCCTCCTTGGCGGCGGATTGGCACTTCGCCACCGATTCGGCGTACCTGCGACGGTCCCCGCCAGCTAGCCACGCCGGGACCGGCGGCGGCTAGGGCTCGGGCGGCCTCTTGGTCAGGCCGTAGAAGAGGAACCATGCGCCCAGTATGCCCGCGAAAATGAGTATGATGCTTCGGTACTCTATGGACGGGTGCACCAGCAGATAGACGATGGCCCAGACGTACACCACGTAGCCGATCCAGCGCAGGATCCGCGGCGCCGCCCCGAAGCTGACCCGGACCTCCCCCCCGATGGTGTTGGGGTCCTCTCCGGTCTGTCCTTGGACATCGGTCCGTCCCGTTTCCTTACTCTCGCTCACGCTGCCTCTCCTGCGGCGCATCGTCGTCCAGCGGCAGGCGTCGGACCCGGTCCATGCCCTTGAACTGGCCCGACCGGAAGCCCCACACCATGAATCCGGCCCACAGCAGCACTATGAGACCAACGCTGACCACCACGATGAGACTGGCGGAATACACGGCTCACCCCTACGGCAGCGCCATGAGGTACTCGGCTAGGTCGTCGAGCTGAGACTCGCTCAGGTGTGCGAAGGACGGCATGATGCTGCCCGGCACCACCGTCCTGGGCTCCTTCAGGTGCAGCACGTGCCACGCCTTGGTGATGTACGGTCGGCTGGCGACGTGCGACAGGTCCGGGCCCTGGCGGTTGGTCCCCCACAGCACCGGCTTCTGGTAAGCGTAGTCACCCGGCACGGACTCCGGGCCGATGTCCCCCGGCTGGCGCACCGTTCCCGCCACCGTCTCCACCGAGCGCACCTGCTGCGTGTGACAGTACCAGCACCCCTCCCGGATGTAGAGGCCGCGCCCCCGCAGCTGCGCCTCGTTGTAGCGCACCGCCAGCGCGGTAGCCGGAGGCTCCTGAATGGCGGGGATGCCCACAGTTACCGCCAGCCCCAGGAACAGGAACAGCAGCGAGCCGCCTATGAGGTACGGGATCGTTGGGCGCGGCACGTCAGCCCCTCACCCTACGCCGCCCGCGTGGGGCGAAGTTTGGGAGTCCGGAGGGTCAACGCAACGCTGTACACGAAGATGGCCATGCCGGAGAAGACCGTCAGCCCGGCCAGAAGCCGGATGAGCATGAAGGGCTTCATCGCCTCCACCGTCTCCATGAAGGGCGTCCCCCCGGCCAGCCAATCGCCGCCTTGGATCCACCCCGCGGTCCACAGGCTCAGCATGAAGACCATGATCCCGGTCAGGACCAGCCAATAGTGCCACTCCATCAGGCGCCGGCTGAACAGCTCCCGGCCCAGTATGCGAGGGAGCAGGTGGTAGATGAGCGCCAGGCAGATGAAGCTGAACGCGGCCACGAAGGCCAGGTGGCTGTGCCCGATAACCCAGTTCGTGAAGTGGATGTGCGCGTTGAAGAAGCGGAACGACTGCGCCACCCCCTGAAAGCACGTGAACGCGTAGAAGACGCACCCCGTCGCAAGGAACCGCAGCGGCACGTCCGTCGCCATCTTGCCCCACGCGCCCTCCATCGTCTTGACGAAGTTGTACACGAAGGCGATGTTCGGCATCAGCGTCAGGATGCTGAAGGACACCGAGAGCAGCTCTAGCCACTCCGGCCCCGGCCCGTAGAGCAGATGGTGCTGCCCTGTCCACACGCTCGTGAATCCCCAGATGGCCAGCCGATAGCTCCACAGGGGGTTGCCGGACATCCTCGGCAGCAGGTACCAGACCAGGCCGATAGCCCCCGTGGTGAACCAGACGTTGAACAGGTTGTGGACGTAGAAGTAGTTGAGGATGGCGTCGTTCATGCCCCGCAGGGCCCCCGTCGTGTCCCACACCACGTTGCCGATGCCGTACACGAAGACGATGATCAGGCTGCTGGCCATGAAGCTCCACACACTGATGTAAAGGCGCTTCTCTTGGCGCCGCAGCACCGTCCCCCACACGTTCACCGCCAGCATCGCAAAGCACGTCAGCATCAGCAGGTCAACCGGCCAGGCCAGCTCCGCGTACTCGCGGCCCTGGTTGAACCCTAGCAGCAGACTCACCATCCCCGCGGCGATGGTGGCGTTCCACACCGCAACGTTTGCCAGCCCCAGACGCTCGCTGAACAGACGCGTCCTGGTCAGGCGAGGAACCATGAACAGCATCGCCCCCGCGTAGGCCATGGAAAGCCAGCCGAAGAGGAAGACGTTGACGTGCATGGGCCGGAGGCGGCCGAACTGGAGATAGCCCTGCAACTGCACGGGAAGCCCGTCATGGATGCTGGGCAGATAGAGGAAGACGGCCATCAGCAGGCCCGCCAACCCCGGAAACGCCAGCCAGAAGATGGCGGAGTAGAGGAACCAACGCACAGCCGCGTCCTTGTGCGGCGGCGTGGCCAGGGTCGGTGTATCATCGGCGGCGGTCGTGGGCGTTGGCGTAGCCGCGGTCTGGGGCCGAAGATGGTTCAGCACGGTAGCTCGGCCTTCTCTGCTCGCGACTCCCGGTCCGCGCCGAAGCCCCAAGCTGGGCTTCTACCCGATGACTTCCAGGTCCGCGTTGATGGTTACCGCATTCGCCAGGGAGTTGCCCACCGGCGACGTCTCCACCGTCTCATCCCAGAGACGCTGCAGCGTCTCCGTGTCGGCGTCCGCCTGGACAAAGAGCTTGGCGTTGATGCCGCTGAAGCCGGAGTGCCCCTCGCCGCCCAGGCCGAGGAACGTGAACACGTTGTCCTGCTCAGAGTCCAATGCCAGCTCCAGGTTGCGGATCGTGACCCCCGCCTTGGAGGCCCGCAGCACAAAGCCCGTGGCCAGACAGGCCCCGTAGGCCCCCAGCACGTACTCCATGGAGTTGGGCGCCTCGTCCGCCCCCGTGAGGTGCGACGGCTCGTCGACCCGGAACGTGTGGTTGCGCACCAGCGCGTCGAACTTGAAGCCCCCGCGCCAGCGCGTCCGCGACTTCTTCGGCGCGCGCTGCGCTCCCGGCGTCTCCCCGATGGTACGCAGCGCCTCCTCAAAGCCTGTAAGGTCCAAGCCGTTGACGCGCCGGCCCTCTTCAGTGCTCATACCGCTCCGTTGCTCCCGCTAACCGTAGGACGCCCGCAGCGCGTCCGCAGCCTTCTTGATGATAAGCAGCTTCTCGAAGGCCACCTCTGGGCTGTTCATCGGGCGCTCCGCGAAGGTGCCGAACCCGCAGTCGGGGTTCAGGTAGATCTGCTGTGGCTCGAAGTACTTCAGCGCCTCCTCCACCATCTCCACCACCGACTCCGGCGTCTCGATGTCGTCCGTCCGCGGGTTGACCACGCCCAGCCCAAGCTCCCGGATCCGCGGGTAGCGCGCGAAGGCCGATAGTCCCCCGGCCCGGGGCGTCGCGCACTCCAGCACAAGCTGGTTCAGGTTCATCGTCAGCAGGTACATCATCAGCGGCTCGTAGCCGCCCTGCAACAGGGAATCCTCCTTGCGGCTCCAGTTGCCGCGGCACACGTGCACCCCTGTGTGGATGTCGTCGATCCCCGCCAATACGGCGTTCATCATCCGCACGGCCCAGATGAGCTCCGTCATAGGGTCGCCGGAAGACGCCGCCATGGACGCGCACATGAAGGTGCGCTCCTGCACGTCCGGCTTGAACATCACGTTCGTAAGCACCGGCTCGTCAAGCTGCACGAAGGCGACCCCCGCCTCCCGCAGCTCCATGATCTCTTCGCGCAGTATCTGTACAATGTCCTTGGACAGGTCCTCCATCGTTGGGTACGCCGTGTCGGAGACCCCCTTGACCCACATGGACCGCGTCAAGAGGTAGGGGCCCGGCAGCGGAATCTTGATGGGCTTGTCCGTGTGCCGCCGAAGGAACTCGTACTCGTCCATCGCCAGGGACTGCCGACGCTTCACCTTGTCGACCACCGTGGCGTTGTGGATGGCGAAGGCCGGAGCATCCATGCTGCGCAGCTGTTCGTCAAACGACGTCCGGTCCTCCACGTGGTCCATCAGCTCGGCGAGGCTCATCAGCTCCACCCCGTCCAGCTTGTCCACTACAAACGAATAGAAGTTGTCCCGGCGCTGCTCACCGTCGCTGACAATGTCCACCCCAGCTTCGTCCTGGTAGCGCAGGGCCTCCAGCACCGCCCGGTCCGCCTCCTGGTTGAAGTCCTCCACGCTCATTTCACCCGCCTGGCGTTTGCGCAAGGCCTGGACCAGCGACGGGGGCCTGGGCCAGCTCCCAACTACCGTGACGGGAAAAAGGGGCAAGCCGGGAATGCTCATGTTGACTCCTGAGTGCAGCGTCCTAGTCACATTGTAGGTGTGGGCCATAGGAGCGTCAAGGAATGCGCCCCGCCCGCCCGACCGGGCGCCGCGTGACGTCACGCAGCAGAAGCGGCCGCTGCGAGTAGCGGCCGCCGCACGGCGCAGTGCCCCAAGCAATGAGAGGCCCTCGACACGTGCGAGGGCCTCCCACAGTTTCGTTCGTCTTCCGGGATACTAGGTGCGAATGCACGCCACCCAGTGGTTCTTGTCCACCTCCCGCAGCTCCGGTATCCCACCCTCCTCCTGAAGGCCACGGGAGTGAAGCTCCGGCAACGCCTGGTGGCAGTCGTCGATGGCAATGGGGCAACGGGTGTGGAACACGCACCCGGGGGGCGGGTGCAGGGGGCTCGGCACATCGCCCTGGAGAATGATGCGCTCCCGCTGAGACTCCACCACGGGGTCCGGAATGGGCACCGCAGACAGCAGAGCCCTGGTATATGGGTGGAGCGGATTGCGGTACAGCTCGTCCTGATTGGCGATCTCCACAATGTGCCCCAGGTACATCACCGCCACGCGGTTGCTGATGTGGCGCACCACCGCCAAGTCGTGGGCGATGAACAGGAACGTGAGCTGGAACTGGTCCTGAATCTCCTGGAGCAGGTTGATCACCTGGGCCTGAATGGATACGTCCAAGGCGGAAACCGGCTCGTCGGCAACGATGAACTTGGGCCTCACCGCCAGCGCGCGGGCAATGCCGATGCGTTGACGCTGGCCGCCGCTGAACTCGTGCGGGAAGCGGTCCGCCATGTACGGGTTCAGCCCTACGACGTTGAGCAGCTCGGCTACCTTCTCGCGGTAGTCCGCCTTGCTCGTCGTCATCTTGTGGACGATCAGGGGCTCGCCGATGATGTTGCCGCAGCTCATCCTGGGGTTCAGCGAGCTGTAGGGGTCCTGGAAGATGACCTGCATCTGGCGCCGCATGGCTCGAAGCTGCCGCCCCTTCATCGTGACCAAGTTCTCGCCTTCGAAGAGCACCTGGCCCTCCGTTGGCTTATAGAGCTGGAGGATGCATCGGCCTGTCGTGGTCTTCCCGCACCCGCTCTCACCCACCAGACCCAGCGTCTCGCCCTCGTTGACCGTGAAGGTCACGTCGTCCACGGCCTTGATGTCGGCCACCTTCTTCTGGAAGACGATTCCAGAGGTGACCGGGAAGTACATTCTCAGGTTCTTGACTTCGACCAGGGCCTTGCCGTTTCCGCTTTGCTCCCCTTGCGTCATGAGTCCTCCAAGCTCGCTACCGTTCTAGAGTTGGTCGGCTACCCAGCAGGCCGCCGTATGGGTGCCATCCACCGCGACCAGCGGCGGATGCTCCTCAGCGCACTTGTCGATGGCATACTTGCATCGGGGTCGGAAGGGGCACCCGGGAGGCAGGTTGACCAGGTCTGGGGGCATCCCTTCAATGGGCTCCAGCTTATCCGTCCGCGCAATGTCCAGCCGTGGCACGGAGTTGAGAAGTCCAATGGTGTACGGGTGTCTGGGGTGCTCGTAGATCTCGCGGGCGGTGCCTCTCTCGATGATCTTGCCCGCGTACATCACGTTCACCCGGTGTGCGTACCGCGCAACCACGCCCAGATTGTGCGTGATGACCAGAATGGCCGTGTTGAGCTCGGTGGCCAGCTTCTGCATCAGCTCCAAGATCTGCGCCTGAATCGTCACGTCCAGAGCTGTCGTCGGCTCATCGGCAATCAGGAGCTTGGGGTCGCAACTCAGCGCCATGGCGATCATCACCCGCTGGCGCATACCGCCGCTGAACTGGTGCGGATAGTCGTCCAGCCGCGTCGCCGCGTCGGGGATTCCGACCGTATGAAGGAGCTCCGCCGCCCTGTCGCGGGCCTGACGCTTGTTCATGTGCAGGTGAAGCTCCAGGCTCTCCGTCAACTGGCGGCCAATCGTCAGCACCGGGTTCAGCGACGTCATCGGCTCCTGGAAGACCATGGCGATGCGGTTGCCGCGAATGTGCCGCATCTCCTCCTCGCTGATCCGCATCAGGTCTTCTCCGTCAAACATCACGGAACCACCCACGATCTTGCCCGGCGGATTGGGAATGAGCCGCAGGATGGAAAGGGCGCTCACGCTCTTTCCACACCCGCTCTCCCCCACCAGGCCCAGCGTCTCACCCTCCTGAAGGTCATAGCTAACCCCGTCAACGGCTTTGACAATCCCGTCTTGGGTATAGAACTCTGTTCGGAGGTCTTTCACCTCGAGAAGGACGGCCACGGCTTCTCCTTCCTCATACACCAATTCTTGGCCTGCTCACGCACGCCCCTAGAATCCTGGGTCCTCTGCGCCAGGGACCCTCAGTCTGCTCTCACCTCTCTGCATGGTTCCTGGTGGGGATGAGGAGACTCGAACTCCTACGCCTTTCGGCACATGATCCTAAATCATGCTCGTCTGCCTATTCCGACACATCCCCACTTGGCCGCTAACGGCGTCGTGGAGACGACCCTGTGCCGCTCGGTCCCTTCAGTGACCCGCCTCGGAGTCGAACCGAGAACCGGCTGATTAAGAGTCAGCTGCTCTGCCAGTTGAGCTAGCGGGCCCCGCGCCGCATTCGTGCCGACCACTGCAACGGATAGGCGAATCTAGCATGGCAATGGCATCCTGTCAAGAAACGAGCTTCCCGCCTCAGCTTCTTCTTTGTCAAGCCGCGCGTCTTGGGAGTATCTCCCCACCGGGGCGAACGACGCCTCCCGGCCTCGGACAGCCGCGCCACAGCTCGCCCCGTCTCCCCTGCCGGCGGCCGGAGCCACCGGCTCTAGGAGGCGTCCGTCGCCAGGACCCCGGCGTTGGCCCAGTTCTCCTTGGGCAGGTCCTCGAAGAGCACCATCACCGCCTCTGGCGGCGTCTTGGCAATATCCACCATCGCCTTCGTGATTGCCTTCGCCAGTTCGGCCTTCTGTTCGTGGCTCCTGCCCGGGTACATCTTGACCTCGACGATGGGCATCAACTACCTCCTCTGGCTTGCATTTCCCCTTAGGGGCGACGCACACTATCTTATCATTCCACCCGGGACTGCACGTCGAGCACTCCCCAAATCCACGGCGAAACTGAATTGGGAAGCTTCGAAGGCGCCTGCCGCAAGACAGGGTACGCCATCGGCGGTCGAATGGAAGCCTCCATCCACCGGGCGAGTCTCGCGGTCCGTGAACGGTCGACTTGGGCGCACGACCCTGCTGGCAGAGCCCCATCCACATGACGAATCGGCAAACATCCCTCCAAGACCTGTTGCTCGCCTGGTTTCGCTCCCACGGAAGAGCCCTCCCGTGGCGCCTCACCCGCGATCCCTACGCCGTGCTCGTCGCGGAGGTGATGCTGCAGCAGACCCAAGTTGACCGGGTCGTCCCCAAGTACTTGGCGTTCCTGGACCGGTTTCCCACCCTGGAAGCGCTGGCCGAGTCCTCCACTGCCGACGTCATCCGGCAGTGGGTGGGGCTGGGATATAACCGCCGAGCCCTCTACCTTCTGCGGGCCGCCCGGGCCGCGGTCCACGTCGGGGGCGTTCTGCCTTCGGACCCGAAGGACCTCCGCAAGCTCGATGGCATCGGCCCCTACACCGCCGCAGCCGTGGCATGCTTCGCCTTCGGACACCAAGCGCCTGTCGTGGACACCAATGTCCGCCGGGTCCTGGGCCGCGTCTTTGGCGGTGCTGAAGGGCTCGAAGACAAAGCCCTAGCCGCCGCCGCCCAGAGCGCCCTCCCCCAGGGACAGGCATGGGCTTGGAACCAGGCCCTGATGGACCTGGGAGCAACCGTCTGTGTCCAGCGCGAGCCCCGCTGCAGCCTGTGCCCCGTCTCCTCCCACTGCCGCGCCGCCCCTGGCTTTCGCCACCGGCAGAAACGCGTCGCCGAAGCCAAACCGCCCTACCGTGCCGCTACGACGCCCTTCCGCGGCTCATCACGGTACTACCGAGGCCGCATCATCGCGTACCTGCGGGGCCTGCCGGCGGGAGCATCGGCCGATCTGGCCGACTTGGGTGCCCACCTCAAGCCGTCCTTCGACGCCGATGACCTCCCGTGGCTCCGGCAATTGGTGGAGGGCCTCCAGCACGATGGTCTCCTGACCCTGCGGAGCTTCCAAACGAGCGCCTCCGCCCCCCTCCGGGTCTCCCTGCCGCCGGACTGACCCGCCGCCGGAAGCCCGGCCGCACTTCGCCCCCGCCCCGCCGCACAGAGCCCGTCGAAGGATGAGCGGCCCGCCCCCGCCGCCTACCCTCCCCCTCCTCCGCAAGCTGTCGCGCTGGCGGCCCGCGCCGGGCTACCGGCGGAAGAACGACTGCACCTGCGGCTTCAGGACGCTCCACGGCTCGCCAACCTCGCGGCGCTCCTCCTCGGTGAGCTGGCTGTACCGCTTGCCCAGGCTGGGAAAATACCAGACGCTGCCCGCCCAGAACGCGGGCGTCGGCTCCTCCGCATTGAAGGAGTCCGCCACAAGACCGTCTCCACCCTCGGATTCCCACGTCCCCAACAGCCTGCCGGCACGCGCGACGGCCACTGCCTCCACCCACCTGGCGCGACGTTCCTCACCCGAATAGGGTGCCATCAGCTCCAGCAGCCGCTCCAATCGTGCGCGGTCGTCGGCCCCCGGGCCCGCAAACCTGGCTGTCCGCACGCTGTCCCACGCCGCTCCCAGCGACTCGATGCGCAGCCCGCCGTCGCTGGCGATGGCCATGTCGCCGCACGCCCGCGACCACGCCTTCGCCTTCAGCACGGCGTTGCCCCGGTGGGTCGGCTCGGTCTCCTCCACGACCATCGATTGCTGCACCTCCTCGGGGAACCGCAGACGTATCGCCAGCCCTTCCAAAAGCCACGCCAGCATCTCCCGCTTTGCCGGGTTCGTCGTGGCTATGAGGATCGATCTATCGCCGTTCATGCCGCTCATTGGCAATCGCCTCCCGCCGCGGCGTCCCGCTCCCTATGCGAATGGCGATGCGCGCCACAGCAGCAGCCCCCCAACCACCACCAGGATTACGGACATGGCCCGCACCAGCGTGTTCATGTTGACCCGGCCCGTCAGGCGCGCGCCGTAGGCGCTCCCGGCCGCCGCCGCGCCGCCCATCGCTAGCAAGAGTGGCACGTCCACCTCTCCCCGGAGCCCGTGCCCCACGAATCCGAACACCCCCAGCATCATCCCGATGGGCAGGTTCGTGCCCGCCGCCATGCGTGGGTTTAGCTTGAGCACGTTGATCAGCAGCGGCAGCCGCATTGTGCCCAGGATCAGTCCCACGGAGCCACCAAGGAGCCCAATCCCCAGCCCCACGCCCCCTTCCAGCGCGTAGCGCCCCGGCGACAACCCAGTCGGCTCCTTCCCTGAGCTCACCTCCCCCGCAGTGCTCCTGGCTGCAATGGCCTGCCGGCGCAGACGCATGTGGAGCTCCACCCCCTGCCACATGACGAACGCCCCCGCCATCGCCAGCAGCAGCGAAATCGGCGCCTGGCTGCCGAAGACCCCCCCGCAAACGCCCCGATCACCGACGGTATCCCCATCATGGCCACGACCCTCAGGATCACCCGCCCCTCCCGTAGGTGGCTGGCCGAACCCGACAGCGCCGCCACGGTGCTGACCAGAATGTTCGTGCCCGCGGCAATCGGCGGCGCCACCCCCATCAGCAGCAGCGCCGGCAGCCGTATCGTCCCCAGCGCCAGCCCCAGGAAGCCGCCGAGCACCCCAACGAAAAGCGACACCACTGTGAGCACCAGGATCTGCCACAGCACCAGATCCGACGTGAACCCCAAGACCGTAACGGAAGATGTCATTGCTTCAACCTGACTCCGGACGCAAACGGCGCCGAATAGCCTACACGAAACTCGAAGGACTGCCCCCACCTCCCCCGCTCATGATAAGGCCCTCGCGCCAAGGGCGCGGCCCCTTGTGGGCTTGGAGACGCGCCTCCCGCTCATGGTGAGGCGCCCGAACCAGGTGACCTGTAGTGCCGGCGCTACCTCCGGCGAAACTCGCGCTCCAGATTGCCCGCGCTCAGGTGCACCATCGTAGGCCGCCCGTGGGGGCACGTGTGCGGCTGACGAGTCTGCTCCAATAGGCGCACCATCTCCGTCATCTCCGGCAGGGTCAGCACGTTTCCCGCTCGCACTGCCCCATGGCAGGACACGGTCGCGGCCAGCCGCTCCTCCCAGGACTTGGTGGGCTCTTCGGACAACGTCGTGTCCAGCAGGTCCAACAGCGCCTGCGCAGGGTCCTTGCTCGTGAGCACCGAGGGCATCCCCCGGATCAGGTGGCTCCGATCGCCAAAGGACTCCAGCCGCCACCCGTAGCTGCTGAGCAAGGCCCCCTGGCTTGCCACCAGCTCCTCTTGGGGCATGGACAGCTCGACGGTTGCCGGTTCCAGCAGACCCTGCACCTCCGGCGTCTCCCTGGCCGCCGCCTGTCGTACCCGCTCGTAGATGACGCACTCGTGGGCGGCGTGCTGGTCGATCAGGTACATCCCCTGCGGTCCCTCCGCGACGATGTAGGTCTCCTGCACTTGGCCCACCACTCGCAGAGCCGGAAGCGTGCGCGAGAGCAGCAGCTGCGCGGGCTCTCCGGAAGCCCCGTCACCGCCGCCGCCGTCCCCCGAGGCCTCCGCTGCTCGCATCCCTTCCGCCGCCGGTAGAGGCGACGGCGCGCCCGCGTCACTCCGTGCGCTTGCGGACGGTCGCGGCGGAGGCCACGACAGCAGCCCCGCCCGCGTCGACTCGACCCCCGCCTCGCCCGGCGGTCGCATGGCGTGCACAGGCGATCCGGCCAGCAGCGCCTCCCGCACGCTGCGCTGTATGGCGCCGAAGACCTCGGACTCCTGGCGAAAGCGGACCTCCGCCTTCGTCGGGTGCACGTTGACGTCCACGTCCTGGGGCGGCAACGACACGCTGATCACCGCGATGGGGCTCCGCCCCCCGGGCAGCAGTCCCTGGTACGCTTCCGCCACAGCGAAGGTGAGGCTCCGGTTCTGCACTGGCCTCCCGTTCACGATCAGCGTGATGTAGCTCCGGTTTGCCCGGTGGACGTCCGGCGGGCTCACCAGGCCGCCGACCCGCACGTCGCCCGATTCACCCGAGACCGGCAGCAGCGCCTGGGCCACCGCGCCCCCGTACACCGCCCGGACGGCCTCCTGTAGGCCGCCGTTTCCGGGTGCCGTCAGGACGGTGCGGCCGTCGCTGGCCAGGCTGAAGCGCACCCCGGGGTAGGCCAAGACGTATAGGCTCACCACTCTCTGCACTCGCCCGCCCGCTGCCTGCGGTGAGCGGAGGAACTTCCGGCGCGCCGGCACGTTCTGGAAGAGCTGCAGCGCCGTCACGGTCGTCCCCACCGGCGCGCCACGGGGCTCCTGGCGCACCACCCGGCTCTCCCGCGCCGCAATGTAGCTTCCCGACTCCTCCCCCCGGCGCCGCGTCACCAGCGTCACCTGCGCCACCGCTACCAGCGAATGCAGCGCCTCGCCCCGGAAGCCCAGCGTCCCAATGTCCTCCAGCTCCTCGTCACTCGTGAGCTTGCTCGTGGCGTGGCGCTGAAACAGGTGCGCCACGTCCTCGGAGGCGATGCCGTCCCCGTTGTCGGTCACCCGTATCAGCTCCAGGCCCCCCGCCTCCATCTCCACGCCAATCGCCGACGCCCCGGCGTCCAGGGCGTTCTCCACCAGCTCTTTTACGGCGGAGGCTGGTCCCTCCACCACCTCGCCCGCCGCGATGCGGGCGGCCACCTGGGGCGGCAGCACGCGGATGGGCATGTCAGGCCGTGGCCTGCCGGGGCGGAGTGCGAAAGTCCACGTTGTCGGAGCCGCCCCGCGCCGCATACTCGCTGAGCACCTCGTACACCCGCTCCATGTCGCCCGCCGGCGAGTCGCCCAGGGGCGAGGGCCGCACCACGACGCCGCCCAGGGCCGCCACGATCCCCGGGTGGTCGTCGACGACTAGGTCCGGGAAGACCGGGACCTCGCCGCGCTCCAGCATCTTCTCCACCTCCCGATGGTAGAAGTCCAGGGGCTTCAGGAACACCCCATCAACGAAGCCCTCCAACCCCAGGGACTGGACCTCGCGCCGCCGCACGCCCGTCCCCGACCAGATGTAGAGCGTGTGCCCGTCGTCCAAGAGCCGCTGGAACACCTCCTTGACCATGGGCTTCAGCGTGCCGTCGACCCGCAGTATCGTGTCGTCCATGTCGAAGAAGATGTGCACAGGGCTCTCCATTCCCAGGTAGTCTCGTCCGGCCAAATCAGAGTGTAGCAGAGCCGGGCGGAAGTTGAGGAGAAGCGCCACTCCACGGCCCGGACCCCCACCGCGGCCCGCAACCCCGATCGCCCCGCCCGCCCTCCTCACCCCTCTACTCCCGCGCCCGCTGCTGCATCTCGTAGAGCTTGTTCAGGGCTTCCACGGGCGTCATCGTGCTGATGTCCAGTCCCTCCAGCTCCCGCAGCAGCGAAGAGTCCCCCGGCTGGAACAGCGCAAGCTGGCCCCCATCCTTCCGACCCCGCCTCCCCCGCGCCCCTCCCTTCCCGCCCCCCGATTCCTCTTCCAACTCCTCCAGCAGTTCCCAGGCTCGGCTGACCACCGGCCGGGGCAGCCCCGCCAGCCGCGCCACGTGGACGCCGTAGCTCTTGTCCGCGCCCCCCGGAACAATGCGCCGCAAGAAGACCACTTGGCCGCCATCCTCCGCCACGGCCACGTTGTAGTTGCGCGCCCTCGGCAGGTGGCCCGCCATCCGGGTCAGCTCGTGGTAGTGCGTGGCGAAGAGCGTCTTGCACCCCAGGCTCGGGTGACTGTGCAGGTGCTCCGCCACCGCCCGCGCGATCGCCATCCCGTCGTACGTGCTCGTGCCCCGGCCGATCTCGTCCAGCACCACCAGCGACCGCGGCGTCGCGTGGTGCAGGATCGCCGCCGTCTCCACCATCTCCACCATGAACGTCGACTGGCCCGTCGTCAGGTCGTCCTGGAGCCCCACCCGCGTGAACACCCGGTCCACCAGGCCGACCCTGGCCGACTGCGCCGGCACGAAGCTGCCCGTCTGCGCCATCAGGACGATCAGCGCCACCTGCCGGATGTACGTGGACTTGCCGGACATATTGGGCCCAGTGATGATGGCCAGGGACCCGTGACCCTCGCCCAGCATCGTGTCGTTGGGCACGAAGCTTCCCGCCGGCAGCGACCGCTCCACCACCGGGTGCCGCCCGTCCCGGATCTCCAGGGCCGTGCCGTCGGTCAGGACGGGCCGCACGTACCCGTTTCGCGTAGCCACCTCCGCCAGCGAGGCGAAGACGTCGGTCAGCCCCAGCGCCGCCGCCGTCGCCAGGATCCGTGGCGCCTCGTCGGCAATCTGGCGGCACACCTGCCGGAACAGCGTGCCCTCCAGCTCCGCCATCCGCTCCTGGGCGTTGAGGATGCGCGACTCATGCTCCTTCAGCTCCGGTGTGATGAAGCGCTCCCCGTTGACCAGCGTCTGGCGCCGCATGTAGTCCGGCGGCACCCGCTCCAGGTGCGGGCGCGTCACCTCCAGGTAGTAGCCGAAGACCCGGTTGTAGCCCACCTTCAACGACGATATTCCCGTGCGCTCCCGCTCTCGGCGCTCCAGCCCCGCGATGTACTCCCGAGCGCTGCCCGCCGCCGCCCGCAGCTCGTCCAACTCCGGCGAGAACCCCCGCCGGACCACGCCCCCCTCTCCCAGTGCCGTCGCTGGCTCCTCTTCCAGGGCGGATGCCACCAGGTCGGCGACCTCCCGGCAGGGGCGCAGCTCCTCCACGAGCCACGCCGCGCCTTCCCCCTCCTCATCTGACGGGCCCGGGCTCACCGCCTCCTGCATCGCCGGCACCAGCTCCAGCCCGCGCCGCAGCGCCAGCACCTCCCGGGGCAGTGCGATGCCACCGCGCACACGGTTTACTAGCCGCTCCAGGTCCGGCACGTCGTGCAACAGCCGCAAAGCCTGCTCTCGCCTAACCCCGCTGCGATGGAACCAGTCCACCGCCCCCAGTCGACGCTCCAGCTCCTCCAGGTCCAGCAGCGGCTGTCCCAGCCAGCGCCGCAGGGTCCTGCCCCCCATGGGTGTGCGCGTCATGTCCAGCATGCTCAGCAGCGATTGTCCCGTGCCAAAGCGCCCGCCCTGGAACAGCTCCAGGTTGCGCCGCGTCTGGCGGTCCAACGCCATGTACCGTTGCGTCGAGTAGGTGTGCAGGCTAGGGAGCTGGGCCAGGGCATCTCTCTGGTTGTCCTGCAGGTAGGCGAGCAGCGCCCCCGCCGCCCCTGCGGCCAGAGGCAGGCCCTCGCATCCGTAGGCCTCCAGGGTGGCCGTCTGGAAGTGCTCCAGCAGCGTCTCCCGGGCCATCAATGCGTCGAAGAGCGACGGCTCAAGCGGCGTCGCGGGGCGGTCGGAAACCTGGGCCTGGCCCTTGGGTGCGAGCAACTCCGCCGGGTCCAGCCGCTCCAGCTCGGCGGCCAGGGCCGGCAGCGAAAGCTGCGTCGTGGCGAACTCGGAGGTCGTGATGTCGGCGTAGGCCAGCCCTGCCTCTTCGTCGCCCAGCACCAGGGCCGCGAGGTAGTTGTTGGCGCGCTCGTGCAGCAGCCCAGGCTCCACCAGGGTCCCAGGCGTGACGACGCGCACCACGTCCCTGTCCACGAGCCCCTTGCCGGCCGCCGGGTCGCTCAGCTGCTCGCAGATCGCCACCCGGTGGCCCCGCTGCACCAGCCGCGCAAGGTAGCCCTCAAGCGCGTGGTACGGAATCCCCGCCAGGGGCACCCGCTGCCCCTTCCCCATCTCCCGCGACGTCAGGGTGATCTGCAGCTCCCGCGCCGCGACCCGCGCGTCCTCGTCAAAGGTCTCGTAGAAGTCGCCCATGCGAAAGAGAACGACCGCGTCCGGGTATCGCGCCTTGATCTGCAGGTACTGCCTGCGCAGGGGCGTCTCCCCATCACCTTGCCGCTTACGCTCTTGTGACGTCACTTCAGGCGCTCAACCGCTGTCCTGTCTCGTACGGACCGCGGTCCCCGGCCCTGCCCAGCCCCAGGGACCATCTGCTTGGAACAAACTCCCGATGCCGATCCCGGCGCCGTCCGGCCCACGCCGCGCTCCCGCAGCGAAGGAGGCGGTCCGTCGGGAGGCGGCGAAGCAGGGTGGGTGCCATTTGGCCCAATCTTCAGCATCCGCCGCCGGGAGGGGCCGCGCCTTCACGATGGGGCCATTGTAGTACATGAGCCCGTCTCACACAGCCGGGTCATCCGGGTCTTCAATCTCCTGCATTCCGCCTTTCGACGGAATAACGAGATGGCTCGCCGCATGCCAACCCCGTCATTTCCGCGAAGGCGCGCACCCACACGGGACCCCCCCACCACAGACCCACATCACCCCTGCTGACACGTACCGACGCAACGCTCCCAACCCAAGCCCACAGGGCCGTCGCGCCAGCGACCCGTCATTCCCGCGAAAGCGCGAATTCATCCCGCCCTGCACAGTCCATATCAAGCGGGGTGGACGGATGAGACAGGCTCAGTACATGGCCGCGCCCGCGCGGAAGTGCCCGGCGAAGGCGGCCGCCCAGCGCCCCTAGCTGGGGCCGCCGGGATCCTCCTCCCCCCTGTTCAGCCCTTCAATGTAGCCCCGTTCCGAGGCCGTGAGCTCGGCGCCGGCCAGTAGGTCCGGGCGGCGCTGCCACGTGCGTAGCAGCGCCTGGCGTCGCCGCCACCGGCCCACGGCGGCGTGATCGCCCGACAGGAGCTCCCCCGGCACGTCCAGGCCCCGGTAGCTGGGCGGACGCGTGTATTGGGGGTACCCCAGCAGCCCTCCCAGCCCCTGGCCGAAGGAGTCCTCCCGCGGCGATTCAGGGTCGTGCAGCACCCCCGGAAGCAGGCGCACCACGGCGTCTACCATCACCATCGCCGGAAGTTCCCCCCCCGTCAGCACGTAGTCACCGATGCTGATGCAGTCCGTGGCCAACGCCTCCTCCACCCTCGCGTCCACGCCCTCATAGTGCCCGCAGAGCAGCACCAGGGCGGGGTGCTCTGCCATCTCATGGGCCACCGCCTGCGTGAAGGGCCGGCCCTGGGGCGAAAGCAGCACGACAGGTGTGTCCTGGACGCCGCCGGCGCCGTGGCGGTCCCCCAGCGCGGACTCCACGGCCTCGAACAGGGGCTCCGGCTTCATCACCATGCCTGGCCCTCCCCCATAGGGTGCGTCATCCACCATGCGGTGGCGGTCGTGGGTGAAGTCCCGTGGGTTGTGAAGCAGGATGTGCACCAATCCCTGGTCCCTTGCCCGCTTGACCATGCTCTGGTCAAAGGGGCCCTGGAACATCTCCGGGAACAGGGTCAGGATATGGATCTCCATGGTTGAAGCTTCTCAGAGAATGTTGCGGCCCCCCATGCTCTCAGGCAGACCTGGTCGGTGAGCCAACCCCGGAGCCTCCTAGCCCGGGCCCTGGGGGTGAGTGTTCACCGGGCCGCCAAGGACCTCCAGGGCGTGGGGCAGCAGGGGCGTCAGCACCTCCAGGCACTCGCGCACCCCCTTGGGGCTCCCCGGCAGATTGACGATGAGGCAGCGGCCGCGGATGCACGCCACGCCGCGGCTCAGGTAGGCCATGGGCGTCTGTTTGGACGTCTCAGCGCGCATCAGCTCCGCTAGTCCAGGGACTTGACGCTCCGCCACGTCCAGTGTAGCCTCTGGTGTGACGTCTCTTTGTCCCAGGCCGGTCCCGCCAGTCGTCAGCACCAGGTCAACCTCGCCGGACCACTGAAGGAGCCTGGCGGAGATTAGGGAACGCTCATCGGAGACGATGTCACTGTGAAGCAGGCGGTAGCCCTGAAGCGTCATGAGTTCGCGGATAGCCTGGCCGCTGGTGTCTTCGCGCTCGCCCCGGGCCCCGGCGTCGCTCACGGTGAGAACGGCTAGTGTGGGAATGTTCAGACACCTCCAGTGGTGCTCAGCCTCAAATGACCGCCGTAGGCCATGATAGCACAAGGCGAGCCGGGCTTAACATGCGTGCTTTGGGCTGCGCACCACCCCAGGTGGTTTCTGAAAAAAACTGAAAATATAATGAAAAAAGTATTGTGTTTCGATGAAGAATCCAGGTAGTATGTCCAGCATAACGGGCTGTCGCCCTCATGCCCCGAGCAGCCCGCCCGGGGGGGAGCACCCCACCATCTATCACACCCCCGTGCTCCTCTATGAGGTCCTAGCCGCGCTCTCGGTACAGCCGGACGGACGATACATCGACTGCACCGTGGGCGAGGGAGGCCACGCGCAGGCCATCCTGGAGGCCGGCGCACCCGACTGCCGGCTCCTGGGGCTCGACGCCGACCCCTGGGCCCTGCAAACGGCGGGAGCGCGCCTGAAACCCTTCGGCCGGCGCGTGACCCTCGCGGAGGGGAACTTTGCAACCGTCGGAGAGTTGGCGCGGCGCCACGGGTTCTTCGGCGCGAACGGGGCACTCATGGATCTGGGCATCTCTTCCATGCAGTTGGACGGACAACAGAGGGGCTTCAGCTTTCGCGTGGACGCACCGCTGGACATGCGGTTCAGCCCGAGCCTGCGGAGCACCGCCGGGGATATCCTCAACGGCGCAACCCAGGGAGAGCTGGCCCAGATAATCAGCCGCTACGGTGAGGAACGGCACGCAAGGAGGATTAGCAGGGCGATCGTCGAAAACAGGCCGCTGCAGACATCGGGGGAGCTGGCAAGCGTCGTGGAGCGGGCCATCGGAAGGAACCGCGGAAGAATCCACCCGGCCACCCGCACTTTCCAGGCCCTCAGGATAGCAGTCAACGCAGAGTTGGAGAGTCTGGAGCAGGGGCTCGACCAAGCCATCAGGCTCCTGCAACCCGGAGGGAGACTGGCAGTGATCAGCTACCACTCACTGGAAGACCGGCTGGTGAAGGGCGCCTTCAGGCGGGCGAGCCTCACTTGCGTCTGCCCCCCCGCAGTCCCTGTCTGCACCTGCGGGCACGTGCAGCAGGTCCGCCTGGTCAATAAACGCATTATTCCCCCCTCCCAAGAGGAGGTTCAGCGTAACCCCAGGAGTCGAAGCGCCCGCTTGCGGGTGGCGGAGCATGTAGAAGGATGAATATCCTTCTTAGATACACTGGCGCCAGGGAATTGGGGGCGGTGGTCACACCCACGCAAGACTTCACAGCCATCGGCATGGCCTCCAGGGTGGCCCCTCGGCCGTCCTTGCATGCCCTTGGAGCATCCCCCCCTCGGCCATCGCCCCCTTTTCCCCTGGTTTCCGGCGCCCCTCCCGCCGCCGCCCCTGCCATGCGGCGCTCATATTGCCCCGGGCCGCTCCACCGCGGACCCGCGGTCATACAGTTGCCCACAGTCCAGGATCCGTGCGCCCCGGGCGCCGCCGCCACCGGCGCGGGCCCCGGCGCACCATATTCGCAGAAGGAAAGGGCTAGATATGCAAAGGAATACGGTCTACGCTGCTCTCGACGTCGGCACCAGTAAGATCTGCACCATCGTCGCCTCCCGCCGCCCTGACGGCGAGGCGGACGTGCTCGGCGTCGGCATCGCTCCCTCCCAGGGCATCCGCAAAGGCGTCGTCGTCAACATCCAGGAGGCTCGCGCCGCCGTCCGCGCCTCCCTCGATGAGGCCGAACGCTCCGCCGCCGTCACAATCCCCTCCGTCCACGTCGGCATCACTGGCAGCCATCTGGAGCTCTTCCACCGCTGGGGCACCCTGCGCATCCCCGACTACAACGCGGCCCTCACCGCCGACGACATCAGCAGCGCCGTTGAAGCCGCCTTCCCCCGCGACTTGCCCCCTGAAAAGCAGGTCCTGCACCTCATCCCCCAGTCCTACGCCGTCGATGGCCTCAACGGCGTCCGCAATCCCATTGGCATGCACGCCTCCAAGCTAGACGTCCAGACCCTCTGCGTCGTCGTCGCCACCCCTCCCATCCAGCACCTCGTCCACACCGTGGAGGGCGCCAGAGTCAAGGTCAGGGGCGTCGTCATGGCCGGCCTGGCCTCCGGCGAGGCTGTTCTGAAGCCCGACGAGAAAGAGGCGGGTGTCGTCCTCGTGGAGATTGGCGCCGGCGCAACCACCATCGCCGTCTTCCAGGAGTCCACCCTTCGCAACGCCGCCGTCCTCCCCGTCGGCGGCCACCAGTTCACTACGGACCTCGCCGCCGCCCTCAACGCTCCCTACGAGGTCGCCGAGGAGGCCAAGATCCGCTACGGCAGCGCCATGCACGAGAGCATCGGCGACGAGCGCGTGGAGCTCCGCGCCTTCGGCGACCTGCGCACCGTCAAGATCGAGCGCCGCGAGCTGTGCCGTTACCTCCACGACCGCGCAGAAGAGATCATGCGCCTCAGCTACATGAAGACCCGGGAGCTCGGGTACGCCGGGACCCTCCCGGCAGGCCTTGTCCTCACCGGCGGTGCGGCCAACCTGCCAAACATCGCTTCCGTCGCCCGCAATATCTTCAACACCCCCGTGCGGGTCGGCACTCCCACAAGTCTCGCGGCCCTGCCGGATGCGCTTCGGGACCCGGCCTACGCCGCCTGCGCCGGCACGGCCCTCTGGAGCATCCGCCATGCCGCCGAACGCGGCCAGTCCCGCGCCGGCGCGGGAAGGGGATTCACCGCCCCGGGCGGGGGCAACTCAGGCGGTGGACCCATCGGCTGGCTGCGGGAACAGGTCAGACGGGTTGCCCTCTAGGTTCGCGTGGTTGCCCCTTTGGGGCATAGATTCGATTCAAGGAGGAATCATGGCACAACTCGGTTGGGAAGCAGCCGGACAGAGAATCCCGGGCGGTACTCCAAGCATCAAGGTCATCGGCGTTGGAGGGGGTGGCTCCAACGCCGTGAACCGCATGTTCCAGAATCCCATCCCGGGTGTCGAGTACGCCTGCATCAACACGGACGCTCAGGCCCTGCTCCGCTGCGATACCCCCATCCGCATGCAGGTCGGCGAGGGCCTCACCCGTGGACTCGGCGTCGGCGGGAACCCCGACGTCGGCCGCCTCGCCGCCGAGGAGAGCCGCAGCCAGGTCAGTGAGCTCGTCCACGGCGCCGACATGATCTTCATCGCCGCAGGCATGGGCGGCGGCAGCGGCACCGGCGGCGCTCCCGTCGTCGCCGAAATCGCCAAGGAGACCGGCGCACTCACCGTCGGCGTCGTCACCAAACCCTTCAACTTCGAAGGCTCCCATCGACGCAGGGTCGCCGAGAACGGCGTCCACCACCTCCGAGAAAAGGTCGACGCCCTCATCGTCATCCCCAACGACCGCCTCGGCGCCATCTCCAACGAGACCGTCACCATGGCCAACGCCTTCCGCCTCGCTGATGACGTCCTCCAACAGGGAGTCAGCGCCATCGCCGAGCTCGTCACCGTCCCCGGCGAAATCAACCTCGACTTCGCCGACATCAAGTCGGTCATGTCTGGGGCCGGCCCCGCATGGCTGGGCATCGGCAGGGGCCACGGCGAGTACCGCGCCGTCGAGGCCGCACGCAACGCCGTCGCCTGCACCCTCCTCGAGGTCTCCGTCGATGGCGCCAAGGGCGTCCTCTTCAACGTCACCGGCGGCGAAAACCTCACCCTCTCCGAGGTTCAGGCTGCCGCCGACTGCATCGGCCAGGTCGTCGACATCGACGCCAACATCTTCTTCGGCATGGTCATCGACCCCAACATGGAGGACGAGGTCAAGGTGACCATCATCGCCACCGGCTTCGCCTCCAGCGAGAATCTCACCAGCGCCCGGGAGGCGGAGCTTGCCGACCTCATGGCCCGAAACAGCTCCCTCGACCAGCGGGAGTCGGAGATCGACATGCCGCCCTTCCTACGAAAGAGCCCCAACGCGCGCCACCGCCTGAGCGGCCTCACTGGGGAGTAGCATCCGGCCTCTCATATCCGGCCCGCTTCCCAGGGCCCTCTCCTCCTCCAACCGCCCCGGACCTGGCCACCGGGGCGATTCCTCTTTCCCGCCCCCTCACCTCCCCCCGACCCCTCGCTCCCGCCTGCAACGGTTTACTCCCCTTTGGGGGAGTAAACCGTTTTGCGCGCGGCGTTGCGTGCGGGCGAGGCCTGCCCCTAAAATCTCTACTACTCCCCGAAGGAGAAGGGGGGCCGCCCCCCTTCTCAGCACACGGCGAGACCCTCGAAGCTGGCGCCCCCCCGGGGCCTCCATCGAATCGTGTGAGCCCCCGCCCCAGTAGCCCTGTGACCCCCGGGATACCCGTCGCTGATTCTCGAGGAGATTTGGTACATAGACCCTTGACAGGCCCTATGTATTAACTATATATACTATATGTAGTGGTGAACCCAGTAAGTGGCCACTAGAAGTTGTGGTCTGAGAGACTGATTCACAGATGCGCTGTCCCTACTGCGAGCACCCGGATTCCCGGGTTATCGACTCCCGGGACGCTGCCGACGGCATCCGTCGGCGGCGGGAGTGCTCCCGCTGCAGCCGCCGCTTCACCACCCTGGAGCAGGTCCAGACGACCTCACTCATGGTGACCAAGCGGGACGGCCGCCGCGAGGAGTTCGCCCGCGCCAAGGTCCGCGGCGGCGTCCTCCACGCCTGCGCCAAGCGCCCCGTTTCCGTCGAGGCCATTGACAAACTGGCGGACGACGTCGAGCGGGAGCTGGGTCGCCTGGGCAGCCCGGAGGTGCCCAGCCCCATCATCGGCCTCTTGGTCATGGAGCGCCTGCGAGAGCTGGATCACGTCGCCTACGTCCGCTTCGCTAGCGTCTACCGCAACTTCCAGGACGTGGAGAGCTTTACCCAGGAGGTCCAGTCTCTGGTCAGTCAGGGAGACCAGCCGCCGCAGCAAGACCTCCAGGCCCAGCTTGCCTTGCCCATTAACGGTGCCGTGGACGGGCCCCGGCAGCCCCGGCGCCGCGTGCAAAGGCGCTGATGCCGCCGGAGACCCCTTGCATGAGGAGTTGGTTCGTGGTCGCAACAGGGTCCCGAGTGCGCCGATGCAGCGATTTGATGAAAAAGCTTGGAACAGAAGGTTTCTAGGAAAGATTCGCCAGCCGGTCGCCGAACAGTTGGGAAGTCCCTGCGAAAACGCGACCAGCAGGTACATCACGATGGAGTTTGAAGATGTCCACACAGCGCGAGCAGTCCATCGATCGGCAGGAGGCCATCCGCAGCCTGCGTGAGATGCTCGCGCACGCCACGGACCCGGGCATCAGGGAGTCCCTGCTCAAGACCCTGGCTGACCTGGGAGAGCCGGCGCCCATTGCCGAGGCAGACCCCGCGCACCCAACGGCCACGCGCCGTATCGTAGCGGCCTTGGCCGCGGCGGGCCTCACCAGATCACCGGGGCCCCACGGAGGCCCCCAGATCACGGACAACGCCCGCGTCGTCCTCGAGCACCGCTACCTGCTCAAGGACGACCAGTGGAACCTCGTCGAAACCGTGGAGGGCCTCTTCCGCCGCGTCGCCGGTGCCATCGCCGCCCCCGACCGCGCCTACGGCGCCACCGACGAACAGGTCGCGGCTGCCGAGGAGGAGTTCTACGGGGCCATGACCCGCTTGGAGTTCCTGCCCAACTCCCCCACCCTCATGAACGCCGGGACGGAGGCTGGCACCCTCTCCGCCTGCTTTGTCCTCCCACTGAACGATAGCATGGACGCCATCATGAAGACCGCGGCGGACATCGCCATGGTCCAGAAGTTCGGCGGCGGCACCGGCGTCCCCCTCTCTAACCTCAGGCCCAAGGGCGCCCACATCTCCACTACCCACGGCCGCGCTTGCGGCCCCATCGCTGTCCTGCGCCACCTCTCCTCCGTCTCCACCATGATCACCCAGGGGGGCAAGCGGGACGGCGCCAACATGGCCGTCATGGATGTCCACCACCCGGACGTTGAGGAGTTCATCACCTGCAAGCGCCAGGAAGGCGAGATCGTCAACTACAACATCTCCGTGGGCGTCACCGACGACTTCATGGAGGCCGTCCGTGACGGCGGCACGGTGGAGGTGCGCGAGCCACAGTCCGGCCAGGTGATCCGCCGCCGCGACGCCCGCGAACTCTTCCAGCAGATCATAGATGGCGCTTGGCGCAACGGCGAACCCGGAATGATCTTCCTTGACCACGTCAACCGCTCCCACCCAACCCCGCACCTCGGTGACATGGAGTCCACCAACCCCTGCGGCGAGCAGCCCCTGCTGCCCTACGAGTCCTGCAACCTCGGCTCCATCAACCTCGCCAACATGCTCACCTACGGCCAGGATACCGCTGACGTCGACTGGGACAAGCTGCGCCGCACCGCCCGCCTTGCCACCCGCTTCCTCGACAACACCATCGACGCCAACCACTACTCCGTCCCGGAAATCCACAGTATGAACCTCCTCACCCGTAAGATCGGCCTGGGCGTCATGGGTTTCGCCGATATGCTCGCCCGCCTCGGCGTCGCCTACGACTCAGAGGAGGGCGTGGAAATCGGACGCCGCATCATGCGCGTCATCGCCCAGGAGTCCCGCGCCGAGTCCGAGCGCCTCGCCGAGCAGCGCGGCCCCTTCGGAGCTTGGGAGGGCAGCCGCCCCCACGTAAACGGCGAAAAGCCATTCCGCAACGCGTGCCAGCTTACCGTTGCCCCCACCGGCACCATCTCCATGATCGCCGGCTGCTCCAGCGGCATCGAACCCCTCTTTGCCCTCGCCTTCCGCAAGCACAACATCCTGGAGGGACAGACCCTCTACTACATTGACAGCGCCTTCGAGGCCGTCGCACGCCACGAAGGCTTCTACAGCGACGACCTCACTGAGTTCCTCGCCCAGGGCCACTCCCTGGCAGAGAGCCCGGACGTCCCGGACTGGGTCAAGTCCGCCTTCGTCACCGCGCCGGACATCTCCCCGGAGTGGCACGTCCGCATGCAGGCCGCCTTCCAGGAGTCCACGGACGCCGCTATATCGAAGACCATCAACTTCCCCAACCACGCCACCGTTGAGGACGTCCGCCGCGCCTACCTCCTCGCATGGGAGCTCGCCTGCAAGGGCATCACTGTCTACCGCGCCGGCAGCCGAGAGAAAGAGGTTCTCACAGCCGGCACTCGCGACCAGGACCCGGCGGACCAGGACCGGCATTCGCACCAAGAAGACGCCCAACCCCTCACAACCCCCGGGGGCCTCGTCCCCCGGCGCAGGCCCACCCGCGTCCAGGGCATCACCGAGCGCCTGCACACCGGCCATGGCAACATCTACGTCACCATCAACTTCGACGACAACGCCCGCCCCTTCGAGGTCTTCACCGCCCTCGGCAAGGCCGGCAGCTCCGACTCTGCCCAGCTCGAAGCCGTCGCGCGCCTCGTCTCCATGTCCCTCCGCGCCGGCGTCGACCCGGAGGAGGTCATCGCTCAGCTCCGCGGCATCACCGACGAGCCCGTCTGGGACCAAGGCGTCCTCATCCGCTCCGCCCCCGACGCCATCGCCCACGCCCTCGCTCGTGCCATTGGCCTCGAAAAGGGCGGTGACGTCGAAGGCCAGCTCGGCCTCTTTCACGGACAAGCCCCCGCGACCGGCGTCGCGGAGCTCACCCCAGGCGGGCGTGCCGCTGCCAAGGCCAACGGCAATGGCAACGGCCGCAGCGGCTGGGGCTCCTGCCCCGAGTGCTCGGGTCCCCTAGTCTTTCAGGAGGGCTGTCTCATGTGCCGCGAATGCGGCTACAACAAATGTGGTTAAGGCCGGCCGGGTACCGCCCACGCCCGCCGGCTCCATTCTGCGGAGGTTGGAGCGTGCCCCCTCGCGTCTCCAACCTCCGCTTCGATTTTCTTTGGGGAATTAGATACAATGCTACACAACGTCGGAGATATACGCAGACAAGCCCGACAGCCTATAAGTGGCGGGGCAAAGGATTGACACAATATCATGGACAAACGCACAGTCAAAATTGACCGTGAAGAGTTCGTTGTTACGAAAGGTTCCAGTGAATGTGAGCTTACTGTTACCAATGGCAACGACACTGGCAGAGTTACATGGCACCCAGCAACTCAACAATACAGAGGTGCATTCAATGGCTGGGGCAGTGATACCAATGCTGTTGAATGCGCCGTGGAAATTGCAGCAAGGCGAATTATTCAGACACGGGCGGGTATCTCTCAACCAGAAGCCTGCGAAGGGATGGATAAGTACCTTAAAGGTTAGCCCGGCCTCGCAAAACACTTTGAGTTGAGGGCGCAACCGGGTGATACACTTCCGTTGTGTAGCATTGTATGTAATTCCCTTTCTTTGCGGGGAGCAACGGGCCGTAGACCTGCAAGAGCCAACGCCGCCGCACCTCCCGGCCCGCGCAGCCCCGTCCTCCCCGCGCCACCGCCGTTGCGATCCCTCAACCCTCCCCTGCATGGCCGTCGCGCCAGCGACCCCAGGAACGCTAGCCCTTGGCTCCGGGCCTATAAGCCATGTTCATGTAGCGGTCGCCGCGCTGCAGCTCACTGATCATCTGAGCCAGCCGCTTCTGCTGCGTCTCCCAGCGCTTGGCCCGCGTTATCCACGCCACGTAGTCGTTCCGCTGGTAGGGAGGGCGGCTGCGATACGCCTCCATGAGCCCGTGCTCCCTCAGTGCGCTCTCGACGAGCTCCGGCATCTCGTGCCAGGGCCGTTTCAGTGGACGCATCATCGTTTCCCCGGAGCGAAGCTGGAGTGCACCGCAAGCGGGCTGCATGGACCGGCATCTACCTACGTGGCGAGCCCCGTCGGGCGTGCACGCCATCGTCTCTCGCGTGGCGAAGGACCGTGAGTGTACACGCCGGCCGAAAAAGACGCGCCGTGACTATTCACCCTCGACTTGCCCTTCTTGTACCGGTCCCGGCCGCCGTGGTCACTTGCTGACCTGCACAGACCTTTCGAGGATCATACGTGTCCCTGAGACCCTCCGTATAGCGACTGCGTGCTATACTCGCCCCAGCCCATCGCCGCCCAGGAGGTTCGCGTGGTAAGCAAGCCCGCCGTCGCCATCACCATGGGGGACCCCTGCGGCATCGGGCCGGAGGTCATCGCCAAGGCCCTGGCCGTGCCCCAGGTCTGGGATTGGTGCCAGCCCCTCGTCGTCGGCGACGCTGCCGTCATGCGGGACGCCCTCCACCTCGTTGGCTCCTCGCTCCGCGTCTCCCCCGCGCCGGAGGCGCCCTCGGGCCAATTGGAGCAGGGCGCCGTCGCCGTCCTCGACCCGGGCAACCTCGAACCGGGCAGCGTAACCCGGGGACGCGTATCGGCGGAGGCGGGCCGGGCCTCCATGGAGTGGGTCAAGCTGGCGGCCCACGCCTGCCTCTCCGGCAGCGTCGCCGCCATGGCCACCGCGCCCGTCAACAAGGAGGCCTGCGACCTCGCCGGCTACAGGGAGATCGGCCACATGGAGGTGCTCCAGGCCCTCACCGAGTCCCCCAACGTCGCCACCATGCTCCTCGCCGGACGGCTCCGCGTCGTCCATCTCACCACCCACCGCTCCCTCCGCCGTGCCTGCGACGCTGTCACCCGTGAGAACGTCCTCGCCAAGATCACCTTGACCCACGACGCGTTCCGCGAGTGGGGCGTCCCTGAGCCGCGCATCGCCGTCGCCGCCCTCAACCCCCATGCCTCCGACGGCGGCCTCCTTGGCGATGAAGAGGAGACCCAGATCGCCCCCGCTGTCGAGGACGCCTGCCGCCTCGGCATCGACGCCACCGGGCCCGTCCCTGCGGACGTCGTCTTCTACCAGGCCATCCAGGGGTCCTATGACACCGTGCTCGCCATGTACCATGACCAGGGACACGTGGCCATCAAGGTCCACGACTTCCATCGCAGTGTCACCGTGAACCTTGGCCTGCCCCTCGTCCGCACCTCCGTCGACCACGGGACCGCCTTCGACATCGCCGGCAAGGGCGTCGCCAACCCCCAGAGCATGCTGGAGGCGCTGCGCTTGGCCGTCGCCCTGGCTTCCGGCGGCGGACTTACCCGGCTGCCGCCTCTCCCATCTACCCCATAGGAGTATGCCCGCGGGACTGTCCAGCCCCGTCGTATTCGGTTCCTACCGAGTAGCCGGACGTGTATAATTCCACTAGCCTAGGAGCTTGAAGACACCCTATGCCCACCATATCCTTCGTCGGCGGCGGAGTCATGGCCGAGGCCATCCTGACGGCCGCCCTCAAACAGAACATCGTTGGACCCTCGGAGGTCTCCGTCGGCGAGCCCCTGGAGGAGCGCCGCGCCTACCTGACCGAGACCTACGGCGTCAACGCTTCCCCGGACAATCGCCAGGCCGCCGCCGCCGGTGACCTGGTGGTCCTGGCGGTCAAGCCCCAGGATATGAGCACCGTCGCGTCCGGCCTTCGCGGGTGCCTGGCCGAAAACCAGACCGCGCTCTCCATCGCTGCCGGCGTCCGCCTCTCCGCCGTCGCCAAGCGGCTCGGCCACAAGGCCGTCATCCGCGTCATGCCAAACACCCCGGCCCAGGTCATGGCCGGTATGAGCGTATGGACCGCTGCGCCGGAGGTGAGCGACGACGCCCGCAAGACCACGGAGCGCCTCCTCGAAGCCATGGGCCGCCAGCTCTACGTCGCCAACGAAAAATACATCGACATGGCCACCGCCCTCAGCGCCAGCGGGCCCGCCTACGTCTGGCTCTTCCTCGAAGCCTTCATCGACGCCGGCGTCCACATCGGCCTCCCCCGGCCCATGGCCTCCGCCCTCGCCCAGCAGACCCTCCTGGGCAGCGCTCAAATGGCCGCGCAGACCCAGCGGCACCCCGCCGAGCTCCGCAACATGGTCACCTCGCCGGGCGGCACCACCACCGACGCTCTGTTGACCCTGGAGGAGGCCGGCTTCCGCGCCGCCCTCATCCAGGCCGTGCAGGACGCCTACGAGAAGTCACAGCTTTTGGGCCAGGAGAACTGATCCGTGTTCTTCGTCATCAGCATTCTTCGCATTATCCTCGACCTTCTGGCATTCGCCATCTTCATACGCGCCATCCTCTCCTGGTTCCCCATCGACTCCCGAAACCCCGTCGTTAACTTCTTCTTCCAGATCACCGAGCCCGTCCTGCAGCCCCTTCGACGGATGCTCCCGCGCGTGGGTGTCATGGACCTCAGCCCCCTCGTCGCCATCGTCCTCATCCTCATCCTCCGGCGGCTCCTCGCCTCCACCATCTAGCGCGCCCACCCGCCTACGTAGGGGCGGGTTTCATGCCCGCCCACGCCCTGCCCCCCGCTCATGGTGAGGCCCCCGAACCAAGTGAGCGGCCCCATGCCAGATGCTCGGGACCCATGTCGAACCGCGCGTATCACGTCTACCCCCCGGCTGCCCGCTCCACCCTTGCGGCAGGCTCAGAGCCCCCGATGCATGCCTGTCGGAGCGGCCCAATTGTTCGACGGACAATGGGCCCGGAGGACAGGGGTTGCCGGATCGCGTGAGGCATGAATAGGGATGATGCGTCCTACGGACCCGAGACACGCAGGATCATCTTTCCCCGGAGCGTGAAGAATCAGCTCTTCATGGCGCAAAGGGGCAGGTGCTCCTACTGCGGCCGTACCCATCGCATCCACTATCTTGAGATAGACCACAGATACCCGTTTAGCCGGGGCGGCGGCAACGAGATCGACAACCTGCAGCTCCTCTGCACTCCCTGCAACATGCGAAAGGGGATTCAGTCCGATGAGGAGTTTCGCAGCCGCTACCGTCGGCTCCTACCCGCCGACGGCAGCATCCCCTATCCCCCCATCCCCCAGGACGACTTCTCTGATGAGACCCAGCGCACCAGGGCTTCGCAGGAGGTGCGTGGGATCTACTACGAGCGCTTCTCCAGGTACGGCGAGAGCCAGCGCGGCGGCTGCGGACTTCTCGTGGCCACAGCGGTACTTGCCATCATTGCCGTGGCGCTCTTGGCCCTCACGTATTGCACCCCCCACCCCCCGGCCACCCCTCCCCCGCTTGCCCCTACCCGCCCAACAGGATACGATGAGACATCACACCAAGCGGTGGAGCAGCGGCGTGGCCTTTGACCCTCCAGCACAGCAGTGCCAGTGCCCCGAGTGCGCCTCTCTCATGGAGTTCGACGTCTTCTGGAGCACCCGGTTCCAGACCCTCCTGAGCCTCTGGTCCTGCCCCGCATGCCGCGACGTCAGGCCCTCGGACGATGACGACTCCGCCTACATCAAAGGCTACTGCCAACCGGACGACGGCGGGGAAACCCTCATGCCCGTGCTCATCCCCACCGACAGCTTCCTCCCATAGCAGCGGTGGAGCCTGCCGTACCCGCCCGCCGCCGCGCCGGATAGAGATGCCTGCAAGCTGACACGTCATCGCCCCCGCCATCCTGAGGAACCGCCCATGGCCAAGAACGGCTTCCGCGTACTGGACAGTGACCTCCACCTCATGGAGCCGCCCGACCTCTACCAGCGCTACATCGCCCCGGAGTACCGCGACCGCGCACCCGTCTCCCGCAGCAACCAACCGGGCCACTACGCCGACTGGCTGCTGGACGGCCGGCCCATTCCCCCCTGGCGCACCGTACCCCAGGTGCTCAAGATGAACGCCCCGCTGGACAACAAGATGCAGACCGTCATGCGCGAGGGGTGGACGCGCGGGTTCGATCCTGTCTCTCACCTCCACGCCATGGACGTCGAGGGCATCGACGTGGCCGTCCTCTTTCGCACCGCCGCCAGCATGATGGTCTCCGTCGACGACCAGGAACCCGCCTTCGCCCTCGCCCTGTGCCGTGCCTTCAACGACTGGCTCCGCGACTTCTGCGCCGAAGACCCCTCCAGGCTCAGGGGCGCCGCCATCGTCCCTCAGCACGACCCGGCCCTCGCCGCCGGCGAAGCGCGCCGCGCCGTCGAGGAGCTCGGCGCCGCGACCGTCGTCCTGCTCCCCATGCCCATCGCCGGCCGCCACGTCCACGACCCCGAGTTCGACGTCCTCTGGGCCGAGCTCCAGCGCCTCAACGTCCCCGCCTGCTTCCACGGCACCTCCGGCGCCGTCTCGAGGGACTACGTCAGCAGCCGCTTCGTCGGCCACCCCGCCGAGCGCGTCCTCTCCCACGCTACCGTGTTTCCCATCGAGCTCATGCTCGCCGCCGGCAGCATGATTCTCGGCGGCGTGCTTCAGCGCTTCCCCAACCTGCGAGTCGCCTTCTTGGAGGGCAATTGCAGCTGGCTCCCCTGGTGGCTCTATCGCCTCGACGATCAGTGGGAAAAGTTCGGCCAGGCGGAGGACCTCAAGCTGGACCTCAAGCCGTCAGAGTACTTCCTGCGCCAGTGCTTCGGCTCCGTCGACGTCGACGAGTACCTCGCCGAGGACGCCGTAAACCGCCTGGGCGACGACTGCCTCGTCATCTCCACCGACTATCCCCACCCGGACTCCGCCTACCCCCACGCCATCGACGAGTTCCTCGCCCTCCAGGGCCTCTCGCCCTCCACCAAACGCAAGGTCCTCTGGGACAACTGCGCCCGCCTCTACGCCCTCTAGTCGCCCCCATCGACGGCATGCGAGCCATCTCGCATTGCCCCGACCCGCGCATTGCCCCTACAATGGAACCGCGCACCCGTCCCCGCGACGCCCCCTCAACCCCTCCCTTGCCCGGTGGTGCAGCGGTAGCACAGGGGACTTTGGATCCCCTGACCCAGGTTCGAATCCTGGCCGGGCAGCCACCACCTGCGCAATCTTCGGTGCTTTCTCGGTTCAGGCTCGTGCTATTCGGCCAGTAGGCCCATCCGCTAACGAGAGCCAGCTTTGCCGCCAAAGGTCCGCGAGTCAGTGTCCGATTTGGAACGCGCGGGCTTCGTCAACCGGGGAGGCCGAGGCAACCATCGGAACTTTGTGCATCCAAACGTGTTGAGGCCTGTTACGATTTTGGGCAACCTGGGGAGTGACGCAAGGAACTACCAAGTCCGTGCCGTAAGGGCCACAATTGAGGAGGCCGGAGAATGAAGGACAGCGCCTGGTACGTCAAGATCGTCGAATGGTCCGAAGATGACCAATGCTACGTTGGGAGCGCTCCGGGCCTGATATACGGTGGGTGCCACGGCGACGACGAGCGGCAAGTGTTTGAGGAGCTCTGCCACATCGTAGACGATGCGGTTAAGCTCTATCGGGATGACGGCAAGCAGCTGCCCCCGGCTACCTGTGGACGTGATCTCGCGAACAGCCTACCGCCCCTCGTCTAACCCTGACCGAGTGGGTGAGGACTTCGTGTCTGTCCATACCGCAATAGTTAGCTGGCGGCGTAGCGAAGAAGCCGACTTCCCGGCCCGCGCTTACTCCCGAGCGCACCAGTGGGAATTCGACGGCGGCGCTGTCGTGCCAGCGTCAGCGTCGCCTTCCGTCGTCCCGCTGCCTTACGCGGACGGAGCTGCCGTGGATCCTGAGGAGGCGTTCGTAGCGGCGCTTGCAAGTTGCCACATGCTCTGGTTCCTCGACTTGGCCGCGCGGGCCGGATACGTCGCAGTACTGGCCCTTCTGGCCGTCGTCGTATCCACGCCCAGAGCTCCACAAGACTCGCAATATGGCTCGCATAGAAAATGGGGAGCAGATCACGTTGCCTAGTCCCTATATGCAGAGACGAAGCCACTATCACCAAGAAAATAATCGGACTTGTCCACCCAACATACACTACCCCAAACACTGCTCAATGAACGCGCCATTTGTTCGTGTTGACAGTTCTTGAAGGAGGCACCGGAGTGCTGAAACACTTACTTGGGTTTATCCCCGCAAAGTGGAAGTTGCGTGAAGAGGTAAAGGCGACAGGAGAGGGAAAACTCGCACTTGGGGAACAATCCTTGGAATTTTGGACGCACCGTTTAGGATGGTCTCCCACGGCTGCGCGATATTTGGCTACGGCATTTGCGTTTGGGATCAGAGAGAATGTCGCAGCGGTACTTGAGAAAGCTCAACAACTCTCTCCCGCAGAAGATTTCGGGCACCATTTCATGCTGCACGCCGAACAGGACACATCTGTCATTGGCGCCGCGTTAGAGGCATCCAGATTCATTACTACTGAAGAACTCCGTGATCTGCTTGGCCGCATCCTTGCTGAGGAGGTGAGCGAACCTGGATCGGTATCTAGTCGGGCGGTTTCAGTAGCGAAAGACCTGTCGCCCAATGATCTTCGTGAGTTCCTGAAACTCAGGGCTGTAGCTTGGCGAGGTGCTGACCCCGGTGATGACGATTGCTTTTTGGTCTTAGGCAAAAGTCCAAATTTGTATTCGCCAGAGTTCCTTTCATTTGGGTCAGGTGAAGTGGGGGTGAATTACCATACTTTCGGAGACTTCCAATCCCTGGGTCTGCTCCAAGAGCGTCCTTATGGAATCTTGCTCACGCTCCACCTCGATGGGGAGACAGTTCGCTTTTCGCATGGTAACCGAATTCTATCGCTGCGCCCTACCAATTCAGATTGTGCTATTGGAATTGGAATGTATGACCTAACGAACGCAGGCAAAGAGATACTGAAACTATATTTGGATGAAGAGTTTCCCTATTTGGACGGGTATTTTGACGAAGTTTCGAATTTCTGGCGGGGGATGGGGTTTGAGGTTGAAGAAGTAACAGCGTAGGCTTCGTCCAATTGCCAATTCTGGGGTGAACCCCGGAGGCTGGACAATTGGCGAAATGACAGTCCTGCTCCCAATCCAAGAACAGCTGTTGCTGTCGGCAAGGAGTGGGATATGTCGAGGGTCCTGATGCCGAAGGGGGAGACGCAGGGAGAGGCGGATGCGTAAGTAGGTCGGGTTAGCGTGACGCTCTTTACGTTACCCCATCCCACCGCATCACAATGCAGGAATCGAGAGGCCTCGGTGCCTTGACAGGCTGCCTAGCCACATCTCGAAAATGGTGGTATCTACCAGGCGCGTTGGTGGGCCTGATAGGACAGTAGACAGTACCATCCCCGACATCTGGCAGCGCGACTACCCCAAGCTCCAGCTCCGCACCATCGCCCACCTCCTCGCCAACAACCCCTTCGAGCTCCCGCCGCACGCCTCCATGTACCAGGCGGCCCAGCGCGTCCAGCGCACCCAGGGCCGCCAAGCCGCCTTCGACCAGGCAATGGCCCCGGGCGCGTAGCCCCCCGTCCGCCCCACCCGCCCCGTCCGCTCCTCAACCCTCCCCCCACAAAGCTGTCGCGCAGCGACCGAAGGCGGGAATCCACCGGGCGGCGCGGCGCAGCGCATCCCTCACCCCGGCCCCCTGTGCCATCCGCCTCTTGTCTGTGCAGCATATATGTTCTACTCTTACGTACATCAACCGCCGATGAAGGCGGCCAGGAAGGTGGGACACCGTAGACAACCGGTCCGATGTGGCCACCCCGCAGCCCTCCCCCCACAAAGCCGTCGCGCAGCGACCGCCAGCGACCCGGCGAGACAGCGGGGGAGCGGAGGCGCGGGCGCCGTACCGGCGCCGACGTGCCCACTCTCACCGGCCCGGACTTTGTTCTGACAATGTGGGGCGCAAGTTGCCCCGACGTGTGGAGCCGTGGCCGGCGGGCGTCGCCGCGCCAGCGGGGCTCGTCGTGCCTCGGCCGCCGTCGGAGCGATGTCGTTCCTGGTCCTACGAAGCCGGTCCAGCCGCTGACACCGCCTCAGCGCGGGGTGCCCTCCCGTACATCCGACCGCCCGCAACGACCCCGCAACCCTCCCCCCACATGGCCGTCGCGCCAGCGACCCGCTCAGGAGACTTGCCCGGCCAAGGAGGTCGCCATGCCTCGAAAAAACACTCATAGCGTCCCCTATCTGTGGGAGATCCGGCCAGCTTCACTTTTCCGCAAAAACAATTAGATGACAATCAACCAGGCGAGAACAATCAAATCGAAGCTACCACCCGAATCGGCAATGCGGTTTTGAGCATCGTAGCAAGGCTAAACGAGCTACGGGATCAGATCGTCGTTGTGGTCTAGGTGGTGAGTCCGGGGCACTCCCCCTCGCCTTGACATATGACAATGCCTATGGTACATCCATCCTAGCAGCGACTCTGCATCCCAGACCGGTGGAGGCGGACCATGGCCAAGAACGGCTTCAACGTCCTCGATAGCGACATGCACATCATGGAGCCCCCGGACCTCTGGCAGCGCTACATCGACCCCGCGTTCAGGGACCTCGCACCCATCGGACGCACTTCCGACAACGTCCGCGACCTCGGCATCTCCTTCCCCGCTCCCAACCCCGAGGCCAGGAGGACCAGCGGCACCCCCCACAGAGGACATAACTACGAGCGGAACCAGGCCCTGTACAAAGACCACGCCGCCCGCGGTTGGGCCCCCGATGTCCAGCTCGAAGCCATGGATACAGAGGGCATAGACGTCGCCGTCCTCTTCCCCAGCCGCGGCCTCAGCGTCCTCACCCAGCCCAACATGGACCCCCCCTTCGCCGCCGCCGTCGCCAGGGGCTACAACGACTGGCTCCACGACTTCTGCAGCGGCGGCCCCGACCGCCTCTTCGGTGCCGGCATGCTCTCCGTCTACGACATCCAGGACGCCGTCGCGGAGACCCGCCGCGCCGTCCGGGAGCTTGGCTTCAGGGCCATGTTCGTCCGCTCCAACATCGTCAACGGCAAGCCCTGGCACGACCCCTACTACGAGCCCCTCTGGGACACCTTCGAGGAGCTGGGCGTCCCCCTCGGCTTCCATGAGGCCTCCGGCTCAGCCTCCCACCAGAGCGGCCAGCACTTCGACCCCAACTTCATGCTCCGCCGCGTCTACGCCCAACCCTTTGAGCAGATGCTGGGCCTCGGCAGCTTCGTCGCCGGCGGCGTCCTCCAGCGCCACCCCCGCCTCAACGTCGCCTTCCTGGAGGCCAACTGCAGCTGGGTCCCCTGGCTCCTCTGGCGGCTCGACGAAGGCTACGAGCGCGAAGCAGACGTCTTCGTCCCGGAGCTCACCATGGCACCCTCCGACTACTTCAAGCGCCAGTGCGTCGTCTCCATCGAGCCCGACGAAGTGCCCGCCAAGTACACCATCGACTACCTCGGCAGCCGGGGCTTGGTCTTCTCCACCGACTACCCGCACGGCGACTCCCGCTTTCCCGAGGCCGTCGACGGCTTCCTCCAGCTGCCCATCAGCGACGATGACAAGCGCAAGATTCTGTGGGACAATTGCGCGTCTTTCTACTCCCTGGACAGGGTGCCCGCGGCCACCTAGCCCCAAGCGCGCAGGACGGAGCCCTGCGCTGGCAAGCGCGACTAAGCCCCAGTAGGAGAATGACGAGAAGGAGGAAAGGATGACCACCCAGACCGAGATCGCTGTCAAGCGCTTCATCGCCGAAGCCCGGGACCTCTTCGTCACCGAGCCGGACCCGGACACCAGGTGGCAGAAGATGGGGCCAGCGCTCACCAAGCTCCTCGCCGACCCGGACTTCCTCATGAACTCCAAGGACTGGCCCTTCTGCATCCCCACCGACCGCGCAGAAAACCTCGTCTTCTATGAGGATCCCGACTACGGCTTCTGCGTCAACGGCCTCGTCAAGAAGCCCAGCCGCCCCGCGCGCGTCCATGACCACGCCCACATCTACACCCTCTACGGCGTCCTCGACGGCAGCGAAACCATTGAGCGCTACGAGCGCATCGACGACGGCTCCAAGGCCGACTACGCCCTCGTTCGCCAGACCGACGAGCTGATCGTCAAGCCCGGCGACATGGACCTCGTCGGACCCTGGCAGATCCACACCGAAATCAACTCCTCCGAGCGTAGCGTCGCCGTCATCATCCGCAGCGAGCGCCAGGGCGAGTTCCTGCAAGGCCGGTACGAGCCGGTGACCCACAAGTACTTCCAGGGCTACGGACCGCGCTATACCCCCTACAACCTCTTTTAGAGACCCCTGGCAGCCGCCGTCCTACACCGGGCAAGAGCGTTCCTCCGTCCCCCGCCGCGCGGGCCGGGCCGCTCTTGCCCGTCTCGCGAAAGTGCCCCCTATACCCGGCCTTTGGTTCGGCCCTCTCCTCGTGCGCTCGCCCATTTCCTGCTAGCATAGTCCCAACAGCACCCGACAGAGCAATGCTATGTCAGACATCAACATAGGCCTCATAGACTTGGGGACACCCTTGGGAGAGGGCCTCGCCGTCGTCGCCATCCTGCTCCTCTCCGGAGTCCTGGTCTTGATAGCGAGCCTGTTCCTCAACCGTGTCGGCTCCCGGCTCGCAGAGCGCCTGCCCGGTGACTTGGACGAGCGCCTTCTCGCCGTCGTAACCGGCCCCATCCTCCTCCTGGTCTTTCTCCAGGGGGTCTTCATCGCGGCCACTGTCGTCAGCGCCCTGGACCCCTTCACGTCCCGCCTCGTCTCCATCTGGACTGCGACGGACATCGCCATCCTCGCCATCACCCTCGCACGTATAACGCATGTGTCCCTCGCGTGGTACGGCGAAGAAGTGGCGCCCAACATGGCGCGCGGACCCCTGGACAGACGGCTCGTCAACCCGCTCCGCCGTTTCCTGACCCTCACCATCTACATCTTGGCGGGGATGCTCATACTGGACCAATTCAGCATCTCCATCACCCCGCTCGTCGCCGGACTGGGCATCGGCGGCATCGCAGTTGCCCTCGCTCTCCAGCCCACCCTCAGCAACTTCTTCGCGGGCACCTACCTCCTCTCCGACAACGTCATCAGCCCCGGCGACTTCATCGAGCTCGAAAGCGGCCTCCGAGGCTACGTCGACGAAATCGGCTGGCGTAGCACCCGCCTCCGCACCCCCTTCAACAACCTGGTCATCATCCCCAACTCCCGCCTCTCGGACAGCATCCTGACCAACTACCACGGACCCAGCTTGGAGATGGGCGTCCTCATTGAGGCGGGCGTCAGCTACGCCAGCGATATGCTCCACGTGGAGCGCATCGCCATGGAGGTCGCCCGCGACGTGGTTCGCGACCTCCCCGAAGCTCAAAAGGAATTCGCGCCCTGGTTCGGGTATGAGCGGTTCGGCGACTCCAACATCGACCTCTGGCTCTGGCTCCAGGCCAACGACCGTGTCGGCTCCTACACCATCAAGACGGAGCTCATGAAGCGCCTCCACCACCGCTTCAACCAGGAAGGCATCGAGATCAACTACCCCGTCCGCAAGCTCGTCTTCCCCGACGGCGCACCTCCAGCGCCCCCGTCCACTACCCCTCCCTCCCCTCCCCAGCGCCCCACGCCCCCCTGAACCCCGCATCCGCCGCCCCCAATCCCGTCCCTTCCGTGAAGGGGGAACCTATCCCCCACAAGTCGTCGCGCTAGTGACCGACTACCGTTGACGCCGCCCACCCCACCCGCTACCATCCCTTCACACCCCTCACCCGCGCCCCCAAGGAGAAGCCATGAACGGTCCCCAAAAGCTGCGGAGCCTCCTCGCCCAGGACCGCCTCATCCTCGCCCCCTTCACCTACGACGCATTCACCGCTAGGATCGCCGAGGCCGCCGGCTTCCAGTGCATCTACATGTCCGGCTTCGGCACATCCATGTCCAAAGGCTTCCCCGACGCCGGACTCCTCACCCAGACCGAAATGGTCCAGAACGCTAGGTCCATCGTCCAGGCCGTCTCCGCCCCCGTCATCGCCGACGCCGACACCGGCTACGGCAACCCCATCAACGTCTGGCGCACCGTCCGCGAGTACGAGGCCGCGGGTGTCGCAGCCATCCACGTGGAGGACCAGGTCTTCCCCAAGCGCTGCGGTTTCTTCGCCGGCAAGGACGTCATCCCCCTGGAAGACGCAATCCAGAAGGTCCGCGCCGCAGTCGACGCCAGGTCCGACCCCAGCTTCACCATCATCGCCCGCACCGACGCCCTCGCCGTCCACGGCTGGGACGAGACCGTGCGCAGGTGCCGCGCCTTCAGGGACGCCGGCGCCGACCTCCTCTTCGTCGACGGCATCCAGACCGCCGACGACCTCCACGACTACGCCCACAACCTCGGCGACCTGCCTCTCCTCTACAACGGCGGGACCCTCCCCGCCGCCGACGTCGAGAGCCTCGGCTTCAGGGTCCAAATCCACCGCGGCCCCATGTTCGCCGTCTACCTTACCGTCAAGGCCGCCATGGAGGAGCTCATGGAGCGCGGCGCCCTCGACCAGGAGCGCTCCGGCGACAATCAGACCGTCCGCATGGAGATCGCTAACCTGCTGGGCTTCGATAGGATCACGGAGATGGAGCACCGCTACGCCGGCGTGCCCACGCCACAGCCCTAGACTCCCCTCGTCCCGCCGAAGGACCACCGTAACAACGCAAGGAGGACCACATGACCGGCAATGCGAACGGCATCACAGAGCGCCTCGTTGACTACACCCTCGGCCTCAAGTACGAGGACATCCCGCCCGAGGTCATCGAGCGCACCAAGCAGCTATTCCTGGACTTCCTCGGCGGCGCCGTAGGTGGCCGCACCCTCGCCGAGTCCAACACCGCCGTCGTCCACGGCGCCGCCGCCCTCGCTGCGGACGCCCCCGGAGCCTGCACCGTCCTGGGCGAGCAGCGCCAGTTCCCGGCGCACCTGGCCGCTCTTCTCAACGGGACCTTCGCCCACAGTATGGACTTCGACGACACCCACAAAGAGGCCGTCACCCATCCCGGTACGCCCCTCTTCGCCGCCCTCCTCGCCGTCGCTGAGCAGACCGGCGCCTCCGGCCGCGACCTCCTCACTGCCGCCATCGCCGGCTACGACGTCGGCTGCAAGCTCGCCATGCTCCACAGCGACCGCGTCCACATGCGGGGCTTCCACCCCACCGCAACCACCGGCATCTTCGCCTGCACCATGGCCGCAGGCCGGCTCCTCGGCCTCAGTCGCGACGCCCTCCTCAACGCCGTCGCCCTCAACCTCAGCCAGGCCGCGGGCAGCGTCCAATTCAGCGAGACCGGCGGCGCCAACAAGCCCCTACAGGTGGGCCTAACCGCCCACAACGCCCTCTACAGCCTCGCCTTCGCCCAGGCCGGCTTCCAGGGCAACGCCCGACCTCTGGAGGGCAAGTTCGGCTATTTCATGGCCTACGCTGGCCAGGGGCTGGACCCGGACCAGGCCGCCGCCGACCTCGGAGAGCGCTTCGAGGTCATGCACACCGCCGTCAAGCCCTACCCCTGCTGCCGGTACAACCACCCGGTCATCGACGGTGTCCTTGACATAATGGACCGCGACGCCCTGGCCGCCCACGACGTTCAGGGCATCAACGTCACCATCTCCAACACCGGGTACAATCTCGTCGCCGACCCGCCGGAGAGCAAGCGCAAGCCCGCCGGCACCGTCGATGGCCAGTTCAGCGTGTACTTCGCCGCGGCCGTCGCCGCCCTCGACCGCAGCTACGGCTGGAGCAGCTACGACAGGCTGCACGACCCCCAGGTGCTCGACATGATGGGTCGAGTCACCGTCCGTGCTTCCGCGGATGTTGCCAACCTCAGCGCCGCCGTCAGCCTCGCCACCCGCGACGGGCAAGCCCACGACATGGACGTAGCCTTCGCCCGCGGAGAGCCCGAGCGGCCCCTGGGCTGGGAGGAACTGGAGGACAAGTTCCACGACCTCTGGAGCCAGGGCCAGGGCATGGCTCCGTCTGCCGCCGTCCTCGCGCAGGTCCGCGCCCTCGACGACGTCGACGACATCCCCGCCTTTACCCGCTCCCTACGCCCGTAGCCGCCTGCCCCACCACCTCGCCAGAAGCGGCCGGCCGCGCGGCTGCCAACTTAGCTCCCCGGCGCATCGACGCGTCCGGCGACGCCGACAGGGCCGCGGCGCCCTCGAAACACCTCCACCGGCGTTGGGATCAGCCACTCCTGTCCCAGCTCCATGGCCCCCCCGTACCGGCCCGTCGCAGGCCAGCTGACGCACTCTGCCGTCTGAGACGCCCAGCTTGGCGGCCGCCCGCTTCACCGTGACGTTGGCCACATCGACAGCAGGCATCTCGGGGCCAGCTTGAACTCGACGGGGGCGGGCTGCTTGAGGGTGTTCATCTCGTGAATCAGGAACCCGATGACCTCGCCGTCATCGTCCAGCCGCTTGAGGATGCGCTCGTCAGCGGTTGGGGTGAATTACCCCTCTCTGAATGCGCACAGGACCTCAAGCATGTCCCCCTCCGCGTCGTACCAAACGGACACCTTCCTGCTCGTTATGCTCAATCTCCTTTGATTCGACGGTCAAGGTAGCCCGTGAGAATTAAGGAGTAGCTGCTCCCCTGCGCACACTGCATGTCCGCCCCGGCCCCGGGCGCCCGGCTGAGCCCACCTGTGCAACACGCAATAGCCCCTCCCCTAAGAGGGAAGGAGCTATATCGACGACGCATCACCGACGCTCCCACGGACACGCAGCGTGCGCCATCAATCCAACGGCGGCCAATGGAGCGCGCCGGGGCTCCACTGGCCCCGGCGCGGCGCCCCTACGCCGACCCCTCCGTGTGCGTGCCCTCCATCACCGAGATCACGTCGTCCGCCGACACCGTCTCCTCCGTCCCCACCTTTGCCGGCTCACCCATCGTATCTATGTACTTGACCTGCACCCCTGATCCGTCCTCCAGTACTACCAGCACCTCCGCCAGGGCCCCGTCCGCCAACGCGATCTGCTCGCCGGGCTTCAACTGTGTAACGTTCATATGCCCTCCTGCCTGTGAATCTAGAAATCACTGCCCTCTTATATACGGATGCCGCGCCGCGATGTCAACACGCAGCGCCTACCCCAACCTCGGCACGACGTCCCGGGCGATCCGCCGCAGGTGCTCGATGTCCAACGACGGCGGCCCCAGGATGAACGTCTGCAGCCCCCCCTCGGCGTACGGCTGGAGCTGCTCCACGCACTCCTCAGCCGTCCCGAACACACACGAGGCCTCGATATCGTACTCCGGCGAGTAGTACGCGTGCAGGTACGGCTCCAGCATCCGCTTCCCCTGCTCCCGGTCGGACGCCACGGCCGTGTAGATGAGCTTGCCCCACTCGAAGCCGGCAAGGTCCCGCCCGCTGGCCGCTGCGAACTCCTGGATCCTCTGCCGCCCCTTCACAAAGGCCTCCACACCGCCCCCGCCGCCCACGACCCACCCGTCCGCCAGCTCCGCCGTGCGCCGCAGCGAGTTCTCGTGGCTGCCGCCAAAGAGGATGGGCACACCGCCGGGCTGCACCGGCTTCGGGCGTATTCCGACCCCATCGAGCTGCTGAAACCTCCCCTCGAAGCCCACCTGCTCCTCGGCCATCAGCCGCCGCAGGACCGCCACGTTCTCCCGCAGCCGCGCCACCCGCTGCTTGACCGACGTCCCCGTGCCCGCAAACTCCCAGTCACGTCCGCCCAGGGACACGCCCAGCACCGCTCGCCCCCCCGAAAGGAAGTCCAGCGTCGACACAGTCTTGGCCACTAGCGCCGCGCTGCGCAGTGCCAGGAGCAACACCGCCGTGCCCAGCCGCACCCGCTGCGTCGCCGCGGCGGCCCACGTCAGCATGCTCAGGCTGTCCAGCACGTTGATGCGATGAAAGATCCGGTCGTTCACCCACAGCGACTCAAACCCCAGCCGCTCAGCCTCCTGGCAATACGCCCGAAACTCCTCCGGCGACGGCAGCAGGCCGCCCGAAACGATCGGCACGAAGATTCCAACCCTTACCTGCTTCTGCATGGCGTCTCCTTGCTGGTTCTCGGCTCTGAATGCCGGTTGCCCTCCGCTTGAATGGTAGCCAGCGCCATCCACTTTGGTCAACGAGTCGCCCCCAGCGAGAACGCTCAACCGCCGGGGCTAGCCAGAGAGCCTCGATGCGGGTATTATGACGCGGCGGCCTCTTGGCCTACCCCGGCCGCCCCAAGCTCGGACGTTTACCCAAGCAAGCAGGACCGCAGGACACGTCTGCGGTCGTACACCAGAGGTGTGAATGGCGCAATTGAAAGAAACTCAGGCTGACGCGCTCCCTCAACATCAGAGTCGCGGCTTTGGCATGGCTGGGACCATCATCGGCAGCCATAGCATTCAGCACATGTACTTCAGTGGCTTCCTTATCATCCTCCCGTCGCTCTACACCTCCCTCGCCCTCGCTCCAATTCAAGCCGGCATCATGGACGCCGTTCGACGCATTGCCGGCGGCGTTGCCAGCATGGGCGGCGGCATCATGGTAGACCGGCTCCAGAACCTGCGCGGCATCATCCTCGGCTTCAGCCTTCTGCTCATGGGACTGGGCTACCTGTTTGTTGGACTCGTTCCCGCATACATCGTTGTTCTGTTTGCTCTGGGGTTCGCATCGGCGGCCGGCTCGTTGTGGCACCCGCCTGCCTTGGGTATCCTCTCGCAGCGCTGGCCGACGCGGCGCGGCCTCCTGCTGTCCCTGCACCGGTCCAGCGGGACCGCCGGCGAGAGCCTGGCCCCCACTCTGGTTGGTTTCCTGCTCTTGGCTGTGGCGTGGCAAGTGGTCCTACAGGGCGGCTTCTTTCTCACCGTCGCCGCCGCCATTCTCCTCTGGGCCACGCTCTGGCGCATGACTGGAGCTGTCCCATCGACGGGGGTGGGGCAGGGAAGGAGCTTCCGGGACCAGTTCAGTGCCCTGGGCCAGGTGATCAGGCAGCCGGGGCTGATTGCTCTCCTGGTCCTCGCCGGAGTCCGCGGCATGGGTGACAGCGCTCTGGTCTTCTACCTGCCTCTCTACCTCACCACCGAGCTGGGCATGGGGAGCGTCGGCAGTGGTGTCCACCTGACCCTCCTCACGTTCCTGGCCATCTTCTTCGGGCCAACGTGGGGGTGGCTGTCCGACCGATGGGGCCGCAAGCCGATCATGGTGACCATCATGATCATTTCGACAGCACTGGCGAGCCTCATGGCCCTAACCGGAGACGGCCTCTGGTTGACGGTCCTGATCATCCTTATGGGGACCGTCATGTTCTCCATCAACTCCCTGGTGCAGGCCGCGGCCATGGACCTGGCTGAGGGGAAGCAACTGGAAGGGAGCCTCATCGGCCTGCTCTGGGGAAACAACGCCCTGTTCGGGTCCGTCTCACCCATCGTTTTGGGGGGCTTGGCCGGCCACTTCGGGTTCTGGGTCATCTTCCCCTACGCCGCGGCCATGCACCTCATCGGGACCCTGGCGGCCCTGGCCCTTCCGAAGCTCCGCAGCCGGAGGGCCGCCTAGGCCTCCTGGCTGCGGAGCGCGTCCAGGTACTTGAGGCCCGTCCCCGTGTTGATGAGGAGGACCGCCTCGCCGTCTTCGACGGCCCCCTGCGCAAGCAGCTTCTGCAGCCCCGCGTAGGTGGCCGCGCCCTCGGGGCACGCGAAGATCCCCTCGAGTGACGCCACCTCCCTCACCCCGGCGATGATCTCCCCGTCTGACACCGTCAACGCCGTCCCTCCGCTCTCGCGCAGTGTGCGGAGAATGAGATAGTCGCCGATGGCCCCCGGCACCCGGATGCCCGCTGCGATTGTGCTGGGGTTCTCCCAAGGCGCCGCGAACTCGTCGCCGTTGTGGAATGCCCGGACAAGCGGCGCGCACCCTTCTGCCTGCACGCAGATCATCCTGGGCCGCTCCGGGCCAATCCATCCCAGCTCCTCCATCTCCCCAAACGCCTTCCACATCCCAACGATGCCCGTGCCACCGCCCGTGGGATACACAATGACGTCAGGGAGCCTCCACCCCATCTGCTCCGCGATCTCGTAGCCCAGCGTCTTCTTCCCCTCCGCTCGATACGGCTCCTGCAGCGTGGACACGTCAAACAGGCCCTCCTGCGCCGCCCGCTCCCGCGAGACCCGGCCGGCGTCGCTGATGAAGCCATCCACCAGCGTCAGCCGCGCCCCGAAGTAGACGCACTCCATCTGGTTCGCTTCCGGCGCATCCCTCGGCATGAAGACATGCGCCTCCATGCCCGCCTTGGCGCAGTAGGCGGCCAGCGCACCGGCTGCGTTGCCCGCGGAGGGCATCGTCAGGCGGTGCAGCCCCAGCTCCTTGGCCTTCGATACCGCCGCCGAGAGCCCCCGGGCCTTGAAGGACCCCGTCGGATTGAGCCCCTCGTCCTTGATGTACAAACGCCTGCAGCCCGCCCGTTCCCCCAGTCGGCTCGCGCGCATGATCGGCGTGAATCCCTCCCCCAGCGTGACGACGTTGGCTGCCTCATGAACGGGCATCACCTCGTGGTAGCGCCACATGTCCGGCCCACGCTGCGTCAGTGCGTTCCGCTCCACCTCGCTCCGCACCCTTGGCAGGTCATACCGCGCGTACAGCACCTTGCCGCACCTGCCGCAGACGCGGTGCGCCTCTTCAGCCGAGTATGTCTCGGCGCAGTACGTGCATTCCAGATGGGTCAGGTAGCTCTGCATCCACAACTCCTTGCCTAAGTCTGTCAGAGCGGCGAAGCCCCGCCCCCGCCCTTCGAATCCCGCACGCGCGGTTGCCGCTCATGGTCGGTGAGTCGGACAAAATCAGCGGGGTGTGGGGCGCTGCGATCCGCCGTCATGGCTCCAGGTTCCCCCATCCCACCACCCCTTCCACCTGTATGGCGATGATCGGACGCTCCTCCAGCGCCATGCTCAGGTATTGGGGATACCGCCGCCGCAGCGCGTCCACGGCCCGGCGATGCTCCTCTCCACCCTCCAGCACCTCCGCCAGCCCCCGCAGGAGCACGTACCCCAGTCTCGACCAGTCGTCGACGTATCGGTCGACCACCAGCGAGACTCGGGGATTCTCCAGGATGTTCCGCACCCGCTTCAGCCCCAGCGGGGCGCTTCGCTTGGGCTTCTCGTCAATCGCCACGTAGACCCGCCGGCCCGCCACCGCATAGCACACGGGCGTCACGTGGGGCTGTCCCGATGCGTCGGCCGTGCCGAGATGGCCCACCCGGCGGGACGACAGAAACGCCGCATGCTGCGGCTGCAGGGAGTTTCCGGCTGGAAGCCCATGGGCGTCGGCAGTCATGCCTTGGCCTTGGCGAGGTCTCGTGGAGCCAACAGCATAGCCTGCTTCGCACTCCCAGGCGACGGACGCCCCGCAAATACTGCTCCCTTGTGCCGCCGCGTTCCCAGGCCCTATGATGGAGACATGCTTGCGCCCGTTGCGGCCGTCCTCGCCGCCTTCTTCTTCGCCGCGTCGTCCCTGTTCACCCGTATTGGCCTCGACCGCTCCAACCCCGCCACCGCTGCCTTCATTGGCAGCGTCGTCAACGTCCTTACTTGGTGGCCCCTCTTCTTCCTGCTCCTTCCGCCGTCCCTCCTCCTATCCAAGGCCGTGCTCCCCTTCGTCATTGCCGGGATCGCTGGGCCGTTCCTGGGACGGCTCACACTCTACATTGGCTACGAGCGTGTCGGCGCCGCTCTGGCTGGCACCATCTACAACACCCAGATCCCCATTGCGGCCCTGGGTGGCGTGATCTTCCTCCAGGAAAGCGTCTCACTCCTCGGCGGCCTCGGGATCCTCATCCTCCTGGTTGGCTTGACCATGGTGGGCATGGATCCCTCAGCGGGCAACCTCGGCAGGCCGCGGAGGGTGAGGGACCTCGCCTTTCCAGTAGTTTCAGGCTTTTTCTTCGGCAGCTCCTATGTCCTGAGAAAGATCGGGTTGGCTATCGTTCCGGAGGTTGTCCTCGCGCTGTCCGTCGTATCCTTTTCCTCCCTCGCCGGGCTGTACGCTTCGGCCCCGCTCACGCGCCAGCGCTTTGCAATGCCCGGCCGGGGGTCCCTCTTGCCCCTGGTCGTTGCGGGGGTCTTCACTTCCGGGGGCCAGCTCTTCATCACCTTGGCCATCCTGTTCGGCGACCTCAGCGTCGTCGTGCCCCTTCAGAACACCCAGCCCCTCTTCACCGTGGCCATGGCCGCGCTCTTCCTCCGCAAGATGGAGCGTGTGACCCGGTACGTGGTCGCTGGCGCCGTCCTCATCGTCATGGGAGGAGTCATGGTCAACCTCTGACCGGCCCCCGCTCCACTACGCCCGCTGCTGCGACTTGGGCCGCTTGGTGATCAGCGACTCCCGCGCCACGAAGAGGAGCAGCAGCGCAGACACCGCGTGGAGCGGCGCAAACAGGAGGAACACCCGCGCCGGTCCGAAGAGGTGGGCGATCAACCCCCCAAGCACCGGCCCGCCGATCCCGCCCACCTCGCCCGATGTCCTGCGCAGCCCCTGAATCTGTCCCCTGGCGCCCTCAGGCGAAATGTCGTACGTGTACGTCGTCATGGCGCCCATCGAGAACGCGTTCGCGATCCCCAGGATGGCCGCCAGCACCGAGAACGCGAAGATGTCCTGCGTGAGGGAGAACCCCAGGAACACCACCGCCGCCAGCGCCGCCGCAGGGCCCGCCGCCGCCTTCCGCCCAATCTTGTCCGACACGAACCCTGCCGGCATGATGAACAGCAGCGTGAACAGCCCCGATATGCCGAACAGGCTCCCCACCACTGTCGCCGTGTATCCCAGCTCCGTACCAACGTAAAGAGGCAGTATGCTGTTTACCGCCGTCGACCGGAGGATCGCGGCGTTCGTGGCGATTATGAGCACTACGAAGGTCACCCGGTAGTAGGGCTCAATGGAACGCAGGGCGCCAAAGCCCCACTGCAGCCCCCGATCCTTCCCTCCGCGCACGCGCTTGCCCGTCTCCTTCATCGTCAGCGAGACCGCCAGTACGGCGATGGACATGGCCATGTACGCCAGGAACACCGCCTTGAAGCTGACGAAGTCCGTGATCACGCCCCCGATGACGGGCCCAAACGTGATCCCCGCGTGCGAGATGCCGAAGAAGGACGCCATGACCCGGCCTCGCTCCTCCGCTCGCACCAGGTCGACGGCCGTCAGCTCGCGGCCCATCTGCCACAGGCCCGCCCCCGCGCCCGCCACCATCTGCGCCACCAGCAGCAGGCTGAAATAGGGCGTGAGCGCCGTCCCAAGTGAGCCGATTGCGATGAGGATGGGCCCGATGATCATCGCCGGCTTGCGCCCAACCCGGTCCACGATGATCCCCGATGGGATCATGGAAAGGGTCCTGCCCAGAATGTGCGCTGTCACGACCTGCGCCGCCAGGCCCGTTGAGACCCCAAAGGTCGACGCGAGTATCGGCACCACCGGCACGACCATCCCCTGGCCGAAGCTGATGGCTATGGCCGGAATATAGAGGTTCAGCAGCAAGCCGACCTTCGAGGTTCCGCGCATGCTCACGGTGGGTCCTTGATCGGCTCCGTCCTGTCGAGTCCCGGAGGCGAACGCCGACCCCATGGGCCGGGCACAAAAAAGGAGCCTGATTTGCAGCTCCTCCAAGGCGCCCGTCGGCCCAGGGTTTCCGTCGCCCTAGAGCCTTGCCACCCTAGCACGCAATCTGGGCCCGCGCAACGTGTCATTGTTCAATGATTTGGTCAGTGGGTAACTGGTCAATGAAAATGTCAGTCTATGAAAGGACTGACGTTGACTACTCGAGAGCAAGCCCGGATACAGGTGTTGAACGGTGTGATCGAGCGGAAGGTGTTGATGGCTGAGGCGGCCGAACTGATGAGGGTGAGCGAGCGCCACGCGTGGCGACTGCTGGCGGCGTATCGAAAGGAGGGAGCTGCCGGGGTGGCTCACGGAAACAGGGGCAGACGGCCGTCGACCGCCACAAGCCCGGAGACGCAGGAACAGGTGACGGCGCTAGCCAAGGGCCGCTACGCCGGCTTCAACCACTCGCATCTGACCGAGCTGAGCTGTCTGGCCGAGCGGGAGGGCGTCGATCTGTCCCGCTCCACCGTCCGGCGGGTGCTGCTGGCGGGCGGTGTTCGGAGTCCCCGCCGCCGCCGAGCGCGCAAGCGCTATCTGCGCAGGGAGCGCTACCCCCAGGAGGGGATGCTGCTGCAGATCGACGGGAGCAGGCACGACTGGTTGGAGGGTCGGGGACCCCGCCTGACGCTCATCGGGGCCATGGACGACGCCACGGGGACGGTCCCCTTCGCCCTATTCAGAGAACAGGAGGACGCCCACGGCTACTTGCTCATGCTCAAGGAGATCATCGACCGCCGCGGCGTGCCGATGGCCCTCTATAGCGATCGGCATAGCATCTTCCAGCGCTCGCCCCGGGAGTCGGAGAGCCGGGACGAGCAGCTTCGGGGCCGGCGCGAGCCCACGCAGTTCGCCCGGGCGCTCGAGGAGTTGGGCATCGAGCTCATCATGGCCCATACACCCCAGGCGAAGGGTCGCGTGGAGCGCGCGTGGGACACCTTCCAGGACCGCCTGGTCTCGGAGATGCGCCTCGCGGGCGCGGCGACCATCGAGGAGGCCAACCGGATGCTCGGGGACTTCCTGCCGCGATACGATCGGCAGTTCGGCGTGGCGCCGGCCCAGCGGGAACCGGCCTATCGCCCACTGCCGCCGGGCGTCTCCCTTGATGCGGTCCTGTGCTTCAAGTACCTACGCACCGTGGCCAACGACCACACCATCCACTTCAACGGCGCCGCGCTGCAGGCGCTCCCCGATGGGCGCAGGACCAGCTACGCTCGGACCCGCGTCGAAGTCCAAGAGCGGCTGGACGGCAGCATCGTGGTCGTCCACCAGGGCAGGACCGTGGCCACAGCGCCGGCCCCCGCCGGGCCCGTCGCGCTCAGGGCCCGCACCGGCCGCCGCTCCAACGGTCAGCTGCCAGCCGACTCGCCAGCCCGACCTGCCCGTGACGGTCACCGCGCACCGGCAACTGCTCCCTGTCCCCCGGCGAAGACCCCGGCCCGCATCCCCACCAAGCCAGCGCCCAACCACCCCTGGAGGAGAGCGCTACTGACATAATCATTGAACACCAACCCTGACAGAATCACTGGACAACGACAAACGGTTGACACCCTGTGGGGTGGTGTGTATCATCCCCCAAAATCAGCGGGGCGCGAGTTTTCAGCAGGAGAGGCCGATGGCAGACCAGGAGATGGTCAAGGATCTGGTTCGCGGCGCCTGGGACATGCACATCCACAGCGGGCCGGACGTCATGCCCCGTAAGTTCGACGACATCGAGCTCGCCCAGCACGCCATGGAAGTCGGCATGGCCGGCTTCGTCATGAAGTCGCATTTCGTCGGTACTGCCGATCGCGCTACCCTGATCCGCCGCATGTTCCCCCAAGTGCAGGCATACGGCGGCCTCGCCCTCAACAATGCCATCGGCGGCCTCAACCCTATCGCCGTCGATGTCGCCGGACGCCTCGGCACCAAGGTAATCTGGCTCCCCACCACCGACGCCGCCAACGAGCAGGCCAACATCGCAGGCCAGAAGGACGAAAGCAAGCTCCCCTACTGGATGAACATCGTCCGGGAAATGCGCGCCAGCGGCATCAAGAGCGACCCCATCACCGTCCTCGACGAAAACGGCGAGGTCACCGAGCCCACTCGCCAGTGCCTGGAGATCATCGCACGCTACGACATGATCCTCGCCACCGGCCACGTCAGCCCGCAAGAAATGGTTCCCGTCGTCAGGGCCGCGCGGGAAGCCAAGGTCCAGCGCATTGTCATCACCCACCCCGAGTTCCCCTCCACCTTCCTCACCGTGGACCAGCAGCGGGACCTCACGAAGTACGACGTCCTCTTCGAGCGCTGTTTCACCCAGCCCTTCACCGGCAAGGTCGCGTGGGAGACCGTATTCGACAACATCCGCCAGATTGGACCGTCCACCACCATCCTGAGCACCGACCTGGGACAGAGTACGGCCCCCTACGTGGAGGAGGGTCTGGCCACCTTCATCGGTCGGCTGCTCGACGCAGGGTTCACCCACTCCGAGCTTGAGACAATGGCCCACCACAACGCGGGCCAGGTCCTCGGGGCCCTGGAGCCGGCCGCTGCCTAGTACCCATCAACAACGCGGATCAGAAGGGGGCGCCGCCTCTCAGCAACGCCCCCTTATCTTTGCTTAGCCATCGTGAGTTGTACCGGCCCTGAGACTCCGCCACAAGCAGTCCAGGTGTGACTCGCGCTGCACAGCCAGTGATCCGGCCACCCGAGTGGCCGATCATGGTGAGTGAGCCTGACCAAATGAGTGGGGGTGGGCGGCAACCGGCGCCGGGCCGGATCGCGCAGGTCCCTAGCCCTTGTACGCGCTGTTCCGCAGGACCCTCCCCGGGTACGCGCCCGTGTGCTCATTCCCCTCCAGCAGCACCTGCCCGTTCACCACCGTGTACTTGATCCCCCGCGACAGTTGGTTGAGCCTCCGGCCGCCGCCCGGCAGGTCGCTCACCATCTCCGCCGGCTCAGGCGCCACCGTCTCGGGATCGAAGACGACGATGTCCCCCGCCATGCCCGGGCGCAAGACTCCCCGGTCCTCCAGTCCAAACAGGGAGGCCTGAGCCGCCGTGAGCTTGTGCACCGCCTGCTCCAGCGGCAGCGCGTGCTTCTCCCGGACCCAGTGCCCCAGCAACAGCGTGCTGTAACCGTAGCCCGCGTCGAAGATTACGTGGGCACCGCCGTCGGAAAGGCCGATGACCGTGCTCGGATGACTCAGCAGGGCGGCCATAGCATCATCGTCGCCGCCTGTCTGGTTCAGCGTGAACTCCGTGTTCAGGTCCTCTTCCAGGGCCAGGTCGAGGAACGCGTCCAGGACGTCCTTCCCCTGCTCCTGCGCAATCTCCTCAACGCTCTTGCCCACCAGTCCGCGGTTCTTCTCCAGCGCCGCATTTGTAACCCAGACCTTGTCCCAGCGGCGCGAGAACGCGTCGAACGGTATGCCGACCCCCTCGACAGCGTCCGCGTGAAGCCGCCTACGCACGTCCGCGTCCCGGAAGGCCGCCATCTTCTCTTCTGGCGAGCGCATCATCAGCGGCTGCCACGCCGGAAGCCGGTCGAAGGTCTGGGCGTTCCTCAGCGTGAAGCGATTGTTGCCCGGTCGCGGGTTGATGAGCGGGTACGCCCGGCTCCCCTCCCGCAGCCGCTCCTCCACCACCGCCAGGTGCTCCCTCCAGTGGTCTGGCGCGCTCCACCGGTGGCTGATCTGGTTGTACACCACGTGGCGGCCGCTGATCTCTGAAAGCCTGGTGCAGTACCGATCCTTGATCTCCTGATTGTACGAGGCGCCTGACTGTATGACCCCCGTTCCGACCTCCCGCAGCGCCTCCGCGAGCGTGTACAACTCCTCCATGGGCGCCACGATCCCCGGCACCGGTCTCCCGTGCATGTCGAAGTGCGCCGGGTTGCGATTGAATGAGATCCCCAGCGCTCCGGCCCTGAGCCCGTCCCGTATGATCCCCTTCATCTCCTCGATCTCAGCCCCCGTTGCCTCCCGCTCCTGCGACGCCTCTCCCATGGCGTACCGTCGCACCGCCGAGTGCCCAATGAGCACTCCGGCGTTGATCCCCAGGCGTTGGTCCAAGGCGTCCATGTAGGCCGCGATGGAGCCCCATGTCCACTTGAGCCCCGCCTGCAGCGCCTCCAGCGGGATCGCCTCGATGCGCGAGAGCATCTGGATGAGGAAGTACTGGTCCTCCTCCCTCGCCGGCGCCAATGCCAGGGAGCAGTTGCCGAAGATGACCGTCGTCACCCCGTGATAGCACGAATACGTGCACAGCGGGTCCCAGGTCGCCTGCGCGTCGAAGTGGCAGTGGTTGTCGATGAACCCCGGAGTGACCGCCATCCCGTGGGCGTCAATGGTCCGCGTGGCCTCGCCGTCGGCCTCGCCAACCGCCGCGATTATCCCGTCAGTAACCGCGACGCTGCCCTCGTAGCCCGGCGCACCGGTGCCGTCGATGATTCGGCCGTTCTTGATGAGGAGGTCGTAAGCCATCTGCTCCCTCCCATGACGTGGATGTGGCGAGCTTGGCCCGCCAAGCTGGCACGAGTGTAGGAGCGCCGTCCACGCGTGTCAACCGCTCGCCCCCCGATCCCGGGTTCCGTTGGGAAAAGTGCGAAATGAAAATACGGGCTTTTAAACGAGTGCTCAGCATGGTGATGCGATCCCTGGTCATCAACTGCTAAGGGGACACCGATGCCTCGTTGGAAGTCGACATGGCGTTCAAAATCTGAAACAAGTAGACCAGTCGTCTGGATACTGATTGGTATGGTGATTACTCGTCTTGCTGCTGTCTAGAAACTCTTGTGAGGTCGCGGGGCCTATTCATGACACCGCTGGAGCATTCAAACTCTACAGGGTTACGATTCTGGCGGTGATGACCGCTGGTCTCGTCTCTCTTCGGCGTTTCGTTCGAGTTCAGCCTCGTCGGGTTCTTCGTTCTCTTCGTGGGGTTAGGTCTTCTGACGGGAATCGGATCGGCTCTGCGACCTCTAGGGATACTCTGAACAAGCTTCGGCTCTGCCGGCCTTTTGGTTCTTGGGCCGGGATTCTTGTAGGTGAGACATCTCTTGCCCGCACCAATGATGGTTTTCTCCCTGTGATTTCGCCCCCGGCAGGGCTGTAGCGAGCCCGGAGGCGCCCTACTGGAGGGGTTGGACCTGCTGGCCTCCACGTCAACCCGCTGGTTGACCCTCCGCTGTCATCAGGTTGCCCAGCCCCAGCAACAATGCCAGTCGCTGCGTGTTCTTCGCCAATCCCCGGTAGCGCACTTTCCCATAATCGAATATCCGCTTCACCTTCAGAAAGGGATGCTCCACCTTGGCCCTCACCGACGCCTTCTCCTTCTCCGCCACCGCCTCCTCGCTCCCAGGCTCCAGTTTCCGCCGTTTTCCGGGTCTCATCGCCACCTGCCAGTCCACCTCCAGCCCCAGGTTTTCCGCCCGCTTGTGCACTCCCTGATACCCGGCATCGCACCACACCATCGTCTCCCCGCCGTGCAACAGATTATGGGCCTCGCTCACGTCATGGACGTTGGCCGCAGTGGCGCTCATGCTGTGCACCAGACCCGTCTCGGCGTCCACCCCGATGTGAACTTTCATCCCGAAATACCACTGGTTCCCCTTCTTCGTCTGATGCATCTCCGGGTCCCGTTCCCCGGCACGGTTCTTGGTGGACGACGGGGCCTCGATGATGCTGGCGTCCACGATGGTTCCCTCCCTGAGCCGCAGTCCCTGCGATTCCAGATGAGCGTTGATCTCCTGCAACAGGCCTTCTCCCAGGCTGTGCCTTTCCAGGAGATGGCGGAAATTGAGAATGGTGGTCTCGTCGGGCAGCGCTTCCGACAGATTCAGACCCACGAACCGCCTGACCGACTCGGCCTCGTAGAGCAGGTCCTCCATACCGGGGTCGCTGAGGTTGTAGAAGAGCTGCACACAGTGAATCCGCAGCATCACCGCCAGCGGATAGGGCTGGCGGCCCTTGCCGGCCTTGGGGTACACAGGCCTGATTCGCTCCTCCAGACGCTGCCAGGGGATCAGGCCGTCCATCCGTTCCAGGAACAGCTCCCGGCGGGTCTTGCGCTTCTTGCCCTGAAATTCCAGTTCGGAAAATGTCGGCTGGTCCATCACAACCTACCCCCAAGAGGCATCGGCTTATCCAGCAGTACTATGCCACATCGCCGCAGGCTTGTTCAGAAGGTTCCTAGAATCTCCTCGACGTCTTGGGCAGACCTGGGCTAGAAGCCGTACAGCGTTCTTTCTCCTCATCCCCTAAGCGGGTCTCTCTGGGGGCCGCGTCCCTACGCCGGGTGTTCAGTGTCTTGTCAGGGATTGGGAAGGCTGCGTCGATACCGAAGTCCTCCGTCCCGGGGACAACTCTCGAATCGCTAAGATAGGATTCCTACTCCGTCAGGTCGTTGTCACCTGGGCCTGGAGTGCCGACTGCGCCGGAACTCACAACCCACTCTGCAGAGGTGGAGCCTGGACCTCAACACGAAGGTTCTTGATTTTGTCCAGTTTGGTGGAGCGTATTGTGGTGGAGCGTATTGAAGAGGTATTCTACAACCTGACTGGGGTGGTGTGGGGACACTCACGAAGAGCCCGTCTCACAAAGCTGGCTCCCCCGGGTCTCCAATCTCCTGCATTCTGCCTTTCGACGGAATAGCGAGGTCGTCCTCCGCATTCCAACTGCGTCAATTCCGCGAAAGCGGGAATCCATTTCGCCCGGCCCAGTCCATATCAAGCGGGGTGGACGTGTGAGACAGGCTCAGGTATTGGCGGGGCTTTGGCGCAGGCAGAGCAATTGACCATGGCACCTGGACGTCAACGGCGATGAGCCAGTTTGAGTTAGTTAATACGGAGACACGACTGGCCGAAGTCGTCAGTCGCATGTCGAGGGTACCCCGAGTTGCCGTCGACGTTGAGTCGAACGGGTTTTTCAGGTATCACGAGCGAGTCTGCCTCGTGCAGCTCGCGGCAGACGAAACCGCCTTCCTCGTCGATCCGCTGGCGATTGGCGACGTCCGACCGCTCGGTCAGCTTCTGAGTGACCAAGCGGTGGAGAAGGTCCTTCATGCCGCCGGCAACGACGTGCGTAGCCTCGACCGAGACTGGGGATTCCGGGTCAATAACCTGTTCGACACCAGTATTGCCGCTGCCTTCGTCGGCTCTACGCAACTGGGTTTACAGTCCGTACTGCAGGAGCACATGGGACTCGAGTTGGCCAAGCTGCGCAAGCTCCAACTCTCCGACTGGACGATACGACCGCTAAGCCCCGAAGCACTGAAGTACGCAGCCGACGATGTTCTACACCTCCCGCATCTCCGCGATGTACTAGCAGGGCAGCTAAAGAGGCTATCACGGCAGGAATGGGCGAAGGAGGAGTTCACGCGCCTGGAGAGTGTGCGGCATACTCCTTCTGACCGCGAGTTGGCCTTCTTTGCGATCAAAGGCAGTCGCGATCTAGACGGGAGAGGATTGGCCGTCCTGCGCTCTCTGTTCCAATTTCGCGAACGAGCGGCCCGCCGCCTGGACCGTCCGCCCTTCAAGGTGATACCGGATTCCGCTCTGATTCAGCTTTCTTCTGACTCCTCATCCAACCTTACCACGGTGAAGGGGCTGGGCCGGTTTGGTCGTCCGCCCGCCAGCAGAGGCCTGAAAGCCGCAATCGAAGAAGGGCTCAGGGCTCGGCTGGTGACTCGGCCGAAGCGGACGTGGAACGAGAGCATATTGAGCCCAACTGAACGAAGGGAGGTCGAGATTCGCCTCCGGGGTCTCAAGACATGGCGGAGCCAAATGGGCCAGGAGCTACGATTGGATCCTGGCCTCCTTTGGCCGGCCGTTAGTCTGGAACGCCTTGCCCGGTCCCCCGACAGCCTTGACGCCGAGCTCGTTAGTCCAGAGGTCCGGCGTTGGCAGAAGCGTGAGTTCGGCGGGGCGCTGAGGGGAGTTCTGGCAACTCTGAGCTGTGCCGACTCGAACAGCGCATCCCTGAATCACAGACTTTGACTCTGGACCCGATCCTTTGAACCACGGCAAGGTCTTCACCGTCTCGGTCCACCACGACGCCTTCGGCATCCTGTGCCAAGTTCTACGGCATGGCTTTCTTGCTGGAGTGGAGGCGACGGGCGGTGCGACCCACCGCTCCGGCAACACGGCTGGCTCCCTACCGGTGCGACTCCTCTTCCCACCGACCAACCTACGACCACGGCGCCAATCCCACCGTCACCTGAGAGGGAGCGTCGCCCGCAACATGTCGTCGACAGCGTCCTCCCCCGTGAAGTAACGATCAGCGTCCCGCGCCTGCCCGTAGCTAGACATACGGGCTAATCAGCTCCACCTCATCCTCCCGCTCCTGCTCCAGGCTGAACGCCCACTCGAACAGCAACGAGTGTGCCTCGATGGCCTCGTCATGGTGGTCGTTGCTCGTGGCCAAGGCTTCGGCGTGACCTGCCCAGTTGAGATGCCCCTTGACGACCACTGGCTTCGGTTCAGACGCCGCCTAACCGTCGCTCATGAGGAACTCTCCGGTGCTCGCTCCGGCGCCCCGCGCCTGGGCGAAGACCGTCTCCACCGACTCGGCGTGCTCCTCCTCTCCCCTCTCGATCTTGCGGGCTGGGCGTTACCGTCTCCTAAGCCACTTCCTGGGGCACTACTATTTCGGGTACCCTATGCGGGAAATCGGGCTACCGGCGAGCCCAGGGTGATTCGGAGGCTAGAAGGGCAAGATGCGTCATGTGATGGTGGGGAATCGTCCGTGGCTGGCCGCCGCCGCCGCTGTGTTGCTTGTCTTTTTGGTCATCGTGTACTTCATGGGTACGGTGCTGCTGCCGCTGGCCATCAGCGTGGTGAGCGCATACGTGATGCTGCCTGTCGCCCGACTGCTGGAGCGGGGCATGCCCTGGCGGCACGACCGCCCCGGCTTGGCGCGTGGGACCTCAGTGGGGGTCATCTTCCTGGGGTCGTTGGCCGGATTCGCCGGACTCCTTGTTGTTGTGGTGCCCCCGGCCATCGAACAGGGAGAGCAATTCATTGGGGACTTCCCCGTATTCCTCTACGCCGCTCGCGTGACGGTTGAGGGGTGGATCATCCTATACATTGAAAGGGTCCCTCAAGGCATCCGGGACCAGATTGAGCTAGCGGCGGCCAGCGCGGGCAGCATCGTTGGCGGAGCGGCATTGAACGTGGGGCAGCAGACTCTGGCAATCGTAACTGGCTCCTTCGCCTTCGTTCTGGCGCTGGCCACCACCCCGGTGCTGGTCTTTTACCTGATGAAGGACTCCGGCCGCATCACGGAGTCCCTGCATGCGCCGTTCCCCGCTGCGATGCGTCCTTACTTTCGTGACATCCTGGCGATTGCGGACCGGACCATTGGTGGGTACCTCCGGGGCCAACTAGCACTGGGGTTGGTCGTCGGAACCATCGTGGGTGCGGGGCTATTGATTCTGGGTGTCCGTTTCGCTGTGATCCTTGGGATTGTCGCCGGGCTGACGGAGTTGGTCCCTATTATCGGCCCATGGATAGGCGCAGCGGCGGGCGTGGTGGTGACCCTGGCCACGGAACCGGGCAGAGTCCTCTGGGTCATCCTGTTGTACTTCGTCGTCCAAATGCTGGAGAACACCCTCTTGGTGCCGAGGATCCAAGCCGGTGCGCTCAGCCTGCACCCCGTTGTCGTCATCCTGATCATCAGCGTAGGCAGCAACTACTTTGGCCTGTGGGCCGTTATTCTTGGGCCGCCGCTCGTAGCGTTGGGGAAGGACATCGTCATCTACTTCGCCCATCAGTGGAGCAACCCGCTGCCCGCCGCAGCCGAGCCGGAAGCGGAGGCCGCGCCGACCCCGGCGGAAGCAACTACCGCAGAGGTGCAGACGGCGGAGACAACTGGAAGCGAAGAATAGCAGCCATACGCCGCCAATCTGAACGCGCCGCATTGGTTCACTAGGAGCTATCCCGATCAGATTGCTGCCCAACGAAGTTGTTCCGGGCACCGCTGCCGGAGAGGAGGTGGAGAGCCTGGCCTCCGCCGTCAAGGACCTGGTGGTGAACTCCTTGGACGCCCGGGGCATCCTCCGTGCGCGTGGAGTAATGGCCGGCGGCCTCGATGGCGTGCGCGTTGTTGGCAACGGCTGCGGCATCCCTGCCGCACAGGCTGACTAGCTCCTCCTCCAGGCTCAACGCCCACTCCTAAAGGGACGTGGAAGCGGGCTTCGGCTTCCGGATCCGCCGTTTCACCGGCTCCTGGGTCAGGAACTCCGCCCACGAGAACAGCGACTGCTGCCCTTCGTCCGGCTCACGGGCATGGCCGTTCCTGTTGCCGTTGGCGTGACCGTTACCGTTGGCCCCGTTGACGTGGACCCCCACTACCTCCGGCTCGACCAGCTTCCAGCCGTCGTCCACCAGGTACTCCTCGGGGCTGGCCGCGGCGTCCCCCGCCTGGGCAAAGACCGCCTCCACCGACTCGGCGTCCTCCTCGCCCCTGACGATCTTGCGGGCCAACGCTAGGATCAGGTCGTCCCCGTAGGCCGCCAGCCCAGCCTCGGGCAACTCGCCCTCCTCCGCCGGTGAGCTTTGCAGCTTCTTCGCAACCAGCTTGAGGGCGTCGGCCTGAAGCGTGTTCCGATAGGCCATGAACGCTACCTTCACCGGCCTGGTCTGCCCGATGCGCCACGGCCGCCACGACGCCTCGCTCATGGTGACGCCCTCGAACCAAACGAGCGGGGGCGGCCCATTGGGCCGCCCCCGCCATGCCGTCCCTGGGCTGTGCCTACTTCTCGTCCCCGTAGTCCCACTCGTAGCCCTTCACCTGGTAAGCCTCTTCCGGGATCAGGCTCTTCATCCCCCGCTTGCCCATCTCCTCCTCGAACTTCTGACGGACCCACGGGTCCTCGTCGCAGTAGTCGAACTGGTCCCGGTTCGCGTCCTCAATGCGCTCCGACGTGCCGGTGAACTGGCCCAGCGGGTGCATGGCCAGATAGCGTGCAGGCTTGTCCCCAACGTTGAAGTGCTGGTGGAACCACCGGTTCGGCGGCACGAAGGCGCTCGCCTCATGCCACGGCACCACCATCCTCTCCCCGCCCTCCGGCCACAGCAGCGAGTACCCTTGACCCGCCGGTATCACGATGAAGAACCCCGGCCCGTGCCGGTGCCCCTTCTTGTACGTCTGCGCCGGGAACACCGACATGTGCGCCGTCCACTCCGATCCCGGGAACTGCACGAACACCGCGTGCCCCCCGGCGCCGCGCCCCCAGAAGGGCACCAGCTGGTCCCATGCCGCCATGTCCGGGAAGAAGTTGCCGTACCAGAAGGCGCCGACCCCCGTCTTGGCGCCCCCCACTTTCGCCTGCACCGCCTTCGCCTCGGCGTAGAACTCGCCCCCGAGACTGGACAGGAGGTCGGGCGCCTCGTACTTCGTGTCGAAGAAGAACGCCGGGTCCTGCACTGCCGACATCGCCGGCGGAAGGTACGTGCAGTGAAGCAGCCGGACCGGCCGGTCCCCCTGCGCGTTGCTGAGCTGGTGCCAGTGGTGGTGCGGGATCATGAACATGCTGCGAGTCTGCCACTCAAACGTCTTCTTGGCCGCCCCGTCAGTGCGCCAGACCGTCGTCAGCCCGCGCCCGTCCAGCACGTATATCACCTCGTCAATGCCCGTCTTGGTGGGAGGCAGGCTCTGTCCCGGCGGAATCTCGCTCACGCGGGCCTCGCAAACCCCCTTCATCCCCTCCAGCTGGATGAAGGCGGCGTCGCACCCGCGGTCGTCCCACCGCCCCAACGCCACGGTGCGAAGGTCCTCAATGTAGTAACCCCGGTGGATCGGGATGCCTACCGACTCCATCCAACGGTCGTAGGTGAAGTCCCGCCGTCGATACGAGGGCTCTGCCGATTGGTCCTTGGTTGGCGCTTCTGCCATGATTCCTCCTGCTTGCTGTTGCTGCTGCCGCCATCCTCTAGATGTCCACTGAGACAAAGGTCTTTGCATCGCCGTAGTTGGCCGCTGTCGGGACCTGGTGCTTCATGTACACCTCCTTGCGGTCCCTGGCCGACTCCATGATCGCCAGGCACACCTCCAGCGTCGCCATCCCCCACCGGCCCGTGTGGTAGATGGGCTGGTTTTCCATCACCGCGTCGTAGAGCTCCTCCAGCTCGGCGCGGCGGGCGGCGGGCCCCATGTCCCGGTCCGGCGTCAGGTCGAGCTCCCGCACGCCGTCGTCGTCGTAGACGTAGAGCCCCGTAGCCGAGTGCCGTATGTCCCCCCGCTCGCAAGACACCAGCACGACGCCCAAGTCCTCCGGTACCCACTTCTCAACGTTTTCCCGGCGGAAGATCTCCCGCTCCTTGCTCCCGCCGATGCGGATCTCATCCTTGTCCGCCTCCTCATCGCGCTCCCCGCGCTGCATCTGCCTGCGCACTCGGACCCGCTCCTCCGGCGTGTACCGCTGGGCGTCTGTGCCCCACGGCACCAACTCCGACGCCAGGAAGTAGCCGTACCCGTTGTGCACGGCTATGGCCGGCGTCCCGTCCTCGAACTCAATGTACGTCGCGTAGTAGCCTGGAATGGGCCGCTCCGGCATCCACTGGCCCACCATCGCCCGCACGCTTCGCACCATGCCGCCTCCCAACACGCGTATCGTGTCTATCTGATGCGGGCCCTGCCGGTACGGGATCCCTCCCCCCTGCGCCAAGTCTTGCTCGTCGGCTGTTCTCGGCCGGAGCATCCAATCCGTGTAGGCAAAGAGATTGATGGCCCGCACCTGCCCCAGCTTCCCGGAGTTGATGATGCGCCACATGGTCCGGACGGGCGGTGTGAAGCTGCGTGTGTGCCCCGCCACCATCTTGACCCCATTCCGCTCCACCGCCTCAATCATCGCCTCCGCCTCCTGCAGGTTCAGGGCCATGGGCTTCTCCACGACGACGTGCTTGCCGTGGTTCGCGGCGATGATCGTGTGCTGCGCGTGGAACCGGTTCGGCGTCGAAACCCAGACGGCGTCCACCTCCGGGTCCGCGCACATCTCCTCGATGGTGGCGTACGCCTTCGCCTCGTACCGGCTCGCGAAGGCATCCCGCACCCGGGGGTTGATGTCTGCCCCGGCTACCAGATCGATCTCCGGCATCGCCTCCATCGGCGGAAGCATCTCTGCCCCGCCTACCCCGATGCCCACCATTCCCATCCGCAGCGGCTTTCGAGAGGTCATGTCACCCTACTCCCGCAAGTGTCCAGGTTGCCTCGTCCCTGTCTTATCACAGCCCACAGAGGGTGTCAACGCGGCGCTCCCTACGACAGGCCCATCTCCTCCACCAGCGTCGGGAGCTTCACGGCGATGACCGCCGGAGTCCCGCTGCGGACCTGCGCCAGTCCCCGCTCTATCGCTGGCCCCACCTGCTCGGGATCGCTGACTGTCTCGCCGTACCCGTTGGCGGCCTCGGCCAGCTTTGCGAAGTTGGGCGGCGGGTCGAAGAGGCCCCCTTCGTAGTCGCCGGCCCTTGCCGCCGCACCCTCCGGGTACATGCGCTGGAGTCCGCTTGTCCCCGTGCTGTAGGAGCCGTTCACGAATACCACCGTCAGAAAGGCCGCCCGGTAGTGCGCGGCGCACCACAGCGCCGGCAAAGGCGTTCCGAACATGAAGTAGCCGTCCCCCGTGGCCAGTACCACGTCGCTCGCGGGCTTGGCCATCTTCGCCCCAAAGGCCGCCCCGCTCCCCCATCCCCCCGCGCTCCCGCCGCTCTTGAACAGTGTTCCAGGCGCTGCGCGGTGGTGGTACGACGGGAGGGGCGAGCTCGTGCTCAGCGTATCGTCCAAGAGTATCGCGTCGGGCTCCAACAGCCTGCCAATCTCGTGGCAGACCCACCGGGGATGAAGGGGCCTGCGCTTGCCTGCCTCCTGGGCCTGAGCCTCTGCCCGTGCCTCCATCTCCCTCTTCCGCGTCTCCAGCCGCTCCCGGCGCTCCGCGATACGGCTCATGTCGCTCTTCGAGAGCATGCCCGTTGCCGCTTCGTAGATGGCCCGCGCCGCCCCCGAAGTGGCGACGGGCAGCCAGAGGTCGGCGCTGAACTCCATCGTCTTGTAGCGCGACTGGACCGGGTCTGGGTCCACCCACGCGATCTTGGCGCTGGCCTTGGGTGAGCCTGATGGCGGCGTAAAAGGCACCGGGTTCTCAAAGACCAGGAGCACGTCGGCGTCCTTGGGGTCAGGACCCGTGCCGAACAGCGGGTGCGTCGTTGGAAAGTTCAGCCGGTCCACCCGGCCAACGTCCATGACGGGCGCCGCCAACAGTTCCGCCAGGCGCACCAGGTCCTCAACCGACTCCGGGTTCCGGCCGGATCCTCCCGTGACGATCACGGGGTTGTCGGCCTCTATGAGCCATCGGGCCACCCGGCGGGCGTCCGCGGGGTCCGGCCACGCCGCCCGCGCAACGCCAAGCTCGTCCCGGGTTGGGAACCGGATGCCGCCCCGGATCGGCAGCATGGCGGTTTCCTGGGGAAACGTCAGGTACACCGGGCCTCTGGGCTCGCTCATGGCCACCTGGAGGAGGCGGCTGACCATCAACCCAGGGTTGTCCTGGTGCTCCATCCGATGGTCCAGCTTCGTGTACTGCCGCACAATCTCGCCCTGGTCCCGCGGCTCCTGCACCCACTGTACGTTGGACCCCCGTCCACCCGGCATGGAGCCGGCGTATGCCCGCGGTCCCGCCCCGGCCGTGATGAGGACGGGATAGCTGCCGCGCCACGCCGTGTGGAGCCCCGCGCCATAGTTGAGCGTCCCTACGTCCACGTGCGCCGCCGTAGCTGCCGGCTGCCCCGTGACCATGCTGTTGCCCAGCGCCGCGTTCAGGGCCACGCCCTCGTGGGTTACCGTCACCAGCCGAGGCGTCGGAAGCTCCCGCTGGCGCGCCTTGGCCATGCTCTCCTGCCAGAAGCTCAGTTCGGACCCGGACACGAAGTAGAGATTGTCCACCCCGCCCAGCTTCATTGCCGTTACGGCCGCGTCAGACCACTGATCGGCCGGGTACTCCTTCCACCGGGGGTCTGCGATGCTCTGCCGCTCCTCTGCCATTGGTCCGTCTCCTCCAAGCTGGAGTTGCCCCGCATACCACCTCACCGCCCGTCGATTGGCGTATCTTACGGCAATTCCGTGGCCGGCGCCCGCGGGCGACCGTACTGGAAGTTCCGGCGCCGTCCGAACTGGGCGATCCGTTAATCATCCCTTAACACTCCGTTTACACGCCCATGATGTTCCCTTGGCAATCAGATGTTGTAATTCTCCTATGCGGAGGAGCAAGTTCGCCGCCAAGTAGGTTTAGGGGGAGTTGGCTAGCCTTCATAGAGACACAGGGAACAAGCCATGCAACAACCTAGGGACTCAGGGAAGGTCCTCAAGGACCGGATCTGCTCCGAGACCGCATCCCTCGTTCGCCAGTTCGCCCATAGAACGGACCCAGATCAGATCGAAAAGGAGATGGCTGCTGCCGTCTCCCGGTTTCATGCCGCCAGAATCAAGGACTTCGTCCCCCTGCTCGCGGGAAGAATCGCGAGGGATCGCCTCCAATCCCTGGTCTTGGACTAGCGGAGGGACCACGTGCGGAGCAGCGTCCCCTGCCCTACCCTCGGGCGCGTCCGATGTCGTATATTCCCGTAGACTGACACGTCTCTCCGGCAGAGGCCCATGACTCAAAATCTGCGTGTGATGGCCTACAACATCCTCTTCGGCGGCGACACCTCCGGCCAAGACAGGATCGGCCTGATCGCCGATCAGGTCAACGAAGCGCAACCCGATCTGCTCGCCCTCTGCGAATGCTGGGGGTTCCTCGAGAATGGCGGCGCCCGGCGCGACGCCTTCTGCAATGCCGTCGGCATGCACGGCGCCTTCGTCACGGCTCCCAGCGGCAACCACGTTGGCCTTCTGTGCCGGCCGCCGTGGACGCCGGCGGCAACGTCCGTCGTTGCCGCCCCCATGTACCACGGCCTCGTAACTATGCCCGTCACCAGTGCCGGCGGCCACCGGATCACCATCCACGCAACTCACTTCAACCCCTATTCGAGCCTGCTCAGGCTCATGGAGGCGCAGATCGTCTTCAGCCGCACCCGCCCCGGCGAGCCCACCATCGTTATGGGTGACTTCAACACTCTCCCTCCCGGCTACGGCGAGGACCTGCGCGTTCGCCGCTTGCTTGATGAGCGCCTCCGGCCAGATACCCAGGTCGGCCGATACTTCGCGGCGGCAGGCTTTGTCGACGTCCACGCGAGCCACGGCGTCACCGCACCCACCTATCCAACCCCGCTGGAGTCTAAGCCCGACGACTTCCTGGGCGGCGTCCGCCTCGACTACATCATGGCGAGCCGGGACCTCGCCCGGGCCTGCGCCAGCGCCGGCGTCCTAGATGGCCCAGGCGCCCAGATGGCCTCGGACCATCTGCCCGTTGTCGCCGACTTCGTCCTCGAATAGATGTCCGTCGAAGACGCCTCCCTGAACCGGCGCAAGACCGCCCGCCAAAGCGCCGCCCGGAACACGGCTGGGAAGCTGTCCGCCGAAGCCGCCGGCACGTTCATCCTCGTTCTCGTCGGCACGGGCGCCATCGTCCTCGATGCCAACATGGGCGGCACACTGGGCAACGCGGGAATTGGCGCCGCTTTCGGCCTCGCCGTCTTCTCCGCCATCTATTTCCTTGGACGCATATCCGGGGCGCACGTCAACCCCGCCGTCACCCTGGGGCTCGCCGTCACGGGGCACTTTCCGCTCTCGCTCGTGCCCTGGTACTGGGGAGCTCAGCTGGCCGGCGCAGCGGCGGCATCCGCGGTGGTCGCCGCCCTTTCCGGCGGCGCTGCGACCCTGGGCGAGACCCTGCCCTCCGGCGCCCCTCTCGAGTCGCTGCTCGTCGAGATGGGCATATCCTTTGTGCTGATGCTGGTCATCGCCATCGTCGCCGTCGGCTTCAGGACCCCGCACCTGGCCATAGCATTCTCCGTTGGGGCAACCGTCGGCCTGTTCGCCACCCTGGCCGGGCCCGTCTCCGGCGCGTCCATGAACCCCGCGCGTTCCTTCGGCCCCGCGCTGGTCGGCGGCGGCTTCGAGCATCACTGGCTCTACTGGGCGGGTCCCCTCACTGGGTGCGTCCTCGCCGCTCTCCTCTTTCGCGTTCTGAAACGCAGCATCCCCGCGAGGTAATGTCTGAGGGCGCGCCATGCCGGCGCATCGACCGATCGGCCTCCCGGCTCGCAGCATGGGCAGCCGCCGCCCAGGGCACGGAAAGAGGCAGTCGAATGACCTCGACGGCTGGGGCAGGGAGCTCTTCTACCCCCGGCCCTGCACTGAGTGCATCAGGGCTCGACCTAGGGCGTAGAGCACCCCTATGGCCGGAGCCACGGCGAACAGCGCCATGAGCCACCAGTCCCCCTTCACTGAGCCCCCCGCTATCTGCGCCGCGGCGAATAGGTCAGCGCCCACCGTGCCCGCGAGCAGCGCCGCGATGCCAAGCAGCTTCGCCGGAGTTAGCCCCCGCACAAAGGCCAGCACCAGCATTCCTGCGGCACAGAGGGGATGGAGCAGGACCAGCAGGAGCCGCGACCAGATGTCTCCGCCGTCCGCGAAGGAGCCCACCATGGCCGTTAAGCCTGCAAGGACTGCGTAAAGGACTGCCAGGACATACATGAGTATCCGAGCAATAGTCATGCCTCCAGAATAGTCCAGTCTGTAGCGGCGGTCAAACAGCGATACTCCACAACATCCCTCTCCTCCCTGCTCATGGTGAGGCCCTCGGGCCACATGGCTGCGCCCACCCCCGTGCTATACTGGCCCTCGGTCCGCCGGCCACGTCGGCTACCCATTTGGAAGTGTGCTGCATGCCCTACCTTGAGCTTCCCAGCGCGAGCCTCTGGTACGAAGACACCGGCGGCGACGGCACTCCCGTCGTGCTGCTCCATGCCTTCACCGGAAACACCGAGAGCTGGGTGCACCAGCTGCCCGCCTTCACCGCCGCCGGCTACCGCTGCCTCACCTACGACCGGCGCGGCTGGGGCCGATCCCGGGCCGCGCCGCCGGAGGAGCAGACCACTTACCCCACCGATGACCTTCACGCCCTCGTGGGGCGCCTCGGTCTTAGCCGGTTCCACCTCATGAGCACCGCCGGAGGCGGCTACGTGGCGCTTGACTACGCGGTCACCCACCCGCAGGGGCTGGCGAGCCTCGTCGTCGCTTGCAGCGGCGGCCCCCTCCAGCAGGACTCGGAGTACATGGCCATCGGGCGCCGTTACGGGAGGGTTCCAGAGTTTCAGTCGCTGGCCGCCTGGTTCCGGGAGTTGGGGCCGACCTACCGCGCCGAGGATCCCGAAGGGGTCGACCGCTGGGTGCAGATCGAGCAGGCCAGCCGCCAGTGGGAGGCGTACCAGGAGCCGATGCGTAACAGCTTCACCCTCGCACTGCTGGAGACGATCGGCGTGCCGACCTTGATGCTCGCCGGCGGCGCCGACCTCCTCGCCCCGCCGCCAAGAATGCGCGCGATGGTCCGCCGCATCCCCAACTGCGAGTACGCCCTCCTCCCGGACGCCGGCCACTCCGCCTACTGGGAGCAGCCGGAAGCCTGGAACCGCCTGGTCTTAGACTTCATTCGCCAACACTGACGCCCCGCCACCCCTGCCTCCCCCACAGGCCGCCGCGCTAGTGGCCCCTCCACCGGCGGACGAGGATGTCGGCCAACAGCGGCCGGCCTCGGCAACGGCACGGCCCGACCACGTCGCGTGCGAACCAGAGGCGGCAAAGCCCGGGGACAGCAACAGGTCCATCGTTAGGACCGTCCCCGATCGGCATCTTCCCGGCGGCGTGGAAGCTCGCCCTCGCCGCCTCTCCTCAGCGCGGCTGATAGTCGAAGTACGTGGCCGCGACAAGGTTGTGAAGGTCCAGGCAATGCTCGCTAGCCTGGCGCAAGAACCCCTCCTTGTCGTCGCGGTCCAGCCACTCGTAGTGGACCAGCGCCCCCAGCCTGCCCGCCAGCCTCCGCGCGGTGGCCCCGGAATCCGGGTCCGGCCCTGGTCCGACACCGTCGAGATCAGCCGCCGCCGCGTCAAGCGACCGGCACAGCGACTTCGGCAGTACGGGATTGGCGACCAGCAGGTCCAGCACACGGCCCGGATGCACGTCGAACCCGTACCGCCGGTTGTAGGTGTCGAGGGCGTGGTAGGCGAGGAGCAGCGTCTCCCAGTCGCCATCGGAGCTTCATTCGCCGCCGTGACCTCCATCTCTGCCAGGAGGAGCCCCGTCAAGAGTTGCGCGCGCTCAATGAGGCGCCCAAGCTGCATGAAGCTCCACCCGTCGTCCTGGTACATCGTGGCACCGGCTACCCCAGAAAAGGTGTCGATCTCCCTGGCCAGTTCGGCGTAGAAGCTCTCCGGAGATGTCGGCCAGATGTCCTTCATGCTCACCCGTTGCACCCGCAGGTAGGCCAGGTTCAGCGATGTCCACATTTCGGCGCTGATGCAATGGCGCGTCTGCCGGGCGTTCTCCCGCCCCAGCGCGAAGCAGCTCCACACCGAGTCGGGATTCGAACGCTCGAACGTAAGGTCATCCGCGAGCGTGTAGGAATCGGCCAGCGTGTAGTCGTCGCCGCCAAGTTCAAGGCTGCCGCCGGGAGGCTCCCGGTCTATGCTGGAGTAGATACGCTTCCAGCCGAAGTAGATCTCCCGCACGGGGCGGTCCACCAGCGCTCTCGTCTGCAAACGCAGCATTCCGCAAAGGTGCTGAGCCCTTTCCGGGTAACGACCCATCCAGTAAAGCCCGGCGGCGCTGCGTGAGAGCATACAGCTACGTTTCTTCGTCGAACTGTTCTGGCATGAGCACAAACTCTGGGTATGCCTCGATCCGCAGTTCCCCAGCGTCCTGGCCCAACCGCTCCACTTCCGGCGACACCCGTAGTCCAATGGTCTTCGAAAGCACAAACCACGTTAGCAAGGACGACCCGAATACGAACACCCCGACGGCTGCGATCCCCAACAGCTGAATGTGGATCTGGCCCCCCCCCAGCTATGCTCACCGCCAGGGTCCCCCAGATTCCCGCGAAAAGGTGGGCGGGGATTGCTCCGACTACATCGTCCACCTTGACCCTTTCCAGCAGCTTCAGCCCCCCCGTGCAGATAATGCCGCCGATAGCTCCGATAACGATCGCCCAATGGTGTTCGACTATATCGGGACCTGCGGTGATCGACACGAGCCCGGCAATGGCTCCGTTGAGCCCGGCGAACAGGTCGGTTCGCCCTAGGATGGGCCGTGAGATGGCGATGGCGGCTACGACCCCCGCCGCTGCCGCCAGGTTGGTGTTGACCAACACCAGGCTCATTGTCACCGCGTCGAGCGCGCTCCCCAGCGCCAGTTGCGACCCGCCGTTGAAGCCAAACCAACCCAGCCACAGGATAAAGACGCCCAGCGTCACCAAGAGCACGTTGGAGGGCGGGGTCGCCCTCGCGCTGCCATCGCGCCGGTACTTCCCGAGGCGAGGCCCCACGATGAGAATCCCCGCCAGGGCGGCCCAGCCTCCCGTGCTGTGCACTACCGTCGATCCGGCAAAGTCCTGGAACTCCAACGCATCAAGCCATCCCCCGCCCCAGGTCCACGCGCCCACGATTGGATAGATGAACCCCGTCAGTATCAGCGTAAAGAGGAAGAAAGGCCACAGCTTGACGCGTTCGGCAATAGCTCCGGAAACCACCGAGGCGGCGGTCGCCACGAACACCATCTGGAAAAACCAGTCAGACATGGTGGCCCATCCCTGCTGGACCACGTCGGCGGCCGCCTCCGCCTGTCCGCCGATCAGCGCGATCTCGGCGGGCGACGGCCCGTACAGCACCTTGAATGAGCCGATGACGTTGCCAACGTCGACGTACATGAGGTTGTAGCCGATGAAGAAGAAGGCAAGGCCCGCGATCGCATAGAGGCCGATGTTCTTGAGACAGATCATGGAGGCGTTCTTGGTCCGGACCGCGCCCGATTCGAGCATGGTGAATCCTGCGCACATCCACATCACCAGCGCGCCCCACACGAGAAACATAAAGGTGTTGAAGACGAACTGCGTCTCTTCGTCAATCCCCGCCGCGTGGGCAACCGCCGGCCGGGCGAAGAAAAGCCCCAGTGCCACCGCCCCCACCAGCGCGGCGCGTGTGCGGTGCATGAGGATGTTCTGTGGACGCCAACGATGCATGTACGTCCGCATGGAGACCTCTACCTTCTTCCCCTTAGTCCTCCAGCACCCAGAAATCCTTGCCGCCCCCGCTCTGGCTGGAGTTTACTACAAGGCTGCCCCGGCGCAGGGCGACCCTGCAAAACGCTCCCGGCACAATGCGGGACTGCTGTCCCTGCAGCACAAAGGGCCGGAGGTCCACGTGCCGCGGTTCGAACTCGCCTTCAATCAGGCAGGGCGACTGGGACAGCGCAAGAACGGGCTGCGAGATGTAGTTCGCCGGTTCGGCCCGCACCTGGCGGGCGTACTCCTCCCGCTCCTTGGGCGTCGAGTGGGGGCCGATCAGCATCCCGTACCCCCCGGACCCGCCCACCTGCTTGACGACCAGGTCCTGGAGGTTGTCCAGCGTGTACTCCAGGTCCCGGGGCCGCCGGCAGAGGCGTGTGTCAACGTTCGCCAGAAGCGGCGCCTCGCCCAGGTAGTAACGTATCATGTCCGGAACGTAGGCGTAGACACTCTTGTCATCTGCCACGCCGGTCCCGGGTGCGTTGACCAGAGTCACGTTTCCGGCCCGGCAGGCGGCCGTTAGACCGGGCACTCCAAGCAGGGAGTCCCGGCGGAAGACCAGCGGGTCGATGAAGTCGTCGTCCACGCGGCGGTAGACCACGTCGACGCGGCGCAGTCCTGTGGTGGTGCGCATGTACACGAACCCGTCGCGGACCAGCAGGTCGCGGCCCTCCACGAGCTCCGCTCCAATCTCATGCGCCAGGAACATGTGCTCGTAGAAAGCGGAGTTGTACACTCCCGGCGTGAGCAGCGCGGTGACCGGGTCCGGGCGGCCGTTGGGAGCTAGCTCCCGGATGGTCTCCAGCAGTGCCCGCCCGTAGCCTTCTACTTCCAGCACCCGCGAGAGCCGGTACAGCCGGCCGAAGCTCGCCTTGGCCGCCTTCCTGTTTGCAAGCATGTAGGACACGCCGGAAGGCACCCGCAGGTTGTCTTCCAGCACCTTGAAGCCGTCGTTGGTGCGCACCAGATCGGTGCCGCAGATGCCAACCCAGGTCCCGTGGGGCGCGGAAAAGCCGCGCATCTCGGTCCTGAACTGGGGGCAGCCCTCCACCAGATCGGCGGGAATCAGGCCGTCGCGGATGATCCGGGACTCCCCGTATACGTCGCCCAGGAAGAGATTCAGGGCCCTGAGCCTCTGGGTCAGTCCCTTCCGCCAGCCCCTGCCATTCCGTGGCCGACATCAAGCGGGGCAGACAGTCGATGGGGATGATCCGCTCGTCCGCCTCGTCGTCCCCGTAGACCGTGAAGGTGATGCCTTCGTTGGAAAACGAGCGGGTAACCCGGTCCTGGATGCTCCCGAGTTCATCCGCCGAGAGTTGGCTCAAGGCATCGTAGAACTGGCGGCAATGCTCCCGGGGGGTGCCGTCCGGCAGGAACATCTCGTCGTAGATGGACTGGTCTAGATCGTAGCTGTGGAAATCCATGGTAACAGTCCATGGCGAGAGTCAGCAGCACCGGGCTACATGGTACACGATGGCGTCGGCTGTTGTCTGTGGAGGTTTTCGTTGAGCCGGATTCTGGCTTGTGCTAGGCTGTCAGGTAGAAGTCCCCGTTACAGCCCAGCCGCCATCGGCCGAAGGACCTCCCCCCCGGCTTCCCGCAACGGAGTGGAGGCGCGTCGCTGGTGACGGCTCTGCTTCTGGGGCGGGCCCTCCGGCCCGAATCGCGGCCGGAGTTCAACGAGGTCTTCTTGCTAGTGGAACAGGGAAGCATGAAAGGCGTTCGCCTTCCCCAGCGTTCGCGGCATCTGCTAGCGCGGCAAGTCCGGGCCAAGGGTTCCAACCCGTTGATGGCGCGGCAAATCTGAAATAAGGGCCCCCGGCAGTTGCAGTTGTCTTTGAAGAGACGCGGCCCCGTCGTTCCCTTCCCCGGCCGTGGGCCGCAATGAGCCGGCTCATGGTGCTCATCCGAGGGCTCGTCGAAGCGCGGCCCTTCGAGTACGGCATAATCGCCGTCATCATCGCCAACAGCATATTGCTTGGCTTGGAGACCTCCTCCTCGCTGGAGCGGCAATACGGCTACTGGATGCACTTGGGAAACCGGGCGGCGCTTGGCGTATTCATCGTCGAAGCGGTCCTCAAGATCACGGTGTCGAGGCCCCGGGTCACCGGGTACTTCCGGGACGGATGGAACGTCTTCGACTTCCTCATCGTTGTCTTCGCGCTGATTCCGGCCACCGGGCAATTCGCCATGATCGCCCGGCTCGCCCGCCTGCTTAGGGTGCTGCGGCTCATCTCCGCGGTAAGGGACCTGCGCCTGATTATCGCCGCGCTGGTGCGCGCCATCCCGAGCGTCGGGCACGTCTTGATACTCATGAGCATCATCGTCTACATCTACGCCATTATTGGCTTCCACCTGTTTCACGAACATGACCCGGACAACTGGAGGAGCTTGGGCATCGCGCTGCTGACGCTATTCAACATCATCACGTTGGAGGGGTGGACCGAGGTGATGTGGACGGCAATGGAGCTGCATTCCATGGCCTGGATCTACTTCGTCAGCTTTGTGGTCGTTGGGACGTTCGTTGTGATTAACCTGTTCATTGCCATCATCGTCAACAGTTTGGACGAAGCCAAGCTGGAGCGATTGCGCGACCTGGAGCAGCCGGTGTCGAAGGAGGAGCTCCTCCGTGAGATCCGCACCACCAGGGACGCCCTGCACAGGCTGGAAGAACGCCTGACCCTTGACGACAGGCAGTGACGTGAAAGGCGAAGCTGTCCCATTCGCCTATTGACGCGTCGCTCAGCCAGTTCTCGCTGTGTTCTCTCAGTTTGGGCCGTCGGTGGCGTTGTACAGTGTGACCAGCGCTTCTCTGCTCCGTTGCAAGACCCCTTCAGGTGATGGGGTTCCAGTTCAGCAGCCTTGCGGCCGATTCGCCTCCCCATGCAAGAAGGTAGTAGCGTGGCAGCCTCCCCATGAGGACCGCCATGACGTAGCGCGTGGGGGGGTAGTCGGCCAGGGGAGCAGCCAGTCGCACCGGGTAGAACGGGAGGGGGCTGAATGCGAACACCACGATCGTCCACCAGGGTTGCCAGTTGAAGGCGCGTTGTGAAAACTGGGAAATCCGGCTGTCCTTGGCTTGGGCCAAGGCCCCGAGCTTGAACGCGCGTTTGAATAACTGATAATCCAGCATGGAGGCGGGTATCGTTGCCAAGCCCCCTACAAGTGCGACCAGAAACGGACTGTACAACGTGCCCGCATAGAGCACTGCGGGCTCATGAGGGAGCAGAATGAAGCTGTTTCCGGGTATCGAATACCAGAAGTAGGCGGACAGCTCCCACCACTCGGGCAGCAGGCGCCAGACCAGCAGCGTACATGCCGCGGCGGGAATGAGTAGGGCTGCCAGATAGTAGACGGCTTGGCGCCGTGTTACCTGCGACGTACGCCTACACCCATCACAGCAGACTGCGCCCGAAGTGCGGTTTTGTCGGCGTGAAGCCAAGCCCTTCAGCGACCGTTGGAAACAGGTCCACGGTGCGCATGCCGCCGTCGTTGACGAGCGGCCGATTGCTGAGGATGGGGACAGCCATGTGCTCCCTGCAGAGCGCGCCGTGTGAGGACCGGTGTTCAGGGAACTCCCGCCACCCCCGCAGATCGTATCCGGACTTGGCTGTCACGATGATATCCCCCGTACGCTGACTCTTGAACAGGTGCCAGATCTGCTCCAGCGAGTCGGGATAGTCCGTGTCAATCGTCTGTGCAAGGGCCTCTGACCGGGCGACGCGAGTGTGTTTCAGTCCCAGTCGCAGGGGGTCCAGGCCGTCGTACGCGTAGGTGTAGTGTTCGTCTTCCAGATCGAGAACGGCGTCGCCGCCGCTCGACTCTATTTTGACTCCCCCGTCCTTGCGCCTGTAGGCGCACCACTCGACCTCTTCGCGGCCCCGTATCGCCTCCAAGACAGTTCCGTGCTCTTCTTTCAACTCCTCGGAGGTTAGAGGCGCCTCCCACTTGTCTTGCGAGGAAAAGTAAAGGTTCACGAAGGAGTTGCCGGAAACCATCACTGCGGCATCGGCGCTCGTCCTGTGGATACTTGGATGCTCGAAGACGCCGTAGCCGAGCTCCGACAACAGAGTGGACATGTCCAGGTGCTGCTCGGTCTTTGTGTGCCCGTGGTCGCTGGTGATAATGAAGTGGGTACGACTCCACAGGCCGCTCTTGTGGAGCCAGTCCAGCATGACGCCCACAAGGGCGTCAAGGCGCTTGTACGCCTCTATGGTGCGCCGGTCCTCCGGGCCGCATTGGTGTGAGACCTTGTCCACGTCCACCAACGGCAGAAAGATGAACCTCGACTTGCGGTCGTTGGTCCGGGCCAGCCACTTCATCGCTTCGGACATCACGATCCGGTCGACGAAGTAGCCTCTCCTGAAGTAGTGGGCGAAGAACATGAGGACGTTGAGTGCATCTGGGAACAAGCTGCTGTTCCCCTCCGGCAGGCCTCTCCGGATATCGCAGCGCACTCCCAGGGATTCAGGGTTCAGCGCGAACAGCGTCTCCAGGTCGGGAGAAAGATCGCTGTCAAGCCTGACGTGGGACGGGCCGATGTAGGTGCGGTGGCCCTGAAGCAGCAGCTTTCCAGTGGCGAATCTCGACTTGTCTACCCAGCGGAGGCCTGGTACGTTCGCCGTCCCCGGATACTGCCCGGTGAGCATGGGGATGTAGGCGATGTTGGAAACGCTGGGCAGAACGGTGACGCCTTCGTAGTCATAGCCCTCGACGAACATGCTTCGAGCGATATGCGGGACCTCGTCTGACGCGGCCAACGCCCGCAGCACGTCAGGCCGAACGCCGTCTGCCAGGATGATTATGGTGAGATCTGTGTCGTTACTTGCTGCCAACAATCTCCACCGAGGAACAGGAACCGTCTGCGGTCTGTTCAGTCTTCCGCACCCGGATACCTTCCATGAACCGAGCCCGTCTCACAAGACTGGGTCCCCCGGGTCTCCAATCTCCTAGATTCTGTCTATCGACGGAGGAAGGAGATGCCGCCGCATGTCAACCACGTCATCCCCGCGAAAGCGGGAGTCCAGACCGCCCTGTACAGTATGAATCTAGCGGGGTGGACTCTTGCGACAGGCTCTGAACCGTGTGAGTTGGACCGACGCCGGACCGTCCGGCAACGGACATTCTCCACTCTCAGACATGCGCGTCTGCCTGCCAGCGGCAGGCCGTATTGTCTGTGATAGGACCGCGTTCCGTCAAGTGGTGTAAGAGCGCCCAGAGCCACCGCCGGCTTGGGCGTTGCGGCGCTTGGGGGCCCGGTTTGGCCGATGTGAGGCGTCGGGGTGTGGTCCATGCGGTGGTGGGGGCGGCCTGAGGGCTGTTTTTGAGGGCGAGAGGTGGAGGTGTTTGGGTGGCTAGGTGCTGGGGAGTCCTGGGCGCCGCGCACCTGCGGCCCCCATCCCCCCCCCCACCACAGACCCCATCACCCTTGATGAGACACGTACCGACGCAACGCTCCCAACCCACGCCCATGTGGCCGTCGCGCCAGCGAACGCTAGCGACCCCAGTGCCACCCACCTCTTGTCTGTACAGCATATGCGTTCTATTCTTACAGACATCAGCCGCCGATGAAGGCGGCCAAGGAGGTGGGATGCCGTAGGCAACCAATCCGATGGAGGCGGTCCTGCACCGCCGTCCACGTCGGCGCGATGTGGGCGGCGCAGGGGCCGTCAGCGGGCAGTGGCGGGCGAGGGAACGCCCGGCGAGACAGTGGCGGGGGAGCGGAGGCGCGGGCGCCGTATTGGCGCCGACGTGCCCACTCTGACGGGCCCGGACTTTGTTCTGACAATGTGGGGCGCAAGTTGCCCCGACGTGTGGAGCCGTGGCCAGCGGGCGTCGCCGCGCTTGCGGGGCTCGTGCCTCGGCCGCCGTCGGAGCGATGTCGTTCCTGGTCCTACGAAGCCGGTCCAGCCGCTGTCAGCGCCTCAGCGCGGAGCGTCCTCCCGTACATGCGACCCCCGCAGCGACCCCGCAACCCTCCATCCAGCACACCCCTCAGCGAAAGGAGGTCACCATGCCTTGAGGCGGACGCTGGCCCGGGGCGGCGCTCCCAAGGGCAACACCAACGCCCTCAAGTACGGCCGCTACTCGAAGCGCCTCAAGTACGTCTTGGGTGCAATGGCCCAGCAACCGGAGCTCCGCAAGTTCCTCACGGACTACCGCCGCAGACAGCTCCGCAGCGATCGCCTCGCCGCCGTGGAGCTCCGCAGAGCCCTCGCGGACTTCGTGGGGGGCAACCCCGCTCCGGACAACCCGCTCCTCATGTTCGTCCGGAAGGACCGCCCATCAACAGACCCCCACGACAGCCAGTCAAAGGAGGCCAGTCAATCGAAAAATCAACCCCCCCTTTCCCCCCCGGACCCGCTTCAAAAGTCCGAGAAAAAAATAAAAGATAACCCAAAGTGGAGGATCAACTAAATGGCCCTTCTGCTGACCGAGGCGGCCAAGCTCTCCAACGACGTGCCGCTCCTCACGGCGCCGCAGCGGGAAGATCCGGGGCGACAGGACCTCCAGGGTCGGCTCGCTGCTCTCCGGGGCCTCGTCGAGCCGCTCCGGCCGGCTCTTCACCGCTCGTGCTATGATGCCGACGAGCGCATCCGGTAAGACCGCCTGGCGGGCGCCGACCTCTTCGACGATGGCATCAGGCGCCTCATCCACAGCGCCGACGAGGGCCGCGTCGCCCTGATGTGCGCCGAGAAGGAGCCCCTGGAGTGTCACCGCACCCTGCTCGTCGCCCGGACACTTGCGGAGCGCGGCGTCGCCGTTGCCCACATCCTGGATGACGGCAGGCTGGAGGACCACGCCGCCGCCATGGACCGGCTGCTGGACAAGTTCAAGCTGCCGCACAACGGCGACCTGTTCCGCTCCAGGGATGAGGCGATCGCCGACGCGCTCACCCGCCAGGCGAAGCGGGTGGCCTACGTGGGCGGCAGACCGCCCGTCGACGGCGACGAGTGGGAGCATGCGCCGTGAAGGTGTACACCATCGGCTTCACGAAAAAGCCCGCATCCCGTTTCTTCGAGCTGCTGCGGGAGTCGGGCGCGAAGCGCCTGGTGGATGTCCGGCTCAACAACGTTTCTCAGCTGGCGGGCTTCGCCAAGAAGGACGACCTGGAGTACTTCCTGCACACCATCTGCGGCATGCAATACGTCCACCTGCCCCAACTGGCGCCCACGAAAGAGATGCTGGACGCCTACCGGAATCAGCATCGCGACTGGGACACCTACGAGCGCGAGTTCCTCGCCCTCATGGCCGAGCGCCGCATCGGCAATATGGCGATAAAGAGGACGATCTCCAACGGGTGCCTGCTGTGCAGCGAGGACACCGCCGACCACTGCCACCGACGGCTGGTCGCTGAGTATCTCCAGCGTCACTGGGGAGATGTGGAGATCGTGCATCTGAGCTGAGAGGTGGCGAGAAGGGCATCTCGCGTCGGGTGTTCATCGGGTACACTGGATGGTCAGACAGCCTATTGTACAGAAGGGGCAGAGTATGGAAGGGCTTAGAGATCAGGTAGCCGTGGTGACCGGGGGGGCGGCGGGGCTGGGGCTCGCCGCAGTCAAGCGCCTGGGTGCCGAGGGGTGTCAGATCGCCATCCTTGACATAAACGATGCCGCGCCGGCCTGCGAGGAGATCCGCTTCGTCGGCGGCGCCGCGGACTCCTGGACCTGCGACACCACGGACCTAGCGCAGCTGGAGCAGGTGTTCGGCCAGATTGGGGAGCGCTACGGTCGCGTCGACATCCTGGTCAACAACGCCGGCATCCTCGCGCCCCGCATCCCCTGGCACGAGTGGGACCCCCAAGAGGTCGAGCGGTATATCAAGGTCAACTACATGGGCTACTACCTCACCACCAAGGCGGCCTATCCACTGCTGAAGAAGAGCCACCGGGCGCGCATCGTCAACGTGGCCTCGCGGACCTTCTTCATGGGCAACCCCGGCCAGTTCCCCTACGTGGCCGCCAAGGGCGCCGTCATTGGCTTCAGCTGGACCCTCGCCAGGGAGCTGGGCGACGAGGGCATCGCCGTCAACTCCGTCATGCCCGGTATGGTGGCCACCGACGGCACCCGCGCCTACTCGGACGATCCGGGGTTTGATCGGGTCATGCAGAACCAGGCGATCAAGAAGCGCGTGGAGCCAGAGCACCTCGCGGGGCTCATCGCCTTCATGGTCAGCGACGACGCCGCCATGATCACCGGCCAGACCATCATCTGCGACGGCGGCGGCTACCTGCACTAGCGCGCCCCCCGGCGCCGAGCCGCCCCTGCGCAATCGCGCCTAGAACACCCGGCGCAGCGAGAAGCGCGTCTCTGCGCTGGTGATGAACTCCAGCAGCACCGGCCTGCCTTCCTCCTCCGTCACCCGGCGGGCGCGCAGGAACGCCGGCCCCACGTCGGCCGGGTCCTCCACGCGCTCCGCGTGGCCGCCCATGGCGCGCCCCATGTCGGCGTAGCTGCCGCCAAGGTCCCGCGCCTGGTACAGGTCGTGCGACTCGATCATGTTGCGCGTCTCAATGGCCATCGTCGAGTTGTTCAGCACCACCGTGATGATGGGGGTCCTGTTGCGCACCGCCGTCTCAAAGTCCAGGCCCACCATGCCGAAGGCGGCATCGCCCATGACGTTGATGCACACCTTCTCCGGCGCCGCCAGCTTGGCGCCGATGATGAGCCCCAGCCCCGTCCCCAGCCCGTGCGATTTGCCCCACCCCAGGTAGCTCCGGGGCGTCGGCGCCTGATAGAAGGGCAGCATCTGCTCCCGGGGGCTCCCCGAGTCGTGGGTGACGATGGCCTCGTCCGGCGGGATGGCCCGCGCCATCTCGTGCACGACGCGATAGGGGTTGATGGGCCTCTCGTCGGACGTGAGCAGCGGCGTCCACTCCCTGAGCCACTCCTCCCGCGCCGCGGCGATCTGGCCGGCCGTGTCCCGCGCAGCGCCACCGCCGCGTCCCTGCACGTCGCGCACCGCCTCGATGAGCTGGCGCAGCACCAGCTTGGCGTCGCCAAGGAGCGGGTGATCCGTTGCGTACCCCTTGTTCAGGTCGCGCTCGTCGTTGGTGGCGTGGATGATGGACTTGTCGGCGGGTATGTTGATCGACATGGCGTGCCGCGTCAGGCTCGTCCCCACGGCCAGCACGGTGTCCGCCCTGCTAAACAGCTGGTATCCCGGACCCGTGTTCACCGTGGCGCCGACTCCCAGTGAGAGCGGGTGCGTCTCCGGGAAGGCGCTCTTGCCCAGCATGGTCGTCATCACCGGGGCCTGGAGGAGCTCCGCCAGCTCCACTAGTTCCGGCGTCGCCTCCGCGTATAGGACCCCCTGGCCCGCGAAGATGGCCGGGTTGCCCGCGGCCAGTATCGCGCGGGCGGCAGACTCCACGTCCCGTGTGTCCGCACCGCTGCGGGTCGAAGAAGCGGGCTGGTACGCCAGGGCCGTCTCGTCCACCTCCGCAGTGGCCAGGTCCGCGGGCAGCTCCAGCATCACCGGGCCCTGATGCCCCATCCGGAGCCGGCTGAAGGCGCGGCGCATGGCGTCCGGCAGCCTGTCCGGCTGGTTGATCCGCTCTATCCACTTTGAGATGGAGCGGTAGCTCTCCAGCGAGCTGTACAGGGGGGGGATGTCCGCGTGGTCGCGGGGGTGGCCCAGGGGGAGGAGCAGCACCGGCGTGGAGTCGGAGTAGGCCGTGGCGACGCCTGAGTAGGCATTCTCGGCCCCTGGGCCGTACTGCATGGCGAAGACGCCCAGGCGCTTGCCGTTGGTCACGCGGCTGAACCCGTCCGCAATGCCGACGCCCACCCGCTCCTGGCGGCAGACCACGGGCCGCAGCCCCGCCGCCGCGGCCGCGTCGATGATCGGTGTCGTGGGGAAGCAGCTCAGGAACTCCACGCCCTCTCGCTTCAGAATCTCCACCATCGCCTGAACGGTATTCATAGCTGTCCTCTCTCCCTTTGCTCCGTGCTTGGCTTGCGCCGTAGTGTAGTCAGGCGGCGGGGGCCGCTGCAAGGCCCGGCGCCCCGAATCCCTCCGCCTACCGTTGACTGGAGTAGCCCGTCGGGTGAGGGCTCTCACCTGACGGCCGGCGGCTCGACCAGCTTCTTGGCCGGGGCCGCGAGGTCTTGCCGAGGGAGTGAATTTAATTGACCCTCACATTTGGGTTGACTATTATTTTTTTTCGCGGAAAGGTGAAGCTGGAAGGGGACGAAAAGGGGGCAAAATGGGGGGTTGTTTTTCTGATTGTTTGTTTGGCGCGGGTCGCTGGTGCGACGGCCATGCAGGTGAGGGTGGCGGGGTGGCGGCGGGTGGGTGGGGAGTGTCGGTTGGGCATGGCTCTCCTAGCGTGGGTGTGTTGGAGGGATGGTAGGGAGTTTGGGGTGTGGGGGCAATGAGTCGGTGGCGGGTCGCTGGCGCGACGGCCACGCAGGGGAAGGTTGTGGGGTCGCGGGGGTGGTGTGGGGGTGGACGGTGGGTGGTGTGTCACGCTGCGCCGCCCCCTCTAGCGGCGGTGGCTGGGGCCGGCGTTGTGAGGTGAGGGAGGTAGGGGCTCGTGATATACTGTCGGCGCGTTGAGGAGGACGGGTTGGGGGTGTCATCGGTTCGGCCAGCGCATCCCCGCGGCCGCGGTCTTGGAAGAGGACGGCCCACCGTTCGCGGCAAGCCACAGAGACGGAAGGAGTGAGTCATGCTGGAGCGATTCCACCCCGCGCCTGAAGACGTCGTCGTCGTGCCTGAGGACGCGCTGCGCAGCACCGTCCAAGCCATCTTCGAGAAGATGGGCTGTTCCAAGGAGGACGCCGAGCTGGGCGCCGACGGGCTGGTCATGTCCGATCTGCGTGGAGTCGAGACCCACGGCGTCTCCAACATGCTCCGCACCTACGTTGCCCAGTACAACGACGGCACGCTGAACCCGCGCCCCCAGCCGCGCATCCTCCGGGAGACCGTCGCCACAGCCACGATGGACGCAGACCGGGGCCTCGGCATCATCACGGGCCCCAGGGCCATGGACATCGCCATCCAGAAGGCGAAGGACGCCGGCGTCGGCATCGTCACCGCCCGCAACGGGGGCCACCTGGGGATGCTGGCGTTCCACGCCATGCGGGCGCTGGACCACGACATGATCGGCGTGTGCATGGGCAGCGCGAAGGGGGAGTCCGGCATCCTGCCCACCTTCGGGAGCGAGGCTCGGCTCGGCACCAACCCCATCGCCGTGGCCGTCCCCGCCAGGAACGAGGTGCCCTTCGTCTTCGACGCCGCCACCAGCGCCATCGCGCGCAACAAGGTCGCCCTCGCCCGCCGCGTCGGTGCTCTCATGGAGCCGGGTTGGGTCGCTGGACCCGACGGCATCCCCATCATGGAGCCCGCCGAGGCGCCGGACCCCTTCTTCGTGCTGCCCCTCGGCGGCTCCCGGGAGCAGGGGTCGCACAAGGGCTACGGGCTCGGCGTCATGGTGCAGGTCATGAGCAGCCTCCTCTCCGGGGCGGGCTACAGCGTGGGAGCGCGGGGAGCGGGCGCCTTCACCCACTACTTCGCCGCCTACAACATCGACGCCTTCACGCCCCTGGACGAGTTCAAGGATGAGATGGACGGCTTCCTGCACGCCCTGAAGACCACCAAGCCCATCCCCGGCCATGACCGCGTCCTCTACGGCGGCCAGCCCGAATCAGAGGAGGTCGCCGAGCGCCAGGCGAACGGCATCCCGCTCCACAGCGAGGTCGTCAGCTGGTTCCACGACATCTCCAACGAGCTCTCCCTGCCAGTCCTGTTCTAGGGCTGGCCATCCCGTCATCCTGAGCTTGCCGAAGGATGCGCGAGAGGGTGCGGGCACCGGGGCAACGCCACCCTAAGCCGGTCGAAGGGTGCGCGGAGGGGAGTGTGGCGTCGCGGCTCTAACGGCCTCCGCTGATTTGCAGCTTGGAATCCCCTATGCTCCTAATTAGGCTGACGCCGCTGCCGTGTTTCTTGTGTGCGACCCTTATTGCGTAGTCCTGCGTGCCCTGCACCCACACATTGGCGTTTCTCTCCGCCAGTCCGAACAGTGCTTCATGCACCACGCGGAAGTCCGATTCGTGGAACACTTCACGATTCTGAAACTTGTCCTCCTTCAGACGGTGGAGGTTGCGTGACACGTTATCGCCATCGCGGACAAGGATCCGCAGCGCATCGGCCAGACCCTCGGCAAGCCACGGGAGGCGCTCCTTGTAACTCTTGAGGTCAATGTCGATGTCCGCGCCAAGTCCGTCCACTCGGACCCCAAGCTGGTCAAGGGCCTCCATGAACGCCTGAGCGGGCTCCGGGCCGAAGAACACGTCAAGCGTCCTGTTCCTCTGCAATTCCTTCTGCGCTGAAATGTGGTTGCGAACATATTCCCGATGCTGCTCCCACAGTGCATTGCTAACCCAGGGGATGTCGGCTACGTCGAGCCAGCTCACGTGGCGCGCGTTGGGAAACGACGCAGCAAACTTTTTGAACTCTTGGACTGTCGGCAACGTTCGGACCGCGTCCGAGTTATCCGGCGGTCTTGTGGCCCGCTCCTTATTGAACGGCGTCAAATAGGCAATTGCGATGTCCGTACCTTTGTACTTGTCCCTGAGCCCTTTCAGATACCTCTCTAGCTGCCCTTCCTCTTTTGATGATTCAACCGTCTTGACCTCGATGCCAACAATACGGCGTCTCTCGTTATCCCGAATGGTGACATCGATTCGCCCCCTATTCAGATCTTCCTCAGCCGTGATCTCGGGGCGTTCAGGCACCTCCCACCCGGGTGGCGCAACCAACCTCCAAACCGCCCTGAACAACGAGTGGTGATTGTCTGCGCTCTCTCGCAGCGCGGCAACCAAGAACCTTGTATGGATGGGTTCTGTCCGGCCAATAACTTCGAAGATGTTCACGTGTGTTCCTCCATGCGTTCCTCTTGACTCGTCCCTTGCCTCGCCCACCTACTACAGCCGCTCCCGGAACCAGCGGATAGCCTCTGCCCAAGCGGTCTTTGCGGCCTCGGGTCGGTAGATGGGGCGGCCCTCGCTGAGGAAGCCGTGCCCCGCGCCGGCGTAGGAGTGGAACTCGTGGACGACCCCGTGCGCGGTCAGCTCCCGGTCGAGATCGCGCACCTGCTCCGGCGACGGGTCGTCGTCGTCATCGCCGAAGAGGCCCAGCACGGGGCAGCGCAGGGTCGCCGCCGCCGCGAGGGGCGAGGGACCGCCCGCCCAGGGCGCCGTCATGCGGCCCGGATAGAAGACCACAGCCGCCCCGAAGCCCTCGTCCCCGGCCGCCGCGAGCCAGGCCACGGGCCCGCCGATTCCAATTCCCGTGACGCCGATGCCGCCAACGCGCACGTCGGGCCTGGAGCCCAGGTGGGCGCGGGCGGCGGCCAGGTCCCGCGTGAACTGACCCACCGGCAGGCGCATCATCCGGTTCATCCCTGAGTCCTGCGAGTTGGCGTCGCGGTGGAAGAGCGACGGAGCGATGGCGGCCAGACCGTCGCTGGCGAACCGCTCCACAATGCTCTGGATGAAAGTGTCGACGCCCCCGGCGTAGTGCACCACCACCACTCCCGGCGCCGGACCGCCGCCGTCCGGCAGCGCCACATACACCGGCATCTCGCCGCCGTCCACCGTCACTGAGTCCCACGTCGCCGCTGCCATGGCCCGCCTCCGACAAGGAATTTCGAGGCAGTGTGGCAGAGACGTCGGGGGGCGGTCAAGGCCAGTGCGCGACTGCGCCGTGCCCCCGCGGCGGTTGACGCCCGCCGACCTAACCGGCCATACTAGCTTCGGGTTCTTCAGACCGCCCGTAGCTCAGCGGAAAGAGCACTGGGCTTCGGACCCAGGTGTCGGGGGTTCAAATCCCTCCGGGCGGGCCACGCCTCACCTTTAACCTGCCTCTGCGCCTTTGCTGCCGCCGGTCGTACCGAGCCCTCCATCGTGGGCCGCGAAGGAGAAGCCGCGCCGCTCACGGCACGAGCCTCGAACGAAGGGCCACTGCATTGACCGATCCCCCGGCCAGAGCGATACGGCGCCCCCGCGTGTTCTACGGCTGGTACCTGGTCGCGGCCAGCTTCGTGACCAACCTCGTGATGACCGCCACCTTCTGGCAGGGCTTTCAGGTCTTCTTCCTGCCCATCCTGAGGGAGTTTGGGTGGAGCCGGGCGGCAATCTCCGGCGCATTTACGCTGCGTCAGCTGGAGACCGGCATCCTCGCCCCAGTGCTGGGCTTCGCCGTGGACCGGTACGGCCCGCGGCGAGTGATCGTCGTATCCGGGTTCGTCGTGGGGCTGGGCATCCTCGCGGTGAGCCGCACCTGGTCCCTGGGGACCTTCTATGGCTTCTTCCTGCTCGCGTCCATGGGCGCCAGCGGGACGTCTCACACCATCACCTGGCCCGTGGCCATCGCGCGTTGGTTCCGCCGCAGGCGGGGCATGGTCCTGGGCATTGCCACCTCCGGGCCCTTCCTCGCGGGGATTCTCCTCCCGTTCATGACTCTGCTGGTGCAGGAGGTCGGATGGCGCCAGACGCTCGTCTATGCGGGGTTGACCATCTGGCTCGTCGTGCTGCCGCTGGGGTCCCTGGTCCGCGACTCCCCCGAGCCCTACGGACAGGCCCCGGACGGCGACGCGCCGGAGCCTGGCGCCGGCACGGTCCGGTCTTCAGCGTCGCCGTTCCCGGCCGCCGAGAGTAGGGGCCATACGCTCAAGGAAGCGCTACATGGCCGGGACTTCTGGCTTATTTCAACGCTGTTTGGCATCCTCTTCTTCGGTCTAAGCGGCTTCCAGGTCCACCAGATCCCCTACTTCGAGAGCCTCGGCTGGACCCCCACGAGGGCCGCTCTCACCGTGACCGGCGTCCTGTTCCTGAGCGGCGCCGGTCGCATGGGCGCCGGCGCGCTCGCGGACGTCCTGAGTCTCCGGTTCGTCCTCGTCGCCTTGGTCGTGATGCACCTGACCGCTTGGGTCTACCTGGCCACCGTCGACGTCTCAAGCATCGCGCGCATGCTCCCGTTCACGGTCCTCTACGGCGTGGCCTTTGGCTCCATGGTCTCGCTGCGCCCGGTGCTGCTCGTCAAGTTCTTCGGCACCCGGTCCCTGGGGTCTCTGAGCGGCCTGATCCAATCGGGGACCCTGATTTCCGGCATGGTCGGCCCGGTGATGATGGGACTCGTCTTCGATGTCACCGGCGAGTACGGCGCGGCCATTCACATCATCATTGGCGTCACCCTAACGGCGCTGCCCCTGGCGTTTCTCATCAAGCCCCCGGGACCCGCTCCGAGCCGCGGCCCTGTGTAGACCCGCCCCGGTGCGGGAATCGTCCGCACCCCCCTGGGAAACTCGACCCGTTCCGTGGCATAATCACGGCAGCCGGCATGAGCTTTGCATTCTGTGTGCGGCGTGAAAGGAGTGGGCCATGAAGCTGGGATTCTACAACGACTTTCGTCCATGCGTGATTACCGACCGAGGAGTGGTGGACATTGGCCGCGTCGTGCGGCCATTCCAGGGAGGCTCGCCGCAGCTCCTGCTGGAGAACATCATCAGCAACTTCGCCTTCCTCCAGCCCAAGCTGGAGCAGGCCGCGGAGCGCGGCAAGGCCATTCCCCTGGACCAGGTCCGCCTGCGCCCTCCCGTACCGCGGCCCGGCAAGACACTCATGGGCCAGGGGAACTACATGGAGTCCGTGGCAGGCGGCGTCCGACGGCCCCTGAGTCTGTTCTTCAAGTCCCCGGACGCCATCATCGGCCCCAATGACACCGTCGTCCTTCCCCCGTTCCAGGCCCGCATCTTCCACCACGAGGCAGAGCTGGCCTTCGTCATCGGCAAGGAGGCGACCCGGGTCCCGGAGTCCCAGGCCATGGACCATGTATTCGGCTATCTTGCGGGCGTCGACGTGTCCGCGCGGGCGCCGTGGCTCGGCGGGCCCGGCGTCTCCCCCATCACCGGCGAGGGCCCGTGGATGCCGGGCAACTTCGGCAAGTGCTTCGATACCTTCCACCCCATCGGCCCCTGGATCGTGACCGCGGACGAGATCGCGGACCCGCACAACCTCCACGTCCAGTACTGGGTGAACGGGCAGATCCGCCACGACTACCACACCAGCGACATGGAGCACCGCATCCCCGAGCTCATCGCCACCATGTCCGGCATTATGACCCTGAAGCCCGGCGACCTGTTCATGTGCGGCACCAACCACGAAGGCCTGGGGCCCCTGCAGGACGGCGACGTTGGCGAGATCGCCATCGACTGCATCGGCGGGTTCTCCAACCCCGTCGTGGACGACCTCAAGCGAACGTGGCCCCATGACGTGGACGCCTTGGCCGCCGGCAACGTCCGGGAGCGGCGGCTTGCATCGAGCACCTGAGTCCGGCCGACGCCGGGCCCTGCTCCGCCCATTGGACACCCTGGCGCTTTGGGTCGGGATGGTCGACAATCACCAGAACATGGCAGAGATCATCGTCCGACGGGCCGCCGACAGCGAGCTCGCGGAGCTTCTGGAGCTCCGCAGGGAGGTCTTCGTCCGCGAGCAGGGCGTCCCCCCGGAGATGGAGCACGACGAGTTGGACATAACGGCTATTCACGCCGTGGCCCGCAGCGATGGCGAGGTGATCGGCACGGGGCGCCTCATGCTGCTGCCGGGCCCCGAAGCCCACATCGGCCGCATGGCCGTCAGGAGCGGGCTGCGGCGCCAGGGCATCGGCGGGCGCGTCCTGCGCTTCCTGGAGGAGGAGGCCAAGGCCTGCGGCGTGCTCACCGTGGTTCTCCACGCCCAGAGCTACGTCGCCCAGTTCTACCGTAACCACGGCTATCGAGAGGAAGGCGAACAATTCACGGAGGCGGGTATCCCGCATATCGTCATGCGCAAGACCGGCCCCTAGTGCTCCCGCGCGGATGGATGCGGTCCGCCCGCTTTCCCTCGCGCCGGGCCTGTCAATTCATGAACGATGCAGCCCGCGGACGGACCGGCCTGACCCACGGCGGACGACCTGAAACTGATGCAAGGAGGCAACCATGCCAACTATCGATGTTCTCCTCGACGGCTACCCGCTCCGGACCGACGTCGCAACACCTGGCTTCTGCAGCGTCGTGCTGGTCCAGGGCCAGAAGCGCACCCTCGTCGACGTGGGCCATGTTGGTCGCCGCACCTTCCTGCAGGAGGCCCTGAAGCAGCGCGGCCTAACCCCCGCCGACATCGACGTCACGGTCATGAGCCACGCCCATTGGGACCACTCGCAGAACTTTGACCTCTTCGACCACGCGCCCATGCTGGTGCATCCCCTGGAGCGCAAGTACGCCCACAAGCCCCACCACAACGACTGGGCGACGCCGCGCTGGACCGGAGCCATGATCGAATTCCAGTCCAGGGTGCAGGAGGTGGAGGAGGGCTACGAGATCGAGCCCGGCGTGTGGCTCATGCACACCCCGGGCCACTCCCCTGGCAGCATCGCCGTTATGGTGGAGACCAACGACGGCCTCTGTGCCGTCACCGGGGACGTGCTCCACTACAGCAACGTGGCCCTGAGCCGCGTCAACCCCCTGGTCTTCTGGAATGAGGAGCAGGCCACCAAGAGCATCGACCGCATCGTGGAGTCCGCGGATGCCATCTACCCGGGCCACGACCGCCCCTTCCGCGTGGTCAAGGGGGAGATCGAGTACATGACGCCCTTCCACCTGGTCATCTCAGGCCTGGACCCCAACGACCCCGGTGTCACGTTCGACCCCTCGCCCCGCCCTCCCTGGGTCATGCCCGACATTCAAGCGCAGACGCTGGAGTCCCTGGCGTAGCCGCCCGGCCGGCCCCCCGCACACGGGCGGCTTAAGTCGTCGCCGGCAAATTCGGGATCGTGTCTGTACGTGCAACACCGCGCCTACCTCTCACGGCGGCGTGGACCGTGAGAGGTCATGGCATCTGCCGGCTACTCCATCTACGATGTTTCTCCGCTGTCCTTCAGCCGCCAATCTGTGCAGTGCAACGCACCATCGACTCCAGGTAGCTCTTGCGAGTTATACCGCGTCGCTTTGCCTCAGCGGCTATGGTGTCGGCTATGTCGGCGTCAAGGACGAGGTTCAGGCGCACGCTCGGCCTATCACGCGGCGTATGGATCAGGCGAACAGTAGTCAAGACGCTGCCGGCTATGTTGCAAAAGTCCTAAGCGGCCACTCCTTTTGCAACAGGGGCCGTTTCTGTTGAAAAAGCACATACCCGCAGGGGACTACCAGCGAGGGCAGCACCAACAGCGAAGGGCCGTCAGGAGCCAGTCAACCCGAGTACTCAGGCATTCCCCATGACTCCCCGCTGCCGATTGGGAGAATTGAAACGGTGTCCCCCACCCTGGACCCAGTTGGCTACTAAGCCATGGGCGGGGGAACTCCCGACCGAATAGTTGTGGCCCTACTGTGCCTTGAGGCGATCAATGGCCGCAACCACCATGGCGTTGAACTGGACTTGTTTGTCCAGGATGACCCTCGTAAGTTCACAAATGGCGGTCAAACTTTTCGTAGCCGACTCGTGCTGATTAGTCCTGAGTGCACCTTGGACTCCCAACATCAGCGACGGGACCTGTTTCGCCCATGCATCTACATGCTCGCTAAAGCGGTCTGCGAAGTCGCCCGGATCGGGGATATCGTTCCTACTCACGTCTCTCTCCCTTCTCAACCCACCACGTGTTGCCCGACGGCGATGGTCAAGGCGAGAACCACCGAGGCAGCAGCAATGCGCGGGAGACGCCGCACCGTTTCCCGCTTAGCTTCTTCGGCTGCCTCGTAGGTCCCAACGCTGAACATTAGAGGGATGTCTTTCGGCTTGTAGTAGCTGCGCTGCCGTTTGCGGTTTACAACGCGCTGAATCTGCTGGAGCTTGCGGAGGTCTCTTGTTCGCTTCTCTACGAGCCTACTGTTGATGCGGCGGAGGGTTTCCCAGAACTTCTTCACCATAGCGCCTTCCTCGGTTCCCAGATTGGCCGGAAGAGGCGCTTGACAAAGCAGCGGCGAGGTTGCTATCATCGGGGGTAAGTCGGCCCCGAACGAGCAAGCGTCAGCTTCCGAATCGAGGAAACCCCTGCGCCAACAGGGGTTTCCTCGATTCTTCGGCCTACACGAAGCGTACCACCAAGCTACGGCTATATCAAGTGAGTACCCATCGACAAAGAATGAGGGGGCCAGGCCGGAGGATCAGAATCTTCCCTAATCGAACACCGGCGTAATGCCCAGGACGTACATGGCCCGGATGACGCAGCAGATGTTGTGAGCGACGACCATCATCGTCGCGGACCGCCTGAGCAAGCACTACACGCCGGAGCAGTTCACGGCCCTTGCCCGCCGGATGCTGCAACTGCGGCGAGAAGGGAGACGCAATGGCAACTAAGAAGCAGCCGAAGGGGGCCGTAGCAAAGCCCAAAGGCCGCCCGCCTGTGCGCAAGATGCCGGAGCCCAGCCAGAGACCATCGCACAGGTCGTGCTCCGAGCGGATCCGAGTGTAGTGAACGGGGCGACGACGGTTTACCATTGCAAGGAGTGTGGGAAAGAGGTCTCTTACCCCGATACGCTCTACGAGGGCGGGCGCTGTGAGGCGTGCCACTAAGGATGGACTGGCTACGTCAATACGCCCGTAACCCATCAAACTGGAAGCTCATGCTTGGGCTTCTTGTCTTGATGATTACCATTGCCACAGCAGGTATCGACTTCCGCGATGTGGGTTACCCTGAGTGGGACTTGTTCAGCGAATCCCCTTCGTCCGTTGAATCCTATGGAGCAAAGGCTGCTATCCTGGCGCTGCTTGGAGCTGCAGCCATGTTCATAGGGTTCATCCCATCAGGAAACTCTAAGTACTCCAAGAGAGTTGACCTGGTGGTAAGGTTTGTGGGGGCGCTAGCGCTGGGCATGACAGGGCTATACTGGTTGCTCAACGCAACAGAGGGGCACCCCGGCCCGTACCTTGTTGCCTACGTTCCCACCGTCGTCATCTTCGTATGCGTTATTTCAGTGCTCATCACTCTCCGATATGCGTCTGACAGAGACGAAGGGCAGATACAGGAGGAGGGTAGGACAACACTCCCCTGGGACATCCTAGTACCCAGTGCGCTCGTTGTGATCATGCTTACCGTGGGCCTACTCGCCGTGATCTACTTGCCGGAGATTCTGTTCTGAAGAGCACTCTCTCCAGGCTAGATTGTATGTAATTCCCTTACGTAAGTGCCCGTACCATCAAGGAGGGCGCACCTGGGGAGCCGCTTGAAGGAGATGAGTGGGAGTGGCGGCCATGCGCCGATGCAGCCTAGCGCGTTTTGTACCGGCTCCGCCTGACTTTTGCAACAGCCCCCGCCCTTTTGAAACAAAGGCGGGGTTTTGCAACAAAGCCAGACGCTGCCGGCCGGCACCTCCAAGTCCTCTAGTGAGCTGGGTGTAGCGAGGGGTCGTCCGTCCCGTTCCGCCTCGATGGCGTAGTCGCGCAGGACCTCCCTCGCGTTGACCAGCGCCTCGTCAATCGTACGGCCCATAGCGCCGATGCCGTCGATGTCCGGGAACCAGACACCGTAGCCATCGTCTCCGCCCTCAAGAATCGCCGGGTACCTCATTGCTAGACCTCCCACCCTGCTTTCCTGGCGATGGACCGCGCCACCCCGGGGCCCGGCCCCGGTGTCGGCGCGGGTCCACGGGTCCAGTCGAGCGCGTGCGCCCTCACGGGCTGCGCAGACGGACGGGCTCCTAGCCCAAGAAGTGGCGGAGATGGGCCGCCTCTTCAACGTAGTGCGAGACGTTCACTGTGCGGTTGTCTTGGCTGAGGCCGGCCCAGATCGCGCCGGTCAGCCCCTCGTGGACTCGGTCTATTTCGTCGGTGAACTGCGCCACTAGGCGCAGGTACGGCTCGCCCAGCAGCTCCTTCACGTGACGTTCATTGGTAAAGCGCAAGGCCGCGCGGAGGTCTCCGTCCAGACTGGGGTAGACCTCTCGCACGAAGGCGAGGTCGGCCTCGCTAAGCGCGGCCAGTCCCAGCAGCTCCGGCGGAACGCCAATGGAGTAGAGCGAAGCGGTGAAGCCGATAGCGCGGGGAAGCGTCACGCCGCCGACGCCGCCCAGGGAGCGCCCGTAGCCGAAGAGCCCGACGTGCAGCTTGCGCTCACGCCGCTTGGGTATGTGGGCCGACACCGTGCTGATGACACCGATCAACTTCTGCACCAGGGCCTGATACTCGGCGGTGGTCTTGTCGATGACTTCGCGGGCTCGCACCTCGTCAATGGCCGCCGGCTCGCCGCGCTCGTGGGCGAGGATCTGCGCGATGCCGTCGCGGACGGTGTCCCTTTCGTAGTCGTACTTGAAGGCGGACTGGACCGTGAAGGTCTGGGCGCTGGGGTACTCGGTCAGAGTGCGTTCGATGTTGGCGGGGGTTAGGTGACCCCGAAAGGGCACGGAGCCAACGCCGATGATGGGGTACAGGGGCAGTCCCAGTCTCCCCTCGAGTTGGTGGAGGCGGAGAAGCCCCACCTTCAGGATCAGTTCGGCGGCCACGATGCCGTAGTTGAGCGCCGGATCGCTCCGGGCCAGGAACACCCGTTGGTGCGGCAGGTCCCTTCCCCGCACGTACTCCTCCACGATGCGGTCACAGTGGAACAGATGCTCCATGTCCTCTATGAGGGGAATCACTCGGAGCTCCTTGGGAAAGAACTCCCCCACCCAGCTCTTCACATCCTGGCCGTCGAGCAGTGTCTGGTCTTCCTGGCCGACGATCACCCTTCGGTAGTAGGCCTCGACCATGGAGATCTCTTCGGCGGAGGTCGTCATGGGAAGGATCACTTCTTGGATAGGCGCGGCGGCCCCCTCGCCGTAGAAGCTGTACGCCATGTCCCACGCGGACGGCACGCTCTGGAGGGCCTCCACCATGGATTTGCGCATGTCCCGCTCGATGCTGGGATTGGGTACGCGCAGCGTCAGGGCGACGTCGCGCCCAAGTCGGAGCTCACTCCCGAAGACGTCGGGGTAACCCGTCAGAAGCTTCCGCACGACCTGGTTGTCGGCCTCCTTCCCTTCGGAGTCCCACATCTGCTCGTCGCAGCCCAGCGCGAACACGTCGACGGCCTCGTCTACCTCGCCGTCTCCCTTCAGCACGCCCAAGCTATCGGCAAAGGGGGCCGGTTTCGCGTTGTCCGGGTGTTGCGTACTCATCACCTTCGGAATCAAGAACACGGCGCATCTCCTCCTGTGGATATTTACTAAGCGGCGAACTGCTGCCTTCGTCGAATCACGTACAGCGCCAGCCCGGTCAGGAAGATGAGGAACCCGAACCCGGCCAGCATCACGAAGACCCACTCCACGCCAAACTCGTCAGCGATGACCCCGCCCGACGTTCCGGCGAAGGAGCCGAAGCCGAACCCCGCAAGAAAGGTGAACCCGAACGCGCGCCCATGCACCCGCGCTACCGAGTAGTCGGCGATGAGTGCGTTCAACGACGGTTGTACCATGAAGTTGAAGAAGGCAAACGCGCACGCTGAAGCGATGAGCGCAACGCCATTGGTTGTCCCAACCAGCAGCAGCGCGGGCACAGTCGCCGCGGCGAGGGGGATGATCACCAGCTCACGCCGGTGCCGCTCGCCAATCTCTCCTCCTACGTACTGTCCCAGGATGCCCAGCAGCAACGCCAGCGTGGCGAAGGAGCCGCCAATGATCACGGGCTCGAAGCCCAGGATGTCCAGGCCAAGGTTGCGGCTCATGTGCAAGGGGAGGAACGTGACCGTGCCCCGGAAGATGAACCCGTAGAAGGCGTTGATCACGAAGACCAAGATCAGCGGGACCAGCAGCGTTCGGCGTACGGTCGATGTGTCGTCAGGGAGCCGGGCATCCCGGTCCGGGTCGCCGCCAGAAGCGCCGGGCTCCTCGACCCGGGAGAAGTGGACGAGGACCGCCACCACCAACGCCAGCACGGCAAAGACCAGAAAGGAGGCTCGCCAGCTCCACACCCCCGCCACGAATGCGGCCAGGATCGGCGCCGTGGCCGTGCCCAGGTTCCCGCCCATCCCATGGAACCCCAGCCCCCGCGTCCGCTCTCGGACGCCCCGCGTCACGAGCGACAGCCCGGCGGGGTGATAGATGCCCCCCAGCACTCCCATGAGTACCAGGGCCGCTGCCAGGACGCCGACGTTGGGCGCCGCCGCCGCCAGCGCCGCCGCCGCCCCCGACCCGGCCATGGAGAGGACCACCATCGACTTGGACCCCACCTTGTCGACGATGGCGCCCGCGGGGAAGGCAGATAGCCCGTAGGACAGCGCCGAGACGTTGGCGACGACGCCCAGAAGCGCGATGCTCGCCCCAAACTCCAGCGCCACCACGATGAGCACCGCCCCGTACACCAGCTCCACGCCATGGTTCAGGGCGTGGGCCATGAAGGTATAGCCCACCACCTGTTTCTCGTTGCCGGTCATTCCGGTTGCGGTGGCGGTCGCCATACAGTCTCCTCAAGTCCGCGCGGCACGCAGGCGCGAGACTCCCTGCGCATCAGGGTTCATCGCCATTGTATGACCTCGGACAAGGGCGCCGGCGGCGCGATGACCACCAACGGCTGCGCAACAGCTTCGTCGGCAGTTGCGCCTGATGGCATCGGCCGCCGTATCTATCGGTTATAATCAGGGCCAGAGATTGTCCTTGCGGGTGGATGGAGGGAACGATGGCAATAAGACTACCGGTGAAGATGCCGTCATGGTTGCGCACGAAGAAGGACCCCGCCCCGCCTCCGCCAGCGCAACCCGTGAAGCCGGGCCTGCCTCCACCAGCGCCGGACATTCACAAGAGGTCCCTCTAGGGCTGCCAGCAGCACACGAAGCCTAGGATTGCGAGCATGACCGCCTCTACCGCGAGGCCGGTCATGCTCCATCTGATCAGTTTCGCCTTGGCATCTAGGACCCTCTGGTTGAGTCCCACGGACCGCGCATACTCGTGGCCCACCCACTCCAAGAGGGCATTATCTGCGTAGTCGTCGAAGTGCGCAGCGAGGGCAGTAATTTCGGGGCTATGCTGCCAGTTGCGGGGCCAAAGGACACTGATGCTGAACAATCCTGCGAAGATGAACGCTAGGAGAAAAGGAACGAACACCCAGGTCTGGGCAGCACCTAGGGTGGGATTCTCTCCCGAAAGGCTTAGGACGACTGCGCCAACGCCGATCATCGCGGCCCCAAGCGCAAGCATGTTGCTCGCCTTGGTCCCAAACTCCCGGTGAAGCTCCTCTTGGCCCTGGAGCTTCTCAAGCGCGACCTGGTAGAAGAGAGCATACTTGTCCATCGCATCATTCTAACGCGCCGGACCGCTGGCTGCGACGATGCAGGATAGGCGCGGCGTGCCCAACCCCAAGGAGTCGTCCTCACGCTCCTCAGCCGCCGGAGCGCCCCGCCAACCCGGTGCCCTCGGCCCCAACAAGTGGTGGGTCCTGGCGACCGTGTGCACCGCGACGCTCATGGGCACCATGGACGCCAGCATCGTCACCATCTCCTTCCCCGCGCTCACCCGCGTCTTCGATACCACCCCCACCGTCGTCGTTTGGGTAGCTCTGGCCTACCAGCTCACCGTAACCGGTACGCTGCTCACCATAGGCCGCACCGCTGACATCATAGGCAGGAAGAAGGTCTTCGTAACGGGCCTGCTTGTCTTCACTTTGGGGCTCGTCCTCTGCCCGCTGTCCCAGGGAATCCTCCAGCTCATCGGCTTCCGAGTGGTCCAGGCCCTTGGCGCCGCCATGACCGTCGCCTTGGGCAACGCCATCCTGGCCGCCTCCTTTTCTCAAGAGGAGCGCGGCAGGGCCCTGGGCCTGCTGGAGGCCGTCGTGGGGATCGGCCTCATGAGCGGGCCGGCCGTGGGAGGCATCCTCCTGGACACCCTGGGATGGCAGGCCATCTTCTACCTACGCATCCCCCTGGGCATTGGGGCGTGCATCATGGCGCTGTTGGTGCTCAGGGAGCAGCCCCGACACGGCCCCAGGGACCGCATGGACCTGATGGGTTCGACTACACTCTTCTTGGGCCTGAGCAGCCTGATCTTGGCCGTCAACCAGGGACAGGGGCAGGGGTGGACGTCCCCCATGGTCATCGCCCTGGGCATCGTCGCCGTCCTGTCTCTCGGCCTCTTCTTCTCCATTGAGCTCCGGGCGGCTCAGCCGGTCATCGACCTCAGTCTCTTCCGCGTCCGGCGCTTCGCCGTCACCAACGCCCTGCTCCTCACGTCGTCGCTGGCCGCCATCGCCGTGCCGTTCGTCCTGCCCTTCTATCTCATCGAGGCCCTGGGGCTCTCCGCCTCCCGATCGGGCCTGGTCATCATGACCGTGCCGCTGATGCTCTTCCTGCTGTCCCCCGTCAGCGGCGCCCTCTCCGACAGGTTCGGCCCTCGCCTGCTGATAACCGCGGGTCTGGCGACTCAGAGCCTGGGGTACTTCCTGCTCAGCGCTAGGGGGGCCGATTCCGCGGTCCTTTCTGTGTGGCCCCTCCTGATTCTCGTTGGCCTTGGCGGCGGTCTCTTCTCGACGCCGAACGTCAGCGCCCTGATGAGCGCTGCCCCGCGAGAGCGCATGGGATCCGTCTCGGCGCTCATGCCCACCGTGCGCAACATCGGGCACGCTCTGGGCCTGGCCATGTCCGGCGCCGTCTTCGCCTCGGTGCGGTCCGGCTACCTGGAGAACGCGTCGACCGGGCTGGCGGCGCGCGCCCTCGAGGTCTCTGCCATAGCCGCAGGATACCGGGGCGCCTTCATCGTCGCGGGGTTCATCGCCCTGGCCGCACTGGCGATATCGCTGCTCCTTGGTCCCGGCGTACCGTCGGCTCACGTGGGCGGGCACGGCACTGCGCCCGGACGCGCCGTCGACTGAGGCCGGCCGGCGCCAGCGCCCCCTGCCGCGCGGCCTTGACGACCGGCCAAGCCGGTGCAACACTTGGGGGAGTCCACCGTGCCCGCTGAAAGCCTTCTGTGCTCATTGACCTCCACACCCACACGTTCCCCAAGTCCCAGGACAGCGTCCTGGAGCCCGACACCCTGCTCCGTCACGCGAAGCAGGCTGGCTTGGACGGGGTCTGTCTGACCGAGCACGACGGCTTTTGGGACCCCGAGACCCTCGAAGAGTGGTCACGGCAATACGGTCTGCTCGTGCTCCCAGGTTGCGAGGTGACCACCGAGGAAGGGCACCTGCTGGTCTACGGCTTGGACCGCTACATCTTCGGGATGCACCGCGCGTCCTTCGTCAAGGGGCTAGTGGACCAGGCCGGGGGAGCCATGGTGATCGCGCACCCCTACCGGGGCCGGTATCGCCGTGAAAGGGACGCCCCCCCTGACCGCTTCCAGGAGGCGGTCGATAGGGCATCGCTGGACCCCGTACTTGCCATGTCCCGCGCGGTGGAGACCCACAACGGGCGGGGCTCGGAGGCCCAGAACCGCTTCTCGCAGGCCATCCGGCAGCGGCTCGACGCCTTCGGCACCGGCGCCAGCGACGCCCACAGCGCCGCCGACGTCGGCACCTTCGCTACGGAGTTCGACGCCCCAATCCGAGACCTCTCTGACCTCATCCGGGAGCTCCGCGCAGGTCGGTACCATCCCACTGCTCTTCGAATTCCCTGGGCCGCCGCCGCGTCGCTCTGATTGGAGACAGCACCCGCATGACCCCTTCACAGCTGCTGGAGATCAAAGACCTCCACATGTACTTCTACTCCCGTGAGGGAATCGTCAAGGCGATCAGCGGCATTGACCTGACCATGCATGAGGGCCAGGTGCTGGCCCTGGTGGGAGAAAGCGGCTCCGGCAAGAGCATGACCGCCCTCTCCATCCTGCGCCTCGTGCCCTACCCCGGACGCATCGTCCAGGGCGAGGTCTGGTTCCGCGGCCGCCGCATGGCCGACCTGAGCGACAGCGAGATACGCCATATCCGGGGCAACGAAATTTCCATCGTCTTCCAGGACGCAACCGCTGCCCTAAACCCCGTCATCACCGTGGGCCAGCAGATGGAGGAGATCCTCCAGGCGCACTCGGACATCTCCTCCGCCAGCGCCCGCCAACTCTGCGAGGGCCTCCTGAAGGAGATGGGCCTCCCCGAGCCCTCGCGCCTCATGGAGACCTATCCCTTCCAGCTGAGCGGCGGTATGGCCCAGCGGGTCATGCTGGCAATGGCCCTGACCCCGGAGCCCAGGCTGCTCATCGCCGACGAGCCCACCTCCAACCTCGACGTGACCCTCCAGGCGGAGATCCTCCAGCGGCTCAAGCGGCTTCAGCGGGAGCGGGGCACCTCCATCCTCCTCATCACCCACGACATGGGCGTCGTGGCACAGATGGCCGACGAAGTTGCCGTGATGTATGCTGGGAAGATCCTGGAATCCGGCTACCGCGACAGCATCTTCCGCCACCCCGTGCATCCCTACACCTGGAATCTCTTTCAGGCCCTGCCCAGGGTGGACCAGGACGTGGACACCCTTCTCTCCATCCCCGGTCTGCCCCCGGACCTCATCGACCTCCCGGACCAGTGCCCCTTCCTGCCCCGATGCCGCAAGGCCACCGTTGAGTGCCGTATCAACCCGCATCCGGCGCTGCGGGAGTTCGAGCCGGAGCACGTCTTCGCGTGCTACAACCCCGTCGAATACGAAGGGGACCGCACCTGAGGCCTGCGCTCCAGCCCCGGGGAGTACCAGCCCAGCGCGCGCACAGGCAGGGATTGCACCTCGGGAGAGAAGCACGTAATGCCGCGGACCCTGAACCCCATCCGCTTCGGCTTCAATCCACGTGGCTTGCCCTTTGGCGACCTGCTTGTCCAGGTGCGCGCCGCCGAAGAGGCGGGCTTCGATACGGTCGCCTTTGACGACAGCCCTCAGGAGTCGGATATGGAGGCCTGGACCCTGGCCTCCGTAGTCGGCGCCCTCACCCATCGTCTGGTCCTCACGCACGTCACCCTGAACGTCCCCTATCGCAACCCCGCGCTGCTGGCCAAGATGGCCGCGACCCTGGACTCCATCACAGGCGGCCGCGTGGAGCTGACCCTGGGCGTCGGCGGGGCGCGGTCGCAGCCCCTGTACGAAGCCTACGGCGTCCGCTACGGAACGCCGGCAGAAAGAGTCGCCGACTTTCAGGACGCCGTGGCCATCATGCGGGGCATGTGGAGATCTGGCCAGCCCTTCACCTACCAGGGCCGCAGCTTTCATGTGCAGGGCGCCGTGGCCGTGCCCGGACCCGTGCGCGGCGCCATCCCCATCATCGTCGGCGCCGCGGGCCCGCGGATGCTCCGCTACGCCGGGGCCCAGGGCGACGGTTGGATCAAGAGCCGCGGCTGGCCGTCTTCCATGGAGGAGCTCGCGGGCCTGCTCCGGCAGCTGGAGGAGGGCGCAGTCCAGGCTGGCCGGGACCCGCGCATCCTCCGCCGCGTGCTCAACGGCGCGGGCCGCGTCGGCGAGGACGGTTCCGCCGCCGGCCAGGGCGGCCTCGTCGGATCACCCTCCCGTATCCTGGAGACGGTCCACCGCTACGCCGAGGCCGGAGTCGATACCTTCCATCTCTTCTTCCGCGGCCCCGATGCGCTGGAGCAGCTCCGCCGCTTCGGCGAGGAGGTTATTGCGCCCCTGCGTCGCGGGAATGGCGCATGACACGGCGTCCACTCAGAGCAGCGGCCCCGCCCCAACCCACCCCCGCAATCGTCGCGGCTAGCGACCCAAAGCCGCTGGACGTGCTATGATTCGTTGCGACGCCGCGGCGCACTCGTGCGCGCAAGCGCCGCGCGCCCCGGAATAGAAGAGGAGGATGGCCCATGACGACCGAACGCTACGAGCTCTGGAAACTGACACCCTACGAGAAGTGGGTCCACGACGAAGGCATCAGCGTGCTCACCCAGCAGATGGTCGACGACATCCAGACCGTGGAGCTGCAGCCCTGGGAACGCACAGGCTGCAACGCCGCCCTGCTGGACCTCACCGATGACCCCGTGGAAGGCTCCATCATCAACAGCCCCGGCACAATTCGCTACCTCTGCGACATCCCGCCCGGCGGCACCTTCAACGCCGAGAAGCACATGTACGAGGAGATCTTCTACGTCGTCAAGGGCCAGGGGGCGACGACGGTCTGGAATGAGGGAGGGCCCAAGCATACCTTTGAGTGGAAGGAGGGGAGCGTCTTCTCCATCCCCCTCAACGCCTGGCACGAGATCTACAACGGTCAGGGCTATGAGACCGCGCGCCTCTACGCCGCAACCAACGCACCCACCGCCTTCAACCTCTACGCCAGCCCCGAGCTGGTCTTCGATTGCCCCATGGTCTTCCCCGAGCGCTTCAACGCCGAGGACCCGCGCTACTTCAGTGGCGAGGAGCGCAAGCTGGAAGACCGCTTCGCGGAGACCAACTTCATCGCCGACGTCCGCGGCGTGCAACTGGACAGGTGGGAGGCGCGAGGGCCCGGCGCCAACATGATGTACCTCATGGCCGGGGGCCACCTCATCTGCCACGTCTCCGAGTTCCCCCGCGGCACCTACAAGAAGGCCCACACCGGGGAGTACCCGCGAATCTCGGCCGGCCTGGTCTCCGGTGTCGCATACCTCTTCCTCAACGGCGAAGGCTACGACGTCCAGTGGCCGGCGGGCGTCCAGCCCGCCCCAGGCGTGCCCCTCGAGCGCATCGACTATCACGGGGGCTCTCTCGTGTCCCCGGGCTCCGGCTACCATCAGCACTTCAACCTGAGCCGGGAGCCCCTGCGCTACCTGGTCCTGCGCTTCGGGAACCCACGCTATACCGGCGCCCGCGGCGCTCGGTACCGCAACACCGGCGGCATACAGATCGAGTTCGAGGACGAGGACCCCGCCGTGCGCGCCATGTTCCTCGACGAGCTCGCCGAGCGAGGCATCGAGTCCGGCATGCCGGAGCTTTAGCTCCCCGGCGTCACCGCGCGGCGCCCCCGTCGATGACAATCTCGGCGCCCGTCAGGTTGACGACGCGCTGGCTCGCCAGGAACAGGACCAGAGAGGCAATCTCGTCCGGTTCCGTCACGTGGCCCGTGGGAATCCTGGCCGCCTGCTCCTGGAGCACCTGCTCTACGGGCACGCCCAGCCGCTGCGCCCGCCGCTCGGCGTTGCCCAGGAGCCTCCGCGTGCGCACCGACCCCGGGTGAATGATGTTGATGCTGATGCCGCGTGGCGCCAGGTCGGAGGCCACGGCCCGCGTGAATGCCTGCATGGCGCTGCACGTCGTGGCCGCGATAACCCCGTCTGGGCCCGGATGGGCGCCCCCGCCGATGCTGACCACTGCCCCGCCGCCCCGGGCCTCCATGATTGGCGTCATCGCCCGCGTGAGCCGAATGGCGCCCAGGAGCTTCAGCTGCCACCCCGCCAGCAGCGGCTCGTCCGCCAGCTCCAGAAAGGGCGCCCCCAGGGAACCGCCGGCGCAGTTGACCAGGATGTCGGCGCCCCCAAACCGGCCAACCGTGTCGTCCACGAAACGGGCCGCGCCCTCCGCCTCGGACAAGTCCGCCGCTACCCCCAGGACCCGCCCCCCGGCCCCGGCCTGACTCGCCAGCTCCTCCAGCTCTCCCACCGCCTCCTCCACGCCTGCGGGCGTCCGCGCCGCTATCGCCGCGCTGGCCCCGGCCCGGACGAACGCCTGCGCCGTCGCGAAGCCGATGCCCCGGCTCCCCCCCGATACCATGCACACCTTCCCCCTGAAGTCGTACTGCACGTCCATCTCTACCCCCCGCTGCGGATGGCGGACACCGCTGTCGCCGCTCCCTGATGCGGTACCATACGCCGTACGCCCCGGCGACTCAAGCCCTGTCTCCCAGGTTGACATGCCTGGGGGCGGAGACTACCATCACGGCGCATTCGACGCTTGGAAACCGCTCGGCGGCGCCCGCTATTGGGAGCGGGCCGCCCCGCCTGCAAACAGGAGGCAACTTCATGACGACGATCAGCGGCCAGAGCCAACAGGCCCCGGCGGCCGGCGCGGCCGGTCCACCCACCCCCTACGAGCAGTGGATTGCCACCGTGGGCATCCCCATCCATCGAGGCTACTACGTCGAAGACCTGCGCACCCTCGAGCTCGGCCCGTGGCCGGAGCGCGAGTGCGACGCCGCCTTCCTCGTCCTCGCCGGCCAGGAGGGCGTCACGGAAGCGCGCGTCACCGAGATCGCCCCCACCAAGACCCTCCCGCCCCAGCGCTTCGCCCTCGACGAGGTCATCTACGTCGTCGAGGGCCGCGGCCTGTCCACCGTCTGGGCTGAGGGCGCCGGGCCCAAGCGCACCTTCGAGTGGGAAAAGCACAGCATGTTCATCGTTCCCCGCAACTACAGCTACCAGCTCACCAATACCCACGGCAGCGAGCGCGTCCGCCTGCTCCACTACAACTACCTGCCCCTATCCATGGCCATCGTCCCGGACGCCAACTTCTTCTTCAACAACCCCTACGTGGACCTGGACATCTTCGGCAAAGAAGGGGAAGACCCCTACTCGGAGGCCAAGAGCATGCCCGCCCAGAACCCAAGGGGCGCCGCCGCGGGCCGCGTGGTCTGGCACGGCAGGTTCTTCCCGGACATGGGCGCGTGGGACAAGCTGCACACCTATCAGGAGCGCGGCGCCGGCGGGCACCGCGTGGGCGTCCAGTTTGCCAAGTCCACCATGTGGAGCCATATGTCCGTCTTTCCCTCGCAGACGTACAAGAAGGGGCACCGCCACGGCCCCGGCGTCGTCATTGTCATCCCAGGAGGGGAGGGCTACTCCATCATGTGGCCGGAGGGCGGCGAGCGTGTTATCGTCCCCTGGCATGAGGCCAGCGTCTTCGTCCCCCCCAACCGCTGGTTCCACCAGCACTTCAACGTGGGCAAGATCCCCGCCCGCTACCTCGCCTTCCACGCGCCCAGGGCCACCGGCCAGAGCGAGCGCCTCGAAGACCGCCAGCGCGACCAGTTCGAGTACCCGGACGAGGACCCGTTCATCAGGGAGAAGTTCGAGTCAGAGCTGGCCCAGCGCGGCATGACCAGCCTCATGCCCGACCGCGCCTACACCGACCGCGAGTACGCCTGGACCTACGACGGCGAGAGCTAGGTCCGCGCCAGTTCGCTACCCTTGGCATCCCGGCAGTGGGCTGCGGCGCGATTAGCCGCCGAGGGGTCTGCAGTACACGATGGACGCCTGAGGCTTCGGTATGACTGTGCGGTGGACTTGAAAGCGCCGCATGGTCAGGAGTGACGTCCTCGGCTAAGTTACCACTCGCGCACGGCACTAGAGCCCGCCCGGACGGTATCCCCTCATAGGCACCGCCACTAACGGCGGTTAGCCGGTTTGCGAAGGGAGTTGACACTGCTCGCAGCTCCCCAGCAGCACCTCAGCCCGACGGTGGCCTTGACAGCAGGCCCAAGCCTATAGAAATATAGGGACGGTTCTTGTAGCTGAAGTACTCCGTCGCCGTCGACAAACGGAATCTGTGTCTTCCTGCACCAACCCTGTGCGCTAGCAGCTTTGGTAACGGTGGCGCTTGAGCAGAAGGCGAGATATGCGAATCACAAGCGTTCATCTAAGGAATTACAAGCGCTTTACTGATCTTCACATCACCGACATCCCTCACTCAGCTCGCCTAGTCGTCATGGTTGGGCCAAACGGCTCAGGGAAGTCTTCAGTTTTTGATGCCTTCCTCCTTAAATCGCAGTCACAGAGCAACAATTTGCGGCTAAGGGACGGCATCTATGGCGGGTATCTTCTTAAGGAAGAGACCGCAGATACCCATCCCAACACCACTCGGGAGGTCGCCAATTTGGTCGACATCAAGCTGGATTCGGAGGCGACCGATTGGTCAAGAGCATTTAACATTAGGTCCCCCTATAGGCATGAAGGAGATTTTTCCAACACTAACCTGGGACCTGTCAAGCCCGCCTACCAATCTGTTCGCTTTCAGCGCATCATCGACCAAGACCAACCGGTATCAGACAACTTCAACAGACTAGGCCGCAGTGCATTGCATGGTGCCCTTAGTAGTGAACCTGAGGACAAGTCCTTGGGCCAATTCCGCAAAGATGCTCTGGGAGAGATAAAGTTAGCATTGGAAACTCTGTTTGATGAGCCAGTCCTTAGCCTTCAGGATTTGGGTGCCGTCATTGACTCCGGAACCTTCCGATTCAGAAAGGGATCTGTTAAAGACTTCCATTACAAGAACCTATCTGGTGGCGAGAAAGCCGCGTTTGATCTGCTTCTTGATATCTTCGTCAAACGGAGTGAGTACCCTGATGCCATATACTGTATAGATGAACCCGAATCCCATGTTGCATCCGCAATTCATGGGCGACTCCTTGAAGTACTGCTTAACATGATCCCGGATGAAAGTCAACTGTGGATTGCCACGCACTCCACTGGTTTTGTTCGCAAAGCAGTAGAACTGAGTGGGAACAACAATAATGTAACGTTCCTGGACTTCTCAGGTCATGACTTCGATGGGCCTGTGAACTTAACTCCTACCATTCCCAATCGAAGCTTTTTCCGTAAGATATACGATGTATTGCAAAGCGATCTTGCGGGCCTGGTGGCACCAGACTGCATAGTTCTGTGCGAAGGAAGCGAGGCTACAGATGCGAGGATCTACAATAGAGTCTTTGAAGAGTCACATCCCGAGACTCTATTTGTTGCCCGCGGTAGCGCGAGTGCTGTAGAAAAAGGCGACGTGATTCCTGTCCTGGAGGCCGTTGTCCCTAGCGTTAATATCTGGAGACTGATTGATCGAGACGACATGCCCGAGGTATCTCGAGATGACGCAATTGGTCGAGGTATACGAGTATTGCGGCGTCGAGAGATAGAGAACTATCTTTGGGATGAAGCAGTCGTTCGTAAAGCTCTTCAGAATGTCGGTGCACAAGATGCGGCTATTAATAGCACTCTCGAAGAATATCCCTTCTCGAATCCCAGGGAAGACGACATGAAGATGGGTAACCATCTACAAAGCTTCTTTGAAAAGATCCGAAGAACACAAGGAGTATCGAGGCCGGGCAGAGGCCCCAAAGAGTTCGCCTTGGCGCATTTGGCGTGGGCACTCCGGGAAACGGAAGAGGTCTACCAAGAGTTATACGAGGATGTTTTTGCTCCTAACAGCTTATAGCACTACCTAGCAGGCTGAGCTGTCGCAACTGTTGGAGCCAACTGGTGAAGGACGTTGACAGGCCTTGAGAATGATTGCATCAAGGATTAGGGGTTCGCTGGTTGGAGACTAGCGCCTTCCCCATGCCGTAGCCGACGCGAGCCTTGGGGAAGAAGTAGTGTGGGGCGTTTGCGTTGACTCCAAGTTTGCATCGAAGTCTCGTCGCGAAGGAACGGAAGGTGCTCCTGGTTCCGGTGCCTCCCCCGCCCCCCGCCCCCAACCCCACACCCCCGCCAGCGCCTAGCGCCCCCGCGCCGACCCTGCGGCCGCCGGCTGCCCGTGGCAAGAATAAGCTGCCTATGGTCGAGTTGAAGGACACCTTCACTTCGGTCGGCTGCCCGGGAGTGCGCACCTACATTCAGAGCGGGAACGTAGTGTTTGACGCGGCGCCGGACTTGGTCGAACGCGTGCCTGAACTCGTGACCCAGGCCATTAGCCGGCGGTTCGGCTTCTCCCCGGACGTCATCGTCCGGTCAAGCACAGAGCTCCGGCAGGTCGCCGCGTCGAGCCCATTCGACACCTCTGGTGACCCGCGCCTCCTCCACGTGGCATTCCTCGAGAACACACCCAGCGCCGAAGCAGTCTCCCGGATTGACCCGGAACGCTCACCGCAGGACGTTTTCGCTGTACGCGGTCGCAACGTCTACTTGCACTACCCCAACGGCGTGGCCCGGAGCAAGCTGACGAACGAGTACCTCGCCGCGCAGTTGCAAACCGCGAGCGCGATGCGGAACAGGCGGACCGTCCTCGCGCTGCTGGAGATGGTTGACGCCCCATAGCAGGCCGGCGCTACACTGTGGGGTGACGAGAGCCACGAGGGCGACGCCCGCCGCAAAGAGTTGCGTCGATATCCTTGCCGAGGGCGATGACATGCGCGGAGACAGGTGGGGCATCGAAGGGCCGCCCGAAGAAGCGTACTCCCGCGTAACTAACCCGGAACGCTTCCAGCCTCTGCACGCCGCAGCCACGGAGTTGCTCGACCGGCTGGAGCGCGAGTTCTCGGTCGAGCGATCAGAGGTACACGATGCGGACGACGAACTGGGCAGGGGAGGCCTTGTGCGTCCTCTCATAAGACTCGTCCCGCATGACCCGCAAGCCGCGCCAATCGTGGTGGCGTTCACTGATTTTCCAGGGCTGCGTTTCAGGTTCGGCTCCTGGCGCACTGAACCTTTCCCCGATTGTGGCTGCGACGCCTGCGACGAAACCGCCGATGGATCGATCGAGGAGATGATCAGAATGGTGGAAGCCGTCGTCTCCGGCGGGTTCCGCGAGGCGATGCGAGTGCCTCCGCTGCTGGGGGATGGTTGGCGGGAATCAGAGTTCCGGTTTAACGACGGCCACGGCGGTTTTAGCCGCTCTCGGGGCCGCGTTCCGCGCTCCCGCGCCCTCGAGATGACGGGGGGCAAACTGGACGTGACGCTGGACTGGAAGCCCTGGACCCGACGCAACGCGACCGCCGCGCCAACGCACCGCTGAGGATGTTCGACGCCCCATAGCAGGCTCGTGCCACACAATTGAGATGACGATAGCTACCAGGGCGGAGCCCCCACGAAGAGTTGAGTTGACATCCTCGCCGGGGTCAGGGGAGGCGCGGGCCGGCGCGGCGATGGGCTGAGCCAGAGTGTAGGCGGTATTTCCGCGTCCCATAACATGAGCCCGTCTCACAAAGCCGGGACATCCGGTTCTTCAATCTCCTGCATTCTGCCTTTCGACGGGATAACGAGATGTCGCGCCGCACCCACCCCCGTCATTGCTTCGAAAGCGGGAATCCAGGCGTGGCGGAGCGGGGCATCCTCCCCGCCGTCATTGCCTCGAAAATAGGGCTCAGCAGAGGTAGTGTAGCCGTCCACCATACCCCACCCCCACCATTGTAAGCCCTCCCGCCATCCTCTCCCCGCCATCCTGAGCACGTCGAAGGATGCCCCCCCCGGCTGTGCCATGCTCCCGTTGCCAGAAGCAGAACATATGCACTATTCTCTGTGTAGCACACCAGACAGCGAAAGGAGGTCACCATGCCTCGAAGCAAACGCACGCCCGGCGCCGGCGCTCCCATAGGCAACACCAACCCCCACAAAGCCGTCGCGCTAGCGACCGCCCTCAAGTCCGGCCGCCACTCGGCGCGTCTCAAGGCCGTCCTCACCGCCATGTCCCAGGTCCCGGAGGTCCGCGACTCCTTCACCCTGGTCCGTCGTCGACAGCTCCGCAACGAGCGCCTTGCAGCCGCGGAGCTGCGCAAGGCCTTGTTGGAGCTCTTGCAGGGTTCTCCCGCCAAAAACAATCCTATCCTCGCCTATCTGAGAGAAAATCGCCTAGCTTCAAAAAACGACTGAAAAAAAGTGTCGACAATCAACCGAAGGAGAACAATCAAATGGCACTCTTGCCGACCGGAATACGCCGGATGACCACCCCCGTGGCGACCCCACAACCCTCCCCCTACAAGGCCGTCGCGCCAGCGACCCGCGAAAGCGGGAATCCAGGGGAGGCGCCCCCCACCTCGCCATGACCAGCCTCATGCCCGACCGCCCGCCCCCAACCCCACACCCCCGCCAGCGCCTAGCGCCCGCGTGCCGACCCCGCGGCCGCCTGCTGTCCGTGGCAGAAGCGCACCACCAGCACGTCCAGGGCCAGCTGCTCCTCCATCTCGCCGGTTTTGATGGCGATGTCCGCCTCCAGCAACATGCCGTGCAGCTGGCGCATCGCCTCCGGGCGCGACCTCCTGGCCTGGTCCAGCGTCTTTCGCAGCGGGTACGCGGACGCGATGCCGAGGCGCGCCCCCATCTCCCCCTGCGGCACCCGGTCCCGCAGCAGCTCCTGCGCCAGGAACACCAGCCGGACCTGCCGTGCCAGCATGGCTAGCACGTAGGACACCGTGCCGCCGCCATCCAGCAGCCGAGTGATCAGCTGGAGCGCTTGCCCGCTTCGGCGCTCCAGGACAGCGTCAACCGCGACGAACACACTCGCCTCCTTGGCCGAGCTCACCACGGTTCCCACGTCCTCGCTCCGGATCTGCTGCCCGTACCGGTAGAGCGTCAGCTTCTCTATCTCGCTGTTCTGTGCCCACAGGTCGGGGCCGACCACGTCGGCCAGCAGCCGAGTCGCGTCCGGCGCGATTGCCGCGCCGTGCTGGCTGACCCGCTGCGTGATCCAGCGTTCAAGGTCTGCCCCAGTGGGCGATGGAAAGTCGCGCACCTGAGCGATCGGCGCCAGGTCGCGCAGCAGCGGGTTGTCCCGGCGGAGTGGGCCCTCTGTGAAGACCAGGTCCGTCGTCGGTGGCAGATGGGTCAGGCTCTCGCCCAGGCTTCGCCACTGGTTGGGAGGCCCCGCGTCGTCCTGCGGCCCGGTCCTCTCCGTCGTCCTTCTGCCGCGGCGGGCCGGTTGCCTCCTCTCCATCGAGGAGAGGAGGCCGTCCACGATGATCAGCCGGCGATCAGCCAGAAACGGCACCGTCGAGCAGGCGTTCATGAGGAGGGGCAGCGTCACCTCAGAGGCCGTCAGCTCCGTGGTGTTGACGTCCTGGAGGTCCGGGCTGCCCACACCGGAGCGAAGCTCAACCAGGGCCTCCTTGATGGAGTAGGTATCGGCGCCGTGGTACACGTAGATCACGTCGGCCTACCCCCTCTCAGAATTGCCTCGAATGGGGTATAATTGGAGCAACATTATCTAACAACACCCACGGACACTAGGTGGTAGCTCCTCAGTATGCTGTCCACGGGGCGAAAGTCCCTCGTCATCATATCAGGCTCCCGGGCCTTGGCGGCGCCGTTCCCAGCGGGGCTCACCCCCTTGGAGTGCTTGGCTTTCGATGACCTTGATGCCCGCTGCACGTCTTCCGTGATAGGACCACCATGACCCAGGCGGTTGAGCGTATCGTAGGCCGGTTCGCGCTAGTGGAGGTCATTGGCGGCTCCGGTCTGGCGGAGGTGTACCGGGCCCGGGATACCCGCAACGGCTCAGAGGTAGCCGTGAAGCGCCTTCGCGCCTACTTCGGCAATGAGAAGGGCCTGGTCGACGACTACTATCGGGAGCTTGAGCGCGTCCAGAGGCTCCGGCACCCCAGCATCGTCGCGCCCCTGGAGATGGGGGAGGACGAAGAGGGCTTCTGGGTCGCCTTCCCCTTCATCTCCTGGCCAAACCTGGAGAAGTCCGGAAAGAGCGCTCCCTTCACCGTCGGTCAGGTCCTGAACATCCTCCGACAGGTGGCCCAGGCCCTGGAGCACGCCCACGCCAACCAGGTCTGGCATGGTGACCTCAAGCCCAGCAATATCTACCTGGGGCCGGATGGACAGGTGCTCCTTGCCGACTTTGGCATGGCCGTCCTGGGCAGCAAGATCCATCCGCTCATGCAAATGACTATCGATACCCCCAATCCCTCGTACAGCGCGCCGGAAGAGACGCGTGAGTTCATTGTCGACGCTGCCACGGACATCTATTCCCTTGGGATCATCGCCTACGAGCTGCTCACGGGCCGGCTCCCCTTCTCCGCCGTCGGCGCTCCCACCGTCCTGGCCCAGCAGACCAGGTCGAAGCCCGCCTCCCCCTCTCTCGTCAACCCGCGCCTCCCCTTGGCGTGCGACGCTGTCCTCCTGCGCCCCCTCGCCCTCCATCCCCTGGAGCGCTATCAGCGGCCCGGCGAATTTGTCGACGCCCTGGACCTCGCCCTCACGCCCGCTCCCGGTCAGCCCAACCTTCGCGATGCCGAGGCCGTTCCACGCCGGCCCGCGCCGAAGCGCGTCGGCACCGGGGTCGACGGCGCCGAAGAGACCGTCTTCTGCCCCGCGTGCGGCGAGCCCAATTCCGCCGAGGCCCTCAACTGCCAGACCTGCTGGGCCCGGCTCAAGGACCGCAAGATCCTGTCCCAGGAGCAGGCCACGGTCCTCAAGGGCTTCTTCCGCCGCGAGAAGCGCTTGCGCAAGGGCATCCGCATCGCCCTGGCCGCAATGGCCCTGGGCGTCGTCGGCTTCTTCGCCTTTGACACCCTCTACCACCCCAAAGTGCCCCTGCCGGTCTCCGCCGTATCATCGCTCTCCGAACCCGGCCAGTCCGCCATGTTCGGCCTGGACCCAGCCCGTACCGGGGCCGCCCTCGTGGGCCCGGATGCGCGTGGTGAGGAGCTGTGGCGCTTCGAGACGACGGCCCCGCTGTTGGCCTCGCCTGCCGTCGTGGATGGCGTGGTGTTCCAACCCACGGGCGACCGGCGGATTCTCGCCCTGAACGCCGCAGACGGCAGCGTGCTGTGGAAGCACGACACCACCGGGCCCGTCGACTCCTCCCCCGCCGTCGCCGATGGCCTCGTCTACTACGGCCAGCGTGACGGCCACTTCGTCGCCCTGCGCCAGGACACCGGCGACGTCGAATGGACGCACAAGCTCGCTCCTATCCTCGGAGGCCCCGTCGTCTACAAGGGCGTGGCCTATGTCGGCGGCGGCGACGGCTACCTGCACGCCCTCGACGCCAAGACCGGAGACAAGCTCTGGGAGTTCTACGCCGGCGGATGGATCATCGGCGGCATCTCGGTCAACGACGAGGTGGTTGTCGCCGCCAACACCTCCGGCGAGGTCTTCATCATCAACAGCGAAACCGGCGTGGTGCGCCTCCCCTACGACGCCATCACCACCATATCCGGGACCACCGCCCTTGTCGGCGACCGCCTGTACGTTTCCACCAGCCAGGGACGGCTCTCGTCGGTCAACTGGCGGGAGCGCGCCAAGCCCTTCGACGGGCCGCGGATGTGGTGGCACTTCCACTTCTGGATCTGGGGCCTTGCCGAGAACCCGCCGCTCCAGCGGGGATACCTGTGGCAGGTCAGCCTCGGCCGCAGATCTCGCGCCAGCTCACCGGTCGTGGTGGACGACATCATTTACGTGACGGCGCACAACGGACGCATCGTTGCCATTGACGCCGAAGATGGCGACAAGCTGTGGGAGCGCACGGTCACGGACTTCCTCGTCTTCTCCTCCCCCGCCGTGGCCGGCGACACCGTCTACTTCGGCGCCGACGACGGCAACCTCTACGCCGTGAACAGGCATTCCGGCGACACCCTGTGGACCTTCCCCACCAACGACCGGATACGGAACCGGGCGGTTATTGCAGAGGATACCGTGTTCGTGGCCTCCGAGGACGGGACCCTGTACGCGATTAATTAGCTATGGAGATCAGCGTCATTGGATATCCGAAAGCGGGAAAGACCACGGTCTTCAACGCACTGACCCAGGGGCACGCTGAGACCGCATCCTACTCCACGGGGGCCCTGAGACCCAACGTCGGCGTCGCCAAGGTGCCGGACTCGCGCCTCGGCGTCCTCGCCGATATGTACCACCCCGTGCGCGTCGTCTCCGCCGAGGTCCAGTACGCCGACATACCGGGCCTGCCGGAGGGCTTCGGCGTCAGCGTCGGCATCCACGGCGAGCTGCTCAACCTGCTCCAGCGGGCCGATGCCCTCCTCCACGTCGTCCGGGGCTTCGATAACCCCGGAATGCCCCCGGCCAAGGGCGCCGAGTCCCCCGCCGTCGCGGTCCCCGGTATGGACCTGGAGCTCGCCGCCGTCGACCTCGGCATCCTGGAGCGGCGCGCGGCGCGCCTCCAGGCTATGGAGAAGGGCGCCAAGCCCCAGGAGCGCGCTGCCCTCGCTCAGGAGCAGGCCCTCCTAGAGCGCCTGCGCGCGAGCCTGGAGCAGGACGTCCCCGTGCGCGACCAGGAGTTGTCCCCCGCCGAAAGCAAGCTCCTGGGCAACTATCAGCTCTTGACTGCCAAGCCGCTGCTCGTTGTCCTGAACCTTGGCGACGACGACGCCGGCAACCTGCTTTCGCGCGAGCGCGAGCTCGGGGAGGAGTTCGCCGCTTCCGGCGTGGGCGTCGCCGCCATCTGCGGCAGGATCGAGATGGAACTGGCCGAGCTCGACGAGGAAGAGCAGCAGGAGTTCAGGACCTCCCTGGGCCTCGCCGAGCCGGGCCGCGACCTGGTCATCCAGGCATCGTACCGCCTCCTGGACTTGGTCTCCTTCCTGACCACAGGCCCCGATGAGGTGCGCGCCTGGACCATCCCCAGGAGCACGCCGGCCGTCACCTCCGCGAGGCGGATCCACTCGGACATCGAGCGGGGCTTCATTCGGGCCGAGGTCGTGACCTACGACGACCTGGTGGCCTGTGGCGGCCTGCCCGGCGCCCGCAAGCGCGGGCTGCTGCGCCAGGAGGGCAAGACGTACCCCGTTCAGGACGGCGACGTGGTCAACTTCCTCTTCAACGTCTGATGAAGGACGGTCTTTCCGAGCCTATGAGCCCCCCTGGGACCGCTCCCCTGACCGGCGCTCCCGGCAGCGGCGCAGCCCGCTCCATGGCGCAGGGCATTGGCCTCTACATTCATATCCCCTTCTGTCAGACCAAGTGCCCCTACTGCGACTTCAACACCTACGCAGGGATCGAGCGCCTGATGCCCTCGTACCTGGAGGCGCTGGCGACAGAGTTGCGCCTCTGGGGGTCGTTGCTGCGCCGCCCGCCGGTGAACACGGTCTTCCTCGGAGGAGGCACCCCCTCCCTGCTCACCCCGCCCCAGCTCGCGTCGCTCTTTGCGGCTGTCGAAGGCGCCTTCCGGCTCCGCCCCGGCGCCGAGGTCACAGCCGAGGTGAATCCCGACGACGTCTCTGTCCAGCGGATGAGTGCTTTCCTGAGCCTGGGCGTCAACCGCGTCAGCATGGGCGTACAGAGCCTGGATCCCGGGCTGCTTCAGGTCCTGGGCCGGAGGCACAGCGCCGGCCAGGCCGTGGCGTCCTGCCGCCTCCTGCGGGAGGCGGGATTCGAGAACGTCAACCTGGACCTGATGTACGGCCTCCCCTTTCAGGACCTGTCCCAGTGGCAGAGCACGCTGACCGGGGCGCTGGACCTGGAGCCGGAGCACCTTTCGGCCTACTGCCTCACCCTTGAGGGGGGCACCCCCATGGAGCGCCAGGTGCGCGCGGGATCTCTTCCGGACCCCGACCCGGACCTGGCTGCCGACATGTATGAATGGGCCCAGGACCTGCTGGCCTCCAGGGGCTACGTGGGCTACGAGATCTCCAACTGGGCCCGCCCGGGGCTGGAGAGCAGGCACAACCTGACCTACTGGCGGAACCTCCCCTACCTGGGCGTGGGGCCTGGCGCGCACTCCTACCTGGGCGGCTGCCGGTTCGCCCACTGCACCCAGCCGGCCGCCTACATCAACCGGGTGGCCCAGTGGGCAGACCGAGGAGCAGTCCCTGGGGAAGGGGAGGACGCCGCCGCCTTTGGCGCCATTCCCACCGTAGCCGCCGTGGAGACGATTGACCGTCAGACAGAGATGGCAGAGACTCTCATGATGGGCTTGCGGCTGGAGGAGGGCGTCACCTTCGCGGGCTTTGCGGATCGCTTTGGCCTCGGGCTCCTGGAGGTCTACCCTGGCGTCGTGGACGACATAACGTCGCTGGGATTGGCCGAGGTCACAGGAGACGCCGCCGCCTGTCGACTTCGTCTCACGCCTCGCGGGCGACTCCTGGGCAACCAGGTGTTCTATCGTTTCGCGGCGCCCGAGCCCTCGTCGTACAACTGAGCAAGGACAGGTAGAAGGTATGGAGCAAAACAGCAAGGCGGCACGGGATCTGGATCTGATCCTGGAAAGCATGCTCTTCGCTCTCGTCCGTGGCTATCAGGACCCCGTCAGGCCCAAGATACGGACAGAGGGCATGGATGAGCGCGATCTCGCCTTCGAAGCGGGGCTGCTGAACCCCATGGAGATGGAGACGTCATTGTACGGCACCCAGAAGCGCGGACGGGTCCTCGGCCTGCTGCGGGAGATGGTCAAGCGGAGTTGGGTTGAGATGCAGCCGATGCCGCCCCAGGGCGCCTTCCACGTCTATCTCAAGGAAGAGGGGGCCCAGTACGCCATGGAGCGGGGCCGCTCTGTCCTCACCGTGGTGGTCCGCCACATCCGGGGCGTCGTGGGCAAGCTCACCTCGATGTGGGGCCCGTAGCCGCTGCCCCTGCGACCGTGCGCTGTGCAATTCAGCCGAGCGTCCCTGGACGGTAGCCGCTCATGGCGAGGCACTCGGACCATTTGAGCGGTGGGTGGCGTCCTCAGCGTCCCGTTCACGCGGACCCTGTCAATCAAGATGAGCGCGACACACCCTATACGCGTCGAAGGCCTCGCCGCCATCCCGGCCCTTGACTTCGCTCTCGTAGGGGCAGGCCTTGTGCCTGCTCGCGCTGTGAAGCGGTGGGCGCATCGTCATGTACTTCGGCAGCCCCTGTTAAGCGGATGCACCGAGGCGGTCGTAGGCCCAACCGAAGAGTTCCTCTGTCTCCTGCCAGCCGATGCACGGGTCGGTGATCGAAACGCCGTGCGCAAGGCCCTCGCGCCCGCCGTTTAGCTTCTGGTTGCCGGGGTTGAGGTTGCTCTCCAGCATGCAGCCGATGACGCGCGTGTTCCCGGCTGCCCGCTGCTCGACCACGTCACGGAACGCCAGGTGCATCCTGGTGTAGTCCTTGTTGCAGTTGCCGTGGCTGCAGTCGACGAGGAGATGCGGCGTCACGCCGGCCTCGGAGAGCTTGCTTTGGACAGCCGTGACCGACTCGGAGTCGTAGTTGGGACCGGTGTTGCTGCCGCGGAGCACGAGGTGGCCGTACCCGTTGCCTTTCGTATGGATAGCCGACGCTCGCCCGCCGTGGTCGATGCCGAGGAAGCCGTGGGACGCTCGCGACGAGACCACCGCATCTATGGCGATCTGCACGCTGCCGTCCGTTCCGTTCTTGAATCCCACGGGCATGCTCAGCCCGCTGGCCATCTGGCGGTGGATCTGGCTCTCGGTCGTCCTCGCGCCGATCGCCGCCCACGACACCAGGTCGGCGAAGTACTGCGGCAAGATGGGGTCGAGGAACTCGGTCGCGGCGTAGACGCCCATCTTGGCGACCTCCAGCAGCAGCGACCGGCCCTGCCGCAGTCCGGTGGCGATGTTGAGGCTGTCGTTCAGGTGCGGGTCGTATACGAGCCCCTTCCATCCCACCGTCGTCCGCGGCTTCTCGAAGTAGACGCGCATGACCGTGAGTATACGGTCGCTCAGCGGCTGCGTCAGGCGGGCCAGCTTTCCGGCGTACTCCAACGCGGCCTCGTAGTCGTGAATCGAGCATGGGCCGGCAATAATGATAAACCGCCGGTCCTCGCCGTCCAGCACCTGCCGGAGGCCCTGCCGGCCTTCCAGGACGGCCGTCTCCGCCTCCCCCGAGAGGGGCAGCTCCGCGAGCAGCTCGGACGGGGGCATCAGCGGCTCTGTAGCCCTCACATTGACATCTCGAATGGCTTGCTTTCTCTCCGCTGCTGTAGACACGCTCAACCTCCATAAAAAAGACCCTCCCGGCGCCGGGAGGGGTCCTAGTCTTGCTTGCATTCGGCTCTAGTCTACCTGCTTGCACGCACCTGGACGTACCCGGCGGCCGCGAGGCCGGTAAAGTGGTAGCGCCAATAACCAACCGTACCTACTACTCTCATAACTCCTTAACGGTATCACCGGCCTTGCAGCGCTGTCAAGCACCCGTACACGCAGGTGGTGTCTCAGTCTACGGAAGCCTCTTTCCGGCCTCCCGCATGGCAGTCACCCAACATATGGACCGACTACATACGGTCCATCGCCCGGCCTACTCTCCGACCGGCTCTACGTCCTGCGCAGCCGGCTCATGCACGGGCACGCTCCCACCCCGCCACCCCCGCGAAGGCGGGAATCCAAATCCCCCTGCGCGGGCTCCCTCCCGCCCTATTGAGGCAGACGCCGGAGCACGGTTGCGACCGGGACCGCGCCTACTGTTGGAGACACCGGCCATTGACCGGCATCGAAAGACCAGCTTATGATTTGGCCGTCCCGTTTGCCCTGCCCGCAGAGCCTGAGGCCGTTCCAATGGGAAATCCCGACCTAGGGCCGTCCATCCATTAGTTGGTCCTGAGGGCCTCAGAGGACTTCATATGAGCATGTTCAAACCTGGCAGACCCAGTCATCAAAAGCCCCCGAGCGGACCGGAACTGTATCGATTTAGAAACAAGGAGACTGGTATGATTGACTTCATCGGCGAAACAGCCAACTTGGCGCGCTGAATAGTCGAGCACATCTCAGACTCAAGTAAGCCGGTATCCCCCGAAACCCATCACGCCGAATGGCAAAAAGCCGATGGAAGAAGCACGTCTCGAACTCGGCGACAGCATGAAAGACAACAAATCAACAAGCACAACCCACCTATGAATCGCCGGCGTGGGGGTGGCGGTCGGAGGGCAGGCCAATAGTCCAACCGCGTGTTCTCAGCGACGACTATCACTCATCTGCAAATACCGAGTAGACATGCGCCAATCCATCGCACCTGACCAGCGGCCTGCGGAATCCATGCCGCCAACGGGGTCCCCCACCGGCCGGCTCGGATGAGTCTGGAGCGCGTGCAGGGCGTTACCGTCGTGGGTCTGAACGCAGAGTGGGAGCGTGTCAGGGAGTCCCTGCCGGGGCGTCTCGGGCTCCGCATGCGACGCGCCCTGAGTTGGCTAGGGCGCGCGGAGAAGGAGACGAAGGATGGGGACAACGACGCGGCCTTCATCTTCTACTGGATCGCCTTCAATGCCGCCTACGCCAAGGACAGACCGCGCCCTCCCGAATCGACGGAGCGACACCACTTCGCCGACTACTTCGATACCCTACTGACCCTTGATACCCATCACGCCATCTATCACGCTATCTGGGAGCGGTTCTCCGACTCCATCAGGGTGTTGCTCAATAACAAGTTTGTGTTCCAGCCCTTCTGGAACCACCACGCCGGTCTGGGCTACGACAATTGGGAGTTCACCTTCGAGGCGGGCCGACGCGACGTCTTTGATGCTCTCGGCAGCCGCGACACCAGAGTCATCCTGAACACGCTCTTCGACCGGCTCTACGTCCTGCGCATCCAGCTCATGCACGGCGGCTCGACGTGGAAGAGCTCCGTCAATCGCGACCAGGTCCGCGACGGCGCCAGGATACTCGCCTTCCTCGTGCCCCTGTTCGTCGGCCTGATGATGTCCCGCCCGGAGATAGACTGGGGCCCGCCGGACTACCCCGTCGTCAACTGACGACGCCCAGAGGCGCTGCGCGCGCCCCATGGGGCGCGCCCCCCATCCCTTCTCGCAAGACACGCCCTAGTTGTTGCTGAAGCGAGTCCGCCGCCACTCCTGCTCTATCTGCTCCTTCAGCCGCTTCGTGCCCTCCTGAAGCAGCTCCAGCTCCCCCTCGAGCCGCTCTGCGCAGTCAGCCGCCTCAAGAAGCCGCTGCCGAAGGTGCGGCTCTGCGTTGAGGGCGCCCCCTATGAAGTAGGACAGCTGCATTGGGTCTGACGGCAGCTCCACCTTCTCCGACCACCCCCCGTGAAGGCCCATCGCCGTCTGCACGTACTCCCGGAAGGCCGCGCCTGCCCGGTCCACGAGGTCAGGCCGCACGTCGGCCGCCTCGTTCTCGAATATCTCCACCCGCGCGATGATGTACGGCCGCTCCCGCAGCGTCTCCTGCACACGGAACCGCTGCTCCCCCACTGCCACCAGCTGAATCTGGCCGGCCTCTTCCGGCCCCAGCTCCCTGATCCGCGCCACTGTTCCCACCTGGTGCGGCACCGCAGGCTCCCCCACCTCCACGCCCTCCCTGATGAGCACCACTCCAAAGCTGGAGTCCGTCTGCCGGATGTCGGAGAGCATCAGCTTGTACCGCTCCTCAAATATGCGCAGCGGCAGGGGCATCCCCGGGAAGAGCACCACCGCGCCCAGTGGGAACAGCGGCAGCTCCCGTACGCTCTGTGCCATATGCCCGTGACCTCTCTTTCAACGGCTCGCGCCCGGGTGGGGCGCGCGGCGCCCTACACCACCGGGCTGTTTCCGCCGTCGATATTGATCGCGACACCCGTGATGTAGCTCGCCGCCTCCGAGACCAGAAAGGCGATGACGTTGGCGGCCTCGGACGCCTCCCCCACCCTGCCCAGGGGAACACCGGCGCGGCTCGACATCCGCTCGTAGTACTCGTCCAGCGTCAGGCTGGGCTCCTGCGCCCTGGCCCGCTCGTACCGATGCTCGTGCTGTCCGGCTTTGATCAGCCCGATGCACACCGTATTCACCAGGATGTTGTCCGGCCCGTACTCCTTCGACAGTGCCTTCGTGAGGGCGATCCCCGCCGCACGCGTCACCGACGTTGGCGTCGACCGCGCGCCCGGCGCCTTGGCGGCCAGGTTCGTGAGATTCACGATGCGGCCCCACCGCTGGCTCTGCATGTGCGGCACCACCTCCCGGATGCAGCGTATGGCGCCGAAGAGCTTGAGGTCCATGTCCGCCATCCAGCCCTCGTCCGCCAGCTCCAGGAAGGGCCCCGTCGCCGACGTGCCCGCGTTGTTGACCAGGATGTCGATCGCCCCCAGCTGGTCCGTGACCGCCCCAACCAGGCGCTTCGCCTCGTCCGGCTTCGAGACGTCGGCCGCTATGGGCAGCACGACGCCCTCGGTCGCGCCGCGAATCTCCTCGGCCGCGGCCTGCAGGACAACCTCCCGGCGTGCGCAGATGGCGACCTTTGCCCCCTCCTGCGCCAGCCGCATGGCTGTCGCCTTCCCAATGCCCTCGCTGCCCCCGGTGATCAACGCGACCCGCCCGTCAAGACCGAGCTCCATGGGCTCCTCCCCTTCTGCGATGCTTTCCGGGGATTATACCAGCAACACAGCGGACCGGGAGAATCCCCTGCCGGCGCGTATCCCCCCGGCGCCGACACAACAACCTCGCTGCGGTTGACGCTGCGCAGGCTGGCTGGTACAGTAGTGCCCGCTTTGTCTCTTTTGCCCGTCAACCATCACGGAGGTATCGATGCCCGACAACATCCCCGGTGAGTTGAACCCACCCCCGCGCGTCCTCCTCGGTCCGGGGCCCAGCGCCGTCAGCGCCCGCGTGCTCAACGCCATGACCAAGCCCATCATGGGCTATCTGGACCCGGAGTTCATCAACCTGATGGACAGCGTGGCGGACATGCTCCGCCAGGTATTCGGCGCGCAGGAAGGCTTCACGCTCCCCGTATCGGGCACGGGGTCGGCGGGTATGGAGGCCGGGCTGGCCAACCTGCTGGAACCCGGCGACCTTGCCGTCGTCGCCGCACACGGCTTCTTCGGCGACCGCCTCACCGATATCGCCGCGCGCCAGGGCGCCACCGTGGTCCAGGTCAACACCGACTGGGGCAGCGTCATTGACCCTCAGGCTGTCGAAGAGGAGCTGAACAAGCACCCCAAGGTCAAGCTCTTGGCCGTCGTCCACGCGGAGACCTCCACGGGCGTTCTTCAGCCACTGCGAGAGCTCTCAGACCTCGCCCACAGCCACGACGCCCTCTTCCTCGTCGACGCCGTCACCTCCCTCGGCGGCAACCCCGTGGACGTCGATGAGATGGCCATCGACTACTGCTACAGCGCCACCCAGAAGTGCCTGGGCGCACCTCCGGGCCTCGCCCCCGTCATCCTCAGCGCCCAGGCTTCCCGGGTCATTGAGGAGCGCACGGAGCCGCCGCGAAGCTGGTACCTGGACCTGGGCCTCCTCCAGCGCTACTGGGCCGGCGGCACTAGGGTCTATCATCATACGGCCCCGACCACCATGATCTACGCCCTGCGGGAAGCCCTCCGCATGGTACTGGAAGAGGGGCTCGAAAACCGCTACGCCCGGCACCAGCACAACGGCCGCGCTTTCAGAAGCGGCCTCGAGGCACTGGGCATGCAGATGTTGGTACCGGAGGCGAGCTGCACCTACCAGCTCGTCTCCGTGCTCGTGCCCGACGGCGTCGACGACGTCGCCCTCCGCGGACGCCTTCTCAAGGACTACAACGTGGAGATCGGCGGCGGTCTCGGTCAGCTTCGCGGGAAGATTTGGCGAGTCGGCCTCATGGGCGAGTCCAGCACGGCGGCCAACGTCCTGCTCCTGCTCTCGGCCCTGGAGGCGCTCCTGCCCACGCAGGGCTTTGAGGTCCCCGCCGGTCAGGGCGTAGCCGCAGCCAGCCGCGTCCTGGCCGGAGCCGGCTGACGCCCCGCGGATGCGCCGAACGCACGGCGCATCACAATCACGCCATTCGCGCGAAGGCGGGAATCCATCGCCCCCTACGCGGGCGCGGTACCTCCCTCACTCCCGTTGAGCCAGGCTCAACTCCCTGCGACGCTCACTCTGGGAACGCCACGAGTACGCCCGGGCGTCGATGCGCCAACGCAAAGCACGCGATAACTAATCGCTTAGCAGTTCTGCCGCGTCAACCCTCAGGCTCGCCCGCGCCTTTTACATAGCCCGCCACTGGCTCTCGACGCCCGGCAGCGCCGCCACCACCGCCTCGTGGTCCACGCTCTCGGCCAGCGTGTCGTAGCCCGCCTTCTTGATCAGCGCCGGCAGCTTGTCCCGCAGCTGTACCACCACCCACCCAATGCCGTCGTCATGCGTCAGCGGGTCCAGTGTGAACTCTGTGTTCTCGCCATCGGGGGCGTAGTGATAGTGTGGCCGCTTCTCGAACATGTCGAAGCGGAGCAGCTGCACCTGCTCTCCCTCAACCTCGCCCATCACCCGCATACTGGGTCCGCCGTCCTGCCCCACCCTCCGATTCTCGATCCGTAGCTCGACCCCACCGACTGCTATCTGCTCAGCCATCTCTTCCCCTCCGCGCGAAGTCTTGTGCGCCTGCCTTGACGGTTCTCACCGTCTTCTCCTCAGCATCCACCCCGACCGACGCTGCCATTCTAACCTGCTTCCTGCCTGCAAGGGAGACCCGAATGAAGACAGGACCACTGCGCGATGTGGCAGCGACCCTAACGGCTTGATCCCCTGGGCTTCGGCTCCGCATGCAGCTCGGTCCCAAGGCCCCGGGCCATGCGGTTGATGTAGTTGAACAGCCCCACCACGTGGGCCACGTCCACGATCTGCTGGTCCGTGAACCCCGCGTCCCGCAGCGCCGTGGCATCCCAGACCTCCATCGCTTCGGGCTGGCGCGTGAGCTTGGCCGCATAGGCCATCGCCGCCCTGGTCTTGGGGTCCACCTCCGCCGTGGCGTAGTCGCTCTTGATCTGGTCCGTCAGCGTGTTGCTGCCCGACATCTGGCGCAGCTGCGTCCCGTGCACCGCGATGCACGTGTGGCACTCGTTGAGCACGGAAATGGTGAGCGCCAGCGTCTCGACGAGGCGTGCGTCGATGCCCGTGACCCCGTACGCCCCCTCAGTCTCCAGGCAAAGGGAGGCGAACCACTCGAGCACCTGCGGCTCCTGGGTCAGCACTCCCATCGCCTCGCGGAAGCGCGACGCCCCCTTCGGCAGAAAACGCTTGTAGGCACGCAGGACATCGCCCTCCGCCTGCTCTGGCTGGATGATCTCTACCCATGCCATCCCAAAGCTCCTTATCGGGCCCGTCTCACCGGGCGGGAGTTCATGGCCAGTATACCGCCTTGCCCCTAGGCTTGCCTTTCCTCTTGGGGGGTTGTGCATAGGTAGCGTCGGACTCTGGCGCTGCCGTGGGCGTCGTCCGTCATGTAGAAGCCCTTCTCATCCAGCATCTTCGCCACGGACTGATTGTAGGCGTAGTACTTGGCTTCAGCCTGGTCGATTTCCTCCTGAGTTGCACCCTCGGAGTAGCTAAACCCCTCGAGCATCGCGGGAAGGCCTTTGGACGCTCTGTCGGGGTAGAGTCGGTTGTGCCGGTCGTTCGTCATGCGGTGCATTGCGTAGCAGTCGAGATACTCCGTGCCGTCCTCGAATCCGAACACGGTCCAGATGGTCCAGCCGCCCTTGACGATCAGCCATACCACGCCGGGTTCCGCCGCTTCGGGCGGCAGCTCAATTTCCCAGCGCTCGAAGCTTCGACGAAGTTTCTCCCGCAGCTCGTCTGCGTGCTGCATCCTCCTCCTCTGTCGCCTCAGGCAGGGCTGGGCCGCTCCACGTCCTCGCTACTGCGGGTGCTCCCGCAGCCAGCCGATATAGTCCGCCATCCCCCGCTCGATGTCGTACTCGGGCGCCCATCCAAGGTCGTCCCGGATCCGGCTCGTGTCCATGTAGGAGCTCGGGCGGGCATTGGGGCTGTTCCCAGGCTGCAACGTGATCCTGGCGTCCGGCACGGCCCGGTTCACCGCGGCGGCCACCTCCCCGTTCGTGACCCCCCGGCCCGGGCCGACGTTGTAGGTGCTGTGCGGGAGCCGCTCCGCCATCTGGATCATCTGAATGGCCCGCGCCGTGTCCTTGACGTAGCACCAGTCCCCCTGGTCGTCGGTGTACGGCGCGCTTCCATGGCCCGTTGGGGATCCGAAGTCGGGCTCGACGCCCTGCATCGCCGCGTGGGCCAGCCGCGCCGGGAGGAGGGAGAGGCGCTGGTACAGGGGTCCGTAGATGCCGCCGATGCGCATGGGGACGACCTCGAGGCCCGTCTGTCCTCCGTAGTGGAGGCCCAGTATCTCGAAGGCCTTCTTGTAAGCCTCCGTGGAGTCGCCCGAAGCCATGGGCAGGGGCGTCTCTTCCCGGTACGGCCCCTCCGGCAGGCTGCCGTAGACGGCCGTGGAGCTGGCGACCGTGACGCGCCTGACCTCGAAGATGCGTGCGGCCTCCAGGATATTTATGAGCCCCGTCATGTTGGTCCGGTAGTCCTCCCGAGCCGGGTACATCCCCCGCCTCGGCACCGCCTGGTGGACGATGCCCGTTACCTTGTGCGTCCGCACAGCGTCCATCACGTCGTGGGTGCTCGTGATGTCCACCCGCTCCGCAAACACCCTGCGGCCCCACTCCTCCTGCAGGAACTCCGGCTCCCGCACGGCGTTGAAGCGCGTCAGCATCACCTCTTCACCGGCGTCCAGGAATTGACGCGTCGTGTGCAGGCCAATGAATCCCATCCCGCCGGTTATCAGTATCATCCGCTTCCTTTCCCTCGCTGCCGGTGTGCGGCCGGATGCCGGCGCCCACGCTGGGGCCGGTCCCGGGAGCTTATCTCACAAGGGGCCCGGAGCCTTGGGTCCCCGCTCTCCTCTCGGGAATGGACAGGGCTGCGCAGGTTGGGTGATGGACTCGATTTGATTGTGCCAGCCTGCATGATTGCGAGCTGTGTTTTTTTCCGGAAAAGTGAAGCTGGAGGGGGGCAAAATGGTCGTTAGTTTTTTGAGGGATGGCGACCTCCCTGGCTTCGCTGTGGTGTTGAGGCGATGATAGCGCGTGGGTAGTGGTACGGGCAACGGGTCGCTAGCGCGACGGCTTTGTGGGGGAGGGTGTGCTGGGGGCGCGACGGCCTTGTAGGGGGTGGGTGTGCCGGGGCGACGGCGGGTAGGTGCGGCGCACGTCCGAGCCGCCGTCGCCGGAGTAGACGCCGGGGATGGCCCCTGAGGACGAGCGGAACTCCTGCGATTCGTTCCACCTCCAAGGTTTTCTTTTTTGGGGAACGAATCAGCTTCGAAACCGTCCGCCGCAGATACGATTCGTCTTGTCCAACACGAACCGTTTTGGGGGTACGGCGGACGGCTTTCCGGGCAATTCGTGCTCCTAGGGGAGATCCCGCGGGCTGCGTCCGGCAAGCCGGGGTAGGCGGAGGTCGGGTTACGTATGGGGGAAGTGTATAGCCGTCGCGGCGCAAGCGCCAGGGGCGGATGGCAGGGTCGCTGGCGCGACGGGTCGCTAGCGCGACGGCTTTGTGGGGGAGGGTGTGCTGGGGGCGCGACGGGGATGGCGTGGGGCACAGGGTCGTGAGGGGGATGCCCCGCGCCGCCACGGCAGGAGGAGCCCCGCTCTGCCCCGCCACCCTGGAATCCAGCGTTCGGAGACCTTTGCGTAACTTCCCGGGGAGGGCGAGGTTGTGGAAGGGGAGGGAGCCCCGCCACCCCACGTCCACCCTGGATTCCCGCCTTTGCGGGAATGACGATGGGGGCGGGAGTGTGCGGGATTGGCGGTTGTGCAAGGGTCTCCCTACTGCGGGTTGCTCCTCAGCCACTCCACGTAGTCGGCCACGCCGCTCACCACGTCATACGCCGGCTTGTAGCCCAGCTCCTGGCTGATGCGGCTCACGTCCATGTAGGGGTCGTCGCGGTACGCTGGCCCGCGGCCCGCCTCCAGTGCTATCGGCGCGTCGGGCACGGCCTGCTTCACGGCGTCCTGGAGGGCGCCGTTGCTCACCGCCTGTCCGCCCCCGATGTTGTAGATGCGGTGCTCCAGCTTATCGGCCAGCTGGACAAGCCGGATGCCCTGGGCGCAGTCCTTCACATAACATAGGTCTCCCTGGTCCTCGGCGAAGGGGACGCGTCGTGCCCCCGTGAAGTCCGGCGCAACGTTCTTCACCGCCGCGTGGCACAGCCGGCTGGGGAGGTTGGCCATGCTGTGGTACAGCGGGCCCCAGATGCCCCCGATCCGCATGGAGGCCACGTCCAAGCCCGTGCGGTCCGCGTAGTGGAACGCCAGGATCTCCCACGTCTTCTTGAACGCCTCCGTGGGGTTGCCGGACTGCACCGGCAGCCGGTCGTCCTCGTGGAAGGGCCCCTTGGGGAGGCTCGCGTACACGCCGATGGAGCTGGCGAGCGTCACGCGCCCCACCTTCCACACCCGCGCCGCCTCCAGGATGCTGAGCAGCCCCGCCGTGTTCACCCGAAAGTCCTCGGCGGGGGACAGCGCGGCCAGTCCCGGCACCGCCAGGTGGACGATGCCCGTGACCTTGTGCTTCTGCACCGCGTCCAAGACGTCGTGGGGACTCGTCACGTCCAGCCGTTCGATGGTGACGCGCTTACCGTATTCGTCCTTGATGAAGTCCGGCTCCCGCCAGGCCGAATACCGCGTAATGACCACGTCCTCCCCGGCGTCCAGTATGCTCCTGGCCGTGTGAAGCCCAATGAATCCCATGCCGCCCGTTATCAGGATCACTATCCACCTCAAATGATGGGGTTGCCGTGCGATCAGCGCTGGCCCAAATATCGCGCTGTCATGCTACTTGCGACGGCGGGTAGGGTCAATCCTGGCTACCCGCGGTCCCGGCCTCCGGTCCAACTCGACGTTCCAAGAGCACTCTCAGCTCGTGTAGGTCCTTCACTGTCGGGACCCCCGCGCCCGCAAAGGTGGTCCCTCCCTCACGTCTACGTCCAATGAACGGGATGCCCACCGCTCTCGCGGCGTCCAGATCCGCAGTCGAGTCTCCCACCATGACGACTCGCCCGGGGTCCAGCCCCCATTCGCGCAGGATCGCGGCGCAGTGCGCGGCCTTCTCCGTGGGCGATCCGAAGATACCTTTGAAGCATGGCGTGAGCCCGTGGGCCTCGATCACGGCTTGCAACTCGTCGTGCGGCGTGCCGGATACCAGAAACAGCGGGCAGCGGGCCGAATACGCTTCCAGCAACTCCCACGCCCCCGGGACCAGGGGGCAGCGCCGGTAGTCGTCCGCGATAACCGCCCCGTAGTGACGGCTGATCTCGGCCTCTGCCTCAGGGCCCAGCGGCAGACCGTAGATGCGTCCGAAGATGTGCTGAAGCTTCTCGCGCCGTGGGAGGCCGGAGTACTCCTGGTAGTAGCGCCGCACCTCCTCCAGGCGCCGGGGGTCCTGGGGCAGGACGTCCAAGAAGGCGGCGATCTTCATCTCCTCAGACTCCAGCACCACGCCATCGCAGTCGAAAATGATGGCGTCGGGCCGGCCCACAGAGACCGGCCCCGTCATCTTCCCGGCGCGTGGGGCCCGGCCGCGCTTGCTGGCGACTTCATACCTTGGGCTGAGGGCTACAGCCCCAGCTCCTCAATGGCCGCCAGCGCCTCTTCGGGATCGGGCAGCGTCCCCGGCGCGTACATCTTCACGTAGCGGATCACGCCTTCCTTGTCGATGATGAAGACGGAACGCAGGGCCGTGCCCCGATCCGCGTTGAACACGCCGTAGGCCTCCGCCACCTTGCCGTGGGGATGGAAGTCGCCCAGCATGGGGTAGGGGATTCCGCCCATGGAGTTGGCGCACATGCGCTGGGAATGCTGGCTGTCTGTGCTAATACCCAGGACCTGGGTATTCTTCTCCTCTATCTGACGGTTCGACCGTCCGAAAGAGGAGATCTGATGGGTTCACCCACCGGTGAACGTATAGACGTGGAACGAAAGGATGACGTTCTTTTCTCCCTTGTACTGGCTCAGGGTCACGTTGTCGCCCGTGTGGGCGGGCAGCGTGAAGTCCGGAGCTACTGCGCCAATGTCCAATGCCATGGGCCCTACCTCCTATGGTCTGCAGTCTTGATTGCGGCAACCGCCGGAGCATGAGGCCTGGGCGAGCCGCGCACGATGGGACGGCTCATACTCTACCCGATGCAGCGGCGCCAAAGCAAGCGGCAGCATCCAACCCTATTCCCCGGCTTGCGGTGAGGCTCTCGAGCCACATGAGCGCGGCGGCGTCCCAGACAGCTAGCCAGAGCGCGGCCCACGTACCGCACTGCTTGCCCCATCTCCGTCTCCTACCCCGCTCCACACGACCGTCGCGCCAGCGACCCGCCCGAGGCCAGGCCCGCGAACCATTGAGCGGCCCGCCCCCTGCCGCCGGCCCCTTCCCCCTGCGACCCCCGATCCGCTATCCTCAACTCATGGGTACCCTGATGTCCGCAGCCCGCAAGCGCAGCGGATGGCCCGCCGTCCGTTGCGTCCGCACCCAGCCCTTCGCGGGCCCGGCCAGGCCTGCTCTCCCGATTCGTTTCGCCCCCCCACTTCTTATTCCAGCTTCCAGGGGACATAACACGAATAACAAATCGGTCCCAGCGCCGGAGCGGCAACGGGCCGCCACGTGTTGACGGGCCGCCCCGCGCGGCCCTAAGGTGCCCACGACACGGACTCATCGCGGCGGCTCCGGCTGGGCGCCCAGCACCGGGCGCCGGCCAAACCGGACCAAGGAGGACGCGCCATGGCCACAAAGGCGGAGATCGACAGCCTCAAGAGGCTGGTGGCGGAGAGCTCCCACATACTGGACCATCAGGGGCTTGTCGACTTTCATGGCCACGTCAGCGCCCGCATACCCGGCGCCAACGCCCTCCTCATCAAGCCCGTCCTGAAGCCGCACAACCAGGTCGCCGCCCGCGACATCATGATCGTTGACCTGGAGGAGTACGCGGCGGGAAGCGGCAGTCAGTGGGACCCCAGCCAGCAGACCGGCCGCACCATCGAAGCCGCCGTGCCCCCGCGTGAGACGATGCTGCACGTGGCCCTCATGCTCGCTCGCCCCGATGTCAACTCGGTCGTCCATACACACCAGCTCATAGCGACGTCCGTCGGCGCGGGCAACACACCCATTCGGCCCCTGTACAACCAGGCCCTGCCCTTCGCGCCGGAGACGCCGATCTTCCCCCATCCCCGGCTCATCACCACCTGGGAGGACGGACGCGCCGTGGCGGACTGCCTGGGATCCCGCAGCGCCGTGCTCCTTCGCGGCCATGGCGTCGCCCTTGTGGGCGAGAGCGTGGACCACGCCGTAACCAATGCCATCTACCTGGAGCGGGCGGCCATCATGCAGGTCATCGCAACCATCGTCGGGACCCCAACGCCTCTGACGCCGGAGTACGTCGCGGAGTTCGGCCCCGACTGGAGCAGACGCGCTTCCCACGCCTTCGAGTACTTCCGGTCCCTGGTGCCGTCACTGGGAAGCGGCCGCCGCAAGCGCGCCGCCGAGTAGCTGGAGACGCTATAATTGCCTGCGTACAGCCACATCGGCCAGCCCAAATTTCTGCCTGGCTTCTAGCCCTGCAGATGTCCTGAAGAGACATGGAAAACTTCCGCGAAGCACTGAATCTCGCCGGTATGGGCATCGCCGTCGTCTTCCTGGGTCTGGCGCTGCTCATCCTGGCCCTCCTTGCGCTTGGGCGGATCTTCAAGCCCGTTGCGGTCGCCGCGCCGCAGTCCCTGAGCCTCACCGATACGCAGGCCTGGGGGGCAGAGCCGCAGGAGTTGCCGCCCTTGCCGCTCACATCGACGGACCTACCGGAGACGGACATCGAAGAGATGGTGGCCATCGCCGCCGCTATGGCCGCTACTTGGCAGACCACGGATGCCGCCGAGTCCGGCGAAGCCGCAGCGGGCTCACCACAGACCCCGTCTCCGTGGCGGATCCAGGGTCGCCAGCGCTTCATGTCCAGCCAGGGCGCAGCTCGAGGGGCGTGGCGTAGGTAATGTCGAGGCCAAGTTGCAGGACCAGCGGCCCATGCAGTCGGCGCGTGTCCCACTGCCGGACGATCTTGCCGCCTCGGAGACCGACTCGTGCTTATCGATGAAGTAACCTCTTTCCAGCACTTCGTTGATCTCTGGCCCCAGGCACTCATGGTGCTGCTGGGCCTTGGGCTCATCTACCTGTCCATCAACCGGGGCTACGAGCCCCTGCTGCTCCTTCCCATCGGTACGGGGATCATCCTCGCCAACATCCCCTTCGCGGGCCTGGGCGATGAGGGCGGACTGCTGTGGCTGCTCAAGGAGATTGGGCTGGACAACCAGGTGTTTCCGGTCCTCATGTTCCTGGGACTCGGGGCGCTGACCGACTTTTCCCCCCTGATCCAGCGCCCCTATCTCGCGCTTCTTGGCGCCGCCGCCCAGGTGGGCATCTTCGGCACGCTCTTCGGCGCCATTCTCCTCGGGTTCACGCTGCAAGAGGCCGCCGCCGTAGCGATGATCGGCGGCGCCGACGGCCCCACGGCCATCTTCGTCTCGACGCGGCTGGCTCCGGAGGACCTGTGGGGGCCCATAGCCGTGTCCGCCTTCTCCTACATGGCCCTGGTGCCCATGATCCAGCCGCCCATCATGAAGCTCCTTACGACGGCGAAGGAGCGCAGCGTTATGATGGACTACGATGAGCAGCCCGTGAGGCCCATCCTCCTCTACAGCTTTCCCCTCCTGGTCGTGCTCCTAACGTCGGTGCTGGCGCCCAGGGCGATCCCAATCATCGGCATGTTCATGTTCGGAAACCTGCTGCGCATCAGCGGACGTGTTGAGCGGCTGGCTGGGGCTGCACAGAATGAGCTGGCCAACGTCGTGACCATCTTCCTGGGCCTGTCGGTGGGGGGCACCATGACGGGGGAGCGTTTCCTGGACGTGCGGACCCTTTCCGTCTTTGGCCTGGGCCTGGTGGCGTTCTCCCTGGCCACAGCCAGCGGCGTTCTCCTTGGGAAGGTGATGTACCTGGTCTCCCGCGGCCGCATAAACCCGCTGCTTGGCGCTGCCGGGGTCTCGGCGGTGCCGGAATCAGCCCGCGTCGTGCATACGGTGGCCCAGGAAGCCAACCCGGCTAACTACCTGGTCATGCACGCCATGGGGCCCAACGTAGCGGGCGTGCTGGGTTCGGCCATCGCCGCTGGGGTCCTGCTCAGCTCACTGGGTTGAAAACCCCGTCCGTTCGGCGGACCTATTGGGACGCCGCACGTTCTCTACAGGTGTGTCTGCATCCAATCCAGTGTCAGCGCCAGCACCCGCTCTCGCTGGCCGGACCCGCTGAAGACGTGGTCCGCGTCTGCAATCAACTCCAGCCGCCTCGGTTCACCGACGGCCTCGTACAGACGATGGGCGTGTTCCACGGGCACCGTCTGGTCTGCCTCTCCGTGGATGATGAGCGTTGGCCTCCGGTACGCGGCGATGGACGCCAGCAGGTCGTACTGCGCGGCATCGGGGCCCAGGGCGGGCATACGACTGTTGCTGCCGGGCAGGCGGAAGGGGCTGGCCTGCAGCACCATGACCTTGATGCGAGGGTCCTGGGCCCCCAGGAGCACCATGCCGCCGAAGCTGTTGCCCACCCCGGCTATCCGGTCCTGGTCGACGTCTGTGCCCGCAAGGTGGTCGAGCGCGGCGCCCAGGTCCGCGATGCGCCCGGAGAGGGTCGTGTCCTCGATGCGGCCCTCCGCGCGGGGCTCGGGCCCCCACTGGCAGCCACGGTGGGTGAGGCGCAGGGACGCGATTCCATGCGCACGCAGCATCCTGGCCAGCTCCGGCCATCCATCGCCGTCCTTGGTGCTCTCCAGGCCATGGGACATCACCACCGCCGGGGAGCCCGGTCCCGGGGTCTGGAAACTGGCAGGCAGTGTAAGGCCGTCACTTTGTAGGAGTATTGTCTCTTCGACTGGCGTCACTGGCGATGACCTCCCGAATGTGCCTGGCGCCTCGCGCTATGGGGTACCGCCCGATCTGGTGGCCCCGGCTTGTCGACAGCCGCCGGGCAAAAGTGTAAGGTGAGAAGCGCATTCAGTGGCATGAGGCAACCATGTTTGATCCCCGCAGCATAGGAATGCAGCGCTGGCGTGCGCTGATCAACGGAGTCGTCATCGGATTGGGCGTAGGCTCTATCATCACCGGACAGCCCCTGGGGGTCCTCTTCATCGCTGTTGGCGCGGGGATGGAGTACTGGCACCGGAAGCGGCTCAATCGGGACCGGTAACATCTGCTCGTCCCCGTAGACTGTGTGCTCCAACCGCTGCCGCGTAGTGCGCGTGTTCACCTGCCTGCGGCTTTCCCCACCCCACCTGAGCCCCCGGGTCCACCCGCTCATCTGGTCAACCTGCCATGGGCCGCTTCCGTTACGGCAGCAGGAGACCAACCTCTCGCAGGTAGGGCGACCCCTCGTTCCAGTACGGAAGTCCCGCCAGCAGCCTGGCAGTGGCCAGGTCCTTGATGGCCGGAGTCTGCAATCGAAGGCTCTCCATACGCTCATTCACATACGGGATGACGTCCTGTGGCGGGATGTGCAGAAGGTAGGTGTAGAGCTCCAGGGCTGCCTCCGCCGTGAGAGCGCGCTGAGTCAGGAGGACGTTTCTGATGCTCCGAAGCTCGGGGTCCGTCAGGACCGCCAGCCAGACCAGCAGGCGGCCTCGGGCATGCTCGCTTACGTCGACGTCCCGGACCAGCATGTCGATACGCTCTTCAATGAACTGCTCGTACCCTTCAAGCTTGGGATAGAGCAGGAGGTCTCTTCCAGTCATGAGCTCCAGGTCTTTGAAGTAGTAGATCTGATAGGCGTAGGCCTGGGCCTCCTGGAGCGCCCGGAAGTCCAGGAACGGAGGGAACGCGTTGATCCCCGGGCTGTAGACACTCTGATGGAAGTGGCCCAACTCATGGGCCAAGGCTGCCAGGAGCTGCACGGGAGGACGGTCCGAGCGAACGACGATTCGGTGCTGGCCCCTCCAATTGGTCGTGAACCCGCTGAACCCCTCCAGCCGCTGGCAGTTCTGCTCGTACGGCTCGTGGACGTTGTCCGGAAGCTGCCTCAGCGTGTCCTTACACTCGACCGCAACCCACTGGGCGTACTGGCCCTGGTCCAATAGGTGGATCGTCACCGGCTCATCGGACAGGCTGCGCTGGTTGAGGCCGTAGTAGACGGCGTCGGCGACTTCCAGGACGTTGCGGGCAGATACCGGACTCTCTCCAGAGTCCAGAGAGTGCGCCGTACTTGACAGCAGGCGCTCCAGGCCTGACAGCTGACGTGAGAGCTCCTCGGGGGTGTAGCTCCGAATGGGCAGGCTCTTGGGGACCCTGTCTCCAATGACGATTTGACGGGACGCCAGGAGTTCCCTGCCGCCGCCGGGCCCTGCGGGCAGCGGACGCAAGACCAGCTCCAGGTCGTGGGGCCCGGGGGACAGGCCTGTCGCCGCACCCAGACGCCAGCCGACGACAAAGTCGATCTGGCCTGGTTCCAGCCTCGACCGGGGCCAGCTTGCCACCCGATCGCCGTCGACCAGCAGGTCTATGGCAAAGGCCTCGGGTGTTCCAGCGTTGCCGCTGTTCCTCACGGCCCAGTGCACGTACAGCGGCTCGGTGGGGAGCAGCTCGGCGGGAGTGACCAGCTCCCCCGGGCTGTTGACGGCGACCAGGGCGCCGTCCCAGCCTGGGGGAGTGAAGGCATGGAGGGCGACGGACGGCGCCAACTGGGATGCCGGGGCCGTCTGTATAGTGCCCGGCAGCCCCGGAAGCCAGTCGAACATGAGGAAGGAGGTATTGTCCTCCTCGTTTGCCTCCAAGACCCGGTAGGTGGGGTCCACGACCAGTGTGAGCTTGTGGCGCCCCGGCTCCAGGTGCACCACGCGGGTCAGCTCTTCCCACGATGGTGTGATGACTCCCTGTTGTGCGATGAGCCCGCGCTCACTGTACTTGGCCACCAGGACATCGTTCAGGTACAGGTGCGCCAGGAAGAACCGGCTGGCGCTGGACAGTCCTCCGTTGCGGTACGCGATCTGAATACCGAGTTGCTCAGACGAGAGGGGTTCCAGTTGGATGGGGGTGTCCCAGCCCTCAGGAGTAAAGGGCGCCAGGTTGGGAAGACGCGCGGGAGCTACAGTGGCCCCGTTGCCGGTGCCCACGGGGCGCGGCCACGTAAAGGGCAGATCGTAGGTGTTATCGTCTTCGTCGGTCTCTCGTATGAGGTCGGTCGGGTCCACCACCAGTGTAAGCATGTGCTCACCTGGCGTCAGGCCCGCGCGGCCAGCCAAGCCGATCCAGTCCGTCAGGGTCAGGGCTTCGCCCTGTTTCCCCTCCGCGGTTGTCCATCGCTCCACCGGGACCCCGTCTATCTGAAGGTCAATGAAGAAGCGCTCCTCGACGTCCCGGGGGCCGTCGTTGGCGATGGTCCAACTCACGTAGGTCCTGTTCGCAAGACCCACGAACGACGTGTGCTGCGCATCGGGCGAGCCGGCCAGAATCAATGGAGCGTTCCAGCCTTCGGGCGACTTCGGCCGTAGATTGACGGCGGCGGCAGGCTGGCTGGTGAATACGGCCAGGGACGCCGGGGGGCTGGGGACTTCCTGGGTTGGCTGCGAGACCTCCCTTGGCGCGGCGAGCGGAGGAGAAGGGGGGGCTGCGGGTTGGGGCTCGTTTCCGCAGGCGGCCGCCGCACCCAATAGAAGTGCTAGAGCGCAAACGGTGAGGGCTCGCGGAAGTGGAGCACTGCGCGCCTCACGGCCAACTGTACGCAGAGTAGCAGCCCTCCATGGAGCAAACGTCCACCCTAAGCGTAGCATCTAGGTCCGTCCCATCGACTGCGGACGACTGCCCTCAGATTGACAGCTATTCAGAGAACAGCCTAGCATGATATACAACTGACCATCGATCCGGAGGGCCGAGAATACTCCCAGTACTAAGTTTCTATAAGCTGCGAGATTTCGTCAACCTATGTTGTAAAGCGGGACTATGGGAAGCGAGGCCTAGGTGTCGCCGGGTGGGGAGATGAGTGTGCAGCACCGGGTGAATCAAGTGGCGGCCGAAGCAATGGGTTCCACCTTTGATGAGATGGATCCTGGCCGATGGCGCCAGGCCTTCCGCCGCGGGGAGTGGGCCAAGGTCACCTCTGGCCTGGCGCCAGGCTACACCCAGGCCAACTTGGTGATTCTGCCCGAAGCCCAGGCTTTCGACTTCCTCCGATTCTGCGTCCGGAACCCCAAGCCATGCCCGCTGCTCGAGGTGACCGACCCGGGCTCGCCGGAGCCCCAGCTCATGGCGCCCGGTGCAGACCTGCGCACGGACCTGCCCATGTACCGGGTCTTCCGCCACGGCAGGCTGGCGGAGCAGGTCTCCGATATCTCCCCCTACTGGCGCGATGACCACGTAGCCTTCTTGCTGGGGTGCAGCTTCACCTTTGAGCAGGCGTTGCTGGACGCCGGGCTTCCCGTGCGGGGACTGGAGGGCAACGCTGCGTTTACCGCCTACACCACCGCGCTGCAGTGCGCCCCCGCCGGTCCGTTCTCCGGCCCCATGGTGGTGACCATGCGGCCCATGCTGCCGGAACAGGCGGTCAAGTCTGTGCGCGTCACCAGCCGCTACCCCAAGGCCCATGGCGCGCCGGTGCACATCGGCGACCCAGCAGACATTGGGATCAGTGACCTTGGCGCCCCCGATTTTGGCGTTCCCGTGGAGGTCAAGCCCGGCGAGACGACGGTGTTCTGGGCCTGCGGGATCACGCCCCAGGTGGTGGCGCTCCAGAGCGGAGTCGAGTTCATGATCACACACGCCCCCGGCCACATGTTCATCACCGACGTCCGGGATGAAGAGCTGGCCCTGCAGTAGCCAGATGTCCCACACCCCGTCCCTCACCATCCGTGACGCCAGCCAAGACGAGCTCGACACCATCTCCCAGGTCCTCCTGAGCGCCTACGGCGAATATGCACGCCGGTACACGCGAAAGGAATGGGAGGGCTACAGGCGGAATATCGCCGATGTGCGTAGCCGTACCGGGAGAGGGGAGCTCATCGTCGCCGAGCTGCAGGGGCGGATCGTGGGCGCGGTTACCTTCTACCCCATCGGCGCGAAGAGCGGGGACCCCTGGCCCCAGGGCTGGGCCGGCATCCGGTTGCTGGCCGTGGACGCCGGCGCCCGGGGAATCGGCGTCGGGCGGGCACTCATGGACGAATGCGTAGGTCGGTGCCGGGAGCGCGGTGTCGACGCCCTGGGCCTGCACACCTCGGAGTTCATGTCGGTCGCCAAGGGGATGTACGAGCGCATGGGGTTCGTACGCAGACCAGAGTTCGACTACCACCCCAGACCGGACTACGTGATCATGGCCTACAGCTTGGACGTGAAAAGCAAGGGACCCTGAACCAACGCCCACAGCCGCATGCCGCTGAGGTCCGGCCTTTCCCAGGTCTTACAGGAATAGGGGCCCGAAGACCAGGGCTACAATGGACATCAGCTTCAGTAGGATATTGAGGGACGGTCCTGACGTGTCCTTGAAGGGGTCGCCCACGGTGTCCCCAACCACTGCGGCCATGTGCGCGTCTGATCCCTTGCCGCCGTGCGCCCCCGCCTCAATGTATTTCTTGGCGTTGTCCCAGGCGCCGCCGGCGTTGGCCATAGTCACTGCCAGCATGAAGCCCGCCGCAATGGCGCCAATAAGCAGCCCTCCCAGGGCTGCCGGACCAAGCACGAACCCCACCGCCACCGGTGCGATGATTGCCAGCAGTCCCGGCAGCACCATCTCTCGAAGCGCGCCCTGGGTGCTGATGTCCACGGCGCGGGCATAGTCGGGCCTGGCCGTCCCCTCCATGATGCCCGCAATCTCGCGAAACTGGCGGCGCACCTCTTCCACCATCCGGTAGGCCGCACGGCCCACGGCCTGCATCGTCAGGGCTGAGAATAGGAAGGGAAGTAGAGCGCCGATGAGGAGCCCCAACATTACGTTGGGCTCGCGAAGATCGAAGACGTCTACCTTTACCACCGCAGCGTAGGCGGCCATGAGGGCCAGCGACGTCAGCACTGCCGAGCCAATGGCGAATCCCTTACCCGTAGCGGCTGTTGTGTTCCCCAGGGAGTCCAGTGCGTCCGTGCGGCTTCGAACTTCGGGGTCCAGGTGCGCCTGCTCCGCAATTCCGCCGGCGTTGTCCGCAACCGGCCCGTATGCGTCCGTGGCCAGGGTGATGCCCAGGGTGGAGAGCATGCCAACGGCCGCCAAGGCTATGCCATAGAGTCCCGCCAGCTCGTTGGCCAGCCAGATGCCAAGCACCACGGCGATGGCCGGGATCAGCGTGCTGAACATCCCCAACCCGATGCCCGCGATGATGACCGTACCGGGACCCGTCAGGGCTTGGCGGGCGAGGGCCTGGGTGGGACCGTACTCATAGGACGTGAAGTACTCGGTGGCCGTGCCAATGACCTGCCCGACCACCAGGCCAACCAGGATAACCCAGAAGAGCTTGAAGTCCAGACCCAAGTAGGCGATGGTGATTCCCGTCCCCAGAAGGACGAGAACGCCCGCCCCAAAGATGCCGAACCGCAGCGCCCAAAGCAGGCGCCCCATGCTGGCGCCCTCCCGTGTCCGCACCAGGAAGGTGCCCAGAATGGACGCGCCGATGCCTATGGTCGCGACCTCCAGCGGGAGGATGAAGCGAGTGGCATTGAAAGCGGCGTCTCCCGCGACGAAGATGGTGGCCGTCGCCGCAAGGGCGATGGCGGCGATGATCGAGCCGACGTAGGACTCGAAGAGGTCCGCCCCCATTCCGGCCACGTCGCCCACGTTGTCTCCAACGTTGTCGGCGATGGTAGCCGGGTTCCTGGGGTCGTCCTCGGGAATACCCTGCTCCACCTTACCAACCAGGTCGGCGCCCACGTCTGCGGCCTTCGTGAAGATGCCGCCGCCCACGCGGGCAAAGAGGGCGATGGAGGACGCGCCGAACCCGAACCCGGCGACGATGGAGATGTCCTGGAACACCCAGTAGACTATGGTCACGCCCAGTATGCCGATTCCCACCACCGCACTGCCCATGACGGCGCCGCTGCTGAAGGCGACGCGCAGCCCGCTGTTGAGACTCCTCATGGCGGCGGCCGTTGTCCGGGTGTTGGCGCGGATGGCCACGCTCATTCCAATGAATCCCGTCAGCGCGGAGCAGAGGGAGCCGGCCAGGTACGCCACGGCCGTAGATGGAAACCCACGGCTCGCTCCCATCCTGCCCAATGCGTCAAAGTCAATGAACACGGCTAGAATGCCAAACATCACCACGACAAAGATGGCCAGTACCCGGTACTCGCGGCTCAAGAAGGCCATTGAGCCTTCCTGAATAGCCTTGCCGATCTCCCGCATCTTTTCAGTGCCGGAGTCCTCTCGGATGACGCGAACAGTGAGGGCAAGTCCGAAGAGCAGCGCGACGACGCCTCCGCCAAGGGCCAGGAAGATGCCAGTCACGGGAACCACCTCCTAAACGTCAAAAGCAGGGCTGTGGGCCTTGCGAAATCTATCACTAGGTGCACGCTCCGTCAACCGGGGCAGGCCCCGCTGCCTTCCTGCGGGACTGGCTGCGTCCTCCTTACCACGCCTTCAATCTACTGTGCCGCTGGGGCCAGTCACACGGGACTGCAGACGGGGTGGGAGCCCCAACCGGGGTGCGTGAATGTTGACGCCAACATGCTCAATGCGTAGATTGTTGGTGACCTTCGCGGCAGCAGCTCGCCGCACGGGTGCGTTCCGGCCTCCGCCTATCGCCACTGCGCCAAGTTGGGAGGAATCATGATGATGCAATACCCGGTTCTCAGCAAGCCGTCGCCGGATCAGATGGGTGTCTTGCCGAACCTGCCGGACGTGGACGGCGCCCGCGCGGGCTTTCGCTGGGAGGAGATGTACCGGGAGCTGGACTGGCTTCCCGACGGAGGCCTGAATAAGGCCCACGAGTGCATCGATCGGCACGCCAACGGCGTCCGGGCCGGCAAGCTCGCCATGATCTGGCTGGGCAAGAACGGCGAGGAGGAGAGATACACCTTCGCTCAGCTGCGGGATGAGACGAACAGGTTTGCCAGCGTCCTGAGGGGCCTCGGCGTGGAGAAGGGCGACCGCGTCTTTCTGTTCATGGAGCGCGTGCCGGAGCTGTACTTCGCCCTCTTTGGCGCCCTGAAGCTGGGCGCCATCGTTGGACCATTGTTCTCCGCCTTCGGTCCCGATCCGGTGAAGGACCGCCTCTTGGACAGCGGCGCCTCGGTCCTGGTCACTGCCCCCGAGCTCCGCAAGCGCATCGCTGGCATTCTGCCCGAGCTCCCAGACCTGCGGCACATCATCATCGTCAACAAGAACCAGCGCAGCCAAGACCCCCTGGCTGAGGGCGATCTGAGCTTCGAGGCCATGATGTCCAAGGCGCCGGCGGAGCTGGAAATCACCCCGACCAGCATGAATGACTACTCCATCATGCACTACACGTCGGGCACCACCGGCAAGCCCAAGGGCGCCGCCCACCGGCACCTGGCCATAGTTCAGCAGTACGCCACCGGCAAGTGGGTCCTGGACTTCCATGAGGACGACATTTACTGGTGCACTGCGGACCCAGGCTGGGTCACCGGCACCTCCTACGGTATGTTTGCGCCCTGGTCCAACGGCGTTACACAGATCATCTACGAGGGCGGCTTCGGCGCGACAGCCTGGTACGAGGTGATACAGAAGCACCGAGTCACCGTCTGGTATACGGCGCCCACAGCCGTCCGCATGCTCATGCGGTCGGGAACGGAGGTCCCGGGCCGGTACGACCTCTCCAGCCTGCGCCACATCAACAGCGTCGGGGAGCCGCTGAACCCAGAGGCCGTCATGTGGGGCAACGAGGTCTTTGGCCAGGCCATCCATGACAACTGGTGGCAGACGGAGACCGGCGCCATCCTCATTGCCAACTACGCCTCCATGGCTGTGCGCCCCGGCTCCATGGGCAAGCCCCTGCCCGGAATCGAGCCAGCCATCCTGGACGAGAACTACGACCCGCTGCCCCCAGGCGAGGAGGGCAGCCTGGCCGTCCGCCCCGGTTGGCCCTCCATGTTCCAGACCTACTGGCATAATACGGACCTGTACAATTCCCGCTTCCGCAAGGGTTGGTACATCACCGGCGACCAGGCAAAGAAGGACGAGGACGGCTACTTCTGGTTCGTGGGCCGCGTCGACGATGTCATCAACACCGCCGGTCACTTGGTGGGGCCCTTCGAGGTGGAGAGCGTGCTCATCGAGCATCCTGCCGTTGCCGAAGCCGCAGCCATCGGTGTGCCTGATCCGACGGCTATGGAGGTCGTCAAGGGCTTCGTGTCTCTGAAGGACGGCTACCAGCAGAGCGAGGAGCTACGGCGCGATATCCTGGGTCATGGCCGCCGGCGGCTCCAGGCCATCGCTCCGCGTTCCATAGAGTTCCGGGACTCCCTGCCCAAGACCCGCAGCGGAAAGATCATGCGCCGCCTGCTGAAGGCGCAGGAACTCGGCCTGCCCCTTGGCGACACATCGACGCTGGAGGATGACTAGGGACAACGGCAACGTCAACCCGCGGCCCTGTTCTGCTCTGCGGCTTGGCGTGCGTGTCCAGCGTGGGGGGCGTCGGTTACCCCATGATGGCGGACTACGCTCACCGAGCGGTATCCTGCAGACCCCCGCGGGGGCGGCCCGGTGGCTCATCCCAGTGCGTGAGTTGAAGAGGAGTTGCCGTGGTCTCTGACCTTCCCTTCATGACCCTGGCCGAGGCGGCGCGGGAAATCCACGCGCGGCGCCTCTCGCCTGTTGAGCTGACGCAGGCCGTACTGGAGCGTGCGGAGGCCCTGAACCCCACGCTGAACGCCTACATCACCATAACCGGCGATGCCGCCCTCAAGGAGGCCCAAGAGGCCGAGCACGCCATCATCCATGACGGTTACCGCGGACCTCTGCACGGCGTCCCCATCGCCCTCAAGGACCTGTTCGACACGGGGGGCGTCCGCACGACGGGCGGAGCAAAGATCCTGGCTGACCGCATCCCTGACGTCGACTGTGCGGTGGCAGCCAGGCTGCGCGAAGCAGGCGCCGTGATCCTTGGCAAGCTCAACATGCACGAGTTCGCCTTTGGCGTCACCAGCGTGAACCCCCACTATGGCCCGGCGCGCAATCCGTGGGGCGTCGAGCACATTACCGGTGGCTCCAGCGGCGGCTCGGGCGCAGCCACCGCCGCCGGCATGTGCATCGCCTCGCTGGGCTCGGACACCGGTGGCTCCGTCCGCATACCCGCCTGCCTCTGCGGCATAGTCGGTCTGAAGCCCAGCTACGGCCGAGTAAGCCGCCGCGGGGTTATGCCCCTGTCCTGGTCCCTAGACCACGTGGGCCCCATGACTAGGACGGCCGAAGACTCCGCTCTGATGCTCAACGCCATCGCCGGATACGATCCGCATGACCCGGGTTCCCTTGATGCCCCCGTCCCCGACTATACCCAAGGTTTGTCCCACGGGATAAGCGGGCTGCGCATCGGCGTCCTTGGCGGGGACTACATTCTGGCGCTGCATCCGGAGGTTGAGGCCGCTGTGGCGAAGGCTGTCCGGACACTGGAAGGCCTTGGTGCTCAGGTGGTGCGGGAGGTGGTCATCTCCGGAGCCGAGCACGCCAGCGCCGTCAACACCGTCATCATCTCCGCGGAAGCCGCCGCGCTGCACGCCCCGGACCTCGACTTGCGCCCTGGCGACTACGGCGACGACGTGTACCAGCGACTCACCCTTGGCAGGCTGATTCCCGCCACCGACTACGTCGCCGCGCAGCAGGCGCGGCGGCACATCCGCGAGCAGGTGTTGCATGCTCTGCGTGAGGTGGACCTGCTGGCGCTCCCCATGATGCCCGTGCCGGCGCCCCGCATCGACGAGGCCACCGTCCGGATCGGCGGGCACTCGGCGGACGTCCGCAGCGCTCTCACGCGATACACGGGACTCTTCAATCTGACGGGACTTCCCGCCATCTCCGTGCCGTGCGGGTTCACCACCGACGGCCTTCCCGTGGGCTTCCAGCTGGCCGGTGGTCTGCTGCAGGAAGCAACGCTGCTTCGTGCCGCCCACGCCTACGAGAGGGCGACTGAATGGTTGGAGCGGCATCCGCCCGTGGGTGACAAGCCAGTCTGAACAGGCGGCCGAGGTCCGCCTGCTTGTCAGCAGCGCCTCCCTTGTGCAGGGGAGGATGAGACCACTCGCGCCCGGCCCTCTCCCATTGGGGGACGTCGGGCGTTGTATCAGAGCAATCTCGGGCCAGGCTCAGGCGCTGCTCGTGTCTTGGCCCAGGGCCTGCACGAGTTCTCGCAGGTCCTTGGGGTCGTTCACTGGAATCCAGCACTCGTTGGGAATCGCCACCGCGTACAGCCGCCGCTCTTCGCAGAGTATGGGCAGCAGCACGCTTTCGAAGTCGGTGGGCACCTTCATGTCGAACAGGCGCAGGAAGTAGGGGTAGACCTCGGGCGAGAACGCGGTCACGCCGATGTGCGCGGGAATGTGGACGTGGGGGTACATCTCGATCTCTTCGACCACGCCATCGTTGATCTTCATGCCCGTGTACGTGTAGGGCATCCCCTCCACCACCACCGCCGTCGCTATGTGACCTTTCCGCAGACCGGTGAGGTGGGCCTGCACGACGTCCCGGGGGAAGCTCGCTGGATCCCAGCCCAGGCCCGCCAGGGGATAGTTGACGATCTGGTCGTCCGGGTTGTGCACAATGAGGTTTTTCGTGTCCGGAATGGACCCGTTCTCCAGGGCGTTCCTGATGGCTCCGCCTCTCCCTACGGGCACGTCCGGGTCATGGCTGTAGCGAATGGTTGCGCCCAGGTCGCTGCCGTCTCCCAGCAGCTTCATGACGGACTCCGCCTGATAGCTCACCAGGGCCACGAACTCTCGCAGCCCTGCAGCGCAGTACATGCGGACGGTGCGCTGAATCATGGTGTCGCCGTTGGGGAGGACCAGGGCCGACTTGTGGCTTCTGTGCTGGTCCGTGAGGGCCTGCATTCGTTCTCCCGAACCGCCGGCGGGCAGCGCCACGACGCAGTTTTCGGCGAAGTCCTGCCACTCATTCTCGGTCATGCTTTCAGCCGCGGAGGATGCGCCGGCCGCCGCCGCGGATGCTCCTTGTTCCTGTGTCATAGCTTCTGACCCCGTTCTCGTCGTATTGGGATTGGCCGCGGTGAGGACGTCGCGCCGACCAGAGTGGAGTGGTCTATCGTCTCCCGTTTACAATCCGCGTTACGGCCTATATTATATGTTCGCTGTTCAGGGCTCTAGGGCCCTAGCCATGACGCGCGCCCATGGGGCCCCGCAGGAGCGGCCAACATACCTCACAGGAGGAGCGGTGAGCAGTGACGTTCTAGTAATCGGGGCTGGGATTGCTGGACTCCGTGCCGCAATTGAGGCCCGGCGCAGCGGCGCCCGAACCCTCATCGTTTCCAAGTCCCACCCCCTCAGCAGCTACTCTATCACCATTCAGGACGGAATCAACGCCGCCCTCGGTCCCGGCGATTCTTGGGAGAGCCACGCCGCGGACACGATTCGAGCGGGCGATGAACTAGGCGACAGGGAGGTCGTTGACGCCTTTTGCCAGGAAGCTCCCGATACCATCAGAGAGCTTGACCGTATGGGCGTCCCCTTCAATCGCGCTGGTGCTGATGTCTTTGCTCAGGTGAAGCTGGCAGGATCGGAGCAGGCACGGGCCTGCTCCGTCTACGACATGACCGGCCACGCCCTGACCCAGGTCCTGTACGAGCAGGCCCTAAGGGAGGGCATCGAGTTCCTGGAGGAGTGGTACGTTATCGCCCTGGTCGAGGAGGACGGACGCTGCAGGGGCGCGGTTGCCATCGACCTTGCCACGGGAAAGATGGACCAGTTCTCCGCCAGTGCTGTTGTCCTGGCGGCGGGCGGAATCCGCCGACTCTATGAGCACAGCACAAGCTCGCGTCTATGCACCGCCGATGGCATTAGCCTGGCCTACCGCGCCGGCGCCCAGTTGGTGGACATGGAGATGGTCCAGTACCACCCCAGCGTGCTGAAGAACAGCCGCCTGGCCCTCAGTGAGCTGCTGTTTGGGCAGGGCGCAGAGCTCCTTATGGCCGACGAGCGGCCCCTGGCCCCAGTGTCGGGCCAGCCTTGGGCCCACGCCCTGGCTCGCTCTGCGGCCCAGGAGATCGCCGCGGGCCGAGGCAGCGACGGACACCTTCTGTTGAAGTCCGGCGTCACCCCGGAAGAGGCCGAGTCAGTCTTCTTCATGACCAACTCCCGTCTGAAGATGTTCCTGAAGGCTGACCTGGCCAACGACAACGTTTCCGTCGCCCCCGGAATGCACCGCCTCTTGGGCGGCGTCGCCACCGACGCCAACGGGGCCACGAGCTTGAAGGGCCTCTTTGCCGCGGGCGAGTGTGCAGGCAACGGGTTCCACGGAGCAGGGGCTCTGGATGGCAACGGCCTCCTCGCCTCTGCCATCTCCGGAAAGCGTGCCGGCCATGCAGCCGCGGGGTCGGTCCAGAGTGCGATGCAGGTGGAGGCCTCCAGGCGGTCGCTGACTGAGCAGGAGGGTGTCCGCCGGTCTCTGCTGACCAGAGAGGTTGGCGAAGACCTGACGGGCTTGCGGCGAAGGCTGGCCGCAATGATGCACGAGCACGTTGGCATGGCCCGCGACGGTGCAAACCTCAGTGAGGCGGCGCGTCAGGTTGCCGCAATGCGCATGAGCTACTATCGGGCCGGGCTGAAGAACAAGGACGCTGATTTCAACTTTGAGTTGCTCCACCACTGTGAGACGGGAACGCTAATAGATACGGCTGAAGTCATCATCGCGGCAGCTGCGGCGCGCCAGGAGAGTCGCGGCGTGCACCAGCGGACCGACTTCCCGGAGCGCAACGATAACGAATGGAGCAAGCGGCTGAGGGTCGAGCGAGTCAACGGGGCTCCGCAGGTCCGCGATTTCTCAGCTATTGCCCCAAGGTAGACCGGAGGCGACTGACATAACCAGATTAACGGTGAAAGGAGGAATCCATGGAGATTACCTTCAAGATAACCAGGCGGAATTCCCAGGCGAACGGGGAGCAGGCCGAGCAGAGCTACCTCATAGACGTGGACCCGCAGGACAGCTTGTTGGATGCCCTGCACCGCATTCAGGATGAGCAAGATGGGAGCCTGGCCTTCCGCGGCGCATGCGGCCGGGGTTTCTGCGGCGGCTGTACGATGAAGGCCAACGGTGCGTCCAAGGTGGCGTGTCTCTGCTCGGTCGAGTCCGTTGCCAAGGATGGCGCGGTTACCCTTGCGCCTCCCACCAACACCAGAGTCGTCAAGGATATTCTCTACGATACGGACCGCTTCCTGTGGAGCAAGTACAAGGAAGTCCGTCCCTGGGTGGTCACCAATGGCGATCCGGTGACGGAGGAGGCCCTGGAGCCCGTTCGTCTTGCCATGCGCTGCACCATGTGCGGCCTGTGCGACGAGGGCTGCACCGTCATCGACGTGGATAAGGAGTTCCTGGGTCCCGCCGCTCTGACCAAGCTGTATCGGACGGTCAAGGACCCCCGCGACACCGAGACGAAGGAGCGGTTCGTGGACGCCGGTGGACGCCGTGGCCTTTGGGACTGCGTGCACTGCTGGGAGGCCAGCGAGCATTGCCCATGGGGGATCAATCCCACCCACCTCATCATGGAGATGCGCGACCAGTCCATAGCCCTCGGCGTAAAGTCCGGACAGGACAACAAGATCGTCGCCCGGCACTATGACGCCTTCGCCAATTCCGTAGCGGCCAGCGGTTGGCTCAACGAGCGGCAGCTTGCGCAGAAGACCTACGGTCTCCCGCCCTACGGCCTGTCGCCTTCAGGAATGTTGTCCCAGATGCCCATCGCCATCAAGGCGCTTCGCCGAGGAAAGGCAAGCCTGTGGGGCCACATTCCAAGGGGCGGCGCCGAGGAGATCAAGAAGGTCTTCCAGAAGGTGGAAGAAGCCCGCCGCAAGCAGCAAGAAGAGAAAGGAGACGAGAAGCAATGATGCGATTCGCGTTCTATACCGGTTGTGTCTCCAAGGGCTCGTGTCCCGAGCTGTACACGAGCACCGTCAAGGTCTGCAAGCGGCTCGGCATCGAGTTGGAAGAGCTGCGGGACGTTGGCTGCTCCGGCGCCGGCGTCCTCTCCACGGAAGTCTCAGACCCCATAAACGCTCGTACTCTTGCTAAGGCGGAAGCCCTTGGCATCCCGCTGATGACGATATGCAGTACTTGCCAGGGAGTCATCGGCGCTGCCAATCTCCGTCTTCAGGACCCTGAGTACCGGGAGAAGATTAACCGGGAGTACCTGGCGGACCAGGGTCTGGAGTACAGGGGCACCACCGACGTCAAGCACCTCCTCTGGGTCTTGGTTGAAGACGTAGGCGAGGAGGAGTTGACCAGACGGGTGGGAAGACCCCTGACCGGGCTGCGCATCTCCCCCTTCTACGGCTGCTACCTCCGCAGGCCCGAAGACGTCATTCAGGACGGCGGACGCAAGCGCTACATTGAAAAGGTCACCACCGCCCTGGGCGCCCAGAGCGTGGACATTCGGGGCAAGGGGAAGTGCTGCGGCTTTCCTATACTGACCATCAATGAGCCCAATTCACTGGCCATGGCCGCCAAGCACACCTCTGAAGCGCGGGACGTGGGCGCCGACGCAGTGGTCGTTCCCTGTCCCCTGTGCCACCTGAATCTGGACGGTCAGCAGGGCCGGGCCGAGTCTCACTCGCAGTCCAAGATCGATATGCCCATCCTGCACCTCCCACAGATGGTTGGAATGGCCCTCGGTATGTCCCCCGAGGAAATGGAGGTCCAGCGGCACTTCGTCTCCACCAAGAAGGTGGAGGAGAAGGTCAAGGCCTTGGGCCCCGCCGAGAAGCCGCCCGAGCTCTAACCCTCTGGAAACCGCTCAGTAGAGCAAAGCAGGGCCCGCCGGCAGGTACTGGATTGCCGGCGGGCCCTTTGTTCGCTTGGTTGGGCCACGTCCACCGCATGCGTCGAGCTGCGGGGGCGCCTACAGTCCGCGTTGCCGGGGGTCCAGTTCGTCGCGCAGGGTGTCGCCCAACAGGTTGAACGAGTATACGGCCATTGAGATCGCCGCGCCGGGCGCGATGGCCATCCAGGGCGCAGCGCGTGCGTAGTCCCGCGTTGCACCCGAAAGCATACCGCCCCAGGATGGCGCCGGCGGGGGCACCCCCAGGCCCAGGAAGCTCAGGGAAGCCTCGGTGATGATGGCGGCGCCCAGGGCCGCCGTGGCTACGACAAGGAAGGGCCCGAGGCACTGGGGCGCAACGTGGACCGCAATCATGCGAAAGTCGCTGCACCCCAAGGCTCGCGCGGCCTCCACGTGTTGAAGCTCTCTGGTGGACAGGGTCGTAGCGCGTACAACGCGGGAAACCCACGGCGCTTGGGCGATCGCCACGGCGCCGATGACGTTGGACAGCGACGCTCCAAGCGCCGCGACGATGGTCAGCGCCAGGATGAGCGTCGGGAATGCCATCAGCGCGTCCACCAGGCGCTGAGCGACGGCGTCGGTGCTGCCGCCTCGATATCCGCTGACGAGGCCCACGAGACCACCGCCGATGGAGCCCAGGGCCACCGACGCGAGCCCAACGTAAAGCGAGTGGCGCGCACCATAGACGACGCGGCTAAAGACATCGCGGCCCAGATTGTCGGTCCCAAAAAGATGCGCTCTTCCGGGAGGCGTCAGGACGCTCTTGCTATCGATCTCCGCTGGGGAGTAGGGCGTGAGCAGCGGCGCCAGGACAGCGATGAGCAGCAGCACGGCGATGACCCCGGCGCTCAGGGCCCCCATGGGCCTGCGGCGCACACGGGCCAGCAGGTCCCTCCCCCGTCCGTGCCTTCTCGCGCGGGCCCCCTTGCCGGCAGAGGAAGAGCTTTCCCGAGTGGTCATGCTCACAGGCTGCCCCCGTATCGGATCCTTGGGTCCAGCCAGGCATACATGACATCGACCACCAGGTTGACTAGCAGCACTCCCAGGGCGAAGAGCAGGACCAGGGGCTGCACAACGGCGTAATCGCGATATCGCACGCCATCCAGGAGGTAGAGCCCCAGACCAGGCAACCCGAAGATATGCTCCATGATCACGGCCCCGCCCACCAGGGTGACGAAGAGCACGCCGATGATGGTCACCACGGGCAGCAGCGCATTCTTGAGGGCGTGCCTGAGGACGACCCGGGCCTCGGGGAGCCCCTTGGCGCGGGCTGTGCGGATATAGTCCTGCCCCAGGGCCTCAAGCAGCGCAGACCGGGTCATTCGGCTGATGATGGCTGCCGCCGAGTACCCCAGCACCAGGGCAGGCCAGATGACCTGCGCCAGGTTTCCCAGGGGGTCCTCCAGGAAGCGCACGTGCACCACGCTGGGTATCCAACCGAAGAGGGAGACCCCTGCCAGGAGAAACAGCGTTGCCAGCCAGAAGTTGGGCACAGAAAGCCCGCCCAGGGCCACCAATCGGACCGCGTAGTCGGTCCAACTGCCCCGACGCAGGGCAGATACGATTCCCAGGGGCACGCCTGCCGCGACAGCTACCATTGAGGTTAGCACGGCCAGCTCCAGTGTGACCGGGAGCCGCCGCAGCACGTCTCGCAGCACCGGTCGCCCCGCCACCAGGGATTCACCCCAGTCCATGGTGACCATCCCGCCCACCCAACTCAGGTACTGCTTCCAGAGGGGGTCGTTAAGGCCGAGCTGATCCCGGATATCCTGAAGGTCCCGGTCTTGAATTCGGGCGGCCCCCGCCTCAGGGGCGCCGCTTCCGCCGGTGACCACCAGCATCGCCACGTCCCCGGGCAGGACGCGCATCACGAAGAAGATGATGAGCGAAACCAGGAACAGGGTTGGGATGAGCTGGAGCAGCCGGCGAACGATGTATTGTCGCATGGGTTACGTTTATGGACCTTCGGGGATGCTGGCCGGCGGCCCGCTTTGCGGAAGTGTACCTGGAGAGCATTATAATGGGGCAGGCGGGAGCGTCGCCTATGTGCGGCGCTCTCGCACCCGGAGCAACCAGAGGACTAGCTACAGCCTTGAGCCAGCGTCATGAAGCCGCGTCGCCAACAAACTTACTGAGCTTCTCAAGCCTCCCCCTGTTCATCGCCTTCTTCATCTGGGGGATTGGCGGTGGGACTCAGACCTTTGTCCGGCCCCTTTTTGCCTACTCCCTGGAGGGCTCCGTCTTTCTCGTAACGCTGCTGGCCTCCGCCATGTCTCTGTCGCGGCTGGTTTCCGGGCCCGTCACTGGGTTCGTCACGGACCGATGGGGGCGAAAACCCCTGCTGCTCATAGGGAGCAGCCTCCGCGGCCTGACGTCGTTGGGCAACTTCTTCACGAGGACGTACCCCCAGTTCTTCATCCTGGAATTCGTCGGCGCCATCGGGACGTCCATGTGGCAGACGAGCTCGTCGATCCTCATCGCCGATGTCAGCACCGCCTCGAACCGCGGGCGGGCCGTGGCTATCCGCACGACGTCCATGCGCATGGGCACCATCCTGGGGCCGCTGCTGGCGGGACTTGTGGCGGCGCTGTTCAACCTGCGCACCGCCTTCCTCATCAACTTCGTCTCCAAGGCGACTGTCTTCTTCATGACCATCTTCCTCATCCGTGAGACGCGCCCCGAGTCCGCGCAAGCCGTCAGTGGCGGGCGCGGCAGAGCTCCCGCCGGCAAGTTCGACCTTTCGATCCTCAGGTCCCGGGCGTTTCTGGCCCTGGGCCTGACTACGCTGGGTGTCAGCATGATGTTCCAGGGAGTCTTTCAGACGCTCTTTCCCTTGCACGCCCAGGAGAACGCGGGCATGAGCACCGTGGACATTGGGACTGCCATCAGCATCGCGGGCATCATTGCGCTCTTTGTGTCCTTCCCCAACGGAATGGTCATGGACCGGTTTGGCAGGAAGAAGTCCCTGGTGGCGGGCCTGTTTCTCCTGGCGGTATCCGCGTACCTCTTGGCCATCAGTACGGACCATGCCGGCGTCCTCCGCATGATCATGGTGTTTGGCGTGGCGCAGGCCATGAGCATGGGCGCTTCTCAGACCTTTGCCATGGACATGGCGCCCGAGGGTAGAAGGGGCTCCTTTCTGGGCATCTGGACCATGTTCAACAGCTCTGGCGGGTTCATTGCACCTCTGGTGGCCGGGCTCATAGTAGAGCGCTTTGGGTTCCCGGCCGCGTTCCTGGCCATTGCGGGCTGGCTCGGCGCCAGCGCGCTGCTGATGGTCGTGTTCGCACCGGAGACCGGCGGAAGACGGGGCGCTCTCCCGCGCGGCGCGTCCTAGTCCCGTTCCAGAGGCTCTGGGCAACAACGCTGTCTACATCCGGGAGACCAAGGGCCATGCTCTCGACAACACCATCCCCTCCGTAGCGGCACGGCCCCTCGCCAGGCCGAATGACGGCGGCATTCCCCATGCGTGTTCAAGCTGGGCAAGCGCGCGGTAGGTCGTGGAGCGGCGGATGACGGGTCTCCCTTTGGAGGACCCGCAGACGATACTGGACCCGGGCATCATCGATTGCCTGGCCTGGACGCCGCGTACGCCTGGGGCAGGCATGTCATTGGCGCAGCCAAATACTGTCCATGCGGTACTGGTTGTAGAGCATGTAATCTCGGGCGCGCCAGCCGCCCACGTCTCGACGGGCGCCGTAGTTGTACACGCTGTAGTGACCAACTACGGCGGGCGCCACCTCCACCAAGAGCCGCCTCTCCGCTTCCATGGAGAGCTCTCTCCTGCGCGCAGGGTCGGGCTCCAGGCGCTGGGCTTCCAGAAGTCGGTCCACCTCTGCGTCTTTGGGGTAGTAGAGGAAGTTGGGACCCTCGCTATAGAAGGGGGCGAAGAGGACCTGATTGGGATCGGGCAGGTTGAATGCAATGCCGCCGATGCGGATGTCGAAGTCCCCCCGCAGCATCCGTTGGATGGACGTGGCGAATTCCACCTGCTCCACTTCTACTTTTGCCCCTATACCCCTCCACTGCTCTTGGAAGAAGAGAGCAGCGTCCACCCAGAGGGGGACGTCGCCGCGAACGACGATGCCCGCATCAAGCCCGGCTCCGTATCCGGCCTCCGCGAGCAGTTGCTGTGCCTCGGCTCGGTCCGCCTCCGTGGGCTGGCGATACCCCGGAAGGTCGAGCAGCTCACTTTGAGGAATGGCGAAAGTTGTCTCCGGCGGGCTGAGCCCTGCCACCACCCCGACTCCGTGGGAGTCGCCGCCGGCAACAGTGGCCTGGTACGCTTGGCGGTCCACAGCCAGACTGAGGGCGCGGCGTACGCGCGCGTCATCGAAGGGCGGCCGGGTAGCGTTGAAAGCCGCGCCCAACCAGAACGGTCCCCTGACCCGCTCCAGCGCGACGTCCTCGCTGTGGTCCTGCTGAATCTGCCTTGCCTGGGCCGGCGACAGACTGGGACTCCCATGAGCGGACATGTGCACCTGCCCCGCGGCGAGGGCGCCGAACCGCGTCGCAGGGTCACGGATAATGATAAAGTCGATGCCGTCCAGGTAGGGTTTCCCTTCATCCCAATAGCCGTCGAATCTCCTCACACGGAAGGTCACCCCGGGCTCATACTGGTCGAAGATGAAGGGGCCCGTGCCCACCAGAGCCTCGGGCTTCTTGCGCAGCCCTCTGGGGTCCTCACTGGTCTCGCGCTGCATGACGTGCTCTGAGACGATCATGAAGTGCCCGCCCGCGAAGCTGGATAGGAAGGAGGGCGTGGCGAACTTCGCGTCGAAGACCACTGTCGCCTCATCTGGTGTCGTGATCTCGGCGACGTGGAGGAACGGGGCCCGCTGAGCGCTGAAGAGGCCTTTGGGCGGAGAGATCAACCTCTGGAAGTGCGACCTGACGTCCGCCGACGTGAAGGGCTCTCCGTCATGCCAGGTCACCCCCGGCCGCAGGTGGAAGGTCAGCTGCTTCCCGTCCTGGCTCAGCTGCCAGCGCTGGGCCAGCTCCGGGACCAGCGTGTCGAAGTCGCCGTCCGGCCCAAAGCGAATGAGCTGTGAGTAGATCGGCGCGGTCAGGAAGACCGTCGTAATGGAGACGTCCTGGATGGGGTCAAAGCCGGCGGGGTCCGTTGGGTGGGCGCGCCGGAGAATGCCGCCGTAGGCGGGACTTTCTGAGGCCGGTGTGGGCGGTGCGGGAGGATCGCCGACTGGTGTGGCGGGCTCCGCCTGGGCAGCAACGACTGGCTCCGGCGACGGTCCGGCAGTCACCGGCCTGGGGTCCTCCTGCCCGCAGCCCAGAGAGATGGCTAGGGCCAGCAGGATGGCGGCGCTCCCGGACACGCGAAGGCCCTGACCAAGAGGCATCTTTCACTCCCCGTGCGAGTTCGCCTTCAGGCACGGGACAGTATACAACCTCTCCGCTGCTCTGGAAGCCGTTGCACGCGCACCCGGACACATGGCGCAGCGCAGGGCCGGCTTCCACCTAGAGGATGCCTCTCAGTTGGGGGTCAGACATCTCCATCTGTGAGAAAGCGTATCCGGGATGCAGCTGCAACCTCTTCAATGGGAGTTGCATCACCGGAGCCCCTTCCACAGTGCACGACATCCCTCATCGGCGACCGGTTGCCCCCGACCGCACGGCGGAATGACGTCTCGGCTGGGTGGTTGGCAGCCACTGGACCGCGGATGGAGATGGACCCGATGCTGGAAGGGATCAGGCGTCAGCTCGATGCGGTCATACGAAGGGACAAGAACCCGGCCATACGTTGACGGACGCTCTGAGTCTGGTTACGTTAGATGCACCCAAACGATGGGCGGCCGCACCGGCGCTACAGGGTGGGCGCGCTCGAAGGCGGAGTTCAGGAGGACCGATGACGACGACCCGTGGGGGCAGACGACGCGGGCCACAGCAGACGCCTGGCCACGATCGCCTTTCCCCAGTCACGGAGAACTACCTCAGTTCACTCTACAAGAATGAGGAAGAGGGCAAGCGGATCACCCCTGCCCATCTGGCCGAGTACATACGTCATCTTCCAGAGGCAGAGGGGCTGGGGACCTCGCTCCCATCTGTGCTGGGCATGGTCCGCCGCATGGCTCGAGAGGACCTCGTGGAGGTCTTGCCCACCAAGGAAGTCAGGCTCACTGATACTGGGCGCAAGGCGGCCGGGACCATCGTGCGAAGGCATCGCCTGGCGGAGTGTATGGTAGTCAGCTTATTTGGGATGGAGTTGCGGGACGCTTGCGTCGAGGGACATCAGTTGGAGCACGCCATATCACCGAACCTGGAACGGCGCATAGAGGAGACCCTCAACTGTCCAACCGCAAGCCCATTCGGGAGGCCCATCCCAGGCACCGACTATGTTCCTCCCGATGCGGAGCGCCTTCCCCTGCGTGAAGCAGTGCCAGGCAAGCCTTATCGAGTCCACTGGATCCCGGAGGTGGACACGGACCTCATCGCCTTTCTCGAGGAGCATGGCGTTGTGCCGGAGGCGGAGATCACCGTAGTGGAACTCGGCGAGTACCGGGGCGTCCTAGTCTTCCGCACCGCTGAGGGCGAAGGGGCGTTGGGGTATCAGGCAGCGGCCGAGGTCATGGTGCGGTCCCTGTAGGCGACCCGGGCCGCAATCTTCCCAAGAAGCTGGTCAGAAGGATGTGCCCATCGTGTTGGCCAAGACACTCGCGTGTGCCGTCGTGGGCCTGGAAGGACGCATTATCGAGGTTGAGGTGGACATCGCCTCGGGACTCCCGGCGTTCGGTATCGTCGGCCTCGCGGACAAGGCGGTGCAGGAGGCGCGGGAACGCGTACGGGCAGCCATCCGCAATTCGGGTTATGAGTTTCCGATTCGCCGGATAACCGTAAGCCTGGCCCCCGCCGACCTGGAGAAAGAGGGCCCCGCCTACGACCTCCCCATCGCAGTTGGCATCCTCCTGAGCTCGGGGCAGGTTGTCTCGGACATGTCCCGAGCGGTCTTTCTTGGCGAGCTCGCGCTGGATGGGACGCTTCGGCACACCAAGGGCATCCTGCCCATGGTGGCCCTAGCCGCGGAGCAAGGCTTCACCCAGGCCTACGTCCCGGCAGTCAACGCACCCGAGGCCGCGCTGGTTGAGGGGATCCAGGCCTATCCTGTTGAGTCTCTGAGCCGCCTGGCCTCCCATCTCCAAGGGGAAAGCCGCATCGAACCGTTTACCCCACAGCCCGAGCTCTTGGCAGCCGCCCCCGCTTATGACGGTACCGACATCGGCCACGTGAAGGGGCAGGAACACGCCAAGCGCGCCCTTGAGGTGGCGGCGGCTGGCGGGCACAACTTCCTGATGGTCGGGCCGCCGGGCAGCGGCAAGACCCTGCTGGCCCGCGCCCTCCCGACCATCATGCCAAGCATGACCACCCGGGAAGCCCTGGAGACCAGTCGCATCTACAGCATCGCCGCACTTTTGCCTGCGGCCACACCTCTGCTCTCCACGCGCCCCTTTCGCTCGCCTCACTACACCACGTCCCACGCGGGGCTTGTGGGAGGCGGTCACTGGCCCCGGCCAGGAGAGGTCACGCTGGCCCATCGCGGCGTGCTGTTCCTGGACGAGCTACCGGAGTTCGGTCAGAGTGTTCTGGAGGTCCTGCGTCAGCCTGTGGAGGACAGGGTGGTGACGATCAGCCGCGCCCAGGGCAGCGTTACCTTCCCAGCAAACTTCATGCTCGTGGCTGCCATGAACCCGTGCCTCTGCGGCTGGCTGGGCGACCCCCACAACCAGTGCACATGCTCGCCCGGCGCCGTTGGCAAGTACCGTAAGCGCATCTCTGGGCCCCTCCTAGACCGCATCGATATTGTCGTAGAGGTGCCGCGGATCGAATACGAGAAGCTGACGAGCGACAGCCCTCAGGAGGATTCACACACCGTCCGGCAGCGCGTGGAAGAGGCGCGGGAACGGCAGCTCAGCCGGTTCTCGGGGACCACAAGCCTGTGCAACGCCGACATGGGGCCGCAGGACGTCTGGAGCCATTGCCAGATGGACGACGCAGCCCAGGGACTCGCCCGGACCGCCATGGACCGGATGAAGCTTTCGGCGCGCGCGTTCCACCGCGTGCTCAAGGTGGCGCGGACAATCGCGGACCTGGCCGGCGCAGACCGGATCAGCGTCGCCCACCTGGCGGAGTCCGTCCAATACCGGCAGCGCGGGTTGGCGTGAAGCGCTACCGCGCGGACCTGACGAGGCTGCCGTAGAACCGCTCCAGGGTGACCAGCACAATGGTCCGCTGCTCTTCCCGCATGGTCTGGTGAAAGGCGTCCAAGTTATCGATGCGCCGGCCCAGAGCCGTGTACACCTTTTGCAGCAGTTCCAGCAACTCATCGGGACCTGTGTTGTCCCACCCATGGACGGTCGCCGGACCTTCAACGGTTACGTACCGAGTGGTATCCGGCTTGATGACGGTCACGGCACAGCGGCCGTTCCTGGCTGCGTTCTTCACCTTTACCGTCTGGCCCCGGGACACGAAGGCCATCTTACCCTCGTAGAGCCCGGCGCTCACTACCGTGGCTTGCGACTTGCCGGAAGCCCCTATCGTTGTGGCCACTGCCAGCTTGTTTTCTTCGAGGAAGGACAATGCCTCGCTGAGTTCCATGGACGCCTCCTTGTCACAGTGCTACCTGCTTGGCAGCCCATCATATCATCCCACGGGCCGGTTGGCCTCAGCCGGCGATGGCCCGCAGCGCGTGCGGGGCAGCCCGGGTGTCTTTCCCCATCCCAACGCGGCTGCTATACTATCCCGTCGCCTGCGAGCGATGCCGGATTCCAGGCAGAGCAGGGTGCGGCACGGGACCCTGAGACTCTTTGTGCTACGAGGCGGGGCATGATGCGCTTCATTACCGGACTCGCTTTCCTGCTGGCACTTCTGGTCGCCTGCAGCGGTTCTGGGGACGCGGACCCGGCTCAGCCTGAACCGGCTCAACCTGAACCGCAGACGGCAGCCCCACAACCGGCACCTGCGGCAACGGCGCCCACCTGGACGCCGGATCAATGTGAACAGGAAGGAAATGTGATGGAGTGGAATGCGCCGCCGGAGCTGAGCATCGATGCCAGCAAGAAGTATCTCGCCACCATGCGGACCAACAAGGGCGTCATAGAGGTTGAGCTCTTCGCCGGGGAGACGCCCAACGCCGTGAACAACTTCGTCTTCCTAGCGTGTCAGGGCTTCTATAACGGCACCCCCTTCCACCGGGTCATCAAGGGGTTCATGTTGCAGGGCGGCGACCCCACCGGGACGGGAACAGGCGGGCCGGGCTATCGCTTCAATGATGAGCCGGTGACCCGCAGCTACGTCCGCGGGACCCTGGCAATGGCGAACGCGGGGCCCAACACCAACGGAAGCCAATTCTTCATCATGCACCAGAACTACGCGCTGCAACCGAACTACGTTATCTTCGGCCAGGTGACCGAAGGGCTGGACGTCGTGGACGCCATCGCCAATACTCCGGTGCGGCAGAGCGCGACCGGCGAGCCCTCAGTGCCCACGGAGCCCCTGACCATCGAGAGCGTCGAGATTCGCGAGGAGTGAGGCCGGTGGCAACGGACGTACAGGACGGCCATGTAACCCTGAGAGGGTTGACCTTCCACTACCGCGACTGGGGTGGCGAGGGCCAGCCCCTCGTCCTCTTGCACGGACTGGCATCGAGCTGCCGGACGTGGGACTTTGCGGCGCCCATGCTGCGAGACCACTTCCGGGTCTTTGCCCTGGACCAGCGCGGACACGGCGCCAGCGCCAAGTGCGAAGACGGCTACAACTTCGACAACTTCACGGAAGACGTGCGGTCCTTCTTGGCTTCTCAAGAGATTGAGCGGCCGCTGCTGGTCGGGCACTCCTGGGGCGCCTCCGTTGTCCTGGAGTACGGCGCCCGGCACTCTCAGGACCTCGCGGGAATCGTGATGCTTGACGGCGGTTTCGGCGGATTCAGGGACCGGCCTGGCACAACGTGGGAGGATATAGCGGAGCGTATGGCCCCGCCGGACCTCACGTCGTACACACCCGATCAGCTCATGGAGCGCATCCGTTCCAGGGCATCCGCGCCCTGGACCCCGGAGCGCGAGGCCATCCTGATGTTCCAGTTTGACGTTACCCCCCGTGGTACGGTTACGCCCCGGCTCACCCGGGAGAACCATATGAGAATCCTCTGGGCTCTGTGGGAGAACTCCGGTTCTGAGCCGTTCCCGAAGGTACGGTGTCCCGTGCTGATCATGCCGGCCCGTCAGCGCGGCGAGGGCACGGACGAGGAGCGGTTGCGCCGCAAGGAGGAAGGCGTCGCCAGGGCGGCCCAGCTCCTTCCGTCGGCCCGCACCGTCTGGATGGAAGACTCTGTCCACGACGTCCAAATCCAACGCCCCCAGACCGTGGCTCAGACCATCATCGACGCCTTTGCAGACGGGTTCTTTCCCGGTTGAAGCCGGCAGTCCGCCGCAGCGCCCTGGTGATCGCCGCACGCGTCCGGCGGGCCTGACTCCATGCAGCACGGGCGCGAAGGGCCGTGGGTTGCCGCCGGGCGGCGGGATGTGGAGATGGAAGCACGGCCGGATGCCATACAGGACATTGCAGGTGTGGTCTTCTGGACCGACAACCTGGAAGAGATGACCCGCTTCTACCGTGACGTCCTGGGCCTCCCGCTCCATTCAGTCCATGATGATTTCGTCGCCTTCGAGATAAAGCCGGGCGTGCGTCTGAATCTGGGCACCCACAGTCGAGTGCAGGGAAGCTCCCGAGACCCATTCCGGACTATGGTCCACCTGAAGGTCAACGACATCCACGCCGTCGTCGACCGGCTCAGAGGGCGAGGCGCCGTCATCCTGCGAGAACCGGAGCTGGAGACCTGGGGAGGCTGGGTCGCAACATTCCAGGACCCCGACGGGAATATCCTTCAGCTCCTCCAGCTACCCGTATGACCCACTCCAGCGCTGTGCTGGTATTGTCACTCCCACCAACCGTAAGGGGACACACATGATTACCGCCGTCCTGACGGGCATGAGCGGCAGCGAACGCAGGGAGTTGGTGGATGACCTGATTGCCATCGCCGGCGAGAGGGAGCGCCGTGTCATATTCATCGACCTGTGGCAGGAGATGCAGGCGGCGGAACCCACGGTCAGCGAGGCCACGATCCTCAACATCACGGATGCCCATCGTTCGGAGATAGTCCGGCATGCCATCCGCAATGTTCAGACTAGGATCGAGGCGCTGCGGCGCTCCTCCGGCGGACGCGATAGCGCAGTGGTCCTTGGCACCCACGCCACCTTCTTCTGGAACTCCAGCTATCTGGAGGGGTTTCCCGATACATTGCTCGCTGGCCTGAAGCCAGAGGTGCTCTTCACCGTGGAACACAACGCCGTGGACACCTTCCGGAACCTCAGAGCAGACCCTCTCCATCGCTTTGATCAGATCACCCTGCAGGAGGTCCTTCACTGGCGGGACCGCGAGATGGAGGACACGGCGCGTTGGGCGAGAAACCTGAGGCTCCCGCACTACCTGGTCAGCCGCTCTGAGCCTGTCGACGGCCTCTTTGCGCTGCTCTTCGGGCCCAACCCCAAGAAGATCTACGCCAGCTATCCCATGAGCTACGTGTCCGACCAGCAGCGCAACGACGCAGTGACGCTCATCGGCGACCTGCGTGGCAGCGGGTACGTGGTGTTTGATCCCGGCACGCTGGAAGATATCAAGCAGGTCGACGACCTCCTCGACGAGAGGAAGAATGGACAGGGTCTGCTGGCGCGCGCATCGGATGAAGAGATCGCCAGCCTCTTCCGGGCTGTCGGCGACCATACCGTGAAGCGGGACTTTCGGCTCATTGATCAGAGCGATCTGGTTGTGGTCTACTACCCGCCCATACCATACGACCGCTTCGATACCCAGTCCAAGCAGGTCCAGGCAGATACCTACATACCCCTCTCCGTCGGGGTCATCTGTGAGATCGTTCACGGGCACGCTACGGGGAAGCGGATCTACGCTGTCTGGCTGCCGAGGCACGTCCCCAGCCCCTTCTTCACCTACCATGTGTTTCGTACCGCAGGCTCCCCGCAAGAGCTCCTGGACCTCATGTCACAGCTCGACCCTGCCTGACGGACGACGGATCGGGGCATCCACCGACGCGGCTTCCCCGGGTCACGCCTCGGGGTTAGATAGCCAACGCCATCTGCAGACCGCCGGCGGGCGCTCCCCCGAGCTCCCGCTTGGCGAGAAAGCCATAGCGCTGCCGTAGCTCCTCCACCACGCCGAGCACGCGTTCTGTGTACTCTTCAGGTGCATAGGGGCCCTTGTAGAGCCTTGCGTAGAGGGCATTCAGATGCGGGTACGCTTCCCGGACAAAGGGCATGTACCACTCGCGGGATCCGGGCTTGAGGTGGAGGATATTCGGCGCGATAAACTGGGCGCCGTGCTCCGCGGCGGCCCTGACCGTCTCTTCCAGCTTCTCCGGGCTGTCACTGAGACCTGGCAGAATAGGCGCCAGCATGACGCCGGCGCGTACCCCGGCCTTCACCAGCTTCTCCATGGCTTGCAGGCGCTTTACAGGCTTGGGCGCCAGGGGCTCGGTGGCCTTCCACACTTCGGAGTCCACGGTCCCGACGCTGAAGTTCACCGAGCAGAACGCACGTTGGCTGAGCTCCTTCAAGATGTCCACGTCCCGCTCTATGAGCGTGCCCTTGGTGGTGATGGAAACCGGGTTCCGGAAGTCGCTGAGTCCCTGGAGGATCCCCCGTGTGAGACGGTACTTCTGCTCGGCCGGCTCGTAGGGGTCGCAGGCGGTGCCCAGGGCGATGAGCTGACCCCGCCAGCTGGACGCTCGAAGCTCCTGGCGAAGCACCTCCGGAGCGTTGACCTTGACACTCACCCGCGTATCAAAGTCTTTGCCCGCGTTCATCCCCAGATACGTGTGGGTGCTCCGGGCGAAGCAGTACACGCAAGCGTGCTGGCAGCCCCGGTAGGGATTGACGGTCCAGCGGAAGGGCAGGCTGTCCCCGGATACACGATTGATGAGTGACTTGCTCTGAATCTCCTCGAAGATGACCTTTCCCATGACGCTCGCCTCCCTGCGGTGTTTTGTACGCGCCCCCGGTGCTCGGTTGAAGAGCATCCACTACCCCCTCCGCAGCAATGCTCCCCAACCTGCCATGACACCAGGACACGAATATATGTTCGCCTTACAAGGAGAATAGAACATGTGTTCCTGGCTTGTCAAGCCCATGGGGAAAAGCGGATTCCACTTGGGCGAAGCTGGAGAAGTCGTAGGGGGCTGCTGGAAGGCCGAAAGTGCCGACGGCGGTCAGGTAAGAGCACTCACCCAAGAGGCATCTCCGGCGAATGCTGGGCTGTGGACCTGGAGAGAAAGCGCGGGCCCTCGAGGGGTCGCCTCAGTAACCCAGCTCGTCGAGAAAGGGAGTATCCTCCCGCCAGCGGGGCCGCGCCTTTACCCACAGCTCTAGGTAGACAGGCCGGCCCAGAACAGACTCGATCTCCTGCCGGGCTGCGACGCCGACTTCCTTCAACGCAGCCCCGCCCGCCCCAATGAGGATGCGGCGCTGGGACGGCTTATTGACATAAATGACTGCGCCGATCACATCCTTCTTCCCGCCCTCTTCCTCTGCCTCTCGGAACTCTTCCACCTCCACGGCCGTGCTGTAAGGCACCTCATGGCCGTAGAGCCGGAAGAGCTGCTCCCGCACCAGCTCGCCCACCAGGAACCGCTCCGGCCGGTCCGTCAGCGTATCCGGCTCATAGAGCGGCGGGCCCTGCGGAAGATGCGTGGCGATGAGCCGCAGCAGGCCATCGGTCCCGTCCCGGCGCAGGGCGCTGACGGGCGCCATTTCCAGGAAGTCGTGAAGACCGTTGTATGTCTCCAGTAGGGGCAACAGGGTGCCCTTCTTCACGCGGTCAACCTTGTTGATGGCCAGGACTGCCGGTAACCTGCGAGCTGCTAGGACCTCCATGAGCTCCCGCTCGATATCTCCCGGCGGACGGGGCTCGACGACCAGCACAGCCAGATCAGCGTCGTCGAGAGCGCCCCGTGCTCGGGCCAGCATCCTCCGGTCCAAAGTGTCTCCGGTCCGAGTCAAAAAGCCGGGTGTATCCAGGAAGGCTATCTGATACTCCTCCCCAGTGATGATGCCCAGGAGCTGATGCCGCGTGGTCTGGGGCTTGGTGGAGACTATTGCGAGCTTGTAATCCAGCAGGACGTTGAGGAGTGTGGATTTTCCAACGTTGGGGCGGCCGATAATGGCCACCATCCCGGCTCGGTGAGGCGCGCCTTGAGTCTCCATGCGTATTCCCTCTAGGCGGCGGCTGACTTGCGGAGGTCCCGGATGAGGCCAGCGATGGATTCGTCGCTGATGCCCTCGCCGGGTATCGTGATGCGCGTAGCGTGGTCCCCGTACCTATTCACGAGCTTGCCGCCGATGTCGCGGCAGCTCCCCGCGACGCAGAAGACGTCCATCATCTCTTCAGTGATGAGCCTCGGCATCTCGTCCCACGCATTCTGAAAGGACAGCTGGCGCAGCTCGTCCGCTATGGCGCCCCAGCCGTGGACCTCCAGCACCCCTCGGTACGCCGGGGTGCTCGCGTAGAAGGCGATGCGGCTTCTTGCGGCTTCGCGGCCCCGGGCCAGCTCCGCCTCGTCGTCGGCGATGACGATGAATCCCCCGCCGCCAACCGCCAGATCTTTCAGTGATCTCTCTGCCTTCTTCGCGCCCATCTCCAAGTTGGGGAGGACGACCTCGTGGACATACTTGGCGGAAACCAGGCTGTGTAGCAGGACACCGTCCGCCACCTCACCGGCCACGCGGCACATGACCGGTCCCACGGCGGCAAGAAAGACCGGCGGCGGGCCGTGAGGTATTGGGCCGGGGTTGAAGAAGGGCGTCATCAGGGAAAGCGTATAGTGCTCGCCCTGGAACCTCAGGGCTGCGCCCTCCTGCCAGCACGCCCAGATGGCCCGCAGGGCCTGCACGTACTCGCGCATGCGGGCAGCGGGTGCGTGCCAGGGTACGCTGAAGCGGCGCTCCATGTGCCCCCGCACCTGGCTCCCAAGGCCCAGGTGGAACCTGCCTTGCGAGAGGGTCTGCAGCCCCCAGCACGTGTACGCCATGCTCATGGGGCTGCGGGGGAACGCCAGCGCGATGGAGGTTCCCAGCTTCACCCGCCGCGTGTGCTCAGCTGCAAGCGTGGCAGCCAAGAAGGGGTCCTGCGTCGTCTCGTTGAACACGATGCCGTCGAAGCCCAGCTGCTCCGCATGTGCCGACTGCTGGGGTATGTCGGCTAGGACGTGACTCCGGGCGTCTGTATGGACTTCCACAACGGTTCCTTGGCCTGTTGTTGTCGACAGCGAGGGGGGCCCCGTCCGCGCCCTCCGGCGGCCCTGGGATAGTGGACTCCGTGAAGCCTTTCTGGCCCCTATCGCAAGGCAATTATACGCCCAACATCTGCCAGGCGTACGGGTCAGGCCGCCTCCCTAGTCGTGGCCGCCATGAAGACCTAATTGCTAATACGCGGATGTGCGCGGCGATGCGGCCCCATCGGCATGAACGCAGCGCTGCTCCCCGGATGCCGCGGCCCAACGGTCCGCGGCCGAGAGTATAATGCATACGTCATCCCCTACGTCTGGCTGCCACCGTGGGAGCCCCCTAGTGACTCGTGAACAACGATGCAGCGATCTGAACCTAAGCTAGAAGAACCGGCGAGGACCCAGGCAGACCCGCGCCTCGTCGATCAGTCTGAGCGTGGCCGCGCGACCCTGACGGGCCGCATGTTCATGTCCTTCAGGAACCCTTCCTTCCGCCTCTTTTTTGCCGCGATGATGGGGCAGATGGGCGCCATGAACATGCAGATGGTTGCACGGTCATGGTTCATGTACGAGCTCACGGGCTCGGCCATCCTCCTGGGCACGGTCGCTCTGGCCAACGGACTGCCCATAATACTCTTCTCCCTCTATGGGGGAGTCATCGCTGACCAGATTCCAAAGAAGTACGTCATGGTGGTTGGGCAGGCCGCTTCTGCCCTCCTGGCCCTGGGGGTGGCCCTCCTGATTTCCCTCGGCCTCATTACCTGGGGTTTCCTGCTGGCGGCCTCAGTGGTTCAAGGCATCATCATGGCGCTTATGATGCCTTCCCGGCAGGCGGTTATTGTGGAGATCGTCGGTGAACAGGGACTGACCAACGCCGTGGCACTAAACACCGCCGGGATGAACATGAACCGCCTGCTCGCGCCGGGAATCGCGGGGCTGCTCATTGCGCTGATTGGCATCGAGGCAGTCTACTACTTCATGGCGGGCCTCTACCTGATTGCCGTGATTTTCGTGCTGCGGCTGCCCATAACCGGCTCAACCTCTATCCAGGGTGGCGGGGCCCTGGATCAAGTCTTTGCAGGACTGCGCTATATCCAGGGCAATAGTGTACTTCCGGCCCTTCTCCTCCTCACCCTGGTCTCGGTCCTCTTTTCAATGCCATACATGATGCTCATGCCGATGTTCACAACGGACATCATTATCGTGAACGCCACTGAGGTGGCCTGGATGACTCGGCTGCCCGTCCTTGGCGGGCTGCTCGCGCCGCTGCCGGACCTCTTCGCCGAGTCCAGCTTCCGGCTGGGCGTGCTGATGACCGTATCTGGTATCGGAGCGCTGGCGGGCTCACTGGCTATCGCCGCCATAGGAGATAGGGGGAGAGGGCGGCTACTGCTGCTGAGCTCCCTTCTGCTCGCGTTGAGCCTGATAGCCTTTTCCATCTCTCCGTGGTACTTCGTCTCGCTGGCCCTGGCCATTCCCTTGGGGCTGGGCCAAGCGGGACGGATGGCCCTGGGCAACGCCCTCGTGCAGGCCCACACGGAGGACGCCTACCGGGGCCGGGTGATGAGCATCTATCTCATGGAGTTTGGCGTCACCAACTTTGGCATCTTCGGCATATCCATCATCGCGGCGATGGCCGGCGTCCAGTGGGCGATCGGCGGGGCAGCGGTTGTGCTGCTGCTCATCTCCGTCTACTATCTGGCCTTCATCCCGTCCATGCGCCGCCTGGACTAGTGCGCATCGTAGGAATACCGCGGCGGCAGCTTGGACTCGTTGCCGGGCCCAACCGCCAGGACCGGTGGGCAAGGGTTTCGGGACCTATCGGACCGGTCTCGCTGAATGGACGCTGCTTCCGTAGCAACCCTCATTCCGCCGCCGTTGACTGAGAGTGCGGCCCCGGTTACCATTCTCAACGCCAGCTTGATGGGAGGCGAAGTCATGCAAGGGTTGCCCGCCGGATCGAGCTTTCGCGCCAACATCGTCCGCGCCGTCACCCTCTGGGAAGTCGGCCTGCACATCGCGGGCGACCCCGCGACGCGTTACGGCGGCAACCGTGACGTGACCGTCGTCGTTGGCAGTGGATCAGGCGAGAGCTTCAGCCCCTGGCTCCGCATGTCAACGGGCTCCCCTATCCTTGCGCACGCCGTCGTCAAGGGCGAGCTGGAGATGGCCTTCGTCAACCCCTCCGGTTGCCTCACGCAGGCCTACCGGGGGACCGGCCTATTCTCGGAGCCGCTGCCGGTGCGCGTCGTGGCCAGCTACCCATCCTGGGACCGCTTCGTGACCCTGATCCACCCGCGAACGGGCTTGACCTCCCTGGCGCAGATCAAGGAGCGGCGATACCCTCTTCGCCTCTCCATCCGAGAGGACCCAACCCACTCGACCCGGGGCCTCATCGACCAGATGCTTGCCCTGTACGACTTTACGCTTGCCGACTTGGAGTCCTGGGGCGGCACCTTTCAGTTGAACGGCCCGCCCCACGATCCGCGGCGCATGAACGCCATTCATGCCGGCGAGGTGGATGCCGTTTTCGACGAAGGCATTCCCGCCTGGCTCGACGAGGCCCTCGCCGAGGGCCTGGAACCCGTTCCTCTGGAGGAGCACGTATTGCAGGGGTTGGAGGCCCTGGGTTGGCGCCGCGCCGTGGTCCCGGCTTCCAGGTTCGCGCACCTCAAGGAAGACCATACCTGCATCGATTACAGCGGCTGGCCGCTGTACACGCGGGAGTCGCTGCCGGACGAGATCGCGTACAAAGTCTGCGCGGCCTTCAACGCCCGCGCCGGCGCCATTCCCTGGGACCCGGACTCCTACACCGGCATCGACCAGCTTGGCCGGGACACAGAGGCCACACCCATCGACGTTCCCCTGCACCCCGGAGCGGCTCAGTGGTACCGGGAGCAAGGCTTCATCTCCTAGCGACGGCTCGCCAAGGACCAAGCGCTCCAATAGAGCAACCATGGAATCCCTACCACAAGACACCCTCCGCATAGCGGTCAACGGCCGGTCTCACACCCTCCAGGTTGAGCCTCGCTGGACGCTTCTGCATCTGCTCCGTGAGGTGATGGACCTGACCGGGGCCAAGACGGGCTGCGATCGGGGCGAGTGCGGCGCTTGCACGGTCCTGCTGAACGGCCCTCCCGTGTACTCCTGCATGCTCCTGGCCCTGCAGGCCCAGGGCGCCGCCGTCACCACGGTGGAGGGGTTGGGAACACCGGAGCATCTCAACCCGGTGCAGGAAGCCTTCGTCCAGGAGGACGGCGCCCAGTGCGGCTTCTGCACGCCGGGGTTCATCCTGTCCGCGGAAGCCCTGCTGCGGCGAAGTCCGAAGCCCACGGAGGAGGATGTGCGCCGCGCACTGGCCGGTAACCTCTGTCGATGCAACGCCTACGGGCGCATACTGGCCGCCGTGATGCGAGCGTCCCAGCTGCGGGGAGGAAACCCCTGATGGCGGCCATGCGGGGGATTGTCGGCTCCTCCCAGGCGCGGGTCGACCTGCCGGAAAAGGTGACGGGTGTCGCCAAGTACACCGCCGACCTTCGCATGGCGGACATGCTGTACGCCCGGGTTTTGCGCAGCCCGCACCCACATGCCCGGGTGCTGGAGGTGGACGCGTCCCGCGCGGCGGCGCTGCCCGGCGTCCATGCTGTCCTGACGCCCTTCAATGTCCCCCCGGGTTCTGTGGCCTCTGACCTCCCAATCCTGGACTCGGTGGTCCGGTATGCCGGCGACGAGGTGGCCGCCGTGGCCGCCGAGAGCCCGGACGCTGCGGCAGAGGCCGTGGATCTCCTGGACGTTAGCTATGAGCCCCTTCCCTTCGTCCTGGACCCCGAGGAGGCGTTGAAGCCGGGGGCGCCTCTGGTCCATGTCACTGGCAACCTGGTGGGGGGCCAACCGCTGGTGCTGGAGCGCGGTGACGCCGCCGCGGGCTTTGCGGAGGCGGACATGGTCATCGAGGGGACCTACCGGACCCCAGCCCACTCCGGGGCCGCGCTGGAGACCCGCGCCGCCCTGGCGGCCTGGAATGGGGACCGGCTCACGTTGTGGAAGAGCACTCGCGGTGTCCACAGCGACCGTGCGACTATCGCACGAGCGCTGGGGCTGACACTGGAACAGGTGCGGGTCGTCGGACCGCACATGGGGGCGGGCTATGGAAACAAGGACGAGACCCGGTTGGGGCTGCTGGCGGCCCTGCTCGCCAGGAACGCCGGCCGCCCTGTGCGCCTCGAGTACACACGCGCCGAGGAGTTCGTCGCAGGGCGGACGCGCCACCCCTCGGTGACGAACATGCGGGTGGGCGTCAGAAACGACGGCGCCATCACCGCCATCGAGGCGCGCACGCTCTTGGACACGGGCGCCTACGCAGCGTCGGGCGCGGGCGTGCTGCGCCGCGCCGGGCAGGGGTCACTCTATCTGTACCGCTGCCCCAACGCACGCTACGTGGGACACGCGGCCTATACCAACCGTCCGGCCGCGGGTTCCTACCGTGGCCTGGGAGCGCCCCAGGGGCACTTTGCCCTGGAGGCCCACATGGACAGGGTAGCCGAGGCACTGGGGATGGACCCTCTGGAGTTCCGCCTTCGCAACGCCGTACCGCCTGAGGGGCAGCCCGGTCAGCGCCAGACACCACCCGGCGAGCGTATGGACACGCAGCCCGTGGAGGGAGGAGTCCCCTTCTCCAGCAACGGTTTGGAGGAGTGCTTGCGGCGCGGCGCCGAGGCCATCGGTTGGGCGGACCGCCGCACGGCCCCCGCCTTCGGTGCGGGACCCGTGAAGCGCGGCATCGGCGTTGCCATGTGCGCCTATCGTGGAGGGCCCGGCGGACAGTCCAGCGCCCAGGTGCGCCTCACACCGCAGGGTGGCGTGGAAGTGGTGTCCGGGATCATCGACGTGGGTGAGGGCGCCTCTACCGTCCTATGCCAGATGGCTGCGGAGGTCCTTGGGCTGACCATGGAGCACGTGCGCGCAGTCCTGGCTGACACGGGGACAACCTCCGCCGCCCCGACAACGTCCGGCTCGACGCTCACCTTCTCCACGGGTGCCGCGGTCAAGCTGGCGGCCGAGGACTTGCGCGGCCGCATCGTCGGCGTGGCGGCCCCTCTCCTGGATACGACGCCTGACAACTTGGTACTCTCCGACGCACGGGTTCAGGTCAGGGACCAGCCCCAGCGGAGCATTACCCTCTTCGAGATCGCCGCCGCCGTGCCCGCCGAGCGGCTGTCGGCGGAGGCGACGATCGCCCCGGGCAGCACGGAGTTCATCGTCAACTCCTTCGCGGCCCACTTCGCCGAAGTTGCCGTGGATACGGAAACGGGCCAGGTCACGGTGGAACGCTACGTGGCAGTCCACGATTCGGGCCGCATCATCAACCCCAACCTGGCGGTAAATCAAGTGGAGGGCGGCGTGAACCAGATGCTGGGCTGGACCCTGGGCGAAGAGTTGGTCCAGGACCTGAATACCGGTGGGACAGTCAACGCCAACTTCCTGGAGCACAAGTGCCCCAGCTTCCTGGACGCACCGCCGGTCGAGGTGATCTTCGCTGATGTTGTGGACCCCATCGGCCCCTTCGGCGCCAAGGCGCTTGGCGAGCCGCCCTCGGTCCCCGTGGCCGCCGCCGTCGTCAACGCCGTGTACAACGCCGTCGGCGTCCGCTTCTCCGCGCTGCCCCTCACGCCGGACCGAGTGTTGGAGGCCCTCGCCAGTTGAAGCCCTTCCATCTCCTTCACCCCACCTCCGTTCAGGAGGCCGTCCAGGCGCTCGCCGACGCCCCCGGCGAGACCAAAGTGCTTGCCGGCGGCACAGACCTACTGGGCGAGATGAAGGAGGGCATCACGGCCCCGCGGCGCTTGGTCTCGCTGAGCGGCATCCCGGAGCTTCATGAGCTCAGGCTGAACGGCACGGGCCTGTTCTTGGGCGCGGCGGTGCGGCTGGCCCAGATGGAATCCGACACGGGCATTGCCCCGGAGTACGCTGTACTCACCCAGGCTGCCGCTTCCATCGCAACGCCCCAGATCCGGCAGATGGGCACCCTGGGCGGCAATCTGTGTCAGCGGCCCCGCTGCCTCTACTATCGCAGCTCCCTCTTCCCCTGCCTTAAGAAGGGCGGGCGCGAGTGCTTTGTCGTCCTGGGCGAGTCCCGCTACTCTGCCGTCTTGGGCGGAAACCCGTGCTTCATCGTGCACCCCTCAGACCTGGCCCCCGCCCTGATAGCTCTGGATGCTCGGGCCCACGTGGCGGGCACCTGGGGCGAGGGCGATGTACCCCTGGAGAAGCTCTATCTGCGTCCACGGGACAACCTTGCGTCTGAAACCTCCCTTGGACCCGGCGACCTGGTAACGGGTGTGAGCGTCCCTGCACCCCCGCCACGGCTGCGCTCCGCCTACCTCAAGGTCCGAGTGCGCCAGGCGGAGGACTTTGCGCTGGTGTCGGTGGCCGCGGCCGTAGCCGTGGAGGAGAACAGCATCACCTACGCCCGCATCGTTCTTGGCGGCGTGGCGCCCATCCCCTGGCGGGCCGTTGCGTCCGAGGAAGCTCTCGCGGGGTGCGCGCCGTCGGACGTCGAGCTGGACAGGGTGGGAGAGCTTGCTCTGGGTGGAGCGGTCCCGCTCCGCCACAACGGCTACAAGGTGACCCTGGCCCGCAACCTGGTCAAGCGGGCTCTCCGGCAGCTGCTTACGGAGCAGCGCAACTAAAAGAAGCCGCTCACCCCTCCACGAATCCAGGGTGAGCAGCTTCTCTCGTTGCTTTGCGCGTTAGTTCCGCTGTGCGAACTGGAAGCTCTTGCCCTCCGTCTTGATGTCTGGCGCATACACAAGCTGGGCGTCGTGCATCTCGGCGACGGTGCTGGCGCCGACCATGCCCATGCCTGCGCGCAGCGCCCCCACGAAGTTCATCGTTCCATCGGTGGTGTTGGAGGGGCCGAAGAGGATCTGCTCCAGGGGCGCCTTGGTGCCCACGGTAATCCGCGTGCCCCGGGGGAGCGCGGGGTGGGGCGTTGCCATTCCCCAGTTGTACCCGTGGCCCGGCGCTTCCTCGGCCTGAGCCATGGGCGTGCCCAGCATGACGGCGTCGGCTCCGGAGGCGATGGACTTGCAGAGGTCGCCGCCGGTGCGTATGCCGCCGTCGGTAATGACCGCCACGTACCTGCCCGTGTCCTCAAAGTACTCGTCGCGGGCCGCCGCGCAGTCGATGGTGGCTGTCACCTGGGGGATCCCGACGCCTACGACCTCCCGCGTCGTGCACGCCGCGCCGGGCCCAACGCCAACCAGAATGCCATCGATCCCCGTCTCCAGGAGCTCCCTGGCCACCTCGTAGGTGACACAGTTGCCTACGACGACGGGCACCTTGACCGTCTCCTTGAGCTCCGAGAAGATGAGGCCCCGGTAGCTCTTGGACACGTGGCGGGCCGTTGTGACGGTGGCCTGGACGAAGATGACGTCGGCGCCCGCCTCCACGGCCACCTCCGACAATCGCTTAGTGTTCTGGGGTGTCAGGGCCACGGCGCAGGGCACGCCGCCCGCCTTGATCTCCTCCACTCTTCGACCGATGAGCTCCTCCCGAATGGGCACGGAGTAGACGCGCTGGAACAGCTCCGTTACGGCGCCCAGGGGGGTCTCAGCAATCTCTAGGAGGACGGCTTCGGGATCCTCATACCTGGTCCAGATGCCCTCCAGGTTGAGGACCGGCAAGCCGCCCAGCTTCCCCATGTGGACCGCGAAGGTCGGCGATACGACCGCGTCCATCGCCGAAGCAAGGATGGGGATGGCGAAGGTGCGGTCGACAAGTCGAAACTCAATATCGGTCTGCTCCGGGTTCAGGGTCACCAGGCCGGGAGCGATGGCCACATCGTCAAAGCCGTAAGCTCTGCGAATCTCCTTGAACTGCGGTGCACCCATATGGTAGCAGCCCTCTCGTGTGGATTTGCGTCAGTCTATCAGGGGTGTTTTTGAGAGTCAATGACGAAAACCATCACACCCTCGCCATACTACTGGGGCGCGCGAATGGGGCGCGCGAATGGGGCGCGCGAATGTCCGCAGACGCACATCCCTTCGGCGGTGGAGTGCATCCAAAGAGAGATGAACGTTGGGGCAACGGAACGGTGTAAGCTATAGGCGGAGCGTCCGCCGGAGGCCGTGAACCGCTTCGGTAGCACCTGACATAAAGCTACGACGGTCCGGAGTGATGGTCCCGAGCCCCCATGGTCATCGAAGGCAGGGACCCGAAACAGAGGAAGATCATGGCAGATGCGGCTGGAGCGGAAGTCCAAGGGCTGCGGCCAGGCGCCCGGTGGACCGTCATACTCCCGTTCCTGGCTGCCGGGTCCGCCATAGCGGTAGCTGTGGTAGGGGCCCTGCTCACTGACAGCCCCATTGGGAGCGTCAACGGTCTGGTGGAGTCCCTTTCGGGCAGGTCTGGTTCGGCCCTGGGGAGTGTCGGCGACCTGCTGCCCTTGGGCTTCGCCTTCGGGGCGGGCATGGTTTCCACGGTCAACCCGTGCGGGTTTGCGATGCTCCCCGCCTATTTGGCGCTCTACCTGGGCAGTCGTGGGAAGGGTATTGAGGAAGCGTCCCGGTTGAGCCGGCTCGTCAAGGCCCTCACTGTCGGAGGCGTGGTCACCGGCGGATTCATCCTTCTCTTCGGCATAGCGGGCGTGCTCATTGGAGCGGGCCTGCGGTCCGTCATCAGCGTCTTCCCGTGGATCGGCCTGGGGGTTGGCGTTGCCCTCACCCTGGGCGCCGCGTGGATCCTACGGGGCGGCGCCCTCTACACCGGAATCGCCGAACGGGCCGCCGCCCGGGTGGGCAATCCCAGCGAGGTCAACGTCCGGGGCTACTTCCTGTTCGGCATCAGCTACGCAACCGCCTCGCTGAGCTGCACCCTCCCCATTTTCCTGGTCGTGGTAAGCAGCACGCTTGCCGTCGATGGCATCGTCGCAGCCATTGGGCAGTTCGTCGTATACGCCCTGGGCATGGGCACTGTTATCATCGCCCTGACCATCGGAATAGCCCTGTTCCAGGGAGCGTTGGTGGGCACCCTGCGTAAGACCCTTGCCTACGTCAAGCCCGCCAGCGCCGTGTTCATGCTGGTGGCGGGCTCGTACATCATCTACTACTGGCTCACAATCGGCGAGCTGCTGGATCGCATCACCTAGGAACAGTCTGAACAAGTCCGGGGGCGCGAGCCAGGTCGTTACCGACCGACGCCCCCTCCCGTCATTCCCGCACCCCGCCTTCCCCACGCCTCCCCCGTGGCGACCCCGCAACGCTCCCCCTACAAGGCCGTCGCGCCAGCGACCCCTCAGCCGGGGGTCATAGCTCCCCTTCCAGCTCACCGATCACCCCGTCCAGACTCTGCACCACGTGATCAACCTCGTCCTTGGTGACGCACAGCGGCGGGGCCACGTGGATGACGTCACCGCCGCGGCCTAGGAGTCCGTACTTGGACATCAGGGCCTGGCTCTTGTCGCGCAGCCGCGCCTCCGCCGGGAACCGCTCCCGGGTGTCCCGGTCCTTGACCAGCTCCACGGCGCACAGCAAGCCCTTGCCGCCCCGGACCTGACCCACGATGCGATGCTCGTAGAGCGTCTGCAGCTGCTCGAAGAGGTAGGCGCCCATCTCCGCAGAGTTCGACACCATATCCTCGCTCTCTATGATCTCCAGGTTGGCCAGCGCCGCCGCGCAGGATGCCGGGTTGCCCCCAAAGGTGATGAGGTGCCGGAACACCCTGTTCCCGTCACCCATGAATGCCTCCGACACCCCCCTGCTGGCAACCGCGGCCCCAATTGGCAGATACCCGCTGGTCAGAGCCTTGGCCGTGGTGAAGATGTCCGGCTTCACGCCCCAGTGCTCCATGGCGAACATCTTGCCGGTCCTCCCGAACCCCGTGATGACCTCGTCGCAGATCATCAGGACGCCGTGCTTGTCACAGATATCACGCACCCTTTGCCAGTAGTCGGGATGCGGGACGTGGACTCCTGAAGACACGGAGATGGGCTCGCCGACAAAGGCGGCCACCGTGGAGGGCCCCTCGTGCTGAATGGTCCGTTCGACCTCCTGCGCGCACTGGAGATTGCAGCCGCCGCGGTCGCTGCAGTAGGCGCAGCGGTACTCGTCCGGCGAGGCGACGTGAATGTTGCCGGGCATCAGCGGCCCATAGTCCTCCGGCGCGGCGACGCCGCCTCCGCCCAGGCTGATGGCCGCGTGGGTGGCGCCGTGGTAGGAGCCGCGGCGGCTGATGACCTTGAAGCGGCCCGGCGCACCGTTGTTTCGATGGTACTTCTTGGCCATCTTCACGGCGGTCTCCACGGCTTCGGAGCCGCCGCTGACGAAGAAGACCCGGGACTCCTTGTCCGGGGCCAGTGCAGCCACCTTGGCCGCCAGCTTTACCGTCGCCGGGCTGACGCTGCCGCCGGGCGTGTAGCTGATGTCCTGCATCTGATCGTACACGGCGTCAGCGATCTCCTTCCGGCCGTGGCCGATGTTCGTCAGCCACATACCGGAGATCGTATCGAACCAACGCCTGCCCTCCACGTCCTCGACCCAGACCCCTTGGGCCTTGGCCACCAGCTTGATCCCCGTCTCATCCGACATGTCACCGGCCTGACGGGAGTGGGGCCAGAAGTGGGCCTCTGCCATCTGCTTCAGCTCTTCGATCTCTTCGCCGCTCAGCCTCTCTGCCGCCATGCCTGACACCTCCCGAGAAGAATCTTGACGTGGTACCGCTTAATCTCGCCGTGCCCGCGCGCCAGCTGTCACTGGGCCCCTGCGGAAGCCAGGACCAGGGATCGTCAGCTCTCCCACCAAGACGGGTAGGAAGCAACCGGGCATGCGGCTATAATAGGTGTTCATTCCATTAAACGAAAGCAGGAGGCAGCAGGTGGACGAATTCGTCAAGGCGGCCAAGGTCAGCGATCTCAAGCCCGGTGGCATGACTCTCTTCGAGGCAGGCGAGGAAAGGGTGCTCTTGGTCAACGTGGGTGGCCAGCTCCACGCCGTGGGCGAGGTCTGTCCCCATGCGGAGTGCAACCTCTCCGAAGACGGCGCTCTGGAGGGCGAGGAGGTGGAGTGTGTCTGCCACGGCAGCCGATTCAGCGCCACCACCGGCGAGGTGCTGGAGGGCCCAGCGGAGGAAGGCCTCGCGCGCTACACCGTCAGGATCGAGGGCGATGACGTCCTCATCGGCCCCGCGTAGGCCCGTCTCCCAGATACTCGCAAAGTGGAGCGCCAGGCTGGTTTTGCTGCAGCTTGGCGCTCTTGTTTGCTGGTCTCCTCGGGCGGCTTAGGGTTGAAGCAGAGGCCTGAGCTCGCGAACGCTCCCCAAGCCCTCTAGGCCCTGCACTGCGTCGATGAGGCCCTGGGCCCTGGTCTCACCCAGGCTCGGAGCTAGGAGGTCGCGCGCCTTCTCCTCCACCTCCTCCACGGTCATGGGGTTCTCCACGGTGCCCCGTACCTTCACAACGTGGTCGCGCAGGCGCTGGCCGCTCCTGGTGACGACCTCCACGATGGCCTGACGGGGACTCTCCGGCGTGACCAGGGCATCGTCGCTCTGGAGCTCGACGCGCCCGCGCACCTCCATGACCCGCGGGTCCTGCATGCGCGGGACGTCGTGGGCTGCGGCGAAGCTTAGGCTGCCGTCCAACAGCATTACGGACAGGATGTATTGAAGATTGATGTCCGGCATGTGGCGGTCGTTGACGATGCGGGCGCCGCCCACGGGGAGAGTCACGACGACGCGCTCCACCTCCGCTGCGCCGATCTCACTTCGGTGCATGATGTTCGCTAGGGCGTCCGCAGCCGCTTGAATTGGCGAGCCCACGCAATACTTCTTGATGTTGGTGGCCATGATCTCGTAGCAAGTCCCAAGGCCGACAACCATCTCCTCCGGCTGGGGATTCGTGCCAAAGGTGCGGAAGAAGTTGCGGTCGCCGTCGAAGACGTCCCAGACGCCGGTGAAGCCGGCGTCCACCATTAGGGCCGCCTCAACGCCGTTGCGCGCCCCCATGCCCGCGAAGTCGAACGCCTTCTCGATGTGGTCCTGGTCGCGGACCCACGAAGGAATGCCGGAGGTCTGCTGCGCCGTGTACGACAGGAGATACCTGACCTGGGATTCGCCCATGTCCGTCGCGGCGCTGGCCGCCGCCGCCGCACCAAAGACGCCGCCGACGCTGTGGCTGCTGGCGCCCCGCCGCTCCAGCGCCTCCCGGTAGCCCAGCGCGCGGATGGTGCGGGCGCAGACGTCGTAGCCAAGGGCCACGGCGTTCAGGAGCCCCCGACCGCTCCCATTGGCGCGCTCAGCCATAGCCAACGCAGCCGGCACGATGGCGCACCCCGGGTGCGTGCCCGATGCCGCGTGAGAGTCGTCGGTCTCGTCGGCGTGGGCCATGAGGCCATTGGCCAGGGCGGCATGGCCCGCGTCGACCAGCAGCGGGGCGCCCACCACCTGGGCCTCCGGGGCGCCGGCGCGGCCTTGCGCGTACTTGATGGCGAGCCTGCCGGGCTCCAGTTCAGCGCCCGACACCATGGCTGCCAGGGTGTCCAGAATGTGATGTTTGGTCTTCTGAACGACGTCCGCGGGGAGCTCGTCTGTCCGCGCCGCAACCATGTAGCGACTCAGGCGCCCAATGACGCTGCCGTCTTCATTTTCGTGTGTCTGTGCCATGGAGTCCTCCTATGCCTTTCGCGCGGCAAGACCTCCCCGACGCAAGCGGGACTGAAGGGGCTTGAAGCAGGGCTCGGGTCTGTCGCTGCCTACAGCTTTGGGCGCGTCTCGGTCCACCCGCCCGCTTGTTCATAGGCGTAGGCCACCCGCAACACCGTGGGCTCATCGAAGGGCTTGCCCGCGATCTGCAGCCCGATGGGTAGGCCAGTGTCGCTGAACCCGCAGGGCACGGAGATAGCTGGTAGACCTGACTCGTTGCATGGGGCGGTCAGACTGCGGCTCATCATCGTACTCATCGGATCCAGGTCCTTCAGCGCGGTGGCGGGCCTCAGTCCCGTCGGCATGGCAAGCACGTCGACTCGTCTCAGCGCCTCCCCCATCTCCCGCTTGACGCGGCTGCGAACGCGCTGGGCCTGGACATAGTCCGCCGACGTGAACAGGCCTCCCACCAGGAACCGCGTACGCACAATCTTCCCGTAGTTCTGGACCTGCGATTGAAGGTTGTGCCGGTGGTAGGCAAAGGCCTCACTCAACATGATGACGTTGTTCGCTGCCCCGGCGAAGTGCAGACTGGGAATGCGCACCTCTCTCAGCCGTGCGCCCATCCGCTCCAGCTCGGCCAGGGCGGCGTCCACCACTCCGACCGTCTCGGGGTCCACACCGCCGTCCGTGTCGAAGAAGTAGTGGCGTGGCATCCCAATGGTCAGCCCCTTGACGCCCCGCTTCAACGAGGCCGTGTAGTCTGGGACCGGCGCGCGGCTGGACGTCGGGTCCTTGGGGTCGTGGCCCGCGATGGCCTGGAGCATCAGGGCCGTGTCCTCAACAGTCCAGGTCATGGGGCCCACGTGGTCCAGGGACCAGCTCAATGGCAGCACGCCGGAGCGGCTCACCCGGCCATAGGTGGGCTTCAGTCCAACGATGCCGCAGAGGCCCGCGGGGCCCCGTATGGAGCCGCCGGTGTCGGAGCCCAGGCTGCCCATGCACAGGCCCGCCGCGATGGCGGCCCCCGACCCGCTGCTGGAACCCCCGGTAACGTGGTCCAGGTTCCAAGGATTGCGCGCTTGATCAAATAGGCTGGTCTGGGGGCCGCCCAGGGCAAACTCGTGCATTGCCAGCTTGCCCAAGAGAACGGTGCCTGCCTCGCGCAGCTTGGCCACCACCGTCGCGTCCTCACCCGGGACGCGATGTTCCATGACCTTCGACTGGCCCGTGGTACGGATGCCCTTGGTGTCGTACAGGTCTTTGAGGGCAATGGGGATGCCGTGGAGAGGCCCCCGCCACGACCCGTGAAGCACCGCTGCCTCAGCGGAGCGGGCGTCAGCGAGGGCCGCTTCCGGGATCAGGGTTACGTAGGACCGGACCTTGCTGTCGATTTGCTCGATGCGGTCCAGGAAGGCCTGCGTCAGCTCCACCGGCGAAATGCTCATCTCGCGGATAAGCCTGCTGGCCTCCCCGATGGTAAGGAAACACAGGTCTCGGTCCCCGCCAACCTCTCCCTGAGTCACAACCCTACCTCTCGGGGCTATCTGCCCATTGTGGGATGAACTGACCGGCTAACTCTTCTTCGTCGACGTCCGCAGAGTGCAAGAGTTCCAGTCGTTCCGCGTACCGCTCGAACAGCGCCCGAACGCCCTCTGCGTCCTCCGGCCCCAACCTGATTCCCAGGCGGCCCAGGGCGGCTTCGATCTCTTCCCGGCTTGCGTTCGTCATTCCCCGTCTCGCCCAGGCACATACGGTGTCGAGAAACGATTCCAAGCGAGTCTAGTCGACAGGCACAACACCGTCAAGACGATGCGCCTTGAGATGTATCATGAGCTCCTGCCGCCCGGCGTTGCAGGAGGGTCCCTTGGCCAATGCAACCGCAACTACGACATGGCCCAGGCGGTCCTGGAGGAGTTCCTGGGCCAATGACCCCGGCGCAGGCTACTGGATCGAGGGAAGCTGCACGCCGAACTGGGCCATGAGCCGCACGTCGTCCCGGTCTGCCCACTGCTCCACGATCTTGCCATCGACGAGACGAAAGATGTCGATGCGCGCCCACGCCGCCACCCGGTCATAGGGCGAAGCCTGACCGGCGCCCTGATGGGGGCCGTGCAGCGCTATCCGCGCTGCCACCCTGTCCTCTTCCGCCACCAGGTCCTCGACGGTGACGCGCACTCCCGGGAACGCCGTTCGCACGGCCGCAAACATCTGCTTAACCGATTCAGCGCTGTAGGGGTCCTCCGGTAGGCCGGGGATGTGAAGCTCCACGTCCGGGGCATAGACCTGGTCCGCGAAGGCCATATTCCCCTGATTCAGGAGCTCGTCGTAATAGCGGCGGATGATGGCCTTGTTCTCTGTTGACACGGGGACCTCCTCGTCAAGTGCGTCGCTCTCGCATGTCCTCGAACGCCATTGTTCCGGGACACACCCCCCGCGTCAAGGGCCGTCTCGGCACAGCAGTTGATGGGACGGCCATTGACGCGGCCAGGGCCCGGTGGCATACTCGCCCCAGCCTGTGGAGTTTCCGCGCACTGCGATAATGCTGACCAGTGACGATGTGGAGGTGAAGACCATGCTCCTGGTGGGAACGGATAACGGAGTCTATGCCTACACGCCTCAGGGCGATCAATGGGAATGTACGAGCAGAGCCCTGGAAGGCCATGTGGTGTCCAAGGTTGTCCCTGAAGCCTCGGCGACCGGCGGCCTCCTAGCCTCGGTCCGGGAGCAGGGTGTCTTCCGCAGCGGCGATGGTGGCCAGACTTGGACTGCGCTCCTCGAAGACGTCGATCCCTGGTGCGTCGCCAGTGCCCCCAACGGCGCACTGTACGCGGGCGCGAAGCCCGCGGCAATGTACCGCAGCCGCACCGCCGGCGAAGAGTGGGAGGAGTTGAGCGCCGTCAGAGACCTTGCGGCCTACGCCACATGGAGCTTCCCCTCGCCGCCCCACGTCGCCAACATCCACTCCCTCACCTTCTCAACGGAGGACCCGGACACGGTCTACGCCGGCGTCGAGGTCGGCGGCGTCATCCGCAGCCGCGACGGCGGCGACACCTGGCAGGAGTCCCGCGAGAGCCTTCACCTGGACGTCCATACCCTGGTCTGCGCACCGGGCGAGCGAGACATCCTGTACACTGCCACGGGACGCGGCTTCTTCCGCAGCTTTGACCAGGGCGTCTCCTGGGAGTCGGTCTGTGCTGGGCTCCAGTCCATCTACATGGTGCCCCTTGCCGTCCATCCCCAGGACGCTAACGTCGTCTACACCGCCGCATCCCAGGGCCGCCCGCGCTACTGGCGCCGCGATGAGGGCGCAGCCGCGACGATCTACCGCAGCAGGAACGGCGGCAAGACCTGGGACCCGGTCATGAAGGGCCTCCCGTCCACACTGACCAGCATGGTCTTCGCTCTGGCCACCGACCCCGCAGAACCCGACACCGTCTTCGCAGGCACCGGCAACGGCCAGGTGCTGGTCAGCCAGGACCAGGGTGACTCCTGGGACGTGCTGGCCGAGGACCTGCCAATCGTACGTGCGGTCGCGGCCGCATAGTCTTGCCCAGGCCCCGTTGGCCTTTCGATAGGCTCGCGACAAGAGGGGCCTATTGCCAGGATTGCTATGGAGTATCGGCAGCTCGGTTCGTCTGACCTGCGGCCCTCAGTCATCGGAATGGGGGGCTTTCCCTTTGGCCCGCCTCTGCTGGACCAGGCCATGACGACCAGGGTCCTCGACCAGGCCCTGGATCTCGGCGTCAACTACATAGACACCTCAGACATCTACGCAGGGGGCAGGAGCGAGGAGTTCATAGGGGCCGCCATCAAGGGGAAACGCGAGCGGTTCATACTCGCCAGCAAGTTCAACCTGCGGGATCTGGGGGAGGAGACGCCCCGCCAACGCATCATGCGCAAGTGCGAGGAGAGCCTGCGCAAGCTCCAGACCGACCACATGGACCTCTACCAGATCCACCAGGCGGCGCCCTGGGCCACGCCGGAAGAGATCATGCGGCCCTTGGACGACCTGGTCCGCCAGGGCAAGGTGCGTTACGTCGGCGCGTGCAACTATGCCTCCTGGCGGCATATGGAGGCCCTGGCCACCGCAACCCAACACGGACTGTCCCCCTTCGTCTCAACGCAGAACCACTACAACCTGCTCTACCGTCACGTGGAGCTGGAGCTGCTGCCCTTCTGCAGGGCATACAACGTGGGCTTCATACCCTACTTCCCGCTGGCGGGCGGCTTCCTCACCGGCGCCTACCGCCCCGGCGCTCCCCCGCCTCCCGGAAGTCGTGCGGACATCCAGCCCATGGGAATCGTCGGCCGCATCCGCAGCCATCGCACGGAGCAGCTGCTGGTCCAGCTGGAGGAGTTCGCTCAGGGCCATGGCCACACCGTGGGCGAGCTCGCCCTGGCATGGCTGCTGTCCCACCCGGAGCTGACGGTTGCCATCACCGGCTCCGACAACCCCGAGCACGTCGCGGCCAACGTCCGCGCCGCGGAATGGCGCCTCACGCCCGAAGAGCGGGCTGAGGTGGACGCCATTACGTCCTGGTGGGACGGCGCCGTCGCCGCTGTCGACACGACCGGCGGCCCCCCGCTGCCCGGCCGGTAGGCCCAGTCAGGCCGGCGTCCGCAGCGGCGGTGTGGCTGGATTGCCGGCGCACCGCCAGCGTTTGGTGCCCTCGTCCCCCATGCGGCCTGCAGAGCTTCCGCCAGGATCGCGACGGGTCGTAGGAGCGCACAACCCATCCCCGGAGTCCTGACCGCCGACCGCGCACCGGCGCTGCGGGAACGGGACGAAGGGCGGACCCGCTGCCCGAAAGGACCGATGAACGATGCTTGAGACGCTGATCAAGTACGGACAAGTCATCGACGGCACGGGACGCACGTGGTTTCGCGCGGACGTCGGTGTTGACGACGACTCCGTGGTCATCCTGCGCGGCGATACGTCGGGTGTTGAAGCGAGACGCGTCATCGACGCCTCGGGCCTTGCCGTGTGCCCCGGCTTCATCGACATGCACTCCCACTCGGACCTGATGATGCTCTCCAACCCCCTCCATGAAGCCAAGGTCAGCCAGGGGGTGACGACGGAGGCCCTGGGGCAGGATGGGCTCTCCTACGCGCCCATCTCTCCCCAGAAGCTGGAACCCCTCCTGTCGTACCTCGCCGCCGTCAACGGCCGCCCGCCGCCCGATGTCCGTTGGAGCTCCACCAAAGAGTTCCTGGACCTGTTCGACGAACGGGTTGCCTGTAACGTGGTCTACTTCGTTCCCCACGCCGCCATTCGCATCGAGGCCATGGACTGGGACGCCCGCCAACCAACCGCGGAGGAGATTCTTCGAATGCAGCGGCTGGTTGAAGAGGGGATGAGGGACGGCGCCTTTGGCTTCTCTACAGGGCTCACCTACGCCCCCGGTGCCTACAGCGACACCAGCGAGTTGGTCCACCTGGCCGGCGCAGTGAGGGCCTACGGCGGCACGTACGTCACCCACGCCCGCTATTCTCTGGGCGACAGGTTGCTCGACCCTTTCCGTGAGGCCGTCACTGTGGGCCGGGAGGCAGGCGTTCCCGTCCAAATCTCCCATTACCATAACCCCGTCGACGGCATGGGCGAGCGCATGCTGGCCCTTGTCGATGAGGCCCGCGACGAGGGCGTAGACGTCACCTTTGACCAGTATCCCTATCCCGCCGCCAGCACTCTGCTGCTGTCCCTGGTGCCCCACTGGGTCCACGCGGGTGGGCCTCGGCGGTTCCTGGAGCGAATCAAGACCCGGAACGTCCGGGACCAGATTCAGGACGCCATCCATCCCCAGTGGGGCGGCGACCTGAAGGACTACCTCTTCAGTCACATCGGCTCGGCGAAGAACAGGGAGTGGGAGGGGCGCTCCCTGGTGGACATGGCCCAATCCCAGGGCAAGCGAATGGTCGACACAGTCTGTGACCTGCTCATCGAAGAGGACCTGGACGTGGCCTTCGTTGCGCGCACCGGCAATCAGGACAACATCCGCACCATCCTCAACCATCCCGCCCAGATGGTGGGCAGCGACGGCCTTATGACCGGCCACAAGCCCAACCCCCGCACCTACGGCACCTTCCCCTTCATCCTGGGTCAGATCGTCCGCGAAGAAAAGCTGCTCCGGCTGGAGGACGCCGTGCGGAAGATGACCTCCACGCCTGCCCAGCGGTTGGGCCTCAGGGACCGGGGCATCCTCCGCGACGGCATGAAGGCCGACATCGTCGTGTTCAACCCGGACACCGTGCGGGCCACCGCCACCTTCGAGGAACCCAGACAGCTCCCAGTGGGCATCGACTACGTGCTGGTCAACGGCCGGATCGTCATTGACCAGCGCCGGCACACCGGCGCCCTGCCGGGCCGCGCCCTGCGCAACGTCTAGCCGCCTGCGCCCACGCTCAGCGTGGCCGTCGCGCCAGCGACCCGCCCCAGCACACCCTCCCCCACGTGGCCGTCGCGCCAGCGACCCCTTGCCCGTACAGGGGCCTGCGCCCTATGCTTGACCCAGCACACCAACCAGGGTGAGGAGGTCTCCATGCGTCGAGGTGGACAGAGGCCCGGCCTTGCCACCCTGAGCATGTCGAAGGACGCCATCCCGGCCCCGTCGACCGAATCTGCCGCCTTCACCGCCACCGGAAAACACCCTACCCGGCCAGGTCCAGAGGACGCACAAGAACCTCATACATGGGAGAACAATCAAAATGGCGCTGCCGGCCGAAGCTGCCGCCTTCACCGCCGCGATAAACAATCACCCTTTTTCCACTTTTCCAGGTTCAGAATCCCCGAAAAAAAGCTATCGACAATCAACCGAAGGAAAACAATCAAATGTCCCTGCTGCCGAACGGGGCGATGCAAGCCTTGGTCGCACCGGGACCGGCGGCTGTCGGCCGCGCGGCGGGGCTGTGCCGCCGCTCCGGCCTTGTTCAGAATGTCCCTAGTGTGTCAGCGACACGGGGTTGAAGCCGACGCCGCGGTCGTAGGCGTCCCGGCCTTCCACGCGCTTCAGGTAGCCCACGACAGCGTAGGTCAGCGGCGTCGCCAACACCTCATAGGCGACCTTGGCCAGCCACTGCACCAGCACGATCTCCGCCAGCACGCCGCCCGCCACCGTGCCCACGAAGGCCAGGCTTATGAATACCGCCGAGTCCAAACCCTGCCCCACGAGCGTCGAGGAAATGGTGCGGGCCCAGAGCCAGCGCCCCCCCGTAAGCAGCTTCATGCGGGAGAGGACGAAGGCGTTTGTGAACTCACCCACCAGGTAGGCGACAAAAGACGCCCCGAGAATCCTGGGCGCGTACCCCAGCAGCAGGTCGTAGGCGCTCCCAACCTCTGGGTCTACCGCCGGTAGCAGCCCGCCGCCCCAAATTGCGCCAACGGCCATTAGGTTGCACAGGAACCCCAGCCAGATGATACGCCGTGCGACGGAGTAGCCATACACCTCCGTGAGCACGTCGCCGATGATGTAGCTCAGCGGGAATAAGATAATGGCCGCTGGGAGGACCTGCCCCAGGATGACCACCAGCTTCACGGCAATGATGTTGGAGGTGATCAGCACCGTCACGAAGACCGCAGCAATGATGACTAGAAGCGGTGATATGCGGCCCGGCGCCTCGGGTTGGCTCTCTTGCACTTCACACTCCCTTTGCCTGCGATCGAGCGCTTTGGTCGTGGCCGACCTGGCAGTAGGCCTTCGCCCCTCCGGTGTGCGGTCTACCCGGGAATCACGGCCTCCGCGCTCCCGGCGGAGTCGTCAGTGAGCGGGAGGTCCTCCTCTAGTCCGCCACGCTCCCTTGGTACGAGAGCTAGCCATCAGCAGGGCCTTCCGTCCTCAGATGCCCACGATCTTGATGGCCGAGTGGGCCTTGTAGATCCGGTTCATGTTTAGCAACAGGGCTGTCAGCGCCTCCACGTAGCGCGAAGTCGCCAGCCCGCCCCCATCAAGCGCCCGCACGCCCTTGATGAGCTCGGCCAGGGCCATGACGCGGTCCCGGGCCTCGGCGTCATCGGCGCAGACGACCACGTCGCAGTCCAGTACCGCGTCGGGGACCAGCAACTCCTGGGCGCTGATGCTGTGAAAGGCGCCAACAACCTGTGCATCCGGCAGCAGCAGCTGCGCCTGCTCAGCCACGGATCCCTCCTCCACCGTCAAGGCCCGGACCCTGCCCTTTTCGAAAGCCAGGGGGACGACCACGTCCACCACTATCTTGCCCTTCAACAAATCGCTGAGTCCGCTCACGGTGTCGCGGTGGGCACCATAGGGAACGGCAACGAACACGGTGTCGGCACTCTGAGCAGCGTCGGCATTCTCCGCACCAGTGACAGCAAGGTCCGGCGCCCGCCCCAGCACGTCCTCGACTGCTTCCTGCGCCCGTTCCCGGGATCTGGAGCCAATCACGACCTCCTCGCCGGCCATGGCGAATCGCAGCGCCAGCCCCCTGCCCTCAGGCCCCGTTCCACCAATGAACCCGATCATACATACCTCTAGAGTTGCCGACTGCTGGGTTCATCTGCGATGCGCAGCCCGAGCGCGGCTTGGCAAGCACACTGGCGGCGGGCCGTGGCTCGCCGTCCCTCCGCGGCCCGCTCAGGAATGTCACGGCTGTTTTGAATAGGGCCGCCACCGCTTCAGGACGCCTATCGTATGAGCCAAGGGCCAACTTGTAAAGGCGGCATGCAGGCCCTAGGCCTATTGGTTTGCGCCCCCGTTCAACGGGATGCTATCCTTACCTGTCTGTACTCACGCTGATAAATCCCTTGGCCTGAGGATCCTGTAACGGTGCCCATCGAAGACCATCTGCGACCCGGAGAGCGGGTCCTCGCCTCCAGCGACAGCATCTTCGCAACATCCCGCCGTCTCATTCGTTTCGAGCTTCGCGGTCTACGCGAGCCTCTGGAAAGCCTCCGATACGACGGCATTAGCGCTATCGCTACGCGGCGCAGGCTCCGCTTGCAGACCACCATACTTGCCATCCTGGTTATCCTGCTGACCATCGCCATCGGACCGGAAGGAGGTGTGCGCTGGATTCTCGTCGTCATCGGCTTCCTGGGGATTGCCTTCTCCGTCCTCAGTCCTGCTACTACGCTGGAGTTCTCCGCAAGCCACCTGGCCAGCCGCCAGCAGTCTAAGTGGCGACTGAAGCGGGGTGACACCGAAGAAGCGCAGCTCCTGACAGACGTGACCAGGTCCTACGTGAACGGCGACGCGCTGCCACAGTTCATGACTGACCAGCGCTACCGGCCCAAGAGCCCTCGCCGGCGCCGGTCGGTCCTGCTGCTGCCCGCCGACAGGTCAGACCAGCTCCCGGTGGCCCTGAACCTTCGCCCTGATGCACTCTGCCTGGATCTTGGCGGCATCGCCAGCACCGCGGGACGCGAAATGGCCTGTGGGCTCCTCTGGGGCGAGGTAACCGCTGCGTCTAGATCCTACGCCGAGGTCCTCGTGCGCCTCAGCTCATCCCAGGCCTGGGATGAGCTGGAGGCCTGCGTCTGGCCCGGTTTGGCGGGAGTCATTGCGCCGGTACAGGGGCCCAGGGAACTCCTCCACCTCGAGGAGGCCATGCGGGCATTGGAAGAGACCCGCGGCCTTCCGTTTCCCCTCACGCTGCTCCCGTACCTCGACTGCCCCGAAGCGATCACCCTGGCCGGCGAGATCGCCTTCGCGGTTCCAAGGGTTGACGCGGTGGTTCTGGCGCTCCACGACCTGAGTGCGAGTCCTCCCCTTACCGCCGCGGACCCGCCCCCAGGCTTCCCCGCTACGGACGACTCGGCCGAGGTACGGAAGCTTCAGCGGCGCGCGTCCTACACCCTCACCATGGAGGGTGTGCAGTTCCTGGGGGTCTTGGGCGCCGGCGTACCCGCGGGGCAGCTGGAAGAAGGACTCGCCAAGAAGGGCACGACCATGTTGCTGCGGGACGCGGAACGCGCCCGTTCACAGGGATTCGAGGGAGCGCTGACACCCCACTGGCAGGGCGTCGAGGCGTGTCATCAAGGCTTCGGTAGCATACCGGGCGGGCCGCCGGACCAGGGGGGCGCGGATTGCTTCGGCGTCGGCGAGGCCTCATCTCAGCGGAGCCCATCCTACGCGGCCGACACCAGGGACGACGAGGGTTGACACGGCCAGAGGCCGTGCGTATCGTACCGTCCGTTGGCAGGGGCCTCACGGAGTTGGACGTATCAGGGCTTTACCCAGACGCACCACCTCGCCGCGTGGAGTAATCGCATGATCCTTATAACGGGTGGCATGGGTTTCATCGGCATGCACACCGCTCGGAAGTTCCTGGACGCTGGCAACGACGTGGTCATCACTCAGCACAGCGCGCGCCGGGAGCCGGAGATATTCAGGGACGATATCGGTAAGCGGCTGCAGATCGAACGCGCCGACGTGGCTCGGAGCGCGGAGGTCTTGGACGTCGTGCTCAAGCACTCGGTCACGGACATCGTCCACCTTGTGGCCCCGCGCCTCGGCGCCCTCTCCCCCGACGCCGAGTTCCACCTCAACCTGGACGGCCTCATCAACGTCCTGGAGGCGGGCAGGATGGGCGGCGTCCGCCGGGTGCTCGTAGCCAGCTCCCAGTCCGTATATGGGGGCCTCCGGGAAGGTCCCTTTCGAGAGGACGCGCCCCTCCCGGTCACCTCCACCAACTCCACCGAAACATTCAAGAAGTGCTTCGAGATTCTGGCCCTGCACTACGCGGACCGGACCAAGATGGACGTCGTCTCCATGCGCATCGGCGGCATCTACGGACCCCTGTACTACAGTATGTTCAACCTACCAAGCCGCTACTGCCACGCTGCCGTCAAGGGCACGACGCCTGACTTCGGCAACTATCTCGGCGGCGTTCCCTTCTCCGAAGATGAAGGGGGTGACTTCTGCTACGTGAAGGACGTAGCCCAGGGCATCCAGCTTCTTCAGGCCTCGGACAACCTCTCGCACCGCATCTACAACCTGGGCGGCGGCCAACGCGTTACCCTGGGCGAGATCCCCGCCGCCGTGCGGCAGGTGCTCCCCAACGCGGACCTGCCCATCCAGGAGGGCGCCAGCGGACGCGGCAGGGCCAACTCGTACGCCGACATCAGCCGGGCCGCGGAAGACGCCGGGTACGCCCCGGAGCACGACATCCGCAGCGGCGTCGCCCAGTACCTGGAGTGGCTCCAAACCCACGCGGAGTAGGGGACACGCCCCCACAACGCAAGCACGCATCCCCAGAAGCTTTAGGCCGCTTGACAGCGGCGGAGGAGTTGGCATCATGGCCCAGCCTAAGATCTTCATCTTCGCACCCGCCGATCCCACCGGCGACACCCATCGTCAGTTGGAGCAAGCCGGCTGCGAGTTGGTCCTCGGCGACGCCTCCTGGCACACCCCCCAGGGCAACAACGAGGACGAGATAGCCGATTTGGCCAGTCAGGCCGACGCCCTCATGGGCACCTCCATCCGCAGCTCCCCTATCTCCCGGCGGATACTGCAGAGCTCCGAGGGCCTGCGCATCGTAGCCAAGTACACCATCGGCGTCGACGACGTGGACGTCGACGCCGCCACGGAGCTGGGCATACTGGTCACCCACTGCCCAACGGAGTCCAACTGGGGCGGCGTGGCAGAGGGCGCTATGGCCATGATGCTCACCATGCTGAAAAAGCCCAGGGAGCGCGACGAGCAGGTCAAGGCTGGAAGGTGGCGGGACGAATCCATCCAGGGCACCTACCTGGGCGCACGCACGAGCGACGGCTATCCCGGCATTACGGTGGGCATCGTGGGCTTGGGGCGCATCGGCAGTCGCGTGTCGGACCTGCTAGCCCCGTGGCGGGTCAGAGTCCTGGGCTACGACCCCTACGTCGACGGGTCCAAGTTCGCCATCCACGGGGTCCATCGGGTTGATGACCTCGCCACGCTGTTGCGGGAGTCGGACGTGGTAAGCCTGCACGTGGTGCTCACCAAGGAGACCAACCGCATGATCGGTGCGGCGGAACTGGCGGTGATGAAGCCCACCGCCGTGCTTGTCAACACGTCCCGGGGTCAGGTGGTGGACGAGGCTGCCCTAGCCGACGCCTTGGATCAGAACAAGATCGCTTCCGCGGCCCTCGACGTCTTTGAGGACGAGCCACTGATCGCGGGAAGCTCACTGCGCGGTCTGGGAAACAAGGTGCTCCTATCGCCCCACATGGTCTCCAGCAACGCCGGCAGCGGCCTCAATCCCGCCCTCCAGTGGTCAACACGCTCCGTGCTCAGCGCCCTCAACGGGCAGGTGCCGGACAACGTGTACAACAAGGAGGTCATTCCCCGCTGGCAGGAGCGCTTCGCCGAGCGCAGGCTGCTGGACGGCTAGGGACCTCACCGGAACAGCCCATGCCCAACTTGCCGCTCACACTGGCCTGCTGGGACTACGACCGCACGCGCCCGTTCATGGATGGTCGGGTCCAACCTGAGGGCATTGACCTCGATATCGTCGTGGCGAAGCCTCGGGAGATCTTCGCCCGCATGCTCCAGCACCAGGAGTTCCACGCTTCAGAGATGTCCCTGGCGTCTTACGTCACCCTCAGGGCCCGCGGCCAGTGCCCCTTCGTTGCCATCCCTGTCATGCTGTCCAAGATGTTCCGCCACGACTGCATCTACGTCCGCACCGGCGCTGGTATCAGAGGGCCCGCAGACCTGCGCGGGAAGCGGATTGGTGTGACCCAGTACGGCTCCACTGCCGTGGTCTTCATACGCGGCATGCTTCAGCGGGACTTCGGTGTCCTTCCGGAAGAGATGTCCTGGTTCATGGGCGGTTTGGATACGCCCATGCCCGTCCCTCTTGTCCCGCTGGACCTGCCGGACAACATCCACCTGGAGTTCCTTGGGGAAGGACGGACGCTGGAGGGGATGTTCGAGGCGGGAGAGCTGGATGCCCTCTTCGTCATGTACTTCCCTAAGCCGTTCCTAGAGGGTTCGCCGCGTATCGCCCGTCTCTTCCCGGACTTCAAAGCGGTGGAGCAGGACTACTATCTGCGGACCGGGATTTTCCCCATCATGCACACAGTCGTCATCCGGGCGGACGTCCATCAAGAGCATCCATGGGTTGCAAGCAGCCTGTACGGGACGTTCTGCCGGGCCAGAGACATGGCAGTGGCCGGGCTGTACGATACGGACGCCCTGCGCCTCGCTCTCCCCTTCCTCATAGACTACCTGGAGGAGACCAGGAGGGTCTTTGGTGAGGACTACTGGGCCTACGGCGTAGAGCCCAACCGCCCGGCGCTGGAGGCCATGGCCCAGTACGTCGTGGACCAGGGGCTGGCGCCCAGGGTGGTTGATGTCGAAGAGCTGTTCCTCCCCGGGGTCGGATAGGCCGACGGCTCCCCCAGGCGACGAGGGCGACCCGCGCGGGCGACCTAGTGCAAGGTGACACCACTGGACGCCCGGCCCCAGCCGGGGGTGGTCTTCAAGCACTTCACCGCCCGAGACGGGGCCTCCCGGTGGGACGCGCTCCAGGTGGGAGCCCGGGCCACCTCCACCGTGGCCGTACGCCTCCCGGACCCCATGGTGGACAGCTGCCCCTCCCCTTCAAGGCCGTCCAATTGGACGGGGGCTCCGAGTCCCAGGGGGAGTGCGGGGAGGCCCACCGGACCCACGGCGAGGAGCTCTACCAGCCCAAGGACGGCGAGCTTATCGTGAGGCCCTCTCCACCGCGCTGCGCCCGTGGGAGCGACGCTACAACACCCAACGGCTGCATCAGTCCGACCCCCTTGGAGTATCTTCTGAAGAGCCCCTGCGGGACGGTCAGGCCTCCTCTGTCTCAGGTGTCGTGAACGAGTACACCTCTTTGTCGAAAGGCCTCACGCGTAGTAGGATGGGGCCGCGCCGCGTAACCGCTCCCCGGCAAGGCAGGAAAACCAGGTCCATCGTTCAGGAGGAGGCCCGTGGTTGAAACCAGCATCACCGTGTATGGGGCTCCGTGGTGCCCCGATTGCAAAAGGTCCAAGCAGTTCCTGGCGGAGCAGCGTGTCGACTACTCGTGGGTTGACATCGACGTGGACGAGGAAGCGAGGTCCTACGTCCAGCGGGTGAACGACGGGAAGCAGATCATTCCAACCATAGTATTCGGCGATGGATCGGTGTTGGCGGAACCAACCAACGCAGAACTGGCGGCAAAGCTCGGCATCAGCCCCAAGGCGGAACGGGAGACCTACGACCTGATTGTAGTCGGCGGCGGTCCCTGCGGTTTGACGACCGCCATCTATGCCGCGAGAGAGGGCATCGAAACGCTCATCGTGGAACGCAGCGGCGTGGGGGGACAGGCCGGTGTGACCGAGCGCATCGAAAACTATCCCGGCTTCCCCGAAGGAATAACCGGCGGACAGCTTGCCGACCAGATGAGGGCCCAGGCCGAGGGCTTCGGGGTTGAAATCCTCCCCGCCCAAGCGGTAAGCCGGTTGCACCCCGCCGGGAACTCTTGGGCGGTGATGACGGAGAGCGGTGACGAGTACAGTTCCGGCGTCGTGCTGATCGCCTCCGGAAGCACCTACCGGCGGTTGAATGTCCCCGGCGAGGATGATCTCATCGGGGCCGGGGTGCACTTCTGTGCCACCTGCGACGGGCCTTTCTACCGGGGGCAGGACATGGTGGTCGTCGGCGGCGGAAACAGCGGCGTGGAGGAGGGGCTGTTCCTCACCAAGTTTGCAAACAAGGTCACTGTGCTGGAGGTGCGGGAGCAATTGGGGGCCAGCCAGATTCTCCGGGACAAGGCGGCGAGTCATCCCCGGATGGAGGTGAGGCTCAATACCACGGTGCAGGAGTTCAGGGGCAACGGACGCTTGAGCTCTGTAGTCGTCAAGGACCTGAAGACCGGTGAGTTGGAGGAGCTGACGCCCGGGGCGGTGTTTGTCTTCATAGGACTCACCCCGAATACCGATTTCATCAAGGACGTTGTTGAACTGGACCAGTGGGGCTTCATCAAGGCCGGACCAACCATGGAGACCAGCGCCGCCGGGGTTTTTGCCGCGGGCGACGCCCGCGGCGGCAGCACCAAGCAGGTGGCCAGCGCCGTGGGGGAGGGGGCGACGGCTGCGTTGATGGTCCGTCAGTTCTTGGAAAAGAGCCAGGGCAACCGCGGTTACCGAGGGGACTAGGGTGTGGTTCCCAAAGACGTCGTAGATACGAGAAGGGGCTCCTGTCGCTGTTCTGGGACACACCTCCCAGCGACAGGATCCCCTCACGTCCCGTTCTGACGCACGCTTGACGCCGCTGGTTCGGGACGGATCGGTCCGCGCGATCCAAGCCGGATGGCCCCAATTTCAGGTGGCGCGACGGTCCTGCGTCTGTCGCGCGACCGTCGCCACGTGGGTGCGCTGCCACCGGGCGGAAGGGGACGCCGGTCCCGCTGGCGCCGAACCAGCCGAAGCTGACGCGCGTGACGACGAGGGGACGGATGGTGTCGACCGGGCGCGGCTCTAGCCCGCCCGCGCCTCGACGTGGCTGGCCTGCTCGTGTACGCGGGCCAGGGCCTGGGTGCCCAGCTCGCCCTCACCGGCGGCCTCCAGGGCTTGATAGAGCTGGTTGACCAGTGCCGTCCCGGGAAGCGTCACGTGCATTTGCCGCCCCTGCTCCAGTATCAGGCGCAGGTCCTTCTGCTGGAGCTTCACCATGAACCCGGGATCGAAGTCCCCCCGGATGATGCGCTTGCCCAGGTTCTCCAGCTGCCAGGACCCCGCAGCGCCGCCGCCCACGGCCTCTATGGCCGCTTCTAGGTCCAGGCCCGCCTTGGCGCCGAAGACCAGGGCCTCGCACACGGCGTTCAGGGTCCCCGCGACCAGGATCTGATTCACCAGCTTCACCGTCTGGCCTGCGCCGCTGGGGCCCACGTGTACGATGCGCTGGCCCATCGCTTGGAAAACGGGCATGCACGCCTCTACCGTCGCCTTCTCGCCCCCCACCATGATGGCCAGCGTCCCTTGAATCGCCCCCCACTGCCCGCCGCTGACGGGAGCGTCCAGCATGTTCGCTCCCCTTTTCGCAAGCTCCGCCGCAATTTCCCGAGTCACTGAGGGCGAGATAGTGCTCATGTCGATAACCGTCAGACCCTCGCGCGCCGCCTCAATGACGCCGTCGCTGCCGAGGACAACCTGCTGAACGTCGGGGGAGTCCGCCACCATGGTGATGACCACTTCGCTGGCCTTGGCCGCCTCTCGTGGCGAGGACGCGGCAATCGCCCCCTCCTGCACCAGCTCCGCTTCCTTTGACCGAGTGCGGTTGTGGACCGTCACTCGGAATCCTGCCTTCAACAGGTTCCTTGCCATGGGAGCGCCCATGATTCCCATGCCGATGACGCCTACGCGGCTGACCATACACACCTCCGTGAATCGTGTCGGCGACCAGTGAAGCTACGGCGACTTCAGACTTCATCGACCCGGCACGGGAGGGCTCCACACACTACGCGCCGGGCGATTCACCGTTGCCATTGGGATGGATTGTCGTTGCCCGAAGTTGGATACGTGCGCCAGTATAAGCACCGTACGCGGCCGGCACACCAGCTCAAGAAAAGGGGCTCCGGCACTCCTTGCATCTGCCGGAACCCCCTTGAAGCGCTATCTATCGAGCCTGCTCAGGCTATTGGACAGCCTTGACGGCCTCTTCGCCATGGACTTGGGACACGAAGTATTGGAGCATCGGGCTGTACTTGGAAGCGGTGCCGCCCCGTAGTGGGACGACGCCATGGTGGGGGCCGCCAGCCTCCATCCCCTCCCACGGCAGCACGACGCACTCATTCTGCGCAGGGTCGCGGAACACGTTCATCAGCTCTTCGCCGGCGTCCAGGGCGGCAAGTTGCTGTTGCAGCATTCGCCGGTACAGGATGATCCCCTTGTCAGACTCGCCAAGCCTCTCCTGGGAGCGGTCGGCGATTGCGCCCTGCGTGATCCAGGCCATCATGTCCTGAGAGATGGTGTAGTCCAGGGTCTCCCACTTGGGGCGCCCATTCTCCTGCCGCGGCAGCGGCGGAAAGTAGTGCGGGACCTTCTCTTGCTTGGGCAACTCAACACCCTCGGGCGGCGAGTAGACCGTGTACCAGACCTGCAACGTGCTCTCGTCGTCGATGGGCACTCGGAACTCGAACGACGTGCCTACTCGGAGGATATTCGGGAACAGGATCGGATGGCCAATGCGCCAAGCCGGGTGGCTCAGGTCCGTGCCCTTCACCACGCGGCGCTTGACGATGCCGTGATCAAAGGCGTCGAAACCGATCTTCTCATGCTGCCCACCTGCCACGTTGGTGACCTGATCGCCCCGCTGCCCACTCTGGATCGCCCACCACATGCCCTGGTAGTCGACCTTGCCCATACGCTCCAGAACATACTTGGGGAAGTAGGAGTGCAGCCACTCCACGTGCACCGGGTCCAAGGAGTTCTCCATGCATTGGATCCAGTTGCACGGGATCACCTGGACCCCGACGTCCCGCACGACGTTGTCCCATACCAGCAGGTCCCACCGGGGCAGCAGTGGCACCGGTTCGGGGCCCAGATAGGCGAAGACGAGGCCTCCCAACTCCTGCACCGGGTAGGAGACTGCTGTGACTCGATCCTTGAACGTGCTGTCCGGGGCTTCCGCCGGCATCTCCAAGCACTGCCCCTTCTCATTGAACATCCAGCCGTGATACGGGCAGCGGATGCCCTCTTGCTCCGGGATCCCGTAGAGCAGGTTCACGCGGCGGTGGGGGCACGATTCCTGAATAAGTCCCAATGTTCCGCTGCGGTCCTTGTAGAGGACAAGGCTCTCGCCCAGAATCTTGACGGCCCTGGTGGGCTCTTCATCCATCTGAGTGCTGGCGGCGATGGGGTGCCAGTAGCGCCGGAGCATCTCGCCCATTGGCGTGTCCGGGCCAACTCGGGTCAGACGCTCGTTCTCAGCTACCGAAAGCATGGGGCTCTCCTTTCGCGATTAGCATCTCACTTGACGACGATTGCTGCACAATCACGTGCGGCCCAGTGGCCGCTTTTGGCAGGATTATACGTGGAGACTCCTTTCACCGTCAACAGAAGCCATCTCACGTCGAGTCGCGGTATATCTTCTGCTGGCTGACGATTCAGAAGACGGCGCCGAAACAGGGGGTGGCAAAAAGGCGGAATACTGCTCGGTAGTGGGCTCTCTCTATACCAGCCCTGCGCGGAGCGCACGTGAAGGGCCTGCTTCCTTGCACTGCTAACCATCCTTGCCGAAAGGTCGATCCGCTGCCGCTTAGCGCCCTGGGGGCGCACTCCGTGTGCGGATTTCGCAGGCTTGATGGCCGCCACACGACCCGCTGGAGCCAACCTCTCAGCCCTCCAGCGTGATGGCAATGTGGCCTCCCGCCCGGTCCTCCGCGTCGCCTGAGGCAGCCCTGACCTCCGGAATCTCCAGTAACTGCTCCACCAGGGGTTGAGGCCGCTCCAACAGGACCCTGATGGACGTCCCGCTGTCCACAGTGCCCGCGGTACGGACTATCTGCAAGCCTGACATTGCCAACAGACGGCCGTAGAGTCGAGCCAGCACCGCAGGTTCGACCGGCGGAGCGAGGTTGAGCTCGACCTCGCCCACGTAGAGATCACTTCCGGCCGCCTCGTCTACACCTTCGGGGTGGACGGATGGCTCATCCTCCGATTGCACCGGGGGAGAGTCGGCTTCAACCGCGCCCAGGGTCTCTTGGATGGTCGGGGAGGAGGTGAGGTCGCCCGTGGCCAGGGACAGCGTGTCCCCTGACCCCTGCCACAGGTTGGCCGTCTGCCGCTTCCAGTCAATGGAGAGCCGTTGGGCTTCGTCCACTATCTGGGTGATCGACGCAAGCATGCGGTTGTAGACGATCTCTCCCTCTTTCTGGATGTGGTCTTCCACCTGGTCCCGCGCCCTGCCCAACATGAGCTGGGCCTGAATGCGGATCTGGCCTTCGGCGATCTCCGCCTTCCTACGCGCCTCTGCCAGGATGGCGTCCGCCTTCCTCTGGGCCATCTCCACGGCTTCCGTCTCAGCGCTGACGATGGTGTCGTGGGCCTGACGGTGGGCATCTGCAAGGATCCGGGCGGCCTCCGCTTCCGCATACACCTGGGCTCGGACCCGAACGGTTTCCTCCACCTGCTGCAGCTCGCCCATCACGCGCTGGACGTAGTCGCCCATGCCTCCCGTCGAGTCGGCGCGCTCTTCAAGCTCCTTGTTTTGCTTCAAGATCTCTTCGACGAAGGAGACGATCTCCTGCTCAGAGAGGCCGCGCTCAGCGACCGAAAACTCTCTGCCCCAGAGCTCGCGGGTTTCATCGGGGTCCGGGGTTGGGGCCGGCTGGGGTTCGGGCTCAGGCGGTGCGGGCGGTGCTGAGGGCTGCGGGGGTTCGCTCACAGGCGCCGGCGCCTCCGCACTTCGCGCCTCGGCGTTTGGCGCCTCCGGTTGGGCGCTCGGCGGCTGGCGTTCGCTCTGGTACTGTCCCGTCTCGGGCTCCGGCGCTCGGTCCCCGGCGATCTGGACGATGCGGCGGATCCGATCCGTGTTTGCGGCATCTTCGCCGCTGAGCCGCGGCGCCTCGACTTGGGGCGCCTTCCGACGGAACCTCTTGAACGGCCAGAGTTTCTTACCCAGTCTACCCAAAAAGGAAAACTTAGCCATTCGCCTTACCCTGGGCAACACCCGAGGAAGCGTCCTCTTTTCGGACGACTCCGCCGTCCTCCAAGTTCCAATCGGAGGCCGCATGGGCCTCCTCCCGCATAAAGCCCTGGACCCGAACGGAGATTGTCTCTTTCAACCTGTCCCCCCCGCCGATCACGTCCCGGAGGTACGTGTTGAAGCTGGTTTGACCGCCGCTGCGCTCCTCCGACTGCCTGTGGCGCGGTGCTGTGGTATCGTAGGTCATCGCGGCACCCGAAAACTCGCCATGCTGCTTGGCTGAACTGAAACCCACCGCGGAGTAGCTTGCTACTCCCGCGTCATGAGCGCCCGTCTACAATGCCCGGCAAAAGGGCACATATGCTCCGTTCGCTATTGTAGGAGACGCGTTCGAAGAAAAGCAATACACCTTCTGGAGCTGGGCTCTCTTGTTATGAAACGTGGGTGACACTCTCGGGTAGGACGTTCTGGTCCAAGGAACGACGCCACATGAGAGGAGGTTACCCGTCTGAAGACGAGCAGTTGGTACGTCCTCAAGCAATGGTTAGCCTGGATCAAAATGCACGAGCACGGCGCGCCCGTGACCCTGGTCTGTACCCACTACGGGATCAGCCGCACGACCTTCTCCAAGTGGTACGGCCGCTACCGGGAGGAGGGATAGGAACTTCCACGTGCTCACGGACCGCTCCCACTGCTCCCATCGGCACTCGCGATCGGTGCCCCAACGCCTTGCAGCGCGCGTGGTGGCCCTGCGGCGCACGAGCCGCTACGGTCCCAGGCGCTTGGCCTACTAGCTGGCCCAGGAAGGCGTCTCCGTCAGGGTCTTTGGCGTCTACCGGGTCCTGCAGCGCGCGGGCCTGGTCCGCAAGCGACACTCCCGGCCGCGCAAGAAGCCCCAGAGCTACGCCATGGCGGTCCCCGGCCAGCGGCGTCCAGATCGACGTCAAGTACCTGCCCCTCCTGCGCCTGAAGGGATGCCCAGAGCCCCTGCGGCAAGACCTCTACAACGCCATCGACTGCAGCACGCGCCTTCAGGTCGCCTACGTCAGCTCCGAACTCACCCCCCGGGCCAGCGTCCGCTTCCTCCAGCACCTCCGCCGCTCCTTCCCCTTTCCCATCCAGGAAGTCCAGACCGATCACGATATGGAGTTCACCTATGTCTTCTTCCCCCATGTGCGGACGCCCCACCCCTGTCGAGCAGGCCCTCGCTGACCTCGGCATCCGCCACAAGCTCATCCCCGTGGGGACCCCCCAGCAGAATGACAAGGTCGAACGCTCCCATCGCACCCTCGACGAGGAATGCCTCAACTCCCGGGCCTTTCGCAAACCCCGGCCCCGAGCGTTCGCCATCAAACGGTGGGTCACCTTCTACAACTCCCAACGCCCCCATTCCGCCCTCCACTAGCACACCCCACTCCAGACCCTCCGCTCCTTCCAGGAATACCAGCGTGTTACCCATGTTTCATAACATAGGAAGCCGTGGTGGGCGGCTATATTGACAGTGGGATACAGCCGTGCTAGGTTCGGGACAAAGGCCGGGGACCCGCAGTGTGCGGAAGCTAGAAAGAGGTGAGTGGAGATGCCGACGATAGACTCTGACGCCCACGTGGTGGAGACGGAGCATACGTGGGACTACATGGACCCGTCGGACAGCGCACTCAGGCCCATCGTCGTGGCGCCCACCAGCGGCAACGGCACTCAGTACTGGATGATCGATGGCAAGATCAGGGGACGCGCACGGGGTCCGGTGGCCGCGCAAGGGCTGGCGGAGAGCGTGAAGCGGAACATGGTCACCAACGACGCCTTCCGGTACATGGAGGACATACCGGGGCGCGTGGCTCACATGGACGAGTTGGACATCGACGTGCAGGTGCTCTACCCGACCATGTACATCGGGCGGATGTGCGACCGACCAGAGACGGAGGTTGCGCTCTCCAAGAGCTACAACCGGTGGCTGGCGGACATCTGGCAGCAGGCCAAGGGGCGGCTCCGCTGGACGTGCATCCTGCCGATGAACGTAATGGACGAGGCGCTGAAGGAGTTGGACTTCGCGGTGGAGCATGGGGCCTGCGGGATCACGATGCGGAGCATCGAGGATGACCGGCTGCTGGTGGACGAGTACTTCGACCCGCTCTATGAGAAGGCCAGCAACCTGAACATACCGATCACGGTACACATCGGCAGTTCCAACGACGCGATGAACGACGTGCTGTCCAAGGACGGCATCGGCGGGACCTTCGCCAGGCTGCGGCTGATGTCGGTGGCAGCGTGCCACGCGCTGATCACGAACAAGACGCCGCTGAAGTACCCGAACCTCAGGTTCGCCTTTGTGGAGGCGAGCTCGCAGTGGATCCCCTACATGGTCCACGACCTGCGGCGGCGGCTGGAGACCCGTGGCCGGGACCTGGAGCCGGATGTGCTGAACGCGTACAAGATCTGGGCGACGTGCCAGATGGACGATGACCTACCCTATGTGCTGAAGTACTCGGGGCCGGACAGCATTGTGGTTGGGACAGACTACGGACACCAGGACCAGTCCAGCGAGATCGAGGCGCTGCGGAAAATGCGCACTCGCGGCGACGTGGACCCCGCGGTGGTGGACAAGATTCTGGGCGCCAACGCGATAGCGCTGTACAATCTGGACCTGTAGCCGCGGGACAGCGGCAGACAGCTGCACCGCACAAAGAAGCGGTCCGACCTCAGTAGACGGTCGGGCCGCTTTGCTTTGCCGGGAGCTCCAGGGCGGGCAGCGCCGCGGGGCAGGCGACTCAGGGACGGGCGATGGGCGGCGCTCCTTGGGTGAAGCGTGGGGGAGGCGGGGGTGGGTCCGCTAGGACACCGGGGGGCGATGGTGCGCCCAGGGCTGGGCTTCTTCAAAGGCCGCCGAGGCCCGGAGGACGGTGGCCTCGTCGCCGACACGGCCGACGACGTGGAGGCCGATGGGGAGGCCCTGGGCGGAGAAGCCACAGGGGACGCTGGCAGCGGGCTGGCCGGTGAGGTTGAAGGCGTAGCAGAAGGGGTTGAAGGCCCAGAGGCCGTCCACTGAGACGCCGTCGATGGTGTCCGGCCACTGCTCCACGGGGAAGGCGGTGACGGCGTTGGCAGGAGTGAGGAGCAGGTCGTAGAGGCTGAATAACTCCCGGAGGCGGGCGCGGTGCCACTCGAGGTCGCGGAGGGCGCGGGCGAGTCGCGCGGCGGGCCAGCTTCGGGCCTCCTCTAGCCAGGCGCGCAGGCTGGGCATGAGCAGCTCCGGCCTGGTGTCCAGGATCCTGCCGAGGCCCGCGTCGTAGTCGCTGAGGAAGAGGGTCTTGAAGGTCTCGCGGGCGAGGTCGTGGTCGATGGGGGCGTCCAACTCCTCGACGTGGGCGCCCAGGGTGGCGAAGAGCAAGGCGCCGCGGTGGGCGGCATCGCGCACCTCTGGGTCCACGGGGTTGCCGCCGAGGTCGGCGCTCCAGGCGATGCGAAGGCCCCTGACGCCGCCCTCCAGGGACGCGAGGAAGTCGGGCACAGGGCCGGCGATTGTGCCGGGGTCGTCCGGGTGGGGGCCGGCCATGGTCTGCAGGAGCAGGGCGGCGTCCTTCACGGTGCGGGCGATGGGGCCGTTCTGGGCCAGGATTCCCCAGCCGCCGGGATTCCGATAGGGTCTGGGAACGCGGCCGCCGGACGGCTTGATGCCGTAGACGCCGCAGAAGCTGGATGGGGTGCGTATGGAGCCGCCGCCGTCGCTGCCCTGGGCGGCTGCGCAGAGCCCGGCGGCCACGGCAGCGGCGGCGCCGCCGCTGGAGCCGCCGGAGGTGCGCTGTGTGTCCCAGGGGTTGCGACAGGCGTCGCCCAGCAGGTTCTCGGTGGTCCCCCGATGGCCAAACTCGGGGGTGTTGGTCTTGCCCAGGATGATGGCGCCGGCGTTACGAATGCGCTCAACCATGGGCTCGTCGGAGGTGGGCACGAAGTCCTTGAACAGGAGGGACCCGCGGGTGGTACGGATGCCCCTGGTCTGGTTCAGGTCCTTGATGGGGATGGGAAGGCCGTGCAGGGGTCCGAGGGGCTTGCGCTGGGCCACCGCTTCCTGGGCCAGCCTGGCTGTGGCGAGGGACTCGTCGGCGCAGACGGTGAGGTAGGCGTTGAGCTTCGGGTCGAGGAAGTCGATGCGCCGCAGGTAGAGGTCGACGAGCTCGACGGGGGAGAGCTGGCCTACGGCGATGGCGTCACGGAGCTGCCATGCGGGGGTGAAGGCGAGGTCGTCGGCAGGCATGGGACCGACCGCCTAGCTGAGCACGGCGGCGACGCGCCGGGCGAGCAGCATAAGGAACTCGGCGTCCTGATCCATGACTCGGTACCAGGCCTCGGCGGTCTGTGCGTGGTCCCATTCCCGGCAGGCGAGGAGGACGGCGTCGAGGGCGGAGGCAAGCTCGCGGTCCCGCGTGGCGCGCACTGCATCGAGGACGCCGGACTCCCGTACCGGCTGGGGGCCGGCCATGGACATCCACAGGCTGTGTCGCCAGTACACCATGTGGTAGGTGTCTGCGTCCGGTCCGCTCGCGGGCTGCTGCATTGTTCCGGTCCGGTGGGTTGATGCCGCGCCGCGGCTGGTGTCCGGTGCCGCTGCGGGGCGCGGGTGCGGAGCCACCGGTCGGATTCGAACCGACGACCTACGGTTTACGAAACCGTTGCTCTGCCACTGAGCTACGGTGGCTTGTGCGCCTAGCCAGGTATGGTATGGTATCACAGCTAGGAGAGGCAAGGCACCGGCGGGCCGCGGAATGCCGGGGATTCGTCGCATACGGAAGGGGGAAACATGGCTGACATACAACTCAGTTTGATTATGGGGCTCAACGACCGCTCCCGGGCGGTCATCACGGGTGAGGTCAAGGCGGACGGGATCAACCTGGTGGCCACTGTGGCGCACCCGTCGGAGATATTCTGGCGCCAGCTGCACTTCGCTGAATTTGACGTGTCGGAGATGTCCATGTCCTCACTGCTGATGGCCATCGCCAACGGGGACACGCGGTGGGTGGCGCTGCCGATCTTCACGTCGCGGCGCTTCTTCCACACCTGGTCGCTGGTGCGAACGGACGCGGGCATAGAGGGGCCGGGGGACCTGCGCGGCAAGCGCGTTGGGGTACCCGAGTACCAGCAGACAGCGGCGCTCTGGTCGCGGGGCGCCCTGCAGCACGAGTACGGCGTGGAGCCCACGGACATAGTGTGGCACATGGAGCGTTGGGAGGAGCGGAGCCACGGGGGGGCGACAGGCTTCAAGCCGCCGGAGGGAGTCCGGATCGAGCGGATTCCTCCAGAGAAGAACATCGGCTCAATGATGGCGGAGGGGGATCTGGACGCAACGTTGCTTTACATAACCGACGTAAACCTCGTAGACCGTAGCCGCATCGACCTGAGCAAGCATCCCAAGGTCCGTACGCTGTTCCCGGACCCCATAGCCGAGGGCATCCGGTACTACCAGAAGACGGGCCTGTTCCCCATCAACCACTGCGTGGTGGTGAAGCGCTCTGTCCTGGAGGAGCACCCGTGGGTGGCACTGAACCTGTACCGCGCCTACGACGCGGCCAAGGAGCGAGTGATCGCGCGAACGCGGGAGCTCAACCAGATGTACTTCGATCTGGGGCTTCTGCCCGGGGAGACGCGGTCGGTCCTCAACACGGACCCCTATGCCTACGGAATCAGAGCCAACCGGCAGACGCTGGAAACGATCGCGCAGTACTCCAACGAGCAGGGGTTGACGCCCAGGGTGCTGTCGTTGGAGGAGGTCTTCGCGCCGAGCACGATGGACCTGTAACGGTCGCTTGTGCGGCGGCCCTGTGAGCCTCGCTACGCCATCGGTCGATTAGGGGATGTGGCGACCGTCTGAGCTTGTCATCAGGTGATGCCTGAACGGTCGCTGGCGGTCGCTGCGCGACGGCGTTGTAGGGGGATAGGAGGGGTGGGGCGCTAGAGAACGGCTTCTAGGGCGGCTTGGACCTCGGTGAGGGTGGCAAAGGCCTCGAACTTGGCGGCGACGTCGCCGTGGCGGTCGAGGACGAAGGTCCATTCGATGCTGGGCAGGCCCCACTCCTCGACGACGGGTGAGATCCGGGAGCGGTCGATGTCGCCCTGGATCTCGTGGGGATTCTCGTACAGGTCGACGTGAATGAAGTTGGCCTGGCCCCTATAGGCGTCCTTGATCTGCTGCAGCACCTCCACCTGGGGCCCGCAGACCTCGTTGGCGCAGAAGGCGGGGCTGGCGAAGACAACCACCGTGGGGAGGGCGCTGCCGGCGGCGTCGGCGATGGTGACCTGGTATAGGTCGGGGTCGATCATGCTGCCGGTGCTCAGCTCCTCCAGCGCTTGCACGCCGCTCACGGTCTTGCTACGGCTGCGGGGGGCAGGCGCGCCGACGGTGGGGGCCTCGGTGACTTCGAGGACGTCGAAGGTGACGGTGGCGGCGAGGGTGGCGGCGTCGTCCTGGGGTACGCTGACGTCCATGCTCCATGTCCCGGGCCGGTCGAAGGTCAGCTGCGTGGTATAGAGGCCCCGAGCGTCGTAGGGCCAGGGCTGGAATGTCGCCACGGCCTCCTCGCGGGGTCCGACGGGCGCGACGCTGTCCGAGGGGTAGGCGCCGACGTGGGCCTCGGGGGCGGTGACGAGGGCTTTGCGGGTCACCAGGGAGAAGCCGACGCGGTTGGGGCCGACGCCGAGGTCGCCGGTGGCGAGGATGACCTGCAGGCCGGAGGGAGAGAAGCCGGTCTTGACGAGGGGGCGTAGGTCGATGCGGGGCTCCGGCGGGGATGCCGCGAGCGGGGCCGGGGATGCGGCCCCCGGGGCGGCGCACGCGGCGGCGAGTAGGACGAGGGCGCAGAGGAGCAGCGGCCATCGCCCGGATACCCGCGTCGGTTGCTGTGCGAATGCTGGGCGTCCGGTCAAGGCGACCTGGGCTTGCACGCGGCGGGACCGGCGCTCCATGGAAGCACCCATCGCTTTCCGGGCGTTGACGGCCACGGCTCTATGACGTGAGCACCTGCTACTTTCCAAAGGTGTAGGTGAAGAGTTGAAAGTCGTCTGAGGTCGGGAAGATGCGAAGCTCCGCCTGCTCGACGCTGGGCCCCCGGATCACGCTGTACATGCGCGCGTCCTCGATGTCCAGGTAGCTGCGGCCGTCATCGCCGTAGATGACGTCGTCACCGGCCCAGATCTGTGGCACGGGGTCCTTGCCCATGGTCACCAGGACTCGCATGGGGGTATCGTTGCGAGGTTGGATGACCACGTTGACGCTGCGAGCGAGGAACTGGGCGGCGACGTAGGGTCCGTAGTCGTCGGCAGGTTCACTTAGCCGGACGGACTCTTCGCCGACGTCCCACGGTCCATGGAGATAGAACTTGCCGTCCTTGCGGTCGCGGGGGTCGTCATAGACGGCGACGCCGGTGATGCCGCCGGGTGGCGGGTTGCCGAGGTACTCGCCGAAGGCGCGGTAGGAGCCTGCGTAGACCTCGCGGGTGATGGGCCCCATGTAGGTGGAGGGATTGGCGTCCCTGCCGAGGGGGATATCGGAGACGTCCTGGCCGGCCTCGGTGAGGAGGTCGCGGATCTGCTGCTCAGTCTCGAGGTAGGCGCCCTCTCCGATGTGGTGATAGCGGAGTCTGCCCTGGGCGTCGGCCAGGTACTTGTGGGGCCAGTAGCGGTTGGAGTAGGCGCGCCAGGTTTCCATGTCGTTGTCGACGGCGACGGGCCAGGTGACGCCGAGGTCGGTGATGCCCACGCGGACGTTGTCGAGGTCTTTCTCGAACTCGAACTCCGGCGCCTGGATGCCGAGGATGACGAGGCCACGGCTGGCGTACTTGTCGTTCCAGTCCTTGACGTAGGGGAGCGTGCGGATGCAGTTGATGCAGGTGTAGGTCATAAAGTCGACGAGGACGACCTTGCCGCGCAGCTCCTCGATGGTCATGGGCTCAGAGTTCAGCCAACCGTGGATGCCCCGAAGCTCGGGGATGAGGGGGGCGTCCGAGTCGGCGCCGTTGCGAGAGGCAGCCCCTGCCGCAGGGGCGGGGGCTGCGGCCGTCTCGGATGAAGACGGCGGCGGCGCGGCGGCGGCAGGTGCGCCCTGGCACGCCAGGGCGAGGGCCAGCAGTGCGGGCGCAAACAGGGCGGCGAGATGCCGGTGAAGGGGACTACGCATAACGCTCTCCGTTTCGGGGGATGGACTCATTGGACGCTGGGAGAATGGTTGCTGACACCGAGGGTGAAGACACCTTTCATGTAGGACATACGCACTCTTAGATGCGGAAGTTTGGCGCGGCGATGCCGGGGGGTCCGCCGGCGGCGGGCGCGACGGCGGTGGGGGTGGGTGGCCCTAGACCGCGGTGCCCACGGGGAGGTCTATGTCGTAGGCTTGGAGGACGGCGTCGATCTGGGCTGCGGTGGCGTCGTCGGGGGGGACGAGGGGGAGGCGGGGTCGGCCGACGGCCAAGCCTACGCTGTTGACGGCGTACTTCACGGGGATGGGGTTGGAGACGACGAAGAGGACCTTGAAGAGGGGGTGGAGGCGGTGATGCTCCGCCGCGGCGTCCTCCAGGTGGCCGTCCAGGATGCTTGCCATCATGCCCTTGATCTGGAGGCCGACGAGGTGGGAGGCGACGCTGACGATGCCATAGCCGCCCATGGCCATGATGTGGAAAGTCTCGTTGTCGTTGCCGCTCCAGACGAGGAAGCCGGGCCGGGCGCCGTGGATGATGCGGGCGACCTGGTCCATGTCGCCGCCGGCTTCCTTGATGCCGACGACGTTGTCGATCTGGCTGAGGCGCAGGGTGGTCTCGTGGGTGAGGTTTAGGGCGGTACGGCTGGGCACGTTGTAGAGGACGAGGGGCAAGTTTGTGGCGGCAGCGATGGCCTTGAAGTGCTGGTAGAGGCCCTCCTGGGGGGGCTTGTTGTAGTAGGGGACGACGGCCATGACGGCATCGGCGCCGGCGAGCTCCGCCTCCCTTGTGAGATCGACGCTCTCGGCGGTGCTGTAGTTGCCAGCGCCGGCGACGACGGAGCCAGTGTTGCCCAGGGCCTCCTTGACCTCCGCATAGAGGCGCACCTTCTCCTGGGTGGTGAGGGTGGGGGACTCGCCGGTGGTGCCGCAGACGACGACACCGTCGCTTCCCGACGCGACGAGGGCCTTGGCGAGGCGCCTGGCCTGCGGGTAGTCGACGGCCCCCTGCTCATCGAAGGGGGTGATCATCGCCGTGAGAAGCCTTCCAATCTCGGGGGCCATCCTCTGCCTCCTCACTGCGCCTTCGGATGGGGGACGGCCGTCCGGCGCCGCACAAGCTGAGGTCGGACGGCTTGCGGGAAACGACTAGCCGGCGCCTGCTGTCTGACGAGGGTGCACCAGCTCCCGGCTCACGGCCTCCTCCGCAATCTGGAGGGCGTTCAACGCCGCGCCCTTGCGGAGGTTGTCCGAAACGATCCACATAGCGAGGCCGTTGGGGATGGAGATATCCTGGCGGACGCGACCGACGTAGACCTCGTCGTTGCCTGCGGCCTCCCAGGGCATGGGGTACGTGTTGCTGTCGAGGTCGTCCTGGACGTGCACGCCGGGGAAGGCGGCCATGAGCTCGCGGGCTTCATGCGGGGAGATGGGATGGGTGAACTCCACGTGAAGGGCCTCGCTGTGGGAGACGTAGACAGGGATGCGCACGCAGGTGGCGGACACGGCGAGGTCCGGGGCGTGCATGATCTTGCGCGTTTCATTGCGCATCTTCATTTCTTCGTTGGTGTAGCCGTTGTCCTGGAACGGCTCGATGTGGGGGAAGGCGTTGAAGGCGATCTGGTGGGGGTACACGCTTCGGGAGATGGGGAGGCCCTGGAGGAGGTTCTCCGACTGCCCGCGCAGCTCCTCCACGGCGGCCCGGCCGGTGCCGGAGACGGACTGGTACGTATCCACGACGATGCGCCTTATGGGGTTGACGAGGTGAAGGGGGTAGAGGCACATGACCAGTGGCGTAGTGGAGCAGTTGGGAATGGAGACGATGCCCCGGTGGTCCTCCAGATCCCCGGCGTTGACCTCCGGCACGATGAGGGGGACGCTGGGTTCCATACGAAAGACAGAGCTGTCGTCGATGACGAGTGCGCCGGAGGCGGCGGCGACGGGCGCCAGGGCCCGGCTGACGGCACCGCTGGCGGAGATGAAGACGACGTCCGTGTTGTCGAAGGCGCCTTCGCCGACGGTCTCGACGACGTGCTCCTGGCCAGCGACGGTGATGCGCTTGCCTACCGAGCGTTCGGAGGCGAACAGGCGGATGGACGAGAAGGGGAATCCCCGCTGCTCCAGGATGCTGAGAAAGACCTCACCGACTGCGCCGGTGGCCCCGACAACGGCAATGCTGGGCGCTCCCATGCCACCTCCCCTTTTGATTCAAGACTCTGCCAGGGGAATCGTGAACCCCTGGGGCTGCTCTACGTTACCGTCGTGTTCTTGCGGACGCGTGGGGACGCCGATGGGATCTTTTGCAGGCCCAGGAGAATAGAACACCCATCGTCCGGGCCCGGTCGGGCTCCTACGACTGGAGCCCCAAGAGCTTGTCCAGCCCCAGCACCAAGCCCTGATATTGTACCACCTCCCGGATGGCGGTCAGGACGCCGGGGACGTAGCATTCGCGGCCGACGGTGTCGTGTCGGAGGGAGAGGGTCTGGCCCTCGGCGCCGAGGAGCACCTCATGGTGAGCGAGGCGGCCGGGCATGCGCTGGGCGTGGATACTGACGCCCTGATGCTCCGCGCCACGGGCACCGGGAGCGGGCTCTTTTTCGGGGAGGTTGTGGCGGAAGGGGCCGCCGTGCCCTTCCACGAGGGCGCGCGCGATAGCGAGGGCAGTGCCGGAGGGAGCGTCGATCTTAGTCTCGTGGTGGGCTTCAATGACCTCGGCATAGTCAAAGTAGCGGGCGAGGGCCCTGGCCTGGTGAATCAGAAGCACGGCGCCAAGGGCGAAGTTGGGGGCTACGAAGACGCCGACGCCCTTCCCGTTTCCCATGCGGTCGAACTCCTGCAGGTCGGCCTCGGAGAGCCCCGTGGTGCCGATGACCTGGTGGAGGCCGCGGGCGATGCCGCGCTTGACGCCCGGGGCCGAGGCGCTTGCGATGGTGAAGTCGACCATGACCTGGGGATGGGAGGCGTCGATGACCGCGTCGAGGTCCGTGGAGAGGGGGATGGAGGCGCCGCCGGGGAGTGAGAGGGAGCTCTGGTCGGCCAGGGCGTCAACGCCCCCGACGGGAACCATGTCCGGGGCGCTGGAGACAGCGTGAAGAATCACTTGTCCCATGCGCCCCAAGACGCCGTGGATGAGGACACGCTGGGGGGCGCCCAGCGGCTGCTGCGCGGCCACGATCTACCACCGGCCTCTGGGGGGCGGGCCGTCCGGCCGCGGGCCGAACCCAGGCCTGCCGTTGCCGCGCGGCGGCCCCGGGGGTCGCGGGCCGAAGGAGCGCGGGGGGCCGCCGGGGCCTGGCCTGCCTTCACGGCGGGGTGGCGCGCCGCGGGCCTCCGCGTTCTCGCGGACTGCAGCGGCGACGTCGAGGCCCTGGAGGACGGCCCGCCTGGACATGTTGACGCGTCCCATGTGGTCTACTTCGATGACCATGGCAGTGACCTCGTCGCCAACGTCGACGGCGTCTTCGACGCGTTGGACGGGCTCGACTGAGAGATCGGGGATGCGGATGAGGCCGTCCTTGCCCGGGGTGATTTCGACAAAGGCGCCGAAGGAGGTGACGCGGGTGACCTTGCCGGTGTAGACGGCGCCGATCTCGATCTCCTTGGTGAGACTCTCGATACGGGCCTTGGCCTTGCGGAGCGACTCTCCGTTGGGGGAGCCGATGTAGACCGTGCCGTCGTCCTCCACATCGACGGTGGCGCCGGTCTCTTCGATGATGGAGCGCACCATCTTGCCGCCGGGGCCGATGACGGCGCCGATCTTCTCGACGGGAATCTTGATGCGCTCTATCTGGGGGGCGTAGGGGCTCAGGCTGGGGCGAGCCTCGGTGATGGCCTCACGGAGCTTGCCGAGGATGTGGAAGCGGGCTTCCTTGGCCTGCTCGAGGGCGGCCTGCATGATCTGTTGGGTGATGCCCTTGACCTTGATGTCCATCTGAAGGGCGGTAATGCCATCGGCGGTGCCGGCGACCTTGAAGTCCATGTCTCCAATGTGGTCTTCCAGGCCCTGGATGTCCGTGAGGATGGCGTGAAGGCCGTCTTCGCCGAGGATGAGCCCCATGGCGACGCCGGCCACGGGCTTTTTGAGGGGCACGCCGGCGTCCATGAGGGCCATGGTGCTCCCGCAGACGCTGCCCATGGAGGTGCTGCCATTGGAGCTGAGGGCTTCCGAGACGACGCGGATGGTGTAGGGGAACTCCTCCTTGCTGGGGAGGAGTGGCTCGAGGGCGCGGCCGGCCAAGGCGCCGTGGCCGAGCTCGCGGCGTCCGGCGGAGCCGACGCGGCGGACCTCGCCGACGGAGTATGGCGGGAAGTTGTAGTGGTGGAGGTAGCGCTGCTGTTCAATGGGGCTGAGGGTGTCCAGCTTCTGCTGGGCAGCCAGGGAGGCGACGGTGGCGACGCTGAGGATCTGTGTCTGCCCGCGGGTGAAGAGGCCCGTGCCGTGGGCCCGGGGCAGGACGCCAACCTCGCAGGTGATGGGACGGACCTCCTTGGAGTTGCGCCCGTCGGGCCGGATGCCGCGCTCCAAGACGCCGCTGCGGAACTCGTGGACGACCATGGCCTCAATGGCTTGCTTGGCTTCCTTGGGGTTGACGCCCTCATCGAGAGCGCCGAGAACCTCTTTTTGGAGCAGCGACAGGTCGTTGTCACGCTCGCCCTTCTCCTTGCCGGAGAAGACGACGCTTTCCAGGCGGCCGTTAAGCAGCCGCATGACCTGTTGCTCCACCTCTGCGGCGGGTTTCGCGGGCGGCACGACTGCTACCTTGGGCTGACCGACGGCCTGGACGACCTCTCCTATGAGGGAAACGATCGCGGCGTTGGTGACTTGGCCGAGCTCCAGTGCCTGGAGCATAAGGGACTCGGAGGCTTCGTTGGCGCCGGCTTCAACCATGACGACGGCGTCCCTAGTCCCGGCGACGACCAACTCCAAGTCGCCCGTCTCCATCTGGTCGAAGGTGGGGTTGACGATGAGCTGACCGTTGAGGCTGCCTATTCGGCAGCTGGCGATGGGTCCTTCGAAAGGGATGGGGGAGATGGACAGCGCCGCCGAGGCGCCGATGATGCACAGGACATCCGGGGGGTTCACCTGGTCCACGGACAGGATAGTGCAGATGATCTGGACCTCATTGCGGAAGCCCTCCGGGAACAGGGGCCTAATGGGCCGGTCCGTGAGCCGTGCTGTGAGGGTAGCGTCGAGGGTGGGACGGCCCTCGCGCCGGAAAAAGCTGCCGGGGATCTTGCCGGCGGCGTAGTGGCGCTCCTCAATCTCGACGGTCAGGGGGAAGAAGTCTATGCCCTCCCTGGGAGCCGCCATACAAACAGTGACGAGGACCACATTATCGCCGTAGCGGACGACGACGGCGCCGGAAGCTTGGCCGGCGAGCCAATCAGTCTCCAGGCTCAGATCACGGCCACCGATTTCACGTTGGAATACACGTCGCATTAGATAAACCTCTTCTACATCTACCCCACCGAAAAAGGGCAGCACCCCGCGGCGGGGGTGCTATCTGCGGAGTCCCAGCCTAGGCAGGAGAGCCCGATATGACGCGGCATTCTCCCGCGCGAGGTAGGCCAATAGGCTACGGCGGCGGCTCACTTGGGCCAAGAGACCTCGGCGCGCTTGGGTGTCTTTGTGGTGGGTGCGCAGGTGCTCTGCCACATGCTGAATCTGACCGGTGAGGAGCGCTATCTGGACTTCCGTGGAACCTGTGTCTGTGGGGTGCTTCTGATACTCTTTGACAACTTCTTGGGTCTGCTCCGTCTCCAACCTTACCTCGCGAGTTCGCTTTTCTCTTGTTTCTAGCTGTTGCACATTATAGCATGGGCGCGGGGCATATGGAAAGCGGGATGCACGCTCCCGAACCGGGCTGCGGCGGGGTCCTCGCGGCATGCGCGAGAGGGCGGGCCTGCGGGCGGGGGCCGCTGCTCCCTTGACACGCATGCTCTCTTGACACGCAGCGAGGCTGAATGGGAAGCTAGCAGCGTCGCGCCGGGGGCGCGAAGGCCAACGGCGGAAGGAGCAGATGAGCGCCAACATCATCGACGGGGTCCGCATCGCGAAGGAGGTGCGGGCGGAGGTGGCCGCAGGGGTGGAGGAGCTCAAAGCCGGGAGCGGCGTCACGCCGGGCCTGGCAGCCGTCTTGGTTGGCGGCGATGCAGCATCGGCGGTGTACGTGCGCAACAAGGGCCGGGCGTGCGCCGAGGCGGGCATCGACTCGGAGACCTTTCATCTTTCGCAGGAGACCAGCCAGGACGAGCTCTTGGAGCTGGTCGGTCGGCTAAACGCCGACGGGCGCTTCCACGGCATCCTGGTGCAACTCCCGCTACCGCCGCAGATCGACGAGCGGAGGGTCATTGCGGCCATGAGGCCGGAGAAGGACGTAGATGGGCTGCACCCCTTCAACGTGGGGCGCCTGGTGGGGGGTTCGCCCGTCTTTGTGCCCGCGACGCCTGCGGGTATCCAGCAGCTGCTCCTCCGCAGTGGCTACGACCCCGGCGGGCAGCATGCGGTGGTGTGCGGACGGAGCAACATTGTGGGCAAACCCGCATCCATTCTGCTGATGCAGAAGGCGGCCGGGGCAAACGCAACGGTGACGGTGTGCCATACGGGTACGCGGGATATTGCTGACATAACACGCACAGCCGATATCCTGGTGGTGGCGGCGGGACGCCCGGCGGCCATCACAGCGGAGATGGTGAAGCCCGGGGTGGTTGTCATTGACGTGGGAATCAACCGGGTGGAGGACGCGTCGTCGCAGCGGGGGTACCGGCTGGTGGGGGACGTGGACTTCGATGGCGTGTGCGAGGTGGCGGAGGCGATTACGCCGGTGCCCGGCGGCGTGGGGCCGATGACCATCGCGATGCTGCTCCAGAACACGCTCACGGCGGCCCGCCGCGTGGCGGGCGCGGCCGTCTAGCCTGCGCTGAAGCCCTTGTTACGGCGGTCCTGTGGCTGACCTGAGCACCGCCGACTTCGACTACGCACTGCCACAGGAGCTCATCGCTCAGACGCCGGTGGCACAACGCGACGCGTCGCGGCTCCTGGTGCTGGAGCGGGCGACGGGGCGCATGACGCACCGCCGTCGATTCTCCGAGATCACCGAGCACCTGCGGCCCGGCGACGTCCTGGTCTTCAACGATAGCCGGGTCATCGCCGCGCGCGTGTTTGGGCGCGGGGAAGACACGGGAAGGCCCGTCGAACTGCTCCTGCTTCACCGCCTGGAGGAGGGGATCTGGCAATGCCTGGGCAGGCCGAGCCGTGCGCTGCGGCCCGGAAGGCGGCTGGTCCTGGAGGGAAACGGCGCGGCGCTGACGGCCGAGGTCATCGGCGCGGAGGCGGACGGCGCTCGCATCGTGCGGGTGGAGGACGAGGGTGCACTGGCCAGGGCGGGGAAGGCGCCGCTCCCGCCCTACATCAAGTCGCCCCTGGGGGACCCGGAGCGGTACCAGACGGTGTACGCGCGCTCGCCGGGCAGCGCGGCGGCGCCGACGGCGGGGCTGCACTTCACATGGGACCTGCTGTCCCGGGCGCGGGAGATGGGGGCAGAGACGGCGTTCGTGACGCTGCACGTGGGGGCGTTCACGTTTCGGCCCGTGCGCACAGAGGACCCGCGAAAACACCCACTGGGGACCGAGTACTTCGAGCTGGGGCAGGACGCCGCGGACGCCGTGAACCGGGCCAAGGCGTCCGGCCGGCGGGTTGTAAGCGTGGGCACGACGCCGGTGCGGCTGCTTGAGTCGGCGGCGCAGATGATGGACGGCGATGATGGGGTGGAGTTGCGGGCCACGACCGGCTGGGCTGACCTGATGATCCTGCCAGGCTACCGTTTCCGGGTGGTGGACGCGCTGGTGACCAACTTCCACCTGCCGCGCTCGACGCTGCTAATGCTGGTGAGCGCCTTCGCAGGCCGAGAGACGGTGCTGCGGGCGTACCGGGAAGCGGTGGAGCAGCGCTACCGCTTCTACAGCTTCGGCGACGCCATGTTTGTGGTTTGACGGGGGGCGGACCCGTCGCTCAGGCGCCCTGCGTGAGCTGGCGGACGAGCCACTCGCTCAGGAGGCGGTAGACGTCGTCGCGGCACTCGCGGAGGCCGTGGCCGGCCCCTGGGTAGATGACCTTCTCCTTGGGCTCGAAGGCCCAAGAGTAGATGATATCGGCACTACCGACGGGGAGGACGGTGTCGTCCTCGCCGTGGACGATGAGCAGGGGGCGAGGCGCGACAAGGACGACGTCCTGGGCGCCGTAGGTCTGGCCGGAGAGAGAGGCGACGGCGCAGATGGCGCCGGTGTACCTGGCGGCGGAGATGGCTACGGCGCCACCGAAGGAGTGGCCGACGATGGCGACGCGCCGGATGTTCAGGCCCTGGCGCAAGAGCGAGACCGCAGCGAGTGCGTCCAAGACGCACTCGTCAAGGTGGTTGGGTTGGCGGTAGGAGGGGCGCAGGGAGACGATACCCTGGCCGCGCAGCCGTTCGGCAAGGGGCGCGTAGAGGTTGCCGTCGGCGGGGCCGCGAAATCCGCCGCGAGCGCCCACGACCCAGACGACGGCGAGCTCCGTGGACTCGTACGCCGTGTGGATGAGGCAGTGGATATCGCCGCGGGTTGTTTCGAGGACCAGTCCCTCACCGGGATCGTTTTCCTGTCCAGGCTCCTCGTGGTAGCCGGTGACGCTGACGGTGAGCACGTCGTCCCGGGAGGGCTGCTCGGCCATGGCTTCTCCGGTCTTGGGCTGTGGACGCGCAGCTTACCGGGGCAACAATGGGCCGTCAAGGGTCGGTCGCTGGCGCGACGGCCTTGTGGGGGGAGGGTTGGGGAGATGGGAGGCTGTGCTGCCCTTTTGGGTCGAAGGCCACGCCGTGAGCGGGGGAGGGCGGGTCCAAGACCCGTCCTTACGGGGAGGGGGTGAGTGTGAGGAGCGTGAAGCTGCGTCGCAGGATGGTATCATACGGTGGTCATCAGGGAGGCGGGGCACCAGTGGGGGGTCAACCCCGGGCGCCAGGGCGGAGCCGGGAGGTGTGGGGGGGGTTCGGCGGATTCGGTCAGGAAGAACGAGCTCTTTTTCAGGGTGGCCAACGGACATCATCCATTGGAGGTGAGGGATGCCACTGGACCCGCAGGCGATAGCGGTGCTGAAGCAGATGGCGAATGCGCCGCCGGTGAACACGCTGACGCCGGAGCAGGCACGCATCAACTTTGAGGCACGGCCCCGGGAGGCCGGGCCGGAGGTGGCGAAGGTGGAGGACTGCAGCGTCCCGGGCACGGGCGGCGGAATTCCGGTGCGGATTTACACGCCGGCGGGAACGGGACCGTTTCCGGCGGTGCTGTGGTTTCACGGCGGTGGATGGGTGGTGGGCAGCATCGACGGACAGGACGCGGCGTGCCGGCATCTGGCCAACGCGTCGGAGTGCGTTGTGGTGTCGGTGGAGTACCGGCTGGCGCCGGAGGCGCAGTTTCCGGAGCCGTTGGAAGACTGCTACGTGGCGACGGCTTGGGTGGCCGCGAATGCGTCGAGCTTCAACGCAGACGGGGGCCGGGTGGCCGTCGGTGGGGCCAGCGCGGGGGGCAACCTGGCCGCGGCCGTCGCACTGCTTGCCCGGGATCGCGGGAGGCCGACGCTGTCCCACCAGCTTCTGGCGTACCCTGTCACGGACCGGAACTTCGACACCGGGTCCTATCGGCAGTTCGGCGACGGCTACGGGTTGACCAGGGCCGCCATGGAGTGGTACTGGCAGCAGTACCTGGCGGATGAGGCCGATGCGGGCAATCCCCTGGCAGCGCCGCTGCAGGCTACGGACCTGTCGGGACTCCCTCCTGCCCTGGTCATGACGGCGGAGTTCGACCCGCTGCGCGACGAGGGCGAGGCCTACGCGGGACGGTTGAAGGCGGCGGGTGTGGCCGCGACGTGCATCCGGTACGACGGCCTGATCCACGGCTTCTTTGGCCGACTGTCGGAGTTCGACAAGGCGAAGGACGCTGTGGCGGACGCTGCCGCTGCGCTCAAGGCCGCGTTCGCTCGGTAGGGGAGCGCGGGCGCGTGGGTGAGGTAGCGGCGACCTCACCCACGGCTTCTTTGCCGGCTGTTGGAGCTCGACAAGGCGAAGAACACGGTCGCTGATGCCAGTGTCCCCAGAGCACAGCAGCCGGTGTGACTCAACGACGTCCAACATCTTGGCCGGAGCTCCCGGCGTCATTGCAATCCCCGGTGGACAATGCTAGCTTCATGGCCCCGCTACAGGGAGTACTGTCCCTGCGCTGACCATATCATCGATTGGAGTCAATTGTGCCCACACCTGCTAACAAGTTTGGCCAACCTCTGGGCGTCCCGGTCCCCTCTTGGAATCCACCCGTCCGTCCAATTCCCCAGACAATGCAGGGCAGCTATTGCACAGTGAATCCCCTGGAGATGGAAGCGCATCTGCAAGATCTGTTCGAGGCCTTTGCTGGGACCGATTCAGATTGGACGTACCTCCCGTACGGGCCGTTTGAGGATGTGGCTGCATTCCGAGAGTGTGTGGAGGCAATATGCGTCCGGGGAGATACAGCCGTTTACGCTTTGACGGACAACGAGACTGGGAAACCGGGTGGAATGGCTACCTATCTCAACATTACACCATCCAAGGGCACAATCGAGGTAGGTCATATCCACTTTGGATCAACGATGAAGCGGAGCCGGACGGCGACTGAGGCGATGTTCCTCATGATGGAACACGCTTTCTCTTTAGGGTACCGGAGGTACGAATGGAAGTGCGACTCATTGAACGAACCTTCGTGGACCGCTGCGCTCAGACTTGGGTTCACGTACGAGGGCAAGTGGCGGCAGGCAACCGTCAACAAGGGGCGCAACCGCGATACCGACTGGTTCTCCATCATCGACGCTGACTGGCCCCGGCTACGGCGAGGATTCGGGCGCTGGCTCGACCCAGGCAACTTTGACAGCAGTGGACGTCAGCGACGCCGATTGCAAGATTGTCTGGAATCGGAGGACTAGCTCGCCAGGAGACCGCCTCCCTGCTCACTGGGTTTGAGGGCCTCACCATGAGCGGTCCCCTTGGAAGCGGACCCAGGACCGCCACGCTGGAGCCGCAGGGACGAATACCAACAGTACAGAACCGCCGCCCGGCCAGCAGTGACGGGCGGGGGTTCGTGCTTGCATGATCACCCGGCGGGCCGGCCCTGGGCCGACGGCGGCCTGTTCTGGGCAGCCTCGGGAGGGCTAGATTGCGTAGAGGCGCTGCGGGTTGTCGCTCAGGATGTTGTCGATGATCCTGGAGTCCACGTCGCCCTTGTTCTTCAGGTTGCGCAGGGCCTCCAGCTCCGCGGAGGTGTCCGCGTGGCCGTAGTCGGAGCCGATGAGGAGGTTGTCCTCGCCGGCCCACTGGAGGATGTAGGGGATGTCGTCATCGGTCTGGCAGGCGACGAAGAAGCGGTTATCGCGCAGCAGGTCGTCGGGCATCTCGCGGCCCTTCCTGGCGAAGCGGGGGGCGATGTCGGCGATGAGGTAGGGGACCCACTGGGCTCTGATCTCGATGAAGCCGACGCGGAGGTCCGGGAAGCGGCCGGGGATGTCGTTGGTGATGAGGGAGTGGAATGCGCCGAGGCCAGGGACCTTGTTGCGCATGAAAGAACCGAGGTCGTTGTCCTGGGAGAGCAGGTCGGACATGTAGGGGTTGCCGATGCCCGCGTGGATGCAGATGGGCATGTCCAGGCGGCTGGCTTCCTCATACATGGGGAAGAAGTAGGGGTCGCAGAGGAGGCGGTCCGCTTCGATGCCGCGCATGAAGACGCCACACGCTCCATTCTCCTTGCCGAATTGGAGCTCCTCAAGGGTCGCGTCCATGCTGAAGAGGGGCGGGACGACGACCCAGCGGAGCCGGCCGTTGGACTGATTCCAGATGTCCGCCATCCAGCGGTTGTAGCTCTTGTTGAGGGCGCGCTCGACCTCAGGCTTGGGTGAGATCTGGGTCAGGTAGATGGTGGGATAGAGGACCTGGACATCCACCTCCAACTCATCCATGTGGGCGAGGCGGCCGTTGATGTCCACCATTTCGCGGGCGGCCTCGGTGGTCTTGAGGTGCTCGGCGCGGTTGGCGCCGACGCTCTGGCGACGGGGGCGGAGCTTGCCGTCGATGACCCAGAAGAGCTTGCCGCCGTTGGCGGGGTCGGTCGGGGCGACGGTGAAGGGCTTGTACTTGAGGTCAGCCTCGTCGAGGAACTCCCAGGTCCGCTCGGTTTCGATGACGTGGCAATCAGCGTCGATGATGTTCATTTCATCAACCTCCTCTTGTGGGCATGCTTAGGATGCGCGCGGTCTTGCGCGGCGGCCTGACTGGTAAGGGGATAACACAGGCGTGTACCGCTGTCAACTTTGGCCGCAGGGTGCACGGCGAGCGCATCGGTCACTTTGATCTCGTCTCACCCGCCGGAGCTGAGACGCAGTTGAAGGCGGGGTGGCGGAGCTGGTTTGAATGCGGGGCCCCCCCAAGGCCCCCGCACCCCGCCCCACCTGTTTTCCTTCGGTGGATAGTCTGTAGTGTTTTTTGGGGATTCTGAACCTGGAAAAGTGGGAAAGGGTTGATTGTTTGTTGGTGGAGACCCCCCGGTAGCTTCGGCGTGGCTTTGCAGCGTTGATTGCTTTCGTGGCGGGGCCCCCCCACCCAGGCCCCCGCACCCCGCCCCACCTCTGGATTCCCGCCTGTGCGGGAATGACGGGAGGGGGGGCGGGAATGACGCTGGGCGGGTCGCTGCGCGACGGCTTTGTGGGCGTGGGCTGGGAGCGTTGCGTCGGTACGCGACATAGACATAAGGGTATGGTAGGGCGTAGGGTCCTGTACGGGCAAGGGGACGATGGCACAGGGGTGTGCTGCGCTCATCCTTCGACAGGCCCAGGATGGCGCGGCGGCCACATGGGCCTCGCTGCGCCATCAGAGGGCTGAAATCTCTGAAGAACCCCTCCAAGCAACTCAGCCCAGCTTGCATGAGTTGTTCAGACCATCCCTAGGGGATGGAGAGCAGCGCGTCGCTTGCGCCCTCGGCGAAGTCCTGCCGCTGGTCCAGGACGATGGAGGCGGAGCGGACCTTGTAGGCGTCGGGGTTGTGGGCCTCGGGGGGCTCGGCGCCTTCGCGGAGGGCGATGGCGGCGCTGGTGAGGCGGCGGCGCATGGCGATGATGGCGGCGTCGCTGGTGCCCAGATGCTCCTGGGAACGGTCTAGGATGGTCCCGCTGCTCTCCTGGACCGCCATGTCCTGCTCACCGATGCCGCGGATGCCGGTGAAGGTGCGGGTGCGCTGCTCCTCGCGGTCGATGAGGTAGTCGTTGGACTGATTTCGGACAGGGCGGTAGGCCTGGTCGACCTCGGCGTGGATTCCCAGGCCCGAGCGCTGGAAGGTCAGCTCCTCCTGGGACAGGGGGTGGTCATGGCGCCAGGTGACGCTGAAGTTCCAGCAGCGCTCGTCGTCGATGGGGACCCACGCGTGGCCGCCGATGGGGAAGCCCGGTGTGCCGGGGATCATGGTGTAGAAGGGCATCAGGTACTGGGAGAGGCGCCAGTAGTAGCTGTCCTCCTCGGCGTTGCGCCGGGCGGCGATGAGCAGGCCGTAGCTGGTGTCCTTGACGAAGAAGCGGGGCGAGCGGTCGCGGGTCATGTACTCGGTGCGGACGACGCCGGCGAGGGCGTCCGGTTCGTCGGTCTGGAGCCGGCTGTGCAGGAATGAGACGTGGCTGGAATCGATGCCGCCCTCGACGGCCTGGACGAAGTTGCTCTCCTGCAGGCGCTTGGAGATGACGCGGTGGCTGTCCGGCACCCTGGCCCACTCCAGCTCCGGCATGCCGGGCATGAGGTCTGGTGGGCCCATGTAGGCCCAGAGGAGTCCTCCGCGCTCACGGGCGGGGTAGGCGTTGGCGCGGACCTTGTCCCTAAAGTTGCTCTCCGCGGGCTCTGAGGGCATGTCAAGGCAACGGCCGTGGACGTCGAACTTCCAGCCGTGGTATACGCAGCGCAGGCCGTCGTTCTCGTTGCGGCCGAAGAAGAGGTTGGCGCGGCGATGAGGGCAGTGGGCTTCCAGGAGGCCGACGCGACCGCCGGAATCGCGGAAGGCGACCAGGTCCTCCCCTAGGAGGCGGACGCGCGCGGGCGGACAGTCCGGACGGGGGAGCTCCTCGGCCAAGAGGAATGGGAGCCAGAACCTCCGGAGGAGGTCGCCCATAGGCGTGCCCGGGCCGGTGCGAGTCAGCAGCTTGTTCTCTTCCAGTGTCAGCATTGGCGCTCTCTCCCCACGGGGTGCGGATGTCACCATGCGGTGTCTGTCAGCACCCGCGAACCGTGCTCTTCCAAGGGTCAATTCAGGCGTTGCCCCTCCGCATTCTATCCGCTTTCCAGGCAGCGGGCGACGTAGGTCTCTCGGGAGATAGCCTGCGCGGCCAGTGACGACCGTAGGACGGGTGGCGTCACAGGGTGCTGCGCACCTCCTGGGCCGCGTCCACCAGCAGCCTGGCCTTGGCGCGGGCCAGCTCCCGGCTGATGGTCATGAGGCCGCAGTCGGGGGCGAGGAGCAGATGGTCCGGCGGGACGTGACGAAGGACGGCCCGGACGCGGTCCGCGACGCGGGCAACGGGCTCGGGGAGCGAATCGCCGGGGTCGACGCAGCCGAACATGACGAGCCTGCCCTCGCACGCGGCGAGGATGGCGGGGTCGTAGCCGCTGCGAGCGAACTCCACGGAGAACCCGCCGATGCCGGTCTGCATCAGGAGCTCGAGCAGCTCCGGGTACTCGTACTGGTGCTGCCGCGGGTCCGGTCCCGGATACCCGTAGCAGAGGTGCACGATGGTGGGGATGGTGACGCCCTGGAGGCAGCGGTCCAGGGCCCGGGCGCCGTATGCGGCCACCTTCTCGTGGTAGCGCGTCATCGCCGGCTCGTCGATCTGGACGACGTCGCAGCCGGCGGCCTGGAGGTCGAGCAGCTCCTGGTTGAGGGCGGCGGCGACATCGAGGGCGAGGGCTTCTTCGTCGCCATAGGCCTCGTCGTACGTGGTGTCGACGATGGTCATGGGACCGGGCACGGCCATCTTGAGGGGTCTGGTGGTGTGGGCCCTGGCGAAGCGCAGGTCGTCCACGGCGGCGGGCCCTCTGCGCTCCACTTTGCCAACGATGGTCGGCACGTCGCGGGTCCGGGTGCGGCGGCGCGTGGCCTTGGGCTGATGCTTAGCGAGGTCGATGCCGTCCCAGGCAGCCAGGATGTGGTTGATGAAGGTGACGCGGCGCTGCTCGCCGTCGGTCAGGAGGTCGAGGCCGGCCTCCTCCTGCTCGCGGAGGCTGATGATGGTGGCGTCGTCCTGGGCCTCGCGGGCGGCGTCGCCCTGGAGGACGAAGGTCACCTGCGTGCGGTCCGTGGCGGCGAGCCACTCGGGGCGTGGGAAGCTGCCGACGGTAGTGGCGGCGACTGGGGGAAGCTCCATCACGTCCTCCGTCTTGGTTGTTTCGGCGTCCGCAGTGCGGGGCCGCCGCTTACCCCTCGCATACGATGCCGTCGCCATCCCGGTCGGTCATGTACTCGTACGCCGGGTGGCCCCGACGCACGGGCGCGATTCCGTGTTCTCGTGCCTCCGCGCACGTAATACGGCCGTTGCCGTTGTCATCCCACAGTGCGAGCGCGTCTATGCTGGCTTCTGACGTTGGTGTCGGCTGTGCAGGTGTGGGTGTAGGCTGTGCGGGGGCGGGTGTCGACCCACACACAACGCCGTCGCCGTCTGTGTCCCGCATGTACTCGTACGCCGGGTGACCGCGACGGACAGGTGCAATTCCATGATTCCCCGCCTCTGCACACGTGATGCGTCCATCCCTGTTGTCGTCCCACTGCCCAAGAGCGTCTACGCCGGCTTCTGACGTAGTTGTCGGCTGTACGGGGGCGGGTGTCGTCTGTGCGGGGGCGGGTGTGGCAAAGACCACCATCTCCATCGACGAGCATCCGGACAAGACCGCGTCAAGCGCGTCCGCTTCTGGCCGGTCCACGGAGAGATCGTACTTCTGGCGCACCCGGACCACCCGGTCCGCATACCAGCATTGGTTGTGGTCGGGGAGCCACTCAGCGACGTCGTTGTTGCTCTTCTGCTGTCGATTGACGGTGGGGCCTGCCAAAGTGAGGTTCAAGAGATCTCTGGCAAACTCCTTTCGTGTCTGGGCATCCGCCGCGCAGAGGCCGCTATCGTGGGCCTCCGACCGAGCCACGATATGCTCGATGTCGGTCTCGCGTGTACTTCCGAACAACCGGCCTGTGTACGGCCCGTAGATGACGTCTCCCATATCCTCGACAATACGAGCCTCAACAGATGCGGGGTAGGGATAGTCGTCGGGGTCGTATGGGGAGCAGCGGTCCTCCTCTGCGATGGTCAGCCCGCGCCATATCACGGTAACCTCTGGATCCGAGCATGCTGCCAGGAGCATGATCAGACTCAGACACAGCAACAACGTCCGCACGGGTACCCTCTTCATCCGTAACTCTACGCTATTAGCACCTAGCCAGTGGCGACAAGCGCAGCTACATGGGCTGTGGGAGCGACGGTCCCGCCCGCGCCGCGCCGTTGTCGCGCTACATCTGGAAGACCAGGGACTTGATGGTGACCGGCACGGTGCCCGAGGGCTGCAGGACCTGACCGAGGTCGATGAAGTCGAAGTCGTTGAGATTGATGCCGTCGATGGAGAGGATGTCGTTCTTGAGGTTGAACTCCTCCTTGAGGATGGTCCCAACGAGGCCGGCAAGGTCGTGGTCGAAGACCAGGTAGATGGGTTGGCCGCTCTTCATGCTGCCGGGGAGACCGTCCAGGAGTCCTCGGCAGAAGGAGGCGATGCGGATGGCGGAGGGCGCTCCTTCCCAGCTGAAGACAAGGGCGACGTCGGACGCTCCTTCCTCCAGGTCGAAGGCCCGAAAGTGGTTGGAGACGGCGCTGGCAAGGGCAGATGAGTCGATGTCGCTGCCGAGCTCGACGGGGGGCCGGAGCGCCTGGAGGTTTTTGCGTGGGAGGAGCTCATCTGATGACCGGTAGATGGTGTTGCCGCTGACCTGGACGGTGTACTGAGACGCGCCCAAGACGGTGGCGCGGATGCGCTCCCGCGCCGGCAGGAGCGGCCAGGGGAGTACCTGGTTGGAGGCGTGGCGGTGGAGGGCCCTGCCGAGGGGCGCGCCCATGTCCCCAAAGGACCTGGGCTCTTCGCCGTAGACGTACTCGCCGACACCGCCGGAGAAGACGACGGCGTCGTAGGACCTGGGTCCGGAGAGGGGAGGGGTAAGCCAGAGCTTCTCGAGCTCCGGAGCGGTCTGCTCGTCCCGGATGAGGGTGATGAGGGCCTGGGCCATGTGGTCGCCGAGGCGTTCGATCTCATCCGCGTTGGGTGTGTCGCCAATCTGCCACTCCAGTCCCGCTTGGCGCGCGAGCTCCTGGCCCCCCGGCTCCAGGATGGTGATGGCGCCGCTTTCGTTGGTAGCGATGAGGCGGCCGCCGACGTGGAACGCGGCGGTGCTCTGGACGCGCCCATTCTGTATGGAGGCGAGCTTGGTGGTCCCGCCGCCGATGTCTACGTTGAGGACGCGGGCGCCCTGCTCGGCGGAGATGGCGACGGCGCCTGATCCGTGGGCGGCGAGGAGGGCCTCGAAGTTGTGGCCGGCGGAGGCGCAGACGAAGTTGCCCCGCTGGGCGGCGAAGATGTCGGCGATGGCGCGGGAGTTGTCTCGGCGGATGGCTTCGCCGGTCAGGATAATGGCGCCGGTGTCCACCTTTTCCGGGCTCAGGCCGGCCTCTTCATAGGCTGCATCGACGATACGGCTGAGGGCCTGGTCGTCTATGCGCTCCCGGCCGGCAGTGTAGGGGGTGAAGTGGACGGGCGAGAGGTAGAGGGTCTCACGCTCGGCGACGACGAAGCGGCTGGACAGCTCCTCCCCGAGCCTGCGGAGCAGGAGGCGAGAGAAGATGATCTGGGAGGTGGCGGTGCCAACGTCGATGCCGACACTGGTGAGGGTAATGGTGTCGATCTTCCAGAGCGGGTGCTCCTGTTCCTCCTCCTCCTCAAGATTGTCCTCGTGGTCATGGTCGCCTGGGGCGTCGTGCATTGCTCCTCCTGCATAGTGAGAGCGGGCGCCCGCGGGCGCCCGCTGGAGTCTCCTAGACGTGTGGACTATGTCGGACCTGATCGGACGGGGCTGCGCCAGGCGATACCGCGTATGCCGAGCGCTGCGCCGCCGGCCCAAGCCCGTGAGACCGCCGCACTAATGCTCGTCCTGGAAGTGGGCCTTGACGGTCTCGGCACCGGCTTCGCCAGTGCACCAGGGGACCAGGTTCTTCATCCTGCAGGTGATCCCCCGCTTGGCCAGCTCTTCCTCGAAGATGAGGTGGATTTCCGGGTTCTCGTCGTCGTACTCCGTCTGGTGGCCGCCCTCCTTGCTGCTGACCTCGCCGCCGCGGAGGACGGTGGACTGGTTTGCCAGCCAACGGGTGCGGGCGTGCTTGCGTGAGAGGCCCTGGTTCATGACGAGGTAGGTGGCGGGTGTGGCGCCGACGTTGAAGTGCTGGTGGAGCCAGAGCCCCTCGCCTGCGCCGGAGAGGTAGAGGCTGCCCTCCTGCCAGTCGCAGCGGATGCGCTCTTCCTCGCCGCGCTGCGCGAGGACGTAGCCGACGCCCTCCGTGATGTAGAGGTGAGCGCCGGGACCGTGGCGGTGGCCCTTCTTGTAGTGGCCGGACTCGAAGCGGGAGACGTGGGACTCCATCATGCCGGAGCCCATGACCATGAAGGCGTTGGTGCCGCCGCCGCCGCGGCTCTTCCACTCATAGAGGGGCAGCTTCTTGATGTCCGGGATGAAGTTGGTCTCCCAGACGCGGCCCTTCCACAGCTTGGCCTCGGCGCTAAAGTACTCGGCCTCGCCGGTGTAGCGGTCACGGAACTCGTAGGGGTTATTGAAGACGAAGTCCTCGCTGCCCCACACGCGCAGGAGCTCCGGCAGGTCGGTGACGGAGAACCAGCGGGCGGACTGGGACATGCTGGCGTTGAAGACCTGATGCCAGGCGTTCGTGGGGAGGACGAAGTAGCTGCCTGGCCCCCATTCGAAGGTCTGCTTGGACCCGCTCTCCAGCCACACGGTGGTGGAGCCGCGGCCGGAGAGGACGTAGGTGGCCTCAGTGTACATGTGCTTGAGGGGAGCGGTGGAGCCACCGGGGGGAAGCTCGACGATGTGCTCGTCCCCTTCCTCGTCGCCGTCGAGATAGGAGAGTGCGCCTCTGACGCCGTCGCCCTTGCGGGCCCACGGGCCCACCTCGATCTCATTCATGTCCCTGTGGTACACGCCGCCAACGAGCGGCAGGCCCTCGCGGCGGCGCCACTCGTCGTAGACGTCAATGCGGGTTAGGGCAGGCTGCTGTTCCGGGTCCGGGTCCCGTGTGAGGTCCGCTGTAGTCATGGCAACTCCTAGGGTCCAGTGTTGGGCGCTGCCTATTTTGTCACGGCAGGGCAGCATCCTGCAAGTTGTGATTGGGCGGGGTTGCCGGCGCGATGGCTCGTGGGGGTGGATGGAAGCGGCGCTCGGCTATGCTAACCAGTTGAGCGGGGTACTCTATGGGAACTACACCTAGCGTGGGCGCCTGCGGGGTTATTCGGGGCCGGACGCCGGCTGCTTGGGGCTCTCCCACCCTCGCAAGAGCTCTCGGGCGACAGCAGCGGCGGGCATTTGCGCTCCGACCTCTTCCGCGATGGCGAGAGCATTGGTGAGGTCTTTGGCGATCCACGGGGCGGACCCCAGGCTCCACCACTCCCGGAGCCATCTGTTGTTGGCCGGAGCGAACTCCATGCCCTGTCTTACCTGGTCTGGAGTCACGCCCTCTTGCTCGGCAAGCTCCAAGACCTCCCTGGTAGCCGCCAAGGTAGTCCACAGGAGGACGTTGTTCACGGTCTTGACGACCTGGCCACTGCTGACGGGCCCCACGAGGGTCCAGTGACTGCCCATTCGGGCGAGGACGGGTGTGATGCGACCGAAGACCTCTTCATCGCCGCCGCCGATGAAGTTTAGCGTGGCGTCGACGGCGCCCTGCTCACCGCCGGTAACGGGCGCATCCAGTACGGCGACGCCGCGCTGCTGAGCCAGCCCGCTGAGCTCCCGCACTGTGGAGGGCCGCAGGGAGCTGCACAGGAGTATCACCATGCCGGGGCGGGCGTTCTCCAGCAGGCCGCCCTTGCCGGTGACTACCTCCTGGGTTTGCTCATCGCTGACGACCATCACGACGATGACGTCGCTGGCCGCGGCGACATCTCGCGGCGACTCGGCGGGTACAGCCCCGAGACGAGCGAGGTCGTCCACGGGGGGCTGCCTGACGTCATAGGCGCAGACGGCGAACCCGGCCTTGAGGAGGTGGGACGCCATGGGGTAACCCATCCTCCCCAGGCCGATAAACCCGATACGGTCCATTACACTCCTTGGCACGCTGACGCTCTATGCGGTTTTGACTAGGCGGCGGTGAGGTGATAGAAGCTATGGGGGTTGTCGGAGAGTATTTTTTCGGTGACGCGGTTGGGGATGTCCTCCCGAGCGCGAAGAGTGGCGACCATCTGCTGCTCTTCGGACGGGTCCTGATGGCCGTAGTCCGAGCCGATCATGATGTGGTCTTCGCCCATGACGTCCACGAGATAGGGCAGGTTCTCGTCGGCCTCGCAGGCAACGTAGAGGCGGTAGTCTTCGAAGAGCTTGGGGCCCCATCCCGCGGTGGGCTCCGAGCCGGCCGAGCCGATGGTGCCACGAAACTGGCGCTTCATCTGGTGCAGGAGGTAGGGCACCCAGGAGGCGCCGGCTTCGATGAAACCGAAGCGGAGGTCCGGGAAGCGCTCGGGTATCTTGTTCACGACGAGGTCTCGGAAGGCCATGAGGGGCAACATGCGCACGTGAGAGAAGGTGCCGCTGAGGGAGATGTCGAAGGCGTTGGTGATGCTGGGCGAGCCTGCGCCGGTGTGGATGGTGATGGGCAGGTCCAGCTTGCTGGCCTCCTCATAGATGGGGAAGAAGTGGGGGTGGGCGAGGGACAGGTCGCGTTCGACGCCGCGGAAGAAGACGCCGGTGGCGCCGTTCTCCTTGGCGAAGTGCATCTCTTCCAGGGACTTGTCGATGGACTTCAGCGGGAGGACCGCCGTCCACCGCAGCCGCTCCTTCCCCTCCGCCCACGCCTGTGCCAGCCAGCGGTTGTACGCGCGACAGAGGGCGATCTCCAGCTCCGGGTCATCCGTCAGATAGATGATAAAGAGGGTTGGAAAGATGACCTGAACGTCCACGCCGCGCAGATCCATGTCCCGGATGCGGGCCGCGGGATCGGTGAGCTCTCTGGAGCCCATGTCGATGTCGACCCTGGCGACCTCGCGGTCCGCGGCGGAGGGGGTGTGGAGGGCGAAACCGCCGCGCCCCGCCGGCTTGGGGAAGATGTTGCCGTCTATCAACCAGAGCGCGTTGCTCTTCTTATACAGCGTGTCATTGGGGATCTTCATCATGACTGGTCTGCGGTGGTACATCTCCGGGTCGATGAAGTCCCACATCCCCTCGGGCTCCATGATGTGGGTGTCAGCGTCAACGATTCCAGCCATCATTCAATCCTCCCTTGCGCGCAATACGTTGAGCCTGCCCGTCCAGACAAGTCCATTCGTGTCGTGCCAGTGTCCGCGTGTAGAGTAGCAGCATGATGCAACAACATTCAAGGGCAAGCGTCACGGCCGGAAGGCCGCGCTTCCGCCACGGAGCCGCGGGTCCAGGAGGTCGCGCAAGGCGTCGCCGAAGACGTTGAATCCCCACACGGCCATCGTCAGCACGACGCCCGGGGCGAAGGCGAGCCAGGGGGCCTGCAGGAGGTACGGGCGCGACTCCGCGCCAAGCATCCTGCCCCAGGAGGGGAAGGGGGCGGCACGCCGTAGCTGAGGAAGCTGAGGCTCGCCTCCGCGAGAATGACGGTGCCGAAGCGGAGCGTCCCCAGGACGATGGTGGGCGCAAAGACATTCGGAAGGAGATAGCGAGTTATGATGCGCCAGGAGTCGGCGCCAATGCTCCGTGTGGCGTCGACGAAGGTGTGCTCTGTGATGGTCAGGGCCTGTCCGCGGACGATGCGCGCTTCGCGGATGCCGAAGAGGGAAAGCACCAGGATGATGTTGAGGAGTGTAGGGCCCAAGATGGAGGAGGTGACCAGAAGAAGGAGGAAGAACGGGATGGACATTTGGGCATCAACGATGCGGCCTATGGCGGTGTCGGCGATGCCGTCGACCCAGGCGGAGATCAGTCCGAGGGCGAGCGCGTAGGCGATGCCGAGCCCTACGGTGCCCAGTGCGACGAACATGGATATGCGCGCGCCGAAGATGATGCGGCTGAGGAGGTCTCGCCCCAGGTTGTCGGTGCCTAGGGGGTACTCAATACGTGGCGAGTGGAACAGGTCGCTGTAGTGGGCTTCGTTGAAGCCGTAGGGCGCGACGAGGTTGGCCAAGGCTGCTGCGAGGGCGATGGCCAGTACAATGGCAGCGCCAACGGCGCCGAGGAGCTTCTCCCGCACCAAACGAAGCACGAACTCGGATGCCCAAAGATGCCTTCGCGCCGGCGCCAGTGGACTAAATGGCCGCAGGCCCGGTGCGGCCCCGTTGCCGTTGCCTTCCATGCGCAGTCCTATCTGAAGGGAATCGGCGGGTCCAACCAGCCATAGCCGACTTCGACGATGAAGTTGAGGAACATGACGATGGCCCGAAGACTAGGACCAGGGACTGGACGACGACGTAGTCGCGGCGCTGGAGGGCCTCCAGGGCGTAGCGCCCCAGGCCGGGGAGGTCGAAGATATCCTCGATGATGACGGTCCCGCCTAGGAGAAAGGGCACCTCCAGGGAGAGGAGGGTGACAACTGGGATCATCGCGTTCTTGGCGGCGGGCCTCAATACGGCGGCCAGCTCCTGAAGGCCCTTTGAGCGGGCGGTGCGGATGTAGTCCTGGCGCAACACCTCCAGCATCATGGCGTGGACCATGCGCCTGGTGTGGCCCTGGAAGAAGAAGCCCAGGACCATGGCGGGGATCACTACGCCACCAAGGTTGGCTATGGGGTCGTCGGTGAGGCGCACGTAGGTGAGGGGCGGCGTCCAGTTGAAACAGATGGAGGGGAACGTCATGATCAGGGTCCCCAGCCAGAAGCCGGGGATTGCCAGGGCCAGGACGGCGAAAGAGCGGGTGATGTAGTCTACCCAGCTATCCTGGCGGGAGGCGGCGATGACGCCGATGGGCGCTCTAATGCCCAAGGTGATTACCATCGCTAGGAGCGCGAGTTCCAGGGTCACGGGCCAGCTGTGGGCGAGCTCTTTGACCACAGGCTCGTGGGGGTCCACAAGGATGTGCCGTGGTCGCCCCTGAATATCCCGCCCAGCCAATTGAGGCAGCGGACGTGAAAGGGTTTGTTGAGCCCCAGGTTCTCGCGGAGCAGCTGTGCGCTATCGGCGTACGCGAATTCGACGGCCAGGAATTCGACGACGTTGCCTGGGAGGAAGTGGACCATGCTGAAGACCGCAAGGGAAACCATGAGGAAAGTCGGGACGAGGGTGAGGGCGCGACGGGCGAGATAGCCACGCATACTAGATACCTTGTCCAAACTCAAAGCGGGCCTGCCCACGGTTGAGCGAAGGAAGGCAGGGTTCCCTTCGCTCAACCGGAGCCCTTCACCGATTGTGACGGCGGGACAGCCGAAGGACAGCTGTTCCAAAAATATGGGGCCTCAGGGCTGCTGGTCCATCCAGGCAAACTTGACGTAATCTCCATCCGACCATGCGTCAGTGCGATACCAGACGTTGTGCACATTGGGCTGGAAGAACTCCGCGGAAGCGTTCTGCGGCAGCTCAATGCGGTACTGCTCCTCCGCCAGCAGCTCCTGAATGTCCGACACAACCACCCTGCGCGCGGCCTCGTTTCCCGCGCTCCGCATCTGGTCCAGCAGGGCGTCCAGCTTGGGGTCGCAGTTTCGGCGGACGTTGCGGGGCACGTCGCGCTTGAAGTAGTGATAGAGGGCTTCGTCGATGCTAGCGGATGAGGCGAAGAGCACGGCTGTGCCCTCATACTCGCCACCACGGTGGAGCGGGGCCCAGGCCTGGCGCTCCAGCGGCTGGACCTTAGCGGTGACGCCGATGTGCTGCCGGGCCGCGCTGAGGAACTCGGCCGGAGCGTTCTGGGCCGGGAAGGCGGGGGAGAAGTTCACAAGAACCTCAAGGCCGTTCGAGAACCCGGCGTCGGCGAGTAGACGCTTGGCGCCTTCGGGATCGTGCGCTAGGATGCCCTGCTGTTCCTTTGCGTATTGGTCCAGGGGGGGCGCCCAGTCCCTGAAACCCTGGTGCACCGGCGAGTACTTTGGGAAGAAGTGGCCGGCGTAGGTGACGGTGCCCACGGCCTCTCTGTTGATGCCCATTGAGAGGGCTTGGCGGACGCGTTTGTCATTCAGGGACGGCTGGTCCGTCCGCATCTCTGGGACGAAGGAGGCCGGATACGGGTAACTCTGCGATTGGAGCTCGGGGGCGGTCTGGAGGAGCTCTGCGATGAGGAAGGAGCCACGAATCTCCGAGACGTGGACCTTGCCGATCCTCAAACCCGCCACGACGGTGCTTTCGTAAGGAATGATGGGCTCGGTGATCCCACCAAGGTAGGGGAGGCTCTCCTGGAAGTAGTTGGGGTTCTTTTCGAACTCGATGCTGGTCCCCTGGCTGTAGCTCTTGAGCAGGAATGGGCCGCCCCCTGGCCGACGTGATCCTCCCAGGTCATGGTCACGTCGTCAGGGGTTATCTCCCTTGGCATGACGATGTTCCAACGCTGTCCCATGACGTCTTCCATATAGTTAGCGAAGGGCGCATCGAGGGTGAACCGGACGGTGAGCTTTTCGACGGCGGTGACGCTCTCCGTCAATTCCTCGGCGGGCTGTGTTGTCGGCTGCAGCTTGAAGGCGCGCTGGTACTGGTTCACGACGTCCTCGGCCGTGATCTCGCGGCCGTTGGCGGGCGGGGCGTCGGAAAAGCGAGCACTGGGTATGAGCTTGATCTCCAGGGTGCGCTCATCGAGCCAATCCCAGCTCTCAACCACCTCAGGGTCTGGAGGCTAGAGCTGGCACGCGGGGGGTCCCTTGTGAAGGGTGAACAGAGGCGGATAGGTCAGGTGATAGACGCGGCCTTCGTCTGATGCCATGAACCCGGAGGCGGGGTCCCAGAGGGGGTCGTTGCGCTGGCGCAGACTTGGGGTGCCGCCATACTTGGGTGTGTCTGCCTGCGACGTGGACTCTGTGCCCTGTGCTCCCGCCGACGCTCCGCTGGCACTGGGCTGCTGCGGCGTTGTCTCTGGCTCCTCAGCGGCACCGCCGCACGCCACGGCAATGGCGAGCAACAACGCCACTGCGGGGAAGACCAATGAGCGGACCATGTCCATCCTCCTATCCGGGGTCCCGCACCTGCTCTGCGACGCTGCCCCACAACGAGGAAGTTGGCAGTCTCCAATGAGCGTGGTTAGGGCACCGGCCGACTCTAGGGCGGCACTCCAGCGCGTTGGGGGTTGAATGTCAAGCGACGCCTTCATGCGCAAGGGCGTCGAATCCCGTATCAAATCACGGGCGCGCGGGAGAGGGTGGGATACGGGCGGGTGTGGGTCTGGTATGGTGGAGCCTCCGGTTGTGGGGGCGGGGTGGACGGGGGCGAGACGCGGGGCGTGGTCGGTACATAGCAGCGGGAGGGGTTTATGGCGAAGGAGATCGGGCTCTTCGAGGCAATGTATTCGCAGCGGGCGGTGCGCCACTTCAAGCCCGACGCGGTGCCCCGCGACCTGGTGCGCCAGGTCCTGGAGGCGGCGACCAAGGCGCCCAACGGGGGAAACCGCCAGCCCTGGCACTTCGTGGTGGTGGACGACCCTCGTCTGAGGGGACAAGTGGCGGAGGCGTACCGGAAGGCGTGGTACCCGCGCTTCTTCCACGCGGATGGGAGTCCCCGGACGGCGAGCTCGCCGTCCGACCCCACCAATGCGGCGCGGATCCTGGCCGACCACCTGGAGGAGATACCTGTTCTGATATTCGTGTGCATGGACGGCGGCCGGGCGGAGGCCCCCTCCCCGGAGGGCGTCCCGCCGGTCAGTACGGCTTCCCGCTACGCCTCCATCTTCCCGGCCGTCCAGAACCTGTTGCTGGCGGCCAGGGGACTGGGGCTGGGCACGACCATCACGACGGCGCTGACGCACGCTCCGCAGGAGATTCGGGGCCTGCTTGGCATCCCGGCGGAGATGGAGGTCTGCACCATGGTCCCCCTGGGTTGGCCCGCGGAGGGGGTGCGTTTCGGACCGACGACCAGGAAGCCGGTGGAAGAGGTCAGCCACTTCAACGGGTGGTGAGGGCGCGGAGGCCGGCGCGCACGCAGGCCGGGCGGGTTGACGCTAGGGGCCGGCGACAGCTTCGATCTTGGCCAGGAACTCCCGGACGTGGGGGATGACGGTGGCGCTGTCCTGGAAGGCCTGCCCGTGGTCGAGGCCGGGCAGGGCGAGGAACTCGGCGTTGGGCGCCAGGGATGCGGAGCGCCTGGCCATGGCGTGGTTGTCGGGGAGCGGGTAGTCGTCGTTGGTCCCGGAGTAGACGAGGGCGGGCACGGTCATAGCGCGGACGTCGTCTTCGGGGACGGCCCAGTCGATGTTGGCGATCTGCTGAGCGGCGTAGGCCAGACTGTCGTTGGCGAGGAGCCGCTGGCGCTGGTCTTCAGGCATGGGCCCGCGGTCCATCTCCATGGCGGTGATGTAGACGTCCATGCCAAGGCGCATGAGCTTGGCGCGGCTCTCCCATTTCACGCGGTTGCGCTCGGAGGTTGGGTAGGGGAGGGAGGGGTAGCCGCCGAGGACGAGGGAGCGGAGCCGGTCGGGCCGGAGCATGCCCATGGCCCATCCATTGCTCCCGCCCATGGAGTAGCCCCAGTAGTGGGCGCGTTGTATGCCGAGGTGGTCGAGGACGGCGCACACGTCCGAGACCTTCGCCTGCCTGGTGTAGGCGGCAGGATCGTGGGGTTTGCCACTGGCGCCGAAGCCGCGGGAGTCGATGAGGATGAGCTGGAGCTCGCCCCTGAGGGCGTCGACGTATCCGGCGCGCACCCAGTTGTCGATGCTGCCGCCCATGCCGTGCATCAGGGTTATGGGGGGCCCTGAGCCTTCGACCTCGTAGTGGATTGCTACGCCAGCATTGTCCGCCATCGGCATAGTGGGCCTCCTTGGCCGGTCCCTGCGATTTCCGGTAGGGACTCCGCAGTGCTACATGCGCATGAGGCGACCGTAGCCCGGTACGGCGTCCTGGATGCCGCATGTCCTGAGGCCGTGCCATACGATGGACTGGGAGGCGCTGACGACCCCGACCCCAAACTCCTGCTCCAGGGTTTCGATGCAGTCGACGGACGCCCGGTGCGGCCATCCGATCCAGATGGTGTCCGCGTCAGGATGCTCCGCCATGAGCTCACGGACGGCGGTCAAGACCTCCGCGGTGGGGACGCGAGTCGACCCGACGAAGGAGCCGTCGCCCATTGGGCGGTTTCCGAGAACGTAGATGCCGTCGCGCCGCTCCCCGACCTCTCCGGGCCCGGTGTGTCCGTTGTTGATGGAGACGATCTTCTTCGCTCCCAGGGCGTGGAGGCCCGCCGAGTATGCCGTGTTGACGGTCGTCACGGGAACGCCCGACGCCTCTTCTGCGGCTTTGACGAGGTCCCCCACTCGATCGGCGCCCCTGGCGCCCAATACGGGCCCGCCACCGAGGATGATAAGGCTCGCCTGGGCCTCGCCCATGGCTTTGGCGGCGCGAAGGGTGCGCGTGTAGCTGTCCTCGAGCTCCGTGCCCGAGTGCTCCCAGACGTCAAGTGAGGTGAGGAGGAGGGTCACACCGTCCGGGGCCAGTTTGTAGAACTCGTAGGGGAAGATTTCAGAGGTAAGGGGCGGGGACGTGTACCCGATGCGGGCCCTGTAGCCGTACCCCTTGGCATCCTTTTCCTGGGTCATAGTGCCTCCGCGGCTGCTTTCAGAATGGGACCTGTATTAGACATAACGCGACCAGGTCAAGACGACCGGCGACGTGCATCCTGGCGCCGTTGGCCTGCTGTCGGAGACCCTTGCGTAACTTCACCGTGGGGGGCGAAGTTGGCAGGGTGAAGCAGACCCCGCCAGCCTGGGGCGCCTCCCCCTGGATTCCCGCTTTCGCGGGAATGACGGTTACGCAAAGGTCTCCTGTCGCGGGTGGCCGGGCGGCTAAGCAGCGGCCTCTTGGCGACAGCCGCCGTGTCCCTGGCGGGCGAAGCTTGCCGTCAGGACTTCGCCGCGCCCTGCTTGCGCTCCGCGCTCCAGGCAGCGAGGTACTCCAGGACATCTCCGAGGGAGAGGACATCGGCGTACTTCTGGTTCATGTCGAAGAGGTTCATTGCGTGGGCGGTCTCGTGGCGGTCGAAGACGCACTCCTCCACGACGGTGACGCGGTAGCGATAGGTGCAGCCATCCACGACGCTGGCGCGGACACAACCGCTGGTGCTCTCGCCGCAGACGATAACGGTGTCGACGCCCAAGTAGTTCAGGTGCGCCGCGAGGGGGGTGCCATAGAAGGCACTGGGAGAGGCCTTGCGCAGCACGGTTTCGCCGGGGATGGGGGTGACCTCGTCGATGATTTCCCAGCGGCGGGAGCGGCGCTCCTGGGCCTCCGGGCTCATGTCCTGGGCTCGCTGGGACTCGCGGCGGACGGCCCAGGGCTCCACGCCGTCAATGTCGCCGTTGATGCCGGTGACGTGGATGACGGGGATGGCCGCGTCCCTGGCGGCCTGGAGCAGTGTTTGGATATGGGGGACGGAATCCCAGGCGGTCATGCCGCAGCTGCCGGGCCACTCCTTGATCGCCTCCAGGAGGGGCTTGGGCTCGTCGCCGAAGACGCCGCGGTAGAGGTCGATGAGCAGGAGTGCGGGCCTTTCGCCGAATCCTATGGGCGTTGGCGTGCGCGTCCCCAAATGGGCTCGATCTTGCTCCGTGAGAAACCGGTCCCAGACCCGTTCAGTCATGATTCCTCCTCCGTCTGTGGTGTGTTGCGGTCGGGTGTGACGTTGGGCGGCGGCCTCGGGGTACGGCGCCGCCGATGCTGGGCGGAATCTATCACCGGCCCGGCGGGGTGTCAAGGAAAGGGGGGCAGCGGCGCATGTGTTACACTGTGCGAGGCGGCACTCTCTCTGTGTCTTCCCCATCCTGGGCGAGCAGGTCATGTAGCACGTGCGACGCTACGTTACTCGGCGACTGCTTCTGTTCATTCCGACTTTGCTGGTGGCCTCGCTCATCGTCTTTGGCATCATGCACGTGCTGCCCGGCGACGTGGCCCTGGTGATCCTTGCTTCCGAGGAGGGGGGCTTTCGGGAGGAGGAGGCGGAGATACTGCGCAAGGACCTGGGGCTGGACAGGTCCCTGCCCGTGCAGTACGGCTCCTGGATATGGAGCCTGGCGTCGGGCGGATTTGGCGGCACGTCGTTGGAGAGCAGGGAGCCCATACGCGAGATAGTGGCTCGGCGCTTTCCGGTCACGGTACAGCTTGCGCTCCTGACGCTGGCTATCACCCTAGTCGTGTCGCTCCCGCTGGGTGTGATCGCGGCGCTGCAGCAAGACAAGCCCCTGGACTACCTGATCCGCTCCGTCTCAATCCTGGGGCTCGCCATGCCCAATTTTTGGGTGGCGCTGCTGGTGATCCTGGGGATGGTCCTCATCTTTTCATGGGTGCCGCCGGTTATCTACCGAGACCTCTGGGAGGACCCGGTGCGCAACCTGGAGCTGATGATCTGGCCCGCCCTGGTGGTTGCGTGGGGCTTCAGCTCCTATCTCATCCGAGTCACCCGTGCCACGATGCTGGAGGTGCTGCGACAGGACTACATCCGCACGGCCTTCAGCAAGGGACTGACGCCGAACACGGTGGTGGTGCGGCATGCTCTACGGAACACGCTGATCCCCGTCGTGACGTTGATGGGCGGGCACCTAGACGCGCTGCTGGCGGGTTCGGTCATACTGGAGAACGTGTTTGGAGTGCCGGGTGTCGGGCAGGGGATCGTTGGCGCGGCAACGGGCCGCGATTACCCGGTGATCATGAGTTTGGCGATGCTGCTGGTATTCTTCGCCCTGTTCATCAACCTGATCATCGACCTGTCGTACGCGTTCATTGATCCGCGCATCTCCTACGACTGAAGGGCAGGCACTTCATGGGAATGGCGGAAACGGCAAAGATGGGGCAGGCCTTCCGACGGCGGAAGGGCCCACTCCGGCACGCATGGGAGTTCACGAAGAGCAAGCCCCTGGGCGCAATTGGGGGCATCAGCCTGCTGCTCTTTGTTATCACAGCCTTCTTCGCCCCGCTGATCGCGACGCACGATCACCTGGCGCAGGACATTCCCAACCGGCTCCACGGGCCCGCCGTGCAGTTTCTCTTCGGGACGGACCATCTGGGGAGGGACCAGTTCAGCCGAGTGGTGCACGGCGCCCGGGTGTCCCTGTACGTGGGGCTACTGTCGGTGATCGTCGGCACCGCGACGGGGACGGCCACGGGGATTGCGTCGGCGTATGCGGGAGGCCGCTTCGACCTGATCATACAGCGGTTCATAGACGCGCTGCAGGGCATCCCCGGCCTTGTGCTGGTGATGGCCCTAGTCGTGGCGCTGGGGCCGTCGCTGAACAACGTGACGATAGCAATCGCCATCGCGTTCTTCCCGAGGATGACGCGCATAGCACGGTCGCAGGCGCTGACGGTGAAGCAGGTGGACTACGTGACGGCGGCGCGGGCGCTGGGTGCGACACCGATGCGCATCGCGTTCCGGCACGTGACGCTGAACAGCCTGACGCCGGTCATCGTGCTGGCGACGGGGTTCCTGGGCAACGCCATCGTGACGGAGGCCGGGCTGAGCTTCCTGGGTCTTGGCGTGCCTCCGCCGCACCCGTCCTGGGGGCGGATGCTGGAGCTGGGCGTCCGGGGCTACCAGGAGGCGGCGCCCTGGCTGACCATCTTCCCAGGCTTGGCGCTGACCATCACGGTCTTCGGGTTCAACCTGTTCGGGGATGCGCTGCGGGACACCCTGGACCCCAGGCTTCGCGGCAGGTAGTAAGGAGGCGCGGCAGTCCAGATACACCGTTTCTTGACAGTCCTTGAAGTTCGAACCTACACTGCACAGTCCAGTGAATCCAGTCGTCACAGAGGAGATACTGAGATGGTACGAAGGTGGAAGACGATAGTAGGTGCGATTTTTGTGGTCTTGGCCTTGGCTGCCGTGGCCTGCGGAAGCGGCGCGGCGCCGGTCGCCTCCGAGGCGCCGCGGCAGCCCGTGGCGGCGGCGCAGCCCGCGCCGGCGGCGCCGGCGCCGAACCCGGAGCCCGCGAAACCGCTGCCGGGCTCGGCCCTGGGGCCGGGACAGGCGATACCCGCCCCAGCCGCTCCGGACCGCGGCATGGGCATGGGGCCCCAGTACGGAGGCATTGCAGTCATTGCGCATCGCGGCGATCCGGTGCAGGCGTGGGACCCTACACGCACGACTACGGTGACGGTGGTGCACCCGGCGGGGACGATATGGGACAACGGAAACCTGGTGCGCACGTGCCTGGCGGACGTGTACCAGCGCTGCCCGGGCCTGGCGACGGAGTGGGAGACCAACGACGACTTCACGGAGTGGACGTTCACGATCCGGGACGGGGTGCTCTGGCACGACGGCACACCCTTCACGGCTGAGCACGCCAAGTTCTGGTTCGACCTCTCCTTCTTCCCTCCCGAGGGACGGCAGGTGACCCGGCACCGGGCCAAGCTGACCAACCCGGAGAAGGTGGAGGTGCTCAGCGATGGGCGGCTGAAGGTGACCCTGGTCGACTCCTCCCCCAACTGGGTGGTGTTCTTGGGCCAGCCATTCCTGCACATGGGGGCGCACCCCCCGCACCTGACCCAGGCGGAGATCGACAAGGGCAACGTCAAGGTCGCACCGGTCGAGACTGGACTGGTGGGCCTGGGCCCCTACACGTTCAAGGAACACAAGAAGGGCAGCGTGATCTCCGTCCGCCGCTTCGACAAGTACTGGGACAAGGACAGCGAAGGGCGGCAGCTGCCATACCTGGACGGCATCGACTTTCCGATTATCCCGGACATGGACGCCATGACGGCGGCCTTCCGCGTCGGCAGGCTGGACGGCGGCATCCGCGGCAACTTCCTGCTGCCGGAGCTGAAGGAGCGCATCGAGGCCAAGTTCGGCGACGACGTGTGGTTCATCGGCGACGGCAGGCCCGGTTACCGGACCATCGGGTTCAACACGCTGCGCGAGGGGCCCTGGCAGGATGTCCGCGTGCGGAAGGCGGTCTCGCTGTGGCTGGACCGGCAGGCGGGATCGGACGCCACGCGGCCCGGCGGCGAGCCACGCGGCCTGTTCCACCCCGACTCGCCGTGGGCAAACCCGGACTTCCGGACCTGGCCCGGCTTCAATCCGGCGACGAGGGACGCAGACCGCGCCGAAGCCAAGCGGCTCCTCGCCGAGGCGGGCTACGCCGACGGCTTCCCGGCCTCCTTCCTGTGCCGTTCCGTCAACTGGGTCCCGGAGTGCGAGTTCTTCTCTGAGCAGCTCCGAACCCTGGGAATTGACGTGACCATCGACATGCGGGGCATCGCCGACTACGAGCAGGCGGGGTGCGCCGGCGACTTCGAGATACGGATAGGCGGCGGCGGCATCTCGGCGCCGTTCCCCGAGTCCGCGTACGACCCAACGAGCAGCGTCGACATCAACCCGTGCGCGGCGACGAGGCACCGCGACGCCAAGATTGACACAATCTTCCAGGAGCTCTTCAGGACCACGAGCTTCGATAGGCGCGTGGAGATTGCCAGGGAGCTGGAGCGCTATCTTGTACGGGACCAGGTCTACCTGGTGACGTCCTGGACCCAGGTCTACTGGCAACCGTTCCGCGGCTACGTCCACGGGGTGCTCGATCCCGGCGAGGAGCCGTGCAACTACTGCGCCTACTCGACGGTGTGGATGGATAAGTAAGCAGGTAGGACAAGGCAATGGCGAGTCCCCCGGCTGAGTGCACTCAGCCGGGGGACTTCTTTTGGGCGGGTCGCTGGCGCGACGGCCACGTGGGGGGAGGGTTGCAGGGTCGCGACGGCGGGCGTGGGAGAAGGCGGGGGTGGGGGGTCGGCGGGGTCCGGAGCGGCTCAGTCCCGGTCGATGAAACCCAGGTAAGCGTCGCGCAGGGCGCGGTGCCCCACGCCAACTGCGGTGACCAGGACGGCGCAGGCAATGGCGCCGACGACCAGGGCCATGGGCGCGCCAAGGAGCGCTGCCAGTCCGCCGCTGAGGCTGTACCCGATGGGCGGACCACCGCCGGCGAGCATGCTGCGGAAGGCGTCGACCCTGCCGCGGAGGGCGTCCGGGGAGATGGCCAGGATCACGGAGTTGCGGGGAATCATCTGTATCGAGTTGGTTGTGCCAAGCAGGGCCCCCGCAACGAGGGCGAGGGAGAACCAGGGCGAAAGGGCCAGCAACATGAGGGCGGCGCTATACGCGAGAACGCCGAACACCGTGTACAGGCCCTTGTACTTCATATCGCCAAGGGCAAGGATCGCGCCGGCCCCAAACAGGCTTCCCACCCCGGGGGCGGCGCTGAGAAAGCCGTAGCCGCTGGGTCCGACGCCGTGCAACTCGGCGAAGATGGGCAGCAGCGCTCGATAGCTGCCCAGCAAGACGGCGCCCAGGTCCAGCACCAGGAGGGAGATGATCACCGGTTTGCTGGCGACGAAAGTCATGCCGTTGGCCAAGCTCCGCCAGGGGCTCTCGTCGGTGCGGGATACGGCGGTGAATCGGCGGACGCCGAGGATGGCGATGGTCGCGCCAATGTAGAGGACTCCGGTGAGGAGGTAGGCCGGCCCCAGGCCAACAGTGGCGATGGCCACTCCAGCCGCGGCCGGGCCGGCGATCATGGAGAACTGTCCGACGGTGGCGTTCAGTCCCACGGCGTTGATCAGGGTGTTTCTTGGGACCAGGCTAGGGATGAGGGCCGTGCGGGCCGGCTGGGTGGCGGCGGTGAAGGCGCCATTGAGCATGGTGACGACATAGAGGTGCCAGACCTCCACGGCCCCGGTGATGGTGAGGAAAGCCAGGGCCATGATGAGGGCGGCGTTGAGCACCTGCCCCACGTGGATGAGGAGCACGCGGTTCAGGCGGTCCGCAATGATCCCGCCCACGAGGGAGAACACGATGTGGGGCACGGCCCGGACCAGGCCGGTGAGACCGAGGAGCAGGGGGCTGCCGGTGATCTCGAAGATCTGCCAGAAGATGGCGGTCTGAATGAGCTGCGTGCTCATTGAGTTGAACAGCAGCGAGACGGCGAAGCGGCGGTAGTCGCCGTAGGACAGGGCGCTGAAGGCATGCCGCAGGGCTATTGCCGCTTTTGACATGAGTGATGGTCAGCGGGTGAAGTAGACGCAGTCAGTCGTGGATGGGCCCGGCAACGCCGGGCCGATGGCCTTTCGGGCCGCCGGGACAGGGGAGACACTGTCGGTTTCAATCAGGACGGGTCCTCCGTGGTCTGGTCAATCCGGCTGCAATGCAAGAACGAGGTCAGCCCCGCTCAGGGAGCGCCGAGCGGCGGGACCTGGTGAGACACGGGGACCTCCCTGCGCTCTCGACTGGACCGGATGATGGCGTCGCAGACCTCAACATTGGCGGCGCCCCAGCGCCCATCGTGGAGGATGGGCCTGTCTTCGGTGACGGCGGCGTGCAGCTCTTCGAGCTCGCTCTGCAGGCCCTGGGCCCTGGCGTCGTCCCAGAGCGGGAGCTCCACTTCCCTGGCGCCGTCCTTGTCATAAATCATAACGCCCCTGGCGGTCTGGCGCATGTCGCCGCGTTCACAGCTCACGATGGTAAGGCCGAAGAACATGTGGGCGGGCCCCTGCGGCCTCATGCGCTGCTCGAGCCCCATGGCGTCGCCGGTGCGCATGTCCTCCTTTGTGGCGCCGCCGGCGAGGGTCGCGCGGGCGGCGAGTCCTCGCCATCCCGGCCGGTCGGGAACGGGCTCTCCGAAGGCGCGCGTCGCCTCGCTGGTGTCGAGGAAGCCATAGGCGTTGTAGACGAGATTGGCGGCGGCGCCGTTCTCAAAGTCGAGGAAGACGCTGTAATCGCCCTCGGTGAGTGGGTGCTCAGAATCGTGCCGGCCGACTGAGGCCCGCACGCTCCGCACGATGCCGCCAGCCATTAGCCGGGCCATGTCCACGTGGTAGGGAGCCTGGCGGTAGACGATGCCGCCGCCGGAGCTAGTGTCGTACTCTTCCGGAAGCCTGGGCCGCAGCAGCCAAGGGGAGTAGTGAACGTTGGTGATCTGAATGGGCCTGCCCAGCCGACCGGCGGCGGCGAACCGCCACATGTACTCGATGGGGGGCCGGGAGCTCACGCGATGGACGGTGAGGAACTTGACACCGTTGGCCTCCGCCGCCTCCACCTCTGTCCGGGCTTCATCGTAGGTGACGGCCATGATCTTCTCGCAGAGGATGTGCTTGCCGTTCTGAGCGGCGGCCACAACGTGCTCGCAGTGAAACTGGTTTGGAGTGGCGACGTAGACGACGTCCACGTTGGGGCTCTTACACATTGCCTGGACGTCGTCGTAGGCCTCGATCCGGTGGGTGGATCGGAGCTGGTCGAGGGGCTCCGGCCGGATGTCGGCGGCCGCCGTCAGCACGTACCCCGGGACCTTCGAGATGTTCGCAACGAGGCCCCGAGCGCCGGCTCCGACGCCCGCCACGCCGATGCGCAGCCTACTCGCCATGCGTTGGCCTCCTATCGTCGAACGGCAGGGAATCGGCGCGACCCCGTCGATCGTCCGCGTCTGCCTCACCGCGCCCGCGGCTCACCGCAGGATAGTGGTGGAGCTCAGGGGTTTGGGCGCGCGGTTGTAGCGTTGGAACCACTCGACCTCATCGATGGCACCGGCGTAGGACGACTGGAGCACCTCGATGGTGGCCGGCTCGATCTCGCCCCGGATGATGGCATCGACCCGCTCCGGTGGCAAGGGATGGCCGAACTGGAAGTTGCGTCCATGGAGGCGAATGGTGGAGTATTCCCGGATGATGTCGAGGGCCAGGGCCGCTTCCTCTTCCGTTTCCACGAGGTCGTAGAGGGGGTGGCGGTTGCCTTCGACGGCGCCGTGAGCCATTTCGTCGTGGATGACCATCTTGCCGGTCTCGGAAAGGAGCGCCTCGTAGTCCCCACCTTTCAGGCCGATCATGCCGTAGGCTAGGGCGCCTGCGCCGCCGCTGTTGAAGCTGCCCGCGGCGCCGTGCAGCGCAGATGTTGCGTTCCACTCCCGCTTCTTGCGCTGCTCTGCCCCGTGCTGGTGGTTGGTGACGGACCAGTCGGCGGTCTTCTTCAGAGCATCGAGCTCCTTCCAGTCGACGTCTTCGCCGCTGATGCCCTCGAGCACGTCCGCGAGCATAGCGTAATGGCGCGTCTCCATGTAGTGCTCGGCCAACTCCGCGACGATGTCCTGGCGCGAGAATCCCCGGTCGACGCGGTCCACCTGTTGGGTGAGTTCGCCGGCGGAGATCTCCCGGAGGTTGCGCAGCTCCCGGGAGACCTGCTCCTTGAGCCAGCGCACATGGAGCTCCAAGGGCCGCGGCTGGGAGAAGAAGGCGTGGGCCACCTCCGCCTCACCGGCGCGGAAGCGCGCCGCGGTGTCTTCGATGCCGGCCATCAGGTCCATGTTCACATCCTGGAATTGCGGGGCCCCGAGCGTACTATACATAACACAGAAGGAGGGACGCAACCGCCGACCGCGCGGCTTCACGAAGGCGAGTATGGGGGGCGGCTCTGGGCCACCATATGGCGTAAGCCTGGTGGTGTCAACCTTGTGCTGGGTCGCTAGCGCGACGGCTTTGTGGGGGAGGGTTTGCGGTGGAGGTGGGCCGTTCGTGTGGTTCGAGCGCCTGACCATGAGCGGGCGTCCTGGGATCGCGAGGTGCAGCGGCGGACGGGGCCGCCGCCGCACCCGGTCGATCTTCGGCGAGGCTGTGTCTGCTAGGGCAGGCGGTCGCTCTTAGCGTCCGGGCGAGTTCGCGTCCAGCCAGATCTGGTAGGAGGGAATGTTGACGCCTCCTCCCACGACGTACCGGACCCCGTGCCCCCAAGGCCACTGCAGGACGTTCCCCGCCAGGTAGAAGAGGAACGGGGTTACGGTCTCGCCCTTCTGGAGGTACTCGTCGACGTCCCGGAGGGCCTGTACGCGGGCTTGCGGCTCAACGGAGGCGTTCAGGGTGGCGATGAGGGCGTCCAAGTCCGGGTTGGTGAAGCCGGAATAGTTGCGCTGGCCCGTGCTGGCCAGGTAGCGGTTGAGAATGCCATCGATGCCGCCGGCGGTCCCTCCCTGGTACATGGTGGCCTCATAGTTGCCGTCCAGGAGGTCCTTGGTGGCGGCCAGGGACTCCTTGGTCACGAGCTCTGCATCGAGGCCAAGCTCCTTGAGCTGGGCCACGAGCACCTGGTTGGAGACGAGAATCTGGGCGCGGGCGAAGCGGGGCAGCACGCGCACCTTGATCTGGCCCAGGGCCTCCCGCGTGTAGCCCGCTTCAGCCAGGAGCTGCAGGGCCTGTTGTCGGGCCTCGGTCTTGTCCTGCCGGAAGGCGGGGTGCTTCTCGCGAAGGTCGGAGTAGGGGGTGCCGTGGGGAGGGAACATGGCCGGGTTGACCCATTCGCCCAGGAAGCCGACGCCCTGCTGGGCCTTGTCCATGAAGGCCGGCCGGTCCAGCCACAGGTACAGGGCCTTTCGCACGCGCACGTCGTCAAAGGGCGGCTTGGTGGCGTTCCAGATCACGTAGTGGTAGGAGCCGCCTGGCTTCTCGACGAGCCGCAGCTGGTCGCCGTAGCGATCGATGAGTGACCGGAGCTGATTGGGGGAAACGACGGGCTGGGCGATCTCGTCGATGCGCTTGGTCTCGAAGGCAGCGATGCGGGCAGAGGAGTCTCCGATGACGAAGTACTTCTTGCCGTCCAGGTAGGGAAGCCCGTCGATCCAGAAGTCATCGACGCGTTCCACGGTCCAGCTGACGCCCCGCTCCCACTTGGTCAGGCGGAAGGGCCCGGTACCATTCTCTTTGATGTTGAACCAGTCTAGGTTGCCGGGCATGTGGGACTTGGGAGCAATCATGGTGTAGGTGATGGTGAGGTTGTCCAGCAAGCGGCCGGTGGGCTTGATCAGCTTCAGGACAACGGTCTGGGGGTCCGGGGCCGACACCGATTCGATGAAGGGACGGGTGTAGTTGCTGCCGGGCGGGCGCCGCTGTCCCGGACTGATCAGGAAGTCAAGAGTGGCCTTCACGTCGGCGGAGGTCATGGGAGTGCCGTCGTGGAACTTGACGTTATCGCGCAGGTGGAAGGTCCACTGCGTGCTGTCCGGGCTCACTTCCCAGCTTTCGGCCAGGCCGCCGACGGGGGGACCGAAGACCGGGTCGCCACCCCTCCATTCAAAGACCATGAGGGTGTCGTAGATGGAGGAAACCATCTGCAAGACGGAGGTGGGGGCGACGTCGTAGACGTTCAGCGTGGGGGCATCGTCGGCCGCCTGGCGATAGAACCCGCCGTAGACGGGCATGCCGGAATCGGGCTCCTGCTCGAACTGCCACGCCGCTATGGCCGACGGGGCCTTTTCGGCCATGGCAGATGGCATGGAGGCGGACGCGGGGGCCGGAACAGCGGCGGCGGGCGACTCGGGGTCCGCCGCCGCCGCCGCCGCGGCAGGCTGGGAGGCGGCGGCAGGCTGCTGCGGCTGCTGCGCCACTGTGCCCTCGCCGCCGGCGCAGGCCACCAGGAGACTCAGGAGCAGCGTACCGCCCATGAGTAGCGTGCGGTGAAACGTGATGCTCACCATCTCTCTAAACCTCCCCAATCGTTACTTTTCGGTCCTCCGGGCCAGTCCCAATCAATCCAGTCGCCACCGAGTCCTACCGCAGGGTCTGCCAACAGTTCCGCGAGGCCATCACACGCTGCCGGGATTGCGGCACCCGCTGTCCTATGCTCGGCGGAGCCTTGGGTCCAGGGTATCCCGGACAGCATCGCCGAAGAGATTGAAACCAAGTACCGCCGCGGTGATGCAGAGCCCGGGCGCCAGGGCCAGGGCGGGAGCAGCGTCGAAGTAGCTTGCGGCTGCGGTGGAGAGCATGATTCCCCATGAGGGTGTGTTGGGGGAAACGCCCGCACCCAGGAAGCTCAGGGTGGCCTCCGCCACGATAGCGTTGCCGATGCTGACGCTGATGAGGACAAGATAGGGGGTGAGCGAGTTGGGCATGACGTGGCGGAACATGACCCGCATCGGCGAGGCGCCAATGGACCGGGCGGCCTCCGTGTACACCTTCTCCTTCTCCCTGAGCACGACGGAGCGTGTGACGCGAGTGGCCAGGGCCACGCCACCTACGGAGATGGCCAGGATGACGTTGAACAACCCGTTGCCCAGGATGGCCATGATGGTGAGAGCGAGAATGATCTGGGGGATGGCCAGTTTGGCGTCTATGAGCCGCTGCACCATGAGGTCAAAGGTGCCCATGAGGTAGCCGCTGGTCAGGCCCAAGAGCGCTCCTGCCGTCACACCCACGAAGACCGCAATGAGACCCACGGAGAGGGAGACCCTGGAACCGTACATCATGTTGGTGAAGATGTCGCGGCCGATGGTGTCGGTCCCCAGGTAGTGCTCTGAGCTGACGCCCAGGTTGATGGGCGCGTTCAGGTCCTCAGGGTCGTGGGTGGAGACGAAGTTGGCGGTGAGGGCCATGAGCAGCAGGGTGACGATTAGGACCAGCCCAAGCACACCAATGGGATTGGCCTTTGCCCACCGCCGGGCGGCTTTGAGGTTGCCCGGCCGCCGTCGGGAAACGGCGTCGTCCAGCAGTATCCCGATGTTCCCCTGCGCCACGGTCGCCTCCCCCTTATCCGCGCCTAGGCGAATCGGATGCGTGGGTCCACCACAGAGTAGAGCAGGTCCACCGCCAGGTTGATCACCATAACGATGAAGACGTTGACGAGCACGAATCCCTGAATGACGGGATAATCCCGATTGGAGATGGCGTCCACCATGCTCTTGCCCATGCCCGGGATGTGGAATAGGGTCTCCGTGATCACCAGCCCCAGTATGGTGACGCTGAAGAGTCCCCCAAACTGGGTCAGGACCGGCAGGATGGCGTTGCGGAGGGCATGACGGACCACCACGGCCCGCCGCGCCAGTCCCTTGGCCAAGGCGGTGCGGATGTAGTCCTCCCTGATGACTTCCAGCATCTGGCTGCGAGTCATGCGCATGACCGAGGAGCCGACGCTGTAGGCCACGATCAAGGCGGGAAAGACGACGATCTGGAAGTTGTGCAGGGGAGCTTCGAAGGGCCCCTTCCACTCAATGGGCGGGATCCAGCCTATGTAGCGGCTGAAGGTGAACAGGAAGAGGGTGGCTATCCAGATGGTGGGCACACTGAGCCCCAGGATGGTGAAGAGGCGGATCATGTGGTCCTTGGTGGAGTTCTGCCAGAGGGCGGCGGCGACGCCGAGGGGGATGCCGTAGATGGCGGTAATGAGGAGGATCAGTGCGGCCATCTGGAAGGTGCGGGGGAAGCGCTCTACGATGATCTCCCGCACGGGCCGGGACTCCCAGATGGACATGCCGAACTCGCCGCGGCCGACAGTCCTGATCCAGTCGAAGTACTGCAGGGGGAGAGGTTTGTCGAGTCCGAGGCGGGCGCGAACCTGGGCGAGGTGCTCTTGGGCCGACTCTTGTGTGAGCCCCTCCTCGCTCTCCTCATCCAGGCCGTAGACGACGGCCATAGCGGCATCGCCGGGCACCATCTTCATCAGCAGGAAAATGAGGACGGTGGCAAAGAAAGCAGTAGGGACCATCATGAGTACGCGCCGGGCAGCGTACCTCCGCATGGCTCCACACCTCTCCCCCTCCCACGGAACCCCTGGGGAATCCCCCCGCTTGCGGATCCTTGCTCAGCCGTGTGGGGAGACGAGCATCTTTCCGACCTACCTGAATCGGCCCCAGGACAGGGGAGGGCTCCACTCCTTCGCGTTGCGATTTCACACGATGTGAGGCCAGTTCTTGGTTGACCTCTAAAGTGTGCGTACTATGCATCGTCGACAAATGGTTGTCAACCCCCCAGGTGTGGTATTGAATCCAGAGTGAGATGCACCCCGGCAGGCAGGGTTGACATCCACTCTGGTTGGGAGTATCGATAGCAGCATCTCTGGCGGGCAACCGGAAGGAGGAGCGGCGATGACTACTATGCAGGAGCAGGCGGGGAGCACGCCGGCAACACGAAAACTGAACGTGGCCGTAGCGGGGCTCGGCGCAGGGGCAGTGCAGGTAATCCGCGCGATGGCGGAGGCGCCGAACTACCAGCTTGTGGCCGGAGCGGACGTTCGTCCGCAGGCGCTGGACGCGTTCCAGAAGGCGTTTGGAGGCCGCACCTACGACAGCGTGGAGAAGCTGTGCGATGACCCTGACGTGGAGGTGGTCTGGATTTCCACGCCCAACCACCTTCACTGTGAGCACGCCATTGCCGCCGTACAGCGGGGCAAGCACGTGGTAATCGAGAAGCCGATGGCGCTGACGATGGAAGAGGCCGAGGCGATGGTGGAAGCGGCGGAGAAGAACAAGGTGAACCTGCTATGCGGACACACGGCGAGCCTCATGGCAGGCTTTCGCGCCATGCGGCGTCTCATCTCCTCCGGCGAGCTTGGGAAGGTCCGCGGCATCAATCTGTGGTCCTACGTCGACTGGATGTTCCGCCCTCGGATGCCCAACGAGCTGGACGTGAGCCAGGGAGGCGGGACGCCGTACCGGCAGGGCCCCCATCAGTTCGACGTGGTGCGGCTGATGGGCGGCGGGTTGGTGCGAAGCGTCCGAGGCCAGGTGCTGGAGTACATGCCGTTCCGGTCGTCACCGGGGTACTATTCGGCCTTTCTGGAGTTCGAGGACGGCACTCCCGCGACCGTGGTCAAGAACGGCTACGGCTACTTCTCGACCTCGGAGCTTGTTCCATGGGTCGGAGAGACCCGATTTCGAGACCGGGGGGCGCAGCTCCGCAAGGCCCTCAGGAACGGCGAGCCCTTCGATGAGCACTCGGCGAAGGAGGCGATGCGGTTCGGCGGAGGACGGGAGGAAGAGTTCTACGGCCCGCCGGGCGAGAATCAGCTGGCCAGGACAGGATACCAGCCGGACGCGGGGCTCATAGTCGTCAGCTGCGAGAAGGGTGACATCCGCCAGTCGCCCCAGGGGCTCTGGGTGTATGACGACGACGGCCAGCGGGAGGTCGCCGTGGATGGGCTTCACGACGAGCGGATGGCGGAGCTTGACGAGATGTACCAGGCAGTGACGCTGGGCCGGCCCGTTAACCATGACGGCCGGTGGGGGATGGCGACACTGGAGGTCATCCTTGCCATGGGGCAGTCGGCCAAGGAGCGGCGAGAGGTCCTGCTCACACACCAATGCCCGGCGTGGGAATAGGTGGAACAGGCAACGCTCCGGCGGTTAGGGGTGTTGGCGGGCCGGCGGGGATCCGAGGCCGACGTGCCGTGCCGGGCGCGGTTGCGCGAGACGGCACGCCGGGCGATAGACAGCGAGGGCGAGGTGCGGGGTAAGGGACAGCGCCTAGGAGCGCCCGCGCCACGGATGGGGGTCGTTGCCCCGCGAGCGGAACCAGAAGTAGATGCCGTCCCAGTAGAGCTCGGGGTCGACGGTCAGAACGTCGCCGGCCTGGGACCGAGAGAGGACAAGCTGTCCCCATAGATCCGGCTCACGCTGGTTCACGTCAACCTCCAGCTGAGGCACGACGGTATCCAGCCCGGCCATGTCGTTCAGGAAGTCGGCGAGCCGGGCGGGGTCCACGCCCCACTGTCGCATCACGGTGTTGTCATCCTCGCCGAAGACGTCGACGAAGACTAGGGCGTCGTCGCCCGAGCCCCTGGTCCTCCATTCGATTCGTGCAGTCATACCTTCTCCAACGAAGCCCCACTGAGCAGGTCCATAAGGCGGCTCAAGTGGGGCGTTCACCAACTTTGAGACGTGGTGGCCCCGGCAAGCTCCAGCGGCTGGTTAGAAGAAGGTGCCGACCACCTTGGGGAGCATGACGTTCTGGGCCAAGAGTATCTTGCGTTTGAAGATCTTGAACCTTGTATCGGGGTCGCGGCGCAGCTGGTCCTCCCGTCTGCCGATGAAGTGGTTGACCTCGTCTTGGAGGCGGTTCTGGTAGCAGAAGAACTTGCTGTTGACGCTGATCCGGTCCTCTTCGACGTTCACGATCTCCACGTTGGTGACGATGTGCTCGAAGCGGGAGACCGGCTCCTCTGGCCAGTGAATGCCGGTGTTGATCTGGCGGACGCGGCCTGCCAGGATATCCTTGCCTTCGTCGAACCAGGACACCTCGGTTTCGGTGTCGGTGAACTCGAGGGCCCAATCGCCGAACTTGATGTTGCGGCGCATGGGCATCCAGTAGTGGAGGTCGTCGGCCATGAGCTCCAGCCACTCCACGAGCCTACGCTCATCGAGCAGCCGGGCCTCCTTGTAGAGGAACTGCTCAACCTCTTGCTGGAGAATCACGCGTTCCAGGGTGTCCCTGGTTGAGCTGGTAAGCTCTACCATCTCAGTGCCCCCTCTCAGGATGGAAGACCGCCGCGCCGACCTGGCGATGCCCCGAAGAATGCTCCGCGGGGAGGGCCAAGGCCGGCGCGGGCGATAGTCAGACTACCTCTTTGACCTCGTTGAAGAAGACGAACTCCTCCTCGTCCACCTTGGCGGGGTCCTGAGGGTGCTCCAGAAACTTGACCAAGACATAGGCGCCGTCATGGGGATTTGCCACGACCTCCCCTACGGCCCCGTTCATGAGCCTGATCTTTACCCCCTCAGGCATGTTGCGGAAAGCCTCGGCCCCGTGCTGCCCCGACAGGTTGAATTCGTTGGATGTGGTCACGGCGAGCTCCCTTACCAGATGCGGTGGTCCTTCGACATGTTGACGGGGTAGAGGTCGTCCCAACTCCCTGCCTCCATGAAGGCGAGCCAGCGGCTGAAGCGGGCGCGGTGGGCCTCTTCCGTATAGGAGCCGTTGAGGACCACGCCGGGGATGCGGTCGTCGTAGAAGCCGCGGCCCAGGCCATTGGCGAAGAAGTAGTTGTGCTGCCGCGCCGTGGCGCCCTGGCTGGCGGAGAAGATGTAGTTCCAGTTCTCCATGTCGTCGGACTCGAAGAAGCCGGTGGGGCCGTTGAAGCGCATGTCATAGTGGCGGACTGCGTCCTTGACCTGCTTCGGGGCCTTCTTGTCGATGGTGGTCAGAGTCCACCGTTCGACGACGCCCAGGGTGTGGGGGTGCCACCAGCGGAAGCGCCAGCTGTCCATGACGAAGGTGGGCCAGATGCAGACGTGTCCACCGCCCCAGCCGTGGGGTGGAACTATGCGGTCGGCGTACTTGATGGCCTTCTGCTTTTGGGTCTCCTTGTAGTACTCCTCCACGCCATCCTCGTACCAGTGCTCATTGTAGGGCGGGGCGCCGTTCTGGAGGTAGAGGGTGCACATGCCGCCGTGGCCGAGGTTGTGGTCGCCGCAAGCGAACTTCTCCGACGGGAACGGGATACTCTTCTGGCCGTTGCGTTGGCCGCGGTTCGGGTGGAGTGCGGCTGCCTGAGAGGATCGATGGGTCATGGCGGCGTGGGTGAGGTCGGTGGAGGAGGTGAATGCGGGGACCTTCCAGTTGGTGGGGAGACGGTGCCGCTGGAAGGGTGTGAACACTTCAAGGCCGCCATCCTCCCCGTCGCTGGCCTCCATGCAGTGGCGGACACTCTCCGCAAAGGATCCCAGGTAGTCCTCCAGGGAGGGCGCCTTGGGGTCCCACGTGGCCCACAGGGAGCCGTAGTAGTTCTTGAACTGGGCCACCTGGACGAGCCCCCAGTCCTCTTTGCAGAGGTCGCCGCCGTAGGAGTCGGGGGCGTACTGGTAGGCGGCGCCCACCAGATGGCCTTGAGTGTCGTAGGTCCAGGCGTGGAAGGGGCAGGTGAAGACCAAACTATTGCCCTGGTCATAGCGGACGACTTTCATGCCCCGGTGCCGGCATGAGTTCAGGAAGGCGCGGATCTGCTTGTCCTTGCGGTCCCGCACCAGGATGACCTCTTCCGTGCCCATGCGGCTGATGACGAAGTCGCCGGGATTGGGCAGCTGGCTCTCGTGTCCCAGGAACAGCCAGCAGCGCCGGAAAATCTGCTCCATCTCCTGCTGAAAGACGTCCTCGTTGACATAAAGCTCACGGCTCACGGTACCGTTTTCGGCATCGATGAATGAGCGAAGAGCCCGGTCACCACGTGCTCGCACGATGTTTACCAAAAGCCACCTCCCTTGTTGAGTGGTACTTGTACTCATTAGGGTTGTAGCACAGCTTGCGCCTCATGTAAAGCCCCACTCTTGGGGAGGCTCGGCGAAGTGCTGCGGCGCATGGGCCGCATGAGGCGGGGCGTCGGGCGTCAGCATCTGGCTGGAGTCAGGCGCTTCCCAGGCCGTAGAACTCGCGGGCGTTGGTCTCCAGGATCTTGCGGGCGACGGCCGTGGTAATCCTGCCTTCGCCGGCCCACCGCTGGACTTCCTCCAGGGCGGCGGCTTCCTCATAGACGGGGAAGAAGTGGGGGTCGCTGACTCGCTTGTAGAGGTCAAAGCCGCGCTTGAAAAACCCGCACGCGCCGTGGGCCTTGGCCCAGCGCAGCTCATCGACCGTGTCATCGGTGTCGAGGAACGGGAGGACAGCCGCCCAACGGAGCCGTCCGTTGCTGTGGGCGCACCGCTCGGCGAGCCAGCGGTTGTAGCTCTTGGCCAGGGCGGCTTCGGCCTCGGGGTTGGTGGTGTTATAGCGGATAAAGAAGGCCGGAAAGAGCACCTGGGCGTGCACGCCCATCCGGTTCATGTCCTTTAGGCGGCCTTCAACGTCGTACGGCTCCCGCTTCTCACGCGCGGGGTGATGCGCGCCGTCGCGGACGGCGCGCGGCTATAGGCGGTCCTCGACGAATAACAGCGGTTCCGCGCGGCGTTCAGCACGCCCTGGGCCACACCTTCAGCGGGGGCGTGACGGTGACGGGGATGTACTTGGGGTTGGCTTCTTCAAGGTCCTTTCAAGTAGCCTCGGACTCGTCAACGTGGGTATCGGCATCGATGATTGCCGCCATGTCGAAACCTCCTCTGCAGCCGTTCGTGTGCTCCATTGGGGGGGGGCCTCAGACGGGATAAAACTCCTTGCCTGGTTGCCCTAGCAAGGTGCGTAAGGGATTACCGGAGTCCGGTATATCCGAAGTGATGTTGCTCGCGCCCATATTGACGTGGACGGTACGCGGCCTATCCGGTCGTGGCTTGCCGTGGGGCTGCGGGTCGCTGGCGCGACGACCTTGCGGGGGGACGCCCCGCCGCTCACTTGGTCCGAGTGCCTCACTATGTGCGGGTCGCTGGCGCGACGGCCTTGCGGGGGGGCGCCCCGCCACTAACTTGGTTCGAGTGCCTCACCATGTGCGGCCCACCCGGTGGCACTGCGAACGCTTGACCAAAGTGGGAAGTTCGCCTACTCTTGCCCTGCTCGTCTCACCGGCCGCCCTTGGCGCGGCTGCGCCTGACGATATCGCGGCACTGGCTGCAGGCCGGGAGCGCGGGCCGGATGAGCTGGAGGGAGAGCCCTGCTCGGTGGGCTTGGATCGGGGCCTGCGGGGCGATGGGCCATGAGCATGAAGGAGATCTCACCAGAGGGGGCATTGCGTGGATACTGGGCTCAACGAACACCAACAGATGTTGTTGTCCTCGGCGGGGGCGTTCCTGCGGCAGGAGAGCCCGCGGACGTTTGTGCGGCAGATGGAGAAGGACGAACGGGGCTTCACATTGGAGCTGTGGCGGAAGATCGCCGAGTTGGGTTGGCTTGGGCTGATCGTCCCGGAGGAGTATGGGGGGATAGGTCAGGGCTTCCTGGACCTGGGCCTGCTGATGGAGGAGGTGGGCCGGCACCTGTTGCCGGGGCCCTTCTTTGATACGGCCCTGACGTCCGCGATCCTTCTGGAGGCGGCGAACGAGGAGCAGAAGAAGGAATTCCTGCCGATGCTGGCTTCAGGGGACCTCATTGGCACGGTGGCAATCCTTGAGCCGTATTCGAAGCTTGCGCCCGAAGGCATTCAGACGCAGGCCGTGGCGGATGGCGACTCCTTCGCACTGAACGGGACCAAGGTCTTTGTCCCCTACGCCAATGCGGCCGACTACCTGGTGACCTGCGCGCGGACCGGGGATGGGGCAGAGGACATCACCGTGTTCCTAGTGGACGCGCGGGCGGACGGGGTGAAGGTTGACCGCCTGCAGACCGTCGGCAGCGACTTCCAGTGCGAGGTTGCGCTGAACAGCGTCTCGGTGCCCGCCGCCAACGTCCTGGGGCGGGTCAACGAAGGCTGGCCCATCGTCTGGTCGGCGATCAAGAAGGGCGCCACGCTGCGCTCGGCCCAGATGAGCGGTGCCATGCAGGAGATTCTGGACATGACGGTGGAGTACCTGAAGAACCGCATGGCGTTCGGGCGGCCCATCGGGACGTTTCAGGCGCTCCAGCACTACGCAGCGAACATGGCCATGGACGCGGACGGGTCCAGGTACATTACGTATCAGGCCCTGTGGTGCCTGGACGAGAACCTGGCGTCTGAGTTGGAGGTGGCGGCGGCCAAGGCTTGGGTGAGCGACGCTGGGCTGCGGGTGGCCGGGTACGCGCATCAGTCGCACGGGGCCATTGGGTTCACGGAGGACTACGACCTACAGCTGTTCACGCGGCGGCTGAAGGCGTGGGAGACGTCGTTCGGCAACGCTCAGTACCATCGGGACCGCATCGCCGAGCTTGCGATCTAGTTTCCTGCACAGAGGCACGCAGAGGTCCTGACTCGGGGCTGCCATGTACGTGCGGGTGCTGCGCGCAGGCGGGGCGCCTCGGCATACTCCCGGGCAACGCCTATACCGGGAAAGCAGCTTTCCCCATGACGGGCGCGCTGCCAAGTGGTTCCGCCTTCACCCGGGGCGCCTCTGAGGCGACGGCAGTGAAGCGCTAGCCGCGCGGTAGGCCGAGTCCCCGCTGGGCAATGATGTTGCGGGTGATCTCCCTGGAACCCTCGCCGATGTTGGCGCCGTAGCTCAGGAGTGCGTTGGCGCCGGCGAACCCGTCCAAGGGGGCCCAGGGCACACCCGTGCGAGGCCAGACGGTGCCGGGCTGGCCAACGAGCCGCGCGTAGGTCTGCCACACCTTCTGGCGCATCTCTCCACCCCAGGCGCGGGTCATGGCGGCAGTCCGCCCGGTGGTGTCGCCGGACGCGTACTCAGAGAGGGCGTTGAAGGCCACGGTCTTGAGGACTTCGATCTCCACGCGGACGGCGGCCATGTCGTTGCGGGCGATGGGGTCGTCGGCGAGGAGGCCGCCGTTGACGTGCATGGACCTGGCGGAGTCGGCCATCTTGTCGAAGACGCGCTGGAAGATCCCCACCATGCCGAGATTGGCCCGGTTCTGCTGGAGACCGCTCATGATGATGTACCAGCCCTGATTCTCCTCGCCGAGGCGGTAGCGTTCGGGAAGGCGGAGGTCCTCGAAGTACTCCTCATGCCAGCGGTGCAGGCCCAGCATGTCGTGCATGGGCTCGGCGGAGAAGCCTGGGGTGTCCGTGGGTACAACGAAGAGGGAGAGGCCGCGGTGCTTGGGCCGGTCGGGGTCGGTGCGTACCAGGACGTAGTAGTAGTCCGGGACGGGGATGGCGCTCTGATAGATCTTGTGGCCGTTGATGACGTACTCGTCGCCATCGCGGACGGCGCGGGTCTCGACGCTGGCGAGGTCGGAACCGGCGTTGGGCTCGGTGAGTCCGAGGCCGAAGGAGATTTCGCCGCGGGCGATCTTGGGGAGGAAGAACTCCTTCTGCCAAGGGGTGCCATGGGTGAGGATGGCGGTGAGGGGGGCGTAGGCGGCGGGCGCTCCCTGGTAGTCCATCTCCAGCTTGAACGCGAAGAGGGTGGAAACGGAGGCCTCCTGCCCGCCGTACTCCTTGGGCCAGGCCATGGTCCACCAGCCCTTTTCCACGAGCTTCTGGATGAACTCACGCACGGCTACGTGGGCGGGCGCTGTCCCGTCATCGTAGGAGGCCGCGCCGAGCTCGGTCAGGTTCCAGTTCTCGTCGCCGTACTTCTCCGTCCACTCTGTGCGAACGAACTCCCGCGCCTCTAGGCGCAGGGCCTGCTCTTCCTGGCTAAACCCGAAGTCCATGGCTGACTGCTCCTGCTGCTGTCTTTTGGCGCTGGCCTGTTGCCCTGCCAGTCGACTCACGTCTAGCGCCATGCCGACGCCGGTCCGGTGGAGCCCCAAGGGACGCGGTGAGTCTATCCCTGCGCTTGGTCCTTGTCAATTCAGGTCGCTGCCGCGACGGGCAGCGGGGGGAAGGTAGCGGCGTGCGCTCACCCTGATGCCCCCGAAGGGTGTGATTGGCGGGGCGTCCAAGTCGCGCGCGAGGCGCTCTAAAAGCCAAAGAGCACAGCCGGATTATCGCAGAGGATCTTGGTCATGACGGACTGGTCGATGCCTGTCCTGCGGCCCAACTCCTTCAGGGCGTCCAGCTCGCTGGCCTGGTCCGTATGCCCATAGTCTGTTCCGATGACGAGGTTGTCTTCTCCCGCGTGCTTCAGGACGTAGGGGAGGTCGTCACCGGCTTCGCAGGCGACCCAGATCCTCCGGTCGCCGAGTATATCGCCATCGAGCTGCTTCTTGCTCTGGTGCTGGGTGGGGTACCTCCGGCGCAGGTCCTTGAGGACCCAGGGGAGCCAGTCAGCGCTGGCCTCAAAGAAGCCCCAGCGGAGGGTCGGGAACCGGTCTGGGATCTGGCTCCACACGAGCCAGTGGAGCGCCGCGACGGCGACGAGGCGGAAGCCGAAGGCGGACCCGCCGCCGTGGCGGTTGCCGAAGATTTCCTGGATGAGGGGGTTGCCGTAGCCGATGTGCATGGCCATGGGAACGTTGAGGCGGCTGGCCTCCTCATAGAGGGGGTAGAAGTAGGAGCTCGTGAGGAGCTTTTCGGTCTCAATGGGGCGCATGGCTGCGGCGCATGCGCCGCCCTTGACGGCGTCGCGGAGCTCTTCGATGGCGGCGTCAATGTCCAGCAGCGGCAGCACGGCAGCGTACCGCAGCCGGCCCTCGGACTGACGCCAGATGTCCGCCAGCCAGCGGTTATAGCCGCGGCAGACCGCCGCGTCCACCTCCGGACGGAAGGCGACGGGGGTGATGAACAGGGTTGAGTGCAGGACCTGGAGATCGATACCCAACTCGTCCATGTGGCGGAGCCGGGCGCCGACGTCCTCCATCTCGGCGGCGCCATCGGGCGTGGAAACCTGACGGCCCGTGGACTCGTAGAGCTTGGTCTGCTGCTGCGAAGTGACGACGGAGCGTACGGCGCGAACCATCTTGCCGTCGACGACCCAGCCCTGCCTGGGGTTGCCTCCGGGGCCCTTTTCGACGGCGATGTAGGGCCTGTGCTGGCTGTCCGAGGGGTCCATGAAATCCCAGGTATGCTCGGTTTCTACGACGTGGCCATCGACATCAATCACGGGCATTTTGCGGGCCTCCCTGCAGTGGTTGGCTGACCAATGAGGAATCAGTAGGTTTCTTGGCAATGAATTAACACTATGGGTAATCTCTGTCAAGGGGCGGCGGCGCGAAAAGGGGCTCCTCCGAACTTGGGCCGAGACAAAACGGCGGCGGGCCGGGTCAGGTCCACTGTATTGCCGGGGGCCGCAGGGTGGCGCCATTCAATACGGGGGGGCATGGCGTGGATGCAATGATTACGCAAATCGCAGCTCTTTTCGAGTCGGGCACTGAGACTGGTCGAGTTCGTGTGTGAAGACGGGCACAAGACCTCGTTGTTGTTGACATAGTGCGACCGGTATGTTACCAAGCGTTGAGACCATCCACAGGAGGCGTTCAATGGACGCTGTTACGCGTCGGCTTCGGGTCTTGGTCTTGCCGTGGGTAGCCCTGATTGCAGTCGGACTCGTGGTGGGGTGCGCCTCGGGAGATGGCGGGACGGTAGCACAGCAGCCGCAGCAGCCGGCGGCAGCCGCTGCCGCGGCGCCCGCGGCGCCGGCCCCTGAGCCGGAGGCGCCGAAGCTCATTGCGTTGCCGAGCACCATCGGCTCGTCGACTTCGACCGCCCCCTCTGGCTCTTCTATGGCGGGGCCGTCCAAGATAGCGGAGGAGCAGTTCGCGGTGTTCCCGCAGGACGGGATGCCTCAGTATGGCGGGCAGATGCGGATCGCGCGGCGGGAGCCAAACTCTCTGAACTACTTGGACAACGCCACTTCAGACATTGAGGCGGCGGTGAACGGGGTGTACGAGCCGCTCGTCCGGTGGGACTGGCGGAGCGGCTATGAGATCTACACCAATGTGACCGGCGGAATGGCCGAGAGTTGGAAGGTCGATGATGACGGCGTGACGTGGACATTCACGCTGCGGGATGACGTGAAGTTCCACGACGGTAGCGGCTTCACCTCGGCGGACGTGAAGGCCACCTATGACCACTTCCTGAACCCCGGCGACGCCGGGCCGCCCGGGCGCAGCTACATAGCGCCCTACATTGAGCGCGTTGATGCTCCAAGTCCTTACACCCTGGTGGTGAAGCTGAAGGGGCCGTCGCCCTTGCTGCTGATGAACCTGGCCATCGACTGGACCATGATCGCGCCCAAGAAGTCCATAGACCAGGGCTTGGACTGGTTTCACACTAACGTCAACGGCACGGGCCCGTACATGTTCGTCAAGGACGAATGGGAGCGGGGCATCAGCTATCTCTGGGAGCGGAACCCCAACTACTACGTGGAGGGGATCCCCTACCTGGATAGCAAGCGGAGCTTCATCATCCCCGACGTTGCGGCGGAGCTGGCGGCCTTCGAGACGAAGAAGATCGACGATACCAGGGCAGCGAGCCCGCGGCAGATCGAGGCAATGCTGAACAAGTACGGGGATGAGATCCAGGTCCTGCGCGTCCTGGCGGGGAGCCATCCCCACATCCAGTACAACGCCACTCATCCGCCCTTCGATGACCCGAGGGTACGGAAGGCGCTCTATCTGTGGATGGACCGGCAGGAGTTTCTGGACAAGGCCAACAACGGCGCCGGCGAGTTGGGCGACTGGATCTTCCCGGGCTTCTTCAAGAAGCCGGACGGAACTGGATACGGCACGCTCTATGAGGACCTGCTGAAGAAGAACATCGCTTACCAGCCGGACAAGACGGCGGCCAGGGCTCAAGCGAAGCAGCTGCTGGCGGAGGCGGGGTATACAGACCTGAGCACGTTCAAGATACGGGTTGTCCCGGCGGCGCCCACGGGGGCGCGAATCTATGGCGCCGAGTTGCTGGTGGCAGAGCTCCGGGCGATGGGATTCGACGCCGAACTGGAACCCCTGGACCGGCTGGCGGCGGTCCAGGCCTTCCGCAGCGGCGACTACGGGGCCACGTTCTATTCCGGCATCGCACCGTTCCCGGCGCCGGACGCCAGCCTCAACCGGTATGTTGGGCCCAAGGGCCAACGCAACTATACGCACATCGAAGACGCGAAGTTCGAGTCGATGCTGGCGGACCTCAACCGCACCATCGACCAGGGCAGGAGGGACCAGATTCTGCAGGACTTTGACGCCTACCTGCAGGAGGGCACCTACTCATCCCACGTGATGTACTGGTCGCATTCACTGATTGTGCGGTGGGACTACCTGTTCGGGCGGAAGTACAACAAGACCACGGGCGAGAACCATGACGACTATGCCTGGCTGGGTCCAACGGCGCCCGGCAGGCGATAGACGGCGCAGGCCGAATGGCGGAAATACGCGTTACATAACCGGCCTTGTGTTACGAAGGCGTGGAGAACAGCAAGAGGAGACCTTCAATGAGTAATGCGAAGCGTCGGCTTCGGGTCTTTGTCCTGCCGTGGGCAGTCCTGCTTGCGGTGGGACTCGTGGCGGGGTGCGCCTCGGGGGACAGCGGGACGGTCGCACAGCAGCCGCAGCAGCCGGCGGCAGCCGCGGCCCCGGCGCCTGCGGCGCCGGCCGCCGAGCCGGAGGCGGCGCAGCTCCTCACCCTGCCGAGCGCCATCGGATCGTCGCCCTCAACCGCCCCCACCGGCTCCTCGATGGCGGGGCCGTCCAAGGTGGCGGAGGAGCAGTTCGCGCTGTTCCCGCAGGACGGCATGCCGCAGTACGGCGGGCAGATGCGGATCGCGCGGCGTGAGCCGAACTCGTTGAACTACCTGGACAACGCCACTCCGGATATTCAGGCTGCGGTCAACGGCGTGTACGAGCCGCTGGTGCGGTGGGACTGGCGCAGCGGCTATAACGTCTACACCAACGTGACCGGCGGGATGGCGGAGAGCTGGGACGTGAGTGACGACGGCCTGACGTGGACGTTCAACCTCCGGGACAACGTCACGTTCCACGACGGCAGTCCCTTCACGTCGGCGGACGTGAAGGCCACCTACGACCACTACCTGGACCCCGGCGATGCCGGGCCGCCCGGGCGCAGCTACATCCAGCCCTACCTGGAGAGCACTGAGGCCCCGAGCCCGCACACCCTGGTAGTGAAGCTGAAGGGACCGTCGCCGCTGTTGCTGATGAATCTGGCAATCGACTGGACCATGATCGCCCCAAAGAAGGGCCTGGACCAGGGAATGGACTGGTTCCACACCAACATCAACGGCACGGGCCCCTACGTGTTCGTCAAGGACGAGTGGGAGCGGGGTATCAGCTACCTCTGGGAGCGGAACCCGAACTACTTCCTGGAGGGGGTCCCCTTCCTGGACAGCAAGCGGAGCTTCATCATCCCCGACGCAGCGTCGGAGCTGGCGGCCTTCGAGACCAAGAAGATCGACGAGACGAGGGCGGCGAGTCCGCGGCAGATCGAGGCGATGCTGAAGAAGTATGGGGACGAGGTACGCATCCTGCGCGTGCTGGCGGGGAGCCACGGCGAGGCCCAGTACAACGCCACGCAACCGCCCTTCGATGACCCCAGGGTCCGCAAGGCCCTCTATCTCTGGATGGACCGGCAGGAGTTCCTGGACAAGGCCGCCAACGGGGCCGGCGAGCTGGGGGAATGGATCTTCCCGGGTTTCTTCAAGAAGCCCGACGGTTCCGGGTACGGCACGCTCTATGAGGACCTGGTGAAGAAGAACCTGGCTTTTCAGTCGGACAAGACGGCAGCTCGGGCCCAGGCGAAGCAGCTGCTCGCAGAGGCAGGGTACACGGACCTGAGCCAGTTCAAGGTCCGGGTTATCCCCGCGTCGCCCACCGGGTCGCGGCTGAGGGGGGCTGAGATCATGGTGGCGGAGATGCGGGCGATGGGATTCGACGCAGTGCTGGAACCCCTGGACCGGCTCGCGGCGATCCAGGCCTTCCGCAGCGGCGACTTCGGGGCCACGTTCTACTCCGGCGTCGCGCCGTTCCCGGCGCCGGACTCCAACCTAAACCGATACGTCGCCCCCGGTGGCCAGCGCAACTATACCCACATCGACGACCCAAAGTTCGACTCGATGCTGGCGGAGCTCAACCGCACCATCGACCAGGGCAGGAGGGACCAGATTCTGCAGGAGTTCGACGCCTACCTGCAGGAGGGCACCTACTCAACCCACGTGATGTACTGGTCACAGTCGCTCATCGTGCGGTGGGACTACCTGTTCGGGCGGAGGTACAACAAGGCCACGGGCGAGAACCCTGACGACCACGCGTGGCTGGGTCCGGCGGCGCCTGGTAGGGGATAGAGGACACGGGCGCAATGGCGGCGGGAGAATGCGTGACATAACGCCATTGATACGATCGAATACGGGAGCGCTGCCGCTGGTAACCGGTCACGCCCTTCGAGGGCCTCAGGGTGAGCGGAGACGGCCCGGGTGGCGCGGCGACATGGCGGGTGCGCACGGAAGCTAGAAACACAGCACGAGGGCAGGTATGCGCGAATACGTAGTACGGCGTCTGCTCCTGCTGATACCGACGGCCTTCCTAGCCACGGTTATCATGTTCACGCTCATGAAGCTGGTGCCGGGCGACGTTGCGATGGCCATCGTCTACAGCAACGAGGAGGAGGCGTCCGCGACCACACAGGCGGAGACCGATGAACAGCTGGCCAAGATCCGGGCACGGTACGGCTTGGACAAGCCGCTGCCTATCCAGTACTGGGACTGGCTGAAGACGGTTGGCCGCGGCGAGTTTGGGAACTCCATCTGGCAGTACCGGCCGGTGCGGGACATCATCCTGGAGCGGATGCCCCGGACCATTGAGCTGGCGATGCTCATTGTGTTCTTGAGCTTCGCACAGTCCATTCCGCTGGGCGTCATCGCGGCCCTGTGGCGGAACACCTGGATGGACCAGGCGGTGCTCCTCTATTCGATCCTGGGGTTGAGCATTCCGACCATCTGGGTGGGAACCCTCTTCCTATTTACGTTCAGCAGGTACGTGGGATGGATACCGCCCATAGACTGGCGGGGGATCACGGAAGACCCGCTCCATAACCTCACCATGATAGGCATCCCCGCCTTTCTGGTTACCTTTGGGGGCGGCGCACAGGTCATCCGGATGGTGCGGAGCCAGATGCTGGAGGTCATCCGAGAGGACTACGTGCGCACAGCCTACGCCAAGGGCTTGCAGCACAGCACGGTGGTGGTCCGCCACGCCCTGCGGAACGCGCTGCTCCCCGTCATCACGCAGTTCGGGAGCTACCTGAGCCTGGCGCTGCTGGGGACGGTGATCGTGGAGACGCTCTTCCACATCCCAGGGATGGGGAAGAGCATGGTGGACGCCATTGCGCAGCGTGACTACCCGGTCATTCAGGGGCTCGTCCTGGTGAACGTTGTGATTGTGATGGCGATCAACCTGGTTATCGATATCTCCTACGCCTGGATCGACCCGCGGATCCGGTATGCCTGAGACAGGAGACCAGACGAATGGCGAGTGAACCGACAGGTATCGCCGTACTTCAGGAGGACGGCCTGGAGCGGCGCGGCCCGCAGGGGCTGCTCAAGGGCGTCCGATGGCTCACCAAGAGGCCTCTGGCGGCATTTGGCCTGACGCTGGTGCTCAGCCTGGTGGTCATGGCGTTCACAGCCCCGGTGTTCGCGACGCATGACCCGCGAGACTTGGAGGCCGACGGCAACCTAGGGATCAGCCGGGAGCACTACCTGGGGACGGACCCGGTGGGGAAAGACATCTACAGTCTGCTGCTCTACGGGTCGCGGGTCTCGCTGGCGGTGGGGTTGGGGGCGGTCCTGGTGGGGGTCTCGGGCGGGGCGCTCTTGGGGCTGACGAGCGGGTTTCTCGGCGGGGCGGTTGACCTGTTTGGGCAGCGATTCATCGACGCTATGGTCGCGTACCCGACCATCATCAAAGCGCTGGTCCTGATGGCGATCCTGGGTCCGGGCCCGGAGAACGTTGTGATCGCGCTGGGGGTGGGGTTTCTGCCGCACGCGACCCGAATTATACGTTCCGTGGTGCTGCGGGAGCGCGCACGCGACTACACGTTGGCCGCGCGGGCGCTGGGCGCTTCCACTGCGAGGATCATGTTCCGCCACGTCCTGCCGAACTCCTTCGCCCCGTACCTTGTGCTGATGAGCGTTTCGATTGGGGGGGCCATCGTGTCGGAGGCGTCCCTCAGCTTCTTAGGGGCGGGAGTGGGGCCCCACGTCCCGTCTTGGGGGCAGATGCTTGGCACGGCGGCGCAGAGCTTCTTCGATGCGTCGCCCACGCTGGCCTGGGCGCCAGGTTTGATCATCAGCCTGGCCGTCCTGGGGTTCAACCTGCTGGGCGACGGGATACGGGACAGCCTCGACCCAAGGTTGCGGTCCTAGAGTCGAAGGGCGGTCGCGCCGGGGCCTTCGCGGCGCCGCCGGCAACCTGGGCGCTGTCTGCTGGACGTGGCAGGGGTCGGCTGTCGACGCCTCAACAGTCTCAGACGAGGGCGTAGAACCGTTTGGCGTTCTCGCTGAGCACTGCTTGTTTGTCGTCGTCGCTCAGGTCGTCCCGCCCGAGGAGCTCGTCGATCTCACCGCGACAGAGGGTGGGGTTGCGGCCCTCGTGGGGGAAGTCGCTGGCGTAGAGGAAGGGTGCGTTGCCGACCTTGGCGACGGAGGGTCCCAGACCCTCGTCGTCGACGTCAAAGCCGACGAATATGTTTCCCTCATCGACCTTGCGCTTGAAGTAGCGGCTGGGCTTTTCGTCGGGCATTCCCGGCCTGGGGCCGACGATGGGTTCGCCGTGGATGTCGACCTGGAAGTGGCCCTCATGATAGGAGCGGTCGAGCCTGTCGGTGAAGAAAGGGACCCAACTAGCGCCCCCTTCGAGGTAGGCGACGCGCAGCTTTGGGAATCGCTCGAAGATGCCGTGGGAGATCATGGCAGCGGCCTGGACCATGATGCCGAAGGGGTGGCCAAGGGCGTTGACCGGGTAGTAGACGCTGAAGGAGTCCATGCCAAAGTGGTGGTGGGCGCCGCCGTGTACCGAGAGAGAGCAGTTGAGGGACTGGGCCTCTTCATAGATGGGCCAGAAGTGCTTGGCGCCAAGATGGGTCTTCAGGCCCTCGCCGTTGGAGGGGAGCATGGCGCCGACCATGCCCAGCTCCGTCACGGTGCGCCGCAGCTCCTCGGCGGCGGCGTCCACGTCCTGGACCGGGATGAGCGCGACGCCCTTTATCCTGTCGCTCTTGCTGAGGAACTGGTCATAGAGCCAGTTGTTGTATGCGCGGCAGGCGGCGACTGCCCAGTCCTCTGACGCGATGCGGCCTACACCCAGTCCCATGCTGGGGTAGACGACCGTCCAGTCGATGCCGGTCTCGTCCAGGAAGTCCACCCATTCCGGGGCGCCCACTTTCCTCCCTTGCCGGGGGGCAGATTCGCCCCGGAGGTAGAACTGGTGGAGGTGATCGAAGGGAGGAAACACCCGGGTGCCCTGGCTCCCCTTGGGCATGTACCCATTCAGCTCGTCAACAAAGCTCTGCTCCATCACGTGGCCGTCCGCATCGATCACCTGGGTCATGGTCCACCTCCTGAGACTGGTGACAGGTTAGCAGATTGAGACACGCTTGGCGCGTCGAGAGGGCACGCACGCCATCGGTAGGATACGCGGTCGCACTAGAAGAAGGTGTTGACCACCTTGGGAAGCAGGACGCTCTGGTCCAGGATGATCTCCCGCTTCGCGACCTTGAACCCGGTATCCGGGTCCCGGCGCAGCGTGTCGTAACGCCTTCCCACGAAGATGTTGACCTCGTCCTGAAGGCGGTTCTGGTAGCAGAAGAACTTGCTGCTCACCCTCACGTCGTCGCCGTCCACGCCGAGGATGAGCACGTTGGAGATGATGTGCTCGAAGCGGGATACGGGCTCCTCCGCCCAGTGAACGCCGGTGTTGATCTGCTTTACGCGCCCAGAGAGGATGTCTTTGCCCTCGTCGAAGTAGGAGATCTCTGTATCAGGGTTGCTAAACTCAAGGTCCCAATCGCCGAACTTGACGTTCATGCGAATGGGCATGAAGTAGTGGATGTCCTCGGCCAGCATGTCGAGCCACTCGGTCAACCTGCGCTCATCCAGGAGCAGCGCTTCTTTGAACAGGAACTCCTCAACCTCCTTGTACAGGGCGACGCGCTGCAGCATCTGGGCGGTTGCGTCTGTTAGCTCTGTCATTCTCCGGCTCCCTTCTAGCTCCGGTCGTCCCGGTCGCGGGACCGGGTGCTCCTGGGCGACCGTGGCGACGCTTGGTTGTCTGATGAAGGCGATGGGCCCACGTTCCTCACATGGACTCAACTCGACGGACATACGATTGCTTCGCTCCCCGCGGCACCGGATGGAGCGGGCGGCCCGGCAGCGGCGTTTTGCCTCTACCGTTCCGGCGCGACATCGAAGACTGGGCATCTACCCAGTCCCCGAGGGGCCCGACCTGCTGCACGAGTCCGCCGCTACGCTGGTCTACCAGATCCGGTGGGCCTTTTGCTTGTTCACCGGATAGAGGTCGTCCCAGCTCCCGGCTTCCATAAAGGCGAGCCATCGGCTGAAGCGGGCGCGGTGGGCCTCCTCCGTGTGGGAGCCGTTGAACACGAGCCCTGGATGCTGGTCGCTTTCGACGCCGCGGCCCAGACCGTTAGCGAAGAAGTAGTTGTGCTTGCGGGCCCGAGCGCCCAAGCTGGCGGAGTAGACGTAGTTCCAGTTCTCCATGTCGTCGGACTCGGTCGCCCCAGTGGGGCCGTTGTACCGCATGACGTAGTGCCGCACGGCGTCCTTGACGTGCTTGGGAGCGCTCTTGTCCACTCCGAACAGGCTCCACCGTTCGACGACGCCCACGGTGTGGGGATGCCACCAGCGCCAGCGCCAGCTGTCCATGATGAAGTTGGGAAACACGCAGAAGTGCCCGCCGTCATGGCCGTGTGGGGGAAGAATGCGTCCGGCGTACTTCTTGGCCTTGCGCTCGTGGGCTTCGCGGAAGTAGTCGTCGACGCCGGGTTCGTACCAGGCATCGAGGTAGGGGGCCACGCCGGGCTCCCGGTAGGCGCTCCAGTTGCCGCCATGGCCCAGGTTGTGGTCGCCGACGGCGTAGCGGTCGGCGGGGAGGGTGGCCCTGCGCCGCGAGCGGTCGCCTCCCGACATGGTGCCGCGGTCGGGGCCGATGGCGGCGGCGTTCACGGAGCGGTGGGTCATGGCGGCGTGGGTGAGGTCGGTGGAGGATGAGAAGGCTGGGACCTTCCAGTTGGTGGGGAGGCGCCACTTCTGGAAGGGTTGGAACACCTCGATGCCGGCCTCCTCGCCATCGCTGGCTTCACAGTCGTAGCGGATACCCTCGGCAAAGGGCCCCACGTAGTCCTCGAAGGAGGGGGCCTTAGGGTCCCAGGTCGCCCACAGGGAGCCGTAGTAGTTCTTGAACTGGGCGACCTCGATGAGACCCCATCGCTCCTTGTTCAAGTCCCCGGCGTATGCCTTGGGGTCGTACTGGTAGGCGGCGCCAACCAGGCGGCCACTGGTGTCGTAGGTCCAGGCGTGGAAGGGGCAGGTGAAGACGAGGGCATTGCCCCGGTCGTAGCGGCAGACCTTCATGCCCCTGTGGGCGCAGGAGTTGAGGAAGGCGCGGATCTGCTTGTCCTTGCGGTCGCGCACCAGCAAGACCTCCTCCGTGCCCATGCGCGTCACGGTGAAGTCACCGGGATTCGGCACCTGGCTCTCGTGCCCCAAGAACAGCCAGCACCGGCCGTAGATCTGCTCCTGCTCTTGCTGAAAGATATCCTCGTTGGTATAGAGCTCCCGGCTCACCGTACCTTCTTCGACGTCTATGTACGAGCGAAGGGAACGGTCTGCAGGCGCGCGTAGGATGTCTACCATAGCTCCTCCTTGGTGTCCTATTCTGGTCAAGAGCTTTCCACTAATAGCGTTTTAGCACAATGAACAGCGGCTGTAAAGCCGAGAAGAAGGATGTTTACCGCGCGCGCCAAGCGGTTGACCGGGAGGAGACCCATCGGAAGGGGAAAGAGGGTCAAGGGGCAAGCGGAGCGGGCAGTGGCCCGTATGCGGCGATGAAACCTGGTTTGTGGTGGAGACGGGGGGGAGTCGAACCCCCCGTCCAAGAGACTCACTGAAGGCTATGCTACAAGCTTGTCCGGTGGATTGTTCTCACCTCGTCGAAGCCCCACCGGCCGGGTTGGGACGAGGCCAGCCAGGGTTTTGTCTTAGGTCTGAAGCACCCCGGCGTGACTCCAGACGGCACCCCGATTTGTGTTGCGCCCGGGTACTCCCCTCGGGGTAGGAAGAGCCAGACGAGCTGCCTCTAGGCAGCTAGAGCGAGTTCGCGCTCGCCAGTTACTTTTTTGCCGCCGGTTTAACGAGGCTAGACGGCACCTCGGCTTGCGAACCTCCAGGGACACCCCCTGTCGAAACCACGCGTCCCCATACACTACCATTTTACCATAAGGGAGCCGAGGGGTCAGTGGGCGGTGGGCGGAAACGCGCCGGGGAGTGATGGGCTGCTATCCGTGGGCGGAAGGGTTGGCGTGCTTGGCCCGACCGCTGTGCGGGCCTTCGCAGTGTGTCATGGGCGCGTGGGCTGGGCGTCCCGGGGCGCGACGTCCGGGTCCAGAACCTGCGCACGCATCCAGCGTCCCGTCTTGTAGTAGCCCGCGTAAAGGGCCAGGCGAACGAGCATGGCCAAGGCTATGGCGACGGGTATGCCAATCTCCGCCAGCGGTGTATACCTGGAGAGGGCAAAAGCTGTAGGGATCTCCATGACCCACATGCTCATGAAGGTGACGAAGAAGGGCGCCACAGTATCGCCCGCCACGTTGAAGGACTGCTGGTAAATCTGGCCCGCCCCCATGAAGAAGCCGCCAACAGCCTGAATACGCAGCCACATGATGGCCGCCGCCACGAACTCCGGCTCCCGGCTGAACGCGGAGATGAAGAGGGCCGGGAAGGCGATGAGCAGGACACCGCCGACGCCCCGCATAAGGGTCACGTAGGTGATGGCCCATCGGACAGTGCTCTTGGCGCGCTCCGGTTGGTCCGCTCCCAGGTTCTGCCCCACCAGGATTCCCGAGGCCCGGCCAAGACCCATGCTTCCCATGTGGGTGAGCCGCTCAAGCCGTCGTGTGAGTGCATAGGCCGCCAGGGCGGCGTCGCCGTAGGGGGTTACGAGACGCACGAGCATGAGCTCAGACAGGCCGCGCTCCAGCTGGGTGCCGGAGGCCGGCACTCCGATCTTGATGAGCCGCCACATCAAACGGAAGTCCGGGTAGTAACCGCGAAAGGTGAGCTGGAGGCGGGAGGTGCCTGCGAAGAGGGCGTATATGTTCCAGCACATCCCCAGGGACTGCGCCGCCAGATTGGCGACAGCTGCGCCAGCAATGCCCATGTCGGGAAGTCCGAGCCAACCGAAGATGAGGAAGGGCGCCAAGATCAGGTGGGTGATGCGGGCGAGCATGGTGGCCTTCATCGGCGTCAGCGTATCACCGGAGGCCTGAAGGGCGGACCCCGTACTCTGCCGGAAGCTCTGGAACCCGGAAGCTACGAACTGGTACTGGAGATACAGGAGGGTCTGTAATACGATGTCTTCGCTGACGCCCACGACGCGAAGCAGGTCCTCGGCCAGGAAGACGCCCGCGGTGACCGTTACGATGGAGAGGATGAGGGTAAGGGTGAAGCCCTGAATCGCTATGTGGTTGGCCATGTCTGCGCGGCGGCCGCCGACAGCGCGGGAGATCATGGCCTGCATGCCGAGATCGAGGCCCATGCGGCCCATCATAACGAGGTGCGCATAGGCCTGGGCTACGCCCAAGCCGCCGATGGCGCGAAAGCCGGCGACCCACCCCGCCCAGAAGATGTCCGCCATCTGGTCCAGGGCGTTGACGACGCCTTCCGCTATCTGGGGCCAGGCAAGGAACCAGAGGTTTCTTGAGACGCTTCCCTTGGTCAGGTCGCGGGTTGCGTAGGCGGAGCGGCGGCGGTTTCTTGGGGGCCCCTGTCGACCTTTGCCAACGCGCACATTCAGGATGTCTTCAACAGAGGCGGTTTCGGTCACCGTCTGTTGGTTGGTCTCGGTGGAGATGCTCTCAGCTCTTGGGGGAGCCTGCTTCTCATCCGACAAAGGCCATAGGGTCCTTTCCTGGTAGCCTGGTGTGCGCGGTCGGTGGAAGCGCGGCAGGAGCGACGGACTCGGACGGCCCCACTCCGTGCGGCCTATAGTTGGAGCCTACTCCCATGGATTGGGAGTGTCAACTGAAGTCGAGCAGGCCGCACCTTCCGGTTCAGGGCTCGGCGGGCCGCGGGCAGGGACAGGTCCCTTCTCGCATGAGGGCGTCGATTCCCGGGTCGCGCGCTGCATGACGCAGCGGGTGAAACCACGATGTTGCCAACCCAACAGCTGCCGGGGCCGCCCGATGCGCCCACGAGCAAAGGAGGGTCTGGCGCCCTAGCGCCCGCGAAGCTTGGGGTCCAGGGCGTCGCGGAGAGCGTCGCCGAAGAAGGCGAAGCTGAAGACCACAGCGGAGAGTGCCAATCCGGGGAAGAGGGTGAGCCACGGCGCGGACTCCAAGAACCCTCGTGCGCCGTACTGGATCATTCTGCCCCAGGATGGGTGCGGGGGCGGCACGCCAAGCCCCAGGAAGCTCAGACTCGCCTCTGAGACGATGGCTGTGCCCATGTAGCCGGTGGCGAGGACGAAAACCGGGGCCAGGGAGTTGGGGATCACGTGCCGCAGAATGATGCGGGTGGCCCTGGCGCCGATGGCATTTGCCGCTAGCACGTATACCTCCTCCCTAACGGAGAGGGCGGAGGAGCGGGACACACGGACCATCCTTGGGGTCATGGTCACGGCGATGGCGATGGTGACGTTGTTGATGGAAGCGCCGAGGGCGACGACCATCATGATGGCCAGGACCAGGTTCGGGAAACCCATGAGCGTATCGACGAGCCGTTGCGTCAGGAGGTCGAACCGCCCTCCAAAGTAGCCCGACGCCACGCCCACCAGGGTCCCCCACGTGGTCCCCAACACGACGGAGACCAGGCCGACGTAGAGGGAGACCCGCGACCCGAACATGATCCTGCTGAAGACGTCTCTTCCCAGGTCGTCGGTGCCAAGCCAGAACTGGCCGCTGGGGGGGTGCCACTTGTTGGGGATGTCCTGGTCGAGGGGGTCATACGGCGCAATCGGTGCGGCAAGGGCGGCGCCCAGCACCAAGAGGATGAGGACGGATGCGCCGACGGCGCCCAGGGGGTACCGCCGCGAGGCCCGGCCGATGCGGTACAGCCAGGACCTCTTCGGCCTGGTCAGTGCGGCGAACACGTGCGCGGGTGAGCTGCCCTGCTGTGCGTGGTCTTGCACGTTTCTCCTGCTCCGGCGGGCCGTTAGGCGTACTTGATTCGCGGGTCAACGAAGGAATAGACGAAGTCCACCAGGAGATTGAGCCCGAGGGTAAGGAGCACCAGGAGCATGGTCAGGCTCTGGATGACGGGGTAGTCACGCTCGGTGGCAGCGTGGACGATACCCTGCCCGATGCCGGGCACGCCAAAGAGGTTCTCCAGGATGACGCTGCCGCTCAGGAGGCCGTCGATCTGCAGGCCTGCGAGGGTTACGACGGGGATCAGGGCGTTCCTGAGCACGTGTCGCAGGACGACTATCTGCTCGGTGAGGCCCTTGCTCCGCGCGGTGCGGATGTAGTCCTGGCGGAACACCTCCAGCATGTTGGAGCGGGTGACGCGCACGAGGCTGGAGCTGAAGCCCCAAGAGAGGATGAGGGAGGGCCAAGCCAGCTTCTGCAGGTGCTGCCAGGGCTCTTCCCATGCGTTGACATAATATATTGGCGGCGTCCAGCGGAAGAGGAGCACCAGGCCAAGGATGAGGACCAGGGCGATCCAGAAGTTGGGCAGCGCGTGGCCGGCGATACTCGCGGTGCGCACGATGTAGTCCGGCCACCGGTTCTGGTAAATGGCCGCAACGATGCCAAGCGGCAGGGAGACGGTCCAGGAGATCAAAAGAGTGTAGACGGCCAGCTGGAGGGTCACGGGGAGGCGGCGGCCGATGATGGCGGAGAGATCCTCCTTGTCCAGGAGGGACCTGCCGCCGAACTCGCCGTTGACGAGGCTCCACACCCATCTTCCGTACTGGACCGGTAGCGACTCTGTGAGGCCGAGTTCCTGGCGGATGCTCTCCAGCTGCCCGGCCATGAGGACGCTGGTGCCCTCTTCGCCGCCTGTGATGACTTGCGCGACGTCGCCGGGAATGACGCGCATGATGGCGAAGATGGCGAGGGACGCGAGGACCAAAGTTGGGAAGAAGAGCAGGAGACGCCGCGCAAGGTAGCGTTGCACCGGAGGCCCACTCCAGATTGATGATTGGCTCCCGCTGAACGGGGCCCATTACCGGGCGTCCTCAGCGGCGCCGGCGGTGGAGGCGCCGCGCTTGGGCGCAGCACCCCGCCGGCGCCTTGCCGGGACCCGCGTCACTGTCTACTTGTCAAGCCAGACCACCGCCAGATCCAGGCCGTGCATGGTTATCTCGGGGGTCTCACGAATCCCCATGACATAGGAGCGGTACGGCACCGAGGTGACCGAGTTGGTCATAGGCACGTAGTACGCCTGCTCCAGGAGGTAGTAGCGTTCGAGCTCCCGCCAGGCGGTGGTCCGCTCCCCGTCGTTCCGGGCGGCGAAGAGCTTGCCGAAGAGCGCGCCAATCTTTGGGTCCTCATGCTTGCCCAGGGAGAACGGGGCCTCGCTGTACTTGGAGAGGTACTGGAGCGCCGCCTCGGGAACGATGAGGTGCGTTGTGGTGTGGTGGTACAAATCGTGGTCGATGGAGGTGAGAGCAGACGAGTACTGGGCGCGGTCAACGAGGCTGAGTTGCAGGTCAATCCCCAGGTCCTGCAGCTGGTCCTTGTAGAACTCGCAGCGGCGCACCTGGCTCCCCCGGCTGGAATCGCACACGATGTCCATCTGGGCGCCATCCCTGAAGCCGGCTTCGGCCATGAGCCGGCGCGCCTCCTGCCGGTCCAAGAGCTTGGTGGCTGGGTTCCAGCCTGGCCAGTCCTGGAGGTCCGGGCTCGCGAATGGGTTGCCGTCCCCGAGGAGAGTTCCGGGAGAGAAGCTGTCCAGTGCCCTGACGGCGGCTTGCCGGTCCATCCAGAGGGAGATGGCCTTGCGCACCCGCACGTCCTGAAGGGGTCCGGGCTTGAGGCTGTTGAGGGGTATGCCGGCGCGCGACGATCCGGCGCGGTAGAAGTAGACGTCGTCACCCATGTCGCGGCTGTAGGCGTTCTCCCGGTCGGGGGTGAGGGCATGGCCGCTGGCCCGAGCCCCGCCGTCCAAGCGGCCGACGCGGAATGCGGCGTCCATAGCGGCAGGGTCATAGATGATGGCGAAGTCCACTCCGTCCAAATACGGGAGCTGGCGGTCCTGATCGTCCACGTCCCAGTACTTGTCGAAACGGCGGACGGTTGCGCGGCTGCCCTTGACGTACTTCTCCAGGATGAATGGGCCCGTCCCGACCAGCCCGATTTCCAGTGGAGAGACGTTGACCTCTCCCCGGCTAATGAAGGGCTGGGCGAGGTGCTTTGGGAGAGCAACGACGTGGTCGGGTAGCTTGATGCCATGCAGGAACTGCGGGTTGCCCTTTGGCAGGGTGAGGCGTACGCGGGTGGAGTCCACAAGCTCCACCTCCGCGCCGGCGTAGTTGCCCGCGTAGATGGCTGCGGTGCGAGTCTGACCGCCGCTTTCTGCGCCGTGGATGACGAGGCTGAACCAGAAGGCGGCGTCCTCTGCGGTGAAGGGGGAGCCATCGTGCCAGAGGACGTTGTCCCTGACGGTGAAGGTCCACTCGGAGAAGTCGCTGTTGGGCTCCCAGCTCTGGGCGAGGCCGGGGCAAACGTCGTAGATGTTGTCGAGGCACATCCGGACCATGTTGCCGTTGCCCCAGATGGGGGCGCCCATGGCGTGAAGGTCGTAGAAGACGTTTGTCTTCATCCGGTCCCAACCGGCGGGCGGGTCGCGGCGGATGGCCATGACGGGGATGCCGCCGTACTTGACGTCCGATTCACTGGCTGTGGTCTCCGAGGCCACTGCGCCGCCGGAGGTGTACTCGGTGCGAGATATGGCAGCGGGTCGTTCCGGGTCGGGCGCAGGGGCCGCCGGGGCTGGCTGGGCGGGAGCAGCGGGCTGCTGTGGCGCCTGGCTGACAGTCGGCGCAGCCTCCGCGCAGGCCGCGGTCAGGAGGAGGGCGAGGGCCGAAACCAGAGTGATGATCAGTGCGGACCGGGTAGCTGTTCTGCGCATGATGCTGACTCCCTAAGGTGAATTGAAGAACCCCTTGGCGTCATCGGGTTGGGCGATTCCCCAGCTGAGAGGTGCAGAGCGCCAGTCCAAGGTCACTCCCAGGCGTTGGCCCAGCTACAGGGCATAGAGGGTCTTCGGGTTGTCTCCCAGGATCTTGTCGGCCACGCCGGGAGGGATTTTGCCGTCAGTTTTGAGCTTGCGGAGCGCCTCGATCTCCGAGGAGGTGTCCTGGTGACCGTAGTCGGTGCCGATGGTGATGTTGTCGTCGCCGGCGGTCTCGAGGACGTAGGGGAGATCGTCGGTGGTTTGGCAGGCGACGTAGATGCGGTTGTTTTGCAGCAGGTTTCTGCCGGCGAAGTCACGTCCGCTGTTGCCGAAGCGGATGGAGAGGTCGTTCATGGCGTAGGGCAGCCACTGGGAGCTGATCTCCACGAAGGTCCAGCGCAGGTCTGGGAACTTGTCCGGGATGCCTTTCATGATGAGGCTGTGGAAGACGCTGATGGGAGGGAGCTTGAAGTGCAGGCCGTTCTCCATCTGGTCCCAGATGCCAAAGTTGCCGATTGAGGCGTGGATGCAGATGGGCATATTGAGCTTGCTGGCTTCCTCGTACAGGGGGAAGAAGTAGGAGTCGGTGAGGCTGAGGCCGGCCTCGCCCGCGCGCAGGTAGACGCCGCAGGCGCCGTTCTCCTTGCCGAAGTGGGCTTCCTCTATGGCCTTGTCGAGGCTGTGGACAGACGTAATGACGGGCCAACGGAGGCGTCCCTTGCCCATCTTCCAGATGTCCGCCATCCAGCGGTTGTAGCCCCGGGCCAGGGCGAGGTCAACCTCCGGCCGCGGGCTCAGGGGCCGGAGGAAGAGAGTAGGGTAGAGGACCTGAACGTCGATGCCCAGCTCGTCCATGTGGGAAAGCCGCGCTTCCACGTCGGTCATGGTGCGCGATTCCTCGGACGCGCCTGTGTTCACGCTGGCGTTCTTGACGAAGGCCCTGCCTCCTGCGCGGTCGCCGATGAGCCAGAACTCACGCTGCGGCCCGTCGGTGTTGGTGGTCGCGACGGAGAGGGGTCTGAAGGCGCTCTCCGCCCCTTCCATGTACTCCCAAGTCTGTTCCGTCTCAATGACGTGTGCATCTGCATCTATGACCGGCATGACTTCCTCCTTGGGGCGTAGGAGTCGGGATGCTTGCGCATCTTTCCACGCGTTCTGTGTTAACGGCGAGGGTTAGAGGGGTTAACGGCAGAGATAGCCGACGTCATCATATCATAACGAACGGGCGGTGTCAAAGAATATGTATGGGAATCTTATGCATTGCACACGGTTAGCATATGAACAGCGAAGAATCCGAGGCGTGCGCAGGAACCGCGCGGGGCGGGTCCGGGTGGGGGAGCCTCCTCCGCCGCCTCTACTCGACGTCTTCACCGATGAGCTGCCGGTAGTAGCGCCAGACGGGGTTGTCCTGAGCGCCCTCCGAGGAGCCCCGGCTCCGCGACCTGGATCCCTCCTGGCTTCCGCCACCGGCACTCATGGCCCTGAAGTGCTTGATGTCCTCTTCGGGGATGGGCTGCGGGTCCCCCAGAAGGCAGGCGCGATAGTTCATCTCCGCCAGCTCGTTCAGCTGAATGGCCGTGAGGGTGGCGCCCTCCACGGTCTGGCCGACGGCGGTGATGCCGTGGCCGCGCATGAGGCAGACCCGCTTGTCGCCGATGGCCTGGGCGAACTCCTTGCCAAGGTCGTCGTTGGATATGGTGACGCTCCGAGGGTATGTGGGGATGCCATCCAGGAGGAGGCGCACGCTGGCGGGGTCGTAGGCGCCGTAGATGGGCAGGAGCGGCTTGTTGCAGATGGTGAAGAGGACGACGGTGGGCGGGTGGATGTGAATGACGCAGTTCACCTCCGGACGGGTCCGGTAGATCCAGGTGTGGATGAATACCTCCGAGGGTGGCTCCAGCTTGCCGCGCCCCTCCACCATGCGTCCATCCATGTCGACGACGATGACGTCCTCACTCCCGGTGAACCTGACGCCGGTCTCGCCGGGACCGCGGCCGCGGATGAGGAGCCTGTCCTGGTCAAGGCGCGCGCTGATGTGCCCCGTTGTCGCCTTGGTCATGTTGAGGGTCCCGACGATCCGGCACGCCGTCGCCACCGATTCCCGCAGATCCTCTAGCACGGTCATTTCCGCTCCTCCTGGGGTGAGCTTCAGCCCTGGGCGCCCCGCGAACAGGCGGCATTATGGTTGGCAGGCATACGCGGTGTCAAGGAATGCGCTGGACGGGCTCGCGGCGCTCTCCGTTTGCCTTGACAGGCAGGGGAGTGCGGCCTAGCATCGGCAGCACCTGCGGAAGGGGGAGCGCCATGATAATCGACGTGCACAATCACGTAATAGCCGGCCGGGAGCTGAGCGCGTATCAGGCGTCGCTGCTCAACAGCCGGGGGTTTCACGGAAAGGGGAATCCCGGCATCACAGCAGAGACGGTCAGGCGGGCCGGGTGGGGCAGGGACAAGACGCACGCGGACCTGCTGCGGGAAGTGGGCACGGACGTGGCCTTCCTCTCTCCGCGGCCTTATACGATGATGCATTCCGAGAAGCCGGATAAGATCGTCCACTGGTTCTGCGAGGCGACCAACAACGCCATCAACTTCGCGGTGCAGAACGATCCGGACGTGTTCTTCGGCATAGCCGGGCTGCCGCAGTGCTCCGGGGTTAGCCCGGCAAACTGCTTCGAAGAGATGGACCGGTGCATCAACGAACTTGGGTTCGTGGGGGTGATGATCAACCCCGACCCTGGCGAGGGCGACTACGCCTCGCCCCCCATGGGGGATGAGTACTGGTACCCGCTGTATGAGAAGCTGGTCGCCATGGACGTGCCTGCGCTGGTTCATCCGGCCAGCTGCCGGAACCCGCGGGAGTCCTTCCATGGCCACTTCATCACGGAGGAGAGCATCAATATCCTCTCGCTCTGCGAGTCCCGGGTCTTTGAAGACTTCCCAGATCTGAACCTGATCATCTGTCATGGCGGGGGCTCCATTCCCTACCAGGTTGGGCGATGGCGCTCCCAGATAGGGCATGGTCCCGGGGATGAGGAGACCTTCGATGAGCGGCTGCGGCAGCTCTGGTTCGACGCATCGTTGTATAACAAGGAGTCGCTGGAGCTGCTATTCAAGATCGTGGGAACGGATAGGAGCATGTTCGGCACGGAGCGTCCCGGCGCCGGCGCGAAGACGGACCCCCGTACGGGGCGCTGGTACGACGACACCAAGCCACTTATCGACGACATCGACTGGCTCACCGACGAGCAGCGCGAGCAGGTCTTCCACGGGAACGCGGAGCAGGTGTACACAAGATTCAAGGCCAAGGGGTAGTCAGACGCCCGCAAGACAAGCGTCCGCACAGCACGCGCCGCGAGGCCCCCTTGACGCTTAGTGGCGAGGGGGCCTCGCTGTGTCTGAGCCTCTCTCGTACATCCACCCTACTTGATACGGACTATGCAGGGCGGGTTACAGAAGATTGGAGACCCGGAGGAGCCAGCTTTGCGAAACGGGCTCTTGTCTGGGGGGTACGCAGGAGCGGCGCGGGAGGGCCTAGGCCAGCTCCTCCCACCAACGTGTATGCCAGTCCACCAAGGCCGCTTGGTGCGATAGCTCCATCTCTCTTCGCTCTCTCCCGGACTCCTCCACGGCCAGGAGGACCTCCAGGGTTGCCTTGCCCCATCGACCGTCGGCGGGCAGCGGGCGGTCGTGGGCGATTGCCTCGTAGTAGGTCTGCAGCCGTCCGTCGCGCCCGTCGACGCCACGAGTGACCAGGGGAATCTCCCACTGCTTCTCGTCGCCGTAGACCAGGAGCCCGCCGGGGGACAGCCGCACGTCGCCCTTGTCGAAGCTGACGACCAGGGGTCCGCCCAGGATCCATCCGCCGGACTGCTGCACGGGGCTTGGCGTGCTCTCTCGCATGCGCTCGCCGCCATACCGTTCACTGCGGGCGGCCTCGGTTTCCCACTCGACGCTGTCACCGTGGCTCCTGAGCTCGCGCCGCGCCTGGGCATAGACGGCGGGGTCGATGGTCTGCCCTTCCGGGCCAGTGCCGTAGACCAGCTCTCGCGTCTCGAAGTGGTCGTAGCCGCTGTACACAGCGGTGGCGACGGCCCCATCCTCAAAGTCAAGGAACGCGACGTGGGCCCCCGGCACATGCCGGGCGGGGTCCCAGGTCTGTGCCATGCCCCTGAGGTTCTTGACCAAGCCGCCCCCCATGGTCCTCAGGATATCGAACTGGTGGGGCCCCTGGCGCCAGAGAATGCCGCCCCCCCACTCCGGGGTCAGCTCTTCCGGCGTCCGAGGACGGTAGAGCCAGTCCTGGTAGCGCCAGCTATGCATCATGCGGAGCTGGCCCAGCTCTCCGGTCTTGGCCATGTCCCGGACCTTGAGGACCCGCGGTTCGAAGCTGTGCTTGACGTTGACGCCCAGGAGCACGCCACTGCGGTCCGCCAGGTCGATCATGGCGTCGGCGTCCTCCAGGGTGATGGTCATGGGCTTCTCGATGAGCACGTGCTTCTTGCCCTCCAGGGCCATCTGCGCGTGCTCGCTGTGGAAGCGATTCGGCGTGGCGATGTACACGAGGTCCACGCTGGGGCTCCCGCACAGGTCTTCCGCGCTGTTGTAGGTCTCCGCCGTGGGGTGGTCCTGATGGAACCGCTCGAGGATCTCGGTGTCGATGTCGGCGGCGGCGGTGATCTTGTAGTGGGGGTTTCGAGCGAACTTGGAGATCATGCCGATGGCAGCTCCCCCAAGGCCGATGATCCCCACGCCCAGTGCTGCGGCGCCCTCATGCTGGCTGCTCGCCATGCTTCTACCCCTCCTTCTTGTGTGCTCAAACCCCCGGCGTGCCTGCATGACTGGACCGGGGGCGCACGAATCGACGTGAGCCCCCGGACGGTTACATAACGGACCCGCAGGCGGCGCGGCGGGCGCCTTCCGGCGCTTCTACCCGATCACGGCGACGATCTCGCACTGCATGTTTGTCGCGCCGCCCAGGTCGATCTGGCTGGCGTGACGGGCGGGGCGGTTGTGCTCGTCGGGAAACATGCGCAGCCATACCTTGTCGATCTGGTCGCGCAAACTCCTATCCTTCAGCAGGAGACGGACGTGCACGATGTCCTCGGTGGAGCCGCCGGCCTGCTCCACCAGGTGTTTGACGTTCTGGAACATGGCCTCGGCCTGCTCCTCAATGCCCTCGGGGGGCTCGCCGGTGGCGGGGTCCGTGGCGCCAATAGCGGAAGAGTAGAGGATGTTGCCGACCTTCGCGCCGTTGGGGATGGGCGCACGGTGGGAGATTCCCTCAAGGTGATAGGACTCTCGTCTTGCCATGGTGACCTCCTAGGTGGTGCTGCCGGACGCCGGTTGGTGCGTACAGTGGGTCCTGGGCGTCCCGGGGCATCCGGCGAGAACGTGCTCTGAGCGGTTTGGATGGAGCGGCGGGTGGGCGGCGCGCTTCCCGGCGGGAGCAGGCTTGAACGTATCCGACGACCCTCGGTTTGTCAATACGAACGGACGGAGCTCAGTGGGCGGCGTCCGTAGGCGGCCCAGGACTGGGCTATTTCGTTGACGGTGCGAGGCACGTCAAGTAGAATTGGGGCGCTTTCTGAGGTGCAGACGTGATTCGGCCACGGGCGGAATCACTCCAAGAGCCGTCACAGGTTACGATTCGGAGGAACACATGAGGAACGGATATCGTGTCTTCGATGCCGACACACACTTTCAACCTTCCGCTGAAACCATCGTGTCATACCTTGATGCTCCCTTTCAGGCACGGGCCGAGGAGTTCGAGCAGTTCAAGAACCCGGTCCGTTTTGGCAGGGCGGGGCAGAAGCTGTCGCCCCCGTACAGGCACTGGTACCGCTTTGGGCGCCGCGGCGCCGAAGGAGGGTGGAGCCGCAACCGGCCGCGGTACCTGGGCGAGGCCGAGCCGCGAGAGAAGGACGAGGAGCGGTTCCAGAGCTTCATGGGCCGCAAATACCCCACGGTGGGCGCGGAGGACGATGACATAGACGCCCGTATACGCGAGATGGACGAGGAGGGCGTGGACGTTCAGCTCATGGTGACCAGCGCCTTTGGAGGCCACGAGGAGATAGAGGTCGACCTGGCGTTCATGCGAGCGCTGCACACGTACCTCGACGAGGTCTGCGCAAAGTACCCTGGCCGGCTGACGTCGATGATCCACGTGACGCCGCGGGCGGTGGAAGAGTCCGTGCAGGAGATGCGCAGGTGCGAGAACTCGCCCTGGGCGGTGGCGGTGAAGCCGGACCTTCCGGGGGACTACCCCATCGACCACCCGGACCTGGAGCCCATCTGGGCGGAGGCTGACCGCCAGGGCATCTGCGTCGTGCACCACAGCTCGTCGTCCGGCTATCCGGGCGAGGGCGACCTGTGGAGCAACCCGTTCCTGGGTAGGACAGCATCGCACCCATGGGGTGCGATGCGCGCTGTGGCGGCGTTCCTGGGCGCAGGGATCATGGACCGCTATCCCAACCTGAAGCTGGCCATCCTGGAGTCAGGATTCGGATGGCTCCCGTTCTGGGGCCGGCGCATGGAGGACCAGGTCCACTACATGGGCTACGTGGCGGAGATACAGCGCACCATGTGGGAGTACCTGACGGACGGACGGTTCTTCGCGGGCATCGTGCTCCACGAGGGCGAGGAGATGGTCCGAATGGTCAACGAGATGATGGGAGACCACGTGCTGATGTTCGGGTCGGACTACCCGCACGCGGAGTCGCGCTTCCCGGACTCGGTGGACATTGCAATGGCGTGGGAGTCGGTGAGCCCGGACCAGAAGCGTAAGCTGTTCACCGAGAACGCGGCGAGCTGCTTCAAAGTCGCAGCCTAGGGCCGTCCGGCGGCAACGACTCCGACGGGCAAGACACACAAAGAGGGACACCCCGGGAGCCGGCTCCCGGGGTGTCCTGTCTTCTCAAGCCCCCTATGGCGCTTCGGTGCGCCCTTCCTATGCATCCATGTCCCAGTAGGTGAACCCCATGGCGCACCCGACGCCGGTGGGGGTGCGGTAGAGAGGGACGTACTCCACCATGGTGGCGGGATGATCCGCGGCGGCTGCCGTGATGATCCAGTTCCTGATCTCGGAGGTCCCTTCGACCAGGATATCGGCGGGCATGGCAGCCATGTACTCCAGGTCGTTCGCGCCCATGGCGCGGATGAACGCCTGGTCGAGGGTTTCATCGATCTTTGTGTGGCTGAGGCCGCCGGACCCCAATAGGACGACGCGGGTTGAATCTGGCAAGCGCCGGAGCACGGATGCCACGGCCCTGCCGAACTGCACGCACCGCTTGGCGGACGGCGCGGGCGGATAGTAGGTGTTGACCATGACGGGGATTACGGGGTAGCGCTGGTCCGGCATGAGGAAGCGGAGGGGTCGACCGAAAGCGTGGCCCAGGCCGATCTCCGCGCGGGTCCTGCGCGAGTAGGCCGGGTCGAAGCCCTCCTCCATGAGGTCGGTGACGAGCCGCTCGGCCAACTCCGCCGGGACCTTGTAGGTGGCCACGTTGGCGGAGATGGGCTCGTTGAGATAGCGAAGGCTGGTGCTGGACTCGGCCTCTTCGCCGGTGAAGATAACGAAGGGCGGCGTGTTGTCGTCCAGGATGTTCTCGTGCTGGTCGTCGCCGAAAGCGATGACGACGTCGGGGGCCAATTCGTCCAGCTTCTGTCGCAGGACCTCGATGGCGCCGTGGCACCGGCGCCAGTTCGCCCACTTGACCTCGTCGACCAGGTACGGCTCCACCTCGGGCCGGGTTGGGAGACCCTCTCCCACACGGTTGCTGAGCAGGTCCCACTTGTCGGGCGGGACCATGAGCTGGGGCCCATGGGACATGGCAAGACAACCGACGATGTTTGCCATAACGCTACCTCCTCACCACAGTGCGTTGGCGGCCTGCGCCGGCAGGCGGATGGAGCGCGAGGTTAGTCGTCGTCCCCGTAGGCCCATTGGAAGTCACGGTCCGCGTAGGCCTCCGCGGGCATGGAGCTCTTGCTGCCGTGCTTGGCCAGCTCTTCCTCGAACTTTTCGCGTATCCAAGGTTGCTCGTCAGGGTACTCGATCTGCATGCGGAGGTCGGTCCCGGCGAACTGGGGAAGGTGTCCGAATTTCAAGTAGCGTGCGTCGCCCTGGCCGACGTTGAAGTGCTGGTGGAACCAGTTGCCCGGAGGAGTAAAGACGGAGGCCTCGCCCCAGGGGCAGACGACCTTCTCGCCGTCCGGTGGCCAGAGGACCGAGTAGCCTTCCCCCGAAGGGATGACGATGACGCGACCCGGCCCGTGAGCGTGGGCCTTCTTGTACCGACCGGGATCGAAGACGGACATGCTGGCGCTCATTCCGGAGCTTGGGAATCGGACCTGGACGTTGGTCCCGCCACCACCGCGGGACTGCCAGGGCGAGAGCTTGTCCCATGCCGCCATGTTGGGAAAGAAACTCCCGGACCAGAAGACGCCGCCGTGGGCCGCGGGGGGGGCGTTCTCATCCCTGACAGCTCCCCACTGCTCGGCGCTTGCGTCGCTTGCGCCCGATCCCAGGACGGCCTTCGCCTGGGAGTAGGGGTCGTCGTCCAGGCCGTAGAGGAGGCTGGGGTCCTCATAAGGGTTGTCGAAGAAGAAGTCGGGGTCAGGCACGATGGTCATGGCCATGGGAAGGTAGTTGTAATGGAGGAGACGTGCGGGCACGCCGCCGCGCGCGTTGCTGAGCTGGCAGGTGCTGTATCTGGGGACGTGGAACATGCTGGACTTCTGCCACTCGAAGCTCTTCTTTGGGCCTTCGCCGGCCCACACGGAGGCGAGGCCGTTGCCGTCGAGCACGTAGACGGTCTCGCCAACGGCCAGCTTCAGTGGAGGCAGGGTCTTCCCCGGGGGAATCTCAGTTATTCTCCCCTCACTGATCCCTTCCATTCCCTGAAGCTGGAGGAAGGCTGCGCCGCACTGCCGCTCCTCCCACCACGCGACCTCAGCGGTCTTGAGGTTCTCCACGAAATGCCCCCGGTGAATGGGAACACCAAGGGACTCAATCCAACGGTCATAAACCAGGCGTCCCCTGGTGCGGCTTGCCGGTGCTTCCACCATTGAAGCTCCTCCTGTCTCGTGTGACTCGGGACTCGCTGAGTCGCCCGGCGCGCGTTCGACGGGCTCAGCGCGCGGTGATCTTGGGCACCTCGGTGGGCACGGGTTGGCCGGCCCTGATGGCGCGCTCTCTGTTGATGGGGCTGTACTTGCCCACGGACCCGGTGCTCACTGCGCCCTCTCGCTGGAGGGCGCTGCGCCAGTCGACTGTCGTGTCCTGCCCCTCTGAAGGCAGCCCCAGGGAGATGTTCTTGGCGGGGTCTCGGAACACATTCATGGGGTCGCCGCCGTCCTCGGCTATCCTCATCTGCTCCTGGAGCAGACGCCGGTACATGATGATGCCCTTGTCTGACTCTCCGAGCTTCTCCTCCCACCGCCGGGAGACGGGACCCTGGGAGATCCAGGCCATGTTGTCCTGGCCCGCGTTGTGGTCCAGAAGGCTCCACCTGGGGCGGCCCTGCTCATCCACTGTGGGGATGGGCACCTCATAGACCGGGATATCCTCGGGGGCCTGGGGAGCGTCGCCTGGGACCATGTCGTGGGTGATGTACCAGAGGTAGAGCGTGTGGGTGTCGTCCACGGGGACGCGGATCTGGAAGCCGCCGCCGCCCCTATCGTGGAGCATCTCAGGGAAGACAATGGGATGGCCCAGGCGCCAGTTGGGATGGTCTTCGGTGTCGCCGCGCAGGACGCGCCGCTTGACGATGCCGTAGTCGAAGACGTCGAAGCCGATCTTGACGTGGGGCTTGACCTCCGGGGCGAACCGCCAGAAGTCCGGGTCGTCCTTGCCCTTCCCCAGGCGTTCTATGACGTAGTGTGTGAAGTAGCGATGGAGCCACTCGGTGTGCACGGGGTCCAGGGAGTTCTCCATGATCTGGAGCCAGTTGCAGGGCACGACGGCCCAGCCGATATCCCGCAGCACGTTCTCCCGGACAAAGGGCTCCCAGTTGGGCAGCAGGGGAACGGGGTCCGGGCCCAGGTACGCAAAGACCATGCCCGCCAGCTCCTCCACGGGGTAGGTCTTGGCGGTGACGCGGTCCTTGAAAGTGCTGTCCGGGGCCTCAGCGGGCATCTCCAGGCACTGGCCCTTCTCGTTGAAGCGCCAGCCGTGGTAGGGGCAGCGGAGGCCTTCTTGCTCCGGGATGCCGTAGAGGAGGTTGACGCGCCGGTGGGGGCACGACTCCTGGATGAGGCCCAGCGTGCCGCTGCGGTCCTTGAAGAGGACAAGGTTCTCGCGGAGGAGCCTGACGGCCTTGGTGGGGTTCTCCTTGAGCTCCGCCACGCCCGCGACGGGGTGCCAGTAGCGCCGCATGAGCTCCCCCATGGGCGTGCCCGGACCAACCCGGGTCAACCGTTCGTTCTGCTCAATGCTCAGCATCGACGTCTCCTTCCTGTGCTGCGAGCTTGCGGCGCCTGCGACGGCGGCGCGGTCCTAATCGTCGTCCCCGTAGTCCCACTCGAAGGCGAGGTCGCTGTACGCCCGGTCCGGCATGAGGCTCCTGCGGCCCTTCTTGGCGAGCTCTTCCTGGAACCGCTCACGGATCCATGGCTCCTCCTGCGGGTACTCGATCTGGTTTCGGACCTCGTGTCCTGCCAGCTGGGGGAGGTGGCCGAACTTGAGGTACCGCGCGACACCCGTGCCGGTGTTGAAGTGCTGGTGGTACCAGTTGCCGGGGGGCGTGAAGACGGCCGCTTCGCCCCAGGGGCAGACGACCTTCTCCCCGTTTGGGCGCCAGAGGACGGAGTAGCCCTCTCCGGCGGGAATGACGATCACGCGGCCCGGCCCGTGAGCGTGGGCCTTCTTGTAGAGTCCTTCGTCGAAGACCGACATGCTGGCGCTCATCTCCGAGCCTGGAAAGCGGATCTTCACGGAGAAGCCGCCGGCGCCCCGGCCGCGGTATGGGGAGAGCTTGTCCCAAGCCGCCATGCTTGGGAAGAAGTTGCCAACCCACCAGGCCCCGCCGTGGGAGGCCATGGGCAGGCTGTCGTCGCGGGTGGCGCCCCAGTCCGATGCGCGGGACTCGGCGGCGCCGGCGCCCATGACGGCCCTGGCGGCCGAGTAGAAGCCACCCTCTTCGCCGTAGAGGAGGCCTGGGTCCTCATAGGGGTTGTTGAAGAAGAAGCCCGGGTCCGGCACGACGGTCATAGCCATGGGGAGATAGTTGTAGTGGAGCAGCCGGGCAGGTGTGTTTCCGCGGGCGTTGCTGAACTGGTGGGTACTGTACCGCGGCAGGTGGAACATGCTGCTCTTCTGCCACTCAAAGGTCTTCTTCACGCCGTCCTTGCCCGCCCAGACGGCGGCGAGGCCCTGGCCCTCCAGCACGTAGACGGTCTCGCCGACGGCCAGCTTCAGGGGCGGGAGGGTCTTGCCCGGAGGTATCTCGGTGACCCGGCCCTCGCTGACGCCCTCCATGCCCTTGAACTGAAGGAAAGCCGCGCTGCACTGGCGCTCTTCCCACCAGCCGACGTCACAGGTCCGCAGGTCCGAGACGAAGTGACCGGTGTGGATGGGCACGCCGGTGGACTCTATCCACTGGTCGTACACGAGCCTCGAATGTCTGCGCTGAGTTGTTGCTTCAACCATTTACGCACGTTCCCCGCAGTCTGATTTCATGCCCAACGGTAGCAGACTCCAGCTACGAATTGCTTATAGCACGGCCGGAGTGGGATGTCAATTTGAAGGGTTGACGCTGGATTCGCGCCGACGGATTGCTCATAGAATCGGGGGCCGAGCCGCACGAAGACTCGGTCAGCTCTCGCCCTTGAGGGCGCGGCGGATTTCCCGGTCCACGGCGCGCTCTATGAGGACCTGCTTCTTCTCATAGCGCCGTCTGCCCTTGGCCAGGCCGATGGCCACCTTTGCCACGCGCGCCTTGATGTAGAGGCGCAGCGGCACGATGGTCAGTCCCTTTCGCGAGACCTGTCCCACAAGCTCCTCTATCTGCCACCGGTGCAGGAGCAGCTTGCGCTGACGCGTGGGGCTGTGGTTGTCGGTGCCTCCCTCCTTGTAGGGCGGGATGTGCATGTTGTAGAGCCACATCTCGCCGTTGTCGGGACGGGCGTACGCCTCGGCCAGATTTACCCTACCGGCGCGGATGGACTTGATCTCCGTGCCGAGGAGGGCCAGACCGGCCTCGTAGGTCTCCAGGATATCGTACTCGAAGTACGCCCGGCGGTTGGTGGCGAACACCCCTGTAGATGGCCTCTTGGCGGGCGCCTTGGTCTTCCGACCGCTTCTTCGTGATTTAGTGGACATAACTCAACTTATGACATGGACTGCAGCACGATTTCAATCGAGTCCGCAGGCTCAGTTCCCCCCTTCCAGGATCTGGATGGCCTTCTCCAGCTGGAGGTCCCCTGAGGTCCCGGTGGTTGACGGCACAACCACGTCGGGCTGCAATCCCTGGCCCTTGATGAGGCGGCCCGAGGGGGTGTACCAGTGGGCGACAGAATAGTACAGGCCGCTGCCGTCGGACAGCCGCTTTGAGAGGCTCACACTCGCCTTGCCGAAGGTGCGTACGCCCACGAGAGTGGCGCGCCCATGGTCCTGAAGGGCGCCGGCCAGGACCTCGCTTCCACTGGAGGAGAACTGGTTGACCAGCACGACCATGGGAAGCTGGGTTATCAGTCCTCCATCCTCGACGTAGTGGTCTTTCCGCTTTCCCTTCCCATTGACCTCGTAGGTGACCAACCCTTCTTCCAAGAAGTAGCCGGTCACTTTAACCGTACTGGACAGGAAGCCGCCGGGGTTGTCCCGCAGGTCCAGAATGAGCGCTTCAGACCCTAGAGCGACCGCCTCCTTCAGAGTGGTCTTGAGCACGTCGTCCGTGTTCCCATAGAAGGCCCCGAGGCGAACGTAGGCGATTCTCCCGTCGATCAGCTGCCAGAAGACGCTCTCCATGGTGATGACGCCGCGCTTGATGCTGAGGACCGCGGGCTCGCTGGAGCCCAGGTGCAGGACTTCCAGATTCACGATGCTGTTCCTGGGGCCGCGGATGTGATTGACGGCTTCGAGGACGCTCCACTCGTGGGCAGTTTCGCCGTCGACTGCCAGGAGTATGTCGCCGGGGAGCATGCCCCCCTCTTTGGCTGGGCTACCGGGCATGGGGCTGAGGATGAAGCGGTTGCCGCGCTTGTAGACCTGGGCTCCAATGCCCTCATAGTTGCCCTCGAATGCCCGCGCTTCTATCCGGAAGCGCTCGGGGGTGATGTAGGTGGTGTGGATGTCGTCGACGGCTGTCAGGAGGCCGCGGATTGCGGCCTGCGCTAGGGGGACGGGCTCAGGTCGCGACGCGCCATCCTGGTGGGTCTCATAGATCCAAACCCACGTGTCCCACACGGGTTGCAGCTCCTCTGGTGCTCCCCGCGGCGGTCCGATCGGGTCAGTGGGCAGGGGAGCAGCCGTGGCGGTGCTGCCGCCAGGGAGGCTTGCGAGAAGCCCCTGCGTGGCGCCCCGCTGGAGTGCGTCGGGGTCAAGTAGGTCTCTGTCCACAAAGTCGTCGTGAAGGATCTCCCAGACCTCCCACAGGGGTTTGAGGGCTTCGGCGTGGACCTGTTCCCGCGCGTTGGCCTCGGCTCCAAGGTCACACGCGACACCCACGACGGCGAGGAGCAGCGCGCCGAGGAGAACGGCGAGGGCGGTGGTCCGGGGCCGCAGGGGCCGAGGGAACCCGGCGGGGGTGAACATCGTTCTAGCCGTTAGGACGGGATAGAGTCATTGTAGCATGGGGCCAAGCCGGGGATTCGTTGACACCCCCTATGGGCGGTGTTAGCATGGTGAATCGCAGAAAACAGCTTGGAATAGAGGGGTATGCAGCTATGGCCGCGACACGGGAGATAGAGCTTCACCGAGGGTTGCAAGGGGTCTATCTGGACCGGACCGAAGCTAGCTTTATCGACGGGACTGAGGGAAAGCTTCTCTATCGCGGCTACGACATCCACGAACTCGCAGAGAAATCCACCTTTGAGGAGGTGGTGTACCTTCTGCTCTACGGCGAGCTTCCGACGAAGAGCCAGCTTGGGGAGTTGGACTCCTTCTTGAAGAGCAGCCGTGAGCTCCCGGCGGAGATCTATGAGATCATCGAGCGGATCAAGGGCGGGCACCCCATGGACGTGCTGCGGACGGCTGTCTCCGCGCTGTCCGCCTTCGACCCTGAGGTGGACGACAACTCCGAGGAGGCCGTGATCCGCAAGGGGCTACGCGTGACCGCGCAGGCGTCGACCATCGTCTGTGCCCACGAGCAGATCCGCAACGGCAACGCGCCAGTAGCCCCGCACAAGACACTAAACCACGCCGGCAACTTTCTCTACATGCTGATGAACAAGGAGCCGGACCCGGAGGACGTCAAGCTCATGGACGTGGACTTTGTGCTCCACGCCGAACATGGCGCCAATGCCTCGGCTTTCGCCGCGCGGGTGACGGCATCCACGCAGGCGGACCTGCACTGCGCCGTGGTCTCCGGAATCGCCACGCTGAAGGGGCCCTGGCATGGAGGAGCTGCGGAGGCCGTCATGAAGATGGCCATGGACATTGGGCAGCCGGAGAACGCCGCAGACTACGCCAGAAAGGTCCTGGACGGCGGCGGGCGCATCATGGGCTTCGGGCACCGCGTGTACAAGGCGGAAGACCCGCGAGCCCGGCACATGCGCGAGCGCTCCAAGACCCTGGGCGAGAAGATGGGCCGCCCCGAGTGGTACCTGATCCTGGAGAGCCTGGCAGAAGTCATGAAGCCCTACCAGACGCGCGGAATCTTCGTCAACGTGGACTTCTACGCAGGCTCGGTGTACAACCTGCTGGACATCGCAGAGGACCTGTTCATTTCCATCTTCGCGCTGGGCCGCATTCCCGGGTGGACCCTGCAGGTGGTGGAACAGTTTGCCCACAACATCCTGATCCGGCCGCTGCTCCAGTACGTTGGCCCTATGGACCTGCCGTACACCTCCCTTGAGCAGCGGGGGTAGGGCGCCCGGTCGCACGAACAGCACCCCGGCACTTCTCCCGCTCATCCTCCGTCAGGCCAGGATGGGCGGGACTCTTTTTGCATGGCCGAACGCTCTTTCGCCGGGCGGCTGGGGTGCAGGCGTCGTCTCCGAGATGTGCGGGGCAGCGCTAGGGAACCTCCCCGGAGGCGCATGCGTAGTTGTGCGCTGGACGGGGCGCCCTTCGCGCGCGGGGCGGCGTATCGAATGGCCACGCAAGGGCGTCGCACGGGGCAGTCATGGCGAACCAGACGCACGCGCAGCGTTTCTAGACCCATGCGGCCCGCCCGGCTCCGGTTGTGCCGCCATGCGGCCAGGAGGGGTTGGGAGACCCTCCGAAAGAGGCCATGTAAGTTACATAATGCACTATATTATGTCAATATGGCCCCTTTGTGTTACATAACATAGATAGTGCGAACCAAATACCGCGAATCTACAGGGGGCATGAATTCGGAGAATGGCGCCCCCGCAGGGGTTGGAGGCCTGCGCGGTGTCTAGCCCACGAAATGAACGGTGGGGGCCGGGGCCGCGGCCACGCTCTCCGCGATGAGGGTGCGCTCGATTTCCTGGAGGAGCTGGTCCAAACCCCAACCCTGGGCAGCCGACGTCAGCACGCCGTTGATCTGAGAAGGGGCAGCTTCTTCAAGGCCGTCCGGTTGCGTCTCGTCCTGACCGATGAGCAGGTCCGCTTTGTTGAGGACCAGCAGACGCGGCTTCTCGGCGAGCTTCAGCTCCTTGAGGGTCTCCTCCACCACCAAGTTCTGCTCGGCGGCGTTGGGGTGGCTTATGTCGACGACGTGCAGGAGCAGCGTGGCTTCTTGGAGCTCCTCCAGAGTTGCCCGGAATGCGGCTATGAGGGCCGGAGGCAGCTTCTGGATGAACCCGACGGTGTCGGTCAGCAGAGCATTGACGCCGGAGGGCAGCGTGATGCTACGGGTCACCGGGTCCAGCGTGGAGAAGGGCCGGTTCTCCGCAGGTACTCCGGCATGGACCAGGGCGTTGAACAGGGTGCTCTTACCTGCGTTGGTGTAGCCGACCAGGGACAGCACGGGGAAGCCCACATGCTCTCGCCGCTGGCGGTGGAGGGCGCGGTGCCGACGCACGTCCTCCAGCTCCGACTTGAGGCGCTGGATGCGGTTGCGGATGAGCCGGCGGTCCGTCTCAATCTGAGTCTCGCCGGGTCCCCTGGTGCCGATTCCGCCTCCCAGGCGCTCCAGGTGAGACCATTGGCCGGCCAGACGCGGCAGGAGGTACTGGTGCTGGGCCAACTCCACCTGAAGGGTGCCCTCCCGAGTGCGGGCATGGCGCGCGAAGATGTCCAGGATGAGGGCGCTGCGGTCGATGATCTTGATCTTGAGGTCGTCTTCCAGGTTGCGCTGCTGGTTGGGAGTAAGCTCGTCGTCGAAAATCGCCAGGTCGCACTCTTCGCTGGCGATGGTCTCCCTGATCTCTTCCAGCTTGCCCTTGCCGACGTAATACTGCGTGGGCCGGTTCAGGTTCTGGGTCACCTCGGCGACGACGTCTGCTCCCATGCTCATGGCGAGCTGGGCAAGCTCCGACAGGGAGTCCTCCAAGCTCCAAGCGGCCGACCTTCTGCGAGAGCCGAGACCCACGAGTACAGCGCGCTCCGGCCTAGCCTTGGTTGAGATCAGACGTTTGGCGATGGGCTTCTCCTGCTAGCTTGGGGGAGGTAGCTTCCAGCCGCTGAGGCGCCGCACGGCCTCATCCACGTGCTCGTCTGACAGGGTCATGGAGAGCCGGACGTACCCCTCGCCGCACTTGCCGTAGCTGGAGCCGGGAGTAATAACGATGTCCTTCTCATCCAGCAGCGCCGTGGCAAACCCCGCAGAGGTATATCCCTCTGGAACGCGGGCCCAGATGTAGAGGCCGGCCTTTGGCTCCGGGGCGGCCAAGCCCAGCCCTGCAAGGACGGGCATGAGCTTGTCTCGGCGGGCCTGGTACTGACGGTTGCGTTGGTCCAGGTACTCTTGGGGGGTCTGGAGGGCCTCTATGCCCATCTCTTGTACGGCCTGGGCGACGCCCGAGTCCAGGTTGGACTTGACCAGGAAGAGGGCCCGCACCAGGTCCGCATTGCCCACTGCCATGCCCACGCGCCAACCCGTCATGTTGTAGCTCTTGGAGAGGGAGTGGAACTCGATGCCCACTTCCTTGGCTCCAGGGACCTGGAGTAGGCTCACGGGTTGGTAGCCGTCGTAGGTGACTTCGCTGTAGCAGGCGTCGTGGAGGAGGGCGATGTCATGCTGCCTGCAGAAGTCCACTGCCCGCTCGAGGTACTCGAGGGTGACTACGGCGCCGGTGGGATTGTTGGGGTAGTTGAGCCACATGGCAACGGCGCTCTGGGCCGCGTCGGCGGGTATGGCATCCAGGTCCGGCAACCAGCCCTCTTCTTCCCGCAGGGGGACCCAATACGGCACGCCACCGGCGAATAGGGTCCCGGCGTTGTACGCAGGGTAGGCCGGGTCCGGCTGCAGCACGGTATCGCCTGGGTCCACGATGCCCAAGGGCATGTGTCCGATGCCCTCCTTGGCGCCGATGAGGGAGAGGACTTCCGTAGCAGGGTCCAGGTCCACGCCGAAACGACGGCGGTACCAGTCGGCCACGGCACCGCGGAACTCAGGCAGGCCTTCGGTCTCCGGGTAGCGGTGGTTGCGCCGCTTCTGCGCCGCCTCAGCCAGCCTGTCAAGGATGCTCTGGGGCGTGGCGATGTCCGGGTCGCCGATGCCGAAGGTTATCACGGGCTTCCCTTCGGCACGCTTCGCCGCGATCCTGCGTGAGATCTCCACGAAGAGGTACGGAGGGAGCTGGGCGACTCTCTTGGCGATGCGCATCGGATTGGTTACATGCTCCTATTGGGTTCCCTGGCTTCAGTCCTTTGCCCATTCCCCTTGGAAGACCTCTACCGCCGGGCCTTCCATGATGACCTCACCCTCGCCGTCCCAGAAGAGGGTGAGGACGCCGCCGGGCAGGGCTACCTCCACGCGTTCGTCGACGTAGCCGTGGAGGCGGGCGGCCACGGCCACGGCGCAAGCGCCGGTGCCACAAGCCAGCGTCAGCCCCGCGCCGCGCTCCCAGACGCGGACTCGCAGATTGCTCCGGTCCTGGATGTTGACGACTTCAAAGTTCACCCTATGGGGAAACATCGGGTGGTGTTCTACGTGCGGGCCGATCTGCTCTAGGGGCAGGTCGTCCACGGGTGTATCCAAGAAGGCGACGGCGTGGGGATTGCCCATAGAGACGCCGGTGACCCTGAAGTCCCAGCCCATGACCGGCAGAGGCCAGTCCATGACCATGTCATCGCTGCGAGCGAAGAACTCGGTCCCTCCGCCCACGCTGCGCTGGCCCACGACCTCCCGGGCCCCAACCAGCTCCAGACGCTGCGCCGGGTCGACGGGAACCTCCGCCGGCCGCAGCCGGGGAACGCCCATGCCGACGCGTGCGCCCGTAACTACTCCACGCTCCGTCAGCGGCTCGACCGTGAGGATGCCGGCGCCGGTCTCGACGCGCAGGGGGCGGTCCAACGGTGGGAGGATCTCGCGCTCTAAGGCGAACTTGGCGAAGCAGCGGATGCCGTTGCCGCACATCTCGGCCTCGGAGCCGTCCGGGTTGAATTCGCGCATCCGGAGGTCGGCGCGCTCGGAGGGCACGGCGATGATGAGGCCATCCGCGCCCACACCGTAGTGGCGGTCACAGACGGCCTGAGCCAGGGCGCCCCAGTCCTTGTCGAGGGCCCGGGCATCGACCATGACAAAGTCGTTTCCCGCACCGTGCATCTTGGTGAACCGCATCGCCGTGAGCCCTCCATTGGCTTGCTACGGAATACGTTGGCAGCGCCCTCAGTGTAGCGTTGAGTCGAGGGCACCGCAAGCGCATGAATGCGGGCCAAATCCACCGACTGCGCGGGCCGGACTCCAACAGGGGCGCTGATGGCGGCGGAAGAGGAACGCCGGCACTTCGCCGCGCTGCGAAGGCCTCAGCGACGGCTTATGCCTGCGGTTGAGGCTTGACGCCGCGGGAGGCGCACCAGTCCTCGTAGGACGGGACCTCCTCCTTGACGACGTCGAGGAAGTAGAAGGCGCCCGTATCGCCCAGGAAGCGGAACTGCTTGCGCAGGTCTGCCACGGTCGACTCGAATCCGCCGTGGGACCGGAGATAGGCGCGGAAACTCCCGTGCCGTTGCTCCAGCTCCAGCATCCTGGTTGCGTTGCCGACGATGGCCTCTATCTTGCGCCGGTTGCGAATGACGCGGGCATCGCCGGTGAGCACGTCAAGTTCAGGCTCGCCGAAGGCGGCGACGGCCCTGGGATCAAACCCCCGAAACGCCGCCATGATGCCCGGCCACTTGGACTGGACCACCTTCCAGGACATGCCGGTCTGAAACACCGCCCTGCTCATCACCTCCAGGTAGTCCGCCAGGTTGCTTGGTTCGATCTGCACGGGAGCTTGCACAGTCCCCTCATCTGAGCGTGGGATTCAATACGGTCCCATTATCCACGTTGGCGAGGAGCCGTTCCACCTGCGCCTCGGCCTCAAGCAGGCCGCGGCCGTCGGGCTCGATCCAGCCAATTCGCGGGTCCGTGGGCTTGAACCAGGTGTACTGCCGCCGCGCCAGCCGGTGATGGGCGCTCCTGATGCGCCGGACCGCTTCGTCGAGTGTTAGCTGACCCTCAAGGTGCAGGGCAAGCTCCCGGTATCCCATGCTGGAAAGGGCCGGGAGTTGCTGATCGTAGCCACGGGCGAGCAGCCCGCGGACCTCATCCAGCCACCCGGCGGCCAGCATGTCGTCGACACGCTGATCGATGCGGCGGTATAGCTCGGACCGGGTGGGCAGCGTGAGGCCAAGGACCAAAGAGCGATAGGGTGGCCTGCGCTGCCGGGCCGGAGGGGCGGGGCCGCCCAGGGCGCCGACGACCTCCAGGGCGCGGATGACGCGGCGGAGGTTGTGGGGGTCGATGCGGGCCGCTGCCGCCGCGTCCAACTTGCCCAGGCGATGGTGCAACGCCTGCGCTCCCGCGGCGGCAGCTTCCTGCTCCAACCGCCGCCGCAGCTCTGGGTCCGGGGCGACGCGGGGGGCCTGCCAGCCCTCCAGAAGCGCCCAGAGATACTGGCCCGTGCCGCCCACCAGGATGGGAAGCCGCCCGCGCTTGTGAATCCGGCGGAACGCCGTCCTGGCAAGGTCCAGGAACTCCGCCAAGCTGAAGGGTTGGTCTGGGTCGCGCAGGTCGAGGAGGTGGTGGGGGACGCGGCTCTGGTCCTCCAACGAGGGCTTGGCCGTGCCGACGTCCATGCCCCGGTACACCTGGCGGCTGTCGCCGTTGACGACCTCTCCACCGAAGCGGACCGCCAGGTGAATGCCGAGGGCGCTCTTGCCCACGGCCGTGGGACCAACGATGGCGATGATCGGGCGCGCGCTGGGCATGGGACTCCTGGCGGTTTCCTGATGGTGCGGCATAGTATAATCCGGTCATCGCGGGCACGTCATTGCGGCCCAACACCAGACATGGAGGTGGAGTGATGATCAAGACAACGGGCATATACCACATTGGCATTCCCGCCGACGACCTCGATCGGGCGGAGCGCTTCTATACCGAGGTCCTAGGCATGGCGGTCCAGGGACGCGTCGGCGAGGGCGGCGCCCAGCTGTCACGGCTGCGGTGCGGCGACGCCGACGTCGTGCTCTTCGAGCGGCCGCGGAAGATCGAGCGGAACGCCCTCGACGAAGACGGCATCACCCACAACGCCTTCGAGGTGGCGCCCCAGGAGTTTGACGAGGCCATGGCGTTCCTGAAGAAAGAGGGGTTCTTTCACGAGGGGCCCATCACTCGACCCAGCGGCAGGGCGGTCTACTTCTTCGACTCCGAGGGGAACTACCAGCAGATTCACTGCACGGACAGGTAGGGCCCTACTGCACCGTACCAAACTGTACAGAATCAAGGACCTTCAAGCTGAGGCCCCGGTGCTCCTCTGAGCGACGCGCAGAGGCGGATCTGCTATGGCGCCAAGCGCTGAACACATCAGCGGACCGTATGTATCGGCAGAATCCCATGGACTATGGGTGATCACTGGGCTACAAGCTGCTCATGGACGGTTGTTCTGCCCGTGGTCCCTGACATTGCAGGACTGGCGGTGCGTGTGTCACCAGATCCCAGGGCAGGTCAATTCGATATGCAACATGCGGAGATGCAGCTAGGAGGTTAGTATGAGTTCCCCTCTTGCCCAGAAAGTGCTTTGTGTTCTCTATGCCGATCCAGTGGCAGGGTTTCCTCCGAGCTATGCCCGCGAAGGGATACCCAACCTCACCCGGTATCCGGACGGCCAGCTCTTGCCCTCACCCGCCGCCATTGACTTCACCCCAGGCCACCTTCTGGGATCTGTTTCGGGCGGACTTGGGCTGGAGAGCTTTCTGGCTGAACGGGGACATCGGTTCGTTGTAACAGCGGACAAGGATGGACCCGATTCCGTTTTCGAAAGAGAGCTGGCCGATGCCGATATAGTCATCTCCCAACCCTTCTGGCCCGGGTACCTCACCGCCGAGCGCATTGAAAAGGCTCCGAACCTCAAATTGGCCATAACCGCTGGCATCGGGTCGGACCACGTCGACCTTCAGGCAGCCATCGGCAGGAACATCACTGTGTGCGAAGTGACTTGGTGCAACAGCATAAGCGTTGCGGAGCATGCGGTCATGCAGATGCTGGCGCTGGTCAGGGACTACATTCCCCAGTACGGCTGGGTGGTCAGGGGCGGTTGGAACATTGCGGACGCCGTTTCCAGGTCCTACGACATTGAGGGAATGGACGTGGGTGTAGTGGCGGCCGGCAGGATTGGCTTGGCGGTCCTGAGACGAATGAAGCCTTTCGACGTCACTCTCCACTACACGGACAGACACCGGCTTACCACTGAGGTCGAGCAAGAGCTTGGCCTAACGTTCCATGAAACCGTTGAGTCGCTGGTCAGTGTCTGTGATGTGGTCAGCATCCATTGTCCTCTCCATCCTGAGACTGAGAATATGTTCGACGATGGTCTGATTGGCAAGATGAAGCGCGGGTCCTATATCGTCAACACCGCACGCGGCAAAATCTGTGATCGGGACGCCATCGTCAGGGCTCTGGAAAGCGGACAGCTGGCAGGGTATGCGGGCGATGTTTGGTTCCCTCAGCCGGCTCCCAATGATCACCCCTGGAGATCCATGCCCAACCACGCCATGACTCCCCACACCTCGGGCACTTCCCTTTCAGCCCAAGCCCGCTACTCAGCGGGAGTCCGTGAGATTCTGGAATGCTGGTTGGATGGACGGCCGATTAGGGAGGAGTACCTGATTGTTCAGGGCGGTGCCCTCGCTGGAACAGGAGCTCACTCATACAGCGAAGGCGATGCTACGGGCGGTTCGGAGGAAGCGGCAAAGTTCACAGCCGGCTAAGCAGACTGATCAAAGGAGGGCCCCACACTTCAGCCGGGCCTTTTACCTCTCACGTATCAAGGGTCCGCCTCCCTTGCAATTTGATCGCGCCGTCTTCACGTCCGTTTGGCCCGGCGGGCTGGGTTCGCATTCATGCGCCGCCAGCCGGGGCCGGCCCAGGTTGCCGTTGGCTAGGCGACGCCCTTCACCCTGGCAGTGATGCGGACGATCTCGGCGAACTCGTCCGCCTTGAGGCTGGCGCCACCAACCAGTGCACCGTGGATGTGCGCCTGTGCGGCGAAGTCGGCGGCGTTGGCTGCAGTGACGCTGCCCCCGTAGAGGAGGGGCACGTCCGTGGCCGCGCGTTCTCCATAGATGTCGGCAATGGTGGGGAAGATGGCATGTGACATGACCTCTTCCGCCTTGTCGGGCGTTGCGGGGACGCCTGTGCCGATGGCCCAGATGGGCTCGTAGGCCACCACAAGCCCCCTGGCTTCGGCGGCGCCTTCGAGGGAGTCCCGCAGCTGCTGGGCCACGACGGGCACGGCGTTGCCGGACTCGCGCTGCTCCAGCGTCTCGCCAACACACACGATGGGACGCAGTCCAGCCGCCAGGGCCGCCGAGACCTTCCGGCTGACCTGCTGGTCCGTCTCATGGAAGTGCTGACGCCGCTCCGAGTGGCCCAGGATGACAAACTCGCACTGCTCCGCCACCATGAGGGCGGAGACCTCTCCGGTGAAGGCGCCGCTCGGCTGATCGTGCATGTTCTGGGCCCCCACCCGCAGCCTGGAGCCTGTGAGGCATTCCTTGACCAGGGCCAGGTAGGGGAAGGGGGGGCAGAGCACGACGTCGATCCCGGCGGGCGCATCTGCCAGACCGTCCCGCAACCCAGCAACAAGGTCGCGCGCCTCTTGGGAGGAGGCGTTCATTTTCCAGTTGCCTGCGACGAGTGGGGTTGCCATTTGCATGCTCCTTGACGTCACTCCTTGGGAGTAGCGGACCATCCGACCAGGACCAGAAGGGTCCAAGTCCCCGCTTGTCTTGCCCTTGAGGCATTCAGGTTATAGCGCTGCTTCTCCGCGGGGCATTCCTCGGCAGCCGCTATACAGAGGTCCTTGCACAACCGTCATTCCCGCACCCAGCCGCCGTCATTGCCTCGAAAATAGGGCTCAGCAGAGGTGGTGTAGCCGTCCACCATCTCCGACGCCCACCATTGTAAGCCCTCCCGCCATCCTCTCCCCGCCATCCTGAGCATGTCGAAGGATGCGCGGCCTCCCCGCTGTGCCATGCTCCCGTTGCCTCAAACAGAACATATGCACTAAACTCTCCCTAGCAAACCCCCCACAAAGGAGGTCCCCATGCCAGCAGGTGGACGCACGCCCGGCGCCGGCGCTCCCATAGGCAACACCAACCCCCACAAAGCCGTCGCGCTAGCGACCGCCCTCAAGTCCGGACGCCACTCGGCGCGCTTCAAGGCCGTCCTCACCGCCATGTCCCAGGTCCCGGAGGTCCGCGACTACTTCGCCCTCGTCCGTCGTCGACAGCTCCGCAGCGAGCGCCTTGCAGCCGCGGTGCTGCGCAAGGCCTTGTTGGAGCTCTTGCAGGGTTCTCCCGCCAAAAACAATCCTATCCTCGCCTATCTGAGAGAAAATCGCCCAGCTTCAAAAAACGGCTGAAAAAAAGTGTCGACAATCAACCGAAGGAGAACAATCAAATGGCGCTCTTGCCAACCGGAATACACCGAAATATACGTTATGTCCAGTTTAATCCCGGGGCCGCGAATACCGCCCTCGGCACACCTGCTATTGCTATGGTTGTGCTCACTGCCAGATTCTGGTGGCTCGGCGATGCCCTGGCAACCAAAACGGCCCTGGGGACTGCCCTTGGCTAGGACCTACAGTGTGTGAGCAGAGCGAGGGATGGCCAGGAATGGGCTGGACGCAGCGCCGTGGTCACGCGCCGGCTCCTCCGCCGGCCAGCAGCGCCGCTACGCCCGGGAGCTCCCGACCCTCCAGGAACTCCAGGGAAGCGCCCCCGCCGGTAGAGACGTGGGTCATGCTCGGGGCGAGGCCAAGCTCCATGACAGCCTCTGCGGTGGAGCCGCCGCCCACGACAGTGACGGCGCCTTTCAGACTCCCAATGGCCTGCGCCAACTCCCTGGTCCCCTGGGCAAAGGCGGGGAACTCGAATACGCCCATGGGGCCGTTCCACAGGACTGTCGCGCAGCCCTGGAGAGCCTCCCGGAAGCGGACCACGGTCTGCGGCCCCACATCCATGATGCGCCAGCCTGAGGGAACAGCCAGGGCGGGGACGGTCTCGGTGGGGGAGTCTGCGCTGAACTCACGGGCAACAACGACGTCTTCGGGCAGGAGGAGCCTTACGCCAGAGGCTGACGCATCGGCCAGGATCTTGCCTGCGAACTCGATCCGCTCCTCCTCCACCAGAGAGTCGCCGACCTCGTGCCCCTGTGCCTTCAGGAAGGTGGCGGCCATGCCTCCTCCCACCAGGAGCAGGTCCAGTTTCCCCAACAGGTTCTCCAGCACGCCAATCTTGTCGCTGACCTTGGCGCCGCCGAGCACCGCAGCGAAGGGACGCTCTTGGCTGGACAGAATCCGGCCGAGGGCATCCACCTCCCGCTCCAATAGAAAGCCCGCCGCGCTGGGAAGATAGCGAGTCACACCCACGATGGACGCGTGAGCGCGGTGGGCAGCGCCGAAGGCATCGTTGACGAAGGCCTCTCCAAGGGCTGCCAGCTCCCTGGTAAACTCCGGGGCGTTCTCCTCTTCGCCGGAATGAAAGCGGAGGTTCTCCAGCATGAGGACCTGGCCGTCACCCAGGGCGGCCACCGCCCGCTGCGCCTCGGCGCCGATGCAATCGCGGGCGTAGGCCACCTCGGAGCCGAGAAGCTCCTGCAGGCGCTGGACAACGGGGGCCAGGCGCTCGGCTTCCACCACCGCACCGCCGGGCCGGCCCAGGTGAGAGCAGAGGATGACCCTGGCGCGCGACTCCATAAGGTAGGAGATGGTGGGCAGCGCGGCCGCTATCCTACTGTCGTCGCTGACCTTTCCGTCCCGCAAGGGGACGTTGAAATCCACGCGGACCAGTACGCGCCTGCCGGCGACGTCCAGGCTGCGCAGAGACCTGGGCGGCATGGCTTATCCCCCTGGCTGGATTGGCGGGAGCGCGATTCGACTATTCCTGGTCATGCAGCAGGAGCCCGGTGAGCTCCCGAAATCCTCTCATGGCTTCATTTGAGAGCCCGGCGCCTGCCAGGTCGCGCAGCGCGTCTGCTTCGGCCTGCTCCAAGACCCGCTGGCAATAGGGGCGGCTTCCGGCGGCGTCCAGCAGTTCCACGATGCGCGGGAGATCCCTGGGATCTAGGACCCGCTGGAGATAGAGGGAACCCAGTTCCCGTCTTGCCTGAACGTCCCCATGCTCCAGAGCATAGATGACGGGCAGGCTCTTTTTCTTGTTAAGGACGTCCCCGCTGGGAGCACTACCTCGGGCGACTCCCCAGAGCCCCAAGATGTCATTGTGGATATGGAGGGCAAGGCCAAGCGTCCGTCCGGCCTGCCTGCAGCGCTGACGCTGCGGCGTCACTGCGCGGGCGCTCAGGGCCCCCAGCTCGGCGGCGCAGCCCAGCAGCGCGCCCGAGCGCTTCTCGGCCATGGCCAGGTAGGCCTGCTGGCTGACGTGAAGCTGCTCCTGAAACTGAATGTCCTGGTACTGGCCCTCGATGAGGTCCAAGCTCGCCTGGTCCAGGGTCTTGGCTGCGTCCACGACCTCCTCTGCACCCGCACCTTGGCCGGCCAGCTCCAGGATGGAGAGGCGGGCTAGGGCGTCCAGGCTGTCGCCCGCGTTGATAGCCTGAGCCGGGCCCCAGACCCACCAGACAGCGGGCCTGGATTCCCGGTCCGGGTTGCCGTCCTGAACGTCATCGTGGACCAGCGAGAACTGGTGGACAAGCTCCAGGGCAGCGGCGGCGGGCAGAGCATTCTTGAAATCGGTGCCAAGGGCCTGGCACGTCAGAAGGCAGAGTGAGGCGTACAGGCGCAGGGGCTGGTTGCCCGGCCTAGGCGTGCCGTCCTGCTCGATCCAACCCAGCGAATACTCCAGCATACGGTAAAGAGGCTCCGGGCGGTCGGCAGCAAGCCTGCGCAGCGCGTCTTCAACGGGCTGATGGAGGGTTGCAAGCCCTTGGGGCAGCGTCATGACTTCCTTGGCTGGAGAAACGGACCAGGCTTTATGAGACTGCGCGCTACTGTTTCCGGCCGTCGGTGATGGTACCACAGAGGGCCTGGATAGCGCCGAAGGAGAGGGCTCCCTCCCGGAGGAGCCGCGGCGGATCACAGGTTATGTCGAGAACCGTGGAGGGGCGGCCCGTGGGCGCGGGACCGCCTTCAATGACGAAGGCCACGGCGCTTCCCATGCGCTGGCGCACGTCGTCCGCAGTGTAGGGGTCTGGTCCGCCGCTGGGGTTGGCGCTAGTCCCAGTGATCGGCGCTCCCAGCCGTCGAGCCAGCTCCCGGGGCACCGGATGATCGGGTACACGCACGGCCACGGTCCAGCCTCTGGCCGTAACTAGGGCGGGAACGCGAGGCCCAGCGGGCACAACCATGGTCAGGGGGCCCGGCCAGAAGGCCTGGGCCAACCGGACAGCCAACGGGGGTACATCCATCGCAACCTGGGCCAGCCAATCGGAGTCGGACAGCAGTAGGGGTATGGGCATGCCGTGCGGGCGCCCCTTCGCCTCGAAAACGCGCTCCACGGCCGCGCCGTCGAAGGCGTTGGCGCCGAGCCCGTAGAGGGTGTCCGTGGGGTAAGCGACGAGGGCGCCGTTGCCGAGGGCGGCGACGCCGACCTCTATCTGCTCCTCAAGGCCAGGGCCAACGCCGCCGGAGCTGTCACGCGACACAAGAGGACTCCCCAGGGTCGAGTTGGAGCCGGAACTGGGGCAGAGAAGACCGGATGGAACCTTGACCAAGTATAGCACGGGTGATAGGCTGCCCCACACAAAATTCGCGAAGATCGTCGAGGATAGTGGCAACAGAACAGGGTTCCTCCGGCAGCCGCCGCGTCGCAACTAGCGACGATGTCGAGGTTTCAACCTACCTCGAGATCGCCGAAGAGAAGCGTGGGCAGGTTGCCGAGCCCTCCGAGACGGCCAAGGGCGTCGACGAGGCGATCGTCGTCCTAGACTTTGGGTCGCAGTACAGCCGCCTCATCGCACGGCGGGTACGCGAGTGCCACGTCTACTGCGAAATCTTCCCCCACGACGTTTCTGCCGAGGCATTGTCCCACCTGAACGTGCGGGGGGTCATACTTTCCGGCAGCCCCTCCAGCGTCTATGACGCCGGCGCCCCGGAGGTGCCCACCCACCTGCTGGAGCGCGGGACGCCGGTCTTGGGCATATGCTATGGCATGCAGGCCTTGGCGCATCAGCTTGGCGGAAGGGTGGCCAGCGGATTGCTCCAAGAGTACGGTCACGCCGTGCTGCACCAGAACGTTACGGACCACCCCATCTTCCACAACCTTCCTGTTTCCCTGCCCGTCTGGATGAGTCATGGAGACAAGGTCTTGGAGATGCCGCCGGGGTTTCGCGCCCTCGCGTACACCGAGAACTCGCCCCTGGCGGTGATGGGCAACGACGCGGGGGTCATAGGGCTGCAGTTTCACCCCGAGGTCGTGCACACACAGGCGGGCAGCCAGTTCATAGCCAACTTTCTCCAGCGCGTGTGCGGGTGCCAGGGCCGATGGACGCCGGGCAACTTCATCGCGGAGAGCGTGCATCGGATCCGGGACCAAATTGGAAATGGCAAGGTCATCTGCGCCCTGTCCGGCGGGGTGGACTCGGCGGTTGCAGCGGCGCTGGTACATCAGGCGGTGGGCGACCAGCTCACCTGTATCTTTGTCGACAATGGCCTCCTGCGGCGAGAGGAGGCCGAACGCGTGACCAATACCCTGCGCCGTGGGATGAACGTCAACCTGGTCCACGTGGACGCCGGCGAGAGATTCACGGCCTCCCTCAAAGGGGTGGAGGACCCGGAGGAGAAGCGCCGGGCCGTGGGCGAAACGTTCATTCATGTTTTCGAGGACGCCGCCCAGGAGTTGGGGCACGTGGACTTTCTGGCGCAGGGCACACTCTACCCCGACGTCATTGAGAGCACGGCGGGAGAGACGCCGGCGGCGGCCAAGATCAAGACGCATCACAACGTGGGCGGACTGCCTAAGACGATGCGCCTTGCGCTGGTGGAGCCACTGCGCTATCTGTTCAAGGACGAGGTCCGCGAAGTGGGCTTGGCCATGGGGCTCCCCGAGGAGATGGTCCACCGTCAGCCCTTCCCAGGGCCCGGACTGGCCATCCGCATCATCGGCGAGGTGACGCGGGAGAAGCTGGACATCCTGCGAGCCTGCGACTGGATAGTCATGGACGAGATCAAGGACGCCAACCTGTACCGCGAGCTATGGCAGAGCTTCGCCATACTGACGGACGTGCGCAGCGTAGGCGTCATGGGCGACCACCGAACGTACGGCTATCTGGCGGCCATCCGCGCCGTCACCTCGGAAGACGCCATGACGGCGGACTGGGCCCGGCTCCCATACGAAGTGCTCGCCCGAATATCGACGCGCATCGTCAACGAAGTGCCGGCGGTCAACCGCGTTGTATACGACATCACCTCCAAGCCGCCGGGGACCATCGAATGGCAGTAGGGGATTGCCTGCCCCGGAAGGGCGGCCGAAGCGTGCCCGCTTGAAGAGAGGGAAATGTTGTGGTACGCTACAACAATATGGATTGGAGCGTACCACATGGATGAGCAGCTAGAGGGATACGTAACCGTCCAACAAGCAGCACAGAGCATGGGGCGGTCCACGGAGCAGGTGCGGCGCTATCTTCGGGAGGGGAAGCTTCCGGGGCGTCACATTGGGGGGCAATGGTTCATACGGGAACCCGCAGTCCTGTACCGAACAGGGAGAGTGGAGGGCACCGAAATGCCCATGGAGAGGCGTGAAGAGCACCGGGGAGTTGAGGCCGCCGGGTACGGCAGGATGGCAGTGTACACACGCGTCAACATGCGCAGGGAAGGAATCGGCAGACGCTGGGAGAGCCTGGGGATCAGCGTGGATGCCGGGGAACTGCTCCGCGAACTTCGTGACGAGGAACGCTAGACGTGGCCCTGCTCTGTGTGGATGCGAGCATTGTCGTATCCTGGCTGGTCCCCAGCCAGCACTCATTGGCCGTGGACAACTTGTGGCTGAGGTACGTACAGCGGGAGGACGAATTCGTCGCCCCGCCCCTCCTCTATCCCGAGACCATCTCGGCTATCCGCCGTCTGGCAACTCGAGACCTCCTGGCGCCAGGAGAGGCCCAGGACCTTGTCGACGACTTCCTGTCGCTGGAGATTCCCACACCGCAGCCGGCCGGAATGTACGCCAGAGCGTACGGGTTGGCTTCACGTTATCGACGCTCCACGGTGTACGACATGTGCTACCTGGCGCTGGCCGACCTTCTGTCCTGTGACCTGCTAACCCTGGACGGCCCCCTGTACAACATCGCTACCGCCGACTTCCCGGGCCTTCGACTGGTGGAGCGATGAACGTCCTGGTGATCGGCAACGGGGGACGCGAGCACGCCATCGCGTGGAAGTTGAGCCACAGCCCTCAGGTAGAGGAGCTCTTCGTTGCCCCCGGCAACGCCGGCACCGGTGAAATCGCGGAGAACCTGTCGATTGCGGCAACCGACGTGGCCGCACTGGTGGATGCCGCCCGCGAGCGGCATATAGACCTGACGGTAGTGGGTCCGGAGACGCCCCTGGCCATGGGCATAGTGGACCGGTTCGAGGAGGCGGGACTGCCCATCGTAGGTCCGAGCCAGGCAGCGGCGCGGATCGAGTCGTCCAAGCTCTACGCCAAGCGGCTTATGCAGGAGCAGGGCATCCCCACAGGGTGGGCCCATGCCTTCTCGAGCTATGGGGAGGCCAGAGAGTACGTTATCGGAGCATCCCTGCCCCTGGTCGTGAAGGCCAACGGTCTGGCGAGCGGCAAGGGCGTGACCGTCTGCACGCGCCGCGAAGAGGCGTTGGCGGCGGTCCACGACTGCATGGAGGAGCGAGTCTTTGGCGCGGCGGGGGACTGCGTCCTCATTGAGGAATGCCTGCATGGGCGCGAGGTGAGCGTGTTCACCTTCACCGACGGCGTCTACATCACACCCCTGGTTGCTGCGTGCGACTACAAGCGCGCCCTGAGTGGCGACCACGGGCCCAACACGGGCGGCATGGGCGCCTACAGCCCGCCGTCCTTCTGGACCAAGGCCCTGGCGGACCAAGTGATGGGGACCGTCATGGAGCCCGCGATACGGGCGCTGGCCTACGAACAAACCCCCTTCAGAGGCGTGCTGTACGCGGGGCTAATGCTGACCGACGAAGGTCCCAAGGTCCTAGAGTTCAACTGCCGGATGGGGGATCCGGAGACACAGGCGGTGCTGCCCCGCCTGAAGACAGACCTGGTCGATGTTCTCTTGGGCATCGTCAACCGGACGCTCGCCAGGACTCGCTTGGAATGGTCGGAGGAGGCCTGTGTGGCCGTCGTGGCCGCCTCTGGAGGCTATCCTGGAGAATACCAGACAGGCTTTGTGATTCAGGGCCTGGAACGGGCAGCGTCAGAGGCCCTAGTCTTCCACGCGGGCACGCAGGAGCGCTATGACGGCGCCACAGGGCGCGCAACGGCGGTGACCGATGGCGGACGGGTGCTCTCGGTGGCCGCCCTTGGCGGCACGGTGGAGGAGGCCGGCGTGAGGGCGTACACCAACCTCAGGCAGTTGTACTTTCAGGACATGCACTATCGGGAAGACATCGCCTCCGGCGCCGCGGCGCCGGTGTGAAGGAAGCGCCATGCAGCAACCCGTACCGCGGCTCGATGATCTCATCGCCGAGCACAACTCCCGCCAGACGATGCTGGACCGCTTCGGCGTCTACTTCCTCCGGGACATCAATGACGAGGAGGCGGAGCGGTTCGGCAAGTCCATGCTGGTCATGGCGACGGGCCTGAAGGGCTATCCGGGACGGCGCATCACCGTGTATATCAACTCCGGCGGGGGCTCCGTGGGCGCCGGATTCTCTATGATGGAGAGCATGTACAAGGTCAAGCGAGAGTTTGGCGTCTCCGTGGACACCGTGATCCTGGGGTACGCCTACTCCATGGGCGCCATCATAGCCCAAGCAGGAGACAAGCGCTCCATGGGGTTCTTTTCCACCATGATGCTTCACGGCGGGACTTGGACCATTGTGGGAGAAGACCGGAAGATCTTCAGCGACTATCAGAAGCTGGCCACACTGTACCAGACCAAGATTGGGGAGCTGTTCGCCCGGCGGACGGGGTTGCACACGCCCGGGTGGTGGGTGCGCTACATCTACTCAGGCCGGGACCGGTTTCTCTCGCCGTCCGAGTGCCTGAAGCTGCGACTGGTCGATGAGGTCTGCAGCTTCGAGGAGTGCTACACACTCCCTGCCGCCGACGCGTAGGATGCGCCTGCCGCCGAGCAGGACCGAGGCCAATCAGTCGATAGTGTTAGCGAGCTCTGGATCCGCCGAGTCCACATACAGGTTGGAGGAAGTCCCTTGGTAGAAATGAACCCTCTGGTGGGTGTAGTCATGGGGAGCACCACCGACGAGCCCTGGGTCCAGGATACGCTGAAGGTCCTGGGAGACCTAGGGGTTCCTCACGAGGTCCGGGTGCTCTCGGCTCACCGGACGCCGGCCCGAGTCCAGGAGTACGGCAGCAGCGCCACCGAACGGGGCTTGGAGGTCATCATCGCGGCTGCCGGGGGGGCGGCGGCCCTACCTGGCGCGCTGGCCGCCTGGACGACGCTTCCGGTCATCGGCATACCGTTGCCCACCAGTGAGCTGAAGGGAGTAGACGCGCTGTACGCGATAGCGCAGATGCCGCCAGGCATTCCCGTGGCCTGCGTCGCCGTAGGCTCCTGGGGCGCCCGCAACGCCGCGTACCTGGCCGCCTCCATACTATCCCTGAGCCATCCTGATATCCGGGAGGCGTACGCAGCCTACCGGTCCCGCCTTCAGCAGGGATAGGGCATGGGTGGAGAGGCTGAGGCGCCCCGACGCTTGGAATTGGCCGTTCTTGTGGACTTCGACGAGACGGCCGCAGAGCAGAACGTGGCCGAGCTGCTACTGAATCGCTATGGCGCGGCGGAGTGGGAGAAGCTGCGGGAGCGGTTCCGCCAGGGGGACCTGACGCTTCAGGCCTACCAGGAGGCCGCGTTTCGCCGGGTCCAGGCCACGCCTGAGGAGATGGGACAATACGCGGCCAAGCACGGGAACCTGCGGGCCGGCTTCCTGGACCTGTTATCGTATTGCACTGCACATGCAATTCATTTGGCTATCGTCACCTACGGCCTGGACTTCTACGTTCGAGCTGTCCTCGAACGGTACGGGATCGAGGGCAGCGCTCCTGCCTTCTCTGTCGAAACAAGGACAGGCACAGCGGGTCTGGAGTTCCTGTACCGCTACGCCAAGCCGGGCTGCGTTGGCTGGGGCAACTGCAAGTGCCGGGTCCTCGAGGGGTTCCGCGAGCGCGTGGACCGGATCATCTACGTCGGGGACGGCCACTCCGACTTCTGCCCCGCCTCAAAGTCGGACATGGTCTTTGCCCGCGGGCCGCTGGTGGGACATTGCATCCAGCAGGGCATCGACTTCCAGCCCTTCGAGGACTTCGCGCCAGTCCTGGCGGCTGTGCGAAGCGAGGCCGCTGTCGGCCGGTAGCCTGTGGGGTCCGGCGAGGGCGGCCCGGGGTTGCGGTCGAACGGGGCATGCCTGGAGCGCCCGCAGCTTCGCGCAACGCTTTGCTTGAGGAACACAGCCAAGACCTGCGACGAAATCATGGGGCGCCTGGAGTCTCTGAGGAATCCAGCGGCCGCCGCGGGTATCGCCAGGTTTGGCATCAACACCCGGAACACGCTCAGCGTGCCCTTGCCGGATCTGCGCAAGCTGGCCAAGGAGGCCGGCAAGGACCGTGAACTGGCCTTGGAACTGTGGAGATCGGGGCGCCGTGATGCGCGGATCCTCGCGGCGCTGGTGGACCGGCCCCAGGTGGTAGCCGAGGAGCAGATGGAGCGCTGGGTGGTTGATTTCGATTCCTGGGACGTCTGCGACGGGTGCTGCAACCACCTGTTCGATAGTACGGAGTTCGCTCATCGTAAGGCCGTGGAGTGGAGCGCCAGGGATGCGGAGTTTGTCAAGCGCGCGGGCTTCGTGCCGATGGCGACGCAGCCGGTCTACGACAAGACCTCATCGGATGCTGTGTTCGAGCGCTTCTTCCCCATCATCGCGCGGGAAGCAACAGACAGCCGCAACATAGTCAAGAAGAAGGTCAACTGGGCGCTACGGCAGATTGGGAAGGGCAACCTGGAGCTCAGGGACAGGGCACTGAGCACGACAGCGGCGGTCCATGAGATGGACTCCGCCAGCGCCCGGTGGATCGCCTCGGACCCCATGCGCGAGCTGCGGAGCGACGCCGTCCTGCGGAGGCTTCGGAGAGTGCGGAAGTAGGGCCGCGAGTCCCCGGAGGGACGGCGCACTCCCCCCTTCGTCCACCCGGGGGGCTATGCTATGCTGGATGCGCGGCCAACTCCCGAGGAGCTGATTCTTGATAGATCGCTACGCCCGGCCTCGCATGAAGCAGGTCTGGTCCGACGAGCGCAAGTACGACCTCTGGCTACGCGTGGAGCTGGCCGTATGCGAAGCCTGGGCAGCCCAAGGGGTCATCCCTCCGGAGGACATGGCCCTGCTGCGCAATGCCCGGCACGACCTTGGGCTTCTTGAGGAGATCTTCCAGCGCACGCGCCACGACATGACGGCCTTCACTCGCTCCATCACCCAGAACCTGGGACCAGAGGGACGATGGGTCCATCTGGGCCTGACGTCCAACGACATCATCGACACGGCCCAGAACATTCAGATGGCGGAGGCCGCGGGCATCCTGGCGGAGGACCTAGAGGACCTGCTGGACGCCCTGTCGACCCGGGCTGTGGAGTTCAAGGACACGCTGATGATGGGCCGGACCCACGGTGTTCACGCCGAGCCAATCACCTTTGGACTGAAACTGGCCCTCTGGCGTGAAGAGGTGCGCCGCCACCTGAAGCGTCTATCCCTCGCCCGGGACGAGATCAGCGTCGGCAAGATTTCCGGCGCGGTGGGCACCTACGCCACGTTGTCGCCGGGGCTGGAGGAGCGCGCCTGCGCCGAGCTGGGCCTCAAGCCAGACGCCATCTCCAATCAGATAGTGCAGCGAGACCGCCACGCGCACTTCGTTACAACGTTGGCCATCATCGCGGCGTCGCTGGAGAAGTTCGCGACGGAGATCCGGCACCTGCAGCGGACCGAGGTCCGGGAGGCAGAGGAGCCCTTCGCCGAAGGCCAAACCGGGTCTTCCGCCATGCCCCATAAGCGGAACCCGGAGCTCTCTGAGCGGGTCTGCGGCCTGGCCCGCCTTCTCCGTGGCCATGCGGTCACGGCCATGGAGAACGTGGCCCTGTGGCACGAGCGGGACATCAGCCACTCCTCTGCGGAGCGGCTGATTCTCCCGGACTCGTGCATGGCGCTGGACTACATTCTGGACCTGTTCACGGGCATCGTACGGGGGATGCGGGTCTATCCCGATCGGATGCTCCGGAATGTCGAGTCGTCCCATGGCCTGGTCTTCTCCCAGCGGGTGCTGCTGGCGCTCATCGAAAAGGGGGCCAGCCGGGAGGAGGCGTACAAGGTGGTGCAGGACCACGCCATGCGCGCCTGGGACTCAGGGGCCGACTTCCGGGAGCTGCTGCGGCACGACCCGGAGGTGACGGGCCGCTTCCAAGCCCAAGAGATGGAGGAGCTGTTCGATTACAGCTATTATACGCGTTATGTCAATCAAGTCTTTCAGCGGCTGGGACTATAAGTTACCATAGAGTTCACGCTTCAACTGGTGAAGCTGGCCAGGGGGCGAGGGATTCCCGGCGCTTCCTTCACACCACATTCACATGGAAGTGTTATGAGCCTTACAACCGTAGTCGAAACCACCCTGCCGAACCTCCTGCACCGTGGAAAGGTGCGGGACACCTATGACCTGGGAAACGGTCTGCTCCTCATGGTGGCCACGGACCGCATCTCCGCCTTCGACGTCGTGCTGCCTACGGCCATCCCCGAAAAGGGGGTGGTGCTGGCCCACATCTCTGATTTCTGGTTCCGGCGCACCGCGGACCTGATCCCCAACCACCTCATCGGCATGGCCGGCGATGGGAGTCAGGCGGTGACCGAGGCCCTGGACGGAGCGTCGGTTGGCCCCGTGCCCGACGAGGTTGCGCGGCGCGCCATGGTGGTCCGCAGGGCGCAGCGGGTCGACGTGGAGTGCGTAGCGCGGGGCTACCTCACGGGGTCGGCGCTGGCGGAGTACCAGCGCAAGGGCACCGTTCACGGCGAGAAGATGCCCGAGGGTCTTCGTGACGGAGACCGGCTTCCCCGCCTGCTTTTCACGCCCACCACCAAGGCAGAGGAGGGGCACGACCTGCCCCTCTCCATCGACCAGGTGCGGGACATGGTAGGCGCCGAGCTGACCGCGAAGCTGGAAGAGAAGACCCTGGAAGTGTACCAGGCTGCCCACGACTACGCCCTCTCCCGCGGGATCATCATTGCCGATACCAAATTTGAGTTTGGGCTGCTCGATGATGAGATGATCCTCATCGACGAGGTGCTCACGCCGGACTCAAGCCGCTTCTGGGACGCCGAGGGGCACTCCCCCGGCAAGAGTCAGCCCAACTACGACAAGCAGTTCGTCCGCGACTGGCTCATCGAGAGCGGTTGGGACCGGGAGCCTCCCGCCCCGGAGCTTCCGGAGGAGATTGTGGAGAAGACACACCAGCGCTACCAGGAGGCCTATCAACGGCTGACTGGTGAAGCTCTGCCCTGAGGAGGGATAGCTTGGCCAAATCACCAGGCAGAACGGAGCGGCGCGCGGCGCGGCGCGGGCGCAGGCAGCTGCGACGGAAGATCCTCCGTTACCTGGCCGTCGTCGGCATAGCGCTTTTGGGTGTGATCATAATCGCCGGCCTGATCCTGCCATCCGTGCCGGGCTTCGGGGGCCCCCGGGAGGCTTCGGGGCCCCAGTCCGGCGATACCCCCGGGGAAACTTTTCCGGACCAAGGGCGTCTTCACTTGGATGCGGGCGAGGCCGCACCCGCAGCCTACTACAACTCCGTCCCGCCGACGTCTGGGACCCACTCGCCCTCATGGACTAGGTGCGGCATCTTCACGTCACCGCTGCCCGAGGAGATCCAGGTCCACAACCTGGAGCACGGCTTCATACTGGTGCAGTACAACACTGAGGACCAGGCCATCATTGACTCCCTTGAAGAGACCGTCAAGAAGCTCCCATCGTACCCGCAGTACGTGATTCTGGCGCCCTACCCACAGATGACACAGACCATCGCCCTGACGGCGTGGCGCGTCGCGCAGTACCTCGAGACGGTGGACGAGGCTGCCATTCGAGCGTTTGCCGGCGCCTATCGAGGCCGGGGCCCGGAGCTTGCTTCGGGCTGCGAACCAGGTGGGTTCATGGAGGAATCCTAGGCTCCGGCCCCGTCACCTCCGCAGCCCTTGCGACGACCGAGGCACCCATGCGCTTTGTAGCCCGGGTCTACGTGAGTCTGAAGCCCACAGTAAACGATCCGCAGGGTCTGACTGTGCTTGGGGCGCTCAGGAACCTGGGGTTTGCCTCCGTGAGCTCGGCGCGGGTGGGCAAGTACGTGGAGCTGTCGTTGGAGGCGGCCAGCGAAAGCGCAGCTACCGGCCAAGTGGAGGAGATGTGCCGCAAGCTGCTGGCCAATCCGGTCATCGAAGAGTTCCACTTTGAAGTGGAACCGAGCCCGGCAGCCGGCAGCTCCGCCTCCTAGAGCGGCATTCCTCCACCGCGTCCTTCCGGCCAGCTTCGATTCGGTGCCGGAGACACTGTCTCCATCTAGGTCGCTCCCCCTTCGAATTGCTTCCAGACAACCGGCCCCGATGGCGCAGTTGGAGCGCAGGGGCCCAGATGAAGGCGGCGATGTGGCGGCCTTTGAAGCTGAGAGGCTCTCGTGCGGCCCAGTTCCGGAAGGTGTATTGATTTCAACCATGGGTAACACGCTGGTATTCCTGGAAGGAGCGGCGGGTCTGGAGTGGGGTGTGCCAGTGGAGGGCGGAATGGGGGCGTTGGGAGTTGTAGAAGGTGAACCAGCGTTTGATGGCGAACGCTCGGGGCCGGGGTTTGCGAAAGGTCCGGGAGTTGAGGCATTCCTCGTCGAGGGTGCGATGGGAGCGTTCGACCTTGCCGGTCTGCTGGGGGGTCCCCACGGGGATGAGCTTGTGGCGGATGCCGAGGCCAGCGAGGGCCTGCTCGATAGGAGCGGTCCGTGAGCACGTTGAATTCCCTTCCCGCCTCCCGGTAGCGGCCGTACCACTTGGAGAAGATCTTGCGGCTGATCCAGTACTGGGTACAGACCTGGGTCACGGGCGCGCCGTGCTCGTGCATCTTGATCCAGGCTAATCGTTGCTAGAGGCCGTACCAACTGCTCGTCTTCAGACGGGTGACCTCCTCCCATGTGGCGTTGTTCCTTGGACCAGAACATCCTACCGGAGAGTGTCACCCATGTTTCATAACAGAAGAAGTCGCGCCAGCGACCCACGTTGACGCTCCCTTGGCGCGCGGCTATACTCCCCCAGGCTTCACCAGCCCGATCCTAGTCTTGCGAGGGGAATCATGGCAGGAGAACTTGACGGAAGAGTCGCCCTCATCACGGGTCCGGCCATGGGCATCGGACGCCACGCAGCACTCACCATCGCCCAAGCGGGCGCCAAGGTTGCGCTCGCCGACATTGCAGACGTCGGCAGAGTCGCAGGCGAGCTGGGCGAGCTCGGCGCCGAAGTCCTCACCGTCGAGGCCGATGTCCGGGACGAGGCCAAGGTCAAGTCCATGGTGGACCAGGTCCTCGACCGCTTCGGCCGCATCGATATCCTCATCAACAACGCAGCCATTGTCACCCATTTCAACTGGGGCGTCCCGCGTTGGCCCCGCATCCCTGATATGTCAAAGGACAGCTGGGACCGCGTCATCGAGACCAACCTCGGCGGCACCTTCCTCTGCACCAAGTATGTCCTGCCCCACATGGAGGCCAGGCAGTCCGGCCACATCATCACCATGCACGGCGGCGGCGGCGTAGGCTCCACTGCCACCGCCTACTCCGTCAGCAAGGACGCCATCCGCACCTTCACCCGCTTCGCCGCGGGAGAATTCAGGGACTCCAACGTCTGCGTCGTCTGCATCTCCCCCGGTGTCGCCATCGCCACCGAGAACGCCCCGGAGGAGGCCCGCCAGCGCATGCCCGGCCCCGACAGCCTGGGCAGCGTCTTCGTCCTCGCGGCCCAGGTCGGCATGGACCTCTCCGGCGAGGTCGTCCAGCTCAAAGATGGCGAGCTCATCACCCTCCCCTGGTGAACCCCAACCTCACTCTCAAGTGACAAAGCGAGAGGGGTCCGCAGTCGCGGACCCCTCTTCTTTTCCTGGTACTGGGACGCCCCACTAAGCCGTCGCGCCAGCGACCCTCCAGGCATCACCCCATGACAAGCTCAGATGTCGCCACATCCCCTAATCTACCGATGGAACAGCGAGGCCCACTAAGCCGTCGCGCTAGCGACCCGTCGCGGCAGCGACCCCTACTCCTCCCCGTCGAGTATCTTGTTCACCTCTGCCATCTCATCCGGCGCCAGCCGCCACTCCCCAGCCTTTGCGTTGGCCTGCACCTGCTCAACCTTCGTCGCCCCCGCGATGACGCTGCTCACCTGCGGGCACTCCAGCAGCCAAGCGAAGGCAAGTTCAACCATCGTGTGCCCCTGCGCCACAGCGAACTCGTTCAGGCTGTCCAGCACCCCAAAGCCCTCATCGCTGAGATAGCGCCGGAACTGGTTCCTGGGGTTCGCCAACCGCGTCCCCTCCGGCGGCTCCTGGCCCCGGCTGTACTTCCCCGTCAAAAAACCGCCGGCCAGCGGGAAGTAGGGGAGAATGCCGACGTTGTACCGCTCGCACAGCGGCAGCAGCTCGTCCTCCGCGTCGCGCACCAGCATGCTGTACTCCGGCTGCACGCTGACGTACGGCGTCAGGTGCTGCGACCGCGAGGTCCAGATCGCCTCGCACAGCTCCCAAGCCGCGTAGTTGGAGCAGCCAATGTAGCGCACCTTCCCGGACCGCACCAGGTCGTCCAACGCCCGCAGCGTCTCCTCGATGGGCGTCAACGGGTCCGGCCGGTGGATCTGGTACAGGTCGATGTAGTCCGTGTCCAGGGCCCGCAGGCTCGCCTCTACACCCTCCACGATGTGCTGACGCGATGCCCCGGCGTTGTTGGGGCCGTCCCCCATCCTGATGCCAACCTTGGTCCCGATCAGGACCTTTGATCGGATCCCCTTGACCGCCTGCCCAATGTACTCCTCGGACTGCCGGCCAGTTCCGTACGTGTCCGCCGTGTCCAGGAGATTGATCCCCTGCTCCACCGCCTCCCGCACCACCTGCAGCGAGCTCTCCCGGTCGATCCGCGCTCCAAAGTTGTTGGTCCCCAGACCCACCACCGAGACCTCCAGGCCCGAGCTCCCCAATCGTCGATACTCCATTTATCGCTCCTTAGTGAAAGTCGCCCACAATTATACCAGAGCCGCCCCCGACCCTCCGGCAGCGCCACCCTGAGCCCATCTCACAAAGCTCCCCTCCGGGTCTCCAATAGCCCGGCCCCCGTCCTTCGACACAACAGCGACATGACGCGTCGCATGACAACCCCGTCATCCCCGCCGCCACCCCAGGGCTGCGGCACCCTGTGAGGGGAGCCGTCGGGATTCGTTTCAGGCGTTATGTCTATTCTGAACCTGAGAGGAAAGTTTTTCCGAGAAACGAATCCGGTATTCACCGCCAACAGGACATGTCGTGCTGGATGGCCACCATGCGGGTGAGGGTCCGGGTGGCCTGCAGCAGTAGCTCCGGAGAAGCGGGCTGGGAGGAGAGGATTCCCAGGTCCTTGACCCTCAGGAGGGCGATCTCCGCGTGGATGCCCTTGATCTCGATGGCCTGAAAAAGGAGGTCCTGCTCCTCTGAGGTGAGGGAGCGGCCATAGAAGCCGTGGGTGCGGGCGTTCTGGTTGCCGTGCTGGCCGCCGCGGTCCCGGTGAGGGGGTTGGGTGGGGCTGTTCTGAGTGCTCACGGGTCAAGGGTACGCGCAAGGAGGAGGGGGAGGGAAGGGGCGGATGTCATGGGGGTCGCTGGCGACCCGCACCCGCCCGCCGTCATTCCCCGCGAAGGCGGGAATCCAGGGTGGCGGGGCGGCGCGGGGTCTTTCCCTCAAAAGGCTTGCGCCTCACCTTGTGTCATGGTAAGGTGTGGGACACCCTTTGAGACTACGAAGCTGCGAGCGCTTCACACGAGGAGCCATAGCCATGTCTGAAGTTACCCTGCGTGACGGTGAGAACGGCGACAGCCTCATCAACAGGTTCCGCTCGACTGTCCAGCGGGCCGGCATCCTCAAGGAGCTCAAGGACCGCCGGTTCTTCAAGTCCAAGAGCGAGAAAGCTCGGCTTGCCGCCCGCCGCGCCGCCCGCCGCCGTCGCCGCCAGCATCGCTAGTACCCCGCGGCGGCTCATCCAGCCTAGCAATAGCCCCTGACGCACTGACGTCAGGGGCTATCTTATTGTCGCTCCGCCGCCTGCCCCACGCACCCCCGGACACCCTGCTCTGCGCTCCAATGTGGATGGACCCCCGGCAAGGCCACTCCAATTGTGAAGTATTATGTCCACTAACCCCGCACACTCCCCCTCGACGCCGACGCGGCCGGCGTGCCCCTACCCAAGCCCGAAGGCGTCCATGGCCAGTCCCGCCAAGTGCTCACCTATCGCCAGCGACGACGTGGCACCGGGCGACGGAGCGTTCAGCACGTGGATCGCCCGCTCCGTGGTCTGGATGCTGAAGTCGTCCAGAAGCTCCCCTCGTCGATTCAGCGCCTGCGCGCGCAACCCCGCGCCGCCGGGCTCCACGTCGTCCCCGGTGACCGCGGGCACCAGGCGCTGCAAGTCTCGAACGAACACGGCCTTGCCAAAGGCGCGGTGCACCTCCGTGACGCCAATGCGCCAGTACCGCCTGGCCATCTTCCAGAAGCCGGGATAGGTCACCGTCCCCAGCGCGTCGACGGCGTTGAACGACCACTTCCCGTATCCCTCTCGTGCCAGGGAAAGCACGGCGTTCGGCCCCGCCTCAACCCCCCCATGGATCGTCTTCGTGAAATGTACCCCCAAAAAGGGGAAGCGCGGGTCCGGCGCCGGGTAGATCAGCCCCTGCACCAACCCCCTCGCGTGGGCCCGGAGGACAAAGTAGTCGCCTCGGAAGGGCACAATGCGCACCCCAGGGTCCACACCCATCATTCGGGCGATGCGGTCCGCCTGCAGCCCCCCGCAGTTGATCACCCGCCGGCTGTGCACTGCCCCCTTCGTCGTCTCCACGGTCAGGCTGTCCGCTGTCTGCGCTATCTTCACCGCCCTCGCGCCCGTAACGATGTCGCCGCCCCTCTTCTGCACGTGCTCCGCGTACGCCCTGGCCACCCGTCCATAGTCGATGATTCCCGTCCGCGGGGCGTATAGCGCCCTGATCCCCGTTGCGTGCGGCTCGATCTCCCTGATCCGCTCGGGCTCGACCACCTCCAACCCCTTCACCCCGTTGGCGAGGCCCCGGCGGTGGAGCTCCTCCAACCGCGGCAGCTCCGCGTCCTGCGTCGCCACGATCAGCTTGCCGCACAGCTCGTAGGGTATCTCGTTCTCGTCGCAGAAGCTGAGCAGCGCCCCAACACCCCGGACGCAGAACTGGGCCTTCTGCGACCCGGGTCGGTAGTATATCCCCGAGTGGATGACGCCGCTGTTGTGCCCCGTCTGGTGAACCGCCAGCCGCTCCTCTTTCTCCAGCACCGCCAGCCGAGTCCGTGGAGCGCGCGTCAGCAGCTGCAGGGCCGTGGCCAGCCCAATGATCCCTCCCCCAATGATGGCCACGTCGTAGGTGCTAGCGCGCATGTCGTGCATTCAACACCACTCCTCCGGGTTAGCCTGCCGAGTCATCGTCCCTTGGCGCCTCCACAACCTCGACCACGACCCCCTCCGGGCCCCAGCCGGCCCGCGTCCCTCGGACCGTCGAGCCGTCCCATCCCCTGTTCTCATTCTCTGAACGGTCCACCCGGTGGCTCGCCGTGATTCAGCATCACAATAGTGAGGATGCCCTGCCGGGGCAAGCCCCCCCGCGAAAAGCGAAGCGGCCCGGCTCCTCGCCGGGCCCCTCACGCCTGCCCTCCCCGGACGTGAGTCGTTGACCCCACAGCAGGATAGCGTACAATCTTGCCTGCAATCACCAGTCGGCAGATCTCCACAGGAGGCGTGTCCATGGGCGCACGGACTGGGGAAGCGTACCTAGAGGCGCTTCGCACCAACGGCCCCGAGGTATGGCTCGGCCGCGACCGGGTTGTGGACGTGACCAGCCATCCCGCCATCGGCCCCGCCGCCCACACCCTCGCCGGCCTCTACGACCTGCGCTTCGACCCCCAGTACAGCCAGGACATGCTCTTTCAACCCAGCGATCACGACGCCCCCGTCGGCGTCGAGTTCCTCGTGCCCCGGTCCATCGAGGACATCCAGCGGCGCGAGCGAATGCACAAGGTCTGGGCCAACGCCACCTTCGGCCTCATGGGGCGCACCACCGACTTCATGGCCGCCATCCTCACCGGCTTCTACGTCCACTCGGAGTTCTTCGGTGACAACGCGGACAAGGTGCAGCGCTACTTCAAGTATGTTCGCGACAACGACCTCTTCCTCTCCCACGTCCTCGTAGACCCGCCCATCGACCGCTCAAAGCCCCCCTCGGAGCAGCAGGACCCCTACCTGTACCTCGGCGTCGTCCGGGAGACCGACCAGGGCCTCGTTGTCCGCGGCGCCAAGGCCGTCTCCACCGCCGGCCCCTACGCCGACGAGCTCCTCTGCTTCCCCGCCGTCGACGGGCGCCGCGGCTTCACCTCCCAGGCCGACCAGAAGTACGCCATCATATTCGCTGTCCCCACCAACGCCGCGGGACTGCGCTTCATCTGCCGCGAGCCCTACGGCGGCGGCCACCCCGCCGACCACCCCCTCTCCAGCCGCTTCGACGAGATGGACGGCGTGGCTATCTTCGATGACGTCATCGTCCCCTGGGACCGCGTCTTCATCAACCAGGACGTGGACTCCGTGCACCGCCTCACCGCCTTCGACCAGCAGCACTCCCACGACCCCGAAGGCTGGCGCCCCGTGGGCCTCTTCATGCTCCAGGTTGCCGTGCGCCTCGTGACCAAGCTCCAGATCACCCTCGGTCTGGCCCGCAGGGGCCTCGAGATGATGAAGCGCGACTCCCCCTTTGCCCGCGACATGCTCGCCGAGGTCGCCATCAGCGTCGACCTCATCAAAGCCCTCATCCTCGCCGCGGAGACCACCTCCCGGCCCAATCGGGAGGGCGTCTACCTGCCTAATCCCCACTACCTGAACCTGGTCCGCGTCATGGGCCCCTGGTGGTATCCCCGCGCAAAAGAGGTGCTCCAGCTTACCCTTAGCACCGGCCTCATGTACCAACCCTCGTCCTTGGAGGCCTTCAATTCGCCCATTGCCGGCGACATCCGCAAGTACTTCGTTGGTGCCGAGGCCCCGGCCGAAGAGCGCCTCAAGCTGTTCAAGGCCGCCGCCGACCTGGCCATCTCCTCCTTCGGCGGCAGGCACGAACTCTACGAGCGGTTCTATGGCGGCGACCCCTTCGCGCTCCGATCCGGCTTCTGGTACAACCAGTTCGACTGGTCCGAGCCCATGCGCCTCGTGGACCAGTGCCTGGCGTCCTTCGACGTCCCGCCGCCCGTGGAGCCCTGAGGCCGCCCCCCGTGACTCCTGCCCCGCACCGCCTGAATCCCCTCCACCGCGGCGTTCCGCCTAACATAGTGTCCGGGGCTGGACACAGAGCGCGAGCGTCTCAAGTAGGCTCTCAAATCCCTACCCGCTGGCATGTGCAATGAAGATTGGCATCGGCCTCCCCAGGATCTTCCCCTCAGGCGACGACGCCCTCATCCTCGAGTGGGCGCGCCGCGCCGAGGCCGCCTCCTTCTCCTGCATCGCCACCCTCGACCGCCTCGTCTACCCCAACCACGACCCGCTGATGCTCCTGGCCGCCGCTGCCGCCGCTACCCGGCGCATTCGCCTGATGACCTCCATCGTCATCGCCCCGCTGCGGAACGCCGGCGTCCTCGCCAAGCAGGCCGCCACCCTTGATGCCCTCTCCGGCGGACGCCTGACACTGGGACTGGGCGTGGGCAACCGTCAGGACGACTTCCGCGCCGCGCCCGCATCCTTCCACGACCGTGGCCGCAGGTTCGATGAGCAGCTCGCGCTCATGAAACGCATCTGGTCCGGCAGGCCGCTCAGCGACGGCGTTGGGGCCGTCGGGCCGCCGCCCGTGCAACCGGGCGGGCCGGAGATCCTCATCGGTGGCCGCGCACCCGTGGCGCTCAGGAGGGCCGCCCGCTGGGGGGATGGCTACCTGGCCAGAGACATCTCGGACCCTCTCCGGGCGAGACAGACCTTTGACATCGTCTTGGATTCGTGGGAGGCCCAAGGAAAGACCGGGAGACCCCGATTCGTCGCGGGCCTCTCCTGCGCCGTCGGCGACGCCGTCGCCCAGCGCACCGCCGCCTCCATCCAGCACTACTACGCCTACCAGGGCGGCCCGCCGGACAACGCGCCGGGCCTGCCGGGAGCAGCCGGTCGGGCCGCCGACCGCCGGATTCCCGCATCGCCCCAGGCCATCCAAAACGCCCTACGGGCCTGCGAAGACGCCGGCTTGGACGAGGTGTTTCTCCGCCCAGGTGTCACCGACCTGGACCAGATCGACGCCCTGGCCGAGGTCGTGGCCCAGCTCTCCTAGCCTCGCCGCGGGCTGTGAGCCGTCGGCCTGGATTCCACAACTGGCGACTTCCCGGCGCTCCCCCAAAAAGAAGGATTCGCTCGTCCTTTGACATCCTCAGGACGAGCGAATCCGGTTCGTCGACTTCGTCTCACGTCCGTCCCCCGGCGAAGCTCCCGCGCTCCCGGGGACGGCAACCGGACGACCAGCTAGCTCCAGGTGCCGAAGGCCCAGCCCCCACCCGTGCCCGCTGGCGTGCGGTAGACAGCCTCGTACTCAGCCGTCTTGAACTGCAGGTGCTCCATGGCGCCGCCCGCCGTGATCCAGTTCTGCGTCTCCGACGTCGCCGAGTTCATTCGCTCTCGGGGCCGCGAGCACAGGTAGTCCGCGTCTCTCTTCTCCAGTGCCTCCAACACGCCGCGGTCCTGCTCCTCGTCCACCACAAAGTGGCTCAGTCCCCCGGAAGCGATCACCGCCACCTTCTTGTCGCTGTCCCAGGACTCGATGGCCTTGCGCAGCGCCTGGCCCAGCGCATAGGAGCGCCTCGGCATCGGCTGGTTCGGCGGGTAGCATGTGTTCTGGTTGATCGGGACGATGGGCATCGGCATGTTGTGCATGATCCGCTTGATCACAAACCCGAACCCGTGCGAAATGCCGTAGTGGCGCGGCTTGACCGTGCGTAGGTAGTCGTGATACCCCATGGGGCCAATGCTGCCGCCGTACTCGTCGTTGAGGTAGCGCTGCACCGACACGTCGAAGTCCTGGTCCCGCAAAGACCCGATGCAGTGTAGCGCCAAGTCGGAGGCCACCGGAATCTCCAGCGGCGTGTCCCCGTATCCCCACGCCGCCGACTGCGCCGCCGGAGAAGCCCCCGCCGGCACCTCACGCGGCACCAGCGCGATGCTGTCCCCGTAGTAGACCGAGAACATCGGGTAGTTATCGTCGAAGAACAGCTCCCCCTGGTCGTCTGTGACGATGATCGCCACGTCCGGTGCGGCCTCTTCCAGCGCCTTTGTCAGCGCGTCCACGCCCCGCTGGCATGCCTCCCACTGCGCCTGAAACTTCTCCTGCGATATCCACGTGCCAATCGCCGGGTCCGCATGCGCCAGCAGGTCCTCGTAGGCCATCACCTCCCCCGTGGGGGGCCTGCAAAGCTCCTTGTTCCGCTTGTCGCCCTCCGCGTGCACCGGCCACATCTCCGCTGGCTGGCTGATCATGGGACTATGGGACGTTCCGATTCCGAATGAAAGTCTGGCCATCTCTGCCTCCTCCGTAGCCCGTCGAACGCGGGCGTGCTGCTGAAGTCCTTGCCGCCCTTATAGTACCACGCGTGCGATATGTCAAGAGCAACGGATCAGGGGGATGGGCGGTGAAGCCATAAAGAAGCGCTGGTCGGGGCGGTCGGGTTTGAACCGACGACCTCCTGCTCCCAAAGCAGGCGCCCTACCGCTGGGCCACGCCCCGATGCCTACTTCTGCCACCTGCCGCGCTCGCCGATAATGCAGCCTACCGCGCCCCCGCAATCCCAGTCCCGCACCCCACAACGGCTGTCCCGATGCCGCCGACGCGCCATGTGTGCTGCAAAGGCATGCCCCCGGGGCGACTCGAACGCCCGCCACCGGCTCCGGAGGCCGGTGCTCTATCCGCTGAGCTACGGGGGCACACACCCCCACTATACGGCTGAACCGGCGCCCCCACCCCTCGGCAACCCCTCCTACCCGCGCAGTGCGTACGAGACAGCGCGGCCTTGACCATCCGACAGCCGCATGCAGCCGCATGGGCCTGTTCCGTCAGTTGCAGACCCGCCGACGCCTGCCCGGACCGCCCACAACACGCCCCAACCGCAATGCCCTATCCCCACCCACTTCGCCCCCCTCACGCCGCAGCGCCAACCCCAGGTATTGTAGGCATAGGTTGCTCACCCCCAGCAAGGCAAATATACTACCTAGTACACCAACAACCTCTATTCCGTTCGCCTGAGTCACCTCCAAATGACTTAGGCAACCACACACCTCAATACAACCGGGGAGGACAGTAATGGGCCTTGATCAGGAAATCAACGCAAGACGTGCTGAAATTAGAAGCGATGGCTATCCAATGTCCATAGGTGAACTTCTAAACCTATACCGTGACCACGAGTTAGACATACATCCAGAATTCCAGAGGTTCTACCGATGGACTGATGAACAGAAATCGCGACTCATCGAGTCACTTCTGTTAGGAATACCAATACCATCAATCTTTGTGTCTCAACGAGAAGATGGTGTTTGGGATGTGATCGATGGACTACAGCGGCTCTCCACCATCTTCGAATTAATTGGCCAACTTAAGGATAGCTCAGACAATACCTTAGAACCTCTGGTATTGCGGAAAACAAAATATCTACCTTCGCTCGAAGGCAGGATGTGGGAACACGATGACCCATCAAAATCACTTAGCATCGCCAATAAACTTATAATCAGGCGCGCGAAACTCGACGTGAAGATTATCCTCCGCGAGAGCAGCGAGTCAAGTAAGTATGAGTTGTTCCAGTGACTGAACACCGGCGGATCTCTGTTAACAAATCAAGAACTTAGAAACGCTATCCTTATCATGGTTAATCCAGACGCTTTTCGATGGATTGAGGATCTAGCAAAAGATGAGAATTTTCAAACTTGTATTGCTCTGTCCGATCGGTCACTCTCTGAGAAATACGACTTGGACTTAGTGACCCAGTTTCTTGTATTTAGGAATCTCGAAGAGAGCCAACTCCGAACCATCGGTGAACTAGGTGAGTTTCTGACCGACAAAATTGTTGAACTTGCACAATCTGACACTTTCGACGAAGACAAGTCAGTTGAAGGAGACGCCTTTAGGAGTACCTTCAGTCTCCTCGCAGATTCCCTCGGGGATCAGATATTTCGGAAATACGACTGGTCTAAGGAAAAGCACTTAGGAGGTTTCTCGATTTCGGCTTTCGAGCCTATCGCCTTGGGAGTCGGGCACCACTACACGGCCTACCGCAGTGGGGATCACACATCAAGGATCGCGGAAACAAGTAAGGAACTCTGGCGCAACACCGACTTCTCGAGTCACAGTGGCTCAGGAGTCCGCGCGTCGACTCGTCTATCTTGGAATATTCCTCTGGGAAGACGCCAGTTTGCTCCATGAGGATACAGTCATTGGATCAGCTCGTTGGGTTTCTAGATGAAGAGCTCTCTTGGAGGAAGAGGGAGCTGACGACTCTCAAGTTTATGGTGGAAAGAGCTCGTCCACATCAGAGAGGTCTTCTGTTGCGGGCTGCTGTATGTGTTCTATACGCTCACTGGGAGGGGTTTGTCCAAGCCGTAGCAACCGGTTACGTGTCATTTGTGGCTGCGCGGCGGTTAAGATATTCCGATCTGACCCCAAATTTTGTAGCTCTCGGGTTGCGACAAGACATTTCCCAGGCAGGCAAAAGCAATAGGCCAACCATCCATACAGCACTCATGCAAAGGTTGATGTTGGGGCTAGATGATCACGCGGATATAGACTGGGAACACTCTGTTGACACCCATTCAAATCTTAATGCGAAGGAATTAATGGAAATACTCTGTCTCTTGGGCCTAAACGGCGAAGAATACCTGCTGAAGGGGCCGTTGCTGGATCAAAGGTTAGTAAAGAACAGGAACTTAGTTGCCCATGGAAAGCGCTTGGAAATCGATCTAGAAGACTATTCCGGATTGCATGATGAAGTAGTCCAACTTGTACAGAAGTTTCGGATTGACGTGGAGAACGCCGCCACAACTGAAGACTTTCGTCGGAAGGCCTCTTAGCAGACTGCGGGAAGATATCACCCAAATCTGTGTACAACAGTTGCTATGCAAAATGGGAGGGCCACTAATCGGAGAGTGTTCCCCATGCTCGGACGACAAGACCCCTAGGACGCCATGCCGCCCTTCGTAAATCTGGACGCCCGCGTCCCAATGCCCACCGCCACGGACCCCTCCTTTCCCCCGCCCCCACGAAGTCAGCTTGGAACTCAGAGCCACTGTTCACCCTGATCACCAGCCTCCCCACTCCCGACCTCCCCGTATGCTATCCTGTTCCCTACCATGCCAACCCACCACACACAGGGCCGAGTCGTCGTCGCCATGAGCGGCGGCGTCGACTCCTCCGTCGCCGCGCTCCTCCTCGCCCGCCAGGGTTACGAGGTCATCGGCGTCACCCTCCGGCTCTGGACCGTCGAGCGCCCGGACGCCACGCCCCTCTCCAAGGGCTGCTGCTCCGTCGAAGATATCGACGACGCCCGCCGCGTCTGCCACACCCTCGGCGCCCGCCACTACGTCGTCAACGCCGAGCGCGAGTTCCGCTCCTTCGTCGTCGACTACTTCCTCGCCGAGTACCAGCGCGGCCGCACCCCCCACCCCTGCATCGCCTGCAACGACCGCATCAAGTTCGACTTCCTCATGGACCGCGCCCTCCAGCTCGACGCCGACTATATTGCCACCGGCCACTACGCCCGCCTCTCCAACGGCCCGGACGGCCGCGTGCGCCTCCTCCGCGGCGTCGACCCCCGCAAGGACCAGTCCTACGTCCTCTTTGGCCTCGGACAAGAGCAGCTCCGTCGCATCCTGCTCCCCGTGGGCATTCACTCCAAGGAGCGCATCCGAGAGCTCGCCCGCGAGGCAGCCCTCCCCGTGGCGGACAAGCCCGACAGCCAAGACATATGCTTCATCCCCCAGGGCGACTACCGCCAGTTCCTCCAGGAGCGCGTGCAGTCCAACCCCGGCGACGTCGTCGACACCTCCGGCCGCGTCCTGGGCCGCCACCAGGGCGTCGAGCTCTACACCATCGGCCAGCGTCGCGGCCTCGGAATCGCATCGACGGCCCCGCTCTACGTCGTCGACCTGGACCCCGAGGCCGCGCAGGTCGTCGTCGGCTCCTCGGAAGAGCTCCTGTCCCACACCCTCGTCGCGGAGCGCCTCTCCTGGACCGCCGGAACGCCCCCACAGGGGCACGTCGAGCTCAGCGCGAAGATCCGCTACAAGGCCTCCGAGTCCCCCGCCACCGTCGACGCCCTCGGCGACACGGCCCTCGTGCGCTTCCGCGACCCACAGCGCGCCGTGACCCCCGGCCAGGCCGTCGTCTTCTACCATGGCGATGAGCTCCTCGGCGGCGGCTACATCCGCAGCGCCCTCCGTTCCCCCGCCGCCCCCGTTCCCGCGCCCGCCTAGCCTCTAACCCGCGCGACCCATCGAGAGGCGCCCCAATGGCCCACGACCAGCGGCACGCCGGCCCTCAGTCTGGGCGCCCGTCGCACCGGCGCCCCGCCGTACCCCGCCCCACCTGGGCCGAAGAGGACGCCCTGTGGCGCCGGGGCCACCGCCTCGTCGCCGGCGTCGACGAGGTCGGCCGCGGGCCCCTCGCCGGTCCCGTCGTGGCCGCCGCCGTCGTGCTCCCCCCCTCCCTCCGCCCCCGGCGTGCGCCTCCCCCCTGGCTGCACCAGGTCCGCGACAGCAAGCTGGTCCCCCCCAAGCTCCGCGAGAAGCTGGCGCCCCTCCTGCGCGAGTGCGCCCTCGCCGTGGGCGTCGGCTCCGCCAGCCACGCGGAGATCGACCAGGTGGGCATCCTCCCCGCGACCCGCATGGCCATGCGCCGCGCCATTGAGCAGATCGCCCCTCCACCGGACTTCGTCCTCATTGACGCCGTCACCCTCCCGGACAGCGACATCCCCCACAAGGCCATCATCCACGGCGATGCTATCTGCTTCTCCATCGCCGCCGCCTCCATCGTCGCCAAGGTCTTCCGCGACCAGATCATGGTCCGGCTTGACACTCAGTACCCCGGTTACGGCTTCGCCGCCCACAAGGGCTACCCCACCCCAAGCCACCTCGCCAGCCTTCAGCGCCTCGGCCCGTCGCCCGTGCACCGCCGGTGCTACGCCCCCGTCCGGCGACTGCTGGAGGGTGCGTGACCAACCCCCGAATCAGCCTCGGCCGGAGCGGCGAGGCCGTCGCCCGCAGCTTCCTCCTCCGTCGCGGCTACGCCATCCTGGAGACCAACTACCGCTGCCCCTGGGGGGAAGTCGACATTGTCGCGTCTCAAGGCGGCGTCCTGGTCTTCGTCGAGGTCCGCGCCCGCCGGGGCCGCGCAATGGGCACCCCCGAAGAGTCGGTGACCCGCATCAAGCAGCAGCACCTCATCGCCACGGCCCAGCACTACGTTCAGGAGCACTGTGTGACGTCCCACTGGCGCATAGACCTCGTCGCCGTGCGAATGGACCGGCTGGGCCAGGTCCTGCGCGTCTCCCAGGTTACCAACGCCGTCACCGGGGACCTATGAGCCGCGCTTCGCTCCTGTCGTTAGAGTGCCCGCCATCTGCTAGAATGAAGGCGCCACCCTCTCTCCACGGAGCGATCCCATGCCCATCTACGAGTACCGCTGCGAAGCCTGCAACCGCCGCCTCGAGCTCTTCTTCCGCAGCTATGAACAGTCCCAATCACCCCTGTGCAGCAGCTGCGGCTCCGCCTCCCTGACCCGCCTCGTCTCCCGTGTCACCGTGGTCAAGTCCTGGGGCGGCAGCATGGGCGACCCCGGCGACTTCGGCGACGTCGATGAGGACGACCCTCGCGCCATGGAGCAGTGGATGATGGACGTCAAACGCGGCATGGGCGACCCCGATCCCCACCTCAGCGAGCTCGACATGATGGACGGCGGCATCGACGCCCAACCCCACGACCACGGCCACCACCACGACTTCGACGACCTCTGAGGTCCTGACGTCATGCCCCTCTACGACTATCGCTGCACCGCCTGCGACGCCGTCACCACCGTCCTCACCCGCTCCGTCTCCGACCACGTCGAGCCCGTCTGCCGGCGCTGCGGCGGCACAGAGATGGCCCGCCAGTTCTCCGCCTTCGCCCACCACCGCTCCCCCTCCGCCGGGACTTCCACCCTGGAGGACCACAGAGACCCCCGAAACATCGGCCGATACGTGGAGGAGCGCTTCCAGGGCCTGGGCTTGGACGTGCCCCCGGAGGCCCGGGAGGCCATCGACTCCGCCCGCGGCGGACACATGCCGAAGGAGCTGGAATCGGACCCATGACACCCTACGCTGCCGCCCTCATGTCCGCCCTCAGAGAGGGCCTCCCGGCCATGGAAAGCGCCCTCACCCAGCCTATGGACCCGGACCATGACCTGCGCTCCCTGCTTGAGGGGCTCCTTCCGGCCGCCGCCCCGGACCACCTGCCGGAGCAGCCGGCCGACCCGCCGTCGCGCTCCCCGGCGTCGACGGAGCAGGCGTTGGCCGCTGTGCGCCTGGCCACTGAGGCCGTCGACAACCTGCTGCTCCTCGGTGCCGTGGACCAGCCCCTAGCCGCCCGCGTCACCGCGGCGCTGGCCCGCATCCAGGCGCGCCTCAGCGCCCAGATGAGAGAAGCCCGGGCCGGAAAGCTCCGAGGTCTGTACGTCATCATCGACCCCGCCGCTGCCCCCTCCGACTGCCTGGCGGTCGCCTCCGCGGCCCTTCGGGCAGGCGCGTGCGCCATCCAGTGGCGCGACAAGCTCCGCGACAAGGGCGACCAGCTCCCCGACTGCCTGCGCCTCCTAGAGCTGTGCGCCCGACACGACGCCCTGTTCATCGTCAACGACCACGCGGACCTCGCCGCGTCCTGCGGCGCCCACGGCCTCCACGTCGGCCAGCACGACCTCCCTCTCCCCCGTGCCCGGCAGGTGATGGCCCCGCACCAGATCGTTGGTAGCTCCAACGCCACCGTGGAGGAGGCCGCGGAGTCCCACGGCCAGGGCGCCGACTACGTCGCCGTCGGGGCCATCTTCCCCACCGGCACCAAGTCCAACACCCGTCCCGCGGGCCTCGAGACCCTCCGCCGGGTGCGTTCCCTGGTCCAGGGGCCCATCGTCGCCATCGGCGGCATCAACGAAGCCAACGCCGGCGACGTCATCGCCGCGGGCGCCGACGCCGTGGCAGTCATCAGCGCCGTCGCCGCCGCCAATGACCCCGAAGCCGCCGCCCGCAGCCTCATAGACCGTATCCGGAACGCCCTGGCCGCCAGAGGAGCAGCATGACCCTGCCGCACCATGACCAGCGCTTGGCGTCCATCGCCCACGAGGCTCGCGCCTCCTTCGGCGAGACCTTTTCCGCCCGCGAGAAGGCCCTGCGCCTCGCCAGGGAGGCCACCCAGCACTCCGCCAACACCATCCGCGCCGTTCACCGCAACGACCTCGACCGGGCCGCGACCCTGCTCCAGTCCGCTGGTCAGTCCCTGCGGCAGATCGAAGAGGTATTGGACGGTCACCCCAACGTCTACTTCGCCGGCTTCGTGGAGGACGCCCAGAAGGAGTACGCCGAGGCAAACTCCACCCTCGCCTTCGTCGCCGGCGTCCCGCTCCCCGGCCCCTCCGCCCTCGGCATGGGCCACGCACCCTACCTCAACGGCCTCGCCGAGGCCGTGGGCGAGCTCCGACGCTACCTCCTCGACTCCCTCCGCAAGGACGACGTCTCCCGCTGCGAGGAGCTCCTCGCCATCATGGACGACGTCTACTCCATCCTCGTCACCATGGACTTCCCCGACGCCGTCACCCGCGGCCTCCGCCGTACCACCGACTCCGTCCGAGGCATCCTCGAGCGCACCCGCGGCGACCTCACCATGGCCCTCCGCCAACGAAGCTTGGAGCAGCGCCTGGCCGCCTGGGAGTCCCGCCAAGGCTCCTAGCGTCCGCGCTGCGGGGGCGCGACGGCTTTGTGGGGGAGGGTTGCGGGGCACTTCATTGGAGGGCTTGGCCGCCTCGGTCAGCAGAAGGGCCGTATGATTAATCTCCCTTTGTAAGATTGCTTTGTGTTTTTTGTCGTCTTTTGAAGCTGGCCGGGGGGTAAAACAGCAATTGTTTCCCGGCGAGGGCACCCTTGCCGAGGCTGTTGGATGATCCTCCTTTGATTGACTTCGGTCTGAGTCCCTTGCCGGGCCGGTTGGCCCAGGGGGTGTCTTCCGCAGATAGGCGAGGAGGGGGTTGCTCCCGGTGGGGGCACGCTGCATGACCTCCAGCAGGGCCGTGTGCATCTCCCCGGCGGCCATGCGCTTGGTGCGGCGCTGCTGACGACGGAGTGCGGCGAGGTAGGCCTGGACCGCCGGGTCGCTGGGACAAGGCAGTTCTGACGGCGTTGAAGCGGGGCGAGTAGCGTCCGGACTTGAGGGCGTTGGTGTTGCCCTTGGGAGCGCCGGGTCGCTGGCGCGACAGCCATGTGGGGGGAGGGACGCGGGGTCGGCGCGGGCGGTCGCACATAGGGGATGGCACCCCGCGCCGCCCGGTGGATTCTCTAGACTCACAAACGAAGTGCAACACCAGAGTAAGGTGTTGTCATGGGAAAAGAATATACACAGGTCACCATTGAAGAGCGATGTGAGATTGCCCGACTACTTGCCAAGGGATACTCGGTCCGCCAAATCGCAGCAGGTGTGGATCGCCCGCCATCGACGGTGGCTAGAGAGATGAAGCGCAACGGTTCACGGACCCAAGGATACCAACCTGTATATGCCGACCAGCAGGCCCACGCCCGTCGTTGGCGGGGTTCCCGGCTGGAGCGGGATGGTCCTCTGCGGGAGAAGGTCTTCTCCCGTCTGGGACAGGGCTGGTCTCCGGAGCAAGTGGCCGGACGTCTCGCTCTGGACGAAGGTCGGCAGGTCCTCTCCCATGAGAGCATCTACCGGTTCATCTACTCTCAGATGGCCCGGAAGAAGGACTACTCATGGCGTCACTACCTGCCCAGGGCGAAGTCCAAACGGGGCTTCCGGGGGCGCAAGGGAGGCAGCCCCGCATCCTTCATCGCCCACCGCCGCCCCTTGGCAGAACGGCCCCAGGCTGCTGACGACCGGCAGACCCCCGGCCACTGGGAAGCAGACCTGATGCTGTTCAGGACCTACGGGCAGGCAGTCCTCACCCTCCACGAGCGCCACTCCCGCCTGCTCATCGCCCTCAGACCACCGGGGAAGGCCGCAGACCCCATCGCCCGTGCCATGTCCCAGGTGCTGGGTGCTTTCCCGCCCCAGTGGCGCCGGACGGTCACCTTCGATAACGGGACGGAGTTCGCAAGGCATTACCACCTCCATGCTCTAGGGGTAGAGACCTTCTTCTGCGACACCTGCTCCCCCTGGCAGAAGGGGGGTGTGGAGAACGCCATCGGGCGTATGCGCCGCACCCTGCCCCGGAAAACGGACCTGGCGGGGTTGTCCGAGAAGCGGTTTACTCAGCTGGTGCAGGCATATAACAATACCCCCCGCAAATGCCTGGGATACCGGACTCCTGCTGAGATATTCCTAAATCAGGTGTTGCACTTGAAATGTGAATCCACATTCCCGCCTTCGCGGGAATGACGGTGGGTGGTTGCGGGGTCGCTGGCGCGACGGCCTTGTAGGGGAGGGTTGCGGGGTCGTTGCGGGCGGTGGCATGTACGGGAGGACGCTCCACGCCGAGGCGGTGTCAGCGGCTGGACCGGCTTCGTAGGACCAGGAACGACATCGCTCCGCCGGCGGCCGAGGGACGAGCCCCGCTGGCGCGGCGACGCCCGCCGGCCACGGCTCCACAGTCGGGGCAACTTGCGCCCCACATTGTCAGAACAGAGTCCGGGCCGGTGAGAGTGGGCACGTCGGCGCCGTATCGGCGCCCGCGCCTCCGCTCCCCCGCTGTCTCGCCGGGTCGCTGGCGCGACGGCCATGTGGGGGGAGGGTTGCGGGGCCGCCACGGCACAATGGTCGCTCGCCGGCGCAGCAGGACCGCCTCCATCGGACCGATAGCTCACGGCATCCCGCCTCCCTGGCCGCCTTCATCGGCGGCTGATGTTCGTAAGAATAGAACGTATATGCTGTCGTGACAAGAGGCGGATGGCACAGGGTCGCTGGCGGTCGCTGCGCGACGGCCATGTGGGGGGAGGGTAGCGGGGGATGCGCGGGTGTGGCGGGGCGCAGGGCGCGAGGGGGATGCCCCTCACCGCGCTGCCACCCTGGATTCCCGCCTTCGCGGGAATGACGGTGGGGGTGGTGCGGGAATGACGGTGGGTGGGATCGGAGGTGGCGAGATGACGTGGGGGGTGAGAGGGTCGGGAGCCCACAAAGGGGCGCCCCTACGGCGCGGGCGGCTCCCGGCCCCGCGCTAGCGACGCCCCCCACAAAGTCGACTCGCGCCAGCGACCCAACCCCTGTGCTACCCTAGATGCACACCACCCACTCTCGGAGGAACCCGTGACCGAAACACCCCAACCCCTCGTCACCCTGGACAAGATCGTCTCGTTATGTAAACGCCGCGGCTTCATCTTCCAGAGCAGCGAGATCTATGGCGGCCTCGGCAGCACCTGGGACTACGGCCCCCTCGGCGTCGAGCTCAAACGCAACGTCAAGGAGGCCTGGTGGCGCGACAACGTCCTGCGGCGCGACGACGTCGTGGGCCTCGACTCCGCCATCCTCATGCACCCCCGCGTCTGGGAGGCCAGCGGCCACCTCGAGGGCTTCACCGACCCCATGGTGGAGTGCCGCGCGTGCAACCACCGCTTTCGGGAGGACCACGTCCTCGTTGGCATAGGGAAGACCGAAGACGGGCCCGGCGTCTCCCTCAGCGCGCATGGCGCCACCGAGGAAGAGGTGTCCGGCCGCGTGACTGATAATGCAAGGAAGCTCGGCCTGAAGCTCATGGGACCGCCCGCAGTGCTTCCCATGGCGCAGGTCAGCCCCAAGAGCGGCATCAAGTGCCCGGAGTGCGGTGAAGCCGCCCTCACCGAGCCCCGCAACTTCAACCTCATGTTCAAGACCTTCATGGGCCCCGTGGAAGACACCGCCAGCACCGTCTACCTCCGCCCGGAAACGGCCCAGGGCATCTTCGCCAACTTTCTCAACGTCCTCAACAGCACCCGCAAGAAGCTCCCCTTCGGCATCGCCCAGACCGGCAAGTCCTTCCGCAACGAGATCACCCCCGGCAACTTCGTCTTCCGCACCCGCGAGTTCGAGCAGATGGAGATCGAGTTCTTCGTCAAGCCAGGCGAAGACGAGGCCTGGCACCAGCGCTGGATCGATCAGCGCTTCGCCTGGTACCAGCACTACGGCATCCGCCCGCAAAACCTGCGCCTGCGCCCCCACGACGCCGACGAGCTCTCCCACTACGCCAAGGCTACCTCGGACATCGAGTACCTCTTCCCCTGGGGCTGGGGCGAGCTCGAGGGCATCGCCAACCGCACCGACTTCGACCTGAGACGTCACACCGAGTTCAGCGAGGAGCGCCTGACCTACTTCGACGAGGAGTCCCAGCAGCACATCACCCCCTACGTCATCGAGCCCTCCGGCGGCGTCGACCGCGCCGCCCTCACCTTCCTCATGGACGCCTACACCGAGGAGGAGGTGCCCACCGCCCAGGGTAAGACGGAAAAGCGCGTCGTCCTGAAGCTGCACCCCGCACTTGCCCCCGTGAAGGTCGCCGTCCTCCCCCTCAGCCGCAACCAGGCCCTGGCCCCCCTGTCCCGCCAGGTCTACGCCTCCCTCACCGCTCCCGGCCGTTGGCCCGTCGAGTTCGACGACGCCCAGAGCATCGGCCGCCGCTACCGCCGCTTCGACGAAGTGGGCACGCCCCTCTGCGTCACCGTGGACTTCCAGTCCCTCGAGGATCAGCAGGTGACCGTCCGGGACCGCGACACCATGCACCAGGACCGCGTCCCCATCGACGGCCTCGACCAACACCTCCAGCACCGCCTCGACACCTCGCCCCCCCGCAGCTGACGAGATACTCCCCCCACAAGACCCCCGCGCCCACCCACCGTCATTCCCGCGAGAGGAGACCTTTGCGTAATGCCTCGTGGAGGGCGAGGTCGTGAGGGTGAAGGAGCTCCCGCCTACCTGGGGCCCCTCCCCTGGATTCCCGGTCGCTGGCGCGACGGCCATGTAGGGGGAGGGTTGCGGGGCCGCCACGGCGGGTGGGTGCGGGAATCTCTCATGTTGGCAACCCACACCACAGCCAACGAAAATGGGGGAGAGGCCCCGGCCCCGTTGCATCGCCCCGCTCCCCCGCCACCCTGGATTCCCGCCTGCGCGGGAATGACGAGGTGAGGGTGGATCGCCCGCTTTCGCGGGAATGACGGCGGGGGAGGTGCGGGAATGACGGTTGTGCAAAGGTCTCCGAGAGCGGGAATCCAGGATGGCCGCGGGGCGGAGGGGGGCATCCCCCCCGCGCGAACACACTCCTCCCTCACTCCTTGTGGGACCGTCGCGCCCCAGCGACCGCCGGCGACCGCCAGCGACCCGCTCACCCTGAGTCGCCGGAAGCGCGTGAGCGGGTGGAGGCCTGCGGATGACGCCTCCCCATCCCGGTGCTATACTGGTGCCAATCGAATAGCAAGAGGGAACCAAATGGTCAACATTCCTCCCAACCAACCTCCGAGAACGACCGGTGCCCGGTCCGGCCCCAGCCGCTCCCAGAGCGACCAGATCGTCGCAGCCCTCCGCCAGATTCGCGAGGCCGTCGACAAGCTCCAGGCAATCCTCTCCACGCCCGATGAAGACACCATGGAGCGCTTCTACCGCCGCCGCCGCGACCTCCTCACCCTCATCTTCTCAGCAGGCGGCCTCGACCAGTCCGGCCTCTTCAGCCTCCTCGACGAGCACGACACCCCTCACCAGTGGATCGGCCAGCAGGTGAAATCGGGCTTCCTCGAGAAGTTCCCGCGCCCCAACGCCCAGGACCTCTACGTCGCCACACACAAGGCCGTCCAGGATCTCGCCCTCAAGGAAGAGGCCCAGGCCATGTCCACCCTGTCCGGGGAAACCCTGGCCTCGGATTGGGACTCCCCTGAAGATGCCGCCTATGACCGCCTCTAGCGCCCCCGCCCCTCCCGTCACCCGCTCCGCCGCCGGCCGCGAGGACAAGGAAAGGAGTCATGCTCATGGCAACCGCTAGCTTCCATCATGGCGACGTCGTCCTGGTGCCCTACCCCCTCACCGAGCCGTCCCCCAGCAAGCGGCGGCCCGCCGTCGTCCTCAGCAGCGACCACTACAACAGCAGCACCGGCGAAGTGATGATCGCCCCCGTAACCGCCCACGGCCGCTCCGTGCCCCGCATCGGCGACCATACCATCATCGACTGGCAGGAAGCCGGCCTCTTGGGACCCGCCACCGTGCGCACCAGGCTCATCACCATCCGCGCCTCCCATGTGCTGCGGCGTATCGGCGCCGTCTCACAGCGGGACATGGCCGGACTCAGCCAGTGGCTCCGGCGCGTCATGGACCTCTAGGCCCCGCAGCCGCACCGAGCCCCGGGTCCCGGCCCCGTCCAAGCGCCGGCGCACGTACGCGAAGGCGCGCAAGTGTCTGCAGAGCCCCTTCTTGCGGCCTGGCTCGGTACTGTGTCATCCTTGAGCGCGGCAACGCATCCCAAGCCTCGTCATGCCCCCAGCGGTGTCGACACTCCCGCCGCGGAGAGCCGCTCACACCAGGGGCCCGGCAGAGCAGAGTTCACGATAGGTGAGCACGTGCGCATCCTGCACTTTTCGGACCTCCACGTCGGCGTCGAGAACTATGGTCGCCCCGCAACCGAAGCGGACCTGGATGCCCTGCCGCCCACCTTTGCCCCCAACGTCGACCGGCGCACCTACCTCGGCTTCTCCACTCGCCTCCTCGACTTCCTGGCATCCTTCGACGACCTCGCCGACTACGCCGTCCGTGAGGACGTTGACCTCGTCCTCTTCGCCGGAGACGCCTACAAGAGCCGCGACCCGTCCCAGACCCACCAACGCGAGTTCGCCCGCCGCGTGGCCGACCTTACCCAACACGGCATTCCCGTCTTCCTCCTGGTCGGCAACCACGACATCCCCCACGCCCGCGGCCGGGCCAGCGCCATCGAGATCTTCCCCACCCTCCGCGTCCCACAGGTCTGCGTCGGCGACCGCCTGGACACCCACCTCGTAGAGACCCGCTCCGGCCCCCTTCAGGTCGTCGCCCTCCCCTGGGTCAGGCGCGGCGGTGTCCTGCCTCGGGAGGAGCACCAGGGCAAGTCCGTGGACGAGCTCACCCGCTACATCGAAGAGGAGCTGACCCGGCGACTCATGGACCAGGCGAATCTGCTGGACCCCGCCATCCCAGCCGTGCTCTGCGGCCACGTCACCGTCGCAGGCGCCACGACCAGCTCGGAGCGCTCCATGATGCTGGGGCGCGACTATGTCCTCCAGCTCAGCAGCGTAGCCCTGCCAGCCTTCGACTACGTGGCCCTAGGACACATCCACAAGCACCAGGTCCTGGGCCTCACGCCGCCCGCCGTCTACTCCGGCAGCCTCCAGCGGGTGGACTTCAGCGAGGAGAATGACACCAAGGGCTTCTGCTTGGTGGATCTGGACCCAGACAAGCCCCAGGGTCGCCGCGCATCCTGGGAGTTCGTCCCCCGCGACTCCAGGCCCTTCGTCACCATCCAAGTCACCGTCCCTCCAGGCGCCGGCGACCCAACCCAGGCGGTCCTGAACGCCATCAGTCGCAGGCATCTTGCCGGCGCCGTTGTTCGGCTCCACGTCGTGGTACCGGTGGAGCTCGTGCAGCGCCTGGACGAGCGCGCCATCCGCAGCGCCCTGGGCGACGCCCACTTCGTCGCCCCCATGACCCGCGAAATTGTCCGTGAGCGCCGCCCCCGCCTGGGGTCCGCGGCACGGGGCATCTCGCCGGAAGACGCCTTACGCTGGTACCTGGACAGCCGCCAGAACCTGGACCCGGACACCCGGCGCCAGGCCCTGGAACGCGGCGTCGAGCTCATTCAGTCGGAAACCTCCGGCGAGTGACACCCACCGACGTCTTTCTGCTCCTCGTTCGGTGGCTCCACGTCGTCGCCGCGGTGGCGTGGGTCGGCGGCAACCTCTTCTATCTCCTCGTGCTCGTTCCCGCCCTGCGCAAGCCGGACCTGGACCTGAGCGCCATAGGCCCACGGATTGCAGCCCGCTTCCGCGTCGTCGTAGACGGCTCCATCGTGCTTCTCGTGCTCACGGGCGTCATCCTGGCTATGGACCGCCTCACCTCTAGCGCTGCGGGCGTGCCCTACGTGGCGGTCTTGGGCGCGAAGGCCGTGCTGGTGCTCTGGATGTTTGCCCTGGCGTGGACCCGCCGGCGCTCATCTCTCGCACGCATCCAGGCCGAGACGCAAGGCAGCGTCATGCGGGGACGCCGCCGCCTCTTCTCAGGAGCCGCGCTCCTGCCTATCCTAGGAGTAGTGGTGCTCTTCCTCTCTGACCTGCTGCGAGCCCTCTTCGAACAGGGGCTCGCCTCCTAGGGTCCGTGGGAGAGCGGAACAGCCCGGGATTCATCCGACGTATTGGAGGCGCCTGTGCGACGCAACTTGATGGACATTCTGGCATGCCCCGTATGTAAGGGCCCTCTGGAGCTTTCCGTGGAGAAGGAGGAGGAAGATGAGGTCGTCACCGGGAGCCTGCATTGCCGGCAGTGTCAAGAGGAGTACCCCATCCGGGACACCATTCCCAACCTGCTCCCTCCAAGCCTGAGGGTCGGCACTCCGCCAGGCTAGGAGGGTCCGGCCCCCGCGTCACGCTGGACCGCCGAACAGGCCGCGCAGGGCTGGCATCCTCTTCGCGCGACGCCGCGTATTCGCCGCCCGACCAGCCGACTACGCAGAGGCTGAAGCCTCCCACAGCCGCACGCCCTCCCTCCCCGGTGCAGCCATAAGCAGGTCCGCCACGCTCCGTCCAGACCCCGGATGCCTTACGCCAGGTGCGATGTCCGCAAGAGGCGCCAGCACAAAGGCGCGCTCTGCCATGCGAGGATGCGGAATGGTGAGCTCGGCGGTGTCCAGGAGCAGGTCATCGTACAGCAGAATGTCGATGTCTATCACTCGAGGCATGTTGCGGGGCCCTGCAACGCGCCCGATGACGGCTTCCATCTCTTTCAGCGCGCGCAGGAGCGTCACGGGCTCCAGGGAGGTCTCGCCACCACATGCCGCGTTGAGGAACTTGCCCTGCGCCAGGTACCCCACGGGCTCCGTCTCATAGAAGGACGACGTGCAACTCAGGGCCACCCCGGCGCCCGGCAGCGAGTCCAGGGCGCGCCGAAGATTGGCCGCTCTATCCCCCAGATTGGAACCCAGGCCCAGGTACACCACGGACATGGCTATGAAAGTGGGCTCCAGCCCCTGACTATAGCGTCGCTCATTCGGGCCACGCGCACCATCTCCTTGACGTCGTGGACGCGCACCATATCGGCGCCCGCAGCAATGGCCAGGGCCACTGTAGCGGCCGTTCCTTCCAGGCGCTCCATGGGCGGCGCACCCCCCAGCACCTTGCCGATGGTCGACTTGCGGGATGTACCCACAACCACTGGACGGCCCAAGGCCCTCTTGAACTCGTCAAGGCGCCGCAGTACCTCCAGGTTCTGCTCAGGTCTCTTGCCAAACCCGAATCCTGGGTCGACGAGAATCTGATCCTGACGAACTCCTGCCAACCGGGCCTGCTCCATGCTCATGCGGAGGTCGGCGACCATGTTGGGTATGAGGTCCGCGTACTCGGTGCCTAGCTGATTGTGCATCAGGATCAGGGGGACGCCGGTCTTCGCGGCAACGTGGGCCAAAGCGGGGTCCTTTTTCAGCGCCCAGACGTCATTGATGAGGCTTGCCCCGGCAACGATAGCCTGGCGGGCAACCTCCGCCTTGTACGTGTCGATGCTAATGGGGGCGGTGAGGCATTCACTGAGCCGTTGGATCACCGGAATGACCCGCGCCAACTCCTCCTCCGTAGAGACTGCAGCCGCGCCCTCGCCGTACACGCTCCCCGCCGGACGGGTGGACTCGCCGCCCACGTCTATGACGTCGGCGCCCGCCTTCTGGAAGGCAAGAGCCTGGGCTATCGCTGCGTCGAGGTCTTCCGCCAGACCGTCACCGGAGAAGGAGTCCGGGGTGACGTTGAGCACGCCCATGACATATGTGCGTTCTCCCCAGCGAAACTCCTTGCTGCCGACGCGCATGTCCTGACCGCCCTACTCGACCCTTGCCACACACTGCCCGCTCCTGCCGGTGGGGGCTATGCTATGCGACCTGGTGAGTCGCCCAAATCGTGTCGGTCTTTCCTGTCGGACGCCCTGCCAAGGCCTATTCGTCGCCGCGAGATCGCTGAGCCTGCTCCAGCATCCGGGCCACCGACTGGCCCAACAGCAGACGGCCCATGCGACGATGGCCCAGGGTGTAGTAGTGTTTGCTCCACCAGTCGCGGACGTCCTGGGCCGTCTCCAGCTTCTCTATCTCCTCGGCCGCCGCCCGAAGCTCTTCTTCGATGTCCGCTTGTTGCCGGGTCGTCATCAAACACCTCGTCGTCTTGTGAGTGCACGGTAGCTGTATCGGTTAGGCGGCAGCCCTGGCGTTCATGGCGTCCACCAGCTCCTGGACGGCGCCGGCTGAGCGCTTCAGCGCCTCCTGTTCGTCCGAGGTCAACTCGAGCTGCAACACTTCCACAACACCGCCGGCGCCAAGCTTCACAGGCACGCCGACGAACAGCCCGTTGATGTCGTACTCTCCCTCTAGTCGCACACAGCAAGGGAGGATCTGATTCTTGTCAAAGACCACAGACTCCACCATCTGGGCTATGGCGGCAGCAGGCGCATAGAAGGCGCTGCCTGTCTTGAGCAGGTTCACGATCTCGGCCCCGCCGTCCCGCGTCCGCTGAACGATGGCGTCCAGCCGGTCCTTTGCTATGAGCTGGCCGACGGGGATGCCGCCCACGTTCGTAGAGCCCACCAACGGAACCATCGTGTCGCCGTGACCACCCAGGACATAGGCGTGTACGTCCTCTACAGACACCTTCAGCTCCTCCGCCAGGAAGGTGCGGAACCGCGCGGTGTCCAGGACGCCGGCCATACCCAGGATTCGATTCCTGGGGAAGCCCGAAACCTGGTGGGCATGATGCACCATTGCGTCTAAGGGGTTGGTCACTGCAATGAGAATGCAGTTGGGAGAGCGCTGGGTAACCTCTCGCGTGACGCCGCCGACGATGTCCATGTTGGTGAAGAGGAGGTCGTCGCGGCTCATGCCAGGCTTTCGGGCGATCCCGGAAGTGATGATAACGACGTCTGAGTCCGCTGTCTCGTCGTACCCGTTGCTGCCCACTATCGTTGCATCGCTGCCAATGACCGGTCCTGACTCCAGCATGTCCAGCGCCTTGCCCTGGGGCAGCCCCTCGACGATGTCCACCATGACGACGTCGGCATATCCACCCTCAAAGATGCGCTGGGCCGCAGTGGCCCCAACGTTGCCCGCACCGACGACCGTGACCTTCCTTCGCATGTTCCCCTCTCTTGCTTCTTGTTCCCTATTCCTTGCTGGCTCTTCCCACGCTTTCCGGTGACCCGCCTACGATCCAGAGTCCGCCTTCGAGCTCTTCATGGTTTCCAAGATGTATTCCCCGTACTCTTGGGCCGTGGCGCCAGTGCTCCGGCCGGTGGTGACCACCTTGCGCTCATGCTGGCCGCAAATGTCCAGGGCCCGGGTGAGCCGCTGCCCCTGCTCTGTGTAGCCGATATGTTCCAGCAGCATTGCCCCGGCGCGGATCATAGAGCTAGGGTCGGCGTACTGGGCACGACCCTCTTGGACCATGCGCGGCGCGCTCCCGTGGATCGCCTCGAACATAGCGTGCTGCTTGCCCACGTTGGCACTGCCTGCCGTTCCCACCCCGCCCTGGATCTGCGCCGCCTCGTCCGTGAGGATGTCGCCCCACATGTTCGGCATGACCAGGACTTGGAAGTCGCTCCGGCGCGCCTTGTCCAGCAGCTTGGCAGTCATTATGTCAACATACCAGGCATCCATCTCGATGCCTGGATACCCTTCGGCAATCTCCTTGGCCAGTTTTAGGAACTTGCCGTCCGTTGTCTTGACGATGTTGGCCTTGGTCACCACCGTGACCTTGGTCCTGCCCGTCTGCTTGGCATGCTCGAAGGCAGCCTCAATGATCCGTTGAGAGCCCTGGGAGGTGATGATCCGGAAGTCAACGGCCAGGTCATCCGACACGTTGATTCCCTGACTCCCCACGGCGTACACATCCTCAGTATTTTCCCGGAAGAACACCCAGTCGATGTCCTCTGAGGGTATCCGCACCGGACGCACATTGGCGAAGAGGTCGAACTCTTTGCGCATGGCCACGTTCGCGCTCTCCAGGTTGGGCCAGCCATCGCCCTGCTCCGGCGTATGGGTGGGTCCCTTCAGGGTCACGTGGCACTGGTGCATCTCTGCCAGCACGTCGTCCGGAATGGACTGGAGCTGGGCTGCCCGATTCTCGATGGTCAAACCCTCGATGATCCGGAACTCCACCTTGCCGGAGTCTACCTCTGATCTCAGCACATGCTCCAGGATACGCTGGGCTTCGGCGGAGATGTACGGACCGATACCGTCGCCGCCCAGGATCCCGACTACGATGGGCTCGATCTGAGAGAAGTCCTGCCACGGCCCCGCAGCCTTGAGCCGCTCCACCCGGTCCAACTGCTGGTCCACTACGGTAGCAAAGTGCTCCTTTGCGGCTTCGATCAACTGTGCGTCTGCCATATTCGCCTCCTTGTGTTCCCCTTTGGTTGCTTGTTGCCAATCGAGAAGAAGGTCCGTTCGCACTCAGTCCTTCTCCTGGATCTCCATCATTCAGGCGGTCCCACAGCGGGCCCTATGGTGACCAGGTTGGTGCCTCGGGCGACCTTGGCCCCAGGGCCGGTGCAGAGACGCTTCACTATGCCGTCCGCCGGAGCAGGAAGAGCATTCTCCATCTTCATCGCCTCCAGCACAACCGCGGTCTGCCCTGCCTTCACCTCCTGGCCCACCTCAACAGTGTACCGCAGCACTACGCCGGGCATCGGAGCCGTGAGCACCGCTTCCTCACTACTGGCACTGGGCTTCGGCCCCGCCACGCTTGGCTGCGGGGTGATGGCTGGCGGGGCCGCCGGACGAGGGCGCGCCTGGATGGTGCTCGTGGGCCTTGGCTCAGGTCTGGACGGCAGCCGCGGACTGGTCGCATCGACAGGGTCGACCATGACCTGGAAAGAGCGTCCGCCCAGAAAGATGTTGAACGTTCGCGCCCTTGGCGACGGCGCCGGTGGCACTGCCTCAGGCTGGACGACGGCAGATTGAGCCATTGCTTGGTCTGGCGGTGACTCCTTGCCGTACTTCACCTTGAGAAAGCGCATACCGGTCACGGGATAAAGGGCGTAGGTCAGTACATCCCCCATATCCTGGGCAAGGCCTCTGGTCTCCTCCCGGGCCTTGTTCATCTCCGGAGCAATCTCGTCGGCCGGCCCTGGTGAAGTCCCGCTGCCCTCTCGCGTGTACCCCTCCAGAGCTTGCTTGACCACATCTGGGTCCATGGGAGCCGGCGGACGCCCGTACAGGCCGTACACGTAGTCTTGCACCTGGGAGGATACGACCTTCCAGCGGCCGCGGAGGACGTTGCTTACCGCCTGCATCCCAACAATCTGGCTCATGGGCGTGACCAGGGGCGGGTAACCCAGCTCCTTGCGTGTGTGTGGCAGATCCTCAAGTACGTCTGGCATGCGGTCTGCCGCGCCGGCCTCCTGGAGCTGGGTCCGCAGGTCGCTGAGCATGCCTCCGGGGATCCGGTGCCTGCGGGACCGCGGGTCGAAACCAGCCAGGTATCCGTTAGCCGTATGGGGGCTCAGAGATGACGCCATCGTCTCCAGGCAATCGTCCATCTTGATCAGCTTCTTCAGATCGAGTCCCGTGTCTCGCGGCGTCCCCCGGAGACTGGTCACCAGGGGCTCCACGTCTGGTGGCAACGTCTCCAGGTGATGGGACAGCAGGCACGCATCTACAAGGTCGACCCCGGCCTCGGCGGCCTTGAGCACTGTCATAGCGGCCATGCCGCTGGTGTGGTTCGTCTGAAGCTGGACCGGAACTCGCACTCGTGCCTTCAGGGCTGCTATCAGCACCTGAGCATCGTAGGGAGAAAGCAGACCCTCCCAGTCCTGGATGCAGATGCTTTCCGCACCCATCTCTTCCAGGGCTATGGCCTTCTCCAGGAAGTAGTCCAGGGTATAGAAGGGACCGCAGAGGCCCCTTTCCTCAGTCGTCGAGTAGCAGAGGGCGAGTTGGACCTGTTTCCCGGCAGCCTTTACGGCACGAACTGTGGCGGCCAGGTTTCGCTCGTCATTCAGTGCGTCGTAGAGGCGGAAGATCTCGATCCCGCTCTCGGCGGCGTACTTTACAAAGGCTTCGACCACGTCGTCGGGGTAGATTCTATTGCCAACCAAGTACTGCCCGCGGAGGAGCATCTGGAGCGGCGTGCGCGGCATTCGCTGCTTGAGGGTCCTGATACGCTCCCAGGGGTCATCAAAGAGGACCCGGGTGGCCAAATCAAAGGTAGCGCCGTCGCACACGTCGGCGGAGTGGAAGCCCACCTGGTCCATATCCTGCGCGATAGACTCCAAGCCCTGGGCCGGCATTCTCGACTCGGCCTGGAGCTTGAGGGTATCCCGAAGGGTGGTGTCGGTGATTCTCAGGGGGGCTTCTAGGGCGAACTCTTGAGGCACCGGACTCACTTCACGCGAAGAGCGGCCGGGGCCGCCCTCAACAGGCGCTCTCGTCTGCTCATGGCAGTGGCGGCCACAGGGGCCGCCACTGCCATGCCCTGTTGTTCGCTCCAAGCGCGATGCTGGGACACAGTAGCTCCGTTCACCTTCCCATTGTATCCCTATAGGGGAATATTGCCGTGTTTCTTGGACGGCAGCGTACTCTGCTTGTCCTGAAGCATGTTCAGGGCCCGGATGAGCTTGGGCCGAGTCTCCGCAGGATCGATAACGTCGTCCACGTAGCCGCGGCTTGCCGCCACGTATGGGTTGGCGAAGGCCTCCCGGTACTCCTCGATGAGCCGTGCCCGCGTCACATTGGCGTCCTCGGCACTGCGAATGGCCTCCCGGTACACGATGTTCACGGCGCCCTCGGGACCCATTACCGCCACCTCCGCTGAGGGCCACGAATAGTTTATGTCTCCCCCCAAGTGCTTGCTGCTCATCACGATGTAGGCGCCCCCGTAGGCCTTGCGCAGGATGATGCTAACCTTGGGCACCGTAGCCTCTGCGTAGGCGTAGAGCAGCTTGGCGCCGTGCTTGATGATGCCGCCATGCTCCTGGTGGACCCCCGGCATGAACCCCGGGACGTCCAGCAGCGTCACCAGCGGGATGTTGAAGGCGTCACAAGTCCGGACGAAGCGCGCCCCCTTGATGGAGGCGTCGATATCCAAGACCCCCGCCAGGTGCTGCGGCTGGGAGGCCACAATTCCCACTGCCCTACCGTCCAACCGTGCAAATCCCACAACGATGTTGGGAGCATAGCCCGCATGGACCTCCATGAACTCTCCGTAGTCTACGACCCGCCGGATAACGTCCCGCACGTCGTAGGGCTTGGTCGGCTCCGCGGGCACCACGGTCCGCAGCTCCTCATCTTGCTGACCTGCGTCGCCCTGGCGCTCTCCGCGGGGAGAGTCCTCGGCGTTGTTGGACGGCAGGAAGCCCAGCAGCCGTCGAACGTCGCGGAAGCACTCCTCCTCGCTTTTGCAGCGAAAGTGGGCAACACCGCTCTGCTGGGCGTGAGCCTCAGCGCCTCCCAGGTCCTCGTGACTCACGTCCTCGCCGGTCACTGCTTTGACCACGTCAGGGCCTGTGATGTACATCTGGGCAAGACCCTGGACCATGAAGATGAAGTCCGTAATCGCCGGGGAATAGACCCCGCCACCCGCTGCTGGCCCAACGATGACCGAAATCTGGGGGACAACCCCCGAGGCCAGAGTGTTGCGCAGAAAGACCTCGCCATACCCTGCCAGGCTGTCCACACCTTCCTGTATGCGCGCTCCGCCCGAGTCCACGATTCCCACGACCGGCGAGCCTACATTCATGGCTAGGTCCATGATCTTGCAGACCTTCTGCCCCACAACCTCCGACAGCGACCCTCCCATGACAGTAAAGTCTTGGGAGTAGGCAAAGACCTGGCGTCCGTTGACCTGCCCATAACCCGTCACGACAGCATCGCCAGGGGTCTTCTGGTCTGCCAGACCGAACTGGGTCGCCCGATGGGTCACAAAGGCGTCCAGTTCCTCAAAGCTGCCAGGGTCGAAGAGGAGAGCGAGGCGTTCGCGGGCCGTGAGCTTGCCCCGTTGGTGCTGCTGGGCAAGCCGTTCAACTCCGCCACCCTGCCTGCCTTGGGCACGCAGTTCACGGAGCTTATCGAGCTTGGGGATGGACTGGGGTCGAACTGCCACGGTTTTGTGTAGCTACTGAGCTGAGGTAGAGGTGGGTACGCTGCGTGGCCCATCCTAACACGACGAGTTATGCATCGCAAGAAGAAGGCGTGACACTCCCTGTGCTCCCAGTGGGGCGCAGTCTGGTGCATCTCTCACTCCGTCATTCCCGCGAAGGGAGACCTTTGCGTAACTCCCCGTGGAGGGCGAGGTCGTGTAAGTGAAGCAGGCCCCGCCAGCCTGAGGCCCCACCCTGGATTCCCGCTTTCGCGGGAATGACGGCGGGTTGGTGCGGGAACGACGGTTGTGCAAAGGTCTCCGAAGGCGGGAATCCACGTGGGGCGGGGCAGAGCGGGGCATCCCCCTCCCTCCCTGTGAGGCACGCCCTAGTTTCCGCTTCCCCTCCACGGGAAACGTCGGCAGGCCTGGGAATAGTCCGAATGAGTCCGTGGATTGCGGCCGAGTTATGTAGGGAAGCTGGCCGCGTTGATGGGTTGTTCAGGGGCCCCCTGGTGTATGCTCATGGGGTGGCAGAGAAACTGAAGGAGTCGGACATGGACTTTGGCGTGAGCTTTCCCCAGCATGAGGCCATGAGCGACCACGGCGCCGTCCGGGAGTTCGTGCAGGCCGTGGAAGGGCTGGGATTCGACTACCTTACCTGCTCTGACCACGTCCTGGGCGCCGATCCCACGAATCGGCCGGGATGGGACGCGCCGTATACGCATCGAACTATCGCCCGCGAGCCTCTGGTCCTCCTGAGCTATGTGGCGGCATGCACGCAGCGCTTGAAGTTGGGGATGTCCATCCTCATCCTGCCCCAGCGCCAGTCCGCACTGGTGGCGAAACAAGCCGCAGAGATTGACGTCCTGAGTGGAGGGCGCCTGAGGCTGGGGATTGGACTCGGCTGGAACGAGGTCGAATTTGAGGCCCTCAACCAGGAGTTCCGGAACAGAGGCCGCCGTGTGGAGGAGCAGATCGCCGTGCTCCGGGCCTTGTGGACCCAGGAGACGGTCACCTTCCAGGGACAGTGGCACCGCATCACAGAAGCGGGCTTCAACCCCCTTCCCGTGCAACGGCCAATCCCGATCTGGATGGGGGGAGACGCCGAGCCTGCGATGAAACGGATCGCCCGCCTGGCAGACGGATGGCTTCCGGGCACCCGCTCTCCCAAGGCCCTTGCTCCAATGCTGGACCGGTTTCACGCTTACGCTCTCGAGTCGGGCAGGGACCCCTCCAGCATCGTTGTGGCGCCGCGAATGGGCCTGGGGACAGGAACACCGCGTGATTGGGCCGACACGTGGACCGCATGGCAAGCCCTGGGCATCACTACCCTGGGGGTGAGCACAAACAACGCCCCGTGCTCCTCTGTGGATGAGCACATTGCGCTTCTTCGCAGCTTCAGAGAGGCGGTGAGCTAGCCCGCCGAAGGTCGGATTGGCAGCACTCCAGACAGGCTGCCCGACCTGTGCTAGAATAGGGAAACCGTCGAACATAATGTGAGGCCCCCATGAAGACCGAAGTCAATGCCTTTCTGAATCACCTGACGGTGGAGAAGGGGTTTTCGGGCAACACTATCTTCGCCTACCGCAACGACCTATACGGCCTGATCGGCTTCCTTGACCGGCAGGGATACCGCGAAGACTGGACCAGCATCAATAGCGACGTATTGGCCAGCTACGTGTTGGAGCTCCAGGAGAAGGGCTACTCTGTCACGACACGGGCAAGAAAGCTGGCCTCTGTGAAGTCCCTCTTCTCCTTTCTACTGCTAGAAGGGATTGTGAGCCAGAACCCAACCGAGGACCTCCATGCGCCCAAGGTGGGGCGCACCCTCCCGAACACCCTCAGTGAAGACGAGGTTGCCCGACTGCTGAAAGCGCCATCCCATGGCACGGGCCCAGAAGCCCTTCGTGACCACGCCATGCTCGAGCTCCTCTACGCAACGGGAATGCGCGTGACCGAACTGGTGTCCCTGAATCTCTCCGACATCAATCCAAACGAGGGTTATGTCCGCTGCATGGGCAAAGGCTCCAAGGAGAGGATCATCCCCACGCATGGAATGGCGGTGGCTGTCCTTAGGACCTATCTCGAGGACGGCCGAACGGAGCTCGCCCGCAACGGATCCGAGCCGGCCCTCTTCTTGAATCGGCGCGGGGAGCGTCTCACCCGTCAGGGGTTCTGGGGCATCCTTAAAGGACACGCAAAGCAGGCGCAAGTCCAGGGCAGCGTTACCCCGCACACCCTTCGTCACAGCTTTGCGACTCACATGCTCCGCGGCGGCGCTACCCTACGGCAGGTTCAGGAGTTCCTGGGCCACGCCAGCATTTCCACCACGCAGGTGTACACGCACCTTACCAACGATCACCTGCGAGAAGAGTACGATCGCGCTCACCCTAGGGCCTAGTAGACCCTGCAAGGAGTGGGGCAAGTGGCATTTCGCGTCACAATGGGCAGCGGCGAGCAGACCCCCTATACTGGGGCAATCCCAGAAATGCCGCAGCAGCACGCCCTCTCCTTTGAGACGCACCGCTCCCTGGAGCCCGGCGACAACCCTTTCTGCGTCGATGGACGGTTGCGCCGGCGGACGATATCCAGGCGCGCTGACATGGCCCTCGCAGTATCCGCCAATCACGAGCGCATGCGCGCCTAGGCGGCGTGGTCGGAGATCTCTACCTGAGGGAGGTGCACAATGGCCATAGTCACTATTCAGGGTCAGATTGCCAGCGGTGGCGAAGATATGGGACCAGAGATCGCTCGCCGCCTTGGAGTTGACTATATCGATCGCATAATAATGGCCGAGGCTGGGAAGCGGGTCGGCGCCACAGTGGAAGCTCTGGAGGAGAAGGAGCAGAGCGTACCCAGCCTGGGCGCCCGCGTGGGTCACCTCTTTCAGCGTGCCTTGGAACACTCCGCCTACTCAGGGACGGGCGGAGACCCATTCTTCGGCATAGGAATGGATGCCCTGCTGACCACTCCATACCCAGAAGAACCGCCGGAGCTTGTTGACCAGCCCCACCAGGTTGATGACGAGCGGTTCTTTCAGGTGATCAGCGAAGTCATTCATGACCTGGCCAGCGATGGAAACGTCGTCATCCTGGGCCGAGGCGCCAATCTGATCCTGAGCGATACCCCCAAAGCGCTACACGTTGGCGTTGTGGCGCCATTGCCCTTCCGGATCAACCGGTTCATGCGACGCGAGGGAATCACGCAGGCCGAAGCCGAGCGGGGGCTGGCCGAGCAGGAAAAGGCGCGAGCGGACTACTTCGAGCGGCACTTCAAGGTCCGTTACAATGATCCGACTCTGTATCATCTCATTGTGAACCCGGCTCATCTGGGCCTGCAGTCCGCAACGGACCTGGTTGTGCAGGCCGTTGAGCTAATTGAAAAGGGAAGCTAGTCCCACACTATGACCCTCTGTCCTCTTACAACGTACATGCATACAATATGTAAAACACGTTCCACTCTCTTGCACCACAGTAGAGGTCACTATGCCACAGCATACACGCCGGCCAAGCGCCAAACAGCGTGCGCAACGCCGCCGCCGGCAGGAAGCGTCGCCCCGCCGAGACAACACAGTAACCCAGCCCGACCAAACTAGGCCTTCGCCCGGAGCGGCAGTTGCCGTTCCTGCAGCCCGTTCCGCGGCCGAGCAGGATCGACCTCAACTGCCTGCGGCGCCCAGGCCTGCCACCCCTAGGCCCGCGTCACTGGCTGCCCGCGGAATCCGGTCGCCCACGCTCGACCTGCCGCTGCTCACCAAAGAGTTGCGGCAGATCGGCATCTTGGCCGTGGCCATGTTCACGGTTCTCATCGTCCTCGCCATCGTATTGGGGTAGTCACGGTTGTGCCGGATCACAACGGCCACAGGAGCAGGAGAGCTGGGTTCCCTAGCTGTCCTGCCTTACTGGGTGTTGCGTGTCAGTACTCCGGCGGCAGAGGCGGCCTCCATCGCACCGCCTGCAGTGGACATGTACTTGGTGTCTCCTGCCCAATCGGCCTCCGTCGAGTCGGTATTCAGGTTCGGGCCAGCCGTATTGGCATCATTGACCCTGTCTTGATCTCGCCTCCGGACAGGCCCTTTCCGGCCTGCCGCTGTGCGGGGCTCCCGCCTCACAGACAGGAACTCGGCCCCGGTGCCCTGGGTGTTCGGCCATCCCCATCCATGGTTCACGTTGCGCCCTCCCAATGAGACGCCCCACCCGTCTCCTGTAGGTTGGTACGCTCTCCACCACCGTCCCGCAGAACGTATACTCTGTGACAATGTGACAACCTGGGGTTACACACTATTGGGGACAGCCCACCAACCCCGGCGTACAATACGCACTGGAATGGACTGCAAGCAACAATGACAGATCAAATCCAGGCCATGGGAAGCCGTCTGAAGAGCGTGCCCGCAGATCCGGGCGTGTACATATTCAAGGACGCTTCGGCGCAGATCCTCTACGTTGGGAAGGCCGCGAACCTGCGCAACCGAGTCCGGTCGTACTTCGGCAGCCGCTTCGGTCTCACACCCAAGATCCGTCGCATGGTGGAACATGCCGCGGACTTCGAGTTCTTCATCACCTTCTCTGAGAGCGAGGCGCTGATTCTCGAGAACACGCTCATCAAACGCCATCGTCCTCCCTACAACACTCGCCTGCGCGACGACAAGACGTACCCCTACATCAAGATCGACCTCAAGGAGGAGTTTCCGCTGGTCTCCTTCACCCGTCGCGTACAGGAGGACGGCGCCCACTACTTCGGCCCGTTCGCCAGCGCCTACTCGGTGCGGAGGACCCTGGACCTGCTCAAGAAGCTCTTCCCCTATCGATCTTGCACCAAGGTCATTACGGGCGTGGACGCACGGCCCTGCCTCGAGTACTTCATCCATCGCTGCGTAGCCCCCTGCGTGGGCTATGCGTCCCGGGAAGAGTATCGTGCGGTCATCGACCAGGTCCTTCTCTTCCTCCAGGGTCATACTGAGGCTGTGGTGCGCCAGCTCAAGTCACAGATGCAGCTGGTTGCCGACAACCTGGAGTTCGAGCGCGCAGCCCGCCTGCGAGACCAGATCCGCGCCATCGAACGCGTCACGGAGGAGCAGAAGGTGGTCACGACCCGCTCCGAGGACGTGGATGTCATCGCCCTGAAGCAGGACAAGGATGAAGCGTTGGTAGAGGCCTTCTTCATTCGCAAGGGAAGGCTCATCGGGCGCGACCACTTCACCATGGAAGGCACGCGGGACGAATCGGAGGGCCGTGTGCTGAGTTCCTTCGTCAAGCAGTTCTATGACCGCGCCTCTTTCATACCGTCTCAGGTCCTCTTGCAGCACAGCCTGGAGGACGTCGAATCCATTCGGACCTGGCTGCAAAGCAAGCGAGGCCGGCCCGTGGCCCTCACCGTTCCCGTTCGCGGCGAGAAGCGCAGGCTGGTCAGCATGGTGGCCGAGAACGCGGCGCAGGAGATGGCCCAGAACCGCATGCGCCGTCTCGCGGGCCAGGACGCCATGGACACGGCAATGCGGGAGTTGCAGGATGCTCTGAACCTTCCGAGATTGCCCCGGCGCATCGAGTGCTACGACATCTCCAACATCCATGGGACCGACGCCGTCGGTAGCATGGTGGTATGCCAGGAAGGCAAGCCCAGGCCGGCACACTACCGGCGCTTCAGAATCCGCACAGTGGGCGATATCGACGACTACGCCATGATGCGAGAGGTGCTGCGCCGGAGATTCGGCAAGTTGGCGCAGCAGGACCAACAGGCCCTCAAGCTGCGGGCGTTGGACGGCGACCAACCCGCCGAGGGGAGAGGCGAGACGTGGGGCCTCATACCCGACCTCGTACTCATTGATGGCGGCAAAGGGCACCTGACGGCAGCCCACGGGGTCTTTCTGGAGCTCGGCATCAGCACGGATGCCGTCCCCCTGGCGTCTCTGGCCAAGGAGCAGGAGGAGCTATTCACTCCGGAAGTTGCCGAGCCTATTGTGCTCCCGCGAAGCTCCCAAGGGCTCTTCCTGGTCCAGCGGGTACGCGACGAGGCCCATCGCTTCGCCATCACCTATCACCAGAAGCTGCGCTCCCAGCGTGCGGTGAAGTCAGGGTTGGACCAAGTGCCGGGCATTGGACCCAAGCGTAGGCGACTGCTGCTGCGCCGGTTCGGCACGGTCAAGGCGGTCAGGGAGGCGTCGCTGGAGGAGCTAGCCGCAGTAGCCGGCATGACCAGAGGTTTGGCCGAAAAGATCAAGGAGCATCTCTAGGCGAGGGAGCCCCAACCGACTCAACTGTCCCACCCAGCCTGTTCCGGACCTGCCACAGAAGCATCGATGCGTCGCCGCGCGGATGTGGCGTCAGTCCCCGGGCCTGTAGCAACGCCTTCAGTTCGTCCAGGGAGCGAGGCGTCACTTGTGCGCCGTCGGACAGAGTGATGCGCGGGTATTGGTCCTGAAACCAGCGCGCCCGCCTTTGAGGCGTCGCAGGGGCCGCGGACGATGACTGGAACGCATCAGGCTCGGGTGTTTCTGGAACGGGAGACTTTGTCTCCGTCGGCTCCGGCCTTGGCTCTGGTGTTATGTCACGTTCGTGAGCCAATACAGGCCCAGCCGCTGTCACGACCTGCCCACCTCCCTGGAGCTCGCCGAGTCGCGTCTCTAGCAGGCGCAGCGCGATCTCCAGGTATTGAGGCGTCTCCGGTGCCAGAAGTTGCGCTTCGGAGAGCGAAAGTTGGAAGTTGCCTCTTTCATGCTGTGTCATACGGGAGAGTCTAGGGTCACGAGACGTCTCTGTCAAGTACCCCAAGTGACGTCGCAATACCAGTGAGAGCCCACCCACCGTCATTCCCGCGAAAGCGGGGACCCACGGGACGGGCGGGCCACAGCCGTGCATCCTCCTCAACCCCGTCCTCCCTACTCCACCCCCGCCGCAACCCTCCCCCACACGGCCGTCGCGCCAGCGACCTACCACCACGCGCGGTTGTCGGGGTCGCCGTCGAGGCCCATGAGCTGGGTAAAGCCGAACAGGCTCTCATGGGAGAGTAAAGGCAGGCAGGTAACGCCAACCTGTGTCTGCCAGGAGCACCACGATGTTCCCTCGGTCCATACGCTGAGCAACTCGAAGGGCTGCATGGAGGACGGCGCCTGAGGAGAGGCCTGCGAAGAGTCCCTCCTTCTCGAGCAGTTCCCTCATCCTCGCAAAGCTCGCCGCTGTGTCCACCAGGAACCGCCCGTCCAACTGATTCTCGTCTAGAAGCGGGGGTGTATAGCCCTGTTCGATGCTCCGCAGCCCCTGAATCTCATCGCCGGGCCGGGGTGCGACGCCAATGACCTTGGTTTCACGATTGCGCTCTTTGAGGCGCCTTCCCACGCCCATCACTGTTCCCCCGGTGCCGATGCCTGCCACAAAGGCATCTACGTCAGGCAGCGCTGCCAGAATCTCCGGACCTGTGGTCTCATAGTGCGCCTGAACGTTGGCATCATCTTGAAACTGGCGCACTGCGAGGTGGTCCTTCTCCTGGCCCAGCTGGACGGCGTGCTCAATGGCGCCCTTCATGCCAACCACGAATTCATGCCTAACCACCTGGGCGCCCAGAATCTCCAGGAGCTCCGCCATCCCCGGCGTCACGGCCGGAGGCATCACGACTTTCAGTCGGTAGCCTCGCTGCTTGGCTATGAGCGCCAACGATAGGGCCGTATTGCCCGTGCTGGCCTCCACAAGCGTGTAGCCGGGAGTCAGGCCCCGCTGAGCTTCGGCCTTGCGTACCAGGTACAGGGCCACGCGGTCCTTGACGCTTCCAGTGGGGTTGCATCCTTCCAGCTTGCCGAAGATGCGCACCCCCGGCTTGGCGCCAATATTGCGCAGCTCAACCAGGGGGGTGTTCCCGATGGCATCGAGAATGTCGTATGAGCTCAACCAGGGGTCTCCGGGTTGGCGGATCCGAATGACGCGGCTACGCCAAGACTACTGCAGGATCCTGTCGAGCAGCGTAGAGGTTCCTCAGGTGCAAGCTAGCAAAGCTTGTTCCCATGACAGCCACAAAAGCAGCGCCCCCTAGTCCCAGCACCAGGGGCCCCGAGATGTAATCGGCGGCAACACCGTTCACAAGGTTGAAGGTGGCCATCATGCCCCCGATGTGAAGGTTGTTGATAGCGCTCGCGCGGCCGCGAATGGAGTCGGGCACGTTAGTCTGCACAACAACATGGAAGAGGGTCATGTACCCTGCCTGTACGCCACCCATAACGGTCGCGGCCATGAGGGCCAGGGTGAGGTTGAAAGACAGCGCTAGCCCTATGGGGGCAAGGCCGCTGATCATACCCAGAATCACCAGCAACCGTCCGCGGCTCTTGTCGCTCTGGACCGAGGCCAGGTAAAGGGACGTCACGAGTGCTCCCCCACCCACGGCCATCATCAGATAGCTGAAGCCCGCTCCTTCCGCACCCAGCTTCACTCGTGACATGACTGGAAGGACGGACTCAAAGGACATGGTGAAGGCGCAGTGCCCTACAGCCACCAGCAGCAGCGGGAGCAGCAGCGGATGCCGATAGACGTAGAAGAACCCCGCGAGCAGGTTTTGCCCCATCCCGCGCGACCGGTCAATGACCCCGCGCGATTCCGTATGGATACGCAGCACAAGGATGAGCCCCACGGCGTAAAAGACTGTGCAGAGAAGAAAGGCGCCACCCGCGCCCACCGTAGCTAGTAGAGGCGCAATGGCGGCGGGACCCACCAGCCGCGACCCATGCTGTGTAGCTGAGTTCAGGGCAATGGCGTTAAGCAGGTGATGTCTCGGCACGAGGTTGGGTATCAGAGAGCCCGATGCCGGCATCTGCGTTGCGCGCGCCGTTCCATTGACAAGGGCAAGCACCAGGAGGTGCCATATCTCTACCAGGCCCGCCAGGACCACCGCCGCCAGGACCAGGTTGTGGATGAGGTTGAGCGCGAAGGTCCACGCCAGAACACGGCGGCGGTCGAACCGGTCCACAAGGTACCCAGAGAAGGGCGTAATGAAGAAGCGGGGAATCATGGCGGCAAAGGTGGCCAGACCCACCAGCGCCGAGGACCCCGAGATGTCGTAGACCAGCCACCCTCGGGCTACGATAAGCGCCCAAGACGCGGCCCCACCGCATACGTTGGCGTACCACAGGGTGCGATAGTCCGGGTACTGCAATGCCATGCCCAACCGCACGACAATGTCACGGGCGACACGAGTACCGCTCAATACCCCTCCACCGGATGGTGCACGGTCGAAGAAAACCCACGGCGACGGGTCTTGGAGGCTGTTGGACCGCAAGGCAAGTCGGCGCCAGTATATCCCACCGCCCTGGGCGGCACAACGCCCGCCCCGGCGCCGGGTGTGCCATCACCAACCCCGTCCTTCCCGCGCCACGCCCGTCAAACCCGCACCCCCCACTTCGTCATTCCCGCGAAAGCGGGAATCCAGGGGAGGGGCCGCAGGTTGGCGGGAACTGTCACACCTTCACAACCTCGCCCTCCACGGGGAGTTACGCAAAGGTCTCCGAAGGCGGGAATCCACGCGGCGCGGGGCATCCTCCTCACCCCCCCTGTGCCACCTGTCCGTTGCCCGTTCGAGTACATACGCGCTAGTATCTCCTCAACACGCCAAACAAGCCCAGGAGGTCGCCATGCCTCGAGAATCAAACAATCTAATCGTCCCCTATCTGCGCGAGATCCGTCTAGCTTCACTTTTCCGCGAAAAAAAGTAACCGACAATCAACCAGGCGTGAACAATCAAACCAACTCCCTCGGCAAGACCTCTTGGCGCCGGCTGTGAAGCAGGCCGAGCCGTCAGCAGTCACGTGAGAGCCTTCACCAGTGGGCAGGTCCAGCCAACGGTAGGTGGGGGATTCGGGGTGCTTGAGCACCCCATTCGCCCAAACGGTCACATCTCCAGCGAGGGGTGTGGCAAAGCTCCTTCACGCAAGTCCCCTCCCCATGCTACCCTGCTGACATCTTGTAGCCACTGCGCCTAACTGAGAGGGAGAAGATGCCCGATTCAGAGTTCTCGTTGCTTCCAACTAACGTCCGTCCCCTAAGGTACCGCATCACTCTGTGGCCGGACCTGGACTCCTTCACCTTCAGCGGTCAGGAGCAGGTGGACATCGAAGTCACGGAGCCCACGTCGCGGATCGTCCTCAACGCCGTGGAGCTTGGCGTACAGTCGGCATCGAGAATCCAGGCGGACGGCGGCGTGACAACCGCGGACAGCATCAACCTCGACGAGAGCACTGAAACCCTCACGCTGGAATTTGCGTCCCCGCTTCCCGAAGGCCAGGCTACCCTTGAGCTGCAGTTCACCGGTACCCTCAACGATCGGCTTCAGGGGTTCTACCGCAGCCGCTACACGCCGCCGGGCGGCCCGGAGCGATTCTTGGCCACGACCCAATTCGAGTCAACCGACGCTCGCCGGGCCTTTCCATGCTGGGACGAGCCAGCCCTCAAGGCAACCTTTCAGGTAACCCTGGTTATTCCCGATCACCTCACGGCCATCTGCAACACTCCCGTCGAGAGTGAGCAGGTGGACGCCCCCGGCCTCAAGCGCGTGATCTTCACGGAAACGCCGGTTATGTCCACTTACCTCTTGGCTTTCCTGGTCGGGGAGTTCGAGTCCGTGGAGGCGACGGCGCCTGGAGGCACGCTCGTACGCGTCTGGACCACTCCCGGAAAGGCGGAGCAGGGGCGATTTGCCCTGGAGACTGCGGTGAGGCTGCTGGGCTACTTCAACGATTACTTCGGCATACCCTATCCGCTGCCCAAGCTCGACCACATCGCGGCCCCAGACTTCGCCGCCGGGGCCATGGAGAACTGGGGCGCCATCACCTACCGCGAGACCGCCCTACTGGTCGATCCGCAAAACTCGGCGGCGGGCACTCGGCAGCGCGTTGCCGAAGTCGTCGCCCACGAAATGGCCCACATGTGGTTTGGTGACCTGGTCACCATGGAGTGGTGGAACGACCTCTGGCTCAACGAAAGTTTCGCGTCCTGGATGGGCACCAAGGCCGTGGACCACCTGTTCCCAGAGTGGGAGATGTGGACGCAGTTCATCATTGAAGACCTGGTCCCCGGCCTCTCCCTGGACGGGCTTCGCAACTCGCACCCAATCGAGCAACCGGTGCGCGACCCCGCTGAGGTCAGTCAGCTCTTCGACGCCATCAGCTACAGCAAGGGCGCCTCCATCCTCCGAATGCTCGAGCAGTTCCTCGGCGAGGAGACCTTCCGAGCCGGGCTCCACAGCTACCTGGACGCCCACAAGTACGGCAACGCCCGGGGCGCTGACCTTTGGAGCGCTCTGCAGGAGGCGTCGGGGCAACCGGTGACGTCGCTGATGGAGAGCTGGACCCTTCAGATGGGATACCCCGTCCTTGAGACCGCGGTCGAGCGGGAAGGCGAGCAGCTCCGGCTTCACCTTTCGCAGCAACGCTTCCTCTACGACGCTGACCCTGCACAGTCGCCCGACCCGGCGCTGTGGCAGGTCCCCGTCAGCGTGACCGGTGAGGGAGCGTCCAGCGCCGACCGTCTGCTCCTGGACCAGCGTGAGAGCAGCCTGATTCTGGAGTCCGCACGCCCTGCCGTAGACGACAGCGCGTGGGTCAAGGTGAACGCTGCCCAAACCGGGTTCTATCGCGTGAACTATCAGCCCCGGGAGTGGGACCGCTTCATTCCCGCCATTGAGAGTCTTGACATGCCTGCCGCCGATCGGCTTGGACTGGAGAACGACGCCTACGCCCTGGCGCGGGCGGGCCTGCTCCCGGCCACCCAGTTTCTCACCCTGGCACAGGCCTACAAGAATGAAACGGAGTACTCTCTGTGGAGCGATCTGGCGGGAAACCTCCGTCAGCTGGGCAATCTGCTGACCGCAGAGCCTTTCCTTCCCCAATTCCATGCCCTGGTCCGGGAGCTACTGACTCCCGTGGTGCAGCGCGTGGGCTGGGACGCCGGCGCCGGCGAAGGGCACCTGCAATCTCTCCTGCGCAGCACCGTCCTGGGAGGGCTGGGATTCTTCGGCGACATAGACACGCTCACGGAGGCCCAGCGCCGCTTTACGGCAGCACTGGACCAACCATCGTCGCTGGCTCCAGACCTGCGAGCCGTGGTCTACGCCCTGTCTGCCCAAGTCGGTGACGCCCCAACCCACCAGAGGTTGCGGGACATGGCCAATCAGACGACCCTCCAGGAGGAGCGAGTGCGGCTGCACATGGCCATGGGGAGATTCCAGCAACCCGAGCTCTTGCGGAGCACCCTAGAGCTGGCCCTCTCTGAAGAGATTCGCTCCCAGGACACTATCTCCCTGATCTCGGCAGTGGCGGGCAACCGCATCGGCAAGGCGCTGGCCTGGCAGTTCCTCAAGGACAACTGGCCCGAGTTCGACCGGCGCTACGGCAGCGGCGGCTTTGGCATCATGCGTCTGGTCTCCATCACTGGCACCTTCACGACGACGCAGGAACAGGAGGACGTGCGTAGTTTCTTTGAAGCACACCCGGTGCCCGCAGCAACACGCACAATCCAACAGTCGCTGGAGCGCATCGGCCTGAACGTCCGCTGGCTGGACCGCAACCGCGCTGACCTGGCAGCGTGGTTCGGCTCCCAGTAGCTGGGGGACGCTGCAGCAGTTGCCCATCCGGGCCGACATGCTCTGGGGCTTCCTGAGCCTTGTGTCGTGGGGAGTGGGGGACTTTCTCGGCCGACAATCCTCCGTTCGGATTGGTAGCCTTTCAACTGCCTTCTACGTCCAGTTCACGGGCCTGGCACTGCCCACGGTGATTCTCGCAGCGCAGGCGGCGTTCCAGAAGGTCGACAGGACGGCGGACCTGAGCACCGCCGCGTGGCTCGGGCCGGCGGTAGGATTCACCATCGCCGCAGCCTATCTTGTCTACTATCGGGGCCTTGCCATAGGCAAGGTGTCCGTCGTGACCGCCGTGGCCTCAGCGTGGCTGGCCGTTTCCGTCTTGCTGGCATGGTTGCTGCTCGGCGAGGTCGTAGCACCGCCACAGTGGGGAATCATTGGCGCCATCACCTGCGGCATTTTGATGCTCTCTGCGCGCGGCACAACGAGGGGGAGCGGGCAGACCGGGTTCTGGTACGGCGTTGGCGCCATGCTCACCATCGGGATGGCCGCAGCCCTGATCAAGCCACTCAGCTTGGCCACGACCCCCATATTGGCGATTTTGGTCTCCAAGGTCTTCACCCTTGCCCTTCTCCTATTCGTCGCTCTAGCTCAGAGAGCACCGGTGAGCTGGCCAGGGAAGGGCAGCCGAGGAATAGTAGCTGCTGCGGGCCTGCTAGATTCCTTCGCCTTCATCGCCTATACGATCGGCGTCTCGACCGGGTCCGTCTTCATCGTCGCCCCAATCTCGGCTGCACACCCGATCGTCACCATGTCATTGGCCTGGCTCTTCCTCCACGAACGTCCTGCGCGCATCCAAGCACTGGGCATCGCGATTACGATGGCAGGTGTCATCGGCCTCAGCGCGACAACCGGAAGTTAGCCACAAGCCATGGCACGTGACGTCGCACGCATTGGGCCAAAGGGCAAAGCGACGGAGACATCCAAGCGAGCAACGTACACTTATGTCAGTCGGGCTGTGCTGGGGCTTGGGCCGCGTGGCAGCCTGGGAACGTGCCTTGTCCGTGCCTGAGGACGTTGCGGATCTATCTCAATCTGGCTGAAGGCCAAACAGGTCCCTTATCAACCGTCCAGAGGCGCATCCCTAGCAGCGAAGGGGATAGTGCGACCCACATCACCACTGCACGAACATGGGCATGATGACGTTGACGTAGCTGTCCGAGCTCACGGGCCGCAGGACGCCGGGACTGGAGGGTGTGGTCACTTCTAGGAACACCCTTTCCTCGGAGATTGCGCCCAAGACGTCCAGCAGATACTTGCCATTGAACGCTACCTTGGCCTCCTCCCCTTCAACCTCAGCCCCCAAGTCCGTGTTGTTCTCCCCCACCTCCTCGGCTCGAGCCACCACCTGAAGCGTGCCCTCCTCACCCGGCCGGACGTGGAGCCTCACAATGCCACTACTGTCTCGAGCGAAGATGGACGACGTGCGCGTTGCCCGCAGAAACTCCTGAACAGGCAGGGACGCCCGTGTGGTATAGCTCTCAGGCAAGAGTTGCGCATAGTTGGGGAAGGTGCCCTGGATGAGCTGTGAGATGACCTCCGCATCCTTCAGCCGGAACAGAACCTGACCCTTGGTCGCGTCGAGCAGCATCTCCACCGGCTGCTCCTGGTCCCCCAGAAGCCGGCCAAGCTCTGAGAAGGCCCGAGCGGGGATGATAGCGTGGACGGGCTCGGAGACCCCCTGCGCAAGCTCCCCGCGATGAACGGCGAGCCGGAACCCGTCGGCTGCGGCGAAGGTGAACTTCTCGTTCTCCAGCTCGACCTTGATGCCGGTCAGCACCGGCCGGGAGTCCTCGGTCGCCACGGCGAAGACCACCTGGGAGATGGCGTTCCGCAGCGCCTTTGGATTCAACATGGCGGTAACACCGCCCTCTACCGTAGGCAGAGGAGGAAACTCTTCGGGCTCGGTGCCAATGATACGGGCCTGGTTGTTGGCACACGTGAGGCGCAGCGCGTAGGGATGGGCTACGGCCTCCACGTCGATGGTCTCCTGTGGAAGAGAGCTCACAAACTCGGTGAGAAGCCGAGCCGGAACGGTGATGGCGCCCTCCTCCTCTATCTTTGCGCCAACCCAAGTACTGATGGCTAGCTCCAGGTTTGTCGCTGAAAGCCTCAGCCTCCCCTGGTCCGTCTGGAGCAGTATGTTCTGCGTGATGGGAAGAGTGGTCCGACTAGCCACGGCCCGGCTCACGATCCCGAGACCCTTGTCCAACGTGTCTTGGAGACAAGCGAGACGCATGCTCTGATACCCCCGGAAAGTTGTCGTCAGTATAGGTTCCCGCGTGAGGCCAGTCAACGCGTTGGGACCCGCTGAGCGGACTATGGGTGACACGGTCCCTCACCAAGGCACGCTATAATGCGTGATCATCCACACCCAAGGGAGTGCATGGACGTCCAACGATTGTCTCAACTCCTCCTTCGCGTACAGAGCGGCGAGGTCACTGTCGATTCAGCCCTGGACGAGCTGCGACGACTGCCCTTCGAGGACATCGGGTTTGCTCAGGTGGACCACCACCGGTCTTTGCGCAAGGGCTTCCCCGAGGTCGTGTTCGGCCTGGGTAAGACGCCGAGTCAGATTGCGACTATTGCCCAGCGCCTGCTGGCGCAGAGCGACAGGCTCTTGGTTACCCGCGCAAGCCCTGAGTCATACGAACTGGTCGTTAGGGACGCCCCCGATGCCCACTACTACGAGAGCTCCCGAGCAATAGTCGTGGACCGCCGCGAGGCAAAGGTCCTGACCACTGGAGTGATAGTGGTCAGCGCCGGCACGGCCGACCTGCCCGTAGCCGAGGAAGCAGTAGTGACTGCCGGGCTCTTGGACTCGGCCGTGGAGCAGATACAAGATGTGGGCGTCGCCGGGGTCCACCGGCTGCTGGACAGAGTTGGCCAGTTGCAGAAAGCACGGGCCATCGTGGTGGTGGCGGGTATGGAGGGCGCCCTTCCGAGCCTAGTTGGAGGACTCGTCTCCGCCCCCGTCATCGCCGTTCCGACCAGCATCGGATATGGCGCAAGCTTCCAAGGGCTGGCTCCCCTCCTGGCCATGCTCAATAGCTGCGCCCCTGGTGTGGCTGTCGTGAACATCGACAACGGCTTTGGGGCCGGATATCTCGCTGGGATAATCAACCGGATAGCACGTCCAGAGTAGACTGCGCCTCCATCGCTCGCCAGACCTGCGAATCCTCTGATCATTCTTTGCCCGACGAAGGAGCCCCGCGTCACACCGGCATGTCTCAGCGAAAAGGAAGAGCCTGCGTGCTTCCCCTCCAAGCACGCAGGCTCTTCCTGTACCGTCGAATGCGCCAGCTAGTTCCGGCGACTAGAAAGCCGCGCTTCAGCTAGCATCCTTGGGGTCACGTCAGCGGCCCGAATGGTGGGAAAGTCCGCCAAGATCACCCGGAGAGTCGTCAACAGCTCAGAAATCCTGCCGATAAACTGGATGCGCATCGTTCCCCCTCAACTAGTTGGGTGCAGCCCCTCTGCCCACCGCCCCACTACTGACTCCGCTTGACCTCCAAGGATTCCCCGGGTGCTAGAGCCACCCGGCGAACGCTGATACCCAGCTTCAGAAGCCAGTAACTCACGGTGGACTTACTCACGCCGAGCTCCGCCGCCGTCCCGGAGATGCCCTTCTCATTGACCATCTCCGGGAGCAGCCGCTCCAGGGGACGGTTGTAGCGCTCTTCCACCGCCTGCATTAGACGCGGCCTGCGTGCCATTCGTACCCCCCTGTTGCGAAGGCCCCTCTTTGGTCTATGGCATAGACACTACCATGTGTTCCGACCATTGTCAAGGATTCCCCAATACTTGCACAGTAATATAACAGTACTATTACGGGAATCGTTCAGAACACACCAATGAGACGTCCCATCTAGGCCATCCTTCCTGTACCAGTACTCCGCCCTATCTGGTTGCCGCCTAGGGATGGATTCCAATTCTCAAGCTAGCCGCAACGTCGCCACGCCCTCATAGACACGGCCCGCCGCGCTGGCTATAATGCTCCCGCCTTGACCAATACCTGTCTTGCAGTCGATCACGAGAGGAAGTGACGTCACAGCAATGCTCTATGTCGGCGTGGACATCATAGAAATCCCCCGTATTGCTAGCGCCGTCCAGCGCTGGGGCAATCGCTTCCTCCAACGCATCTACACACCCCAGGAGCTCGCATTTGCCAGGGGGCGGACGGCCCAACTGGCGGCACGCTTCGCCGCCAAAGAGGCCGTGATGAAGGCCCTGGGTACCGGCATCCGCGGTGTCTCCTGGCGGGAGATCGAGGTTGTCCGCCAGCGCGGCCAAGCGCCGGAGGTCCGTCTCCACGGCCGTGCTGCTGTTCAGGCTGCCAAGCTCGGTATGAGTGTCCTCGCCATCTCCCTCTCCCATTCCCACGAGTACGCCGTAGCATCAGTAGTAGGTTCGACCAATGAAGATCGTCACCATTGACGAGATGCGCCAGGTGGAGCGTCTCTCAGAGGCGGCCGGCGTATCCACCGATTCCCTCATGGAGCGTGCAGGGCTGGCCACGGCCCGAGTTGCCCTGCGTGAGATGGGAGCCGCGGCACCTGGAACGGTGCTCGCTCTGATCGGTCCGGGGAACAACGGCGCCGACGGTCTCGTGGCAGCGCGGCACCTCCAGAGCTGGGGCACAGCGACAACGGCGTATTTGTGTGCAACCAGACCGGCTAGCGACCCAAAGCTTGCACTTGCGGTCCAGGCCGGAGTCAATGTGACAGATGGATCTGAGGACCCAAGACTCGCAGCCCTGGGCAGGTCCATTGGGGAAGCCAACCTTGTTATGGATGCCATTTTGGGCACGGGCCGTGCGCGACCCATTCAGCCACCCCTCTCCGGTCTGCTGCACGCGGTCCGCCAGGAGAAGGCCCGACGTCCAGAAATGGGGGTCCTGGCACTCGACCTGCCCACGGGCCTCAATGCAGATAGCGGCGAGACGGACTCGGCAACGGTTAGATGTGACGTCACAGTGACCCTGGGATGTCCCAAACTTGGGTTGTTCCGCCTTCCCGGTGCTGAGGCAGTGGGACGTCTCACGCTTGCGGACATCGGGATTCCACGTCACATCACTGAGAACCCCGCCCTGGATATGCTCACCACCTCCACGGTCCGCCGGGTGCTCCCTCGTCGCCCTCTAAATGCCCACAAGGGAAGCTTTGGCAAGACCCTGGTCGTAGCCGGATCCGAAAGGTACGTTGGGGCCGCCTACCTGGCTTGCATGGGCGCGGCACGGGCGGGAGCTGGTTATGTCACCTTGGCCCCACCGGCGGGCATCCATCCCATTCTGGCCGCAAAACTGACCGAGGTGACTTTTGTCCCACTGCCTGAGCCCGTGGCGGGGCGCATCGCAGCGGAGGAGGCCACCAGACTGCTGTGCGAGAGCGCGGCGGACTACGACGTCCTTCTCATCGGCTGCGGACTGGGCCAGCAGCCGGCCACCCGGGAGCTCCTGCGTCTTCTGCTCCTTTCGGAAGCACCACTGGGTCTGCCCGCAGTCATAGACGCCGATGGCCTGAACCTTCTGGCCGGCATGCCCAGCTGGTGGGAGCACTTGCGAGCTCCAGCCGTGGTCACGCCTCACCCCGGCGAGATGGCTCGGCTGCTTGGATGCACCATCGCCGAGGTGGAGGCAGACCGGACCGAGACTGCGCGGGCTGCCGCTGCTCGCTGGGGCGTCACCGTCGTTCTCAAGGGCGCCTTTACCGTCGTAGCGTCTCCGGAGGGTGGGGTCCGCTTGAGCCCCTTCGCGAACCCGGCCCTGGCCACTGCGGGAACAGGGGACGTCCTGGCTGGCGTGATCACCGGCCTCATGGCACAGGGCTGTGAACCCTTCGACGCGGCCAGCGCGGGGGTGTTCCTCCACGCCGCGGCGGGTCACCTGGTGACTGCGGACCTGGGCGATGCAGGGGTTATCGCCAGCGATCTCTTACGCGCGCTCCCGCGCGCGCGCAGCGCGGTCCTGAAAGGCGTATTCAGCGGAGGGGTCGCTGAGGAACCCTAGCATCCCTATGACCACGCATTAACTTTATGTCCACTCCTGGTGCACGGCTAATTGCTCTGGTTCGTGTCGCGAATTGCGGACAATGAATCGCGTCGGCCCAGCAAGCACCCTCGCGTCCTCATTGAAGTGGCAACGTCTCTTGTTCCCTCTTGTGGTGTGCCGTCTGTCTGGCCGTGGATGAGCCGGGCTTGCTTCTCGTGACGCTGCTGCATCCTTTGAACCCGTGCCGTCAATACGCCTATAATGGTCTCGCGAGGCTACCATGCTGCTGGCCCTAGACATTGGGAACACCAACATCACCCTGGGAGCCTTCCAGGGCGAGAAGCTGTGCGCCACCTGGCGACTGTTCACCGACCTCCACCGCCAGCCTGACGAGTACGCCGCGCTGATCCGTAACCTCCTTCCCCTGAAGGGCGTACAGATCGAGGACATCGAGGACATCATCGCCTGCAGCGTCGTGCCGCCCCTGACCACGGTCTTCGAAGAGGTGGCCCGGAGCTCCTTTCACGTCGTGCCCATGGTGGTCGGCATGGGCACCAAGACGGGCGTCCGCATCCTGTATGACTCCCCCAGGGACGTCGGCGCGGACCGGGTGGTGGACGCGGCCGCGGCCTACCGCATGTACGGGGGTCCCCTGGTGGTGGTTGATTTCGGCACTGCCACGGTTTTCGACGCCATTACGGTGGACGGCGACTACCTGGGAGGCGCCATCGTACCGGGCGTGACCATCGCCGCCGAGGCCCTCTACATGGGCACGTCCCAGCTTCGGCGGGTGGAGTTCCAGGCGCCGTCGTCGGCCATCGGCAAGAACACCGTGGCAGCAATCCAATCCGGTCTGGTCTTTGGCCACGTCGCCATCGTCGAGGGGATGGTGAAGCGGTTCCGCGCCGAGCTGGGAGAGGATGCCAAGGCCATCGCCACGGGAGGTCTGGCCGAGCTTATCGCCAAGGAGACCGGGGTCTTCTACGCGGTGAACCAGGATCTGACCCTCATTGGCCTGCGGCTTATCCACGAGATGAACCGCCCGGCTGAACGAGCCTGAAACCCGAGAGGAATGGTGACATGCACAACCCCCTTGAAGAGAAGCGGATTCTCCTGGGCGTTACTGGGAGCATTGCCTGCTACAAGGCCGTCGACCTGGCCAGCAAGCTTACGCAGGCGGGCGCTCGGGTGAGCGTGGCCTTGACCAGTGGGGCCGCGCGGTTCGTGACGCCGCTGACGTTCCGGGCCATCACGCACAGGCCGGTGGTGACGGATATCTTCGACCCGGAGTCAGAGCTGGCGATGGAGCACGTGGCCCTGGCCATCGAGTCCGACCTGCTTGTGGTGGCGCCGGCCACGGCCAACGTCATCGCGAAGCTGGCCCTGGGACTTGCGGACGACGCCCTGACGGCCACAGCCCTGGCCACGACGGCCCCCTTGGTGGTGGTCCCTGCTATGGACGCGAACATGCACGCCCATCCCGCCCTTCAGGCGAACCTGAGGACGCTACGGGAGCGGGGCGCCCACGTGGTCGGCCCCGCACAGGGACGGTTGGCGTCCGGGTTAATTGGGCTGGGACGCATGGAGGAGCCGGAGACCATTGTGGGCCACCTTCGCTGGGTGCTGGGGCGCGGCGGCGACTTGTCGGAGCGCCACATCGTCGTGAGCGCGGGGGGCACGCAAGAGCCCATCGACCCGGTGCGGATGGTAGCCAACCGGTCTTCCGGGAAGATGGGGTACGCGGTGGCCGAGGCGGCCCGGGACCGTGGGGCGCACGTGACGCTGGTAGCCGCACCAACGGGCCTGGCGGACCCACCGGGCATTGCCATGCGGCGGGTAGGGACAGCCCTGGAGATGCGCGACGCCGTCCTGCTGGCCTGCTCCAACGCAGACGCCCTTGTTATGTCAGCGGCGGTGGCCGATTTCCGCCCCAAGAGTGCGGCGGCCCACAAGGTGAAGCGAGGGGCAGGCAGGGACTGGACCATTGAGATGGAGCAGAACCCGGACATCGTTGCGGAGGTGGCGGGGGACGTGATCAAGGTTGGCTTCGCGGCCGAGACGGAGCGGGTCGAGGCGAACGCGCGGGCGAAGCTTGCGTCGAAGGGGCTGCATCTCGTCGCGGCGAACGACGTGTCCGCCGAGGGCAGCGGCTTCGGATCCGACACGAACCGGGTGACGCTGTTGGACGCGGGTGGTGCCACGGAGGAGCTGCCGCTGCTGCCCAAGTACGAGGTGGGGCACAGGATCCTGGACCGGGTGGTGGAGCTGCTGGCCAAGCGCGACGCGGAGCGGGGGTAGCGAGGGCTGCCGGGGACGTCGGCCGCGGGGATCGGCGGGTGCGCTCAACACCGATTCGTTATTCGTTTTATGTCCATTTGAAGCTGGAAATAAAAATGGGGGAAGAAACGAATCGGGTCCAGGGGTGCGGCCGGGGCGCGTCGGGCGGCCAGAGCGCCGGCCCGCGGAAGGCGTCGGCGGTACTGCTCTGGCGTCGAGGTGTTTGCACAGCGTACTCATGGTAAGAGGATAGGGCAGCCGGGCGCCGGGGGACAGGGGCGGATGGCAGGGCGGGAGGCGGGCGTCGCGCCCGGGCGCCTGCCGGGCCGTGGTTCAACCCGTTGTCTCGGAGACTGTCCGACGCGGTGCAGGGATGGGAGCCTCCCGGGCAGGGAACTCACCCTCCCGCTTTCGCGGGGGTGACGGGGGGTGGGGGTGCGGCAATGACGGTTATGCAAAGGTCTCCTGAGGAGCACCACGTCATTGGAGAGCTTGGCCGCCTCGGTCAGCAAGAGCGCCATTTAATTGACCCTCCGTATTTGATTAGCTATTGTGTTTTTTTGTCGACTTTTGAAGCTGGTGGGGTGGGTAAAAGGGGGTTTGTTTTTGGTTTGATTGTCCTCGCTTGCTTGCCCGCCTTGTGCGTTTGTTGATGGGTCGATTGAACCTGGCCGGGTCCTCCCCAGGTAGGTGAGGAGAGCATTGTTCGCTGCGGGAGAGTCCTTCAGGACCTCCAGCAAGGCTGTGCGCAGCTCTGCGGGGGCGATGCGCTCGTTCTCGATCTGCTTACGGCGGACCATGGCGAAGTAGTCGCGGGCCTCCGGGACCTGGGATATGGCGCCGAGGATGGCCTTGAGGTGCGCCGAGCGGCGACCGAACTTGAGGGCGTTGGTGTTGCCCCTGGGAGCGCCGGCGCCGGGCCTGCGTCCACCTGCTGGCATGGGTGAGCTCCTTTGTGGGGGGTTGTGCTGGTGGGAGGGTAGGGCATATGTTCTGTTTGGGGCAACGGGGGGATGGCACAGCGGGGGGTCGCTGGCGCGATGGCCATGTGGGTGAGGGTTGCGGGGTCGCGGCAGGGGTGGGGTGGATGGCGGGTGGGGGTGTACGGCGGTTGGCCGCGCCACCCCTGGAATCCCGCTTTCGCGGGAAGGACGGTGGGTGGGGGCGGGGAGGTGGGGCGGGAATGACGGGGGTGGGATGCGGCGCGCTAGCTAATCATGTCGACGTAGCACGGAATACGTGGGCCTGAGGGTTGACGGGATGGGGAGGGGTAGGTACGGCGGTCGACCCCCGAGGGCCTGGGCGATCACTCCCTGATTAACGCAAGTGCGCGGACGCCGGCTTTGTAGTGCTCCTCCGGGGTGACGATCGGGCCCGGTCTGTAGGTGTAGCGCCCTCCTGGGGTCAAGACCTCTTCGTAGAGGACCTCGTGGTGACCGGGGTACGTGACGGTCACCGCGTAGTAAGACTCGCCTGGAACAGGGAAACGGGCGTCGCCCAGGGCGTTGGTCGTCGTGCGGCCGATGCCCGCGACGGCGACCTGTGCGCCACGTACGGGCGCGCCGTCGCGGTCGAAGATGCGCAGGCGGACGGCCGAGCGGGGCAGCCTGCCGCGAGTGAGGGCCCAAAGGAGTCGGATACGCGGGCTGAGCAGTCCGCCATGCGGGACCTGCCCCACGACGTCTGCCTCGAACCCCGGGCCTTTGGGGGTCCGCCATTCGGGACCGTATTTTGCCAACAAGTACTCTTCCGGCGGGTCAGGAACGAGGAAGAGCTCGCCGATGAATTCGATCTCTTTCAGGCGGGTGTAGATGTGCAGCGGAAGCTCCACCCCCGGGAACTCGTAGGCCCGTCCGTTCACGATCCGGTGGCAGGTCCAGTCCGTCCTGATCCCGTCTTTGATCACATTGAAGCTTATATGACGCGGGCTGGGCCGGACCCGGGGGATGAAGCCGTGCGCCCTGAAGACGTCGGCGACGCGGTAGATCGTCTCCTCGGTGAGGCCGTGCATGCCGATAATCGACGCGGTATCCATCTCATCGTCCCAGGGGATGAAGCGGCCTTCCCTGATGGCGCCGAGGCAGGTACCGGAGCCGAGCCAGAACGTGATGCCTTGATCGTCGAATATCCGCTTCACCTCTTTGAGGCGCTGGGCCGCGATGTCCGGGTCCAAGGGAGTCGGGGACTTGATGGTCTTCTGGTAGGCTGCCTCTTCCGGGTCGTCCATCACTTCTCCTCGATTGGGATTTCAGTAGGGAGATCCTTCGGACCGTGGAGCGAAGGCCCGCAGGGTAGCTGATGCCCTTTCGTTTCGCTATGGATTCGCCCCCAACGCCTTTCGTCGCAGGGTGCTTTGGCGTTGCACCAAGTCCTACGTGCGTTTGGCAGCCCCGGGAACGGCTCCGGCGCGCCCACGAGCCGGGACTCGAACCGCATGCGGGGGCCCTTTGGGCACCGTTGCCTGTGACGAAGCCCACGTCTGCGATCCGCGAGTGCCGAATCCTTCCGTTGCCATTGCCTCGCACCCATGAGCGGGACCCCGAGGGGCTACCTGGGGCTGATGGCGATGCCCATAACGCCCGGGAGGCCTTCCAGGGCCTTGTGGAAGGACTCGGCGGCGTCGGTGCTGGTCCAGACGGTGCCGTCCAGCATGCCGGCGGCGCAGACACCGACATCGTCGGGCGCGGCGGCGAGGCCACGGGGGACGGCTGGGCAGGGCTGAGGCAGACCCGTGGCCTCGGTCCAGGATCGTCCGCCATCCTCGCTGCGGGCGATGGCAGCGTCGCCGCCGCCGGGCCTGCTCCATCCTCCAGGGCCGACGCCGGTTACGGCGGTGACCAGGAAGCCGGGGCGCGAGGGGTGGGAGACGAGGGGGGAGGGGGTGTAGCGGCGGGCCTCAAGTCCCTGGTTGGCCTCGAGCCAGTGCTCGCCCTGGTCTTCGCTGCGGAACATGCCCTTGCCAGTGCTGGCGACGACGCACTGCGGGTCGCCGGGCATGGCGGCGATGCCGTGGCCGTCGTGGTTCAAGCCGTTGTCGATCTGGGCCCAAGTGGCCCCGCCATCGAGGCTTCTGATGGCCCAGCCCTCCTCAATGGCGCCGTAGACGAGGCCGGGGTCGTCGGCGGAGAGGGAGAGGTTCTTGAGGCGACTCACATGCGGCGGGACGGGGCCGGTCCAGCCCTTGGTGGTGGGAAGACGCTCGAGCTGCTCGCACTGGGACCAGGAGTCGCCGTCGTCGGTGCTGATGAAGACGTTGGCGGGGCTGGTGCCGACGAGGAGGGCGCCGGTGAGCGGGTGCTGGGCGATGGACCAGATGTTCTTGTAGACGAGGCCGTGGTTGATCTCCTGCCAGGTCCGTCCGGCGTCGCGGGAACGGTAGACGCCGTCCTTGGTGGTGCCGGCGTAGAGGACGTCGGGGTCGCGCCTATCGACGAGGACGGCGGCGCGGAAGCCGCTGCCCTGGAAGCCGATGGCGCGGGACGTGTAGCCGCGTTCACCGGGGTCGGCGGCGTAGAGGCCGTCTGTGGTGCTGAGATAGAGTGTGTGCCCGTTGGCTCCTCCCATGTGACCCTCCTTCACCCCATACGTTCGGGGCCCGGCAACGAGGCTCCCGTGATGGTGTGAGTCTAGCAAGGGCTCCAGCGGGCGTCAATGCGGCGTGGGGCCGATGAGCCTTCGGCTTTGCCGCCCAAGCTGCCCAATGTACAATAGTGGCAGCCGCCTGCGGGGCCTTCTAGGCCCGGCGGCCAATGGCGCCCGGACGGGTGAGGGACCGATGCGCCGCCCTTCGGGGCGTCGGACGCGGGCTCTTGCCGAGCCCCCCAAGGAAACCAGCCCCCCAGTACAGAGGAGAAGATGACGCAATCGAACGCTTCGGAGCTTCCCCGCGCCTACGACCCGCAGCATGTGGAGGGGCGGATCTACCAGTCATGGCTGGATGGCGGGTATTTCACAGCAGCCGTCGACCGCGGACGGAAGCCCTTCGTGATCATACAGCCGCCGCCCAACGTGACAGGGGAGCTCCACCTGGGTCACGCGCAGCGAGCCGCAGTGGAGGACACGCTGACGCGGTGGCATCGGATGCTAGGGGAGGCCGCGCTGTTGCTGCCGGGGCTTGACCATGCGGGGATTGCGACGCAGGTGGTGGTGGAGCGGGAGATCGCCAAGGAGGGCCTCACGCGCCATGACCTGGGGCGGGAGAGGTTCCTTGAGCGGGTGTGGGAGTGGGTGAACAGGTACCGGGGCCGCATTGGGGAGCAGCACCGGCGGCTGGGGGTGTCCTGTGATTGGAGCAGGGAGAGCTTCACGTTGGACCCGGGCCCGAGCAGGGCCGTCCGCCACACGTTTGTGAACCTCTATCGAAAAGGGCTGATCCACCAGGGGGAGCGGATCATCAACTGGTGCCCTCGCTGCGCCACAGCGCTGTCCGACCTGGAGGTGGTACACCAAGAGCTGCAGGGCAACCTGTACCACATTCGCTACAGGCTGGCGGAGGGGGAAGGATCGGTCACGGTGGCGACGACTCGGCCGGAGACGCTGCTGGGTGACACGGCGGTGGCGGTGAACCCGGCAGACGGGCGATACGAGGGGCTCGTGGGGAAGAGGGTGGTGCTGCCGGTGCTGGGGCGGGAGATCCCGATCATCGGGGACGAGGCGGTGGACATCGAGTTTGGCACGGGGGCGCTGAAGGTGACGCCGGGGCATGACCCGAACGACTTCGAGATAGGGGAGCGGCACGGGCTGGCTATCGTGACGGCCATCAACCTGGACGGGACGATGAGCGCTGAGGCGGGGCCGTATGCGGGCCTGGACCGCTTCGAGGCCAGGGAGGCGATTGTCGAACGGTTGGAGCGGGAGGGGCTGCTGGAGCGGGTGGAGCCGTACGGGCACTCGGTGGGGCATTGCCAACGGTGCAACCAGGTGGTGGAGCCGCTGGTGAGCAGGCAGTGGTTCATGCGGATGGAGACGTTGGCGCAGCCTGCGCTGGAGCTGGTGCGGAGGGGCGAGATTCGACTGGTGCCGGAGCGGTTCACACGGGTGTACGAGAACTGGATGGAGAATATCCGGGACTGGTGCATCAGCCGCCAACTGTGGTGGGGGCATCGGATCCCTGTGTGGCACTGCGGGGCCTGCGAGGCTTTGACGGTGGAGTACGAGGACCCGGAGCGGTGTTCGTCGTGCGGGTCAAGGGAGATCACCCAGGACCCGGACATGCTGGATACGTGGTTCAGCTCCGGCCTGTGGACGCACTCGACGCTGGGTTGGCCGGACGCGACGGAAGACCTGGACTTCTTCTATCCGACGAGCGTGATGGAGACGGGGCATGACATCCTGTTCTTCTGGGTTGCGCGGATGATCATGATGGGGCTGGAGAACACGGGGAAGGCGCCCTTCCACACGGTGTACCTGAGCGGCCTGATCCGGGACGTGGAGGGGGCGAAGATGAGCAAGACGCGGGGAAACGTGGTGGACCCGCTCGAGGCCATCGAGAGGTACGGGGCGGACGCGCTGCGGTTTGCGGTCACGGTGGGGACGTCGCAGGGGAACGACACGCGGCTGGGGCCAGCGAAGCTGGAGGCGGCGCGCAACTTTGCGAACAAGCTCTGGAACGCCTCGCGATTCGTGCTCCAAGGGCTGGGGAACGCGCCGGACCTGTCCGGGTGGAGCCAGCCGTCGCCGGAGGCGCTGGAGGACCGGTGGGTGTTGAGCCGCCTGAACGGCCTGACGGCCAGGGTGCGCCGGAGCCTTGAGGAGTACCAGATTGGGGAGGCGGAGCAGGCGATCTACGAGTTCGTTTGGGATGAGTATTGCGACTGGTACATCGAGGCGTGCAAGGTGAGGCTGCGTGACCCCTCGGCGCCGTCTCCGTTGCCGGTGCTGGCCCACGTGCTGGAGAAGACGCTGCGGCTGCTTCATCCCTTCATGCCCTTCATCACCGAGGAGCTGTGGCAGACGCTGATGGGCATCCTGCCCAAGGAGATGGAAGCTCCCGCCGCGATCATCATCGCTCCGTACCCGGTGACAGACGAGGCGCTGCTGGACCCCGAAGCCGAGGGGCAGTTTGGGCTGGTGCGGGACGTGGTGCGGACGGTGCGGAACGCGCGGGCGGAGCTTCGCATCGAGGCCCGGCGTCCGCTGGAGGTGGCCGTTCACGCGGGAGGGCTGCAGGGCCTGGTGGAGTCGCAGGCGGGGACGATCCGGACGCTGGCGGGGGTGGAGCCGCTGCGCGTCGACGGGGCGAGTCAGGGGGAGCCACGCCCCGGGTCACTGCGAGCGGTGGTGGGGCGCCTGGTGCTGACGATACCGATGGAGGGTCTGGTGAACGTGGAGGCGGAGCGCGCGCGGCTGCAGGGGGAGATGGAGGAGGCGGAGAGGAACATCGCGCGGCTGGAGGCGCACTTGAAGGACGAGCGTTTCCGGTCGCGGGCCCCGGAGGAGGTGGTCGAGCGGGAGGAGGGGCGGTTACAGGCTTCGACGGAGCGGCGGGAGAAGGTCCAAGAGCTGCTGGGACAGCTATCGTAGGCGGGGTCGGTCGCTGGCGCGACGGCTTGCGGGGTCGCTGACGCGGTCCTGCTCGTCTGGTTCGAGAGCCTTACCATGCACGGAACCCCGGAGACCGGGAGCGTGACCCTGGGGACGCCGGGTAGGCTATTCTCACACTTCCAGCCAGTTCTCTACCACCAGGTTGGGGATTCTCTGGAAGTGCCGCACGTTTCCTGTGACGACTGTAAGGCCAAGGACCAGTGCAATAGCCCCAATCCTGAGGTCAGCATCGGCTAGCGGTGTTCCGCGGTGCTCCAACTCTGCTCTCACCTCGCCATACCGACGCGCAGCGGCGCCGTCGAAGGGAAGCACAGGTAGGTTTGGTGGAACCGTCCTGTCCAGCCGGTCCAGGAGCAGTGGAGCGTACTCTCGCAGCCGGTGGGCCCCGTAGAGCAACTCGCCGAGGGTGATGCTGGAAGTAAACTAGCGCTCCTGCGGGACTGATGCCAGTCTAGCGATCAGGACCGTCGAGGGCGTCCGTTTGAGAAGTTTGCTCAGGATATCCGTACCCAGGAGGCACATCAGGGCTCAAGTTCCACCGTGCGGCCCGTTTCGTTCTCCCGGTGAACATAGATATCTTAAATCAGAGACTCCCCTGCTTCATCGTTCACTTCCCGCCAGGCGCCGACCAAGGCAAGGGCTCCATGGGGCAATGCCGAAGTTGCCCGTTGCTGCTCCAGGAGCTCAAGGTCGTCCAGGCTCACCAAGGCAACCAAGGGCTTGCCATGTCGTTCAATGATGATGTGCCGGCCTCCGTGTGCCACCTCCCCTGTCAGCGCGGAGAGCTGGGCCGTCGCCTGCGCCGCGCTCGCCCTCTTCACCATGGGTCACCCCTCCCAGGCTCCTGACCAACTGGTCATCTTGACCCATGGTACCCCTGCCGGCCAGAGGGTGCGAGGTCCCTCTTGCGCGACGGTCAGCAGAACACTACGGAGGACACCAGGGACCTACCACCCCCGGCTCATTTGGTTCGGCAGCACCTGTCTTGAGAGTCAAGAGGAATGACCGGACCACCGTGAGCGGGACCCCGGGGACCGCGCTCATGGTGGTCCGGTGCCTCGGGATAGCGGCGCGCTGGGGCTGAGCCAGCTTCGGAGGAGGGGGGTGTAGCGTTGGCTAGCGAATGGTTATCGTTTGGGAAGCTATTGGGACTTGAAGTCGATGATGACGCGTAGGCCGTGCTCAAGGCGGATGTCGTTGTAGTCACCCTGGTAGAGCTCACTGTTCACGGAGACGTTGTTGGTCCCCATGCCCCGATAGGGGTTGTCGTCGCCCCAGACTCGGAAAAAGTCGCCCATGGTCCACTCCTCGTTCCCCGGAGACTGGACGTGGACGACGAAATCCGCGTTCTTGGTGTATAGGGGGCGCGTACAGCTGGGGGTGACGCCAATGCCGGCAGGCAGCATGTTGGGGTTTCGATCCAGGACGGGGACGAAGGTGACCTGGATGGGGTTGACCGGGGCGTCGGGCTGGACGCAGATGGCCAGGGGATCCGACCCCTCTCCGCCGCAAGCGGCAGCGACGAGGAGGACTGCGACTGCCCCGGAGAGGATCCGGGCGAAGTGGAGACTGCTCAAAACTCCTCCTTTTGGCGTGGGGCAGCCCACGGGTCTACGCTTCATCCGTGCGGCGAAGGGCGTCCGTGTCCAGGCCTGGAGGGGCTGCTTGCCACAGGAATACGTCCCGGTGGTTCCGCGAGAGCCACTCAAGGCCCTTGCGGGTATCACTGGCGACGCGGGCCTTTTCGATCTGGTGGATTCGCCGCTTGAAGAGCCAGTAGGTGAACTCCTTGAGGAAGCCCCTGGGCACGAGGGCTACCGGGGGCTTGAGCCACACCTGAAGGAACCTTTGCATGAGTTGGGACCTCGGTTCGCCGTAGATGCGCTGAAAGGCCTCTGTGGTGACGCGGGAGCGCGAGGAGAGGCCCCGGCTGAAGCGTTCCTTGCGAACCTCATCACGCAGGGCCTCCTGGAGGGAGGCTTCCACGGTGACGCCGTACCAAAAGTTGAGGTGGGCGCGAAACTTGGGGACTCCAATGAGCCTTCTGAACTCGGCATCGGGGATTTCCGCGGGGAGGAGGCCCTGGCGGAGGAGCCGTGCGCGGTCCGGGGCGGGGATGGCGCCGACCGCCTCCCGTGTGAGGCGCTGGGCCAAGAGGAGCCAGTCGAAGGCTTCGCCCTGAAGCAGGTAGCGGTGGAGCCGGCCCCGGAAGAGCTCCTCGGGCGCGGTCCAGAGTCCGATGGCCTCCAGGAGAGCGATGGGCCACGCGGTGCCCTTCGTGACGGCGCCGTGGAGGTGGTCCAGAGCCTGGCGGGCCTGGCCGGAGGCGGGGGCGCCGCCGTCCCATGCACCGAGCGAGCCATCGGAGTCTTCCAAGACGACGGAAGGCCCGGAGCCGGCCTCTTGGCGTTCAGCGGCGGCCATGGGTTACCGCGCTCCCGGGATTCGCGCGCCGAGGTAGTCCCTGATGGCCTGCAACGAGCCTTCGCCTTCCTCCGGCAGCCCGCGGGGCGCTGGGGCGGCCAGAGCGGTCAGCAGCTCGTCGCGGCCGACGGCGCCGGTATCCTGCACGAGCCGCCACGCGGTCTTTGGGCTGACGCCGGGAACACTGGCGAGGAGTTGGACGAGCGGAGGGAGTGACGACATCTCTCTGTCATAGGTTGCCATGCGCCCGGTGTTGACGAGCTCGGCGGTCTTCTTCGCGATGGCGTCGCCGATGCCCGATATGGCGGTGAGGTTGCGGCCCTGCCTTACGTGGTCCCGCAGGGGCTCCGGCAACTCTCGAATGACCTGGGCGGCCCTGCGGTAGGCGCGGACCTTGAACCAGGAGTCCTTCTTGATCTCAAGGACGTCCGCGAGGTCATCGAAGAGGCGGGCGATCTCCGGGTTGCTGTGTTGGTTGGGCGTCATGGTCTCTGGGCGCGCTCTGGGAAGGGGCCCGTAATTCTCCTGTCGTAGAGCTGGCGGGTGATCTGGAGGTGGCCCACGTGTCCGCTCAGGTGGTCCATCATCGAGAGGAGGCACCACTGCACGCTCCTTGGCTCGCCGCGGGCGTCGCGGGAATCGTGGAGCTGGGCGGCAGAGAACTCGGAGAGCACCTCACGGGTGGTGCGGCCAGCCTCATCAAGGAGGGCTTCGAGGTCTGCGACGGTGGCGGCGGTGGCGGCGAACTCGCTGGGACGGCTGCGGCCGATGTCGACGCCGCCGATGATCTGGCGGAGCCAGAACCGCTCAACGCCGGCCATGTGGTGGACGAGGACGGCGGGAGAGCTGGTGTCCTGGTCGAGGGGGGCGGCGTTGAGGCCGCGCTGGTCTAGGTCCTGAATGGCCTCCCTGGCCTGGCGGCGAATCTCGTCGAGCCTATCAGCGAACTCCTGGACTTCCGGGACCATGATTCACCTCACGTTGATGCGATGGCGGCGATCCTGGCCTGGTGGCCGGGCCGCAGCTCCTTCCTGATGACGAAGCGGATGCCGTACTCGGTGTCCGAGAAGCCCAGGTCCTTGTTGTCGACGAATCCGAGGGGCAGGGCGGCGTTCTGGACGCCGTTAAAGGTCGGGCCGGTGCGGCCAGCCAGGGCCTTCTTCTTGGGGATGACTGCCCACACAGCACCGTTGACGGCCAGGCGGTCCATGAGCTCCCGGAGGGTCCGGGTCAGGTCGCCCTGGTCCGACACCCACCACAGGACGACGTCCAGCGGGCTTGCGGCGCCGGCGACGGGGGCGCCTTCGGCGGTGAGGACGCAGTCCGAGGGGATGGCTTCGGCCAGGGCGCGCGCAAACTGCGGGGACGCGCCGAGCAGGCCGATTCGGGCCCCACCGTGTACTCCGAGCTTCCGTGGGAACTCAGGCGTCATCTTGTCTCCGGCCTCTGTCCGCTCCGCCGGGCGCTGCCTGTCAACTACGCGCCCGACCCGTGGCATCGTTTGTACTTCTTGCCACTGCCGCAGGGGCAGGGGTCGTTGCGGCCGATCTTGCGCGAGCCGGTGGGGCGGCCGCCGGCGGCGGTCTGCGCCCTGCCGGCCATGGCAGCCATGGGGCTAGGCTTCACGGCGCGGGCAGCGGGGGCGCGGCGCAGGGCGCCAGGCTGCTCCGTCATGAGGGATACGTGATAGATGCTGGCGGCGATGTCATGCTGAATGGCCGCCTGGACCTCCTGGAACTTCTGATGGGCCTCGGTGCGGTAGGTGACGAGGGGGTCGCGCTGTCCGTAGGCGTGGAGGCCGATGCCCTGCCGGAGGTTCTCCATGGCGGTGAGGTGGACGACCCAGTGGGAGTCGATGATGCGGAGCATGACGAGGCGCTCCAGCCGACGCATTTCGTTGGGGCCGATGGCGTCTTCGCGCTGCTGGTAGAGGGCGTTGGCGTAGTCGCGGAGGCGGTCTTCGATCTCGGCGCGGCTGAGGAGCTCCAACTCGGCGGGCTGGAGCTCGTCGGAGAGGGGGAAGTAGGTGCGGAGCTCATTGGCGAGGGGTTCTAGGTCCCAATCCTCGGGGTCTTTGCCGGTGAGGTAGGTTTCGAGGAGGAGCTGGATCTCCCGTTCGATGAGGGAGAGGACCTTGAGCCGGAGGTCTTCGCCGAGGAGAATGCGGCGCCTGTCCTCATAGATGATCCTGCGGTGCTGGTTGATGACCTCGTCGTACTCCACGAGGTGCTTGCGCATCTCGAAGTGGAAGGCTTCCACCTTGGTCTGAGCGGTGCCGATGGCCTTGGAGACCATGTTGCTTTCGAAGGGGGAGTCGTCGCTGACGCCGGACCACTCCATGAGTCCCTTGATGCGGTCACCACCGAAGCGCTTCATGAGGTCGTCGTCGAGGGCGACGTAGAAGCGGGAGCTTCCGGGGTCTCCCTGACGGCCGGAGCGGCCGCGGAGCTGGTTGTCGATGCGGCGGGCCTCATGCTTCTCGGTGCCAAGGACGTGGAGGCCGCCGAGGGCAACGATGAGGTCGTGCTCTTTCTGCCAGCGGTCCATGATGGTGGACCGGGCCTGCTCCAGGAGGTCCGGGGGGGCGGTGTCCAGGGTGTGACTGGCGCGGCGAAGTTCTTCTGCGAGGAGGCCGTCCGGGTTGCCGCCGAGGATGATGTCGGTGCCGCGGCCGGCCATGTTGGTGGCGACGGTGACCGCGCCACGCTGCCCGGCCTGGGCGATGATGACAGCCTCATGCTCGTGCTGCTTGGCGTTGAGGACCTGGTGGGGGATGCCCCGCTTCTTGAGCAGGTCTGCGACGCGCTCCGAGTTTTCGATGGACGTGGTGCCGACGAGGACGGGCTGCCCGGCGTTGTGGCGCTCCTGGATCTCGTTTGCGGCGGCCTGCCACTTGCCGGCCTCCGACTTGTAGACGAAGTCCGTGGCGTCTTCCCGGACCATGTCGCGGTGGGTGGGGATGGTGACGGGTTCGAGGCGGTAGATGCCCTGAAACTCCTCGGCCTCGGTCATGGCGGTGCCGGTCATGCCTGCGAGCTTTTCATACATGCGGAAGTAGTTCTGGAGGGTGATGGAGGCGTAGGTTACGGACTCCTGTTGGACCTTGAGGCCCTCCTTGGCCTCGATGGACTGGTGGAGGCCGTCCGCGTAACGCCGGCCCTCCATGAGGCGGCCGGTGAACTCATCGACGATGATGACGCTGCCGTCGCGAACGACGTATTCGCGGTCACGCCGGTAGTGGACCAGAGCGCGGAGGGCGTTTTCAACGAAGTGGGTGAGGTGGAAGTTGTCGGGGGAGTAGAGGTTGTCGACGCTGAGGAGCCGCTCGATCTTGCTGATGCCCTGGTCGGTGAGGCTCACCGTGCGGTGCTTCTCCTCCACGGTGTAGTCCTGGTCGAGGTGCAGCTGGGGGACCATACGGGCGACGACGCCGTAGGTCTGGGTGGGTTCCTGAGCTGGGCCGCTGATGATGAGGGGTGTGCGGGCCTCGTCGATGAGGATGTAGTCGACCTCATCGACGATGGCGTAGTGGAGGTCGCGTTGGGAGATTTGGGAGGCGTCCACGGCCATGTTGTCGCGGAGATAGTCGAAGCCGAACTCGTGGTTGGTGCCGTAGGTTATGTCAGCTCCGTAGGCTTCGCGGCGGGAGACCTGGCAGAGGTGGCGGAGGCTGGGGTTGTCGCCCGGGAGGGTGGGATCAAAGAGGAGGGAGCCTTCGTGCTGGAGGGAGGAGACAGAGAGGCCAAGGGCGTGATAGATGGGGCCCATCCACTGGACATCACGCCTGGCGAGGTAGTCGTTGACGGTTACCAGGTGGACGCCCTTGCCGGACAGGGCGTTGAGATAGGTGGGCAGGGTTGCGACAAGGGTCTTGCCCTCGCCGGTCCGCATCTCTGCGATGTTGCCCCTGTGGAGGACCATGCCGCCGATGAGTTGGACGTCAAAGTGGCGCAGGCCGATGGTGCGACGGGAGGCCTCTCGGACGGCAGCAAAGGCCTCTGGGAGGAGGTCATCCAGGGACTCTCCGCCCGCCAAGCGAGTCCGGAACTCCGCGGTGACGGCGCCGAGCTGCTCCAGGGTAAGCTCCTGGAACTCCGGCTCGAGCTCGTTGATCTCCTCAACGGTTGGGAGGAGCTTCTTGACTGCCCTATCGCTGGGGCTGCCAAGAAGCTTTTGCACAAACCCCATGGCACTTGTTCCTCATTTGGTGGCCTTCGGCCCCATTTGTTGCCTCACTGGTGATTCGAATGGGCGGGTTGCCTTGGATTCACATGGGCAGGTGGCGCACTGTGTTCCATGGCCGGCTAGTCTTCGAGGAATATGGCCCCCACGGACTCACCGAGGTGAATGCGGCGGATGGCTTCACCGAGGGTGGGGGCAATGGAGAGGGAGTGGATCTTGGTCGAGTCCGAATGGTGGGTCGTGGGGAGGGTGTCGGTGAGGACGATCTCCTTGACGGCGCTCTGCTCGATGGTTTCGGCGGCGGAGCGGGCGAGGACGCCGTGGGTGCTGCAGGCGTAGACCTCACGTACACCTGCTTCGAGGAGGGCATCGGTGGCGGTGATGAGGGAGCCGCCGGTGGAGATTTCGTCATCGAAGGCGATGGCGGTCCTGCCGGCGACTTCGCCGATGATGTTGAAGCTGTGAGCGGTATCGGAGTTGTCCATGCGACGCTTTTCGATGATGGCGAGGGGGAGGTTTAGGCGCTCGGCCATATTGCGGGCGCGTTTGCTGATGCCGATATCGACGGCGACGACAACGGGGTCGACAAGCTCCTTTTCGTGGAAGTAGCGGACGAAGAGGTTGAGGGCGGTGAGCTCGTCGACGGGGATGTTGAAGAAGCCCTGAATCTGGCCGGCGTGGAGGTCGACGGTGAGGAGGCGCTGGGCGCCGGCGACGGTGAGGAGGTCGGCGATGAGCTTGGCGGTGATGGGGACGCGAGGTTGGTCCTTCTTGTCGGTGCGGCCGTAGCCGTAGTAGGGCATGACGGCGGTGATGCGCCGGGCGGAGGCGCGCTTGGCGGCGTCGATCATGATGAGGAGCTCCATGATGGAGTCGTTGACGGGGTCGGCGGCGGGTTGAACGATGAAGACGTCCCGCTCCCGGATGTTCTCCTCATACTGGACGAAGCTGTTGCCATTGCTGAACTTGAAGACCTTAGCCTGTCCGAAGGGGATGTTGAGGTAATTGCAGACGGACTTTGCCAGTTCGGGGTGGGCGTTGCCAGTAAAGACGCGGAGCTCGTCTGAAATCACCATCAACGTCCTCTGAAGTTGGGCTGGCGTTTCTCACGGAATGCTGCGACGCCCTCCTGGTGGTCCTGGGAGGTGAGGGTAATGGTCTCCGCCGTGGCGGACATGAGGAGGGCGGTCTCCAGGTCGAACTCCAGGCTCCGGTAGAGGAGCATCTTGGCCAGGCGGAGGGCGATGGGCGGACCCTGGGCAATGCGGCGCGCGAGGGCCATGGTCTCATCGAGGAGGGAGTCAGCGGGGACAAGACGATTGAGGAGGCCGTGTTGGCGGGCGTCTTCGGCTTCTAGCCAGTCGCCGGTGAAGAGGAGCTCCGCGGCCTTGGGGATGCTGCCGAGGGCGCGAGCGTAGAGCCAGACGCCGCCGTAGCCGGGGAAGAGGCCGAGGCGGGTGAAGGCGACCATGAAGCGAGAGTTGGGCGAGCCGGTCCTGAGGTCGCAGGCGCAGGCGAGGTCGAAGCCTGCGCCGACGGCGACGCCGTTGATCATGGCGATGGTGGGTTTTTCCATGCGATGGAGGCCGAGGATGAGGCGATGGGCGCCGCGGAAGCCGCGGCGGATGCCTTCGGCGCCCTGGTCTGCGTCGTGGGCGCCGCCTCCGCCAGCCATGTGGCCGACGTCGGCGCCGGAGCAGAAGGCGCGGCCGGCGCCGGTGAGAACGAGGACGCGCATTTCGTCATCCTGGCCGATGTCTTCAATGGCTTCGGCCAACTCACGCTGCATCTCGCGGCTGATGGCGTTGAGGCGTTCCGGGCGGTCGAGGGTGACGACGGCGATGGCGTCATCGCGGCGCTTGTCTACTTGTATGGTGCTGTAGGCTTGGGTCATGGCAGCCTATAGTCCGGGACGCGGGGGAGACGTCAGGAGTACCTGGGCTGATTATAGCATGGGGGCGGGCGGGCACAAGAAAGATTCTGCGCCAAAGTTTGCTTTTCTGGCCACCGGGAATCTGCTACAATGCATCGGTTTGTTCCAGAGCATCCAGAGTAGGGACGAAAATGCCGGGTTATGTAATCGTCGGCGGACAATGGGGAGACGAAGGCAAGGGCAAGGTAGTGGACTACCTGGCCAAGGACGTGTCGATAGTCGCGCGCTACAGCGGCGGGAGCAACGCGGGGCACACGGTAATCAATGATGAGGGGGAGTTCAAGTTTCACCTGATCCCTTCCGGCATCTTCTGGCCGCAGGTGACCTGCGTCATCGGCAACGGTGTGGTTGTGGACGCGGAGACGCTTCGCGAAGAGATTGCGGGTCTGACGGCCAAGGGTGTGGAGGTGTCGCGGCTGCAGATCAGCGATCGCGCCCACATGATCATGCCGTACCACACGGCCACGGACCAGTTGGAGGAGCAGGCCAGGGGCGACGGCGCGCTCGGCACGACGGGCCGCGGCGTGGGCCCCGCCTACACGGACAAGACTTCGCGTTCCGGGATCCGGGTGGGCGACCTTCTGGACCACGATCTTCTGCTGCCCCGGCTCAAGGAGGCGCTGAAGCAGAAGAACGCGATTTTCACCAAAGTGTACGACGCGCCTCCATTCTCACTGGAGGAGACGCTGGAGCAGTGCCGAGAGTGGGCGGAGCTGCTGCGTCCATTCGTGGCGCCGGTGGACGAGACGCTGCGAGAGGCCCTACGGGCGAACAAGAATATCCTTGTGGAGGGTGCCCAGGGCACATTGCTGGACCTGGACCACGGGACGTACCCGTACGTGACGTCCTCCAACGCGACAGTGGGCGGGGTGTTCACGGGCCTGGGAATTGGGCCGCGAGCGATCCGGGGCGTGGCAGGGGTGTACAAGGCCTATACGACTCGTGTGGGCGCCGGGCCGCTGCCGACGGAGATCGAGGGCGAGGTTGCCGAGGCGATCCGTGAGCGGGCCTGGGAGTACGGGACGACGACGGGGCGGGCCCGCCGGTGCGGCTGGTATGACTCTGTGGCGGCACGGTACAGCGCAGACGTCAACGATCTCACGGACGCCATAGTGACTCGGCTGGACGTGCTGGACGGCTTCCATCCAGTGAAGGTGTGCACGCACTACCGGCTGGACGGGCAGACGACGCAGCAGTTCCCGACGACGCCCTCCATCCTGGCGCGGTGCGAGCCGGTCTACGAGGAGTTCCCCGGTTGGGACGCTCCGACGGCGGGGCTTCAGCGGTGGGAGGACCTGCCAGGCGAGGCCCAGCGTTACGTCAAGCGCATCGAGGAGTTGCTGGGCCGGCCGGTGAGCATCATCTCCACGGGGCCGCACCGGCAGGAGACCATCGAGCTCCAACCCTTCATCAGCTAGGGCCGCTAGCGCGGCGGCTTGGCGTGGGTCGCTGGCGCGACGGCCTTGTGGGGGGAGAGCGAACCCGCCGCCGCTCATTTGGTTCGACGGCCTCACCATGAGCGGAACCACGGGGTACGGGTGACCAGGCTGCTTTCGCCGCTCACCCCTGTTCATCTGGTTCGACAGCTTCGCCATGAGCGGAACCCACGGAGCGCGGATGACCTGAATGCCTCCACCGCTCACCCCGCTCATTTGATTCGACAGCCTACTATGCGCTGGATCCAGGGGCATCGGGACCCTGGAGCTGTGAGGCCCATTGGCCGCTGCCCGTTGGCGTGCGGCCCTAGAGGCGCTCTTCGGCGATGAGGAGCTCCTCCGGGAAGAGGTCTTCCCACGGCTGCTTGGCAGGGGAGAGGCCCTGCTCCATGGAGAAAGTCTGGGCCATATCGAGGGCCTGGGCGTTGGCCTTGATGCCGTAGACGTAGGGGTCGTCGCCGAAGGCGGCCTGCTGCTCCGCGAGCCACTGGGGCCCGAAGAGGAGCATGGAGGCGGAGAAGGGGCTGCGGTTGAGGCGCCGCATGGCGAGCTGCTTAGCCTGCTGGAAGGCGTCCATGAGGCTGAGGGCCAGCCACGGGGCCTCCTTGACCAGGCTCTCCCGGACGACGGTGATGTGGTGGGGCGGGACGTAGCCGAGCTTCTTGAAGAACCTCACGCCCTCCTTGCGGGGGTCGCGGAAGAGCAGCTTGAACTTGGGGTTGCGGGAGAGGTCGGCCTTCTTACGGTCCAGGCTGCTGTTGCTTTCTCCAATGTAGGTGAAGGCAGCGTCGAGCTCACCGTCGAGGAACATAGAGCCGAAGTCTCTGCCGGCGTAGTGGAACTCGACGCCCGGGGGCGGGGTGAAGGCGCTGGCGCCGCCGTGGCTGAGCCGCTCCGACCGCTCCTGGAACCACACCATGTCCTGAGGCTCGACGCCGAACTCATGCTTCAGGATGCCGCGGGTCCAGAGGGCCACGGACATCTGGTAGTCGGCGATGCCCACCCGCTTGCCCTTGAGGTCCTCGGGGTGATCGACGCGGATGCCGGAGGCGAGGCGGACGAGGGTGCGAGTGTAGGAGAAGTTACGATTGTGGAAGACGGGCAACATGCGGTAGGGCCAGCCCTGGGCCCTGGCCTTGAGGAAGGAGGACATGGACATTTCAGAGAGGTCGAACTGATGGAACTTGAGCTGCCGGTAGAAGATGTCGGGCACGGGGAGGTCGGTATACGTGAGGTTGACGCCCAGGGGCTTGACCTCACCGGTGATGAGGGGCTCGACGCGGTCGTAGGGTGATATGGCAAAGGAGAGATTCAGGTCCGCCATGATTCGTCCTCCATTGAGTTTTGCGCCGGTTTGGGCTGCGGGATGGGCCCGCCCCGCTGGGCAGGCGCGATGCGGGGGCGGGTTTGGGGCGGTGGGCGGCATCTCATGGGGTTTGGGACTCGGGGGCAGGCGCGTCAATGGGAAGGGCGGCCTCTTCCCCGGGCCGGAAGCAGCGGAGGGGGTGACCCGGCTGGAGATCAACAGCCACGGACTCGCCCTCATGCAGGACGATGTTGGGCGCCTGCATGGTCTGAAGCAGCGCTCCGGAGGGGAGGCGCACGACGGAGACGCCGTGAGTGCCCTGGAAGTGGTACTCCATCACCTGGCACTGGCCGTCAGGCTCGACGGAAACGGCGACGTCGTCGGGCCGGACTAGTACGTCGACGGATTGCCCTATGAGATCGGGGCTGACGTCCTGACGGAGCAGGCCAGCCTCGGTGGAGAAGCCGCGTGGGGTGACTTGGGCCTCAAGGAAGGTGGCAGGGCCGAGGAAGGTGGCGGTGAAGCGGGTTGCGGGGCGCTCGTAGACCTCATGGGGGGTGCCCATCTGCTCGAGGCGGCCCTGGTTCATGACGGCGACGGTATCGCCCATGAACAAGGCGTCCTGCTGGTCGTGGGTAACGTAGATGGCGGGCATGGCGGTGGATCGGAGGAAGCGCTTGAGGTCACGGCGGATTTCGCCGCGGAGGTGGGGGTCGAGGTTGCTGAGGGGCTCGTCGAAGAGGACGGCGAGGGGGCGGGAGACGATGGTGCGTGTGAGGGCGACGCGCTGCTGCTCGCCGCCGGAGAGCTGATAGGGGTAACGGTCAGCCAATCTGGCGACGCGGCCATTCTCCAAGGCCAGCATGACGCGCTGCTTGCGAGAGTCGCCCTTATACCCCCTGAGGCCGAAGGCGACGTTTTCGGCCACGGTCATATGGGGAAAGAGGGCGTAGTCCTGAAAGACGATGCCCACTCGGCGCTCCTCGGGAGGGACCCACGCGTTGGCGTCGGCGACGGGCCGCCCAGCGACGCGGATAGTCCCCGCGTCCGGCACCTCGAAGCCGGCGATGAGACGCAGGAGCGTGGTCTTCCCGCAGCCGCTCGGCCCCACGAGGGCGAGTATGCCACCAGCCTGCAGAGCGAAGTCGACACCGTCCACGGCGCGGATGGCGCCGAAGCTCTTGGCGACGCCTGTGCACTCGACGATGGACTCGCTCACAGCTCCACTTCACGCATGGTCAGGGGACTCTGCTTCGAAATGGGTCGGCCGACCCTTGAAGACTATCACGGAACCCCTCAACTTTATCACAAGAGCGGGGCATCTTCAGAGCAGTCCACCGCACGGCGTGGTCACTGGCGCTGACGGTCGGGAAGGACGAAGAAGAGGGCCAGGCCCACGGATGAGGCGATGACCAGGAGGATGGCGGCGGTGGCGGCCTGGGCGAAGAAGGCCTCTGAGGCGGCGGCCCAGGTAGAGGTCGCTAGGGTCTTGAACCCGATTGGGCTCAGGATCAAGGTGGCGGGCAGCTCCTTCATGGTGACGAGGAACACGAGGGCTCCGCCCGCGAGAATGCCAGGCCGGACCAGGGGCAGGGTGATAGCGGCCAGGACGCGGAGCGGTCCGCTGCCCAGGCTTCTGGCAGCCTCCTCCAGCCGTGGGCTGACCTGCAGCATGCTGCTGCGAAGGGCCCCCAGGGCCGCGGGAAGGAAGAGAAGGACGTACGCGAAGACCAGGAGGGCCAGGGTCTGATAGACGAATGAGACAAGGTTGAGTCCGAAGAAGACCAGGGCCAAGGCGACGACGATGCCCGGCAGGGCGAAGCCCAGGTAGGAAAGGCGCTCCAGCGCCGCGGTCAGGCGTCCAGGGAACCGCACCGCCAGGATAGCCAGGGGCAGGGCGGCCGCCACGGTGGCCACGGCTGCCATGCCTGAGACGTACACGGAGTTCATGGCAGGACCCCAGACGAGGCGGAAGGGCTCGCCAGCTGCGACGCCGCGCGCGACCCAGTAGAACAGGATGGAGAGGGGGAGCACCAGGGCCAGGAGCACCACAAGGCCACAGAAGGAGAGAGCTGGCCAACGCCAGCGTCCGAGCCGCACTGGGGGCATGGTCCTGATGCTGCCGCTGCCGGTCCGGTAGTAGCGGGCCCTGCCGCGGCTTGCGCCCTCTCCGAGCAGGATTCCCGTGGCGACGAGGGCGAGGACGAGGGACAGAATAGCGGCCAGGGCGCGGTTGAAGGACTCGTAGCGGAGGTAGATAGCCCAGGTAAAGGTCTCGTAGTCGAGGAGGGAGACGGCGCCGAAGTCGCTGAGGGTGTAGAGGGCCACGAGGAGGGCGCCGGCGGCGATGGACGGGCGAAGCAGGGGGAGGTCGACGCGGCGGAAGATTTTCCAGGTGCTGCTGCCCATCCCCCGTGCGGCCTCCGCCAGAGCGGGGTCCAGTCGCCCGAGGGCGGCGCGCACGGTCAGGAGGACATAGGGGTAGCTGAGGAGGGTGAGAGACAGGGCGGCGCCGGGAAAGCCGTAGATGTCCGGAAGCCGCTGGACGCCCAAGGGCTCGAGCCACCCCTGGAGCATTCCCCTGGGGCCCAGGGCAACCACGACGAGGAAGGCGCCGACGTAGCTGGGTATCACCAGTGGGAGGAAGGTCAGGATAGACCATACGCGGCGAAAAGGGAGGTCCGTACGAACGGTGAGCCACGCCAAGGGGACGGCGATGGCGACGCATGCAACAGACACGGCGAGGACCAGGGCAACGGAGCGAAGGAGGACCTGGAGCGTACGGACACGGAAGAGGAGGCCCCAGACCTCGCCCTCTGCGCCCAGGGAGCGGACGAGGAGGTAGACCAGAGGGAGGGCCATGGCTAGGGCGACGACCCCCGCCGGAACCCACAGGATGGCCGGGGGCCCCGACTTGAGCGTGCTCAAGCCACGGCCCCTTGCCTCCTCCGAGACTCCGGCGACGCTGGGCTCAACTGCCATGGTTACCGGACTACTGCCCTCTTAAGCTTGAGGTTGGGCGCTGCTAGGAGACCGCTCCAACGCGCTCAAGAAGTCCCTGGGTGCCCTGCAGGTCGCTGAGCGCGCCCACATCGATATCGGGACGGTTGATCTCATTCAGAGGGAGCAGCTCTCTGTGGGTCTTGACGCCCTCCACGAGGGGGTATTCGTAGGTCTGAGAGGCGAAGTACTGCTGTCCCGCCTGGGAGAGCATGAACTCCAGGAAGCGCTCGGCGGCCTCCCTGTTGCCGGAGGTCTCCAGAATGCCGGCCCCGGCGACCATGACCAGGGACCCGGGCCCACCGGCGCGGGGGTGGTAGTTCCGGGCGGGGAAGGACTCGCCCTCCTCGGCCAGGAAGCGGTAGAGATAGTAGTGGTTGGGGAGGCCGACATCGACCTCACCGGCGCCAACGGCCGCCACGATGGGTGTGTTCTTTGGGTAGGCCCTGGGCTCGTTGGCGAGGATGCCTTCGAGCCACTGGCGGGTCCTCTCTTCACCCCAGACCGAGCGCATGGCGGTAACCATGGTCTGGAAGGATGCGTTGGTTGGCGCCCAGCCGATGCGCCCCTTCCACTTGGGGTCGGTGAACTCAAAGATGTCGTCGGGGAGATCGGCCTCGGTGAGGCGCTCGGTGTTGTACACGACGACTCGCGCCCGTCCGGAGACGCCCACCCACCGGCCCTGAGGCGACCGGGCCCAAACGGGGACCTGGTCCAGGATGCGGTCCGGGAGCGGGGCCAGCATTCGCTCGACGGAACCCAAGCCACCGGGGTCCTGGGCGAAGAAGATGTCGGCCGGGCTCTTGTTTCCCTCTTCGAGGAGGGTGGCGGCCAGCTGTGGAGTGCTGGCGTACTTGACCGAGACCTTGATGCCACTGGCCTGGGCGAACTGCTGAATGATGGGGTCCACCAGGGACTCGCTACGCCCCGAATAGAGGGTGAGCTCTCCCTCCTTCGCAGAGGCGCCGCTACAGGCGCCTCCCAATGCCAGCACGAGCCCCAGGACAGCCAAGACCATTGCGGGAATGAGAATCCTTTGCAACATGAAGTTCCCTCCGCGAGCCGGTTGGACCGGATATTGGGCTGACCACGCCAAGCCTTGCCTGTCGCGAGCTCTGGGGCTGCTTGGCGAGGCTTCGTCCTGGCGAGAGACTAGCATAACTTTCACATGGTGTCAACACACTAGTTAATTGAATCTCTTACACAGTACATACATAGTCTATACATACTAATATAGTAATGTTATAGTTACTTCCGTTCCTGGGCGGGCTGGACGGACGGACTGCGGACCGCCAAAACCGACAGGGACATTGAGACACAGGGGTAACCCAAGGAGGGTCTATGTACAGACGCATTCTGGTCCCCGTCAGCAAGAGCGCACCGGCATCGGCTGTCCTTCCACACGCAGAGGCTCTGGCCGCTAGTCTGGGGGCCGAGGTCTACGTGCTCTACACGGTGCCGTTGCCACTGTCACTCCCGGTACTGCTTGAGACCGCAGAGATGCGAGAGGACATTGATCTCCATCGCTTCGACCTCATGGAGGAGATTGTGCGGGCAGAGGTGGAGCTCGCGGTCAAGCATGCGGAGGTCCTTGGGCAGAGCCTGCGATCCCGCGGGGTCGCGGCGCGTTGGGAGGTCTGCCTCATTCACCCCGGCGCCGAAGAGCATGAGATTGGGGCGTGTGCCAGGAGGGAGGCGGTAGACCTAGTCGCAGTCGCCGGCTGTGAGCGCAGCAGGCTTGGCCGCCTGCTCTCGACGCCGCGCGCGGAGCGGGTGGCCAGGCGCGTAGGGGTCCCGGTCGTCGTAGTCAAAGCAGAGGAATCAGCGGGGAGAGGGGCTTCGGGGGCAGGGGGGAACGGGAGAATCCGAGGGGCCACGGACCTATCCGCAGAGGGAGACGAGCGCACCGCTCCCCCCCGCCCATTTGGTCCGACAGACTCACCATGAGCAGGGCCCCGGGGCACCAGGAGCGGGAGGGTTGAAGAGGCTAGTGGATGCCCTGCTCAGCCTTGACTTCGCGCGTGGCCTCGACCATCACCTTGAGCTTGGCCAGGGCCTCGTCCGGGGTACGGGTCTTGAGGCCGCAGTCCGGCGTGATGAAGAGGCGGTCCGGTGAGAAGACCTCGAGCCCCTTGAGGATGCCCTGCTTCACCTGGTCAACGCTCTCGATGACGTGGCTGTGCACGTCGGTCACGCCGAGGGACAGGGCCTTGGACGAGGGCTGCGCGCGAAACAGATCGAGCACACTGTAGCCGCTGTTGGCGGTCTCGAGGTCCAGGTTGCGCACGGGAAGGCCAACGAGCTCATCGAAGACGGCGGCGAACTCGCCGTAGCAGATGTGGGTGATGGTGTAGGCGGTGAGGTCCTTGGTGGCGATATCGAGGGCCCTGGAGACCAGCGCCATCTCTTCCGGCCTTGTGGAAGCCGCGGGCTCATCAATCTGGATGTACTTGGCCCCGGCGCGCTCCAGGTCCAGGGCCTCCTGATGGACGACGCGAGCCATGTCGAGCACGAAGGCCTCGCGGGACTCGTAGTACTCGTTGAAGGACCAGTCCACCATGGTGTAGGGGCCGGTGAGCATGCCCTTTACGGGCCTATCGGTGAGGCTCTGGGCGTATTTCCACCACTCGACGGTAATGGCGCTGCCACGCCCCACGGGTCCTACGGCGATGGGCTTGCGGTAGTAGCGGTTCCCATAAGAGCGGACGAGGCCGCTGGTGGCGAAGCCCTCCATATGCTCTGAGAAGTAGGTGACCATATCGCCGCGGTACATCTCGCCATCGACGAGGATGTCCATGCCCAGGTCCTCTTGCCTCCGGATCCAATCCGCGGTGGCCTCCATCTCCAGCTTTTCGAGCTCCGTACGGTCCATTTCGCCGCGTGCGACGCGGTTGCGGGCCTGCTGGAGCTCCGGGGACTTGGGGAGGCTTCCGACCGAGGTTGTAAGCAGCGCGGCCGCCATTAGAGCACCTCCTGGGCCCGCCTGGCCGCCTCCACCAGGAGGGCCAGCTTGTTGTAGGCCACGTCCCGCGGAAGGAATTCCAGGCCGCAGCTAGGGTTCAGATAGATCCGGTCAAGTGAGACGAAGGGCACAACGCGGCGCACGGACTCGACCAGCTCCTCAACGGTCTCCAGCCTGGTGTTCCGGGCGTCCACGATGCCCAGGGCGAGGGACCGGTCGGCGGGGAACTGGTTCAGCGATCCCCAGTTGGCGGGACCCATGACAAAGTCCAGCCCGAATACACGGAAAGGCAGATCGAAGAAGCCGGCGCCGAGGCTTGCTATGCCGCCGAAGTAGGTGTAGAGGCAGAGGGTAGCGCGGAGGTCCCGGGTCAGGCGCGCCATAGCATCGCAAAAGAGGTGGTAGTCCTCCGGGTGCTTGAGGATGGCAGGCTCGTCGAACTGTATGACGGTTGCACCGTTGGCCTCGAGCTCCCGGGCTTCCTGGTTGAGGACCTCGGCCAGCTCGGTGACAAGCTGGGTGAGGTCGGAGTGGTGGTCGGAGCGGGAGAGGCGGGCGAGGGTGTAGGGACCGGTGATGACCTGCTTTACGGGGCGGGGGCTGTTGGCCACGGCGAGCCGAAAGTCGTCGAGGGAGATGGGCTCCCGCCAGCGCAGGGGTCCGTGGGCGACGGGCTGGCGGTAGTAGGTGTTGGTGTCGAAGTAGCGAATGAGGCCATTGATGCTGAAGCCGTCAATGCGGCCGGCGAAATAAGTCTGCCCATCGTCCCACCGGACCTGGCCGTCGGTGACGAGGTCAATGCCAGCTTGAGCCTGGTCTTGGATGATCTCTGTGGTGACCTGTTCTTCTACGTTTCTCAGCTCATCCTGGGAGATGAGTCCGCGGTCGAAGCGGCCGATGGCGGCCCGGAGGTTTGGCGCCTTGGAGTTGGGGCCGATCTTGGGATAGCTCCCCACCATGGTCGTGATCAAGAAGCGGCTCCTCTGGTCCGGGTGGCCCTGTTCGGGCGGGTGCCGGCGCCTAGCGCGAGACCATGGTGGACGTACGGCACTTCGAAGGGCAGGCCGGACACCCAGGAAGGCCGATGCACGGGTGGGGCCGTCCGGACCCTGAACAGCTTGCGGCGCACATCCATTGTACGGGGCGGGGGAGTGGGCCCGCAAGCCTTGGCGAGGGGCGGACCAGCCCATGATGGGCGTCCGTATGCTATCATCAAACCCAGAAAACGGTATCGGCGGGGATGGCATGAGAGAGCTTGAAGAGTTGGCCGCGCGGATCAGCGTGTGCACGGACTGCGCGCTGTCCGGGACCCGCACGCACGCGGTGCCTGGCGAAGGGCCCGATCAGCCGGAGATCATGTTCATCGGCGAAGGGCCAGGGTACCACGAGGACCAGGCTGGGCGCCCCTTTGTGGGCCCGGCTGGCCAGTACCTGGAGCAGCTGCTTGGGTCCATTGGTTTGCGGCGGGACCAGGTGTACATCGCCAACGTGGTGAAGTGCCGTCCGCCGAACAACCGGGACCCGCTTCCGGGCGAGATCTCCGCGTGCCGCAAGTACCTGGAGCGTCAGATAGAGGTGCTGCAACCGAAGGTCATCGCGACGCTGGGCCGCTTTTCGCTGTCCCAGTTCTTTCCCAACGAGAGCATCTCCAAGGCGCACGGAAGGCCGCGAACCTGGAAAGGCCGCGTGGTCTTTCCGATGTACCATCCGGCGGCAGCCCTGCACCAGGGGAACATGCGCGGGGCCATAGAAGAGGACTTTGGGAAGCTGCCCGAGGCGCTGCGCATCGCCCAGCAGGGCCCGCCCGACGAGGAGCCGCCGCCGGCTGAACAGCTCAGCATGTTCTAAGACCGACGAGACCCAACAGGATAGATACACAGGCAATGCAGCAACTACGACGCTGGCGCACTCGCAGCGCCGACACCGATGACGCCGATGCCACTGGCCCCACCGACACGCCCACGGGGGATAGTCTCCGGGTAGTCCCGCTGGGCGGCCTGGGCGAGATTGGCAAGAACATGATGGCCCTGGAGTACGGCGACGACATCGTCGTCATAGACGCGGGGGTCATGTTCCCGGAAGAAGACATGCCCGGCGTGGACCTGGTCCTGCCGGACATCTCCTATCTTCTGGAACGGAAGGAGAGGGTCCGGGCGATCCTGATCACGCACGGGCACGAGGACCACACGGGGGCGCTGCCCTACGTGATACAGCGGATGAACGTGCCCGTGTACGCTCCACGGCTTGCCCACGGGCTGATCCACGTCAAGCTGCGCGAGCACCGGATGGTCCGTCAGACGGAGCTTCACGAGATTGAGCCTGGAGAGCCGCTGCAGCTGGGGGCCCTCAACGTAGAGTTCTTCCGGGTCTGCCACAGCATACCCGACGCCATGGGGCTGATTATCCGGACGGGCCTGGGCCCGGTGGTGCATACGGGGGACTTCAAGATGGACCACACGCCGGTGGACGGCGTGCCGACGGACTTCGCGCGGCTGGCGCGGCTGGCGGAGGAGGGGGTGTTCCTGCTGCTGTCGGACTCCACGTATGCGGAGATGCCGGGGTACACGCCATCGGAGACGGTGGTGAGCGATGCGCTGGACCGCATCATCGGCGACGCACCGGGGCGGGTGATGGTTGCCACATTCGCGTCGCTCATCTCGCGGGTGCAGCAGGTGATCGACGCGGCGAGCAAGCACGGGCGGCGGGTGGCAGTGGCGGGGCGCAGCATGGTGGACAACGTGGCCATGGCCACGAAGATGGGCTATCTGAAGGCGCCCGACGGGGTGCTGGTCCGGTTGAGCGACACCAAGGATCTGCCGCCGGATCGGGTGGTCCTAGTGACGACAGGAAGCCAGGGAGAGCCAACGTCCGCCCTTTCCCGGATTTCCAAGGGGCAGCACCCGGAGATCAAGGTGACAGCGGGGGACACGATTGTGGTGTCGGCAACGCCAATCCCGGGAAACGAGGTTGGCGTCAGCAAGACGATTGACAACCTGGTGCGCCAGGGAGCGCAGGTGCTGCACTCCCGCAACGCCCTGGTGCACGTACACGGCCACGCTGCGCAGGAGGAGCTGAAGCTGATGCTGCGGTTGGTGCAGCCGCGCTATTTCGTGCCCGTCCACGGGGAGTACCGGCACCTGGCAGCGCACGCGGAGTTGGCGCGCACTCTGGGTGTGGTCAACAGGGAGGACGCCTTTGTGCTGGAGGATGGGGACGTCCTGGAGCTGACGGAGGAGGGAGGGGCGATCATCGACCGGTTCCCGTGCGGCCACATCTTCGTGACGGGCAAGCGGCTGCGAGACCCGCGCAGCAGGGTGTTCGAGGAGCGTCAGCGGCTGTCGCGGGGCGGCGTGGTGGTCGTGGTGGCGGCGATTGACAGCCAGGGGCGGGTGCTAAGCCGCAAGCCTGAGATCGTCAGCAGCGGGGTTATCGAGGGGAAGCAGCGCGCGCAGGTGCTGGCGCAGGCGATGGAGACGGTAGTGGCAGCGCTGCGCACGGAGGAAGAGGCCACGGAGGGTTGGGACACGGTGAGCGCCAGGGTCAAGGAGCGGCTGGGGAGCTTCTTGTATAATGAGACAGGGCAGCGGCCAACCATACACGCCGTTGCGGTGGAGGTGTAGGGAACAAGGGAACAGTACACGCTGCTGGTTCGTTTGACTACCTGAATGCCCCCCAAGGGGGCCAGAGAACTCTCAATAAAAAGAGAGGTAGATATGTCAGTTGCAATGGGATCGAAGCGCCGACTAGCTCAGGGCCGGACGCCCGCTACCGCAGAGCGGAAGGGGCAGATATGCCCGCCATGGCTACCCGGTTGGGCACGCGTTCCCGCGAGCATCATTCTGCTGTTGGGCGTGAGCGCCGCGGCGTTCTACGCCTGGGAATTTCTGGGGTACGCGGCGGCGGCCGGCGGAATCTGGGCGCTGGCGTTGCTCTATACGCTGTGGCAGCGTTCCGGGACATTCAGCCGGTATGCGACTGTCTGGATAGGCACCGCGATGCTGGTGGCCTCCTTGGCGGGCGCCATGGCGATGTACTCGGTTGGCTACGGGGGGTTGATTGGGCGTGAGCTAGCCGGCGGCTCCATCTGGAGGGGCGTTGCATGGGTGGCGGGCCTGGCGGTGGGGGGAGTCCTGGTCGCGGCGCCGGCAGGGAGCCTGCGGGCAGCACGGGCCGCGGCGCTCCACACGGTCAACGCAGTCAAGGTCGGCATGCCCCTTCTCGCTGGAGGGGTACGCGTCTGCCTGCGCGCAGCGGCGCGGAGCCTGGGATGGCTGTACGCGCAAATCCGAAGGCTGGCTGGCGCTGCGATTAAGGGGTATCGAGCGCATCCATTGCACCGGCCAGTGGTGCGGGGGCTCCGGGCGATGGTCACGGCGCCGGCTCGCCTCAGGAGACGCCGCGAGCCCATGCAGGAGGCGCAGCAAGAGGCGGAGATAGTGTCGGCGGCGGGACTAGAGGAGCTTCCGGTGTGGCTGGCGCGGCAGGATGACGAGGCGATGGAAGCGCCGGCGCCGAGGGAGGAAGCAGCAGTGGAGGCGGACGAGGTGGCGGCGGAGCCGGCCGAGGCAGAGGAGGAGGAGTTGGTAGAGGCGACCTCGGCGGTGGGGATGGCGGCCCCGGCCCTGATCTCCAAGAACGGGACCGGGAAGTGGACGCTGCCGAGCACCGGCGTGCTGCGGGTTGGAGAGCCGCACGTGGTCTCCGAAGAAGACAACAAGGAGAAGGCACAGCTCATTGAGCAGACACTGGCTGACTACGGCATTGAGGTGACGGTGGAGCAGATCCGGCCAGGGCCTGTGGTGACGCAGTTTGGCCTGGTGCCAGGGTGGATCCGCCGCTCGAAGGAGGTTGCGAAGCGGGACGAGGCGGGCAACCAGGTGCGTGACGAGAAGGGGCGCGCGGTCAAGATCCGGACGGTGGAGAAGACGCGGGTGAAGGTAGACAACATCCTCAACCGGGAGAAGGACCTGGCCCTGGCCCTGGCGGCGCTGAGCATTCGGTTCGAAGCACCGGTCCCGGGAGAGTCCCTGGTGGGTCTGGAGGTGCCGAATGACCGTCCAGAGACCGTCACTCTTCGCACGCTGGTTGAGAGCCCCACCTTCGCGAAATTGCGGGCGAAGGGGGCCCTGCCCATCGGCCTGGGCAAGGGTAGCGGCGGGGAGCCGGTTGTGGCCGACCTGGCAGAGATGCCGCACCTGCTCATCGCCGGGTCGACGGGAAGCGGCAAGAGCGTGTGCATGAACACGATTGTGTGCTCGCTGCTGATGCAGTTCACACCGCAGGACCTCCGGATGTTCCTCGTGGACCCGAAGCGGGTGGAGCTGACGGTGTACAACGACATACCGCACCTGCTGGCGCCGGTGCTGGTGGAGGCTGAGAAGGCGGTGCCAGCATTGCAGGGGATCATCACGGAGATGAACAGCCGGTACAAGCTGTTCGAGGCGGCGCGGGCCAGGAACCTCTCGACGTACAACAGCAAGGTAGAATCGCCGGATGCGCGGCTGCCGTACATCGTGGTGGTCATCGACGAGCTGGCGGACCTGATGATGACGGCGTCCGGCGACGTGGAGCAAGCGCTGTGCCGGCTGGCGCAGCTTGGGCGGGCGACGGGCATCCACCTGGTGGTGGCGACGCAGCGGCCATCGGTGGATGTACTCACGGGGTTGATCAAGGCGAACATTCCGAGCCGCATCAGCTTTTCGGTCTCCTCACAGGTGGACTCGCGCACGATACTGGACGGGGCCGGTGCGGAGAAGCTGCTGGGCAAGGGAGACATGCTCTTTCTACCCACCAACTACATCAAGCCGAAGCGGTTGCAGGGGGCCTTCATCTCCGACAAGGAGGTGCAGGACCTGGTGGCACACTGGGAGGGACAGCATGGCGGGCCGATCCCGCCCTCGGCGTTCCGCATGCCCAAGGATGAGGAAGAGCCGCCATGGGACACGGACGAGGGGCTTGGGGACGATGATGGGGACTACGCGGAGCTTGAAGGCGACGCGATGCTGCGCGAGGCGAAGAGGCTTACCTTGAATTTCACCAGGGTATCGGCTTCACTCCTTCAGCGGAAGCTGGGTGTGGGGTATCCGCGGGCGGAGGGCCTGCTGGAGCGGCTGGAAACCATGGGTGTGATCGAGCCGGGGGACCCGGGCAAGTCGCGCACGGTGATCAGCCGGCGGAGCAGGTAGAAAGAAGCGAGGCAGGGGAAAGTGGTCAAAGGCGTCTCTGAGTTGCTGAGCGCGGTGTTCAGCCGGGAGCAGCACGCTGCGGGCAAGGGTCCGCTGGCGCAGGAGCGTTGCCTGGTCTGCAACACGTCGTTGGAGGAAGAGGAGCTGTACCGGCGGCTCAGCGTGTGCCCGGAGTGCCGGTTTCACTACAGCATCACGGCGCGCCAGCGGATACAGCTGCTGGCGGAACCCAAAAGCTTCAAGGAGAAGTACCGGACGATCAGCTCCCTGGACCCCCTATCGTTCAAGGGTAAGTCGCCGTACCGGAAGCGGCTGTTCCGGGACCAGCGGCGGACGGGCCTGACCGAGGCCGCGGTGGTAGGAGAGTGCCGCATAGAGGGGATCAAGACGGTCCTGGTCCTGCTGGACTTCAGCTTTATGGGCGGCAGCATGGGATGCGTGGTGGGGGAGAAGCTGGCGTTGGCCTTTGAGCACGCTCTCGGCAAGCGGCTTCCTATCGTGGCGGTGGTGAGCAGCGGCGGGGTGCGCATCCAGGAGGGGATCCTCTCGCTCATGCAGATGGCCAAGACGTCGACAACAGTCAACCGGCTCCACGAGGCGGGACTGCCGTACATTGCCCTGCTGGTCAATCCGACGACGGGGCAGGCATACGCGAGCTTTGCCAACCAGGCGGACATCATTCTGGCGGAGCCCGGGGCGCTGGTGGGGTTTTCGCCGCTGCGGGTGCTTCAGGAGACGGAGGACTCGCCGCTGCCGCTGGAGTCCCACACGGCCGAGGCGCACATGGTGCACGGAATGGTGGACTCCATAGTGGACCGGGAAGAGATGGTGCGGACGCTGGCGGACCTGCTGGGGCAGATTTCACCCCAGCGTCAGCAGGTCAAGTTCCCGAGGCCGCGGGCGATGAGCAGCAATGCGCCCCCCCCACTGGACTCGTGGGAGGCGCTGCAGCGGGTGCGGCGCGCCGACCGGCCGACGGCAAGCGATTATGTCAAGCGCATTGCGACGGGATTCGTGGACTTGCACGGTGACCGTGTGGCGGGAGACGACCCAGCCATTATCTGCGGCTTCGGCAGCGTGGATGGATGCAGCGTCGTCATCGTGGGTCAAGAGCGGCAGCGGACGCCGGAGGGGGAAGCGAGGGCAGTTGCCATCGCACCGGAGGGCTTTCGAAAGGCACAACGCGCCATGAACCTGGCGGCCAAGTTCGGGATGCCGCTGATCACCCTCATCGACACGGTGGGTCCCGACTCAAGCCGGGGGGCTGAGGACCGGGGAATCGGGAGCTGCATTGCGGGGACCATGCGGGCCATGGCCGGGCTCCCCGTGCCATCCATTGCGGTGATCATCGGCGAGGGGGGACGGGAAGGGGCGCTGGCGCTGAGCATCGGCGACCGCATACTGATGTCGGAGAGCGCGATACTGACGCCGATATCGCCGGAGGCAGCGGCGAGCATGATGTACCGGGACGACACGAGGGTGGAGGACGCCGCCCGCTCCCTGCGCTTGACCGCCGGGGACGCCCTGGAGATGAAGATTATCGACGCCATCGTACCCGAGCCGGCGGGAGGACCCCAAGAGGACCCGGACGAGGCAGCCCGCTTGCTGAAGCGGTCTCTGGTACGGGCCCTGGGGCAGGTGCAAAACATCTCACGGAGCAGTCTGCTAAGCCGCCGGTACAGAAGGTTCCGCAACGTGGGGGAGTATACGTCCTACTTCTACTCCGTGCTCAACCGGGAGATCGACGCGCTGCAGAGCTACGTTGTGGAGCAGGCCAAGGAGGTGCGGAGCCGGAGGAGGCGCAGGCGTGCGGGCGACGGGAAGATACTCACGCTGCCAGTGAACCCTGAGGCGAATGCACCGTCCGATCCGGAGGGGGTGGGCGACGCGCCGCCTCTTCTGCAGTTCCCTACTGCGGGGGGCGGCGGGGCGGCGCCTGCCAAGGGCGAGGGGTCCTAGCGTGGGCTGATGCGCGGGTCGCTGGCGCGACGGCCTTGCGGGGGAGGGCGGGCACGGGTGACGCCCCCCCGCTCATCCGGTTCGACAGACTCACCGTGAACTGCCCCCTCCGCCCGCTATTGGATCGCAAAGACGCCTTGGACGGTCACTTGGACGGAGAGTTGGCCGCCGCTGATGGGGGAGGCCGGCGCCGACGAGGCGAAAGCCGCCTGGGCCATAGGGAGGTTGGCCCTCACCGCGGGCGTGGGCCCAGTCTCGGAGAGGTAGACGATGCGTCCGAGCTCGACGTTTGCCAGGGTAGCGTAGTGCTGGGCCTTGGTCATGAGGTCCTTGACGGCGGCTTCGCGGGCCTGGGCGTGGAGCTGGGTGGGATCATCGCTGCTGAAGCTGATACCACGGATGCGGGTCAGGTCTCCGCCGGCCTCGGCCACCCTGTCGAGAATGCCGCCAATGTTCTCCATGTTGCGTACATTGACGGCGGCCTGGTTGCTGACAATGAATCCGAGAAGCACCTGCTCGTTGTAGCGCGCTCCGGAGGAATCGGTGCGCTCGCGCCGGGAGTATTGGGGTGAGATGTCGAAGGACCGGGTCTGGATGTCCTGCTCCGCTATGCCATCAGCGCCGAGGGCGGCGATGATGGCGGTCATAGCGCGAGCCGCATCGGCCCGGGCAGTGGAGACGGTCTCGGCACGGGCCTCGACGCCAAGGGTGACGACGGCGCGGTCCGGCTCGGCGAAGACCATGCCTGTTCCGGAGACGGCGATGCCGCTGGGTTGAGCGGTGTTGAGGGCGGGCATCGCGGCGCGCGACTGGCCGGGGTCGACCATGCTCACGGTCCCTTCCGAGGCGGGCGGCGGCGCGGCGGCAGGGCCATCTCCGTTACAGGCTGCGGCCAGCAACAGTGTGAAAGCAAGCACCGGGCCAAGCACAATCCAACGAGTAGCTCGCATGACGTATCCTCCAGTTTGATTCGCTGTTGACTCTTGCTAAGAGAGACGCCTCGACCGGGCGGGCGGTTCCACAGGACTCGCGGAGAACAGGTGACGAGTTGCGCGGGCGGAGTGCAGATGCTCTGCGCAAAGGGAAATAGCCACCCTAAGAGGACCGTTGGGAGGGGCGAGAGGCCACTGGTTGACGGGACGGTCCGGCGGGCTAGTCAGTACGGTTTGGCCGGGGCAGCAAGAAGGCGACCGCGGCCAGGATCAGAAGCCCACCCAAGAGCACCAACTCCAGGGGCCAGAGGGATAGCCGACCCGGCGGCTGGACGGTCCCGGCGGGGGGTACCGTGGAGACACCCCCGACCGATTGCGCATCCGGGCCGGCGACTGCGGGGGAGATGGAGGCGACGCCGTTCAAGGGAGGGAGAGGAACTGCTGCCTCCGGGCGATTGACGGAGTCCGAGAGGATTGCGGGGCCGGGCTCTTCGATGCCAAGCTGGACGGGTATCGGCTGGCCCTGATTGCCGAGGAGCCCGGACGTATCGGCAACCACGACGATGACGAGAGCAGCCATGGCGGCCACCGCGACGGCGCGCAGGGTGAAGAGGGGATTCAGGGACGGGCGAGGCACGGCAACGGGTGAGCGGTGGAGCGCGAAGCTCCGAGGCACGGGCACGGTGGGAAGGGAGCGTAGGAGAAGCCGGGTGGCCTGGAGGCTTTCAAGGTCGCTCTGGCACGGGGCGCAGCGAGCGAGGTGCTGCGCCGCCTTCTGGGCCTGGCCGTCGGCAGCGCCGTCGACATAGGCAGAAATGGCGTCTGCTGTAAGGTGGGTCTCCGCTATGGTGCGTCGAAAGAACGGCATACGTTTAATCCTGTGTTAACCCAAACGGAGGGAGCCGGCAAAAAGTTCCCGCTGTGCCAGGAGATGGGTACGCAGGGCGGCGCGGCCACGGCTGAGGCGCGACTTGACGGTGCCGATGGGCACGCGGATAGCCTGAGAGGCTTCTTCATAGCTGAGGCCCTGAACGTCGATGAGGATCAGGGTAAGTCGTTGGTCAGGGTGGATCGAGGAGAGGCCTGCCTGAATGACGCCGGAGAGTTCTTGCCGCAGGGTGTAGGCTTCCGGAGACTCCAGGTCTGATTCCATGTTGAGGCCGTACCCTTCTTCCATGGCCTCCAGCGAGACGCTGCGGCGGACGCGGGCAGAGCGCAGGTGGTCCCGGCACCCGTTGGCGGCGATGCGCATGAGCCAGGCCCGGAAGTTTCCTGGCTTGTAGCTGCTGAGGCGCCGGTAGGCGGAGAAGAAGGTCTCCTGGGTTATGTCCTCGGCGGCTGCGGCGTCGCTGATCATACGCAGGGCGAGGTTGTAGACCTGGGCCTGGTAGTGCTCCACGAGGAGGTTGAAGGAGGCCAGGTCTCCCTGCTTGCTGTTGTGGATAAGGGTTTCTTCGTCCATGTCGGTCTGCATGAGCGCTAGGTTCATTGTATCATGGGTGTGCGAGGCTTCCCCGCGGGATCTCCGCGATTCCTCCTTCGTTGCATCTGTTGCCGCCCATACCCAATGACCTGGCAGGCCAATGAAGGGCTTCCTGACCGAGACGATTGAGACTGTCCTAATGGCGCTGGTGATCTTCCTGGTGCTGCAAGCCAGCGTCCAGAACTTCCGCGTGGAGGGCGCGAGCATGAGGCCCACGTTGACGGAAGGGGAGTTCCTTCTGGTCAACAAGCTGACCTACATGCACCTGGACTTGGGGGGGGTGAGCCAGTTCAAGCGGCTCCTGCCGGCGGATTCTGACGAGGCGCTCTATGCGTTCCCAGAGCCGGAGCAGGGAACGGTGGTGATCTTCCGGTTTCCAGCCGATCCGAAGCGGTTTCTTGTGAAGCGGATCATTGGGGTGCCGGGCGACACGGTGGAGATCCGCAACGGCAGGGTGACGGTCAACGGTGAGGTCCTGGATGAGAGCTACCTGGATCGGGCGGGCTCCTCACGGATGGCGCAGATAACGGTGCCGCAGCACAGTTACTTTGTGATGGGGGATAACCGCCGCTATAGCAACGACTCGCGGGACTGGACCTTCACGTTTGTGCCGAGGTCACATCTCATAGGGGAGGCCTGGTTCAGCTACGGGCCGTTCCCGCGGCTGGACCAGCTGTTTCCATCGCGGGGAATAGCCTAGGGGGCAGGAGTGCGGGGGTGTTGGGGAGTGGGGTAGCCCGCGCATCAGGGCGTTGCTACAATTCGACGACGTGGGCCGTTAGCTCAGTTGGTTAGAGCACCGGACTTTTAATCCGGGTGTCCAGGGTTCGAGTCCCTGACGGCCTACCAGACTTGACGAAATCAAGAACCTTCGTGCTGAGATTCCGGTTAGCGGTTTAGGGAAGTGCAGGCGCACGGGCGTCTCCAAGATCGTGTGTTCCCCTGGGTCGGCACGCGTTGATGCCATAGAACTGGCAGCCGGTGGTTCCTCAATTTGACTATCGGAGCATGCTACGCCCTATAGCTTGAGTATAGAGGTCCACGGCCTGAAGAAGAAGCCGATTGCGTGTGCGAGGGGCAGGGGCAAGCCCTAAAGCGATCTCTTTCCTGAACTTCGGCAGAACCGAGCTCATCTCTCGGCCGCGCTGGAGAGTTGCTAGCACCAACGAGAGGATCAACTCCACTTGCGCAGTTGGCGCTCTTCCCACTAGCGCGGTGACCACCTCCGCCCCTACCGATACTGCTGAGTTCTCAGAGAAGCCCGGCCCCTCAAGCGTCCTGAGCATCGCCCGTGTCCCATCCGCCGTCATGTAGCCGTTCGCCTCAAGACAGCTGACGATGTCCTCCGAACGGACCTGTACGAACCAGTAGTTCAGCAATACGAGGCGCTCGATCCACAACGAATAGTCCGTCCCCGTGATCACACCGGAACGTCGAAGATCGTCCAGCATGTCCTGAGTATTCGCAGCGTGAACCCCAAGGGAGCGAGCGACTTGGGACAGGCTAATGTCGTCACAAAGGAGGACCAGCCTTGTCCCTGAGTGCTCATCACTTGCATAGACTGCCCCCGCGCCCGCCGTGGTTAGTGCACCCACAGAGGCGTCGATGTCGCCAGCCTCGAGCAAGGGGTACGAGGCGATCCGTTCAAAGGACTCTGCGAACTCCAGCACGGAGCGCACGAACTCCTGCCACCTCGGCCAATGCTCATCAGCAAGTTCCACCAGCGTGTACCGCCCGTCATCACTCTTGCCCAACCAACTCGTGGGAGGAGGCCCCATTACCGTCTCGAAGTAAGCCTGTTGAAGCTCGTCGATCACGAGCTGAGGCACAGCGACGCGCCGAAACCGATTCCGTAGATGTCCGGCAAGCCCTAGTTCGCGCACCGTCACGAGTGCGAGCAGATCCAGGACCACACTATCGGCTTCACGCAGCCGAGCCGCAGCCTCACTCGCCTCTTCGTCCGTGCCGGCGCCGAAACGGATGGGGGCGAATCCAGCCTCCGTACATGCGCACCAGACCTCAAGCGCCGATCTACCGAGGAGGGAGGCGAGGGATGCGAACGGCAACCGCCTGTCCATATACATCCGCAACGCTTGGTGGACGAGATGATCGCGCTGATCTATGCTTTGGAAGACTTTCTTGAAATCGTCCTCTGTTACTTTCACGCGGGACAGGCCCTTGTTGCTGGGGAAACGGGTTGAGAACTCCGAGCAAGTTTCCTGGAATGCCTGGACGAACTTGCTCTGTATGTCTGCGATCTCGTAAGAGAGTTCCTCAAGACCCTGGCGTAGCGTGATGATGTCTCCCGCGCGTCGTCCCAGGAGCTGTCGAGTGAGGTCGTGACTTGAGGGTAGCTCGTATGGGTCGAGGGACTTCTCCGCATCGTCGAGGATTCGCCACCATTGCTCCGCCGCCTCGCTCTTCAGCAGCACCGCGCAGCCGGGACCGACAGTTTCCGGCTCCACCAGCTCCTTGTCGCGGCCTAGGAACAGTCCAAAGCAGCCGAGGTGGACGACGGCGTCGTCAAGCCCACAGCGACGGGCCAGGTAAGCGTCCTCGAGGTAACCTGATTCGCCGAGCATCAGTTTCAGTTGTGCCAGCGCCAGCATCGAGCGCGATTCATCGTGGAGGTGTGAGGCGTCAATCCCGAGGACGGTCTTGAGACCCGCATCGCGCTCGCCGCATCGGAATTGCGCCGAGGCCAGTTTGACCTGATCAACCGGGACTGAGTCGGCACGAGAGCAGAGATCCTCGATACACCGCAGTGCCGCGCGGCCGTCACCTACTTGGTCGAGTATCTGGGCCTCCACCTCGATCACCATTCGGGGTGGCTGAGGATGCCTCTCGCGGATTCTTCGCGCGCAACTGAGTGCCTCGCGGAGCCGATTGCTGTTTGCCAGGCACACGAGGAGGGGAATCGCCGCCGGGTGCCAGGGGACGTCGCCGACAACCTCAGCGAGCCGGTCCGCAGCTTCCGCGAAGCGCCCCAGACCTTGGTAGAGGGCGCCAAGCCGCACCAAGACCTCTCGGCGGTCGGGATCGTCAGCGTGCCTGAGGGCATTGAGGAGCGAGTCCTCGGCGCCTTCGGGACCGCCAAGGATGTCAAAGCGTACCGCCGCCAGTACGAGGAGCCGCGGGTCGTCAGAGTGTCGTTCCAGGGCAACCGCAATGGCGGGCCCCACCGAGTCCTCATAGCCGATCGCGGCTTCCGCCTTAGACAGAAGCTCAGCTCTGTGAACCTCCTCCCATCCTGGACGCTCAAGTGACAGGGTTCCCCGCAGTAACCTAACTGCGGCCGCCCCGTGGCAAGATGCGACGCACGCATATGCGAGGGGAAGGGCTGCATCCGCACGCCGTACAGGGTCCTGGATGCCCTCGAACGCTGCGCGCGCTTCCGCAAGCTGCCCCCCGGAAAGGAGTAGCAGGCCCTCATTGAAGGTCGCGTCAGAGTGTGCCGGAGCCTCGTCTAGCACCTCGGTCAGGTCCTGCATCGCCGCAGCAGTCTCCCCTAGGAGAGCGCGAGCAACAGCTCGGGTGACAAGCGCCTCGCGGCGCCTCGCCCTCAACTCGGACGACTGAAGAAGCTCAATCGCTCTGGCTGCCTCCACCACCGCCTCACGGAGTTGTGTAATCACTTCATCCGTGTAGCGGATGGGAAGGGCATCCACCTGGGCATAGTTGAGCAGGCATCGACTCAAAGCCATGTGGGCGCCCGCGTCCTCTGAGTCAGCCTCTATGAGAGCGCGGCAGAGCTCCACCGCCTCCTGAAATCGGGACTGCTGCATCCTGATCGTCGCCAGAACCAAACCGCACTGCTGGTCTCGCGTGATCCACTCCTCTGCGGCGACGAGGACTTCGAGCCGTTCGCTCTCCCCTGCCTCCCAGATCTCCCCAATCAGGACGGCCGTTGCCTGTGTGTCACGCGGGTCCGACGCCCGCGCCTTGAGCGCCAGCGCCACCGCGCGGTCCGAATCATTTCCAAGGTGGGCAGCCACAGCGGCATTTGAGATTCCCTTCTGGTTCTCCGGCTGGAGTCTGTGGGCCTCTTCCAGCAGAGTGCGAGCGCCATCAAGGTCCTCATCAGCCAGGGCACAGGCCCCTAGGTTTGTGAGAATGCGGAACATGAGCTCCTCGAGGACCTCTCCAGCTTCATCCCTGAGGAGTCCATGATTCGCACGGGCCGAACGAACGAGGCCCCGATTGATGAGGTCGCGCGCGACGTCGATTTTCGTTGCCAGTTCACGATGCGCTGGATCGGAAAGTGTTCCCAGGCCTGTCGATTCAGCTGACATCACTGTGGGGGCAATAAACGCGGAGAGCTTCGCCTCAAGCGCGTCGAAGTGGAAGTCCATGTGCTGGGTAGTATCACTCCTCGTCTCGATATGCAGTGCTTCTTGACGATTCGCGAGCGCGGCAAAACCCTCTTCGCTTCGATAGAGCGCCCCCAACAGCTCACTTATGAACACCGCGATGATCTCCGTCGCGGGCGCCCGGCGTTCCTCTTCAGTCAGAAGGCAAAAGTCCCCCTCATCAATGAAGGACGTGATGATCTCATCGTCAGAGTCGCGCTCGCCGGCATGACTGTATGGGTCGAGTGTCCGATGCCACGCAGAACAGCCCACTCTTCTCTGGGATCAACGACCGCTAGAACAGTATCCGAAGGGAGTCACATCCCGTCAAGCTGTGGAAGAGGGTCTCGACCGCGGTATGCTCTGGCCGCTCCGGCAGGGAACGGCAACGGTTCTTCCATCGTGTCCAGAGAGCCGACGCAGACGACGGGGGGGCTGGTCACCCACCATTCGTGGTGCCGCCCGCCTGGGACCACCCAAAAGGCCCTTAGCCGAAGGGGTCTGTACTACTAACGCTCCGCTGGGAGACCTCAGTATGAGAAGCTGGGGGCCCACCAGACTGGACAAAATTAAGAACCTTCATGGGCTGGACACAATCGACACGAAAAGCTGCGGTACTCGTGGGCGGTCGATTTGGATACAACCAGGTAAGGTCAGGCGGAACGACAAATGGTTGTGCCACCTCGACCCTAATGACCGGTTCGAGCATTCTCAGATGGGCCTGGGGGGACTGTACGCAGTACCAGGTTTGACCTTGCGTTTCTGTTGGAGTGACTACGGGACCTTCTACAGCCACTATCGCATCCTTTAGTCGCCCCGCTATAGCTCTCAAGCCCCCCTCGACAATCATCACGGCGTCTCCCTCATAGCGGCAACTTCAGAGCAGAACCCTCGCTATCTGGGTCGGCCTCCCGCACTGGAACGACCAGTTCCGGCCCATCGTTGGCGGGGCTGTTGACCAGGAAAGAGACCTCGTATGCCGCCATCTCGTAGGTGGTGTAGGGAGTCAGGATCCCAGCAAGGTCAGGGTCCTGGATGTCATGGTCCAGCCAGAAGGACTCCAGCTTCCTCGGCAGGATGACTGGCATCCGGTCATGGATGGGGCTAAGCAACTCGTTGGCCGACGTGGTAATGATGGCGCAGGAGCAGACGATCTCGCCCTTCGGGTCCCGCCACGCATCCCAGAGACCCGCGAAGGCGAAGGACTCCCCCGACGCCATCACGATCCGCATGGGCCGCCTGCTGGAGCCCTTCCTCTCCTACTCATAGAAACCATCGGCCAGGACCAGGCACCGTCGTCTCTGGAACGCAGTGCGGAAGCTGGGCCTCTCGCCGAGCGTCTCAGCGCGGCCGTTTATCATCCGGCTACCCACCGACGCGCTCTTGGCCCAGGAAGGAATCAGCCCCCAGCGCATGTAAGCACCGATCACTCACCGTGACCTCACGACGGAACCCCTCCAGCACGATCCGTATCTTCTCTTCGGGCGCATATCTACGTCTCGTTGCCGCCTTCACCCTGCGGACGAATGACCTGGTCTCCTCGCTCCGCTCCTGGGCGGCCTCTGCTTTACTCACCTGTGACTGGGTCACGCTTTGCTCCTTTCATGACGTACACTACCCTCGTCCAGGAGCTCGCTCTACCCGCTCAATCTCTCGGGTTTCCTAACCCCCTAATGTGTCCCATTTTCGCTGACGGTCTACAGTGGATTCTCAATTGCTCCTCGGGCAAGCGTCGAGCATCTCGACCCGTACTTCCATTGCCCTGGGATATAGCCCCGGGCCAAACTGGTTGAATATCGCCACGTCGGCCGCATCGCGCCCATAAGCGACGGCAACTCGCCCTCCACGTGGAACGGCCTGCGTTGCATCGAAGGTGTACCAACGGCCACCTACGTACGCCTCGAACCAAGCGTGACAATCCATCGGCTCGAGTTCGTGCAGATAGCCTACAACGATACGCGCTGGGATACAGAGACTGCGGGATAACGCGATGCCCAAATGAGCGAGCTCGCGGCATACGCCCTCGCGCTGCTGGTTGACCTCGACTGCCGACATCTGAAAATTGCTAGAATCTGGATTGAAGCGCACGGAGGTGCGGATCCACCCTACACTTCTAGCCACTTGATCGTAGCCGGGCTCGACGCCGTCTACGAGTTCCCTACCGAGGTCTATAAAGCGGTCGGACTCGCAATAACGGCTGGGAAGGAGATAGGTTAGAACCTCGTCCGTTAGATTATGCACCTCGTCAAATGGCGCGCCAGGCGACACGTCAATGCCGTCTGCGGTTGAAACGTCCGCAGATCTACGGAAAGAAAACTTACCTGGGGGTGCTATCAATCGCTCGCACAGGTTACCGTAACTGTCCGCATACTCTGTGATCGGTACGCTTGGCGTCAACGTGCAGTCTTCATGCGCCACCCGCGGATGTGCTCCGCTTCGAGGGCGGAGCATCAGGATAAAAGGCGTAGGGACGCTCACATCAAAGGTAATATCACAACTTGTACGAAGCCACATTGCGATTCCCTTACTTGTCAAAATCACGTTATCAGCTGGCTATGGTCCAGTGTTACAGGGCGCTCGGGTGCAAGATCCGAAGGTGATGCATGCATCTTGGGCTCCAGGAATCGAAGAAGTCGTGAAGCACCAGGCTGTTGAGATAAGAGACTGGCCCTGGTGTAACTTTACTCCTGTACGAAACGTTGATAGACCTCTTCCTCGGAAAGCGGTCCCTTTCGGAACCACAGGTTCTCAACCACTCCGGAGGCAGCGGCCATCTGCGTTAAATGGTCGCTAATTAGCTCGTGGGCACCTGCGGGATCTTCGATCGACGGCTTCGACCCATCAATTGTGGCACAGACAATATTCAACGCTTGGATTAATTCCAATGGTGCGACCTGGTTGGCATTATCTCGGGCCCGCTCAATGCTTGCGTACACTGAACTTGTACTTCGTTCCCGAAGCAGCGCATCCAGAAGATCGTCTGTACCCTCTACCGAGACCCTGAATCCTTCGGCATGGGAGCCGTTCTTCAGCCCATGGGTGCCGATGCGCACGACCCTTGGCTCAACTCCTGTGCCTGATCTGGATTCGCTATTCTCAAAGAGATATACCCCGCGCGGCGGCCATCCCATCCCACCGCGGCAGGTGCGCAAGAGCCTGGGGCCACCAACCCGATCTGCAAGGCGGTCGAGCAGCTGATAGAAACGGACGGTGTCGGCGAACCGCTCAGCCATGAAGCATCTTGGTCAACCACCTTAGCTGCTCGCCAATCCCCAAGCCTTCCATCGGGACGGAGACAACCAGACCACGACTTCACATAGATGGCCCCAGGAACTCGCGGCAGCGTTGGCCGGCCAAGAACACGACGGATCCGACTCCATCCAAGTGCGGCCCCAACTGTGTGAGCACGCTACTCGCCCATTGGCGGCGGTCCGCAACTGGCACGATGTTCGGAGTGAGGTCGTAAGGCGAGATCACCTCATCTGGATGCACTAGACCGTGTTTGGCAGACAATACGAACCAAGGCCGCCCCGTGCTGTCCGCATAGCTGCGGGCCTTGCGGAACCAGGAAGAGGTGTACAGGTCTCTCGCGGATGCAGGAATCGACTGTTTCCGTCCTACGCAAGACACCAAATGGATAACCATGCGACAATTATACTGCGTGAGCGACTGGGGAGTGAGCATTGACACTTACGACACGCGGTTCCCGGTCGCCAACGCTGGCCGCATCGGTCTGGGTGCTGCGGGGACAAGCCGCCCATTCACAGAGACTCGAACCACGAGGGTGGGCCGTTAGGTGCCGCCCCTGCTGCGGAACCCAGGTCCACCACCCAGGAGTACCGTAGGGTTTCGTCGTTATTGCCCAACAGGTATGAAGGAAGCTGGTCATGCAATTGCAGCTACTCCTTGCTTAGTGGGCGGCGATCAGCACGTTGGGAATTGGGCCCATGCCGATGAGGTCGTAGGCTGTTCCGACTATGGTCGTGGCTGTTGGCATATGTCGCGGCGAGGCGCGCGCAAGCCCTATTGAACGTTCGGCGCAGCCATAGTCCCCACTCTACGCTGAAGGACTCGCTCTAAGGCAGCCCCGCACGGATGATGCGCCCGAGGCCGCGCTTCGTGGTGTCGGTGATCACGCTACGTCCCGTCTCTCACCGGTCTTGCCCACGGCGGCCTAAATGGGGACCTACCTCGATTCCCCAGGTCCCATGTCGTTGGCCGTCTCCCAGGACCCTGGCCACCGCCAGCCTGGTGATGTCGTAGGGGATGCTCTGGGGCACCCCGCCCAGGAGGGCGAAGGCCGAAACGTGGCCGTCCAGAAACGCCCCGGTGGTCTCCGCGGGGTAGGCCTCTACGAAGCATGCGTCGCTGTGGGGAAGGTCCAACACGAAGTAGTGGGCCTTCTGCTCCACCCCGCCGATCACCACCCGCCCCTCGCCAAAGTCGCACTGGGCATGGCCCTCCGGATGGAACAACAGCACAAACTGCTCCCCTGTCTGGCGCGGCCGCTCCCTGACGTCGTCCTTGGCGATGGTGTACTGGCCCTCAAACCCGTGCTCGTCGCGCAGCCGTTCAAAGATGCGCCAGGCCGTGTGGCGCTGCTTGCAGGGAACCTAGAGATCAACGCCCAGAATCCGGTCGATAATGCCGGTGAACGGCTCCAGCTTGGGGCGGCGGGACGAGGTCTTCCTCCGGTAGCCCGGCGGCACGGAGTAAGCCAGCATCTTGCGCACCGTGTCCCGGTGCAGGCCGAACACCCGCGACGCCTCTCGGATACTCATCCCTTCGACCATAACCGCCCGGCGGACCCGCAGATACACGTCCACTTCGTACATCTATCCAACCACCCATCGGCTCGGCTTCCAACCTATGGATGGTGGCGAACGGTACACTCTTCAACCGCCACAAGTCAGCGGCCAATTCGCTCACGTGGTCCACTTTACCTCCGCCTCTTACATGCGATGGGAAGCATTTCCGGTGGCGGCTGCCAGGTACTCAACGATCAGTCTATCGGCCATGGGCTGGTTTGACCTACCTGTACCGCCCGGATACGATCACAGCCATGAAAGACGAGATGCAAACTTCCAATGCTGCTTCCTCGGGGCGGCCGGGTCGTCTCTTCTACGGCTGGTGGATACTCGTCGTTTGCTCCCTGCTGGCGATATTCGGCGGAGCCGTGAATCAGAGCCAGACCTTTTTCGTAGTCCCGATGCGCGACGACCTCAACTTCAATCCGGCCCTTACTGCCCTGATATTTACCCTGGCCGTGGCCACAGGCACGGTGGCCGGGCTGCTGGTCGGCTGGCTGGCAGACCAGTACGGATCGCGCCCGTTGGTCCTGTTCGGCGGTTTGGCCGCAGGTGCGGGCTTGATCCTGTCCTCACTGGCGGACAGTTACTGGCATTTTCTCTTGACGTTCGCTCTAGCGTTTGCTGGAACGACGGTTGGTTTCAGCGTCATAACCCTGTTGGCCGCCGTGAACCGGTGGTTCATTCGCCGCAAGCCGGTGGCCATGGCCACGCTGATGGCCATGTTTTCCGTGGGCCCGGCCTTCGTCCCGCTGCTGGTGGCCCTGGGTATGTCCAGTGTGGGCTGGCGAAGCACACTCTTGTTCCTGGGTGTCTTTCTCTGCGTGCTCACTGCCCTCGTCTGCCTGGTGCTGCGCAGCCGGCCGGAGGACATGGGTCTCTGGCCCGACGGCGAGGCGGAGCCTCCCAACATCCCGGACTTCACGGTGCGGGAGGCCATGCGCACCGGCGCCTTCTGGGCCCTGGTCCTGGGCGGGATGGTCCTGTACGACGCCGCCGGCGCCACCGTCGAGGACATCTCGCCGTCATTGACGATTGGCATGTCCTTGCTGGCGATTCTGCTGACCTTTGGAATGGGCGTTGCCGCCGGTAAGGTTCCACCCCGAATGGTCCTGTCCGGCGGATTGATCATCGGAGCCCTGGGACATCTGGCTCTCCTGCTTCTGGACAACGACGTTGGGACAGTAGCTTTTTTGTCAGCGGTGGCCGTGGTACAGGGTGGCAGCGCGGTCTATTGGATAATGGTCGGAGACTATTTCGGGCGGAGCAAATTCGCCAGTCTCGTGGGATTGTTGCTACTGCTTCGGGCCGTGGTTGTCTTTGTCCCCTCGGTTATCGCTGAACTGCTTGAGAGAATGGGCCATTACGAAATCTCGTTGGTATTTTACCTTCTGGTGTATGCGGCCGTCGCAGTTGCGCTATGGTTCGCCCGCAGGCCGTCCCCACCACTCCCTGCTACGACCCCGGCGAGAGATTAGGGGTAAGGGCTCCGCTCTTTCCCGCCGCCGGGCAGCGAGTAGTGGTTCCTGCCCCTGTCCCTGACCAGCTGGTACCTGCCATCCCCGACCATCACCGAGGTCGCCCGGTGTAGGCCGCCAGCGAAAATGGGACAGAATTGAGGTGTCGAAGACCCGAGAGGCTTGGAGTGGGTCAGCTCCCTGCATGAGGTTGAGTACTTCAGAGAGAGGAGCAGACATGCCCGAGCCAGAATCGCACAAGGCTCAAACAGCTGAGGAGCGCACGGAGGAAGCCAAGTCCTTTCTGCGAAGAGTCAGGAGGGCAACCCGACGCAAGTACACCGCCGAGGAGAAGATCCGTATTGTCCTGGAGGGGTTCCGCCGGGAGGTCACCGTCAACGACCTGTGTCGGCGGGAGGGGATCAAGCCGCACTCCTACTTCGCATGGACCAAGGAGTTCAGGGAGGCAAGCAAGGAGAGGCTGGCCCGAGACACCCTCAGGGACGCCACCCAGCAGGGGGTCCAGGCCCTCAGGCGAGAGAACGGGGAGCTCAAGCAGGTGGTGGGTGAGCTGTCCCTGGAGGCGCACCGGCTGAAAAAAACGGCCATACCGACCCTCCACGCCGCCGGCATCAACGGATGAGCGCTGTGGAGAAGGGAGAGGTCCTTGCCAACGTAGCCTCCTCCGGTCTCCCAAGTGTACGGTCCTACGGAATCTCAGCATCCCCAGAAGTACCTACTACCGGTGGGCGAGGAGGAGGGACCGACAGGGACTTGAGGACCATCCGGGCGGAGGCAGGCCTCCTTGGAACAGGCTGACATCCCAGGAGGTCCAGAGAGTCTTGTGGGCAGCTTGGGAGATGCCGGAGCTGAGCTGCCGCCAGCTCGCGGCATGGACCACCGACAACCAGGGCTTCTCCGTCTCAGAGTCTACGGTCTACCGTATCCTGCGCAGGGAGGGTCTGGTGAAGAGGGCCGAGATGCGACTGGCCGCAGGTAAGGAATACAATCGGAAGACCACGGGTCCTCACCAGATGTGGGCTACCGATGCCTCCTACTTCAGGGTCGTGGGCTGGGGCTCCTCCTACCTGGTCACCGTCATGGACGACTCCTCCCGCTTCATCCTGGCCCACAGGCTTCAGCGGGACATGACCGCCGACTCTGTAGGCCGTCAGCGAAAATGGGACAGGATTGAGATGTAGAAAACCCGAGACGTTGAGGTGGTGGTGTAGGCCCGTCAGAGTTGGGCAGACTGTCGGCTCCCCTTCAACTGCCACTTCATGGCAACCAACTGAGCAGCTGCATACCCGCTGAGATGCAGGAGATATGGGTCCTGGTCAGGAGGCTGGAGTGCTGCGCAGGGTGAGCTGCAAACATGCCATGAGAGTCGGCGTCGTGCTGGGGTTCCTGGGCATGCTGGCCCTGGGAGCCGTCGCCCTAGGCCTGGCGGTAAGGGTGCCCAGTACCTCTATGCCAGGGAAAGGTGAGGCGGTCCTATCAAATCGAACGAGCCTCCAACCCTGACAGGCCGGAGGCTCGTGTCGCATTCCAGGTCTCCCTCCCCAACTGCTTATAACGAGACCTCCCAGCGAAAAGTTCGCAGTTGAGCCTGTCTCACAAGTCTGGGTTGGCGTTGAGTCTGGGTCAGGTGTACGTTTGAAGCGACATCAAGGTGGGAGATATTGAGATGCCGCTTCGACCGATGGGCCGAGAGCAGATGTGGATGTTGCCGCCGACGCTTGACGAGTTGTTGCCGCTGGATCATCCGGCGCGGTTCGTCGCCGAGTTCGTCGATGCTCTAGATCGAGATGCATGGGCGGAGCTTGGCGTGGACATAGAAGGTGACTCGATGGGAGCGCCAGCCTACCATCCACGTGCGCTGTTGAGCGTGTGGCTGTACGGCTTCATGACCGGTGTGCGCTCGTGCCGGAAGCTGGAGGCGGCCTGCCGGGACCAGATACCGTACCTGTGGCTGACCGGGTGGCAGCATCCTGACCACAACACCCTGTGGAGGTTCTACAAAGGGCATCGGCAGGCCATGAGGAAGCTGTTCGAGCGGACGGTGCGTACGGCAGTGACGATGAAGTTGGTGGACCTAGCGGTTCAGGCGGTGGATGGTACTAAGGTGGTCGCCAACGCGTCGCTGAACAGGAGCTACGACGCCGAGGGACTGCGTGGTCTGTTGGAGCGGCTGGAGAGTGCGATAGCCGACCTTGAGGCTCAGAACGAAGCGGGAGAAGACACTGCTGTTGCCCATCTGCCTGAGGAGTTGGCTGACAAGGAGGTCTTGAGAGAGCAGGTGAGGCAGGCGATGGACGATCTCACGAATCAGAAGTGCCACAAGCGCATCAACCTGACCGACCCAGACGCCAGGCTGATGAAGGGTAGGCAAGGCATCGTGGCTGGCTACAACGCTCAGGCTATGGTCTCACCCACAGAGACGGATGGGGGAGCGACCGGCATGTTGGTCACCGCCGTGGACGTGGTGGATGCGGCCAATGACAATGCCCTGCTGGTTCCGATGGTCGAGCAGGCCGAAGAGACGACCGGGACAAGAGCACAGATGACGTTGGCCGACGCCGGATATTTCGCCGCAAGTCACCTGGCAGAGTGCACCCGTCGAGGTAAGCAGGTGGTGGTGTCCGAGTCACGGCAACGGTTCCTCAAAGACCCATATCACAAGGACCAATTCACCTACAACGAGCCGAGCGACAGCTTTACGTGTCCGCAGGGACAGACGCTCAAGTTCGTTCGTATACAGCACGCGAACGGAGTCCCGTTGCGACTGTACCGGACTTCCGGCGCCGTCTGTCAGGCATGCCCAGCCTTCAGAGCCTGTACCAGGGCCAAGGAGATTGGGCGGAGCTTAGCGATAGGACCGCATGACGCAGTGCTGCGCCGTCATCGTGCCTGGATGTCCACCTCAGCAGCTAGAGAGGCGTACAAGCTGAGAAAGCAACTGGTCGAGCCTGTCTTCGGGATCATCAAGGAGCAACAGGGGGCACGGAGGTTCCTGCTGCGAGGCCTCGTTAACGTGGCGGCCGAGTGGACTATGCTGGCCACAGCCTTCAACCTGCGCACTCTCTGTCGGGTGTGGAGCTCCAGCCCCTTCATCGGTCTATTCAATGGCCCGGAGCCTCATCCCGTCTCCTGACCTGCAGTGATGACAGCAGCTGACCCATCGCTCCGTCGCCTGTCCTAACCGCTCAGGCCAAGGCCTTTCAGCGAACCCTCTGACCTCTATCCGCTCCCCCTATCCGCAATTTCCACTTCTGGGACAGGCTCAATTCTGTATGCTTCGGCCCACCAACGCGCCCCAAGTCCATGCGCTTCGTCTGGCGCGTCAGCCCCCTCCCCGTTCGCTAGCTGTTACCGGCAAAGCGCGGCATCACCTTTGTCGCAAAAGTCTCCAGGTTCTTGAGGGTCTTCTGCAACGGGATGCCCATGTGAGTGAACTCAACCAGCAGGTATTCCAGGTGGCAGACCTCCTGCAACTCGTGGATCTTCTCCACCACGTTCTCCGGGGAGCCGACAAGCAGGTTGCGCGGCTCCAGGAAGTCCCAGTCCAGCTTTACGTTGTCGTCCAGGACCTCGTCCGGGTTGGTGAAGACCTGCCTGCCCCGAAAGGGGTCGTTGAAGATGAATGCGGACATGATGCCCGCTTCCGCATCCCGGCGAGCCTCCTCCATCGAGGAGGCGACGTACGTGGAGCGCATGACCGCCTGGTCTTCTCCCAGAGCGAAGGGTCTCCCCTCCCTCTCCGTCCTGACTTGCGCGTAGACTTCCATGCGCTGCTTGATCCTGAGGGCGGGCGGCTGCCAGTAGCACGCCTTCAGCCCGAGTTCAGCCGCAGTCGATACCGAGCGGTCTGTGGAGACGGTCATCCACAGCGGCGGGTGCGGCTGCTGAAGGGGTTTCGGGGTCACCCGAAGCTTCGTGACACGGTCCCCTTCCTGCCAGGCGGGGTTCGACGGATACAATGGATGGGAGAAGACGGTGCCGTCAGCGGGGAAGGTGAAGTTCTCCCCCTGGTGCGAAAAGTACTCACTAGTCCATATGTCCCGCACTACCTCTATCGTCTCCCGGAACAGTTCCCTGTTCTCAGCGTCCTTGCGAGGGTCCGCGTTGGGGTGAAACTGCGGGCCCTCATACGGCCAGATTCCCCTGCCGAAGCCGACCTCCACGCGACCGCCGGTCATGTTGTCCAGGATCGCCAGGTCCTCCGCCAGCCGAATCGGGTGCCAGTGCGGAGCGATGTTCGCCATCTGTCCGATCCGAATCCTCGACGTCCGTGCCGCCAGGTCCGCGCCGAGCAGGATCGGGTTCGGCAGGTCGCCGGCCCTGTAGGGCCCGAAGTGGTGCTCTCCGAGCCATATGGCCTCGAAGCCAAGCTCCTCGGCCAGGATGGTCTGCTGCCTGAGGTTGTCGATCATCTGCTCTGCGTTGACGGCCTCCCCAGCGGAAGCCGCCACCGTCGTGAATGCCGCGAATCTCATTCGAGGGACCTCCCCTTTGATCTGGCCCTTGAGCACCACTCCGGAGCCGGCAATTGCCAGGGACTCAACCCAGTGCATCTCTGGAAATTGACATGGCCGTGTTGCAGTTTTGCGCCTCTAACTCAGCAGTGCTACACTTTCGGGCCAGCATACAACAAGGAGTGGGGCCATGCCATCGAGCGAATTGCGGGGTCTCGTCCAGACCGTGCTTGGCCCTGTGCCTCCATCGCATCTCGGCGCCACCACGACCCACGAGCACCTCTACATCGACTTCTCGTTCATGTATCGCCCCGCCCAGGACTCGCCGCGCGACGATATGGCGGATGCATGCATAGGCCTGGAGAACCTCGGATGGATACGGCGCAACTACTACAGCAACCGCTCCAACCTGACGCTGATGGACCTGGACACCATCACAAGTGAGGTCAGGAAGTTCAGCGAAGTTGGCGGCGGCGCGATGGTGGACGCCACCTCGATGGGCATCGGACGCAACCCGGATGCGCTGGCCGAAATATCGCGTGGTTCGGGCGTCCACATCATCATGGGCGCGGGCCACTACGTGGCGGCGGTCCATCCGGCGGACATGGATGCGCGCACCGAGGATGATCTGGCGCGGGGAATCATCGGCGACGTTGTTGTAGGCGTCGACGGCACCGGCATCAAGGCAGGCATCATCGGGGAGATCGGCTGCACCTGGCCGCTGGCCCCCAACGAGCGCAAGTCCCTGACCGCGGGGGCGATCGCCCAGCAAGAGACGGGCGCGGCGATATTGATCCATCCCGGACGGCACCCGGACGCGCCGGCCGAGATCCTGGAGGTGCTTGCGAAAGGTGGCGCAGACCTGTCCCGGGTGATCATGGGGCATCTGGACCGTACCGTGTTTGAGTTCGACGCGCTGCTGAGCATTGCCGAGTCCGGCTGCTACCTTGAGTGGGACCTGTTCGGCAACGAGGGGTCGTACTATCCCCTTGCCGAGATCGACATGCCCAGCGACGGCCAAAGAATGGGTTTCATCAAGCGCATCGCCGACGCCGGCTACTCCGACAAGATCGTCATCGGGCAGGACATCTGCACGAAGCACCGGCTCACTAAGTATGGCGGACACGGCTACGGCCACATCCTCGAGAACATCGTCCCGAAGATGCGGCGCAAGGGGTTTTCAGAAGAGCTCATCCACGCGATAACCGTGGGCAACCCCGCCAGCATTCTCGCGTTCGTCTAGGTCCACCAAACTTGACGATAGACAGAACCATCTTTGAGACGTGGCTGGTTCTGGGAGACTCACCAAAGTCTGCTACCGCTACTGGGCGGGAGTTTCGTGGGATGGGCCTAAGTGGACGGTAGACAGAATCATTATCGAGACGTGGATGGAGCTGTGAGCCTTCCAACGTCCTAGGAATTAATTTCGTTCAAGTACCCGAGGATTCCAAACTCTGGGTAGGTGCCCCAGCAGTTTTCGCTCGTCAGTAGTGATGCCGGGGGTTACGAAGTCCTGTGCACGCCCTGAGCCGCCGAACACCGCGACTGTGCCATGCCGAGGGCACCGGTCAGGCAGCGAGCGCCGTCCACCACCTCCTGCGGGAGGGTATCGAGATCAAGGCTCTCGGCGATGCGGATGTTGACATCGTTCAGCCCCGAGAGGCGACCCGCAGTTTCTGGCTCTCGCTTCCGCGCAGTCGACTTCCTTCATTGGCCGGCCCCGGCTACGGGCAACATATTTCTGCGACATTTCATCGCTATCGTGAGTAGTACCACGGATACTTCGCGAAAGGGATGGAAGGATGATTTGCAAGAAGCTGATGACGAAGACGTTCCTGTTGGGGCCGTTCCTTGGGGCCATACTCTTCGTAGTGATAGTCGCAGGCTGCACGGCTGACGCCGAACTCACTGACGGCCGAGATTCTAACCGCGCCACGGTAAGTCAGGACATCTCCGAGCGAGAAGGAGGCGACCCCGCAGGTGAACACAGCGGACGCGAGGACAACGGCGAACAAGTCTCCGGTGGTAACGGTGGTGGGGAAAGCCGTGAAGCTGGCATGTCGAGCCCAATCACCCCTCTCGGACAGTCGTGGAGCGGTGTTCTCGGAGGATTGGCTGTTTCTATGCAGTACGATGCGGCAACCCAGTCCGTCCACGGGACGGTGCGAAACACGCTCTCAGAAAAGCTCTGCTATGTTCAGGCCGAACCCCACCTGAAGTCGGGAACGAAGACGGTGGGAGAGCTTGGTCCCGAGAAACTGGGACACCTGAACCCTGGACAGGAAACAACGTCAAGCCTGACGGTCGCCAGTGAACCGAAACTTGCCGGAGTCTCGTACGATGGATACGTCGTTCACATGGAAGTATTCGACTGCAGCGGCCCCGGCCCTGCGGCTCACGCAGGAGGAGAGGGCGCCGAAGGCAGCGGTGCTGATTCCTTGGCGCTCGATGAGACCTTCGACGCAGTCCGCAACGGCGCCCGGCTGGTCCTGAGCTACGACGCTCCAAGCAACTCCTTCAAGGGGACTGTGGAGAACACGACCAACGGCGTGCTGGACCGGGTCAGGATCGAAGTGCACCTTTCGAACGGAGCGGAGCTCGGTCCGACGACTCCGACGGACATGGCTCCAGCCGAGGTGGTAACGATCAACCTGCCTGCGACGCAGGCGTCGTTCACTGGATGGACGGCACATGCCGAGATTGGTACCGGAGGTGAGGGGAGCGAGTCGGGCGGGGAGCATGGTGGCGGCAGGGAGTCCGGCGGCGAACACGGCAGTGGTGGCGAGCGGCGGGGAGGCGGCTAGAGCCAATCAGGGTCGACCTAGGGAAGATGTCGAAATCTCCAGTGGGGTAATCCGACCATGGACGTAGCCGGTAGATGGATAGACGCGGTGTCTCTATGAGGCATCGCGTCTCAGATGGCCTCTTAGAGGACCGGCGATGAGCGGCACCGTATTGATAATTGAAGACGATACGAGGATCGCGAACTGGGTCAAGGTGTACTTCGAGCGCGCCGGATTCTCTGCCGAGGTGGCCCATGACGGCGAGTCCGGTCTGGCCCTGGCCCGTAATCTGACTCCAGACCTTGTGATCCTCGATCTGATGCTTCCCCGTCTCGACGGAGTGGAGATGTGCAGGATCCTGCGCCGGGAGTCGGAAGTCCCGATAATCATGCTGACGGCCAGAGAAGCCCACGCCGAGCGGATCATCGGGCTGGACAGCGGAGCCGACGACTACATCGTCAAGCCCTTCGACCCGCAGGAGGTCATTGCACGGGCCGAGGCCGTGCTTCGCCGCGTCAAGGGCAGAGTCCAGCGGGTCCTGACGCACGGCAACATCACTCTGAACGAGACCGCCGGCAGTGTGACGGTCAATGAAGAACCGGTGGCTCTGAGCAAGGCACAAATTGCCCTATTGGCAACGTTCATGCGTCATCCCAACCAGGTGCTCACCCGTGACCAGCTGATCTCGCTGACCTTCGACCAAGAGTTCCAAGGGTTCGACCGCGCCGTCGACAGCCAGGTCGCTCGCCTGCGAAAGCAGCTCGGCCGGGAGGGCAGACAGCCCATTCAGACCGTCTACGGCGCAGGCTACAAGTTCGTGGTGGGGGACGAGTGATGTCGCTGCGCTGGCGAATCATGGGTTCGACCGTCCTTGTCATCGTTCTTACCGTGTTGATCAGCGTCGGTGTGGGCTACTACGCGACGCAGTCCCGCCTTGGTGTGTTCGTGGACGGGATAGGTGATGACGAGGCGAGCCGACTGGCACAGAGCCTGAGCCGGGAATATACCGCTGCCGGCGGCTGGGATACGGTGGACAGACCGCTGTCTGAGGTCGGATACATCTACGACGGGGTTCTGCAGAGGGAGCGGCACGAAGGGAGTGAGGGAGAATCCTTCGAGCTCTTTCACAAGGACCCGATGCGGGTCGTCATCGCAGGCGTCGATGGACGGGTGGTGAAGGACAACCTATCCGAGCTGTTGCCCGGAACCACCGCACCCGACCTGGACGGGCATCGCGAGACGGTGTTCGATTTGAACACGAACCAGCCCGTAGGCCACGTCTATGTGGATGTAGACCGCGACTTCCTATCGGCTGAGTCGCATGGATTTCTCAACACGCTGCTGTACATCACCGGAATCGGCGGGATGCTGACTGTCGGCGTTGCCATACTGCTGGCCGCCTGGCTATCCAAGCGTATCACGGCACCCGTGACGGCTTTGACGGAGGCAACCCAGGCAATCGCCCAGGGGGATGCCGCCCGGCTGTCAGTCACATCCTCGGATGAGCTGGGACGGATGAGTGAGGCCTTCAACCGGATGACATCCACCCTGGAGACTCAGCGCGACCTCCGCAGGCGCCTGATAAACGATGTCTCTCATGAGCTGAATACGCCACTGACCGTCATACAGCTGGAGGCGAAAGGGCTGCGCGACGGGCTTCAGACGCCTGAGAGCGCGTCCGACCACATCATCCAGGAAGTGGACAGGCTGCGCGGTCTCGTAACTGATCTGGACTGGCTTGCGGAGACCGACTACGGTGAGCTGAGGCTCACGCTCGAAGCGATCTCGACTTACGAGTTGGTCGCCGCAGAGGTGGACCGCTGGCAGCCGCAATCTCAGGCTCGACAGGTTGAACTGTCGCTGGAGGCATCCGCTGACCTCCCGGACCTGGACCTCGACCGGATGCGCATGAGCCATGCACTGGGAAACGTCCTGAGCAACGCCATCAATAGCACCGAGGCCGGAGGGAGTATCGTGCTCAGGGCGGGGTTGGAAAGCGACGGGGCGTTGACTATCTCGATCATGGATGACGGGATCGGCATCCACGTCACAGACCTTCCCCACGTCTTCGACCGCTTCTATCGTACTGACCAGTCTCGTAGTCGTGGGATAGGCGGTACAGGTCTGGGATTGGCCATCACCCGGGCTATTGTCGAGGCACACGGGGGTACAATAACAGCAACAAGTGACGGGCTTGGACAGGGTGTCACCGTGACTATTCTCCTTCCCCTGAACAAGTGACGATCGTCCTCATTGGCCCGAAAGCAACCCGGTTTGGACCCTATAGAAGCGCTCACACATGAGCGCCCCTATAGCCCCACCCGAAGAGGCTCGAACTCCCCGTAAGGATCGCTGTGCCAAGGATCACAGAGCCCCCAACCACATCTCGAAGACGGTTCTGTCTACCGTCCACCTTGGCCCACCATCGTGCGACGGCACACCTTCCTCACGCGGAACCCTAACACCAGGCGCGGTTTGTTCCGGCGTCTGTTTGACGATGGTGGGAGTTGCGCGGTTGAATACCCATGGTGGAGCGTCCACTTACCACGCTTGAAATGCCCAACTGCGCAACTCTCTCTGCTTCAAGGGGGCAAAGAGGCCAAGCACAGACCCTGGCGCCGGACCTCGTGTCGCGAAAATATAGGGGAGCATACTAACCAGTGCCATTCCTGAACACTTGGGTCGTCGCTGTCTTTGGCATCTACTTCACCGCACTGATTGGCATTGCCGTTATGCGGGCGCAGCGAATGCGCGCGATGCAGGACTACGTGCTGGGCGGCCGGCGACTGAACGCTCTCACATCCGCCCTGAGCGCTGGCTCCTCTGCGGCGAGTAGCGGTTCCATGCTTGTCGTGCCGGCGCTGGCTTTCGCCGACGGCGGGGCGACGGTGTGGTTGGCAGGCAGCATCTTCCTCGGCGCCGTGCTCTCCTGGACCCTCCTCGCGAGGCGACTGCGGCGTTACACCGTGGCTGCCGGCGACTCGCTCACTATCTCGGAGTTTCTGGAGAAGCGCTTCGACGACCGCACAGGCGTGCTTCGGTCGTTGGTCGCTGTCGTTACGCTCTTCTTCGTCATCATCTACATTTCGTCCGGACTTGTGGGCGGGTCGAAGCTACTGCAGGAGACGTTTGGGCTTGCACCCAACGCTGGCATCGCGGTGACGCTGCTCGCCGTGGCTTCGTATACGCTGGTGGGCGGGTTCCTGGCGGTTTCCCGAACCGACGTGTTCCAGTCCATGATAATGCTCGGCTCTTTCACGATCATCCCAGTCATGCTGTTGCAGGCAACAGACAACCCTATCAGCGGATTAGTTTCAGGGGGCAACGAGTACCTGAACCCGCTCAACGACTCGAAGGGTGGCGCGCTGTCTTGGGTGTACGTGGCATCGCTACCGGGATGGGCGTTCGGTGCGTGGGGTTCGCTGCGAGTGCTGCAGCGCTACATGGCCATACGCGACGAGAATACAATCCCTACGAGCCGCAACATTGCTGTAGCCTGGCTCCTCTTGATAACCGCCTTTGGTGTCGCTATAGGGTGGGCGGCCCGGCCGGCGCTGGAACAGGCTGGAATGCTACAGTCGGCGCTAGGCGACCCAGAGAAGGTCTACTTTGTGGTGACGGAGGTGTTCTTCCATCCTCTCTTTGCGGGCGTGCTGCTGTGCGGGGTGATCGCTGCAGTGATGAGCACGGCAGACTCCCAGCTGCTGTTGGGTTCGGCCGTCGCGACAGACGACTTGCCGGTCCTGCGGCGGTTCACCTATGCCCTGCAGGCGCAGGCCCGCATCTGGATGGGGCGATTTCTGCTCGTGGTGATCGGATTGGTGGCAATGGCCCTTGCCCTGTACAGGCCCGACTCAATCCTGGAGTTGGTGGCATACGCCTTTGGTGGAATGGGCTCAGCCTTTGGCCCGTGCCTCATTCTGGCGCTGTACTGGAGGCGCTTCAACTACTGGGGAGCGACGGCGGGCGTGCTTGCAGGGACTGCGGTGTCGTCAGTCTGGGGCTTCGCGACAGGGGGACCCGGCGGCATGTGGGACCTCATGGTCGCGACGCCCGGATTCGTGGCCGGGCTATCAGCCGCCGTAGGGGCGACGCTTCTGACACCTGATCCACCGCCTCACGTGACGGCATTGTTCGATGAGGTGAACTTACCGCCAGGGACGGACGTCAACGAATCCAAGGCCTGAGGAGGGATGCACTCCCTAGTGCGGCGCGGCATGGGCGCAGGGTGGGCCAAGGCCTGTGCCGAGCTGGGTATTTCCAAGGCCCTACGCATTGGGAGGATTGCCCGACTACCCTTCCTCTTACACAGCCTCACAGAGCTCCCAGCCACGTCTCGGAGACCCTTCCACCTACCATCCACGTTGGCCCACCTACTGGTACTCGAACCTTACCAGTGGACGGTTAGGTACCGTCGCCTTCCGAGGACCTTAGGTCTACCACCCACGAGTACCGTAGGGAGCCTGCCCTTACGGAGGTTGCGAGGAGAGTTGGCGCCCTAGTCCCGGATGAGCCCGTCCGCGATAGCCCTGGAACGGAGGTCACCCTGGCCTATTAGGTGGTCCCGGATCGCCTCGACGGCGGCGTCAACCATTCCCGCCTGTATGCCTACCGCCTCATCGGCGAACTCGGCGTCGCGGACGAAGGCGTCGGCGTCGGCGCGGATCTTGTCGAAAGCCCACGCCAACTGGTCGGGGACGAGCTTCAGGTCCTCCGGGAAGGCCTGCTGTGAAGCGCCGGGTTTCTCGGGGTCGTAGCGGCCGCGGTGCCAGTGTCCGCGGGACTCGTGGCAGTCGAAACGGGCGACCTCCTGGTTGCGCACCTCGACGCCGACGGTCGGTCCGCCGCAGGGAACGCCCGCAATCCTGACGATGCGGATGGGCCACACGTAGGCTGCCACCTGGCCGTCCTCCGACAACGGCACACGCATTTCCGTGCCCAAGTACCGCTCATTCAATCGCTTGGTTGGCATGTGTGACCTCCTATCCGGCCTCTTGCGGCACACGATAGCACAGGCGGGCAAGGCAGGATAGCTGTGACCGCCGGCCTATCGACGCCTGGGATCCACTCGAGGAACTGCTCAACCGACGCGCCATCCTTGAGGTTCTCGAAGAGAGCGGCTACGGGCACCCTCGTTCCACGGAACACCCATACCCCCCTGAGCTTGTCCGCGTGGCGTTCGACAGCAGGACACGTCTCCCAGTCCATCATGCGGTCACCTCGCTTGCTACTCGCTGCGGTCCATTTGCTGTCTGGCCTTCCTGGGATAGCACCTCCGTCTGTCTATCGTTACCGTGGTGACACCGCTGCCGCCTCGGCCGCGTTGTCGGGTCGCCCTCGTCTATCGCGTCCTCGTCCGACTCGTCCGGCATCTGCGCCGCCACCTCAGACTCACCAGGTTTGCTCACCAGGAACCGATAGGCGACAATTTGCGTCAGTACCTCTGACGACCAGACCCCAGTTGGAGGGACGCCATGCACTCGGACACCAGCCTTGCGACAGCTATCCTGCTAGCGGCCAGCCTCTCACTGTTGGCAGCCGCCGCCTGTGCAGACACCGCCACTAGGACACCGTCCCCCTACCACCCACGCCCACCCTCGAGGAGAGGCGAGTCCAGACGCCCATCGACACAGGCAATAACACCCCCGTAGTCGACGGGGACATCCATGTCTGGTACATCCCCTGCCCGCCAGGTCCTCCGGCCACATGGGTGGCGCCCATCATCCTGACTCACCTGAGATCAGAGTCCCTCCTGTACCTGAACAAGGACGGCAGCCTGAGCACGAACGTGCTCCCGGACTACCGGACCGACGAGGGGCGAGAGCGGCTCGAACAGGTCCTGAAAGACGACGAGCTCATGGAACGCATCCTGACCCGCCCGGACTGCCCGTGACCACTTCACCCCTTATTGTCGACGTCGCCGCCATCCACCATCGCCAGCTGCGGCTTGCTTCCAAAGGGACTTAGGCACCTCTCTCTATCCTGTTAGGGACTGACAACTGGCCCAACGTGCGCTAGTGTTATTCCATGAAGCGCACGTAAGGCGGTCAGATAGATGAACGCTTCCAAGGCTGGGCCGGGCAAGGCATACCGCGATGGAATCAGTCTCCTTTAGGCCATTCGGCGGTTCGACACCGAGGAGAAGGCGGAGGCGTGGTTCGTTCAGCAGCGTTGGCCCAACGGAGTAGCGTACCTGCGGTGCGGGAGCCTGAACGTCCAAGCCGTCCCCAGCCGCAAGCCCATGCCGTTTCGGTGCCGCGACTGCGGCAAGCACTTCTCCGTCAAAGTCGGGACCGTCCTCCAGATCTCGAACATCCCTCTGCACAAGTGGGCCATCGCCTTCTACCTGTACACGACGGGCCTAAAGGGCGTCAGCAGCATGCAACTCCACCGTGACCTGGGGATCACCCAGAAGTCCGCTTGGCACATGACGCACCGCATCCGGGAGATCTTGGCAACGCATGAGGGGAGGTTCGCTGGCCCCGTGGAGGTGGACGAGACCTACATCAGGGGCAAGGAGCTGAACAAGCACGCAAGCAAGAAGCTGAGGGCTGGACGTGGGCCAGTGGGCAAGGCAGCCGTGATCGGGACCAAGGAAGGGGAAACAAACCGGGTAAAGGCTCAGGCGGTGGAGTCCACAGACGCGCCGACGCTCCAAGGTTTCGTCCGCTAGCACACCGAGCCGGGGACGATGATCTACACCGACGAAGCAGCGACCTACAATGGTCTGCCCCGGTCCTATGAGGTGGTGAAGCACAACTCCAGGGAGTATGTCCACGGACAGATGGACACGAATGGGATCGAGTCCTACTGGGCCTTGCTGTGTCCGCTCAGGTCACTGATGGTCGTCAAGTGTGAGGCTCGGCACCGTGCCCGTTATTCCCTATTGAAGAGGCGCACCAAACTTGATGGTAGACTGAACCAGCCCTCCGCCCACAGCGGAGCAGTAGAATCGCAGGGAGAGGAGTTTCGGAGGAATGGGGATTCACGCCAGGCAGTTCGATCCCGACGACCGCGGGCCGCTGGACGGTCTGCGAGTGCTCGACATGTCGCGGCTTGTGGCCGGGAACATGCTGACCCTCCAGCTCGGGGACTTCGGCGCGGAGGTTGTCAAGATCGAGCCGCTGCCGAACGGCGACCCGCTGCGAGCTTGGGGCGACAGCGCCGTCCAGACGCACTGGAAGACGTACTGCCGGAACAAGAAGAGTGTGTCGGTCAATCTGCGGGAGGCCGACGGGCGGTTGCTCGTGCGGCGGCTGGCCAGGGACGCAGACGTGCTCGTCGAGAACTTCATCCCCGGCCGGTTGGAGGAGATGGGGCTGGCGCCGGAGGACCTGCACGCGGACAACCCCGGCCTGGTCGTCGTGCGCGTTTCAGGGTTCGGCCAGACTGGGCCATACCGGGAGCGGCCGGGGTTCGGCACGCTGGTGGAGGCCATGTCCGGGTTCGCGGACCGGAACGGCTTCCCAGACCGCGAGCCCGTCCTGCCGCCGATGGCGCTGGCGGACATGGCGGCGGGCCTGTACGGCGCGATGGCCGTGCTGATCGCGCTGCGCGAGCGCGAGGTGAAGGGCGGCGCGGGGCAGGTGATCGACCTCTCGCTCCTCGAACCGGTCTTCTCCATCCTAGGCGCCGACGCGGCCGGCTACCGGATCGACGGTAGCATAAAGCAACGTGTGGGCAGCGCCTCGAACACGGCGTCCCCCAGAAACGTCTACGCCACGAAGGACGGCAAGTGGGTGGCCCTGTCGGCGTCCATCCAGTCGATGGCGGAACGCGTGTTCCGAGTAGTCGGCAGGGAAGACGCAATCGGCGACCCCCGCTTCCGGAACAACGCCCAGCGAGTGCGGCACCGGGATGAGGTCGACGCCATCATTGGGAACTGGATGGCCGAGCGCAGACTAGACGACGCGCTCGCCGAGCTCAACGGCGCGGGCGTGACCGCCGGGCCCATTTATGACATCGCCCAGTTCCTCGACGATCCCCACGTCATTGAACGCGAGGTGGTGGTCGACCTGCCGGACGATGACGTGGGGACAGTCCCGGCGCACAACATCGTGCCCCGGCTCTCGCGGACGCCGGGGACCTTCCGCTACGCCGCGCCCAAGCTGGGGCAGCACAACGACGAAATTCTGGGCGACGCGGGCGTCTCCGCCGAAGAGTTGGCCAATCTGCGAGCGCGAGGTGTGATTGGATGACCGACGAACGAAAGCTCCCGGTGTGGCGGTCGCTGCTGTATGTGCCGGCTAACATCGAACGCTACCTCGCCAAGGCCCACGAGCGAGGCGCCGACGGCATCATCCTTGACCTGGAGGACTCGGTTCCGCTCGCGGAGAAGGCGTCGGCGCGGGCGGGCGTGCAGGCGGCGGCGGAGCGCGTCGGCCAGGCGGGCGCGGACGTTCTGGTGCGCGTCAATCAGCCCCTGCGGCTAGCCGTGCGGGACATCGAAGCCAGCGTATCCCCTGCGGTCAAAGCCCTCGCGCTGCCGAAAGTCGCCGGTCCGGACCACGTCAGGCTGCTCGACGAGATGGTGTCGGAGCTGGAAGCGGAGCGCGGGATGGCGGTTGGCGCGACAGCGTTCCTGGCAATGGTTGAGACGCCGGAGGCCTTCTTCCAAATAGGTGAAATCGCGAAAGCGAGCCCGCGCATCGCAGCCATCACCATCGGCGCGGAGGACCTGGCATCGTCGCTTGGGATGCAGCCGGACGCCGAGACCCTGCTCTACCCGAAGACCCAGTCCGTGTACGCGGCGAAGGCGGCGGGGGTGATGGCGCTGGGCATCTTCGGCACCGTCGCTGACTACCAGGACCTGGACGCCGTGCGGGAGATGGCGCTCAAGGCGAGGCGGTTCGGACTGGAGGGCGCATCGTGCATCCACCCGAGCGTCGTGCCCGTGCTCAACGGAGCGTTCAGTCCGGGCGAGGAGGAAATCGCCCTCGCCAGACGCATCATCGAGGCGAACGCCGAGGCGGAGAAGACCGGCCGCGGCTCCTTCCAGGTCGACGGCAAGATGATCGACGAGCCGGTGGTGCGGCGCGCCCGGCACCTCCTCACGCGCCACGAAGCAATCGCCTCGCGGGGATGACCGCGTGGCGAGGGCACGCGCCCTGCGTGAGCGCCATGAGATGCCTTCAGACCTGGAGGCGGCCATCGTGGCCTTCGTCAGCTACTACAACTACCGGCGCTATCACAAGGCCCTGGGCAACGCGACGCCCTCCGACGTGCTCAGAGGAAGGCGGCAGGAGATCCTACGACGCAGGAGGAGGTGCACGCTCAGACAATTGAGCGGCGAAGACGCCACAACAGGGCCCGCAGGGAGCTTTCGAGACCCCCAGCCGACCCCTGATCTATCGGCTCTCAGAGTGTCCCACTTTTGCTGGTTGCCAACATGTACATGCACTGGGCCTTCACCGAGCAGGACATGGCTGCGACGAAGCGGCTGCGGGCGGCCTTCTGCCCCGATACAGGCTTCAGCCCCGGCAAGATCTTTCCTGACGAGGCTCAGCCGCATCGGGAGTCGGAATCACATAAGCCCGTGCCCCAAGCCTCTGGGATGTATGTCTAGCGCCCGGATGGAACGGCAAATTCGGATTTCACCAGGAGAGAAATATGAGCAACTTCGAGAAATTGCAGGGCCGCCTGGCAGCGGGGGAGACAATCTTGATGGACGGGGGTATGGGCTCGGAGTTCGAGAGGCGGGGGCTGGCAAGCCCCACCACGTGGTCGGGCGGTCCGATGCTATCCCATCCCGAGTTGGTGAGGGATATTCATCAGGAATACATAGAAGCGGGCGCCGAGATTATCATCACAAACACCTTTGGCACAGGGCGTGACATGCTGGAAGAGGGCGGCCTCGAGCATAAGGTAGCCGAGGCCAACAAGCTGGGAATCGAAGCGGCGGTACAGGCAAGGAGAAACGCCGGGACAGTGGACTCGGTGGTCATTGCGGCCTCCGTATCTACGATGGCTCCCAAGGAACACGCGGAAGTTCCGGTGCCCTATGAGAAAGCTCTAGAGATCTACCGGGAGCAGCTGGGAGAGCTGGCCAAAGGCGGCCCGGACGTGGCGGTGGGCGAGATGTTGGTCCGGATATCAGACACGCTGGCGGTGATAGAAGCGGCAGCGGAGTTGCGTCTCCCGGTGTGGGTCGGGCTCTCCCTGGTCCGGGATGGAGACGGGCTTTACCTGGGCATCCAGGACAGGCATGGAAGCGAGACCCTTCAAGACGCCATGGACGCCATCAAGGACAAGGACATCGCATCGGTATTCATAATGCACACGCCGGTGGACGACACGGGGCCCGGGCTGGAGATAGTCAAGAAGAATTGGTCGGGAACCTTCGGCGCCTACGCCCATTTCCCCGGCCACGGCGGCCCAACCCCCAAGGCAAATGCCCTGGACCCACAGCAGTACCTGGAATACGCCAAGGGGTGGAGTGAGCAGGGGGCGCGGATAATTGGAGGGTGCTGCGGCACGAGACCCGACCACATCCGGGCACTCAGGGAGTGGCTGTCCGGCTCCTAGCCCGGAGTCCGCCAAGCTTCCGTATAACATCATGGCCATCCCTCACTCCCTACAATGGGAGATCGATCGGATCCCTCGCAACCGTGAGATTACTCACGGGCCGAGCCTCAGTAGGTTTGCCGTCGACGGCATCGAACCCGGGGCCGCGGTCTTCTCAAACACCATCGAGGAAGTGAGTCACTTGCTCTCGGCGGCGGACTGGGACAGCAAGGCAGTGGCGCCGTGGGGTGGAGGCACGGCGATGGAGCTGGGAAACAGGGCTCGGGGGTGCGACCTGTTATCGGAACGTCGAGGCTCAACCGGGTCCTGGAATACAAACTCTCGGACCTGACCGTGGTGGTCCAGATTTGTTGGCAACCAGCAAAAATCGGACACTGTGAGACCCGAGAGATCAAGAGTGGGAACACCTCGGTGGCTAGGACCAAGTGCGGCTGGTCGGGCTGGCCGCGTTTGGCCTGCGGGCATACGGGAAGCGCCGGCGAAACGGATGACCCGAGCTTCTCCCGCCCGTGATTTCGGCGGAGACAGAACGGGAACTCACGAATCCTAATTCAACAAGTGCCCACTCACAGAGACTCGAACCACGAGGGTGGGCCCTTAGGTGCTGTTGCCTTCCACAGAACTCAGGTCTACTACCCAGGAATACCGTAGGGTTTCGTCGCTATTGCCCAACAGGCATGAACGATGCCGGCGGCGCTGCAGACACCGCAACGGACGACACCATCACCGTGACCCTCAACGTCACTGACTCGCCGACGCTGACAGCCCCGCCTCAGCGCCCAACCCCTTCCACAGGCGGGGGTGTCGGCTTAGGCGTCCAGAGTGAAGGCTATCGCACTTCTGTCACAGGGTCAGTCTTTCACGCACGGTCTTGATCAACTCCAGGAGGTCTGCACGAGCCTCTTTCATTTCGTCCCGCTGGGCGAGATCCTCCAAGGCCTCGACCACCCGCTCGTCGCCAAATTCCACCAACTGCTCAATCGCCTTTATGTGCGGAGGCGATGAGAAGAAGGGATAGCCATCGGTGTGCCCCTCTGGCGCCCTCACGATATCCAACAGGTGCTGCCGGACATCTTCGGTGTCTGGGGACGGCTGCCAGAACTCTCGACCATCCGAGCCGCCATGAACGTACACTGGCCCGATGGGTATGGGGTCGCGGTCCGGACGGTGGTGCGGGTGGTTGGCGCAGTAGGTGTGGAAGGGATTCGGGATGGCGAGACTGCGGATCTCGCAGTAGCTTGGGATCTCACGGTTGAAGTTGACGGACCCGCGTTCGCCGCCGTTAGAGCGGTTGAACCAGCAGGTGCCGCAGCAGTCGGAGCCTCCGTTCGGCATTAGTCCAACATCCTCCTCTTAATCTCCTGTGCAGCAGCCCACCTCTCCGAAGTGACCTCCACCTTCTCTCCGCCGGCAGATTGGGCCGGTGGAGGGGCGAGATTGTGGGCTCACTGATCTGCACGTAGTATGGAGGACAGTGGACTTCCATCGTCGCCGAAAGAGAGCGGAGGGTCATGAGCCCGATTCCGAACCGTCCAATTGTGGTGGCATCGTCCCCCTTGGTGCTGATCCGAGGTGTCGCAAATCCTAGCGCTTGGTGAAGGTGGACAGGTCTGCCGTCGTGGGTTATCAGGAGGTCGGTCGGGGTTAGGAGCAGTCGGACCTGTAAGACTCCGGCATCGTCAGCCTTCTGCACTATCTCTCCGAGACCCTGCAGTCGATCGCTCGAAAGTCGGGTCGCGCTTCCGCTGGCGGCTTCCAGTACCCGCGTGATAGTGCCCGGAAGCTCCTTGAAGAGCTGACCGAGCCGCCGGACCGCCGCGTTGGCCTCCGCTAGTTGCTCGGTTCGTAAACGGCCACTGCGTTGGCCTATTCGGCGTCAACGACCAGCTCAGCAGCTTCTACCACGCGTGCCATTCGATGAAGTCGCGGCGAGCGCCCCCCAGCTACACGGTTTGCCGCCATTCCACCAAGGCCCACACCACCTGGCAATTGTCGGTTCGATCGCATACATCAGAAAACATCCAATTGGTCCGGGTCAAATAACTCCAAGAGTATACGCCTAACCATCTGCAACCCTTGCCTTACATCGGGCTCCCTAAGATCCAATAAAGGGTCTGTATGCGGGTGGGCAGCTTTGTTGCCCATGAAGGTAACCGCATCAGATTGTTTTCTCGCCAACTCCGAAAGCATATTCTGCTGGCGTGCTGTGTTGATCATCTTGGCAGGTGTGTCTTCGGGTATTCCTTTGAGCTTCAGAGCCGATTGTATGCAACGACGACACAGCATTGCAGTCGCCAGATATTCTCTGATTTCCAAGCATCTGACCGCTGATTGCAAATCCTGTCGCGGTCCATCAGGTATCTTGTCTGAGGCACTCAAAGTGAGCTCACCAGAGACTTCAGGTTCGATTGAGAGAAGTCGGCCACCCTGGATTCGTAAACGACCATTCTCCCAGACGGGTTTGCTCATAGCGATCGCTTTGCCTAGGTAATGTTGGTAGTAGCCCCCTATTTGCAGACGGCTCTTCCTGTGGCAATGTTCGCAACCGACTACTCCATCGTAAAACTCATACTCCGGCAGGGAAAACACCATGGTCTTATCGCAATAAGGACATTTCACTCTGACCAGTTTGTATAAGAGGACCTTCTCACAATATGGACACTGAACTACCCGCGACTTATCTTCCATAGTATGAATCTCGATGGGGCAAGAATGAGTTCTCCAATTCCGGGCACAGTGTTGATCGGTGTTGCTGGGGCGCTAGGACACCATGCGGCGAGCCCTTTGATCTTAATCACTACACACGATCTGCGGATCCCAGGATTTCGACATTGACGCCATCAGTACCCCAATCCCACACACGATTACGATCCCCGGGTAAGGCTCAAGCCTCGAGCCTCTAGGACGTTCGCCAGCACATCTGGTGCTTTAGCATTCTGAAGCACGGAGGACGTACCCTGTTGAGTAGCGGTGGCTGCCTTAGGCACCGCTTACTCACCTGGGACTGTGCATCCGCACGGTGGTGAGATTGAGGAAGATCGGCCCAGTCGTCAATATCGGATGGGTTGACCTGTCCCCGATAGTTGTACCACCCGCTATGTTGATCCGGCAAGGAGAGGGAGAGGATCGGCAGGCAGAAGGGTCTCGGGCGCCTGCGGCCCTGCCTTCCGGCTAGGGAGCGGAGCGTCGACCCAGGCACTGCCCTCTATTGCCCTTCGCTGCCCGGCGTCAAGTCGGTGCCGGGGTTTGGCGGCCCGGCACCGCGCCTCCTTGGGCGGCGAAGGGCGAGGTGCCGCAGGACGGCCTCGCCGCCTGCGGCGACCATGGGGACGATGGGGACTGATGATAGCGTTGGCCAGGAAGGTCGTCAATGCGGTGTATAGTGTCAGGAGCCAAGTGCATAAGTCCTGCAACCGTGCGGACGAAGGATCTGGCCTCCTTTGTGCGCTCCTCAGCGGCCACTGCCTTACCTGTTTCTGTCTGGGACAACTCAACTCCTCTATCTGAAGTACCTTTGCTGTCCCATTTTCGCTGACGGCCTACACGCCTGGGTCGTCTCACCCCCCCCCCAGATTCAAGCTTCGCCGCCTGCCCTGGGGCTAGGCTCTGGCTGTACGCGATGTATTCCTGAAGCAGCGCCGCACGCTGGCCGGTTGCGCAGCTCGCGCGCGCTTCGTGTAGCGGAAGAGTGTCAAGGGTGGGCATTCCTTCTGCCTTCTGATATGAGCGGCGGATTGGGCAGGCGCCATTGGAGCGGGCAGCATAGCCGCATCAGTCCGACGAGCCGCTACCCCTCATTCGCTACTTGTCACGGTCTGACACCTGCGGGAGTTGCCTCGCGTGGACCCTATGCCGCACGTACGCGCGCCCTGTGATGCAGGGATAGGGGTAGACTAAGGGCATGGCTAGCCGGTTCAGTGCGCTGCGTCATCGGGATTTCCGCCTGTTTTGGGTGGGATTCGTTGTGGCTGTTTCCGGTCAGCAGATGCAGTGGATGATCGAGGGGTGGCTGATCTATCAGCTCTCGGGGTCGAAGTTGCTGTTGGGGTTGAACGGGGCGGCACAGTTCATCCCGTCCACGGCGCTGACGCTGTTCGGCGGGGCGCTCGCGGATAAGTTCGACCAACGCCGGTTGCTCATCGGGGTGCAGTTGCTGTTCATCGCGGTGCTGGGAACGTTGTCGGCGCTGGGTGTGCTTGGGCTTCTAACGGCGTGGCACGTGATCGCGGGCGGGTTCGTGCTGTCGGCTATAGGTGCGTTCGAGGGACCGGCGCGGCAGGCGATGTTCCCGCATCTGGTGAACCGTGAGGCGATGCCGAGCGCGGTGGCGTTGAACGCGATGATCCATCCGGCGACCCGTGTGGGCGCGCCGGTAGTCGGCGGGTTGGTGAGCGCGTTCGTGCTCGACTTCGCGGACTCTGCGAGCGTCGCGGGCGGGGTAGTGTTCGCGATAGCGGCGCTGGCGGTGGCCGTGTACGTGGCGATGCTGTTGCGCGTGCATCTACAACCGGTGGTTCGTACGCGCGGACGGAGCGTGCTGGCAGACATGGGCGCGGCGCTGGCGTACATCCGGCGGGAGCGGGCGTTCATGTTCCTCATCGGGACGGCGTACTACAACATGGCGTTCGGCGTGGCGCTGGGGGTGCTGTTCCCGGTGTTCGCCAGGGATGTACTGGGTGTTGGGCCGGAGGGACTGGGGTTCATGTGGGGCGCAATGGGCGTAGGGAGCGTCGCGGGAGTGTTCATCGCGTCGAGCATGGCGGGGCCGCATCAGCAGCGGGCGTTGCTAACGGGCGGAGCTGTGGCGATGGGCATGTTCATGGTGGCGTTCGCATTGTCCGAGTGGTACTGGGTGTCGCTGGGGCTGTTGTTCGGAGTGGGGACAGGCGCGTCCATGTTGAACGTCGGGGTGCAAACGAACCTGCAGATGCTGGTAGCGAATGAGTTCCGGGGGCGGGTGATGGGCGTGTGGAGCATGGTGCATACGAGCGTGCGTCCGATGGGAGAGTTGCAGTTCGCGGGCGTGGCGGCGGTGGTGTCCACGCCGTTCGCGGTTGTGGCCGGTGGAATTGCAGTGCTCGTGTTCGCGCTGGGGTACGGTTGGCGTAGCAAGCAGTTGACGCGTCTTGGGGACCTGCGGGAGGGTGCGGGGTCAAGGGAGGGTTAGTTGTAGTTCTCAGACACGTTGTTTACAGTCTGGATGCGGGAGGGACCCGTCCGATGCCGCTGTGGGTGCGGTGATTATTGTAGCGGTCGAGGAACTGCGGCAGGGTAGCCAGGCGCTCTTCGTTGGAGATGTAGACGCGGGCGTATGCCCACTCTGCCTGAAGCGTCTTGTTGAATGCCTCCGCCTTGCCGTTGGTTTGTGGACGGAAGGGGCGCGTCCTTTTGTGCCTGATACCATGTGCCGCCACAGCCGTGCCGAAGACGGTGCTGCGGTAGTTGCCGCCGTTGTCGGTCAGGATGCGCGTTACCTGGACGCCCAGCGACGCGAAGTGCGCCAGCGCCCGCTCCAGGAACCGGACCGTCGTCTGGCTGCGGTCATCCGCCAGTGCCTCGGCATACGCATAGCGCGAGTGATCATCGACCGCGACATGGACGTGATCGTAGCCAAGTCGCTTGTGTGACTTCGGCGCGGAGTTGGTTTCAGCGTACGTTGCGGCATGCTCGGGCAGGAAGCGTTCGCCGCCGCCGGGCGGGATGCGCCCCAGCTTCTTCACGTCGAGGTGGAGCAGATCCCCCGGATGCGCGTGCTCATAGCGGACGATCTCGCGCGTCACGCGGTGAAGGTGGTCAAGCCGGTTGAGGCCCTCGCGGCGCAGCACCGCGTAGGTCGTGGACGGCGAGGCGCCCATCTCCTCAGCAATCCGGTGCGGGCCGAGACCGGTCTCTTTCCGCAGTGCCACGATGCGTTCGGCGATCGCCGACGACGTCTGCACGGGGGAGCTGCGTGGTCGACTCTTGCCGTCCTCCAGACCCGCACGGCCTCCCGCATCGTAACGCTGCAGGCACTTATGCGCGGTCGCGCGGGACACATTGAATCGCCTGGCGGCCTCGGCGACGGGATACCCATCAACACGCACCGTCTGAACCAGTTCCCACCGCGTAAGTGGCGTCAAGCGTGCGTTAGGATGTGCCATGAGGAGCCTCCTCTGCCCGTGTTGCGATCTTCACCACAACAGCAGCAGAGGGGCTCCTCACCCGTCAACCTGTAAACAACGTCCCTGAGAAGTACAGCTAGGTGCCGCAGCTTACACCGGAACCCAGGTCTACCACCCAGGAGTACCGAAGAGGTTCGTCGCTATTGCCCAACAAGCAAGAAGCAAGCTGGTAAAGCAATGTCGACGCAATTACTCCCCGTTCAGTGAACATGTGCGTCGTTGGGTCTAGGAAGCGGGGGCTACGCGCCTGGGATCTTGCGAGGCCTGCCGCTGCGTTGGCCTTCCGACGCCCAGAAGCACACAGCGTTGGCGGAACGGCGAACCTGCAGTTCCTTCCCCAGTGCTCCCCACGCCGCGGTCAGCCTGCGCCGAACCGCCTGCGTCGTCTCACCTTCTTCGGGCTCCAGCTCCCCCGCTTGTCCCGCCGCCACCCGCTAGCCGGTTGTGCTGTTGGCGCGCTTCGTTCAGCGGAATGGTGTCAATCATGAGCATTCTATCTGCCTCCTGGCATGAGCGGCCGCATCGGAACCGCTCGGTTGGGGGACAGGATAGGACTGTATTCGGCAAACCCGTCTTCCTCTGGTCCTCGGGCGTATCGTGCCTAGCTCAAGCGCGGTCACCCCCTCAAGTTCTCCGTTGCCCTGATGAACAACCAGCCCATGGGCTTCTACCCCTGGAGACCCTCAAACAGAACGCCCGGCGCTTCGGCGTGCCCTTTCGCAACCCTTGCGTGAACCGCAACCTGGCCGTATGTGCCCCTAAGGAGGACGCGGTGCGGCTTGGACTTTACCTCATCGAGGACGTGGGCGAGGAGGCCGCACGCCGTATGGTGGAGGAGCGGGAGGAGCGCGATCCGTACACCGACGCGGGAGACCTGGTGCGGCGCACGGGGTTCAAGCCGCAGGCAGTGCTGTCCCTGGAAATAGCCGGGGCTTTCAACGCCTCCACCGCCGGCGGACTGTGAGGCCCAGCAGGCCAAGCAGCGGGAGCCACGTAGCAGGCCGATCCGCCGGACCTCGCCGTGCAGGCGCCGCCGGAGTCCCCAATATTCGAGTCTTCGACCGAGCGCGCCGGCGTCGTCAAGCCGGGCCTTCATGCGGGGCACCTCTTCCTTCGTCGGCTCCAGCACGGCGTCCAGGCGGCGGATGACCGTCATGGGCAGGATAACGGCGCTGTACTTGCCCCGCACGTAGACATCGCGCAGCGCGTCGTCCGCAATGCCCCAGATGAAGCTGCTAACGTTTAGGGCGTTCAAACGTTCTGTCCCTCTATGCATGTTGGGAGCATCACGGCGAGGTGGACGGGACCTCCAGCCCCTCGGCGAGGTTGGACTCTTCGCGGCGTCCCACCCGCCCCAGTGTAACCGACGCCGGGGCCGCTGGCGGAGGCGTCCAGTGGGCTAGGTCGCTGTTCTCGGCGGTCCCTTAGCTCCGGCAGGCCAAGACCCGAGGTTCGCCCTGCGCCATGCGCGAACAGAGCCGAACAAGACCACCCCACCCGACCGTCCAGGGTCTACAATAACACCAGCAACTCGAACGTGGTACTGCGTACAGTCCCCTTAGGCCTACCACCATGCAGAATACTGGGCCTTCGTGTTGTGGGCGCGCGCGCTGGAGGTGGTAGTGGCAGGGGGGGGTACGAGCGGCGCGCAACTAGATTAAGGCTGGTGACATGCGGGCACCAATGGTTTGTCCAAAGTGCGGAGCAGCGATTGACAAACAGGCTATATTTTGCACTCAGTGCGGAACTTGGCTTGCGAAACGGGTCAGTAAGGCAAAGAATACGTTCCACCGGGACCTGATATTGCTAAGCATAGTTATCACAATTCTCGTCGCCTTGGCGGTTGTGTCACCTTCACCGGAAGAGCAGGACACGCACGTTCCTGACTGGTCGTCTTAGACACCTAGGGAGCTGATCATGATGGGTAGGGAATCCGGCGCTGCCCTTAGGACCGCGGGTCGCGATCTCGACGATGACTTCGTTCAGGAATCGCTGTCAAGAGTGGAATCTGCCATTCTAGGGAGTTCTGGACAGTGGACGGTCTCCAACAGCGACTTAGTTACTGTGTGCGGCTTTATTGGCGCTATAGCCGGTGAGTCTTTCGCTTTGGACGACTTGGAGCTCATGCTTCGGGAAGAGCATAGCTTGAAGGAAGCCGCCCTCTTTGGCGTGACGGTATCCGGGACCCCCGATGAGGCCGCAGAGGCATTTATGGACTTTTGTGCCCCGATCACCGAGTACAGCGAGGGGTTTCTCGCCGCGTTTGTCCTTGAACCTGACTTAGGTGAAGATGTTGCTTCGGCTCACTTGGACAGTGCCATCGATGGGGTGTCGAGGACCGAGTTGAGAGGAGAGAGTGAGACGGCCCACGGCGCGGGACTCATGGCTGGGTTTGGTGCCGTTGATGAGATCCGTCATCAACAATTAGCAACTGCGCCGCGGGACACACCAGTGCCCATCATCCCTTTCGCTGACGCGGCCGACCTGGGCGACGACGGTGCATCGTCGCTAGCGGACCTCATTGAGGGTATCCAACTGAGCGTTGTCAGGATCACGGCGGGCGGCAGCGCAGGATCGGGCTTCATTGGCAATGCGGACGGTCTTGTCGTGACCAATGCGCATGTTGTGGGCAGAGCTCGCACAGTGGGTGTGTGGCTGACCAACGGGAAATTCTACGAGGGTGACGTAATTGAGCGGGACGCCACCGCCGATCTTGCACTGGTGCAGATAAACAGCAGCGATCGATTTCACGCAATTGAGGTTGGGAACCCAAACAGCGTCCGTGTGGGAGACGAGGTGCTTGCCCTTGGATTCCCGCTCCGTGGAACGCTGGGCAACAGCCTGACCGTGACCCGGGGCATCATTTCGTCCACCAGGACGAGGGATGGCGTTGAATTATTTCAGACCGACGCGGCGGTGAACTCGGGCAATAGCGGGGGTCCGTTAGTCAATAGCGACGGCCATGCGATCGGGATCAATACGTATAGATTACTCGAAATCGGGGGCGATTCCGTGGAGAATATTGGGTTCGCCGTTTCGGTCATTGAGATCAACCGTAGGCTCTTTCGCTAGAGTTATGTCCAATCATCAACGCCGCAGGGCAACGCCCCGCTGGAGTGGGCGCTGGTATGGAGAGATGACCTGGCCGCGGCCCGGCGAGTGGTTGGCGCGACCGACGGCAACAAGGCCGGGTACAATGGGTTGACGGGCTGGCGGGGGCCTGGTAGCGTTGACGCGTTCCATAGCTCGGCCCCAGCTAGATTGAAACGCTTATTGGTACTGAGTATCATGACGACGGTGTTGACTGCGCGCCCGGACATCATGGCCGTCCTCGAAGACCGGGGCTACCGGTCCACGGCTCCGAGGCGTGCGATCATCCGGATCCTGGAGCTGAAGCAGGAGGGCTTTACGGCCGATGAGGTCTGCCGGGAGCTCCCCGGGGTGGGCAGGGCGACGATCTTCCGGACCATCAGGCTCCTGACGGAGGTCGGGGTCATATGCAGACTGAACCTGATGGACGGCGCGCCCAGGTACAGCCTGTCTCGCATCGAGCACCATCACCACACAGTCTGCATCCGGTGCGGGAACGTGGGCGAGTTCCGCGCCGCCACGGTGGAGCGCCTGATGCACGCCATTGGGGACGACATCCCCGGCGAGATCGTCGGCCACCGCATCGAGCTGTACGTCGTGTGCAACCGGTGCATTGTGGGCGAGGGCAGCTAGAGAAGGCCATGGACCACAGGTCGAGTCGGTTGCCGATTTTCATGATACTCAATCTCAGTAACTGAACGGGGCAGGCGCCTGGAACAGGGCGGAAGTTGGACAGAGGCGGCGCATCGAGTGGAATATAAATGATACTGAGTATCAAGAAACAGGGGTTGGGCCCTGCGAGGGCGGCGCTGCTGACGCTGGCGCTGCTCCTGGCTGCTTCGGCGTGCACGGGGGACGCCCGCAGCGCGCCGGCGGCGGGTGCACCGGGGGCGGCCCCTGCGCTGAGCGTGGTCACGACGACCGACATCATGGCGGACTGGGTGAAGAACATCGGCGGGGAGCATGTGGATGTCTTCAGCATTGTGCCAACGGGCGCCGACCCGCACGCATTCCAACCGGGGGCGCAGGACGTCGTCAAGGTCGCCAAGGCCGACCTGGTGCTGGGCATTGGTTTGGGCCTGGAGGAGTCCTGGCTGAGGGAGCTCCTGCAGAACGCCGCGCAGGACCCCTTGACCATCGTGGAACTGGGCGACATTATCGACCCAATAGAGTTCGCCGCGTCGCACGCAGGCGAGGTCGCCATCCTGGAAGCGATTGTCCACGCAGTGCACGAGGCGGAGGAGGGGGAGATCAGCGCGGAGGCTGCCCTGGAGGAGATCAGGGATCTGCTCGCCGAGGCCGAGAGCTCCGAGGAGACCAAGGAGGCGGAAGAGCACGGGGAGGAGGACGAATTGGCCGACGGGGTGTCCGCCATAGTCAGCATGGCCGAAGCGGGGGAATTGGAGGCCGGCGACGCGCTGGAGGCCATCGAGGAGCTGACGTCCGAGGGCGAAGACGAGCACGAAGGCCACGGCCACGGCGTGAACGACCCCCACTTCTGGTTCGACCCGCTGAGGGTGAAGCTCGCGATCAACGACATTTCCACGCGGCTGTCGGCGTTGGACCCGGAGCGGAGCGCCGTCTACGGCGCCAACGCGGCCGCGTACAACGCGCGGCTGGACGAGCTGCACGCCTGGACGGAGGCGCAGGTGAATACGGTGCCGGAGGAGCGCAGGCTGCTCGTCACGTCCCACGACAGCCTGGGCTACTTCGCGAATCTCTACGGTTTCGAGGTGGTGGGGGTCATACTATCGACGACGACGGAGGTGGAGCCTTCGGCGGTGGGCCTGGCGAACCTGGTGGACGCGGCGACGGCGAACGGCGCCCCGGCGGTGTTCGGCGAGACGACGGTGAGCGAGCGGCTGGCCCAGACGGTGGCGACGGAATCCGGCGCAAGGCTGGTGCGGCTCTATTCGGGCTCCCTGGGGCCGGAGGGCAGCGGGGCGGAGACGTACATCGGGATGGTGCGGACCAACGTCAGCCGCATCGCTGAGGCCCTGCGATGACGGTGAGGGGGGCAGCGCAGGAGCTAGGCGTCGAGCAGGTGCGTGTGCTTATACGCTGAGTGAGCGTTCCGGCGTATGCCGGGACGCGGCTGGAGAGATGGAGATGGTCAGGATGAGTTCCGAACCAGGGATAACCGTCACGGACGTAGCTGTGGAGCGCATGGGGCACAGGGCCCTAAGCGACGTCACCTTCGACATCGGCAAGGGCACGCTGGTGGGGGTGGTCGGGCCGAACGGGGCGGGCAAGAGCACGCTGTTCGACGCCATCGCGGGTATCCTGCCGATCACCCGGGGCACGGTGGACCTGCACGGCGCGGAGGCCCGCGACGGCGCGCTGGCGTACGTTCCCCAGCGCGACAGCATGAATTGGCTCTTTCCGGCCACGGTGCACGACGTGGTGATGATGGGGCGTCACTGCAACATCGGGTGGTTCCGCCGCGCCGGGAAGCGGGACCGGGAGGTGGTCCGGCTGTGCCTGGAGCGGGTGGGGCTGTGGGAACAGCGCACAACGCAGATTACGGGGCTGTCCGGGGGCCAGCGCCAGCGGGTTTTCATCGCGCGGGCGCTGGCGCAGGAGGCGAGCATCATCCTGCTGGACGAGGCGTTCAGCGGTGTGGACGTCGGGGCGCAGGAGGGCATCGTGGAGGTGCTGCAGTCCCTGCGGGATGAGGGGAGGATCGTGCTGCTGGCCACGCACGACCTGACGAACCTGGCCGAGCGCTTCGACCAGGTGCTGTGCATCAACCGGCACGTCTGCGCCTGGGGTCCGCCGGCAGAGGCGTTCACGCCGGACGTGCTTGCGGAGCTGTACGGCTCCCACGGCGTGGATTTCGGCCCGCACGGCGGCGGCGCCTGGAGACACGCATGATGATCGACTATATCTTCGGGCCATTCCAATACAGTTTCATGGTGCGGGCACTGATCGTGTCCGTGCTGGTCGGGGTGATGTGCCCGGTGCTGGGAGCATACGTGATCACGCGAGGGCGCGCGTTCATGGGCGACGCGCTGGCGCACTCGGTCCTGCCGGGGATGGTGGTGGCGTTCCTGCTGGGGATCAGCCCGTTCTTCGCGGCGGTGCCGGCGGGGATACTCATTGCCCTGCTGATGGGCTCGGTCAGCCGGCGCACCGGCATCAGCGAAGACACGTCCATCGGCATCATCTTCGCCGGCATGTTCGCGCTGGGCCTCGTGATGCTGTCTAGAGCCACGAATATCAACGTCAACATAGAAGACCTATTGCTGGGACAGGTGCTGGGGGTGTCGCAGCTGGACGTTTTGGTCTCGCTGGGGTTGACGGCGCTGGTGCTGGTGGGGCTCTACGCGTTCCACCGGCAGCTAGTGTACACGACGTTCGACCCCGTGGGCGCGACGGTGATTGGAATCAGGACGAGGCTGGTGGAATACGTGCTGCTGGCGCTGCTGGCGCTGGTCATAGTCATAGGTATCCAGGCGGCCGGGATCGTGCTGGTGATGGCGATGCTCATCACGCCGGCGGCCAGCGGGTACCTTCTGGCCAGGCGGTTCGTGAACGTCATGGTCATCGGGGCGGTGGTCGGCTCAATCTCGGCCGTAGCCGGCCTGTATCTCTCGTTCCACGCCAATCTGCCCTCCGGCCCGGCGATGGCCCTAGTCGCCACGGGGATGTTCGCGATTGCGGCTGTGGTGAGAAGGAGGTTGGGGCCGAAGAGTGTTTCGTGACTGGCGTCAAGCCAGGGGGCGACACTGACAGGCCAATGGCCATGGACATAGTGGGGGGAGCACGCTAGATTCAGGAGTCCTCACCAAGAACCGGCCCACCGGCCAGAGCAGCAAAAAGGAGGTCTACAGGGTCCAGCCGAGCGTTCACGAGCACGAGCACCACGCCGCCGCGTAGCACGCCCACAACCAAGCGGCCCCGTCGGCGATAACGATCGGCAACTGAGGCCGCTCCTAGGCAGCAAGGCCTCGCTGTCCCCTCCTGGGGATTGGCGGGGCCTAGTGTTTACTCTTGCGGGCGGGCGCCTTCCTTCCCGAGGCGTGCGCTCACGCTCCCCATGAGCATGATGAACCAGACATCTATGACCGGCCAGAACACGCGGCGGGTCTGGCTCTGCCCTTCCTCACCGATGGTGAGGCTATCGAACCAGTTCCAGAAGAAGAGAACCGCCAGAACGCCGGCGGCATAGAACGCCACGTTGGCGCAAATGTACGCATTGGCGCCGTGGCCGGCCCCGGCGCCTCGCCTGTCGATGTAGGTCACGGCCAGAGCGATGACAACGCCGAGGGCCATGAACCAGTTGAGCACGGTCCATATCGAAGCGGCATCAACGGAACCCTCGTAGAAGGGGGTGAACACAAAGTGGAAGAGCACAGCGGCAGCTATGAGGCCGAGAATGACGGATAGGAGCTTCTTGAGCGTCTGCACTGGCGTTTCTCTCCTGATCCATCGCCGATGAAGCGAACTGCGACGCAATGGGCTCATTTTGAGCGCGCGCTCCGGGCCAAGTCAATTGGTCTGCGGTAGGGCTCCGAGCCGCCGGTCTACTTGCTGCGGATGCCTGGAAACTCTTGCCTAACCGTCATTCCCGCACCCACCCGCCGCGGCCACCCCGCAACCCTCCCCCCACAAAGCCGTCGCGCTAGCGACCGGAGTCGGCGTGAGACGCTTCAGGCCTGCCGTTGCCGTGCCCGGCGGCCGACTCGTGCGTTCCACCAGACAATCAGCGGAGTGATGACGGCGGTGGGGAGAATCCAAGGCAGCCAGACGGGGTTTATGTCAAGGTTTACCACAGTTACGGCGGTGACGGTGGCGATGGTTCCAGCCAGCATGTTGGTAAGGTGCCGCTGGACGCGTCTGGCCCTGGACCCGGCGTTTCCCCTGGAGATGCGAAGGTAGTACCGGCTGTCCACCAGTCCAAGGGCCAACGCAATGGCCCCGAAGATGAGCATAGTTACCCATTGGGAGTCTCCTGACGCAGCCAGGACGATGCCATAGGCCGACATCGCCACGCCGGTCAGTCCCATGACCGCGGCGGCGAGCCAGTCCACGGCATGGGGCCGAAGGCGGCGGTTGCGGGCAAACCGCCAGCCGGCAAAGACCAGGTAGAAGCTGAAGACGGCGATGAGCAGCAGGAATACGCTGGCGCCGAGTACGGCCAGGGGCAAAGCGGTAAGGAAGATGACCGTCATTGCTATGGCGTAGGTCCTACCGGCCCTCACATGATACACGCCGCCCTTAGCGGCGACCACTGCTATGCATGCGGTGAGCAGGGCAACGGAACCGGCGGCAATGTGCAGGATCAGCAGTGCTGTTGCGCCCATGTGTCCGGTCTGCTTGAGGAGCGGGTTTGGCGGCGGTGAGTCAGTCGGCCCTGGCGGGTTGCGGGTGTCGTTGGCAGTCTCCGGGCCGGCTCTTGCTAGGAAAACGGCGAGCACTGAGCGGGCGGCCGCAGGGGAGAGGTCCACCGGACGTCGTCCGGTGTTCCGACAACACAGCGACTGAAGCCTTGCATTGAAACGCAGGGCTTCAGTCGCTCACCTTGCTTAGCGGGAAGCACATGCTTCCTGGCGGCTCCGAAGGGCTCGTGGGTGCAGCCCCTCAGCGTCGCGGTGCAGCCGGTGCTACTCCTGGACCCCGAAGGTCTTTCCGAGGACGGGAACGCCGTCGATATGATGGTTCTCGGCGGTGTTGGACGGAATGGCCTGGCCGTCGGGGCGGATGCGGGTCGCGCCGTTCTGGCCCCCGCGGCGGCCGGAGCCGACGCGCAGCAGGAACAGGTTCTTGTCCCCCGTGTTCAGGTAGCGGTAGTAGGCCCCCTTGGGCAGCATGATCCCCTGGTACGGCCCCAGCACGGTCTCCTTGCCGGTCTCGTCGAAGAAGGTGACCTCGCCCTCCAGCACGACGAACGCATGGTCCTCCAGCGTGTGCTTGTGAATGGCGTTCTCGCCGCCCTCCGCGTTGGTCTTGAGGCTCAGCCAGAGGTTATCGGTGGTTGCCAGCTCGATGTTGATCCGCCCTACCGAGAGGTAGGGTGAACTGATGGAGAACACTTCAGCCTTGGGGGCTGCCTTCGTTTCAGTAGCCATGGCTGCTCCTTTTCATGTAGTTTCGCTGCGGGCTAGTTAGTCAGTGGCGATACGGGCGGCAGGTTGTAGAGCTTCAGCACGTTCTCCCGCACCACCTTGCGGAACATCTCCGGCGGCAGGTGCCCCAGGTCCCGCTCGATGACCTCCTTGGAGTTCGGCCACGTCGAGGCGGCGTGCGGGTAGTCGTTGGACCACATACAGTTGTCCTCTCCCCACACCGGGATCGTGTGCCCCCCGGGCAGGTCGTCGATGAACGTCGAGTACACCTGCCGGTTGACGTAGAAGCTGGGCAGTTCGCCGATGGGGATGGGCCGCCGGGGGCCAAACCGCTTCACGTAGCGGTCCCACTGGTGCACCACGAAGGGGATCCAGCCCATCTCGTTCTCCACCAGCACGAACTTCAGCTTGGGGTGGCGGTCCATGGCCCCCGTGAATACCAGGTCGAAGACCGACGTGATGGCGTCGTTGAGCTTGGTGTTCACGCTGTTGCGGTAGGCGTCGACAGGCCCGTAGGTCCCCGACGCCTGGCGGCTGTAGTTGAAGCCGCTCAGGATATGTAGGTTCACCGGCATGTCCATGTCCTCGGCAGCCGCCCACAAGTCCTCGTAGTGGTCCGTCGTGAAGCGCAGGTGCTCCGGCGGGACCTGCCAGATCAGCGCGCCCTTGAGCCCCATGGCCTTGCAGCGCTCCAGCTCCTTGATGGCATTGGGGATGTTGTAGCACGATATCATCGGGATGCCCCAGATCCGGTCCGGCGCCGCCGAGCAGTACTCCGCCATGTAGTCGTTGCCGATGCGGAAGGCTGCTTCCTGTGTCTCCTGGTCCTCGATGCCAAAGAGGCGCAGGCCCCGGGTGGGGTAGAGGACCTCGGCGCTGACGCCGTCGGCGGCCATCTCACCGACGCGCTCCTTGCCGCTGGTGCCGCCGGGCTTGTTGTCGCCCCGTTCATCGCTGAACGACGGCACCGCGTCGCGCTGCGACGCCGGCATCGCCTTCACCCACAGGTCCGCGGGCTCGATGATGTGCGAGTCCGACGATATCAGGAGCTCCGTGCCGGAACTGGTGGAATCGGAAGTCTGTGCCGTTGTCATCGTTGCACCTCTCTCTATGCAGTTTTCAGACTGATGCCGCTGCCGCCGCGCTCGCTCTCCGGTGGCCGTATGGAGAGCGGGTCGGCGCTACAGGCCGAAGAGCCTCTTGCCATTGTCGTACAGAATCTTCTCCTTGGCGCGCTGCGGGATGTCCGATCGGTCCCGGAGGGCGTTGAGGTTATTGGGGAAGCGGGCGTCCCAGTGCGGGAAGTCCGATGCAAAGAGGAAGTGGTCCTCCCCTATGTTGTCGATGACCTGGGGCAGGAGAGTCTCCTCCGGCTCAACGCTGACGTAGAGGGGGCCATCCCGGAAGACGTCGCTGGGCTTCCTGTCGAGGTGGGGCATCTCATACTCACCACGGAGCTCCCAGTGCTCGTCAAGACGGTCGAGCCAGTAGGTGAGCCAGGTGGCGCCGATCTCCAGGAAGGCGAGCCGGAGCTTGGGGAAGCGGGCCGGCACGCCCTGGGCCATAATGCTGGTGAACTGGAGCATGACGCCGGCGGGGAAGACATAGGTGTGGATTTCGCTGAAGTTCTCCAGGGCGCCGCCGCCGACCTCGTGGGCCGTGTTTCTGTTGCCGTGGATGCACAGCGCGACGCCGAGCTCCTCGGCCGCCTGGTAGATGGGATCGTACATGGGGTCGCCGAGAGCGGTGGGCAGGCCGAGGGAGAGGAGCTCGAAGCTGACGATGCCGAGCTCGGTCACCGCGCGGCGCAGCTCCGTGGCGGCCTCTTCGGGCTGACGCAAGGGGAGGACGCCGACGGCGTGGATGCGGTCTGAGAGGTCGTTGTACTCCCTGGCGAAGTGGGTGTTGCAGGCGCGGCACACGGCGACCGCAAACTCCTTCTCGCTGAGCTTGGCGGAATTGCCGGAGCCGCTGGGAAAGAGCACGGCCTCTTCCATATTCTCCCTGTTCATGGTTGAGAGCCAAATCTCCACCTGCTCGGCGGGGCTGAGCCCGCTCTTGTAGCCGCCCTCCAGGGTGCCAAAGAGCTCGGTGTCCCAGGGTTGATCACCGCCGGGCCACAGGGACGTGGGACGCTTGTCCCAGGGGGCCTCGAGGTACTTGCGGACGTCCTGCTGGCGCTCCAGCAGGTGGCCGTCGCAATCAAAGACGGGCGCTAGGGCCATGGTCATGCCTCCTGAGTTTGGTTCCGTTTAATTCGCGGAGAGCCCTACTTGTCGAGCCAGACGAGAGACATCTCGAGCAGGCTGCGGTCGTCGACGGCGGGAGTTGGGAGCCCCTTGAGGTAGGACCGATAGGCCTTCACCTGTAGGCTGTTGGAGAGGGGGATGGTGTAGGCCTGCTCCAGCAGTACATACCTCTCGAACTCCCGCCAGATTACGGTGCGCTCCTCAATGTTCCCGGCGGCTGCGCCGAGCCGATTGTAGAAGTCCTTGATCTTTAGGTCTTCATGCTTGGGGCCGGTGTCCGGGTTCTCGCTGAAAATGCCGTAGAAGGTGACGGTCGACTCCGGGAACGGCGCAGGCGCGTGGGTGCCCTGCTGGGTATCGTAGTCCGTGGAGACGCGCCCGCGGTTCCAGCCGGCGTCATCCACCAGCTGGAGCTTAAGGTCGACACCCAGATCAGCGAGCTGGGCATGGAGGAACTCGCAGCGGTCGATCCACTGGCGGCGGCACATATGGCCCATCTCGAAGCCGCCGGCGTAGCCGGCCTCAGAGAGGAGGCGCTTGGCTTCCGCGCGGTCCGCCGCCCGGGTGGTCTGGTTCCATCCGGGCCACTCCAGGACGTCCGGGTTGGTGAAGGGGCTTTCTCCGGGCAGCAGCCCCTGGAGCACAGCGAGGCCGCCTGAGAGCGCGGCAATGGACTCTTGCTTATCGATCCAGAACTGAATGGCGCGCCGCACGCGGGCATCCTGCCAGGGCCCTTCACGCAGGACGTTGAAGGCGATACCGGCCCCGGCGCCGCCGCTGACGGTCTGGGAGAACCAGACCCTATCGCCCATCTCCCTTTCTATGGCTGCCTTGCGGGGGCCGGACAGCTGAAAGCGGTTGCCCCGGGCGGTGCCGTCGATGCGCCCCACTCGGAAGGCAGCGTCCATGGGACTGGCGTCGTTGAAGATGGCGTAGTCAATGCCATCAAGGAAGGGGAGCTCGCGGCCGGCGTCGTCCGTGCCCCACCACTGGTCGAAGCGGCGCACGCGGGCGCGGATGCCCTTGTCATAGTCGAGAATCTTGAATGGGCCATGGGAGACCAAGCCGATGTCCTGGGGAGCGATGTCGGTCTTCCCGGCGTCGAGCTGGGGCTTCATGAGGTGGGGCGGGTGGGCGTTCTTGTGGCGCGGGTTCATGATCGTTTCCATGAAGAGGGCCGTCGTGCTGCCAAGCGTGAGCCGAAGGCGGTTGCCGTCCAGAATATCGACGGACTGGAGGTCGCCAAAGGCCCCCTTCCAGATGGCTGGCGTGCGTTCTTTGTCTCCGGACTTGTACCCATAGACCGCCAGGTCCACCCAGAACTTGGCGTCTTCGACCGTGAAGGCCTTGCCGTCATGCCAGAAGACGTTGTCGCGAATCTTGAAAGTGAACTCGGTGAAGTCATCGTTAATCTCCCAGCTCTCGGCCAGATAGGGACAGACCGTGACGACGCTGTGGGGGCAGGTCTGCAAGAGAGCGCCATCTCCGAATATGGAGGCGGCAATGCCCTGGAGGCTGACCGTGGTGGTCCGCATGTTGTCCCAACGTGCGGGGGGGTCGGTGCGGTTGGCGAGGATCATGATGCCGCCGTACCTGGGCTCCCCCATGGACTCCATGGAAGGGGCGGGAGTGGCGGAGATCGCCGGCGCAACCGTTATGCTCATTCCGGTGGGGGCCTGCGGGTCGGCCGCCGGCGCGGCAGCCGCGGGCTGTGCCGGCGCGGCGGGCTGCTGCGGCGCGGCGGAAGTTGCGGGCGCTCCTCCGCCGGAGCAGGCGAGGCCAGCCAGCAGCAGGACGGCCAAACCAGCGCCGAGAATGCGTCCGAGCACTCGATGGCGTAAAGGGTGCGGGGGTCCAGCGGGAATATCGGAGTGAGACATTAAGTCCTCCTTATGTCAACTCTTGATTGGGGCTAATCCGGCACTTTCGCAGGTCTCACGCGCGACTCTATCAAACATAGCTGAATCCGGTAGAGCACACATGGATTTGGCGATCACGCTAGCGACCGCGCAGTCGTGGGTCCAGGGCGTCACGCAACGCGTCTCCCAAGAAGGCGAATGCGAACACGATCAGGGTGATGGCCAGACCGGGAAAGATGGCCAGCCAAGGGGCGAACTCCAGATGCCCATGAGCGCCCACATTCAGCATGCCGCCCCATGACACGTGGGGCGGGGGCACGCCGAGGCCCAGGAAGCTCAGGCTCGATTCGGTGACCACGGCGGTCCCGAGATAGCCCGTGGCCAGAACGAACACGGGCGCGAGGCAGTTGGGAAGGACGTGGCGGAACATGACGCGCAGGCTGCTGGCGCCGATGGCCTGAGAGGCCGCTATGTACACCTCTTCCTTGATCGAGAGCGCCGAGGAGCGAGCCAGGCGGACAGCCCGGGGGATGAACACGACGGCGATGGCAATGGTGACGTTGTTCAGGGAGCCGCCCAAGGCCACGACCAAGACCAGGGCCAATACGAGGGACGGGAAGCCCATGATCGCGTCGACGAGCCGCTGCACGATGATGTCGAAGCGGCCGCCCATATACCCGGAGGCCACGCCCAAGAGGGTCCCCGCGATGGATCCGAAGGCGACGGCCACGAGGCCCACGTAGAGGGACGTGCGGGCGCCGAAGATGATGCGGGTGAGGCCGTCGCGTCCGAAGGCGTCGGTGCCGAACCAGAATTGACTGCCCGGGGACCGGTACTGGTTGGGCACGTCCTGTTCAAGGGGATCAAAGGGAGCTACCTGATTGGCGAATACGGCCATGAGAATCATGCCAAGGAGGATGAGGAACCCGACGGCTCCCAGGGGGTAATTCCATGCGAATCGACCGAGGGTCCCGGACAGCTTGGCAACCGCCCGCCTCTCGGAAAAGGCGGACAGCGGCTCCGCGGTCCCCAACTGCTGGTTTACCGGCTGCAAAGGCTGCCTCCTTCCGGTCCCCTACGCGAACTTGATCCGAGGGTCCACTATTCCATACACGATGTCCACGAAGATGTGAAGGGTTAGCATCATGAACACGAGGAGCATGGTCAGGCTCTGGATCACGGGGTAGTCCCGCTGGGTGGCCGCGATGACGATGGCCTGGCCAATGCCGGGAATGGAGAAGATTGACTCCAGGATCACCGTTCCGCTCAGCAGCGACACCAACTGAAGGCCGCCTAGGGTGACGACGGGGATGAAGGCGTTGCGGAGCGCGTGGCGATAGACCACGATCTGCTCGGCGAGCCCCTTGCTTCTGGCGGTCCGGACATAGTCCTGGCGCAACACCTCCAGCATGCTGGAGCGAGTGACCCGTGTGAGGTAGGAGCTGTAACCCCAGGCCAGGACCAATGCGGGCCAGATGAGCTTTTGGATGTGATTCCAGGGGTCCTCCCAGACATCCGTGTAGAACAGGGGCGGTGTCCACGAGAAGAAGACGAGCATGACGATGATAAGGATCAGGGCGACCCAGAAGTTGGGCATGGCGTGCCCCAGCAGGGTCACGACTCGGACCACGTAGTCGGGCCAGCGATTCTGATAGACGGCGGCCAAAACGCCCATGGGTACGGAGAAGATCCAGGCAATGACCATGGTGTAGACGGTGAGCTGCAGCGTTATAGGCAAACGGCTGCTGATGGTGGTTGCGATGGGCTCGCCATCCAGCAGGGAGTTTCCGCCGAAGCGGCCGTTGACCATGCTCCACGCCCACTTGCCGTACTGAACGGGAAGGGGGTCCGCGAGCCCCAACTCTTCGTTGATCTTGTCGAGGAGGTCCACGGCCATGGGGCCGGACTCGTCGCCGCCGATGATCATCATCGCGACGTCGCCGGGCAGAATCCGCATGATGGCAAAGATACCGAGGGAAGCCAGCAGCAGAGTGGGAATGAACAGCAGGAGACGCCGTGCCAGGTATTGCTGCATCAGCACCTCCCCTTCACCAAGGCGTTAGGACAGCGAGGGCCGCCTCGGCGGGGTAACCGGCATGCTTGGATAGAATCGGAGCAATGCTACTCTTTAAAGGTGCGCCGGTCAAACACACATTCTGGGAGCGGCCCGGAAAACGCTGACATGATATGGGTACTACGATGGCGGGACGGGTCGGGATTCCCCCGCCGGCGTGGGGGCGAGGCGGCTCCACCACCCGCTCATTTGGCTCGACAGACCCACCATGAGCGGGACCCCAGTGAGCGGGGGTGCGGGCGCTCTTCCTGTATACTGTGCGAGCGGCGCGGCCGCGGCGCGGCGGCGAGCGGCGGCGGAGGGCGGGCGCAGCCGCAGGGGGGAAGCGTCGAGGATTGCACGCCAAAAGGAGGCGAGATGGCCAACCAACCGAACGTGAAGCTTGGCTCCGTGAGTCCCCGGTCCGTCATGCAAGGGGAAACGCGCGCCAGTGACCAGTTTCCCGGCGTCGTCATAGACACCGTGCCGGGGTTCGGGCTTCAGACCATGGACCGAGGGCCGGGGTGGCACAACGCTATACGCGGCACCAAGAATGCGTACCTCCAAGAGGTGCCGCGGCTGGCGGAGGAGCGGGGGTGGGACGCGGTGTCCATAGGTGGGGCGCCTATTGAGCTGATGAACCCCGGACTGTACCCGGACCTGGCGAAGCGCCTCAGCGTCCCCGTTGCCACGGCTATGGTGTCATGCAGCGCGGCCATCAAGGCCTTCGCCGCCGAGCGGGCGCTGCTGATGACGGGGTTCTTCGAGGGCCTGGATGAGATGCTGTACGGGTACTACTGCCATGAAGGGATCGAGCTGGTCTGGCCCGCGGCCAAGCCCTTCATCGCTTACGACGACGCGGCCCGGGCCGACCCCGAAGTCCTCTTCAACATGGTAAAGGAGGCCCTTGAGGCGGCCGGGGGGGTGCAGGTGGTCTACTTCCAGGGGGCCATCAACAGCGCGCCGATTGTGAACCGGGTCGAGGAGGAGCTGGGGATACCCACCGTCTCCAGCGGCCCGGCCAACTTCTGGTACCTCCTCAACAAGCTAGGCAGGAGCTACAAGGTTGAAGGGGCCGAGCGTCTTCTCTCCGAGTGGCTGCCGCTGCCGGAGGGCGCATAGGCGCGTGGCGGGGAGGGGGGAGCGTTAGGGCGAGGGCGGGGGTAGGCGGAAGCGAGGGGCCACTCACGGGGCCAGCGCAGGAGAGCAGGGCTGAGAGATGAAGACGGTAGCAGTCGACACCGGCGGGACGTTCACCGACCTGGTGGTGATGGACCAGGAGACGGGTGAGATCGAGACGCTGAAGGTACCGTCGACGCCGGCGGACCCGAGCCGGTCGATCATTGACGGCGTGATGGAGATGTTCCAGGGCAGCGAGGGACTGGCGGGGGTCGGCGCACTCTCGCACGGGACCACGGTGGGCACCAACCTGCTCGTCCAAGGGAAGGGGGCGAGGGTGGGGCTGCTGATAACGCAGGGATTCAGCGGCATCAACGACATCTGGCACCTGCCGCGGCTGGGCACGGACCTGGAGCGCCTCTTCGAGGAGAAGCGGCCGCCCATCCTGCCCCGGTTCCGGGAGGAGGTTCCGGAGCGGGTCGACGCCAATGGCGAGGTCGTGACGCCGCTGGACGCGGAGGCGGCGGTCCAGTCCATCCGGAGGCTCCGGTCCAGGGGCGTGGAGTCGCTGGCCGTGGTGCTGCTCTTCTCGTTCCTGAACCCGGGTCACGAGCGGCAGCTGGGGGAGCTCATCAGGGCCGAGTTCCCGGAGTGCTGGGTGTCCCTGTCGTCGGAGATCCTGCCGCAGATCCGGGAGTTTCCGCGGTTCAGCACCACGGTGGCCAACGCCATGCTGGACCCGGCCATGACGGCGTACCTGACCACGCTGGGCCAGAGGCTCCGGGACCGGGGAGTGGGGACGAGGCAGATCTACATCATGCAGAGCAACGGGGGCGTGAGCAGGATCGAGAGCGTGGTGCCGGTGACCACGATACTTTCGGGGCCGTGCGCGGGCGCGCTGGCGGGGGTGCAGATTGCCGCCGCCGCCGGGTTCGATAGCGTGGTCACGCTGGACATGGGGGGCACGAGCACGGACATCGCCCTGGGCGAGCGGGGGCAGATCCTGGAAGAGACCTCGGGGCGCATCGGGGACTGGGAGATCGCCGTGCCCATGCTGGCCATCAACACGATTGGCGCGGGCGGGGGGACCATCGCCTGGCTGGACAGGGGAGGCGGGCTTCAGGTAGGGCCGCACAGCGCGGGCGCGGACCCGGGCCCCGTCTGCTACGGGAAGGGCGGCGAGAGCCCTACGGTGACCGACGCCAACGTGGTGCTCGGCTACTTGAACCCGCACCAACTGGGGGGCGGCAAGGTGGCCCTGGACCGGGAGAAGGCCCACGCGGCCGTGGAGGAGATGGGGGAGCGCCTGGGGCTCGGCGCGCTGCAGACGGCGGAAGGGATCGTCCGCATCATCAACGCAAAGATGGAGGAGGGCATACGCGCCGTGTCCACGGAGCGGGGGTATGACCTGCGCGACTTCGCGCTGGTGGCGTTTGGGGGGGCCGGCCCCGTTCCGGCCGGGAGGCTCGCGGTGGACCTGAACATGAGCACGGTTGTGGTGCCGCCGACGCCGGGGGTGACCTCAGCGCTGGGCCTGCTGATGGCGGACCCGCGCAGGGACTACGTCGCCTCAAGGCTCCGGTCTCTGGATGGGCTGGACGCCGCGGAAGCCCGGTCCATCTTCGGCGACCTGGGCCGGCAGGCCATGGCGGCCTTCGAGGCCGACGGCGTTTCGGGGGCGCAGGTTGGGCTGAGCTACTTCCTGGACCTGCGCTACCAGGGGCAGGGCTACGAGCTAACGACATCGGCGGGGGACGGCCAGCGGCTGACTGCCGAGGAGCTGGGTGCGGTGCGGACCCGATTCGATGAGATGCACGCGCAGCAGTTTGGCCACGGGGCGCCCACGGAGCCGGTGGAGGTGGTGAACTTCCGCGTAGTGGCCGTGGCCGCCGTCCGTCACGCCGCCCTGAAGGAGCACGCCCTCGCCGCCACGGACGTCGAGTCGGCCCGGGCGGGTAGCCGCGACGCCTGCTTCGACAGCGCCGAGGGATTCGTACTGTGCCCCGTATACGACCGGGCGCGGCTGCTCCCAGGCCATCGTATCGTTGGCCCCGCCATCGTTGACCAGGCGGACTCGACGACGGTGGTGTACCCCGGCCAGCGGGCGGAGATAGACACGCACCGGAACCTGATCATCAGCGCGGCATAGGGCCGCTGGGGGCGGCGCACGATGGGGCTGGAAGCCGCCCACCATAGCCCTCAGAGGGGCGCCGGGATGGCCGGGTGGCGCCCGTCGCAATCCATGTTGGGGCCCACGGCAGGAGGATTGACATGGCTGAGGTAGACGTCATCACCCAGGAGGTCATTGGGGCACGGCTCAACGGCATCGTCAGCGAGATGACCGTGGCGGTCTTCCGCACGGGCTTCTCGACGATAATCCGGGAGACGCATGACTTCAGCTGCGGCCTGCTGGACCGGGAAGGCAAGCTGGTGGGCTCCAACTCCGGCGTCGTGGCGCACAACGGCGCCTACCCGTACTGCGTCGAAGGGGTGCTGCAGTTCTACGACTACGCCGACATGGAAGAGGGCGACAACTTCATCAGCAACCACGTCTACTACAGCGGCTGCCCGCATCCGATGGACGTGGTGGTTGTGACGCCTATCTTCTACGACGGCGAGGTGGTGGCTTTCGCGGCCAGCATTGGGCACAAGAGCGACATAGGCGGGCTGTCGCCGGGCAGCCGGGTGACGATGGCCAGGGACGTCTTCGGCGAGGGGCTGCAGATCCTCCCGGTGCGATTCCAGCGGGGCTACAAGCTGGTCAAGGAGACGGAGCAGTTCATTCGGGGCAATAGCCGGTCGCCGCACCTGGTCCTCGGCGACCTGACGGCGCAGGCCGGAGCGCTTTGGAGCATCGGCGCGGGGCGGCTCACGGAGCTGTTGGACATCTACGGCAAGGACGCGGTCCTGGCCACCTTCGAGCTGCTGGGCCAGCGGGTGGAGCAGCGCCTCAGAAGCGGGCTTGCGGAGTGGCCCGACGGGGTATTCGAGGGCGAGACGGTCATCCGCGACTTGGTGGACGCGGACCGGGTCATCCGAATCCATGTGGCGGCGATCAAGGAGGGCGACCACCTGATCATGGACTTCAGCGGGTGCGGGGACCAGAGCCAGGGCCCCATAAACATCCGGCCTCCGTTCATCGAGGGCATCTGCCAGCAGGTGCTGGCGTCCCTGATAGACCCGACGATCCCGCACAACTTCGGCCTCTCGCGGGCGGTGGAGTGCCGCTTCCGAGAGGGAAGCATTGTGAATCCGAGCTTTCCAGCGCCTACGGGCTTCTACTCCAAGAACCTCCGGTCCGTCGAGGGGGCGGTGTTCACTGCACTGAGCCAGGCGGCGGGGATGCCCACGGTCTCCTTCAGCGGGACGCAGAGCTCAATGGTCATCGGCAGCACAGCCGGGAGCGCGCGCCCGTACGTGCAGTACGAGATTTTCAACCCGGGCAGCTACGCCTTCGACGGGGGCGACGGGATCACGGGAACGGGCCACGGCTTTGGCGGCGGCTCCCGGTTCACCAGTATTGAGATCCTGGAATCAGAGTTCGACGTGGAGCTCCTCCAGTTTCGAGTCAAGCCGGACACGGCGGGAGCCGGAAGGTTCCGAGGAGGACCGGGCTACCAGCGCGAGTACCTGGTGAAGGGCGCGGCCAAGTTTACCGGCGGGGCCGACCGGCGGAGCGCCCAAGGCGCGGACGGCGGCCAGAACGGCGCTCCGGGGTATGTGATCATCAACCCCGGCACGGACCGCGAGCAGCGGTACGACACTATGGTCTCCAACCTGGACCTGAAACCGGGGGACGTCGTGCGCATCGAGGCGCCGGGGGGCGGCGGGGTCGGCGATCCCAGGGAGCGCGATCGTGAGCGGGTCCTGGGCGACCTGGAGGACGGGCTGATCAGCCCTCAGGCCGCCAGGGAGGAGTACGGCCTGAGCGAGGAGGAACTGCGGCAGCTCGGCGCGCAGCGGAGTCTGCCTTGAGACAGACGCGAGATGAACTGCCCTCCGGGCCGCGGGAGCCGGGTATGATCAGGGGTTGGCAGGGGTAAACGTAAAGATTCCCAACGCGTGAATCGAGTAGGCAGCAGCCGATAGGAGGAGAGAAGATGGCCCGATTGTCAGAGGTCACCCGAGACGAGGTTCCGCCGGAGAAGCAGCACATCTACGATGAGATCGCTGGAAGCCGCGGCAGCGTCCGCGGACCCTTCGCCATGCTGATGCACAGCCCGGAGGTGGCCGGAAGGGCGGCGCACCTGGGCGCGTACCTGCGCTTCGAGAGCAGCCTGGAGCAGTCTGTCGTCGAGCTGGTAACGCTGGCCACGGCGCGGGAGTGGGACTGCCAGTACGAATGGACTGCCCACGAGCCCCAGGCCCGGGCGGCGGGGGTGGGCGAGGAGGCCATCGCGGCGGTCAAGGAGGGGAGATCTCCCGAGGGGCTGTCCGCAGACGAGGCGGTGGTGGTGAGCTACGCACAGGAGCTGATCCGGAACCACCGAGTGTCCGAGGCGACATTTGAGGCGGCCAAGGGGCAGTTGAGCCTCCAGGGAACCGTCGACCTCACGGCGACTGTGGGGTACTACTCGATGATCGCCTCGGTCCTCAACGCGTTCGACGTCCAGCCTGCTGCCGGGGTCACGCCACTGCTGCCGGTATAGGCGGCGCAAGAGCGGGAGCCGAGCCAAGACGCCACGCAGTCGCGCTAGCGGTAAGGGTGAAGTCGCACGCTCGGAGCCCAGGCCGGGGTACGCCGCGCGGCTTGCCCAACTGCACTGGGAGCGCGGCGAGGGCACAGAACGCGGACAGGAGGCCACAGTGGCACAGCAGGAAGGGCAGGCAGCCGCGCTGACCATGCGCATCAAGACGGGAAGGTGGGAGAGCCTGAAGCGCGCCCACGACATCGTCTTTGGCGAGGCGCTCTACTCAGACAAGGAGTCGGGGCTGCTCTCCGCGAAGGTGTACCGGAACAGCTCCGACGCCAACGACATCCTATTCATGTCGGAGTGGCGCAGCGAGTCAGACCTCCAGAGGTTCGCACGGGTCCACGGCGAGCGCTTCAACGAGGTGGCGGGCACGCGTTCGGACGAGGGGGAGGACACGGTGTGGCTACTGTCTGACGAGATGGCCCCCGACTCGTGACCAGGAGACCTTTGCATAACCGTCATTCCCGCGAAAGCGGGAATCCAGGGGAGGGGCCCCAGCCCGGCGGCAACTCCTCCACCTTCCCAAGCTCCCCCTCCACTCGCCGTTATGTGAAGGCCCCTGCCCGGCACGACCAAGCCACCACGCCGACCAATCCCTAACTCCCCTGCTCCGCGATGAACTTGCGGATGAGGTCCCAGCTTTCTTGCGGGCGGCTCCGCCAGGCATTGAAGGTGGTGTTGGGGAAGATGGCCAACCGGGAGTTGGGGAGCAGGCTGTGCATCTCAGTGGAGTGAGCCACGGGATGAAGGGGGTCGTCGACGTCACCGCGCAGGAGGAGCGTGGGGGCCTGCACGGACTGAGCTATCTTCCGCAAGTCGTAGTACTCATGGAACTCGGGCTTGGCGTGGACGTCCAGATAGAATTGGTTGACGGCCTGCCAGTCCCCACCGTGATGCCCCAGGAGCGACTCCCTGCGCTCCTGGGGCATGTTGGCGGGGTCCGAGTCCCGCCGGCGCTGGTCGTCGCCGGCGGGGTAGCTGTAGGCGATGACACTGTTGAGGACCAGGGTGTTGACTTTGGCGGGGTACTCTACGGCGAGGCGGACCGCCACGCGGGTGCCGAGGGTTTCGGCGCAGACGTGGGCGCTCCGGATAGAGAGGGCGTCGAGCAGACCGTTGAGGTCGTCGACCCAGTCCCTGGGCGACATGTCCCTGACGCGGGCGCTGCCGGCCATGCCGCGGAGGTCGGGCGAAATGACGCGGAACCCGGCGGCGTGCTCCGTAAGGTGGGGGAGCCACGCCTTTGCGCTGTCGAACCGAGTGCCGGCGAAGAAGACCAGGGGCGGCCCGCTACCGACCTCCTCATAGTTCAGGCTGTTGCCATTGACGGTAACTTGCGGCATGGTGCGACCTCTCTTCGGGGTGTATGTTGCCTACCGCCGCCTTCATGCTGTGGGCCGAGCCGGCGAGAGCGCAGCCCCAGCTGTACGGATTGGCAGGCTCGACTGCGGCAGGGCACGTTCAAGGTCCATGGCTGGCAGGATTGACCCCCGTCGGCAATTTCGCTGAGGCGGGCGGAGTACCCTACCATCTTCCTACATTGCTGGCCTTCTTGACACCCCCAGTTGGTGCGGGGTACAGTCTCCAAGTCCCGCCAGCCAGGGGGACCGAGCCTCGCCTGAGGCAAATTCAAGGAGGGAAGATGACCACAAACGACAGGAGATTCGGCTCCGACGTCATCGCGGACATGCTGGAGCTATACGACATCCCGTTCGCCAGCCTGAATCCGGGGGCGTCCTACCGGGGCCTGCACGACTCCATCGTGAACTACAAGGGCAACCGCCCGGAGATCATCGAGTGCCCGCACGAGAAGGTGGCGGTAACGCTGGCTCACGGGTATAGCCGCGCGGCAGGGAAGCCCATGGCGGCGATTGTGCACAACCTGGTGGGCCTGCTGCACGGCACCATGGGCATCTACTACGCCTACACGGACCAGGCGCCCGTGCTGGTGCTGGGAGCGTCCGGCCCCTTCGACACCACGCGGCGGCGCCCGGGCATCGACTGGATCCACACGTCCCTGGACCAGGGCGCGGTGGTCCGCGAGTACACGAAGTGGGACGACCAGCCGTACAACGCGGATAGCGTGCCGGAGTCCGTGGCCCGGGCCTACCGGGTGGCGACGACGCCGCCCATGGGCCCCGTCTATCTGTGCTTCGACGCCGCGCTGCAAGAGGACGAGCTGGACCACCCGATTCCGCTGCCAAACGTCTCCCGGTTGCACACGCCGGAGCCAATAGCGGGCAACCCCCGCGCCATCGAGCGGGTGGCGGAGATGCTGTTGCAGGCGAAGCACCCGGTCATTCTGGCGGACTCCCTGGGCCGCAACCCGGACTCGGTGGCCCGGCTGGTGGAGCTGGCGGAGCTGATGGCCGCGCCGGTCATCGACCTGGGGCGGCGCATGAACTTCCCGAACCAGCACCCCCTGTGCGCCAACGGCTCCAACGTCCTGGAAGAGGCGGACCTGGTCATTGGCTTGGACTGCAAGGCGCTGGAGGCGCCGTTGGTCCGCAGCAACCGCGTCACGCGGCGCAACGAGCGGATCATCTCCGATAGCTGCAAGGTCGTGGACATCAGCCTGCGGGACCTGAACATCAAGGCATGGACGCATGATTTCGACAAGATGCTGGAGCTCGACGAGCTGGTCATCGCCGACACGTCGGTGGCGGTGCCCCAGCTTATCGACGCCTGCCGCACGCTGCTGAGCAGCCGCGGGAGCCAGGAACGCGAGGAACGCGCCAACCGAATACACGCCACGCACGACGCCGTCTGGCAGCGCTGGCAGGACCAGGCCAAGGCGGACTGGGACCTCAAGCCCATCTCCACGGCGCGCCTGGCCGGCGACGTCTGGGACGTGATCAAGGACGAGGACTGGGTGCAGTGCGGCGGCAACGTCAACGGCTGGACGCGGCGACTCTGGAACTACTCGCAACCCTACCAGTTCCCCGGCAGCGGCCTGGGCGCGGGCACAGGCTTCAGCCTGAGCCTGGGCGTGGGCTTGGCGCACCGGGACGACGAGAAGCTGGTCGTCTCCATGGGCCAGGACGGTGACCTGTGCTTCGACGCCGCCGCTCTGTGGGTCGCCACGCACCACAAGATCCCCATGCTCATGGTTATGTTCAACAACCGCGCCTACTACAACGACTGGGAGCACCAGGAGACCATCGCCCGGGAGCGGGGACGGGCCGAGGAGAACGCGTTCCTTGGGCTGGAGATCGACAACCCGCCACCGGACTTCGCGACGCTGGCCCGGGCCTTCAGCTGGTACGGCGACGGCCCCATCGAGGACCCAAACGCCATCAAGCCCGCCGTGGAGAAGGCCCTGAAGGTCGTGAAGGAGACGGGGCAACCCGCCTTGGTGGACGTAGTCTGCCGCCCGCGGTAGTGCCGGGATTCTCCGGCGCCGGTCCGGTATGGTGGAAGAGGAACGGAGCGAACCGGCGGCTCCGAGTTAGACATGACTTGGCAAGATTGTGCGGGGGCCTTCTCACGGTAGAGGGCCTCCGCACGTCTGCATTATGGAGGTCAGCATGAAGGTCCTCGTCACCGGCGCAGGGCTCGTGGGATGCCACGCAGCGCGGGAGCTGACGAATCGGGGGCACAGCGTCATGGTCTACGACCTGGCGCCCGACGACGCCTACATCCGCAGCGTGGCGGGCGAAGTGTCGACGGTGCGTGGCGACGTCCGTGACCTGCCGGCTCTGGCAGATGCGATGCGGGAGCACAGCGCGGAGGTGGTCTTCCACAGCGCCGCCCTGATAGGGGGAAACGTGGCGGAGCGCCCGTACACGGGGCTCAGCATCAACATCGGCGGGACCATCGCCGTGGCGGAGGCGGCGCGGCTCCAGGGGGTCCGGCGGGTTGTGTACGCCGGGACATTCGGCGTATACAACCGGAGCTTGATCCCCACTCCGACGGTGACCGAGGACTCGGCGATTGGAGGCGCCAACTTCTACTCGTCGAGCAAGATAGCCTCCGAGCAGGTGCTCCGGGCGTATGCGGCCTATTACAAGTTCGAGCTTGGGATCGTCCGCTTCGCGGGGGTGTACGGTTACGGGCACTACCGGGGCGGGTCCAGCGTGGGAAAGCTGATGCACGGGCTGGTGACATCCATCATGGAGGGGGGGCCGGTGAGCATCGATCCGCAGCGCTTCGGCAACAACGAGTACGTCTATGCGCGGGACGTGGCGCAGGGGGTGTCACTGGCCTGCGAGAACCCCCTGACGAGCGACACCTTCAACATCGGAACGGGTATCGTGTCCAGCGCGGCGGATGTTGCCGAGGCCGTGCGCACGGCGCGTCCGGAGGTGGAGGTGGAGCTGGGCCAGTCGCCGCAGGCGCCCACGGGCCCCTCGCACCAGCAGCCCCTGGACCTCACGCGGTCGAGGGCGGAGCTGAGCTACAGCCCGCAGTACGACCTGACCAAGGGACTCCTGGACTGCATCGCGGAGCGCGAAGGGGCGGGTCGCTAGCGCGACGGCCATGTGGTGGGAAGGTGGCGGGGTCGCTACGGCGGGTCGCCGGCGCTGGCAACGGACGACCGTGTCGGTCGCCCCGGCTCACTCGTTGCTCCCCACTTCGCCTTCCAGGCCGTACTCCTTCACGAGCCCCCAGACCTGGTCCCAGGTGGCGTCTTCCACCTCAATGCCATCCCGGAGGCGCTGCTGCTCCGTGAGGTACTCTATCTCGCCGGGGTAGTAGATGCGGGAGGCGCCTGCCGCAAGGGGGCTGGCCTTGAGATACGCCGCGAACTCGGCCATCTCACTTTTGAACGCGGCGAGCGGGCGGAAGGCCTCCACCTTGACGGCCATCATGAAGCAGCCGTCGTTGTGGGGCCCGGTGGGGTCGTCGCCGAAGCCGATGCCGGTGAGCAGGCCGGACAAGATCTCGACCATGACGGAGAGGCCATAGCCCTTGTAGCCCTCGCGGCCGCCGACGGGTTGGAGGGCGCCGCCGGCGTAGTAGTCGTTGGGGTCCGTGGTGGCCCGCCCGTCCTTGCTGACGACCCAGCCTTCGGGAATGGATTCGCCTCGGCTGCGGGCAAGCTGGAGCTTGCCCTGGGCCACCGAGCTCGTGGCCATGTCGATGAAGACAGGGGACGGTGTGTCCGATGGAAAGGCCATGCAGAGGGGATTGGTGCCCAGCCGCCGGTCGGTGCCACCGAAGGGGGCCACGGCCTTGGGAGAGCCGCCGGAGTCCGCCGTCATGAAGCCGATGAGCCCCTCCCGGACAGCCATGAGGGGATAGGACGCGACGCGGCCCACGTGGCCCTGGTGGAAGACGACAGCGGCTGCGATGTTCTGCTCCTTGGCCTTCTGGATGAGGCGCTCCATGGTCCGGGTCGAGACGACGTACCCGAAGCCCCAGTGGCCGTCCACGCGGAGGCTGGTGGGCGTCTCGTCCAGCACGTCCATGGGGGCGCCGGGCACGATGTGACCTCGCTTGATGCGGTCGACGTAGGTGGGGAGCTGGATGACGCCGTGGGAGTCGTGGCCAGCCAGGTTGGCGGAGATGATCTTCTCGGCGACGATGTCGGCCTCGTCGGCGCTGGAGCCGGCGGCGCGGAGGACGTGATGCGTGACGCGCTGCAGGTAATCGGAGGTGAACGTGGGCATGGCCCCCCCTATGTGATGGCTGTCGGTGGTCTTCTTATACCAGGGGACGGCGCTCCGGGCAAGGCTCCCCGGCCGCCGCTCAGGCTGCACGTGTTGAGCGCGACCGCCGGGAACGGTAGAATCAGCCAGGCCGAGACGAGCCATAGACTGCAAAGGAGACCAGCCATGCCCTTGACCCCGGAGCAAGAGGAGTTCCTGCTGAGCCACCGCTTTGGAGTGCTGACCACCATCAAGGCAAGCGGCGCCCCCCAGGCAACACCCGTGTACTACCTCTACGAGGACGGGAAGATCCTCATGTCTGCCAACACGTGGAAGCACAAGACCAGGAACATCCAGCGGGATCCCCGGGTTACTCTGTGCGTTCTGGGAGAGCAGCACCCCTTCCGCTACCTGCAGGTGTCCGGGCAGGCCGAGGTCACGCAGGAGGACCTCGTGGAGACCAGCACGCGTATCTTCCGCAAGTTTCGCGACGAACTGCCGGAGGACTTCGCGGGGTGGCTTAGGGAGCAGGAGCGGGTGGTCCTGGTGCTCAGTCCAGAGAGCGCGTTCCCCCAGACCCCGGAGCGGCGGTAGCCGCCACCCTGGGCCTGGCGAAGGACGCGCGGCCTCCCTCTGCCACTCCAGCACACCCTCCCCAGCGTGGCCGTCGCGCCAGCGACCCGCCACCCTGGGCCTGGCGAAGGACGTGCGGCCTCCCATGCCACTCCAGCACACCCTCCCCAGCGTGGCCGTCGCGCCAGCGACCCGCCACCCTGGGCCTGTCGAAGGACGCGCGGCCTCCCATGCCACTCCAGCACACCCTCCCCAGCGTGGCCGTCGCGCCAGCGACCCGCCACCCTGGGCCTGTCGGAGGACGCGCGGCCTCCCTCTGCCACTCCAGCACACCCTCCCCAGCGTGGCCGTCGCGCCAGCGACCCTCGGCTCCTTGCCTTCATTGGGGGGCGCTCATATACTGGCGGCATTACGCAATAACCCGCCGGGCTCGGTGACGATGCGGCGGCAAGGAGCGAGGCACGGTGGAAGGCGTCGTCACGAAGGGGAAGAGCCTGACCTACCTGTCTGTGCTGCCGGACGACTACGACTCGGGGGCGTCGTACCCGCTGATCATCATGGTGCACGGCTTTGGGGCGAGCATGCAGGACCTGGCGGGGTTGGCCCCGGCCATCGACCGCAGGGGCTACGTATACGCTTGTCCCAACGCCCCAATTGAGATGGCCGTTGGTCCGGGGATGATGGGCTACGCCTGGATGCCTCCGGGAGCCCAGCGCACACCACAGCATGTCCACCAGGCGGAGACGCTGCTGGAGGGGTTCTTCACGGAGGTCCTGGAGCAGTACGGCGTGGAAGCGGAGTCTGCCGTGCTGTTGGGCTTCTCGCAGGGCGGCGCCATGACGTACCGGACCGGGCTTGGCGGCCGCCGGCGATTCGCCGGACTGGCTGCGTTGAGCGCGGCGCCGGCGGGCATTGACGAGCTGGATGCTCGGCTGCCGGAGCAGCGGACGCAGCCCATCTTCATCGGCCACGGGACCGATGATCCCCTCATCTCCATTGAACGAGCGCGGGAGGCCCGGGACTGGCTCACGGGTGCGGGCTACTGTCCGCTCTATCATGAGTACGCCATGGCCCACGAGATCAGCCAGCAAGAGCTGGACGACCTGGTGCCCTGGATTCGACAGACCATTCCCGCCGACGCATAGGCCAGCCTCATGGCAGAGCTGACTGCACGAGACCTCATGACAACGCCGGTGGTGACCACGTCACCGGACGCGACGCTGGGCGAGGTGGCGGAGACGATGCTTCAGCACGGCATCAGTTGCCTGCCGGTCGTCGACAGCCGGGGAAGCCTGGTTGGCGTCATCACCCAAACGGACTTCGTTCCCCGTGAACGGCACTTGCCATTCAGCGAGGAGAGCTTTTTCTCGCTCCTGGGCGACTGGGTCTCCAAAAAAGCGCCGGCGAACGACTACCGTAGCCTGGCCCCGCGGCCGGTGAGAGAGGTCATGAGCCGGCCGGTGGTCACCCTGGACGTGAACGCGACCGTTGGAGAGGTGACCCAGACCATGTACCGTCGCAACATGCGCCGCCTCCCGGTCCTGCAAGAGGGCAAGATCGTGGGGATCATCACGCGGCACAACCTCCTCAAGCTGGTGGCGGCCGGGGTCGCCGGGAACGCGGCCAGCGGCGGCTAGCGAGGCGCGGACTCGCCCCAAACCCGTCGCACCAGCGCCCCGCCATCCTGAGCATATCGAAGGATGAGCGGCCCGCCTGCGCATCCTCATGCCACCCCGCGACCACTGCCTCCACAGCACACCCATGCCATCCCGCGACCCCCACGAAGCCGTCGCGCAGCGACCCGGCGCGCCAGCGACCTGCCACCCGCCGCTTCCCCAAGCCCACGCGCCCGTCGTATCCTGTCTCTACCCATAGCCCGCAGCCCTGGAGGCTCCTCATTGCACCACCCAAAGCGCCGGAAAAACAATCAGATACACCCCTATCTGGACAGAGATCTCGCAGCTTCAAACAATCGTGGAAAAATGCAATCGGCAATCATACAGGCGTAAACAATCAAACCCGCCTTCCCCTTCGACCAGAGTGGGTTTCTATGCTACTGGTGGGGTTCAGCCATCCAACCCGCCTACCGGGGCACCGCGGCCGTCGGCAGACCACCCGGCGGAGACGACCGCCGCGGGTGCTAGTCGGAGCGGTAGCGCCAGAGGCTGGGCATGGCGAGGCTGATGGCGGCGACCATGAGGATACACAGGACGCTGCCCACCAGTAGTGCGTTGGGTGCGCCGACCCAGGTCGCGGCGGCCCCGGCCACGAATGCCCCCGAGGAGTTGGCGGCCTGGGCGAAGACGGTCATCATGCTGGCTGCTCGGCCTCGGATGTTGTCGGGCGCCAGGAGCTGGATGGTCGTGCGGCGGACGGTGACGCTGATGGCGTCGGTGTAGCCGAGGATGCCCACGGCGAAGAGGCCCATCCAGAACCATTGCGAGACGCCCAGCAGGGACAGGCTGGCGCCAAAGAGGAAGGCCGCCACGATGACCAGAACGCCCTTGCGCCTGACGTCGCCGACCAGCAGAAGCGTGGCCGAGCCCAGGACGGAGCCAATGGCCGGTGCGCCGGCAAGGATGCCGAAACCGGAGGCAGAGACGCGGAAGACGTCTTTGGCGAAGACGGGCAGCAGGGGCCTGTAGAAGCCGACGACGGTCGCACCCAGGTCCAGGAGCAGGAGGGAGAGGACGATGCGCTGGACCCAGACGAATTCGAGGGCCTCAAACATGCTCTTGAGGGATACCTTCCGGCCGCCGCCCTCGATCTTACCGGAGGTGCGGATGGCGACGGCGGTCACGACGGCGGGGACGAACAGGGCCGCGTTGAAGAGGTAGGCGTTGCCCATCCCCAGGACCTCGATGAGGATCCCGGCCATGACGGGACCAATGAGGAAGGTGCTCTGGTCAGTAACGGTGTTCAGGGTGACGGCGTTCATGAGCCGGCTGCGGGGGACGAGACGCGGGATGTAGGCGGTCCGGGCGGGCCTGCCGAAGATGCCCACGAAGGACGAGACGGTGATCAGGGCGTAGATGTGCCAGACCTGAATGCCGCCGGTGAGGGTGAGGAGACCAATGGCGAGGGATGGGAAGATGTTCAGGATCTGGGTGATGATGAGCATCTTCTTGCGGTCGAAGGCGTCGGCGGCGACGCCTCCAAAGAGGCCGAATAAGACGAAGGGGACGGCCTGGAACACGCCGGTGATGCCCAGCTGTAGGGCGGATCCGGAGATTTCGTAGACCTGGAAAAAGCTGGCCATGTAGCGCATCTGGGTGGCGCTAGCTGAGAAGAAGCCGCCGGTCCAGAGCATGGCGAAGTCGCGGTAAAAGAGAGAGGACCAGGGGCGGATGGGCCCGCGGGGGTCATCTGGGAGGGGGCCGGGTTGGGGCGGCTGCATTCAGGGCAGCCCCAGGCGGTCGGCGAAGCGCAGGATGTGCCGCACCGTTGCCTCCGGCTGCTCCTCCGGGATGTAGTGGGCGGACTCGGGCACGGCTTCGCCGCGGACGTCGAGGGCGACCTGGCGCCAGACGTCCAGGACCGGGGCGTCGCCGAGGTTGCCGTGCTGGCCCCAAAGCAGGTACAGCGGGACCTGGACGCGCAGGCCCTGGGCAACCTCGGCTTCCCAACGGGGGCGGTCAACCTCAAAGGCTGCGCGATAGTCGGCGAGGCCGGCCTCAACCGCGCCGGGGCCGGCAAAGACGGTGAGATAGTCCTCGACGTCGTCGGGGTCTAGGGGCTGTCGGCTGCGGGCAAAGAAGGTCGCGGCATAGGCGCGGGGGTCCGAGCGAATGAGCTGCTCGGCCAGGCCGCGCTGGAGCTGGAAGTACCAGTGCCAGTAGCGGCGGGCGTAGCCCCCGGGGCCCTGGCTGAAGACCCACTCCATGGGCATTATGTCCAGGAGCATGGCGCCGCTGAGGGCTTCGGGGTGGTCGGCGGCCAGACGCCGCGCGGCGCGGGCGCCCCGGTCGTGACCCACGACGAGGAACTTGTCGTTCCAGCCGACGTGGCGGGCCAGTGCGAGGGCATCCCCGGCCATGGTCCGCTTGTCATAGCCGGCCTCGGCGGGGGGCCTGGCGGAGTCGCCGTAGCCTCGCAGGTCCATGGCGACGACGTCGAAGCGGGCTGCGAGGGAGGGCACGACACGCCTCCACATGCGCATGGTCTGAGGATAGCCATGAAGGAGGAGGACGGGATAGCCGCGTCCCGATCGGCGGTAGGCGATGCGAGTGCCGTTGACGTCTGCGAATGCGGGTGCCTGCTGCATGGTAGGGATTATAGCGCGTCGGTCAGGTTGGCGCAGCCAAAGGCGGCTCCGGGGCCTTGCCCACTACGAACCCCGACTTGGGAGGATACACGGGCGATCATATGCTTGCTCATCGGTCCGGCGTATCTGTCTTGAGCTCCGTGGGGAGCCCTCCACGAGATGGACGCCTGCCTCGCCACTCGACAGTCGCAGGAGGAACGGTAGGAATAGGGAGGGCGGGGCATGCTCTAGCCAAGGACGCGGTGAAGAGCGTACACTGAGGGGCACATCAACTTGGGAAGGGCATTTAAAGGATCTATGAGTACGTGGAAGAACCCCAAGCGGTCGGTGTGGCACACGGTGACGTGCTCGCGGTGCAACCGCGTCATCAACCGGGTGCGGCTGCCGGGCCTGCTTCAGACAACCTCGCAGCGGATCTGCGACCGCTGCACTGCCGGGTCGTCGCCGCGGGGCGAAGGGCGCCGGAGAGCGCCGCCGCGCCGCCGTCGTCCCGAACCCGCCGCCGAGGCCGGTTCCGCGTAGCGACGCCGCTACGCCCAATCGTCCCGATCCTGGCCATCCTGGGAGAAAATCGAGGGATGGCCGGGTTTTCTGTGTCCCTCTTGCATCATCCAGGCTACGTGCGCCGTTCAGTAACGCGGCGTGTCTGGAGAGGCGCGGGGCGGGGTCAGGGGAGCAGCGGCGCCGGCTCCAGCTCCAGTTCCGGGCGCCGGTTCGGCTTGGGCGCCGCCGGGGCTAGCGGGCCGGGATAGGGGTGCTCCAGGCGGCCCTGCCGCCAGGCCACGGGTACGCCGTCTTTGAAGATCACCTGTGTGCCTGGCACCGCCGGCACGCGGGGGCCGGGGGTCAGCACACCGGCCACGTTGAGAGGGTCGCAGGCGGACACCTGGACCAGCTCGCCGGTGTGGGGCGCCTTGGCCGCGGCGCGCAGGGCGTCTACAGCTTCCGGGAGGGCGAACTGCTCGCCCATGAACCCGGCGACGAATCGTCCGCCGCGCACCTCGCCCCGGGCCTCCGCTCTGCGGTATACGTGGAGCAGGGACCGCCACGAGGGGGCCAAGTCGTCGCGGGCAAGCACCTCCGGGAAGACCACACCGTAGCGTCGCAAGAGCTGAGCAGCCCGCTCCTCCACGGCGTCATCGTGCGGGACCACCGACTTGAGAAGGGACCAGCGGCTGGACTGGAGCCTTCGTCTGGGCCGGGGGCGGAAGCGGGACGTGTGCTGCCGCCGGGCTGCGCCGGAAATGAGGCCCCGCAGTGCGCCAAAGCCGTCCGCGGTGACGAGGCCCGCAGCCACAAGCTGCCACAGGCCGTCCTCCACGTCGGCAGGCAGGCGACCGGTCCCGGCGACAATGTCCGGGAGGAAGGAAGCGCCCCACGACGAGAGGAAGTCCATGACCTCCTGAGCCGCTCCAGTGAGTGCGATGGCGTCCTCAGGCGGCTTCTCCAGTAGCCAGGGCAGGTCTTCCCGGAGACCCAGGCTCAGGGGTCCGGTGCGGGAGAGGGGATTTCGGACAGGCGTGGAGTCGCCGCCGGCGTGGCGCCGAGCGAACCTTCCCCACACAAGCTCGCCGCCCAAGCAGAGCCGGTCCAGCATGGCCGGGTCGTACTCCGCCACTCGCAGGTGGAGCAGATCCGATTCCCAGGCACCCGCGGCGGCCTCGAAGCCCTGAAGCTGCTCGACCGCCTCCAGGACGCCGCCGTCCCCGCGAAGGCGGGCGGACGGCGCGGCGTGCTGCCAGCGGAAGAGGAAGCGGATGAAGCCGGCGGGCGAGATGGGCTGAATCTCCCGGCGCAGCCGGTCCACAGTGGTCCGATGGATTCGCGCGAGGATGCGCCGGTCGCAGAACTCCTCGTCGGTGCTCCCTGGGCGGAAGCGGCCCCGGAGCACCAGCCCCTCTCCCTCCAGGCGGGCGAGGGCGGCGTCCAGGCTGAGAGGCATCAGTCCCAGGGTCGAGGCCAGCTCCGCGGCGGTGAATGGGCCGGTGGACTCAACCCATCCTCTGACCAGGGCCAGCGTCGCCTCCTCTTCGTCGGGCGCTTGGGGCTCCCGATGGTCCCGATCCGGCGTAGGGCCGGACGGGGGGCGTTCGGCCAGCGGTCCAGCGGAGGTGGCGGGAAGGCTGGTGGGCTCCAGGTGCGCGGTGGGATAGACGGCCGCGGCCAATCCGGCATTCTCGGCGGCGACCCAGGAGACGCAATGATCGGCGTGGTGGAGTCGCAGGGCGCGGGCGCCGTCGACGAGGGCCTCGAACCACGCGCGGAGCTGGTCCTGGTCGCCGCCGCCGCGGTGGGCTTGGTCCTCGGGGAGAACGCCAAGGGTAAGGAGGGCGTCGTGGAGTTCATGGATGTCCCGAATGAGGGGCCAGGCGTCGCGGGCCGCGGCGTCGATGGCCTCGCCGTCGAGGGCGCCGAGGTCTCCCGGGTGCTCAGGCAGGGCGCGGCGCAGGGCCACGGCACGGGAGCGGCGCTCCTCCAGGGGTGCGTTGTCCAGGAAGGCGTAGGGCATGGCATTGAGGATCTGATGGGAGAAGACCGACGGCTGGGTCGTGTCGCGGGCGTAGACGTCGATCGACTCGGTTTCGATGCTTGCGAGCAGCCCCCGCAGGCCGTCCACGTCCATGGCCTCTGTGAGGCAGTCACGCAGGGTCTCGAAGACCAGCGGGTGGTCAGGCGGCTCGACATCCTCCCCCGCGGGCGCATTGTCCTGACAGGAGGCCTGCGCCGGAAAGACGGCGGCCAGGAGGTCGTCTGAGCGCATGCGCTGAATGGGCATGGGCACCTTACGACCGCCGGAGTGGCGCAGGAGGGACAGGGAGCGGGTGGCATTCCAGCGCCACCGGGTGGGGAAGAGGGGCGACTGCAGGGCGGCCTGGAGGAGCACGTCATCGACGTTTCGGGAGGAGAGGAAGCGGAAGACGTCCTCCAGGGGGAAGGAGTGCTGGGGGCCGAGAGATATGTTGATACCGTCGTCGGTGGCGGCGGCTTGGAGCTCGAAGTTGAAGGTACGGCAGAGCCGCTTGCGCAGGGCGAGACCCCAGGCGCGGTTGATGCGGGCGCCGAAGGGGGAGTGGATGACAAGCTGGGTGCCGCCGGCCTCGTCGAAGAAGCGCTCGGCGATGACGCGCTGACGCGTGGGGACGGCGCCCAGGACGCGCTTCCCTTCGGCAACGTAGTCAACGGCCTGTTGGGCAGCAGCCGGGGACATGCACGCCTCTACTTGGAGCCACTGGCCCGCGCCAGCCGGGTCCTCCAGGCGTTCGTCCAGCTCCCGGCGCAGGTCCGAGACCTCCTCGGAGAGCTCCATGGTGCGGCCCGGGGCCTCGCCCACCCAGAAGGGGATAGTGGGGGCCATGCCGGTGGCGTCCTCCACGAGCACACGTCCACTCTCCACGCGGCGGATCTTCCAGGGGGTGTTGCCAAGGAGGAAGACGTCGCCGGCCATGCTCTCGATGGCAAAGTCCTCGTTGACGGCGCCAACCATGGCCTCCTCCGGCATGGCGACGACCTGATAGTCGGCGTTGTCCGGGATAGCGCCGCCGTTGGTGAGGGCCGCCAGACGGGCGCCGCGCCGGGCGCGGAGGCGGTGATGGACGCCGTCCTGGTGCAGGAACGCTGAGCCGCGCCCCCATCTGCGGGCGACGCCCTGGGAGAGCATCTCCACCACCTGGTCGTAGTGATTTCTGGGGAGGTCCCGATATGAGTAGGTCTGCCGGCAGAGGTCATACAGGTCGTCTTCGCCCCATTCCTCACAGGCGCAGGCGGCCACCATCTGCTGTGCCAGGACGTCCAAGGGCCAGGGCGGGATGCTGAGGCGGTCCAGGTTGCCGGAGCGAACAGCGCGGGCTAGGGCAATGCACTCCAGGAGCTCGTCACGGGTGAGCGGGAAGAGGCGGCCCTTGGGCGTGGCGCCCAGGGAGTGGCCGGAGCGGCCCACACGCTGGAGCAGCAGCCCGATGGATCGGGGTGAGCCCACCTGGCAGACGAGGTCGACGAGACCGACGTCGATGCCCAGCTCCAGGGATGCCGTGGCCACGCAGACCTTTACCTGGCCCGTCTTGAGCCGCTGCTCGGCGTCGAAGCGGGTCTTGCGGGAGAGGCTGCCGTGGTGGGCTACGACGGCCTCCTGGCCGAGGCGCTGTGAGAGCTGATGGGCCACGCGCTCCACCAACCGGCGCGTGTTGACGAAGAGAAGGGTCGTACCGTGTTCAGTGATCAGGGCGGCGAGGCGGTCCAGCACCGTGGCCCAGTATTCGTGGGTGGCGATGGGGCCCAGCTCGCCGCCGCCGGGGAGCTCCAGGGCCAGGTCCATGCGCCGGGCGTGGCCAGTGTCCACGATGAGGCATTCGGGCGCACCATCCGGGCCAATAGCATTGGCGCCCACCAGGTAGCGGGCCACGTCCTCGATGGGCTTCTGGGTGGCGGACAGGCCGATGCGGGTTACGGGGCCGTCGGCCAGATGGCACAGCCGCTCAACGGAGAGGGCCAGGTGTGCGCCGCGCTTGTTGCCGGCGACGGCGTGAATCTCGTCCAGAATGAGTGTGCGCACGCCCTTGAGAGCCCTGCGGCCGCTCTCCGAGGTAAGCAGGATGAACAGGGACTCTGGGGTGGTGATGAGGATGTGGGGCGGCTGCTTGGCCATGGATTGGCGCTCTTTGGCCGGGGTGTCGCCGGTGCGAACGGCGACACGGATGGGGGGCGGGGGGGTCCCGCGCTGCTCTGCCAGGGCGGAAATCTCCTCCAGTGGGACGGAGAGGTTGCGATGGATGTCGTTGGACAGGGCCTTGAGGGGGGAGACGTACACCACCTCCGTGCGGTCTGGCAGGGCGCTCTGGAGGCCGGACCGGACCAGTCGATCGAGGCAGGTGAGAAAGGCGGCCAGGGTCTTGCCGGAGCCGGTGGGCGCGGCGATGAGTGTGTGCTTGCCCCGGGCGATGGCGGGCCAGCCCAGGGCCTGGGCGCCAGTGGGCGCTTGGAAACGTCCCTGGAACCAGTCGCGAACGATGGGGTGGAACTGGGAGAGGGGCATGGCGGAGCACAGTCTAACACAGAACGGATGTTTCGTGCTAGGGAGACCTCTGCATAACCGTCATTCCCGCACCCACTCGCCGTCATTCCCGCGAAAGCGGGAATCCAGGGCGGCGAGGCGGAGCGGCGCATCCCCCTCACCCCCCACAAAGCCGTCGCGCCAACAACCCGCCACGGCGACTCCCCAACCCTCCCCTGCGTGGCCGTCGCGCCAGCGACCCGCTACAGGTTGAGGAGCCCGGCGAGGCGCTTCCTGTGGTGGTTGGCGTCGCCGAGGTAGTGCTGGAAGGTGCGGGCGCGCTTGGTGTGGTGGGTGAGGCCGTAGTTGAGGTCCGTGCCGATGCCGGCGTGGACGTGGTGGGAGGCGTCGCAGGCACGGGGGAACTGGTCGCTGGCCACGGCCTTGGCGGTGGAGACGGCGATGGCCGCGTCCTCCCTGCCTTCGTCGAGCTTCCAGAGGGCCTCGTAGGTGGTCCAGCGCATGGCCTCCACAGCGTTGAGGGCATCGATGATGCGGTCCTGCACTCGCTGGAATGTCCCGATGGGTACGCCGAAGGCGACGCGGGTCTTGGCGTATTCCACGGCCATGTCCAGGGCCTGTTGGGCGCCGCCCAGCATGCAGGCGCAGAGGACCGCGGTGGCCCGGTCGAGGGTGCGCTCAACGGGGGCCCAGGCGAGGCCGGCCTCGCCCAGCAAGGCGGAGGCGGGAAGCTCCACGTTGTCCAGAGTGACGTGGCACAGGTTGTCGCCAAGCCATCCCGTCTGGCGCCGCACGGACAGGCCGCGAGCCCCCTTGTCCACGAGGAACATGGACAGCCCCTGCTCCGGCGGGCCGCCGGTGGAGGTGCGGGCTAGGACGATGAGCTGGTCGGCAGCGTGTGCGTCGGCAACGAAGAGCTTGTGGCCGTTGAGGGCGAAGCCGCCATCCGCGGTAGCGGCGCTGAGTTGCACAGACTCGGGGCCCCATCCGTAGTCGGGCTCCGTAAAGGCGAAGGAGAGGATGAGCTCGCCCCGGGCGACGGCGGGGAGAAGGGCCTGCTTCTGATGGCGGTCGCCGGCTTCCAGAATGGCCTGGGCGCCGAGGAGGCCCGACGAGAGGAGGGGGCTGCTGCACGCGGCGCCGCCCAGCACCTCGTGGAGCACCCCCAAGTCGGTGAGGGAGTTGCCCGTGCCGCCGAACTCCTCCGGAATAGCCATGCCCGGCCAGCCGAACTCACCCATCTGCCGCCACAGGTCCTGGGCAAAGCCTGTGTCGCTTTCGTCGATCTCCCGGACGCGCGTGGGGGAGAGCTCCCGGCCCACGAAGTCCGCGGCCATCTCCCGGATCATGGTCTGTGTCTCGTTCAGCGCCAAGTCCATGTTTGTGTCCTACGTGAAGAGGTTTTGCGAGTCCCGTCTACTGGAAACCTTTGCACAACTGTCACTCCCGCGCCCACCCCCCGTGACCCCCCAACCCTCTCCCCACAAAGCCGTCGCGCAGCGACCCGAACCCGAGAGCGGCGCCGATGGTCTCCCTGTGCCGGCTCGTATCGATCCCGGCGGCAATGCTGCTGTGCTGGATTGAGGCGAACCTGCCCTGAATCGGGGACAGGGGGTCGGATGCATCCAGCATGGCATAGGGGCCCAAGACGTCGGAAACGATGGACGCCAAGCGCACCGACGCCTCGGCGGCCCACAGCGCCGTCTGGCTTGAATGGTAGGTGATCTCCTTGCCCGTGTCGTAGATGCGCCAATCGCGGGCCTCCAGGACCCGGTTCACGTGGGCGTCGATGAAGGCCCGCACAAGCAGGTCCCGGAGGACTGGGTCGCGGCTCAGGGGAGCGCCGCGGCGGAGCGTCGTCCGGGCGTAGTCGAGCAGTTCCGGGACCGGAGTGGGCCGCATTACCCCTCAGTTACATCGCTGCGCGCACGGGCAGGCACGGCCGCCCCGGGTGAAGGGGAAGAGACCTGCCGGCAGACGACGCGTTAGCTGCCGTGGGCGGTGGCGGTGGCCGGGGTACGCGCCGCCCTCTCCCGGGTGCGGCTGACGCCGAGGCGCCGCGCCACGATGATCTTCTGAATCTCGATGGTTCCGCCGGGGTGGGCCTGGGTGAGACTCCATCGCTGGCGGAACTCGGGGGCGCCTTGGAAGAGGCCCGCCGGGTCTCGGCGGTCCAGCAGGGCGTAGGGTCCCAGGACGCTGCGCTCCCGGTCCGCGTTGCGCTGTCGGAACTCCTTGCGCCACAGGGCCGCCTGGGAGCCGTGGTAGGTCATCTCCGTGCGGCCGGTGTACATGGAGTAGTTGCGCAGCTCCAGGAGCCGGTGGACCTGGCTGTCCAGGTAGGACTGCACCACGTCCGCCTGCACAAGGGGATCGCTGCCCATGGGCCGGTCCTGGCGCCGCGTGTCCTGGACGTAGCGTTGGAGCTCAGCCAGGCCTTCGTCGCGGTAGAAGGCGAGGCCCCTGCCGCCGTGCTCCTGCTCCAGGGTGGTCAGCGCGACCTGCCAGCCGTCGTGGTCGCTGCCGATGAGATTGCCGCCGGGAACGCGTACCTCGTCGAAGTAGATGAAGTGCTGGTTGCGGCCGTTGAGGAGGGCCATCTTCTCCACCGTCAGGCCGGGCAAGGGGTTGGGGATAAGGAAGTAGCCAAGGTTCTGATGCCGAGGGGCGTTGGGGTCGGTGACGAAGGGGCCGTAGAGGAGGTCCGGCACGCCCATGCCGCTGATGAAGACCTTCTGGCCGGTGATGATCCAGTCGTCGCCGTCACGAACGGCGCGGCTCTGGAGGGCCGCAAGGTCCGAGCCGGCGTTGGGCTCGGTGAAGGTCTGGAAGGCTATCGTCTTTCCAGTGAGGAGGCCGGGGAGAAACCGCTCCTTCTGCTCCGCCGTGCCCCAGACCAGGATGGAGGGCAGGACCAGGTTGTTGCTGAAGAGTCCGCCGCCGGAGACGCCAGGGATCTTGCGCCGGTCCAGCTCCTCCAGGAGGATCATCTCGTGCTCCGGGGTGAGGCCGCCGCCGCCGTACTCCCTGGGGTAGGTGGGGTAGAGCCAGCCCCTAGCGCCCAACTCCTGGTGCACGGAGCGGAAGAAGCGGTAGGTCTCCTCGTCCAGGTCCTCGGGGTCGACGGGCATCTCGTGGCCCGGCGGGACGTTGGCGTCCAGCCAGGAGCGGACCTCGTCGCGAAAGCGCTGCTGCTCGTCGCTGTAGTGGTACTCGAAGTCCATGTTGAGCCTCTGGCGCTGTTGTCGTAGGCGCTTCTCTTCGCCCGGCGCAGGGCAGTTGCGTAATTGCGCCTTCCGGGACCGCCCCCGCGTTAGGGGGATGATAGGACGGGGTTGGCGGCGTGTCAACGATGGCGGCTATCTCACCTGGCGCGGGGACAGAAACGCCCTCCGAAGCCCAGGGAGCCGGTCAAGTACGGCCCAGACGCAGGGTCCTGGGCAACTCGACAGGCGACCTCTGCCTCCCCACGCCACCCCCGCCGCCACCCCCCAACCCTCCCCCCACAAAGCCGTCGCGCCAGCGACCTCGCATGGTATATGCTTGCATGGACCCCGCCCGGGGCTTCCTCTTCGCGGGCCCGGTGCGGGCGACGCACCGCAGCACGCCCGGAGGCGGGGCGAAGCGCCGGTCCGTTCGTGTCAGGCGAATCCGACTCACCAAGCAGGAGGAGAGTGTCATGCAGCAGACCACTACAGCCGCCAACCGCACTGGGGGACCGCCCAGCGAGGCCGCCTTTGGCTCCGACGTCATTGTGGAGATGCTCCGCGCCCTGGACATCCCCTACGTGGCGCTGAACCCGGGCGCCAGCTTTCGGGGGCTCCACGACTCCCTGGTCAACTTCAAGCGGGGCCAGGGGCCGGAGATGCTGCTCTGCTGCCACGAAGAGACGGCGGTCGCGATCGCGCACGGGTACGCGAAGGCGACGGGTCGTCCGATGGCCGCGATAGTGCACAACGTGGTGGGTCTCCAGCACGCGAGCATGGCCATCTTCAACGCGTGGTGCGATCGCACGCCGATGCTGGTGCTGGGAGGCACGGGCCCGATGAACGCCAGCAACCGCCGCCCATGGATCGACTGGGTGCACACGGCCCTGGTCCAGGGAACGCAGGTGAGGGATTACGTCAAGTGGGACGACCAGCCCGCCAGCGTGGACGCGTTTCCCGACTCCCTTGTGCGGGCGTACCGGACGGCCACGACGGAGCCCCAGGGGCCCGTGTACGTCTGCTTTGACGCCGACCTTCAGGAGGATCGCGTGACGGCGCCGATCACGCTGCCGGACGTGGGCAGGTATGGGGCTCCCCGGCCGCCGGGCGGCGACCCGCAGGCCCTGGACCAAGCCGCAGCGCTGCTGGCGGGGGCGCGCTGGCCGGTGATCATCTCGGACGACATGAGCGCTCACCCGCCGGCACTGCCCGCACTGCTGGCGCTGTCCGAGCTTCTGGCCGCACCCATGCTGGAAGGCGGCAACCGGTTCGGCGTGCCCAGTACGCACCCCAACGACCTCACGTACGCCCAGCAGCAGACCCTCCAGGACGCCGACGTGGTGCTGGCGCTGAACTGCTTCGATCTGCAGGTGTCCCTGGGCGCCGTGGCGAGCCGGACTAGGGACGCGGCGACCGCCGTCTCCGCCGACGCGACCATCATCCACATCAGCATGCGAGACTTCTCTCCCAAGAGCTGGGTGGTGGACGAGAGCCGGATCCAGCCCGTGGACCTGCCCATCGCCGCGGACACGGGGGTGGCGCTGCCGCAGCTGCTGGCCCTCTGCCGGGAGCGCATGGCCGCAGACGGCGCCGGCGCAGACCGGGTGGCGGCGCGGCGGCAACGGATCCAGAGCGCGCGGGAGCAGATCGCCCGGCAGACGGAGGAGTGGCGGAGGAAGGGATGGGACGACCAGCCGATCTCCTCGGCGCGCCTCTATTCCGAGCTGTGGGATCTGGTAAAGGGGCAGCCGTACTCGCTGGTCAACGGCGCCTTCAACGGGACGGGCCGCCGCATCTGGGATGTGACGGAGCCCGCCCAGTGGCTGGGGGGAGACCGGGGCGGCGGGCTGGGCTACGGTCCCGGGGCCTCGGTGGGCGCCGCGTTGGCCTTCAGGGGCACCGGACGGCTGTGCATCGACGTGCAGGGCGACGGCGACCTGCTCTTCACGCCCAGCGCGCTATGGACGGCAGCGCACCACCGGATTCCCCTGCTGATGGTGGTGTACAATAACCGCTCCTACTACCAGGACTACGGGCACCAGATGCACATGGCAGTGACACGGGAGCGGCCGGTGGAGAACGTAGGAGACGGCATCGACATCCGAGACCCGGATATGGACTTCGCGGCGCTTGCGCGCTCCTACAGCGTGATGGGCTTCGGCCCGGTGACGGACCCGGCGCAGCTGCGGTCCACGCTGGAGCGCGCCATCCGCGTTGTGCGCGACGAGGGGCGGCCTGCGCTGGTGGACGTCATCATGCAGCCGCGGTAGGGGATTGGGCTGTGTCGCCGCGAGCGGCGCGACCACGCCCCTGGGGAGATGAGGATCCGCACGTTGAATAGCACGGGCGCAACCGGATGACCACGGCACGAGGGGTCCTGGCAAGGCGGGTCGAGTTCCTCTCGGTGCTGCGGTCCCGTGACTTTCGCACCTACTACATTGGGCACCTCAGCAGTGTCGGCGGCCACCAGATGATGATCGCAACGCTGGGGTGGCTGGTGTTCCGCCTCACGGGGTCGCCTCTGGCGCTGGGGTTGGTGGGCGGGGCACAGGCCGTGCCCGGCATCGCCCTCAATCTCCTGGCGGGCGCCCTGGCGGACCGGATGAACCCAAGATACCTGGTCATGGTGAGCCAGGCAGCCTCCGCTCTCCTGCTTGCGGCGCTGGCGACGCTCATCATCACCGGGGCTGTCCAGCTGTGGCACATCCTGGTCATCTCCCTCCTGACCGGCCTCACGACCAACTTCGACGGACCCGCGCGGCGGACGCTGTGGCCCCACCTGGTCACACGGGACCAGTTCATGTTCGCTTCGTCGCTGAACCAGTCGGTGTGGAGTGGCACCCGGATCGTGGCGCCGGCGGTTGCGGGGCTCATCATCGCGACGTCGGGTAGGTTCGTGGGGGGCGACCTGGTGGGCGCCGGCATCAGCACCTATGTCTCCTTTCTCGGATTCCTGGCCATGGCCGTTGCCGTGGGACTGATCAGCCTGCCTCCCATCAAACGGTCCACGGGCGCCACCGTCTTCCACGACATCGTCGAAGGGCTCCTGTTCACCAAGCGTTACTCGATCTTCCTCGTGCTGCTGGGCCTGACCTTTGTCAACGGGTTCTTCGGCATCTCCTACATGTGGCTCATGCCCGTCTTTGCCGAGGAGTACCTGGGGGTGGATGTCCAGGGCTACGGCATCCTACTGTCGGCCAGCGGCATCGGCGGAGTCCTGGGCACCCTGCTGATCGCATCCTTTGGGCAGTACCAGAACCGGCCGTGGCTCATCGCGGGGGCGCCGGCGCTGTTCGGCGTCAGCATTCTGCTCTTCGCCATCACCAGCGCCGTTCTCCACTCCTTCACCCTGGCCATGGCGCTGGTGCTGATAGGAGGAGCCGTCTACTCCGTGAACCAGGTGGCCGCGGTCACGGTCCTGAACCTGCTGGTGCCCGACGAGTTTCGCGGGCGAGTGATGGGGCTTCGGTCCCTGACCTGGAGCATCGCACCGCTGGGAAGCCTTACGGCCGGGGTCCTGGCGTCGCTGGTGAACACGGCCTTCGCCGTGGGCGTGGGCAGCGTCGTCGTGATCCTCTTCGTGCTGCTGTTCGTCGCCACAAACCCTCACGTCCGCAACTTGCGCACCTTGGCGCCCGGCCCAGCGGAGCGCGCGGGGGGCCGGGCGGCGGTGGCGTAGGCCAGCCCAGGGTAAGTCCCAACGCCCCGCCGCGGCGCGCCTCGCGGTAGGGGCAGTACCCCCACCGCCGTCATTCCCGCACCCATCACCGTAGCGGCCCCGCAACCATCCCCCTACAAGGCCGTCGCGCCACCGACCGCGCAGCGACCCATCCACCCCAGCCCACACCAGCCGTCATTCCCGCGAAGGCGGGAATCCACCGGGCGGGGCGGCGCATCCCTCACCCCGGCCCCCTGTGCCACCCGCCTCTTGTCAAGACAGCATATACGTTCCGCCTCTGGAACACCGTGTCAAGACAGCATATACGTTCTATTCTTACGAGCATCACCCGCCCGTGAAGGCGGCCAGGAAGGTGGAACACCGTAGACAACCGGCGCGATGGAGGCGGCGCATGGGCCGTCAGCGAAACAGCGGGGGAGCGGAGGCACGGGCGCCGTTTCGGCGCCGACGTGCCCACTCTCACCAGCCCGGACTTTGTTCTGACAAGTGGGGCGCAAGTTGCCCCGACGGTGGAGCCGTGGCCGACGCGCGTCGCCTCGGCCGCCGTCGGAGCGATGGCGGTCCTGGTCCTACGAAGCCGGTCCAGCCGCTGTCAACGCCTCAGCGTGGAGCATCCTCCCGTACATGCGACCGTCCGCACCGACCCCACAACCCTCCCCCCACAAAGCCGTCGCGCAGCGACCGCCGGCGCTCCCAAGGGCAATATGAACGCCTTCAAGTCCGGTCGCCACTCGGCGCGCTTCAAGGCCGTCCTCACCGCCATGTCCCAGGTCCCGGAGGTCCGCGACTACTTCGCCATGGTCCGTCGTCTACAGCTCCGCAGCGAGCGCCTTGCAGCCGCGGTGCTGCGCAAGGCCTTGTTGGAGCTCTTGCAGGGTTCTCCCGCCAAAAACAATCCTATCCTCGCCTATCTGAAGGAGAATCGCCCAGCTTCAAAAAACGACTGAAAAAAAGTGTCGGCAATCAACCGAAAGAGAACAATCAAATGGCGCTCGTGCTGACCAAGGCGGCCAAGCCCCCCAACGACGTGCCCCGCAACCCTCCCCCACAAAGCCGTCGCGCCGGCGACCCGCGTTAACGCCAAGGCTGTCCGCTGGTGTATCCTTGCCCCCGGAGGTGGCCCATGAGCACGGTAACCGAGGAGTACCACGCCAAGCACAGGAGGTCGGCGGAGCTGTTCCGGGAAGCCCAGGAGCTGTTCCCCGACGGCGTTACCCACGACACACGGTACGCCACTCCGTTCCCCATTACGGCGACTCACGGCAAGGGGAGCCGCAAGTGGGACGTGGACGGGAACGAGTACATCGACTACGTCATGGGCCACGGGGCGCTGCTATTGGGCCACTCGCACCCTGACATCGTCTCGGCGGTGGCGCAACAGGCGGCAAGGGGAACGCACTTGGGCGCCAGCCATGAGCTGGAGCAGGACTGGGCGCGGCTGGTCCGCCGCCTGATTCCCTCGGCGGAGAAGGTGCGGTTCACGTCCTCGGGCACCGAAGCGACGATGATGGCGCTCCGCCTGGCGCGAGCCTTCACGGGGAAGCCGCGAGTCATCAAGTTCGAGGAGCACTTTCACGGGTGGAGCGACTACCTGCTGGCCGGGTCGGGCCGGGGCACCGGCGGCATCCCGGAGACGACGTGGGGCGCCATGCGGGTGCTGCCCCCCAACGACATTGGCGCGGTGGAGGCAACGCTCCGGGATGACAGCGGCGTGGCGGCCATCATCCTGGAACCGACGGGGGCCCACATGGGAAGGCTCCCCGTACAGCCGGAGTTTCTCCAGCAGCTCCGTGAGGCCAGCAGCCGCCGCAACGTCGTCCTCATATTCGACGAGGTGGTCACGGGGTTCCGCATCTCCACGGGCGGCGCCCAGGCCAAGTACGGCGTCACGCCGGACCTGACGACGCTGGCCAAGATCCTGGGCGGGGGCCTTCCCGGAGGGGCCGTAACGGGGCGGGCCGACATCCTGGACATGATCAGCCATCGAGAGGACCCAGAGTGGGACGTGGAGCGCCGCGTGTCCCATCCGGGCACGTTCAACGGCAACCCATTATCGGCGGCGGCTGGCGTCCACTGCCTGGAGCTGGTGGCGACGGGGGAGCCAAACGCCCGGGCCGACGCGGCCGCGGCGCGGCTGATCAGCGGCGTCAACACCATCATGGCGAGCATGGAGATGCCTGGCTGCTGCTATGGCGAGGCGTCGCTGTTTCACCTTCGCCTGGGCCGGGCGTGCGTGTGCGGCCATTCCGGCGCCTGCACGGCGCCGCACAGCGAGGTCACGGGGGGCCTGACGGCCGCCATGTCCATGAGTCTGAAGCGGGCCATGCTGAACGCCGGGGTGGACCTGATGGGAGGGCGCGGGGGCATCGTCTCAGCCACGCACAGCGACGCGGACGTGGACCAGACCCTGGCGGCCTTCGAGGCGGGCTTCGACGCGCTGCGGCGTGACGGGATGGTGTAGGCGCGCCGTGGGTAGAGCATAGTCAGAAGACGCCTCCTAGGGCTGCGCGACGGCGGTTGGTGCCCTCGCAGGTTAGACCCGTGGACGTTGGTGCGGGCTCACGGGCCTGGGGTGTCGGCGGGCCGCGCGCCCAGGGACTTCAGGTCCATGGCCAACCCGGCCACCATGAGGTACACGCGGTCGGCGCGGCGCGCGACGATCTGGTTTACGCGGCCCAGGGCGTCTCGATACTCGCGGCCCAGCGGCGTCGGCGGTACCAAGCCAAGGCCGACCTCGTTGCTTACGACGATCCATGACGCCGTGCCCTCCTCGTAGGCCTCCAGGAGCCGCTCGGCCTCCGTCACGGGGTCTCGCGCCTGGTTCTCCTGCAGGAGGAGGTTGCTGACCCAGAGAGTCAGACAGTCCAGGATGACCGCGTCGTACGAGGGAGGGTCTTGGCCAGGGCCGCAGGCAGATTGAGGGGCTCTTCCAGTGTCACCCAGTGGGCGGGGCGACTGGCGCGGTGCCGGGCGATGCGCTCCGCCATCTCGGCGTCCCCGGCCTCGGCTGTGGCGACGAAGAGGACGTTGCCCACTTTCTCAGCCAGGCCCTGAGCAAAGGCGCTCTTGCCTGCGCGGGCGCCCCCAAGGACCAGCACCAACTCTCTCGTCATGCCGTGCGTGCTCGTTGCGTGCCTCGCGCCGGGTCTTCCGCCCCGGCGCGGCTCACGGCGCATCCTCCAGGTGGTTGGTGTTGTTCCACTCCTCCAGGGTGGCCCGGTCCTGGTAGACGCCGACTACGGAGATGCTGGCCGGGAGGAGCACAAACCGCGTGATGTAGTCACGGGGCAGGTCCAGCATGCGGACTAGGAAAGCCTGCAGCGAGCCCATGTGCCCGACGATGAGCAGATTCTCGTCCAAGCGGTGGGACTCCCGCAGGCTCGAGGCGAAGCGGCCGACCCGCTCCAGCATCGCCTGAATGCCCTCGCCGCCCGGCGGGACGAACTCAGTGGGGCGCTGCATGAGGGTGTCGTAGCGGGCGGGGTCCTGCTGCTGAATGTCGCGGAAGACCCTGCCCTCCCACTGGCCGTAGCCCTGCTCGCGGAGGTCGGAGGTGAGGCACAGGGGCACGGGCCTCGAGTGGAGGATGGCGCGGGCCGTCTCGACGCAGCGTGGGAGATCGCTGGCGTAGGCGTAGTCGAAGGGGACTCCAGCGAGCCTCGACGCCGCGCGCTGCGCCTGCATGCGGCCGGTCTCGCTGAGCGAGGTGGGAACGTGGCCCTGGATTCGGCCCTCCTCGTTCCAAGGAGTAACGCCGTGGCGCACCAGCACCCACCTACCCACGGGGCGCCGCCTGCGCCGGGTGGAGCGTTGTTCGCGGGCGCTCGGCGGTGGCGACGCGCGACGGGAGGGTCCCGTGCGGTTGGTCAGCTTGTCTGCACATGACCGGGCCCTCTGCTTTCTCAGCATCTAGAAGACTTATGTCAACTTTAGACTCCAGGGTGCTAAGGCCCCGGGGCCGATGCGACGTACCCATTCCTGGCTTGGTCCACGCTGCGGACGCCGGCGGACCGGCAACCGGCGCGCGCGGACCGTCCCGCCGAGACAACACGCTGCCGAGCTTTCCCAGCGCCCATGATAGCCTATCATGGTGTCGCTGGTGTCGGCAGGGCGGTTGGCCACGGCCCTCCGGGACGTCCGCGCGGTCATCGCGCTCTCTGCACGGGGTTGCGCTATCCCGGCAGCAGGCCTGGGAAGAGGAGGGGGCCGGCTCCGGAGAGCGCCGCGGCGAAAACCAGGACGGTCACCTCAAGGATCTCGTTGACGGCGCCGTAGGTGTCGCCGGTGAGTCCGCCCAGCATCCGGCTCATCCACCAGCCGAGGAGCCACGCCAGGCCGGTCGCCACTGCCAGGAGCACCAGTCCGGCGCCACCCGCCAGGATGAGGGACGGCGCCAGAGCCAAGCCGCCCGCCACCGCGAGCCGCCGTCCTCCATGCCCGGGACGGAAGGCCGCCCCCAACCCCTGGTCCCGGGCGTAGGGGAAGAGGCCCATGGCCACGGCCATGCCCCAGCGGGAGAGGCACGGGAAGAGGAGCAGGGACGGGAGCCGAAGGGGCGGCCCCACGGCCGCCAGTGCCGTCCACTTGACCAGCATGAGACAGACGCCGCCCACGACGGCGAAGGCGCCGACGCGGGAGTCCCGCATGATTTCCAGCTTCCTCCGCCTTGTCTGGCCTCCAAGGAGCCCGTCGCAGGTGTCGAGAAAGCCCTCAACGTGCAGGGCCCGCGTGGCCACAACGAGGGCCGCCAGCAGCAGCGCGCTCGTTAGCGGCAGGGGAAGGGCCAAGCGCAGCAGGACGTCGAGGCCGGCGGTGAGGCCGCCGAGAAGCAGGCCCACCAGGGGGAAGTAGGCCCGGGAAGCGGCAAAGTCGCCCTGATGCGGCCCCACGGGCAGGGCGGTGAGGAATGCCATGGCCGTGAGGAAGCCCCTCACGAGGGAGGCGGCTCCCCGGCGTCCCGCCCAGAGACGCCGGCCTCCTGAAAGGTCGCCATCTCCTCCAGGCACCGCGCGGCGGCTTCGATGAGCCCCATCGACAGGACGGCGCCGGTGCCCTCGCCAAGGCGCAGGCCAAGGTCCAGCAACGGCCGGAGGCCGAGTCGGCGGAGCTGCACGCGGTGGCCGCGCTCTGCAGAGCGATGGGAGGCGATCATGTATTCGCGGGCCTGCGGACACAAGCCGCAGGCGATGAGGGCTGCGGCGCCGGATATGAAGCCGTCGAGGACGACGGGCCGCCGGGCGGCGGCGGCGCCCAGCGCCACGCCAGCCAGGACGCCAATCTCGAAACCTCCCACCTTCGCCAGGACGTCGAGCGGCGACGCCGGGTCGGGGTCGTTCACGTGCAAGGCGCGCTGGACGACGGCAATCTTGCGCGCCAGGCCCGCGGGGGTCACCCCCGTGCCTCGGCCTGTCGTCACGCCAGGCGGCTGACCCGTGAGGGCGGCGGTCACGGCGCTGGAGGCCGTGGTGTTTCCGATGCCCATATCGCCCAGTCCGATGAGGTGCGCGCCCCGGTCAGCCTGGAGGGCGGCGAGCCTCATCCCGGCCAGGACCGACTGCTGCGCCTGCTGCATGGACATGGCCGGGCCGTCGGCCATGTTGCGGGTCCCGGGGCTCAGATGGAGCCGGACCAGCTGTGGATGGTCCGGAAGTTCAGCCGCCACGCCTGCGTCGACGACGACGACACTCACGCCGGCATGCCGGGCCAGGACATTGATGGCGGCGCCCCCGCCGAGGAAGTTCATCACCATCTGGCCCGTGACTTCCTGGGGGTAGTCGGTCACGCCTTCGGCGACGACGCCGTGGTCCGCGGCGGCCACAACCACGACCTTGGCGGCGGGCAGGGGCATTGGGCCTCCGAAGATGCCCGCCAACCGGACCGAGAGGGCCTCCAGCCGGCCCAGGCTCCCTGGGGGCTTTGTGAGGCGGCGCTGCCGCTGCCGCGCACGGCGCATCGCCGCCTCATCCAGGGGCTCGATACGGGCGAGCACGTCGGCCAGGGCGGGCCCGGTCACGGCGCGGCTCCGGTGGCCAAGACGCCGGTGAGGCCCAAGGCCGTGGCGGCCTTTCCCGCGCTGTCGGCGGACCCAGCTGCGACGTTGCCGCGTGCCATTCGCACTCCTGCCCCCTGTAAGCGTGCGTGCCCATGGGGCGACAGGGCGCCGGGCCGGCCGCGGCAGCAGGGCCAGCCCGGGTCCGCCCGTATCGGGACCGTGAACAGGCTAACCGGCGGCGTACTTGCCGGAGATCTGGGGCGTTGAGCCTTCGAGCCCCTTTTCGGTCCGCTCCAGCCTCGTTTCACGGAGCCACGTCCGCTTCAGATCGTCCCGGACGTTGATGCGGAGCATGCCCAAGCCTTCGACCTCTAAGGACACGACGTCGCCGTCCATGAAGGTGCTAAGGCCGCGGTGGTTGGTGCCGGTGGAGACCACGTCGCCAGGGTTGAGGGTGTGGATGGAGCTGACCCACTCGACGATCCTGGGGATCTTGTGGGCCATGTCGCTGGTGCTGTAGTCCTGCTTGAGGTCCTCGTTGACCCAGAGGCGGACCTGGAGATTGAGGGGGTCGGGGACCTCGTCGGCGGTGACGAGCCAGGGGCCCATAGGGGCGAATGTTTCGCGCGACTTCATCTGATAGAAGGTGTTGCTGTCGGGCGGGAGGCCCCGGGCGGAGCCGTCGATGAAGTTGAGGTAGCCGAAGATGTGGTCGTAGGCATCTTCGGCCCTGACGTTGGAGGCGCGCTTGCCGATGACGAAGGCGATCTCGGCTTCGCCTTCGAAGATGGTGCCGGGGACATCGGGCAGGACCATGGTATCGCCGGGGCCGATGATGGCGTTGGCGGACTTGTGGAAGGCGTTGATGGGGGCCGGCTCGGACCGGGTGCCGTTCTCCATGTAGTTGACGGCCATGGCGACGATGTTGGTGGGGCTGGGAACGGGGGGCCGGATCCTGACCTGGCCGACGGGGACGCGTGGCCCCCCATCAATGGCCTGTTGCAGGTTCGGGCGGTAGTCCGGGAACCGCTCAATCAGCTGGTTGAGCAGGTCCTGAGGCGAGGTGTGGACGATGTCTGCCACGGCATCGGACAGGTCAACCACGGCATCGTCGATGACAGCGCCGAGCTTGAAGTCGTCGTAGAAAACCAGCTTCATGTGTCCTCCTCCAGGTGCAGCGTTTGGACGTGGGGGTTGTGGCCCCCTGTTGGGCTATCACATGGTAACCATACGGGGGAAACCCTTCAAGTTTCTCCGGGCCATTGGGTGCGCAGGCATCGGTGTTTCGGACCCAGGGGTGCGAGCGGGCGGGCCTAGAACTCAATGCCGGGTTGGGCCTTGATTCCCTTGTCCGCGTAGGGGTGTTTGATGGCGCGCATCTCGGTGACGAGGTCGGCGTAGTCGATGAGCTGCTGGGGGGCGCTGCGGCCGGTGATGATGACGTGCATCGCGGGGGGCCGGCGGCGCAGGACGTCGAGGGCCTCATCGACGGACACCCAGCCGAAATCCAGGGGGTAGGTGAACTCGTCGAGAATGATGAGGTCGTCGCCGCCGGCGAGGATGGCCGACTTGCCGGCCTCCCACTGCTGCAGGGCGAGGGCCTGGGTATGGTCCATGTCCTTGGAGAGCCACGTGAATCCGTCGCCGTGGGTGATGATGGGGATGCCGAGCTTTTCGGCGGCCCGCTGCTCGCCGAAGCGGGCGCCGGTCTGCTTGAGAAACTGGAACATCCGCACGCGCATGTTCCGGCCCCATGCGCGGAAGAGCACGCCGAGGGCCGCGGTGGTCTTGCCCTTGCCATCGCCGGTGTTGACGATGACGAGGCCTGTGCCGGCGCGTGGGCGACTCGCGGGCTGCTGGTCGTCTTGGGGACTGCGCTCCATCGGTCCTCCTGTCGTGGTTGGGCTGCCCCGGCGGCATCCGCGGGGGTTGGTCTGTCGGAAGGATACGGGGCTTGGAATGGATGTGGCAACCTTCGCACACTGTTTACCCCGCGCCGCTCATCTGGTTCGACAGCGGCTCCCGGTCCCCGGCCCCGCGCCATGCTGCTCCTCCACTTCCAGGGCCTCAACATGAGCAGTCCCCGGGGTCGAGGGCGCGGGCCACGGCATCGGGGGTGTCCTCGGGGCGCCGGCAGGTTGCCGCCGCGTGGAGGGAGTCGAAGACAGCGCGAGCGTCGCCTCCGGTGAAGTCGTGTTCCGGGGCCAGGGCCTCGCCCGCGTAGACGAGTAGCCGGGCGCGCCGCGCCGCCTCGAGGTTGAGGAGGTTGTGGTGGCTGACGGGCATGCCGCAGAGGACGGTGCAGTCGGCGGCGGCCACGAGGGCCAGGTGCCGCCGGTGCGCCTCCTCCCCGATGGGCTCGAAGGCGCCCGAGGGCACGTGCTCGACTCCGAGGGTCTCGGCGGCCATCCGGTCGGTGTCGCCTGCTCCGAGCACGCCGGCGGTGACACGGAAGCCGGCGGCCCTGAGTAGGAACATGACGCTGGCGCCAGACCCACCGCCGCAGATGACGTGGACGGTGGCGCCGGGCGGGGGGCCGCCCTGTCCGTTAGTCTGGTGCAACAGGCTCACGGACAGGGTGCGCGTGAGGGGCTCCCGATAGACGAGGGCCTCCACGCCGAAGGCGCCCCGGATGTTCCGGGGCGTGAGCACGTCTTCCGGGGGCCCCTCAGCGACGAGCCGCCCCGAGTGGAGAAGGACCAGGCGGTCGCAGTAGCGCGCCGCCAGGGAGAGGTCGTGCATGGCGGCGACCGCGGTCATGCCCTGCCGGGCCAGGGAGCGCACGAGGTCCAGGGTAGTGAGCTGGTGCTTAACGTCCAGGTTGGCCGTGGGCTCGTCCAGGAGGAGGAGACGCGGTTCCTGGGCGAGGGCCCGGGCGATGAAGAGGCGCTGGCGCTCGCCGCCGGAGAGGGTCGAGGCCCTGCGGAGGGCCAGCCGCTCGATGCCGGTGCGCCGCATGGCGTCGTGGGCTATCCGCTGGTCTTCGGGACCCTCGACTTGGAATCGTCCCAGGTGGGGGTAGCGGCCCATGAGCACGACGTCGACAGCGGTGAAGCCGTGGGTGTCGGCCGGGTCCTGTGGGACGTGGGCCACGGTCCTTGCGACCTCACCGGCGGAGAGGGAATCTAGGTCGCGCCCCTCAAGGGCGACGCTGCCAGCGGAACGGCGGAGGACGCCGGAGACGGTCCTGAGCAGGGTGGTCTTGCCGGCGCCGTTGGGGCCTACCAGTCCGACGAACTCGCCCTGGCGGGCGCACAGGCTCACGCCGTCCAGCAAGCGGGCGCCGTCCACCTCATAGACGACGCCGGCGGCGGACAGAACGGGCGCGGCTGTATAAGGCGCTGCCACGTCTCGCTACTCGTAGACGGCGAAGGGTGGGAAGTCGACCGCGCCCAGCTGCTCCGGCCAGAGCAGCGCGGCCAGCACCTCCACGCCGCGGACGTTCCAAAAGGAGAGGGTGGTGAAAAAGCGGGATGGAACGTGGTGCACGCGCCGCTCTTTGACGGCAGGGACGGCGGCCAGGACGGGGTCACTCAGGAGCTCCTCTATGAAGGGCGTGGCGCTGTCTATGGTTTGGGGGACGATGATGACGTCGGGCTGCATGGCGATGACGCTCTCGAGGCTGATGATTGGGTTGAGGGTGAGGCCGGCCTCGGCGGCGGCGTTTCGTCCGCCCGAGGCGCGGATGATGCCGCCCTCGGTGGAGTCGGCGCCGCCGGCGTAGATCTGGCCGCTGTAGGAGGTGAGGGAGAGCACGCGGGGCCGTTGGCTATCGGAGACGCCCGCGGCGATGGACGTGATCCTCTTCAGCCGCTCCGCCACGTGGGCGGCCACGACCTCCGCCCGGTCCTCCTCGCCGTAGACGTAGCCCATGAGGCGGATGTCGTCGATGCGGCCGGCGGGGTCGTCCTTGAGGCCGGTCTGGACGACGGGAATGCCGACGCTTTCGATAGCCTGGACGAACTCCGGCTTTGCGAACTTGCTGACGACGACGACGTCCGGTTCGTAGGCGATGATCACCTCCGGCTCCCTGACCACGAGGGGCTTGTCCTGGACGAGGTGGGCGACGTTGGAGTAGATGGGGAGCTTGGTGGGTTCGCCGACGGCGACGACCAGGTCGGCCGGGACGAGGCTCAGAGTGATCTCGTCGTGGCCCAGCGAGAGGGTAAGGATGCGCTGGGGTTTACGCGGAATGGTGACAAGGCCGTTGAGGACTTCGACCTGGCGCGGCCAGCCCAGATTGGCAGGGTCGACAATGCCGGACACGTCCGCGAGGCCGCTTGCCGCGGGCTGGGGTTGGGCGGAGTCGCGGGGCGGGGCCGCCGGCGCGGCCTGCCCAGCACAGGCCGCGAGGAGGAGGGCAGCGGCAACAGGGAAGATGGTGAACCTCAGGCGTATCATCGGGGCTCCTCTCTCAGAACGCTTCGGCGCGGCGCTTGTTGCGGATGAGCAGGAAGATGAAGAAGGGGGCGCCCACGAAGGCGGTGATGATGCCGACGCGGATTTCGGCGGGCTGCACGACGGTCCTGGCGATGGTGTCGGCGACGACGAGGAAGAGGGCGCCGCCGATGGCGCTGAGGGGGACGAGCACACGGTAGTCGGGGCCGACGACGAGCCGGAGCATGTGGGGCACGACGAGGCCAACGAAGCCGATGGCGCCGCTGACGGCCACGGCGACGCCGGTGACCATGGCGGAGGCCGCGAGGAGGCTGTTGCGGGTGAGGGAGACGCGAACGCCCATGGAACGGGCGTCCAGGTCGCCGAGGAGCAGGAGGTTGAGGTCGCGGGCCAGGAGGAGCATGACCGCGCCGCCCAGGAGAATCAGCGGCAGGGAGATGCGAACGTGGTGCCAACTTCTGGAGTCCAGGCCGCCGGTGAGCCAGAAGAGGATCTCCCGAAGCGTCTCCGGGCCGGGGACGGCGACAAGCACGGCGGAGACGACGGCGCCGAGGAAGGAGGCCACGGCGACGCCGGCCAGGAGCAAGGTGGGCATGGAGAAGCGGCCGCCAACGGCGGCAATGCCGTACACGAGGAATGTGGCGCCCAGGGAGCCGAGGAAGGCGAAGGCAGGGAGGGCAAAGAAGAAGAGCCCCTGAAGCCCGAGCGCAATGGCGAGCACGGCTCCGGCGGCGCCGCCGGAGGAGACGCCAATGATGCCCGGGTCCGCCATCGGGTTGCGGAAGAGCCCCTGCAGGGTGGCGCCCGAGGTGGCAAGGGCGGCGCCAACGATGGCGGCCACGACGATCCGGGGAAGCCTGATCTGCTCGACAACGAGCTGCTCGGTGCGGGAGAAGGGGAGTATGTCGAGCCCCAGCCGGGCGGCGAGGATGCTAAAGACGTCCTCCGGGGCTATAGCTACGGGCCCCAAGCTAGTGGCAGTGAGGCACGCGAGCAGCAGCAGCACGAGCAGCACGGGGGCGCTCAGGAGCAGACGCCCGCGGACGCCGAGCAGGGGGAGGCAACGGACAGAGGTGAGGACCGTTAGACGCAAAGAGCCTCCAAACGCGCTCAACGTCCGGAGGAGCACCGCAGGCCGCCAGTGCGTGGGTAGGGCGACGCGGGGCTGGGCGGCTCTCTGGAGCGAAGAGCAGACTCCCAGCAGGCTCAGGCAGGTCTCCTGGCTTGCGGGCCGAGGCTGGACCGTCTCCCTCCGCTTTGCCATCGGCAAAGAGAGGGGCGTACCATCGCTGCCCGCTCACAGTGGCGCCACCGCGGCGGCTTAATCCGCCTTCCCTATTCTCCCCTAGTCGGGGGCACCTGAGCCATGGGTATTCGTATGTTGTGGTCGCACTGTAGGCAATGGGGCGCCCCAATGTCAAGACCCGGGGATAGAGACGCGGCGGTCAGCGCGGCGTCGCCGACTGGGCCGCCCGGGGCGGCATCGGGGGGTAGCGCAGCATCAGGGCCATGACGGTGGAGAGGCTCAACAGGGCAAAAAAGACGAAGAGGACCGGCGTGTAGCCGCCGGTGAAGTCGAAGACGAGGGCGCCGACGAGTGGCCCCATGGCGTTGAAGCCCATCTGGAATGGGGTGGTGAACCCGCGGATGGAGCCCAGATGGCCTCGACCGAAGTAGTTTGCAAAGACGAGCATGTTCACGATGGGCATGGCGCCGAAGACCATGCCAAAGACTACGGCGAAGACGAAGGCCATGGGGACGGTGGTGACCTGGGAAACGTAGGCGATGGCGAGGGCCCAGGCGCCGTAGACGGCGATCAAGAGGTGCCGCACCTGTATCTTTTCGGCAAGGAAGCCTGACATGAGGGTGACGGCGGAGGCGAGGAATGACCAGGTGGCGACCAGGGTCACGGCGATTTTGGGGGAGAAGCCTAGGTCGGAGAAGAAGGCGAGGGCGTGCAGGTTGAAGCCGGCGCCCACCATGAAGGCGCCGCAGGTTGCGACGAGGAGAATGTAGAGGGTCTTGGTGTGGAGGGCTTCGGTGAGGGTGAAGGAGAACTCGCGGACAGGCATGGGGCGCGGCGCCTGCTGTGGGTGCGGGTCGTCCTGGGGAAGAGCGCTGCGGGGCGGGTCTCCGTCGGGGCGGAGGCCCATGTCTTCAGGCTGGCGGCGCAGGAAGAGGGCCGTGGGGACGAGGGTCGTGGCCCAGGTCAGGAGGCCGAGGGCAACGGTGGCGGTGCGCCAGCCGTAGGCGCTGATGAAGGCCTGCACGTAGAGCGGCACGAGGCCGTTGCCGAGGCGGGAGCCGGTGTGTGAGAGACCGACGGCGCGGCCTCGCCGGCGGACGAACCACTTGGCGACAACGACGTTGGAGGCGACGCTGCCGACGCCCTGGGTGAGCAGGCGGCCCATCCCCATGAGGATGTAGAACTGCCAGAGGTGGCTCACCTGTGCCATGAGGACCAGAAGGGCGCCGATGACGAGGAACGAGCCGAAGAGGAGCCATCTCGGGCCGTACCTGTCCAGCAGTGGTCCGACCACGGTGGCCGTGAGCCCGCCGAGAATGGTGCCCATGCTGATGGCGCCGACGAACTGGGATCGGGTCCAGCCGAACTCCTGGGTCATGGGCTTGATGAAGGCGCCGATGGTGGGGTGGAACTCCGCGTTCTCGGCGATACCCACGAGGGCTACGACGGCAACGATGACCCAGCCATAGTAGATGCGCGGCCTGGGGAGCTTGGGGGCGCTCCGCGGTTGGGTCGAGCCTTTCAGAGCTACTCTCTTTCGTTGACCCGGCGCGGGCCCGAGGCCCCGTGCCGGGTGCAGGGGCGCCAGGAACGCGGCAGGGTGACGTGGGGGCGTTTAGGGTGAGGGACCACGGAGCAATCTTTGGCCACGGCAGTATCGCAGATGCGGGCACGGCGGGCAAGACGGGGCGCTCTTGGGCCCATCTCACAAAGCTGGCTCCTCCGGGTCTCCAATCTCCCGTATTCCGTCTTTCGACGGGCCAACAAAAAGGCGCGCCGTATTCCAACCCCGTCATTCCCGCACCCACCCCCCGTCATTCCCGCTTTCGTGGGAATCCAAGGGCGGGGCCGCAGGTTGGCGGGAGCTGCGTCACTTTCACGACCTCGCCCTCCACGGAGAGTTACGCAAAGGTCTCCGAAAGCGGGAATCCATCCCGCCCTGCACAGTACACATCAGGCGGGGTGGACTTATGAGACAGGCTCGCTCTTGGGCCGCTCGGGGCTGATGGAGCGGCGTGGGCGCGCTGGCGCGCCGCCATCAGGTGGCGCAGGTTCCGGGGCTGCGTCGCGTGGGGGATTCTTCCGTGCGATAGAGGGCCGCGCTTGCATTGACTCGGCCGAGGGCGGCGGCTACGCTTGGGCCCACACATCGAATGCGGCAGGAGGCGCCATGATTACAGCGCAGTCGTTCATCCTGGACAGCCTCCGTGCCCTGCACGAGGACTGGTCAAGGGCGGTGACGGGCCTGACGGTGGAGCAGGTGCACCATCACGCTGGCGGCCTCACGAACAGCATCGCCTTCCTTGTGTGGCACTACGTGCGCACGGAGGACAACCTGGTGCAGTTCATCTTCCGTGGCCGCAAGCCGACCATCTGGATGTCCGAGGGGTGGGACCGGCGCTTCGAGTTGGACGCTCGCGTCCAGGGGACCGGGTTTTCGTCCGAGGATGCGCGGCAGGTTCTCATCGGCGACCTGGAGGGCTTCGGGGCGTACACATCGGCGGTGTTCCGCTCCACGGAGGCGTACGCGGAGACGCTGACGGACGAGGAGATGGCGCGCATCGTGACCGTGCGTCCCCTGGGGGAGCTGAGCATCGGGGGGGTCATCCGCAAGAGCATCGTCACGCATGGGTTCAGCCACCTGGGCGAGATCTGGGTGCTGCGCGGGCTGCAGGGGCTCCAAGGCGCCAGCTTCTAGCGCTGGGCCTCCCCCGCTCACCTGGTCCGAGCGCCTCACCATGAGCGGCCCCAGGGAACCGCACCGGGCTGCGGGGACGCTTCTACGAACGCCGTTGACACTGGGATTGGGCACTGCTAGCGTTGCTCCCCTTTGTTCTGGAACAGAGGGGACGCAGGCCGAATCACGCCGAGGCAACTCGATGATCACCCTCCCGCGCATCCTCACAGCCCCCCTGGTCATCGTCCTCCCACTCCTCTTAATGGCCGCCCTGTTGGGGTTTCAGATCAACGCAACCTTCGCCCAACCGGACTTCTACATTGAAGAGCTGCGCCGGGCAAGGGTATATGCGTTCCTGTATGACGAGGCGCTCCCTGAAGCCATTGCTGAGGGCATGGAGCGTACTGGCGAGTTGCCGTTGGGTCTGGAGCTCAGCAACGAAGAGCTGGCCTCGGCCGTGCGGGAGATTGCGCCGCCGGACTGGACCCAGTGGCAAGTGGAGCATGCTATCTCGGAGCTGGCGCCCTACCTGATCGGCGCCGAGCAAACCTTCCAGATCGTCGTGCTCCTTGATGAGCCAGCGGACCTGGCCCTGGAGGTGCTCAAGGAGGAGCTGCAAGGCCAGGCGGACGTCGTCTACGCCAACATCTTCGACGAGCTGGTCGCCCGGGCCGTGGACGAGCGGCTGGCCCAGCATGGCGACCTGCCATTCGGACTGGACCTCACCGGAGCGGAAGTTGGAGCAGCCCTTAAGGAGGCGGCGCCGCCCGACTGGGCCAGCGAGCAGATGGGGTTGCTCATCGACGGGGCCGGGCCCTATCTCATCGGCCGGCAGGACAGCTTCTCCGTGACCATCCCCCTAGAGGAGCGTTCCGATGCGCTCCTTGGTGTCGTCAAGGAGCTCCCGAGCGATGCCGACCTTCATGACTTCCTTGTGCAGGACTTCATCCTCCCGGCGATAGAGGACGCTCTGGAGGGGGCGCCGGCGGTGGCGCCGGGGGTCCGTCTGAGCGGGGAGGAGGTGGTAGCCGCCGTGGTCCCGGCCGTTTCCACGGAGTGGTTGGAGGAACAGACTGGGAGGGTGATCGACACCGCCGGTCCGTACTTGATAGGCCAGGAGGATGAGTTCGAAGCCAACATCTCCCTGATGGGCCTCCAGGATGCGGCCGCGGAGGCCGTGGCCACCCTGGCCCAGGACAAGCTCATCGAGCGGTTTCATTCCCTGCCAACGTGCATGCCGGATCAAACCGCGGCGCAGCTGTCCGCCATTCATGCGGGCCGTTTCCCCGCGTGTCAGCCACCCGTGGTCCCCATGTCGGACCTCCGCGCCGTGGCGGAGGCACAGGCGGCCCCGGCTTCAGGCATCGCGGAGCGGATCCCCGACACCGTCGTCTTCACGGAAGCGGACCTGCGCGGGGCGCTGGACGAGAGTAGCTTGGCTCTCCTGGACCGGAGCCGCGAGGCGATTGGCCAGGGCTGGACCTTCACCGACGAGGACCTGCGAAGCCACCTGGACCCGGACTCCCTACGGGTTCTGGACCGGCTGCGCGAGACGCTTCGAGAGGACTTCACGTTCACGGACCAGGACCTGAGCCGGCGATTGCAGGATGCCGGGCGGCAGGAAACCGTCGAGGCGTTGGACCGCGTGCGGGGCTGGATCGGTCTGCTGCGCCAGCTGCGCTACCTGTTCCTCCCGCTCATAGCGGCGCTCCTGGTCGGAATAGGGTTCCTCGGCGGCCGGAGCTGGCCGGACCGGCTGGCGTGGGCTGGAGGAGCCCTGGCCCTCTCTTCACTGATCGTCTACGTTGGAGGCGGCATCGCCATGGGGTCGCTGTTCGAGGCGGTCCTGCCGGAGGTAGCTTCCCAGGGAGAGCAGGGGTTTTCCTACGTCGTTTCGACCAAAGCCCTGGAGATCGTCGCGGACATGACTGACCGTTTCCGCTCCGCCGTAACCATCCGAGCACTGCTCCTGTTCATCGCGGGGATGGCGGCGCTGGGGGGCGGCTTGGCATGGCGCCTACGGGCGCGACGCAGCGGGGCGGGGCCAGTGGAGGCGGGACCGGGGTTCTGCTAGGATTAGGGAGGTCGTCGATGCCGTCCGGGGCGCGGGCTTGGAGCGCGGGCGCTGCGGATGGCGCGGGGCGAGCCAGATTGTACATGCATGCTTGGAGGCACGTAGGATGAGCCAGCCAGAGGAAGCCTATCGCAGCGCCATGGTGGTGGTAGCCCACGCGGACGACGCCGAGTTCGGCTGCTCGGGCACCGTGGCGAAGTGGTGCCGGGAGGGGGTGGAGGTCGTGTACGTCATCTGCACGAATGGGAACAAGGGCAGCGACGACTTGGAGATGACCTCCGAACAGCTAGCTGCGACGCGGGAGCGCGAGCAGCGGGAGGCGGGGAAGGTACTGGGGCTCAAGGACGTGGTCTTCCTGGGGTATGAGGACGCGATGCTCCAGCCGTCGTTGGAGCTCCGCCGGGACATCAGCCGGCAGATTCGGAAGCACAGGCCGGACGTGGTGATCACGACGAACCCAGTGCGAAGCTTCCACCAGGGAGGGTACGTGGGCCACCCGGACCACATGGCGGCAGGAGAGGCGGCGCTGTCGGCGGTGTTTCCGGCGGCGCGGGACCGGCTGACGTTTCCGGAGCTCTTGGTGGAGGGGCTGGAGCCGCACAAGGTCAAGGAGGTGTGGATCCAGGGGAGCGAGTCGCCGGACATGTGGGTCGACATCACGGAGACCATCGACGTCGCCATCGAGGCGCTGAAGATGCACGCGAGCCAGGTGAGCGGCGACGGGATTGGCAAGCGCCAGCGAGAGTGGAAGCAGCGCAACGGGGAGAACCACGGCATGAAGTACGCGGAGGCGTTCAAGCACTTCCACCTGAGGTAGGGGATGGTGTGGTTGGCGGCCCCGCGCCCCAGATCTAATGGTTCGAGTGCCTCACCGTGAGCGGAGAAGGGTGCGCGCTGAGTGCTTGGAACGGTTTGAACAGACCACCGGCGAACGGAAAACGGATGCGTGAGGGCAGGCAGCGATGCCGCAGGTCCTAGAGGGGATTACCATCCTGGACTTCACTCGTGGCATGCCAGGGGCCATCGCCACGATGGTGGGCTCCGACTTTGGGGCGGAGGTCATCAAGGTCGAGCCGCCCGGGGGCGACCCGTTCCGCTCGATGCCCGGGGCCCTGCAATGGGACCGGGGCAAGAGGAGCGTGGTCCTGGACCTCAAGAGCAGGCGGGGCCAGGCCCAGGCGCAGGCGCTGACCAGGCGTGCGGACGTGGTCATCGAGAGCCTTCGTCCGGGGGTGACGCAGCGCCTGGGGATCGACTACGACACGCTGCGGGCGCTGAAGCCGGACCTGGTGTACTGCTCCATCACGGGTTTTGGCTCCAGGGGGGCGTACGCCGGCTACAAGGGGTACGAGGGCGTGGTGGCCGCCAAGTGCGGGCGGATGGCGGCGTTTGGGGGGCAGGTGGACCGCGAGGGTCCGGTGTTCAGCGCGGTGCAGGTGGCCAGTCACGCGGCGGCCCTGGCCGCACTTCGCGGCGTGGTGGCGGCGCTGTACGTGCGCGATCGGACGGGGCAGGGACAGCGCGTAGAGACGAGCCTGCTCCAAGCCATCACCGCCTACGACGTGTACCACTGGATCACGTGGCAGATGATGCTGAAGGACCCGGAGCGGTTCCCCGGGGACCCGACACTGGACCCGTCCAGGCTGCCGCGGGTGGGCTACCTGCCTGCGCGGACGCGGGACGGGCAGTGGATGCAGATCGCCAGCCTGCTGCAGCCGCTCTTCCAGGCGACGCTGCGCTCGATAGGTCTGGGCCACGTGCTGGAGGAGCGCAGGTTCGCCGACGCGCCCCGGCTCCTTGACGAGGACCGCGCCGAGCTGGTGGGTATGATGCTGTCGCGGCTGCAGGAGCGGACGCTGGAGGAGTGGATGCACTTCTTCATCCGCGATGCGGCGGACGTGGCGTCGGAGCCCTTCATGACCGCCCAGCAGGCCATGGACCACCCCCAGCTCCGGCACAACGGCCATGTGACGGAGGTGCAGGACCCGCGGGTGGGACCGATGCGCCAGCTGGGGCCGCTGCTCCTGATGGAGGAGACGCCCGGCAGTGTGAGGGGCCCTGCGCCCGAGGTGGGCCGGGACACTGCCGCAGTCCTGGCAGGCCTGGAGGAGAGCATGGCTACCGCCCCGGCCATAGGGGGGGCGGCGCTGCCCGGGCATCCGCTGGATGGGGTCACGGTCCTGGACTTTTCGACGGTGATCGCGGGGCCCTTCGGCGGGTCACTGATGGCGGAGCTGGGGGCCAGGGTGATCCGCGTCGAGACGCTGGACGGCGACTACATGCGCATCAACTACCACGGCCTGGGGGCCCAGAAGACCATGGCCGGCACGGAGAGCCTGTCGGTGAACCTGAAGACGGAGGAGGGGCAGGCGATCATTCACGCGCTGGTGGCGAGGGCGGACGCGGTAGTGCACAACATGCGGCCGGGGGCGCCGGAGCGCATCGGGATCGGCTACCGGCAGCTCAAGGAGATCAACCCACGGCTGATCTATTTGTACTCGGGCGGCTACGGGTCGACGGGCCCCTACGCTCATCGTCCGGCCATGCACCCGATTCCGGGCGCCCTGATGGGGGGCGTGCTGGCGCAGATGGGCCGGGGCGCGATACCGCCGGCGGAGACGCCGATGACGCTCGACGAGATCGCGGCGGTCTCGGGGCGGCTCAGCCGGGCGAACGAGCCCAGCCCTGACTTCAACACGTCGATGGTGATCGCGACGGGGCTGATGATGGCGCTCTATGCACGGCAGCGCTTCGGCACGGCGCAGAAGCTGGAGACGTCGCTGCTCTGGGCCAACGCGTACGCCAACGCCGACGACTTCTTCGACTACGCCGGGAAGCCGCCGCGAGGAATTTCCGACGCCGAGGGCCATGGTCCGCATGCGCTGTACCGGCTGTACGCGGCCCGGCAGGGGTGGGTGTTCCTGGCGTGTGTGTTCGAGCGCGAGTGGACCGCCCTGTGCCGGGCCCTGGGCCGAGATGACCTGACGGCCGACGCCCGGTTCGCCGACGCCACGGCGCGGGCCAAGAATGACGAGGCGTTGGCGATGGAGCTGGGACGCATCTTCGCCGCCCGGGACGCGCCGGAGTGGGAGCGCGACCTCGCCGCCGCGGACGTCGCGTGCGTGCAGGCCGAGGAACGGGGAATGTTCCACTTCTTTGAGGAGGACGCGCACGCTGCGGCGAGCGGGTGCACGACGGTGGTGCGGAACCGGGGTCTGGGGGAGTACTGGCGCTACAGCCCGCTGATACGGTTTTCGCGGACGCCGGAGAAGGCGGGGCCGGGCGTTCTCAAGGGGGAGCACACGCGGGCGGTCCTGTCGGAGTTGGGGTACAGCCGGGAGGACGCAGAGGCCCTCCGCGCGCGGGGCGTCGTGGCGTGGGAGGAGGGATAGGGCGGCGACGGCGTTGCGCCGAGCGTCGTGGCCCCGGTGCTCCTGGTACGGGGGAAGAGAGGGCCGGCGCGCCGGCGGCATTGAGAGGGTGGAGCAGGAGAGCAATCACGTGTCGAAGCATCAGGACGCTGCGGAACGCGGACGCTGCGGCCACCGGCGAGGATATCCACGCCGCGGCGCTGCAATTCGTGCGCAAGATCAGCGGCTACCGGAGGCCGTCCCGGGCCAACGCGGAGGCCTTCGATGCGGCTGTGCATCACATCGCCGCGGTGTCGCAGAGGCTCTTGGGTGCCCTCAGCACCGCTGGGACGCACTCGTAAACTCGCACAGACAGGGAGGGACCGATGGCGGCAGAGATCACAACCTTCAGGTACGCCGGACGCGATGCGGAGGGTGGACGGGAGCGGGAGGGCGGCACGAAGTCCTTTGCGATGTACACCAGCGATGCGGTGATAAGCACGGTGCAGGTCATCCCCAAGGGGACCGGCAACAGTCTGCACTCGCACGCGGCCCAGGACGGCTACTGGCTGGTGCTGGCGGGCCGGGCCAAGTTCCTGGGGGAGGGCGGCGTGGTGTTGGCCGACCTGGGCAGGTATGAGGGCGCCTTTGTGCCCCACGGTACGAGGTACTGGTTCGAGTGCGCCGGCGAGGAGCCTCTGGAGATCCTGCGGGTCAGTATGAACCTGCCGGGCCACACTGGCGGCGGGGACTAGAGGCACGATGGGTCGACACAGCGGCTGAGTGCGCAGCACCGGACGCATCGAGGCAAGAGGGAGTGCGCTCATGTGGCAACGACAGCACGGACTGACACGGCGCGAGCTGCGCCAGGGCTCAGGGACCTTTGTCGCCAGCGAGCACTTCGACGAGGTGCTGGGCAGCAGCGAGTTCTATATCTACATGACGCCGAACAAGAAACCCAAGGGGTTGGATGGGTTGAAGAACTCGCTGGACGCGGAGGGGTGTGAGACAGGCTTGACGAACGAGTCGCCGGTGCGCATGGACGAGCGGTACGAGACGCTGCGTATCACGCGCCAGGGTGAAGTGATCCCGGACTCGCCCCTGCGCCGCGCCCACAAGTGGGCGCACAAGCGCAACTACCTGCACAGCTTCTTCCGGCCCATCGGCAACGCGCCGAAGCTGACCTCGTAGTCGCTCGCTGTGGGGGCCTGTCCCCCGCCACGCCCCCCCGCTCATCTGGTTCGAGCGCCTCACCATGGACCGCCACGGGAGAACGGACGCGGGGAGGACGGCGGTCAGCCGCCGCTCACGGCAGGGAGAATGTGGACCTCGCTGTCTTCGCCCACGGGCTCAAGGAGCTCCAGCAGGGCCTGCTCCCCATCGACGAAGACGGTGACGCTGGGGTGGATGCGGCCGTCCTCCATGATCCGCTCGCGGACGCCGGGGTGGGCAGCCTCCAGGCTGTTGATGACCTGCCGGACTGTGGAGCCTGAGACGCGAACGCGCTCCCGGCCGCCGGTGAGGTGGCGCATCAGGCTGGGGATAAAGACGACCGGCATGTGGAGCGCCTCCGGCAACCGGGCGGCGGGCAGCTCGTGCCCTGTCTCTGGGGTCCACCGGCCAATGCCGCCAGGCGCGAATCCCAGCAGCACTGCCGCAGCTTTCAGAGCGCATAGCTGACTTGAGCCGAAGCCCGGAGTGCTATGCAAGGAACTTCGGGACCAGGACGCTAGGAGTTGGACTCCTTGGCCCAGAGGGCTTCCAGGATCTTGGCGGGGGTCATGGGGAGGGAGCTCATGCGGACCCCAAGGGCTCGGGAGACGGCGTTTGCCATGGCGCCGAGGGGAGGCACGATTCCGGTCTCGCCGACGCCGCGGACGCCGTAGGGATGGGCGGGGTTGGGCACCTCCACGATGACGGCGTCGATCATGGGGAGGTCAAGGCAGGTGGGCATACGGTAGTCAAGGAAGCTGGAGTTGGCCATGCGGCCCTGGTCGTCGAAGAAGTACTCCTCGTTGAGGGCCCAGCCGACGCCCTGGGCAACGCCGCCCTGTATCTGGCCCTCGACGTAGCTGGGATGGATGGCCCTGCCGGCGTCCTGGTTGGCAGTGTAGCGGAGGACCTTGACCTTGCCGGTCTCCGGGTCCACCTCCACGTCAACGATGTGGGTGCCGATCGAGGGGCCCGCGCCGCGGGGGTAGACATTGGCGGTCCCGGTGATGTGGCCGCCCGTGGAGCCGAGACGACTGGCCAGGTCCTTGAAGGTCACTCGCAGCTCAGGGTCAGCGGTGGAGTGGAAGGCGCCGTTGGTGAACTCGACGTTGTCCGGGTCAATCTCCCAGATCTTGGCGGCGCGCTCCCGCATCTGCCGCAGGACCTCCTGGGCGGCCTCGTAGGCGGCCCAACCTGTCTTGAACGCAGTGCTGCTCCCGCCGGTGACGCCGGTATAGCCGATGCTGTCCGTATCGACGACGGAGGGGTGGACGTCCTCCGCCGGCAGGCACAAGACCTCTGCGGCCTGCATGGCAATTGACGCGCGGGTGCCGCCGATGTCCGGGGAACCCTCGACGAGGCTGGCGGTGCCGTCTGAGTTGACGCTGATGGCGCAGCTTGCGGCGAAGCCGGCGTTGCCCCAGTAGCCGGTGGCGACGCCGCGTCCGCGGTAGGGTCCCTCCAGAGGGGCGGCATTGTGGGGGTGGTCCTTGGCAGTCTGGAGGCTCTCAACACAGCCGACCTTGGGGAGGGGGACGCCGTCCGCCTTGCGGTCGCCCTCCTTGGCGGCGTTGAGGAGGCGGAACTCAAGAGGGTCCATGTCCAGATGCTGGCAGATCTCGTCGATGAGAGCTTCGGCGGCGAACTCGGCCATCGGGGTGCCTGGGGCGCGGTAGGCCTGCACCTTGGGCTTGTTGACCACCACGTCGTAGCCGTCCATGAGGATGTTATCGACGCGGTAGGGGGCGAACATGTTGGTGGCGCCGGAGGCGACCTGCGCGCCGGGGAAAGCGCCGGCCTCATAGATGAGGGTGGCCTCGGCGGCGGTGATGCGGCCTTCCCTGGTGACGCCGACCTTGGCCCTGGTGAAGGAGCCTGGCGCCGGCCCGGTGGCCTCGAAGACCTCGGTACGGGTCATTACGAGCTTCACGGGCTTGCCGGACTTGCGGGAGAGGAGAGCGGCGACGGTGGGCAGGTAGGCGGTGATCTTGCCGCCGAAACCGCCGCCGATCTCCAGGGGAACGACCTTGATCTTGGAGTTGGGGTGACGGAGGATTTCGGCGACCTGGTCGCGGACGCTGAAGCTACCCTGGCTGCTGCACCAGATGGTGAGGTTGCCGTCGGGGTTCCAGAGGGCGGTGCCGTTGTGGGGTTCGATGTAGCCCTGGTGGACGCTGGCGGTGTCGAATTCGCGCTCGAGGACGAGGTCGGCCTCGCGGAAGCCCTTTTCCACATCCCCGCGCTTGAACTGAAGGTAGTTGGCGACGTTGCTGACCACGCCGGTATCGGTCCTGGGGCCGGCGCGGTCCGCCATGGTCTTGGTGGTGATCTGAGGGTGGATGATGGGGGCGCCGTCCTTCATAGCCTCTCTGGCGTTGAGGACGGGGGGAAGGACCTCATAGTCGACGGAGATGAGGGCGAGGGCCTCCTCGGCAACGTGGGTGCTCACGGCGGCAACGGCGGCAACGGGGTGGCCCTTGTAGACGACCTTATCGTGGGCCATGAAGTTGTCGCTGAGGAACCTGAAGTTGAGGGAGCCCTCGCCGCCGAGGTTCTCCTCCCGGTCGCTGGCGACGGGGAAATCGGCGCCCGTTACGACAGCGTGGACGCCGGGATAGGACTCCGCCCTGCTGGTGTCGATGGAGAGGATGTTCGCGTGGGCGTACGGGCTCCTGAGCACCTTGCCGTGGAGCATGCCGGGCAGGCTGATGTCCGGGCCGTAGACGGCGCGGCCAGTGACCTTGTCGAAGCCATCGTGGCGAATGGGGCGGGTGCCGACGACCTTGAGTTCCTGTTCGGTTGTGGTGGCCATCAGGCTTGTACCTCCGTGGGCTGCGCGGACTGAGCCGACATGACTTGGGCGGCGTCCTGGACGGCCCGGACGATCTTGTCGTAGCCGGTGCAGCGGCAGAGGTTTCCGGCAAGCCAGAGGCGGATGCGCTCCTCCGAGGGATTGGGTTCCCTTTCCAAGAGAGCCTTGGCGGCCATGAGGAAGCCTGGGGTGCAGATGCCGCACTGGAGGGCGGCTTCTTCCAGGAAGCTCTGCTGGAGGGGGTGGAGACGGCCGTCCTGGGCCATGCCCTCGATGGTTTCGACGCGGGAGCCTGCGGCCTCGACGCCGAGGACGAGGCAGGAGTCGACGAGGCGGCCGTCGAGGACCACGCTGCACGCGCCGCAGTTGCCGTCGTTGCAGCCTTCCTTGGTGCCGGTGAGGCCGAGGACGTCGCGGAGGACCTCGGCGAGGCTCTGGCGGGGCTCGCAAAGGAGCTCGACCTCCTCGCCGTTGACGTTCATTTGGATATGGGACCGTGAGAGCACTGTTTAACCCTCCCTTGCACGCTGGATGGCGCCGCGCAGGGCGCGCCGGGTGAGAACGCCGACGAGGTGACGGCGCTGGTCGACGGTGCCCCGCATGTCCGTGATGGGGCGGGCAGCGGCCATGGCGGCTTCGGCGGCGTCATTGATGGCGTCTTCGGTGACGTCGCGCCCGGCGAGGGCAGCGCCCGCTTCCTCCACGGGGAGGGGCGTGGGGGCCACAGAGGCCAGAGCGACGCGGGCCGAGAGGAAGCGTTGGCCCGATTCGTCCAAGACGACGGATGCGCCCGCGCCTGCGACGGCAATGTCCATCTCATTGCGGGGGATGAAGCGCAGGTAGTGCGTGCCGGAGCGGGGCTGGGGAGGCGGGAGGCGTAGGGACACGAGAAACTCGCCGGGTTGGAGGACGGTCCGGCCGGGGGCGGTGCAGAACTGGTCGACGGGCACTTCCCGGAGGCCGCCGGCGCCCGCCACGCTGCAGGTGGCCCCGAGGACGATGAGGGGCGGGATGGCGTCCGCGCTGGGGGCGGCGTTGCAGAGGTTGCCGCCGACGCTCGCCCTGCCCTGGATCTGGATGCCGCCGATCATGGAGACGGCGTCGATGAGGCCGGGGTAGGCACGGGCGACGGAGTCGTCGCCATAGATGCGGTAGCAGGGAACGGCGGCGCCGAGGTAGAGGCCCTCCTGGGGGTCGTAGGTGAGCTGATTGGACTCTGCGACGGTCTTGACGTTGACGAGGCGTTCGAGGATGCGGCGGCCGGACCTGAGCTGGACGAGGATGTCGGTGCCTCCGGCGATGGGCCGCGCACCCTCGCCCTTTTCGGCCAGGAGGGATACGGCCTCATCTACGGTACGGGCGATGGCGTAATCAAAGGCTTGCACTCTTCACACACTCACTTTGGCTTGGATAAGCACGGTGTGGGGACATACGACGCCGTCATTATACTCCAAGGTTTGCGTGGGTGCGCAAGGTGGCATGGGGTGCCGGAATCCGCCGCCCACGGTGGGCCGGGGCGGCGGCGACTGAGGCCCCGGATGGCATGGCGTACGGCCCCGGCAGGAGCCCGCGCGACCGGTGGAGGCGCTGGGGCCGAGGGCTTTAACAGAATGGAAACCAACTTGCAATAACAACGTAACAGGGCAGTAGCACGGACGAAACACGCTTCGCCCAAAGTAGAAGGAGCGATCTGTACGCTGGAGGGCGGAGGAGTGCCATGAAAGAGATCATCGCCATGCTGCGGCCGGAGAAGTGGCAGGACACGCGGGAGGCTCTTGCCGCCCTGGGGATCGAGGAGGTCCTGCAGAACCGAGTCCTAGGCCGCGGCCGGCAACAGGGGCTTCGCTACCTGCGGCCGAACGCGGGCGGGCAGGAGGGCGGCATGGAGTTCCTCCCGAAGCGGATGGCAGTGTGGATTGTGCCGGACGAGCAGGCCGAGCTCGTGGTCGCAACGATCACGGAGGCCAACGCTGCGGACAACTACGGAGACGGCAAGATCTTCGTCTGCCCCCTGGAACCGGAGACCCCGGCGAGCTAGGGATACTCTGAACAAGCTTCGGCTCTGCCGGCCTTTTGGTTCTTGGGCCGGGATTCTTGTAGGTGAGACATCTCTTGCCCGCACCAATGATGGTTTTCTCCCTGTGATTTCGCCCCCGGCAGGGCTGTAGCGAGCCCGGAGGCGCCCTACTGGAGGGGTTGGACCTGCTGGCCTCCACGTCAACCCGCTGGTTGACCCTCCGCTGTCATCAGGTTGCCCAGCCCCAGCAACAATGCCAGTCGCTGCGTGTTCTTCGCCAATCCCCGGTAGCGCACTTTCCCATAATCGAATATCCGCTTCACCTTCAGAAAGGGATGCTCCACCTTGGCCCTCACCGACGCCTTCTCCTTCTCCGCCACCGCCTCCTCGCTCCCAGGCTCCAGTTTCCGCCGTTTTCCGGGTCTCATCGCCACCTGCCAGTCCACCTCCAGCCCCAGGTTTTCCGCCCGCTTGTGCACTCCCTGATACCCGGCATCGCACCACACCATCGTCTCCCCGCCGTGCAACAGATTATGGGCCTCGCTCACGTCATGGACGTTGGCCGCAGTGGCGCTCATGCTGTGCACCAGACCCGTCTCGGCGTCCACCCCGATGTGAACTTTCATCCCGAAATACCACTGGTTCCCCTTCTTCGTCTGATGCATCTCCGGGTCCCGTTCCCCGGCACGGTTCTTGGTGGACGACGGGGCCTCGATGATGCTGGCGTCCACGATGGTTCCCTCCCTGAGCCGCAGTCCCTGCGATTCCAGATGAGCGTTGATCTCCTGCAACAGGCCTTCTCCCAGGCTGTGCCTTTCCAGGAGATGGCGGAAATTGAGAATGGTGGTCTCGTCGGGCAGCGCTTCCGACAGATTCAGACCCACGAACCGCCTGACCGACTCGGCCTCGTAGAGCAGGTCCTCCATACCGGGGTCGCTGAGGTTGTAGAAGAGCTGCACACAGTGAATCCGCAGCATCACCGCCAGCGGATAGGGCTGGCGGCCCTTGCCGGCCTTGGGGTACACAGGCCTGATTCGCTCCTCCAGACGCTGCCAGGGGATCAGGCCGTCCATCCGTTCCAGGAACAGCTCCCGGCGGGTCTTGCGCTTCTTGCCCTGAAATTCCAGTTCGGAAAATGTCGGCTGGTCCATCACAACCTACCCCCAAGAGGCATCGGCTTATCCAGCAGTACTATGCCACATCGCCGCAGGCTTGTTCAGAAGGTTCCTAGCTCTGCGAGAGGCGACACGGAGCATTTGCATGCACCGAGAGGGAATCAACTACCCCAGGTTCAAGGACCAGTTTGCGGCCATGGACTTCGAGGCTGAGCCGATGCCGGTGCTCTCCCTGTTTCCCATGCCCGACGCGACTCCGCTGGACGACTGGGAAGTCATGCTGATGGACGCGAAGGGCCAACGGCGAAGCGTGCGCGGCGCCGAGCTGTGCTCCCTGCCACGGGTCCGGCAAAAGTCGCTGCTGGTGTGCCAGATTTTCAACTGGGTGGAACGGCCGGAGGTAGAGGGGGTCCGGTTGGTGGACCTGCTGACGGCGGCGGAGATTGAGGCGCCGGAGAACGGCTACCTCGCCTTCTACTCCAAGGACGGGCTCTATTTTGAGGGGCTGCCGAGGAGGATTGCGCGGGACCCGAGGGTGCTGCTGGTCTTTGGGCTGAACGGCGAGCCTCTGGCCAGAGAGTACGGGGGTCCGCTCCGCCTGTGGGTGCCCTTTCTCCAGGGGTACAAGAGCGTGAAGTGGGTACACCAGATCCGGGTCTTCCAGAAGGACCCGGTGGGCATCAAGCGTCTACTTGGGCAGAGCAAGACGGCGATGCTTGCAGCCGAGGGTCAAGACCTTGCGGGGATTGTGGTTGCCAGGCCTCACAACGGAGGGAGCGCAATTGACATCTGATACTGCCGCCATCGAGAGAACGGGGGCGGTCGTTGCCGTCGATCCAGTAACGGGCAAGGCGGCGAGGATCCGGCTCTTCAGCTTCGCCCGCCCCCACATGCGCGTATTCCACATGACGTGGATGGCCTTCTTCCTGGCCTTTTTCGGGTGGTTTGGCATCGCGCCCCTGATGGCGGTGGTGCGCGAGGACCTGGGGTTGACGCAGGCGCAGGTCGGCAACACCATCATTGCGTCGGTGTTGGCGACCATCGCGGCGCGGGTGGCCATTGGCTGGGTATGCGACCGCATCGGCCCCAGGCGGGCCTACAGCGGGCTGCTGATCCTGGGGTCGATCCCGGTGATGACCATCGGGCTGGCCAACAGCTACGAGAGCTTCCTGCTGTTCCGCCTGGGCATCGGGGTTATCGGCGCCTCCTTTGTCATCACGCAGTACCACACGTCGGCGATGTTCGCGCCCAACGTGGTGGGGACGGCCAACGCGACGACTGCCGGGTGGGGGAACCTGGGGGGCGGGGCGACGCAGATGGTGATGCCGCTGGTGCTCTCGCTGGTGGTGGCCTTTGGGGCGGACCACTTCCTGGGATGGCGGGTGGCTATGGTGGCGCCTGGTATCGCGCTGCTCCTCATGGGCCTCGCCTACTTCCGGCTGACGCAGGATGCGCCTGCGGCCGTCGGCGAGGCGGGGGCCGGCGCCGCGCCGGCCGAGAGTCGGCGCGGCGAGGGGAATGCGTTCCTCGCCGCGGCCAGGGACCACCGGGTATGGGCGCTGTTCGTGGTGTACGGGGCGTGCTTCGGCATCGAGTTGACCATGAATAACATCGCCGCGCTCTACTACCATGACCGGTTTGGGCTGGGGATCGCATCTGCGGGGCTGGTCGCCGGGCTGTTCGGGCTGATGAACCTGTTCGCCCGGACGCTGGGGGGGATGTTTGGGGACAGGGCGGGCCGGCAATTCGGCCTGAAGGGCCGAACGGGGTTCCTGGGTGGGGTGCTGCTGCTGGAGGGGTTCGCTCTGATGCTGTTCTCCCAGATGTCCCTGCTGCCCCTGGCGATTCTCTCCATGCTGGTGTTCAGCCTGTTTGTGCAGATGGCGGAGGGAGCGACGTTCTCCGTGGTGCCCTTCATCAACAAACGCGCCCTCGGTGCAGTGGCGGGGATAGTGGGCGCGGGCGGCAACGCCGGGGCCGTGGCGGCGGGGTTCCTGTTCAGGATGGAGAGCCTGAGTATCGAGCAGGTGCTGCTGTACCTGAGCGTAGGGGTCGTCACTACATCCGCCGCGGTGTTCCTCGTGCGGTTTTCGCCCCAAGCTGAGGCGGAGGAGCGCGCGACGATGGACCGGATACTGGGCAAGGCCGCAGCCGCGCTCATCCCCGCACGGCCTCAGCCTGTGCTGATGGCCCCGTACCTCTAGGGCAAGGAGAGCTCGCCATGAGACCAGGCGCCAACCCTATCGAGAAGCTGAAGGCCGAAAAAGACGGCCTGGACATGCTGGGAGAGATTGGAGAGCTTGCCTCCCGCCACGAAGGCTGGGAGACGCTGGACAAGGGAGACCGGGAGCGCCTCAAGTGGATCGGGACGTTCTTCCGCAAGCCAACGCCGGGGCAGTTCATGATGCGCGTGCGCATCACCAACGGTCAGGCGACGTCCACGCAACTGCGGGCGCTGGCTGACATCGCCGGGCGGCTGGGCAACGGCTTCCTTGACCTGACGACGCGGCAGCAGCTACAGCTGCGGGCCATCAAGCTGGGGGAGGTGCCGGAGATCCTGAAGGCGCTGCAGGGGATCGACCTGAACTCCTTTCAGACGGGCATGGACAATATACGCAATGTCAACTGCTGCCCGCTGGCTGGGCTGACGGCAGGGGAGCTCTTCGACGCCTCGTCCGCCGGCGCCGAGTACACGGACATCTTTCTGAAGAACCCGGCGTTCACCAACTTGCCTCGGAAGTTCAACGTGACGATCACGGGCTGCCGGGAGAACTGCACGCACAGCGAGACCCAAGACATTGCGATGACGCCCGCCGTCCGGGACTCGGACGGGACTCCAGGGTTCAACGTGGCTGTCGGCGGCAAGATGGGTTCTGGCGGCATGACGGTGGCGCAGCCGCTGGACGTCTTTGCGGCGCCGCACGAGGCTGGTCGCCTGGCCGCCGAGATCACGCTGCTCTTCCGCGACGAGGGTGCGCGGGGCCCGCGGACCAAGGCCCGCCTGGCCTTTCTTGTGCAGGACTGGGGGGTGGAACGCCTGCGGGCGAAGCTGGAGGAGCGGTGGGGGGCGCCGCTGGCCAGGGCCGGTCGGGATGCGAGGAGCGCCAGGAGAACGGACCACCTGGGCGTGCAGCCGCAGGGGCAGGACGGGCTTCACAGCGTGGGGCTGTGCGTTCCTACGGGCCGCATCGAGAGCCGGCATCTCTCGGAGATGGCCGACCTGGCGGACAGGTACGGGACGGGCGAGATTCGGCTGACGACGGACCAGAACGCCATCATCGTGAACGTGCCTGAAGCCAAGCTGCCGGCGCTGCTGGGTGAGCCGCTTCTCGAGGCCCTGTCGCCCAACGCCCATCCCTTCACGCGGGGGCTGGTGACGTGCACCGGGGTCGACTACTGCAACCTGGCGCTCATCGAGACGAAGAGCACGGGCAGGGAGATGGCAGAGGCGATGGCCAAGCGGTTCCCGAAGGCTGGGCCGCTCCGGATGCACTGGTCCGGGTGTCCGGCGGGGCGCGCCAACCACCAGGCGGCGGACATCGGCTTCCAGGGGGCGAAGGTCCGCGTCGACGGCGAGATAGTGGACGCGGTGAACATATTCGCCGGTGGCCGGACGGGCGCCGACGCCAGGACCGGGCAGAAGGTGATGGAGCTGGTGCCGGTGCGCGACCTAGCGGATGTCCTTCCGGGGCTCATCGAGCAGTACCAGCCATGACGATGATGCGTTATGTCATGAGAACGCGCGCGGCGGCGGGGAGAACGAGAAATGGGAGCCGGGGCGCGGTCGGCCCCAGCTGCCGCAAGGTGTCTGACACGACAGAGGAGGAACAAGGATGAAGATGATACGCGCGGTAGTGCGTCCGGAGAAGGAGTCGGTCGTGACGACGGCCCTCGCCAACGCCAGCTTCCCTGCACTGACCAAGTGGGACGTGCTGGGCCGCGGGAAGCAGCAGGGGATACAGGTGGGGAGCAAGCTGTACGAGGACCTGCCGAAGTCGATGATCCTCGTTGTGGTTGAGGACGAGCAGGCGGAGTCGGCGGTGGGCGTAATCCGGAACGCGGCGTTCACGGAGTATCCTGGGGACGGGAAGATATTCGTGACGGCGGTGGAGTCGGCGCACACGATACGAACGGGCAAGGCGCAGTTGTAGGGCGGGGAACCGGGGCGGCGGGGAGCGCGTGCCGGGAGTGGCACAGCGTCCACGTTGAACCTGGAGAAGAGTCAGGGTTGGAATTGCAAAACAATTGCACTTCGCGTGTATACCGTATGTCTATCAATGAATCTGCGGGCGTGCAGGGGGTTGGCAGCGGCCGCCGAGCTGCCCACGTACGCAGGCGGGGAACCGCCGCTTAGGCGAGGGGCTAGCCGAGGGTCCCCTTGGTGCTGGGGGCCTCGCCGCCCAGCCTGGGGTCGACTTGGACGGCGTCCCGGAGGGCGCGGGCGAGGGCCTTGAACAGGGCCTCCGCCTTGTGGTGGGCGTTGACGCCGTAGAGGACGCGGGCGTGGAGGGTCATGCGAGCCTCCAGGGCCAGGCTCTCCAGGACGTGCCGCACCAAGTCGCCGGGAAGGGTCTCCACCGTGTCGCCGGTGAGGGCGGTGTCCACGACAGCATACCCGCGCCCGCTGAGGTCCACGACAACCTCGGCGAGGGTTTCGTCGAGGGGGACGAGGGCGTGGCCCATACGGACGATGCCTCTCCCGTCGCCGACAGCCTGTTGCAGGGCCCGGCCGAGGGCAATGGCCACGTCCTCTACGAGGTGGTGCCACCCCGTGTCGAGGTCGCCCTGGGCTTCTATGGTTATGTCCATCAGCCCGTGGCGCGATAGCTGGGCCAGCAGGTGGTCCAGCATGCCGTTCCCCGTGCGGATCTGGTAGCGCCCAGCGCCGTCCAAGTCGATGTGGACCTGGACGGTGGTCTCGCCGGTCTCGCGCCGTACCGTGCCGTGCCGCTGGGTCATAGCCGCAACCCTTCTATTGCTTGAGTAGCTCTTTCATCGCGTCAACGAGCGCGTCCGTGTGCTCGGGCTTGCCGGAGGAGATGCGCAGGCAGTCGTTGATACGGGGGTCGGAGAAGTGGCGGACGAAGATGCCGCGTCTTGCCAGCTCGCCCTGGAGCCACGGGGCGGTGCCCTCGGGAAGCCGGCACAGGACGAAGTTCGCCTTGGAGGGATAGCAGTGGACGCCGGGAAGCTCCTGCAGCCTGGCGACCATGCGCTCGCGCTCCTCAACCAGGAGGCGCACGCGGTGGAGCAGAAGGTCCGTGTCCTCCAGGCTGGCGAACAGAGCGGTCTCCGCGGAGGTGCTGACGTTGTAGGGCTGCTTGATAGCCATGAGCCGCTCCACCAGGTAGGGGGCCATGATGCCGTACCCAAGGCGCAGACCGGCGAGACCGGCCCACTTGCTGAGGCTGCGCAGGACGATGAGGTTCTCATACTCGGGGACCAGATGGGCCACGGTGAAGCCGCAGAACTCGTGGTAGGTCTCGTCCACGACGACCATCAGTCCCAGGTCGAGGAGCCCGCGGACGCAGGACTCCGGCGAGACGTTCCCCGATGGGTTGTTGGGGTTGCAGAGGAAGAGCAGCTTGGTGCGGTCGTCCACGGCTTCACCGACGGCGGCCACGTCGACGTCGAAGCTGTCATCGCGGGGGACACGGACGACGCTGCCGCCTTGGATCCGGGAGGAGACGGCGTACATGCCGAAGGTGGGGGTGAGGTCGATGACGCGGTCGCCGGGGTCGATGAAGAGGCGGAGGACAAGGTCGATGAGCTCATCGGCGCCGGACCCGGCGATGATGCGGTCGACGTCTGCGCCCGCGTAGGCGGCGAGGGCGGGCCTGACGCGGCGTTGGGCCGGGTCTGGGTAGATGCTGGTCCCTGGGAAGCCGGCCAGGGCATCAACGATGTGGGGCGAGGCGCCGTAGGGGTTTTCGTTGGCGTCCAGCTTGACAACCCGGTCTGGGGTGATGCCGACGCGCGCCGCGAGGACCTCCGGGGGTTCGACGCCCTCATAGGGCGCGAGGTCCTTGACGTGGCGGCGAATCAGGCGGTCAAGGATCTGGTGGGTGTCAGCCGCGCTCATGCTACACCGCGCTTTCGCGGGCGCTTGCCGCGGGCCGTCATCGCCCGGGCGTGGCCCTCGAGGCCTTCGGCGCGCGCCAGGGCAGCGCCGTCGGGGGCGAGGCAGTCGAAGGTCTCCTTGCTCAGGGTTACGAGGGAGCTGACCTTGAGGAACTGGTGGACGCCCAGCGGGGAGCTGAAGCGGGCAGTGCCGCCCGTGGGCATGACATGGCTGGGACCGGCGACGTAGTCGCCCATGACCTCCGGAGAGTGCTCTCCTACGAAGACCCCGCCGGCGTGGCGCACCTTGCCCAGGAGCTTCCAGGGCTCGGCGACCATGAGGCAGAGGTGCTCCGGCGCGAAGAGGTTGGCCAAGGACACGGCCTCTCCCAACTGGTCCACGATGACCGCGACGCCTCCGTGGTCGAAGGCCTGAGCGGCCACCTCGCGTTTGGGGAGCCGGGCGAGCTGGCGTTCGATGTCCTGCTCGACGCGGCGCCAGAGGGGCTCGGAGGTGGTGATGAAGACGGGGGACGCGAGAGGGTCGTGCTCGGCCTGGGCAATGAGGTCGGCGGCGCAGAGGGAAGGGTTGGCGGCATCGTCGGCCACGACGACGGTCTCGGTCGGGCCGAAGAGGCCGTCCACGGCGACGTGGCCGTAGACCATCTGCTTCGCCAGGGTCACGAAGAGGTTGCCGGGCCCGCACACCATGTCGACCTTGGGGACCTCCTCGGTGCCGTAGGCCAGGGCGGCGATGGCCTGGGCGCCGCCGATCTGGAAGACGCGGTCCACGCCCGCCGCGTGGGCGGCGGCCAGGACGGTGCGGCTGGGTCCCTCGTCGCCGCGGGAGGGAGTGACGAGGATGATCTCTTCGACCCCTGCCACGCGGGCGGGGACGGCGGTCATGAGGACAGTGGAGGGGTAGGCGGCGCGGCCGCCGGGTGCGTAAACGCCGACGCGCTCCAGGGGGGTGAACAGCTCGCCGTACCCCTGGGCAAAATCGACCCAGGTGCGGGGCATGCATGCCTGGTGAAAGGCGCGGACGCGCCGGATGACGGTGTCCAGAGAGCGCTTCAGGGCGGCGGGGAGCTCTCTGTAGGCCTGCTTCCAAGCCTCCTTGGGCACCTCGAGGGACTTCTGGGAGGAGGAGGCGCCGTCCAGGAGGCGGGAGTAGCGGCGCAAGGCGTCGTCGCCGCCGTCCCGGACGTCGCTTAGGATACGCGCCACGGCCTCCCGGGGGGTCAGGCGCTCGCCGAAAATACGCTGGCTGTCGTCGAGCATGGCGGGCGTGACGTCGTCCCAGTCACGACGGAGGCCCCGGTCCAGGACTTCCCTTCCTTGGTCGTACCCGTGGACTACTCGCACGGTGATCTCCGTCTCAGGTCCAGCTTCAATCTGTGGGATTGCGGGCTTCCCCATCCAGCAGCGCCAGGAGGCGCTGGTAGGCTGCGCACTCGGCCTCGAAGAGGTACGCGGCGGCGACGACGGCGATGCCGTTGCCCCCAATGCTCCGGAGGTGCTCCACGGCGTCCATGGTGCGCTCCTTCCTCACAAGGATGGTCACGGCGTACCAGTCCTCGGCGTCCAGGGTGTGGACGGGGGCGACGGTGGGGCCCTCGACGCCGGCGAGGCCGGGCTGCTCCATGACCCGGGCGGCGACAGCCTGCTCAGTCGGTCCCCGCACGTTCGCCATGATGGAGCAGAAGCCCCTGGCGCGCAAGTGGGCTTCTACGCGCTCCAACATGCCGCGGGCGCCGTTGAGCTTGGCCGGCGCGCGGGCGAGGAGGCGGCGGTTGGCGATGAGACAGGCCTGGGATACGAGGACTGAACCGTCGGTCAGGGTCTTGAGGTTGTTCTCGCGGAGGGTGACGCCGCTGGCGGTCAGGTCCGCGATGAGGTCGGCGTAGCCCATGGCGGGGGCAGCCTCCAGGGTGCCGCTGGTCAGGACGAGCGAGAAGTAGTTGACGCCGCGGGCGTAGAGGAAGCGCTCCACGAGGAGGGGGTACTTGGTGGCGATGCGGAGCTCGCGGCCCTTTTCGCGGAACTCGACGGCGAGGTCTGCGAGGTCGGCAGTGGAGGTGACGTCGACCCAGGCCTCCGGGACGGCGAGGACGAGCTCACAGCCACCGAAGCCGAGGTCTTCGACGATGACGACGGCGGCTCCGTCTTCACGGCGCGACTCCATGAAGCGGTCCAGGCCGACGACGCCGAGGTCGGCAGTCCCTTCTTCGACCTTGGCCGTGATATCCGCGCCGCGCTGGAAGAGGGCGAGGGCGCCGGGCACGGAAGCCAGCTCGGCGGTATAGCGGCGGCTGCTGGCGCGCTCGACGGGGATGCCGCAGGCGGCCAGGAAGCGCAGCGTGGACTCGTAGAGCTCACCGTCGCTGGGGAGGGCGAGCCGCAGGCCGCTCTGGCTGCCGTTAGATTGGTTCTCGTTGGCTGCTTCCATCCGCTTCCACCAGAACGAGTGCGTCCATGTTTTTGCCGCGGGCAAGCTCCCTGCCCGCTGGGAGGGCGGTGGGACTGGCGGTGACCTCGGCGGCCTCGGCGCCCAGCCGGAGGGCGGCGGCGACCTTCAGGGCGGGTCCGTAGGCCTCTGGGCTCCGTGGGGCCACGAGGACCCTGCGGAGGGGCCTGTCCCCGGGGTCTGCTGGGCCCAGGGCCTCGAGGACGCGCTCTGTGGAGCAGGCAAAACCGAGGGCGGACACGCCGCGGCCACCGCCCAGGGCCTTGAGGAGACCGTCGTAGCGGCCGCCGCCGCCGAGGGACGCGTCCCGGGGGCTGGAGGGGCGTCGAATCTCGAAGACGATGCCGGTGTAGTATGCGAGGCCGCGGGCGAGCCCCATGTCCAGGAGGGTTTCGACGCTCTTGAGACCGTGGAGCTCCAACACAGTCAGGGTCTTCTGGACAGAGTCCAGGGGGGCGGGATCCAGGCCATGCCGCTTCGCCAGGGTCTTGGCTTCGGTCAACGCAGGTCCGGGATCGCCCCGGACGAGGGCCAGCTGCGCGGTGAACTCCAGGGCGCGCTGCACCAGCTCCGGCGTGTCTCCGGCCTGGAGCTTCCGTGAGAGCCGGTCCAGGATCTCTTCGCGCGTCCGCACGCCGACGGGGTTCTGGAGGGTGGGCATGAGGAGGCAGTGCGGCAGTGTGGCAGCGCGGGCTCCGGGCTCGGCGCCGTCCTCGGTCTGGCGGAAGAGGCCCATGGCCTCGGCGCGCTGCTTGACGCGTGCCACCCCGGCGCTGCCGTCGCGCATGTCGCCGACGCCGGCAAGGAGGAGGAGCTGGACGCGTTCCGAGAGTCCAAACTGGTCCAGGAGAGCATGGACGGCGCCCACGTCGCCGATGGAGAGTCGGAGGTCCGCCAGGCCCTGTTGGGTGAGGAGCTGGCAGGCGAGGGAGAGCACCTCGGCGTCGGCCTCGGGACCGGAGGCGCCGATGAGCTCGGCGCCAACCTGGTGGAACTCGCGTTGGCGGGTGGGGGAGGCGGGATCATAGCGGAACACGGGGCCGGCATACTGGTAGCGGAGAGGAAGGGGCTCCCGCCGCTGCTCGCTGAGGAAGAGCCGGATGACAGCCGAGGTGTACTCGGGGCGGAGGCTGACCCGGCGACCGCCAGGTTCTGTGAAGGTGTACATGCGGGAGGCGAGCTCGCCGCCGGACTTGCGCAGGAAGAGCTCGGTGGGCTCGAGCACGGGTGTTTCCACGACGCGGTACCCATGGAGGGCGAGGGTGCGCTGCATACCGTCCTGGGTGCGGCGCATGCGGGCGTGCTCGGACTCGGTGAGGTCACGCATGCCCGGGAGGCGGCGGAGGGCGTCGTCCAAGGCGGTGGCCGTCGCGGGATCGGTCTCTGGGCGCGATACCGTCATCTTCCGGTCACGTCCGACTGTTCAACTCGATTGAGCATAGCTCTATTGCCCACGCCCTTAGAAGGCGCTGGAGGAGAGGTCCGGGGGCCGCGGGCTGTGGTCCCCATACACAGAAGAGACCTTGGGGGCCGCCCCAAGGTCTCGTTCACCTGCTTCTGTGCGGCGAGTCTCAGGGCGCGGCATCAACCGGCGGATGGCCATGATGATGCTCGTGAAGCCGACTCGCAATACCCGTCATGCCGAAGACCCCTCTCGCTTCCTTCTAGGGACTATACCATCGGCCGCCAAGCGGGGTCAACCCAGCGCCGCCGCGGCGGCCACGCGGGAGAAGGGTTGCGGGGCGCCTGGTTTGATTGATTAGCTTCGTATGATAGTCAAGACGTTTTTTGCTTTTTCTGAAGCTGGAAGTTGCAAAAGGGTTGATTGTTTGCTTTTGGGTCGCGCCGGTAGCTTCGGCGTGGCGTTGCGTTTTGATTGTTGTCGGGGCGCCCCCCCACCGCCGCGGGAATGACGAGGGCGGTGTGCGGCCGGGGGTGGGTGCGGGGATGGCGGGGTGTGCAAGGGTCTCCTTTCGTGGGTATGTTACAGGCATAGTAGGGGGTATGGTCTTGTACGGGCAACAGGTGGGTGGCAGGGGGTCGCCGGCGGGGGGCACGTCCTCGTGCAGACCCTCGGGCCGCCGCTGCCTGAGAATTGACGCCTCACGGCGGCGCTGCTAGTCTCCTATGCTGACGAGGCAGCGGCGCCGGCAAGGGCTGGCCACGGGCGCTGCCCATTCCGGGAAGGATGGAGGCCCACATGGCGAAGCACGGCTTCAAGGTCCTGGACAGCGACATCCACGTCCGCGAGCCGGGCGACCTGTGGCTGGAGTACATGGAGCCCGGCTACCGCGACCAGGCCCCGAGGATCAACAACGCCGTGGACTCCAACCGCGGCGGCGGGTGGACTTCCATGGGGAAGGCCCTACCGGCATACTCGGACCTGCCCGAGCGGAGCCGAACACTCCAGATCCGGGGCGATCTGGCAAAGGAGCGCGGCGCGGAGACGGGCCGGGCCTCCACGAAGGCCGCAGGCGACACGACCCGGGAGGGCACGAGGCCCCAGGAGATGCTCCAGGCGATGGAGGTAGAGGGCATCGACGTGGCGGTCTGCTTCCGCACGCACGCCGCCCACGTCATCGCCATCGACGAGATGGACGCGGGGGTCGCCGCCGCCATATGCCGTGCCTTCAACCACTGGCTGCGGGACTACTGCGACGCGGACCCTGAACGGATGAAGGTTGGCGCGATGGTCCCAATGCACGACGTGCAGCTTGCCGCGGCCGAGGCCCGGCGGGCGGTGACCGAGCTGGGCGCAGTGACGCTGGTGCTCCCCAGCAATCCGGTCCGCAACCGTCCGTGGTATGACGAGTACTACGAGCCCTTCTGGGCTGAGGCCGAGCGCCTGCAAGTCCCGGTCTCTTTCCACGGCATCCAGATGGCGTACCAGGATCACCTGGCGCGCCGCTACATGGACAACCACGCCCTTGGCCACGCGGTGGCTCACCCAGTGGAGCTGATCTGCACGCTGGGGGCCATGCTCACCGGCGGGGTCTTCGAGCGACACCCGGGCCTGAAGGCAGCGTTCCTGGAGGGCCACTCCAGCTGGGCGCCGTGGTGGCTCTACTGCCTTGACGAGCACGAGGCCAAGATGGGGGACAAGGAGCGCTTCGGGCTGAAGCTGGCGCCGAGCGAGTACTTTCGCCGCCAGTGCTTCGTATCGGTGGACCCCGACGAGGCGCTGGTCCGGTACACCATCGACGCAATCGGGGACGAGAACCTGGTGCTGTCGACGGACTGGCCCCACGACGACTCGGCCTACCCGCACGCGACGGAGAGCTTCCTCGGCCTGGAGGGGGTCTCCGACGATAGCAAGCGCAGGATCCTCTGGGACAACTGCGCACGCCTCTACAACCTTGGGTGAGGGTCTCAACGCGCGGCTGCGCAGTCGGAGGCAAGCCTGCCTCGCACTGCCCTGCGGGCGCCGCAACCGGTCATCAAGGGGCCAATTGCAGACTCCCTTGCGGGGAATCTTGCGGGGAATGCGGGCTGCGGGCGGGCCCTGAGCAGGCGCACGGGGGATCACTACCCACACATGGATACGGTCCGCCAGGGACGGGCTAGGAGAGACGCCGGGGGCGAAGCCGTCGCCAGGATGCATGAAAGATGGACACCGCAGAGAACGGACTGAAGGACGTCGTCGGCATCGGCAACGCCATCGTGGACATCCTGGCGCACGCGGACGACGAGTTCCTGGCGCGGCACGTCATGGCGAAGGGCGCCATGACGCTGGTGGACGCGGAGCAGGCGGCCAGGATATACGAGGCCATGGGCCCGACGATGGAGCAGTCCGGTGGCTCGGTGGGGAACACCATGGCGGGCATCGCCGCCCTTGGGGGCACGGGCTCCTACATCGGCAAGGTGCGCGACGACCCGTTCGGGGCCGTGTTCCGGCACGACCTGCACGCCATGGGCATCAGCACGGAGGGCCAACCGGCGCACGACGGCCAACCCACGGGGCGGTGCCTGGTCGTCGTGACGCCAGACGGCGAGCGGACGATGGCGACGCATCTTGGCGCGTGCGTCGAGCTGGAGCCAGGGGACATCGAACCGGAGACGATCCGGGGCCACCAGGTGGTGTACCTAGAGGGGTACCTGTGGGACCTGCCGCAGGCGAAGGCGGCGATGGTCAAGGCGGCGGAGACGGCCCACGCGGCCCAACGCCGGGTGGCGCTGACGCTGTCTGATCCCTTCTGCGTAGACCGGCACCGGGACTCGTTCAAGGAGCTGGTCCGCGAGCACATCGACGTGCTGTTCGCCAACGAGGATGAGATCATCTCGCTGTACCAGGCGCGTGACTTCGAGGCGGCACTGCAGCGCGTTCGCGGCGACTGCAAGCTGGCGGCGGTGACCCGCAGCGAGAAAGGCTCCGTCATCGCGGCGGGCGGCAACGTACACGTGGTGGACGCCGTGCCCGTGGAACGTGTGGTGGATGCCACGGGGGCCGGCGACCTCTATGCCGCGGGGTTCCTGTACGGGCTCACGCACGGCTACGACCTGCCGGCGAGCGGGCGCATCGGCGCTGCGGCGGCATCCGAGATCATCGGGCACATGGGCGCTCGCCCAGAAGCAGACCTGCGTGGGCTGGCACACCGGATGCGGTAGTCCGCAGTGGGCGGCCCCTCCCCTCTCAGCCTCGGAGCGTGACCTCGCCGGCCAGCATGGTCACTCTGGAGCCGTCGCGGCGCTCCAGGATGAGGTTGCCTTCCGGGTCCACGTCGGCGGCGAGCCCATCCTCCACGCGGCGGCCCCAGCTCACGCGGACCCACTGACCGAGAGTGTCGAGGAGCCCACGCCACTCCTCGTAGACGGCGTCGCTCCGGCCCAGGGACGCGTAGAGCTCGTCGAGCTCCCGGAGGAGCGTGCGGAGCGCCGCCAACCGCGACACCGGCGCGCCCACGGCGGCCATGAGGCTGGTGGCAGTGGCGGCGATTTCGGGGTACGGGTCAGGATCGAAGTTGACGTTGAGGCCGATGCCCGCGACGGCGCACCGCACGGCATCGCCGTCGACGGTGCTCTCGATGAGAATGCCGCTGACCTTGCGGCGGTCCAGGAGCACGTCGTTGGGCCATTTCACGGTGGGATCGATGCCGGTGACGGCGCGGACGGTCCGGGCGACGGCGAGGGTGACGGCCATGTTCAGTCGAAGCAGCTCATGGAGGCTGGGGCGCAGGACAACGGAGAGGAGCAGGTTGGCGCCCGGGGGTGAGAGCCATGCGCGGTGGAAGCGTCCGCGGCCGCCGGTCTGCTCCTCGGCGAGGACGACGGCGCCCTCGGGTGCGCCGGCCTCGGCCTCGCGACGGGCTTCGTCCATGGTCGACTCGGCGGTGGCGAGGCACACGACTCGCCGCCCGACGGTCCGCGTGCCGAGCCCGCGGGTGACGGCTTCCGGGGTCAGGGCTTCCTGCTCCATGTCAGTGGGTGCTCCCCGGTGCGTGAGAATCCTGGGGCCGACGCCGCATTCCATTGTACGGGATGCGGCCTCCCCGCTCACGATCTGCGACAGGCTCAGAGTGCGCAGTCCAACCGCGCCAAAATCGCCTCACAATGACTGGCCCGGCCACCCCCTTGAGCGTCCACAGGTGACTGGGCAGAATAGAGTATCGTGGAGAGACGGCAATTCTTTGAAGGAGCGGTTTCCATGGCTCTGTACGAGTTCTGGTGCGCGACGTGCAATGAAGAGTTCGAGGTCATGCGGCCCATGAGCAAGATGGCGGAGCCGGCGGGGTGCCCAACCTGCGGCGGCCAGGGGGAGCGACTGCCGTCTGTGTTTGCATCGAAAGCGGACTACTCGCTGCACCTTCCGGCGGGCGGCGCCTTCCGGGGGCGCAAGAGCGAGGCTGCCGCGGAGAGCTGATCAGCGCCTCCGGGGGGACGGCGGGCGGGGGCCCACGGTCTCCGGCCTGTCCAGCATGCCCTGTCCACACTGGTACAACCGGTCGACCCGGGGCGCGGTGGAGAGGGACCAAGGGGCGCGGGCCGCCACGGATGGCGCGCCGAGTTTGATGGGACCGGTGGGCCTGTAAGCCGAGTTCTGTACTCCGGCGTCGCCGCCGGAGCGATGGCCATCCCTCTGGGACGTCGATTGCTCGGCGCCTCGTGCAGCCTACCCGGGGGCGGGCCGGGCGCCCATAGCCCCCTGTGCGGCCTTGCTCCGGGTGGGGTTTGCCCGCCGCCGCGTCTCCGCGGACGGCCGGGAGCTCTTACCTCCCGATTTCACCCTTGCTCCGGCGAGCGGAGCGGTATGTTTCTGTGGCACTTTCCGTCGGGTTACCCCGCCTGGGCGTTACCCAGCACCCTTGCCCGATGGAGCTCGGACTTTCCTCTCCCCGCTAGTGCGGGGAGCGGCCATCCGGCCCACCGGCCCGCTTCATTATAGCAGCCCGCTTGAGGGCGACTCGAAGGGGGCTTGGCGCGGATGCCGCCCCAGCGCGGGTACGGGCGCTCCGGCCGCGGTCCCAGGGTTCGGGTGGGGGAGCGCGACGGCGACCGCCGACGTTCGGTGCGAGGGCCGGGGCCAGCGCGCCGCTAGACGACGAAGAGCAGGCGCCCGCAACTGCTGCACCGCACCAGGTCCGCGGCGGCGCGGGCGCGTTGGAGCTCGTGGGAGGGGAGTGCGAGGCCGCAGGCGCGGCAGATGCCCTGCTCGACGCGGGATACGGCGGTGCCGCGGGACCTCTTCATGCTCTCGTACAGCTTCAGCTCCCGGGGGTCGACGCTGGAGGCGGCGGCCTGGAGCTGCTGCTCCAGGCGGGCCACGTTCATGGTCAGTCGGTCCCTCTCCCCGATGAGTTGCTGATGCTCCGCGTTCCAGGCGGCCTCGGCGGAGGCCAGGGCACTCTGTGCGGCGCGGACGCCGCGGAGGGCGCCTTCCGCGCGGTCCATGACCTCCAGGAGGGCGTCCTCTTGTTCGCTCTTCTGACGCCGGAGCATGCGGAGGTCTTGCTGGTAGCCCTGGAGCTCCTTGGGGTTGGAGATACTGCCGTCATAGAGCTTCTTTTCGACCTGCTGGACGTGGGATTCCAGGGCACCGAGACCCAGATCCAAGTCCCGCTGCTCGGCTTGGAAAGCTTCGAGGGACTTCTGGGCTTGGTCCAAGCGCCGGCGGGCGTCGTCGAGGACCTGGGAGTCCTGGAGGCCGGCCCGAATCTGGGCCAAGGCCTTCTGGGACTGGGCCAGCCCTGTCTCGAGCACCTGAAACTCGTAGAGCTGCTTCGCCGGAGCCACTGCAACGCCTCGAAGGAACGGAGTGGCACCATTGTAGGCATGGGGGCTTGGAGCGTCAACGCGACTGACCCGCGCCAAACTCACCACCCAAGCCGACCCGACGATTTGAGGTGGTGGGCCCGGTTTGATTGTTGTCGCCTGTATGATTAGCTCTTACTTTTTTTCGCGGAAAAGTGAAGCTGGACTGGTCTCGAAGTGTTGTTTGTTTTTCGAGGCATGGCGATCTCCTTGGCCGGGCGGGTCTGCTGCACGGATACTAGAGCAGAGGTCCTTCTGCGGGCAACGGGACGATGGCACAGCGAGGTCGCTGCGCGACGGCTCTGTGGAGGGAGGGTGTGCTAGAGGCGTCGCGCTCGCGCCCTTCGAGTGCCTCAGGCGGAGCGGACTCCGGAGACGCCCGTCCTCCGCTTGGGCATTTTTCACCCGCAGTGAGTCGCCAGCGAAACGTTAGGTGGCGGACTTGGGCCGCGGTAGTGGGGTTGTACAGTCCGGCTGCCTTGGCGTAGAATGGGGCCGAATTTGGGTCAGGAGCGTGTCAACAGGATGCGTCTGTTCAACACGATGACCCGCCAGGTGGAAGAGGTACGCCTCGGGCAGCCAGGGGTCGTACGGATGTACACGTGCGGCCCGACAGTGTACCGGTCTGTGCACATCGGCAACCTGCGCTCCTATCTCATGGCAGACTGGATACGCAGGGCCATGACGGTGGAAGGCAGCCGCGTTACCCACGTCAAGAACATCACGGACGTTGGCCACATGCGCCAGGAGCTGCTGGACCAGGGCGAGGACAAGGTGATCCAGGCCGCCCTGGAGGCGGGGCAGACGCCGCAGGAGATCGCGGAGTTCTACACCAAGGGCTTCATGGAAGATGAAGCCTCGCTGAACATCCTTCCGGCCGACCAGTTCCCCCGCGCCACGGACCACATCCCTGAGATGCTGGAGGTGACGCAGCGCCTGATGGAGCGGGGCCACGCCTACGAGGTCCAGGGCAACGTGTACTTCTCGGTGGGCAGCTTTCCGGCGTACGGGGACCTCTCCGGGAATATCGCGGAGGGCCTGATGCTGGGGGTGCGAGCGGAGGTGGACCCGCTGAAGCGGGACGCCCGGGATTTCGCCCTGTGGAAGGCCGCCGAGCCGGGCCGGGCGCTGAAATGGCCGAGCCCTTGGGGCGAGGGCTTCCCTGGCTGGCACATCGAGTGCTCCGCCATGTCCGTCAAGTACCTGGGGACCCAACTGGACATACACACGGGCGGCGTGGACAACATCTTCCCCCACCACGAGGGAGAGCTGGCGCAGTGCGAGGGGGCCTACGGGGTCCCGTTCGTCGGTCACTGGGTACACGGCCAGCACCTCCTGGCCGACGGCGTGAAGATGTCCAAGTCGCAGGCCAACGACTACACGCTGGCGGAGCTGTCGGCCAAGGGCTTCGAGGCGCTGGCGTTCCGCTACCTCTGCCTCACGGTGCATTACCGCACGCGCATGAACTTTACGTTCAGCGCGCTGAAGGCGGCGCAGCAGGGGTTCATTCGACTGAAGGACCGGGTGTGGCGCTGGTCGCGGTCGACTCCGGAGACGCCGGAGGCGTCCGTAATGGAGCCGTGGCGGAGGGCGTTCTTCGGCGCGGTTCGGGACAACCTCAACCTGCCCAGAGCGCTAAGCATCCTCTGGGACATGGCGCACAGCGACACGCCGGACCAGGCGAAGCTGGCACTTGCCCTGGAGTTCGACCAGGTGCTGGGCCTGGGTCTGGAGCGGGTGCCGGAGCAGTACCGGGCCCCCGCCGGGACGTTCCCACTGCTGGAGGAGCGCTCCATCCTTCGGGCGGGGGCGCAGTACTCGAGGGCGGACTCCATCAGGCGGCAGCTCAACGAGGCGGACCTTCTGGTGCAGGACGTGGAGGAGGAGACGCTTGTGCGGCCCCTCTCGCCTTGGGAGCGCCGCAGGGAGCCGTGGCGCAGCTACTCGTCGCCGGTGGAGGCGCCGAGCTTTCTGGACGAGCAATCCACGCACGATTTCACGGTGAGTCTGGTGGTGTGCAACTACAAGGCCGAGGTCCAGCGCTGTGTCGCTTCGATACTGCCCTGGCTTGAGCGGACCAACGCGGAGCTGGTCATCGTGGACAACGACTCGGCGGACGGCACGCAGGACTGGCTGGAGGGTCTTGGGCAGGGCGGAAGGGTGCGGGTGGTTCACACGGACCACGTGCTGGGAGACGGGGCCGCGAAGAATCTGGCCCTCCGGCTGTCCCTGGGGGAGATTGTCATCGTGCTGGACCCGAGCGTGGAGGTGTCGGGAGACATCTTCGAGTCGGTGGGGCAGGCGCTGGAGGACCCGGGTGTGGGCGTCGCTGGCCCATGGGGGCTGACGACGACGGACCTGCACCACTTCGAGGAGCAGAGCGCGGGCTACGTGGACGCGATGCAGGGCTACTGCATGGGGTTCCGCCGGGCGAGTCTTCAGGACGTGGGGTTGTTTCGAGAGGGGTTCCGGTTCTACCGCAACCTTGACATCGATTTCAGCTTCCAGTTCAAGGAGAAGGGGTACAGTATCCTGACTCTGCCGGACCTGCCGCTGGTGCGGCACGAGCACTTTGTGTGGAGCGCACTGAGCGAGCAGATGCGGGACGAGCTCAGCCACGAGAACTTCCGCCGGTTCACTCGCAAGTGGGGCCACCGGCACGACCTTCTGGTGCACAGCACGCACGACCACTAGGGGCCGCGCGGCCATCGCGCCGGCCGGCGGCGGCCCGCAACGCTTGCTTCCGCCAACCTCATGCGCAACCTGTACCGCGTGACCGCTGATCCTTCGACAGGCTCAGGATGGCGGGGGCGCTTGGGGGTGTGCGCCTGAGGAGTTGCGGGCCGTGGCGGGGATGCGACGCAGCCCACGCCGCGAATGCACACGACCGCGCGCTGAGCGCACCCGGCGGGTCCGCGAGCAACAGGTGCGCAACGACGCGTCCCACCATAGGGCACAGGAGATGCTATGCAGAGCCTCGACGACCTCAAGGAACGCTATGGCAGCCTCGACTGGAAGGGGCCGATCGAGGGGGAGGAGGCGGTGGACGCCGGGTGCCTCATCGCCCTCCCATACGACTACCCAGGCTCCGGCGCGGAGGTGACCATCGACACGGACGAGTTTACGGCGGTGTGCCCGCTGACGGGCTTGCCGGACTTTGGCGCGCTCACGGTGCGTTATGTCCCGGACCGCCTATTCCTGGAGCTCAAGTCGCTGAAGTACTACCTGCTGGGGTTCCGCAGCGTCGGCATCTACCAGGAGCACGCGGCCAACCGCATCCTGCGGGACCTGGCGGCGGCATGCTTGCCGGTGACCATGACGCTAACACTGGACTACAAGACCAGGGGCGGGCTGCACACGTCGGTGACGGCCACCCTCGACCAGAGCGGCGAGCGGTAGGGGGGCGGTCGCTAGCGCGACAGCTTTGTAGGGGGAGGGTTGCGGGGCCCCTACGGCGGTGGGTGCAGTCGCTAGCGCAGCGGGAGCGTGAATCCTCCGAGTGGACAGCCATCGTACAAGTCAGAGAGGCGATGTACTGGGCGCGCCATGTTCCCTAATCTCTCTCAGGCCGTGATATACTGGCGCAACCGTCTGCGGTTCCAAGGAGAAGAGGCATTGAGATGGATACTGGCTGGGTCTGTGTTAGTCATCTCCATTGCACTCACGGCCTGTCAGAGCTCCGACGCCAATCCGGAGGCTGAGACAGCTGAAGCGGCCAGTGCCGCCAGCTCGGCGGCGCCGGTAACTGCTCCGACGCAGGCCATGCCGCAGCTGGCCGCGACGGCTCAACCGGCGCCGAGCCCGGCACCGGCTGCGACGCCGGCCCCGGCGCCGACACCCACGCCCATGCCGACACCCACGCCTTCGCCGGTCCCTACGCCAAGCCCGACGCCCACACCCACGGTCTTCCAGGTCTTGGACATGGTGAGCAACGCCACGGTCCGTATCGATACGGGAACGGCCGGCGGCATCAACAGCGGGAGCGGCAGCGGCATCATCGTGGACCCGCTGGGCTTTGTCCTAACAGCCAACCACGTCGTCGAGGACGCGGGATCGTTGACCATCACACACAGAGACGGCCGGCAAGAGCGGGCCCTGGTGGTGGGCCGCGACGAGGTCCTCGATCTGGCGGTCCTCAAGATCAGCGGGCGCCCGGACCTGCCCGTGGTGGAGCTGGGGAACCTGAAGAACGTACAGATAGGAGACCGGGTCCTGGCCATTGGATACCCGGGGTTCAACAGTGAGCTGAGCACGACGAGCGGGGTAGTGTCCGCCTTTGTGTCCAGCGATATCCAGGGGTATAGCTTCGTTCAGACGGACACGCCACTGTATGCGGGACTGAGCGGCGGGCCGCTGTTCACGTCGGACGGTGCGGTGATCGGGGTCATCAACAGCACGCCGGCGCTGCAGGCGGGCTACGCCATCGGCATTGACGACGCTGTGCTGGAGTTGGTGTCGCGCCTCAAGACGGGAGAACTGATGCTAGCGCCAGAGGTGGCGAGCCTGGGGATGTCGCAGAGGAACCCGGCCCCGATTGGCCACACGGTGCGAGTAGTTGGGCCGCCGTCCTACTTCGGCAATGATACGCGCAGCATCCACGAGATAAGCATAGAGCAGGTGATCCGGGGGGAGGAGGCCGCGCCGATAGTCGCGGCGGCCTACAAGTGGAACCCGCCGCCCTTTGAGGGGAATGAGTACCTGCTGGCCCGGATCAAGATTCGCTACGTTCGCGGGCCCGCGACAGGGAGCGACTGGATACACCAGGTTGACTTCCGCATGTTGTCCGGGCCGAGAGTGGTATACGACCTGCCCTTCGGTGTGGTCCCGGTGCGGCCGTTCCTCTCCGCCAGGCTCTATCCGGGCTCCGTCTTCGAGGCTTGGACCACGTGGGAGGTCGCCACAGACGACAGGAATCCCGTGCTGGTCTGGGGCCTCGACTGGTACAACCGCAGTACAGCCTTCTTCTCCATGCACGAGCGGCCGGAGGAGATGGAAGAGGCGGCTGCGGCAGATGATTCCGATGCCGCAGAAACGAGTGACAGCGTTCCTCAGTCTTAGGCAGCGGACCAGCCGGGCGTGGGAAAACAACCCCGATTTCAGACAGCGGCATGGTTTCCGTGTCCAAGCCAGTTGCTCGGACCCTTTCCCACAGGATGAGGTGAATCATGGTGCGCTGGACTTCCCTCTTGCTGCCAATCGCCATTGGCATTGGAGTCCTGATCTTCGCCGCGGGGACGGGGGTGGGCATCGCCTACGCGGTGTTCGAGCCGCCGAAAAGCCGCGCGGAGGCGCAGGTGGAGCAACGCCAGATTCGCATCGATGAGCTTGAGTCGGAGGCGGCAGCGCGGGAGCAGCGGATAGAGGAGTTGCTGGCCGGCCAGGGGGAGCTGAAGCAGCAGCTGGCCGAGGCGCAGGCGACCGTCGCGAGCCTGGAGATGTCGGTGGCGGAGGAGCGGGCCGGGGCGCAGCGGGCGATGGCGGCGGTCCAGGAGTCCAACATCCTCGTGGCACAGCGCGACGAACGAATCGCGGAGCTGGAGGCAAAGGCGGCAGAGCTCTCAACGCTACAGGACCGGCTGAGCCTCTATGAGTCGGCGTTGGAGCCGGTGGACCCGGACCGGCTACTGCTGGTCGAGCTCCGAAAGGACCCGCCCAGCGACAGGGAGGCTGCGCAGGAGTACTGGGAGAACGTGAAGGAGCTGGCGGTGCAGTCGGACCCCTCGCTGGGACCCAAGGCCGACCGGGTGCTGCGGCTGATTCCGACCTATTTCGACTACATTGAGGCTGCGGGCGAGGCGGAGACCTGCGAGGGGATATTCGACGCCTACTTCACGTCCGGCGTCATCGACTACTTCAGCGTGGAGAGCGACTTTGAGCGGGACCTGTACCTGGTCCTCATCAATCGCCTGGACTCGCTCATCATACTGACGGAAGAGTAGGCTGAGCGCGGAGCGGAGGGGCCGGACGCCGGCGTCTCTAGCGGAAGATGGGCCCGGGCGGCGGACACGAGGACCAGGGGATGAGCCGGCCAGACCCGGAGCCGGTTGTTGTGGAGCCCGCAGGAATGACCGGGAGATGTGGAATTCGGACGGCACGCGGGGCTGATAGGCGCATTCGCGGAGAATCGTAGGCATACGGGGGAGTAGGCCATGAACAGGAGCACCTTCCGGACTGGTATCTTGCTGCTGGGGCTGATGCTGCTGCTTGGCGCGAGCCCAGTACTTGCCGATGGTGACGGGAACAGCGGCACAGATCCGGCCGAGGGCCTTTCGGGGGAGGCGTCGGCGGTCTTTGCGCCGAGGCTCAGCCAGGCGTCCGCGGGGGTGGCGCCGGCGCCATTCAGGCTGCTGACGCCGATCCGTGACCTGCTGTCCGGGTCCGTGTGGCTCATGACCAAGAACCTGGACCCGCGTTCCAGCGCCCTGTCCAGGGTGGCGGGCGCGAGCAGTCTGGCACCCGCGCCAGGGCTGGCGTGGCAGGGGCTGCGGGAGATCTACGTGGCGCCGGGGGCGGGACCCGGCCAACCGCAGACGTCGGCGCCGGCGGCGCCATCGGCCCAGGCGCTGGTCCCGTTCCGAGACCCGGCGCCGTCCTTCAGCCGGGACATCCTGGTGACGCGGGACTTCAGCAACTCTCCGCTGCAGACTGAGCCGATGATCGCTGTGAACCCCAACGATCCGGAGCATCTGCTGCTGGGCACCGTCGACTACAACTTTCCAAATGTGACCGCCTACGTGAGCTTCGACGGCGGCGCGACATGGGAGGGGCCGCAGCAGCCCCATTTCCTGCGGGACGACCTGGGGGCCGGCGGGGACCCCATCGTGGGCTTTGACCGGGAGGGCAACGCCTATCTGGGCTTCATCTCCATCGGCGTGGAGGAGTTCACCGTAGGACCGGCGTTGGACTTCGCGACGGTCTCCAGCATCGCGGTGTCGCGCTCCACGGATGGCGGGTTGACGTGGGAGGAGCCCGTGTCCTCGGCCCGCAGCGGATTCGAACGGGACGTGTACAGCGACGAGCAGGGAAGGACGCGCGGCGTGATTGGCCTGAGCTTCCTGGACAAGCCCTGGATAGACATAGGCCCGAACCCGAGCAACTCCAGCAGAGACTCGATTTATGTCACGTACACCAAGTTCACGACCCAGTACAGCATCTTCAGCATTGGGGAGTTGCCCTTCTTTGGGCTGCCCGTGGTGGAGACGGTCATCGAGATAGTGCGCTCTGACGATGGGGGCAGGACGTGGACGAACCCCGTGGCGGTGAGCCCCACAGTGCGGCGCATCTACGGCGACAACCCCGAAGCGGATGAGGACGGCGAGGGCACCGAACGGCTGCAGGACGGCGGCGATGGAGACGGCGACGGAGATGAGGGCGGGGAAGATGGAGAGGAAGAGGAGTCGTCCAACGCCATCGGCTCGAAGCGGACTGTCCAGGGATCGCAGCCCGCGGTGGCTCCCAACGGCGACGTTTACGTGGCGTGGATGGACAGCACGGACGATGAGGCGTTCGAGGGTCTGGCGGAGATCTACGTGGCCAGGTCCGAGGACGGGGGGGCGACGTTTGAGAAGCCGGTGCGGGCGTCTGTGCTGAACGAGCCGGGGTTTGCGCCCCGCAGCTCGTTCTTCCGGTACTGGGGCTCCGTGTTTCCGCAGCTCGACACGGGACCAAATGGGGAGGTGTACGTGGTCTACACGGCACTCCCGCCGGACAAGAAGAACGACGACGGTGACGTGTACGTGGTGCGCTCCCTGGACCGGGGAGAGAGCTGGGGCCGACCCACCCGCCTAAACGACGACACGACGAACCGGCTCCAGTTCTTCCCGTCCGTCACGGTCGACCCCAAGGGGGTGGTCCACGCCATGTGGGGGGACATGCGCGACGACAGGGCGTCCACCCGCTACCACATCTACTACACGAACTCTGAGGACCGGGGCGACACGTGGGGGTTTGTGGACCCGGAGTTGGACTTCCGCACCCAAAACGCTCGGGTGACGGACTTCCCCTCCAACCCCAACAAGGGCTTTCCGGGGGGCCTGTTCATTGGGGACTATTTCTCCATAGCAGCATCTGAGAATGAGGTCTACCTTGTCTGGGCGGACACACGGCTGGGAGAGTATGGGCCGATCAACCAGAAGATCGGCTTCACGCGGCGCTCCGCCATCCAGGCGCCGGAGGTGTTCATGAGCCCACCCGCGGGGTCCGGCGGCCAGTCCGTGGACCTGCAGGGATTCAACTTCCAGCCGGACACCAGCGTATTCATCCAGGTAGGTGGGGTGGTCGTGTCCACGCTCCGCACCAACGACCAGGGGCGCTTCACAACGGAGCTCTTCATACCGGTGGCAGGGTACGGCGCGCACAACGTCCAGGTCTTCGATGAGTCCGGAAACTTCGCCACGTCCTCTTTCTTCATGGAGTTTGGGTTCGACACGGTGAAGGAGGTGCAGGAGGACCTGGCGCAGCAGGTGGAGGCCCTGAGCGGAACGGTGGAAGGGATAGACTCGCGGGTCGCGGAGTCGGTCCGCAGCGAGCTCGATCAGCTGCGCGGAGCGCTGGCATCGGCGCCGATGGCTTCGGCGCCGGCCGCACCGACACCGGCCCCCGGACCCGCCATGGAATCAGAGACGCCGGGGGGCGCGGACTGGTGGGTCCTGCTCATCGCCGTCATGGCGGCTTTCGTCGTCGGGTCAGCGGCGGCGGTCGTCGTGGTGCGGATGACAGGCTCCCGGCGGCAGCAGAACCGCAGGTGGGACGCCCTTGACTAGCGGTCAGTCCCCTATCAAGGCTGAGGAGAGGCAGGCAGGGGTGAAGAGGTCGGCAACCCTGGGCTGGCAGATGGCAAGTCGCCGCAAGCGGGCGCACAGCCAGGAGGCGAGCGGGTGTCATGCCCAAGTGCACCGGAGGGCTGGGCGGGACGGTCCAACGCCCAAGGCAAGCGGAATGAGGGTACAACGCAGAGGAACGTGAGAGCAACCATGCTGAGAGATCGTCGAGCATCCGAGGGTCGGCCAAGGAGCGCGTTCCGCCGCATGGCGGCCGCGCTGACGCTGGCCGCCGCGCTCCTGGCCGTCGGCGCAGGTGGCGTAGTGTACGCGGCGCCACCTGCGCAGGAGCCTGGGCCGGTGGTCGACACGGTCTACTTCAAGGCCTTTGACGTGGACCGGGCCCCGCTGGACCTGCGCCAGGGGAACATGGACCTCTACCTCTTCGGCCTCAAGATTCAGGCGGCCACGGAGCTCCGAGGGACGCCGGGCGTGCGGATCTACGAGGCGCCGGCGACGAACCTTTCCATCATCCTGAACCCGGCGCCGGCGCCCGCCGGGGAGCTCAACCCCTTCTCCATCAAGAAGGTGCGCCAGGCCGTGCAGCGGCTGGTGAACCGCGAGTTTGTAGTGGGGGACGTGTACCGCGGCATGGCGCTGCCTATGATTACGCACCTGAGCCCGGGCGACTTCGACCAGCTCACGGTGTACGACCAGGTGCGCGAGTCCGACATTCGCTACGACCCGGAGTTTGCCCGGGCGCAGATCAAGGAGGCGATGGAGGAGGCCGGGGCGACGCTGGTGGACGACGTCTGGAACTACGAAGGCAGGCCCATCCGGCTCAAGTTCATCATTCGCACGGAGGACGAGCGGCGGGAGGTGGGGGACCTGCTGCGCAAGGAGCTGGAGCTCGCGGGGTTCTCGGTGGCGCCGGCGTACCAGACCTTTGCGCCGGCGATCTTCACCGTGTATTCCTCTGACCCGCAGGCCTTCCAGTGGCACCTCTATACGGAGGGTTGGGGGCGCTCCGCCCCGGACCGGTACGACTTCTCTCAGATCAACCAGATGGCCGCGCCGTGGATGGGAAATATGCCGGGTTGGCGAGCGTCCGGGTACTGGCAGTACGAGAACGAGGAGCTGGACGGCATCGGCAAGCGGCTATTCACGGGAAGGTTCGCGAGCCTGGAGGAGCGCAACACGCTGTACCGGCAGGCGACGGCAATCGCGCTGGATGAGTCGGTGCGGCTGTGGGTTGCCACCGTCGTGAACAGCTTCGGCGCCAGCAGCGCGCTGGAGAACGTGACGGAGGACCTGGTGGCCGGCCCCAAGGCGCCCTGGACCCTGCGGGAAGCCAGCATTCCCGGCAAGAGCGAGCTGACGGTGGGGCATCTCTGGGTGTGGACCGAGCGCACGACGTGGAACCCCGTTGGCGGTCTGGGCGACGTGTACAGCACCGACATCTGGCGCAACATCCACGACTCGCCGACGTGGAACCATCCGTTTACGGGGGTACCCATACCCTTCCGCGCCGATTACGAGGTGGAGACTGCGGGACCGAGCGGCAAGCTGGACCTGCCCTCCGACGCCGTGATGGTTGACCACGACAGGGACACGTGGCGGCCGGTGGACCAGGGGACCCAGGCCACGAGCAAGGTGACCTTCGACTACACGCGGTACTTCCAGTCGACGTGGCACCACGGCCAGCCCATCTCCATGGCCGACGTCATCTACTCGATCCACCAGGGCTTCGACATTGCGTACGACACGGAGAAGGCGCGAGTCGAGACAGCCATGGCGGTGACGGCGCGCCCGTACCTGGACACGTTCCGCGGGTTCCGGGTACTGGACGACAATCGCCTGGAGGTATACGTCGACTTCTGGAACTTCGAGGACAACTACATCGCCTCGTACGCATCGCCCACGGGCCTCTTAATGCCCTGGGAGCTGCTGTACGCGATGGACACGCTGGTCTTCGACAAACGACAGGCGGCGTACAGCGCCACGGCCGCGGCACGGTTCCAGGTGCCATGGGTGAGCCTGGTGATGGACCGCGACTCACGCCTGGTGCGCAATACGTTGCGGGAGCTCTCCCGCGACAACAAGATCCCCACGAGCGTCCTGACCATCGGCGGGAGGACGCTGGCCTCCACGCAGGACGCCGCGGCCCGGTACCAGGCGGTGCTGGACTGGTGGGACAGTCACGGCCTCCTAGTGATCAGCAATGGACCTTTCATGCTGACCCGCTACGACCCTCCGGCCCAGTTCGCGGAGCTGAAGGCCTTCCGGGAACCCAACTACCCGTTCAAGCCTGGAGACTTTCGCTTTGGTGTCCCCGAGCTGGTTGAGTTTCAAGAGGTGGGCGCCAGCTCTTTGCAGATTGGAGCGGCCCAGAGCATACCGGTCAGCCTCCAGGGGCCGGGGACGCTGGGCCTGCACTATCTGCTCCTGGACCCCGCCAGTGGCGAGAAGTTGGCATCGGGTGAGGCACGGTCCAGCGCAGGCGGGCAGTTCACGGTAGAGCTGGGCGCAGACGTCGGCGGCAAGCTTCAGCCGGGCCTGTACCAGCTCTTTCTGGCGGGCTACAGCAGCGAGGTATCGGCGATGACGGAGCGCCGCGTGGACCTGGACGCGACGGTGGAGGCACCCAGCTCACAGGCCCCGACGATGGCTGCGACGCCGGACGCGCAAGCCCCGTCCACGTCTACGGCGCCGAGTGCCGCGACGCCCGCGGGACAGGAGCCTCAGCAGGAGCCGGGCGGGGGTGGCTGCGGGAGCAGCGGGGCGACGGACCTGGCGGCGCTGGGCGCGGTGGGGGCGCTGGTGGGGCTCGCAGCGCTGCGTCGACGATCAGGGTTGTAGCAGCCAGGCTGGAGCGGCCCTAGCCCTCGCGCAGGGCGCGAGGGGCCGAGCGTTCGCGCGCCCGCTGAAGCCTCACTGCGCCCCACGCTATTCCACATGGCAGGTGTGGCATCGGAGTGGGGCGGGGCGCCAACCACCACTCACCTGGTTCGGCCCCTTCACCGTAAGCAGCCACCCGGGGCGCCCGCTCCCGCTGAAGGGGCTGTGGTGAACGCCGGGGCCGTTGCTAGGACTCGCGCTCCTGGAGGACTGTGCCGTTGAACATCTCGACCCTATCGACCTCGATGATGACGGCGAACCCCTTCTTCTCCGGGTCGGGGGTCTTCTCCACATCCACAACGCGGTCCCAGACCTGCTCGCGGAGGTCTCCGTCCTCGTGGATGGCGGTGCGGCCATAGAACTTCCAGCCCACCTTGGTATCGTTGTCACGGTACATGACGGTAACCCTGGGGTTCTTCTGGATGTTGGCCAGACCATCCCGCTTGGAGCGCTCCCAGTAGGCGAGGTGGTCGGAGTCGAAGACCATCATGCTGCCCCGGAAGCCAATGCTGGGGAAGCCGTCGGGGGCTGCGGTGGCGAGCACGCACGACTTTCCTTTCAACCGGGCCGTGTTGATGTTCTCAGCCATTTCGTCGTCGAGCTGAATGGACAAAGTGAGACCTCCTATAGGTTTGGAATCAGCCGTTCGGAAAAGATCTCCATATGCTCCATGCTATCGTACAACGGATTGAGCAGCAGGTGTTGTGCACCCGCCTGGACAAGCTCGGCGAGGTGGTCAAGGCACTTCTGCTCACTGCCCCACACGCAGACACGTTTGGCCATGGCCGGGTTGTTGTAGAAGTGGCCGAACCACTCCATGAGCCTCCGCTCGGCGCGGGCTTCGTCATCGTCCACGGCCAGGTAGACGCGCTTGGAGAGGGTGAAGGTTGCGGGGTCCCGGCCGGCCTGCTCTAGGAGCAGCCGGAGCTCTCCGACCTCTCGCTTGAAATCCTCGTTGGACGAAGAGCCGGCGCCCATCCAGCCGTCGCCGTGGGCGACAGCCCGCTTCAGGGCGGCCGGGGCCCGCGCCCCGAACCAGAGCGGGGGATGGGGCGTCTGCACGGGCTTGGGCTCCATAGGCACGCCGTCGAGGCGCCAGAACCGGCCCTGAAGCCGGGCCGAGGGCTGCGTCCACAGGGCCTTCATCACCTGGACCCCTTCCACGAACCTGCTGACGCGGTGCTCCGGCGGCACGCCGAACGCCGGGTAGGTGTCGACACTGGGCCCAAGGCCCAAACCGACGGTGAGCCGCCCGCTGCTGAGGTGGTCTATGGTCGAAAGGCTCTTGGCCAACTGCACGGGGTTGCGCAGGTTGGTCACGAGCACAGAGCTACCGATGCGCGCCCTGGAGCTGATGCCGGCGACGTAGGCGAGCAGGCTGACGGGCTCCAGGACTGCCACGGAACCGATGATCTGCTCCACGACCCACAGGCTATGGTAATCTAGGGCCTCGGCTCTCTGGACGAAGCTATGTATGAGTTCCAGGTCAACGCGGCCATCGGCAAAGCTCTGGGGCAGACTGATGCCGATGTCGACTCCGCTGGGTGTTCTCACGGGGGCTCCCAACTGTAGGCAGGTTTGCCGGGAGGAAGCGGCCTGAATTGTAGCACAGCCTTGAGCAGACGAGGCGGGCGGGACAACTATAGTACAATCGACGTTGTGCGCGCCCGGCGGTGAGCGCAGACGGGTCCCGTGTGCGTCCATGTTCCGGCGCATCCACGACTGGGGGAGCAGCAGAGACCCTTGCCACGGTCGGTAGAAGAGCAGCTACGCGCACTTCCCGATACCGAAGCGCAGCGACGAGAGCCTGTCCGCGCTTCATACGAAGGAGACTGTATACGTGGCCCTTGCTCGAGCCCTAGTCCTCCGCGCGGCGACCCTCATTGGGGTGCTGCTAGCCGTACTGGTGCTTCTGGTCGTAACCCTGGGAGCGACGGGCTTCTCCGACCGCATACTCGAGGCGGTAATCAGCGAGGAGCTGCGGGGGCTCCGCACCGGTCTGGCGCAGACCATCCGCAACCCGGACGAGATCGAGCGCGTCCTGGTGGAGCGGAAGAAAGAGCTCGAGCAGTTCTACGACCTAGACCAGCCGTGGTATTTCCGCCTGCCGGATACGGTGCTCCGCGTTCTGACGCTGGACCTGGGCGAGGCGCGGACGCTGCGGAGCTTCGAGGGGAGCAGCAGGATCGCGGACATCGTCCTGGACCGCCTGCCGAACACGGTGCTGCTCCTGACCACGTCGCTCATCATCACGGCGGTCCTGGGGCTGGGCATTGGCGTCAAGATGGCGACGAAGGTGGGGACAAAGACGGACCGCGTCGTGTCCTTCAGCGCCGCCGTGTCCTTCGCCCTGCCGGCGTGGTGGACGGGCATCCTCCTCATCCTGGTGCTGTCGTTCCAGTTCAACGTCCTGCCGTCCGGAGGGATGTACAGCACGCCGCCGCCGGAGTCCGGCTTGAGCCGCTTCTTGGACCTGTTGAAGCACGCGCTGCTACCCATCATCACCCTGGTGCTCGTGAGCGTGGGGCCGTACCTGTACACGGTACGGACGATGACATTGAACGTGGCGCAGGAGGACCACGTGAACGTGGCGCGGACGAAGGGGGTGCCGGAGGGGACGGTGCTTCGGCGCCACATCCTGCGCGTGGCCGCGCCGCCCATCGTCACGGGGCTCATCTTCAGCCTGATTGGGTCGCTGGGAGGATCCATCCTGGTGGAGACGGTGTTCAACTGGCAGGGGATGGGCCGGCTCTATTTCGAGGCCGTGGCGGGGTCGCCGGACGAAGGCGTGATCGTCGCGCTCACGTTCGTCTTCACGCTGCTCTACGTGGCGGCCCGCTTCGTGCTGGAGGTCCTCTATCTGCTGCTGGACCCGCGGGTGCGGTACACATGAGCATTCGAGACGGGCGGGCGCCGGGGAGAAGCTTCCCGCGAACACCGGGGTTCGCCGTGCCGCGCCGCGCGGGCGTCATGGCGGCTGAGGGGGTGGGGCAATGAACGCGCGGGTGGGCGACGCCCTGAAGATGATACTGGCGAGCGGGACCGGCAAGGCAGGCATCGCCTTGCTGCTGGGGATGATCTTCATCTCCGCGTACGTCCTGGTCTCCTACCCGTTGAATTTCGGCGACACGCGGTGGAGCGCTCCCCTGGTCTGGGCCGACAACCCGAAGGCGGTCCCGCCAGCGTGGACCAACGCATTCGGCGACGGCAGCCGCGTGGTGCACACGGCGCTCAGGGCCACGGAGCCGGACGAGACCGCGCAGGTCGGCGGAGCCACGGTGCGGCGCTACCGGATGCCCATGGACTACGAATACAGCGAGCCGCCCAGCTTCGTTTCGCTCTCGCTCTCCAACATCTCGTTCGTTGGCAGGCCTCCCCTGATCACGCTCACGATGCGGCGGCCGGACGGAGGCACAGTCACGCTCTACCGCTACGTTCCACCGGGGGCGCGGCCCGGCGAGGCGGCCCCGGTGTCGCGGCACGACGAGACACCGCTCCGGGTGTTGGTCAGCGCCGACGAGACGGCGAGGCGGGCGCTGGCGGAGTTCCACAACGATCGCTACGGGATGGACCTGACGGAGCGCGACCTGCGCGGCCTGGAGGACCAGGCCAGCTTCGGCGTGCCGGTTGCGGGCGAGGAGCTCAGCTTCCGTATCCTGCCGGGGGCCTACGAGTTCATGGTGCAGGTTGTGGCCTCCAACGAAGGGGACACGCTGGACTCCGCGTCCGTGGTGCTGGGAGGTTCTGTCTTTGGGTTGATGGGGACGGACTCGTTGGGGCGGGACCTGGCGGTGGGGCTCCTCTTCGGCTTCCCGGTGGCGCTGTTCATCGGCCTGCTGGCGTCGACGCTGACGACGGCGACGGGGACGGCCCTGGGCATCGCCAGCGGGTACCTGGGCGGCTGGGTGGACACGGCGATACAGCGGCTGGCGGACGTGGTGGCCAACATCCCGCTTCTGCCGATCCTGATCTTCATGGTCTTTGTATTCGGCTCGAATCTCTTACTGATCATCCTGCTGCTGGTGGCGTTCAGCTGGCCGGGGCTGACGATACTGATACGTTCGATGGTGTTGCAGCTAAAGTCGGGCCAGTTCGTGGAGGCCAGCGTGGCACTGGGGGCCTCGCGCCGGCGCATCATGCTGCGGCACATATTCCCACAGGTGGCGCCCTTCGTGTTCGCGCAGATGATCTTCTTCACGCCCGCGGCCATCCTTGCGGAGGCGGGGCTGAGCTTCCTCGGGCTGGGGGACCCATCGATACCCACGTGGGGCCAGATCCTGGAACAGGGGTTCCGCACCGGTGCCGTGTACGTGGGCTACTGGTGGTGGGTGCTGCCGCCGGGGCTGCTGATCGTGCTCACGGCGGTGACGTTCGCACTGTTGGCCCTGGCGCTCGAGCCGGTGGTCAATCCGCGTCTCCGAGGCCGGGCGTAGCGCCGGAAATGCCGGCCGGGCCGCGGAACGAGGCTGACCGGGACGAGGGAAGCAAAGGGCGAGGGGCCGAAATAGCCCCGGGCTGAGGAAGAGACGACATGCCGCTGCTGGAAGTGGAAGACCTTCGGCTGTACTACACGACACCGCGCGGGGACGTTCACGCGGTGGACGGCGCGTCCTTCGCCATGGAGCCGGGCGAGGCCCTTGGCATCGTGGGTGAGTCCGGCAGCGGCAAGACGAGCCTTGCGGCCGCCCTGATCCGCATGCTGCCGGCCAACGTGGCGCGCTACGAGGGCAGCGTGCTCATGGACGGTGCGGACCTGATGACGCTCAGCAACGAGGAGTTTCGCCGCGCCGTCCGGTGGAAGAAGCTCTCCATGGCTTTTCAGGGCGCCATGAACGCGCTCAACCCGGTGCTGCGTGTGGGGAGCCAGATTGGCGAAACGGCCCTGCTGGAGGGCATGCCCAAGAGCGAGGTAAAGCGTAAGGTGCAGGGACTCTTGGAGCGCGTTGGCCTATCGCCGGAGGTGGCGCAGCGCTACCCCCACGAGCTCAGTGGCGGCATGAAGCAGCGGGTGGTCATCGCCATGGCGCTGGTGCAGGACCCGGCGCTGGTCATCCTGGACGAGCCAACGTCCGCCCTGGACGTGTCCGTGCAGGCGCAGATCATGAATCTGCTGAAGCAGCTAAGGGCGGAGTTGGGGCTCTCCCTGATCTTCATCACGCACGACATCGCCCTGGTCAGCGACATCTGCGACCGCATCGCGGTGGTGTACGGGGGGCAGGTAGTGGAGCAGGGGGGCATCGAGGAGGTGCTGGCGAGTCCGCAGCACCCCTACACGGAGAAGCTGCTGGCCAGTCTGCCGCGACTGCACTCGGACGTGCAGCCGGAGTTCATACCGGGAACGCCGCCAGACCTGGCAGACCCGCCGCCGGGGTGCCGGTTCCAGCCGCGATGCACATACGCCTTCGACCGATGCGCGGAGGACCCGCCGCTGCTGCCGGTGGGTCCGGGCCACGCAGCGCGGTGCTGGCTCCGTCTGGCAGGCTCTTGACCGTAGAGAGCATATGTTCTATTCTCGGCCGATGTAGAGGCCAAGCCAAGAGCAGCAAGGAGAATTCACGTGGGCAGTAAGAGCGCCATCGAGTGGACGGACGCGACCTGGAACCCCGTGACCGGGTGTACGAAGATCAGCCCCGGTTGCGCGTATTGCTACGCGGAGGCGATCACGCTGCGGTTCAAGCGCGGCGGGCCCTTCCTGCCAGGCAAGTCGACGGTGCGCCTCCACCCCGACCGCCTGCGCTACCCCCTCTCCTGGAGGACTCCGCGGCGCATCTTTGTCAACAGCATGAGCGACCTGTTCCATGAGGAAGTCCCGCTGGATTACATACAGGAAGTCTTCTCCGTCATGGAGCAGGCTGGACGTCACACCTTCCAGATTCTCACCAAACGGCACGAGCGACTCGCTGAAGTTGCTTCGCAGATTTCATGGCCCGGCAATGTCTGGATGGGCGTCTCCGTAGAGAACCAGTATTGGGCGGAGCGCAGAATCCCCGCACTCAAGCAGGTCCCCGCCCCCGTGCGGTTCCTCTCCTGCGAGCCGCTCCTGCGGCCCCTGGACCTGTCGACTCACCTTGACGGCTTACAGTGGGTCATTGTGGGCGGCGAAAGCGGGCGAAGGTCGCGAAAGATGGACCCGCGGTGGGTAGCAACCCTGCGGGACCAGTGCTCCGATGCCGATGTTCCGTTCTTCTTCAAGCAGTGGGGAGGAAGGAACAGCAAGGCAGGTGGGCGACTTCTCGACACGCGTACCCACGATGACATTCCTTCGATTCAGGAAACGACTGACGAGTCCTGTTCACCCAGAGCCAGATAGCTACCCTGTTCCTCCCAACGGGATACGAAGCGTAGAGCATTGTCACCCTCAACGTAGGAGGCGAAACAGTTGCCTGCTCCAACTACTACCACGTGGCCTCTGGAACCCCACTCTCGCGCCAAGCATGAGATTCTCAAGCGGTACATGCAGGCATGGGTGTCTATCCTCGGTCAACGTGACTTCCCAGAACTCGTGTACATCGATGGTTTCGCCGGTCCTGGAAGATACTCAAAGGGTGAAGACGGATCGCCAATAATCGCACTCAAGACCGCACTAGAGCAACAGGCACGGATCAAGCCAAAGATGACGTTCTTCTTTGTAGAGCGGCAAGCAGATAGGGCGGATATGCTCAGCAGAGTCACCGAAGAGACAGTTCTCCCATCGCGTTTTTCGGCAAGAGTTGCCGGGAATGGTACGTTTGAAGAAGAGGTGACGAGCTTTCTCGACAGTCGCACCAGGAACGGGCAGCGCCTTCCCCCTACCTTCGCCTTCATAGACCCCTTTGGATGGAGTGGGGTCCCGTTCGAGCTTGTGCGCCGTATCCTGTCCTTCCCTAGCTGTGAGGTGCTCGTCACCTTCATGTACAAGGACATCAACCGCTTCATTGGTCTTCCAGACCAAGGAAGAAACTTTAACTCCTTTTTCGGCACGGGCGCATGGCAACCAATCATATCCGAACGTGACCCGAAGCAACGCAACCGTCGACTTCATGACCTATACGTCGGTCAGCTGAAAGACTCCGCCAAAGTCCAGTCCATGTGCGCTCTTTCGAAATGCGCAACGAAAGGGAAGTTACCGACTACTACCTCTTCTATGCCACCAACAGTGTGTTGGGACTCAAGAAGATGAAAGAGGCGATGTGGAGGGTCGACAACTCAGGCGAATTCAGGTTCTCTGACGCCACAGACCCACGTCAGCAGGTGTTTTTTGTCGATGAGCCACAATTTGATATCCTCAGAGATCAGGTAATAGCCAAGTTCCAGGGAGGCGAGACGACAATTGGACAGATCGAGCAGTTTGTCGTATCAGAAACCGCGTTCCGAGAGACCCACTACAAGAAACAAGTCCTCAAGCCATTGGAACTGGCGCAGCCTCCAGGATTGGTACCCATTGATCCACCAACGAAGAGAAGACCCGGAACGTATCCTGACCAGTCTCAGAGAGTCCGTTTCATCTAGGATCCTGCTTCACAATAGTGAAGAATGAACCGCGCCATTCGGCGGGCGATGGATTCCCGATTCCGCGGGAATGTCGTGATTGTAATGCGGCGCACTGCCCCATTAATCCGGCGCAATGCGGAATGTGAGAGACCGAGAACTCAGGGGCGCGAGCCTTGTACGGCAGTCTCCTAGACCTGAAGCAGCGCCTCCAGGCGGTAGCCCGTCAGCCGCTGCCGACCGCCCAAGGCCGTCAGCTCCAGGAGCACACCCATAGCGGCCACGGTGGCGCCAGACTGCTCGACCAGCTTCGCTGTGCCCTGTAGGGTGCCGCCGGTGGCCAGGACGTCGTCGACGGCAAGGACGCGCTGACCGGGCACCAAGCCGTCCTGATGCACCTCAATGGCGCCGGCGCCGTACTCGAGCAGGTACTCGGCTTGGAAGGTCCTCCAGGGCAGCTTGCCGATCTTGCGGATGGGCACGAAGCCCAGGCCCATGGCGTAGGCGAGGGGGGCGCCGAGGATGTAGCCGCGAGCCTCGATTGCGGCGACGGCATCGAAGGTCTGGCCGCTGAGCCGGTCCTTAAGGGCGTCCACGGCGGCGGCGAAGGCCCGGCGGTCCTTCAGCAGGGGGGTGATGTCCTTGAAGAGGATTCCCTTCTTGGGAAAGTCTGGGACGTCCCGGATGTACGTGGAGAGGTCCATCACTCACACCTCCGTTGGTGGTGCATCGCCATCCGGGCCCCGGTGGGCGTTCTCCGGCTGCGCGTTCTTGGCAACCTGCCGCTGCCTGGCGTCGCCCTCTTCCGTGTAGAGGTGGCAGGCGACCTGATGCGGTGCGCTCTCCGCGAGGAGCCGCGGCGCGACGACGTCGCAGAGGCCGGGCATGAAGCTTGGACACCGGGGATGGAAGTGGCACCCAGGGGGGGCGTTGGCGGGGCTGGGCGGTTCGCCGGGCACGACGTCGCGCAGGCGCAGCCTGTTGCCGGCGTCCGGGTCCGGCACGGCGGCGATAAGCGCCTGGGTGTAGGGGTGCATGGGACTGTTCACGACGGCGTCCGGGGGCCCCAGCTCCACGACGCGCCCGAGGTACATGACGGCGATGCGATGGGAGAAGTGGCGCGCCGTGGCGATGTCATGGGTGATGTAGAGGAAGGCGATGCCGTACTGCTGCTGCAGGTCCCGCATGAGGGAGAGTATTTCCACGCGGCTGGAAGCGTCGATCATGGAGACGGGCTCGTCCGCGACGATGTAGTCGGGGTTGAGCATCAGTGCACGGGCGATGCCCACACGCTGGCGTTGACCGCCGGATAGCATGTGGGGGTATTTCTGGACGAACTCTTCGGTGGGCGTGAGGCGGACGTCGGCGAGGGCGGTGTGGACCCTGTCGGTCCGGTTGCCGACGCCGTGAATGGCCAGGGGCTCTTCCAGGATCTGGTGGACGTCCATAAAGGGGTCGATGCTGGAGTAGGGGTCCTGGAAAACCATCTGCGCCCGGCGGCGGAACCAGCTGAGGCGCGACTCGGGCACACGGCTCAGATCGGCGCCGTCGAAGCTGATGCGACCGGCGGCCAGGGGTGCGAGGCGCAGGCTGGCGCGTCCCAGGGTGGTCTTGCCGCTGCCTGATTCGCCGACCACGCCAAGGGTCTCGCCGCGGTCCAGAGTCAAGGAGACGTCGTCGACAGCCCGGACGGGCTGCGACCGGAAGAGCATGCGCCGCACGGAGAAGTGGACGCTGACGCCGTCGAGCTGGAGCAGGGGAGCCATTGGTGGCCGAGCCTCAGTTGGTAGGTTGTACCGCCTGTAGAACCTTAACTGCCACGGCTGCGTCCCGCAAGGGGCACGACGAGGCGCGGGCGGACCAGGCGTAGTTCGCCAGACGGCGGACTTGGGGTACGGATAGGCTGGGCAAGCAGCAGAGAGATTCGTGAAGGCGCCGGACAGGCGGAGCCCGGGTCAGGACCGGTCCCGCGTCTGCGCATCGCCGGCGAGAAGCATAACCATCCGCTCTCCTTCCAGTCGGCCGCAAGGCTGGTTGCACAATGCTCAAACAGGATTCTATGACGGCCAATTCCCAGGTGGTACAATCTGCCCACTGGGAGATGAGGGAAGCGGCGTCAAGGAGCATCAATGTTGATCAAGCTTATGGTCTTCACCTTCGTGCTGCTGATCGCTGGCGGTGTCGGCTACGGCACTGGGTACATCACGTATGAGCCCCAGGTCGAATCGCTCCGGGGCACTCAGCAAGAGTTGGAGCAGGAGCTGGTGTCGGTGAAGTCCATGGAGGCCCAGCGAAGCGCCCGGCTGGAACAGGCCCTGACGGAGGTGGGCGACCTCACGGCGGCGCGGACCACGCTCGACGCCGGCCTGCAGAGCGCGAGTGCATCTCTGGAACAGGCCAGGACCCGGCTTGCAGAGGCCCAGCGAAGGCTGGAAACCCTCCGGACGGAGCAGGGTTCCACAAGCGATGCCCTGGATGCAGCGGAGGCCAGGGTGACCGACTTGGAGGGACAGGTGGGAGTCCTGGGGCGGGAGCAGCGAAGCCTGCGGGCCGCGATAGACGTTCAGGCCGACATCATGGCCATCATGACGGAGAAGCTGGGCCCAGCGCTGGGCGACGCGTCGCTGGTGGCGCTGCGCGGGGACGAGGCCTGGCTGCGCGGGAGCTTCGGCAACGCGATGAAGCTCTACGAGGACGCCGTCGTCGCCTTCGAGGTTGCGGAGGAGGAGGCGAGGGTCACGCCCGCAAAGGCCGGGCAGCTGGCGTCCCTGGTCCCGGCGGAGAGGCGCGACTCCTACACGCTGGCGCAAAAACAGGCCGAGGGGCGCTACCGGGCCGTGAGCGCACGTGTGTCGGAGTTCCGCGCTGCCGGCAAGCTGGCGGAGATCATCGGCGATTGGGTGGAGCAGGACGAGACCGGCACGGCAGAGGACGTTGAACGGTGGGAGGACCTGGCGAACGAGGCCGAGGATGAGATCGACGCGGCCCTGCTACTTCTGGACGACGCTGCCGAGTGGTCCCCGGACCTCTGGCGTGAGTTCGAGACTCAGCGGGTCGACCTTCAGCAGTGGCGGAGCTGGATCGACTTCATCCGATTCCGGGTCCTGGCGCCTCCAGAAGAACCCGAGCAGCCGGAAGAATCCGAGCAGCCAGAAGAACCCGATACGATGTCGTCCTGATCCGCCGGGTCGGATAGACTTCAGCCACTTCCAGGTCCTGGAGCAGCAGCGCGCACACGGCCTCTCCACGGGGCCGCGGTCGTACCGGGTGCGAGCACGTCCTGGCCCCCGTTAGCTTCCGCGAGGATGCGGACAACGCGCTGGGCCGGGCCGGTCAACCCGCGGGTGAGCCGGTGCGGTCAAGCAATGCCGCCAGCAGGGCATCGCGTTCCGCATCGCCGGCCCAGCGCATGGCCAGGCCCAGGCTGCGCGCCAGGGCTTCAACGAGGGGCCCGTGCAAGTCCATTATGTCGACTTGCCGGCCCAGCTCCCTTGTCATGGAGGTCACGATGAGTCCCTCCATACCGCAGGGGATGATGGAGTCGAAGTAGGTCAGGTCCGGCCGTACGTTCAGGGCAAAGCCGTGGGTGGTCACACCGCGACTGATGCGCACCCCTATCGCCGCGATTTTCCGGGCATCGGGCTGCGGGCTGCGGGCCGTGGGGACCCCGCGCTCGGCGCCGGTCCAAACGCCGGGAAACCCCTCCACGCGGTGCGCTCCAACGCCGAAGCCTTCCAGGGTCTCCATCAGCGCCCCTTCAAGAGCCCGCACGTAGCGAACGGGGCCGCCTCCCCATCGCCGAATGTCCAGGATGGGATACCCGACGAGCTGGCCGGGACCGTGGTAGGTGGTGGCGCCTCCCCGGTCCACCTCGTAGACGGCGGCGTCCCGCCGGGCCAGCGCCTCCGTCGAGAGCAGCAGATCGTCCGGGCGGCCCCTCCGGCCCAGCGTGTAGACGTGGGGGTGCTCTAGGAGCAGCAACACGTCGCCGATAGCGCCCTCGGTGCGTCGGCGGGCCAGCTCCGTCTGGAGCTCCCACGCGGCGCCGTAGTCCACGGCGCCCAGAGTGAGGACGGTGCAGGTGCGTCCGGTCATGGTCCGGCCACGCTCGTCATTCCTTCGAGGATGGTGTTGGAGGCCAACGGCTCCCTCCACCCGGGAGGAGGGCTGGAGCGCCGGCATCAGTAGATGGCCGTTTCTTCGTCCACGGCCTCCAGCATCTGCTTGACCAGCTGCAGAAAGACGGCTGACTCGGCGCCGTCGATGATGCGGTGGTCGAAGGTCAGGCACAGGTTCATCATGCTGCGGATGGCGATGGCATCGTCCACGACGACGGGCCGCTTGACGATGGCCTCGGTGGTGAGGATGGCAGCCTGGGGGTGGTTGATGATGGGTTGGGATACGACGGAGCCCAGGGCGCCTGTGTTGTTGAGGGTGAAGGTGCCGCCCTGCACGTCCTCCAGGGACAGTCTGTTTTGCCGGGCCCGCTCAACGACGCCGGCGATGGCCCTGGCCAGCCCCGCGACGGAGTAGCCGTCGGCATCGTGAACAACAGGCACGACGAGGCCCTGCGGGGCCGCCACGGCGATGCCGATATTGATGCGCTTCCGGAGCAGTACGGCGTCACCGCCCCACCGGGAGTTTAGCCTGGGGTGCCGCTTCAGGGCCTCGGCCAGGGCCTGCACGGCGAATGGGAGGTAGGTAAGCTCCACGCCCTCGCGCAAGCGGAACTCCTCCCTGGCGGCCTGACGGCGGCGTACCAGGCCGGAAACATCAGCCTCGACGAGGCTCCACGCCGCGGGGATCTCCGCGGCGCTCCTAGCCATGTTCTCCGCGATGCGGCGGCGCACGGGGGAGAGGGGAACGGTCTCCTCGTCAGGGTCCGCCCGCAGGGGGGCGGAGGGGGGCGGCACTGGAGGCTCGGCGGATTTGGCGTCGGCCAGGGCTGGAACACCGCGGCCCTCGATGTAGGTCAGCACGTCCTGTTTGGTGACGCGCCCGTCGAGCCCGCTGCCGGGGATGCCGGCGACCTGGTCTGGGGACAGCCCATGCTCTCTGGCCAGGTTCAGCACCACGGGAGAGAGGCGCTGGGCGCCACGCCGCGGGCGGTCCTGAGGCGAGGGCGGGCCGGGCTCCGGAGCATGGGCTGCCGACGGCTGCGAGGGGACGGGCGCGTGAGCCTGGGGCTCGGCCCGCATCAGGCCTTCTTGCTCGGCATTGATGGGCCGCGCGCCGGTGGGGCCGACGGCGAACCCGCCGGGCTCCGTCAGCACGCCGGTGGTCCCGATGGGTGGAGCCGCATTGCCGGTTGGCGCCTCTTCCGTGTCCACCTGGCAGATGGCGGCGCCGAAGAGGACCGTGGCGCCCTCCTCCACTAGGAGGGTTCGGAGCACACCAGCCACAGGGGAGGGGACCTCCATGGTCACCTTGTCCGTCTCCACCTCCACGAGAGGCTCGTAGCGGGCTACGGCGTCGCCGGGCTTCTTGAGCCAGCGCAGGACAGTGCCCTGGGTGACCGACTCCCCGACCTGGGGCAGCTCTATGGTGGTGGGCATGGTCTCACCTGGTCCCTCGGAAATAGATGCGGCGCCTGACTCCAGCGTCCTTCCTCAATACGCCGCCAGGCGCTGGAGCGCGGCGGTGATGGATGCGGCGCTGGGCATGAACGCAGCCTCCAAGGTGGGTGCGAAGGGCATGGCAGGCACATCCGGGCCGCACAGGCGCATCACAGGCGCGTCGAGGTGCTCGAAGGCATGCTCCGCCACCAGGGCGGCCACCTCCGCGCCGACGCCCCCCGTCAGGTTGTCCTCGTGAACGATGAGCACCTTGCCCGTCTTGCGGGCCGTGGCGACGATAGCCTCCGTGTCCAGGGGCTTGACCGTGCGCAGGTCCAGCACTTCCACGGAAATCCCCTGGCGCGCCATGTCCCCGGCAGCCTCCAGGCAATAGTGGAGCATGAGTCCGTAGGTGATGACGCTGAGTTGCTCGCCCTGGCGCTTGACGTCGGCCACGCCGATGGGCACGGTGTAGTCGCCGTCAGGCACCTCGCCCTGGACCAGTCGATAGGTGCGCTTGTGCTCGAAGACGAGGCAGGGGTCGTTGTCCCGGATGGCCGACTTGAGGAGGCCCTTTGCGTCGTAGGGGGTGGCGGGGCAGAGGACCTTGAGGCCGGGGGTGTGAAAGAAGAAGCCCTCGGCGCTCTGGGAGTGGTAGAGGCCTCCGCGTACGCCGCCGCCGTAGGGGGACCGCACGACGAGGGGCACGCCCATGCGCCCGTTGGTGCCGTAGCGGAACCGGGCCGCCTCACCGACCAGCTGGTTGACGGTGGGCCAGATAAAGTCGGTGAACTGGATTTCAGCGATGGGCCGCATCCCGTTCAGGGCGGCCCCCATGGCGATGCCGACGATGGAGGCCTCGGCCAGGGGGGTGTCGATGACGCGCTCCTCGCCGAACTCTTGGGAGAAGCCGTCGGTGGCGAGGAAGACGCCCCCCCGGGCGCCGACGTCCTCGCCCATGACGAAGACCGAGGGGTCGCGGCGCATCTCTTCCTGCATCGCCTCCCGCACCGCCGTGATGACGTTCTTAACACTCATAGCAATCCCTTATTCCCGGAGGCAAGGGGGTTAGTGACCCGCTATGCACCTCCGCCGACGGGTTGTCCTATCAGCAATCTCCCGGCGTGGGGTCAGGGGCGTAGACGTGGTCGAGGATGGTGGACGGGTCGGGGAAGGGCGACGCTTCCGCGTCATCGGTCGCCTGGTCCACCTCAGCCTGGGCGCGCTGGCGGTACGCCTGGTCCTCCTCGGGCGTCAACAGGCGCTGCTCCAGCAGTCGAGCCTGAAGGAGGGCCACGGGGTCGCGCTTGCGCATGGCGGCGAGATCCTCATCGCTGCGGTATCGGCGGTCGTCGTCGTCAGTGGTGTGGGGCATGAGCCGCTCCACGCGGGCCTCGATGAGCGACGGGCCGTCCCCCACACGCGCGCGATTGGCGGCGGCCTGGACCGCCTGGAACACGGGTTCTGGCTGGACGCCCTCCACGGAGAGGCCGGGGATGCCGTAAGCCGCAGCGCGCTCGGCCACGCTCTCCACGGCCATCTGTCTCCTCATGGGGACAGAGATGGCGTAGCGGTTGTTCTCGCACAGGAAGACGACAGGAAGCTTGTGGACGGCGGCGAAGTTCAGCGACTCGTGCCACTCGCCTTCGCTGGTGGCGCCGTCGCCGAAGGTGCAGAGGACGACAGTTGGCTCGCGGCGGATCTTGGCGGCCAGCGCGGCGCCCACGGCGTGGGGCGCGTTGACGGCCACGACGTTTGACGAGTTGACGATGCGCCGCGCAGGGTACGCGCCGTGCAGTGGGAACTGGCGCGCACCGCTAAAGACCTCTCCCTCCTTGGCCATGAACCCCAGGAGCAACTCCCTGGGAGTGACGCCCAACGCGATGGCCGCCGCCATGTCTCGATAGTAGAGATAGAACAGGTCCGTGCTTCGATCCAGGGCCCAGATTGCCGCCACCTGGGCAGCCTCGTGGCCATGGGCAGAGCCGACGATGGCCACCTTCCCCTGGCGATTCAGCGTCCACACGCGATCGCCCACGAACCGCGCCAGGAGCATCTGATAGTAGACCTGGAGCAGGTCCTCCGAGGTCAGCCCGCCGGAGTTGGCCCTGGACTGGGCCCTAGTGGTCACGGCAACCCTCCCTGCCGGAGTCCGTTTCCCCTTTTGGCTCTCAGCTGCCAGATCAGCGGCGTGCGAAGCAGGCCCGGGCGCGTTGGCGCGCCGCGGAGGGAGACGGGGCAGCGCTATCATGTAGCCAGCCGCGCGAGAACCCTCCCCATGGTGCAATTATAAGGTTCCGGCCCAGTCCGTGCCAGGGTGCAGGGCGGCGCGGGTGGAGGAGGGAGGGCGTAGTTTGGAAATCGTTACCTTGGACGGTAGTCCGCGGGGTCGTGACACGCATCGTAGGCCTCCTTGTCTATCGGCGCCCACATGATCCCAGGGACTCCTCGACGCGAACGGCTCCTGGGGCCAAGGGGATAGGCGGATTCGACGACCAGCGATCGATTCTGGCGCCAACCGGTGGTCGGCGCGGCTGCGTTTCGCTGAACAGGGGCCGCACTCCCGCGAGCGGAAGCGCGGCCACGCCGGTATCGAGGAGGCGCCGGGAGCTGGCGCGACCCTATTCGCTGGTGATGACGAGAGCGCCGTCTTGCACCATGACCTGGTTGCCGGTGAACTCCATGGGAGCTTCGGCGGCGATGACGTAGCGGTCCTCCACGACGTCCGCGACCCAGACCATGTGCTCGCGGTTTTCGACGGGGGTTTCGTCGGTGGCGATGGCCCTGCGGCCTTCTTGCCGGCCCCGCTCCGCCTCGGCGTTGCCGCCGCCGCCGGGGCCCATGCTCATGATGCAGATGCCGAACTCCCGCTCCTCCTCCGCCACCTCCTTGGTAAAGGCCCTGATGGAGACCTTGGAGATGTGGTAGACGCAGGCTCCCGGGGAATCGGGTATGCGGTCATTGCTCACGTTCCCCTGGCCGAAGTTAATGATGTGGCCGGAGCGCTGCGCCTCCATGTAGGTCAGGACGTGCTTGGTGCAGTGGAATGTGCCGGTGAGGTTGGTGCGTATGATGTTTTCGAAGAAGCTGGACTCCATCTCCCGGATGGGGGCCCAGCGCGGAGATCCAGCCTGGAAGTGGGTGACGATAGCGGCGTCGTTGATGAGGACGTCGATGCGGCCGTAGTGGGTATGCACGCGCTCCATGGCGGCCTTGACCTGGTCCTCGTCACGGATGTCGAGCTGAATGGGGAGGACCTCGGCGCCGGCGGTCACGACCTCCTCGATGACGGCGTCCATGGGGGCGATGTCCATGAGGGCGAGCCTGGCCCCTTCGGCAGCGAAGAGGCGGGCGTTGTACCGTCCGATTCCCATGGCGGCGCCTGTGATGATGACGACTTTTCCTTGTACAGCCACGCTGTCCTCCTTCAGTGTCGTTGGTTGCGGGGCCAGCCCCGACGGCGCGCGCTAGTAGGTCTCATTGCCGCCGTTGACCAGGATCATCTGCCCTGTGACGAAGTCGCTGTCCTCCGAAAGCAGGTACACCATGGTGCCCGTCAGGTCCTCCGGGGTCTCGGGTCGATTCAACGCCCTGCCAGTGTCCGTAGGGAACGCCTGGACGGTGGCGGCCGACTGCGCGGTATCGGTGCTGCCGGGGGAGAGAGTGTTCACGTTGATGTTGAAATGGCCCAGCTCCTTGGTGATGGCCCGGGTCAGACCCATGACGGCGGCCTTGGAGGAGACGTAGTGAGGGTTGGTGCTGGCGCGTCCTCGAGAGGTATGGAGGAAGGTCCCGGAGCCAATGTTGACGATCTTGCCGCCGCCCTGGTCACGCATGTAGGGGAAGACAGCACGGATCGCGAGGAAGGTCCCGCGTACGTTGACGGAGAAGACGCGGTCCCACACGTCCATGTCTATGGTCAAGAAGCCCTCTTCCCGGCTGGGTTCCAGCTGCCGTAGGTCCTGAAAGAGCGCAGCGTTGTTCACGAGGCCGTCAATGCGGCCAAACTGCTCCTTGGCGCGGCGGGCCATCTCCTGGGTCTGCTCCTCATTGGAAACGTCCACCTGAAGCGGCAGAACCTCCGCGCCGGCGGCCTGCACCAGCTCCGCGGTCTCGGCGCAGTCCCGCAGGTCGCATGCCACCACTTTGGCGCCCTCCTGCGCCGCTCGCACGGCGTACGCCTGCCCAATGTTCCTGGCCGCTCCGGTAATGATGACAACCTTGTTCTCAAGCCGCATGTCTGCTCCTTCCAGCTTAACCAGAGTGTGGGCTCCCGCCTCCCCTCAGCATCTTCCGGCGTTGGTCCCCGCGCTTCAACCTGACCCCCCGTACAGGCCTCGCCAGCGACACAGACGCCCGATGTCCGGTCCGCGGTCTGCGTAGCGCGGCCGCGATTGACGGGGCTGTCCCGGCCGCGCCGCCAACGGCGACGGGCATCAAGCTCCCTCCTGGCGATCGCCCGACGCCATCGGCCGACCTGGGTTTCGAGGGCGCACGGACAGGCGGGGCCCCGTGCCGCCGGGGACCGCTCCGAGGGTACTCCCGCCCCATGGAGGCGTCAAGCTTGGCGGCTCCCTGTGATCGCTAGTGTGGAGCCCAAGGCGTTAGCACGAGCCTTCCGAAGCTGCCCCTGGTGCGCATGAGCCGGTAGGCGTCCAGCGCCTCCTCGAGGGGGAAGGTCCGCGATACGACGGGCCTCACGAGGCCCCCTGCCGCCATGTTCGCCACATCGCTGATCTGCGCTCGGGATACGCCCGAGACGCCGATGAGCCGTGCATCCCTGAACAGGAGCTCCGCGGGCTGGAAGGAGACGGCGCCGCCCGTCACAGCGCCCACCAGGGCCATGCGGCCGAACTGCCCCATGGAGGTCCAGCATGCTTCAAAGGCAACGGCGCCCAGGTTGTTCATGACGACATCCGCTCCCGCGTCCCCGGTCAGGGCCTGGACGATCTCACCGAAGTCCAGGTCCGGCGCGACGATAAGCTCATCGGGCTGCAGCTCTCGCAGGGCTGCCTCTTTCTCCTGGGAGCTGGTGACGGCCAGCACGCTGGCCCCCAGGGCCCTTGCGGTCTGCACCGCGTGGACGCCCAACCCTCCGCCGGCCCCAGTGACCACGGCCGTCTCGCCGGCGCGCAGCTCGGAGGCGTCTCGGAGGGCATGCAGGGCCACACCCATGGGGCAGGCGAAGAGGCAGGCGCCGGCGTCGTCGACCCCGGGCGGTAGCCTGACGAGGCTAGCTTCGCTGATCTTCACGTACTCGGCGAATCCGCCGTCGGCGCCGTGCCCGATGCCGACGCCGAGCAGGCACCGGTGCTCGCGGCCGCGGGCGCAGTTGGCGCAGGCGCCGCAGGCGTTGGTGAGGATCGACACGACGCGGTCGCCGGGAGATACCTTGCCGACCAGGGCGCCGCATTCCACGACTTCGCCGGAGATCTCATGGCCCAGGATGAGCTGGGGCTTGACGCCGCGGCGGAGCGCACCGCTCATGACCAGGACGTCGTGATAGCAGAGGCCGCAGGCGCTGACCTTCACCAGGGCTTCCCTGTCGCCGACGGCCGGCACGGGGACGTCGCGCACCTCCAGCTTGGGCGGGTCGCCGGGCTCAACCAAAAGGAGGGCTCTCATACTCGCCGTTACACCGTTGCTCGACGGAAGAACCAGAAGGCGAGGGCCATGAGGCCGAAGGTCAGCGCCAGCAGGACCGCAAGCCCCGGCAGTATGGCCTCCCAGTTCCAGCCCTCAATGATAATGGCGCGGACGCCCACCAGGACGTAGTCGACGGGATTGAGCGTCACGGCGACCTTGAACCAACCGCTGAGGAACTCCTTCGGCACAAAGGCGGTGGTCAGGAAGACGAGGGGCATGAACACGAGGAAGGAGCTCTGGGTCACCTGGGCGTTCCTGCTGGTCAGCGCGATGATGAGGCCCAGGCATGCCCATGCGACGCCGAAGATGGACGTCATCAGGATAATGGCCAGGATGCCGAGTGCGCCCCCCTTGAATGAGACGCCCAGGGCCAGGGCGAGGATCACGATCACCACAACCTGGGCCATCGCCCGCACGGCGGCCACCAGCAGGCTGGCCAGCAGGATAGCGAAGCGATTGATGGGGGCTAGCAGCAGCTTGTCGAAGTAGCCGGAGAGGAGGTCGGCGAGCATGACCATGGCCATGTCGCTGCCATTGAACACGACGGTCATGACGATGATCATGCCGGCCAGGTAGGCTTCATAGTCCTCGGCGGGGAAGCCCTCGAGCTGGGTCAGGGGCCCCAGCGGCGCGCCAAAGAAGAGGATGAAGAAGGCAGAGATGAGGAGGGTCGACACCACGGCTACGGGCTGAGAGAGCCAGGTCCTCAGGTTGCGGAGGAAGATGTAGTAGGTCTCGCGGACCAGGGACATGCGTGTCACCTCCGCTGGAGCCCGAGGAGGGGACGCAGGGATTGGGCGGCCTCGTCGCCCGAGGTCTCCTCGGTCCGGATAGTGCGCCCGGTGTAGCTGAGGAAGACGTCGTCGAGGGTGGGGGAGGCCAGGGAGAGGCTGTCCACGGGGACCATCGATTCGTGGAGCAGGCGCAGGAGGTCGGGCGCCGCGGCGGCGCCGTTGCGCACCTGGAAGGCCAGGCCGCCGTCCACCTGGCTCACGGCCTCCACGTCGTCGCGCGCCTCGACGAGTGCCAGTGCCCTTGCCGCGTGCGCCTGCTGCTCGGGCGCGCTGTTGCCCTTGAAGGTGACGTGGACGACGTCGCCGCCCACCTGGGCCTTCAGCACGCTGGGGGATTCCAGGGCGACGATCGCCCCCCGGTCGACGATGGCGATGCGCTGGCACAGGCGGTCGACCTCGTCCATCATCTGGGAGGTGAGGATGATGGTGACGCCCCGCCGGTTGAGCTGGACCAGGTGGTCCCAGATGGCGAGGCGGCTCTGGGGGTCGAGGCCTGTGGTGGGCTCGTCAAGGAAGAGGAGGGGAGGGCTGTGCATCAGGGCGCCCATGAGGTCGATGCGGCGCCGCATGCCGCCGGAGTAGGTGCCCACCTTGCGGTGTGCGACGGACACAAGGCCGACGAGGTCCAGCAGGTCATCGGCGCGGCGGCGGGCATCACGGCGGGAGAGCCCATAGAGGATGCCCTGAAGCACGAGGAAGTCGCGGCCGGACGATAGGTCGTCGAGGCCGACGTCCTGCATGGCGAAACCCACGGACCTGCGCACGGCCCTGGGGTCGCGGTCCGGGTCGTGTCCCGCCACGAGCACGCGTCCGGACGTCTTCCTAAGGAGGGTCGCCAGGATCTTCAGGGTTGTGCTCTTTCCTGCGCCGTTTGGCCCCAGGAAGCCGAAGAACTCGCCGGCCTCCACGGCGAAGGTGACGCCCGCCAGAGCGCGCACGCCGCCTGGGTACACCTTCACCAGGTCCTCGACGCCCACCATTTCCTGCAAGGCCACGGACGCTCCTCAGTAGACCGACGGTTACCCGGACGCAGTCCAGGGTTGAGAAGGCACAGCGGACGGTCTTCCCATGCCCTGGGCGCCATGGTTTATTATAGGGGTGAATCCACGGTCTGTTCACGGCAAGGAGGCTTCCAGCATGAGGATCGGCGCGCACGTCTCCACCGCGGGCGGCATCGACCAGGCCATCGACCGGGCGCTGGAGATTGGCGCAGAGTGCGTGCAGATATTCGCCTCTTCCCCGCAGAGCTGGGCCTTCAAGCCCCTGGCCGAGGAAAAGGTCATCGCCTTTCGGGATAAGGCAGCCAGGGGAGGCGTCGGGCCCAACTTCCTCCACGGCAGCTACTTGGTGAACCTGGGCAGCCCCGAGACGGCGCACCTGGAACGGTCCAAGGCATCCCTGGTGAGCCACATGCAGGCGGCCTCCCAGATTGCCGCCCGAGGCGTGATATTCCACTCGGGCAGCCATAAGGGCGCCGGGTTCGACGCGGTCTTCGAGCAGACCGTGGCCCGCCTCGGCGAGGTGCTGGAGCGCTCGCCGGAGGACGCGCAGCTCATCATCGAGAACTGCGCAGGCATGGGCAACCAGATCGGCGCCGCCTTCTCCGAGATCGGCCGGATCCTGAAGGCGCTGGCGGACCCTCGGGTCAAGGTATGCCTGGACACGCAGCACTGTTTTGCCGCCGGGTACAACGTCGCCGACAAGGGGGAGTTGGACCGGGCCATGGAGGAGCTCGACTCGGAGGTGGGCCTGGAGCACCTTGTGGCCGTCCACGCCAACGACTCAAAGATCGCACTGGGGGGAGGCGTCGACCGCCACGAGAACATTGGCGAAGGCAACATTGGGTTGGAGGGCTTCGAGTCCATCATGGCGCACCCGGCCCTCCGGGGCGTGCCGTTCCTGTTGGAGGTGCCGGGAACGGAGCGGAAGGGCCCGGACCAGGAGAACGTCAACCGACTCAAGACGATCCGGACCAGGGTCGGGGCCGATGACTAGGACCTCCGCCGCGAATCGGGGGCCTCGCGTGGACCGGGAAGGGTAACAGGCAGGCTGCATGCGCATCTCTCGACAGGACTTTGGGCGTTTGGTGGCAGAGGCGTTGGAGGGTCTGCCCCAAGAGGTCCACGAGATCCTGGATAACGCCAACATCATGGTCCAAGACTGGCCGACGGCTGAGCAGCTCAGGAGCGGCGATCCGGGCGATCCGGGCGATCCCCACAGCATCCTGGGGCTCTACGAGGGCATTCCGCACACGGACCGCGGCCACTACAACTTCGCCCTTCCCGACCGGATCACGCTCTTCCGGCGTCCGCTGGCGTCCATCTGCGACTCACGGGAGGAGCTGGAAGAAGAGGTGCGCCACACCATCATCCACGAGATCGCGCACCACGTGGGTTGGACGGACGAGGACCTGGAGCGTATGGACTACGCATAGCGTCCGAGGTGACAGTGACCCGGGAGAGGGCACGGGCGAAGGGCCGGGGGCTGGCCTCGTCGCCGCCGGCGGGCGCGCTGCCTCATGGGCGGTGTCAGAGGCCGGGGGCTGCCCGGAACATGCCCTTGAGTTGGCGCACGCTGTGCAGGCGCTCCTCGGCCAGATGGTCGGCGGCACGGGCCGTGGATATGCCACACTCCCTGGAGATGGCCAGGACGCGCGTCACCGTCGCGGCGACGCCTGCGGCGCGCTCCATGGCCGCTTCCTGGTTGTAGGGCCGGCCCAGCTCGTAGGAGATGTTGATGACGCCGCCCGCGTTGATGATGTAGTCGGGCGCGTAGACGATGCCCCGGCGCAGGAGCTCGTCGCCGTCCTCAGGCGTCAGGAGCTGGTTGTTGGCCGCCCCGGCGACGACCCTGCACTGGAGACGGGGGATGCTGTCCTTGGAAAGCACGCCCCCCATGGCGCAGGGCGAGAACACGTCGCAGGGGGTGTCGTAGATGGCGCCGGGGTCCTGGAGAACCTTGAATCCGAGCTCCTCGGCCCTGGCCAACGCCTCCCTGTTCACTTCCGACACGGTGACACAGGCGCCCTCCTTCTTGAGGTGAGCGGCGAGCTGAGACGCCACGTGGCCAAAGCCCTGAAGTGCAATGCGTATGTCCCCGAGGGAGTCCGTGCCGTAGGCCTCGCGCACGGCCGCTTTCATGCCGTGGTAGATGCCCCAAGCCGTGGCCCTGGAGGGGTCGCCGCTGCCGCCCATACCCACGGGAAGGCCCACGACGTGGCGCGTTTCCTGCCGGATGGCGACCATGTCCTCGGGCGTTACTCCCATGTCTTCGGTGGTGATGTAGCGGCCGGCGACGGTGTCGACGAAGCGGCCGAAGGCCCGCATCTTGGCCTCGGTCTTCTCCGTGCGGGAGTCGGCCCAAATGACGGCCTTGCCGCCGCCGACGTTTAACCCCGCAGCGGCGTTCTTGTAGGTCATGGCACGGGCCAAGCGCAGGACATCGGTCACAGCATCCGTCTCCGTGGGGTACTTCCAGACGCGGCAGCCGCCCAGGGCCGGACCCAAGGTCGTGTCGTGGATGGCGATGAAGGCGCGGAGGCCAACGTGCCGGTCCACGCAGACCACAAACTGCTCGTACTCCGTCTGCTCCATGTACTCAATGACGTCCACTGGTGCTCCTCCGGTTGAAGAATCCCAAGCTGCTCGCCGCCATTGTTCACACTCACCATGCGGCCCCCCCACCGGGCCTCACCCAAACAGCTCGTCCTCCTCCTCCTTTCCCGCCCGCACATGCGCGGCGGGCGATTGTCCTCTCGCGCCCCGGGTGAGCTCCTCGTACGAGGCGGCACTGCCGTACTCGCGGACGCGCACGACGACGGGGATGGGGACGGCGTGGCCGAAGATCAGCGCCTGTTGGCGCGACTCCAGGCCCGCGAGAACGCCGCGCAGCTCCCGGCCGTCGCCCACGCCCGAGAGGACGGCGGAGATGTCGCTGTCGTCACTGAGGGGGTAGACGATGCGGGTGCCGATCTGGCTCATCACGTCGGGGTCGATGCCGCTGGGGCGCTGGTCGATGACCAGGAGGGTGACGTTGTACTTGCGCATCTCGCGGGCGATGGTGTCGAAGATGGTCTGGGAGGCGACGGAAGGCTCGAGGAACCGGTGTGCCTCTTCGATGCAGATGACCAGGGGGCGCGGCCCCTTCTCGTTGCGGCCCTGCGCCTCCTCCACGAGCTGGACGTAGCGCTGGTGGATGCGCCGGGTGAGGAGGTTAGCGACGAGCATGTACGCTTCCAGGGAGCGGCCGTGGGAGCCAAACTCCAGGACGACGTGGAGCCCGCGCTCCAGGGAGTCCAGGATCCGCCGCAGGGGCTCCTCCGGCGCGTGGGGCACGAGGAAGGGCATTCTCCCCAGGCGGTCCAGCCGACGGCGCAGGGCGCCGAGGGTGCTTGGGTTCTCGCCCATGCGGCCCGCCAGCTCGTCGATGGCGTTGTCGCCGTCGAGCTTGAGGAACGCCTCCAGCCAGCCGGGCCCCAGGTGCCGGGGGAGCCTGTACGCTGCCTGCACGCCCAGCGGCGTCAGCCGCAGCGTGGAGGCGATCAGCTCAACGTCCTCCGGTTGGATCTCCTGGTAGGAGACGCGGACCTCGGCCTCCACGGGCACGCCACGGGTCCTGGAGCTTTCCGGGTCCAGGGTGAACACGGCCACGCGTGACGGGAAGTGCTGCTTCAGACCTTTGACGGTGCGGGCCTGCTCCGGATCGACGCCCTGCCAGCCGTACTCGCTGTGCATGTCGAAGATGAGGCTCACGGCGCCGCTCTTCTGAAGGACACCCGCCAGCAGGAGCCGCGTGAGGAAGCTCTTGCCGGTGCCGCTCTTACCGAAGACGCCGTTGCTCCGCTGCACGAAGGTGTCCATGTCCAGGCAGACGCGGGTCTCCATGTCCAGAGGGTTGCCCACCCAGAAGTGGCGGGCGTCCTCGCTGCCGAAGACCTGGTTCACGTCCGCGTCCGATGCCTTGAAAGCCCGCGAGAAGTGGGCCGGCACGGTCCGCGCGGGCGCGATGCCGCCGCCCTGCCCCTGGGACTCGCGGGGGAGACCGGCGATACGAGGCAGCACCAGGCGGGGCCGCATGCGGAAGGCGCCGAAGGCGGCGGTGCCCGATAGCACGCGAGCCACGAAGGGGTCGGCGACGTCCGGGGGCAAGGTGCGGAGGTGAGGGTCGGCGCTGCCCAGTTCGACGTCGCTCACCATTCCGAAGAAGCGGCGCTGCTCACCCTGGATGGTGACGAAGGCGCCCGCCTGGATGTCCTCTGTGGAGGCGCCGGAGTCCAGCCTGACCTCGATGCCTTCGGACAGGGAGCCGCCCACCACCATGCCCAGCGGGCTTCCCGGGCCGATGTCCGGCCGGTGCGCGGCGCCGTTTGCGTCCAAGAAGGACGGCTCAACCTGGTGACTCGTGGTCTCTTCCATCTCGGCCTTCTCCACCTCTGAGTCATCCTGTGTGGGGTGAGGAACGCGGGGTTGCGGGACCCGCTGCTCCTCATGATGACCCCATTCCACCTGGGTGCCTTTGTCGCTTACCTCTTAGATGCTCAAAGGAGCATGGAGGGTGTTCGCGGGGGCTGTATCGACCCAGAGTGTCCGGGCCTGGCGGGGGGCCCGAACCTCCCGGCGCTGTGGAAGCCCGCGCGGCCTCACCCCATCCGCTGCGCAGTTCCTAGCCACTTATCCTCCGCAGGATGGCGCTCAGCCTCCCGACATCGCTGGCCATCACCTGTGCCAGGGCCCTGCCCGCCGCCAGCAGGAATCGCTCGGGCTCCGGCCGGCAGGCAGCGGCGTTGCGCAGGCAGGCGGCCACCGTGTCGTCGGCGGTGGAGGACAAGGAGCGCACAAGGAGCCGTAGGAAGTCGAAGCGCTGGGTGAAGGACGCCACGTCATCGGAGTCGCAGGCATAGACGAAGGCATGGATCCGCGGGGGCGACGGCGGCAGGCCGTGCCGGAGGCCATCATCCCCGGCATAGCCAACGAACAGTGCTTCGACGTGGGTCGACAGGAGCCTGGCGAGCTGGGGGTTGCTGTCGTACACGGCGGCCTCGCTCTCCTCCTCGGCGCCGCGGGCGATGACGCGCCGGCCGGGGTCCAGGGCGCCGGTGGTGACGTTGTGGACGACGGCGAACAGAGGGGGATCCCCGACGCGCACGAATGCGCCCAGCGAGGGGGCGCGGTAGAGCTCATAGCACTGGCCGACGAAGCCGGCGGACGTGGCTTCGACGACTTCTGCGATCTTCTCGCGCATATCACGCACCTCTGATGTGACTATCGTAGCGACATGGGGAGTCAGAAGGCAATGAGGCGGACGCTGGCGTGCGATGCGGGGTTGAGGCCTTGTCCGGGCAGCGCGCCGGGGCTACACTCTGCAAGGCAACTAGGACAGGCGCTGTTTCCATGAAGAACATCCTACAGGGCACCAAGGTCGTCGAGCTTGGCGGCGGCGTCGCCGCGCCCTTCTGCACCAAGATGCTGGCTGACCAGGGCGCAACCGTCGTGAAGGTGGAGCCGCCGGGCGGCGACCCCGCCCGCCGCATGCCTCCCTTCCTGGACGAGGCCAACCCAGGAGAGAGCAGCGCCCACTTCCTCTTTCTGAACACGAACAAGCAGAGCGTCACCCTGGATGTGGAGAAGCCCGCGGGCCGCGCCGTCCTGGACGAGCTCCTTGCGGAGGCCGATGTCTGCGTGGAGGGCCACGGGCCCGTGGAATCCGAGCGCCTGGGCATCGGCTACGAGCGGATCGGTTATGTCAATCCTCGGCTGGTGCTCGCCTCCATCACGCCCTTCGGCGCCGAGGGGCCCTACCGTGACTTCGCCAGCGCCGAGATCGTCCAGCAGGCCATGAGCGGGTTCATGTACCTGAGCGGGGCCTTCGGCAAGGAGCCCGTCCAGGCCGCGCTGAACCAGGCCCAGCTGACGGCCGGCCGGTACGCGGCTGTGGCCGTACTGGGCGCCGTGCTTCATCAGCGCAGGACGGGCCAGGGACAGCATGTCGAGGTCTCCATCTTGGAGTCCATGGCCATGATGCCCCCCTTTCACATCACGAACTACAGCTTCGCGGGCAACGTGGAGGGTCGCGGGCCGGACACGAAGAACGTCATGGACGGCGACTACCTGGAGTGCGCGGACGGCTACGTCTGCCTCACCACGGGCGGGGGAAACACCATGGAGCAGTGGGCCCTCTTCTTCGACCTCCCGGAGCTTCTCGACGCGGACTTCGAGACCGAGGCCAAGCGGCATCTGAACTGGCCCAAGCTGGACGAGATGTTCCAGCGCACGCTCCAGGGGCAGAAGAAGCACGACTTCATGCGCAGGGCCATGGACAACCGGTTCGTCGTGGGGGTTGTGCAGAGCCCGGAGGAGATCCTGCGCTGCACGCAGCTCGCGGAGCGAGGCGCCTTTGTCCGGGTTGACCACCCCGTGGCCGGCGCCTACGAATACCCGGGGCCAGGGTACCGCTTGGACGCCCGGAACCCACTGGAGGGCGCGCAGCCCGCGCCGCTGCTGGGCCAGCACACGGGCCAGGTGCTGAAGCGGCTCGGCTATGCTACGGAGGACGTCGTCCAGCTCCGCGAGTCCGGGGTCATCTAGCCATGCCTCTGTCGTGCGCGCCGTTCCAGACCGTGGCTGCACAGGCCGTACCTGCGCCGCGCATGCGCCGGACGGAGCGCGCAGCCAGGGAACGAACATGAGTACACCCAGGGCCCTGGAGGGCGTGCGCGTGCTGGCGGCCGAGGACTTCCTGGTGCTCCCCTGGGCGAGCATGCTCCTGGGCGACCTGGGGGCCGAGGTCATACGCATAGAAGGGCCCAGCCGTGTGGTGAGCCGGCGCTTCGTGCCGTTTCCGGAGAGCGAACCCGGCCCCCAGTGGTGGGAGGAGAGCGGCACACACCACCTCTGGTACCGCAACAAGCGCAGCGCGGCCATCAACTTGCAGTCGCCCCGGGGCCGGTCGCTGCTTCAGGAGCTGGTCAAGCTCTCGGACGTTGTGGCGTCGAACTTTCGGGCAGACGTGACGCAGCGCCTCGGCTTGGAGTACGAGGTCCTTCGCCGCGTGAAGCCGGACCTGGTGATGGTCAACGTCACGGGCTTCGGACAGACGGGGCCCTGGCGCAGCTACGGGGCCTTTGCGCGAACGATCGACGGCTTCACGGGGCTCTCCCACCTCACGGGGTACGCCGGCGGCCCACCGGTTCGGGCCAACCCGTCCTTCATGGACATGACCGGGGCGTTGAACAACGCCCAGGCCATCCTGCTGGGTCTCCTGCACCGCGACGCGACGGGCCAGGGCATCCACGTGGACGCGTCCATGTACGAGACGGGGATCACGGCCATCGGGCCGGCCCTGCTGGAAGCGCAGCGCACGGGGGCCAGCTCGCCACGTTCCGGCAACCAGCAAGACTGGATGGCTCCCCACGGCTGCTATCCCTGCCGGGGCGACGACCGCTGGGTGGTCATCGCCGTAGACTCCGACGACGCATGGCGGCGCCTGCGGGGGGTTATGGCCGAGCCAGACTGGGCGCAAGACCCTCGCTTCGATTCGACGCTGGGCCGCTGGGAGCACCGCGAGGAGCTCGACGGGGAGATGGGCGCGTGGACGGCGACGCAGGACGCCGGCGACGTATTCCACCTCCTCCAGGAAGCGGGCCTCGCCGCCGGCCCCGTCCTCGACGGCAGGGACCTGCTGCTGGACCGGCACCTCCAGGCCCGGGGATTCTTCGAACGGCACGACAGCGCAGTGCAGCGAGTGGGCACGCGTGTCTATCCCGGTCGGCCCTACCGCCTCTCGCGGACGCCGGGGGGCAGCGGGCCGGCGGCGACCTTCGGCGCCGACAACGACTACGTGCTGCGGGAGCTCCTGGGGCTGAGCGAGCGGGAGGTGGACGCGCTGATAGCGGAGGGGGTCGTCGCTACGGCGCCGGACGCCGGGGAACGGGAGCCGCCGGAGACACAGCGGCCCCGGGATCTGCTGCGCCGTCACGCAATCCAGCGCCACGACCCGGACTACAGGGAGGTCTTGGGCCTGGACGAGGGGCCAGAGGCATGAGGCCCAGGCACGGACCAACCGTCCCTAGGCGCGCCTGAACCGCTTGGCCTGCGCATGGAACCGCCATTGCGGGGGAGTCGCCGCGCCACCCGCTGTTCCGCATCGCGGGGCGGGCGGAGTAGCCACAGAGGCCAGAGGCCGAGGCGATGGTCCCCGTGAGGACACCCCGGGGGGCTAGACTCCACGCAGGCGCTTGGAGCGCTGCTTCTCTGACGTGTAAACGGGCAGGCGGCGGCCGTCCAGCACGAGCTCCACCATGCGCCGGAACTCCTCGCGGTCGGCGCCGGTGATGACGGCCTGCTCGTGGGCCTCCTGGATGACGACGGGGTAACCCTGCCCGCGGCGGCACTGGTCGACGATGCCCGCGTGGGCGAGGGCCAAGAGGGCCGGATCGTCCGCCACCCAGGCTGGGAGCTCGACGCGGGCGATCTCCTCACCCACGTTGAGGTAGAAGAAGCGGATGTCGTGGCCCCGGGGCGCGTAGTAGTCCCGCACCACGGAGGTGCGGGTGCCGAACAGGGCGGACCGCTCGCCGGGTTGGAGGGTTTGGGCGAAGAGCTCCCGGTCGGTGAACTCGTGCACCTCGTCGCAGGGGCGGTCCCCCGGCCTGACTTCGGCGCAGTGGTCGCGGCATCGCGGGGCCGGGTAGGTGCAGAGGGCGAGACGCAGGGCGTTGGCGACCTCGCGGCGGCCGGGCAGGCTAATGTAGCCGGCGACAACCAGTCGACGCTCCCCGGCCGCATCCCGGAGCGCGTCCAGGGCGGCAAGATAGCCATCGTCCAGCAGCGCCCTGCGCACGTATTCGCGGTAGCGGCCGGCCTCGCCGAGGACCTCGGACAGGATGAGGGAGCCGTCCATGAGAGCCAGGACCGGCAGGCCGGGCGGCGTGTCCCGGACCCAGCGGCCCAGGGCAGTCAGCTCTTCCACGGCGCGCTTGATGCTGAGGAGAGCGCCCTCCAGGGGCTGGGAATCGATGGGGGAGGCAGGGTCGACGATGAAGAGCTCGTGGGGGCTGGCCGCCAAGGTCGGCTGCTGGAAGAGTTTAGCAGTTGGTTTGTGATCGTAAACCAATTGGCATCCGCCAATATTCATCAGGAAGCAGCGGACCGGCAGGTGCCGGTCGACGTCTATGTGGGACCCGTCCGCCGAGATGGCACAGTAGTGGAGAGGAGGGTCCGGCGCAGGGTGCCCAGGGCCCGGAGCCTCCAAAGGCTCGGCGGGCCGGAAGAAGGTGCGCCCCTGGCCGGCGCGGCGGTTGAGCGCGTCCGCATCCGTGCGCCGCAGGGCATCCACCGAGGCTGCGAGTCGGCGGCGGCGGGCTTGCCACGCCCCCTGGAGGCGCTCCCCCAGGGCGTCCAGCTGGGCCATGGTCTCCGGCAGGTCCAGGCTCATTCCCGCCGCACCAGCACGCGCTGGTCTCCCACGCGCCGCGTGATGTGCTCCTGGTCCAGGTGCTCGGCCATGGTGTCCTCCAAATAGCGACACGTCCGTTCGCTCTTCGATTTCCCTCAGGACGAACGGGTGGCGGCGGGAATTTGGCTAGATGTAGATGTAGCCCTCAATGGTGTAGGGGTGACATTGTGACTGCGCGATGCGCTCCGAATTGCGAATAGCTCGGAGGGCGGCGTCCGCAGCGATGACACTGTCTAGGGCGTCCCCGCCGGTATTCTGCGCAATTGTGTCTTCTAGGTTCGAAGGGATTGTGACGCCGCCGTCTTCAAGAATCTTCATAATGTGTTCTCGGTTCGTTTGGTTCGTATTGGAGCTGCCCTTGTAGTGCTTGTCCTACTCCTCATTCAATTGACGTCCTAGGCTCTTGAGGGTGCTGGCAGGGCAGACCTCAAGGATCCAAGATGCATCCTGTTTGACATAGTGCACAGGCGGGATATTGACTTCATAATCCGTCACCAAAGGCTTCAGTAGGTTACGTATACCGTAGTAGGTTTGCCTGCCCACGCGCATGTTAATCGGGGAGAAGGGTGACTGAGCCTCGTTATCGATGCGTCGTTTTGCCTCTTTACGTTTGGAAGCAGATAGAGAAGCGTCATGAGTAGAGCGATTAAAGACGTCATATGAGGGATAGCGCGATGGAAAGGCTCTTATGAATCTCGCCCAAGACTCTTCCGGGATGACGCATGCCGGTAGGCTGAATGGGAAGTCACAGCCAAAGATCGCAGGCCCAGCGCTACCAATGAACTTGAGTAGCGCGGGCAGCACCTCATCAAGGGCTGATCCACTGTCCGGGAGTTCGCGAGCAGGATAGCATTTCCTTACATTCAGGCGTGCCCCATCGGGTACGGCTTCCGTGATCCAAATACGCCGACCGGCATCCCTGGCGCCGCTAAAGTCCACGCCGTAGACAGTCTCAGGTAAGGGAATCTCATTCATTGCGACAGCCACCTTCTCCTACTGACCCGCGCTGCCGCGCGCAGTGGAGCCGGGCGCCCGCACCAGCACGCGCTGGTCTCCCACTCGCCGCGTGATGTGCTCCTGGTCCAGGTGCTCCATCAGCGGCAGGGCGTACTTGCGAGTCGTGCCGAAGAGGTCCCGGACGTCGGCGACGGTGATGCTGCCCTGCTCCTTGAGCCGCCCCACGATGCGCTCCACCATCTCGTTGTAGGCGCGGGCGGCGAAGACGACGCCATCGCCCACTCTCACGACGCGCCCCTGGGCAACGATGGCGCCCAGCAGCTCCGGGTCGATGGCCGCTTCCGTGGAGGGCGCAAAAGGCTCGCGTTCCAGGGACTCTACGTAGAGGTCCACGGCGCGCTCCTGCTCCGGGCTCATTAGCGCCCGATGCGCCGAAGAGCGGACCAGGGGTCCTTCCTCCACCAGGGCGCCCTCGGCCGCCAGCCGCGCCAGAACGTGGGGGAAGACCCCGCCGGCCAGCTTCAGGCGGCCACGCAGCTCCTCTCGCGCCGCGCCTTGCCGCAGGGGGTGCCGGCTGTGGTAGGCTTCCAGGAATCCCGCAGCCTGCTCCTTCAGCTGCAGCCACCCGGCTGCCGACGCCACGTGGCTGCCCGGCCCCACGGTATCACGCCCCAACAGCGCCGCTGCGCCGTCCAGGACCATGGCCTGAAGGTAACTCTGTACGTCACCCTGGGACAGGTTGGACCGAGTCACCAGGGCGTCAAAGGCTACGGGTGGACCGGAGCCCAGGCCCTGGAGGAGGAGCTCGCGGGGTGAGCCTGCCGCCATCACCTCAAGCCGCTCGATGGTGGCGGGCTGGAGGCGGCGGTATCGACACTGGGAGATCTCCACGACCTGGCCGCCGCCCAGGGTCCACTGGGCCGATCGGATGATGAAGCGGTCGCCCTTGACTAGGGGCAGGGGGCGCTCCAGGTGGACCTGTGCCCAACCATGCTCGCCCGGCTTGAGCTCCTGTGTGTCCAGGAGCCGTACGCGGGCGTTGGTCTCGCTGGTGCCGGTGTGGAAGGTGACACCCAGGTTGTGGCGCACGGGCTGGGGCGCCCAGCGGGTGAGGCGCAGCTCCACGCTTACCATTCTGGTTGTGCCGAGCCAGCCTGGGACCGTGAGCACTTCGCCCCTGGGAACGTCATCGCGGCTGACGCCCGAGAGGTTCACGGCGACGCGGTGTCCGGGGCCGACGCTCTCGATGCGCCGGCGGTGGCTCTGGAGCCCGCGGATGCGTCCTCGGCGGCCCGACGGCACCAGCTCGACCACTTGCCCCACGGACAGGGCGCCGTCCAAGAGGGTGCCCGTGACAACGGCGCCGAAGCCGGACATGGTGAAGGAACGGTCCACAGCCAGGCGCGGACGGCCTAGATCCGCCCGGGGAGGCGTCTCTTCCAGCAGGCGGTCGAGGGCGTCCTTGAGCTCGTCCAGCCCCAAGGCGGCGGCCGCCGACACCGCGACCATTGAGACGCCCTCCATGCTGGTCCCCTGGAGCGCCTCTTCCAGCTCCAGCTGGACGAGCTCCAGCCACTCATCGTCGACCAGGTCCTTCTTGGTCAGCACGGCCAGGCCCCTGTTTACGCAGAGCAGGTCCAGGATGGCCAAATGCTCCCTGGTCTGGGGCATGACAGACTCGTCGGCGGCGACAACGAGCATGGCAAGGTCGATGCCGCCGACGCCCGCGAGCATGTTCTTGACGAAGCGCTCGTGGCCGGGCACGTCCACGATGCTGACCTCGCGGCCGCTGGGGAGGGTGAGCCAGGCGAAGCCCAGCTCGATGGTCATCTCCCGCTCCTTCTCCTCGCGGAGGCGGTCGGGATCAATGCCGGTCAGTGCCTTGACCAGGGTGGACTTGCCGTGGTCCACGTGCCCGGCGGTGCCGATGACGAACATACGGTGCGCCTCAGTGGGGAGTGTGGCAGTAGGATAGCAGAGGCGGTTGGCGGCGAGAAGCCACGGGGCGCAGGCTCCAGGGCGGCTTCGAAGAGGGGAAGCTTCCCGGAGCCACGTCGGGATTGCAACGGAGAGTGCCATCCACTCTACGATTTGGCGGGCCCGACTTATGTCACCTTATTGTGGAGGGGAGACCAACTTCGAAGGGGTACTGTGCCGCAAAGTACACATAGACGCCTGACAAGGACTGGCTGGCCATGGCGCTAGAGCTTGTTCCGCGGTATGCCAAGGTCTCTCAGGATGGCGCTTACCGTCCCTGGACTGAGAGCGCGATGTCCATGGTCGGGTATCGTTGTTCGAGCATGCGTGGCTTCATTGATCCCGATTTGATGACTGCCCTTACCGTACCGATCAAACCTACATCCCAGGGTGAGCAGTTTCCGTGTCAGTTCTCCATAGGTCACACGACGACGAGATGGCTCGTTGAACCCATCGGCGTGGGCACCACCGTAGGAGGGAGCGGGTCTCCATGCTCCAGGTACGATTCGATGAATGCCCTGGCCACTTCGGCAAGGGTGTTGAGCGTTTCATCCGGCGTTTTGCCCCACGCTCTACAGCCAGGTAGGGCCGCCGCTTCCGCCATGTACATATCGGGTTCCGTGGATTGAGATGGGTCGTGCAGGACAACAACCAAGTCATATTTTTTGCCTGCAACCGGCATCATCACCCTCCTGCCATGGGTCGAGGCGGGCAGGCTGTCCTGCTCAGCCACAGCCTTCTCCCTTCTATTCTGCCATCCCACCTGTATGGGCTGACTGTGGCTTCCTACAATATATCATCCTCCTCGCCACAGCAGCATACGTTCGCATGAGGCGAGTATCGGCAGGCCGGGATCGAGGCCCGGCGCCGGGCCTCTTCTTCCCTGCTACGGGGATAGCCGAGCTGCGTTCAGCCTCTCATCAGATCCTCTAGAGAGGGCCGCTTCCCCAGGACGACTTCGACCTGGATCTGTTCGGCGCCGTCCCGGAGGACGTCGAAGGTCACCCGGTCGCCCGGCTTGGTCTCGTCGACCAGGTAGGCAATCAGGTCATCGATGCTGCGAACGGGAGCGCCGTCCACGGCAACGATCACGTCGCCGCCGACGGGGATCTCCTGTCCGTTGTAGGTGGCGGTGTCGCTGCTGCCGCGGAGTCCAGCCTGCTCCGCTGGTCCATCGCCAGTCACGCGGACGATGAGTGCGCCGTGGGTCCCCTCCGGGAGGTCCATCTGCTCCGCCATGTCCGGGCGCACGGTGGAGCCGCTGACGCCGAGCCAGGAGTACTCGTAGTAGCCGTCGCGAATGAGGGCGGGGACGACGCGCTTGGCGGTGTTGACGGAGACGGAGAAGCCGATGCCCGAGCTGACCCCGGTGCGGCTGATGATCTGGGTGTTGATGCCGATGACCCTGCCCTGTCGGTCCAACAGGGGCCCGCCGGAGTTGCCCGGATTGATGGGGGCGTCCGTCTGGACGACCTCGGAGATGGAGAAGGGGCTCGTGCCGCTGCGAATAGTGCGGCCAACAGCGCTGACGATGCCCTTGGTCATGGTGAAGGTCTGCCCGAAGGGGTTGCCGATGGCAACCGCGAGCTGGCCGACGCGCACGTCGCTGCTGTCGCCGAGGGTGACGGGGTGGAGCTGGTCTGCTGGGACATCAACCTTGATGACGGCGAGGTCCGAGCCTGGGTCGCCGCCCAGAATCTCCGCGTGGGCCTCAGAGTCGTCGGAGAAGATGACAGTCACGTGGGTGGCGTCTTGGACAACGTGATAGTTGGTGACGATGTGGCCCTCTTTGTCCCAGACGAACCCGGAGCCCTCCCCGCCGCGGAAGAATTCACGCGGCCCGCGGTCGAAATCAAAGGGGAAGGGGAACTGGCCTCCCGATCCTTCCTGATTGACCTGGACAGCCACGCGGATGTGGACGACGGAAGGCTGAACACTGTCATAGATCCTGCCCAGCACCTCCTCCTGGGCGGCGACGATGACGTCGGAATCCATGGAGGCGGCGTCGATAACGCCGGCGGGGCCGCCGGCCGTCGCGGGCGCGGTGAGCCCAGCGTCCTGGGCCGCGGCGGGCGCAGCCAACAAAGCACCGCCGGCCTCGCCCGACGATGCGGCGGCGGGCGCCGACCTCTCGCCGCACGCCGCGAAGGCGAGAGCAAGAAGCAGCACTGAAGCAGCGAAAAAGCCTTTCATGATGCAATCACCCCCAATTCTCTACATGTCCGATGCGCCGCAACCCTCAATGTACACCGTTGACTCTACCACTCCTTATGATGCGCGATTGTGGTCAAGCGAGACAACACCTCTTGCATAGAGCGTCTACCTATAGCAACGCACTCGATGCGGTGGAGGTTAGGATTGGACCAGCCGCGTCTGCGAGAGGTGGGCCTTCGCGGGCGTGGGCCGTGAGATCGAAGGGCCCCCGAGGGCCAACTCGCTCCCTAGGCGTCCTTGATGAGGCCGATCAGGTTGCCCTCTGGGTCGGTGAATTGGGCAAAGGTCACGATGTTGGGAATCTCTGTGGGCGGCACGACGGTCTTTCCGCCCAGGCCCTCCGCCTTCTTCAGGTAGGCGTCGAGGTCGTCGACCTGGATGTAGATCATCACTTTGGCGGGGTTCTCGTCGCCGTGGATGCCGCCGTTGATGCCGCCCTCAGCGTGGGTGTCGACTATTCCATAGTCCATGGGGTTGTTGGCATCCACGTGCCAGTCGAAGAGGTTGGCGTAGAAGCCCTGGAGCTTCTTTGCGTCCTTGGCGGCAATCTCCCAGTGCACAACAGGGTTCGGCATGATACTCCTCCCTGGTCGGATTGTGGCTTGACTGTGTCCTGGGCGCCAGCCGGGTGCGGACGCCCAGGCGTCAGGCCGTCTTGGCGGAGAAGCCGGCCCGGCGCTGCTCATGATGCCTGTGAGTATAGCCTCCGCCCATGGGAGCATCAACCAACGGACGGCTTCATTCGGTGTGTTCGCGGGCGGTGCTGCTCTGGGCCGACCGGCCTCCTCCGTGTGATGGCGGCGCTCGACTGGGACCAGGCCACGAGCGTCGCCGGAGCAGGGCCACCGGGGTCTGCGGGGTGCGGGCGCCCAGGGCCGCAGGGTTGGGCCGCCAGGGCGCTAGAGGAGGGTGGCCGGGTCGACGTCGACGCGCCAGCCGGGGGGCGCCGTCAGCGAGTCCAAGAGGCCCGGCAGGTCCACCGCCGCCGTCGGCGGGAGCCTCAGCACCACCTGCCACCGGTAGCGCCCGCCGACGCGGGCGAAGAAGCGGGGCGCCGCCCCGATGACGCCAACCTCCCCAAGGCCCTGGCGCTGCAGGGTTTCCCGGATTCCGTGCGCCAGATCGGCCGCATGCCTCTGGGCGTAGTCTGCATTGGTGTGCTCGTAGAGCAGCCGGACCAGCCTGCCAAAGGGCGGGTAGAGGAGGCTCCGGCGCAGCTCCAGCTCCTGCCGGTAGAAGGCAGGGTAGTCCTGGGTGGCCGCCGCCTGAACGGCGTAGTGGTCGGGAGAGTAGGTCTGGATGATGGCCTGGCCGGGCTTGCCGCCCCGACCGGCGCGCCCCACGACCTGGCACAGGAGCTGGAATGCCCACTCACCGGCGCGGAAGTCGGGGAGGTAGAGACCCAGGTCCGCGAGTATAGCGCCCACCAGGGTTACCTGTGGCAGGTGCAGCCCCTTGGCGATCATCTGAGTGCCCACGAGCACGGGCGCCTCGCCGCGAAGGAATCGCTCCATCAGCTCATAGTGGTCCCGATGCCCCCGGGCTGCGTCGCGGTCCCATCTGAGGGCCGGGACGCCGAAGGTCCGCTCCACCTCCTGGGCAACCCTCTGGGTGCCCAGGCCCAGATAGCGGATCCGGCGGCTCCGGCAGCGTGGGCACCGCTGGGGCGCGGGGGCACCGGCGCCGCAGTGGTGGCACATGAGGCGGTCCTCCACCCCGTGGTAGGTGAGGGGGGCGTCGCAGCGGCGGCACCGGAGTACGTGGCCGCAGTCGCGGCATTGGACCGTTCCCGCGGTGCCGCGGCGGTTCAGGAACAGGAGGGCCTGCTCTCCGCGCGCCAGGGTCTCCGACAGTGCCTGGTGTAGTGGGCGGCTGAAGATGCTGCGGACCCCGGCCTTCAGCTCCTGGCGCATGTCCACGAGGCGCACGATGGGCAGCGAGGCCGGGACCGGTTCCCCTGCGGGCCCCGTCGTCAGCCGGTCCGGGAGGTGGAGAAGGCGATATTCGCCTTGCAGCGCTCTCTGGTAGGTCGTGACGTCCGGGGTAGCGCCGCCCAGCACGACAGTGGCGTCCGCCAGCTGCGCCAGCTTGAGCGCAACGTCGCGGGCGTGGTACCTGGGCGCCGGGTCGTCCTGCTTGTAGGTGTGCTCGTGCTCCTCGTCAATCACGATGAGCCCCAGGTCGGGTTGGGGGGCGAAGACAGCGCTCCGGGAGCCCAGGACGACGTCGAACTCACCCTGGCGGATGCGCCACCAGGTGTCGTACTGCTGTCCCGTGGCGAGGCCGCTGTGGAGGACGGCCACGCGGCCGGGGAACCGGCTGGAGAGTCGCTGGACGAACTGGGGGGTCAGAGAGATCTCCGGGACTAGGAAGATGCCTCTTCTTCCCCCGGCGAGGCAGTGGGCTAGGGCCTGGAGGTAGACCTCTGTCTTGCCGCTGCCGGTGACGCCCTCTAGGAGGAAGGCCCTGCCCCGGGCGCCGCCATCCAGCGCCTCCTGAATAGCCTCCACGGCCCGCTCCTGGCTCGGGGTCAAGGACAACGGTGACTCTACGGCGAAGTTCCGGCCGGCGAGAGGGTCACGCACATGTTGGCGCCACCCCAGCTCCACCAGACCCTTGCGCTCCAGGGCGGAAACAGGGCCAGGGCCGAACTCCTTTCTGAGCAGGGCTGCGTCCGACTCAACATCGCCGGAACCAGCCAGGCGCTCCAGCAGCGCCTGCTGGCGCGGGGCGCGGTCGAAGGCGGCGGCCTGTTGATGAGCGGCCTCGGGCGATATCCGAAGCCGCAGTACTTCCCTGTGCTTGGGGCCGCCCTTGGGCTTGGGCCACCGCCACCCCCGGGCCACGCGGCCCTGCCGCAGCAGCCGGCGCAGGGCGGACTCGCCGCCTGCGGCGCGAAGCAGCCGCTCCTGCGACACGGTGCCGTGTCGCCGCAGGTAGGCGAGGATGCGGCCCGCCGGGGAGTCGTCGTCCGGTCCGCCCTGTCCCAAGGCGGTCAGGCTGAGCATGGCCACGATGCGCCGCCTGAAGTCCAGGGGGAACATCTGCGCGGCAGCCTCGTAGAGGGAGCACCGGGTTTCACGGCTCAGCCAGCGGGCAAGCTCGAGCTGCCGTGAAGAGAGGATGGGGTTGGGGTCGAGCAGTGCGGCGACAGGGCGGATCCCTGCGACCTCCGTGTGGTCGGAGAGGGCGAAGACGATGCCCGCGGCCAAGCGCGGGCCCAGAGGGACCCACAGCATGTGGCCCGGGGATAGGGTCAGGTCCGGGTGGATGGCGTAGGTGAAGGTCCGCTCAGGGCCAATGGGAGCATCGACGGCGACTTCCGCGTACCGCTCCATTGCTTCGCTCCATCGGCTCCGGTGGGCGGGAGCATGCGCGGTTGGGGGGCGGGAGCCGCGGAGGCAGTGATCTCCCCACTGGGCTGCGGCGGCTTCGGCCTGCGCAGCGGCGCGCTAGTCCTTTTTGGCCCCCGCTGCGGCCGCAGCAGCCGCACGGAGCTCGCTGGGGCGAAGCGTGCGCTCCTTGAGGCGCGCCGCACGTCCAAACCGGCCTCGCAGGTAGTAGAGCTTTGCGCGCCGGACCTTGCCGTGCCGCAGGACCTCCACGGAGTCCACGTGGGGCGAGTAGAACGGAAAGATGCGCTCGACGCCTATGCCGTGGGAGACGCGGCGGACGGTGAAGTTGGCGACGGGGCTCTTGCCACCGACGCACCGCATGACGACGCCCTGAAAGGCCTGGAGACGGACCCGCTGTCCTTCGCGGATCTCATAGTTCACTTTGACCGTGTCCCCGGGCCGGAAGGCGGGCACCTTGGGGTTCGGCGTAGCGCTGACGAGGTGATGAGCATCCATTTGAACGGTTTCCTGGAGCAATGGGATTCGCGGCTAGGTTGGCAACCTAGCCAGTCTAACGCATGGCGGGTTTCGGTGCAACAGGCTGTATGGGGTCAGGCAGGCAGCTTGACCACACGGCAGGGCATGACGTCCAGACCGGGCACCTTCAGCATGGGGTCAGGCGCCTCGCTGGCCTGAAGGGCCGAGGCCAACTCCCCAAAGAGCAGCGTGGTGGACACGACGCCCCTCAGCTTCCCCGTGACTCTGGCCCGCCCCTGGAGCCGGGCCACGGGCGAGACGAGCTCGACGGCATCGCCCGGGCCGATGCTCAGGGCCTGGGCATCCTCGGCGTGCAGGACTATGGCCTCGTCCCGCCTGATGGCGTTCTGCCCGTTGCCCCTGATGATCTCCACGTCCTCATGGGGCTGTGCGAGGACGCGCCCCGGCGCGTGGAGGAAGGGGAATTCGGGCAACAGGCCGTTGGTGTGCACGGCCACGTCGAAGGGGAGAATCTGGGCCTTGCGGGCAGTGAAGCCGCCCACGGGCACGTTGGAGGCTCCGGGGTCATCAGCGGCGGCGCAGGGCCACTGGAGCCCGCCTCCCTCCAACCGCTCATGGCTAACGCCGGCGTAGAAGGGGACCGTGGACGCGATCTCCACCATGACCTCGGAGGGGCCGGCGAAGTCGAAGCCCGAGACGCCCATGCGTCTTGCAATCTCCTGGAGAGTCCACCACGCAGGTCTCGCATCGCCCTTTGGGGCAACTGCGGGGCGCAGCAGTTGAATTCGGCGGTCCAGGCTGGTGTAGCTCCCCTGCTGCTCGGCGAAGGCGGTCATGGGAAGGACCACGTGCGCCCGCTGGGCGACTTCGCTGAGGAAGAGATCGTGGGCCACAACGAACTCGGCGTGCTCCAGTGCCTCAAGGGCGTTGACGTCGAAGCTGGGGTCGTCTCCAGCTACGTAGAGGGCCTTCACCTGGCCGCCGCGAATGGCCTCAAAGGCCTCACGCACGCCCAAGCCGGGTTCCGGGGCGGGAACGTGGCCCGGCAGGAAACCGGGCACGCAGCCGACGTCCCAAGCGCCCTGTTCGTTGGCGCCCATGCGGAGGGGGAAGAGGCCCGAGGATGGCGCACCAACGTTGCCCGTCACCAGGGCAAGGTTCGCCAGGGCTTGGACCAGAGCCGTGCGCTGCTCCACGGGCACGTTGTCCAGGGCGTAGAGCACGGCTCCCGGGCGCTGGGCGGCAAAGAGGCGCGCAACGGCGCGGACCTGCTCCGCGGCAACACCAGTGGACTCCTCCACGTGCAGGAGGTCGACGCGGCTCAGCATTCGGGCCAAGCCGGCCCAGCCCTCGCAGGACTCGGCCACGAAGTCCTTGTCCTCCAGGGCCTCATCCATGATGACGCGCAGGATTCCCGCCACGAGCATGGCCTCGGTGCCGGGATAGGGGCGCAGCCAGTGGTCGGCGTACCGGGTAAGCTCCACCTCCCGGGTATCGATGACCACCAGCTTGAGGGTGCCGGCGCGGTGGGCCTTCTTCAGGGGCACGGCGGCCACGTTGTGCTCTTCCGTGGTGTTGCTGTTCACGACCAGGACGCATCGTGCGCGCTCCAGGTCCTGGACTGTGCCCGTGGCGGCCAGGACGCCCACACTCCCGGCCAGGGGCAGCACCTGCTCGGGGCGGGTGTTGGAGGCCACGTCCACGTTGGCGCTGTCCATGACGGACCGGGTGAACTTCTGTGCCAGGTACGCCTCCTCCGTGGTGGCGCGGGGGCTCGCGAGCATGGCGAAGGCGCCGCCCCTGTAGGCGGGCAGCTTCTCAGCGATGAGGTCCAGGGCCTCCTGCCACGTTGCCTCGACGAGCTGCCCGCCGCGGCGCACGAGGGGACTGGTGAGCCGCGCTCTGTTGTTGACGAAGGTCATTCCAAACTTGCCCTTGAAGCAGAGCTGGCCCTGGTTGGCCTCCGCCGTCCAGTCGCCTGCCGAGCGGATAATTCGGCCGCGGCCATCCACATCCAGCTTCACCTGGCACCCCACGGAACAGTGAGTGCAGGTGGTGGTGACGGTACTGACGGCCTTCTCCCACTTGAACTCCCGCTCCACCAGGGCGCCCACGGGGCACACGTCCACGCAGGCGCCGCAGAACTCGCAGCCCGACTCCAGCAGGGACGTGCCCCGGGAGGTGCCCACGAGCACCGTGCCGGAGCGGTCCACCATGGCGATGGCGTCGTCTCCGCGGACCTCCTCGCACACGCGGGTGCAGCGGGCGCAGATGATGCAGAGATTGTAGTCCCGGTCGTAGAAGGGGTCGGCGGTCTCCACCGGTAGGTTGCGGTAGTTGTAGGCCAGAGGAGTTTCCAGGTTCATGCCGATGTACCGGACGGTGTCCTTGAGCTCGCATCGTTCATTCTTGGGGCAGACGACGCACCGGTCCGTGACGCGGACGTGGCGGAGGCAAATGTCCTGCGGCCCGCAGAGCTCGATGCGGTGACAGGTGAGGCAACCGTGGGGGTGCTCCGACAGGAGCAGCTCCATAATGCCCCGCCTGAGGCCTTCCAGCTGCGGCGTCATGGAGCGCACCACCATGCCGTCGGCCGCGGGGAGGGTGCAGGACGCCGGGGTCCCCCGCTGCCCATCCACCTCCACGACGCACATACGGCACGCGCCGTAGGGCTTCATGCCCGGCCAGTAGCAGAGGTAGGGGACGTAGATGCCGGCGTCCATGGCCGCCTGTATGACGGTCTGGCCGCGTTTCCCGCCTATCTGGACGCCGTCAACTGTGAGCGTAATCTCGTTCTGCATACCAGCTTCCTGAGGCTAAGGGTCGGGTGCGTGAGGGCTTGAAGAAGGGGCCGTAGCATCGCCCGGTGGGGCAGCGATGGTCCTGGATGTGGGCGCGGAACTCGCCGCCGAAGTAGCGGATTGCGGAGCTGACTGGGTTGAACCCAAGCTGGCCGTGGCCGCACAGGGAGCCCAGGGTCAGCGCTTGTCCCATGGACTCCATCAGCGCCAGGTCCTCCGGCCGTCCCCGCATGGAGGCGATGCGGTCCAGGGTGTCCAGCAGGTGAGTAGTTCCCAGGCGGCAGGGGAAGCACTTGCCACAGGACTCAAACTGGCAGAAGGCCACGAGGTTGCGCACCAAGTCCACGACACAGACGCGCTGGCCACCCACGATGATGCCGCCGGAGCCCAGGATGGCGCCCGCGGCCGCCATGCTCTCGAAGTCCAGGGTAATCCCCAGGCTGTCGGGCCCCAGGACGCCGCCGAGAGGCCCGCCGGTCTGGAGCAGCTTGACGGAACCTCCGCCGGACACGCCGCCGGCGACGTCGTCGATGATCTGGCCGATGGTCATGCCGAAGGGGACTTCGTACATGCCGGGGCGGGTTATGTCGCCTGAAAGGCACGTGATGGCCGTGCCCTTGCTGCGCCCGTAGCCGATGGAGGCGAACCAATCGCTCCCCCGGGAGATGATTTCGGGCACGTAGGCCAGGGTCTTGACGTTGTTGATGTTGCTGGGCTTGCCCCAGAGGCCCACCTGGGCCGGGAAGGGGGGCCGGGCGCGGGGCATGGCCCGCTTGCCCTCGATGGCCTCCATGAGGGCCGTCTCCTCACCGGAGACGTAGGACTCGCCCGTCAGCGCCACCTCCATGTCGAAGGAGAAGTCCGAGCCCAGGATGCTCTTGCCAAGCAGTCTGGCTGCCGCGCCTGCTCGATGGCGCGCCTAGTGCGGTCTATGGGGCCTTCGTGGCCGTGGCGGATGAAGATGTAGCCGAAGGTTGCGCCCGTGGCGTAGCCCGCCAGGATCGTGCCTTCGACGACGGTGTGGGGGTCGCTCTCCAGCAACCCTTTGTCGTTGAAGGCGCCGGGGTCGCCCTCCTCACAGTTGACGAGGACGTACTTGACGTCGCCCGGCGTGCGTGCGAGGAAGCTCCACTTGGTGCCGGTGGGGAAGGCGGCGCCGCCGCGGCCCCGCAGGCCGGCCTTGGTCACCTCATCCATGAGGTCCTGGGGCGACATGGATGAGAGCGCCCGTTCCAGGGCGCCGTAGCCGCCCTGGGCGAGGTAGTGCTCAACATCGCCGGGGTCGACGCTGCCGCAGTTGCGTGTGGCGATGCGTACCTGGCTCCTCCAGACGTCTGCGTCTTCGAGGCGCGGCACGCCGTCCACGGCGCCGTCGCCCAGCGACGCCAGTGCGCCGCCGAAGCTGGGGTTGCCGCTTACGAGGCAGGCGTCCACGAGGCCCGGGACCATGTCCGGGGTGACGTTGCCGTAGAGGACCCTTGGCCCACCGGGCAGCTTGACGTCGACTAGGGGCTCGGCGTAACAGAGGCCGAGGCAGCCGACTTCATGGACGTTGGCGCCGATGCCGCGTCGCGCGAGCTCCCGGCGCAGGGCATCGAGCACCTCCTCGGCGCCGGCGGCGCGGCCGCAGATGGCCGTTCCCACGCGGACCCACGGCTTACCGCCGCTCTCCAGATCAGCCCACTTGGCCTGAGCGGCGCCGCGAAGGGACTTGAAGGCTTCAGACACGGGAGCTCCTCACACGCGGGGCTGCAGCCGGGACTCTATCGACCTGGCCTGCTCCTGGGTCACACGGCCCAGTGTCCTGTGGTCCACCGCCATGACCGGCGCCTGGGCACAGGCGCCGAGGCAGGTGTTGTACTTCAGCGTCACCCGGCCGTCAGGGGTATCTCCCTCCTGGGAGAGGCCCAGGGCCATCTGCACTTCGTTGAGGAGGTCGTGGGCGCCCCTGAGGTGGCACGATGGCCCCCAGCACACCTCGACGACGTGCCGTCCCGGGGGCACGAAGCGAAAGTTGGTGTAGAAGGAGGCGACGGCCCAGACGTCGTTGATGGTGGACCCGGTGGACTCTGCCACCTCCTCGACGGCCTCGGGGGGGATGTAGCCGATGCCGTCTTCCACGGCGAGGAGGGACGATAAAACGGTGACGGTCCGCTGGGTCTGACTGGCGATGGCAGCGCGAACCTGGTCACGAAGCGAAGTGGGCTCAGCGGACACAGCACACACCTCGTGAATTCCTGAACGAATGACGCCATAGGATAGCACATGGACGTTGGTGTTTCAATCGGCCTCCACGGCCTCGGCCTCAAATGACCCTCCGCAACGGAGGAGGGGACCCTCCTACCCGGGGCGGCTGCGCTGCGCAGCCGGGCGATACCCACAGAGGAATGGACCCGCCTGACCCGCCGCATTCCTCCACGAATCCTGCCGGAAACAGGCAGGGAGCGGACACCGCGGCCGCAGGGGGTGCAGGCACAGCCTGGGAGTCTAGACAGTGTACGCCGGCAGACCTATACTTGCCCTGTCCACTGTCGCGGCCATGAGCGGCGGAGCGGGCAACGCAACGGACGATCGGCGGGTCTCTCAGTCCTCATGAAGCCGGCAGCCCCACTCTTGAGAGGTGATGCATGAACTTTGGGTTCCTCACTGAATGTTACGCGCGGGCGGACAAGAGCCACGCGCAGGCCTACGCGGACGCTACTGAGCAGGTGGACGCCGCTGAGGCCATGGGGCTGGACTCCATTTGGATGGTTGAGCAGCACTTCCGGCCCTGGGCGTCCCTGCTGCCCTCGCCCATGCTGTTCGGCAGCGCCATCGCGGCCCGCACGAAGCGGGTGCGCATTGGCATGGCGGTGGCGGTCTTGCCCCTGTGTAACCCCCTCCGCGTGGCGGAAGAGTCCTACATGCTGGACCAGATCAGCGGGGGGCGTTTCGACCTGGGCGTCGGTCGAAGCGGCATCACCAAGTTCTACGACGGCTACAACGTCCCGTACGAGGAGAGCCGGGACCGCTTCAACGAGTCTCTAAACGTTATCATGGAGATCTTCACGCACGATCCCTTCTCCTTTGAGGGCCAGTACTACTCCTTCAAAGATGTCACCGTTGCACCGGAACCCATCCAGAAGCCGCATCCTCCGGTGTGGGTCGCAAGCTCCACGCCGGAGAGCTTCCCCATCATGGGGGAACGCGGTTTCCCGCTGCTCCTCTGGTTCCAGGGGAACTGGCTGGATGAGCCGATCAAGGAGTATAAGAAGGCATGGAAGGCGGCGGGGCATGCACGGGAGCCGCAGATACTGGTGCGCTTCCCGGCCTACGTTGGCGAGACTTCCGAGAAGGGCTTCAACGAGCCGCGGGAGAGCACGGTCCACGACCTTCGCCGCACCATGCGGGAGTACGGACAGGGCAACGAGCAGCGGGCGAGCCAGTCCCAGTACTGGATCGACCACTACGACGAGTATGTGCAGTCCCGCGCCTGCTATGGTTCACCGGAGGAAGTGGTGGAGCGCCTGCAAGAGTTCAAGGAGCGCATGGGGGCCACGGGCTTTCTGCTGGACCTGAACTTTGGCGGGCAGGTGCCGCAGGAGCTAGTGCTGAACTCCATGCGCCTGGTTAGCGAGAAGGTGATGCCCGCGTTCAAGTAGGGCGCTCACGGGTTTCTTGACCTGGACAAAAGGACCGCTCACCCTTCGAGTCGAAGGGTGAGCGGTCCCGTTTCTCCCGCTGGGACGGCCTCAGTCGGGGCGTTCCTGGCCACGGATCCGCGGCTGGTAGTTCTGGTTGTTGACGCCGAAGAGCCTCGCGCCGGAGAGCTGCTGAAGCAAGTAGGCATGGGCGCCCATCTCGAAGAGGGTGCGCACGTCCCCCCTGGTCAGAGCATCGCGCTCTTCGGCACTCAGAGCGAACTCTTGGACGACCTCAAGCGGGTCCTGCTGCATCCGCTCTTTGAAGGCATCGTCATTTCTCAGCTTGAACATTATCTTGTTGACTGCGTAGATGCTCATACTGCTTACTCCAGCCTCCAGGCAGCGTAGCCATTGCCATTCTCATCGGTCTCCAGAAACGCGGGAAGCGCCTCTGCCACTGCGCCGGTCATGGTTATCCAGTTGAGGAGCTCGCCGCTGGCGTTCCCGGCGGCGGCCATGCGCTCCTGAGTGGCCCGGCGGGTCAGGGAGCGGTACTGGCCGCGCTGCAGCAGGCCCTGTATGACGTCGACCCACTTCTGGTCGACCCAGCCGGCCCTCGGTCCGCCAACCTCGATGGCGAAGGAGCCGCTGACCACGAGGCCCACGCGCTGGTCCCCACCCCAGTCTTCAACGAACTTCCGCACCATCTGCCCCAGGGAGTAGCAACGTGCGGCCCGGGGGAATGGAGGCGCGATGCCGTTGGTGTACAGGGGCACCACGGGGATGCTCATGGAAGGGGTCAGGAAGTGCAGGGGCACCATGATGGAGTGGTCCAACAGGAGCTCCTCGGTCGCCGCCAAGTCGAAGTTGGAGCGGAGACCGTAGGCGAGGAGCGCCCGGGCGAAGTCGGGGCTGCCCCGGACCGTGTAGTGGGGCATCTGGACGGAGGGCTCGGGCCCCTCGGACTCCTCGGTCAGGCCGAGGCAGAAGGCGGGCATGTTGTCGTAGAAAAAGTTGGTGAAGTGGTCCGTAGCGATTTCGATGATGACGTCAGGCTCGGCGGCCTCCACGTGCTCGCGCACTGCGGTCATGAGGGCTTCAAAGCCGTGCTTGCCCGGCGCCTGGGCGGCCTGCTGGGGCATCGCCGGGCGGTGGGGCGCCCCGGCGGCGACAACGAGCTTCGCCATGCAGCATCCTCCTTCCTCGTATTACCTGGTCGGCCGATAAACACGCACGGGCCCCGCCTGGAGGGGGCCGGGCGCGTGGCGGCGCAGCGACAGGATACCGGCCCTCCCTGGCCTCGTCAACGCCGACAGGGGCCGGCGTTGGTTCCGTGCTACTGGGCGACGTACCCGCCATCGACAATCATCGTGTGGCCGGTTATGGCGGCCGCGGCAGGGCTGGCGAGATAGATGGCCGCGCCCACCAGATCCTCGGGCTGCATGCGCCGGCCCAGGGGCATGCGCGCCTCGAGCACGCGTTGGGCTTCCTCGGAGTCGGACGCGGGCGCGCCCCGGCCGGTGTCCGTGGGTCCGGGGCCAATGGCGTTGACGGTGACGCCGTGCCTGATCCATTCAAGGGCCAGGGCCCGCGTCAGGTTGATGACGCCCCCCTTGCTGGCGCAATAAGCGGGCCTATTCGGCGTCGCCACAAGGCCCAGCTGAGAGGCGAGGTTGATGATCCGGCCCGAACCACGCGGCACCATGTGCCGTGCGGCAGCCTGGGCGCAGAAGAAGAGCCCCTTCAGGTTGGTGTCCACCACCAGGTCCCACTCATCCTCCGTGACCTCCAGGGCCGGCTTCTGGATCCGCGTTCCGGCGTTGTTGATGAGGATGTCCAGGGCGCCGAAGTCGGCGGCGATTCGGTCGACGGCCGGTTGCACGCTGGGAATGTCGCGCACGTCCAGCGTATAGGTGCGGCTGGTGCGCCCAAGGGCCTCGATGTCCTTGCGGACGCCCTGGGCCTCTTCGGCCATGTGGGGCAGGTCGAGGACCGCCACGTGGGCGCCGGCCTGGGCCAGCCCCAGAGAGAGGGCCCTGCCGATGCCCCGCGCGGCGCCGGTCACCAGCGCGACGCGGCCATCGAGACTCAACCCGTCGTAGGTCATAACACGCTCCTCCAACTTTGTAGATTCCCAGATCTGGGCCGCCGCGACTGCACAGCGACGGCAAGGCGCGCTCCCTCGGCATCGGGGTGCGCAGCGGTTGCCCGGCCCGCGCCATGCCAGCGTACCGCCGTGGTGGTATCCTAACCCAGAGATTCGCGGCAACGCTACGCTGGCGGGGCTATTCCCTGCAAGCACTGGGCAGATTGAAAGCACGGAGGTGACGAGATGGCAGAAGGTGGACAGCTGGAGGGGAAGGTGGCGATCATCACCGGTGGGGGTTCAGGCATTGGCCGGGCGCTATGCCTGGGACTGGCAGAGGAGGGGGCCGCCATCGCCGTGGCCGATCTCCGCCTCCCGGCGGCCCAGGAGACTGCGTCCGAGGTGCGGGAACGCGGCGGCGCCGCAACTGCCGTCGAGGTGAACGTGTCGCAGTCCGCATCAGTGGACACCATGGTGCAGAGCGTACTGGCGGGATCGGGGCACATCGACGTGCTGGTCAACTGCGCGGGCATCTACCCCCGGCACAGCGTGGTGGAGATGACGGAGGAGGAGTGGCGCCAGGTCATTGACGTGAACCTGACGGGCCCCTTTCTCTGTTGCAAGGCCGTAGCCGGCCCCATGATGGCCCAGGGCAGCGGCAAGATGGTGAACCTGGTGTCCGGGCGCGGCGTTACCGGGGCCATCAATGGCGCGCACTACTCCGCCTCCAAGGGCGGCCTCATCGCGTTTACGGTCAGCCTCGGCATGGAGCTAGGGCCCTACGGCATCAACGTGAACGCCGTCGCCCCCGGCAGCACGGATACGCCGATGTTTCGAGGCGGCGCGAACGCGCAGGCGCCGCCGGTCACACCGGACGTGCCGGTGAACAAGCGGTTGGGCCAGCCCGAAGACCTGCTGGGCCCGGTCCTCTTCCTGACTACCGACGCCAGCAAGACCATGTTCGGCCAGGTGGTCTTCATGAAGACGCCCTAGCCCGCGCCGGCAGCCCTGTCTCCACGAGACGCCCACAACAAGCCCATAGTTCCGGCACCCTCACCGCCGGCAGGGAGGCGCCCAAGTGCCTGCGCAGGACCGGGCCCAGGCGCCTCCGCCGCTCATGCGCCCGGCGGAGGGCGAGGAGAAGAGCTCCGACCCTTGGGCTTGCGCCGGCAGGCCGCCGCAACCTGGGCTTTGGCGGCAGCACACAGGCTTGACCAGGTCCGGTGACGCAGCGAATGGACGGTAGGGAGTAGGCAGCCATCGGAGCCATCGCAGAGCGCCTGGCCAGGGCCAGTCCGGTCTACTACGGCTGGATCGTGGTGGGCGTAGCAGCCGCGGCGAACATGTCACGGGTCTCCAGCGCCGTCGAGGTCTCCAGCGTCTTCGTGCCTTCGCTGGTGAACGACTTTGGCTGGAGCCGCACGCTCATTGCCGCGGCAACCACGGCAGGCAGCGCGGCCAGCGCCCTTCTGGGACCGCTCATCGGCCGCGTGCTGGACCGCCACGGGCCGCGATTGATTGTGCCGGCCGGCGCCCTCCTGGTCGGCCTTGGGTGCCTGACGCTTGCGGTCACTCGGAGCGCGGCCGTCTTTGTGACGGTGTACGCCATCGTACGCATGGCGGGACAGAGCATGGTCCAGTTCCCGAACTCGGTGACGGTGGTGCGCTGGTTCGAGCGGCGGCGCGGGGCTGCAACAGCGCTGATGGTGTCCATTTCGACCGGCGGCCTCATCGTGGCGCCGCCAGCCGTGCAGGCGCTCATCGCCTGGGGTGGGGTGGGGCCGGCGTGGGCGGCGCTCGGCGCGCTGGCCCTGGGTGTCGGCGTGGTCCCGGCGGCGCTGCTGCTCTGTCGGCGACCGGAGGACATGGGCCTGCGGCCCGACGGCGGCTCCGCGGCGCCGTCTGGCACCGCAGGGCCGACGGCGGACGAGGCGCAGGGTGCGGCGGGCTACACGGTGCACACCGCCGCCGCCGATCGGGCGCTCTGGCTCATCGTCGGCGCGACCTTCGCGGTGTCCCTTGTGATGACCGGCGTTGGATTCCACCAGCTGGCCTACTACGTGGAGCGCGGGATTCAAGCCTCCATGGCCGCGTTGGTGGTCAGCGCCTTTGCCCTGGGCCTCACGGCGGGCGGCGTCGCGTGGAGCTGGCTCGCCGACCGGGTGGACGCGCGATGGCTGCTGATGGTCCTCTACCTGGTTGCGGCGGTGCTGCTCGGCCTGCTGCTGAACGTGCGGGGCCCGGCGGAGGCGTTCCCCTTTGGGTTCGGGTTCGGGATGCTGGTGGGGGGGTCCATGTCTCTGCCAACGCTGCTGTTCGCCAGCTACTACGGCCAGAGGTCCCTGGGAGCCATCGCGGGGGTGCTGCACATGGCGCGGGGGTTCGGGCTGGGCCTCGGGCCGCTGGTGGCGGGCGTGCTGTACGACGCCGCAGGCACGTACGAGCCGGCGTTCCAAGCGTTCGCGGCGGTCTGCATAGTCGCGGCGGTGCTCATGGCCGCGGCGCGGAGGCCAGCGCGGCGCTAGGCAGCGGGGCGGGGCCGCGCTCACATGGTTCGAGGGCCTCACGATGAGGGGGGCGGCTGGCCGCCGTGGGGAGAATGCCGTATCGAGGCGCCATGCCAACTGCGGTTGCAGTGTTGACGGGGGAATGGCGCAGGCTACACCGGCGCAGCAACGCACGAATACGTTATGTCACCTGAAGCGTCGGACAGACACCTAGCCGACGGTTACCTCCAGGTCAACGCGCTTCTCCGTTATGGACGCGACCTCGTCGCTGAACGCCGCCATGTGCAGGGTGAAGAGCCCCGCCTGGAGGCTCTGGGTCTCCTCCGCGGAGAGCGAGATGCGGAAGCTCGTGCCGCCCGTGGGCGTCGCCATGCCGGAGGCGGCGCCCTCTCTGGTCACGGGGTCGAACAGGATGTAGAGGATGCCCAGCTCCCCGGGGCCGTCCAGCTCCACGTCGACCTGCGCCGGTCTTCCGGCGACGATGGGAGCGGTCTGAATGTTGGCGAAGCTGATGCCCTGGGTAGCGCCCAGGTGCCAGTTGCCGGGTTTGAAGGGGTATGTTGGGTCCCGAAAGGCCTCAAGCTCCGCGAACTGGGCCGCGACGTCGAAGCGCCGGAGCGTGAAAGGGCCGCTGCTGATGACGGCGGTGCAGGAGTTTGCGGTGCAGTGTTCCTCAATCCAGGCGATGGCCGCAGCATACCGCTCGCTCGCCTCCTCTTTCGTCGTCAGAGTCACGCCGCCGATCTGAAAGGCGTGCTCCGGGAAATGGCCCGCTTCCTGAAACTCCCGGAGCACGCGCTGCACGGCCCTGGCATCCTGCTCCAGTACCAGGCTCAGCCAGTCCACGCCGAAGCGCTGCGCCGCCGTGTCCGTGTAGGCGCCGCTGCGCTCGACAAAGACAAGCTGGTCGAGGGCTGCGCGTATCTCCCAGGGGGTGCTGAATCCGCCCAGGCCGGAGTATTCCGCTATCAGGTCCGGGACGAAGTGCCAATAGTCCGCGTAGAACTCTATCTTGGAGTCCCCCACTAGCCTGAAACCCTTGATGGTCTCCAGGTACGGCTTGTTGCTGCTGGAGATGGCCGTCTCGATGCGCGACTTCTCCTCGTTGAAGACGGTGTCGTAGGTCTGATAGATGGAGTAGACCAGGTCGGCTAGAGAGATGGGCTGCCCGTGGTGCCAGTTGGAGCCGAGGTACTGGGAGTAATCGAAGGTCACCTTGCTGACGGCCTGGGTCCCCGGGCCCACGGGTCGAAAGGTCCGGGCGTCGGCGTTCCACAGAACGGCGTCGGCGGGGACCTCCAGGGTCCCTCCGGCGCCGGCAGTCTCCACCTCGTACTGGGCCCGGAAGGGCACGGGCAGGCCCGTGAAGGGGTGGCGCGCCATGGTCGGGTCGTAGAGGTTCTGCCAGATGTCCCGGCTATAGGCGTCCCCAAAGCCGCCCACGGGGTTCCACGTCGATCGCTCCGTCCAGACCCACAGGCTGCCGACGGTGAGGCTGTCCCTGCCGGGAACGTATGCCTCCCGCAGTGTGCGGCTGTTGAGGGGGCCGGCAGAGATATCCTCGGTCACACCCCGCAGGCCGTCCGTGGCGGGGTACCCGCTCAGCACGGTAACGATCCAGACGCGGACAGCCTCGTCAAGGCTCACGCGCGTCATCTCGCGGTAGATGTCGTTCCGCTCATCCGCGCCGGAGAACCCTCCCTCGTAGAGGCGCCGGCCCAGGACGTCGAGGTCCTCGTGGGCGTACTGCCAGAAGCTCTCCTCCTGCCAGCCGGGCATGTTGCCGAACCAGGGTGCGGCCATCTGGTTGATGACTACGTAGTCGTAGCGGCCGGCGGCGGAGGCGCCCCAGCCCTCGGTGTACAGGTGCCACTGGAAGTCCTGGGGATCCGTGCTGAACACGGCGGAGACAGCGGCGCTGAACTCCTGGTAGCCGGCGTCGACGGTGAAACCCAGCTTCTGCAGCTCGACGCGGGCCAGGTCGCCGATCTGACGCCGCGCGTCCTCGGTCCGGATGACGAACTTGAGCTCGATGGCCTCGCCGTTGTAGTGCCACGCGCCGCCCACCAGCTGGGCCCCGGCATCGGTCATGGCCCTGGCGACAAGAGTCCGGGCAAACTCTGGGTCGTAGCTGAACCCGTGGCCGTGCACGATGTCAAACACGCTCAGGTAGTCGAAGTCGGAGCTGTCGACCGAGGCGAACTTGGGCATCGCAAGCCCCTTGTAGACCTCCTGGGCGACAAACTCGCGGTTGACCACGTAGTTAATGGCCTGGCGGACCTCCCGGATGGAGAAGGGGTTGAGCTGCCCCTCGGGCGCGGGAGCGGGGTTCAGGAGGAGGGAGAGTGAGAGGGAGGGTGCCTCATAGATGCGGACGCCCTCCTCCCGGGCCAGGCTCTGAGCGGCCTCCGTCTTGAGGCCATAGCCATAGAGGTCGATCTCTCCGTTCCGCACGAGCAGTGGAGCGGTGTCGAGCTGGGCCTGGCGGAAGTAGATGCGGTCGACGGCGGGCCCCGGCCTATCGTGGGGCGGCTGGTAGGCCGCAGGCTCAGGCGTGGCGGCGGGGGGTGTGGGGGCGGGAGTGGTGACGGGAGCTGGCGAGGGCGCCACCGTGGCGACGGTGGTGGGCGGCGGCGGGGGCTCGGGGCTGTCGCAGCCCGCGGCGAGGCCCGCCAGGATGGCGAGGGCCGCTGCAGGGCCGCGTAAGGTCGTCCTGAATCCTAGCACCGCGGTCACCCTCCTTGCCGAACGAGGCCCAGTATACTCCGCGGACGCCGAAGGGAGAAAGACGACCGCAGGCGCAGGGCCTTGACGCTGGGAAGGCGGAAGGACATACTCCCCTCGCCTACAGACTGGGCAGCGTCGGTATCCAGCGCAGGTGCACTGCGGGCGCGCGCGAGGCGGCCCCACGCGCGCCCTTGCTCAAGGACCCGGCCGCGGGCTACACCCCGATGGTCTGCCCGCCGTCCACGACCAGTGCGTGGCCGGTGACGAAGGAAGATTCGTCTGAGACTAGGAACAGCACAGCGTAGGCGATCTCCTCGGGCTGGGCCATGCGCTTCATGGCCTTGTTGCTGCGCCCCATGTTGGCCTTCTGCTCGTCGCTCATGCCGGCGACGGAGGGACGAGGAGGGAAGCCGCGGAACCTGGGCGTGTCGGTGCCGCCGGGGCACACGCAGTTAACACGGATGCCCGGCCCATAGTCCAGGGCGAGCTCCCGCGTCAGGTTCACGATGGCCCCCTTGGTGGCGCAGTAGCCGGGGTAGCGCTCCGAGGCGCGGATGCCGAAGGTGGAGGCGGTGCTGACGATGTTGCCCGATTCCTTCTCCAGGAAGTGGGGCAGGGCGGCGCGGACGCCGTGGTACATGCCGTGGAGGTTCAGGTTCACGACGAAGTTCCACTCTTCGTCGGTCATCTCATGCAGGTATTTGCGGACGCCGGCGCCGGCGTTGTTGAAGAGGATGTCCAGGTCGCCAAAGTTGTCCAGGGCTGCGGCGACCATCTTGTCGCAGCCCGCGCGCTGGGAAACGTCGGCCTGGACGAAGACGGCCGCGCCACCCTCCTGCTGAATCAGCCGGTCCACCCGCGGCTCTCCGGACTCCTGGATGTCCGCGCACACAACCTTGGCGCCCTCCCGGGCGAAGAGGCGGGACGTGGCGCGGCCAATGCCGGAGTCCGCGCCCGTCACGATGGCGACCCTATCCCGCAACCGCCCGAGACCCGGTCCCATCCGGGCGTGTTCACCAGTGCTAGCTGAAGTCATCTTGTCCTCCCTTTCTGCTCTGTGTGAGTTTGCTGCTTGGCAGCCTGGCGGCAAATCGGTCAGCTCATGCGAGCGTTGCGCAGGGCCCGTTGCACCTTCTCCGCCGTGATCGGCAGGTCGCGGACGCGGACGCCCACGGCGTCTTCCACGGCGTTGGCGATGGCCGGCGCTACGGGTGAAATGGGGTTCTCTCCAATCCCCTTGATGCTGTAGGGCCCAACGCCCTTCTGGGGCTCCAAGAGCACCGTCTGAAGCTCTGGAATGTCCTCACACGTGGGGATCTTGTACTCGCCGAAGTGGGGCGTCTCTACGCGGCCCTCCCGCACCCTGACCTCCTCCATCATGCCAAACCCGATGCCCTGGACGATGCCGCCGTTGATCTGGCCCTGATGGCCGATGGGGTTGAGCACGGTCCCCACGTCGTGGGCGGTGGTGAAACGGAGGAGCTTCACTTGTCCCGTCTCGGGGTCCACGGAGACCTCGGCAACCTGGGCCGTGAATGCTGTCACGGGGGCGCGCTCCGTGTCCTTGTTGACGGCGCGGGCCATCACCGGCCGGCCCAGCCGGGCGACAAGCTCGACCCAAGGCCGGCGCTCGCCGGTGCTCCGGCGGAGGATCTCCCCTCCTTCCAGCGCCATGTCGCTCTCCGGCCACCCGAGCAGATCCGCGGCAACGCGCAAGAGCTCCTCCTTGGCCTCGCCGACGGCCTGGAAGGCGGAGCCGGTGACGATTCGCGTCCCTCGGCTGCCCCCGATGCCGGAATCGAAGGGCATCAGGTCCGTGTTGACGGGGTTGATCTGAACGTCCTCGGGGGGCATGGCCAGCTCTTCGGCGACGACCTGCCGCAGAGTCGTGTAGGTGCCGGTGCCCTGGTCCAAGACCGAGGTGGTGACTACCACGGAGCCGTCCGGGTTCAGGGCGACCTCCACTGAGGACTCGCCGCCGCCGGGCCCGCGAAAGCCCATGGCGACGCCGCGGCCTACGTTGGGGGTCTTCGGCGAGGCGTAGCCGGCCTTGTCCACGGCAGCTCTCAGCGTCTCCTTGGCCCGCACGCCCTGATAGGTGCTGCCCTCGATGGTTGCATCGCCTTCCTCGATGAGGTTCTTCAACCGGAACTCGACGGGGTCCATGCCAACTTCCCGCGCCACACGATCGATATGGGACTCGGCGGCGAAGTATCCCTGGGGTTCTGAGGGGGCCCGCATCTGGCCGCCGGGTATGTTGTTGGTGTAGACGCGCGTGATTTCGATGAAGGCATGGGGGATCTTGTAGCAGCCGATGGCGTGCCCGGCGCCGCCCAGGCTGGCGCCCGGCCTGTAGCCGCCGTAGGCACCGCCATCGAAGGCGACGCGCATCTGGTGTGCCATGAGCGTACCGTCGCTCTTGACGCCGGTCTTGAGCCAGAGGACGCCGGCGTGGCGGGGCATGCCTGCGGTCAGCTCCTCCACGTAGTCCATGGGCATCTTGACGGGTCTGCCGCTGCGCAGGGCAAGGAAGCAGCACAGCGGCTCGTCCACGGCCGCGCCCTTGCCGCCGAAATCGCCGCCGATGGCCACGGGGTTGACGCGGAACTGGTCCGCCGGCCGGCCGAGCGCCCCCGAGAGGGTCTGCTTCAGGCTGTGGGGCGACTTGTTGGGCGACCAGACCTGGATGCGGCCTTCTTCATCCACCCAGGCCGTGCAGCAGTGGGGCTCCAGGTAGGCCTGATGCACGCGGGACACCGTGAAGGTGTTCTCCACCACCAGGTCCGAGTTTGCGAATCCCTCCTCCACATTCCCCTTCTCTATGACGTCCCGGACGTAGGCATTGGATGGCGTCTCCAGGAGCTCGGGGAGGCCGGAGTAGCTGTTGACGTCCGGGTGAAGGATGGGCGCGCCGTCCCTCGTCGCCTCCTCAGGGTCGAGGACGGCGGGGAGCACCTCGTAGTCGACGTCTATGAGCTCCAGCGCGCGCTGCGCCGTCTCCAGGTCGTCGGCGGCCACCGCGGCCACCTTGTCGCCGGCGTAGAGGGCGCGCTCCTGGGCAAGGACTGGTACGTCTTGATAGCGTCGGCCGAAGCGTATCCCCTTGACGTCTTCGCCTGTGAGCACGGCGTGAACACCCGGCAGGGCCTCCGCCCGGGAGGTGTCGATGCTCCGGATGCGCGCGTGCGAGTGGGGGCTCCGCAGGGCCTTGGCCCAGAGGAGCCCGGGAAGGTCGACGTCCGCGCTGTAGTGTGCGCTCCCAATGACCTTGCCCTGGAACTCTGTCTTCGGCACAGGCTGCCCGATGACTCGATACGAGACCATTGCCGCACCTCACTGCGCCGACTCAGATTCGCCCGCCCCGCTCGCAGCGAGGCAGCGGCGGCAGCTACCACAAGCCGCGTGGAAGTGTAGCGCCATCCCGCACGCGCCGCCACCCCCCGAGAGCGGTGTGCCTGGGGCTGCGGCCGGGCTATGCCCTGCGGAGGCGGGGGTCCAGGGTGTCGCGGATGGCGTCGCCGAAGAGGTTGAACCCGAGGACGGCGACGGTGATGGCGAGGCCCGGCGCCAGGGCCAGCGTGGGAGCGCTGGCGAAGTAGCTCTCCGCCGCGATGCCCAGCATGATGCCCCACGACGCCACGTCCGGGCCGACGCCTGCGCCCAGGAAGCTCAGGGACGCCTCGGCGACGATGGCGTTGCCGATGGTCACGCTGACCAGGACCAGGTAGGGGGCGATGGAGTTGGGGAGCACGTGGCGCATCATGATTCGCAGCGGTGTGGCGCCGAGGGACCGGGCGGCCTCCGCGTAGACACGCTCCCGCTCGCGCAGCACGACGGAGCGGGTGATCCGCGTGGAGTGCGGGATGTAGGAGATGGCCAAGGCTATGACCACGTTGACGGGGCTGGGACCCAGGATGGCGATGAGGACGAGCGCCTTGATGATGGTCGGGAAGGCGACGAGGGCATCGACGAAGCGCTGCCCGAAGAGGTCCGCGGGCCCGCCAACGTACCCGGTGAAGAGCCCGAAGAGCGCCCCGCCCGTGACACCCAGGAGCACGGAGGCCAGGCCCACCGCCAGGGAGACGCGGGCGCCGTGCAGCATGAGGCTGTAGATGTCCTTGCCCACGGGGTCTGTGCCCAGGTAGTGCTCGGAGCTTATGCCCAGGTTTGCGTCGGACCCCAGGTCGAGGATGTCGTGGGTGGCGGTCAGATCGGCGGTGGCCGCCAAGAGCCCCATGACAACGACCAAGGCCAGGCCCAGCACGCCCAGGGGGTACGTGCGCGCCCATAAGTGAACACCCGCAATCCGGGACCGCTTTGGGCGTGACAACACGGCTTCCGCGAGGACTCCGGGCTGCACTCCGGGGGCTTCCATCCCGTCTCCCTCCTCAGGAAAAGCGAATGCGCGGGTCTATGAACGCGTAGGAGATGTCCACCAGAAGATTGATGACCAGGACCAGCATGACGTTGAAGAGCACCAGGCCCTGGAGCACGGGATAGTCCCGCACGGCGATGGCGTCCACCATGCTCTTGCCCATACCGGGAATGTGGAACACCGTCTCTACGACGACGGTGCCCAGGAGGAGGATGCCCAGCAGACTGCCGAAGTGCGTCACAACGGGCAGGAGGGCGTTCCTGAGGGCGTGCCGGATAATGACGACCTGGGACTCCAACCCCTTGGCGTACGCCGTGCGGACGTAGTCCTCCCGCACGACCTCCAGCATCTGGTTCCGCGTCAGCCGTATCACCGATGCCCCGCCGCCGAAGGCCACCAAGGCGGCTGGCACCATCACGACGGTCAGGTTGTGCACGGGGTCCTCGGTGATCCCCTTCCACTCCACGGGGGGGATCCAGCCGACGTATCGACTGAAGATGAAGAGGAAGAGTGTGCCCACCCAGATGGTGGGCACACTGAGGCCAATGATCGAGTAGAGACGGATGACGTGGTCGGCCAGCTTATCCTGGCGCAGGGCGGCCACGATGCCCATGGGGATGGACTGAATGTAGACAAGGACGATGATGGCTATGGCAAGCTCGATGGTCCGCGGGGCCCGCTCGGCGATGACCTCGCGCACCGGGCGGAACTGCCACACGGACATGCCCAGCTCACCGGTGCCCACCGACTTCAGCCAGGCGAGGTATTGCAGAGGAAGCGGCCGGTCAAGGCCGTGCAGTCTCCGAATAGTGGCGATCTGCTCATCAGATTCCGCCCTGGTGGCAGCGCCGCCCGAAGACTCCTCCAGCTGGAGCACGATGGCCGTAGCTACGTCTCCGGGGACGAGCTTCATGAGGAGGAACATGATGATTGTAGCCAGCAGCGCGGTGGGGACGAGCAGGAGCAGGCGCCTGGCGATGTAGCGACGCATGGCTCTCCGTAGGCCTCGTGGAAGTGTCCCTCATAGACGCAGGCGGAGCCGGGATGCGCACACCACGGCCCCGCCCACCCGTCAGCTTGCGGTGCTAGCTCCTACCGGGAGCATCCTCTCCAAGCCAGGAGTGATCGTCCGGCATGTGGCCGGCAGGCTGGAGGTACTTTCGCCCCTTGTTGTAGTCCCATCGAACGATGCTGTAGTCGAACCAGTACAGGATGTGCGATGGATAGGTGCCCTGCTGGAGGTACTGGTCGAACCAGTCAATCAGCTGAGCGCGCTTGGCGGCGTCGATGGTCCCGTTGAGCTCGGTGAGCTTCGCCTCGTAGACCGGGTCCTCGACCCTGGTGTAGTTGCGCGTCCCCTTGGGGCCGACGTAGCGGTTGAGCATCCCGTCCGGGGCCGGGAAGGGCGCCACGCCGCCGCGTTGGAGGATGTCAAACTCCCCATCCTGGTGCGCCTTGAACCCCGCAACCCGCTCCATTGCCTGCAGATCGTCGTTGAACCCAAGCTCCCGCAGCTGACCCGCCAGCACCTGACCGGCCCGGAGACCCTGGCCGGAGGTCCCCGCGACGACGACCCTCACCGTAATCTGGCTCAGGTCCGTCAGCCCCTCCTTGGCCAGGATTTCCTTGGCCATCTTGCGGGCCTCGGTCTTGTCGGGTCGCCACGCGATGTTGTTCTTCACCAGGGCTTCGGGCGCTGTCCCGTAGCCTTCACCCGTGGGGGACTTGAAGTAGACGGGGTTGATCCACTCGACCAGCCGGCCGGCGCCCTCATGCACCTTGTCGAGGAACTCTTGGCGGTCCCACCAGAGGTACAGCGCCCTGCGCACCTGGGGGTTGTCGAAGGGGGGCCGCGAGGTGTTGATCTGCACGTGCGGGAACCCGCCTGTGATCTTGACCAGGTTCATCTCGTCGCTGTACTTCGTCAGCAGGTCCTGCGCCTGGCTTGGGTTGGCCTGCCAGGTGTCGTCGATTCTCTTGGTCTCGAAGGCGGCGATCTGGGCGGCGCGGTCTTCTATCACGAAGGTCTTCTTGCCGTCCAGGTAGGGGACCCCCTCGGCCCAGTAGTCGTCATTGCGGACCCACTGGTAGCTGATGCCGCGCTCCCACTTGTCGGGCACCCACTTGAAGTGGCCGGACCCATTGACGTTCGTCTGGAACCAGTTGAAGCCTTGGTCAAGCCCGCTCTTGGGGACGATCATGGTCCAGTGGACGGCCAGGTTGTTCAGGAGGACCGGGTTGGGGGCCTTGAGGTTGAGCACCACGGTCTTGGCGTCCGGGGTCGTGATGGACTCGATGAAGGGCCGAGTGTAGCTTCGGCCCGGGGGTGTGGCGTCGCCGGGGGTGATCATGTGCTCATAGGTGGCCTTCACGTCGGCCGAGGTCACGGGGGTGCCGTCGTGCCATCGGGCCTCCGGCTGGAGCTTGAAGGTCCACACCGACCCGTCGGCGCTCACTTCCCAGCTCTTGGCGATGCCCTCGGTCACCTGCGACGTGTACGTGTTGCGATCGGCGCGCCACTCCAGGTTCACTAGGGTCTCGTAGATGCCGTTGACGGCGATCATGGAGAAGGTGGTAGTGTGGTCAATGTGGCTCAGGGTGGTGGGTCCGCCGAGGTGCGCAAGCCGGAGGATGCCGCCGTACTGGGGCGTCCCGTCCTCCGGGAAGAGCTTGGCCTGCTCTGCGGCCACCGCCGACGGGGCCTCTTCAGCCATCATGGACTCCGAGGGCGTCGCGGCCGCCATCGTATCCGTAGGCGCGGCTGCGGAGGCGCCGGTATCGGTCATGGCGGCGTCCTCTTCACCTTCACCGCCGGAGCACGCACCAACGGCGCCGACGAGTAGGAGCAGCGCGCCCCCAAGGACTATGGTCTTCATCCAGCTTCCGGGCTTCAGCATGCCGTCGTCTCCTTTCGGCTTGTACGGTTCAACGAAATTTGGCAAGAATCGCAGTTTCTGCTACTTGCGCGGCAAAGCGCGAACGCCCACCGGGCGGATAGTGGCTATGGATGATACAGCCTTCCCTAGCTAGTGTCAACCGCGGCAGCTTGGAGGGAACAGGCTTGTGTTCCATGGCGTCAGAGCTCCGGTGCGGACGTCACGCCGTCCGGGATAGCGGGCCGCGGCAGGTCGCCCTGGACCTGAAATCCATGGTCGGTCAGGACCATGCGGGCCACCTTTCGGCCCAGGCGAACGCTGTAGTTGGTGCCCCGGTCCTCGGGATAGATTTGGGTGGTGTTGGCCAGGTAGAGCTTGGGGATTGGGGTGCGGTGACTGGGAATGCGTGCGGCATAGCCGGCGTCGATAACGGGCTGGGCCGCTTCCTCGCGGTGGTAGTAGCTCTCCAATATCCAGGAATCGCGGAAGTCGGGGTTGAGCCGCTGGAGGTACGGCCGGTAGGTCTCCAGGAGCTCCTGGTGGCCAAGGCCGAACAGGGGGTCTTCCCTTGCCAGGTAGTTGGCCAGGTAGACCACGTGCTTGCCCCCGTAGTGCTCCGGGGACAGGAAGTTAGTCTGCTCCACGACACCGACGAAGGGGATGCTGCGGTCGGCCACGTTCAGCCAGTAGGCCCAGGTCAGCGGACGGTCCAGGGCCAGCACGACCAGCACAGCCGCGAGGTAGGTGACGCCCTGCAGCTTGGCGACGTAGCCCGGCGGCAGCTCCGGCGCCAGGCGGGGGAGGATGTGGGAAGGGACCGTGGCGATGACGGCGTCGAAGGGCCTGACGCCGGGCTCAGCACCCGGCAGCTCCACGTCCAGTCCGGTGGCGCGGCCGTCCTCCAGGGCCACCCTGCGGACCGACGCGCCGGTGTGTACCTCGCCGCCCATGCCGGCGATGCGCGCGCCGAGGGTGTCGAAGATCTCGCCGAAGCTGCCCAGGGGGTAGCCAAGGCGCTCGCGCCCGATTCCCTTGTCGCGGGAGGTGACGCGCAGGGCGATCTTGCCCCACAGCCACGCCATACCCACCTTGTCGTAGTGGTGGCCGAACTTGCCCCGCAGCATGGGCTCCCACACAGCCTCGTAGGCGCGGCGGCCCGCCCTGACCCGCAGCCACTGGGCGGCGGTCGCGCCCTCGAAACGGCGCCAGTTATGCGTCCGTTGGAGGTAGAGGGTGGAGAGCCCCAGGCGCATCCGGTCCTGCAGGGGGATGTCCGTGAAGCGCAGCAGGTCCAGGGGCGTGGTGAACGGCCAGACGCGGCCTCCGTGGTACAGCCCCACCTTGGACTCAATCCAGGCCATCCTGTGTTCCAGCCCCAGCTCCCGCACCATCCAGAGCATGTCCACGTCACTGGTGAACAGGTGATGGTAGCCCCGCTCCAGAGGAGCGCCGCCGATCTCAAAGGTGGAGGCCTGACCGCCCAGGAAGGGCGCGCGCTCGAAGACAGCCGCCTCGTGGCCGTGCCGCACCAGCTCGAATGCCGCGGCGAGGCCCGCGGCGCCTCCTCCGATGACGCCAACCCTCATTCTTGGCCTCCTTCTACGGCACGTTTGGCTCGCTCCTCACGGCCGGTAGGCAGTCCCTCCCGGTTGGTCCGCGCCAATGCAACGAGGGACTCATTGCCGGCCCACAGGTACACCAGCCCCAGCAGGGTCACCGGGACCAGCAGGGTTGCGTGCAGCACCACGGCGAAGGCGGAGGCCGTGGCAGCCGTCACTCCGAAGAAGATCAGCGTCGCCTGGGCGAAGAACTCGAAGGGGCCAACGCCACCCGCCGAGGACGGTATTGACATGCCCAGGTTGGACGTCGTCGTCGTCAACACCAGGACACCCGCCAGGGTCAGCACGTGACCGAAGTCGCCGTGCATTCCGAATCCCAGGGCCAGGACCAGGAAGACCAAGCTCTCGGCGATCCAGACCGGAAGCGAGAGGGCGAAGACCGTCGCCACGCCGCGGGGGGTCCGCAGGACAGCGAAGCCGCGAATGAAGGCGCCGGCCACGTCCATGACGATGCCTCGGAACCGCTCCGGGAGGGGTCTCGTCATCCGCGAGAGGAGCTTATGGGCAGCTGCGGGCCAGACCGCCAGCCCAATGTTGGCCGCGATGACCATGAGGAATGGAACGCTGATGCCGAGAACCAGCACGAGCCAGCTCACGTGGACCTGCTCGCTCAGGCCCCGGACCAGGCCTGTCACGGGGAGAAACAGGGACACGAGGGCGGCCAGAAACAGGAGCGCCAGACCATCGAAGGAGCGCTCCACGAGGATGGTGGCCATAGCCGCCGACCTGCTGACGTTTTCCCGAGAACCCAGGTAGTGGACGCGTACCAACTCGCCAAGCCGGACGGGCAGCAGGTTGTTGGCGGCATACCCAACTATGAGCACGGGCCACAGCCTCCGGATGGGAAAGCTGCCCAGGGACGACAACACGACGCGCCAGCGGACTGCGCGGAACAGCATCGACACCAGGTAGAGGAACACGCCGGGAACGACGAACCGGTAGTCCGCCGAGGCCAGCGCCCCGCCCATCTCACCGAGGTCGACTCGGTAGAGGAAGAAGGCGATGAAGATGCCACTGACCGCCAGGCCCAGCAGGAACCGGCGCGACCTCACGATGCGCGACCCTTCACCACGATAGTCTCCTTGACCGCCCGAGGGACTGCCGCGCGGCCCGGTCCCCGCGGCGCTGCCAGGTCTTCGCTTTGTACGTCACGGTCTCGGGGCCCGCGCGACCAGGTCGGTTGAATAGTACAGGTAGGCGTCCGTCGATCCCAGGGGAGCCTCGAGCTTTCGGAAGAGCCAGTAGTCCGCGACCTTGCGCCAGGCTTCCCGGTCGAACACGCTGCCCGGCACCGTCCCCAGGGTGAACTCCTTGTACGTCTCCGGAAACCACCACCGATGGGGGAAGCGCTTGATCTGGACGTATCCGTCGCCAAGCTCGCCCCGGACGCGCTCGTCGTTATCGGCGTGGACCAGGAGCACGCCGCGGTCCAAGGCCTCAGGCGGTCCGGAGGAGCCGTAGCTCCCGTAGGAGACGCTCGTGAAGTCTCGCAGGTACCAGTACCAGGGCCAGCCGAAGCCACTCGACCCGTCCACGCCGATGGGAAGCTCCTGATTCCGCCCCGTGCTCACCGAGATGCGCCCCACCTCCCGGGAAATGAGCGGGACCTCCGGCGAGGTCTGGGTGTACACCAGCATCTCCCGCGGCGTGTCGCCGTTCTGGTAGGCGGCAATCACGCCCGCCCGGACGGTGAATAGGAACAGGACGCCTGCCACGCCCAGGGCCACCAGGGCCAAGCCCTCGCGCCACCCCGCCCTGGTGGCGAAGTACAAGACCAGCAGGAGCACTCCGGAGACCAGGAGCAACCACCCCCAAAGCCGCAGGAAACCCAGGAGACCGTCCATGACCGGATCGTAAAAGGCCAGTCTGTAGGCCAGGAGAAAGAAGAGGGGGATGAAGGCGACGCCAAGCAGTGCGCCCGAGCCGGCGATGCGCCGCCACGGCATCCAGTCGACCAGGCCCCCCAGTGTCCGGCCCGCCAGCAGGATCATGGGCAGCGAGACGTGGACCAGGAGCCAGGGCATCTTCTCCCCCGCAAGGGTGAAGAGTAAGAAGGATCCCAGGGCCCAGAAGATGAGAAACCGGGTGAAGAGGTCTCCGCGCCGGTAGAACCAGACCATTCCGGCCAGGCCGGCGAGGAGGGCCAGGAACTCGTAGGTCCAGCCGGTGAGGATGTAGTAGAACCAGGGCTGACCGCCCCGGGCGACGTCCTGCTGCGCCATCCAGTAGCCCAGCCCCTGCCAAACACCGGTCCACACTCCAAAGGCGTTGGTGAAGACGGAGGTATAGAAGAATATCCAGGTCCCGTAGAAGATGCCCGCGCACACCAGCCAGCGCCTCCAGTCCCACGCCAATCCAAGGGCCGCGGCGCCCAGGAACGCCAGGGCAGTGATACCGGCCGCCACAGCCGTCGCGGCCCCGGCCAGGGGCAGCCCCACGCGTCCCGCGGAGGGTTCTGCGTTCACCAGCTCCAGCCCAACGAGCCCCTGGGCCGCACCGGCCAGGGCCGACCCAAAGGGCAGGCTGAGGGTGAACAGGACCAGGAAAAGGGCCCCCGGGCGGTCCAGGGCGGCCCCGGGCCACCTCCGCAGCCGCCAGGGCCTCGCCACCAGCAGGAGAAACACGCCAAAGAGGACAAGCGTTATGTAAATAGTCTCTTTGGTTGTAAAGGCCAGGGCCAGGAGTGCCGATAGCAGGTAGAGGTCCCTCGGCCGGCCGCCGTCCAGGTAGCGCCACATGGCAACGACCATACCAAAGACCCACACCGCCATGAGGATGTCGTTGCGGGCGAATCGGCTGAAGTAGAGCATGGTGGGCGAAAAGGCCAACAGCAACGCCACGATGAGCGCCCCGGTCCGGCCCAGCCACCCTCGAAGGAACCAGGGAAGCGCCACCAGGGCCGTGCCAAAGAGGACGTAGACCAGGCGCGCGGTGACGTCGCTGTCTCCCAGGAGGAAGAAGCTCATCGCGTTGGCGTGAAACTGAAAGGGGCCGTGGAGCAGCGGGTTGTGCTCGTAGCCGCGGCCCTGGAAAAGGTACAGACTGAACACGGCGTGCATGCTCTCGTCGTGGTGCATGGCCCGAGAGCCCAGGTCCCACAGCCGCATGGCCAAGGCTACTACGACGATGAGTCCGAACGCTCCGGCCTCCCAACGGCCGGACAGCCATTCCTCCAGGCCCCGGCGCTCCTGCGGTGCTCCGGGGCCGCCCGGGGTTTCTCCGGCGGCTTCCCCACCGCCGCCGGCATCTTGGGCAGCGAGGTCGCTCCTGGGCCGGTCGGCCCACTCTACAGACTCGTGTGCGCTCATTCCATCGCCCGGTAGATGGCCACGTCGCCGTGGGCGAAGACCTGCTCCATCAGGTCGGTCATTCCGGGCAACCCCCCCTGGCCGTATGTGTCCCGCTCTCGTGGGCCGATGACCACGTAGCGGATATCGTAACGCCTCAGGAGGCGCCTCACCATGTCTGGGTCGGTTCCCTGGTAGATGTCTGCCACATCCTGCTCGCGACCCTTCACGGGCTCGAAGCTGCCGCGCCACTGACGCTCATGGCCGGGCCACGCGAGCACCGTTGGCAGGCCCGTGGCCGCGGACACCCTGCCGTAGTCGCTGTAGTCGCGGCCCACGGCCTCCAGTAGGCCCTCGCCCTCATGGGAGCTCTCACGCAGCCACCGGATGGCCTCGTACTCGCCTTCTCGCCCTGGCTTCAGGTGAGCGAGGCCGTCCAGGGTAGGCTGACGGCCAAACCCGCCGGACTTGTCCCAAAGCGCCCCCACCATATAGTACGCCCCGAACAGGAGCACGGCCGTCATCAGCACGGGCCAAACTCCTCCCGCCAGTGCGGCGCCGGCCCGACGCAGGGCTCCATTATTGCGCACGCCGGCGCCCAGCCGGAAGCCAGGGGCGCCGTAGTACAGCGCCACCGGCGCGGCCACCGCCAGAACGACCCACGCCTGATAGTAGAGCTTGAACACCGTGTTCAGCCTGGAGTCGAACACGTCCCGCACGTAGAAGAGCTCGGGCCCCATGACCAGAAGCCCAGCAAAGGCCAGCAGGGACAGCGTGAACAGGAGCGGTTCGCCGGAAGGAGACGCCGCGCTCCGTAGGATCCGGTAGACCAGCAGAGCCAGTACAAGCAGCCCAGGGGACAGATGCACCAAGCGCGACACTGCGCCGACATCCAGGTCCGCGGAGAGGGCTACCCCAACCCAGGCGACGAAGGGCGTGAGGGCGATGGCGGCGGCGGCCAGCGCACACGGCGCCGAGAACGGGCGCTCCACATCGCGAAGCTGCGAAATGAGGAACGGCGCCAGGAGCACGATGAACACCGCCCAGACGATGGCGAAGTGGCCCAGCTGCGTCACCGGGCCCCGCACGGGGGCGATGCTCGAGTCCGGGAGCTGCAGCCCCAGATAGAAGGGCAGGTACAGGAGTCCCGCCAAGCCCACGACGGCAAGGGCGGCCAGCCCGGTCCACACTAGGGCTCGACCCTCGGCCCGTCTGCGGACGTCGTGGTAACCCTTCAGCGCCAGCAGGCCCAGGCTCAGGCCGGCGAAGGTCGGGGCGTCCCACGTATTGACGGCGCCCAGAGCCCCCAGGACCAGGCCCGTCAGCAGCAGGGCGGGCCAGCGCCGCCGCAGCCAGCCCAACCCGGCCGCTCGCCCCGCGCCGCTGACCGCGCTGAAGAGCAGCGCCAGCAGCAGGAGCAAGAAGGGGATGGACATGACATGGGGGTGCAGGTCCCCCAGGAAGAAGCTGAAGAGGGGGAACTCCTGGATAGTGTAGTCCAGGCTCTGCCCTTCAACCACGGTGTCGATGACCCTGGTGGCCCGCCACCACCACCAGGACTCGCGGGGGAACCAGGAGGTCACAGCAGCGGGCTCCTGCAACCCCTTGATGCCCACCCCCTCCCAGAAGCCCGTGGACCCGAAGCCGCGGGCTCTCACGAGCTCCAGAGCAGCCTCGCCGTTGGCCAGCAGGCCCAAGAGGGCCACGCCCAGGAGGCCGAGGGCGAAGGCCGTGCGCAGGGTCGCCCCGGCCCTAGAGACCAGGCTGACGACCAAGCCAAGGACTCCAACGCCGGCCATGGCAGGCACCAGGGCCAGCGAGAGGTTGTAGGTTACCGCCGATGATACTCCGGTGAGCCTGGTCAGCAGCCCCATGCATAGATAGCCGAAGTAGTAGTAGTTGACGGCAAAGCCGCGCAGCCACGGGTCCTCTGGCGGGTACGACGACGCCCTGGCAGCGGTATTGAGGAGGGCGAAGTCCATGAGCTGCTCGGTGTGGTTGATCAGGGGGTCGTAGGCGCGGAAAGCCGCCCAAGCGAGGAAGAGCACCAGGAAGACGGCCTCCATGGCAGCCAGGAGTCGCCATTCCTGCTTCAGGAAGCGCTGGATCTCGCGGCGGCGGCGCCAGGCCAGGTAGCCGGAGGCGGCGGCCATGCCGGCAACGACTACCACGATGACCGCGCGGCCAACCGGTACCGCGCCCCAGGAGCCCGCGAGCCAGGCGGGATAGGCCATCAGCAGCAGCCCCAGTGGCTTGGCAACGGAGTAGCCCCGGTCTCGCAGGGGCCTGAGGGTGACGAAGGCGATGGGGAAGGCGATGACGCCCAGGACCTCGATGACGGCCAGCCAGAGCAAGACGCTCATGGCGCCAACTCAGATGCCGGGGCCCCATCTGCCCTTGTGCGGCGCATATGGGAAAGGCTGGTAGCCATCAGCCCTGTGCGCCCGCGGCATCGGCCCCCGCCGGCGCCCCGCTGCCTCCGGGAGGGGTCGTGCGTGGCCGCGGACGGACCGGGAGCCGACGGCGCCGGTGCGCTGCCACGTTCGGGCGCGCCTGCTGACCCGGCCTCGAGGAATCCGTATCGTTGGTCTCCCCGTCATGCCAAGGACCAGGCCGGCCCAAGACCCCGCGCATCACGCCACTAGGTCCGCAAGACGGTCCACCTGGTCCAGGCCGGTTACCGCCGGCCAGAAGATGAGCTCGTCCATCCCAACGCCGGAAGCCTCAAGTACCGCACCCGTCACGGCGTCGGGGGTCGTGAGGAGCGTCTGGGCGATGAGCTCCGCCGCGGGCCCGGCAAAGCCGTAGTAATCTCGAAGGTAGTCTGCACCCGCACGGGCGGCGCCGGGGCCAAGGGCATAGTAGGCTGCGCCGACAAACCGGGGCTCCCCTGATCGACCCGCGGCCTCCCACGACTCCTCCACGGCGTCGTATGCCGGGCGCAATGACTCAGGCGTGCCCGGGCTTATGTAGCCATCGGCCCAGCGTCCAACCCTGCGGAGCGCAGCGGGTGACGACCCGCCCATGAGCAGCTCGGGGCCGCCCGGTTGGCTCGGCGGCGGGCCCACCGGCCCAATCCCGTCCCCCGCGGCTTCTCCTGACCAGATTCGCTTCATCAGCGCAAGCTGTTCGTCGAACCGCTTGCCCCGGTCCTGGTATGAGGCGGGGGCCGCGCGGTAGTCGTCCTCCCGCCCGCCCACAGCCAGGCCCAGGGTCAGACGGCCGCCGGAGATGGCATCGAGGGTGGCCGCCTGCTTCGCCAGGACCCCCGCGTTCCGCAGCGGCGCCAGGAGGATGGTGGTCATGAGCCCGACGCGCTCCGTGACTGCGGCCGCCGCCGCGAGGGTGATGAGGGGCTCGAAGTTCGGGTACACCAGGCGGTCGATGACGGCGAGGCTGGAAAAGGGCCCGGCGTCCGCCTTCCTGGCCCACTCCAGCACGCGCTCGCCGTCGACGCCGGGAATCGCAGCGGGGAGTCCAATGCCTATCTTCACAGATCACCTCGGGTTTGCGGGGACGTCGAAACTTGCTCTGCGACCACATCACTCCGGCGGCGACACCGGCATGTCCGCTGTGCAGCGCCGAGGCGGTGGCGCCTTGAGCCGGCACTCCGTCTCAAGAACGGGCCTCCCGTGCTCCGCCGTCAAACAGCGCCTCCACGAACTCTTCGGCGTCGAAGGGCGCCAGGTCGTCCAGCCCTTCTCCCGTTCCGATGAAGAGCACCGGGACGCGGAGCTGGTCTCCAATGGCCAGGACGACGCCGCCCCTGGCAGTGCCGTCCAGCTTGGCCAGGATGATGCCCGTACACTCGACGCTCTCGGTGAAGGCGCGGGCCTGGGCCAGACCGTTCTGGCCCGTGGTCGCGTCCATGACCAGGAGGGTCTGGTGGGGCGCTGTGGGCTCCAGGCGGGAAAGCACTCTCGCGACCCGGGTCATCTCCTCCATGAGGTTGGACTTGGTGTGGAGACGCCCGGCGGTGTCGATGATGAGCACGTCGGCGTTGCGGGCGCGGGCCGCCTGAAATGCGTCATAGGCGACGGCGCCCGGGTCGGCGCCCTGCTTGTGGGCCACCACCTCCGCACCCACGCGCTGGCCCCAGGCCTGAAGCTGCTCGATGGCCGCGGCGCGGAACGTGTCCGCCGCACCCAAGACCACGCGTTTCCCCTGCTCGCGGTAGAGCGCCGCCAGCTTTGCGATGCTGGTCGTCTTCCCCGCGCCGTTGACGCCCACGACCAGGATGACTAGGGGCGGCGGCCCGTCGGCGGCGGCCAGGGAGGGTGTCCCGGCGTCGGCCAGGACGGCGCGCATCTCCTCCTTCAGCGTCTCCAGGGCGCCCCCCGGTGATGCCGAGTGCGTGCGTATCCTGTCTTGGACGCGGTGCAAAAGGGCCATGGTGGCGCTTGTGCCCACGTCGGCGCCCAGCAGCAGCTCCTCAGCCTGCTCCCAGGTCTCCTCGTCCATCTGCTCCCGGCCCAGCAGGCCGGCCAGACGGCCGAACCAGCCTTCGCGGCTGCGGCGCAGCCCGTCCGCGGCCTTGTCTCTGCGGCCGAACAGGTTCATTGGGCCGCGCCCGCCCCATCGAGCGCGCCGACGCCGGCCTCCTGGGCACTCGCCTCCAGCCGGGCGAGGGCGTCCTGCGCCGCCGCGGTCTCGGCTTCGCCCTTGCGCTGGCCGCTGCCCCGGCCCATGGGCTGTCCGTCCACCAGGACCTCGGCCACAAAGTGCTTCGCGTGGTCCGGCCCCGTCTCCAGGACGATGCGGTAGGACGGCGACGCCTTGCCCTGGCGCTGGACCATCTCCTGGAGCCTCGACTTGGGGTTCGTGGGGACCCCGCCTTGCGTCAGCCGATTGAGCAGGGGGCTGAACAGACGGAGGATCATGCGGCACGTCGCGTCGTAGCCCTGGTCCAGAAAGGCCCCGCCCAGCACCGCTTCCATGGCCCCGGCGAGGTTGGACACGCGTCCTCGTCCGCCGTGGCGCTCCTCCCCCTGGCCCAGGAGCAGCAGGCGTCCCAGATCGAGCTCCTGCGCCAGCTGTGCGAGGGTGTCGCCCCGGACGAGGGCGGACTTTGCCGTCGTCAGCTCGCCCTCGGACATGGATGGAAAGCGATGGTAGAGCTCGGCGGCGATGACCGAGTCCAAGATGGCGTCGCCCAGGAACTCCAAGCGCTCGTTGGACTCGGGAAAGAGGTCGGCGTGCTCGTTGGTGTAGGAGCTGTGGACCAACGCCAACTCCAGGAACTCCAGGTCCCGGAACTCCAAGCTCAGGGCCGCCTGCAACCCAGCGAGGATTGCCGGCGTCTTATCCACGGCCTGTTCACCCATACTCTTGCACAGAGCCACCGTCCTGAACGGTCCTGAGGACGAGCGGCCCTTTCCCAACACGATTTCGCACAACAAGTTTACTAGCGGGCGAGGCCGGAAGTCAAAGCTAGGCCGGTGCTACAATGGGTCTGACCGCACCAGCCCGGGGGGGGGTTCGAGGGCGCCTGTGATGGCCAACGAGCAGACCGTCGCCGTTCAGATGGAGGAGCTCCTAGCGCCCGCTGCGGTGCGATTCCTGCGCGCCGCGGGGGCCCTGGCGACGCGGCAGGGCCTGCCGCTGTTCCTGGTCGGCGGCTCAGTGCGGGACCTGCTGCTGGACAGACCTGTCCTCGACCTGGACCTGGTGGTTGAGGGCGACGCGCCCCGCTTGGCCGCTGCGCTGGCGGAGGAGCAGGGCGGCGCGGTCACGGCACGCTCCCAGTTCGGCACCGCCAAGCTGAAGGTGGGCGACCTCACGTTGGACCTGGCCACGGCGCGGCGCGAGACATACGCGCACCCCGGCGCGCTGCCCACGGTGCACCCGGGCAGCCTTGCCGACGACCAGGCGCGCCGGGACTTCACCATCAACGCCGTCGCCGCAAGCCTGAACGATGGCGCCTTCGGACGCGTGCAGGACCCCTTCGACGGCCGGGCTGACCTGGAGTCGAAGCGCGTTCGCATCCTCCACGCCGCAAGCTTCGCCGACGACGCCACGCGCATCGTCCGCGCCATCCGCTACGAGCAGCGCCTGGGCTTTCGCATGGACGCGGACACCGAGTCGCACGCACGGGGGGACGCCCACTACCTGGACACCATCAGCGGCGACAGGCTGCGCAGAGAGCTGGAGCGCACGTTCCAAGAGCCGGCGCCCGAGGCCTCCATGAGCCGCAGCCGCGACCTCGGCGTCCTGCGCCGCATCCACCCGGCCCTGGACTGGCCCGAGGGCCATAGCCGCGCGCTTCTGCGCCGGCGGACCGAGGGTCGGCGCGTGCAGCCCCTCCACGTGGCGGCGCTGCTGGCGGCGCCGCTGTCGACGGCCGACATCGCTGCCCTCGCCGGGCGCCTCAACGCAAGCAGGCGCTGGGGCCGCGTGCTGCGGGACGCCGGGGAGCTGCGGGGCCGTCTGCCCTCCCTGGCGATGCCCGATCTGCCACCCAGCGGGCTCGCCGCCGCGCTGCGGGGCCTCGAGCCCGCGGCCGTGGAGGCGTGGGCGATGCTCGCGGAGAGCGACACGGTGCGGAAGCGTCTGCTCGACTACGCCTGCAGGCTGCGCCACGTCAGGCCAGACCTCGACGGCCACGATCTCGAGGCCCTGGGCGTCCCCAAGGGTCCGGCCATCGGCAGGCTGCTGCGGGAGCTCCTGGAGGCCCGGCTGGACGGCATGGTCAGCACGCGCGACGAGGAGGAGGCCTTCGTGCGGCGGGCCGCGTTGGGCTAGGGACGTTCTGAACACGCCCGTGGCCGCGGCATACCCCCGCCGGGCAGCCGACAGCCGCCGGTCCCGGCGCGACCGAGGCTCGCCACGCCCCGTTCGGCGGCAGGGCTGCTTGATTGTTCTCCCTTCGGTTGATTGCCGCCTATTTTTTTTCCGTCGATTCTGAACCTCGAAAAGTGGAAAAAGGGTGATTGTTTTCCGGCGGTCGCTGGCGCGACGGCCATGTAGGGGGAGGGTTACGGTGCCGACAGCGGCTGGACCGGCTTCGTAAGACCAGGAACGACATCGCCCCGACGGCGGCCATTGGCACGAGCCCCGCAAGCGCGGCGACGCCCGCCGGCCACGGCTCCACACGTCGGGGCGACTTGCGCCCCACTTGTCAGAACAAAGTCCGGGTTGGTGAGAGCGGGCACGTCGGCGCCGATACGGCGCCCGCGCCTCCGCTCCCCCGCCGCTGTCTCGCCGGGCGTCCCCTCGCCCGCCACTGCCCGCTGACGGCCCATGCGCCGCCACATCGCGCCGAAGTGGGCGGCGTTGCAGCCGCCGAACAGCACAATGGCCACTCGCTGCAGCAGCACCTCCGCCATCGGACCGGTTGCCTACGGCATCCCACCTCCTTCGCCGCCTGCATCGGCGGCTGATGCCCGTAAGAATAGAACATACCTTCTGTCTTGACAAGAGACGGATGGCACAGAGCGTGAGGGGGATGCCCCGCGCCGCCCTGTGGGTTCCCGCTTTCGCGGGAATGACGAGGGGGGTGCGGGAATGACGGGTTGCTGGCGGTCGCTGGCGCGACGGCCATGTGAGGCGTGGCTCAGGATGGCGGGTCGCCGGCGATGCGCGGCGTGGGCGGGCTACAGCTTGAACAGCGCGGCGGCGTTGTCGCCCAGGATGCCGTCCTTCTCGCCGTCGGACAGGAACGAGAGCCCCCGCAGCCAGGACACCTGCTCGCGGTCGCCCATGTCGAAGGGGTAGTCGGTGCCAAGCATGACGCGGTCCGCCCCCGCAAACTTGACCAGAAACTCCAGGGTCTGGTCGGAGTGCGTCAGCGCGTCGAAGTAGAACGACTTGAGGTACTCGCTGGGCGGCTTGTCGATCTTGTGGTCCTTGACGCGGAACTGCCAGCCGTGGTCCCAGCGCCCGCGGATGTAGGGGCAGCTGCCGCCGCCGTGGGCCAGGTAGACCTTGAGCCGGGGGTACTCCTTCATCACGCCGCCGAAGATGAGGCTGGCCGCCGCCACCGCCGTATCGGTCACGTTGCCGATGAGGTTGTCCAGGTGGTACCGGGTCAGCCGTTCCGGCCCCAGGACGTTGAGCGGGTGGATGAACACGGGGACGTCCAGCTCTTGGACCTTGGCGAAGAAGGGCGCGAACTCGGGCTCATCCAGGTTCTTCCCGAGCACATTGGAGCCGATCTCCACGCCGCGCAGTCCCAGCTCCTTCACGGACCGCTCCACCTCCGCAGCCGCCGTTTCCGGCTCCGCCATGGGCGCGATGGCGAGTCCAATGAACTTGTCCGGGTACTTGTCCACAGTGGCCGCCAGGGAGTCGTTGTGACGCTTGGCCACGGCCAGGTCCCGGCTGTAGAAGCCGTTCCAGGCCGAGATGGCCTGGATGTCCACGCCGGTCGCGGCCATGTCCGACAGGCGCCGGTCGATGTTGGTGATGTTTCCGGTCATGCTGCTGCTCGCCGGGGGCGATACAGCGATGTCCAGGCAGTCCTCCGGGACGTAGTGGGCATGGGTATCGATGGTCTGCATGGCTGCCTCCGCGTGCATAGACTGGGACGCCGAATCGTACCATCGGCTGCCCCCGTGAACAAGGCCGCGCGGCTGACCCAAATCCGCACCGCACGTTTCAAGATCGCCTCATCGCGGGTGAAGAGCGCCCGTCTCTCGCCTGGACGTCCCCGGGTGCCGTTCACCCTGGGCCTGCCTCTGGCGCAGCGACGCCCACAAAGCCGTCGCGCCAGCGACTGCCACCAACCCGTTGCCCGCGGAAGGACCAATGCCCTACTATCCGTTCAACAGACCCGCCCGGCCAAGGAGGTCCCCATGCCTCGAAAAACAGTCATACCGTCGCCTATCTGTGGAAGCCCCGGCCAGCTTCACTTCTCCGCGAAAAAAAGTGATCGGCAATCAAACAGGCGAGAACAATCAAACCGGACCCACCACCTCAATTGGCGATGCGATTGAGAGGAAGCCCGCCTCCGGGGAGCGCCCGACCGTGCCCTCCCTCCGGCACATGCGGTAGACTGACCCTACACTCCACGCTGAGGCGAGAATGAAAGCTGTTTACATCACCGAGCACGGGGGCCCCGAAGCCCTCATCTACGGCGACCTTCCCGAGCCCGCCATCGATGGCGACGAGGTCAAGGTCCGCGTCCGCGCCTGCGCCCTCAACCGCTTGGACGTGTACACCCGCGCCGGGGTCCGGGGCACCAGGCGAAGCTCCACAGAGCCTCTGGTCCTGGGCAACGACGCCGCCGGCGACGTCACGGAGGTTGGCGACCGCGTTCGCGGCGTCGCGGTGGGCGACCGCGTGGTGCTGGACCCGGTGCTCGCCTGCGGCCAGTGCCCCACCTGCTGCGCGGGCAACGACGCCCTCTGCCCCCATCGGCGGATGCTGGGCAGCACGGTTGACGGCGGCTACGCCGAGTACGTCAAGGCGCCCGCCTCCAATGCCTTTCTCATCCCCGACGAGATGAGCTACGCGGACGCCGCCGCCCTGCCGACGACCTTCATGCCGTCCTGGCGGATCCTGGTGCGCCAGGGCCGGCTCAGGCCCTGGGAGACGGTGCTGGTGCTCTCCGCGTCCGCGGGGGTGGGCACAGCGGCGATCCAGGTGGCCAAGTACGTCGTCGGGGCGCGGGTCATCACGACCACCAGCACGCCGGAGAAGGCCGCCAAGGCACGGGAGATCGGCGCCGACGAGGTTATCGTCTACACCGAGGAGGACGTCGAGGAGCGGGTCAAGGCCCTGACCGGGGGCCGGGGCGTGGACATGGTGCTGGACCACGTGGGCGCGGAGTTCTACGACAAGGCCTTCGCCTCCCTGGCCCTGGGTGGCCGCTACGGGGTCTGCGGCGTGACCACGGGCTACCGGGCCCAGCTCCACATGGGACTCCTGTTCTCCAAGCAGCTGACGCTCTTTGGCGTCATGATGGGCACGCGGGAGGACTTCCGCCATGTGGTGGAGGCCGCCCGCAGGGGGCTGATTGCGTCCGTCATCTCGCACACGTTCCCGCTGGAGCGCGCCGCCGAAGCCCATCAGGCCATGGAGGACCGGGCCGCCTTCGGCAAGATCCTGCTGACGGTGTAGCGGTCGGCGTCCGCACCCACCCGCCGGAGAAGCGGGGCGTGATCAGGACGCAGGCGCTCCGGGCCGCCTCGGACGGCGCATCACCCAGTACAGCAGCCCCGCGATGAAATAGAAGCCGCCGAGGGGGATCACGGCCCACGTGTAGCTCAACGTCCTATCGAACGCCCACCCCGCGAAAACCGGCGACGGCAGCGATATCATGCTCTGGAACAGCGAGACGCTGCCCCGGATGGTGCCAAAGTTCCGCCTTCCAAAGAAGGTGCCTATCAGGGCCCAACCGGCCAGGTTGCCGGCTTCCGCCATGGCGAAGAAGAGGACGAATAGCGCCCCCGTCCACAGCTTCCCGTCCGGGGCGTACAGCAGTACGGCCACAGCCCCCACACCCGCGAAGGCCGAGAGCGCCGGCACCTTGGTCATTGACCATCGGTCTCCCGCCCAGGCTGCACCGATGCGCAGAGGGATCTGGCTGAAGGAGAAGAAGCCCACCAGGAAGGCCGCTGTCTGCTCGTCGATGCCCTTCCACACTATCACCGGGACCAGGTGCACGTGGAGGGCGGTCTTGGCGAAGAGCCTGAACCCCACGGCCACAACGTAGTGCCAGTACGTTCCCGTCCTCATGGCCTCCCGCACCGTGAAGTCCTCCCGCCCCTGCGCAGGCTGCGCCATGGGCGGCCCGCCCTGATTGGGCGGAGGCTGCACGGTTGGGGACATTCCATCCCTGAGGAGCCCCATGGACTCCGGCGTGTTGCGGACCAACAGGGTCAGCGGCAGCACCACCAGCGGAATCACGATCCCGGAGACGATGGCCCCCTGCCGCCAGCCCAGCTGAAGGATCAGCAGCGCTATGAGGGGCGTCAGAACCATTCCGCCGATGTCCGTGCCGACGAATCCCAGGGTAATGGCCAGGGCGCGCCGGCGGGCGAACCAATTGTTGAGCAGGACCATGAGCGGCTGGCTAAAGCCGGCGGAGAAGCCGATGGCCAGCACCCCCAGGAACGCCAGGAGAAAGGTGAGGTAGCTGTGGGTGTAGGCCAGTAGAATGAAGCCGAGGCCGGCCAGAACGCCGCCAGCGCGGACCATGGCGCGCGGACCCAGCCGGTCCACCAGATACCCGGTCAGGGGGCCATCCAGGCCCGACTCCAGGCTCCGCAGGGTGAAGGCCAGGGAGAGCGCAGCTCTGCTCAGGCCCAGGTCCCGGCTTATGGGAAGGAAGTAGACCGCGAGGCCGAGGGAGTAGAGGCCGCCCGTGAGGAAGTGCAGGACCGACGAGATGAGGACGTTCCACCATCCGTAGAAGATGGGTGGGCGCCGTCCGACGTATCGTTGCATCAAGCTGACACGCACACCATGTCTCGGCTGTTCGGAGCGTTGTCCTTGGGACAACGCTCGACCCCTGGCCCGCTAGAAACCCTTGCAAGCGCTGTTCCTGACCACGCAATCGCCCGCAGGCCGGTGGGAGGGGACCACGGCAAGGGGGCCTTGCCCCTCCGTACTCCCCATAACGGGTGACTGGGAGTTATGTAGAGAGCTGCGCCGGCCTCGAGTATGCCGCACGCGCGACTGCGCGGGACGGGTTGCCGCGTCCGGATGGGCGTCATCGGCGCCGCGCCTCCTCCCTGCGGTCGTGGAACAGGTACTGCTGCGCGTAGCCGCCCCAACGGCCGAACCGCTCCCGGGCCCACGCCGCCAGGGCCTTGGGCGGCCGTTTCTCACCATCCAGGTACCGCTCCGCCAGGACCCGCTGCACCCACACGTCGACGGGGAACGCCTCCAGCTTCTCCAGCGAGAAGAGCAGCACGCAGTCGGCTACCTTTTCGCCGACGCCGGGTAGCTGGAGCAGCGTGCCCTTGGCCTCGTCGTAGCTGGCCTCCCGCAGCGGCAGGAGCGAGAGTCCGCCGTCAGCGACGATGCGCGCCGTCTCGGCGACGTACCGGGCCCGATAGCCCAGACGGAGCTGCGCCAGGCCGCTCTCGCCGGCGTCTGCGAGGGCCGCGGGCGACGGGAACGTGAAGCGGCGGCGGCGCCCCAGCCGCACCGGCTCTCCGTAGGTGCTGGCCAGCCGCTCGACGATTCCCCTGATGCGCGGAATGTTGGAGTTGCTGGAGCAGATGAAGGAGACGAGGCACTCCCAGGGCTCCTGGCGCAGGAGGCGCAGGCTCCGGTGCTCCTCTATGGCCCTGGCAACCTCTGGGTCGCGGGAGAGGACGCGCTGGATGGCGGGAAGGTCGTCGTCCAGGCGAAAGTAGCGGGCCAGGGTCTCGGCCATCCCCTCCGTCCCGCATTGGCTGGTGCGGTACTCCAGGCCCCCGGGGCGCGCGCGGAGCTCCACGACGTGGCCCTCCAGCACACCGTTCCACCAGGCGCCGCTGCGCAGCCAGCGAAAGGTCTGGCCGCTCTCCAGCGTCATTGCCAGGTCCAAGGGCTGGTCTATGGGCAGCCACGCGGCGCCATTCCGGCTACTTGGCATCGTCGACATCTATTCGCGCCTTTACCGCGGGGTTTCCGCCGCGCCATGGAGATCTGAAGGCTTCGCCCGTAGCGAGTCTGCACGGCCAGCGCCGGGTCACCGCCGCAGCCAGTCTCTGACCGTCGCCGGCAACTCCGTCAGCCTGCCCCGCGAGACCTGGCACTGCGGCAGCGAGTCCAGGAAGAGCTTTCCGTAGCTTCGCGAGGTTATGCGCCGGTCCAGGACCACCACGACGCCGCGGTCGCTCTTGGTGCGGATGAGGCGGCCGAACCCCTGCCGGAACCGCAGGACGGCCTGGGGGATGGCATAGTCGCGAAAGGGGGCCTCGTACAGCTCGGATCGGGCGGCGAAGATGGGCTCGGTGGGAACCTCGAAGGGCAAGCGGGCCAGCACGAGCACCTGGAGCGCCGCCCCCGCCAGGTCGACGCCCTCCCAGAAGCTGGCCGTACCGAGCAGCACGGAGCGGGGCCACCTCATGAACTGCTCCAAGAGCTGCCGGGGGGCGCCGTCCACGCCCTGGGCCAGGACCTGGATACCCTCACTCTCCAGGTCTCCTCTGACGGCGGCGCGGGCCGCCCGCAGCGACGAATGGGACGTGAACAGCGCCATGGTCCGCCCTCCGGCGGCCTGGGCAAGCCCGGCGACAGCCTGCGCCAGGGCGCGGCCATAGGCGGCATTCGAGGGCTCCGGCATGTCCTGAGGCACGCATACCAGGGCGGCGCGGCTGTAGTCGAATGGGGAGCCCAGCAGCAGCTCCTCGGCCTCCTCAAGCCCCAGGCGCTCCTCCATTGGACCGACGCTTCCCGCCACGCTGAGCGTGGCGCTGGTGAGCACGACGCTCTCCTTGGCGTCGAACAGGCGCTCCCGGAGGATCTCCCCAACACGCAGGGGCGCCCCATTCACGGCCAGGCCCGTCTGCACGGAGCCCTCCGCCCAGTACACGGTCTCAGCCTCCGGGTGGAGGAAGAAGCGGCCCAAGTGTCCCTGGACTTCGCGCAGCGCGTCGGTCTGGGACAGCAGCTCCATGCGGAGGTCACGGTAGTTGACGAGGTCATGCTGCTCCAGACCGTCCAGGGAGTTGTACACATCCGCGACGCCTTTGGCCGCGTCGCCCAGCGCGTTGTAGACCTTCTCGGCCACCAGCTCCAGATCGGACCAGTCCGGCTGTGTGCGGATTCCCTGGGTCACCAGGAGCTGGCTGCGCACGCCGTCGCCGCCCTGGGCATGGGCATCCAGGAAGCGGGCCAGAGCGGCGAACAGCTCGCCATCGCTCCTCCGTGCGACACCGACGCGGTCCACCAGCTCCTGGGCCGTCTCCACGGTGCGCTGCCGCCGCGCTTCCGACGCTGACGACGCCCGGTATGCAAGCACAGCCTCCTGGGCAAGACCTCGGGGGCCTGCCAGGGCGTTCAGCGCCTCCTCCAGTCCCTCGAAGGTGACGCGGAAGCCGAACTGCCGCGTGGTCTCCGACTCCAGATGGTGCGCTTCATCGACGATGAGCTGGCGATAGTCCGGCAGGAGGCCGCCGCCGCGCTGGAGGTCGGACAGCAGCAGCGAGTGATTGACCACCACCAGGTCCGCCGCCTCCGCCCGCTCCCGGGCCGCCAGGAGGCAGCACGCGCCGCCTCCGGGGACAGGGCACTCCCTGCTCCCCTGGGCGGAGAGCCGCTCCCAGATGGAGCTTTCCTGGGGCGTCAAATGCAGCTCGGCCCGGTCGCCGGTGCGCGTCTCCTGAAGCCAGACGAGCAGCTTCGCCAAGAGGCGGGCCTCGTCCACGCTCAGAGTCTCGCTGGAGCGGAGGCGCGACCAGCGGCGCAGGCATAGGTAGTTCGCCCGCCCCTTCAGCGACGTGAAGCGCAGCCCTCCCGGAGTGACCTCCCCCGCCCGCTCCAGGGTCTCGACCACCGTGGGGATGTCCTTGTCCATGAGCTGCTCTTGCAGGTTGATGGTGTTGGTGGAGACGACGACCCTGGCGTTGTTCTTCAGAGCGTAGATTGCGGCGGGCAGCAGATAGGCCAGGCTCTTGCCCACGCCCGTCCCCGCCTCCACCATGAGCCGCTCGTCATTCTCCAAGGCAGAGGCCACGGCCCGCAGCATGGCCGCCTGCTCCTCCCGGGGCTCGTAGTCCCGCAGCGTCTGGGCCAGGGGGCCCTGCTCCGCCAGCAGGGCGTCGAGGTCCTCTCCAGCCATGGGCTCCGCATCGGCGAAGCGGCGCCCGCGGTGGCGCGTGGCGCCGAGGCGCTGCTGGAGCTCCGCGAGGTCCAGGCCGCCCAGACCCAGACGCGAGGTCACCGCTCCACGCCGGGCAGCCTCAGCCTCCAGGCCCCGCAGCAGATGACGCACGGGCCACTGGGACACGGTCGCGAGGCGGTGAAGCTCCGCAAGGATAGCGGGGTCCAGGGCGAGGCCCAGCTTCAGGAGCGCGACGAAGACGAGGTGGGTTGCGCCGGCGTCGGCAAGGGCGCGGTGCGCGTGCAGGTGTGATATGCCGAAGTGGGCCGCCAGGGTTGCCAGGGAGGTCACGCTGGTGGGCATCAGCACGGTGGCCAGGTCCCAGCTATCAAAGGCCGGGGCCGCGAATTGGATCCCCTGCCTCGCCAGGAAAGCGACGTCGAAGGCGACGTTGTGGCCCACAAGGGGCGCGTCTCCGACGAAGGCCTTGATCTGCGGCGCCACCATGGCGAAGGGCGGCCCGGCGTCCACGTCGGCCTGGCTGATGTTGGTCAGGCGCTGGATGAAGGGCGAAAGCTCGCGGTGCGGGTTGACCACGCTGGTGAAGGTGTCCAGCACCTCGTCGCCGCGGAACCGGACGGCTCCGACCTCGATGATCTCGTCGTGCTGGCGGTCAAGGCCCGTGGTCTCGAGATCCAGGGCCACAAAGGTCTGATGGAAGGGTGAGTCCTCGGATCCGGGCAGGAGAGTCACCCTATCCCTGACCGGAAGCTGCGGGGCGGACGACGGCAGAGGCGCTCAGCTCCCCCTCCACACCGGAAGAGGACTGGGGAGACGAGGTTGGGTCAAAGGGGCGCGGGTTGCCCTGGTTCATGCCCTGGATGGGGCAGTAGGCGGCGGCCCGCAGGGCCTCCAACAGCTCGGCCTCGGAGCGCACGTCGCCATGGAAGAGGGTGGCGCCACGCGCCAGGCCGTGGGTCGAGTGGGCGTCGCTCCCGCCGGTGCCGGGCTTTCCCCGCCAGAGGGCCACCTCCAGCGCGAAGCGGTTCTCGCCCTCCGAGTTGCCGCCGTTGAGCGCCTCGACGTCGTCCAGCAGATCGAAGAGCGGGTGGTCGACGGCGTCCTTGGCCGTCTTCGGGTGGCCCTTGGAATCGCCGTAGAGCAGGTTCCTGTTGTAGGGAGGACGGTTGAAGAGGTTCCGGAAGGGGTGCGCAACGACCATGTACCCGCCCACCCGGTCCACGGCCTTGCGCAGCGTCTTGGCCTCCATGCCGCCCGGCGGGTACTGGTCCAGTCCGAAGACCAAGACGTGGCCGTACTCCGTCTCAAACTCGCGGGCGTGAATCAGGACCACCTCCTGGCTCTTGGCGAACTCCCGGAACTGGCGCAGGTCCGGCCAGCCGCCATGCTCGGTCAGGGTGACGCCCGTCAGGCCAATGCGGACGGCCTCGACGACAAGCTCCTCGGGCGAGAGGCTGCTGTCGCCGCTCCCCCTGATGGTGTGCACATGGAGGTCAAAGTATGAGGACATACGGCTCCTGTCGGCAGGTCTGGACAAGGCCAATTCTAGCCAGCCCGCGACGGGTGCGTCAACCAAGGGCGCCCACCCGGAGTCCCCGCCGCCCCAGTAGGGTCCCCCAGGCGCGCTGCCCGCGAGTGACGGAGTCTTCCGGTGCGGTGGCGGCGGTGGCGGTGGCGCCAAGACCATGCACGGGTACGATAGCCGCAGCCTCAGCCCGTCCAGCGGCGGCGAACGGCCTCGCACTCCCCTGCAAGGACGCCGGTAACCAGGCGGGTCCCCGTGTCCCACCCCGCGGCGGCCAGCAGCCGCTCCGCCGAGTGCTCCACCGGGCGCCCCTCGTCCGGCTCGTGCACAGCGCCAACGACCACCACGGCAATCCTGCTGATCAGGATGGCGCCGCAGCACATGGGACAGGGCTCCAAGGTGGTGTACAGAAGGCAGCCGGACAGGTCCGCGCGGCCCAGGGTGCGGGCCGCGCGGCGGATGGCGAGCACCTCGGCGTGGGCCGTGGGGTCGATCAGCGCTTCACGGCGGTCGCCGCTACGTCCCAACACGGCGGCCTCCCGCACGACCACGCTGCCTATGGGGCGGCCCACCGCCCTGCCGGATCTCTCGGCGTCCGCGAGGGCCGCACGCATGAACTCTTCATGGGCTTGCTGCATCTGCGCTCACCTCGCGGGACGGGATTTCGGCGTCACCGGGGGCAGGGGGCTGCTCATGGAGAGGAGCCGGGTCCGCCGTGATCTACGCAAGGAGCGCAATGCGCCGTCCTTCACTGCGCCCATTGCCGCTCGCGGGTCCCCCGGCCGGTGGGCTGCGCCCGGCCTCCTCACATCCGCGGTACGGTGCGGACCGTGACGAAGTTGGCCATGTGCTGTGCCTGGGGCCGCGTGATGCGCACGGCGACGACGCGGTCGCCGTGCGCCACGAGGTCCCGGCTGAGGAGCTCCCGCATCATGAACTCGATGAGGCTGTCGGCGCGGCGGGCGGAGCGCCCCATCAGCGGGACCACGCCTTGCCATAGGGCCAGCCGGTTGAAGATGCTCCGGTTTGCGGTGAACCCGTAGGTGGGGACCCCCGGCCGCTCCTTGGAGAGAAGCTTGGCGGTAAGCCCGGTCCTGGTGAATGCCAGGATGGCCTTTGCCTGCACCTGACCGGCCAGCCGCGCCGCGGCGCGGGCCAGGTTGTGACCCGGATCGCTGTGGGGGGCGCGGGGCGTCACCGTCGCGGGGCCGTGGGACTCCACCTCCCGGGCGATGCGGTCCATAACCTCCACCGCCTCAACGGGATAGCGCCCCATCGCCGTCTCCGCCGAAAGCATCACGGCGTCGGTGCCGTCCAGGATGGCGTTGGCCACGTCGCTGGTCTCCGCCCGCGTCGGCAACTGGCTGGCGACCATGGACTCGAGCATCTGGGTGGCCGTGATGGAGGGAATGCCCAGCTCGTTGGCCCGCCGCAGCATGTCCTTCTGCAGCATGGGTACCTTCTCCGGCCCGAGCTCCACGCCCAGGTCGCCGCGGGCCACCATCACGCCATCGCTGGCGCGGAGCACCTCGTCCAGCCTCTCGATGGCCTCGTGGTTCTCGATCTTGGCGATGAGGGGTATCCTGACGCCCAGCTTCTTGAGCTCCTCGCGCGGCGCCCGGAAGTCGGTGGCGCGCCGGATGAAGCTGAGGGCGATGTAGTCGACGCCCTGGGCTACGCCAAACCGGAGGTCGTCCAGGTCCTTTTCCGTGAGGGACGGCGCCTTGACGGACACGCCGGGGAGGTTGATGCCCTTGCGCTCTCCCAGGACTCCGCCGCGCACGACCGTGGTCGCAACTTCGGCGGCGGCCACCGAGTCCACGCGAAGCTCGATGGTGCCGTCGGCGAGGAGCACGCTGTCGCCGGGCCGTACGTCGCCGGGCAGGCCGGCGTAGCTCACGGACACCCGGCCCGCGCTGCCAATCACGGGCTCAGTGGTGAGGGACAACGGGTCGCCTCGGGCCAGAGCCACCTCCTTGCCGCCGGCCAACCTGCCGGTGCGGATGCGGGGCCCCTGCAGGTCCTGCATCACGGCCACGGCCCGCCCCGCCTCCGCCGCGATGCGCCGGATTGAGGCAATGACGGATCCGTGCTCCGCGTGAACTCCATGGGAAAAGTTGAGGCGGACGACGTCGACACCCGCCGCAACGAGCCTCGTCAGCGTCGCCTCGTCCTGGGACGCCGGCCCAACCGTGGCGACGATCTTTGTCCTGCGCATGGCTCCTGTACCCTCGGTGCTTGAGAAGACTTGTGGAAGCGTGGACCCTCGCGTTGCCCCATCAAACCCTACCATGTCCGGCAAGCGCACGCCGGTACGGGATGAGACAGGGGGTCACGCTGCGCCGGCGGCATGATCACCGGCCCCCTTCGCGCCGTCCTGCTCCCCGGCCCTCGGATGCGCTTTGCGGTATGCCAGCCTGGCCGCCGTCTGGGTCACGTGGGTGTAGATCTGCGTGGTTGCCGGCGTGGTGTGGCCCAGCAGCTCCTGGACGACTCGCAGGTCGGCGCCGCCGTCGAGGAGGTGGGTGGCGAAGGAATGCCGCAGGGTGTGCGGATGCACTCCTTCTTCCAGGCCGGCCTGGGCGGCGTACTTGCGCACCAGCAGCTGCACGCTCCGCGCGGTCAGACGCCCGCCGTTGCGGTTCAGGAACAGCGCGCCGAAGTCCCGCCAGGAGCGGCTCTCCCGCATCTGCGGCCGGCCCGCTGCCAGGTACCGGTCCAGGGCCCGGCGCGCGGGACCGCCCAACAGTCCCATCCGCTGCTTTGAGCCCTTGCCCATGACGCGGACCTGGCCGGCCTCCAGGTCCACATCCTGCACGTTGAGTCCGGTAATCTCGCTGACGCGCAGGCCGGCGGCGTAGAGCATCTCCAGGATGGCCCTGTCGCGCAGTCCCTGGGGTGTGTCGCCGGGCGCCGCGAGCAGCGCCGTGACGCCGTCCGCGTCCAGGAACCGGGGGACCGGTTGATCCTGCTTGGCCAGGACAACGTGGTTGGTCTGGGGCTGCGAAACCTCGGCATGACTCGCCAAGAAACGGAATAGGGCTCTCAGGGTGCTCTGCTTGCGCACAACGCTCCGCCGCGCGTACCCCGCGCCCCTTTGGGCGGCAGGGCCGGGCCCCTTGGGTGAGGCGTCCTTGAGCAGCCAGTTGAAGTAGCCGCGCACGACGCTCCTGTCCACCGCTGCCAGGTCGTCCACGCCCTGACCGTCCAGGAAGCGCCAGAAGGGCTCCAGGTCTGTCAGATAGTTGCGGACGGTGAGCGGGGCCAGGCCGCGCTCGGCCTGGAGGTAGGCCCGGAAGCGATGGTATACGCCGCGAGCCCAATGGCCATCCTCCGGCTCACCGGGCCACCGGGGCGCCTGCCCAGGCTGGGTATCGAATCTATCCAGCATCGCATTCCATCAAGCCGCTCGCGGCAGGCGGGCTGCACGCTGCGGCAACTTGACCGGCCGCTCCGGGGCGGCCGGGTAATCTGACAACCATTATCACCCGGCATAGCGGGCTTGTCGAACCGGCGGTTGCCCGGCTCGGCTTACACCTCCACGAGCTCCTTCTCCGTCTCCTGCTCCGTTGCCTGCTCCGGGACGGGACCCTTGAACTCGCAGGAGGTGCACTTGGCCTTGCCCCGGCCCGCTTGCACAAGCATGCGTCCGCAATCCGGGCACGGCTCCGGCAGGGGCTTCTGATTGGTGGTGAAGTCGCACTGCGGGTAGCGGCTGCAGCCGTAGAAGGTGCTGCGGCGCCTGCCCTTGGTTGCGCGGCGCTCTCGCAGCTCGCCCTCAGCGCACTGGGGGCAGGTCACGCCGGAGCCGGGATTCGCAAGAGGGCGCGCGCTCTTGCACTGGGGATACCCGCTGCAGGAGAGGAACTCTCCGCCCTTTCTGTTCCTCTTTAGGATCATGGGCCTGCCGCACTCCTCGCAGACGTCGCCGGTCTCGATGCCCCTGCGGGGAATACGCTCCTGAGCATGCTCCAGGTCCAGGGCGAAGGGGTCATAGAAGGCCCGAAGCACGTCCTGCCAGTCCCGTTCTCCGCGCGCAACGTCATCCAGCTCCTCCTCCATCTTGGCCGTGAACCCCAGGTCCATCACCCGGGAGAAGTGCTGCAAGAGCAGACTATTGACCACGGGGCCGGCGAGGAGGGGGCGCAGGACCCCGCGGTCCCGTTTCACATAGCCCCTCCGCTGGATGGTGGAGACGATGGTCGCGTAGGTGCTGGGCCTGCCAATGCCCTGCTCCTCCATCTTCCGAATGAGGGTCGCCTCCGTAAAGCGGTGCGGAGGCTGGGAGAAGTGCTGCTTGGGCTCCAACCCCCGGTAGAGCAGTGACTCGTCCTTTTCCAGGTCAGGCAGCCTGCTCTCTTTCTGGCCAGCCGCCTCGGTGTCGCCGCTCTCTTGGTAGAGCACCTGATAGCCGGGAAAGGTCACGACCATGCCCGTGGCGCGGAAGACGTAGCCGTTGCCGGACCTGACGCTTCGCCCGGCGATGTCTACGCTGGTCCTGTTGACAAGGGCGTCGGCCATCTGACAGGCGACGAACCGCTTCCAGACCAGGTCGTAGAGGCGGTACTGCTCCGGCGTCAGGAAGCGTCTGATCTGCTCCGGGGTGCGCAGGGACGACGTGGGGCGGATGGCCTCGTGGGCCTCCTGGGCGCCCTTCACTTTGGTCTTGTAGGCGCGAGGTTGGGCCGGCAGGTACTCCTTACCATAGGCCTTGCCGATGTGCTCACGCACCTCCTGCAGCGCCGACTGGGCGAGGTTGGTGGAATCCGTCCGCATGTAGGTGATGAGGCCCACGCTCTCGCCGCCGCCGAGGGCCACGCCTTCATAGAGCTGCTGGGCGACCTGCATGGTGCGCGTCGCGGTGAAGCGCAGCTTCGTGCCGGCCTCCTGCTGAAGCGTGCTGGTGATGAAGGGCGGGGATGGACGCTGGCGCACCTGGCGCCGGGTGACGGCAGAGACCGCGTAGGCCGCGCCCTCCAGGTCCTGGACAATAGCCCGTGCTTCGTCGCCCTCGGCGATGCTCATCTGCCTCTTCTGCCCCTCCGGGGCGAAGAATTCCGCGGTGAAGGCGACGGCAGCGCCGCTCTTGCCGTTGCCATGTTTGGCCAGCCTGGCCTCGATGGACCACGACTCCACGGGCACGAAGGCCTCGATCTCCTGTTCGCGCTCGACGACCATTCGCAGCGCCGCCGACTGCACGCGCCCCGCCGACAACCCCTGGCACATCAGCTTCTTGGAGAGGAGCGGGCTCAGGTTGAAGCCGACCACTCGGTCCAGGACGCGGCGGGCCTGCTGGGCGTTGACCAGGTCCATGTCGATCTCCCGCGGGGCCTGGAAGGCGGCCCTGATCCCTTCCGGTGTGATCTCATGGGAGACCACCCTGCGCGTGCGGTCCGACTGCAGCTTGAGGGCCTGGGCCAGGTGCCAAGAGATGGCCTCTCCCTCCCGGTCTGGGTCCGTGGCCAGATAGACGATGTCGGCGTCTTTGGCGAGCTTGGCCAGCTCGTTGATGACGGCCCGCTTGTCTTCTGGGATGACGTACTCGGGCCGGAAGCTGCCGTTGATTTTCACCCCTATGTCGCCGCGCCTCAGGAACCTCGGGAGGTCCCGTACGTGGCCCATCGACGCTCTCACGACGTACCGGCTGCCCAGGATCCGCTCGATGGTCCGCGCCTTGGTCGGCGACTCGACGATGACCAGGTCTCTTGCCATGTGTTCTCAATCCACCTTTCGATGTGTGTTGCGGGGCGCCGCCACCGCCTTGGCTCTGTCAGGCAACCGTGCCATGTGGCTCCTCCGCAATCAGGATGAGCCCATCGTTACGCGGTCTTGACGGCCCGTCAATCCATCCGGAATCCCTACGGGATTCCCCTGCGGGACGCGCGGGCGTAGGAGGAACCGCCGAGACGGGGCGCCGTGCCGTCCCCACGCGCACCCGCCGTCCATCGGCGCGCGTTGCGTGTCTCGGCCGCGGCACTTGCGGACAAGGAGGCCCTCTTCCTCAAGTGGCGGACAGGTAGGGCGCTGGAAGCTCCCGCGTCCGAACGTAGTACATTGCTCCCACCTGTTTGACGAGCCCCTGCAACTCCAGGATCACCATGGTGCTGCTCACGCTGGCGATGGGCAGCCCGGCGCTCCGGCACACCTCATCAATGTGAATGGGCTCTTGCCCAATGAAGCTCAACAGGGGGTCCTGCTCCTCGTCCGCTACCGGCTGTTCCTCCAAGCCCGGCATCTCGGGCTGGAGGACGGCGCCAAACTCGAGGGCGGACAGGTTCAGCTCCTCCAGTACGTCGGTATGGCGCAGCACCAGCTTGGCGCCGTCCTGGACCAGGCGGTTGACGCCCTGGCTGGCCGGGGAAAAGATGCTGCCCGGAACGCCGAAGACCTCACGACCCTGGTCCAGTGCGTGGCGGACGGTCCACATGGCGCCGCTGGTCTCCGGGGCCTCCACGACGAGCACGCCGAGGGCCAGGCCGCTCAGGATGCGGTTGCGCCGAGGGAAGCTCTGAGAGGTTGGGCGGACGCCCAGGGGGTATTCGCTGACCAGGGCGCCGGATTTGGGGATCTCCGCGGCGAGGCCGCGATGCTCGCTGGGATAGACGATGTCGAGGCCGGAGCCCATGACGGCGATGGTGCGGCCCCGGACCTCAAGCGCCACGCGGTGGGCGATGCCATCAATGCCCCTGGCGAGCCCGCTGACGATGGTGACGCCGCTGAGGGCCAGGTCGCGGACCAGGGCGGCGCAGGCCTCGCGGCCGTAGGATGTGGCCCCGCGGGTGCCCACCACGGCCACGGCGCGGCCGTCCTCCGGCAGCAGGGCGCCCTTCACGTAGAGCACCGGCGGCGCATCGTAGATCTCCTTGAGCAGGGTCGGATATGCGGGATCTTCCCAGGTCAGCGCCCGGACGTCCTGGCTATCCAGCCGCGCCATTTCCGCGTCTGGGTCGAGGCGGGGCCGGATCTGGCTCACGGAAGATAGAGCGCGCTGGTCAAGCCCGGCAGCCTTGAGGTCGGCCAGCGTGGCGCGCCAAGCCGCTTCCAGGCTGCCAAAGGCATCGAGGAGCCGGCGGAACCGCACTGCCCCCACGGCCGGGATGCGGCTGAAGGCCACCCAGTACTTGGTCTCTTCCACCGCCCCTGGCACCTCCCACACACCATCCTCTGTTCCATGCTCTGGAACGAACTACCGGTCTCCACGGAGGCCCACGGGGCCGCAGCGGGCGCCCCGCAGCTTCAAGCCTTGCATTATGTCCACAACCGCTGAGCGAGCCCGGTTACGTTTGGCGGACAGGGTGGGATTCGAACCCACGGGAACCCTTCCGAGCCCCACACGCTTTCCAGGCGTGCCTGATCGTCCACTCCAGCACCTGTCCGAAGCCCCGCGTATGTATATACTACCCCACCTTACCGTCCGGTCAACGAGAGAGGCAGGCCGGGGCGGCGTTCGAGGGCCGGCCCGACATGGTTGCCGCAAGGCGGCGCGACCATACCGTCGTGTCCAGGCGGGGCGTTAGCAGCGGCAAATAGGCTCCACGGTCACGGAACGCCAAGAGCGTGCGCGGCAACGCGCCACGCCACGGGGGAGCGGGTACGCCTCGCCTACTCGTGGCGCAGGGCCACGATGGGGTCCAGGCGGGCCGCCCTCATGGCAGGGTAGATGCCGAAGAAGAGGCCAATGGCGATGGACACGGCCAGGGCAAGAACGACGATGTCGCCCTGGACCAGGGCCTGTATGCGCTGACCGTTCAACTCCAGCCGGCCCATGGCCACGCCCATGCCCCAGCCCGCCAGGACACCCACTGCGCCGCCGACGAGGCTCAACAGACTCGCCTCCAGCAGGAACTGAAGCAGGAGGTCCCGCCGCCGGGCGCCGATGGCCTTGCGGATGCCAATCTCCCGGGTCCGCTCCGTCACCGACACGAGCATGATATTCATAACGCCGATGCCGCCCACGAGCAGCGATATCCCCGCTATGGCCCCCAAGAACACCGTAAAGGTGGCCGTCACCTCCTGGAATGCCGCCAGGGTGTCCTGCTGATTGGTGATGGAGAAGTCGTCGTCTCCCACGATGCGGTGCTCGCGGCGCAGGACCTCCGTGATCTGGGCGATCACGGCGTCGATCTCCTCTTCATCGATGGCCTGAACGTTAATCTGGGCCACGCCCTGCTGGCCACGCACCACGCGGCCCCCGCCCAAGCGGAGCTGGGCCGTACTGAGGGGGACGAGCACCAGGTCGTCCTCAAATCCAAAGCCAGAGCCGCCCTTTGACTCCAGAACGCCGATGACGGTGAAAGGTTTGCCGCCCAAGCGAATCCGGTCACCCACCGGGTCCTGCTCGCCATAGAGGGTCTCGACGACGCCGCTCCCCAGCACCGCCACCATGGACCGGCCCTGGACATGGCGGTCCGTGACGAACTCGCCGTCGGCGACGGTGAAGTTGCGCACGGTCTCATACTCGGGCGTGACGCCGTAGACCCGGGCGCTCACGTTCTCGCTACCAGCGACGATCTGGGACCGTGAGGTAGTCTCGGGCGCCACCAGGGCCTGCCCTTCCAGAGCCTCCGTGATGGCCTCCACGTCACTCACGTTGAGACTGGGATTGCTGCCAAAGCCCCCGCGCAGCCGGCCCGTGGTGCTGACGCCGCCGCGCACGAAGAGGAGGTTGGAGCCCAAGCTCTGGATCCGATCGGTGACAGCGGCCTCGCTGCCCCGCCCCACGGCCATGAGCGCAATGACGGCGCCCACGCCGATGACGAGCCCCAGGATGGTGAGGGCCGACCTGAGCCGGTTCGCCGAAAGGGCGTCCAGGGCGATGCGAAAGGCATCGAGGATTCTCACGGCCTTCCTCCATTTCTGGGTTGGAGCCACTCGTCGCTGCCGATTAGCCCGTCGCGGAAGCTGATGACGCGGCGGGTATGCTCCGCAATCTCCCGCTCGTGGGTGACCAGGATGACCGTGATGCCGTCCCGATTGAGCTCCTCGAATATGCCTATGATCTCATCGCCGGACCTGCTGTCCAGGTTACCGGTGGGCTCGTCGGCCAGGATGATGGCGGGCTCGTTGATGAGGGCCCGGGCGATGGCGACGCGCTGCTGCTGCCCGCCGGAAAGCTGGCTTGGCTGATGGTCCAGCCGGTCGCCCAAGCCCACGCGTTCGAGGGCCTGGCGCGCGCGACTGCGCCGGTCCTTTCCACCGCTGTACACCAGGGGAAGCTCCACGTTGGCCAGGGCGGTCGAGCGGGCCAGCAGGTTGAAGGTCTGGAACACGAACCCAATCTGCTTGCTGCGAATCCCCGCCAGGGCGTCGTCCCCCAGGTTGCCCACGTCCGTGCCGCTCAGGCGGTAGGTCCCCGAGGTGGGGCGGTCCAGGCACCCTAGGATGTTCATCAGCGTGGACTTGCCCGAGCCCGAGGGGCCCATGACGGCCACCATCTCGCCTTCTTCGATCTGGAAGCTCACCCCACGGAGGGCAAGCACCTCCACCTGACCCATGTAGTAGGTCTTGACGACGTCCTGGACCTCGATGACCACGGACGGTTTACTCCTGATTTGCTCCCCTAACGCCTGGCCCCCTACCGGGGTCTTCCTCCACCCAGACCGCCGACTCCGAATCCGCCGCGCAAGCGCGGGTTTCCGCCTGCGGCGGCGCCGGCTTCAGGAATCACTACCTTCTCTCCCGCGCTGAGCCCCTCCACCACAGCAACGTACTGGTCGTTGCGCTCACCAAGGCGCACCGGCCGGGACACCTGTTCTTCTCCCTCCAGCACGGTAACCGTCTGCTCCCCGCGGCGCCCCTGGATGGCCCGGATGGGGACCAGGATCGCGTTTTCAACGCGCTGGGTCTCGATTTCAGCCGTTACGGACATCCCTTCCCGCAGCACGACGTTCGGGGCCAACCCCTGCCCACCAGGGGCGCCGCGCCCCGCGCGAGGCCGCGCCGGAGCCTCGCCACGGCCCGCGGCGTCTTCCGTGCCGCCGCCCTCTGCTGCACGGTTTCCGGGGCCGCGCCGCTGGATCACCAGCCGGACCTCGTAGGATACAACGCCGGACTGGGCCTGGCCCACCACGGACACGGCATCCACCACGGCCCGGAACTGGGCGTCGGCTATCGCGTCCAGGATCACGGTGGCCGATTGGCCGACGGCGACGCTGCCCACGTCAATCTCGTCCACCGCAGCGGTGATCTCCGCCGACTGCGGGTTCACCATGGCGATGGCGACGGCCTCTGGCTTCACCGTCTGGCCTGCCTCCACGTTCACCTGGGTCACGACACCATCGAAGGAGGCGCGCATGGTCGCCTGCTCCAGCTTGGACTTTGCCTCGGCGAGGGCGGCCTCCGTGCCGCGGACCTGCTGCTGCCGCTCCTTGAGCCGGGACTCCAGGAAAGGCTCGGTTAGCTCCGCTAGGTCCTCCAGCGCCTGGGCCAGCGCCGCCTCCAGGCTTTCGACCTTGGCCTGCTGCTGGAGCACCGCGACGCCGCCGTCTTCGTTTACGAGCACCGCCAGCGCGTCCTCTGCGGCCCCAATTGCGTCCCTCGCCTCGGTGGACTTGGACTCCCCCTGAGCGATTGCCGTGGCGGACTCGGTCAGCGCCAAGTAAAGCTCGTCCTTTGCGTCGGCAAACGCGTCCCAGGCGTCGTCCATCTCCTTCTTTACGCAGCGCGTCCGGTTCGACAGGGTGTCTGCGTCATCCTCGCACGTGGCCACGATTGCGCCCGGGAAGAGGTTGTCCCATGAGTAGATGACTGTTTCATCCCATGGCGTCGCGGGGTCGTCCGGGGGGAGCCCCCCGGCGGGATGGTCCTCGCTGAACCGGTTGATATCCTGGAACCGCCCTTCCTGATTGAACAGGAGGACCAGATCGACGGCCCACTTGAGCAGGAGGGAATCCGGGCCCTGGTCGATCTCGTCTTCCGCCAGCGTGATCCCCAGCCACCCTTTGAAGGCGTTGCGGTAGTCTTCCAAGGCGTCGTCGTAGCCCACCTGCAATTCATCCAGCGTCGTCTCCCAGGACCTGCGGGTCAGGAACAGATCCCGCCCAGCGTTATCGTAGGCCGTGCGGGCCAGGTCGACAGCCGTGCGGGCCAGGTCGATGCGCTCCTGGGCCTTGACTGGGTCCTGCATCTCCGCCAAGTCGTCCCTTGCCATGGCCATGGACGCCCGGACCTCGGTTACCGACGCTTCCGCCCGAGCGATAGTAGCTGCGGATGGGCCATCCAGCAGGTCCTGCAGGGCCTCCTCCGCCTCTATGAGGCTGGTCTCGGCCATGGCAGCGTTGAGCTCCAGCTCCCCGGTCTCCAGGCGCGCCAAAACGTCGCCCTTCTTCACCTGGTCGCCCCAAGTCACGGCCACCTCGGCGACGGTGGCCTCTGCGCCGAAGGTGAGGCTGGCCTCTTCACCGAAGCTGACACTGCCCGTGGCAACGACCATACTGCTCAGCGTGTCCTGTATGACCTCGAAGACCTGAGGCGGCGCTGCCTCGGCTTCAGCCCCCAGCACGTCGCCGCACGCCACAGCCCCCATGAGCAGCGCGGCAACTCCTCCGCAGACCATGGTCAGAGTCCTGCCTGTGGGGAACATCTCCCTACCCTCCTGCTCGATCGCATGGGCCGGTCAGCGTAAACTTCTTCAGTATAGCGCTTCCCCCCCCCCGGTAAAGTTTGCATGGGAACCGGGCGCAGCGCCGAATTGATGGCGGCGCGCCTTATCGGCTTTGGCCGGTTACGGCCACCCGGGGCGCCGTCCGCAGACACGCCGTGAGCCCGCTTGAAGCAGGCCCACGGCCGAGCGCGCTCCGTCCCGCCGCCGCGCGCCGGCTACTCCTCCCAGGCGTCGATGCTTCCACTCACGGCTTCGCCGGTGTGGAAGTAGGCCCCCGTGGTCACCTGGTCCAGGGAGACATTCTCCTGCCACTGGCCGGGGTGCTCCAGGTAGTTGCTGAAGTCCCGCTCTTCGCCGCACTTCTTGCACATGCCCCGGCTCACCGGGCCCTCTGGAGTATCGATCATCCAGTGGTGCACGCAGACGATAGCGACCTGGTAGCCCTCCCCCATGAGTGCCGAGTCCAGTATATTCATCAAGTCAGTCACCGCCTTTCCTAGCAGGTACGCACCAAAGGCGACTGTGGTCCACTACCTCTATGAGTAGGAACGGAATTCTCCCCGAAAGGTTATCGTTCGGCCAATTAGATGACGCCAGCCGGACACTCGATGCAGGCCGGACAGGGCGTCGACAGGGTGGCGGGGCCTGACTCTGGCGGCTCATGGAACGGAGTCCAGCGCGACAAACAGGAGCACCGGCGCTGGGGAGCGCCGGTGCTGGACAGCTTCGATGTCAGCCTGGCCTACGGAATGCCCAAGCCATCGGCGAAGCGCATGACATGGGCGACGGCTGCCTCGGGCTGCTCCTCGTGGACGTAGTGGCCGGCGTCGGCAATGGCCTCGCCGCCACGCACGTCGTCGGCCACCTGCCGCCACTGCTCCAGCACCGGCGAGTTTGCGGATGGGCCGCGGGAACCCCAGATGGCGTAGAGGGGCACGCGAACCTTCCTCCCCACTCTGGTCTGCTCGGCCCAGTACTCCGGGTCGATCTCCAGCCCCGCGCGATAGTCCGCCAGGATGGCGTCGACGGTGCCTCTGCGGCAGAACATCTGCACGTAGTACTCGTGCTCTTCGGGCGTGAGGTGGGGGTTCCGGTCCAGGAAGAGAGAGAAGAAGAGCCTGGGGTCCTGCCCAATGAGCTGCTCCGCCACGCCGCGCTGGCGGAAGAAGGCGAAGTACCAGCTCCGCCCGGTGGGGTCCGGCCGCCCGGAGCCGAGCTCCTGGGGCGATCCGTCGACGATCATGACGCCGCGAACGGCCTCCGGGTAGTCCATGGCTAGGCGCCTGGCCACCGGGGCGCCCCGGTCATGCCCCACAACCACGAACTGCTCCCACCCCAGGTGGCGGGTCAGCTCAATGGCGTCCAAAGTCATGTTGGCGTTGTCGTAGGTGGCCGGGTCCTGGGGCCGGTCAGAGTCGCCGTAGCCTCGCCGGTCCAGGGCCGCCACTGTGAACCGGTCCGCCAGCGCCGGGGTCACCTTCTCCCACGTCCGATGCGTCCGTGGAAAGCCGTGCAGCAGGAGCAGGGGGAAACCCTGTCCGTTGGCCTCGTAGGCGATGCGGGCACCGTTCACTCTTGCGTAGCTGACGTCACCGATCATGTCGCTGTCCTTGCCGCCTCGGCGCCCTCTGCCTGGGCGGAGAAGGCCTGAAGCACCGGGCTGTACTTGGCGGAACCTCCCCCGGAGAGGGGGACGACGCCGTGGTGGGGGCCGCCCCGCTCTGACCCCTCCCACGGGATCTCGATTACGTCGTGGGCGGCGGGGTCGCGGAACACGTTCATGGGCTCGCCGCCGTCCTCCAGCACCTTGAGCTGCTCCTGAAGCAGGCGTCGGAAGAGAATGACGCCCTTGTCCGACTCGCCCAGCCTCTCCTTGGTGCGGTCCGCAACGGGCCCCTGGCCAATCCACGCCACGATGTCCTGGCCCAGGGTGTAGTCGATGGCCTCCCACTCTGGCTGACCCTTTGCGTCGCGCCCGGCGACAGGGAAGCCGTAGTAGGGGATGCTCTCCTGCACAGGCACGTCGACGTCCTCCGGCGGCGCGTGGACCTGGTACACGACGTCGAGCGTGTGCGTATCGTCCATGGGCACACGGAACTCGAAGAAGGTGTTCACGCGCAGGATGTTGGGGAAAAGGATGGGATGGCCGATGCGCCATGCGGGATGACTCTCGTCGGTCCCCTCGACGACGCGGCGCTTGATGATGCCATGCTCATATACATCGAAGCCCAGCTTCATGTGCTTCCCGGCGGCGACGGTGGGGCCGGTGTTGGTCCAGTACATGCCATCGAAGTTGGCCCTGCCTTGGCGCTCCAGAACGTGCTGCGGAAAGCGGCCGTGCAGCCACTCGACGTGGACGGGGTCCAGGGAGTTCTCCATGATCTGGAGCCAGTTGCACGGGATCACCCCGAAGCCGATGTCGCGCGCCACGTCGTCCCACACCAGGAGGTCCCAGCGGGGAATCAGGGGCGCCGGCGCCGGGCCCAGGTAGGCGAAGATAAGTCCGCCCAGCTCCTGCACGGGATAGGCCGCGACTGTCACGCGGTCCTTGAAGGTGCTGTCCGGCGCTTCGGCGGGCATCTCGAGGCAGCGCCCCGTCTCGTCGAAGAGCCAGCCGTGGTAGGGGCAGCGCAGCCCCTGCTGCTCCGGGATGCCGTACAGCAGGTTGACGCGGCGATGGGCGCAAGCCTCCTGGATGAGTCCCAACGTGCCGCTTCGGTCCCTGTAGAGGACCAGGTCCTCCCCCAGGAGCTTCACGGCCCTGGTGGGCTCGTCCCGGAGCTGTGCGCTGGCGGCGATGGGGTACCAATAGCGGCGCAGCAGCTCCCCCACGGGCGTCCCCGGCCCTACCCGAGTTAGTCGCTGGTTCTCTCTTGTGTTTAGCACGGCGCTCTCTCCTGCTTGCGGTGGCCTGCGGCTTCGCTTCAATACTGGCCGAAGGCTAGCGCGCGAGAGCGTACTATGTCAAGCTGGGTTGCGCACGCCGTGTCGATCCCTGCCTTAGAAGGCCACCGGCGCGCCGGGCCCCGTCGCGGCGCAGCCCCAAGCCGCTGCTCGGCGCTCCCCTAGCCGATGACTTGCTCCAACCAGCGCGCAATGCCCGGGACCGCCGTCTGCAATGCGCGGCGGTTCAGGACGAGCCCCCAGTGCGATGCGCCCTCCACACTGAGCCGGTCCGCCGCCAGCCACAAAGCATCGTAGCGTTCGCTGGGCCACTGGTCGTCCCGAGTCCCGGTGACGAGCAGCAGCGGACAGGGCAGCGACTCGATGACGATGCCCCGGCGCCGCTCGTTGCGGGCCAGCAGCGATTCGCGGCCCAGTGACGCCAACGCGATTGCGCGCTCGCCGCGGTCCAGGTCTGGCATGGCGGGTTGGTCGTCGAGATTGACGCTGGTAATGCCGTACTCCTCCGCCGTGAGCTCGCCTGGGCGAAGCTCGACCGATGCATCGATGCCCCAGGCGGGCACGCTGGGGGCCAGGGCGGCGCAGACCGCGGCCCGTCCCGCCGCCGCCACCATCAGGGCCACCAGCCCGCCCATGCTCCAGCCCATGACCACGGGCCGCTGCCTGAGCTGCCCAGCCATGGCACATACGTCGTCGGCGTAGTCCTGCATGGTCGCATGCGACAGGTCCGCAGGCCCGCCGGCGCCGTGGCCCCGCAGGTCGATGGCGTAGCTGGACCACCCGCGAGCCGCCAGCTCAACCTGCCAGTGGGTCCACACGGCGGACGAGTTGGCGGCGCCGTGCACCAGCACAACCGGCGGGCGGTTGCCGCTCTCAGTCAGCGCAGCCACAGCCCTGAGGGTTGCTCGAGACCTCTCCTCCACGAGGCGTCTCCTTTGTTTGCTTCATGCATCCTTCGGCGCTGAAAGCCGCCTGCCAATCTCTTCCGGGGAATGAGCCCCGTCCTCCGTGACGACTGCCGTCACCAGCTCAATCGGCACAGCGTCGTAGCCGGGGGCCGCGACGACTTGTGCGACCATCTTCACCGTTTCGCACACGACGTAGAAGGGGATGCGGCCCTTCGACGCCTGGGCCAAGGCCAGGGTCGGTGTACCGTTCACGATGCAGCCGGGGGCAACGGCGTCGGCTCCAACCAGGGCCAGCGTTGCCCGGCGCACCGCGTCGGTGGCGGCGTTGCCAGGCACGACCTCCACATCGACGCCTGCCTCCCGGAGTGCGGCGGCCAGTCGCTGCCCGTGGGCAGCGGGGCCGCGGCCCGACTCCAGGACCAGCACGTGCGCGCCCTTCCCCTGCTCCGTCGCGGCGCGCAGCGTCTCCAGCACTGCGGAGCTGAAGCTGCACGTCGCTACCGCGGCATCCTGCGGCAGCAGACTCGCGGCGCGGGCAGCAGCCGACGCCGACGCCTCTCGCAGTGCCGTTACCAGTCCTTCCGCGAGCGTTGTCGCCTGGCGTCGTCCCTCCACCGGGCCCAGGGCCAGCAGCCGCCCCAGCAGCTGTGCCGATGCGTTGCGCACACCGGCCATGGCGGGCTTGGCATCTGCCAGCTGGCGGGCCGTCCGAGCCAGGTCCCAAGCCCACCGGGCATCAGAGAGCGCGCCCTCTGCCGCCTCTCCCAGGACGCGCACCGCCTTCAGGGTCAGGAGGGTAGAGCCGTGCTCCCGGTCTTCTCCGATGGCCGCGATGCGGCGCGCTATGATCTGGTCACTCATGGGCACCGTCAGTAGCGGAAGACCGGGGGCCAATCACCCGCTCGGTGAACCGCCAGGCGGCCTGGCCGCGCTAGCCGTTGGGGAGGATGGCCGCCACCATGGCTTCCAGGGTCTCGTGGCTGTGAAAGGCGTCGTTGACGCCCTCCAGCGGAAAGCGATGCGTCACGAGCTTCTCCACGGGCTGGCGCACCACCGTATGCATGGCCTGAAACGAGCGGATGATGTTCTGGCGGGAGGAGCTGAGCACGCCGCTCATGAGGACCGCCTTGCGCGTAATGAGCGAGGGATTGATGGGCTTGGTCCCGTAGTCCGTGGCCTGGCCCACCACCAGGTACTTTCCTCCCTGGCGCACCATCTCCAGCCCCTCCTGGACCGCCGTGCCCGCGCCGGAGCACTCGATGACGACGTCGGCGCCGCGGCCCTGCGTCAGGTCGTGGACCAGGGTGACGCGGTCCTCCGGCTCTGGATGCTCCCCGATGTCGATGGTCTCGTCGGCGCCCATCTCTTTGGCCAGGGCGAGGCGGTTCGGCGGCGCGCCGACGGCGATGATGCGCGCCGCGCCCATGACCCGCGCCTGCACCACGGCCCCCATGCCGATGGGCCCCGTACCCTGGACGACAACGGTGTCCGCCAACCGTATGCCGCCAATCTTCTCGATGCCGTTGAGCACCGTGTGGTTGCCAACGACGCTCAGGAGCGCCCGCTCCGTGGGCATGTCGTCGGGCACGCGCAGGAGCCAGGGGCTCGGCTCCATGTAGAGGTACTGGCCGAACCCCCCGCGGATGTGGGGGAACTCGTCTGAGGACAGGAAGCCGTAGCCGCGGTTGACCTGGCAGCTTTCGCCCGCCGCGCAGCGCGGGCAGCGGCCGCAGGCGGCCCGGCGGAACAGGACGCGGTCGCCCTCCCGAAGCGGGTTGCCGAGAGCGTCCTGCGTGACCCCGCGGCCCAGCTGGGCGATGGCCCCCACGTTCTCGTGGCCGAAGATGACGGGATGCTCGGCGGACGGGTCGTGCCAGGTATGCACGTCGGACCCGCACACAGCCGCCATCTCCATCTTGACCAGCACAGCGCCGGGTTCCACCTCCGGCACAGCAAACTCCCGGACCTCCAGGGGCTTACCCGGTCCTACGAACACAGCCGCCTTGCACGTATCCATCAGCGCCTCCAAACCTCTCGATTCTTGCTACTTGAAGTGCGGCATCACCTTCTCTGCGAACATGCGCATGGAGCTCTTCACCGTCTCGTTGTCCAGGGCGCCGAGGGCGAAGTAGCAGTTCAGCTGCGTCAGGCCCACGGCGTCCTGGTACCGCTGAAGCTTCTCCCGCGCGGTCTCGGGGCTTCCCGAGATGGTGTGGGTCTCGAACAGGTCATCGAAGCTCGGCTCATCCTCGAGGGGGTCCGCGTAGGTGAAGCCGCGCTCCACCCGCTCCCGCGCCGTCCGCAGCCTGTTGACCTGGCGGTAGTGCCAGATGGAGTGCTCCATCCGCCCTCGGGCTTCCTGGTCCGTGGCTGCCACGTGGACGTGCTGCTGCACGGCGAACTCCACGTCATCCGTCCGCCCCATTGTCCGCCGGGCCCGCTGGAACACCTCCCAGGCTCCCTGTACGGAGCTCACCGGCCGCGCTGAGGAGGTGGTGAAGCAGCGAAGGCCCCGCCGGACCGCGCTCTCGATGCTCTCATTGGAGGCCACGGCCAGCCACACGGGCGGGTGTGGTTCCTGGACGGACTTGGGAAAGATGGTGGTCTCCGGGAAGCTGTAGAAGCGCCCTTCGTGGGCAAAACTGTCGGCGCTCAGGGCCTTGAGCATGACGTCCAGAGTCTCGTCCGAGCGCTCACGGCTCTCGTCGATGTTCAGCCCCAGGCGGTCGAACTCGTAGCTCTGGTACCCGCGGGCGACGCCCACCTCCAGCCGGCCTTCCGTGAGCACGTCCGCCATGGCAATCTCCTCGGCCAAGCGCAACGGGTGCCAGAGGGGCAGCACCAGGACCGCCGTGCCCACGCGAACGTGCCTGGTCATCTGGGCCGCCTTCACGGCCAGCGCCAGCGGATTGGGGCAGTAGCCGTAGTTGGAGAAGTGGTGCTCCGCTATCCAGACCGAGTCGAAGCCCAGCTCGTCGGCGTATACCATCTGCTCCAGGGCCCGGCGATAGACCGTGGCACTGTCCTGCATGTCCGGCGACTGGAGCAGGAAGAAGACCCCAAACTTCACGATGCACCTCGCAGGCCCTCTTTGGCCGTCTACTCGCAGTGGCTTGATAGTAGTTGCTACGGTGGGCGGAATGCAACCGTCCCTTCAGCCTATTCCCACGGGTCGCATGTGAATTGGCAGCCTGGTCACAGCCCACGGAATCGTCCTTCGGACGCCCTGGGCGGCGAAGGCAATCGCGGCCTCGGCGCAGTTCACCGTCGTCATCCCCCGTGCGCAACACGCACCCTGGAGGATTTGTGCCACCGGTTGACACCGGGGCGTCCATGCCATATCGTCACACGCAACGAACCCTGGCGAAGAGCCCGCCCGCGCCGCCCCGCGCGAGGGGAAACACGCCCGCATCGGAGGTAAGCAATGCTGAGCACTCGGGACAACGAACGGTTGACGCAGGTCGGACCGGGGACGCCCACGGGGGAGCTCATGCGCCGCTACTGGTTCCCCATCGCGGCGACCCTGGAGATGGAGAAGGACCCCACCAAGGCGGTGCGTCTGCTGGGAGAGGACCTGGTGCTGTACAAGGACCGCAGCGGCACTTTCGGCCTCATCCAGGAGTCGTGCCCCCACCGGCGCGTCAACCTGCTCTACGGCATCCCGGAGGAGCAGGGATTGCGCTGCCCCTACCACGGCTGGCGCTTCGACGAGACCGGCCGCTGCCTGGAGATGCCCGCCGAGGCGCCGGACAGCACCTTCAAGGACCGGGTAACCGCCCTGACCTATCCCGTACAGGAGCTGGGCGGACTCATTTTCGCCTACATGGGCCCGGAGCCCGTGCCCCTGCTTCCGCGCTGGGACCTCTTCGTCCGGGACGACTTCGTCCGGGACATCTACCTCACCGACCTGCCGTGCAACTGGCTCCAGTGCATGGAGAACTCCATGGACCCAGTGCACACTGAGTGGCTTCACTCCTACTGGACCTTCTACCAGATGGAGAGAGAGGGCAAAGAGGTGCCCAAGACCCCGGACGGCCGGTACGCAACCTTCCGCCATACGCGCATCGGCTTCGACGTCTTCGAGCACGGCATCATCAAGCGCCGGCTGATGGAGGGGCAGACGGAGGACCACGACGACTGGAAGATCGGCCACCCCGTCATCTTCCCCTACACCCTGCGCAACGGCAACGGGTTCCAGATCCGCGTCCCCGTGGACGACACGCACACCCACCACATCACCTACCGCTGCAGCTTCCCCAAGGAGGGTGAGGAGCGGGAACCCGTCCGCATCCACGACATGCCCATCAAGGACAAGAACGGCAAGGTCTTCACCCACCAGACCCTCTATCAGGACATGTGGGCCTGGTGGTCCCAGGGCCCTCTGGCGCAGCGGCACCTGGAGAGGCTAGCGGAGTCTGACAAGGGGATCATCCTGTTCCGTCGACTGCTCAAGAAGCAGGTGGACCTGGCCCTAGACGGCGGAGACCCCATGAACGTCATCCGCGACCCCGCCAAGAACCAGCAGATAGACCTGCACACAGAGCAGACCCAGTACATGGCCTTCATCGGCAACACCAACGTGGAGGAGGCCGCACGGGGCCGCTCGGAGCGCGCCATGCGCTCCCTGGCCGGATTCCAGAACACCAAGGAAGCCTGAACGCCGGACGCCGCGGATGATACCCACGTCACAGAAAGAACAGGAAAGGAGCCTCCATGCTAAGTGTTGAGCAGAATGACCGGTTGACCCGAGTGGGCCCGGGAACCCCCATGGGCGAGCTGATGCGCCGCTATTGGCACCCCGTCGCCGCCACCGTCGAATTGGACGACAATCCGACCAAGGCTGTCCGCCACCTGGGCGAGGACCTAGTGCTGTACAAGGACCGCAGCGGCACGCTGGGCCTGATACAGGAGTCGTGCCCCCACCGACGCGTCAACCTGCTCTACGGCATCCCGGAGGAGCAGGGCCTGCGCTGCCCCTACCACGGCTGGCGCTTCGACGAGACCGGCCGCTGCCTGGAAATGCCTGCCGAGGCGCCGGACAGCACCTTCAAGGACCGCGTGACGGCGCTGACCTACCCCGTCCGGGAGATGTCCGGCCTCATTTGGGCGTACCTGGGCCCGGCCCCGGCGCCCCTGGTCCCCCGGTACGACCTCTTTGTGTGGGAGAACATCCTTCGGGACATCGGCGTGCAGGTCCTCCCTTGCAACTGGCTTCAGTGCCAGGAGAACTCCCTGGACCCCATCCACCTGGAGTGGCTGCACGCATACCAGTCCGGGTACGTGTTGGAACTCGAGGGCGTCCCTCCGGAGAAGCGGCGGCCCGTGCCGCGGCACGAGAAGATTGGGTTCGACATATTTGAGCACGGCGTCATCAAGCGGCGCACCTATCGGGGCACCAAGGAGGAGGGCGGCACAACGGAGGACGACCCCGAATGGCAGCTCGGCCACCCCATCATCTTCCCCAACTGGCTGCGCGTCGGCAACGGCTTCCAGATGCGCATCCCCGTGGACGACACCCACACCCGGATCTGGTACTACACCTACTACGCCCCCCCCGCAGGGATGACAGCCCCCCAGCAGGACACCATTCCCCTGTACGATGTGCCCATCTTCGGCGAGAACGGCCGGAACCTCCGGAACTTCACCATCGCCCAGGACACCATGGCGTGGACGACCCAGGGGCCCATCGCGGACCGGACCGTCGAGAGGCTCGCCGAGTCCGACAAGGGCGTCATCCTGTTCCGGCGCCTGCTCCAGGAGCAGATGCGCATCGTCGAGGATGGCGGCGAGCCTATGAACGTCATCCGTGACCCGGCGAAGAACGAGATCATCACGCTGATCTCTGAGCACAACCCTGACGGAAAGCCCAAGCCGACCCCCTTGGGAGCCGGCCGTGGGGCGCCCATGAGCGGCCAGACGGACCCGGAGACGGGCAGGGCCATTTGGGGCCCGACGGGGATCCACAGCCCCGTGGCGCGCCAGGTCTTCGACATCTTTGGCGACGCGGCAAAGCAGGCGGAGTCGACTCCTACCTAGGCGACCCTAGCAGAGCACAGCGCAGTGAGAGGCGCCCCCAACGCGGGTTGAGGGCGCCTCTCTGCATGACTCTGCGCGGTTGCAGCGCCCCTCCGTCCACCGCGCGGGTGAAGTGGGCCGCGACAGAGAGCCCCGGGTTCCTGCATGCGCCGTGCTTTGGCGTCGTCGGCGCGGCGCCGCGGATGTCGCGGACCCGGACGCGCGGCCAGAAATGGGCAAGTGCACGGCTGGAGGCGGCGGAGAGGAAGGGATTCGAACCCCCGAACCCTTGCGGGTTACCGCATTTCGAGTGCGGCGCCTTCAACCTAGCTCGGCCACCTCTCCGCGGAGGCACAGCTACAGCATAGCCCGGCTTCACCCTCACAGCAAGGAGGCGACGCCCGGGCGCCGCAAGTCCCTGTCGTTGTCCAGTGATTCTGTCAGGGTTGCTGTTCAATGACTATGTCAGTAGCGCTCTCCTCCAGGGGTGGTTGGGCGCTGGCTTGGTGGGGATGCGGGCCGGGGTCTTCGCCGGGGGACAGGGAGCAGTTGCCGGTGCGCGGTGACCGTCACGGGCAGGTCGGGCTGGCGAGTCGGCTGGCAGCTGACCGTTGGAGCGGCGGCCGGTGCGGGCCCTGAGCGCGACGGGCCCGGCGGGGGCCGGCGCTGTGGCCACGGTCCTGCCCTGGTGGACGACCACGATGCTGCCGTCCAGCCGCTCTTGGACTTCGACGCGGGTCCGAGCGTAGCTGGTCCTGCGCCCATCGGGGAGCGCCTGCAGCGCGGCGCCGTTGAAGTGGATGGTGTGGTCGTTGGCCACGGTGCGCAGGTACTTGAAGCACCGGACCGCATCAAGGGAGACGCCCGGCGGCAGTGGGCGATAGGCCGGTTCCCGCTGGGCCGGCGCCACGCCGAACTGCCGATCGTATCGCGGCAGGAAGTCCCCGAGCATCCGGTTGGCCTCCTCGATGGTCGCCGCGCCCGCGAGGCGCATCTCCGAGACCAGGCGGTCCTGGAAGGTGTCCCACGCGCGCTCCACGCGACCCTTCGCCTGGGGTGTATGGGCCATGATGAGCTCGATGCCCAACTCCTCGAGCGCCCGGGCGAACTGCGTGGGCTCGCGCCGGCCCCGAAGCTGCTCGTCCCGGCTCTCCACCTCCCGGGGCGAGCGCTGGAAGATGCTATGCCGATCGCTATAGAGGGCCATCGGCACGCCGCGGCGGTCGATGATCTCCTTGAGCATGAGCAGGTAGCCGTGGGCGTCCTCCTGTTCTCTGAATAGGGCGAAGGGGACCGTCCCCGTGGCGTCGTCCACGGCCCCGATGAGCGTCAGGCGGGGTCCCCGACCCTCCAACCAGTCGTGCCTGCTCCCGTCGATCTGCAGCAGCATCCCCTCCTGGGGGTAGCGCTCCCTGCGCAGATAGCGCTTGCGCGCTCGGCGGCGGCGGGGACTCCGAACACCGCCCGCCAGCAGCACCCGCCGGACGGTGGAGCGGGACAGATCGACGCCCTCCCGCTCGGCCAACAGCTCGGTCAGATGCGAGTGGTTGAAGCCGGCGTAGCGGCCCTTGGCTAGCGCCGTCACCCGCTCCTGCGTCTCCGGGTTTGTGGCGGTCGACGGCCGTCTGCCCCTGTTTCCGTGAGCCACCCCGGCTGCTCCCTCCTTTCGATACGCCGCCAGCAGTCGCCACGCGTGGCGCTCGCTCACCCTCATCAGTTCGGCCGCCTCAGCCATCAACACCTTCCGCTCGATCACACCGTTCAACACCTGTATCCGCGCTTGCTCTCTGGTAGTCAACGTCAGTCCTTTCATAGACTGACATTTTCATTGACCAGTTACCCACTGACCAAATCATTGAACAATGACAGGGCGCAAGTCCCTGTCGTTGTCCAGTGATTCTGTCAGGGTTGTTGTTCAATGATTATGTCAGTAGCGCTCTCCTCCAGGGGTGGTTGGGCGCTGGCTTGGTGGGGATGCGGGCCGTGGTCTTCGCCGGGGGACGGGGAGCAGTTGCCGGTGCGCGGTGACCGTCACGGGCAGGTCGGGCTGGCGAGTCGGCTGGCAGCTGACCGTTGGAGCGGCGGCCGGTGCGGGCCCTGAGCGCGACGGGCCCGGCGGGGGCCGGCGCTGTGGCCACGGTCCTGCCCTGGTGGACGACCACGATGCTGCCGTCCAGCCGCTCTTGGACTTCGACGCGGGTCCGAGCGTAGCTGGTCCTGCGCCCATCGGGGAGCGCCTGCAGCGCGGCGCCGTTGAAGTGGATGGTGTGGTCGTTGGCCACGGTGCGCAGGTACTTGAAGCACCGGACCGCATCAAGGGAGACGCCCGGCGGCAGTGGGCGATAGGCCGGTTCCCGCTGGGCCGGCGCCACGCCGAACTGCCGATCGTATCGCGGCAGGAAGTCCCCGAGCATCCGGTTGGCCTCCTCGATGGTCGCCGCGCCCGCGAGGCGCATCTCCGAGACCAGGCGGTCCTGGAAGGTGTCCCACGCGCGCTCCACGCGACCCTTCGCCTGGGGTGTATGGGCCATGATGAGCTCGATGCCCAACTCCTCGAGCGCCCGGGCGAACTGCGTGGGCTCGCGCCGGCCCCGAAGCTGCTCGTCCCGGCTCTCCACCTCCCGGGGCGAGCGCTGGAAGATGCTATGCCGATCGCTATAGAGGGCCATCGGCACGCCGCGGCGGTCGATGATCTCCTTGAGCATGAGCAAGTAGCCGTGGGCGTCCTCCTGTTCTCTGAATAGGGCGAAGGGGACCGTCCCCGTGGCGTCGTCCACGGCCCCGATGAGCGTCAGGCGGGGTCCCCGACCCTCCAACCAGTCGTGCCTGCTCCCGTCGATCTGCAGCAGCATCCCCTCCTGGGGGTAGCGCTCCCTGCGCAGATAGCGCTTGCGCGCTCGGCGGCGGCGGGGACTCCGAACACCGCCCGCCAGCAGCACCCGCCGGACGGTGGAGCGGGACAGATCGACGCCCTCCCGCTCGGCCAACAGCTCGGTCAGATGCGAGTGGTTGAAGCCGGCGTAGCGGCCCTTGGCTAGCGCCGTCACCTGTTCCTGCGTCTCCGGGCTTGTGGCGGTCGACGGCCGTCTGCCCCTGTTTCCGTGAGCCACCCCGGCAGCTCCCTCCTTTCGATACGCCGCCAGCAGTCGCCACGCGTGGCGCTCGCTCACCCTCATCAGTTCGGCCGCCTCAGCCATCAACACCTTCCGCTCGATCACACCGTTCAACACCTGTATCCGCGCTTGCTCTCTGGTAGTCAACGTCAGTCCTTTCATAGACTGACATTTTCATTGACCAGTTACCCACTGACCAAATCATTGAACAATGACAGGGCGCCGCAAGTCCCTTGACAGGCCGGCGGCGTTCCGCTTAGCATTGGCCCGTGGCTACGGGCACACAATCTGGCAAGTGACAGCTCAGGGTAACCCCAGGGCTTTCCTCCTGAGAGAGAAGGTCAAGGGGTCTTTTTCTTTCATAAGGGCAACAGCATGACACGGTGGAGAACGGTGGTCCTGGCAGGCGGCCTGGGGACGCGGATGCAGTCCCGTACCCCCAAGCCCTTGCATCCGGTCTGCGGCCAGCCGCTCATCCGGCACGTCATCAGTGCGGCCAGGAAGGCGCTGTCCGTCGACCCGGTGCTCGTCATCGGGCCGGAGGCCGAGGGGCTGCGCAACGTCCTGGAGGATGCCGCCGACTTCGTCGTCCAGGACCGGCCGCTGGGGACCGGCCATGCGCTCCTCTGCGCCCGGCATCTGCTGGAGGGCAAGGCCGACCAGATCCTGGTCCTTTACGCCGATACACCTCTGCTCAGGAGCGAGACCCTTCTTGCCCTCATGACACGCCACACGGAGTCCGGGGCCGACGTCACCTTTCTCACCGCCGCCGGCAGCCTCCAGGATGGGCTTGCGCGGGTGGTGCGGGACCCAGCGGGCATGGCGGCGGCCATCGTTGAGGCGGCCGACGCCACGGAGCAAGAGCGGCGCCTGCCGGAGACCAACGCCGGCGTCTACTGCTTCCGCGGGGAAGACCTGTGGCCCCGGCTGGCCCGGCTCACCCCGGCGCCCTCCGGCGAGCTCTACCTCACGAGCCTCATCTCCCTGACCCGCCACGACGGCGGCCGCGTCGAAACCGTCCAGGCGGGAGACAATACGGAGGCCCTCGGGGTCAACACCCGCCTTGAGTTGGCAATGGCGGAGGCGCTGCTGCGGGAGCGCATCCGCCGGTCCTGGATGCTGGCCGGCGTGACCATCCAGGACCCGGCAACCACCTACATCGACAGCGCGGTGGATCTGGGCCAGGACACGGTGCTGCTGCCCAATACGCACCTCCGCGGCCGAACCCGCATCGGCGAGGGCTGCCGGCTGGGGCCCAACGCCATCATCGCGGACTCCCTCCTCGGCGAAGGGTGCACCGTCGCCGCCGCCGTGCTGGAGGGCGCGATCCTGGAGGCTGGTGTCGACGTTGGGCCTTTCTCCCATCTTCGTCCCGGCAGCTACGTCGAAAGGGGCGTTCACCTGGGAAATTTCGTGGAGGTCAAGGAGAGCCGGCTGGGGGCGAGGAGCCAGGTTGGTCACTTCAGCTACATTGGCGACTCGACACTGGGTGCCGGCGTAAACATCGGCGCGGGCACGGTAACGTGCAACTACGATGGCGAGAGCAAGCTTCGCACGACCATTGGGGACGGGGCATTCATCGGCAGTGCCACCATGCTGGTGGCGCCGGTGACCGTGGGGCGCGGAGCCGCAACGGGTGCGGGGTCCGTGGTGACCGCGGACGTGGCCCCGGGCGACCTGGTTGTGGGTGTCCCGGCGAGGCCAAAGAACCACAAGAAAGCGTCAAAGGGAGGAGATGGAGAGTAACGCAGACCCCCCAGGGAGTAGCAACGGGTGACAGGCGATGAAGCGGCGGCGTTAGGCCTTCTCGCCTTCGCCTTGGTCTCGGCCTTCCTCTTTGCCATGGCGAGGTCAGCCCTGGCTATGACCGCCGTTGAGCCGGCGGAAGAAGGAGCCCGGCGGGGGCCGACGGGCGGATGGCTGCCGAAGCTGTTGCGCCGCGCAGACCAGGCCCTACCCGCCATGACCGCCAACCGCTATCTCCTCGGCGGCCTCGCAATCTTGAGCACCGCCTATCTTCTGGCAGCCGAAGACCGGGTCTCGTGGGGGCCCCTGGCCCTAGCAATGCTGGCCCTGGTTGCCCTGCTCGGGTCCATCCCCAAGCTCGCCGCGCTGGCCGCTCGTGGACGCGAGACGGCCATCGCCTCCACGCTGGCTCCGGTCCTGTGGCCCCTCCTGCTGGTGGAAGGCCCCTTCGTGGCCCTGGCCCAATGGGCTACCCTGCCCTTGCGCAAACAGAAGGCCCCCGCAAAATCCAACGGCAACGGCGAATACCACGGGCCGGAGACCCAGATCCTCATTCCCGTGGACGAGGACACCACACCGCCCGACGAGCGCGACCTCCGCATGATTCAGGCAATCCTGGACATGGAGCAGCGCACGGCACGGGACGTCATGGTCCCGCGTGTGGACCTGGTGGCCGTGGACGTCAAGGAGTCCCTGGCCCACGCCACGGCGCTCATGGTGGGCAGCGGCCACCGCCGCATCCTGGTCTTTGAGGACACCATAGACCGGGTCATCGGCATACTTCACGCCCGGGACCTCCTTCCCCTGGTCGGACGGGAGGCCCCCACCATCACACTCCGGGGCCTTCTGCGCACGGCCGCGTTCATCCCAGAGAACAAGCGCCTGGACGAGCTCCTCCCCGAGCTCCTGCGCCGGCGGGTCCACATCGCCGTCGTCGTGGACGAGTACGGCGGCACGGCGGGCCTCGTCACCCTCGCCGACGTCCTGGAGGAGATCGTGGGCGAGATCGTCGATGAGTTCCTCTTTGACAAGCCGGAAGTGGTGGTGGTGAACGACGACGAGGTTCTTCTCGATGCCCGGGTTCACCTCGACTACCTTAAGGACCACTTCTCCGTGAGCATCGACGCCGACGGCTTCGATACCGTGGGCGGCCTGCTGAACAGCGAGCTTGGGAAGATCCCCAGCCCCGGCGATGTGGTTACGACCAGGGGGCTCCGGCTTCAGGTCTTGACCACCCTTGGTATGCGCGTCAAGCGCGTGCGGGTGGTGCGGCTGTCCACCCAGGAAGCCTAGGCCCGAAGGCTCCCCCTTCCCGGCTCCCACATCCACAGCAGCCGGCAAATCCATCGCTGGCACGCTCACCCGGCCTTCCCGTCTCTTACGGCGTGGTCACGCGGGCCCTTCCACTGCGCGCCTCCCACGGCGAACCTCCTGCGCGCCGGCAAGTGTCGCAACGGCAGAGGCGAGATGTGGGCGGTCGGTGAAGCGGAGCGCCCGCCCCTCCGCGAGAGGCGGTGCGGACGCGCTGATTCCATGCAGCGATAGCAGGGGGACTGTCGAAGCGCCGACACAGGCCGCTTCGCCACGAGCATGCGCTGCGACGGCAGGGATCGCAATGTCAGTGGTGAGGTGTGGGCGGCCAGCGAAGCGGAGCACCCGCCCCCCACGAGAGGCGGGTGCTGGCTAGGTGATTCAAAGCAGCAAAAGCGTCCTGACCCCCTACCGGGGGTCAGGACGCTTTCTTTAGCCCAAGTTAGGGGAGGAGCCCTACTTCTCGTCGGCGACGAAGACGATCAGGGCGCTTCCCTTGGAGCCCAAGCTCCCTTCCGCGACGATGCTGCCCATTCCGGGCTCCAAGTTCGGGAGTCGGTCAAGCCGCGTCCTGCGTCCTGTCGCGGCCTCTACAACGCCGCCACCGTTGGCGTCACCGCCGGCGATGATGACGTTCTGGATCGTGGGCATGTTCAGCGTAAACAGCACTGCCTCATCCGGCTGGAAACCCCAGGCCGTAATCTTCAGTCCTCTGTCTACACCCACCACGTAGGCGTCTTTGTCCAACTTGAACCCAGCGATGTTCCCAACGGGGCCGACGGCACCCTGAACACCCTGGATACCCTGAACACCCTGGATACCCTGAACACCCTGGATACCCTGAACACCCGGCAAACCCGCCTTGCCCGGCTCACCCGGGTTGCCCGGCAGTCCTGGATTCCCCGACAGACCGGATGCACCAGGGGAACCCGCAGGGCCCGTGCACGCCGTCGCAACCAAGGCACCCATCAGGAGCAGAGCCATGAATACCGCTGTTACCCGTACATTTCCCAGGTGGCTCATCAAATCCGACCTCCTTTGGCGAGACTCTCCGCAGTATATAAGGCAACTGAGAGCTTCCGTAATGTCAATCGCTATCTGGAAGCGCAACGAAGGTAATAGTAGCATGGAATTCTTGGATGTCAACCCCTGTGACCGGATTCACAACGGAACTCCCGCCAATGCCGGCCCGGCATGCATGGTACAATATTTTCTCGATTGCTCCGGACCGTTCCCAGTATGAAAGAGAGGACCTGGGCCAAGCTGTATGGGAGAAGAGAACCTCACAGAAATCGTCACCCGCGTTGTCCTCCAGCTCGCCCTCATTCTCGTGGCGGCGAAGGTCTTTGGGGAAATCTGCATCCGCTTCCTCCACATCCCACCCGTGCTAGGTGAACTGGCGGCAGGGGTCGTCATTGGCCCCTTCGCCCTGGGGGGGATGGCCATTGGCCCCATGGAACCGTGGTTTCCCTTGCACGAGAGCGGGCTGACGAACCCATTCCACGCCGTACCCCACGAGATCTACGTCATCGGCCAGGTGGCCTCCGTGGTGCTCCTGTTCGTGGCCGGACTGGAGACGGACCTCAAACAGTTCCTGCGTTTCGCCGGACCGGCTACGCTGGTGGCAGTGGGCGGGGTCGTCGCCCCCTTTGCCTTGGGGGTTTTCGCCACCATACTGATGGGGTTCGCGGACAGCGTCACGGACCCCGTCGCCCTGTTCATGGGCGCCATCATGACAGCCACTTCCGTGGGCATAACTGCCCGGGTCCTTGCAGACCTGGGCCGGTTGAACTCTCCCGAAGGCACGACCGTCATCGCCGCCGCCGTGCTGGACGACATAGCCGGAATCCTGGTGCTAACCATCGTGGTCGCCATGTCGACGACGGGGGCGGTCTCGGCCGGGTCCCTGGGTTTCATCGCTCTCAAGGCCGTCGGGTTCTGGGTGGGCCTTACCGTGGTCAGCCTGGCCACCTCCCGGTGGATCTTCCGAGCGGTGGAGGGGTTCCGCGTCCCTGGAGCCACCCTGTCCCTGGCGCTGGCCCTGGCCCTGGGGGCGGCGGCCCTGGCGGAGATGGCGGGGCTCGCCATGATCATTGGCGCTTACTCCATAGGGTTGGCTCTGTCCGTGACGCCCCTGCGCCGTCGCATCGGGGAGTCCCTCATGGGGGTCTACCACGTCCTGGTCCCCGTCTTCTTCGTCGTCATGGGGATGCTGGTGGACATAACCGCCATGGAGGGGGCGCTGCTCTTTGGGGTTGTGCTCACCCTCTTAGCCGTTGTGGGGAAGGTGGTGGGCGCTGGGGCGCCGGCTCTGCTGGGCGGATTCAACCTGCGGGGCGGGTGGCGCATCGGCCTGGGCATGCTGCCCCGGGGCGAGGTGGCTCTCATCATTGCCGGGGTCGGGCTGGCTAGACACGTCATCACCGGTCCCGAGTTCGGCGTAGCCATCATGATGACCGTCGTCACCACGGTGTTGGCGCCGGTGCTGCTGGTGCCTGCCTTCAAGGGCAATGCCCCGGGCACGCGGAAGGCGCCGGAACCCGCCAGCCCTCATTGAGGCCCGGTCACGATAGATCAGCGGCACAACTGAGACAGGCAGCCCGATGGAGAAAATGGTCGAATCACTAGACATAGCCCACCGCGCGGTGGACATCGCCGCCGACCAACAGGCCGCGGACATCCGCCTGTTGGACATCAAGTCGTTCAGGGCCTTTGCCGAATACTTCGTAGTACTCTCCGCCGAGAGCGCGCGGCAGATGAACACCGTCTTGGAGGAGATCGAGGCGGGCATCGGCAAGCTGGGCGCCAAGGCCCACCACCGCGAGGGCACGGCGGAGTCCGGCTGGGTGCTCCTGGACTACGGCGACGTCCTGGTCCACGTCTTCGCCCCCGCACAGCGCGAGTACTTCAACCTAGAGGGGCTCTGGGGAGCGGCGAGGACGCTCATTCAGATCCAGTAATCCAGTCCTCCACCTTCCGGGGCCAGTCGGCAAGCTCGTTCTCGCCGAAGAACAGCGCTATCTCGCGGGCCCCAGCCTCGCTGGAGTCCGAGGCGTGGACCAGGTTCCGCGATATATCCAGGCCAAAGTCGCCCCGAATGGTGCCCGGCGCCGCCTTGGCGGGGTCCGTCGCGCCCACGCTCTCGCGCACCACGGTCACGGCGCGTCGCCCTTGGACCGCCATGGCGACCACCGGCGACGCGGTGATAAACTCCACCAGGCCGGCGAAGAAGGGTTTCCCCTCATGCGCGGCGTAGTGACGCCCCGCTAGCTCGCGGTCGATCTGCACCAGCTTCATGCCCACAAACTTGAGGCCCCGCGCTTCCAGGCGGGACAGGATCGCCCCCACGAGCCCGCGCTGCAGAGCATCGGGCTTCAGGAGCACCAGGGTCCGTTCCGGATCGGTCAACGTGTTCCTCCTTTGGGAGTGTCCCCACTAATTCTCTGGACTCTCTGCCGCCCCGGTTCCTTGGGCGGCGTGATGCTGGGACTTCGCAGGTAGAGCGGCTGGAGCGCGGCGCGGTCATCCACCCGGCCCTCGGCCAAGCGCTGCGCGCCCAACCGGGCAAGGACCGACGCCCTCCGCGTCGGTGGCGGCGGCGCGATCAGGACCGCCCGCTCCACGGCGTCCGGGAGCAGTCGCGGGCGGACCGTCCATAGCCCCTCGCCGCACAGGATGACGCCGGCGGGCAGCTCCTCGCACAGCTCTTCGACCGATGTGATCTGCCCGGGTCTGAGGCGCCGCCAGCAGTCTTCCTCCTGCTGGAACAGACCCCAGGCAACCTCACTCCGTCCTGCCTCCAGGATGGGGCACACCGGGCGGCCCGCGTCCGCGTACGGAAAGGCCTCGACCTCCAGGGTGCCCACTCCCACCAGAGGGATGTCGAGCGCCTCGGCCATACCCTTGGCGGCGCTCATCCCCACCCGCAGCGCGCTGAAACCTCCCGGGCCGATGGCGGTAAAGACCGCACCCAGGTCGCGGACCTGGACCCCGGCTCCCGCCAACAGCCGTTGCACCGACGGCATTAGCTCCATGGTGTGGTTCCGCTCCGAGCGCCACGTCAGCTCTGCCAGCGGCTCGCCGCCCTGGCTCAGGCCGACCGCCGCGTACCGTGTGGAGGTGTCGATGGCAAGCTCCATCACGCCTGTTCCTCGGGGGGTCGACCGGGACCTGCGCCGTCCGCCGGCGCCAGCGTGCCCGCTGCGTCCGCCAGCAGTTCCTCATACCGGGTCCCTCTGGCCTCCAGGCGAAGCCGCCGGGACTCCTCTCCGATGAGCTCCAGGTGCACCGTCAGATGGTCTCCGGGGAACGCCTCGGCGGCCCGGTCGGCCCACTCCACCACCGATACGCCATCGCCCCAGAGGTAGTCGTCCAGCCCCAGGTCCAGGGCCTCTTCCACGCTGTCAACCCGGTACAGGTCTATGTGATAGATGGGAAGCCTCCCCTGGTACTGCGCCATCAGGACAAAGGTTGGACTCCGGGCGTGCTCCCGGACGCCCAGGCCCCAGGCGATGCCCTGAGTGAGGGTCGTCTTGCCGGCGCCAAGTCCGCCAACCAGCAGGAACAGGTCGCCGGGCTGGGCGCGCTCCCCAAGGGCGCGGCCGATCCCCTGGGTCTCTTCGGCGGAAGCGCTGACCAACTCCACCACGCTGCGCAATTGCTCGGTCATGCAGTCCTCCCGGCGCCGGAGGGCTGCGGCAGTCCTCCCTTGGAGACGTCGAAGCGGCCTGCAAGGCATGATCTGCCGGAAGAGGGGCGGCGGGACCCACCCACAGAGGAGTTTTTCCAGTTTCCCATTACGTCAAGTATTCTCATAAGCGAAAGTGGTCCCATCCGGCGGAATCCACGAGTATCTCGCCTGAGGGCCCCATCACTGACACTCGTGCAGGAGGGCCCTGCACGACCTCGCCGATGACCGTGAAGCCGCCTGGCAAGCGCCCCCGGGCCTCAGCCATCGCGTCCGGAGTCGCGGTAAAGAGCAGCTGATACTCCTCGCCGCCCCCCAGCGCCAGGGCGAGGGCTTCGCTGGGCAGCGTCCGGCGCACCGCCGGGTGGACGGGGATGCGCTCCGCATCCAGGCGTGCGCCGACGCCGCTGGCTTCGCAGACGTGAGCCAAATCCGCCGCCAGCCCGTCGCTGACGTCGATGGCGCACCGCACGCCGGCCTCCCGCAGCGCCTGCCCTTCCGCCAGCCGCGGCCGGGGGCGCAGGTGGGAGACCCGCAGGGACTCCGCCACCTCCGGGGCCAGCGGGGCCCCCCGGCGCGCCGCCGCCAGCCAGGCGCCGGAGCCGCCCAGCTTCCCGGTCACGGCCACCTTATCGCCGGGGTGAGCCGCGGCGCGGGTCAGCAGGGGGCCCGGCGTTGACCCCGTCATTGCGACTGTCACAAAGGCCGCGGGAGAGCGCACGACGTCGCCGCCCACGATGGCCGCTCCGTACTCCGCGGCGCAGTCCAGCATGCCGTCATAGAGCGCGTCCACGGCTGCGGCCTCCAAGTCTTCGGGCAGCCCCAAGGTCACCACGGCGTACAGGGGCGACCCCCCCATGGCTGCGATATCACTAAGGTTCACCGCCAGCACCTTCCACCCGACGTCCGCCCAGGACGCCGTCTCCAGTGTGAAGTGGACCCCTTCCACCATGGTATCGGTGGTGCAGAGCTCCAGGCCGCCGTCGCAGCGCCAGGCCGCGGCGTCGTCGCCGATGCCCAGGACCAGCCGCTCCCGGTCCTGCCGAGCCGAGGCGCTTGCCGCGACCCGAGCCGTCAACCGGTCGATGAGGCCGAATTCGCCCAGATCTCTTACCTTCATAGCCAAGATTATAGCACCGGAGCAGGCTCGAACCCGGCCGCGGTCCCCCATACGGGACTGCGGCCTCCGACATTGAGGCCCTCCATTCGAAGATGCCCGGCAGCCCCGCGCCGGGCTCCCTGGCAATTCGCATCGCCCTCGGCCGCTAGGGAGAGCTCCGCCTCTGTGGTAAGATTCAACTGGCGCACGTGTACACACTCTAGCGCCCCAACAGCATGACATTGGGAGAGGCATGAGCAAGCTTATCGAACGCATCGAGCAGGTTGGCAAGTCCACTCCGCCGCCCATGGGATTCGGGGTCTCGGCCCGGCAGCAGCCCACCCCCGCTTTCGTGGTCGTCGCGTCCACCGCCGAAGAAGGAAAGGCGGCTTCCGTACAGCAGGGCCAGGCCGACGGGGTGCTCTTCACTCCCAGCGAGCTGGACATCGATTCCGTGGCAAACGCGGCGGCGTGCTTAGGTGATACACCCTGGGGCATACGCCTCCAGCAGAGCGACCAGGTCACGGCGGATGCGCTCCGGGAGAAGGGGTGCGACTTCATCGCTTTTCTGCCCAACGGCGTTGCGCTCGATGCCCTCCAGGACGAGGATCTCGGTCGTCTCCTGGTGGTGACGCCGGACCTGGACAAGGAGCAGGGGCACATCCTGGAGGACCTGCCGGTGGACGCAGCCCTCTTTTCCCAGTCCCCGCCGAAGAAGCTGTCTATCGAGACGCTGCTGGAGCTGGCGGCCCACCGCAATCAGATAGGCAAGTGCTTCCTGCTGCCCGTCAACGGCGCACCGTCAGCCTGGGAGCTGGAATGCCTGCGCAACATTGGCGTCGAGGGCCTTGTTCTGAACCTGGACCAGGCTGAAAGCGACGCCCTGGAAACACTAAGTCAGCGCGTCAAGGAGCTTCCTAAGCGCAAGGGCAGGAGCGATCGGCCGTCAGCGTACATCCCGCAACCATCCTTCGCTGCCGCGGGCCGGCCGGGACAGGAAGAAGAGGACGGGGACGACGATGACGACGGCGACTTCTAGACCGACGCCATGATCCTGCGCAACCTTGGACTCATCACCCAAGACCCCGCCAACTTCTTCATCTTCCTGCTAGTGTCCCTCACCGCGCTGGTCCTCGCCATCACGGTCCATGAGTTCAGCCACGCGCTCACGGCAACCGGCCTCGGCGACGAAACGGCCCGGCGGTTGGGCCGCCTTTCCCTGAATCCCCTGGTGCACCTTGACCCCATGGGCAGCCTCATGCTGCTGCTAGTGGGCTTCGGTTGGGGCAAGCCGGTGCCGGTAAACGCCCTGGCCTTCGGGCGCAACGCCCTGCGTGGTATGTCCCTGGTGGCGTTCGCGGGCCCGCTCTCGAACCTGCTCACGGCCATCGTCCTCGCCATCCCATTCAGAGTCGGACTGGTGCCCTGGCCCTTCAGCGTGGAAGCGCAGTTCTTCAGCTCCACCACCACCTACTTCGTCGGCCTGGGCCTGTTCACCGGCATTCTGTTCAACCTGGTGCTGGCGGTATTCAACCTCATTCCCATCGCCCCGCTGGACGGCTCCAAGGTCTTGCCGGGCCTCCTTCCCCGGAACCTGGCCCGCTCCTACCAACGCATCGAGGCCTGGGGGCCGGGCCTCCTCATCGCCGTCATTGGCGCAGACATCTTCTTCGGGACCCGCATCCTCTTCCGTGTCATCGGCCCTGTGGTGAACCTGCTCAGCGGCGCCGTGGTGGGCCACCCCGTCTTCTGAACGACCCGCCCCCAACGACTCCAGGCCGCCGGTCTAGCCAAACAAGACGCCCTCCCTGGTATAATGGCCGCAGTCACACAGTGGGCGTCGAGCCTCAGACGGAAGGGCCCGGGGTCTCAACCTGGGAAGAGGTGGAATCGTGGAGCGGATTAGCATCATCGGTCTGGGCCTTATCGGTACGTCCATGGGCCTTGCCCTGAAGAAGGCCGGGCTGAAGGACGTTGAGATAATTGGACATGATCGTGACTCCGGCGCCAGCGCCACAGCCCGCAAGCGAGGCGCCGTAGACAGGACCAGCTACAATCTGCCCAGCAGCGTCGAAGGGGCGCGGCTGATCATCCTGGCTACGCCCGTCATGGCCATCAAAGAAACGCTGGAGCTCATTGGCCCCAACGTTGACCCCGGGACCCTGGTCACGGACACCGGCAGCACCAAGGCACGGGTGCTCCAGTGGGCCCAACAGTACCTGCGCCCGGAGGCGGACTTCGTGGGCGGGCACCCCATGGCGGGCAAGGAGGAGTCCGGCCCGGAGGCCGCCGATGCGGACCTCTTCAATGGCGCTGTCTTCGCCGTGTGCCCCGCGCCCGGAGCTTCCAAGGAGGCCGCCAGCTCCATTGCCGCCCTGGCGGAGACCGTCGGCGCCACGCCCTACTTCGTGGACGCGGAGGAGCACGACAGCTACGTCGCCGCCGTGAGCCACCTGCCCTTCATTCTTTCCACGGGACTGGTGGGCGCCACCGCTCGGAGCCCGGGCTGGCGGGAGATGTCCCGCCTGGCCGCCAACGGCTATCGCGACATCACTCGCTTGGCCTCCGGCGACCCCATCATGCACCGGGACATCTGCCTCACCAACAAGGAGAGCATCGTCCACTGGATCGACGAGTGCATCAAGGAGCTGTACGGCATTCGGAACCAGATCAACGACGACGAAAAGGCCCTGGAAAAGACCTTCATATCCACGTGGGAGGCGCGCACCCGCTGGCTGGCCGGAGAATCCGGGGAGCGCCGCCCCGGCGAAGAGATGCCCCGTGCCTCCGACTCCATGATGAGCCTGCTCATGGGGGACCGGCTGGCCAAGCGCATGCGGGATCTCACCGACCGGGACGACAAGGACAAGACCAAGTACCGAAAGGTCTAGCGCATGCAGGAGCGCGTCTCATCTCCCAAGCTCCTCGAGGGCGCCGTAGCGCCCCCAGGGGACAAGTCCATTTCACACCGCGCCGCGCTTCTGAACAGCATCGCCAGCGGTACCGCCTTGGTCACCAACTTCTGCGCCGGCGATGACCGAACCTCCATGCTCCGGTGCCTGCGCGGCCTCCACGTCGACATTGAGCACGAGCCCGCGCCCAGCGGAGACGAGGCCGAGGACCGCTTCATCATCCACGGCAAGGGCCTGGACGGCCTCCGTGAGCCGGACGAGGTCCTGGACTCGGGCAACAGCGGCACAACCATGCGCCTGGTCTCAGGGCTCCTGGCGGGCCAAGCCTTCTTCAGTGTCATCACCGGTGACCGGTCCCTGCGCTCCCGGCCCATGGATCGCATCGTGCGCCCCCTCCGGGAGATGGGTGCACAGGTCATGGGGAGGGGAGGCGGCACCAAGGCCCCTCTGGCCTTCGGCGGCGGAGGCCTGCAAGGCATCGAGTACGAGATGCCGGTGGCCAGCGCCCAGCTCAAGTCCTGCCTGCTCATCGCCGGGCTGCACGCCCGGGGCCAGACCATCGTCCACGAGCCCGCGGCCTCCCGGGACCACACGGAACGGATGCTCCGGGCCATGGGCGGACAGGTGGAGCAGGACGGCCTGCGTATCGCCGTGCGACCGTCCGACCTCACCTCCATCGACGTCCGGGTGCCCTGCGACATCAGCGGCGCCGCCTACTGGCTGGTGGCCGGATGCTGCCACCCCAGGGCCAGGATCAGCGTGGAGGGCGTCGGCATCAACCCCTCACGCACGGGGATACTCAGCGTCTTGGAGTCCATGAGAGCTGTCGTGGAGTTCCGAAACGTTCGCGACGACGGCGGCGAGCCCGCCGCCGATATCGTCGTCCAGTCCAGCCCCCTGGAGGGCACCGAGATCGCGGGCGCCATGATCCCTCAGCTCATCGACGAGTTGCCCGTGCTGGCCCTCGCCGCCTGCTACGCCCGGGGCACGACGGTTATCCGCGATGCGCAGGAGCTTCGCGTCAAGGAGTCGGACCGGATACGGGCCACCGTTGAGGGGCTCAGGAGCCTGGGGGCGGACATCTCCTCCGCATACCAGGGGAGCCCGGTGGCCGACGACGCGGAGCAGCGCGACGGCATGATCATCAACGGCCCCGTGGAGCTCCACGGGGCCGTATGCCAGAGCTACGGCGACCACCGCATCGCCATGACCATGGCCATCGCCGGACTGGTCTCCCAGGGCGAGACCATCATCGAGGGCGCGGAGGCCGCCGGCGTCTCCTACCCCGCCTTCTGGTCCCACCTTCAATCTCTCAGCACAGGAGCAGCCAATGCAGCCAGGTGACCCGCCGCCCCTTCTCATCGTGTTGTCCGGGCCGTCGGGCGCCGGCAAAGACGCTGTCCTGACGCGCATGCAGGAGCTGGGCCACCAGATGCACTACACCATCACCGCCACAACGAGGCCCATGCGGCCCGCCGAACGCGACGGACAGGACTACATCTTTCTCAGCTCGGAACGGTTTGACCGCATGGTGTCCCAGGACGGGTTCCTGGAGTGGGCCCAGGTGTACGGCAACCGCTACGGCGTGCCCAAGAAGCAGGTCCAGGACGCCCTGAAACAGCGCAAGGACACCATGATCAAGGCCGACGTTCAGGGCGCGGCCACCATCCGGCGCCAGGCGCCGGACGCCGTCCTGATCTTCCTGGTGCCGCCAACCCTGGCGGAGCTGGAGCCCCGTCTGCGCCAGCGCAAGACGGAAGGCGACGTGGACATGAACCTGCGGCTCCGGACCGCCCGGGCCGAGATGGGGCACGCCGCCGCCTTCGATCACGTAGTGGTCAACCACGAAGGGCGCCTCGACGAGGCCGTCCAACTCATCCTGGAGATCATCGACCAGGAGCGGCGCCGCGACCCTCCGCGCACCGTCAGCCTGTAGACCAGCCGCGCTGCCCTCCAGGCGCCGACCTCCGCTACCTTTCCGTGAGCACTGGAGGTCCGCTCCCGAAACATGTACCCTCTCGGTAACGACTTGACGCCACACGACTGCCAGGGAGAGAGCCATGCCCGCCTTTGACCTCTTCGAAGCCATGAATAGCCAGCGCGCCATCCGTCACTTCAAGCCGGAGCCGGTGCCGCCGGAGCTCATCCATGAAGTGCTCAGCGCCGCCGTTCGCGCCCCCAGCGCCAGCAACCGGCAGGCCTGGCGCTTCATCGTCGTCACAGACCCGGAGACGAAGCGCGGCGTCGGCGCCATCTACCGAGAGGCCCAGCTGCGCCGCGACACCAGGAACGCGCAGACTGGCCTGGATCGCACCCCATCCTCAGGCCGGTTGGCCACCTCCGCCTCCGACCTCAGAGAGCACATGGGGGACGTCCCGGTCATAATCCTGGCCTGCATCCCCAGGGACGACTCCCCCGCGAACGTGGTCCGATGGGCCTCCATCTTCCCCGCAGTACAGAACCTCATGTTGGCGGCCCGCGGTCTGGGCCTGGGCACCGTCATCACCACCGGCCACCACCACATGGAGGACGAGCTAAGGGATCTCCTGGGCATCCCGGAGGACGTGGACACAGCTGCCCTCATTCCCATGGGATTCCCCGCCGACGATGAGCACTTCGGCGGCAGCCGCCGCAAGCCCGTGGAAGAGGTCGCGTTCCAGGACCGCTGGGACAACCCCTGGAACCCCGCAGCCTAGGGTCGGCGGGACCAGGAACGCACTCCGCGGCCACATTCACCGTGCGGCGGCCCCGCCACGCTGACCCGTCCGCCACACATGGCCGCGCGTGCTGAGGGGCCGCGGTGGGTCCGGGAGTTGGCCCGCTCCTATCGACGCCTGCTCACTCTCAGGGGTGGGTTCGACGGTGCCTATGCCGTATCCTTGTGCCCAGAGGCCGTCCATCACGAGTATGTACAGCAGCACACCCATCGACCGCCATGCAGCGGGCGGCCTCCGCATCGTCGTCGCCCCCCAGGCCTTCAAGGGAAGCCTCAGCGCCATGGAGGCCGCGCAGGCCATGGCTCAGGGGGTCCGCCGGGTCTACCCGGAGGCACAGATTGAACTGGCGCCCGTGGCCGATGGCGGAGACGGCACCCTGGAGGCCCTGGTGGCAGCCACCAAGGGCGAATTTCGCCGGGACCGCGTATCCGGCCCCCTTGGCGGCCCCGTGGACGCCGATTGGGGCGTCCTGGGCGATCGGGCCACGGCAGTCATCGAGATGGCCCGATCCAGTGGCCTTGTGCTGGTGCCCCCGCAGCGCCGCGACCCTCGCGTCACCTCTACCCGCGGCTTGGGCCAGCTCATGGAGCGCTCCCTGGCTGCGGGCCACCGCCGGATGGTCGTCGGCCTCGGCGGCAGCGCCACCAACGACGGCGGCGCGGGCATGGCCCAGGCCCTGGGCGTCCGGCTCCTGGACGACTTGGGCGTGGACCTGCAACCCGGCGGCGCGGCCCTGGCCGGCCTCGCCCGCATCGACGCTTCGGGGCTGGACCGGCGCATCCCACGGTCCGAGATCATCGCCGCCATCGACGTCACGAACAGCATCTGCGGCCCCCAGGGCGCCGCAGCCGTCTACGGCCCCCAGAAGGGCGCCACGCCGGAGATGGTGCGGGAGCTGGATGACGCCCTGGCCCGCATGGTTGAGGTGGTCCGGCGTGACCTGGGTGTGGACGTCGAAAGCCTGCCCGGAGGGGGCGCCGCCGGCGGGTTAGGCGCCGGGTTGGTGGCCTTCCTCGGCGCGCGACTGGAGCCCGGCGCCGAGTTGGTCTGCCGGGCGCTGGGCCTGGACGACCGGCTCCGCGGAGCGGACCTGGTCATCATTGGCGAGGGCCGCCTCGACGCTCAGACGGCATTCGACAAGGCGCCGGTGGTGGTCGCCCGGCACGCTGCGGCATTGGGCATTCCCGTCCTCGCCGTGGCGGGCTCCCTGGGCCCGGGCCACGAGGCCCTCTTCGGACTCGGCATTACCACCGCGGCCGCCGTGGGTACCGGCGACGCCGACATTGCCGATGCCATGCGCCGGGCCACGCCCCGCCTGACCGACGCGACGGAACGTGCGCTCCGGGCGATGGCGGCAGCCCGCCCAATTGGTCCCTAGTCCTTGGCGTGTGAAGCCAGTTGGCTCGATGCGGCGCAAGTGTAGAGGCAGTGGAACACCGGCGATGTCCGACGGCTGCCGCTTGGAGGTGTCACGCCAACCCTGCCGGTATGCGTGCGCTGGGCTGTCCCAAACAATCCGCGCCACCATGGGCCTCTCCAGCAAGCCGCCCCGCCAGGCCCCCTTCACTCCCCAACCACCACCAGGTACACGCTTCCCGGCCCGTGTACGCCCACCACCAGCGTCTGCTCGATGTCCGCCGTGCGGCTCGGTCCCGAGATCAGGTTCATATACCACCGCCCGTCGCCTCGGTCCTGCTGGTCCGCCAGCCGCAGCGCCAGCAGCTCCGCCATGCCGGGGATGACCTGCTCGGCCCTGGCTACGACCACGTGCACGGGCGGCAGCAATCCCGCCTGCCGGCTCACTCCCGGCCCCGACACCAAGGCCGCCGTGGCCGTCTCCGCCAAGACGTAGTCCGCGCCGGTGATCCCCATGCCGGCCTGCGATGCCGCCCCGCGCATCCGGGCGCGCGATCCTTCCGGGTCCCCGGGGTCGTGGGTCATCGCGACGACCTCCACTCCCGCCGAAGCCAGAGCTGCGTCGATGCCCGCCTCCTCCAGCACACCATGCCCTGACCGCACGGCCAGCTTCACGCCTAGCCCAGCGGCGATCCCCGCTACCGCCTCCGCGGCCTCGCCGGGGGAAGCGACGCGCACCAGGTTCCACTCGTGGCGCTGCGCCATCACCTCCAGCGTCGCGAGGATCTCGCCCCGCCGGGAGGCGGCCTGCTCCCGCGCCCTGTGCGCCCGCTGCCGGACGTCTCCGGGCATATCACCAGGCTGTGTGGCAGGCTCTGCCGATACATCGTCTTGTCGAGCAGCCCTGGCTTGGGCCAGCGCCGTTCGCACGACGCCGAGGAACTCCTCGCGTGACGCCATCTCGACCCCCGCGCAGTTGCCGTGTCAGAAGCTCAATCCGGCCTGCCGTCCTTGGGCGCCGGCGACCCGACGTCAGCCCGCTCCCCGCGAGACCACGGCGCGGCCTGGCGAAACGCCCGTCTTGCCACCGCCGGGAAGTCCCGCGTCCGTGTCCAGGCGTCGAAGGGAGGCGGCAGCCACCGCAGCTTGCCACCTCGCAACAGGGGTCGCTGGAGCAGCGATGCGACCCTGCCGCCAAGGGCGAATAGCCAGGGATTGGTAGCGCCCTGCCGCCATAGCTTGAACAGCAGGGCCTCTGCCGGCCGGGGCTTGCGCACCTCGGGGGCCCCCTGCGTTATGTCACGGCGAAGCTTCAGCAGCAGGTGCGGGATGTTTATGCGCACAGGGCACACCTCTCGACACGCCCCGCACAGGCTCGACGCAAAGGGGAGGTCCGCTGCCCGGGCCTGGCCGACCAGCATGGGCGTCACCACCGCGCCGATGGGGCCCGGATACACCCACCCGTATGCGTGGCCCCCCACCTTGGTGTACACTGGGCAGGAGTTCAGGCATGCCCCGCACCTGATGCAAAACAGCGCTTCCTGCAGGTCCGGGTCCGCCAGCATCCTGGAGCGGCCGTTGTCCAGGATGACCAGGTGAAACTCCTCGGGACCGTCCTCTTCGTCACTCCGCCGTGGCCCGGTGATAAAGGTGACATAGCTGGTGATGCGCTGCCCCGTGGCCGCTCTCGGCAGGAGCCGCAAGAACACCGCCAGGTCCTCCAACCGCGGCACCACCTTCTCCAACCCCATGGTGGCTACATGCACCCTGGGCAGCGACGTGCACATTCGCCCGTTGCCCTCGTTGGTCACGATGGCGATGGTGCCCGTCTCCGCTACGGCGAAGTTGGCCCCCGTCATCCCCATGTCCGCTCGCAGGAACCGCTCCCGCAGCACCTCCCGGGCGATGCCGGCCAACTCCGGGATACCCTCCGCGCGAGGCACGCCTATCTTGCTCGCGAAGAGGTCGGACACCTGCTCCTTGGACTTGTGGATGGCGGGAGCGATGATGTGCGACGGCGTCTCATGGGCAAGCTGGATGATGTACTCACCCAGGTCCGTCTCCACGGACTCTACGCCCGACTCCTCCAGCACGTCGCCAATGCCCATCTCCTCGGCGACCATGGACTTGCTCTTGATGACCGACTTCACGCCCCGGGACCTGGCAAGCCCCGTCACGTACTCGTTGGCCTCATGCGCGTCCCTGGCGAAGAAGACCGCTCCGCCGGCCGCCTCCACGCTGTCGGTCAGCTGCTCCAGGTAACCGTCAAGGTGCTGGATCGTATGCTGCTTTATCTCACGGGCCCGGTCGCGAAGCTCGTCCCAAGCCGCCTGGCCCATCTCCTCGATGGCTCCCTCGCGGCCCATTCGGAACCCACCGAGCTTCCCCAGCAGCCGCTGCAGATCGGGGTCACCCAGGGCCCGCCGCGACCCAGCCTGAAACTCCTCCGTCGTCACGTCAGCCATTGGCGCCCTCCAGGGAGTCCGCCAAGAGCTGGGCCAGGTGCACCGGTTTCGCCATGGCGCCCTGGCGGCTCAATCCGCCGCCGATGTGCATCAAGCAGCTCGAATCCGCGGCTGCCACCAGGTCCGCACCCGACTCCCGGATGCGGTCCAGCTTGTCCTGGAGGATGGCTGTCGATATCTCCGGGTACTTCACCGAGAAGGTGCCCCCGAACCCGCAGCAGACGTCGTGTTGCTCCATCTCCACAAGCTCCAACCCCTCTATGTGACGAAGCAGGCTGCGGGGCTCCTGGCTAATGCCGAGCTCCCGAAGCGCGTGGCAGGCGTCGTGATAAGTTGCACGCACAGGCGTCGGCAACCGGCCACCCAGGTCCGTCGTCTCCATAACGCGCACCAAGAACTCCGAGAACTCGTAGGTCCGCGACGCCATTGCCGCGGCCTGTGCGTGCAACTCCCGGTCGCCTCGAAACAGCTCCGGATAGAAGACACGCACCATGGCCGTGCACGAGCCGGAAGGCGCCACAATCCACCGGCTGGCTCCAAAGACCTTGAGGAAATGCTTGGCCGCCGCCACGGCCTCTGCATGGTAGCCGCTGTTCAAGGCGGGCTGCCCGCAGCAGGTCTGCGCACCGGGAAACTCCACTCGGACACCCAGGTGACGGAGGACCTTGTACACGCTCTCACCAACCTCTGGAAAGAACTGGTCCACCAGGCAGGTTGCAAACAACGAAACCGCTTCTGGCCGGTCCTGGGACACGAAGCCCTCGTTGGTCAGGTTGGCTGTACCCTAGCAGGGCAGGAACGACATGGCAAGGCTGCGCCGGAGGGCATGCAGGCACGAGGTCACGGAGTCACCTGCTCTTCAGCCGGCGCCAGCGCGGGACTCGGCGCTACCTTGCGCGGGCGGCGGAGGGTCCAGTACAGGAACGCCGCGAGCACGTAGAAGCCCAGAGCGGGCATCAGGGCCCGGCTATAGCTTCCCCAACGGTCGAAGACCCATCCCGCAATGGTGGGCGACGGCAGCGAGAGCGGCATGTGAACGAAGGAAATGCCGCCCCGAATGGTGCCGAAGTGGCGCCTGCCGAAGAAATCGCCAAGAATAGCCCAACTCACGGTGTTCCCGCTCTCCGCCAGGGCGAAGAGCAGCACGAAGAAGACGCCGGTCGATATGCGCCCAGAGGGGCCGAAGAGCAGCATGGACACGGCCCCCACGCCCGCCAACATCGTCAGCCCGGGCACCCTGGAGACGGACCAGCGGTCCGCCAGCAGCCCAGCGCTGATGCGCAGCGGCACCTGGCTGAAGGCAAACAGCCCCACTAGGAGCGCCGCCGTCTGCTCCTCCAGGCCTTTCCACACCATCAGTGGCACCAGGTGGATGTGCAGCATCGACTTGCAGAACACACGTGCACCCAACGCCAGGGAGATCTGCCAGAAGGCCGAGGTCCGCAGCGCCTCCTTCAAGGTGAAGTCCTCGCTGTCGTCCGCAGCGGGCCGCTTGACGGCGCCGTTGCCGCTGGGCTCCGCGTCGTCGGGACGCCTGCCGTCTCGAAGAAGGCCCATGGACTCCGGCGAATTGCGGATGAGGAAGGTGAGCGGGATCAGCAGCCCCAGCACCACAAACCCGGACAGCATCGCGCCCTGCCGCCACCCCGCGTTGAGGACCAACAGCGCTATTAGGGGTGTTATGAGAGCGCCGCCAACCTCGTTGCCCACGTAGCCCAGGTTCATGGCCAGGGCCCGGCGGCGGGAGAACCACTGGTTAATCAGCACCATCACCGGGTGGTGCACGCCGGCGGAGAACCCGACGGACAGGAGTCCCAGAAACACCAGCAGGAACGTGGCGTAGCTGTGCGTCTTCGCCAGGAGGATGAACCCTATGCCCGCCACCGTGACGCCGCCGAGCATCATCAGCCTGGGTCCGAAACGGTCCACAAGGTAGCCCGTCAGCGGGCCGTCCAAGCCGCTCTCCAGGCTCCTCAGGGTGAAAGCTAGGGAGAGAGCGGCGCGGCTCAGCCCTAGGTCACGCATCACCGGAAGGAAGTAGACGGCTAAGCCTGTCCCGTAGAACCCCCCGGTCACCACTTGGAAGAGGTGGACGATGCCGACTATCCACCAGCCGTGGAAGATCTTGCGGGGATTACCGGCAGACCGTTCTCCTGATTGCTCTTTGGGGCTATCGCCGTTGCCGTCCACGTCCCTCCTAGCTTGGATGAAGCGGTGCGCTAACTCGCAATCCTAGCAACCAGGGGCAAAGCCCGTCAACTTTGGCGGGACGCAGACAGTGCCGGTGCTATAATCCTCCGCAATCAGCTACGGGAGGACACAGGTCCATGGAGGAATCGACGGCACGCGCTCTCCACAACGACCGCACAATCGACATCACCACCACGGGCAGGAAGAGCGGCACGCCGCGCCGCATCGAGATCGCCCTCGTGAGCCTGGGAGACCGGCTCGTGATCTCCGGCAGCCCGGGAAGGCCGCGCGGCTGGTACGCCAATCTTCGCGCCAACCCGGAATTCACCATCCATCTCAAGAAGGGCGTGCACGCGGACCTTTCCGCCAGGGCGACGCCCGTCCTGGACGAAGCCGAACGGCGCGCGATCATGCTCGAAATGACGCGGCACGACCCTCGGCGCCACGACATCAACATCGACGAGTGGGTCGCGGGCAGCCCCCTGGTGAAGGTCCACGTGCAGGACTAGCATTCAGGGAGGTGGACGTGCGTCCGATGGTCCACCGGACGGCTTACTCCCAGCGAAACAGGCGGACGGCAACCACGTAGCTCGCCACCAGCCACGCCCCCAGGCCAAGTAGCTCCGGCCACTGGGACCACAGCGTGACCCCCTCAACCGCCACGGCGCGCATCGCGTCCGCCAGGTAGGTCAGGGGCAGGTAGTCCGTGACAGATTGCAGAAGCGGGGGCATGGACTCCCTCGGGAAGAAGACGCCGGACAGGAACATCATCGGCATCGCCACAACGTTCGCCACCGGCGCAGCCACGTCCTCGCTCTTCGCCCAACCGGAGATGGCGAACCCCATGCTCAGGAAGACGGCCGCGCCGACAACCGCCAGCGCCAGGACGGCGGCGAGATTTCCCACAAACTGGACGTTGAAGAGAATCATCCCCGCACCCAGCAGCACCAGCGTCTGGAGCACCGAGACCGTGAGCCGCGTCGCCACCTGGCTGAACAGGAACGTGACGGGGTGCGCGGGTGTCGCTAGGAGCCTGCGCAGGATCCCCCGCTGCTTCAGCTGCACGAAGCCAAAGGCCACGCTGAAGATCCCCATCTGCATGATGGACATGGCCACCACGCCCGGCAGCAGGAAGTCGATGTAGCGCAGGTTGCGGCTCGTCACCGGCTCTGCGGACAGGGTGAACAGGCGCGGGGTGCCCGTAACCTGGAACGCCACCTCATCAAGGGCCTGGCGGACCATCGCCTGTCCCACCTGGACCTCCTGGGGCCTGCCCTCGTTGTAGAGGACGCGCACCGCGGCCTGCTCCTGGGATGCCCCGAACCCTGGCGGCAGCACCAGCACCAGGTCGCGATCGCCGTCACTCAGGGCGCTCCGTTCCGATTCCAGCGGGCTCGGCCCGGTGACGTCCAGGGCCTCCACGCTCCGCAGACCTTCCACAAAGCGGACCGACGCCTCGTTGCCCGCCAGGTCCACGATGCCAAGCCCCACGCTGCCAAGTGCGCCGAAGTTCAGGAAACCGAAGATGAGCATGATGAGCAGCGGCAGGAATAGGGTCCAGAAAAGGGCCTGGCGGTCGCGATAGAACATCTTCATGGACGCCACGGTCAGGACCCACGTGGGACTGGCTCGCACCGCCTACTCCTCCCGCAACTCGCGGCCGGTCAGGTCCAGAAAGACGTCCTCCAGGTTCGCCTCCCGCTCCACGTGCTCCTTGGTGAACCCCTTGGCCAGAAGCCCCTGGATGAGGGACTCCGGACTGTCCATGGCAATGATGCGCCCCCGGTCCATGATGGCCACGCGGTCGCAGAGGGTCTCGGCCTCCTCCATGTAGTGGGTCGTGAGGAGAACGGTGCGCCCCATGGCCTTGAACCCCCTGATCAGGTCCCACATATGCCGGCGCGCCTGGGGGTCCAGGCCCGTCGTCGGCTCATCCAGAAAGACAATCGGCGGGTCGTTCACAAGTGCGCACGCAATGGAGAAGCGCTGCTTTTGCCCCCCGGAGAGCTCCCTGTACTGGGCGCGTGCCTTCTCCTCCAGCTCCATCTCCTTCAGCAGCACCATGGGGTCGATGCGGCGCCCGTAGAAGCTGGCGAAGACCTGCAGCAGCTCCGTCAGCCTGAGCCTGTCGAAGAAAGCCGAGGACTGGAGCTGGACCCCTATGAGCGCCTTGACGCCGCGCGGGTCCTTCTCCACGCTGATGCCGCCAACCAGGGCCCTGCCGCTGTCCGGGGCGCGCATCCCCTCCAGGACCTCCACCGTGGTGGTCTTGCCCGCACCGTTGGGGCCGAGGAGAGCAAACACTTCGCCCGCCTGTACAGAGAAGGACACTCCGTCGACGGCCACGACGGAGCCATAGCTTTTCCGCAGCTCCTCAACCTGAACGATTGCGCCGTCGGCGCTGCTTCGCGGTATCATTGATAGTAATTCTCTAACTACAGAACATACTGCGATAGAAAACGTTAGACAATCATCTTATCGCTACGAACGGCAAACACCGCGACACGGGGCGTTTGCTTGGCCCTCTGCGGCGCGCCATGGGCCTGAATGGTCACCGCTGCCCTTGGGCTTTCCCCAAATCGCCCCCCTCCCGTTGACGGGCTGCGAAATCCGGCCTACACTTTTTATGAGGGACGAAGTCTTCATATTCCTGAGGAGTGATCACACCATGCACGCGGCACCCTTCCTTCTCTCCAACACAGCCGATAGCCTTCTCAAGGCCTCGTCCCGTTTGCAGACCATTTCGCATGAGCCTTGGAATGTGGACTGGGAGCGCTTCGCCCTGGTCTGCCGTCACGGCGCAACCATCAGCTGCACGTCCGCCCTTGGCGACAGGTCAACGAACCTGCTCCTGTCCATCGGCAGACAGCATGCGGACACAAAGGGATTGCGGCGGCGCTCCTAGGGGTGCGTGGGCGGCGGCGCAAGACGGCAGCGGGTGACTGGCCCCTCCCATGTCCAGAGAGCCGTGTCTGGCGGGAGTGGGAGGGAGTCGAACCCACCTGCCCCGGTTTGCGAGGCACAACGGTTTTGAAGACCGCAAGGGCCACCCGGCCCCATCCACTCCCGGGCGCCTCGAAGCCTGGGACTAGGCCTGGGTCAGCACCGACTCCAATCGTCGCTTCAGCTCCGCCTTGGGGACTGCGCCAACCACCTGCTCAACGGCCTCTCCACCCCGGAAGATGATGAGCGTGGGGATGCCGCGGATTCCGTAGTTCATGGGTGTCTGTGGATTGCTGTCCACGTCCACCTTGGCAAATCTGATTTTGCCGTCGTACTCCTCAGCCAGGGCGTCCACGATGGGAGCAATCATCTTGCAGGGCTGACACCATTCGGCCCAGAAGTCTACCAGCACAGGGGTGCCGGACTGCAGGACCTCCAGATCGAATTCCTGATCCGTTACCGCAAAGGGCTTACTCATAGAAATCCTCCCGACTTTGGTCGCTGGAATGCTTGGGGCCTTCCCTGGCCGCAACCCCGCTCAGCACGTCACACAGACCGGGGTGCCCATATCGCCAGACCGGCTCACCAGTATGGCCCGTTGAGTGTACCCTGTTGCTCATAAACCAGTCAACAAGAGAGGGTCGCCTCAAGTCCGCCGCACAACATTCGCTCGATCTTCCCGGTGGGTGCGTGCTCCTATTCGCTCGCTGACAGCATATCCAGCCCTGCAACAGGCTCCCGGATCTCTCCCATTTCTTCTGCACAATGGACCCGGGGCCGGCCGCCATGGCCGCACTCCAGGCGTGAGTGACACGGACCGGGACCCCTCATGTGGTGTAAGCTGCAGACCAATGTCGTACACTGACCAGCCCCGCCCATGAGTACCGATTCCTCTTCAGCGCCAAAGGCACCCCTGCGGCTTCGCCGGAGCCTGTTCCATCTCCTGGCCTCGCTGCCCCTTCCGGCCCTGGCGCTTCTCCTCCCCCAGGCGGCCGTCGTGGCCCTGGCCGGCGCTGTCGCGGTCCTTGCCGTGGCCTCCGAGGCCGCAAGGCTCACGTGGGCTCCGCTCAACCGCTGGTTCCTTCGCCGCTTTCAGGGGCTGCTCAAGCCTGCCGAGATGCGGCGGCCCACGGCGGCCACCTACCTCGCCGTGGCCTCCGTGGTGACGCTCGCCGTCTTCCAGCGGCCCGTTGCCGCTCTCGCCCTCTTCTACGTCGCCGTTGGAGACCCTGCGGCGGGCATCGTGGGCACGCGGTACGGCCACATCCGGTTGCCTTGGCCTCCAGGGTCGAGCCGGGCAAAGAGCCTGGAGGGCACGCTGGCCTTCAGTGCCGCCGCCCTCGGCGTCGCCCTGCTGCTGTGGTCGGGAGGGGTGTACAGCGTGCTTTGGCCCGCCGTCGCGGGCGCCCTGGCGGCGGCTCTGGTCGAGCTGCTGCCCATCCCCATAGAGGACAACGTCTCCGTCCCCTTGGCCAGTGCTGCCGTTATGGGCGTGCTATGGGCTGCGTAAGACGCGCCCGCGCCCCCGGAGATCAAGGCCCCTAGAGTTCGGCGCGCTTCCTGTGAATGCCTCTCGCACCGCTGGGGCGGTTATCCCGCGCCTCCTCGAACTGGGGCGTGCCATCGCCCTCAGCGCAGCGGACCTCGAAGGTGTGGTCTCCCGCCGCGAAGGGCCAGTCGTAGCGCCAGATCACCCACGTCGTCTCGGACAGCGGGGCCCGAAGCTGGGCCTGCTGCCACGGGCCGCCGTCCACGCGTACTTCGACGCGAGAGATCCCCCGGGCACCGGCGAAGGCGATGCCCCCCACGGGCACCAGCATCCGACCCTGGCTCTCGTAGGCGGCGTCCCCTGCCACCGCATCCACGACGGAGGTGGCCTGGACCTGGGCAACCTCATCCCATCCCCGCTCGACCCAGTACCCCTCCTTGTACTCCTCCATCACGGAGATGCCCGTGATCCACTTGGGCTGCTTCATGCCAAACCGGTCCGGAAGCCAGATTCGCAGCGGGAAGCCGTGGTCGATGGGAAGAGGGTTGCCGTCCCAGGCGTAGCACAGCATGATGCGTTCGTCGGAGGCGATCAGGTCCAGATCAACGGTCTCGTAGAACCCGTCGCCGCTGGTGATGTGCAGGTATCGGGCGGATGAGTCCGGCTTGACGTCGGCAAGGATGTCCTGAAGTCTGGCCCCCGTCCAATGGGTGGTGCTGATCAAGTCTGTCCCGACGCGGCCCGAAATGCACGACAGCGTCACGTACTGATCATGCGCCGTGTAGTTGTTGCGGAGGTCGTCCAGTGTCAGTGAAAGCGGGTTGGCGACCATGCCGACAATGGGGAGCGTCCACGTCGCGCCGTCGATGACGGTTGGCTGTGTGCGGATGAACACCTTGTAGTGGTCCTTGAGGGGCGTGTACTCGGGCCGCGTTCCCGGGGCCGGCATAAGCCGGTCGGCAGCGTTGGGAAAGGGCGACCTGACGCTGCCCTGGCTTTCGTGGGTGGCCGTCGCCGCGAGCTCCGCTTCGAGCTCGCGGCGCGCCGCCTGGGACAGCAGACTGCCCAGGGCGGTGCTTGCGACGGTGATGGTCGCCGTGGCAGCCCCCATCCGAATCAGGAACTGCCTGCGCCCGATCATCCCGGCGTCCTCGGCGGCCGTATCGGCCGTGCCAGCGCCATCGACCGCGGCAACGGCCGGATCGGGCCCAGCCGCAACACCCTCGGCCGGGCTCAGACGCAAATACGCGAACCTCAGTCCGGCGCTCCACGCGAGGAACAGCGCCGTCAGCCACAGCACAATCAGGATTGGGCTGACGTCTGATCCTCCAATGGCCACGGTGATGGCAATTGTCGGTAGCCCCACGAGGGCGCCGGCCACCAGCGCAGCCAGGTAGCTCGGTTGCAGGCCGCGCAGTCTCAGGACCGCGAAGAACAGGGCGGATGCGCCCACGCCAATCATGAGGAAGTGCAGCACCGCGATGGTCTGCTCGGCCGTCTTGGCAACACCGGCCACGCTCGCGCCCATCATCCGCAGCGTGTCGATCATCATGTCGATGCCGAAGGTCACCAGTGGGCCGGGCAGCACACGGCTGACCCAGTCGAACAGCATAAAGGGAACAAAGGGCAAACCCAGCAGCTGGTCAGCCGCGAACATCACGGCCACCAGTGGTGCGGTCAGGAGCACTCCGGTCAGCGCGCCGATGCCAATGCCCAGCTTCTTCATCTTCATACCCCCACAGACTCCGTAGCTGTTCTCTCTATTATTACGCACATTGTAAACCAAACGATTGCCCCCGGAATCACGTTCTGGCGCTGAATTCGCGCGAAGGCCCCTGTTCGCCCGCTGTCGGCGTCACCAGCCCTGCCCCTGCGGCAGGCTCATAGGAAGTCTCGTGATTCGGCCAGGTGGAGGACTTGGGTCCGCGGTCTCCCTTGACCCCCCCTATGGGCCGCTGGTACACTTGCCTTGCGCCGCCATCCCGGCGCCACTAGGAGCGCGGATGGTGGTAGTTGGCCTGACCGGAGGAATGGGGCTCCCTGCAAGCCCGCCAGCAGCACCCGCCGGACGGTGGAGCGGGAGCGAAGTCTCCCGGATGCTGCAAGACTTGGACGCCGTACTCATCAACGCGGACCAAGTCGGCCACGAGACCTACGCTCCAAATCATTGAACAATGACAGGGTCCGCGGTCTCCCTTGACCCCCCCTATGGCCTTGCGCCGCCATCCCGGCGCCACTAGGAGCGCGGATGGTGGTAGTTGGCGTGCGGAAGTGGTGGATACCTTCGGTGAGGAGGTCCTCTATCCCGGCGGTGAGATAGACCGCAGGAAGCTGGGATCCATCGTCTTCAATGACACCCAGGCTCTGGCCCAACTCAACGCCATAATGCACCCGCGGATGGCCAGCGTCATCGGAGAGCGCGTCCGGGAGTTGAAAAAGCGCGGCGTTGGCGTTATCGTTCTTGAAGCAGCGCTCCTCATCGAAGCCAACTGGACGCCCCTAACCGATGAGGTGTGGGTGGTTACGGCCCCGGAAGACACCGCAGTCCAGCGAATCCGCGCCCGGTCCGGACTTCCCGAAGATGCGGTCAGGGCACGCATCCGCACCCAGCTTTCACAGGAAGAGCGGGTTCGGCGCGCCGATGCCATCATCGACAACGCCGGGAACCTCGAGGAGCTTCGCCAGGCTGTGACGGACCTCTGGAAGCAGAGAATCTTAGCAAGGCAGGTGGGCAATGGCCCAAGGTAGAGATACCATCTTCTATCACAACGAGTACCGGTTTGAGGAGTACGTTGTTGAGGAGGAGCCCTTCTATATTCCCCAGAGCGATGAGATAGAGCTCTTTCAAGTGGCCTACTCCCAGAAGATCCCCGTCCTGCTCAAGGGGCCCACGGGCTGCGGCAAGACCAGGTTCGTGGAGTACATGGCCTGGCGGCTTAACCAGGAGCACAGAGGGGACCAGTCCCCGTCCCTCCCAGCTGGCGGCAACGGCCAACACAAGATCCCCCTGGTCACGGTGGCCTGCCACGAGGACCTCACGGGCAGCGACCTCGTGGGCCGCTACCTCATCGAGGCCGAGGGAACACGCTGGATCGACGGCCCCCTGAGCCGCGCCGTCAAGGCCGGCGGCATCTGCTACCTGGACGAGGTCGTCGAGGCCCGCAAGGACACCACCGTCCTCATTCACCCCCTCACGGACCACCGGCGCATCCTGCCCGTGGAGAAGCGGGGCACCATCATTCAGGCCCACGACGACTTCCTCTTGGTCATTTCCTACAACCCGGGCTATCAGAGCGCCCTGAAGGACCTGAAGCACTCAACGCGCCAGCGATTCATTGCCATCGACTTTGACTATCCGCCGAAGGAGATTGAGGCCAAGATCATCCAGCACGAGTCCAGTGTGGACGAGGGGTCCGCCTTGCAGCTGGCCAAGCTCGGCGAAAAGGTGCGCCACCTCAAGGAGCACGGCCTGCAGGAGGGCGCCAGCACGCGCCTCCTCATTTACGCGGGCAAGCTTATCGCCAGCGGCGTCCAGCCCCGCCGCGCCTGCCAGTCCGCCATCGTCTGGGCTGTCGTGGACGACATTCAGGTTCAACGCAGCATCGAGGAAGTCATCACTTCCATCTTTGAGTAGCGGGGCCTTGCAACGGCCTAAGGACCACGGCGGCCGGCAAGTACGACAACGCTGAATGACAATTCGCCAAGCGAGCGCCGAACAGAAGGACCCAGTCATCCTGGCCCTGCGCTCCCTTCTGGTAAACCATCAGGAGGACGTCCCCGGTCGGCCGGGCCTAGCGGCATCCGCCGTGCTCCTCCCCCTGTTTCGCAAGGATGGCGAGTATCACATACTCCTCAACAAGCGCACGGACCTGGTGGAGCACCACAAGGGGGAGATCTGCTTTCCCGGCGGCATGCGGGACCCGGAGGACCGGGACCACCTGCACACGGCCCTCCGCGAGGCCCAGGAAGAACTGGGGATAGTTCCCGGGGATGTGGAGATCCTGGGGGAGTTGGACGCCGCGGCCACACGCACCGGGTTCCTCATCCGTCCGGTGGTGGGGCTGATCCCCTACCCGTACCCCTTCGTCATGAGCCCCACAGAGGTGGCCGCCATCCTGGAGGTCCCCTTCTCAACCCTGCTGGATCCGGCGGCCCTTCGTGAGGAGCGGTCCGCCAGACGCGGGGCCTACAACCCGCACTACTCGTACGTACACCAGGGACACGTCGTCTACGGCGCCACGGCCACCATCCTGACGCATTTTGTGAGGCGCCTGGCCCAAGCTTCCAAGAAGGAGGTCCCGTGGAGCAGCTTGCACCCGGCCTCAGCGAAATAGAGCGCGAGTTCCAGCGATTCCCCGTCGCCGTCGCGCAGGAGTTCCGGCGGGCGGCCCTGACTTTGAGCAACGCCCTAGCGTCCCACGAGCTCCAGGCCTGGGCCACGGAGGGGCTGACCATTGCCCAGCAGACGGTGCGCTCCTGGGAGGCGGCCGCGGAGTACTTCCGCGTAAGCCCCATGGTGCTGCCCGTCCTCTCGTTCTCCAACCTGCTGGCCTGGGCCCGCGCCGGAGAGGCCCTGTGCCAGGACTCGCCGTCCATCGCCGTGTCCTATTTCCGGGCCGGCCCCGGCAGCCTGAGCCAGATCAGGCCCAGCAACATCACCACGTGGTCCTCCCTGGGCCACAACGTCTACAACGGGACCTGGAAGTCCAGCGCACTGTCCTGCAAGTTCTTCGATTCCAGCCCCCAGCTCCTCACCGTGCTCACCTTCCCGGAGCTGGAGCGGTTCATGGCATTCATCGGCGCCGTTGCCCAGCAGTCCTACGACCTGGCGCAGGAGAGCTTGGACCTGGGCCTCCAGGTGTTCCCCCTCATGGGGGAGAACCGGGACAGCTTCATCGCCATGATGAACGCCGTGACCGCCGGCAGCTGGCGCGCCGTCAGAGGCGCCTTCGCGGCGACCGTCGTGGCCCTCCCCCGCATAGACCGCAGCCAGCGCGCCCGCTTCATCAGCATGGCCGAGCGCCTCGCCCGCACCGACCACCATGCCATCCCGTCCTTCCTGGAGGAGGGCTCCCGAAGCCTCGCGCAGATCGATTCCAACGTCCATCTCCTTATCCTCAACATGGCGGACGCTCTGCTCCAGTCCCACCCGCCGGCAGTCCACGAGTTTCTGCGCAGCGCTCCTAACATTCTGGCCCGCATCACCCCCCAACAGATGGAGGTCTGGTTCACGGAAGGCGCCCGCCTGCTTCGAGAGAACCGTGAGGCCGGGACCGCCTTCTTCCGGGCTGAGTCCGTGCGCTCCGGGGAGCTGCTCAAGGCCCTCTCCTCCGCGGTGGAGTTGGCCACGGTGAAGGAGCTGATGCAGATGTACTGCCGCGCCCTGGCAGGCGCCGACATGGAGGTAGCCCCGGTCCAGGATCTGGCCCGCAAGGGCATAGGATGGGTCTCCCGCGAGCGCCCCACCACAGAGGGCACAACCATCTACCTCCAGCCCACCGTGGACCGCTACGACAGCAAGGAGGAGAATTTCGGTCTCCTCAAAGTCGTGTCCACGCACCAGGTCGCGCACCTGGAGTTCGGGAGCTTTGAGTTCGAGTTCGAGCGGCCCTCGGGCATCTTCCAGGACCTTCGCCCCAGGCTCGCGGCCATCGTGCCCCCCAAAGACACAGTCCCGGAGCTGGAGGAGATGGGCATCGACCCCTCCAGCGCCGAGACCAGCTGGGTCACCACGGACATGCACCGCTTCTTCAGCCTCTTCCAGGACCGCAAGCTTGCCCTGGACATCTTCACCGTTGTAGAGGATGGGCGCCTGGACTCCCACGTTCAGCGCGAATACGCTGGTATCCGCCTCCACTACCGCCGCGTCCAGCAGGACTCCCTCTCAGAGCGGCCCGTGATGGAGGATCTGCCCGCCCGCCAGGCCATGGTGGAGTTCCTGGTGCGCCTGAGCCTGCAACGCAGCGGCGACGTATCCGTTCCCAAGGACTACTTAGAGGAAGCCCGGGCCGTCGCCCGCATCTCCCGCCGCGTCATGGTCCCCGCATCCACCGTGGAGGACGCCGCCGAGGCCTCCGTCCGCATCTATTCCATCATCGCCAAGATCCCCAACGAAGAGGTCCCCCCCGAGAACTACGAGCAGATGGACGTCAACGACCTTGGCGAGCAGGAAGAGGGCGAGCAGGACCAGCAGGACATCATCGACTTCTTCGAGAAAGAGGCCGCGGACGCCGCCGAGGCCGACGACGCCGAGCAGGAGGGAGAGGAGGGCGAGTCCTACGAGTCGCCCGCCGAGGTGGACTACCGGGGCGAGTTCAAGCCGGAGATGGTCCAGCTCCTGGCCGCCCTGCGGGACAGCGCCGACTCCGGTGACGATTCACAGATGGTCCCCCTTACCCAGGAGATGCTGGAGGCCCTGCTCAACCAGAGCCCCGAGCTTCAGATGGACATGTCAGAGGAGGAGGTCGCCCAGAGCGCCAGCACATTCGCCAACAACATGATGAAGGAGGCCGGTGTTACCGCGCCCCCGCCCAACGCGACCTTCGGCCAGGGCCCCCTGGTCCACGTCGACGACGAGGACGGACCCCTGGAGGCCACCGAACCCAACACGCACGTGTACGACGAGTGGGACTTCCGCGCCGACGACTACCGCTCCCGCTGGTGCATGGTCCGCGAACGCCCCATGTCTGAGGGCGACATCAACTTCTGGTACCAGACCCTCCAGCAGGACGCGGGCCTGGTGTCCCAGATCCGCCGCCAGTTCGAGTTGGCCGTCCCCGAGTCCATGCGCAAGATCAGACCCCTGACGGACGGCGAGGACTACGATTTCGACGCCACCATCGAGTTCATCCTGGACATCCGCAGCGGCAGCGTGCCCTCCGACAAAATTTACTGGCGCCGCAACAAGATCGAGCGGGACGTCGCCGTCGTCTTCCTCCTCGACATGAGCGCCTCCACCGCCGAGGCCATCGACGAGGCCCGTCGCACTACCGACGACTGGGATGCCCCCTCAGACCCCGTGGAGTACATGCTCTGGCTGCGGACCCGCCGGGGAGAGGGCGCCCGGCGCACCCCCAAGCGCATCATCGACTTGGAGAAAGAGAGCGTCGTCCTCATCGTCCAAGCCCTGGAGGCCCTTGGAGACCAGTACGGCATCTACGGCTTCTCTGGCTACGGCCGCGAAAACGTGGAGTTCTACTCTATCAAGGACATCCAGGAGAACCTGACGGACGCCGTCCGACGCCGCGTGGACAAGATCGCGCCCCTTCACGCCACGCGCATGGGCCCGGCCATCCGCCACTGCACCACCAAGCTGGCCGGCGTGGCCGCCAAGACCAAGATCCTGTTCCTCATCAGCGACGGCCGCCCTCAGGACCGGGGCTACAGCCGCGAGGGCGTGGAGAAGGAGTACGCCGTCCACGATACCCACATGGCCCTCGTGGAAGCACGCAGCCACGACATCACGCCCTTCGCCCTCACCGTGGACAAGGCCGGCCACGACTACCTCAAGACCATGTGCGGCGACATGGGCTACGAGGTGCTTTTCGAGATCCAGGCCCTCCCCCAGCGCATACCCGAGCTCTACAAGCGCCTCACGGTATAGACGGGGTCCAACCCGCCTCTTGGACGAGGCGCCGAGCGGGGACACGAGGCTCAGCGCCCCTCCGCTTCCGCCACCTCGCGTCGCGACGGGCACCCCTCCCCCAGCAGGCACCGCTCACACTCCGGCCGCCGTGCGTGGCAGACGCGCCGCCCGTGCGTGATGAACCCCACGTGGAATGCGAACACGTCCTCTGGCGCCACCAGTGGTTCCAGGATCTCGTGGGCCTGCTCGGCCGTTACCTTGGGGCCAATCAGGCCCAACCGCTTCGATACCCGGTGGACGTGGGTGTCCACTGCCAGAGCGGGCATCCCCAGGGCGAAGCAGAGCACCACCGCTGCGGTCTTGGGGCCCACGCCGGGCAGTCCGCGCAGCCACGCCTTGGCGTCCGGCAGCGGCAGTTCCCTCAGGAAGTCCAGCTCGAGGCTACCCCGAAGCTCCTGTATGCGCCTCAGCGCCCCCAGGATGCGCGGCGCCTTCTGCCGTGCCAGCCCCGCGCTCTTGATGGCGTCTTCGACTTCCAGGACCCCCGCGTCTGCCACCGCCTCCCAGGAGCCAAAGCGGTCCCGCAGCGCCTCCCCCGCCCGCTCCGCGTTCAGGTCAGACGTGTGCTGCGACAGGATAGTGAACACCAGCTCGGAGACCGTATCCAAGCGCTGGCGCCACACCATGGGGCCGTACTCCTGCTTCAGCAGCGCCAGAATCTGGGCGGGAGTATAGCCCGGCTTGAGCGCCCTGACCGCCGGCGCCCTCCCCCGCCTCTTGGCCCCACCAGATGGTCGCTGAGAGCGAGTAGATATGTCAGTTCTTCCTTGCACGTGTTCCCCGCTGCCCCTTCGGCAATTATAGGCGGATGGCGACATCCCGGGGTAGCCCGCCTCAAACCCCATCGCTATGATAGCCACGCGCCGGACGCCTTCCGGTCCTGGGGGCAGCGCGGCGCAATTTGGCCGCAAAGAGCCCGGGATTTCCCCCGCGCGGGGCTTTTTCCCATGGCGCCGTTAGAGTATGGTGTATGCTCGTCAGGCGGGCAGAGGCATTGGACCGGAGAACGAGACAGCATTGCTCCAGCCCGGCCCTCCACACTGTGGGGGTGGACAATTCACCGGTCAGGAGGCGGCCCCCGCCTTCGGCCCACATTTCGTGACAACATGAGGAGTGTCACCCGTGGCACTGCAACAGTACCTGGAAGAGTTCACGGACTCGGAGAAGCCCCTAAAGCACTCTGACCTCACGCGCCTCTCCACGCTGGGCCCGGAAGATCTGGCTCTCGTCAAAGCCGCTTGGGGCAGAATGGAGCCGGAGCGCCGGGTCCAGATCGTCACGCGCATGGCGGATATCGCCGACCACGATCTGACCCTGGACTTCTCCGCCGTCTTCGTCATGGCCCTCAAGGACCCCGACGAGCAGGTCCGGGAGCACAGCGTGTCCGGACTCTGGGAGTGTGAAGACCGCCACGTCATCACACTCCTCATCAATCTGCTCCAGTGCGACCGGTCGGAGAGGGTCCGGACGGCCGCTGCACAGGGCCTGGGCAAGTTCGCGGAGTTGGCCGAGGACGGCAAGCTCCTGCCCAAGGACCGGGAACGCATCCTTCTCGTACTCCTGGAGACCCTCGGCAACCGCGGCGAGACCCCCGCGGTCCGCCGCGGGGCCATCGAGGCCGTCAGCGCTATCGATGACGATGCGGTGCGGGAGGCCATCCGGAATGCCTATGAGAGCACGGACGCGGAGGTGCGCCGCAGCGCCGTCTACGCCATGGGGCACAACGCTGACCCAGCCTGGCTCCCCATCATCATCAAGGAGGTCGGCAGCAACGACCCGGCCATGCGCTATGATGCCGCGTCGGCGTGCGGCGGGCTGGGCGAGGAGGCCGCCATCCCCCACCTGCTCCCCCTCTTGCGGGACGACGACATCGAGGTCCGTCTTGGGACCATCCGAGCCCTGGGCGCCATCGGCGGCAGCATCGCCAAGAAGGCCCTGGCGAGCTGCCTTCGCTCCTCCGACGAGGTCGTGCAGGAGGCCGCCGAGGAGGCCCTGGAGCAGGCCGACTACAACACTGACCCCCTCTCCTTCACCTTTCACGCCTAGCAGCCCGCCGCAAAGCCCTCCCTGCCGGCCCCGCCCTTTTCCTTGACGCTCTTCTCCGCCAACGCATAGAATGCCAACTGAAACGCGCATGTCCGCAACCACGCGTAACGCACCCGAAATGAGGCCAATGGTCCAGCGAAGACTTGTCGAATACCCCGTATCCGCCGGCGGCGTCGTGCATGCCATCCACGGCGGCGCCGTCAAATTCGTCCTCTGCGGCAGAAGGAAGCCCCAAACCTGGAGCCTGCCCAAGGGGACGCCCGAGTTCGGCGAGAGCATAGAACAGACGGCCCTCAGGGAGGTTCGGGAAGAAACCGGCCTCCAGGTGGCGCTTCAGAATCCCCTGGGCGCCATCAAGTACTGGTTCGTCCGCTCCTCTGACGGCGTCCGCTGCCGCAAGACCGTGCACTTCTACCTCATGAGCCCCACCGGCGGCTCAACGGACAGCCACGACCCCGAGTTTGACGACGTCCGCTGGTTTCCCGCCGCCGAGGCCCTTCACCTCCTCACCTACTCCAACGAGTCGCGCATCGCCCAGAAGGCCCTTGAACAGCTGGAGGCCGGGCCGTGACCCGCGAGCCAATCACCCTGAAGGGCAACAAAGTAGTCCTGCGGGAGAAGCGCATCTCCGATGCCGCCAACGACTACCAATGGCGCACCGACCCAGAGATGGCCAAGCTGGACGCCACGACGCCCTTGCGCATGAACCTCGACCAATTCAAGCGGCTCTACGAGGAGGAGCTTCGCCACACCTCCGCATGGATCCGGCGCTTCGCCATCGACGCGCCCAACGGCCGGCAGATCGGCAACGTCATGTACTATGACGCGGACTTCATCAGGAACCAGGCGGAGTTGGGCATCCTCATCGGCGAGCGCGAGTACCTTGGCAAGGGGTACGGCACAGACGCCGTGAACACCATGCTCCGCCACATCTTTACCACCATGCCCTTCCAACGCGTCTACCTCCACACCCTGGATTGGAATGAGCGCGCCCAGCGGTCCTTCTCCAAGAGCGGGTTCTCTGCCGTACGCCCCGTGCGGCGCAACGGCCAGACCTTCATCCTCATGGAGCTCAATCGGGAGAGCTGGGAGGCCCTGGAGGAGCAGCGCAGGCAGACAGAAGAGGCGCCCAGCCACCTCTGAGGACCCTCTCCTCCCGGAACCGTACCCCACGCACCCCAAGGAGGCACTCAGAGTGACGTCCAGGTATCCCGGCATCGCCTATAGCGTCACCATCCGCGCCGAGTACGCCAACCGGACGGGCATGCTCGGTGCCATCACGTCGGCCATCGGAGCGGCCGGCGGAGACCTCGGCGCCATAGACATCGTCTCGGCGAGCCGGAGGGCCATGGTGCGGGACATCACCGTCAACGCCCGGGACGTGCCCCACAGCCAGGGGATCGTGGAGGCCGTCAAGGCCTTGCAGGGCGTGAGCGTGACCCACGTCTCAGACCAGGTATTCCTGCGCCACCTGGGCGGCAAGATTCAGATGGCCGCCCGGGTCCCCAACAAGACCCGCAACGATATGTCCATTGCCTACACGCCCGGCGTGGGCCGTGTCAGCGCCGCCATCTACGACGACCCAAGCTCCGTCTGGACTCTCACCAGCAAGGGCAACACCGTGGCCGTGGTCACGGACGGCTCGGCGGTCCTAGGCCTGGGCGACATCGGCCCCGCGGCCGCGCTGCCGGTCATGGAGGGCAAAGCCCTCCTCTTCAAGGAGCTGGCCGGAGTCGACGCCTGGCCCATCTGCCTCAGCACACAGGACCCGGACGAGTTCGTCGATACCGTCAAGCGAGTGTCCGTGGGCTTCGGCGGCATCAACATGGAGGACGTATCGGCGCCCCGCTGCTTCTCCATCGAGGATCGGTTGCGCCGGGAGCTGGACATTCCCGTCTTCCACGACGACCAACACGGCACAGCCGTCGTGGTCCTGGCTGCCCTCATCAACGCCCTGAAGCTGGTGGGCAAGCGAATCGAGGAGATCAAGGTGGTCATCACCGGCGTCGGCGCTGCCGGCGTCAGCACGGGGAAGCTCCTCGCCACAGCCGGGGTCCGCCACCTCATCGGCGTGGACGTCCACGGCATCGTGGACCGGTCCCAGGACCATCCGGAGAACCCGGGCATGGCGTGGTTCGCCAAGAACACCAACCCGGAGAACGTCACGGGGGGCCTGACGGAGGCCATAAAGGGCGCGGATCTCTTCATCGGCCTCTCCCGGGCGGGTGTGCTCTCCGTGGAGCAGGTCAAGCTCATGAGCCCGGAATCCATCGTATTCGCCATGGCCAACCCGGACCCCGAGATCTGGCCCGAGGACGCCTGGGACTTCGTCCGCGTCATTGCCACCGGCCGCTCCGACTATCCGAATCAGGTCAACAACGCCCTCTGCTTCCCCGGCATGTTCCGGGGCGTCCTGGACGTGCGGGCCCGGGAGATCAACGACCAGATGAAGCTGGCCGCCGCCCAGGCCATCGCCGCCAGCGTTCCGGACGACCAGCTCACCGAGGAGTACATCATGCCCGGCATCTTCAACAGGGCCGTGGTGAGCGCGGTCGCGCAGGAAGTGGCTGCCGCCGCGCGCATGACCGGCGTCGCCCAGCGGGAGTTCGGGCCCCCGGAGGACGCGGTACATCCTTCCGACGACTGATCCCCGAAGGTACACGGCCTCCATCGCCGTTCTTCCCCGCCGCTGTGCCTCCCCCGAGGGCCGGACACCTTTTGCGCCGGGGAGTATACTCAACGCGACCCGTAGCATCAAGAAGGCAGAGGTGATCCAGTGACCAACCAGCGTCCCGTTTCCTACGACCCTGGGGCAACATACACCGTCCGAACCTTTGACGTTGAGTACCTCCAGGCCGCGGGCCAAAAATGGCTCGCCCGCGTGTACCAGCCCGAGGGTCAGGGGCCGTTCCCGGTCCTCCTGGATGTCCACGGCGGCGCGTGGAGCGGCGGCGACCGCTTCGGCGATGAGCTCATCGACAGCGCCCTGGCCACCTCCGGCATGGTCGTCGCCTCCATCGACTTCCGCATCGCCCCCGAGTTTCCCTATCCAGCCCAGGTCCAGGATGCCAACTACGCCATCCGCTGGCTCAAGGCTCACGCCGGCGAGCTCAACGGGGACGCGTCTGTCATCGGCGCGCTGGGCCGTTCCAGCGGCGGGCACACGGTCCTGCTCAACGCCATGCTCCCCCGCGACGCCCGGTACAGCGCCATCCCCCTCCCGGAGGCGCCCCAGGCCGACGCGGCGGTGGACTACGCCATGGGCCTGTGGCCCGTCCTCGACTCATACGGGCGCTACGCCATCGCCAAGGAGAGCGAGAACCCTCGCCTCGTCGAGGCGTCCTTTGGCTACTTCCTGACGGAGGAGGCGATGCGGGAAGGCAACCCCCAGGGAGTCCTGGAACGCGGCGGGCAGGAGGCCCTGCCGCCCGTTCTGGTGCTCCACGGCTCTGCGGACACCAATGTGCCCCTGCATCTGGTGGAGCAGTGCGCCGGGAACTACCGTGCCGCCGGGGGAGACTTCACTCTGGAGGTCTTCCCGGACCAGCCCCATACCTTCGCGGCGGAGCCCGGGCCCCTCACAGACCAGGCCGTCGCCCTCTTGCGAGGCTTCATCGCGGCCCAGCTCGCCAGCCACGTGCCCGCGTGACTACGCCAGTGAGCTTCCTGTAGTCGGCGGGCGCCTGCCTGGACGCCAGAGACACAGGCCCCCGCGGTGCGGGCCGCCTCGCGGAGTCCGCGCACGCCCACGGGTCGCGCCACGGGGCCCAATCCTTGACCGGAGCCTGCGGGTACCGTACATTGCGGGCCATACCCCGGTCGTTCCAGACCGGCAGGACATGCGTCCAAGCACGCGAAAGGTGATGAAGACATGGCCACCAGAATCGCCACACAGGTCGTCGACTGTGACAGCCACATCGTGCCCCGCGTCGATCTCGACTCCCTGAAGGACCTCCTGCCTGACGGGCTCAGCCCCGCGGCCCGCGACATGTACGCCCGGGAGGCGCGGCTGTGGGCCGAGCCCACCGCGGGGGCCCGCCGGGGTGGCGATGCGCCCGTTCCCCTGCGAGACCCCGAGGAACGCATCAAGGTCCTGGACAGGGACCTTGGCGTTGACACCCAGGTCCTGATCCCCCACGCCCAGTTCTCCCATCTCTACGGCGGCGCCCCGGAGGGCGAAGACAAACCCCTGCCCGTCCGCATCGCCATGTGCAAGGCCTACAACAACGCCGTGGCCACTATCCAGGCAGACCACCCGGACCGCTTCATCGCCACGGCCATTATCCCCTTCGACGACCTGGAAGAGTCGCGCCGGGAAGCACGGCGCGCCGTCAGGGAGCTCGGCGTCTCCGGTATCCAGATACCCGCCAACTGGATGGGCCGCAACTTCGACGACATGGAACTCTACCCCTTCTGGAACACCATCAACGAGCTGGACGTCCCCATCTTCGTCCACCACATCCCCCAAAGCTGCTCCGGCTCATTTGTGGACCATGTACCGCGCTACCCCATGGTGGGCCACGAGCGCATGCGGCGCCTTCACCTTGGTGTATACGTGGGCTTTGGCATGGAGTACATCCTCTGCTGCGCCTCCCTCTCCCTCGGCGGCGTGCTGGACGAGTTCCCCAACCTGCGCTTCTGCTTCTTCGAGGCCGGCGCCGGATGGCTCCCCTACGCCATGATGGGCTCGGACCGCTCCTACTACATCCGCTCGGACTGTTCCCGGACGTCGACACTGCCCAGCGAGCTCATCAAGAAGCACTGCTTCACCGCCGTCGAGTCCACGGAGCACATCCCCGCCCTGGTCCAGATGATGGGCAGCGAGAACTTCTTCTTCGGCACCGACTATCCCCACGGCGAGTACCAGTTCCTACCCAACAACGTGGAGACTTATGTAAACTTGCCGCTGCCGGACCGCGACAAGGAGAACATCCTCGGCCAGACCATGTTGCGGGCGCTCAAGCGCGCCTAGCGCCCACGGCCCATCAATGCTCCCCGCAGCCCTGCTCCCGGCAGCCCTGGGCTAGCCTGCCCACGCCCGGACCCGTCGAGCAGACGCGTCCGGGCCTCTGGTCGAATCGGCATGGCCGGGCGTCCGGCGTGCGCGAGTCCCTGCCGGGTCTGAATCCGTCAAAGAGGATGCCAGTAGATCCGGGTCGGCGCGGTTCGCGAAAGGAAGCTCGCCCAATCGGGGACTGGCGCGTATGGGGTCGACCTAGCGGCTAGCGGACGACGGAGTCCACTCCCGTTATGCCGAGCGCTCCTGCACAGCGGGCACAATGGATGAGGCGATGGAGGACGCCGCGACCACAGTGACGACCCTCAGCCCGACCATCCACTTGATGAGCTCAGCCTTAAGCTCAGCGAGGTCGGCCTTGGTCGCGTAGTACTGTAGCTCCACCCTGACCCGATCTTTAACGGGTTGCTCCCGCTGCAGGCCTCCTCTGGCACAACGTGCGGGTCGGCCGCTACGCGGAGGGCGGGGGCGCCGCAGGCGCGGGGTTGGGCAGGTCCATGCCCAGCGTCGACGGGAAGATGGCCGCCAGCTCCTCCACCGTCCACCGGCCCCCAGCGGGCTTGGTGATGGTCCGGCCCGGCGCCAGCGCGTTCATCACGCCCAGCATCCCGCCGCTGACCCAGAAGACCTGTCCGTTGACGTCTGATGCCTCGTCGGAGGCCAGCCATACCGCCAGGTTCGCGATGGCCTCGGGAGGGCGCGCCCTAGCGAGCGGCGTCGCGCCCCCCGCCGAGGATATGCCCCGCTGCGCTCGCAGATCTCGCACCGAGTCCGGCACCGTCGCCGTCATCCGCGTCTCCGCCGATGGCGATATGGCGTTGCACGTGACGCCGTAGCGCCCAAGATCCCGGGCCACCACCCGCGTCAGCCCCGCGACGCCGTCCTTGCCGGCGCCGTAGTTGGCCTGGCCCGAATTCCCCCACAGACCTGAGGTCGACGAGAAGGGGATGATGCGGCCCGCCCGTTGCTGCCGCATGATGATGCTCGCCGGCTTGATCAGGTTGAAGTGCCCGTACAGGTGGACGGCGATAACCGCGTCCCACTCGTCCTCCGTCATGTTGAACACCATCCGGTCCCGCAGGATGCCCGCGGGATTGACCAGGATGTCCAGCTTGCCGTAGGTGTCCAGGGCCGCCTTGATGATGCTCTCGCCGCCCTGCGCCGTCGCCACGGACTCGAAGCTGGCCACCGCTGTTCCGCCCTTGCCCTTGATCTCTTCCACCACGTCGTCCGCCGGGCCCCGGGACGGGCTGTTGCCGTCGGCCTCCACCCCTAGGTCGTTGACCACCACGCGCGCGCCGTGCTCCGCCATGAGCATGGCGACGCTCCGGCCAATGCCGCGGCCCCCGCCGGCCACGATGGCTACCTTGCCGTCCAGCAGTCCATCAGCCATCTCTTACTCCCTCTCCGAAACGGAGCCGTTCATCCAGTGTTTATCCATGCGGCCGCTTCGTGCCGCTCCAAGTGCAAGCGGGCGCCGCGCGTACAGGTTCATCGATTCTACCGCGCTCCCTGGGCCGGCGCGGGGTTCACGACACCCTTCAGCACCACGCTGGGCATCAGCTTCCGAAGCTCCTCAGCCGACCAGTACCCCTCCGGCTTCAGCAGCGTGGTCTGGAGCCTGGGCTGGGAGAACAGGCTCACCGTGTTCCCATACACCAGGAATATCTGACCGTTCACGTTTGAGGCTGCGTCGCTGGCCAGGTACGCCACGAAGGGGGCCACGTCATCCGGCTCCTGCTCCGCCTCCGAGTCCAGGGCCTCGTCGATGCCGCTTATGCCCTGTCCCGACCGCAGCGTTTGCGCCGCGGTCGGGACAGACGCCGTCATCCGCGTCGCTGCCCGCGGCGCTATGGAGTTGCACGTCACGCCGTAGCGCCCCATGTCCCGCGCCACAACCTTGGTGAACCCGGCGATGCCCGCCTTGGCCGCGCCGTAGTTGGCCTGGCCCGAGTTCCCCACCAACCCCGACTCCGACGTGAAGGTGATGATGTGCCCCGAGCGCTGCTGCCGCATCACGATGCACGCGTGCTTGACCACGTTGAAGGTCCCCTTGAGGTGCACGCGGATCACGTCGTCCCACTCTTGCTCTGTCATGTTGAAGATCATTCGGTCGCGAAGAATCCCGTGGCAGGTGACCACAACGTCCAGCCTGCCAAAGGTGTCCAGTGCCTGCTGCACCAGGGCCTCGCCCGTCTTGAACTCCGCCACGCTTTCGTAGTTGGCCGCAGCCTGCCCGCCCTGAGCCTGGATCTCCTGCACGACTACGTCGGCCGGCGAGCTGGACCGGCCGGAGCCGTCAACGTCCACGCCCGGATCGTTGACCACAACACTGGCGCCCTCCTGCGCAAGGAGCCGCGCCACCCCTCGGCCAATGCCGCGCCCCGCTCCCGTGACAATGGCAACCCTGTCTACCAGCGCATCAACCATGATGGTCTCCTTGCACCAGGTTCCCGGATGCTCGTCCCGAACACCAGTGGGCTCTGGTGGACCAGCCTGCTCACGCCCCTCATTGAGAGCGGGGCATGGGCAGGGAACCTATGACTCCTCCCGAGAGGGCAGGACCACCGTCGCCGAGCCCGGCGTTGTCTTCTCACCGTCCCCGTTCTCCAGCCATATCTCGCAGTCCGCGTAGTGGGCGCCGTCCACCGCGTACTTGCGCGTCACCCGGCCCCTGCACGTCAGCGAGTCGCCGGGGACGTCCATGCCCCGGTACTGGACCGTCAGCTTGGTCAACCTACCGCCCTCGCCAATCCAGTCCGTCACAAGCTGGCCAAGGAAGGCGTTCTTCAGCGCGCCGTGGATGATAACGCCGTCAAGCCCTGTGCCAATGGCAAAATCCTTGTCGTAGTGGATCTGGTAAAAGTCTCCGGAGGCCCCTGCGTACTTGACCAGCTGCTGCGTCGTCGGGTACTTCTCCAGCGGCGGCAGCTCCTGGCCCTCGGCAACGTCCTCCCAGAACGGCGTCTGATTCATCTTGGCCCCCAACACAGTTTCTTTCAGGAGGGAACGGAGTCCCAGTGTTTCGACGAAGGGTTCGCGCGGCCGGCCGGGTTCAGTACCGGATCATCGTCGACCGCTGAGCCGCCACCGTCTGCCCAAGCTGGTTGGTGTAGGTGGTCTCCGCCGACACGAAGATCGCTGGACCAATGCTCAGCCTACGCTGGTTGACGCTCGCCACCTTTGTAACGGCGGTAATGGTGTCCCCCGCGCGCACCGGCTCCTCGTATCGCCACTCGCTGCCCCCGTCCAGTGTGCGCTTCAGCGGCTCCAGCTCCGGCATGGAGGGCACGGCCCGGGGAATGGAGCGGAGAAAAGTGGGCGGTGCGATGATACCCCCGTAGCGGCTGCGCCTCGCCACGGCCTCGTCGGTCCACAAGGGATTGGGGTCGTCGATGGCCTCGGCGAACCGGCGGATGGCGCCCCGCTCGACCACGATGCTTACCGGTTCGCTCTCGCGGCCCATCATGGCCTGTCTCGTTTCGTCGGAAAGAACTGGACCCTCGGTCATGGGATGGCCCTCTGTGGAGTGGACTGTACCGCCCGGGGCGGAACGCCCGAAGTGTATCGCAGCCCCTATGGGCCGTCAAGGTAACTCCAGAGCGCGAGACCGCTCTGCGCCTTCAACAAGTTGGGGCGTTCCGCCGTGGCGGAACGCCCCAACTGCTAGCCGCCCACGATGAGCGGCTGGTCACTCAACCCTACATGTCCATCCCGCCGGGGGGCATGGCAGGCATCCCCTCCTTCTGCGGAATGTCGGAGATCAGGGACTCCGTGGTGAGGATCATGCCCGCCACGCTGGCGGCGTTCTCCAGAGCGGACCTCGTGACCTTGGTCGGGTCCACGATGCCGAACTCCATCATGCTACCGTACCGGCACTTGTCGGCGTCGTAGCCGCGGTCGCCGTCGGCGTTGGACCGAACGTTCTCCAGGATCACCGCGCCCTCTTGGCCCGCGTTGACGGCGATGAGCTTCAGGGGCTCTTCCAGGGCCTTGGAAACGATGCTCATGCCCGTCCGCTCGTCACCCAGGGGCTCGCTCTCCAGTGCCTTGTTCAGCGAGGCCTGCGCCCGCACCAGGGAGACGCCGCCGCCGGGAACGATCCCCTCTTCCACCGCTGCCCGGGTGGCGGAGAGTGCGTCCTCTACGCGGTTCTTCTTCTCCTTCAACTCAACCTCGGTGGCCGCGCCGACCTTGATGATGGCCACACCGCCGGCCAGCTTTGCCAGGCGCTCCTGCAGCTTCTCCCGGTCGAACTCCGACGTCGTCTCGTCGACCTGGGCCTTGATCTGCTTGATCCGCCCCTGGATGTCTTCCTCAGAGCCGTGACCCTCCACGAAAGTGGTCTCGTCCTTGGTGGCCACCACGCGCCGGGCCCTGCCCAGGTCCTGCGGCGTCACGGAATCCAGCTTCCGGCCCACCTCTTCACTGATGACCTTGGCCCCGGTGAGGATAGCGATGTCCTCCAGCATGGCCTTGCGGCGGTCGCCGAATCCCGGCGCCTTCACCGCAACGCAGTTCAGGATGCCGCGCAGCTTGTTCACAACCAGGGTGGCCAGCGCTTCCCCCTCCACGTCCTCAGCCACGATGACCAGGTTCTTGCTCACCTGGAGAATCTTCTCCAGAGCGGGCAGCAGGTCATTGACGGCGGAGATTTTCTTGTCCGTGACCAAGATCATGGGATCGTCCAGCGCGGCCTCCATCCGGTCGGGGTTGGTGATGAAGTACGGGCTGATAAAGCCCCGGTCGACCTGCATGCCCTCCACGAACTCCTGTTCGTAGGAGAGGCCCTTGGACTCCTCGACGGTGATGACGCCGTCCTTGCCCACCCGCTCCATGACCTCGGCGATGAGCTCGCCGATGGCGTCCTCGTGAGCCGAGAGAGAGGCGACCTGGGCGATTTGCTGCTTCCCCTCCACCTGCTTCGAGACCTTCTTGAGGTCGTCGCGGACCATCTCGACGGCCCGCTCGATCCCCCGCTTCATGGCCATGGGGTCCGCGCCCGCCGCCACATTCTTGAAGCCCTCGCCGACAATGGCCTGGGCTAGCACCACGGCCGTCGTCGTGCCGTCGCCCGCTACGTCGTTGGTCTTGCTGGCCGCTTCCTTGATGAGCTGCGCGCCCATGTTCTCGAAGTGGTCTTCCAGCTCAATCTCCTTGGCGATGGTCACGCCGTCGCTGCACACCTGGGGCGGTCCGAACTTCTTGTCCAGGACCACGTTCCGCCCCTTAGGGCCCAGGGTTACCTTGACGGTGTCCGCCAGGGCATCCAGGCCAATCTTGAGGCTCTTTCGAGCATCTTCAGAAAAACTTATCTGCTTCGGCATTCGTACTCCTCTTTTTTTGAATCTCTACTGCGCCATGAACGGCGCCGTGGCCTAACTGCCGTTGTTGGAGATCTTCGCCAGGACGTCCCGCTCACTGAGGATCAGGTACTCCTCGCTCTCCTCCTTCACCTCCGTGCCCCCGTACTTTGCGTACAAAACAACATCCCCCGCGCTGATCTCCAGGGGGATGCGCTTGCCCTCATCGGTGAGCCGCCCCGGGCCCACGGCGACGACCTCGCCCTCCTGGGGCTTCTCCTTCACCGTATCCGGCAGGATGATCCCGCCCCTGGAAACCTCTTCCCGGTCAAGAGGCTTCACCAAAATCCTATCGCCCATTGGTGCGAACGTTCGTGCCACAGTCCCCTCCTTTTCGTAGTGAGCTCCCGAAGTATTTTAGCACTCGGCGCCTGCGAGTGCTAACTGCCTGTCGCTATGGTAAGAGGCGCCCGCGCTCCCTGTCAAGACGCCCCTCCGCACCGCCAATAGCCCCCCTCACCCGGACAGCACGCCTGTGCTGTTGTCCCCCAAGGCGGAAACTGGTAACGTAATGTCTCGGCACCTGCTGACATCCCCGCTTCACAGACGCCACACCATCCCATGCCCAAGAGGAGTCCGGCCAATGCACCTGGCGGTTGACGGCTACACCGGCGCCACCGAGAAGCTCCAGGACCCCGAGTTCGTCCGGCGCTTCCTCGACGGCTACCCGGACGCCATTGGCATGACCAAGATCGTCCCCCCCACGGTCACCACATACCACGGGCCCGTACCCGAGGACTGGGGCGTTTCCGGGTTCGTCATCATCGCCGAGAGCCACATCAGCGTCCACACTTTTCCCTCGCGGCAATACCTCTGGGTGGACATCTTCTCCTGCAAAGAGTTTGACCCGGACCTGGCCTTGGAGCAGGTCAAGGAGGCCTTCTCCCTCTCCTCCACCAAGAGCTGGACCCTGGACCGCGGGCTGGAGCACTACAGCCCCCAGGAGGCCCAGCGCGCCCTGGACCGGGGGCGCTCCGACCTTGCAACCCAGCGTCCCTGAGACCGTGGGCAACGCACCGTTCGTGCCGGGGAACTTCCTGGCCCTGTCGCCGGAGCTCTCCGACCCCGCCACCGCCCGCATCGTCGTCCTCCCCGTCCCCTACGACGCAACCACCTCCTACCGGTCCGGCGCTCGGGAGGGGCCCCGCGCCATCATCGAGGCGTCGCGGCAGATGGAGGACTTCGACGAGGAGCTGGGCATCGAGCCCAGCCGCGTCGGCATACACACACTCCCCGAGCTGGAGCCCCACGCCGGCGACCCCGGCGTCATGCTGGAGCGGGTAGCCGTCGCAGTCCGCGAGGCAGCCGCCGGCGGCAAGCTGGTGGCCACGCTGGGCGGCGAGCACTCCGTCAGCGTCGGCGCTGTGCGCGGCCTCCTCGGCGACTACCCCGGCCTCTCCGTCCTGGTCCTGGACGCCCACGCTGACATGCGCTCCGAGTACATGGGGACCCGCTACAGCCACGCCTGCACGGCGCGCCGCATTCAGGAGCACTGCCCCGTCGTCCTGGCCGGCGCCCGCAGCCTCAGCATGGAGGAGTCTGAGTTCATCCGAGCGAGCGGCATCCCCACGTTCCCCTGGGACGCCGGTGCGCCGGGTACGGACCTAGCCCCCGCCGTGCTCCCCCACCTGGGCGAGCAGGTCTACATCAGCGTCGACTTGGACGTGCTGGATCCAGCCCTCATGCCCGCCGTGGGCACACCGGAGCCGGGGGCATGGGCTGGCACGACATCCTCGCCCTGCTCCGCGGCGTCGCCGCTCAGCGCCGCATCGTGGGCTTCGACATCATGGAACTGGCCCCGAGCCTGGGCCCCCCGGCCTGCGCCTACACCGCGGCCCGCCTGACCTATAAGCTCATGGGCTACGCCACGGCGGCCCCTCAGGAGCCCCCCTCCCCCCTCCCTTGACAGTCCCTGCGTTCGGGCTACAATCTACCCGAATGTCATCCTCGCAACGGCTCACTTCAAGGTGTAAACCACCGGCTTTCCAGAGAAGGAGGCACGACTATGAGCGATTACAAGATCTTCTCCGCCGACTCCCACGTCAGCGAGCCGGGAGACCTGTGGGTCGAACGCATCGATAAGGAGTTCCGGTTCCGCGCGCCCCGTCTGGAGCGACGGGAGCGCAACGGCCGTATGGAAGACCTCTGGGTCTACGAGGGCTTTCCCCCCCACCCCGTCGGCGTCGGCCTCGGCGCCGCCGCGCGCACCGGCCCGGGCAACAGCTCCTTCCGGGAGGAGGGCAAGGGCTACGCGGACGCCCTCCCCGGCGGCTGGGACCCGGCCGCCCGCCTCAAGGACATGGACGTGGACGGCGTCGAGGGCGAAGTCCTGCACACTACGCTGGGCTTCCGCCTCTTCTGGATTCAGGACCCCAAGCTCCTCAGCGCCTGCTTCCGCGCGTACAACGACTGGCTCAGCGAGTTCTGCAGCCACAGCCCCACGCGCCTCATCGGCGTCCCCCTCATCTCCCTCTACGACGTCGAGGAAGCGCGGACCGAGCTGGTCCGCTGCGCCAAGATGGGCCTGCGCGGCGCCATGATCTGGCTCTCCCCCCCCGCCGGCTACCCCGACTACACCTCCCGCCTCTATGACCCCTTCTGGGCCGAGTGCCAGGACCAGGACATGCCGCTAGTGCTGCACGAGAACACCGGCGGGGCCGAGAGCCGGCTCTCGCCGTCGTCCTACTGGAACCCGAACCTCAGCCTCGCCGCCATGATCCGCTCCCATGAGCCCCAGCGGACCATTGCCCAGATCATCATGTCCGGCGTCGTCGAGCGCTTCCCCCGCCTCAAGTTCATCTCCGCGGAGAATGGGCTGGACTGGCTGCCCTGGTACGTCAGCCGCGTCAAGCGCGCCCGCGGCGGCACCACTTCCTTCGGCGCCACCCTTTCCATGGACCCCATCGACTACTTCCACCGCAACTTCTTCTTCACCTACATCGACAACCCGGAGGCCGTCGAGTACCGCGAAACCATCGGCGTCGACAACCTCATGTTCGCTACGGACTACCCCCACAGCGCCTCCACGTGGCCCAAGTCCCAGGACATCGTTCAGCGCGACGTCACTACCTGGGAGGTCTCCGACGACGAGAAACGCAGGCTCATCCACGACAACGTCTTGAAGGTGTTCAACATCCCGTCGCCCGTGCCCGCTTAGCCCGGGCCGCCCTGCCGGCGAAAGGACCCCCTCTCGCTCGGGCCGTCCACGCGGCCATGCCAAGAGACCCACCATGTGAGTGGGCCTCTTACCGTCCTCCCTCTGGAACACCCCCTCATCCAGGGGCTGATTTCGCGGTCCTCTGCCTGGCGCCCACGCCCAAGATTTTTCAACACGCCCCACCAAAACCTTACAATCATCCGATCTACATCTTTCAGTTATCCGCTATAAAACTTTCAATCATCCCTACCACAACCTTGCAATTGGACGCACCCAATGTTACCATTGTCCCATGGTTCGGAACGGGCTCTACCCACGCTTTATCGAAGCACGGTTTGCCGAGGCGCTGGAGGACTCTCCCGTCGTCCTGATCCAGGGGCCGCGCCAGTGCGGGAAGACCACGCTCGCGCAGATGGTATGCGCACCTGAGTCCCTTCTCAGGCACGCAGGGCCGGCCACCACCGCAAGCCGCAGCTATCGCTATTTTAGCTTCGACGACGATGTCGTCCGCGCAGGCGCCGAGACCGATCCCATGGGCTTCATCGCGGACCTCCCGGAAGCCGTCGTCCTCGATGAGGTGCAGCGTGTGCCGGGGCTCTTCACCTCCCTAAAGCTGGAAGTCGACCGCCGGCCCGCGCCAGGCCGGTTCGTCCTCACCGGCTCCATGAATGTGCTGGCGGTCCCAACTGTGCAAGACTCCCTGGCTGGCCGCCTCGAGACAATCCGCCTGCATCCCCTGGCCCAGTGCGAACTTCACGCGAGCTGCCCCGCCGCTGACGGCTTCATCGACACTCTGTTCAGGGATAACTTCTCAGTCCAGCAGACCGAACGGTTGGGGCCAGAGCTCGCCGAGCGGATCGTATCGGGAGGATACCCGCCAGCCCTCGCCCGGCCCGCCGGCCGCCGGCGCGCAACCTGGTACCGGAACTACATCGACGCCCAGGTACAGCGGGACATTGCCGGCGTGTCCCGCATCAGCAGCATTGGCGCCCTGCCAAGGCTGCTCTCCATGGCCGCGACGCAGACCGCGCAGCTGTTCAACCAGAGCCGCCTGTCGGCGCCCTTCCAGCTGAGCCGCCCGACCATTGGCGAGTACCTTGCGCTGTTGGAGCGCGTGTACTTGTTAGAGAGTTTGCCGCCGCTGTACAGCAATCTGGGGAAGCGCCTCGTCAAGACTCCAAAGCTCCACATCGGTGACACCGGGCTGGCGTGTGCGCTGCTGGGCGCGTCCGTACCCTCGCTCATGGCTAACCGCACCCTCCTCGGACAGCTTCTCGAAACCTTTGTATTCCAGGAGTTGCGCCGGCAGGCTACCTGGCATGACAGCCCGGTGGAGTTCTTCCATTACCGGGACAAGGACCAGGTCGAGGTCGACATTGTTATGGAATCTAACAGCCTCGTAGCCGGAGTCGAGGTCAAAGCGGGTGCGACGGTCACCCAGTCGGACTTCCGCGGCCTGCACAGGCTCAGGGACGCCTGCGCAGGGGCCTTTGCCGCCGGAGTGGTGCTCTACGATGGCGAGACGAGCGTCAGCTTTGGGGACAAGCTGCACGCCGTGCCCATTCGTCTGCTCTGGGAAACGCCCTGAGCACCGCATTCTATGCACCGCACGGCCGAGGAGGCACTCTTGGCCCCCTGGCCCGCTGCGCCGAGCCAGAGTTGCACCCGCGCGCTGGGTTCCGCATCATCCCGGTGCCACTCTTGAGGAGGGCAGATGCATGAGCTGGACGGTTTGGTGGTGGCGGTCACCGGCGCCGCCCGGGGCATGGGGCGCGCCTATACACAGGGCTTCCTGGCCCACGGCGCCAGGGTCGTGGCCATGGACCGGTCCTGGGAGCCCACGGGCTTCTCCGGCGACAACGACGACGCCTTCCGGCGGGAGCTGGAAGCGCGCCCCGCCGACGTCCTGCTCGCCACCGCGGACATCACAAGCCAGGAGCAGGTCGACGACGCTCACCGGGCCGCCATTGACAGGTTCGGCGCCGTGGACGCGCTCGTCAACAACGCCGGCGCGCGCCAGCGCGACCTCTTTCCGCCCTCCGGATGGGCCACGACGCTCCAAACCCACGACGCCGACTGGCAGTATATGTTCGACGTCACCGTATTCGGGACCCTCAGGGTCACCCGGCGCTTCATCCAGCCCATGCTGGAGCGACGGCGCGGCAGCGTCACAACCGTGGTCAGCAGCGGCGCGCTCCACCACTCCCACGGCGGAGCCTCTGTGGCCCTTCGGCCCAACAGCCGGGAGATGCCCTACCAGTTCGCCAAGGCGGCCCTCCTCACCATGATGTTCTACTTGGCCGACGAGGTGAAGGAGCGCAACGTTGCCGTCAATCTCATTGTCCCCGGCCACACGCGCACCACCGGCTCCGACGAGCAGGCCGCCGCCCGCCAATCCCTGGGTGGCGGGAGTGGTGCGCTCTCCCTTCGGCCCGACCACATCGTCCCTCTCGCTCTGTTCCTGGCACGGCAGAATGCCGGTGGCGGCCCCACCGGGCGCTGCTTCGACACGGTGGCCTGGAACATCGAGCACGGCCTGGGAGGCCCCGAAGCCTGGGCCGACGCCGGCGCAGCTTCCGACTCGCAGCAAGCACCCGCCAACGGGCATCCCCCCGCGTCCTAGCAGTTCAACGGCCCTGCGGTGAGAGCGCATGCTGCGCCCCCAACGCCTCCGCCTCGCCTTCCTTGCCGCCAGGCCCGGTGCTACAATAGCTTCGGCACACCCCAAGCCCCGGAGGATCAATGCAATCTCGCCCCCAGCGCGCCGTCTACCTAGACCACGCATCCACGACCCCCACACGCCCTGAAGTGCTGGAGGCCATGCTCCCCTACTTCAGCCGGCACTTCGGCAACCCCTCCAGCATCCACGGCGTGGGACAAGAGGCGCGCAAGGCCCTCGATGAGGCCCGAGACTCCGTGGCCCGCGTCCTGGAGTGCCGGGCGAGCGAGGTCGTGTTCACCAGCGGCGGGACCGAGTCCGACAATACCGCCCTCAAGGGCGTCGCCTTCGCCCTGCGGCACACCGGCAATCACATCGTGACCTCCGCCATCGAACACCACGCCGTCCTTCACACCTGCCAGCAACTGGAGCAGCAGGGCTATGAGGTCACCTACGTCCCCGTGGACCGGGACGGCTTCGTGGACCCCGATCAAGTGGCCCGCGCCGTCACCGACCGCACCATCCTGGTCAGCGTGATGTGCGCCAACAACGAGATTGGCACCATTGAGCCCATCCAGGAGATCGCCCGCCTGGTCAGAGAGCGTGCCAAGGGGCTGGGCCGGACCGTCGTCATCCATACGGACGCCGTCCAAGCTGCAGGCGCCGTGGATGTCTCCCCCAACACACTGGGTGTGGATATGCTCAGCCTCTCCGGCCACAAGCTCTACGGCCCCAAGGGTGTGGGCGTCCTCTACATCCGGCGCAGCACGCCCTTCGCGCCACTGCTCATGGGCGGCGGCCAGGAGCGCGAGCGCCGCTCCGGCACCGAGAACATTCCGGGCATCGTGGGGACCGCCGCAGCCCTGCGGCTGGCCGTGGAGGAGATGGAGCTCACCACCGCCCACACGCGCCGCCTCAGAGACCAGCTCATCGCCGGAATCCAGGAGCGGCTTCCGCGCGCCAGGCTCAACGGGCATTCCGCCCAGCGTCTCCCCAACAACGTCAACCTATCCTTCCCCGGCGTGGAGGGCGAACCCATCCTGCTCGGTCTGGACCTAGAGGGCGTCTGCGCCTCCAGCGGCAGCGCCTGCAGCACCGCGTCCCTGGAGCCCTCCCACGTCCTGACGGCCATAGGCCTCAACGCGGACGCCGCCCGCAGCAGCCTGCGCCTCACACTGGGCCGGGAGAACACGGAGGACGACGTGCGCTATGTCCTGGAAGTGCTGCCGGACCTGGTGCAGCGCCTGGCCTCCATGCCCTCCTTGACCTCCACCGCCAGGTAGCAGCGCGCCATTCTGCGCGCGGGCCATAGTCGTGGCATCTAGGCCACGGAGCGCTGCGTAGGATAATATGGAGAGAGTGAAGGCCACCCCCTTCCCAAACCCGCCGACCGGTCAGAGTAACCATGACGACAACCGTGCTTCAGACACCAGGCCGAGGCTCTCCTAGACGCCGCGCCGTCAGTCCGGGGGCTCTCGGCGTGGTCCTGTCTCTGTCCCTAGTCTTGGCGGCGGCCTGCATCAGCAACACGGACCGCGGCGAGTGGGCTAGGGGCAACGTCCTGCAGATCAACGTCAGCAACGTCCAGCGCGTCTCGGAAGTGCCGTACAGCGCCGGCGGACAGCACTACGTCATCCTCCCGAAGGACCCCGGGGCCTCGCTGGTGGTGGCAAAGGTCCTCCTGCGCAACGACAAGTCAGCCCAGGTGTCGCTCCTAGTGGACCAGGACGCCGCGTACCTGGCCAACCGCCAGCTCAACCGGCACGGCATCGTGGACCCGTACACGCAGCGCAGCGAATTGGCCGAACCCCCCAGCGATGGCGCCAAGTTCCTGCCCCTTCTCTGGAACGTCGTCGAGGTCCCCCAGGGGTTCCAGATCGAAGGCTGGGTCGTCTTCGAGATTCCAGAAGACTTTGAGGTGTATCAGTTCAACTGGGAGCAGGCGGACACCATTCGTGTACCCCTGGAAGGCAAGCTCTGACCCCCGCCGCGCCCATCCGGGGAGGCGCTTCCCATCGTAATACAGCGTGCCGGTGTGGCGGGATGTGCAACACTTGCTATAATAGACTTTTGCTCCGAAATGGCGGCTGGGTGTCACGTCACCATTCAACGGCGAGGGGCTTATGGCTGATGTCATGATCGAGGCCAGGGACCTGACCAAGTACTACGGGGACTTCCTAGCTATAGAGGACATTACATTCCAGGTGGAAAAGGGCGAGATCGTGGGGTTCCTGGGCCCCAACGGCTCCGGCAAGACCACCACTATGCGCATTCTGACCGGCTACATGCCGCCCTCCAGCGGCAGCGCTCAGATTGCGGGCCAAGACGTCCTCACGTCGTCCTTGGAGGCGCGCCAGCAGATCGGGTACCTCCCGGAGACGGTCCCCCTGTACACGGACATGCCCGTGGGGGACTATCTCAGCTACATGGGCAAGCTCCGCGGCCTGGAGCAGCCCCGCTTGGGCCGGCGCATCGACGAGGTCATAGACCTCGTCCACGTCGCGCACTACCGCGACACCCTCATCAGCAAGCTCTCCAAAGGCTACCGCCAACGCGTGGGGTTGGCGCAGGCCATTCTCCACGAACCCCAGGTCCTCATCCTGGACGAGCCTACCATCGGCATCGACCCCATCCAGGTCGTCGAGACCCGGCAGCTCATCAAGGATCTGGGGCGCGAGCACACCCTGTTGCTGAGCTCCCACATCCTCCACGAGGTCAGCACGGTCTGCCAAAGGGTGCTCATCATTCACGAAGGCACGCTGGTGGCTGAGGACAGCCCCGCCAACCTGGCCGAGCGACTTCAGGCCACGGACAGGGTGGAAGCAGAGGTCCGCGGCCCCAGCAGGGAAATTGTCAAAGCGATTGGTGCCATCGCCGGCGTCGCGGACGTCCGCGCCACCGGCTCCGGCGACGCCCGCGTCTACACCGTCGAGTCCGCCCACGGGGCCAGCGTCCGCGAGGAGATCGCCAACGTCGTGGTGCAGAACAGCTGGGGCCTTCTCCGCCTGACGCCCATCTCCATGAGCCTGGAGGAGATCTTCCTCCGGCTCACTTCAGAGTCCGAGGAGAGCTGAGCGCCCCTCACTAGCCTATGAGACAAGGTTGGGACCCCATCAGTGCGTAACATCCTCACCATCACCTCCAAAGAGACCATCACCTACTTCACCTCGCCCATGGCGTACATCATCGCCGGGGTGTTTCTCGCCCTGACCGGCTACTTCTTCGTACAGAACATCGGCGTCCCCTTCGCCGAGGCCACCAACCGGGGCTGGATCCAGGACGCGTCCTTCGTCTTCATCCTCTGGTCGCCGGTCATGACCATGCGCCTCCTGGCGGAAGAGCAGAAGCTGGGCACCCTCGAGCTCCTGATGACATCGCCCATCCGGGACTATGAGATCGTTCTGGGCAAGTACATAGCAACCGTCATCATCCTGCTGGTTACGCTGGTCCTGACCCTCTTCTACGGCCTGATCCTCGTCTGGTTCGGCGACCCGGACCTCGGCCCCTTTCTCAGCGGCTACCTTGGCCTCATCCTCTACGGCGCCACCACCCTCGCGATCGGCATCCTGGCCTCCTCGCTCACCAGCAACCAGGTCGTCGCCGCCGTGGTCGGCTTCGGGTCGCTGCTCCTCCTGACCCTCATCGCTCAGGCCGCCAACGTCACGTCCGGCCCCACGGCCGTGGTCCTGGAGCAGCTCTCCCTCTCCGGCCACTTCGACGACTTCACCCGGGGCATAATCGATACCAACAACATCATCTACTACGTCAGCGCAACCGCCGTCTTTCTCTTTCTCACGGTGCGCAATCTCGAATCGCGAAGGTGGCGATAGGATGGCCGAAATTACCCCAACCCCAGACCAGCAGCCGGAGGTCTCCTTCTGGGCCCGGGTGCAGGAGTTCCTCCGAAGCCTTGCCGTCCTGCTGGCGGCCGTCGGCGGCATTGCCGTCATCGGCGGCGCCCTCATCTACGTGTGGGTGGAAGACCTGCGGGGGTTCGGGCTGGGGGCCGCAGGTGTCGGCGGCGCTCTCCTGCTCGTAGCCTTGGCCTCGTCCTTCCTCGCGGTCCGCACGGCCCTCGTCGGCAGGCGCGGCAGGCTGTCCATCAACACCGCTGCCATGATCCTCATCACCCTGGCCATCGTCGTGCTGGTCAACTTCATCAGCTTCCGGGCGCCCCAGCGGCTGGACACCACCTTCACGCAGCACTTCAGCCTTGCACCCCAGACGCTGGAGATCCTCACCACTCTTCCCGAACCGGTCCACGCCACGGCCTTCTTCACGCCGGCCCGGGGCGCCGCCCAGGCGGGCCTCCGCCAGCGTGCCGAAGACCTCCTGTCCGAGTACCAACGCCGCTCCGAGCGCCGGTTCACCTACAAGTTCGTGGACCCGGAGCTCGACCCGGGCACGGCGGCCCAGTTCGGCATCGTTGAGTACCCCGTCATCGTCTTCCAGGGCCGCGATACTGACGCCTTCTTCCCTCTGCGCCTCCCGCCCCTCACGGAGCAGACCCTCACCAGCGGCCTCCTCATCGTCACCGGCACCGAGCGCAAGACAGTCTATCTGCTGACGGGTCACGGCGAGAAGGACCCCTTCGATGAGGACGCCAACAGCGCCGGCGGATTCACCTTCGCCCTGCGGGGCATGTACGACGACAGCTACGGCGTCCGGACGCTGAACCTGAGCCAAGAGGGAAGCGTGCCGGAGGACGCCGCTCTCCTGGTCATCGCGGGCCCGGAGAAGGGCCTCCTCACCGCGGAACGGGAAGAGCTTGACCGCTGGCTCCGGACCGGCGGACGGGCCCTCTTCCTCCTGGACCCCCAGGCCCCCCAGTCCTACAGGAGCCTGCTGGAGCCCTGGGGCGCCATCATTGGGGACAACGTCGTCGTGGACCTGGGCAGCTCCGTCCACCAGGCCCCGCGCACACCACTGGTCCAGCGCAACCAGTACAGCGACACAACCCCTATTACCAACCTCTTGGACGTCACTTTCTTCCCGGACGCCACCCCCGTTGACATACCCCAAGAGTTCCTTGAAGACCCCAGAAAGGTCCCGCCCTGGACCACCTACTCCGCCCTGGCCCTCAGCAGCGGGGCCAGCTTCGCCACCGCGGACGCCGAGCGAGACGTCTTCAACCAGCGCACGGACGCCCCCGGTCCCCACGTCATCGCCCTGGCCACCCAGGCCTGCGCCCCCCACGCTGAGGAGGTGGAGGAGCAGCTCGTCCCCTCCGAAAGAGGGCTACGTTGCCTCTCGCCGGCCGGCGACGAGCGCACGCCCACCAGCATCGTGGTCTTCGGCGACTCGGACTTCGCCAACAACCGGAACTTCTACGCATACACCAACGCCGACTTCCTGCTCAACTCCGTCAACTGGCTGGCCCAGGACTATGACCTAATCTCCATTCGCTCCAAGCCCTTCGCCTTTCGAGAGCTCGTACTGACGACCTCTGAGTTCAACTTCATCCGATACTCCAGCTGGTTCCTGCTGCCGGCGGCCGTGGGCATCTTGGGCATCCTGGCCTGGTGGCGGCGCCGATAGCACTCAGGGGACCGGAAGTGGACACATGAACTTTCGCACTACCTTTATTCTGCTGGCGGCCCTGATCCTGGTGGCCGGCTACTTCGTCTTCGAGGACGCGCCCGCCGCCGAAGAGGCCAACGCCATTGGCGTAGACGCCCCCTGGTTCTATACCGCGTCAATGGAAGACATCCAGCACATCGCCGTCCAGGCCGGCGGCGCCGAGGCCGCCTTCACCTCCGAAGGGCCCGGCGCCTGGTTCTTCGACGAGCCTCACCGCCCACCGGTGGACCTGGCCCGCTGGGGCGGCATCACCCTCCTCCTGGGCGGCCCACAGACCCAACGCGTCATAGCCGAGTCCCTGGAGGACCCCGCCGCCTTCGGGCTCGACGACCCCGCGGTCACTATCGACGTCGGCCTCAAGGGCGACCGGAGCCTCAAGATCCTACTCGGCGCTACCACGCCGAACGGGGGCTTCTTCTACGCTCAGCGGGAAACGGATCCCCGGCTCTATCTGGTTGACTCCCTCTGGGGGCAGGTCTTGGCCCGGCTCGCCTTCGACCCCCCCTTCCCACCTTGGTACTACCGGGTGCCGGTGCAGCGAGTCCGCTACCTCGCCGTAGACCACGGCGGTACGGTCGTGGAGTTCACAAAGGACTTCAACGGCAACTGGCGATTCGCAGACCAGGACCGCACACCCGTTGATGTGGATCGATGGAGTGCGGTGCTCCCCATCCTCGGCGGCCCGCCGTCCCTCCGCATCCTGGAGAGCCGCATCGACGACTTTGGCGCCTACGGCCTGCTGGAACCGGTAACTCGTATCGTCGCCGAGGTGGACCCACCGGAAGGCATCGAGGAGTTACGCCGGCCAATCGAATTGGAGTTACATCGAGAGATCGGAGCCAAGCTCCCGGACGAGTCAGGCTACTACGCCAAGGTAGTTGGCCAGCCCTACCTGCTCTTCATCGACGCGGACTGGTACGAAACTATCCGGCAACTCGCCTTGGAACCGCCCGTAGGCGCCGCGGCCTCTGGCTCCTAGCCCTCCGCCCGCAGCCTATCTGCAGGTCCCAGGACCGCCCCACTTGCAGGCAGGCCCGGTCAAGCGGGCTTGGGCCGCTTATGGTGCGGCAGGCACGCCCAACAGCAGGCCGACCGACCCCACAGCCCTCACTGGATGCCTCATGCCTCCGGCATGGTCCCGGAAAGGCGCTTCGGTGGAGCAGGCCTGCGCGCCAGCAGGAAGAAGCACGTCCCCAGCCCTGTCAGGATCGACAGGATCACAAAGCCCTGCTGCTCCGTCCCTGTGCGGTCCGCCACCACCGCCACCAGCATGGGCCCGAAGATGGTGCCGAGCATCACGATGGGCGTGGAGAAACCCATGATGGTCCCGAATGCCCTTCTGCCAAAGTAGTCCGCCCGGATGGCGCTCATCAGCGGCCCGCGGACGCCCCAGGCCACTCCGTGGAGGACGGCGAACACGGGGACCCACCAGTTGGAGGTAGTGAACGCCAGGACCAGCATCGCCAGGGAGTGGCCCACCATCCCCATCGCCGCCAGCAGCCGCTTCTCCATATGGTCGCCCAGGAAGCCGCCGCCCAAGTGGCCCGCCAGCGTGAGCACCGTCATGAAGGCAAGCATGCTCCCCGCCAGCTCCACGGACACCCCCCGCTGGTTCACCAGGTGCGGGATGAGGTGCACGCTCACGGCGGACACGACCAGCAGGGCGAAGGCGTGCCCCAAGCCAATGAGCCAGAATGCGGGCGTACGGACCGCCTCCCCGGCCGTGAACTCGACCTCGCTCTGGACCCGCCGGGCTGCCTGTGACGAGGCCCCGCCGCCCTCCCGCTGGAGCGGCGGTGCTCCGTCGACCGTCATCCCGTACTCCTCTGGAGTCCGCCGCAGGGCCTGGGCGATGGGCAGTCCCACCAGGAGAAACAGCGCCGCGGAACCCAGGGCCGTGCTGCGCCAGCCAAAGGTCGTGAGCGACCACGCCACCGCCGGCACCAGCAGTCCTCCCACCGCCTGACCGGTCCCCACCAGCCCCATGGCGGTCCCCCGCCACCGACGGAACCAGTTGGCCACGGCCACGTTCATCGTCACCCAGCCGGCCAGGGTGAACCCCAGCCCGATGATGGCAAATGCCAGGTAGAAGGTCCGGGCGGAGTGGACCATGGAGAAGAGCACGAACCCCAAGGCTATGATCAGCAACCCAACCTGGGTGATGACCCTGGGCCCCATGCGGTCGATGAGCCATCCCTGCATAGGACCTACGATGCCCCCCTCCAGCTGCATCATCGAAAATGAGCCCGACAGAAGCGAACGGCTCCAGCCAAACTCCCCCTGGAGCCGGACGAAGTAGGCGCCGAAGGAATGGAACAGGAGCCCGCCGTTCAGCGCCATCATGACGCCCCCGGCCAGGACCACCCACCAGCCAAAGAAGAGCCCGCCCCGCTGCCGAAGGCGAGCTCTGACCAGACCCAGCACGTTGGCTCCAATCAGTTGAAACTCACTTAAGGCTAACACACGGTAATCAACGGCTCCTCTGCGCCCCTCCTCCACCCAGGCGGCGCGGCCCCCCAAGCCCCCGCGTCGGTGTCGTTGTCCAGTGATTCTGTCAGGGTTGGTGTTCAATGATTATGTCAGTAGCGCTCTCCTCCAGGGGTGGTTGGGCGCTGGCTTGTCGGGGATGCGGGCCGGGGTCTTCGCCGGGGGACGGGGAGCAGTTGCCGGTGCGCGGTGACCGTCACGGGCAGGTCGGGCTGGCGAGTCGGCCGGCAGCTGACCGTTGGAGCGGCGGCCGGTGCGGGCCCTGAGCGCGACCGGCCCGGCGGGGGCCGGCGCTGTGGCCACGGTCCTGCCCTGGTGGACGACCACGATGCTGCCGTCCAGCCGCTCTTGGACTTCGACGCGGGTCCGAGCGTAGCTGGTCCTGCGCCCATCGGGGAGCGCCTGCAGCGCGGCGCCGTTGAAGTGGATGGTGTGGTCGTTGGCCACGGTGCGCAGGTACTTGAAGCACCGGACCGCATCAAGGGAGACGCCCGGCGGCAGTGGGCGATAGGCCGGTTCCCGCTGGGCCGGCGCCACGCCGAACTGCCGATCGTATCGCGGCAGGAAGTCCCCGAGCATCCGGTTGGCCTCCTCGATGGTCGCCGCGCCCGCGAGGCGCATCTCCGAGACCAGGCGGTCCTGGAAGGTGTCCCACGCGCGCTCCACGCGACCCTTGGCCTGGGGCGTATGGGCCATGATGAGCTCGATGCCCAACTCCTCGAGCGCCCGGGCGAACTGCGTGGGCTCGCGCCGGCCCCGAAGCTGCTCGTCCCGGCTCTCCGACTCCCGGGGCGAGCGCTGGAAGATGCTATGCCGATCGCTATAGAGGGCCATCGGCACGCCGCGGCGGTCGATGATCTCCTTGAGCATGAGCAAGTAGCCGTGGGCGTCCTCCTGTTCTCTGAATAGGGCGAAGGGGACCGTCCCCGTGGCGTCGTCCACGGCCCCGATGAGCGTCAGGCGGGGTCCCCGACCCTCCAACCAGTCGTGCCTGCTCCCGTCGATCTGCAGCAGCATCCCCTCCTGGGGGTAGCGCTCCCTGCGCAGATAGCGCTTGCGCGCTCGGCGGCGGCGGGGACTCCGAACACCGCCCGCCAGCAGCACCCGCCGGACGGTGGAGCGGGACAGATCGACGCCCTCCCGCTCGGCCAACAGCTCGGTCAGATGCGAGTGGTTGAAGCCGGCGTAGCGGCCCTTGGCTAGCGCCGTCACCTGTTCCTGCGTCTCCGGGCTTGTGGCGGTCGACGGCCGTCTGCCCCTGTTTCCGTGAGCCACCCCGGCAGCTCCCTCCTTTCGATACGCCGCCAGCAGTCGCCACGCGTGGCGCTCGCTCACCCTCATCAGTTCGGCCGCCTCAGCCATCAACACCTTCCGCTCGATCACACCGTTCAACACCTGTATCCGGGCTTGCTCTCTGGTAGTCAACGTCAGTCCTTTCATAGACTGACATTTTCATTGACCAGTTACCCACTGACCAAATCATTGAACAATGACACAAGCCCCCGCGTCGGTTGACAGCCCGCCGCCGATAGTGCTAAGATTTGCCGGTACATCACCTAGAATATGTCGAAACGCGAAGAAGGGGAGTAGTAGCGGACTGCCGCGTTCACAGAGAGCCGGTCATTGGTGAAAGTCCGGCAGCGTTGGGACCGCGAACTCGCCCTGGAGCGGAGGGTGTGAGCCCGCGTTGTGGCTAGCATCCTACGGTGGCGCCGTTACTGCCAATGAGGTGGTCCTTCCCAGTGCGGAGGACAATGAGGGTGGTACCGCGGGCATTGGAGTCCCGTCCCTTGGGGGGCGGGTCTTTTTGTTGAATCGAAGCTGGGAGACCGCGAGCAGAGGATGGTGCTTCCATGAAGCTCAACGGCGGCCAGATGGTTTGCGAAAGCCTGATTCGAGAAGGCGTGGACCTGATCTTCGGCATCCCCGGCGGGGCTATCCTCCCCCTCTATCAGACCCTGCCTGAGTATCCCCAGATCCGGCACGTGCTCTGCCGGCACGAGCAGGGCGCCACCATGGCCGCCGACGGCTACGCCAGGGCCACCGGCAAGGTCGGCGTAGCGTGGGCCACCTCCGGACCAGGTGCAACCAACATGGCCACCGGGCTCGCCTGCGCCATCCTCGACTCGGTCCCCATAGTTGCCATCACCGGCCAGGTGGCCAGAGAGTCCATCGGCAAGGACGCATTCCAGGAGACGGACGTCACCGGCGTAACCCTGCCCATCACCAAGCACAACTACCTGGTCATGCACGCCTCGGAGATCCCCCAGGCCATCAACGAGGCCTTCTACATCGCCAAGAGCGGACGTCCTGGCCCCGTGCTGGTGGACATCCCGAAGGACGTGTTCAACGAAGTGGCCGAGTTCAACTACCCGGACAGCATCGACCTGCCGGGCTACAAGCCCACGCTGGAGGGCAACCCCGCTCAGATCAAGCGCGCGGCCCGGCTCATCGCCCAAGCCCAGCGCCCCGTCATTATCTCCGGTCACGGTGTCACCATCTCCGGGGCGTTCCAGGAGATCCGGGAGCTGGCCGAAAGGACCCAGATCCCCGTCATCACCACCTTCCTGGGCCTGAGCAGCTTCCCGGAGGACCACCCGCTCTACGTCGGCATGCCGGGAATGCACGGCGCGGCCTACGCCAGCCTGGCCATCGACCAGTCCGACCTGCTCATCGCCGTGGGCATGCGCTTCGACGACCGGGTCACGGGAAAGATCAGCGCCTTCGCCCCCGGCGCCAAGATCATCCACGTCGACATTGACCCCGCGGAGATCGGCAAGAACGTCCGCCCCACGGTGCCCATCGTCGGCGACGCCAAGCATGTGCTGCGCCAGCTCCTCCCCATGGTGGAGCCCGCGACCCATCCCGAGTGGGTGGCCCACGTCGAGCAGATGCGGCGGGAACATCCCCTCACGGTGCCGGACTCGGAAACGGTCCTGCCCCAGTACGTTATCGAGAAGATATCCGACCTCACGGGCGGCCGCGCAATCATCGTCACCGGCGTGGGTCAGCACCAGATGTGGGCCGGGCAGTTCTACAAGTTCCTGGAGAACAACCAGCTGATCTCCTCCGCCGGTCTCGGCGCCATGGGCTACGAGATCCCGGCAGCCATCGGCGCCCAGATGGGCAGGCCCGACAAGGTCGTATGGACCCTCGCGGGCGACGGCGGCTTCCAGATGACCCTCAACGAGCTGGCAACCATGGTCGAGAACCAGGTGCCCGTCAAGATCGCCCTGATGAACAACAACTGCCTGGGCATGGTGCGCCAGTGGCAGACCCTCTTCTACAACAACAGCTTCGTGGCGACCCAGTACTCGGGGAACCCCGACTTCGTGAAGCTTGCCGAGGCCTACGGGATCCCCGGCATCCGCGTCAAGGAGAAGGCCCAGGTGGCGGATGCCATCTCTTGGGCCATGGAGGAGGCCGGACCCGTCCTGGTGGACTTCTGGGTGGACCGGGAGGAGAACGTCTACCCCATGATTCCCCCGGGCCTGACCATCGACGAGCTGGTCGAAGATCCGAGACTCGCCAAGCAGCAGCGGGTGCAGTGATGGCGGTCACGCCCCGTCATACGCTGGCGGCCCTGGTGCAGGACAAGCCCGGCGTCCTGAACCGGGTCACCAGTATGATCCGCCGGCGGAACTTCAACATCTCCAGCTTGGCCGTCGGTCACTCGGAGATCCCGGGCCTCTCCCGCATGACCTTTGTCGTGGAGGGGGATGACCTGACCCTGGAGCAGGTCCGCAAGCAGCTCGACAAGCTGGTGGACGTGGTCAAGATCTACAATCTGGACGCGGACACGGTCATCAAGCGGGAGTACGCCCTGATCCGCGTCAAGTCATCGCCGGAGTTCCGATCAGAGATCCTGCAGATCGTCAACGTCTTCCGTGCCAACATCGTGGACGTGGCCCACGATTCCATGATCATCGAGGTCACGGGGGACGAGGACAAGCTGGACTCCCTTGTGCGGCTCCTGGACGATTTCGGAATCCTGGAGATCATGCGCACCGGACGCCTGGCCATGGCCCGGGGCACTGGCGATCCTGGCAACGGCGAATTCCGCGGCGTCGCGCGCGTTGGGGCCAGGAGCCGCTCAAAGAGCAAAGGGGAGCTCGGATGGTAGCCCGGGCTCCGGCACAAGACCCAAGAGCTAGAGGAGGGGACTCATGGCAACCCTGTATCGAGAAGGGGATGCGGACCTGGCCCTGATCCAGGACAAGACCATCGGCATCATCGGCTACGGGAGCCAGGGGCACGCCCACTCCCTCAACCTGAAGGACAACGGCCTCAACGTCATGGTCGGCCTCTACAAGGGCAGCGGTTCCTGGCCCAAGGCGGAGGAAGCCGGGCTCACGGTGGCGGAGACTGCGGAGGTGGCGCGGCAGGCGGACATCATCATGATGCTCCTCCCGGACATGGCCATGCGGGACGTCTACCGCACGGAGATCCACCCGCACATGGGACCGGGGAAGACCGTGATGTTCGCCCACGGCTTCAACATCCACTACAAGCAGGTGGAGCCGCCGCCGGAGGTCGACGTAAGCATGATCGCCCCCAAGGCGCCCGGCCACCGCATGCGGGAGCTCTTCACCCGCGGCCTGGGCGTGCCCGGACTCCTCGCCGTGGAGCAGGACGCCTCCGGGCAGGCTCGGGAAACCGCCCTCGCCTACGGCAAGGGTGTCGGCTGCGCCAAGGCGGGCATCCTGGAGACCACCTTCAAGGAGGAGACGGAGACAGACCTCTTCGGTGAGCAGTCTGTCCTGTGCGGCGGCATCACGTCCCTCATCAAGGCCGGTTTCGAAACCCTGGTGGAGGCCGGCTATCAGCCGGAGATTGCCTACTTCGAATGCCTCCACGAGGTGAAGCTCATCGTCGACCTCATCTATCAGGGCGGCTTCTCCTACATGCGGTACTCGGTCAGCGACACGGCCGAGTACGGCGACTACAGCCGCGGCCAACGCGCCATTGGGCCCGACGTCAAGGAGCGCCTGCGGGGCATCCTTGCAGACATCCAGAGCGGCGAGTTCGCCCGGGAATGGATCGCCGAGAACGACGAAGGCCTCAAGGGGTTCCATACCCGGCGGCAGGAAGAGTCGCAGCAGCTGGTGGAGACGGTGGGGGAGGATCTCCGGGCCATGATGCCTTGGCTCAAGCAGACGACGTAGCAGAAGGTGACAACCGTGGAGACCGGTCCAATGCTGGAGGTTGCCGGCGTAGTTCGCCCACAGCGCGGGGTCTTGGCTTGGCTCCGCCGGGCGGACTACGGCGTCCTGGAACGCCCCGTTCGCCGCAGAGGAGCGCGCGGCATCGCCGGCGCCGCGAAACGGCCGGCGTCCCGAAGCACCACTAGGAGAGCATGACATCATGGCTGAAAGGATCTACGTCCTCGATACGACCCTTCGAGACGGGGAGCAGGCCGCCGGCGCGGCCATGACCCTGGAAGAGAAGCTGGAGATCGCAAGACAGCTGGAGCGGCTGAAGGTGGACATCGTCGAGGCCGGCTTCGCGGCCTCGTCCCCCGGAGAATTCGAGGCGGTCAGGCGCATCGCCGCCGAGGTCCGGGGGCCGGTCATCGGCTCCCTGTCCCGCGCCCACCCCGGCGACGTCGACGCCGCCGCGGAGGCCGTCAAGGGCGCCGCCAGCCCACGTATTCACATCTTCCTCTCATCCTCGGACATCCAGGTGCTGCACCAGCTCCACAAGGACCGGGAACAGGTCATGGACATGGCCGTGGAAGCCGTCAAACGCGCCAAGAAGTACTGCGAGGACGTGGAGTTCTCGCCAATGGACGCCACGCGCACTCAGCCGGAATACCTCTATGCCCTGCTCGGCGCCGCCATCGAAGCCGGCGCAACCACCGTGAACATCCCCGATACCGTGGGCTACGCTATTCCCGCGGAGTTCGCTCAGCTTATCCGCGACATCCAGGAGAACGTGCCCAACATCCACAGGGCAAGAATGAGCGTCCACTGCCACAACGACCTGGGCCTGGCCGTCTCCAACACCCTGGCGGCGGTGCAGGCAGGCGTGCGGCAGGTGGAGGGTTGCATCAACGGCATTGGCGAGCGCGCGGGGAACGCCGCCCTGGAAGAGATCATCATGGCCCTCCACACCCGCCGCGACTACTTTGGCATCACCATCGACGTGAAAACGACGGAGATCTACCCCACCAGCCGTCTGGTCAGCGAGACCACGGGCTTCGCCGTGCAGAACAACAAGGCCGTTGTGGGCCTCAACGCCTTCCGCCACGCATCGGGGATCCACCAGGACGGCGTGCTCAAGGAGCGCAGCACCTACGAGATCATGGACCCAAAGTCCATTGGCCTGCGGGGCAGCAGCCTGGTGCTGGGCAAGCTCAGCGGCCGCGCGGGTCTGCGCGCCCGCCTGGACGAGCTTGGGTACCACCTCTCCCAAGAGGACCTCAACCACGCCTTCGAGGCCTTCAAGGCCCTGGCCGACAAGAAACGCGAGGTAACAGACCGCGACCTGGAAGCCCTCATGGCAGAGCAGCGCCGCGAGGACGAAATCGTCTACCAGCTCCAGGATGCTCAGGTCCAGACGGGCATGGGCCGCACGCCCCAGGCCACCGTCAGCATGTCCACCCAGGACGGCGAGCTGCGCGAGCATACGAGCACGGGCAACGGGCCCGTGGACGCCGTCTGCAACGCCGTCGCCCAGGTCATGGGCGTCGAGCCCCGGCTGGACGACTACAGTGTCAAGTCCATCACCGATGGGCTGGATGCTGTTGGTGAGGTCACCATCCGCGTGGACTACAACGGCCGCCTCTACACCGGCCGCGGGGCGGATACGGACATCCTGGTGGCCAGCGCCAAGGCCTACACCAACGCCCTCAACCGGCTCCTCTCCATGGAAGACGCCGGCAGGCCCGTCTTGCCCGGAATGTAGGTCCTGTGACCGGACAAAGACCCGGCCCCATTGCAATCTCCTTGGAGTTCCCCGCCAGGGAGATTGTGCTTTGCCCCGGTGGGTCGGCGCAGTGCTATCATAGGCGGTGAGGCCCAAAGGGCCCGCCATATCCGGGAAGTCTCCCGCCTGCGCCGGGAAGACCCGGTACCCTAGAGAGGTCCGATATGCCGCCAAGAACGATGTTCGATAAGATCTGGGACGCTCACCTCGTGCACGAGGAGCCGGGCCAGTCCGCCATCATCTACGTAGACCTCCACCTCGTGCACGAGGTTACCTCGCCTCAGGCATTCGATGGACTCCGCATGAGCGGTCGAAAGGTCCGCAGACCGGACCTGACCGTGGCCACGGTGGACCACAACATCCCCACGTCTGACCGGCTGCTGCCCATCGCCGATCAGACCTCGCTCAGGCAGATCGAGGCCATGGACCGCAACGCCGCGGAGTTTGGCCTCCCCTATTACAACATGCACAGCCAGGGCCAGGGCATCGTCCACGTCATCGGCCCCGAGCAGGGCTACACACAGCCCGGCAAGACCGTCGTCTGCGGCGACAGCCACACGGCCACCCACGGCGCACTCGGCGCACTCGCCATGCCCATCGGCACCACACAGGTCGAGCAGGTCCTCGCCACCCAGTGCCTGATCCAGTCCAGGCCAAAGACCATGGAGATCCGGGTGAATGGCCCGTTGCCCGCCGGCGTCACGGCCAAGGACCTGATCCTGGGGATCATCAACCAGATCGGCGTGAGCGGTGGCCAGGGCTACGTTATCGAGTACACCGGCGAAGCCGTTCGGGCCCTGTCCATGGACGGCCGCATGACCGTGTGCAACATGTCCATCGAGGCAGGCGCCCGCTCGGGCATCATTGCGCCCGACGACACCACCTTCGACTACCTCCGCGGCCGGCCCCAGGCGCCCCAGGGCGACGCCTACGAGGCGGCCGTGGAGCGCTGGCGCGATCTCCCCGGCGACCCCGGCGCGGCCTTCGACACGGTCGTTGAGCTCGACGCGGCCCAACTCTCCCCCTTCGTGACCTGGGGCACCAATCCCGGCATGGTCGCCCCCGTCACCGGGCGAGTTCCCGACCCGGCCTCCATGCCCAACCCCATGGACCGGGAGGCCGCAGAGCGGGCCCTGGAGTACATGGCCCTGGAGCCGGACACGCCCATCCAGGAGATCAGCGTCGACCGCGTATTCATCGGCTCCTGCACAAACTCGCGCATCGAGGACCTGCGCGCCGCAGCCGAGGTCGTCAGGGGCCGCAGCGCCAGTCCCAGCGTCTACGCCATGGTCGTGCCCGGCTCCTACGCCGTCAAACAGCAGGCCGAGGCTGAAGGGCTCGACCGAATCTTCACGGACGCCGGCCTCGACTGGCGGGAGGCGGGCTGCTCCATGTGCCTGGGCATGAACCCCGACGTGCTGCAGCCCGGAGAACGGTGCGCCTCCACCTCCAACCGCAACTTCGAAGGCCGCCAGGGCAAGGGCGGCCGCACCCACCTCGTGAGCCCCCAGATGGCGGCAGCCGCGGCCATAGCGGGCCACTTCGTGGACATCCGCGAGTGGAAGTAGGGGCAGCCCCCGCCCGCGGGCTTCATCGCGCAGAAGACCATCGCCAACCGTAGGAGCAGCTCATGGACGCCTTCACCACCCTCAACGGCGCTGCCGCGCCCCTGGACCGCCACAACGTGGACACGGACCAGATCATCCCCGCCGTCTACCTCAAGCGAATCGAGAGGACGGGCTTCGGACAGTTCCTCTTCGACTCCTGGCGCTTCCTTCCGGACCGGACGCCCAACTCGGAATTCCTCCTCAACATCCCCGGCTACCGGGACGCCACCATCCTGCTGTCCGGGCGGAACTTCGGTTGCGGCTCCTCCCGTGAGCACGCCCCCTGGGCGCTCCTCGACTATGGCTTCCGGGCCATCATCGCTCCCAGCTTCGCCGACATCTTCCACAAGAACTGCTTCGACAATGGCATCGTTCCCGTCCACCTTCCGGAAGACCAGGTCAAGCAGCTCATCGTGAAGGCCAAGGAGGAGCCCGGCTATCGTCTGACCGTGGACCTGGAGTCCTGCCAGGTGAGCGACGAAAGCGGGTTGAGCATGTCCTTCGTCGTGCACACGGACCCGGAGACCCACGAGTTCCGCCGGTTCTGCCTCCTCAACGGCCTTGACGACATCGCTCTGACCCTCCAGCACGAGGACAAGATCGCCGTCTACGAGGCGAGGCACCCGATCGCCTAGGCCACGCAGGGAGGCATCGAAATGATTCGAGCGGCCATCGTTCTGCTGGCAATAGCCACGGCCGGCATTCACCTCTACTGGAGCACCCAGACCGGGGTGGGCGCTCCGCTTATGGTCTTGAACGGCCTCGGGTACCTTGGTCTCGTCACCGCCCTCTATGCCCCCCTTCCAGCTTTGAAGCGGTACCGCTCCACTATCCGATGGGTGCTCCTGGGCTACACCGCGCTCACAGTCGTGCTCTGGACACTGGTCGGCCCCCGCATCGCCATCGCCTACGCTGACAAGGCCATCGAGCTGGCCCTGATCGCCTCCCTGTGGCTCGATGGACGAGCGGCGCGCCGCGCGGCGGCTTGAGCGTCTCCCCCAAAGCATCGCATCCAGGCTCGTCTAGCTGAAGGTGAGGCTGACCATGGATAGCCGTATCGCAGTCGCCGGAGAAGCTGGAGGTTAGACCATGCCATGGCCCCTTATCGCTCGGATAGCATGGAGGGGTATTCCGTGGAATAGGGTCCTCACGGAGGCTCCCAAGATTATGAACGCAGGTGCGCGCCTGTTTGCAAGTGTGAGCGCTCGGAATCGGAGTCGACCGACGCGCGGCAGCACTGCCCCGACCGACAGCCTTCAAGCATTGCGCACAGACGTAACGTCGATTCACGCTGAACTGGATGCATTTGAGAGCAACCAGGCAGGCCAGGCTGAGTTGATCTCTCAGATGGCCGCGCAGGAAGAGACCCTGGTGCGGGGAATGCAAACGCTATCGCACAGGTTGGCCCTGCTCTCGTTGGCCGTTGTCACGACGAGTGCCGTGTCGATAGCTGCTCTCCTGATTGCACTCCTCCGCTGAACCACTCAGCGAAAATGGTCCACTGGGACCGGGACCACCAGACCCACCGCTCGTGTAGCTGAACGTGAGGCTAAAGATGAAAAGTCGTATCGCAGTACTGCCGGGCGACGGCATTGGCCCCGAAGTCACCGCCGAGGGCGTGCGCCTCCTGGAGGCGGTGGGCCGCAAGTATGGCCACACCTTCCACTTCCAGGAGGCCCCGGTCGGCGGCATCGCCATCGACACCCACGGCGTCGCACTGCCGCCGGAGTCGCTGCGGGTGGCCCAGGACAGCGATGCGGTCCTATTCGGCGCAGTCGGAGGACCCAAGTGGGACGACCCGCGGGCCAAGGTGCGCCCGGAAGACGCCATCCTGGGCATCCGCAAGGAGCTGGACCTGTTCGCCAACCTCCGGCCCGTGCAGGTCTTTCCGGAGCTCATCGACGCCAGCCCTCTCAAACCCTCCGTCCTCAAGGGCGTCGACTTCGTCGTCGTCCGGGAGCTGACCGGCGGGCTCTACTTCGGCAAGCCCAAGCGCCGTTGGGAGACCGGGACGGGGCGCCGCAGGGGCGTCGATACCATGGCCTATACGGAGGAGCAGATAGTCCGCGTCCTCCGCGTGGGCTTCGAGCTCGCGCTGGGCCGGCGCAAGAAGCTCACCTCCGTGGACAAGGCCAACGTCCTGGAGAGCTCGCGGCTGTGGCGGGAGCTGGCGGTGGAGGTGGCCTCGGAGTACCCGGACGTGGAGCTGGAGCACCTGCTCGTCGATACCGTCGCCATGCAGCTCGTCCGCACGCCGGCGCGCTTCGACGTTCTCGTCACGGAGAACACCTTTGGCGACATTCTCACGGACGAGGCCGCGGTGATTGCGGGCTCCATGGGCATGCTGGCGTCGGCGAGCCTGGCCGCGATTCCCGGCGCCGGGGAGCGGGCATTTGGCCTCTACGAGCCCATTCACGGCTCGGCGCCCGACATCGCGGGGAAGGGGATCGCCAACCCCTTGGCCATGATTCTGAGCGTCGCCCTGCTGCTGCGCTACTCCCTGGGGCTGGAGGCCGAGGCCGCCGCCGTGGAGACGGCAGTCACCCGCGCCCTGGCCGACGGCTACCGATGCGCGGACATCGCCTCTGAGGGGGACCGGCCCGTCGGCACCCGAGAGATGGCGGACCTCATCATCTCCCTGGTCTAGGAGCACGCGGAACAGGTGGGCGGCGGACCTGGTTTGAATGTTTGCGCCTGTATGATAGTCCAAGCTTTTTTTTGCGGCTATTGAAGCTGAAGGGTGCAAAAAGGGTTGATTGCTTGCTTTTGGGAGTCGCGCGGTAGCTTCGGCGTGGGTTGGTGCTTTGATTGTTGTTGCGGCGGGTCGCTGGCGCGACGGCCATGTGGGGGGAGGGTTGCGGGGCACGTCACTGGAGGGCTTGGCCGCCTCGGTCAGCAGAATCGCCATTTAGTTGATCCTCCACTTTAGGTTATCTTTTACTTTTTTCTCCGACTTTTGAAGCGGGTCCGGCGGGAAAAGGGGGGGTTGATTTTTCGATTGACTAGCCTCCTTTGACTGGCTGTCGTGGGGGTGTGTTGATGGGTCGCTGGCGCGACGGCCTTGTAGGGGAGGGTTGCGGGGTGGCGGCGGGTGGGCGCACATAGGGGAGGGCACCCCGCGCCGCCACCCTGGATTCCCGGTCGCTGGCGCGACGGCCACGTGGGGGGAGGGACGCCGCCCCGCCCGGTGGATTCCCGCCTTCGCGGGAATGACGGATCGGCGGCGGTCGCTGCGCGGCGGCCTTGTAGGGGAGGGTTGCGGGGTGGCGGCGGGTGGGTGCATATACGGGGGGACGCTCCGCGCCGAGGCGGTGTCAGCGGCTGGACCGGCTTCGTAGGGACCAGGAACGCCATAGCTCCGACGGCGGCCGAGGCACGAGCCCCGCTGGCGCGGCGAGGCCCGCCGTCCACGGCTCCACACGTCGGGGCAACTTGCGCCCCACTTGTCAGAACTAAGTCCGGGCCGGTGAGAGTGGGCACGTCGGCGCCGTATCGGCGCCCGCGCTTCCGCTCCCCCGCCGCTGTCTCGCCGGGTCGCTGGCGGTCGCTGCGCGACGGCTTTGTGGGGGGAGGGCGGCGGGGTGGCCACATCGGACCGGTTGTCTACGGTGTCCTACCTCCTTGGCCGCCTTCATGGGCGGCTGATGTACGTAAGAATAGAACGTATATGCTGTCTTGACAAGAGACGGGTGGCACAGGTCGCTGGCGCGACGGCCATGTGGGGGGAGGGTTGGGGGGGGCGGTGGGGGGGGCCGCCCCGCCCTGTGGATTCCCGCTTTCGCGGGAATGACGGCGGGGGTGTGCGGGAATGACGTGGGTGGGTGCGGGGGTTGGGGGTGACGGCGACGGACGGTGGTGCGGCTGGGTGGTGCGGGAATGGGGGGGGGCTAGGGGGCGGTGGGGTGGTCGAAGGTGGCTTGGCGGCCCTGGGTGCGCTGGACGGGCTGGGCCGCCTGGTACATGGAGGCGTGTCGCGGGACTTCGAATTCCTTGCCGTCTAGGAGGTCGGCGATGGTGCGGAGCTGGAGCTTGGGGTAGTCGCGCTGCCAGATGTCGGAGTGGTAGAAGCCGGCGGTGACGGCCTCGGTGCGCATGTCGCGGGTGGACTCCTCCAGGGTGATGAAGAGGCCCAGGGCCGCCTGCTCGCGCTCGACGGTGCCCTTGAGGTCGCGAATGTCGCGGGAGGAGACCTTGCCGCTCTTGACCTGGACGACGGCCTTGTGCATCGTGCGCTTTGGGCCGTCGATGAAGTAGACGACGCCGTCGATGCCCCGGTCGGCGCCCTTCTTGCCCTGCTCGCGGGGGAGGGCCTTGAGGAGGGAGACGGCCCAGAACTGGAACTGGAAGCGGTCCTGCTCGGCCAGGGCGCGGGCGCTCCCGACGTCCTGGGGCTCGCCGACGACGTGGTAGCCGGGGCCTGGGTCGAGGTTGAAGGCGGTCTTGAGGCGGTTCTTCATGAGGGCGACGGCGAGGTGGGTGATGTCGATGCCCAGCCACTGCCGGTTGAGCTTCTGCGCCGCCGCTACCGCCGTCCCGCAGCCGCAGAAGGGGTCGAGGACGACGTCGCCCTCGTTGGAGGATGCGCCGATGATGCGTTCGAGGAGGGCTTGGGGCTTCTGCGTCGGGTAGCCCAACCGCTCGCTCGCCAGAGACGGGATTGGTCCGATATCATTCCAAAGGTCCTGCAAAGAAGTCCCAGGCATCTCGTCCAAATATCTCTTGTAACTCGGGACAGCCCCCGGCCTAGCCTGCACTATTCTGCCTTCGTCAATCAATTTTTGCATTCGCTGTTGGCTATACCGCCAGTAGCGGGTTACGCCCATCACTTCGTAAGATGGATTGCCTTTTGCAGCACCGCCAGGTCCTGTAATATCGCCCAACCTGTACCGACGTCCTGTCTCAGGTTCAATGTACTTGTAGAACTTTTTCACATATTCCTGGTCGTACGCTGTATATATCGGATTCCACTTCCAAGAGTTGCCCTTTGTATAAAACAACAGAACATCGTGGATTCGACCATGCTGTTCTCTGCCCTGACGAGTATCACTGTGGGCGCTGGTGCGCTTCCATATAACCTCGGTTCGGAAATTCTCTTTTCCAAAGACGGCGTCCATGAGGAGCTTGAGGTAGTGGCTGGCCGTCGGGTCGCAGTGGAGGTAGATGGAGCCGGTGGGCTTCAGCACGCGGCGGAGCTCCACCAGGCGCGGGGCCATCATCACGAGGTAGGCCATCATGGCGTTGCTGCCGATGAACTCGCGGAAGGCGGAGACCATGTCCTTGACTTGGCCGGGCGTCGCCGGATTCCCGATGATCTCCTGCTCGTAGGTGCGCTGGGACTCCTGGGTCCACTCCCAGGTGTCGGTGAAGGCCTTGATCTGGGCGGGGGACTCCTCGCCGGACTTCTCCCGGAAGAGGACGTTGTAGCTGGCGTTGGAGTTGAAGGGAGGGTCCAGGTAGACGAGGTCCACGGACTCGTTGGGGACGTGGTCGCGGAGGACGGGGAGGTTGTCGCCGTAGTAGAGGGTGTTGGGCATGGTGGGGTGTATTAGAGCATATGGGGGTGGTTCGCGCAACGCGGGGTCGCTGGCGCGACGGCTTTGTGGGGGGAGGGTTGAGGGGTCGCCACGGGGCTGGTGTGGCACAGGGCGTGAGGGAGATGCCCCACCCTGCGCCACCACCCTGGATTCCCGCTTTCGCGGGAATGACGTGAGTGGGGGCGGGTCGCTGGCGCGACGCCCATGCAGGGGAGGGTTGCGGAGTAGCAACAGGGCGGCGACGGTCGCGCCGTGGGGTTGGGGGTGTGCGGGCCACTAGTCCGAGGAGGGGAGCTTCTTCGGCTGCTGGACCACCATATCCTTGGAGCAGCATTCCACGCCGCCCTCTCCGGCCTTGGTGCAAAGCACCATCGTGCCGCAATCGGGGCATTCGTAGCGCCTGCCAAGCTGATTGGACATCCAGCTACCTCCTACACGCTAGGGCGTCTTGGGCCCCGCGGCAACCATCGCAGCGGGGAACCATGTAAGCTAAGGGTGAGTCATTATATATAGCCGGCGCCCAATGCGTCAATCTCCGGGGGCTTCCCAAGGGGGCTGTCGCAAGGCTGAACATGCTGTGAGCAGTCAAGTGAGCCTGTATCATAGGTCCACCCCGCTTGATATGGACTGTGCAGGGGGGATGGATTCCCGCTTTCGCGGGAATGACGAGGTTGGAATGCGGCGCATCATCTCGCTGTTCCGTCGAAAGGCGGAATACAGGAGATTGGAGACCCGCATGACAGCTTTGTGAGGCGGGCTCAAGTGAGCGCCTTCATCCGCCGTGCGATGGGCTTGGGTCTTGCGATGGAAGTCGCCCCGGCGATGAAATAGAATGCATGGAACCACCCGGCGCAGCGCACTCATGCCCATCCGGGGAGCCGGTTGCTGCGTACATTCTGAGGCAGGGCCCAGAGGCTGCCTCCTTTGGGGGACGATGGTATGTTGAACCACCATCAGATGGACGACCATCTCCTGCTGGCCCTGATAGGGATGCAGAACCAGGCCGCGCTGGAGGCCCTCTACGATCGCTACGTCCGCCAGGTGTACTCGCTGGTGCTCTCCATCCTGCGGGACCCGTATGCGGCGGAGGACGTGGCGCAAGAGGTCTTTTTCAGCGTGTGGAAGCGCGCCACGTCCTTCAACGCGGAGCGTGGGCGCCCCGCCACCTGGCTGCTGAGCATCGCCCATCACCGCGCCATCGATGCGCTGCGCCGTCAGCGGCGCCGCGACGCGCGGGAGACCCCCCTGGACCTGGAGGGAGAAGCCTTCCAAACCAGGAGCACCGATGCGGGACCCGTTGAGATAACCATGCTGCTGGAAGACAGAGAGCAGATCCGGGAAGCGCTGCAGAAGCTGCCGCTGGAGCAGCAGCGCGTCATCGTCCTGGCATACTTTCAGGGACTGACCCAGGTGGAGATCTCGGAGCATCTCAAGCAGCCTCTCGGAACGGTGAAGACGCGGATCCGCCTGGGGTTGGAGAAGCTCCGCAAGTCGATGGGGCCGTGGCTGGGCGCCGAGTCATGACCTGCGATACGGCCAGGGAACAGATACCCTCCTATGTCCTCGGCGCGCTTGGACAGGGTGAACGTTCCGGCCTGGAAGCCCATCTTCGGCGGTGCTCCGAGTGCGCCGTGGAGCTGGAGAGCAGCGTGAACGCCATAGGCCATCTGGCTGCCGGCGTGCCCCAGGTGGACCCTCCTCCCGCCTTGAAGAACGCCCTGTTCGACCGCGTCCGCCGCGACGCCCAGGGGGGCGCTTGGCTCGCCCATTTCAGCGCCGCACGCTTCTGGCGGCCGGCCCTGGCCACCGCCATGATCGTAACCCTCGTAGCCGTGAGCGTCGCTTCCTTCAACAACCGCCAGGAGCTGCGGGAGCTGGGGGCGCAGACTCAGGACCTCCGGCTGCTTGTCGAGAACCAGGCCGAGCCCGTGGAGCTCACGACCCAACCCGCCAGGGAGCAGTACGCCCTGGTCTCCATGCTGGCGCGGCCGGACAAGAACATCTACTGGGCCGAACGAAACACGCGGTTTCCCGATGTCCGCGGGATGCTCCTGACCTCCGGCAACTCACGGTGGGGCGTGGTGGCCACCGTTGGACTGGAGATGCTGCCCAAGGAACAGAAGTACCGCATCTGGCTTCAGCAGGACGGCCGGCTCGCGCCGGGGGGCTCCTTCACGGTGGACGAGGACGGTTGGGGCCAGCTCACGCTGCGGCCTCCCGAGCCCCTCAGTATGTTTCAGAGCATCATTGTGACCATAGAGCCCCAGGACGGGAGTAGCGAACCCACGGGACCCCAGGTCTTTCGCGTCAACATGACCCCGGACGAGTAGGTCGGTCGCTGGCGCGACGGCCATGTGGGGGGAGGGTAGCGGGGTCGCGGCGGGGGTGGGGTGGGAGGACGGTTGTGCGATGGACGCCATGGAGGGGGAGGTCGTGAAGGTGGGGGGTCCTGCACTGCGCCGCCCTGCCCCTGGATTCCCGCGTTCGCGGGAATGACGGCGGGGGGTCGGCGCTATACTAGCCCCTGAGACGCACCTCAATGGGGGTATTGATGACGACCTATTCCCACATCGGCAAGCCAGTCACCCGCATCGAAGGGCCGGCCAAGGTAGCGGGAGAGGCCCTGTACCCGGCTGACCTGCGCGTCCCCGGCGCCCTCTGGGCCAAGGCTGCGCGAAGCCCTCTGCCCCACGCCCGCATCGTGCGCGTCGACACATCCCGCGCCGCGCGGCTGCCGGGCGTCCGCGCCGTCCTCATCGCCGCCGACGTCTCCCCCGCCCTCATGGGAGTGCGCCTGCGGGACATGCCCATACTGGCGGGGGACCGCGTCCGGTTCATCGGCGAGAAGGTCGCCGTCGTTGCCGCGGAGGACCCGGACACCGCGGAGGAGGCCGTCCATCTTATCGACGTAGAGTATGAGGAGCTGCCCGCGGTCTTCGATCCCCTCGAAGCCCTCAAGCCGGGCGCGCCCATCCTGCACCAGGATTTGGCCTCCTACGCGGGTCTGCCGCAACCTGTCGACGGGCACACCAACCTGTTCTCCCGCCTCACGTATGCCAAGGGAGACCTCGCCGAGGGTTTCGCGCAGGCGGACCACGTCTTCGAGCACCATTTCTCGCTTCAGATGGTCCACCAGGCGTACATGGAGCCCCATGCCTGCCTGGTGGACATCGACGACCAGGGACGAGTCCAGGTGTGGGTGAACAACAAGACGCCGCATCCGCTCCGGCGGCAGCTCGCCGAGGCCTGGGGCATGCAACCGGAGCAGGTACGGATCAACGTCACCGAGATCGGCGGCGACTTCGGCGGCAAGGGCAGCTTCAAGGACGTTCCCGTGGTCTACTATCTGGCCAGGGCAACGGGCCGGCCCGTCAGGATGCTCATGAGCTCCACGGAAGAGTTCCTGGCGGGCAATCCCCGTCACCCCGGCGTCATCACGATAAGGTCGGGCATGAAGAAGGACGGGACGCTGGTTGCCCGTCAGGCCCACGCCGTCTTCAACAGCGGCGCCTACGGGGCCTTCAAGCCCGTGCCGGCGGTGAACATGCCGGGCGTGTCCCACCTTGGCGGCTCCTACCGCGTCGACCACATGCTGGTGGAGGCGGACTGCGTCTACACCAACACGGTACCCTGCGGCTACTTTCGCGCGCCCGGCGGGCCCCAGGCCGTCTTCGCCGCCGAGTGCCACATGGACATGATTGCCCAGGAGATGGGGCTGGACCCGCTGGAGCTGCGCCTCAAGAACGTGCTCAGAGAGGGCGACACATCCCCCAGGGGCCGCAGGTGGCGCGAGGTGAAGGGCGAGGAGACCATACGGGCCGCCGCCGAGGCCGCCAACTGGACGGGACCCAAACCAGGCCCACGCTACGGCCGGGGGATGGCCGTCCACAACCACAGCACCGGCGAGGGCGACAGCAGCGCCATCATCGCCGTCGACGAGACCGGCGCCGTGACGCTCTACAGCCCCACCTTCGATACGGGCACCGGCATCCACACCGTCCTCCGCCAGCTGGTGGCGGAAGAGCTCACGCTGCCCCTGGAAGCGGTCCACGTCGTGACCGCGGACACGGACGTGACGCCCTTCGACATCGGGATCGGCGCGAGCCGCGTCACCCACGTGGCGGGCGTGGCGGCGTACCGGGCTGCCGGGCAGGTGCGCCAGCGCCTCGCCGCCGTTGCGTCCGCGCTGCTGGAACGCCCCGAACAGGAGATCGTCCTGCGCGACGGCGGCTTCGCCGCGGAGGGCGCGCCCGAGCCGAGCGTGAGCTTCGCCGAGGCGGCGGCGCTGGCCGTCCAGGCGGGCGGACCGCTGCGCGTGCAGGCGGAGTTCCGGTCCGAGAACGCCGTCGACGTTACCTCATTCTGCGTCCAGGTCGCGGAAGTGGAGGTGGACCCGGAGACGGGCCAGGTGCGCGTACACCGCTTCGTCAACGCCGTGGACTCGGGCACGGTCCTGAACCCCATCGGCCACCGCGGCCAGGTCTGCGGCGGCATCGTCCAGGGTCTTGGCTACGCCCTGAGCGAGGAGATGCCCGTGGAGGAGGGGCGCGTGGCCGCGCTCCACTTCGGGGACTACAAGATACCCACCGCCCTAGACATCCCCGAGCTGGTGGAAGTCGTCTTGGAGTCGGCCTCCGGCCCCATCCCCTACCAGGGCAAGTCCATCGGCGAGACCACCAACTGCCCCACGGCTGCCGCCGTGGCCAACGCCGTCGCCGACGCCGTGGGCGTGCGGATCAACGACCTGCCCATCACCGCCGAGAAAGTGCTCGCCGCCCTGAAGGCACAGCGGGGGTAGGGCTGAGCGCACGCGCCGCCCCTACTGCCGAGGGTGGTCCGCCTTGATGTTCTGCTCGGCGAGGCGCACCGTCTCCTCGATCCTCCTCCGCCTTGTCCCCCGCCGCCAGGGCTTCGCTGAGGTCCGGCGGGATGACGGACTCCTGGACCTCCCGGAGGGCCGTCCACGCGCCGCTCTCTTTCGCCAGCTTGACCAGCCCAAGACCGGCTTCTGTCATCCGGCCCTGTTCCATCATGCGCTCCACCCGCTGGCGGTTCGCCCTGCTCCAGTTGCTCTTTGGATTGCGGCTGGTGAAGTACCGGACGTAGCTCTCGCCGTCTCTCTTGTTCGCCCTGCTGTCTACCCAGCCAAAGCACAGCGCCTCCTCCACCGCCTCGTCGTAGGTGACGGTGGGCACGCCGCTCTTCTTGTGGTACAGGACCAGCCAGACTCCGCCCGGCCGGCTGTGGTTGACGGCCAGCCAGCTCCGCCACGCCTCGCGGTCCTCCACGTAGAGCTGGCTTGGCTTTTCTGTTCCGCCCTGCGCCGTCAGGATCACCTGCCGCGCGGCGTCCGGCACCGGCCTATGAGCTCGGCGCGCCGAAGAACTCGTTCTTCCCGGCGTGCAGGTAGTGCCGTGCGATGAAGCTCAGGGGCTTGGTTGCCGTGTGGAACTGCTGGTGCAGCAGCCGGAAGACCTCGTTGAGGTCCAGGGTCTTGGCCGCCGGGTGCTCCCCCGCGAGCCCGTAGAACCGCGCCCCTTCCCGCTCGTAGTCCTCCAGGCTCCGCCTTACGCGGCCCGGCGCCAGCGGCCGAAGCTGGCCCGTTACGGCGTAGCGGTGGTCTCCGCGAGCGTAGTCAACGAACATGCTCGAAATGAAAAGGCAGACGTCCGCGATGCGCTTGTAGAGGCCGAATCGCTGCTCCTCGTCACTGGTGTCGAAGAGGCGCATCAGGCTGTCGATGTCCATGTCGTTGAATCTGATCCTCCGGCGGATCCCCCTCCGCACCCGCACCGGCACGACGTAGCTCTGTATCCTCGTGAAGGAGGCCAGCGCGTCTGCCAGGTACTCCAGAACGCCGGGCTCGCCCAGCAGGCCCACCACCTCCTTCGTATCGAAGACCACCACGGTGTCGCTGCCCGACCGCTCGACCGTGTGGCTGGCGCCCTCCAGGTCCCGGTACGTCCGGCGCAGCAGGATCTCGAAGTAGAGGGCCGGTGAGAGATGCACCAAGGCCTCGGGGTCGTCCATGACCCGCCTGAAGAGCTTCTCGTCCCCCACCAGCGCCGACCGGAACTCCGCGTCCTCCAGCACCAGGCGCTTCAGCTGCTCCTTGTTCCCGGCGTCGGGGGCTGCCTCCCCCACGACGAAGTCCAGCTCCGTGTCGGTGAACTGCGGCGCCTGCATGTGGAACCTCCGCGTCATCCTTGGAAATGTGCGTAGATTATAGCAACAAGCCCGTCATCCCGCGCCGGCGCCTTGCCCACGCGACGCGCCTATAGATGAACCCGATTCCCACGTCGGCCACGCGGCAGAAACAGCTAGGGATGGTCTGAACAACCCGGCTGAAGTGCTCGGCGACCGGCTTGCCATGAACGTCTCGGGGCGCGGGCGATGGATTCACGCTTTCGGAGACCTTTGCGTAACTCCCCGTGGAGGGCGAGGTCGTGTAAGTGAAGCAGGCCCCGCCAGCCTGAGGCCCCACCCTGGATTCCCGCTTTCGCGGGGTCGCTGGCGCGACGGCTTTGTGGGGGGGAGGGTTGCGGGGCCGCCACGGCGGGTGGGTGCGGGAATGACGGTTATGCGAAGGTTTCCGCAGGCGGGAATGGCGAATGGGGGCGTCGATCCGGTGCCGGCCCCGGCCTGGCGCACGCCCACGGACTTGTTCAGACTGTTCCTAGCGGGCCGGGCCCTCGGAGGCCCGGTCGGCCCCGGCCATCGCCTCCACAATCTCGTCCACCAAAGGCCCGTACCAAGCCGCCTGGCTATGGCTCACCGGATTGCTCTTGTGCCGCGTCCGCGTATAGAAGCTCTCTTCCTGCGCGATGGCGATGGACTCGTTCTGGGCCGGGTCCCGCAACACGTTCATGGGGTCGCCGCCGTCGAGGGCGACCTCCATCTGCTCCTTCAGCAGGCGGCGGTAGAGGATGACCCCCTGATCGGACACCCCCAGGCGCTCCTGCGTGCGGTCGCTCACCTCCCCCGCGGCGGCCCACACCATCATGTCCTGGCCGTCGACGTAGTTGGTGACCAACCGTCCGTCGGCGCTGGTGTGGGGCACCTCGTGGAACGGCACCGAGTCCTGCCTGGGCAGCACGGCGCCGGGGCCGGGGTCGAAGCACGCGTACCAGAAGTTCTTCGTGTGCGTGTCGTCCATGGGAACGCGAAACTGGAACTCCAGCAGGCCGCCGCCGAGGCGCAGGATGTTGGGGAAGAGGATGGGGTGCCCAACGCGCCACCCTTCGCTCTCCTCGGTCTCGCCCTCCAGCACGCGCCGCTTGATGATGCCGTGCTCGAAGACCTCAAAGCCGATCTTCACATGGTGCCGCTTGAACGAGCCGATGAACATCCGCTGGTCGTCGCTGAGATTGCCGCCCGTCTCGCGCTCCAACTGGTACTGGAAATAGGTCCCGTGGAGATGCTCGAGATGGACGGGGTCAAGCGAGTTCTCCATCGTCTGCAGCCAGTTGCACGGGACCACGGAAAAGCCGATGTGCCGGTGGACGTTCTCCATGACCAGCAGGTCCCACCGGGGCAGCAGGGGCGCCGGCGAAGGCCCCAGGTACGCAAACACCAACCCGCCCATCTCCTGCACCGGGTACGCTGCGATCTCCACCCGGTCCTTGAACGTGCTGTCCGGCGCCTCGGCGGGCATCTCCAGGCACCGCCCCATCTCGTCGTACAGCCAGCCGTGGTAGGGGCAGCGGAGCCCGTGCTCCTCCGGGATGCCGTAGAGCATGTTGACCCGCCGGTGCGCGCACGCCTCCTGAATCAGCCCCAGGGTCCCGCTGCGGTCCCGGTACAGCACCAGGTCCTCGCCCAACAGCCTCACGGCCCTGGTTGGCTCCTGCGCCAGCTCGGCGGCCGCTGCGACGGGGTGCCAGTAGCGGCGCAGCAGTCCGCCCATGGGCGTGCCAGGCCCAACGCGAGTGAACCGCTCGTTCTCCTTCGCTGTGAGCATGGGCCGGTTCCTTTCCGCCGAGATTCCGACCACCGCCGCCCGCACCCCGGTCTGGTGGATGGTATGGGAGGCGCCTGGGCGTGTCAACTTCGCCGCCGACTCTCCAGCCTGCCACTGTATGGCTTATGTCAACTCTTGCGCCGCACGATGCCCAGCCTCCGTCTGCGTCATGTCAGCGCGCTCAGCACGCCCCCGCGACGCGCCCTTGTGGGAATCGTGGCCCTTCGCGTACACTGAGGCCCGACATACCTATGGAATAGAGGGGGTAACTATGGCGCCCAGCTCACTCGTTACGGCAATCGGCACCTACGGTCACACCGCGGCCCTCAAGGACGGCACGGTCAAACCCGAGGGTGTCGACCTGGAGTTCGAGGAGGTCACGCCCATCATCGCGGCCTTCCGCCGCATGGTCCGCGGCCTTGAGTTCGACGTCTCAGAGATGGCCATCTCCACCTATCTCTGCGCCAAGGCTTTCGGCAAGCCCTTCACCGCCATCCCGGTTTTTCCCGTGCGCGCCTTCCATCATGGCGCCATCCTGTACAACACCAAGTCCGGCATCTCCGGCCCCCAGGACCTGGCCGGCCGCAAGGTGGGCCTCAACCGGGGCTACACCGTGACCACCGGCCTCTGGGTCCGCGGCATCCTCCAGAGCGAGTACGGTGTGGACCCCAGCTCCGTGACCTGGGTCCTCTCCGGTGACGAGCACGTCCAGGAGTGGCAGGCGCCCTCCAACGTCACAACTCCACCCGGCCAGGTGGACCTGGCCCAGATGCTGATCGACGGTGAGATCGACGCCGCCATCGGCGTCGGCGCCGTGGACTCGCCCGACGTCAAACCCCTCATCCCCGATGCCCGCAATACGGCCCACGAGTCCTTCAGGAGGACCGGGGTCTTCCCCATCAACCACACCATTGTCATCAAGGACTCGGTGCTTGAGTCGAACCCGGAGGTCGCCGCGGCCCTTTTCAACGCCTTCAAGAGCTCCAAGCAGGTCTATCTGGACAGGCTGGCCGCGGGCACAGACCTGAGCGACGCAGACCAGGCGGTCGTCCAGTTGCAGGGCGTCGTCGGCGACCCCGTGCCCTATGGCATAGAGGCCAACCGCAGGGCCATCGAAGCCGTCATCGACTTCAACGTCGCCCAGAAGATCATCCCCAACAAGGTCTCCATTGAGGATGTCTTCGCCGCCAATACGGTGGACCTGAGCTAGACGGGGCGGAGGCAGCGGCCCGGGCTTGCACTGCCGCCCGGGGCAAGAGAGGTCAGCATGCCCTTTTATCGGTACGGCCGCTGGGACGGGACGCAGGAGGTACCGGACCTCTCTGCCGAGGAGCTGGTCGACCGCGTGGCCGACGAGATGCTGGAGACGGGCGACCTGCGCCGCGTGCTCCGGCGCATGATGCAGTTCGGCACCGACTTCCCTGGCGGGCAGCGCATGCAGGGCCTTCGCGACCTGCTGGAACGCCTCCAACAGCGGCGCGACCAGAACCTGGAACAGTACAACCTGGACTCCATGATGGACGACATCCAGGAGAAGCTGGACCAGATCATCGACAGGGAGCGCCAGACCGTCGAGGACGCCCTCAAGGACGCGCCGCAAGGCCAGGAGGACGCCCCTGGGAACGAGGGTCCGGGAGTAGGCCCGGAGGGCGAAGAAGACTCGTCCCAGGAGGGCGGGCAGGGCCGGAATGCAGACGGGGCCGGAGAAGTGGACCCAGACCTCCTCCAGCTCCGGCAACGCCTGGCCCAGCAGCACATGGAGCAGCTGGACAAGCTGCCTCCCGGCGCCGGCGGACGCGTCAAGGGGCTTCAGCAGTACGATTTCATGGACCCCCAGGCCCGCCAGGAATTCGAAGAGCTGCTCCAGATGCTGCAGCAGCAGATGATGCAGAGCTACTTCCAGGGGCTGCAGCAGGGCGTCGAGAACATGACCCCCGAGGCCATGCAGCAGGTCCGGGAGATGGTCCAGGACCTCAACCGGCTCATGCAACAGCGGATGAGTGGCCAGGAGCCGGACTTCCAGCAGTTCATGGACAAGTGGGGCAAGCTATTCCCCGAGGGCATCGAAAACCTGGACGACCTCATTGAGCACATGAACCGGCAGATGGCGCAGATGGAGTCCCTGCTCAACTCCATGTCACCGGAGCAGCGCCGGCAGCTGGAGGAGATGGTCGGGGCGCTCATGCAGGACGAAGGGATGCAGTGGGACATGGCCCAGCTGGCGGCCAACCTGCAGCGGCTCTCGCCCCAGCCCTGGTTCGGCAACGACTTCGACTTTGGCGGCGATGAGCCCATCTCTCTCCAGGAAGCCATGCGGCTCATGGGTGACATGAACTCCATGGACGACCTGGAGCGCCAGGTCATGGACAGCATCCGCCACAACGACGCCGCCAGCCTGGACAACGACGAGGTCCGCCGTCTCCTTGGAGACGAGTCCGCCCAGATCCTGGAGCAGCTCCAGGAGTTCACCAAGCGCCTGGAGGAGGCGGGCTTCATCCAGCGCAAGGGCGACTCCTGGGAGCTAACGCCCCAGGCCGTGCGCAAGATGGGGCAACGAGCTCTGGAGGAGATCTTCGGCAAGCTCCAGATGAGCGTCTTCGGCTCCCACGACGCCCGCAGGACGGGCATCGGCATCGAGATGGAGGACAGCACCAAACCCTACGAGTTCGGTGACCCCTTCCACATGGACACCCAGAAGACGGTCTTCAACGCCGTCACCCGCCAGGGCCGGGGCACCCCGGTGAAGATCAACCACGACGACTTTGAGGTCTCCCGCACCGAGGCCCTCACCCGGGCAGCCACGGTCATCATGCTTGACATGAGCCGCTCCATGATGATGAACGGGTGCTTCCAGGCCGGCCGCAAGGTTACCTCCGCCCTGGACAGCCTCATTCGCATGCAGTACCCCAGGGACAGCCTGTACGTCCTGGCCTTCTCCTACTTCGTCCTGGGCCTGAAGCCGGAGATGATCTTCGACAACTCCTGGATCGAGAACGGCGGCGGCACCAACTTCCAAGAGGCCATGTTCCAGGCGCGCCGGGTCCTGAGCAAGCACCGCGCGGAGACCAAGCAGATCGTCATCATCACGGACGGCCAGCCCACCACATACAACTACTGGTGGTCAGATCGCGACTTCGACCGCCCAGGCCTCGACGGGCTCCAGGAGACCCTGCGGGAAGCCATGCGCTGCGCCCGCGAAGGCATCACCATCAACACGTTCATGCTGAGCAGGGACCCCTACTCCGCCGACTTCGTGCGGATGCTCACCAAGGTGAGCCGCGGCCGCGCCTTCTTCGCGACGCCCGACCGCCTCGGCGAGTACGTGCTCCATGACTACGTGATGAACAAGCGCAAGGTCGAGAAGGGTCAGCTCTGAGACGCGCCCGCCGCATCGCCCCTGCCCGCCCGTCCACCCAGGAGCGGTGCGGCCGGCCCGAGCCCGCCAAGCCGGCGGCATCGCCGGTGCGGACGCGGCGCGCGGCGCTTGCGATGAGCTGATGGAAGCTCAGCGTGTGGCCGCAACCCCTCCATCTGACGTGCGTGCGGTCATATTCGACTGGGACCAGACGCTGTGGGACTCCTGGACCCTGCATCTGAACGCCATCAAACACGCCGCCAGCTTCGTGGGCCACGCCCCTCCGTCCACGCAACGTGTCCTGGACACCTTCAGCGGCACGCTGGAGCACCATCTGCTTCGCATCTACGGCAGTCAAGACGAACCCATGCGCGGCTATCGGGAGTACTACCTCGCCCGGCGGCTGGACCTGGCCGGCCTCTTTCCGGGCGTCTCCGACGTGCTGGCGGCGCTCCGGGCCGCGGGCTACAAGGTGGCTGTGCTGTCGGACAAGATAGAGTCGGCGGGCCGAGAGGAAGTGTCCCTTGCGGGCTTGGACAGCGTGCTCCACGCCGCCGTCTTCCGCGACGGAACATGCCTGACCAAGCCTGCGCCCGATGGCCTGCTGCGGACCCTGGACATGCTGGGCGTGAAACCGGCCGAGGCCGTCTACGCCGGCGATGCCCCGTGGGACATCGAGTGCGCCCGCCGCGCCGGCGTGGTGTCGGTGGGCGCACTGTGGGGTAGCCTGGACATGGGCGCCCTCATGGCCGCCGCGCCGGACCACACCTGGCGCACGCCCCGCGACGCGCTGGCGTTCCTGCGCACCGCGGAGTAGAGCGCCGCCGCGCCCAGCGCCGGCCTCCCCGCTCCGGTCGTTGCCCGGCCGCCCCGGGCAACGACGCTGCGGGCCCTACATCGCGTACAGGGTCGCGGGGTTGTACGACAGTATCTTGTCGATGACGTCGGGTCGGAGCTCCGAGCTCCGCCTGAGGTTGCGCAGAGACTCGATCTCCGTCGACTGGTCGCTGTGCCCGTAGTCCGTGCCGATGACCAACTGGCCCTCTCCGGCATAGGGCAGGATGTAGGACAGGTCGTCATCCGTCTGGCACGTCACGTAGAAGCGGTTGTCAGCCATCACGGTTTCGCTCAGGGGCTCGGCCTTCCTGCCCGTGGTGCCCTTGAAGCGGCGCCGCAGGTCGTGGATGACGTAGGGGATCCACTGCGAGCTTGCCTCGACGAACGCCCACCGCAGCGTGGGGAACATGGACGGGACTTCGCTCATGATCAGCGCGTGGAAGCACCCCACCGTGGGCAGCCGCAGGCCCACGAAGGCCGAGCCGCCCGGGGTCCGCGAGAGCAGGTCGTTCATGCCGGGGTTGGAGTTGCCGATGTGGATGGTCATGGGAACGTTGAGGCGTTGCGCCTCCTCGTAAAGGGGGTAGAAGTAGGGGTCGGTCAGAGTCCTGCCCGTCTCGAGGGGCCGCATGTTGATCCCGCGGGCGCCGCGCTCCACGGACCACTGCACCTCCTTCACCGCCTCCTCCATGGCCAGCACCGGCGGGACGCAGATCCACGGCAGGCGGCCCCCGGCGTCCTTCGTTATGTCCGCCATCCAGCGGTTGAAGCCCCGGCAGATGGCCACGTCGATATCTGCGCGCTCTGCCACCTGGTTGATGAAGATGGTGGGGAAGAGCACCTGGATGTCCACCTCCACCTCGTCCATGTGGCGCAGGCGCACGTCTATGTTCTCCATCTCCCTGGCTTCCTGGGGCGTGGCGATGTTCCGCCCCGCAGCCTCGGAGGCCTTCTCCATGTCCTGCGCCGTGGCCACGGACCGTCCCAGCCCCTTGACCTTCCCCTCGATGACCCAGAACTGCCGCTTGGAGTCACCCTTCGCGGGGGCCATCAGGACCGGCCGGAACCTGCTGTCCGACGGATCCATGTAGTCCCATGTGCGCTCGGTCTCCACAACGTGCGCGTCGGCGTCGATGGTGCGCAAGCCGGTGCGCGGCTCCTTCTCTACGGTCCTTGATACTGCTGTCTGCATCGTTCGTGCTCCTTTCTTGTTGCCGAGGAGTGATTGCAGCTTACCGGTTCGTCAGCGGAATGACAACCTAGTCCCGTCCTGTCCTGCGGCTACTCCACTGCGGTCTGCGCCGCGGCGGCCTGCTCGTCGGCGTGGTAGGAGCTGCGCACCAGGGGGCCGGACGCGACGTGGCGGAAGCCCATGCGGAGCCCCAGGTCGCGAATCGCGTCGAACTCCTCGGGCCGATAGTACCGCTGGAGGGGAAAGTGGACCGGGGACGGGCGCAGGTACTGGCCCACGGTGAGGAGCCGGCACCCGTTCTCCAGTAGATCTCCCATGGTCTCCGTGATCTCCTCGTTGGTCTCGCCGAGGCCCACCATCATGCCCGACTTGGTGGGGATGCGCCCCGCCAGCTCGCCGGCCCGGCGCAGGAGCCGCAGGGAGCGGTCATAGACACCCTTGGGCCGCACGGTGCGGAACACCCGGCGCACCGTCTCGATGTTGTGGTTGAGCACGTCCGGAGCGGCGTCCAGCACCGTCGCCAGGGCGTCGTCGTCCCCCTTGAAGTCGGGGATGAGCACCTCCACCTTGCAATCGGGAAGGAGCCTGCGAATCTGCCGGATGCACTCGGCGAAGACCGACGCGCCGCCGTCTGGCAGGTCCTCCCGCGTGACCGATGTGATCACGCAGTAGCGCAGCCCCATCTGCTGCACCGTGGCGGCAAGGCGGCGGGGCTCCTCCATGTCCACGGCGTCGGGGCGGCCCGTCTTGACCGCGCAGTAGTGGCACCGCCACGTGCACGTGTCGCCAAGGATCATGAACGTCGCCGTCCTGCGCTCCCAGCAGTCCCCGATGTTGGGGCAGTGGGCCTCCTCGCAGACGGTGTGCAGCGCGGCGCTGCGGAACCGGGCGCGCAGATCCAGGTAGTTGGGCCCACCGGGGGCCCGGACCCTGAACCAGTCTGGCAGGCGGCGTTCGACGACCATGCGGGCTCCTGAATCGCTTCCGCCCATGGTAACACGCCGGCCGCCTTCATTGGAAAACCGCCCGTCCTGTGTGATGATGTGCCCATGCGACCCCTTCTCGTGCTGGCCGCGATTCTCCTGACGGGTTGCGGCGGTCCCCCGCTGCCAACGCCAGTCCCCGAGACAACGGCCCCGCCGGGGCCGGGCTCGCCCCAAACCGCCTCCGGCGCCCCCGCCCCGCAGCCCGCGGCAGCTGCACAGCCGGGCGCGGGGACAACGAGCACGCTCCCGCTCGTGGAACCGCCCTCGCCAGCCCCCTCCGCCCTTGGCCCCGTGAGCCTGGAACGCGCCTTTCCCAACCTCTCTTTCGACCGCATGGTCCACCTTGCCTTCCCGGACGACGACACGGACCGCCTGTTCCTGTTGCTTCAACCCGGCCTCGTCATGGTGTTCCCCAACGACCAGGCCGTGGAATCGGCGGAGGTCTTCCTGGACATTCGAGAGCAGGTGAACGACCGGGGCAACGAAGAGGGGCTGCTTGGCCTGGCCTTCGACCCGGCCTACCGGAGCAACGGCCACCTCTTCGTCTACTACTCCGCCGACAGCCCGCGGCGCTCGGTCATCTCCCGCTTCACGGTCAGCCGCGCGGACCCGGACCGCGCGGACCCGGCGAGCGAGCTCGTCATACTCGAGGTGCCGCAGCCCTACCGGAACCACAACGGAGGCGCCATCCTCTTCGGGCCGGACGGCTACCTCTACGTTGGACTGGGCGACGGCGGCTCGGCGGGTGACCCCCGGGGAAACGGCCAGGACCGCACAACGCTGCTCGGCGCCATACTGCGCATCGACGTCAGCGAGGCCGCGCCCGCACAGCCCTACGCCATACCGCCGGACAACCCCTTCGCCGGACAGGGCCCCGGTGTCCGCGAAGAGATATGGGCCTACGGACTGCGCAACCCGTGGCGCTTCACCTTCGACCGGCTGACCGGAGAGCTCTGGGCGGGAGACGTGGGCCAGAACGCCTACGAGGAGATTGACCTCATCGAGCCGGGAAAAAACTACGGCTGGAACATCATGGAGGGCGCCCACTGCTATCCCCCCTCCAGCGAGGGCTGCGACCAGAGCGGCCTGGAGCTGCCGGTCATCGAGTACGCGCAGTCCCAGGGCGGCTGCTCCGTCACCGGCGGCTACGTGTATCGCGGCGCGAGGCTGGCCTCCCTCCAGGGCGCCTACGTCTACGGCGACTTCTGCAGCGGCAAGATCTGGGCCCTGCGCCACGACGGGTCCCGCGTTACGGAGCACCGGGAGCTGGTCGACACCACCCTGCCCATCGCCGCCTTCGGCGAGGACAGGCAGGGCGAGCTCTACGTCCTCTCCTTCGACCGCAGCCTGTATGTCATCGCCGCGGGACAGTAGGACCGGCGCCCCGGAGCAGCGCCGCCTTCGCGCCCCGGCGGCGGAAGTGTGATATCCTCCCACGACACTGGGGAGGAAGCGTGCCATGGACATTCCCCGCGAAACGCTGCTGGGTCTCTACCGCACCATGGTGACCATCCGCGCCTTTGAGGAGCGCGCCCTGGAGGAGGTGACGGCGCGCCGCACCTTCGGAGGGGCCCACTCGTCCGTGGGGCAGGAGGCGGTCCCCACGGGCATCTGCGCGCACCTCAGCGCGGCCGACTACCTGGCCAGCACGCACCGGGGCCATGGCCACTGCATCGCCAAGGGCGTCGATCCCAAGCGGATGATGGCCGAGCTCTTCGGACGCGTGGACGGCACCAACAAGGGCAAGGGCGGCTCCATGCACATCGCCGACGTCTCCACGGGCATGCTCGGCGCCAACGGCGTGGTGGGCGCAAGCGTTCCGCTGGCCTGCGGGGCGGCCCTGAAGACAAAGGTCAAGGGCGGCGCCGAGGTCGCCGTTGCCTTCTTTGGCGACGGAGGCTCCAGCCAGGGCATCATCCACGAGTCCATGAACCTGGCTTCAATCTGGAAGCTGCCCGTCATCTTCGTGTGCGAGAACAACCTCTACGCTGAGTCGACCCCCGTGGAGTACTCCGTCTCCGTCGAGAACGTGGCGGACCGGGCCGCCGGCTACTCCATGCCCGGCCTCATCGCCGACGGCATGGACGTGTTCCACGTCTACGAGCTCGCGGCCCAGGCCGTCCAGCGCGCTCGGGATGGCCTTGGCCCCACCCTGCTGGAGTGCAAGACCTACCGCTACTACGGCCACTATGCCGCGGACAATCCCAAGCAGTACCGCACCGAGGAGGAGGAGAGCTACTGGCGCAGCAGGGACCCCATCCAGGGCTTTCGAACGCGGGCGCTGGAGGAGCGTCTTCTGCCTGCCGAGGACCTGGACGCCGTGGACGCGGCCGTCGATGAGCTCATCGAGCTGGCCGTGAAGTTCGCGGAGGAGTCGCCGCTGCCCGCGCCGGACGAGCTCTTCACCGATGTCTACGCAGACTACCCTCTTGAAGCGCTCATGGCGGGCCTGCGGGTGAAGGCCTAGCGCGTGCTCCCTTCGGCGGTTCGGGTCGCTGGCGCGACGGCCATGCAGGTGAGGGGTGCGGGGTCGCGACGGCGGGGGGGGAGGATGCGGTGTTGGTGGAAGGGTGTCACGGGAACGAGAGTCCCTTTGCCGGGGTCGCGCAGGAGAGCCCACAGGCGGGAGGCGCCGCTCCGGTCCAGGACGGCAGGCACGGGGAGACAGCATGACCAACCAGCGTGAGATCCGCTACGCCCAGGCCCAGAACGAGGCCATCCGCCTCTCCATGCGCCGCGACCCCAACGTCATCGTCATGGGCGAGGACATCGCCGGCGGCGCGGGAAGGGCCCACCTCGGCATCATCGACGCGTGGGGCGGCCCCTTCCGTTCCACCAAGGGCCTCATCCAAGAGTTCGGACCCGAGCGCGTCCGCGATACACCGCTGTCGGAGGGCGCGTTCATCGGCACGGCCATCGGCGCGGCCACGGTGGGGCTGAGGCCCATCGTCGAGCTCATGTTCATCGACTTCCTTGGCGTCTGCCTGGACCAGATCCTCAACAACGGGGCCAAGCTCCGCTACATGCTCGGCGGCCAGGTCTCCGTCCCGGTGACCATCTTGACCCGCATCGGCGCCGGGACCGGCTCGGCAGCCCAGCACTCGGAGTCCTTCTACTCCGTTATCGCCCACATACCGGGCCTCAAGTGCGTCGCGCCCTCGGACGCATACACGGCAAAGGGCCTCCTTGCCGCGGCCATCCTGGACGATGACCCGGTCATCGTCTGCGACCACAAGCGGCTCCTGAACAACACCGGCCCGGTCCCAGAAGAAGAGTACACCCTCCCCCTGGGCAAGGCCCGGATCCTGCGCCACGGACGCGACGTAACCCTCGTCGGCATCTCGCTCATGACGTCCGTGTGCATGGAGGCCGCCGAGGTCCTGGCGAAGCAGGGCGTCGACGCAGAGGTCGTCGACCTGCTCAGCCTGTCGCCCCTGGACGAGGAGACGGTGCTGAGCTCGGTGGGGAAGACGGGCCGCATCGTCATCGTGGACGAGGACACCCCGCGCTGCAGTGTTGCCACGGACATCGCCGCCCTGGCGGCGGACCGGGCCTTCGATCTCCTCGACGCCCCGCCCAAGACCGTGACCGCCCCCCACACCCCCGTGCCCTACAGCCGGCCACTGGAGGGCCTATACGTTCCCAACGTGGACCGGGTGGTGGCCACGGTCTCCTCGCTCTGGTCAGATGCCTAGCGCCCGGGTTGCCGGAACCCTCGGGGCGCCACGGGACGCTCCGCCGGCGAAAGTATGCTTTCCCATGCAGTTGCGGTAGAATCCACCTTGCGCCCCCCGTGGGTGCGTCGCGGCTTGGGCCGCAGATGAAAAGGAGGGCTTCAAACCATGTCTGAAATGGATGATGTCAAACGGGAAGTCGCCATAGCCAACAGGGTGCTCTCTGAGGTCGGGCTGGCTACCGGCGTGCTGGCGTCCCTGGGCCACGCCAGCCTCCGCGTCCCCTCGGAGCCGGACAAGTTCGTCGTCAAGGGGCGCGGCTACGCCAACGACGCCCTCTCCCGCATGCGGCCCCAGGACATGGTCGTCTGCGACCTCGAGGGGTACAAGATCGACGGACCGCCCGGATCGACCCAGTGCATGGAAGTCAAGATGCACTCCTCCGTCTACAAGGCCAGGCCGGACGTCATGTCCGTCGTCCACGTCCACCCCCGGTACACCGTCATCATGAGCGTCCTCAAGAAGACCCTCCTCCCCGTGTGCCAGGAGGGCATCCAGCTGGTCCGCTACCCCCTGCCCATCTACCCCCACGTCAAGACCGTCCAGTCCGACGAGGAGGGCCAGGAGGTCGCGGTGGCCCTGGGGGACAGCAAGATCCTCCTCCTCTACGGCCACGGCGTGACCGTCACGGGAAGGAGCCTGTCCGACTCCGTCCAGTCGACCATGCAGCTGGAGGAGCAGGCGAAGATGAACTGGTACGCCTACTGCGCCGCCGGGCCCGACTACCCAAGCATCCCCGATGACCTCATCGACGAGATGACCAACCGGGCCAAGCCCTCGGAGCTGCCCCACTTCATCGAGCCCATGAAGGAGCGCGCGCCGGTGGTGGGAGAGGGTGTCTGGACCCACTACGCGGAGATCGTCTCCCGCGACATATAGCCGGACGTCCGGCATCACTCGGTTCTCGTCCGCATGCCGGGGGGCCCTCCGCGATGGGTTCCCCCGGCCATCTTCCCGCCACCGCCTGTGCAATGACGCACCCCGGCCTCATCCTCTATAACGCCACCGTTCGCACCCTGGACCCGCGACAGCCCGTGGCGGAGCTAGTGGCGCTTGAAGGCGGGCGCATTGCCTTCGTGGGCAGCGCCGGCGACCTCCCGGACCTCAGGGGCCCTCACACCCGACTCGTCGACTGCCAGGGCGGCTGCCTCCTTCCCGGCTTCCAGGACGCGCACCTCCATCTCCTGGCCCTCGCGTCGCGCCTGATGGCCGTGGACTGCTCCCCCCATGCCGCAGCGTCCATTGCGCAGATCAAGAGCGCCCTGGCGCAACGGGCGGCGACGACGCCACGCGGCGCGTGGATTCGAGGCTGGGCCTACGACGATTGGGCGCTGGAAGAACGACGCCACCCCAACCGCTGGGACCTGGACGAAGCCGCCCCGCTGCACCCCGTCCGCCTTGTCCACCGCTCGGGCCACGGGACCGTCCTGAACAGCCGGGCCCTGGAGGCAGTGGGAATCGGCAGCGAGACCCCGGACCCGCCCGATGGCGTGATCGAGCGCGGCGACCACGGTGAGCCGACAGGCCTGCTGCTGGAGATGGACGCCTACCTGCAGGGCCGCATCCCCCGTCTTGCCGAGCATGAGATGGACAATGGGCTCCGCATGGCCGACGCCCTGCTCCTGACGCACGGCGTAACCCTGGTCCAGGATGCAACCCCCAGCAACGACCTGGAGCGATGGGGCCTGCTCCGGCGCCTCAAGGAACGCGGCCTCCCGACCCCCCGGGTCGTCCTGATGCCCGGGGCCGCCGCGCTGCACTCCTTCGCCGAGCGCGGCATGGGCTACGGCTCCGGTGACGAGGGCCTTCGTCTTGGGCCCGCCAAGATCATGCTCACGCAGACCACGGGCGCCCTGGCGCCGTCCCCCGCGGAGCTGGCGGCACTGGCGGCGAGCGCCCACAGCCAGGGCTTTCCCGTGGCCATCCACGCCGTGGAGTCCGAGGCCGTCTCCGCGGCCGCTCTGGCCATCCAGTCCTCCGGCAGCGCCCCGACGGGCGCCGGACCGGACCGCATAGAGCACGCCTCCGAGCTGCCGTCCGACGTGCTGCGGCAGGTGGCGCAGTCGGGAGCAACGGTCGTAACCAATCCGGGGTTCCTGTACTTCAGCGGAGAGCGGTACCGGGACCAGACCCCGCCAGAGCGCCAGCCCTGGCTCTATCGAATCGGCGCCCTCCACCGGAGCGGCGTCCCCCTAGCCTTCGGCTCCGACGCGCCCGTGGAGCTCCCCGGTCCACTGACGGAGATCTACGCGGCGGTTACGCGGCGCTCTCGCGACAACTCAGCGCTGTCGCCCGGCGAGGGTATCGCCGCCGAAGCCGCCCTGAGAGCGCACACGCTCGGCGGAGCGCAGGCGGCGGGCATCGGCGGGTGGGTGGGGACCATCGCCCCCGGCATGGCCGCCGACCTCGTCCTGCTGGACCGTGACCCGTGCCGCGTAGAGCCCGAGGCGCTGAGGGAGCTGCGGGTCCGCATGACCCTGGTGGGCGGCGGGATTGCGTGGGAAGCGCCTGGCGGCTGAGCCACGCCTTCGACGAAGCGGGGCGCCACTCTATCTTGCGCGCCCACGCGTTGCCCTGAGCTCTCCCCTGCGGCCAGGGGCTCCGCGCATGGCAGGCCGCTTTGACCTCAGTCCAGCGCCCAGATGGAGCTCGACTTGACGATGAGGAACACCTCCATGCCCGGCTTCAGTCCCAGGCTCTCCCTGGCGCCCTGCGTCACCTCCGCCAACAGCCGTACCCCGGCGTCCGCCGTCACCAGCACGGCGTCGCCAACGTCGTCGAGGGTGCGGATGGCGCCCCGCACCACGTTCCGGGCGCTGAGGTGCTCCGGCATCTGCGTGGCAATGAGGATGTCCGCGGCACGAATGGCGATGGTCAACCGCCCGCCGATGGCACGGTCCAGCAGGGGCACCCAGAGGGACTGGTCCGCGCCTGCCCGCACCTCGGTCAGGCCGGTGTGAGGCTGGTGGCCCACCACCTCCACCTCGATCAGGTTCTCCAGGCTGAGCAGCCCAACCAGGGGCGTGACCTCTCGTTCGCGGAGGAGCTGGTACGGCTCCCCCTGCGCAATCACCGCCCCCTTGGAGAGGACGATGACCTGATCGGCCAGGAACAGCACGTCCGACAGTGAGTGCGAGACATAGGCCATGGGAATGCCAAGCTCCCGGTGCAGCGTCCGGAGATAGCGGAGAATCCTCCCGCGGAGCGCGCCGTCCAACGCGGCCAGGGGCTCGTCCAACAGCAGGACCTCCGGCGACGTGGCAACGGCCCTCGCCAGAGCCACCCGCTGGGCCTCCCCCCCTGAGAGCGTGGCGACGTCTCGATCCAACAGCGGGGACAGGTCCAGAAGCTCCGCGAGGCCCCAGGGATCGATGCGCCGGAGAGCCGGCGCCGTCCGCCGGTACCCGAAGAGAATGTTGTCCCGGACGTTCAGGTGGGGGAAGAGGAGCGCGTCCTGAAAGACGTAGCCAAGACGGCGGTGCTCCGGGCCCACCCTGACCTTCCCGACGGACGAGAAGAGGGTGCGCCCACCCAAGACAACCTCGCCCGCGTCGGGCGGCGTCAGGCCCGCGATGCAGTTCAGGACCGTCGTCTTTCCGCTGCCCGATGGCCCGAAGATGGCCGTGATGCCAGGCCCCAGCTCCACGTCCACGTCGAGCAGAAAGCCGGGGTAGGCCTTGCGAAGCCGAATTGTCGCTACGGGGGTGCTCATGAGCCGACCGAGCCCCCTCGTGCCATGCGATGGTGGAGGAGCAGGGCCGCCATGGCGAGGAGCACGGAGAATGCGACCAGGCGCAGAGCGGCGCTGTCGTCCCCGGTCTGGAGCTCGGTGAAGATGGCCAGGGGCAGGGTCTGGCTGGTCCCGGGAATGTTCCCGGCGACGACCATGGTGGCACCGAACTCCCCCAGCCCACGCGCGAAGGCCAGGAGGACCGCGGCCAGAATCCCCCGCGACGCCAGCGGGACCGTCACCGTGGCGAAGACACGCCAGGGCCCCGCCCCAAGACTCCTCCCCGCCAGCTCCAACCGGGAGTCCACGCGAGCCAGAGCAATCTCTATGGAGCGCACCATCAGCGGCAGGCCCACCAGACCGGCAGCCAGGGCTGCCGCGACCCACGTGAACACCAGCTGAACGCCCAACTGATTCAAGAGACCCCCCACGGGGCCCTGGCGCCCCAACAGCAGCAGAAGGGCATAGCCGGTGACCACGGGCGGCAGGACCAGCGGAAAGGAGATCAGCAGGTCCAGCAGCAGCTTCCCGCGGAAGGACGTCCTGGCCAGGACCCACGCCGCGGCAAGGGCGATGGGGAGCCCCAACATCGTGCCCAGGGCTGCCACCTGAAGCGATAGGCGGAGCGCGCTCAGCTCCCCCGGTGTCGGCATGGTCTCCCCATGTGGTCGTCAGCCCAGCGCCGGCAGAATGACGTGCGGGCAATCGCCGTCTATTCTACGGCGCATGCGGGAGGAGCGCAGTGACCGCAGACCGGCGCTCTCTCTCCCGGAACAGGTCAGCCGGTGGGCGACGCACCCGCCGGCGCCGCCCTCCAACCCTGGCCCTCGAAGACAGCGAGGGCTTCCGGCGACTCGAGGTAGGCTATGAACTCCCGCGCCGCCTGCTGCCGACCGGAACCCCGAAGCACCGCGATGGGGTACTGCACCTGGGGGTGGGCGGCCGGCGGCACGGTGAACAGTACCCGCAGGCCCTCACGCCCGGCGGCCTCCGTCGCATACACCAAGCCGACGTCAGCTTCGCCGCGCTCAACGTAGGCGAGGACGGTGCGCACGTCCAGTCCCAGGACCAGCTTGGGCTGAAGGGCTTCCCACAGGCCCAAACTCTCCAGGGCCGCCTGGCTGTACACCCCCGCGGGCGCCAGCGCGGGGTCCGCAAGAGCGACCCGGGAAACACGGTCCGACAGGAGATCCGGCGCCGCCAGCTCCGATATGCCGTCGCGCCGCGCCACCAGAACGAGGGAGTTGGTCAGGAGGGTCCGGCGCGAGTCCTCCAGGAGGAGCTGCCGGCCTTCCAGGAGGTCCATGGGCGCCGGGCCTGCCGCGATGAACAGGTCTGCCGGAGCGCCCCTGGCCAACTGCTGGGCCAGGGTGGTGGAGCCCCCAAAGCTGAACCGGACAGGGACCCCGGTACGCTCGCGAAACCCCTGCCCCAGGGGCTGCAGCGCGTCCGTGAGGCTGGCCGCCGCAAAGACCGTCAGGCCGTCCCCCTGCGCGGCGCAACCCGAGAGCGCAAGCACCAGCGCAAAGAGAGGAACGATCCGCGGAACGAGTGGGTGCGTGGTGCGCAGAGTATCAACAAGGCGGTGTCTGGAGCTGACACCGCCTTGTCTGGTCATCAGAGCGCGTGGAGCAGTCCCCTACGTGTGGGCTTCGCCGACGTTGCGGGGCGCGTCCTGGGTGGCCTGCTTCAGTTCATCCAGGTCTTTGTCGTGGAAATAGTCCCGGTTCAGGGCGATGTAGCTCTCCCACTCGGCCGGGACCTGGTCCTCGACGAAGATGGCTGTCACCGGGCAAACCGGCTCGCAGGCCGCACAATCGATGCACTCGTCCGGTTCGATGTACATCATATTGTCTTCCGCCCGCGTATAAATGCAGTCCACCGGGCAAACGTCGATGCACGCACCGTCCTTTACGTTCACGCACGGTTCAGCAATGATGTATGCCATGACAGCCGATTCCCCCTTTCTGGGTCATTGTGCTGCCCCCGCCGAACGCCCATGGAGGGGGCTTGGGAAAGATTCAGATTATTCTACCACGGGAAGCCCAAGAGAGTACGCCCCATAGCGGCCTTCTTTGCAGAGTCACGGCCGCGCTTCCCTGGCCCCCGACCGCACCCGGCGCTCCGGGGCCAGCCGCCGCATTACTGCAGGATGACCCCGTAGTTGCGCTTCCTCACGGACAGGCTCACAAAGGTCTCCGTCCGCCGGACTCCGTTGATCGTGCCCACCCTGTTCTGCAGGAAGCGGCCCAACTCCTCGGATGAGGGCAGTGTCACCCAGGCAAAGAGGTCGAAGGCGCCGGTCGTCTGGACCACCAGGGAAGCAGACTGTAGCTCAGTCAGGTTGCCTGCCACGGCGTCGACCTTGTCCGGGTCGACCTGAATGCCGATCAGGGCTTCGGTTGTGTATCCCAGGGCCTCAGGATCCGGGAAGGCAGCGACTTTGATGATACCATCCTGGATAAGCCGCTTCAAGCGGCGCCGCACCGTGCCTTCGCTGACGCCCACGTCACGGGCGATACGCGCGTTGGAGGCTCGCCCATCCTCCTGTAGGATGTGAATGATCCTCCGGTCCAGCTCGTCCATACTCCCAGTGTCCTCCTGCTGCCTGTTGGCCGCTTCTCGTAAATACATCCGCGCAACGCTACTATATTAGTCTACTGTTACGAAAACTGTCAAGTAGCACAGACAGCAGCTTTACCGTCGTCTCACAGCTAGCCAAGGGAAGGAAGCAAGCAGATTTCGTGACGCAGCTTCCGTTTGGTTCCGAAAGCGTTGGACCTGCTGGTCCAGCCTCTACCCTGACAACCGCTTCCTGCGGTGAGACACGTAGTCCACCAGGACGTACTGGCCCAGCTGGTTGGGCGCCGAGTAGAAGGCCCTTCCCCCATTGATGCGCGTCAGCTTGTCGATGAAGCTCTGCAGGTCGTGGCTGGCTTCGAGCATGAACGTGTTGATCGTGATGCCCTCCTGCGTGCAGTGCTTCGCCTCCCGCAGCGTCTCCTGAATGGTGCGGTAGCTCGGCGGATAGCTGAAGGCTGAGTAGCTGCCTTCCAGGTGGGCCGTGGGCTCGCCGTCGGTGATCATCAGCACCTGGCGGGTCGCGTTCTTGTGCCTGCTGAGGAGCTTGCGGGAGAGCATCAGTGCGTGATGCATGTTGGTCCCGGACATCCACGCGTTCCAACGGACCCCGGGCAGGTCCTCCGCCTTGATCTCAATCGCGTAGTCCGAGAATCCGATGATGTACAGGATGTCCCGGGCAAAGTGGTGCTGGATCAGCGCCGCCAGCGCCAGAGACGTCCGTTTGGCCGCCAGGAAGCTGCCGTACAGACCCATGGAGCGGCTCTGGTCCAGGAGCAGGCAGGTGGCCGTCTGCGTCAGGTGCTCCGTCTCCCGGACCTCCAGGTCCTGGAGGGTCAGCCGCACCGGCGTACCCGCGCCCTCCCTGCTCACCGCGTTGAGCAGGGTCCGCTTCAGGTCCAGGTCCAGCGATTCACCGAACTCGTAGGGACGGGTTGCCCCGGAGACCTCGCCGCTCTGACCGGCTGTGTACACGTCGTGCGTGCCAAGGAACTCTTTCTTGAGCTTGAGGAAGACCTCCCGCAGCGCGCTGTCCCCAATCTTTCTGATGCCCCTGGGAGTCAGCTCCAGCCGCTCGCCATTGTGCTGAAGATACCCCGCCTCCTCCAGCATCCGCGCTATGCGCTGCAGCTGCTCCATGTTCCGGCGCGCCTCCGTGCCCAGAAGCCGCTCGATCTCATCCAAGTCCAGCTGGTCCAGGTCGCCACGGCGGGTGAGCTCTTGAATCTGCTGCTCCAGCTCGTCCATGGAGCCGAGCTGCCCCATGAGCTCCATCGCCTGGTCCAGCGTCAGCGAGTCGTCGCCCTGAAAGTCGTACTGCCGCTGCAGCTCCGGAAAGAGCCCCGCCAGCGCCTGCGCCAGCTGGGCCATCTCCTGGGCCGTGGCGCCGTCCATCAGCGACTCCATCAGCCCCTCGAGCTCCTGGCGCTGCTCCGGTGACATGGAGTCCATCAGGGACTGCATCTGGGACATCTGCCGGGCCATCTGCTCAAGCAACTCATCGAGAGACCGCGGCGGGTTGGGGCCAAAGAGCTGGCCGAACCGCTCCATGAAGCCGTCGAAGTCGGGCCGGCCGCCGCCCTGGTAGTCAGCTATCATCTCGTTGAGAGCCCGAAGCATCTCACCCAGCGCCGCCATCTCCTGTGGCCCCATGCCCTGCAGAGATTGGCGCATGTTCTGGAACATGCTGTCCATCATCTGGCCCTTCAGCATGTCCATGAGCTCCTGGAACTTGCGGGCGGCCTCCGGGTCCATGAACTCGTACTCGGACAGCTCCTGGACCGCGCCGCCCAGGCCTTCCGGCAGGTTGTCCAGGGTCTCCCTGCTGCGCTGCGCCTGCTCCTCAAGCCGCTCCAGGAGCCGCTCCCTCGCCTCGTCCGTCCCCTCCCGCGCCAAGCGCTCGCGCGCCTCATCCACCCGGCGCTCGATGCCCTCCCGCTCCGTCTGGACGATCTCGTCCAGACGCTGCTTGAGATCCTCCATGACCGAGTCCATGTCGTAGCGGTCCAGGGCCTGCTGCCGGCGCGCCCGCAGCCGCTCCAGCATCTCCTGAAGCCCCTCCAAACGCTGGCCGTCAGGGCTCTGCATACCGCGGCGGAAGAGGTTGCGCAGGGCGCGGCTCACGTCACCGTGGTCAATGAGGTCGTCGGCGAGTGCGTCCATGAGCGCGTCGTCGTCTGGGAGCGGCGCCTCCTGGGTGCCGTCCCAGGCGGAGTAGCGGAAAAAGCGAACCACGTCCGTCCTCGGGGGGCCGTGCGGGAGATCCAGGCGGCTTGCTGTGCGGGCATGGTACTCCATTCTCTGACCGGCAACCAGCCCCGCCAGGCAACGATGCCCCCGCCCCCCTCGGGGGGACCGGCCAGGGAATAGTGGTCAACGCGCGAGGCAGCCGTCAGGCTGTGGCGATGGAACTGCCGGCAATGCCGAATTGTCGCGTATCGCTCTGGTATAATGAGCGCAGCCGCTGTGAGAGGGGTGGAGATGTACGACGTTTTTCGCGAAACAGTCCGCGTTCTTGGCCAGGACCAGCCCTGCGTCCTGGCGACGGTCATCCGCACCAAGGGGTCCACACCCCAGAAGCCCGGCGCAAAGCTGCTCGTGCGCTCCGACGGCAGCGGCGTGGGCACCCTGGGCGGCGGTTGCGTCGAAGGCGACATCTGGTTCGCCGCCAAGATGCTCCTCCGTGAGGGCGGCGGCCCCGAGGTCAAGGACTACTTCCTCAACGAGGAGCTCGCCGCGAGGGATGGACTGGTTTGCGGCGGCACCATGTACTTCCTCCTGGACCCCATCCGGAACGCCCGGGACTTCCTCCCCTACGCACAGGAGGTCGTCGACGCCTACGAGGGCGGCCTCCCCGTCGCCCTCGCCACACTGACCAAGGCCCCCGCAGGCTCCGCCCTCCCCGTGGGCGCCCAGCTTTTCGTCCGCGAGAACGGCTCGACAGAAGGCACACTGGGCGACGCCGCCCGGGACGAGGAAACCGTGAAGAAGTCCCGGGAGCTCATGGCCTACGGAAAGTGCGAGTACCTCAACACCAGCGACGGCGCCGAGGTGTTTGTCGAAGCCTACACCACGCCGCCAACTCTGGTGCTCATGGGCGGCGGCCACATCTCCCGCGCCCTGGCCCCGCTTGCCCACGCCGTCGGCTTCCGCCTTTACGTCATCGACGACCGCCCGGAGTTCGCCAACCGCGAGCGGTTCCCCACGGCCGAGGATACCCAGGTCGTCACCTCCTACGACCAGGGGCTTGCACGGATTCCCGTCAACACCAACACCTTTATCGTCATCGCCACCCGCGGCCACCGCTACGACGACGCCGCAACGGAGGCTGCCGCGCGCACCAAGGCCGGCTACGTCGGCCTGCTCGGCAGCAAGCGCAAGAGCCTCCTCATCCTCCGTGAGCTGTACCGCAAGGGCGTCCCGGAGGAGCGCATTCAGGCGATCCGGTCCCCCGTGGGCCTCAACATCGGCGGGCGGACGCCCGAGGAGATCGCCATGAGCATCATGGCGGAGATCCTCATGTGCCGCCTGGGAGGCGATGGCCGCCCCATGAAGATGGAGCCCCGCCTCGTCAGGAAAGCCAAGGAGCAGGCCCTGGAGGCCGTGGCCGGAGGATAGCAGGTGGCGGACATTGCAGCGGTGCTCACCGCCGCCGGCGAGTCCTCCCGCATGGGGCGCCCCAAGCCCCTGCTCCCCTGGCAAGGCGATACCCTGGTCGGCTGCCAGGTGCGCGCTCTGGCGGAAGCCGGCGCCTCGGAGATCATCGTCGTGCTGGGCCACGCGGCCCTCGACGTCGTCACCCGCGTCCGCGGCGCCGCCGCCCTGCGCATCCTCCTGAATCCCGACTACCTCCAGGGAAAGACCACATCCATAAAGATGGGCGTGCGCCAGGTCCACCGCGATGCCGCCGGTGTCCTGCTCCTCGCCGTGGACCAGCCCAGGCCGCCGGGGCTGATACGCCAGGTGATGACGGCCCACGCGGAGTCCGGGGCCCTCATCACCCACCCAACTCATCTCGGAAGGGGCGGGCATCCCGTGATCTTTCACCGCTCGCTGGTACCCGAGCTTCTGGAGATCACGGAGGAGCGCCAGGGCATCCGGGAAGTCATCGAGCGCCACCGGGACCGCATCCACCGGGTGCCCGTTGACCTGCCCATCGCGCGGCTGGACCTGAACACCTGGGAGGAGTACCGGGAGGCCTTCGCTCTTCACGCCGGCGACGCATCCCGGGAAACATCCCGCTAGCCGCACCCGGTGGGGACGACCGTACGCCCCGCCGGTTCCCCAAACGGGAATCCACGCCGCCATCTGTTGCCGCATACTATGGCAGGTGGTACCATTTGGCCCGTATTTTCTCCGTTGTTCACGGCGGCCAAGAATTCTTCGGGCCCATCATCCTCCGGTTCCGCGCCCGGCACGAAGTGTACGAAAGTGCACTTCCTTTATTTCCCCTCGCCGTTCTTCTCCAGGGAGGGTTCCGTAGATGGTCAGACAGGTAGTGTCTCGCGGGGCGGGGGCGGCGCTGTTGGGGTTGCTGGGTTGGCTCGCAAGCACGGCCATTGGTGGAAGGATTGGAGACACCGCTTATTTTCCTTGGGGACTCGTCTTCACCGCCTTCGGAGTCCTTCTTGGCGCCTCCCTGGGTCCATACATCCTGTACCACCCCGGCGCCTGGGCGCTCCGTAAGCTGGACGGGCAGCCCGCCGCGGTCCTGATGCTCGGCGTCGTCGGTCTCCTGACGGGCCTCGCCGCAGCGGCGCTCCTCAATGTCGCCCTCGTCCGCATCCCGGGAACGACTGGATGGGTCCTCCCCATTGCCATCAGCCTGGCCCTTGGGCCAGCGGGCGCGGTCCTGTTCATCGCCCAGGGCCGGTCGGTGGCGGAGCACGTACCGGCCCTCCGCAGCGGAGCCGCTGCGGGCGCACCGTCCGGCGGCATGATCCTGATGGACACGTCCGCCATCATCGACGGACGGATCATGGATGTGGCAAGGACGGGATTCATCCAGGGGACCATTGGAGTCCCTCAGTTCATCCTCGACGAGCTTCGTCACATCGCGGACTCCAGCGACCCGATGCGCCGCAACCGCGGGCGCCGCGGCCTGGAGACTCTGAACCTGCTCCGCCAGGATTCCAGGGTTGCCGTGCGCATCCTGGACGTGAACGGCTCAAGGGAGACCGAGGCCGACGCACACCTGGTGCAACTGGCCCGCGAGACACAGTCCTCCATCCTGACCACGGACTTCAACCTCAACCGCGTCGCCGAGTTCCAAGGCGTTCAGGTCCTGAACATCAACGAGCTCGCCAGCGCCCTCAAGCCGGCTGTCCTCGCCGGTGAGGATATGTCCGTGCGTGTGGTCCAGGAGGGCAAGGAGGTCGGCCAGGGCGTCGCCTTCCTCAACGACGGCACCATGATCGTCATCGAAGGGGGCAAGCGCCACGTCAACGCCCAGATCGACGTCACCGTCACGCGCATGCTGCAGACCTCCGCCGGACGCATCATCTTCGCCAAGACCAAGGGAGCATAGGAGATCATGGCCGGCGTCGGCGTCATCGTCGTGGCGGCGGGGGCCAGTAGCCGCATGGGTGGCGTGGACAAGGTCTTTGTTCCCCTCCTGGGGCGCCCCCTGGCGGCGCACAGCCTCAGCGTCCTGGGCGCGCACCCCGATGTTGATGCGATCGTCTTAGTCGTTGGTGCGGACAGGGTGCAGCAGGCCTGGCGGATGGTGAATGAGGGAGACAACCCCAAGGTCAGGAGCGTCTGCCCCGGCGGTCCGCGCCGGCAGGACTCCGTGGCCCTCGGCCTGGCGGCCCTCCCCCCCTGCGAGTGGGTCATCGTGCATGACGGCGCTCGACCCTGCCTGCTGCCGGACCTGGTGACCCGTGGCCTGGAAGCTGCCACGGAGACGGGCGCCGCCGTGGCAGCCGTCCCCTTGGTCGACACGGTAAAGCAGGTGGGAGAAACTGGCCTGGTGGTCGAGACACTTCCCCGAGACAACCTGTGGGCGGTGCAAACGCCCCAGGTGTTCCGCCGCGGGCTCCTGGAGGACGCCCACCGCCGCGTGCACGACGCCGTCACGGACGACGCCGGCATGGTCGAGCGCCTTGGTCACCCCGTGCGCGTGTTCCAGGGCGCTTACGACAACCTGAAGGTGACGACGCCGGGAGACCTGGTGATGGCCGAAGCCATCCTCCGGGCCCGCTGCGCCGCAGGAGGCTAGCCATGCGCGTCGGCATTGGCTACGATGCGCACCGGCTTGTGGAGGGGCGCCCCCTCCGGCTGGGGGGGGTCCACGTCCCCTTCCCCAAGGGGCTGCTCGGCCACAGCGACGGGGATGCTCTCTCCCACGCCGTCATGGACGCCCTCCTCGGTGCGGCAAACCTCGGCGGCATCGGATCTCACTTTCCGTCCGCAGACCCCCGATTCAAGGATGCCCGCAGCACCGCCCTGCTCCAGCGCGTTGCGGCGCTCCTGCGCGACGCCGGTTGGATGGTTGTGAACGTCGATGCTACAATGGTGGCCGAGCGCCCCGTGCTGGCCCCCTACATCCAACCCATGCGCCAGGAGCTGGCGGCCAGTCTCGGCGTGAGTAGCGACGCCATCACAGTCAAGGCGAAGACCAACGACGGCCTCGGATTCCTCGGCGCGGGCGAGGGTATCGCTGTCTGGGCCGTCGCCCTGCTCCAGGAGCCTGAATGAAGCTCTACGATACGCTGACCGGCCAGAAGCGCGAGCTCGTCCCCCTTGGCGACGTTGTCAAGCTCTACGTCTGCGGCATCAACCCCTATGCGCCTGCCCACGTGGGCCACGCCCTCAGCTACGTCTCCTTCGACGTGCTGCGCCGCTATCTCGAGTTCCGCGGCTACAAGGTCCTCCACGTCCAGAACTTCACGGACGTGGAGGACAACATCATCGCCGCGGCCAAGCGGGCCGGGATAACCATCACGGAGCTGACCGAGCGGTACATCCTGGAGTTCTTCCAGGACATGGACGCCCTCAACGTCACGCGCGCCCACGTGTACCCCAAAGCCACCGAGGAGGTCCCCCAGATCATCGAAATGGTGGCCGGGCTCGTGGACAAGGGGTACGCCTACCCCGTCAACGGCGACGTCTACTTTCGCGTCACCCGGTTCCACGGGTACGGCAAGCTGAGCCATCGCACCCTGGACGGCATGATGGCCGGAGCACGGATCGAGGTCGAGGCCCAGAAAGAGCACGCCATGGACTTCGTCCTGTGGAAGGCGGCCAAGCCGGAGGAACCGTCCTGGGAGAGCCCCTGGGGGCCCGGCCGCCCGGGCTGGCACATCGAGTGCAGCGCCATGAACCTCCACCACCTGGGCGAACAGGTGGACATCCACGGCGGCGGGCAGGACCTGGTCTTCCCCCACCACGAGAACGAGATCGCCCAGATCGAAGCCTTCACCGGCGTCAACCCCTTCTCCGGCTTCTGGCTCCACAACGGGCTCCTGCGCCTGGATGAGGCCAAGATGAGCAAGTCCCTCGGCAACCTGGTCACCGTGCGGGATGCCCTGGAACAGTTTAGCCCTGACGCCCTCCGCCTCTACTTCCTCAGCTCCCACTACCGCAACCCCCTGGCCTATGGCGACGATAGCATCGCCGGCCAGGAGCGCGCCGCCGATAGGCTGCGCCAGGCCGCGGCCGTCGAAGATGCCCAGCCTTCCGGTGAAGCCGCGGACCCAGAGCCCTTCAGGCGCCGGTTCATAGAAGCCATGGACGACGACCTGAACACCCCCCAAGCCCTGGCCGTCCTGTTCGACCTGGCCCGGGAGATCAACCGCGGACGGGAGGCCGGGAGGAGCATCGCCGGGGCGCGGGAGTCCCTCCGGGAGCTCTCCGGCGTCCTGGGCCTCACCCTGGAGACCCCCCGGGGCAGCGACAGCGCGACGGCGCCGCTCCTGGAGCTCCTGGAGGAGTTCCGGGCCGGCCCCGCCGCCGACCCCCCTACGACGGCGGAGGGCATCGTCGACCTTCTGGTCGCCCGCCGCACCGAGCTCCGGGCCGAGCGCCAGTTCGAGGCGGCGGACCGCATTCGACACCGCCTTCAGGAGCTGGGCGTCGCGTTGGAGGACTCCGCCCAGGGCACGCGCTGGAGCTTCCGCTAGCACTCGCGTCCCGCCCTCCCGCCTCAAACGCCCACCGGCAAACGCCTCGGTGACTCCTGGCCTGCCCTCTCCGTCATCGTGGGCGGAGCGAGCCGTTGACGCGGTCGGGCTGCCCTCCCGCCGTCCGCTCCCGGCGGTGTCACGGACGGCTACGCCTCAGCCGCCGTGCGGCTCGAGAGCTCCCGGCTCAGCAGTCGAATGTGCTCCGGCCCCATGCCGCAGCAGGCGCCCACCGCTCGGACTCCCATCCCGACCCACTGCCTGGCCTCCTCAAGAAGCTCATCGGGCGAAGCGATCTCCTCAAAGCGCCATTCGGGCATCTTCCAGCCCCCGGAGTGGGGATAGGCGCCGATGGGTCCCTGCCAGTGCTGCCGCGCGACCGCAAGGGCGGGGGTCACGTGCCTCACCTCGCTGTGCATCACACAGACGGCGGACACCCCGAGAGGCGTGAACGTCTCCAGGGCCTGGGCAAAGGTCTCGCCGGGCTCGCCCCTCCGGAGCACCACGGTGGCGCCATCCTCGCCCATCGTGCAGGAGAAGCCCGCCCAGACCGGCAGACCCGTGGCAACCGCGGCCTCAATGATGTACCGGGACTGGGTCATGTCCTGGAGCATTTCGAGAATGAGGAAGTCAACCCCGGTCTCAGCCAGAAGCTGGGCCTGCTCCTCGTAGCTGGCCCGGGCTGCATCGGGTGAGAGGGAGCTGCGGCGGTCGGCCCTCGGCCTGAAGGAGGAGATGGACCCCGCGATGGCCACGGGCCGGCCTTCCGCGGCCGCTTCGCGGGCCTCCTGCGCCAGCTGGACCGCGCGAATGTTGGTCTCGCGGACGCGGTCCCCCAGGCCGGCGGCTTCCATGGCAAAGCGAGTCGTGGAAAAGGTGTTGGTGATGATGACGTCAGCGCCCGCCCGGATGTACTCTTCATGGACCTGACGCACCAGGTCCGGATGGGTCAAGAGAGCGCCTCCGCTCCAAATAACGCTGTGCATGGGCACGCCGCGGCGCTGGAGCTCGGAGCCCATGGCGCCGTCCAAGATGACGACCTGGCCGTGTTGAAGCCTCTTTTCAAGCTGGGTCACCATTGCGCCTCCCTCTGATTCCCTCCCGCTCGGGGAGGGAGAACCTTCCGAGCGAAGCCATTATCCCCCTCACGCCAGGGCAGGACAACCAGAGCGCTGTCACGCTGCCGATGAGCGGGTCTATCTCGAATCTACCGAAGGTCACAAGGAGCGGGAAACCGGTCTGCCCCCGCGTTGTACGGGACTGCTCATTGGCTATACTTGGTGAAGGGAGAAGTCTATCCCCCAAGGAGTCCGCGTGGCATCGTCCATCGTCGCCGACCTGCAACAGATCCTCCCGGATGGCAGCGTCTCCGAGGACCCCCAAGACCTGGCGTTTCACTCCAAGGACGCACTGGCCCGGTACCGCGCCTTCCGCGCCGCCGAGGCCCTGGAGTCGATGCCCGACGCCGTCGCTCGCCCCGGCTCTACGGAGGAGGTGGCCGCCGTTGCCAGGTACGCGTCGGAGCGCGGCGTCCCCCTGGTCCCATACGGCGGCGGCACGGGCGTCATGGGCGGCATCGTTCCCGTCAGGGGCGGTATCGTCCTGGACATGCAGCGCCTCAACGAGATCGCCAGTATCGACCCGGAGGCACAGACAGCGACGGTTGGGCCGGGCATCGTCCTGGAGCAGCTGGGCAACGCCCTGAACGCGCGCGGCCTGATCCTGGGACACGACCCGTGGAGCCTGCCCATCGCCACCGTGGGCGGCGCCATCTCCACCAACGGCGTCGGGTACCTGGCGGGCAGGTACGGCGCCATGGGCGAGCAGGTCTTGGGCCTGGATGCCGTGCTCGCCACCGGAGACCTGGTGAGCACCCGCGGCGTCTCCACCGCTGCAGGCCCCTCCCTGCACGAGCTTTTCATCGGTTCCGAGGGCACACTGGGCATCATCACCCGGGCCACCCTCCGCGTCTTCCCCGCGCCGGAGGTCCGCTCTCTCCACGCCGTCGGCTTCTCCGGCTTCGAGGCCGGGTTCGAGGCCAGCCAGGAGATGCACGCCGTGGGCCTTCGCCCCACCCTCCTCGACTTCGACGAGGACGTTCGCGTCCCCGGCGAAGCCTCAGCCCTCGATGAAGTGCTCTACCTGGGCTTCGAGGGGCCCCGAGAGGAGGTGCGGGGCCAGGTCGCCCGAAGCCTCTCCATCTGCCGGCGGCACGGCGGCGTCGAGCAGAGCACCCAGGCCGCGCAGGAGTTCTGGGACACCCGCCACGAGACCGCCGAGCGCTACAAGCGCGAGGTGCTCGCCACCGGATCCAAGGAACGCCCACGCCGCAACGCCTGGCGCGCCGACTACATCCACGTGTCTCTCCCCGTCTCCCGCGTGCTGGAGTACCGGCGGTGGTGCCAGCAAATGCTGGACGAACGCGGCATCCCCGTGCGCGGTTGGTCCCTCTGGGGCCGCCTCGAGCACTTCTCCTTCCACATCACGGACCCGGCCCCAACCCATGAAGTGACCTCCGAGTTCATGAGCGACGTCGTTGACGAGTTGCTCTCGACGGCCCAGGGTATGGGCGGCAGCATGGAGTACTGCCACGGCGTGGGCCTCAAGCTCAACCACCTGATGGAGCGAGAGCTCGGCCCGGGAATGGAGCTCCTCCGCCGTGTGAAGAAGGCCGTCGACCCGGCGGGCATCCTCAACCCCGGCACCCTGGGGCTGTAGGGGGGTGGGGGTACACCACTGCCTTCGGCGCTACTTTCCCCCAACCTCCGCCGCGACCGGCTCCCCCACGCCCACCCCCAGGAGCGACGCAGCGCTGCCGTCGCGCACGGCCACCTACAACAGCGACGCGCTGGCAATCACGGCCAGCAGGCCCTCCGCCGCGGCGTAGGTCTCGCTGAGCCCGGCTATCCTGTGCCCCGCAATGGAAACGGCCACGGCGCCTTCCCTCAGCTCGTCGCCGGGTATGTTCGTGATTAGGTTGCCGAAGCGGTCCACGTGCACCACGCACCCCCGGATCAGGTTGCCTTCGCGCGTCGGTGTCGGCAGGGCCAAGCACTTGATTGTGCTCAGCCCTACCCCCAGCTCCTCAGGCCGCACGCCCAGGCTCAGGTGTGCGGCCACCGGGCCGAAGACGTCGCGAGCGTGGAACGTGCTGCTGACCGGGTGACGCCAGTACGCGCGGTTGGTGAGCCGAAAGGCCCTGACCCCCGGGGGCGCAGGAGCGTCGTAAGGCCGCCCAACCGGCACGCCGGACGGCGGCGCGGCGTGCCCCAAACAATGGGTGAAGATGCCGTTGTCCGGGCCGACGAAGACCCCGCTCGGCGTCACGAGCAGCAGCGGACGCCGGTCCGTGCCAACCCCCGGGTCCACCACTGCCAAATGGATCGTGCCCTCGGGGAAGTACGGGGCCGCCTGCGCCAGGAGGAAGGCGGCGCCCGCCACGTCCTGCGGCCCCACCTCGTGCGTCAGGTCAACCAGCGAAGCGTTGGGACTGATCCCAAGGATCACGCCCTTCACCGCGGCGACGTAGCCGTCCGCCGTCCCAAAGTCGGTGAGCAGCGTGATGATCCGCCGAGCGTTGCTATCCGGCATGGCAGGTGTGCGTGACCCAGGTTGGGTTAGCGATTATGTCAAGGCACGGGAGCTACATTGCCCCCATGCGCACCAGATTCCTGAAGAATCGGGCAATATCACGCAGCTGTTTCATATCATCTTCAGAAAGACCCGCAGGGTTGAAGTGCATCACATTGTTACGAATTTCTCGCGCCGTATCAAGGAAGTTGCCAAACTCCACTCGGTCGATGTTCAGGCACAATTTATTCCAGTTGTCCTCTTTCTGCAGTAGTCGGCAATAGCCGCCGAGGGTCAAGTCAGCGGAGCCCTCAATAGGCCGTCCGTCTTCGGAACCAGACGCTACTCGTAGCTGATCCAGCGTGAACTTGCCGCGTATCAGATGTCGCAAATATCCTTCAATTTCGCCTACATTTAGGAATGGCCCGGCGAGCTGCCTGAAATGAAGGGCGATGTCGCTGGCGGTGACGATCCCGGTTATCTTCCTGTCCCCACCGCGAACAAGTACGTATCCGTGCTTCGCAATCGGATCTATAGCCTCTAACACAGGCGCAGTACTCGGCAATTCTTCCGCAGGGTCCATACATTGACGAACAAGATCACATTCCTGCCCATGCGTGCGGCGCACGCCAATCGTCTGCCAACTGATTATTCCCAATACATTGCGCTCATTGGTCATCACCGGAAGTTGAGAAAAGTCGTGTTTCTGCATGATGGTCGTGGCTGTATTCAGAGGATTGTCTGGCTTGACGTCTATCGGCTTTTTCTTTGCTGCTTCCAGGGATCCGATTCGGTGTGTGGGGTCTGGAGTAGCGCCCGCGTCAGCGACGGCATGCACTTCGGAATCGAGGCGGAGGGTTATCGTGGAGTCTATCCAGCCGACCGCAAGATCCGGGTCCATGCTCAGGTCGTACTTCTCCAACGCGTTGCGAATCTGGCTGTTAATCCAATCTCCGCGCCTTTGACCCCCGAATCGCTGGACGAGCTCGCGGGCGGTGAGCCACACCGGACTGGGCGCTGCACCATTGGTCTTGGCATCCTTCATGCCCTTGGCGATGCTCTCCAACCAGTCATGGCCCTGGACCATAGCTATCCCTCGCTTCCACCATTCCGTCTACGCCGTAGTGCCTGCCCCCAGGCAGTCGGCATCGATGGTGCGTTCGACGTCAGGGTCGGTGTAGGCCCCGCGCCTACTCCCGCAGGAACTTCTGGATCCGCTGCCCGTCCAGCACCTCGCTCACGTAGAAGTCGCCGTGGCGGTCCGCCCAGATGCCGTGCGGTCCCACGAACTTCCCAGGCTCGGGCACCCGCCGCTCGGGGTCGCCGATGCGAGCCAGCACCTCTCCGTCGAGGCTCAGCAGCGTGACGCGGCCCTGCAGCTCCGCGACGTACATGATGTCGTTGTCGTCGACAAAGATGTCGCAGGGCTGCACGAACCCCGTCCACATGTCCAGGTACTCACCCTCCGGCGTGAAGATCTGGATGCGGTGGTTCTCCCGGTCTGCGACGTACACCCGCCCATGGACCTCCCACACGCTGTGGACCAGGTTGAACTGGCCCGGCCCCGTGCCCGGCTCCCCCCACGAGAACAGCAGCTGCCCCTCGGCCGAAAACTTGTGCACCCGCGCGTTGCGGTAGCCGTCGGAGACGTAGAACTCGCCCGACGGCGACAGCGCGACGTCCGTAGGGTGGTGGAAGGGCGCCGCGCCCCGCAGCACCGTGCGCGACTCCTCCGTCCACCCGGAGTCCGACGGCTGGTCGCGCTGGCCCAGCTCGAAGATCTTCTGTCCGTCCGGCGTCAGCTTCATCGCCACCTGCGCCGCCCGGTCGACGACGAATATGTTGTCGTTATGGTCAAGGCAGAGGCCGTGGGCGTCCTTGATGAGGCCCTCGCCCAACGTCGTCTGGTATGCTCCGTTGCGCTCGAAGATCATCAGCGGGTGCTCCGTCCGCGTAAACACGTACACCCGGTCCTGCGAGTCCACGTTCACCGCGCCGATCTGACCCCACTCGAACCCCTCTGGGAGCTCCCCCCAGCCCTCCGCTACCTCGTACCGGAGCGAATCGCTGCCCACTCGAACGGCCATAGCACAACCTCCCCTTCTTCAGTTCCTTCCGGCTGGATGTGAGCGCCAGGGATGCGCACGACCCTCACTGGCGCCCTTGGGCTAGGGGCATCCTAGGACAGTCATAGCTCAGGCGCAAGTCGGCCCGCTCCGTTCCCCGGGCGCAGGGCCGGCGCGGCGGACCTCAGGGTCGCGGAGCTCCTGTGCGCTTAGGACGTGATGAAGCGAGCGCTCATCAGGGAGATGAGCACGAAGATAGCGGTGAAGGCGATGGTCCCCTGGAAGAGGAGCTTGTCCACGCCGCGGCGGACCCGGTGCGTGGCCTGTGCGGAGCCGAAGAGCCCCGAGCCCTGGCCCCGCACCTGGAGCAGGATGGCGCTTATGAGGAGGACGGAGACCAGGATCTCCGCGATTCCCAAGTAGGTCTGCATCGGTCTCTCTCTCGTACCGCTCGCACCGGACTGCGCCAGGGTTGCCGGACGAGCTCTATCTGTGTGGCGCCTGCCCTGCCGCTACTGCGCTCCCCTTGTCAGTTCAAGCCGCTCTTTCAGCATCTCTTGGACCCTGGCGGGGTTGGCCTTGCCCCTGGTGGCCTTCATCACCTGGCCAACCAGGAACCCGATGGCGTTTTCCTTGCCGCCGATGTAGTCGCTGGCCGCCTGGGGGTTGGCTTCCAGTGCGCCCTGCACCGCGGGGAGCAGGCTGTCGTCGTCCTTGACCTGGGCCATGCCCCGCTCTTCCACCAGCCCGCGGGGGCTGCCTCCGGAGGCGAAGAGCTCCTCGAAAAGGCCCCGGGCCTGCGTCGAGGTCACGGTGCCGTCCTCCACCAGGTCTATGAGCTCGTTGAGGACGCCGGGGGTCACCTTTGCATCGGCGATATCGCCCCCCGTCTGGTTGAGAAGGCGCGCCATCTCCCCCGTGAGCCAGTTGACAACGGCCTTGGCCCGCTTCTGCCCAGGGGCCCCCGCGACGGACCCTGCTTGAGCGTCCGGCGCCCTGCCTGCCAGGGCCTGCTCGAAGTAGTCCGCCGTGGACTTGGACACCGTGAGCTGGGAGGCGTCGTAGGCAGAGAGGCCGTAGTCCGCCATGTAGCGGTCGCGTCGGGCGGAAGGCAGCTCCGGGACCCGGCTCCGCAGCTCCTCGACCCACTCGCGGGAGATGGTCAGAGGCGGCAGGTCGGGCTCCGGGAAGTAGCGGTAGTCGTGGGCGTGCTCCTTCGAGCGCTGGGAAACGGTCACGCCGCGCTCTTCCACCCAGCCGCGGGTCTCCTGCGGGACGCGGCCACCGTCCTCGGTGATCCTGACCTGGCGGTCGAACTCGTACTCCAGGGCGTGGAAGACCGCGCGCAGCGAGTTCATGTTCTTGACTTCCACCTTGGAGCGCAGCTCCTCGGCCCCGTGGGGGCGAATGGAGATGTTGGCGTCGCAGCGGAAGGAGCCCTTCTCCATGTCCGCGGTGGAAACCCCCAGGTACTGGAGGATGGCGCGCAGCTTGATGAGGTACTGGCGCGCCTCCTCCGACGAGCGGATGTCGGGCTCGCTCACGATCTCCATCAGGGGCACGCCGGCCCGGTTCACGTCCATGAGCGAGTACCGCTGAAAGCCTCCGCCCGAGACGTGCTGCAACCGCGCCGTGTCCTCCTCCAGGTGGACGCGCGTGATCCCGATGCGCCGCCGCCCCTCGACCGCGTGCGGCGCCTGCTCGGCCCCCCCGGCGCCGGGTCCGACCTCAACGTCGAGCCAACCACCGAGGGAGAGGGGGTTCTCAAACTGCGAGATCTGGTAGCCTTTCATGAGGTCCGGATAGGGGTAGTTCTTGCGGTCGAAGTGGGTCTCCTCAGGTATGGAGCAGTTGAGCGCCAGGCCGGTCATGATCGTGTAGGCGACGGCCTGCTGGTTGATGACGGGCAGGACGCCGGGCATGCCCAGGCAGACAGGGCAGACGCCCGTGTTGGGAGGCTCGTCCTGGTAGTCGGCCCGGCAAGCGCAGAACATCTTGGAGTGGGTGCGGAGCTGCGCGTGGACCTCCAGGCCTATGACGGTCTCCCAGGTGGCGGCCGGCGGCGAGTGGCTGGTGGTTGTGGCCATGGTCGTACCAGTATAGCAGCCCCCAGACTGCCGTCGCTAGCCGCCGCACACGGTCGCTGGCGCGACGGCCATGTGGGGGGAGGGTGTGCTGGGGCGGTCACTGCGTGACGGCCACGTAGGGGGTGGGCGCACAGCCCATTCGTTATCGCCCCCCAATTTTCTTCCCGGCTTCAGAACACCATAGCTCGAATATCGAATCGCTTGAAACACCCCCGCGCCGCAGACGCCCGCAGTACAATTCCCAGGGTGAACGCTCGCAATGAGGCGCCTGGAGGAGCCATGAACGAGACGCGCCGGTTGGCGGAGTTTGTTTGCGGAACAGCCTTCGAGGACCTGCCGCAGCCGGTGGTTGCGGCCATGAAGGTCTACGTGCTGGATAGCCTGGCCAGCGGCTTCGTGGGCTCGCGGATGCCGTGGGTGGACATGGTCGCCGGCCTGGCCCGGGACAGCGGCGGCGACGGCCCCTGCTCCCTCTTCGGGCGGAGCTGGGGCGCCTCCGCCTCCTACGCGGCCCTGGTCAACGGCACGGCCATCACCGGATTCGAGACCGACCACGCCCACTCCCTGGCCGCCTGCCACCCCGGCGGCGCGGCCTTCCCTGCCGTCCTCGCGCTGGCGGAGCGGGACCGAGTCGACGGCAGGACACTGCTGCTCGCTCTGGCCATGGGCTACGAGGTTTCCTGCCGCGCAGGCGCCGCGGCAACCCGCGACGTGGAGGACGTGGCCGGGTTCCACGGACCGGGCGTCAACGCAGTCTTTGGTGGCGCGGCGGGCGCCGGGAAGACGCTGGGGCTGGACGTCCAGGGTCTCGTGAACGCCCTGGGCATCGCCGGCTCGCACTCGGGCGGGCTCCTGGAGTTCGCGCGGGAGGGTGCAATGACCAAGCGCCTCCACATCGGCCGGGGCTCCCAGATGGGACTGGAGAGCGCCCTCCTGGCGTCGGCGGGCTTCACAGGGCCGTCGACGGTGCTGGAGGGTGACCACGGCTTCCTCCGCGTCTACTCCCCCTCGCCGCGTCCGGAGCTGCTGACGGAGGGCCTGGGCGAAAGCTACATGCTGCTGGGCCTCACGCTGAAGGCCTACGCCTGCCACCTGTCCTCGCACCCCGTGGTGGACACCGTCTGCCGGTTCCGCGCCGAGCACCCATTCGAGCCCGGCCAGGTCGAACGCGTCGCCGTGACCGGCGCGGGCAGGATGCTCGAGCCCCGCTTCACCTCTCGGGAGCCCTCCACCATCATGGGGGCCCAGTACAGCCTTCCTTTCTCCGTAGCCGTGGCCCTCTGCCGGGACATCCGCGACCCGCGGTCGTACTGCGAGGAGACCCTCTGGGACCCCCAGGTGCGGGCCATGGCCGCGCGGGTGCAGCTGGCCGAGGACGCCGAACGATTCGGCGGGCCCGGCGGACCGGTGGCGGAGGTGGCGCTGACGGTGGCCGGCAGCGCGTACGCCCTCCCGGCGACGGACTGGAAAGGCGCGCCCACCAATCCCTATACCTACCAGGAGGCGGCGGCCAAGTTTCGCCGGTACGCCGCCGGGTCCCTGGCCCCGGAGCGCATAGAGGAGCTGGTACACCTTGTGGACTCCCTCGCAGACATGCCGGACTCGGCAGACTTGGCGGGCATGCTCAGGACACCCTGACCGGGTCGCTGGCGCGACGGCGACGATGCGCTCCGCGGAGAGAAGTGCAAAAATCCCCCACAGATAGGGGAGCGTTCAGAGCTCGCGGGTGGCCCCGCCAGCTACGATGTGGACTCATCTCGCGCGGTCCAGTTCAGCAAGTTGTAGTGCCGCAGGGCCACTATGCTGACGGACGCCACCACCAGTCCTGCGAACAACACGAGGCCCCAGAACAACAGCCATGAGTTGAACGCGGCCCCAATGACCCATGACTCTGCGTACCTGTCCAACACCGGCCCCAACATGGGTAGGGCCAGAGTCACTACGAGAGTGACTGCCGCCACCACGCCCCCGAACACGAGTGCCGTCTTCATGGCGGTTGTACCCCCTTCCCCACCAAAATACTAGCAGAGGAGGATCCTTATGCACTTCTCTCGGGGGTTCCACGGTCAGTTGTGGCACTTTTCGGCGGGTAGTGTAGAATGAGGCCCAAGCCTCCACCAGAGAGAGCGCCAGAGGGGATGGAGGAGCAAGAGACCAAAGAGCAACCGGCCCACAAGGTACTCGGAGTTGTCATGTCATGCGATGTCGGTCAGTATCTGCCCGACGACGACCAACCGCTCGAAGAGGCGGAGTGGCTGGTTCACCTTCCCAAGATAGCTTACCCCGTCGGAAGACGACGCAAACAGGGGCGGGGAAGCTCATATGTTCCTAGAAATAGGTTGGAGATGTCCATAGTAACTAGTAACGGACAAGAGCTCACCCTTCTAGCATACGGAACGAAATGGAGCGAGTTCATTATAGAATTACATAGGGGGGACAAGAAACTCCGTTCCTTCCACACTCACGGAGGACACCGCAATCCTGGACATGGGGAAGAGATGGACGATGGGCATATGCACTTCCCGACTGACCAGTGCCCCCTCGTCGCTAGCAGAAGTCAGTACGCCTACGAAGTGGACTGCCCGGATATGCATCGATTGACGGACACCGTTCACTACTTTGGGACGCTTCTAGACATTGAAATCGACGCCATGCAGTTGCAACTGGAACGTGGAGGCGGGCGGTGATACAAATGAACTGTGAAAAGACGTTGGAGCTAATACGAACCAAGTTCAGAGAGGGAACTCAGTTGAGAAAGTTCACGGACAATGAGTGTCTCATCCGGCTTCCGTTCTGGGACAACTACGGAGACCCCATCGAGATAAGCGTGTCTACCGACGGCGTACGCACCACAATTGACGACGCCGGGACGATCGCTGGGCTCTTCTTCTCCTTGGGCCAGCATACTCAGGATACACCGGCCTTCAAATTGCTCAGGAATCTCGAACGAGCCCACGGACTGGAGGTGGATTTCAACGAGGGTCTGCTTAGAGTTTCAGTGCCAGACCAAGACCTCTACGAAGGGATTGCTGAATTCACCAAGGTAGTTCTGGCCCTTCACACAGTGACGCCACACATACGGACCGCCCCACGGAGAATGAAACCTATGGGAGGGAGGCGTCTGAGGTCAAGAATCAGGGAAGAGTACCAGTCCCGGGGGATTATTGAGTTAATAGAACCCGACTTCGAAGTCGCTGGCATTACCATTCCGTACTGGCACGCGGATTTCCATTGGTCGGTCGCAACAGCAGGGGAGAATGCACAAGCCAATGTATACGTCGTTGCCACAGACCTGAACGTAGCCGAGCCTCTCCAAAGAGCGCAAAGGATAACAGCATTCTCAATGGACACAAGAATGCTAAACCCTTCTGACGGGATCCGTGTGGTCATGGAAGCCAGCGAGAACAACGTCCAAGCCACCGAAGCCGCCAGGTTTCTCCGGTATCACACCAAGAACCTTCCATACCGGGTTTTCGACTTCGACAACGAACCCGAACGCTCCAAGTTCTTGGACATCGCGGCTGAGGAGATTCTAGGCGACGCGGGAGCCGCATGGCGTGACATCTGGAAGAGCCGGAGGGTTGCCACAGGAGGGGTCTTGGCAGGCCACCCTACTGATGAACGCCGAGACATGCCACCATCATGAGTCTTGAGTTAGTTAGGTGCGTGGGCAAGGCAACGTACGCATGGTTTACGCTCCCGGTACTTGCCGCCAACGGATTCAATGGTGCCTTGCTCACGTTTCCCTCTCTGCAGCTCGGCCTAATCGTCCGTCCGGTGTAGTTGCCAGTTTGGTGTGCTGATTTCAGCCCAGGGGCCTCCATCCCATCCGCACGTCACCTCCAGAGTTCCGTACATCCGAGGGCCTGTAACGTGGTGAAACGACAACTTCATCTTAGCCTGGTACAATCGTTCCTCCCAGCGCAACCTAGGCAGCGTCGGTTCATATGGCGTTAGCCGCAGGCAGCATCGGCGCTGGGGCCGGACGGTGTGGTGCTGCCATACCCCGCGGAAGGCCGCCAGTACAGCCTGCCTGAGCTGTGCGAACACCTGCAAGCCGAGGACTACCTACGACGCCAAGGGGACGATCCGCCACACAGTGACCGTCGAGGGCGTGGGCCTGCTGCTGGGCTTTATGCCACCGGGGGTCAGGGCACCGGCAGAGGCTTTCTTGAGCAACGGTCTCCCATTGCAAGTCGAGGCGCAGAGCCTTTGCGGGACGCTGGCTGGGACGGGCTGAGAACTGGTGGCTTCTTGCCGCCGCTTCGGGCGACGCTCGGGGCCCAGTTCAACCTGGGGGCAGAGGGGGACTTATGCACCTCTCTCTCCTCCGCGGGGCCTTCGTTGACAATGCGGTTTCAAGCGTGATACCGTCCCAGCGCAAGTAGATTCTCTCTGCCCGGTCAACCGAAGGAGGTGGGAGCGATGAACGAGAGTATGGTGCCGGAACCCTTCAAGACCTTTGAGGTCAATCCAGTGCTGCTTTCGGAGGGCAAGTCAATCACCAACCTGATGAATAGCGACCTGATCACCTTCACCGTACAGGTCGTGGCCTCCGGGGGCGAGAACAGCCTGCACGCCCACAGCAACATCGACGCCATCTGGTTTGTCCTGGGCGGCGAGGTCACCTTCTACACCGAGGGCGACCAGCAGGTTGCCAAGCTCAGCAAGCACGATGGCCTCCTCATCCCGCGCGGCACGCCGTACTGGTTCGATTCGACGTCCGACGACCCCCTGGTCATCCTCCACATCACTGCCAGGGACCCGTCCATCGTCGGGAAACGCATCGCGTACGCGCCGCGCAAGTACGCCGGCGTTGCGGAGGGCGACCTGCCCGAGCGACGCGTCACCGCGCTGGAGGGCCAGCGCTTCGGGGGCTAGGTCGATGGCGTTCGCTGGCGCGACGGCCATGTGGGCGTGGGTTGGAAGTGTTGCGTGGGTACGTGTCTCAAAGGGTGATGGGGTCTGTGGTGGGGGATGCCCCGCTCCGCGCCACCACCCTGGATTCCCGCCTTCGCGGGAATGACGAGGTGAGGGCCGGGCCGCGCAGAGGGTCTTCACATCGGCGGTCCGCCTGATCCTGTGGGACCCTGGGGCAGTTTGGAGGTAGGCCCATTAGACGAAACCTGCTGTCTCTCCATCTCCCCGCCTTCATGCTCTCCATGGGCACAGGGCTCGCCGCCCCGGTGCTGCCGATATTCGCGCGGAGCTTCAACGTCAGCTTCGGCGTCGCGTCCCTGGTCATCATCGCCCGCATGGTCGGCGCGACGGCGTCCACCATACCCACCGGCTACCTCGTCGACCGCATCGGCCGCAGGCGGATTCTCCTCATCGGCCCGATCATCGCCGCCCTGGCCTCCTTCCTGACCGCGTCCGCACAATCCTTCCCCCAGCTCCTGGTGTACCGGTTCCTGGCCGGCTGGGGTCAGCAGATGTGGATGATCAGCCGACTGACCGTGGTGGCAGACACCACGACCACGGGGGAGCGCGGCCGTCAGATCGCCAGCATGGTGGGCGTGAGCCACGCCGGCGCCCTTATGGGCCCGGCACTGGGCGGCTTCAGCGCAGCCATCGCGGGGATCAGGGCGCCCTTCCTCATTCACGGCGTCCTGGCCGCCATTGCCATCATCCCGAGCTTCGGCCTGATCCGAGAGACCAACCCCATGCAGGCGGCGGCGAACAGGGACACCCCCGGCCAGAGCGCCCCCAGGTCCTCCTACTCCTACGCCGCGCTCCTGACCGGTCCTGTCCTGCTCCTCTTCGTTGCCCAGCTTCTGGCCAACCTCATCCGCGGCGCCAGCGGACAGGGCGGCGGCGGCCCACTCTTCCTCTACGCCGCCTATGCCTACGACGCCGGCCCCGCACTCCTGGGCACCCTCGGCACCATCGGCGCCGTCCTCGGCCTACCTCTCATCTTCCTCGCCGGCAGCCTCATGGACAAGTTCGGGCGAAAGGCGGCCGTGGTCCCCGGAACCCTGCTCCTGGCGGCCGGCTTGTTCTTCCTGGCGGTCTCCGCATACTTCAAATGGCCCATCGAGAGCTTCATGGCGGGCTTCCTCTGGACAAACACCACCGTGAGCCTGATGTCCGGCTCCATGCAGACGATGGGGTCCGACGTGGCGCCTCCCCAGGCCAGGGGCAAGTTCTTCGGCCTCCAGCGCCTCGTCGGCGAGGCCGGGATGCTCCTCAGCCCCATCAGCTTTGCCGTCCTTGCTGAGCTGGTCAACTACACCGTCGCGTTCGCCTTCCTGGGATTCGTCGGCATCGCGACCGTCCTGTGGATCAGCATCATGATCAAGGACACGCGCATCCCCGCCTGAGCGCCGCGGCAGCCCCGGACGCTGCGCCGCCTCCGCGTGATATGATTGGGTCGCGACATCCTGGAGCGGAGGCGTCATCATGCCACCCGAAGCCAACGACTGGCTGGCGTTGACCACCGAGCCGACCCTGGAGCCGGAGCTCCCCATCTGCGACCCCCATCACCACTTCTGGGACTTCCGCACCGAGCGCAGCCCCTACGACCGCTACCTTCTTCACGAACTCGCCGACGACATCAACAGCGGCCACAACGTCCGCTCCACCGTCTTCGTCGAGGCGCGCGCCATGTATCGCGCCGATGGCCCCGAGGAGATGCGCCCCGTGGGCGAGGTGGAGTTCGTGCAGGGCATCGCCGCCGCCAGCGCCAGCGGCCTCTATGGCCCGGGGCGGGCCGCAGCGGCCATAGTCGGCCACGCCAACCTCAACCTCGGCGAGGCCGTGGAGCCGGTGCTGGACGCCCTCCAGACCGCCAGCCCCAACCGTTTCCGGGGCATCCGCCACTCCGTTACGTGGGACCCCCATCCGGAGGTGGCGAACACCGCCGCCCACCAGATGCAGGGCCAGTTGGGCGCCGAAGGCTTCCGGGCCGGCGCCCGCATCCTGGCACGGAAGGGGCTGTCATTCGAGGCCTGGCTCTACTTCCCCCAACTCCCGGAGCTCGCCGACTTCGCCCGCGCCGTCCCGGACCTGACCATCGTCCTCAACCACATCGGCGGCCTCCTGCGCACCGGCCCCTACGCCGGCCGCGATGGCGAAGTGCTCCCCGCCTGGCGTAGTGGCATCGCAGCCGCCGCCGCATGCCCCAACGTCAACGTCAAGCTCGGCGGCATCGGCATGCCCCGCACCGGCTTCGACTGGCACGCGCGCGCCACGCCCATAGGCTCGGAGGACCTCGCCGCGGACATGGCCCCCCTCATGGCCTACTGCATCGAGCAGTTCGGCCCCGAACGCTGCATGTTCGAGAGCAACTTCCCCGTCGACAAGGTGTCCTACTCCTACCACGTTATGTACAATGCCTTCAAGCGCCTGTCCGCGCCCTATTCGGCCGGCGAGCGCGCCGCGATGTTCCACGACACCGCCGCGCGCGTCTACCGCATCCACGTCTAGCGTCGACGGCACTGAAAGCTGGGCGCGGGCTGCGTCCCGGTCGCGCCCGCCGTCGCCTCCGCGTGGCCTGGCGCGCATCGGCGGCGTCTGGCGTACAATGAAGCGCCGGACACGACGATCACGCCGCATGAGGAGGGACGCCATGGCAGACCTGGAGTCCATCAAACGAGAGGTGGCGCTGGCCAATCGCATGCTGGCCGCCACGGGCCTCGTCGGCGGCGTGTCCGCCGCCCTGGGCCACGTAAGCTGCCGGGTCCCCGACGACCCCGATCACTTCGTCATCAAGGGCCTCTGGAAGCCCCTGGCCCAGGCTGGGGCCGGAGACATGGTCGTCGTCGACATGAACGGCTTCAAGACGGAGGGCCCCCGCGCGCTCAACCTGCCCAACGAGGTCAAGATGCACTCGTGCATCCTGCGAGAGCGCCCGGAGGTCAACTCGGTGGTCCACTGCCACCCCAGGTTCGCCGTCATGATGAGCGTGTTGGAGCTCCCCCTGACGCCCATGCGCATCGAGGGCATGCAGCTGCTGGCCAAGCCCCTGCCCGTCTTCCCCAGCCCGCGCCTCATCATCCGCGAAGAGGACGGCGCCGAGGTCGCACAGCTGATCGGCGACAGCCCCGCCATCCTCCTGCGAGGCCACGGCGTCGCCACCGCCGGCAAGAGCATGGAGGACGCCCTCATGGCCATGCTCCAGATAGAGGAGCAGGCGATGATGAACTACCACGCCGCGTGCGTTGCCGGGCTCAGCCACAAGTCCATAACACCAGAGCAGATGCGCGAGTTCGGCGAGAACATGCAGCGCGTCCGCCAGCAGGAGCACCTGCAGCCCTGGGAGGACTGGACGCCCCAGCAGCCGGGGGGCGTCTGGCAGTACTACGCGGCCCTCGCCGGCGACGAGCCCTAGCCGCGCCGGCTCAGATCACGGCCACTGCCGGACCCCGACATCCTCAGCAGCCTAACGTATAGTGTGGCAAGAGATCAAGGTAGGATCAAAGTAGAGAGAACCGCTGTCGCTCCGGCAAACACAAAGCCTGCGATGACTGCCAGCTTGATCTGCCTGGCGTCGCGTCTCTGATTGGCCTCGATATTCACCACGGCTTCACGCAGGCCGTCAATGGTTCGCTGCTGCGCCTGTTCCACGGCGGTGGTAGCTTCCCGCACTGCATCGAAGAGCCCCGGCATACCGATATTCCTCATAGACGTCGCGACCTCTCTAATCTGCGACGCTACATCAATGAACTGGGCCGTTGCCTTGGACAGCCCTTGGGACGCTTCCTCCAAGTCACCTCCGACCTGGGCGTAGCTCCTCACGTTGCTCTCCAGTTCCTGTAGCACTTGAATAAGTTCATTGGCAGTCTCTTCAATACCCAGGAAACGGTTAGCGTTGTTGCTTGTCATGATGCACCCTCGCAAGTTGTCTGAGGAGACCACTCAGTTCGTGAGCAAGTCGAGCTCTGAGTGGTTCAGCCTCGCTGTAGGGAATGGACTCAAGCAGGGAACGAGCCAAGTCCCTATCCAGTTCCTCATGATCTGCTATAGCTCTTATGATTGTGTTGCCCGCGTCCTCTTTCCGCAAGGCTGTATTGACGACCCTGCTGAGTGCGTCTGCAATGACTTCTGTCTCGACTTTGTAAGTTGTCTTGGCGAAAGTCAGTGCTGATTGCACGTTTTGGGAGGCAGCTTGCAAGTTGGCGTCGCGTGCGAGAGCCTCCGATAGGCCCCGTATGACAAGGAGTCCTGGCTGATCTGGATAAGATTCTAGCAGGCGGGCGACTGCGCCACGCAGTGAACCCGCGTCCGTTGGTCCCGCGATTTGGTCAATCACATTCCCAATACAGTCAAGCCCTCCATGATCCGACCTGACAACCCCGTCAAGAACGTCATCAAATTCAGACCACTCTAGGTGGCGAAGGATCCTGCCACGAAGTACCTGGTCGCTGTTGGCGCTAGAAGCAGCGCTCCGAGCAGCCTCCAACATCTCATATAGGGCCCGCCGCCTCGACTTCTCTACATGATCGTAAACGAATTCGATTATTTTCCTGGCTGCAGCAATAGTATAGTCGCGCATCGGCTGGTCCCTCAACCTCAAGAGCTCGTCGCGCAGGTTGTCGGCAAGAGGCCGCTGATATTCCGCGATGTACCTCCATGCATGATCAGCGATCCCAGCATGGTTGATCCTGCCAAGGATCATCCGGAACTCTTTCCGGCTATGGCCCACAGTGTAGTCGTGAACAACACCCAGAATAACCAGGCGATGCAAGGCCCTCTCGATAACCTTTTCGCCATCGTGTTTCGCTGCTCGCCAACTCGTGACATCCGTTCCGCTTTCCCCAATGCTCCTCAGCCCATTCACGAGACGAGCTACGTCCTGCGCTTCTTGCTCCACACCCTTGAATGCCTGAGTATGAAACCATAGCGCCTGCAACACGTCATCCTGTTGGCTCCTCGGTGTATCCCGAATGACATCCACGATGGCTCGCATGGTCGTCGTCTCATTCAGGAGGTCCTGCGAGCGCGCAGCATCATCATCCGAGAAGACTATCCCACAGATAGCCCTCCTCCTATCTCTCCCTGCCCGTCCGGCCTCCTGGTAGAATGACTCGATAGAATGGGGGAGGCCAAAGTGGACCGTGTAGCGGACGTCCGGCTTGTCGATCCCCATCCCGTACGCCTTGGTAGCAACCAGCACCTGCGTGCTGTTGTGCTTGAAGCGTGCGGTGACGGCCCTTTTGGTCTGGTTCCACACATTGGTGTCAACGCCACCTGGCGGACTGCCGCTATAGGACTCAATTCTAGTCGGGAGCACTTTGGTCAGCTCAGCCAAGAGGCTCTCGGTGCCCTTTGATCCATTGACAGTAGACGTGAAAACAATACCCGCCTGCGGGTGCGTGTCGGCGGGGCTGAAGAAATCGCCGCTGGAGAGGTTGAAGTGTGCCGGAAGACTTTGAATGATGCCCTTCAACAGAGCAACTGTTTCGCTGCTCCTGGCATGAGCCGCCAAGAACTGCAGCTCCGCTCGATCGAAACTTCTGGGCGTTATGACGGCGTTGAAATCCTCCCTTATATCCAAATCACGTTGTATGTCCTTGAGAACCATCCTGCTCGCAGTCCCTGTCAGCGCGATGATTGGAGGCGGGGAATCGCTGCTTGGGGACTTGCAATACTCGCGCGCATTCCTGCTCAGGTTGAGATAGGGTGTTCGGAAATCATGCCCCCATTCCGAGACACAGTGCGCTTCATCCACCGCTACTTGTGATACCGGCAGGACGCTGGTGACGAGAGTCCGAAGGGCTTGCCGGAACTCCTCCATCTGGAAGCGTTCGGGAGCAACGTAAATGAACAGATAATGCCCCTGTTGCATCATCACCTGTTCCCGCTCAATGACGTTCCTATCCCTCTGACTGGAGATTTCTAGGCAGCGGTCGATTCCTACCTTTCTCAGATTGTCGATCTGATCTTCCATCAGCGCGATGATCGGGTCCACCACGACGCAGCAGCCCGGACGCAAGAGCGCACTGAGCTGGAAAGCGATAGACTTGCCGCCACCCGTTGGCAGAAGCACTATGGAATCAAGACCCTTTAGCGTCCTCTCGATTGCTTCCCATTGACCCTCGAAGAACTCCGACTTCCGGAAGATGTAGTCCAGGAAATACTTGGTATGCCCCCTGCTTGGCTCGCCAACGTCCATTGGTTGGGCAATTCTGACTGGAGCGGCGATTGCGGCCGGGAAACATACGTCCGCCACGCGGAAGAGAGGCGCATCTGATTGAGCGTCGGCTTCACTCCCAAATGATATGGTGATATCACTCCGACCTGCATTGCTGGCTAGCTCAACAACGGCGCCGGGCGCCGCACCGGGCTCTCCATAAAGTTCGAATACTCTGCGGACTAGATCTGCGCAACTGTCGGCCGCCACTTGTGATGCCTCTTGTACGAGGACAGGGTCAAGGTAGGAACGGGGAGGCCCAACGGCCAATCGCCAGGGCGCGGCAACCGGAAGCCATCCATGGAAAAGCGCCTGCACTATGGCTACCTGCACCTGGTGTGTCAGCTTGCCAAGCCGGAGTGCCAGCTCGACACTCTCGTCCGCTGTCCCCATGAGCAGGGGACGCGCTACGAAGTCGTCAACGGCTTCCAAACCCCTGCCACCGCCTTCCCGCAATTCCTCAGTGCTCACCCGCACCACCGCAAACCCTGCCACCGCCAGCTCACGGTCGCGGGCAGCGTCGGCGTGCACACTCTCCGAATGTTGCTCTCCATCCACTTCGACTGCGGCCGTTTCTCCATCCGACCGCGTGAGGAGAAAGTCGATTCTACGACCGCCGCCCCCACTAAGCGGTCCCACAAGTGAACCGAAGTCAACCTGTTCCAAGCAGCTCCACTCCGGCCCTGTGTTTTTCAAGACGTAGTCTCGAAATTGTTCCTCCTCGGTGCTATCGAAAGAGCTAGCCACGTAAGGACTGGTAGGGGTTGCTGCTACGGCCTGCAGAGTTGATTCGAGCAACCGATCCCATCTATCCTTAGCTAACGGATCAAGTCCTGAGCGCGATACTATGAAGGATTCAAGATCGGGGGTCGTGTATGAGAAGGAGCCGCGCGTGAGTAGTTTCTCCACGATAGAGAGGAGTGTATCGCGCCTTGTTGCCGATTCATGAATGCCTCGATGGTTCTCGCGGGGAAAGTCAAGGCGCCACTGAGAAGTGAGGGCTACGACAGACCTGTCAATCTCTTTGTCATAGACAGCGCTGACTATGGATTCCACCTGTTGGTTCGACTGGAACACGACCACCTGGTTGGTGGGCAGGGACGCCCGCATGCCCACTTGCCTAGGGATAATCCACCGCTGGGAGACGTGGTGAGCGCTTTCAATCGCGGGCACAGAAGTGCCCAACTGCATGCCACCGGAGTCCATTTCCCGTGTTCCTCTACAGTTCGGAAAACGGGAACATCCGTAGAATTGCTGACCGCTCTTGGGGCCCTGTTTGGCAGTGCGGACCCTCATGGGGCTCCCGCACTGTGGGCAAATCACGGTTTGGTGATCGGTTGCCACTTTCCTGTCACTCTGATCAACTAGGCGGTTTTCGGGGTACTCACCCGTAGCTTATTACAAGTGCGACTTGCCTCTACCCCTCCCACTCCCCTAGACGCTGTAGCCCTGCTCACGGAACCATTGGGCGGCCCCGGGGTGCAGCGGAACGTCCAGGGGTGTCGCCTCCGTATCCCGGCCCAGCTGCTCGATGCCCGTGTACGCCCCCTCGTCCCAGGGGATCTCGCCGGCGCGGGCGGCCACGGCGGCGCAGATCCGGTAGGCGACCTCGTCCGGAAGCGACGCCCGCGTATACAGCGGCCATCCGCTGTAGTCGATGCACTCGCCGTCGCGCTCCAGCAGTGGGAAGCGCGACTTGGGCAGCACCACCCGCCGCCAGCCCAGGGCCTCCATGCGGCCCATGATGCCGTCTTCCAGCTCCAGGGGTTTCAGCCCATGCTCGAGGGCAAGGGGGAGCCAGCTCGGAATCCCCTCGTCGAACACGATGTCGACGCTGCCGTCCCGTATCCCGGCCAGGCGGCGCTCGTCGCTCGGCCCGCCGTTGAGCTGCAGGCTGCCGCCCCACGACTCGACGTCCCCCAGGTTGAAGCCGTACATCGGCAGCAGCTGGTCCAGGAGCACGCGGGTCGAGTGCGTGGGGTCCTGCCGCACGGAAACACGGAGGGGCAGGCGCTTCTCCTTGATATCGGCTAGGGAAGTCAGGCCCAGGCGCGGCTGTACCATGATGACGAAGCGGTCCCAAGAAGGGTAGCTGACGATGACCCGCAGCGGCAGGGCCTCCGTGTAGAACCCCGTGCCCCGGTACGCCTGCGTCAGCATCGCCGAGGGGTTCACGAAGGCGGCTTCGAGGTCCCCGCGCGCCACGGCGTACGACAGCGCCGGCGACCCGGGCGAAAGCCGTATGGCCGGCGTGAACGAGTCCCCGGAGCCGTTTCCGATGAAGATGGCGATGTCCCGGTTCCCGGTATAGGGAATCGACGGGTCACCCGCGACCCCCAGGGCGATCTCCCACAGCATCTTGGCCCGGATGAACTGGGCTCCCCGCGGCAGCGGCTCCATTGGCGTTCCTCCTCGCCGTGCCTGTCGCACGGTACGATTCGCAGTGTGGCTGACGCGCACCAGGCGCGTCTGAACGTACGGCGCGAATTGTACCACGCACGATGCCCAACGGCGGTCCTGTCCGTGGACGCCGGTCGGTCACCCAGGACGCGTCAACCCCCCGCGCGTGCGTCCTGGCCTGCGGAGGCCCCAGAGAGCTTGCCGAAGACCGCGCCGGAACAGAGGCCGGCCCCCCCGGGGTAGTTGTGGTAGAACAGGCCGCCCACCAGCTCACCGGCCGCGTACAGGCCGGGGATGGGCCTCGCCTGCGTGTTCTGGACCTGGCCGCGCCCGTCGATCTTCAGCCCGCCAAAGGTGAACGTAATGCCGCACGTGACCGCGAAGCCGTGGTACGGCGGCGTGTCGATGGGCAGGGCCCAGTTGGACTTGGGCGGCGCGATGCCCTGCGTGTGCACGCCGTCCAACGCCGTGGGATCATAGGCGCCGGGTTGCGCCGCCTCGTTGTAGTCGCGGACCGTGGTCTCCAGGCCCTCGGGGTCGATGTCCAGCCGCTCCGCCAGCTCGCGGATGCTGTTCGCCTCCGCCTTGGTGACCTGGGGGATCCGGTACTCGTCACGCCACAGATGCGTCACTTTGGCGTCGAATATCTGGAAGGCGGCACGCTGCGGCTGGAACAGGATCTCGCGGCCGTACTTTGCGTACGTGTAGTTGCGAAAGTCCGCCCCCTCGTCCACGAAGCGCTCGCCATGGACGTTCACGATGAGGCCAAACTGGTAGGAGTGCTTCTGAAAGAGGTCCGCAATCTGACGGTCCCCGTAGGGGGGGGCGTTGAGGTCCCAAGCGCAGGCGTGGCACCCCGACCAGTGCCCATAGGGTTGGGCCCCCAGGTCCAGGGCCATGCGGATGCCGTCGCCCGTGTTGTACTGGGTGCCGCGGACCTTGGCCAGCTCCCAACCCTGCCCCAGGTACCGCGTGCGCATCTCCGCGTTCGCCTCAAAACCGCCGCAGGCGAGGACCACGGCGCGGGCCGGCACCTCCTCCAGGCCTTCGGGCCCCAGGACCTGGACCCCGGACACGCCGCCACGCTGGTCCTGAAGCAGGCTGCGAGCTGCCGTGTCGTAGCGGACGTCGATCTCCAGCTTCTGCGCCATGCCGAAGAGCTGGTCCGAGAGACCCTTGCCCGCGCCCACGGACTCCAGCGTGAGGCCGCCCCAGAACTTGAACTTGTCTCCAACCCTGAATGCCTGCCGCGTCCACAGGGGCAGGAAGCGCAGGCCCTTCTCATGGAGCCAGCGCATCGTGGGAAAGGACTGGCTGACCAGGATCTGCGCCAGGTCCGGGTCGGAGAGCCCCTCGGTGACGCGCATCAGGTCGCTGTAGTACTGCGACTGCGGGTAGCTGCCCACATCCATCGAGTCGATCTCGGCCTGCGAGAGCTCGGGCACCAGCGTCTTGACGTCTTCGAGTCCGTCGTAAGCGAAGCGGATCGCGCCGCCGGTGAAGTAGGTGTTGCCCCCACGCAGGGCCTGGGGCGCCTTCTCCAGGATGAGTACGCGGGCGCCCTGCTCATGGGCTGAAATGGCGGCGCTCAGGGCTGCGTTGCCCGCGCCGACGACGATGACGTCGTAAGAAGTCTGCGTGGTCATTCGTGCTCCTTTGTGTGTAGCTGCCTCAGTTCGCACCGGACCTGAGCACGGACGAATGACCCTCGCCATGCCCACACTCCAAGTCAGGATGGTAGCGAGGGTTGGGGCTAGAGGCAAGGGGCCCATGAAGCAACGAGCGTCACGGCCCGGACGAGCCGGACCACCATTGCGGCGGTTCCAAACAGGCGGCGGCCCGGATAGAATGGGGCTGGACCGCCACGGGCGTAGGTGCTCCCGGACCGCCGGGAGCCGCCGCATAGACAGCCAGCGAAAGTCGAGGGAGGCGCACTATGTACGACCTGCTGCTCAAGGGCGGCGAAGTGCTGGACCCATCCGCGGGCCTGCGCGGCCGCCTTGACGTTGCCGTCGACAGCGGACGCATTGCGCTGGTCGCCGCGGACATCGATGCGTCCGAGGCCCGCCGCGTCGTCGATGTGTCCCGCGGCGCCCACAGCGGCGCGCCCCTCCTCGTCGTCCCGGGCATCATCGACATCCACTGCCACGTCGCCGTGGGGTTGATCAACTTCGGCATCGACCCGGACCTGGCGGGCGTGCAGTCGGGCGTCTGTACCGTCGTCGACGCGGGCAGCTGCGGCTCCCACACCTTCGAGGGCCTCGCCCGCTACGTGGCGCCCCGCGCCGCGACCCGCGTCATCTCCATGGTGCACATCGTGCGGACAGGGCTCGCCATCATGCCGGAGCTCCGCGGGCCGGAGAGCCTGGACCCAGAGGGCGTGATCCAGACAATCGAGGAGCACCGCGGCCTGGCCCACGGCGTGAAGATCCGGCTCGTCGGCCCCGGCGTCGTGGAGCTTGGCGACCGCGCCGTGCGGGAGGCCCGGCGCGCGGCGCGTGAGTCCGGGACCCTCCTCATGGTCCACGTCGGCGACACCGAGGGGCTCCTCGACCCCGCCGTGACGCGCCAGTCCCTGGAGCTGCTGGAGCCGGGCGACATCGTTACACACTTCTTCACGGCGCACCGGGCCAACCTCCTGGACCCCGATAACCGCGCCTGGCCGGAGGTCGCCGACGCCATGCAGCGCGGCGTCGTCATGGACTGCGCCCACGGCCGCGGCAACTTCAGCTTTGACGTCGCCCAGCGGCTCCTCGACCAGGGCCTGCGCCCCCACTGCCTGAGCACGGACCTCACCGCCCCCGGCCGGTCCGCCGTCGTGGGCAGCATGACGGAGACCATGTCCAAGACCCTGGCCCTGGGCTTCACCCTGGAGGAGGTCATCGCCATGTCCACATCCAACCCCGCCCGCGCCCTGGGGTTGGCGGACTCCCTCGGCTCACTGGCCGTGGGACGAGAAGCGGACATCTCGGTCCTGGAGCAGATGCAGGGCGACTTCGTGTTCCAGGACGCCGCCGGTGGTATGCTGAGGGGAACCAGCGGGTTGCAACCGGTGCTGACGGTGCGCGCCGGCGTGCCCATGCCCCTCGACTGGGGGCCCCGACCGGCCGGCTGGCTGCAGGAGGCCGGCGGCTAGGGGCGTCACTCGCAGTCCTCCCCTTCATGGTGGACGAAAGAGCATTACCAAATACAACGCAGCAAAGGAGAGGTGGCAATGGCGACGGCTGACCAGCAGAGGACGACTCGGATTGAGCGGGACTCCATGGGAGAGATGGAGGTGCCCGCCGAGGCGTACTACGGGGCCTCCACCATGCGGGCGGTCCTGAACTTCCCCATCAGCGACCTGCGTTTCTCGCGGCGCTTCATCGGCGCCCTGGGCCTCATCAAGCTGGCCGCCGCCCGCGTGAACATGGACCTCGGGCTGCTGGACCAGCGGCTGGGCGGCGCCATCGTGCAGGCCGCTCAGGAGGTTGTCGACGGCGCTTACGATGGAGAGTTCGTCGTGGACATCTTCCAGACGGGGTCCGGGACCTCCACCAACACCAACGCCAACGAGGTCATAGCCAACCGAGCCACGGAGCTGCTCGGCGGAGACCGCGGGTCGAAGGGCGTGCACCCCAACGACCACGTGAACATCTGCCAGTCGTCCAACGACGTAATCCCGGCGGCGATGCAGCTGGCGGCCCTCCAGGCCATCAAGGCGGAGCTCCGGCCCGGGCTGGCCGCGCTGCAACGGTCGCTGGAGGGCAAGGCCGCGGAGTTCTGGCCCATCGTCAAGACCGGGCGCACCCACCTCCAGGACGCCACGCCCATTCGCCTTGGCCAGGAGTTCAAGGGGTACGCAGGCCAGGCGGAGCGCGGCCTGCGCCGCCTGAACCACGCCGAGGCGGAGCTGGGCGAGCTGCCCCTCGGCGGAACCGCAGTGGGCACCGGCGTCAACGCTCATCCGGAGTTCGCGTCACGGGTGTGCGCCACTCTGTCGGAGCTGGCGGGAGTGTCAGTACAGGAGACGGAGAACCACTTTCAGGCACAGAACAGCCTGGACGCCGTGGTGGAGACGAGCGGTGTGCTACGCACCGTTGCTACAAGCCTGTACAAAGTGGCCAACGACCTTCGATGGCTCGGCGCGGGGCCAAGGGCCGGCATCGGGGAGATCGCCCTGCCGGAGGTGCAGCCCGGCAGCTCCATCATGCCCGGGAAGGTGAACCCGGTGATCCCGGAGTCCACCATCCAGGTCGTGGCCCAGGTCATCGGCAACGACGCCGCCGTTGCGGTCGCCGGCCAGGGCAGCTACTTCGAGCTGAACATGATGATGCCCGTGGCCGCACACAACCTGCTCCAGAGCATCTCCCTCCTCGGCGCAGCGGCGGGCAACCTGTCGGCCCAGTGCGTTGAGGGTATTCAGGCCACGGGCCGGGGGCCGGAGATGGTGGAGCGCGGCCTCATGGTGGGCACAGCCCTTGCCCCGGAGATCGGGTATGACGCTGCGGCGGCCATCGCCAAGGAGGCTGCCGCCACGGACCGCACGGTCCGCGAGGTGGCCCGCGAGAAGACCAGCCTCAGCGACGCTGACCTGACCCGCATTCTCGACCCGGAGAAGATGACGGAGCCGGGCCTCGGCGGCGCCCCCGCCGGCGGCTAACCCCATACGACAGCCATTGGAGAGGATTGCGATGCTGGAATCAGTGCAACTTGACAGCGGAATGCAGTGCGTGCTCGCCAGGCCGGACACCCAGGAGAAGCGCCCAGCCGTGATCTGGCTGCACGAGCGCTACGGCATGGTGCAGCACACCAGGGACCAGACGGAGCGTCTCGCCCGGTCGGGCTTCGTGGGCTTTGCCCCGGACCTCTTCCATCGTTTCGACCGCGACCGCGAGGCCCTCGCCCGCGCGGAGGACCGCTGCGAGCTACAGGACGAGACTTCCGTCCAGGACCTGGAGGAGGCCATCGCCTACCTGCGCTCGCTGCCCTACGTGGACGGCGACCGCATCGGCATCGTCGGCGTCTGCCAGACGGGGCGCCAGCCCCTCGTCTACGCCGCACAGCGCACCAACCTCGCCGCCGCTGTCGTCTTCCACGGCGGCGTCTACCCCCGCGAGTGGATAGCCGACGAGCTCCGCCCCAAGACCATCGACGCCTATCTCCCCCACCTGTCGTGCCCCGTAATCGGCTTATTCGGCGAGGCCGACCCCCTGGTGCCCTTCCCGGAGATCCACCGGTTCCGCGAGCTGCTGGAGACCCACAAGAAGAGCTACCACATCCGTCTCTTTCCCGACACTCCCCACGGGTGGCTCAACGACACCGTTCCCGATCGCTATTGCCCGCAGGAAGCCCAGGAGGCGTGGACGGTCATGGTCTCCTTCCTGAACAGCGTCTTCGCCGGAGAGTGGGCCCAGGGCAAGGTGGTCTGGCGCTTCGAGAGCGCCACATCGCCAGACTACGGCGTGTAGCAGGCGCGCATCCCGCAACGTCGCGCCCGTGGTTGTCGCCCGGCCCAGGCGACCCCGCCCCGCACGCCGGACCACTGGCGGCGGGCATCCGCCCTGTGTAGAATGGGGCCACTCTCCGCAGGAGGTGTGTTATGTCAGGCCACTCCAAGTGGTCCACCATCAAACACCAAAAGGCGCGTAACGACGCCAAGCGCGGCCAGATCTTCACCAAGCTGACCAGGGAGCTCTCCGTGGCCGCACGACAAGGCGGCGGCGACCCCGCCATGAACTTCCGCCTCCGCCTCGCCATGGACAACGCCCGGCAGAACAACATGCCCACGGACAACATCGAGCGCGCCATCCAACGGGCCACCGGCGCAGGCGACGGCGGCCCCGCCCTCGAAGAGGTCATCTACGAAGGCTACGGCCCCGGCGGCGCAGCCGTCATGGCCATCGCCCTCACCGACAACCGCAACCGCACAGCCTCCGAGATCCGCAAGTCCTTCGACCGCCAGAACAGCAAGCTCGGCCAGGGCGGGTCCGTGGCCTGGCAGTTCGAGCAGAAGGGCATCATCACCCTCGATGTCGAGCCCGAACGCGCCGACGAGCTCGCCCTTCAGGCCATTGACCTCGGCGCCGATGACTTCGACCTCGACGGCTCCACCCTCGAGCTCCGCTGCGCCCCCGAGTCCTTCGAAGAGCTCCGTCGCAGCCTCGAAGGGAAGGGTGCGTCACTCACCACCGCCGAGGTCACCATGTCCCCAAAGACCCAAGCCACGCTGAACGACCACGACGCGGAGATGACCCTGCGGCTCTTGGACCGCCTGGAGGAGCTCGACGACGTGCAGAAGGTCTACACCAACGCGGACTTCTCGGCAGAGGTCCTGGAGCGCTACGGCGTCGCCGCCTGAGCCAGGCCCGTCCCCGCGACCCCCACAACCGCCCCTCACCCCCCGGACAGCGGCTCAGATGGTGACCACCCCCGGAATCCCCTCCTCCCGGCCCACCAGGAAGTCCCGCACGATGCGGTTGAAGGTCTCCGGCTTCTCCACCATCGGGAGGTGCCCCGCGCCGTCGATGACGTCCAACCTGCTCTTCTTCAGCGCCGCCCGGAGCGCCTCCCCCACACCGAGCGGCACGATGCCGTCCAACCGGCCCCAGATCAGCAGCGTGTCCGCAGTCATCGACAGGACGTCAACACTGAGCTGGGGGTCCGCGCACCGGCCCTGGGCCAGCTCCACGACCAGCCCCCTCCCGCGCCACTGGCGCTCGAACTCCGGCCCCTTGCGCACGTTCTCCCACTCCGCCCCGAAGCCGTACGCCTGCGCCGTCGCGATGAGCCCCAGCTTGCCGAACACCGCTGTCGCAAACGCCTCTTCGTCCATGGCTTCCAGGTCGGGCGACGGCGCATCATCAGCGCCGACGCCCATGGGGTCCGCCAGGACCAGCCGCGGAAAGCGATCCCGGTGCTGCGCAGCCGCGTGGAGCGCGATCCAGCCGCCTATGGAGTGCCCCGCCAGGACCGCCTCCCCCACCCCCAGACTGTCCAGAAGCTCGACCACCAGCCCGGCGTAGTCCCTGACCGACGAGACGCCCGGGGGGGGCCGGCCTTCCTGCCACCCCGGCAGCTGCGGAGCGTAGACCAGGGTCGCCGTCCCCATAGCCATGTGATACGCTTCCCACTTCCCGCCGCCCCCCATGCCGTGCAGGTAGACCACTGGGGGTATGCGTTCCTGGCGGCCCCCTCTGAGATAGGGGACGTCCAAGCCGCCCGCCCTCGCGGTCTCCCGGGTGAAGATAGAGCCGTCGGCTGCTCCCAAGAGCCTCACTCCACCTGAACGCTAGCTGCGAGCCCCCTCGTGGTCGACCACGGTCACGCGGTCTCGTTCCACCAAAGCTTCACGCACTCCACCTCGAACCAGGACCCGCTCGCTCCCGCATCCGGGGCGGGGCCGCCCTCCGGCGCCGTCACCTGCAGCCGGACCACGTAGTCCTCCCCAGCCTCGGCGCGGCGCTGAGCGGAGAGCGCCGCGCCGGGGTCCTGGACTTCCAGGAACCGCGCGTACTCCCCTTCATAGATGACTGTCCGCTCTTCCCCGCTCTTGTAGTATGTCTCCAGCGTCACACGAGCGCCGCCGGACAGCGCGGCTCCATCCCTGGTGACCACGGTCAGGCGGATGGCCGTGCCCCTATGTTCCGCCGTCGGGCCGACGAAGATGTACTGGTACGGGGCGCCGTCCGGGCCCGGGGGCGGGACCAGCATCTCCCACCCGGTCGTGACGGACCCATCGCTTCGCTCCTCAAGCACCCGAGCGGTCTCCGGCGACTCAGGAGTCAGCGTGTAGTTGCTTCCATCGAAGAGTGGCAGGGTCATCCTCGGCTGCCCTCCACTCACCCCTCGCCGATCGAGCGCAGCCGCGGCATCACGCGCTCGGCGAAGAGCCTCTTGGAGTTCATGACGTGCTCGTGCTTGAGCTTCCCCACGTGGAACATTCCGAGAAAGTGGCCGTAGCCGGCGGTCTCCATGTCCCGGGCCAGCCAGTCCGTGACGTAGTCGGGGTCCCCGCACACGATGAACCCGGACTCCCGCAGCTTCTCGAAGGGCGTACCCGGCCCCGGCATCTCTGCCCCCTTGGAGCGCTTGCGATAGTCGAAGGATCGGTCCGTCTGAATCCCGGGCACCGGGGCCGGGACCTGCACGGGCCGGCTGAACGTGCTGAGGCGGCGCACGTACATCACGGCGTCCCTGCACTCGGCTATTGCCTTCTCGGTGGTCTCCGCTACGTGAATGTAGCGGGCCCCAATGAAAGACTCCGGCCCGGCGTCCCAGCCGAAGCGCTCCCGGGCCACCTCCTGGTAGTACTCATAGGTGTCTTGGAAGACCGGGGTCGGCGACCAGACACGCCCGATGGGAATTCGGCGCTCGGCGGCAAACTCGATGGTCTCCGCCGACCCGGCCGGCATCCAGATGGGAAACGGGTCCTGCAGGGGCTTTGGCCACACCGAGACCGACCGCAGATTGTAGAACGCCCCCTCATAGTCGAAGATCTCCTCCGTCAGACACTTGTGGAGAATCTCGTAGGACTCGACGAAGCGCTCTCGACTCGTGAAGGGGTCCACGTTGTACGACACAAACTCCTGGGGCACCCCCCGGACGATGCCGCCAATGAACCGACCTCCCGACAGGATGTCCAGCTGCGCGAACTCCTCCGCCGTCTGCACGGGATGACGCAGGGGCAGCACATGGCCAATGACGCCGATCTTCATCCGCTTGGTCCTCGCGATGAGGGCCGCCGCCAGGACCGTGCTGGACGGGTTCAGGTTGAAGTAGGTGAAATGGTGCTCGTTGACCAGTGCGCCGTCGAACCCCAGCTCCTCACAGATGCACCACTCCTCCAGGTGCTCCCGGTAGGTCTGCGCCGCCAGCTCTGGATCGCAGAACCGGTTGGTCTGTCTCGATTCTGGACCAACGTCGTCGGGAATCCCGGGGTACGTGGTCTCATCAAACGTATAGAACTTCATCTCTCCGGACCCTCCAACAGGGCGGTGATTTCCTGCAGGGCGATGCCATTTTCTTATCACGTTTGGCTCAGTGAATCAAGGACGGCAGATCCTCCTCGCCCTTCGCCCGTCTCACCCCCGCCGGCGCGACGCGCTCTACCGCCGCCCGCTGGTCTGACACGCGCCTTGGGTGTACATTGAGAGGCGCAGCAACCTATACGCTCGGGGGCTACCGCAGTCCCCGGCCTCGGGAGCAGACCATTGCCGGAGCGCATCCTCGGCGTGGACCCCGGCACCATTCGCATGGGGTACGGGCTGTTGGAAGCCCAGGGAGCAGACGCCGCCTACGTGACCTGCGGCGTCGTAACGGCCAGCGCGTCGCTCACCCTGGCCCAGCGGCTGTGGCGGCTCCACCTGGGCCTCCTGGAGGTCGTCGAGCGGGAGAAGCCCGCCGTCATGGCCATCGAGGAGGCCTTCGTGCCGGAGGGCCGCAGCGCCTGGGGCGAGCAGCGCAGCAGCGTTCGTTCGGCCATGGCCGTGGGTCAGGCCGGCGCAGTAGCCATGATGACCGCGGCCGCCCGCGGCATCCCCACCTTCAAGTACTCCCCCGCCCAGGTGAAGAGTGCCGTGTCCGAGTACGGCCGAAGCAGCAAGGAGCAGGTCCAGGAGATGGTCCGCATCACCCTCGGCCTGGCAAAGGCGCCCAGTCCCAGCGACGCCGCCGACGCCCTCGCCGTGGCCCTGTGCCACCTGCAGCAGACGCGGTTGGAGACCCTGATCACGCCTCGCAAGGTCTGACCGGAGCGAACGGGGAAGGGGCGTCCCCGAAAACCATGCGGGCCCACCGGTGAGCCCCTGATGCCACACCGCCCCGCCCCCGCCCGCCGTGGGCCTGTCGAAGGACCCATCGCGCGCGGCACACCTGAGCTGACCCGGAGGAGACGGGCGTGATACGAACACTGCGCGGTACACTGGAGGCGCTGGGGCCCGACTGGGCCGTAGTAGGCGTCGGCGGCGTGGGCTTCCAGGTCTTCGTGCCCCCCTCGGCGCTCGCCGGCCTGGGACCGCTGAACAGCCCCGTGAGCCTCCACACCCACCTGGTCGTACGCGAGGAATCGCTGACCCTCTACGGCTTCCCCACCGAGGACGGCCTCCACGTCTTCGAGCTCCTCCTCGGCATCTCCGGCGTCGGCCCCCGCCTCGCCCTATCCGTTCTCTCCGGCATCAGCCCCCAGTCCCTCGCCGTCGCCATCGCCGCCGAGGACGAGAATGCCCTCGCGGCCATCTCCGGTGTGGGCAAGCGCACGGCGGCCCGCATCATCGTCGACCTCAAGGGCAAGCTGGAGGAGCAGTGGCCAATCGCCGCGACAGCGGGTGTCGGCACGGACCGGGGCGACGTGTTCGCGGCGCTCGTGGCCCTGGGTTACACACTATCGGACGCCCGCCGGGCCGTCGTAACCCTGCCCCAAGACCCCTCGCTATCGGTGGAGGACCAGGTCCGGGAGGCCCTTCGGGCGCTCTCACCAGGCTGAGACGCCCGGCCTTTCTCCGTCGGTCATGGCCGTAGGCCAGGCTGGTTCAGGAAGCCGCGCCCTGCCGATCCGTCTGGCGCACGTTCACTGGCGGGCCCCTACTTGAGCGCCATTGGCTGACCGTGGCAGACCAGCGGCGCCTTTTGGCCCTTGCCGGACTTGGTGACGATAACCTCGCTGCCGCAGACCGGGCAGAGGTACCGCTTTCCGCTCTCATTCTGGGTCATTGATGGCGTCTCCTCGAGCTAATGGACCCTACTGCCACAGACCGGGAAACCCGGCGCCTCTCATCCAACCCGCAGGGTGGAGTCCTGCTGGGAGCCGTCCACCTGCTCCGCCGCGGGCGCCCTTACTGTGCCGCGGCGTGACCGTCGCCCCGCGGGTCGGAGGCCCCCGCCTTCACGCCCGTCGCAGGGTCGATGGCGATGAGCTGCACGATCCCAATGTTGATGCCCGCCAGGTCCCGCGTCACGTCGTGCCCCATACCCGCGAGTCCGTCGGCCACCGCCTGCGGTACCGCGCCCTCCAGATGCAGCCGCGGCGGGTTGCTCATGGAGTCGGGGTCGCTGCCCGGCGTGCTGACCCAGCGCGGGGCATCCACGGCCTCCTGCAGTCCCATTCCAAAGTCCAGGAACTCCGTGATCATCTGCATATTGGCCTGCACCTGCGTGTCCGCACCGGGCGTGCCCCCCACGAGCACCGGCGCGCCGTCCTTCAGGACGCTGTAGGCGTTGAGCGTGTGCATCGGGCGCTTCCTCGGGGCCATGGTGTTGGGATGCCCCTCCTCGAGCCGGAATCCCCGCTGCCGGTTGTTGAAGACGATCCCCGTGCCCGGCGCCACAAACGCCGATCCAAAGTTGGCGTAGACGCTGTGTATGAACGACACCGTGTTGCCCGCACGGTCCGCCGCGCACAGGAAGCTCGTGTCGCCGCCCACCGACGCCAGGGCCGCGGACTCCGTCCGCACCGACGCCCGGTCGAGGTCGATGAGGGCCCGGCGCCGCTCGGCGTGCTCCTTGGTCAACAGCTCATCCAGCGGCGTCTGCTCCATCCGGGGGTCTGCCAGGAACTCGTTGCGGTCCGCGAATGCCAGCTTCTTGGCCTCAACCATCACGTGGATACACTGCGGGCTCAGAAACCCCAGGGCCCCGATGTCGAACCCCTCGATGATGTTCAGCATCTCCAGCAGCAGCATCCCCTGGGACGGCGGCCGCGTCTCCAGCACCGTGTAGCCCCGGTAAGTTGTGGATAGCGGCTCATAGAGCTCGGCCTCGACAGCGCCCAAGTCGTCCAGTGTGATGATGCCCCCCGCCTCCTCGAACCCCTTGACGATCTCCCGCGCAAGGTCGCCCCGGTAGAACTCCTCGACACCCCCCCCGGCCACCCGACGCAGCGTCCCGGCCAGGTCCCGCTGCACCAACACGTCGCCCTCCCGGTACGGCTCGCCGTCCTTCAGGTAGATGGCCGCCGCCTCTGGGAACTGGCGCAGCGTCTCCTGCCCCCCAACAATGCTGCGATGGATGCTCCGGGGAATGGGAAACCCCTCTTCAGCGTAGCCGATGGCCGGTTCCAACAGCTGCGCCAGCGGCTTGCTCCCCAGCGTGTCCGCGATGATCTGGTACGCCGCGACCTCGCCGGGTGGCGAGACCGCCAGCGGGCCGCGCACCGGGATCGCTGTGTAGCCCTTGGACCGGTAGAACGCAGGCGTGGCGCTCATGGGCGCCGGCCCAGATGACGTGAGCCCCAGACACCGCCCCGTGCCCGCCTGGTACATGATGCCGAAGGCCTCTCCCCCCAGGCTGCACCGCCCGGGAAGCGTGACCGCCTCCACCGCGCTCGCCGCTATGATGGCGTCGAAGGCGTTGCCGCCGTGCGCCATCACCTCCAGCCCGGCCGAAGCCGCCAGAGGCGAGTTGGAGCAGACCATGTCTCCGGTGGTGAACACTGTGCTTCGAGTTGACGGCCAGGTTGTCATGGCGGTTCTCCTGCTGCGGTGCTCCGCATCTGCCTTGGATTACTCCCGTGGGGCCGCGCCCCATGCATCCCACTCAATCAAGGGAAGACAGCGGCCGGCATAGTCGGTTGCGTCCGCGACCCCTCGTCCGGACGGAGGCGGACCCCGAGGACACTGACGGGACCGGCTCCCGGCCCGCCGCTCGTTCCTCCGCCCGTCTGCCCCATCCCGTCAGGGCAGGTCCGCAAAGCCCGCGACCACGGCCGCGATGCGGTCCATCTCCTCCTCCGTGTTGAAGAAGGCGCTGGAGAGCCGGACCCCAGGCGGAAACGCCACCGACCGCGCCACCACGGCAGCCTGCTGCCAGAGATATTCTACCACCGCCTTGGGCTCCTTCTCGCCGACGGTAAACGTCACCAGGCCGGAGCGCGTCTCCGGGTCCGTGGGGCTCGTGACGACGACCCCCGGTATCTCGGCCAGGCGACCCGCGGCGTACGCGCCCAGGGAGCTGGCCCGCTCCTCGATGGCCTGGCTTCCATACTCGTTGTGGAACCCGATAGCCCCCAGCAGACCGGCCCACAGGGCCGTACTGGTCGTGGACACCTCGAACTTTCCGATGTAGTCCGTCCGGGGCTCGAAGCCCCCCGTGCGGTCGATCTCCTGCGCCGCTCGCATGGAGACCTTCCACGGCTGCAGCACCGGGACCAGCTCGCGCCGCACGTACAGCGCGCCGACGCCGTCGGGGCCCAGCAGCCACTTCTGCCCCGGCATGGAGTAGAAGTCGCAGTCAATCTCCCGCATGTCCAGCGCCACGTGGCCCGCCCCCTGTGCACCATCCAGCAACAGCCACGCGCCCCGCCCGTGCGCCAGCTCCGCCAGCTCCTTGGCCGGCAGCCGAAGACCACAGGAGAACTGGAGGTGGCTAACGAAGATCATGCGCGTACGCGGCGTCATCGCATCGCTGAAGCGCTCCAGGATGGCCTCTTTGCTGCCCTTGGGGTCAAGCTCCACCACCTTGACCTGCACGCCGTGCCGCTGCTGCTGGAAGTAGGCCGGGACCAGCACTGAGGCGTGCTCCAGGTTGCACGTGATGATCTCGTCGCCCTGGCGCCAGTCGATCCCGTTGGTGACGACGTTGAGACCCTCCGTGGTGTTCTGCGTCAGCGAAATCTCCTCGGGAGTGGCGTTGATGAGCTTGGCGATGGCCCCCCGGGTCTCCTGCAGCACCGCCGAGTGCCTGGCGTTGACCGGCGGCGACGTGGGCCCCTGGTGGTTCTCGTATTCCATCCACTCCCGCACCCGGTCCATCACCACCCGGGGCGACGGCCCGGACCAGCCGGTGTTTACGTAGATCGTGTTCTGCGTGGCCGGAATCTGCCTGCGAACAGCCGCAACATCCATTGGCGCTCCTTCTCACTTTGGGCCGTATTGTAGCACGGCGCCGGATCGCTGTGGCGTCGCCTCAGGCAGCCGGTTGCGAGCCGGCGCCGCGCTGGTTGAAGAGGTTCATGGCAGTGTCCAGCCCCTGCGTCAGGATGGACTTCACCGCCTCGGCAACACGCGGCCGGACCTCTGCCATCACGGCCTCCTCCGACCGTGTGAAGGCCCCCAGGACGTAGGGGACCTCGTCCAGCCCCGGCGGCGGCCTGCCGATGCCCACTCGCAACCGCGGAAAGTCCTGCGTGCCCAGGGCCCGGCTCACGTCGAGCATGCCCTTCTGGCCCCCGGCGGACCCGCGCGCCCGGATGCGCATGCTCCCCAGCTGCAGGTCCAGGTCATCGCAGACGACGAGGAGCTGCTGCGGCGTGATGCGGAAGCGGTCGACAAGGTACTTGGCCGGGTCCCCGCTCTGGTTCATGAAGCTCCGCGGCCGCGCCAGCGCCACCTCCTGCCCCTCCACCAATCCCTGCCCGACCAGCGCGTGCCGGCTTCGCCGCTCCAGGGGGATGCCCCACGCCGCCGCCATGTGCTCGACGCACTGGGCGCCGGCGTTGTGGCGCGTCCTGGCGTAGTTGCGCCCCGGATTCCCGAGGCCCACGACGACCATCATGCGGCGTCTCCACGGCGCCCGCGCCGCGGGGGACCCGCACAGCCGGTGCGTCCCCAACGACCCGCTCCTGAAACCCCTGCGCGGCATGGATGGTCGATGCTTATGCCTCCTCAGTGCAATCCCGAGTCTGCCGGCCGTGCCAACCCGCGTCAGACCGGCAATTCGCCCTTCTCAAGTATCTGGAGGAGCTGGGCCTCGGTCAGTGTGGGTGTGCCGTAGCGCTCGGCCTGGCGCAGCTTGGAGGCCCCGGGCGACGCGCCGGTCGCCAGGTAGCTCGTGCCGCGCGTCACGGAGTCCGTGGCCGTTCCGCCCAACTCCCGGATGCGGTCCTCAGCCTGGGGGCGGGGCATGTCCGTGAGCGTGCCCGTCACACAAAAGCTCAGGCCGGTCAACGCCCCCGCGACGGGGGCCTCCTCCGCAGCAGCCGCCATGCGCACCCCGGCCTCCCGGAGCCTGGCGATGAGCTGCACGTTGCGCTCGTCCCTGAAGAACGCGGCCACGCTGGCGGCTATCTTGGGGCCGATGCCGGGCACCTCCGTCAGGTCCTCCTCGGCGGCCGCCATGAGTGCGTCCATGGTGAGGAAGCGCCGCGCCAGCAGCTCGGCGGTCTCTGCCCCCACATGCGGGATGCCCAGGGCGTACACGAGCTGGCTCAGGGGCCGCCCCTTGCTCTTCTCCACGTTGGCGAGCACCTTCTCCGCCAGCGTCTCCCCCATCCGGTCCAGCGCCACCAGGTCCTCCTTCTTCAGACTGAAGAAGTCGGCGGCGTCCCGGATGAGACCCCGGTCCAGGAGGACCCGCACCCACTGCGCGCCAATGCCCTCCATGTCCATCGCGCCACGAAACGCCACCAGGCGCTCGTAGAGCTGCGCCCCGCAGCTCGCGTTGGTGCAGAAGTGGGCGGACTCCCCCTCCTCCCGCACGACGTGGCCTTCGCACACCGGGCAGCGCTCGGGCATGCGGAAGGGGGGCGGGTCCCCGGTCCGGCCCTCCGGGACCACGCTGACGATCTGGGGAATGACCTCCCCGGCCCGCTCCACCACCACCTGGTCCCCTACGCGAATGTCCTTGCCCGTTATGTAATCCTCGTTGTGCAGCGTGGCGTGCTGGATCGTCACCCCAGCCACCTGCACGGGCTCCAGGACCGCGTAGGGGTTGAGCTTCCCCGTGCGGCCCACGTTCACGCCAATCTCCAGCAGCCGCGTCACCGCCTGGTGCGCCGGCCACTTGTACGCGATGGCCCACCGCGGCTCACGGCCCGCCGCGCCCAGCGCGTCCCACCGCGTCCGGTCGTCCATCTTGACCACCACGCCGTCCGTGCCGTAGTCCAGCCCTTCCCACCGCTCCAGCCACTCCCGGAGGTAGTCCATCACGTCGGCCGGCGTGGCGCAACGCCGCGTGTGCGAGTTGGTCTTGAACCCCAGGCCTCTGAGCCACTGCAGCGTCTCCCACTGGGTGTCGGGTACGTCGCCCTCCCGGGCCAGTCCTGTGCCGTAGACCCAGATGTCCAGGGGCCGCTCCGCCGTCATGCTCGGGTCGATCTGGCGCAGCGAGCCCGCGGCCGTATTGCGCGGATTTGCGTAGGTTGGCTGCCCCGCGGCCTCCCGGGCGGCGTTCAAGCCGCGGAAGGCCTCCTTGCCCAGGTACACCTCGCCGCGCACCTCCAGCAACGGCGGGGCGTCCCCCATCAGCCGTAGCGGGATGCTGCGGATCGTGCGCAGGTTCGTCGTGACGTCCTCGCCCACCATCCCGTCGCCCCGCGTGGCGCCGCGCGCCAGCACGCCCTCCTCGTAGGTCAGCGACACCGCCAGCCCGTCGATCTTCAGCTCGCAGACCATCGAGAAGTCCTCGCCCTCCAGCAGCCGCTTCGCCCGGTCGTACCAGGCCTGCAGCTCCTCTTCGTCAAAGGCGTTGGCCAGGCTGAACATGGGGGCGCCGTGCGTGACCTCCGCGAATCCCTCCGCCGGCGGCGCCCCAACCCGCTGGGTGGGCGAGTCCGGCGTCACCAGCTCCGGGTGCTGTGCTTCCAGCGCCCGAAGCTCGCGAATCCGCAAATCGTAAGCCTCATCGGAGATCTCCGGGTCATCCAGCACGTAGTAGCGGTAGTTGTGGTGGTCCAGCTCTCTCCGAAGCTGCTGGACGCGCTCGACCGCCTGTTCGGGTGCTCCCACGGCGTGCTCCTTGCGGGGATGGAGGTCCCGGCGCGCCTCCCCTCCGGGACGCCTCCAGCCACCTAGCAGTATATCCAAGAGGGCCCACCCTATTCCAGGGCTGGCCCGCCGCCGGATGCGCGGCTATACTTTTTCTAGCCCCCGGCAAAGGAGTCTCATGGCACAGGTCCTCCCTTTTCGGGCACTGCGATACAACCCGGACAGGGCGGGCGGCCTCTCGCCCATCCTCTCCCCGCCCTATGACATCATCTCGCCCCAGGGCCGGGAGGAGCTCTACCGGCAGAGCCCCTACAACGTCGTCCGCCTGGAGTTCGGGCGCCCCGGACCCGGCGACAGCCCTTCCGACAACGCCTACACACGCGCCGCCGCCCTGCTGAACCAGTGGCTCGGCGACGGCGTGCTCTCCCGCGAGGACGGCCCCGCCTACTACGCCGTCACCGAGGAGTACGGCAGCGGCGGCGGCGCTCTGACCCGTACCGGCGTGTACGGCGCCGTGCGCCTGGAAGAGTACGAGTGCGGCGTCATCCTCCCCCACGAGCAGACCAGGCCGGGCCCCAAGGAGGACCGGCTGCGGCTTATGGAGGCCTGCCGCGCTGTCTTCAGCCCCCTCATGTCCCTGTACCGCGACCCCGGAGGGATCCGGTCACTCCTGGCCGCCACCATGCAGGACCGCCCGCCCCAGATCGAAGCCGCCGAGGGCGCCATCCGCTACAGGCTGTGGCCCATCCGCGACCCAGGGGCCGTACGCCAGGTGCAAGAGGCCTTCTCCGACGCGCCCGTCTACCTCGGCGACGGCCATCACCGCTACGAGACGGCCCTGACCTACCGCGACGCCCGCCGCGCCCAGTCCGGCCCCACAGCCCCCGAGCAGCCCGCCTACGACTACGCCCTGATGTGCCTCATCGACATGGACGACCCGGGATTCCAGCTCCTGTCCTTCCACCGCGTGCTGCACGGCCTGTCCCAGGAGCAGATCGACCGGATCTGGGACCGCGTACGCAGCCTATTCGAAGTGGCGCCTCTGGGTGCGGCTGACAGCCTGGAGTCCGCCCTGGCAGCCCTCCAGGCCATGGACGCGGACAGGCCTACCTACGGTCTCGTGGACGCAGCCACGGGCCAGGGCTACACGCTGAGCCTGCGCGACGACCCCCCTCCCGGCCTCATTCCCCCGGCCCAGGAGCCCCTGCTGCCCCGCTGCGAGACCTGGCTGCTCCACCAGGCCGTGCTGGACCCCGTCATCGGCGCCGCGTCGGCAGAGCCGGAGGAGATCTCGTTCCTCCACGGCCTCGACGAGGTCGCACAGCTCCTCGATTCCGCCCAGGCCCAGCTCGTGTTCCTCGTGCGCCCCATGGACCTCGGACTCTTCGAGTCCCTCGTCCAGCGCGGCCAGCGCCTGCCCCCCAAGACCACCTACTTCAGCCCCAAGCTGCCCACCGGCCTCGTCATGCACACCCTGGACGGCGAGCTGTAGGCGGCCGCTGCGGAGTTTCACTGGTCCCACTGCCAACCCGAACGGCTGCCAGCTGCGTAACTTTCGCGACCCACTCACCCCCACAAAGCCGTCGCGCAGCGACTCTACTCCCGGTACGTGAGCATCTCCCGCAGTCTCGCCGCCACCGCCATCACCGCCACGAAGCACACCGCGCTGCCCCCCAGCAACGCCAGCGGCGCGCCCAGCACCCCCGCCGCGGCACCCAGCACCGACTGCCCCACCGACGGCCCTCCCGTCACGAACACGTGCATCACCGCAGTCGCCCGCCCCCGTATCTCGTCCGGGACCAGCAGCTGCAGCGTCGTCTGCCGCAGTATCGTGCCGATGGCGTCGAATCCCCCCGCGGCCATGATCAGCAGCAGTGACACGACATACCACTCGGACAGCGCAAACAGGGCGACGGTCACCGCATACAGCAGCGTGGCCACCAGCACCACGGGCCCCTTCCGTTTGACGTTGCCCATCAGCAGCAGGAGCCCCGCCCCCCCCAGGAACCCCAGCGCCGGCGCCGACATCAGCGTCCCGAAGCCCGCCGGCCCGACCCCCAGTACCTCGTCCGCGAAGATGGGCAGCAGCCCGCGATACGTGGAAAAGACCATCGCCGACACGTCGAATAGTATGAAGCCCAGGATGACCGGCGTGGCCCAGATGAACCGCAGCCCCTCCACAATCTCCCGGGGGTTGAAGGCACGGCGGACCTGCTGCCGCTCAACCGTCGGAACATGAAGCAGGAGCAGCGACACGATCACCGGTATGAACGCCGCCGCGTTGACCGCGTACGCCAGGCCCGCCCCCTGCCAGGCGATGATGATCCCCCCAAGCGACGGACCCAGGAGCCTCGACGCGTGCATGGTCGTCGTGTGCAGCGTCAGCGCGTTCATCAGATGCACTCGGGGCACCAGCGCCGGGATCAGCGAGACCCGCGCCGGCTGGCCAAAGGACATCATCACCGCCGACCCCAGGGAGATGGCGTAGATGTGCCAGACCTGGATCGCCCCTGTGATCGCCAGCCCCGCAATGGCCGCGCCCATCAGCATGTTCGTCACCTGGCTGACCACCAGGATCTTCCTGCGGTCGACGACGTCCGCCAGTGCGCCGCCCACCAGGCTGAACAAGATCAGCGGCACCACACGAACCACTCCCAAGAGGCCCAGATGGAGCGCCGAACCCGTCAGCTCCCACACCAGCCACAGGTTGGCCACTTCTCGCATGGGCTGCCCCACGGCGCCAAAGGACTGCCCCAGCCAGAGGAGACGGAACTGCGGGCTCGCCAGCGCGGCCCACGGCTTGACCGAAGCCCGGTCGCTCACGGCGGACGGGCTGTCGCGGGCGTTGTCCTCTACCGATTGAGCCAATCAGGCCTCCTGACAGCGGCACAGCAGGCGACGATCGCACGGGACGGATGGATCCGGTGGGATACGGTGGGTCGCTGCCCCACCGCCCGGAAACCGGGGCGCTGAGCCTGCGGTAGCATAGGCCCGCCCCTCTGCAGTGTCAATTCGCCCCGCGCACCTGCGCCCTGTCAACCAGCGGCGAGCACCCAGCGGCGAGCGGTTCACCGAAAGCGCCGCCTCACGAAAGGAGATCACGGCCACCCGAAGCGCCAAGCACCACCGACGCACCGCGTCCCTACAGCCGCACCATGCGGACGCCCGTGATGCGCGGCACCGCGCGGATGCGGGTCAGCGCCGCCTCCGGCATCGGCTCGTCCAGCCCCACCACCATCGTCGCGCGGCCCCGCGGCGCCAGGCGCCCCACCGTCATCGAGCTGATGTTGATGTCGTGCTCCCCCGCAATCCCGCCCACCGTGCCGATCACTCCCGGCGCGTCGTTGTTCTCCACCACCAGCAGGTACGGGCTCTCCAGGACGGCGTCCATCCAGTGGTCCCCTATCCGCACAACGTGCGTGCGGTCCCGGGCGTGCGTGCCGGACACCCGCACCGCCCCCCCATCCGAGCCCAGCACCACCGTCATCAGGCTGGGGTACTGCTCCGGGGCCTCGCCAGTCTCCTCCGCAACCCGCATACCCAGCTGCTCCGCCAACAGCGAGGCGTTGACCAGGTTGACCCGCTCCTCGCTGATCGTCTCCAGCAAACCCATCAGCGCCGCGGCGCGCAGCCCCCTGGCGTCGCCCTGCCCAATCTCGCCCTCGTACCGGAACGTGATCGACGTGAGCTGGCCGTCCAGCAGCTGGATTGCCACCCGGCCCACGTCGGCGCCCACCTGCAGATAGGACGCCACCAGCGCGTGCTCCTCGCCGGCGACGAAGGGCGCGTTCACCGTGAACTGCGCCGGCTGACCCCGCAGCACCGCCAGCACCTGCTCCGCCACCTCCCGCGACACGTCCGACTGCGCCTCCACCGTGGACGCCCCCAGGTGCGGTGTCGTGATGACCCGGGGGTGCGACAGCAGGGCGCTCGCCGGCGGCGGCTCGGGCTCGAACACGTCCAGCGCGGCGCCTGCGACCCGCCCGTTCTCCAGCGCCTCCAGCAGCGCGTCGTCGTCAATCAGCCCGCCCCGGGCCACGTTGATAATGCGAATGCCCGGCTTGACCTGCGCCAGCTCCTCCGCGCCCAGAATGCTGCGCGTGGAGTCGGTCAGGGGCGTGTGAAGGGTCAAGAAGTCGCTTCGGGCCAGAAGCTCGGTGAAGCCCACTATCTCCACACCCAGGTGGGCCGCCCGCTCCGGGGCCACAAAGGGGTCATGGGCCAGGAGACGCATGCCCAGTCCCAGGGCCCGGCGGGCCACCTCCGCCCCCACGCGCCCCAGGCCGATGATGCCCAACGCCTTCTCCCGGACCTCTACTCCCATGAAGTCGGCGCGCCGCCACTCCCCACGCTTCAGGGAGGCGTCCGCCTGGGGAATGTTGCGCGCCAGCGCCATGAGCACCGCGATGGTGTGCTCGGCCGCGGCCACGATGTTCCCCGTGGGCGCGTTCACCACCGCCACCCCGAGCCGCGTCGCCGCCGCCAGGTCGATGTTGTCCACGCCAACCCCCGCCCGGCCGACCACCTGCAGCCCCTGCCCCGCCTCCAGGATATCCGCCGTCACCCGCGTCTCGCTGCGCACGATGAGCGCGTCGTACCCGGCAATGGCCGCCAGCAGATCCTCCTTGGGCAGCCGCGGGCGTACGTCCACGTGGATGTCGCTGTGCTCGCCCAGCAGCGCCAGGCCAGGCTCGCCGATGGGGTCCGTGATCAGGACTTTGGGCATAGTGTCGCCTCATTCTTGAGAGGGGGTCGCCCAGGGATACGGGTTGCTGAAGGGCGTCCCCAGATTATAACCCCCGGCGCTGCCTCGGAGCGAGGGGCCTGCACGACGAAATCCACCCAATCCCCCCAACCCCCGGGAAAGCGCCGCCAGCTTGACACGCCGTGGGGGCGCGGCCACAATCCCCACGTGCAGGAGCGGCCCCCCGCAGGCAGGCGCCGTCCCCGGACAGCCTGCCCTCTCTGCGCACAGCAGCCCACGGTATGGAGGCAACCATGGCCACAGAGTTCGCCTATGACGTGCTTGTCGTCGGCGCGGGCAACGCCGCCCTCAGCGCCGCCCTTGCAGCCCAGGAAGCAGGCGCCCGCGTCGGCGTCATCGAGAAGGCCCCCAGGGCGAGCCGCGGCGGCAACAGCACCCTCACCGGCCACATGCGTTTCGCCTACAACAGCGTCGAGGACCTCGTGCCCCTCATCGACGGCGTTTCAGACCACGATCTCCAGGGCATGGCCGAGTCCATGCCCCACCGCACGGAAGCGGAGCTCTGGGATGAGATCATGCACGTCACCCAGGGCCAGACGGACCAGGAGCTCCTCCAGGTCCACGTCTCGGAGTCGTACAAGACTGTTCGGTGGCTCCGCACCAAGGGCCACGACTGGGTGCCCGCCTACCGGGAGGCCGCCGGCACCGGCAACATCATCAGCATGAACGGCGGCGGCTACGGCCTCCAAGAGCGCAACTTCGCCCTCATGGAGCGGTCCGGCGTCGACGTCCACTACGAGACCTCCGCAACCACCCTGCTGCAGGACGACGCGGGAAGCGTCAACGGCCTCCGCGCGTTGACCCGGCAGGGCTACGCCACCATGTGGGCCAAGGCCGTCATCCTCGCCTGTGGCGGCTTCGAAGCCAACGCGGAGATGCGGGCGCGATACCTGGGCCCCCGCTGGGATACCGTGAAGCTGCGGGGCGTGCCCTACAACACCGGCGACGGCCTCCGCATGGCCCTGGAGATCGGCGCCATGCCCTATGGCGGCTGGACCACCTGCCACGCCTCGCCCCAGGACCTCAACCGTCCCTGGTACAGCCTCCCGGGCTCGCGCGGCGCCGAGAACACCAACCGCTACGCCTACCCCTACGGCATCATGGTGAACATCCACGGCAAGCGCTTCGTCGACGAGGCGGAAGACCAGCGCGGCCTCACCTACGCCAAGATGGGGCGCTCCATCCTCGACCAGCCCATGGGCGTCGCCTTCCAAATCTTCGACGCCAAGGCCCGCCGCTTGGACCTTCTCGCCACCTACGACACCGCCACGGGGGACTCGGCAGACTCACTGGATGTCCTGGCGGACAGGCTGGGCATCGACCCCGGCAGCCTTGTCCAGACCGTCCGCGATTTCAACGCCGCCATCCAGCCCGGGCCCCTCAATCCCAACCCCTTCACCACCGACGGCAAACACACGGCTGGCCTGGATCCCAACAAGAGCAACTACTCCATGAGCATAGAGGAGCCCCCCTTCGAGGGCTTCCCCGTCTGCTGCGGCATCACCTTCACCTTCGGGGGCCTGAAGGTAGACCCCAAGACAGCCCAGGTGCAGCACGTGGCCGGGTGGCCCATTCCGGGGCTGTACACCGCAGGAGAGATGCTGGGCGGGCTCTGGCACTGGAACTACCCATCGGGCTCCGGGATGATGGCCGGCGCAACCTTCGGGCGCATCGCCGGCGCCAGCGCAGCCCAGGCCGCCGCTGGCCGATAGAGGGCGCCGGCCTCCCATCCCCGGCGCACGCGCCCGATCGATCCGGTCTCAATGCGTACGTCGAACTCTTCCCGGTCGAAGGACCCCCATCCACAAAACAACTGCCGCCCGCCCCGGGCCAATCCCCGGCGCGAGCGGCACTCTGCCTTCTCTGCGTTGCTGTCGGCCCGGCTACGCGGCGCCTGCGAAGCCCACCCGGGGGAGCGCGTCACGCAGCGCGTCGAGCACAGCGTCGATGTCCGCCTCCGACACGTAGCCCATGTGGCCGATGCGGAACACCTTGCCCAGCATCATCGGCCCCTGACCCGCCGCCAGCACTGTGTTGTACTCCGTGCGCAGAAGCTTCAGCAGGTCGCCGAGGTTCACGCCCTCCGGCCCGTGGATCGACGTCACTGTGTCCGACGCGTAGCGCTCATCTGTCGCAAACAGCTTCAGCCCCAGGCTCTTCACACCCTCCCGCGCCCTGCGCCCAATCGACGCGTGATGCTCGTGGACCGCGCCCATGCCGCTCGCCAGCATGGCGCTCAGCGTCACGTCCAGGCTGTACATCACCGAGACCGCCGGCGTCCAGGGCGTCTGCCCCTGCTCGAAGTAGCTCTTGTGCCGCCCGAAGTCGAAGTAGAACCGCGGCAGCTTCGCCTCCTTGGAGGCCTCCCACGCCCGGGGGCTGATGCTGGCGAAGGCCAGGCCGGGCGGGACCATGAACCCCTTCTGAGAGGCCGTCACGACTACGTCGCAGCCCCAGGCGTCGGTCTCGCAGGGGATGCACCCCAGGCTGCTGACCGCGTCCACCAGCAGCAGCTTGTCGAACTCCTTCACCACCCTGGAGATGGCCCCCAGGTCGTTCGTGACACCCGTGGAGGTCTCGTTGTGGGTCACCAGAACGGCTTTGACGCCGGGGTTATCGTTCAGGGCCTGCCGAATCACGTCCACGTCGGCCGCGGCCCCCAGGTCGAACTTGGGCTTGACCACCTCTATGCCGTAGCCCTCGGCAATCTGGCAGAAGCGGTCGCCGAAGACCCCAATGCTGATGCCCAGCACCTGGTCGCCCGGCGAAAGCGTGTTGACGATGGCCGCCTCCATGGCCCCTGTGCCGGAAGCCGTGAGTAGGACGACGTCATTCTCCGTTGCGAAAACCTGCTGAAGCCGTTCATGGGACCGGTTGATCAGGTCTGCAAACTCCGGCCCCCGGTGGTTGATCATCTGCTGCGCGCCGGCCTCCAAAGCGTCCTCCGGGCAGGGCGTCGGGCCGGGTATCCTCAGGTTGACTGTTGCCACATTCTCCTCCTCTTGACCACATCGTATTCAAATCGGTTTGTGAATCTTACCACAAGTACGCCGCAGCGGACAGATGCTCCCATGCCGCCACCCTGCGCCCCACCGTCTACCCTCCCCCACAGGCCGTCGCGCTAGCGACTCGCCTGGGGGCTGGCCCTCTCCACAAGGCGCAGGAAGCGCCGCTTGCCCACACGGATAACGGCGCCGTCCCGAACAGGCAGCGCGTCCTCCGCGCCCATCCGCGTCCCGTCCACCTCCACGGCGCCCTGCGCCAGCAGGCGGCTCGCCTCCGTGCGGCTCCTGGCGAGACCCAGGGTGTGCAGGCACTCGGCCAGCGCCGTGGACGCCTCCGCGTCGCCGGTCGGCAGATGAAGCGCCATGCGGTCGCCCCCCAGGGGTGTGTACGTCACCTCCGGCACGTCCTCCGGCGCCTCGTGACGCTGGAAGACCCGCTCGAACTCCTCCTGGGCGCCCCGGGCCTGCGCCTCGCCCCAGAACTCGCCCACAATCTCCCGGGCCAGCCGCTTCTTCAGCTCCATGTGGTTCGCCCCGCCGTGCTCCAGGGCCCCGCGCAGCTCTGACAGCTCCGCGTCCGGCACGTCGGTCAGGAGCTCGAAGTAGGGGAGGAGCAGCTCATCGGGGAGCGACATCACCTTCCCGTACTGCTCCCTCGAAGGCTCCTCCACCGATATGTAGTTGCCCAGGCTCTTGCTCATCTTGCGGACGCCGTCGGTCCCCACCAGGATGGGGACCAGGAAGCACTGCTGCGGCCGCTGGCCAACCGCCGCCTGGAGCTCCCGCCCCAGCAGCAGGTTGAACTTCTGGTCGGTCCCGCCAAACTCAACGTCCGCCCGCACTTCCACGGAGTCGTACGCCTGCATCAGGGGATAGAGCAGTTCCGTAATGCTGATGGGCTGCTGGGTGTCCCACCGCCTGCGGAAGTCCTCCCGCTGCAGGAACTGGGCCACCGTGAACCGGCCCGACAGCCGGATGACGTCCTCCAGATTGAACTTGCCGAACCATTCGCTCTGCCACAACACCTGCGTCCGCCCCTCATCCACCACCTTGAAGAACTGCCGAAGGTAGGTCTGCGCGTTGCTCTCAACCTGCTGGCGGGTGAGCATTGGACGCGTGGCGGACTGCCCGCTCGGGTCGCCGATGAGCGCCGTCCAGTCGCCTACGATGAGCACCACCTGGTGACCCATCTCCTGGAGCTGCCGCAGCTTGCGCAGCCCCACCACGTGCCCCAGGTGAATGTCCGGCGCCGATGGGTCGAAGCCCATCTTCAGCCGCAGGGGCTTCCCCGCCTGAAGCAGTTGAACGAACTCCCGCTCTTCGATGATCTCCGCCACGCCCCGCTGTGTAACGCGGCGCAGGCTCTCGGCGTCCAGCGCCTGCACGCGTGCGGGCCGTGGCCGGCCCTCTATGTCCATGTTCTCGGTCATCGCTCGTTTCGGTGATCTCGGCTCTTCATCCGCCGGGCCTCTTCGGCGCGACGGCAGTGTGATCAACCCTCATTGGTGCTGCGGGACCCCGGCAGCCAGTGCTTCCCTTGCCTGGACCACGTCCTCGTGCATCTGCGCCACCAGGGCATCCTGGCTCGAAAAGCGGCGCTCCTCCCTCAGCCTCGTGACGAACTCCAGCCGCACCTCCATACCGTAGAGGTCGCCGGAAAAGTCCAGGACATACGTCTCCACCGTGCGGTCCCCGGCCCCGAACGTTGGCCGGACCCCGATGCTTGTGGCCGACGCGTGCTTCTCGCGGCCCGCCCACGCCCACGTGGCGTAGATGCCGTCGGCGGGCAACGCCAGGTACTGCTCCAGCTCCAGGTTCGCCGTGGGAAACCCGAGGACGCGGCCCCGGCCATCGCCCGCCACCACGCGGCCCTCTAGGGCATGGGGACGGCCCAGCAGCCGCCCCGCGCGTGCAACGTGCCCGCCGGCCAGGGCGGCTCGGACGGCAGTGCTGCTCGCGGGGCTCCCATCGGCCAACAGCGGCTCCACACCCGTAACCGTAAACCCCATCGCATCGCCCAGCCCCTGGAGGACAGGCAGCGTGCGCACCTCGCGGCCGTGGCCGATGGCGAACTTCGGCCCCATGACCATGCCGTGCATGTCCAGGGACTCGTGGAGCATACTCAGGAACTCGGCGGCCCGCAGGTAGGAGAGCTCCAGGTCAAAGGTCAGAGGGACCACTAAGTCCACCTGCCGCTGGATCAGCTCCAACCGTTCCCGGGGCCGCGAGAGCGAGAGAACGTCCGGGCCGCCGGGCTGCAGCACTCGCCGGGGGTTGTTGGTGAAGACGACGGCCACGCTGCGCAGCCCCTGGCGCTGCCCTTCCGACTGTAGGGCGCTCAGCAGGTGCTGGTGCCCCAAGTGCACCCCGTCAAAGACCCCGATGGTGACGATGCTCGGCTGTCTCGGGGGGAGCCGGGCCAGCTCTTCTCTCGCATTCATGCTTGCAGCTGCACCCCGGCCAAAAGTGGTCTATGCACGCTCACGGCAATGCGTATACCGCTGGTCAGATGGTAGCACGGCAGCCTGAGAGGGGCAAGCAGAGGCCCGCCGGGCCCCCCATCCCCGCCGGAGGGAGCGCGTCAACCCGCAGTGCGGCGTTCCGGATCGCGTCTCGCGGGCCTGCGCGGTAGGCCCCCGCGCTGCCTGCGGCCCGGCATGGTGCCGCAGCCGAAGCAACCCCCTGCCCCAACCCTCGCCCGGTTCGTGCGGCGGCCCAACCCCCTGCCGGGCATCCACCGCAGAAGTGCGTCAGATGCCGGCCGGCCTCCTCAGCCGCCCGGACCCGCGCCGGACCTAGCGATGATAGCCCTCATCCTGAGGTAGAATCGTCTGCTGCGCCCACTCGTTGGCCAGGGCCTCGCATCGGTGAATCTCGTTCTGGCCCCCGTGTCCCTGCCTCCATTCGAAAACCACGGACAGCCGCGAGCACAGCGTAAGCAGACGCTCCCACAGGTCCTCGTTCTCCCCTTCGTGCCCCTTGCTCGGCCCAGCATAGGCGTCACTCAGGGTCCAGTAGTTCTCATCCCAGGTCTTCGCCAGCCTTTTGACCCGCAGGTCGACCGAATAGACCAAGTTGCTATACACGAAGACCTGACAGGGTGCGGGGAGGGTCTCAAGCCCCACGATGCTCGCCATCAGCTCCATGCGCTCAGCCGAGGTGAGGTGGAAGCCTCCGGCAAGCTCCATCTGCCTCTTCCCCGACTTGACGATGGCTGCATACCCTCCGTGCCCGGTCTTCTTCTTGCTGGCGCTTCCGGTGAAGACCTCAAACTGTGGGACGTCTGTCATAGAAGGCCCCATGCCATCACAAGCTTTGCTCCACGAACCCGCCCCGGAAAGCCCGCACTCCGCGGGCTCTCCGGTACGAACCGCCCGTGACTTGCCTCTACGCAGTCACCTGCACGTCAATGTCCCCGAAGTGAACAGCCAGTGGGGTGCCCTCGACCGTCTCGAGCCCAAGGGCAAGCCACACCGTGCCCCCGGACGTGCTGACCTGACTCTCAATGAAGCGGTACTCTGTCCCCGTGGCACTGGAGGACAGGGGCTCCTTGCGGATAAACGACCCCTTGTCCAGCGGAGCAGACCGCTTGGCCCAGAAGATTACCTGGGTCCCGGTTGGAGGTGTCTCTTCAACCCAGACGGTGAACGACATCTCGACGTCGACATCAGCGTCCTTGTTCATCTCCTCCGCGCTGATGGGCACGGTCTTTTGCATCCAGACCACCCCATTGCCCTGGTCCGCATCCACGGTGAACACGGCCGCTCCCTTGTTGGAAAGGGATGACGGAGACTCCTGCTGTACGTCCCATCCCTGGTCCCCGGGCGCGAGGCTGGCGCGACCCTCCCAGCCTTCCAACCCCTCTTCGAACCCGTAGGTCGCCAGCAGTGGCGCGGGCGGCCCCGAACTGCACGCCGCCCCCAGACCCAACATGACGCTTCCACCCAACACCAGCAGGGACCCTATGATTCTCGAACGAAGTCTCAAAGTGGTCTTCCTCTCAGAGCAATAGCCCTTCAATCTACCACGTTGGCCAATTTGCTGTTAGTGGACTCACCCACGGCACGGATACGCCCGCTCCCAATGCGTCCGCTGTGAGACTATCCACCCGCGCCGCGGGACGACGCGCGTCACTCGGCGCAGGCAGACAGTGCGTTCCTACCAGCGATCGCCTCCACCGCCACGGCTATTGCGATACCCGCCCGCGCCCCCACCACTCGCACTTCGCTCGGGACGCGGGCGCGCCTCGTTGACCGTGAGGGCGCGGCCGCCGATCTCCGCACCGTTGAGCCCCGCGATTGCCGCCTGAGCCTCCGCGTCGCTGGCCATCTCCACAAACGCAAACCCCTTCGGCCGCCCAGTGTCGCGGTCCCGGATCATCGAAAGCTCCTGAACCCGCCCAAAGTCCTCAAAGGCCCCGCGCAGCTCCTGCTCGCTCATCTCGAAGGCAAAATTGCCTACATATATTCGCATTACTTTCCTTTTCTTGATCGGTTCCGGTCGGACTCTAACAATCGGACGGGGAAGACGACAACTGTCTCCCCCGTCCGTAGTGACCTACCAGTTTGTTCGGGTCGCGGACCGCTGCCTGCTGAAGCAGTCGCTGCAGTACACGGGCCGGTCGCCGCGCGGCTGGAACGGTACGGTGGTGTCCTTACCGCACTCCGCGCAGACCACGGGAAACTGCTCGCGCGGGCCCTGGCTATATCCGCCGCCGCCGCCGCCCCGTGCATCGCGCCGCGACATGCGGCACGAGTTGCAGCGCTTGGGCTCGTTCATGAAACCCTTCATCGCGTGGAACGACTGGTCGTCCGCGCTAAAGATGAACGGCTGACCGCAGTCCAGACACGTAAGAGTCTTGTCCTCGTAGTTCATCGGTGCACTCCTTTCCCACAATTGTTGGCAGGAGCCTGGGCACCGATTGCGAAGACGCAGGGGTGGTCCGATGGGCACACAACGACCCTCGGGGAGAGTCAAGTGGGGAACTCAGGGGACGCTCTGGTTGATCACACAGGGGAGCACAAACATCTACCACGGCCCTAGCATACCACAGATCGAGAAAGATTGCTCCCCACCGCTGGGTCCGGCAAGCGCCACGCGCCGCCCGGGCCCCTCTCCGACCAAGCCGGCAAGCGCCCCCCACGAAAGCACCTGGCGCAGTGTTCTGCGCCACGGTGCAAGATTAGCCTGATAACCGCCTGCGCCCTACCGCGCGACGGCCTCCTTCACCGGTCCCGGTACATCCCTGCCAACCGCCCCCGCCACAGACGGGATCAGCGCCGGAGCCGCGGCGTTGAACGGTCCTCCGCATGACTGGGAGTCAACTCCGGGACCTCAACACCGGGAAGATGCCCATGGTTCCGGGATACGCCGGCATCACGAAGTCCCTCTGCTGCGCAGATTCACGGCACCGCGCAAGTAGACGTGCTTCAGATCGCCGGGGCCCTTCTCCGTGTTCACCAACACCATGACGCGGATGCACTGCGCAAGCCCGTCCGGCACCTGCATCTCGTGGCCGCATATCAGGGGCGCCTGGTCCCACCCCATCTGCCGCAGCGCGACGGCCGGGAACTCGGCGTTGAGGTCGGCCGAGGTCGTCAGGAACACCGCGGCGATGTCGTCGCCCTGGATGGCGTTCGCATCCACCAACGCCTTGAACAGCTCCTTGGTAGAGGAAAGTATGGCTTCCTGCGTGTTCGCCTCGGCGGTCGTGGCGCCTCTGATTCCCCGGCACTTGAGCACCATGGTCAACCCTGCCTCACAGATGACCCCGCACCCCGTAGGCCCGCCAGGAACTCCCCCAAGCGAGCGGCCCGCTCCGCCGGCGCCGACGCGGCGACAATTTCTATGATAGCACTCCCAACCGCGACTGCATCAGCGTAGGCGCTGTGAGCCTCCACGTGCTCGCGCCGGGAGACCCCGAATCCCACCCCGACGGGCAGCGAGCTGTGCCGGCGCACCGCAGCCACAAGCCCGCTGACCTCCGGCGGCAGGTCGCTCCGTGCTCCCGTCACCCCCGTCAGGCTCACGCAGTACACGAATCCCCGGGCCGTGGCGCAGGCACGCGCCACCCGCTCCTCCGTGCTCGTGGGCGCCAGCAGCGGAATGTTGCACAACCCCTGGCTCTCGCACGCCTCTCGAAACGGCGCCGACTCCTCCCCCGGCAGGTCTGCCACGATGAAGCCGTCCACACCGGCGGCGGCGGCGTCCCCCACCAGCCCCTGGATGCCGTAGGAAAGGATGGGGTTGTAGTAGCCGAACAGCACAATGGGCACCCGCACCCCCCGCCGGCGGAGCTCCGCGCAGGTCTGGACGCAGCTCGCCAGGGTGACACCCTGCTGGAGGGACTGAAAGCTCGCCCGCTGGATGGTGACCCCGTCGGCCAGAGGGTCGCTGAAGGGCACCCCCAGCTCCACCACGTCGGCCCCTGCCTCCTCCATGGCGGGCACCAGCTCCAGCGTGGCGTCCGCGTCGGGAAAGCCGCAGGTCAGGTAGGGCAACAGGGCCACCGTGCCCTCCTTGCGCCGACGGTCCAGCCGCTCCTCTATCTCTCGCCAACCCATTCGTTCATCCCCATGTTCGTATGCGCGGTCACCGGGTGCATCTCTACACCAGCTGAGACCGTCTCACAAAGCTGGCTGCTCCAGGTTCCCAATCTCCCGGGTCCCGTCTGTCGACAGAATAACGAGATGTCGCGCCGCATTACAACCACGCCCTTCCCGCACCCACCCACCGTCATTCCCGAGAAAGCGGGAATCCATCGCTCCCTGCGCGGGCACGCCACCTCCCTCACTCCTCATGAGACCGGCTCTACACCAGCTGCGTCGCCGCCGTGAAGGCGATGGCGTTCTGGAGCGCGTGCGCGGTGATACACGGGGTCAGCGACCCGGTGCGGCGAAAAAGCCAGGCCAGCAGCAGCCCGGAGACAAAGACCGGCGCCAGAAGGCCCAGCGCCCCGTGGCTCACCGAGAAGACCAAGGCCGACGCTGCCGCGCCACCCACACCGCCCATGCTGGCCGCGAGCCCCTGAAAGAGGAATCCGCGGTAGAACACTTCCTCGGACACCGGCGCCCAGAACACGATCAGCGCCACGGCGGCGACTCGCGCCAAGCCCCGCATCTCCAGTATCTCCTCTGGAACGCTGGGTGGCAGCAGCTTGCTCAACCCCACGGAAGTCACCAGGACCACGTAGAGCGCCGTGAACAGCAGGCTCCCCGCCAGGGCCAGCGACAGCAGCACCGCGTTGCGCTTGGTCAGCGCGAGCCGAAGGCCAAGGGTGCTCCACCCCAGGCCGCGCCGCCCAATGCTGAAGCGCCACGCCACGGCCACCAGCAGGCCCTCCAGGACGAAGAGAGGCACCAGGGACGCCGCCCCTTCACCGGCAACGCCCATGGAGCGGAGGAGGAACACAAGGAGGAGCACGGCCAGCACGGCCGCCGCGCCCAAGAGCAACCCCCGGTACGTGTCGCCGCCGCGCCATGGGACCGTCCCTGCGTTCACGTGCCATCCCAAACCGAGCGTTCGTCCAGTGCCACCAGGAGAGACGCCCCATCATAGCAGTGCCCTTGGAGTGTGCCAACGCACAGCAACCCGGCCCGCGTGACGGGAGAGGCGGCGGGGCGGCCTCAAACAGCGCCCGGCGATTCCCCTGGCGTGGACTCCCCCCGGCTAACTCCGTGACCGTCACGGGGTTTGGGGTACGCCATCAACAATCGAAGCCCAACGCAGACGTGGGATAGCAGACGCTGATGCCTGTGGCAGGCTCTTTCGCCGATGGAGGGAGAGAGAGACAGCCCGCGGGGCAGCGCAGCGGCGCTGGCCCGGCCACGCAACAGCTAGCAGTTAGGAGTCCTGGATGCCCCGGCCCCTGATAAAGTCTATCGTCTCCTGCACGGTGCGGATCTTCTCGGCGTCCTCGTCGGAGATCTGGAGCGTCTGGTCCCCGTCGGAAAACTCCTCCTCCAGGGCCATGATCAACTCCACCTGGTCCAGGGAGTCGGCGTCCAGATCGTCGGTGAACGATGCGCCGGGGACCACCTTGCTCTCCTCCACTCCCAGGCACTCCACCACCACTCCCTTGATACGGTCATAAACAGTTGGCATTGAAATCGCCTCCAGGTTGCCTTCCTATGGTTTGGGACTTTGCGCAAGACTCTCCATGAGACCGCCGAGGACCCCGTTGATGAACCGGGGGGCGCTGTCCCCTCCGAAGAGCTTGGCCAACTCGATAGCCTCGTTGATGATGGCCTTGGGCGGTGTTCGCTTGTCTATCGTCAGCTCGTAGATGGACAGGCGCAGCAGGTTGCGGTCCACCAGCGCGAGCTGGCTCAACGGCCACGCAGGTGCAAGCTGCTGGATCTGCACGTCGAGGGAGGCCGCGTGCGCCGCCGCGCCCTGCGCGAGCTCCCTCGCAAACCCCTGCACAACTGCGGTCGCCGCAGATTCGTCAAACACCCATGCCAGGGCAGCCTCAACGGTGTGCCCGCTCGCGTCAACTTCATAGAGCGCCTGCAGGGCGAGCGCCCGGGCGCGACGGCGGCCGCGCAGCGACCCCGTCCCCCAGTCGACATCGTCCTCCTCTCCCTCCTCCGCCTCCGGCTGCCGCCCCTCCATGTCCATGCCTGAACCCTGCCGTGACGTCACCAGAGACGTCACTGCGTCGCCGCGGCCAGGGCTTGCGGCGCGCTCCGTTCGTCTATGTTCACGACCCGGGCATCTCCTCCAAGCCGCTTCAGCAGCGATGCCAGCACGCGCCCTGGGCCAATCTCATAAAAGTCTGTCACACCCGCGTCAATCATGTACCGCACAGAGCGGTTCCATTGGACGCAGCTCGCCACCTGGCGGACCAACTCCTCCTTGATCGCCCTCCCCGTCCTTAGCGGCAACCCCGTGCAGTTGGCAATGATCGGGACCTCCGGGTCATGGAACTCTGTCCCGGCCAGGACTTCGGCCATACCCGCCGCGGCCGACTCCATCAGGGGCGTATGGAAGGCCCCGCTAACCTGGAGCCGGATCAGCCGCTTGGCGCCTCGGAGTGAAGCCAGGTCCATGGCCCGCGCCAAGGCCACGCGGTCCCCGCCAATGACCACCTGGTCATCGGCGTTCACGTTGGAGATGGAGGCCCCAGTCTCCCGGCAGACCTCCTCCACTGTCATCTCGTCCAGGCCAAGGACCGCCGCCATCCCGCTCGCGCGCGCCTCCGAGTCCCGCTGCATAAGCCGCCCGCGCTCTCGCACCACGCGGGCCGTGTCGGGAATACTGAGGACGTTGGCCGCCGCCAGGGCCGTGTACTCGCCCAGGCTGTGGCCCGCGACAAAGCTGGGCCTCGGCACTGCCTCCGCCTGCGTCTCTTTCATGGCGCTCAGACAGGCCAGGCTTACCGCCAGAATGGCAGGCTGCGCGTTGATCGTCTTCGTAAGCTCTTCTTGCGGACCTTCGAATATGAGGTCCGTCAGCGCGATTCCAAGAGCATCATCTACCTGCTTCAACACCTCCCGGGCCGCTGGCGACTGCTCGCTGAGCTCCTTGCCCATACCCACGTACTGGGTCCCTTGGCCTGGGAATAGATAGGCCACATTTGAGGAGTCGGAGCCGTGGCCCCGCTTCGCATTCATAATGAGGAACTCCCATAAGTGCTCAATTGGAGTTTTAATGTACTAAGGGAATGTTTAAGACCGAACCTGCAACTGGCTCGGTCAACCCTCCGCCCTGGCGCCCAGCTCAAGCACCTGCCGCCCCCGGTAGTACCCGCAAGAAGGACAAACATGGTGCGGGAGCTTGGCGTTGTGGCACTGGGGGCAACGGGAGATCGGCCCCTGCTTGAACTTGTAATGGGCAGCCCGTGACCGCTGCTTGGACTTGGATAGCTGCTTCTTTGGAAGAGGTGGCATGAGAAAACAAGCTCTACTAAATCACGTCTTGGGTCTTGGAGATAAGGGACGCCAGGGCGCTCAACGGGGACCTCACGTGGATCTCCTCGCACCGGCACGCCTGCTCGTTGAGCCGCGCACCGCACTGGTCGCAGATGCCCCGGCAGCTGGGGCTGCACAACGGCTTCATCGGCAAACTGGCAATGACAGCTTGGCGCACGTTCTCCCGCAGGTCAAGCACGTGGCGCGCGTCGATGGTAAACCCCTGGTCCAGGAGCGACACGGGCGTGCGCGCCCCGCTCAGAGGGTCGCTGAGCGGATAGTACTGGTCATCCAAGCTCAACTTCACTCCCTGGCGGTAGCTGTCCAAGCACCGGCTGCAGATGCCAAGGGCGCCTGTCTCCAGCGCGCCGAGCACCCAGATCCCCTTGTCGGTGTGCGTCAGCCGTACCCATCCCCGCACCGCTTCCCTCGTGCCGTCCTCCAGCGGATCGACGGCCTCATCGAGGTTGTACTTGCTGGTGGTCCCGATGGGCTCCCGCAGCAGCTGACCTACGTTGAACTGCATGTCCCACCGCCCTTTTACAAAACGTCACCAGTCTATGCGTGAATCTCGATTGTGTCAAGCGTCACACACGGCCACGACCATTCTTACTCCGGATGCGGCCGCCAGAGTGGATTCTGCACGGCGCCATGGCCGCCCGGACCAACGCCAACACCCGCGCCAAGACCAACCGGGAGCCCTGGCCTGCGCCGCAGCCCCGGACCGGATGCGGACACGCCCGTCGGCATCATGTGACGTCACGACAAGCTGGGGTTTCGCTCACACGGAACCAGTCACACGCCACAACCGCCGAAGCGCCGCGAAAGGGGTCCTTGGACTGCCCCAGTCCGGGAGCCCCAAGAGCCCGTCTCACAAAGCTGGCCCCTCCGGGCCTCCAATCTCCAGGATCCCGACTTTCGACAGAATAACGACATGGCGCGCCGCACCCACCCGCCGTCATTCCCGCGAAAGGAGACCTTTGCACAACCGTCATTCCCCCGAAGGCGGGAATCCAGGGGAGGGGCCGCAGGTTGGCGGGAACTGCTTCACTTTCACAACCTCGCCCTCCACGGGGAGCCAGCAAAGGTCTCCGAAAGCGGGAATCCACCGCTCCTTGCGCGGGCACGCTGCCTCCCGCACTCCTCGTGAGACCGGTTGCCTAGGAGAGGACCCGTTCCGTCGTGCCCCAGCGCTCCCGGTGCCGTACCACCAGCCCCTGGAACAGCTCCAGGTACTCACGCGAGCTAATGGCGTCCGTCGACATGATGACGGCATCCTCCGCGTTGTCGGAATAGTAGCGCCTGCGGATGCCCATCTCCTTGAACCCATACTTCCGGTATAGGGTCTGGGCAATGCTGTTGCTGACCCTGGCCTCCAACGTCACAGAGCGGGCGCCGCGCACCTGCGCCAGCTCCACCGTGCCAATGAGCAGCAGCTCCCCAATGCCCTGCCGCTGGCGGGCCTGGCGCGTGGCGATGCCCGTGATGTGGGCCTCGTCCGCCATGAACCAGATTCCCACGTAGCCCCACAGGGGGTCCTGCGGCTCCGGCGGCGGCTCCTCGGCACGGGCGCCCCCGGAGCCCAGGCGACGGCCCACGGCCGCGATGAGCCGCCCCAGCCGAGTGCGCCGCGGAGCGCCGATGAGAGACCGGGGCGCAGGCGCCGATGGTGAGTCCGCCTCCTCCCTGGGGCCGCAGACCACCAGGTACCGCGCCAGCCGGTTGCTGCTCAGCTCGCGCTTGAAGGACGTCGGCGGCCACATCGTCGGGAACGCCTCCAGCTCGATCTCCGCGACCTGGACGATGTCCCGGACCTCCATGGGCCGCAGGACGCAGCCCATCGCCTTGGCTCTACTCGCGTCTCTCTCGATGATATCCATCTTCAGCGGTCAAAATTGTAGCACAGGCCATGGGGCCGAGGAGGCTCCCCGCCCGCAGCACGTCGCCGTCCTCCCGCATCCAAGACGCCCGGCAACCCGCCTGCCCCCGCAAAACGCAACAGTCCGTTATGTCACGTAGCCTCGTCGCACACCTCTCGCCCCGGCGCATCAGCCGGCTGCACTGCTCACCTTCCCGCCATCTCCATCGTTATAATGTGTGTACGGGCATCACCGCGTTGCTCCAAACCGTCAACCCGGAGAGGCCGCGTGCAGGAAGACATACAGAGGCTCGTGGCGGAGGCTCAGCAGGGGAACCTCAGCGCCTTCGGCAGCCTCTACGAAATCTACTTCGAGAGGGTCTATCGCTACATGATGGGACGGGTTGGCAGCGCGCCGGAGGCCGAAGACCTCACCCAGGAGCTCTTCCTCAAAGTCATGTCCTCCCTCCGCTCCTATCGCTTCCAGGGCCCCCCCTTCGCCGCTTGGCTCTTCCGCATCGCCCACAACCTCCTCGTCGACCGGTCGAGGCGCCGAAGGACGGCCGGCGAGCAGGTCCCCCTGGAGCAGGCGGCCTTCGTCCCCGCCGGCGGAAGCGTCGAGGAGGAGGCCCTGCGTTCACTGAGCCACGCGGAGGTTGTGGAAGCCCTCGGGCGCGTTACCGAGCTCCAGCGGCAGGTCATCGAGCTGCGGTTCCTCGCCTACCTCTCCCTGGCCGAGACCGCTGCCGTCATGGACCGCAACCAGAACGCCGTCAAGGCACTTCAGCACTCCGCCTTGCGGGCCCTGCGCCGGGCCCTAGCCCCGCGCCAACAGGACGCCGCCCCCAGTGAGTAGGATGACCGACCAGCCCTTCGACGACATCCTCAGCGATGCCCTGCAGCGCCTCTCCCAAGGCGCGGGGGTGGAGGAGTGCCTGGCGACCTATCCGGTCCACGCCGCCGAGCTGGGACCCCTCCTGCGGACCGCCCAGGCCGCCATTGCCGTCGCGGCCGGCGCCGCGCCGCGCCCCGAGGCCCGCCGGGCCATCTTGGAGCGGCTCACGACGTCGTGGCAGGAGCGGGAGGCGCGGCGCAGGTGGATACCCTGGAACGCCCCCGTTCGCCGTTCCTGGGCCATCGCCCTCGCCGCCGTCCTCGCCCTCGTCTTCACCGGGTGGACCACCACCGCCGCGGCCGAGGATAGCATCCCCGGCGACGCCCTCTACAACGTCAAGACGGCCCAGGAACGGCTGGTCCTCGCCGTGACCCCCTCGGACCATCGAAGGGCCCAGCTCCACGCCCGCTACGCCGAAAAGCGCACCCAGGAAATGGTCGCCCTCGTCCGGCAGCGCCACGACCCCGTCAGGGTGGAATGGCTCGTCCAGCGCGTCTCCCGCCACACCCGCCGCGCCGTCGTGCTCGTCGACGCTGCCAGCCCGCCCTCCCAGTACCCAACCGCAGCCCAGGGGACCCCCTCGGCCGAGCAGCGCGTCGATCCAGCCCTCAACAACGCCCGTATCGCCGTCCTCCGCCTCCTGCTCCGCCACCAGCGGCTCCAGGAGATCGGCATGCGCGACCTCTCACCCGACAAACGTGCGCGCTTCGAGCGCTCCTTCCAACGCGTCCACGAAGAGCTCGGCCAGGCCATCACCACCATGCGGGCCTTGGAGGTCGACCAAAGGCAGCAGCCCTGACCCGGCCCTCGGCGCGCCCCTCCGAAACGACGCCTTCATCCCAGCACAGCCCTTGATTGCGTCACTGCGCTGTGCGAATCTTGGAAAACCTTCTCACCGCGGAGGCCCCATGAACGGCGGCGCCTTGGACCGCGAGAGCATTCGCCAGCGCCTGCGGGCACAGCCGCCCCTCGTGGAAGGCTACCCGAGCCTGGAGGCGCAGCTCCAACCCAACGGCTTCGACCTCACCCTCGCCGAGCTCGCCGCCTTCGAGGGGCCCGACACCTCGCCCGGCATCCTCACCGACGACGACGCCGGCCGCCGCCTGGCCAAGACCCACCCCATGCCCTTCGAGCCCGACGCGTCCCGCAGACTGCCGCCCGGCTGCTACCTCGCCACCTTCAACGAGATCGTGCACCTGCCCTTGGACCTGATGGCCCTGGGCAAGCCTCGGTCCAGCCTGTTGCGCTCCGGTGTTGCCGTGCACAACGCCGTGTGGGACGCCGGCTACCACGGCCGCTCCCAGGCGCTGCTCGTGGTCTACCACCCCCAGGGATTCACCGTGACCAGGCACGCGCGACTGGTCCAGCTCGTCTTCTACCACCTCGCCCGCCCCCTCCGCCAGGGCTACGCCGGCCGCTACCAGGGCGAGGGCACGGCGTAAGAGCCCGTCTCACAAAGCTGGGTCAACCGGGTCTCCAATCTCCTCCATTCCGCCTTTCGACGGAATAATGAGATGGCACGCCGCATTCCGACCCCGTCATTCCCGCTATCGGAGACCCTTGCACAACCGTCATTCCCGCGAAAGGAGGAATCCAGGGGAGGGGCCGCAGGTTGGCGGGAGCTGCTTCACTTTCACGACCTCGCCCTCCACGGGGAGGTACGCAAAGGTCTCCAAAGGTGGGAATCCATCCCGCCCTGCACAGTCCAAATCAAGCGGCGTGGACTTTCGAGACAACCTCTGGTTGTGCGTTGCCTCCCATGAGTGCCACCCACACTCCGACGATTGTCATCGCTGCGTTGCTGCGCTCTCCGTTCTCGCGGGAACGGGAGTAAGCCAAGAGGCATGACTCGTTCGCCAGCCTTCCCCCGCCCTGCTCCCCTGACCCTGCCAACGAGTGCCCCCCATCCACCCCCTACCCCCCCAGCTGCCGCGCCAGGAACTCCGCCAGGTGCAGCGGCCGCACACCCGTCGCGTGCTCCACCTGCTGCCGGCACGACACCCCCATCACTACCACCGTCGCCTCGGGGTTGTTGCGCACCGCCGGAAACAGCACCCGCTCCCCCACCTGCATCGAGACCTCGTAGTGCTCCTTCTCGAACCCGAACGCCCCCGCCATCCCGCAGCACCCCGAGTCCAGCGCCTCCACCTCTGCCCCCGGCACCAGCCGCAGCGCCCGCACCGAGTGCTCCACCCCCACCGCCGCCTTCTGGTGGCAGTGCCCGTGGAAGAGCACCTTGCCCGCGTGGGGCGTGAACTCCAGCCCCAGCCCCTGCTCGCTGTCCAGCAGCTTCGCCAGGAGCTCGTCCAGTAGGAAGGAGCTCCGCGCCACCTCCTGCGCCTTCTCGTCTCCCGGCAGCAGGTCCGGGTACTCATCCCGCAGCGTGAGCACGCACGACGGCTCCGTCCCCACGATCACCGCCCCCGACGCCGCGTACTCGTGCAGCACGTCCACGTTCCGCCGTGCGTGCGCCTTCCCCCGGTCCAGCATCCCCTTGGAGATCATCGGGCGGCCGCAGCACACCCGCGGGACCAGCAGCACCTCGTACCCCGCACGCTCCAGCAGCCGTGTCGCCGCAGCCCCCACCGAGGGGTAGTTGCCCTCGGTGAACGTGTCATTGAAGAAGACTGCGCGCCCACGCGTCCCCGCCCGCGCGTCCGGCGTGTGCCGTGCGAACCACGCGGTGAACGTCTGGCTCGCAAAGGGCGGCAGCCGCCGCCGCCGGTCTATCCCCAGCAGCCCCTGCGCCCAACGCGCACCCGGCAGCGCCATCGCCCAGTTGGACAGCGGCGCCAGCAGCGTCCCCACGCGGTTCAGCCGCGCAATGTCCGCGAACAACCGCGCCCGCAACGGGATGCCGTGCGCCTTGTTGTAGTGGCTCAGAAACTCGTATTTCAGCTTCGCCATGTCCACGCTGGAGGGGCACTCGGCCTTGCAGCCCTTGCACTCCAGGCACAGGTCCAAGACGTCGTGGAGGCGCTTGCTCGTAAACTGAGAGGCGGGCAGCGTTCCGGCCAATACCGCCCGAAGCGCGTTGGCCCTGCCCCGCGTCGAGTGCTCCTCCTCCCTCGTCACCATATAGGACGGGCACATGGTGCCGCCCTGGGTCTTGCGGCACGCCCCCTGGCCGTTGCACATGTCGACCATGGCCCCAAAGCCGCCGTCGTGGGAGAAGTCCAGCGTCGTCTCCGGCTCGAACACCCCCGGGCTCGCGTTGGGGCGGAAGTTCTCCAGGAGGTGCGGCGTGTCGATGATCTTCCCCGGGTTCATCACCCCCTGCGGATCAAACGTCCGCTTCAGGTCCCGGAACGCCTGGTAGATCTGCGGCCCAAACATCTTCTCCGTGAAGTAGCCCCGCACAATGCCGTCCCCGTGCTCCCCGCTGAGCGCGCCCCCGAACTCCAGCACCAGGTCCGACACCCGCTCCATGATGTGGACCATCTGCTCCCGGCCCTCTAGCTTCTTTATGTCAACCATTGGACGAATATGGACGCACCCCACGCTCGCATGCCCGTAGTACGCCGCCGTCGTGCCGTTCTCCCGCAGCAGCTGATCGAAGCGTGCAATGTACTCCGGCAGCTTCTCCGGCGCCACCGCCGTGTCCTCCACGAAGGACAGCGGCTTGCGGTCCCCGCGCAGGCTCGCGATGAGCCCCAGCCCGTTCTCGCGCACCGACCAGACGTTGGCCTGCTCCGCCGGCTCCATGAATGTGACCGTGTGATAGCCCAGGTTGGCGTTCCTTGCCCGACTCACCACGCTCTGCACCTTCCCCTCCACCTCCTCCCGCGACTCGCCGGCTACCTCCACCACCAACAGCGCCGCCGGGTTCCCCTCCACAAAGGCGAGCTTCCGCGCAAACCCCGCGTGACCGCGCCCCTGGTCCACAATGGTCTTGTCCATCAGCTCGATGGCCGTCACCGGCTCCTTCAGCAGCTCCACCGTGGCCGACATGGCCTCCACCAGGTCGTGGAAGTGCAGGACTGCCAGCGCCGTCGTCTTCGGCCGCGACACCAGGTTTACCTTTGCGCGCGTGACCGTCAGCAGGGTCCCCTCGGAGCCCACCGCCAGCCTCCCCAGATTCGCCGGGTCCCGCAGGACCTCGTCCAGGTTGTAGCCGGACACCCGCCGCGCAATCTTGGGAAACCTGCGGTCGATCTCCTCCCGCTGCTCCCGCGCGATCCGGAAGGTCCCGCGGTAGATGTCCCCCTCCAGGCCCGGCAGTGAGAGCTTGGCCTCCAGCTCCTCCGGCGAAAGCGGCTTCAGGGTCGTGAACGTCCCATCCGCCAGCACCACCTCCAGCTCCATGACGTGGTCCAACGTCTTGCCGTACACCACCGAGTGCGAGCCGCAGGAGTTGTTGCCGATGGCCCCCCCAATCGTGCCCCGGTTGCTCGTCGCCGGGTCTGGGCCAAAGTTGAGCCCGTGGGGCGCCACCAGGCTGCGCAACCGGTTCTGCACGATCCCCGGCTGCACCCACGCCCAATGCTCCTCCGTGTTCAGCTCCACCAGGTCCGACATGTACTTCGAGAAGTCCATCACCAGACCGTGATTCACCGTCTGCCCCGCCAGAGAGGTCCCCCCGCCCCTGGGCAGCAGCGATACCCCCGCCTGACCCGCCAACCGCACCGCCGCCATCACATCCTCTTCGTCCCGCGGCGCCACCACGCCCACGGGCTCCATCTCATACATGGAGGCGTCCGTGCTGTAGAGGCGGCGCGAGTACGTGTCGAAGCGTACCTCCCCGGCGAGATGCTCGCGTAGCTCCCGTGCGAGTTCGATGTGGGGCCCGGATTGGGTACTGGTCATGGGAAGCCTCCAGATAAGCGCTATTGAAGGGTAATCTCTGCGGAAGCGGACCCTGCCCCTTTAGGCACGGCATCCGTGCCTCCCGTCAGGCGGAGCCCCTGGGCCACTGCCGGAATGCTTTAGGGCATGATAGAGGGCCAGGGGGAGCGGGGCAAGGAGAGGAACCTGCGACGGCCAGCCAAGTCACCAGAACGGCTCATGCCCGGCATCAGGGCCTTCTGGTCGAATGAGGCAGAGCTGCTTCGTCGCACCCCAATGACCGCCCGGATGCGGGAAGACGGGCTGACCGGCAGCCGAGCCTCACAAGCCGTCGTGCTAGCGACCCTAGCGCAGCTCCCGGGGCAGCACAAATACGACGCTCTCCTGCACCACCTCTCGATGGACCACCCGCTCCGGAGAGAGCTTGGCCACCACCGCCTCGACCAGCTCCTCGGGCGTGGACGCACCGGAGATTATGCCCACCCGCTGTGCGCCGTTCACCAGCTCCCTGCTGACGTCCTCGGGGCCATCGACCAGGTACGCGGGCACCCCGGCGGCCTCGGCAACCTCCCGCAGGCGGTTGCAATTGGAGCTGTTGCTCGCGCCGATGACCAGGACGGCTTCCACCTCTCGGGTCAGCGCCTTGACCGCCAGCTGTCGATTGGACGTGGCGTAGCAGATGTCGTTGCGGACCACCATCTCAGGGAAGCGGCGCTTGAGCACGTCGATCACGTTCCGGGTGTCGTCAACGCTGAGGGTCGTCTGCGTCAACACCACCACCCTGGCGGGGTCCGCCACCTCAATGGTCTCTGCCTCCTCCACCGTCTCCAACACCTTGGTGTGGTGGGGCGCCTCCCCTGCCGTGCCAATGGTCTCCGCGTGCTCCTTGTGGCCCACCAGGAGCACCGTGTACTCCTGTTCGGCGTACTTCACCGCCTCCAGGTGCACCTTGCCGACCAGGGGGCAGGTGGCATCAATGACCCGCAGGTCTCGTAGCTCGGCCTCCCGGCGCACCTCGGGCGAGACGCCGTGAGCGCTGAAGATCACCAGGGCGCCATCCGGCGCCTCCGCCAGCTGCTCCACAAACACCGCGCCCTTCCGCCTCAGATCGTTGACCACGTGTGCGTTGTGGACGATCTCATGGCGCACGTACACCGGAGCCCCGAAGCGCTCCAGTGCAAGCTTCACGATGTCCACGGCGCGGACGACGCCGGCGCAGAACCCGCGGGGTGAGCCCAGCAGCACTTCCATTACCATCTCCTCCGTGGAATGGTAGCCGAAGCGCGTCCGCCTATCAAGCGCCCGGCCCCGCCGCGCCGACGCGAAGACCGGGGCTCCCCCCTCTAGGCCGTCGCGCCAGCGACCCGCATTTGCATCGCGGGGCTGGCAGCGCCATAATTCAGGCAGCGAGGCTGCGCCCCCAGCGCTGCACGCAACGCCGGAGGAGGCGCGCATGAAAATCCGCATCGGCCTGGGCATCGGCGCATGGCCCTCCCCTGAGCGCGGCGTCCAGGGAGTCCTGGACCTCATCGACCGCTGCGAAGAGCTGGGCATCGACTCCCTCTGGTTCAGCGACCGCATCGTCGGCGCGGCTAACACCCTGGAGCCCACCACCCTCATGTCCTTCGTCGCCGCGCGCGCGCCCACCATGAAGCTCGGCACCGGCGTCATGGTCCTGCCCGCGCGACACCCCGTCGTCCTCGCCAAGGAGCTGGCCACCCTGGACTACCTCTCCCGCGGTCGCCTGCTCCTGGGTGTCGGCCTGGGCAGCGACACATCCCAGGACCTCCAGGCCACCGGCATACCCCCCAAGGAGCGCGGCGCCCGCACGGATGAGGCCATGGTCCTCATGCGCCTCCTCTGGTCCGGTCAGCCCGTGACCTTCCACGGACGCTTCTACTCCGTGGACGACGCCGTCGTGGACCCCACGCCGGTCCAGAAGCCCGGCCCCCCCATCTGGATCGGCGGACGCAGCCAGGCCGCGATGCGCCGCGTCGGACGCCTCGGCGACGGTTGGCTCGTCTCCGCCGCGACGCCCCAGGAGGTCGAAGCCGGCATCCACACGATCCAAAGCGTCGCCCGCGAAAACGATCGGGCCGTGCCCGACGACCACTACGGCGCTTCCCTCCCCTTCTGCTTCGCCCCAGACCCCGCCGAGGCCGTGCAGCTCGCCGGTCGACGGCTGCGCCGCAGCCGGCCCGACGCCAACATCGCCGACATCTGCGCCCTCGGAACGCCGCAGCACGTGCGGGCGCGGCTGGAGGAGTACGTGGCCGCCGGTGTCACCAAGTTCGTCCTGCGGCCCGCCTGCCCCCCCGAGCTGTGGGACCAACAGCTGGAGCTGCTGGCGCGGGAGGTCATCGCCCCCATGCAGACGCCCTTCAGCCAGGCGGAGATCGCCGAGCGGCGCGGCGCGCCCGCCCCCGTGGCCCCCTAGTCCGGCGCGGCGCCGCTGGCGCACACCAGGGAGAAGACGGCGCCCACCGTGGAGCACCCGACGGCAGAGTCAACTCCGGACCCCTTGGCGCTGGGCGCGGCTGCCCTGGGCATCCACCTCGACGAAGCCCAGCTTGGGCAGTTCGCCCGGTACCACCACGCCCTCGCCGAGTGGCACAACCGCGCCAACCTCACCTCCATAACCGGTTGGGAGCAGGTCCGCACCACCCACTTCCTGGACTCCTTGACCGTCGCCCTCGCGCTGCCGCCCGCCGTCCTCCGGGGCGGCAGCGTCCTGGACGTGGGCAGTGGCGGGGGCTTTCCCGGCCTGCCGCTCAAGATCGCCTTCCCAGGCATCAGAATGGGGCTCCTGGAGGCCAACGGGAAGAAGGCCTCGTTCCTACGGGAACTGATCGACGTCCTGCGACTCGACGCCGTGACCGTCCACCACGGCCGCGCCGAAGACCTGGCCCGCGACCCCACACTGCGCGAGACCTTCGACGCCGTCCTCGCCCGCGCCCTCGCCAGGATGCCCGTGCTCGCGGAGCTCACCCTGCCCTTTCTCCGCCCCGGCGGCCTCCTCCTCGCCCAGAAGAAGGGCGACTTCACCGCCGAGGTCGACCGGGCCGAGGAGGCCATCGCAACCCTGGGGGGCGGTCCGCCCCTCGTGCGATGGCTGGACCCTGCGCACCTCACGGGACCCAGGGCCCTCGTGCTGGTGTCGAAGGTGGCGGCGTCGCCGTCCGCCTATCCCCGCCGTCCCGGCATGCCCGCCAAGCACCCCCTTGGCGGCCGCGGCCCCGCCGTCGACCGGAACGCCGGCGCCTAGAAGTGTGCCCGCTATTGCTGGCGCAGTCACGGCATTCGCGGAGTGTGCGACAATAAAGCTGTGCATTCTCCGCCATAGACATTGATGGCGCGGCAAGTATGGCGCCACATCACGATACTCGCCCCCCGCGGCGAAGACCCGGGAGAAGGGCTTGGCGGGCATGCAGGACACCGGGGGCTCCGGCCCCGCTAGCCGGACTCCCACCCCCCTCAGGAGACGCTTCCTCTCCCTTCCATCACTCCTCTCCACGGCCGTCGCCGTCATCCTCCTGGCATTCCTCGTCACTCGCTTCGACGTCGACGTCTCGGCCTCCTGGGCCCAGATCCGCAGCAGCGACCCGTCGCTGTTCCTCCTGGGCGCCGCCTCCTTCTACGCCAGCTTCATCGTGCGGGGCATCCGGTTCCGGCGCATCGCCGCCGCCGCCCGGCTCCACCACAGAGGGGCCGTGCGTCTTCCCTCCTACACGGAATGCTCCCTCATGGTCATAGCCAACTGGTTCGGTAACGCCGTGGGGTTGCTGCGCATGGGTGACGCCTACCGCGCCTACCTCTTCTCCCACGCCTCCGGCAGCACCATCTCCCAGTCCGTGGGCATCCTCGTGGCGGAGCGAGTGGCGGACGTAACCGCCATCTGCATCCTGCTTCTGGTCGCCACCGCCGGCGTGCTGGCCACGGCCCGGGGCGACCAACCCCTGGTCGTCTTCCCTCTTGCCGGCCTGCTCCTCTTCGCCCTGGCCATTGGGGTCGTGGTGGCCATGGCGCGCTTCGGCGTCCCCGTCGCGCGGCGGCTCCCCCGCCCCATCCGAAAGCGGTACCTGCAGTTCCACCGGACCGCCCTGGCGAGCCTCCACGGCGCCCCCGTTACCGCCGCCATCAGCGCCATCGCGTGGCTGTTGGAGGCCCTGCGGCTCTTCCTCGTCGTCAAGGCACTGGGGCTGACCCTCTCCAGCCCCCTGGTGCTCTTCGTCACCCTTGCCAACGCACTGCTGACCTCGATCCCCCTCACCCCGGGTGGCTTGGGACTCGTCGAGCCCGGCATCGTGGGTCTCCTGGCCCTGGAGCTGCCCAAGACCAGCGCCGTCTCCGTCGCTACCCTGGACCGCTCCATCAGCTTCCTCAGCATCATCGCCGTGGGCGCCGCGGTCGTCGCCTCCCAACGCCTCTGGCTGCGAGGGCCCCGCGGCGCCTCAGCCTCCGTACCCAAAGCCGGGGCCATCGCCTACAATAGCGGCCAGGAACACGACCAACCGCCGCCCTCCAAGGAGAGCACGTGCTGAACCTTTCCAGAGCCTACGTCGACGAGATCATAGCCCACGCCCGCGAGGATGACCCCAACGAGTGCTGCGGCATCCTGGCCGGCATCGGCAGCGACGCCCACCACCTGTACCGCATGACCAACGTGGAGCACAGCCCATTCCGCTACAGCATGGACCCCAAGGAGCTCTACCAGACAACCCGCGAGATGGAGGGCCACGGCTGGGATCTCATAGCCATCTACCACTCCCATACCCACTCCCAGGCCTATCCCTCCGCCACCGACATCCGCCTCGCCACCTGGCCCGACGGCGCCAGCATCTGGCACGGGTCCTACTACATCCTCGTCTCCCTGGAAGACAAGGCGAAGCCGGTTGTGCGCGCCTTCCGCATCGAGGACGGCATCGTGACTGAAGAGGACCTCCGCACCACCGCCGACGCTCCGTAGCGCCCCCCTCCCCCCCTCGCCCCCTGCCCGCCCCCACGAATGGCGGCGACTCCGGGCCCGCCTCCTAACCCCCGGCGGCCACCGGGCGTTTCCCCTTAAGACACACACACTTCCGGAGGTCAAATCGTGCGAAAGATCATGCTCCTTGGCATCACCCTCTTGGCCCTGCTCCTGGCGTTGCCCGCCATAGCCCTGGCGGCCTCAGGCCATGCGCTCCCCGGCTTCAGTCTCGGTGGCGGGACCGTTCAGGACACCCCGGCGGAAGACGATGCAGAGACCAACCCGTGGGTCGGCGTCACCCTCGTCCCCCTTAGCGAGCGTCTGGCGGGGCGCCTCGGTTTCGACGAAGGCACGGACGGCCTCGTCATCATGCGTGTCAAGTCTGAAAGCCCCGCGGCGCAAGCGGGCCTCCAGAAGGGCGACCTCCTGGTCAGCATCGGCAGCGTCGCCATGGAAGAGCCCGGCGACGCCAAAGAGCTCGTCGCGGCGTCCGCTCTGGGCGACACCCTCACCTTCACCGTGCAGCGCGCAGGCTCCGACGAGTCCCAGGACATCGACGTGGTCGTTGGCGAGCGACCAGAGCGGGACGGCGCCCATCACCAGCGGTCGCGCCTCCTCTACCTGGCCGCCGCCCTACAGCCCAACCTCCAGAGCGCCCAGCTCAACCTCCTCGACGACGACGGCAACCCCGTCTCCATCAGCCTCGTCGCCGGCGCCGTCAGCGGCGAACCGGGTGCGGACACGCTCACCGTCTCTCCCAGCGACGGCAGCACGGACCTCTCCCTGACCCTGACCGACGACTCACGCATCCTCCGCCGGGGCAAGAAGCTGCAGACCGAGGACCTGGAGGACGGCCAGAAGGTCCTGGTCGTCATGCGGGACGGCGCTCTCGAGGCCGTGCTCGTCAAGTCTCCCCGCGGCGACTCTCCGCGCGGCGACAGGGGTGGACGCCACCACCGGTCCTCCGCCTCAACCCAAGCAAGCGGCGACGGCTCCCCGGCCGCATCCCCAACCCTCAGGTTCGGACGCGGCGGAGGCTTCCAGGGCGGCGTGCCCCCGAGTGCCGGCCTGCGCGGCGCAGACCGAGGCCCCAACCCCGGCAGCGCCTAGTGGGAGAGGTTGGCCGGCGACGGGGGACCGCGTGACCATCCCCGGCTGAGGCCAACTCTCCAGGACCGGACCACACGAGCAAGCAGAAGGGCTGGGGCCAAGGCCCCAGCCCTTCCCGTTTCCACGTCCCCGTCAGTGCCTGGGGCGCGTCGGCCCGTTGCCCCCGCACGGGAGCTACGCCCCCCGCGTGACGCCCGCGATGAAGTCCAACTCCAGCCTGATGTTTTCGTCCACGCTAATGACGACGAACACCTGCGGTTTCGTCATCTCAAACACCTCGAACGTGAAGCTGGTTTTCGCCTGCCCCGTCGCGCTCTCCCCGTTCAGCTGCGCCGTCACCTCCCAGACCAGCGGCTTCGTGACCCCGTGCACCGTCATGTCGCCTTCCAGCTGAAAGGTCACTTCGCCCGCGCCCGGCAGCGGCCACGGAAGCCCCCGCGCCTCCCGAGGCACAAACACCGCCGTCGGGAATGACGACGTCTCCAGCGTGTTGTTGCGAACATACCCGTCCCGGCGGCTCGAATCGCTCTCAAGCGTTCGCAGGTCCACCTCTAGGCGGGAGCGCTCCGGCTGCAGCGCCCCGTCCGCCCCAAAGACCAGCAGCCCCGTTGCATCCGGCGTCTCCCCCACCGCGTCCGTGGGAAACCCGACCCTCGCCAGCTCCTCCCGGACGCGGTACCGCGCCCGGGACCCTTCACCGAGGACCACAGCCAATTCACCCGCCCGCAGCTCCGGCCCGGGGACCATCGCCGGCTCCGGCGAAGGCGAGGGCGGCGCGGTCGGCTCAGGAGCTGCCGGAGACGGCTGCGCGGCGCTCGCAACGCTCGCCGCCGTGGGGACCGCCGGCGCGTCCTCGGAGCCGCCTCCGCAACCGGCCAGGACCGCCAACCCAACGGCCGCGGCTATGAGGAGAACGCGCGCGCCCCTCTTCCCCTTGGACGGCTGATGAGCATTGAAGAGCCCCCGCCGCTTCATGGCCGGCTGTCTACCGAATAATGCGTATCGCACCAACCACCTTCCCCTGGATCGCCACGTTCTCCGGCGACGCGTAGATCGGCTCCATCTGACTGTTGGCCGGCTGCAGGCGCACCCGCCCCTTCTCGCGGTACAGGCGCTTCAGCGTCGTCTCACCCTCTTCTTTGAGCCATGCCACCACCATGTCCCCGTCCCGCGCCTCGTTGACCGACTCGAACAGCACGATGTCGCCGTCGTCAATCAACGCGTCGATCATGGACTGCCCCTTCACGCGCAGCGCGAACACCCGCTTCCCCCTGGGCAGCAGCGATTGCGGAAGGTCCAAGACCTCCATGGACTCGGACTCGAAGGACTCCGAGAACACCGGCAGCGGCTCCCCCGCCGCCACGTAGCCAAGGACCGGGATGCCAATGGTCCGCGGGTGTCCCGCCTCCCTGCGACGGGAGCCGCCCCCGGATCGGCCCGCTGCGTCTACCAGCTCGATGCCCCGGGAAATCTCCGGCGAGCGGCGGATGATCCCGTCCCGCTGCAGCAACCGCAGGTTGTAGTCCACCACGGACGTGGAGCTGATCTTGCACGCCTGCTGAATCTCCCGCACCGACGGCGGGTACGGGTGGTCTTCGACAAACTCACGGATGTACTCCAGGATCCGCTGCTGTTTGTCAGACAGCTTCCTTTCGGAACCCAACATAGCTCACCCCCAGATAATGTCTATTCGGGAACGCATGTTCTGGCAAATCTAGCAGTGGTGGATGCCCTTGTCAAGCACCCCGTGGCGCCCTGGGGACGCGGTGGGTCCCGGTCCGTGGTCCCGCTCATGGCAAGGCGCTCAAACCGAATGAGCGGCGGCGCAGGGTGCCCTCCCTCCACAAAGCCGCCATGCTAACGGCCCGTCGCGCTAGCGGCCCGCCCTGCAGACGGCCCGTCCTCGGGCCAGCGGAATCGCACCTCCTGCACCCCCGCCAGCGCCTCTTCCACGATGCCGCCGACGTCCAGCCGCGCCTCCATCTCTTCGACCTCCTCCCGCCGGCTCCGAGTCGCCGGATGCTTTGGCACGAACAGGGAGCAGCAGTCCTGGTCCGGCATGATGGAGATGGGGTACGTCCCCAGCACCTTGGCCCGCCGCACCACCTCCTCCTTGTCCATCCCTATCAGCGGCCGGAAGATCGGCAGCCGCTCCCGCGCGCCCTCTATCGTCGAGAGGTTCTCCAGCGTCTGGGAGCTCACCTGACCAAGGCTCTCCCCCGTCACCAGCGCCCCGGCCCCGTGACGCACCGCCAGCGCCTCCGCGATGCGCATCATGAACCGGCGGTAGACCACCACTCGGTACGCCGGCGGCACCCACAGGATAATCTGCTTCTGGGCCTCCGCGAAGGGCGCCAGCAGCAGCCGGGAACTCAGCTGGTAGGACGTGAGCAGCCGGGCGAGCTCCTCCGCCTTCTCCCGGGACGTCCCCTCCACCAGCGGGAAGCTGTGGAAGTGAATGAACAGGACCCGGCAACCCCGCTTCATCATCATGTGGGCCGCCACCGGCGAGTCGATTCCCCCCGACATCAGCTGCGCCACGTGGCCCCCCACCCCCACCGGGAGCCCCCCGGGGCCCGGAAGCGATTCCACCGACACCAGCGCTTCCCCGGCGAAGATGTGGATCCGAATATTCAGATCCGCCTGCTTGAGCTTCACCGGCAGCCCTGTGAGCCCCTGCACAAAGGCCCCCAGCTCCCGGTTGATCTGGGGTGAGTCCAGGGGAAACCCCTTGTCGGACCGCTGCGCGCTGATCCGGAAGGACCCCGCCGCAACCCCGCCCAGCCGTGCGGCCACCGCCTCCTTGATCTCGTCCATGGTGGGCCCCACGCGCAGCGCCCGCGCGAAGTGCTCGACCCCGACCACCCGCTCCAACCGCTCCCGCACCAGGTGCCACTGCGCATCATCCGCCAGGGGCACAAGTGCCGCCATCGAGCGGCGCTCGACGGGCCAAGCCCCCGTACCGGCCAGGGCGGCTTCGATGTTCTTGAAGGCCGTCCGCAGAAAGAAGGACCGATTGCCCCCCTTGAGCGCTATCTCGTGGAACAGGTGCACCAGCGCCACGGTGTCCCCCTGCTGCCTCTCGCGCTGTGCTTCTTCACTCACCCTAGTCACCCTTCCTGCGGAATGCGCGCGCCGCCCAAGGCTGCCCAAAGTCGCCGCGCCAGCGACCCGTCATTCCCGCACCCACCCGCCGTCATTCCCACGAAAGCGAGAATCCACGCGGGACCCCCCACCACAGACCCCATTCCCGCACCCACCCGCCGTCATTCCCACGAAAGCGAGAATCCACGCGGGACCCCCCACCACAGACCCCATCACTCCTGATAACACGTACCGACGCAACGCTCCCAACCCCCGCCCACAAAGCCGCCGCGCCAGCGACCCGTCATTCCCGCGCCCACCCGCCGTGCGCAGTCCATATCAAGCGGCGTGGACGTAGGAGCAGGCTCGCCCAAGCCCCCCGACGCACCTCCATCCCGCAGACGCAAGCCAGGGCGCACAAAAAACATGGGCTACGGTTGGGTGCCCCTCCCACACTCCGGCGCCGGGTCCCTCCGGCGACTCCACCCCGTCGGCAGCCTGGGAAAGCGTCCAAAACCACATCCTAGGTTATGTCAATGCGGGGCCGGCAACTGTAACACCGGAGAAAGGAGGATCAACGGATGAGGGGAAAGGACAACCAGTCTGGGCTTGGACCGGGTCTACTGGCTCTCCTGGGCGGCACTGAGCCTGCGGACCAAGCGCGACTTCAGGCGGGCGGCCCGGTTCCGGTGCATCGCGCCCTTGGTGACCGCCTTGTCCAGGATCTGTATAGCATCGGCCACCGCCTCCTGGGCGCCCTGGCCAGCCTGGATGGCACGCTCGGCCTTGGTGCGGTTGGTCCGGACCGTGGAGCGGACCGCCCGGTTCCTCAGAAATCGGCGATGGGCCACGCGGGCAGATCGTTCACTTGGCACGGGACATCAACCTCCGGCAATTGCTCAGACACAGTATAGCAGGATTGACGCGGCAGCGCCCGTCAATTGGCTCGCCGACCCGCGTCCGGCTACGCCGACGGCGCGGGCGCCGGTATCGACGTCCGCACCACGCTGAAGCAGCCGCGCACGCCCTCCAGCCTCGAGCAGAGCCGGCTGAGCTGCGCCACGCCCGTCGTATACAGCGTCAGCTTCATCACCGCCATGCCGTCGGCGTGCTCCTCCGTCACCATGGCAGCGATGTTCACACCCTCGCCGGACACCAGCGCACTGACGTCCCGCAGCAGACCAACCCGGTCCATCGCCGTAATCTCCACCCGCACCGGGTACAGCTGCTTCGTAGGGCCCCAGGACACACGAATCAACCGCTCCTTCTCGTCCTCGTTGCGTACGTTCAGGCAGTCCGTTCGATGCACCGTAACCCCGCGGCTCCGTGTCACGTACCCAATGATGTCGTCGCCCGGCAGCGGATTGCAGCAGGGCGCCGTCCGCGTCAGCAGGTCGCCCGCGCCCAGTACCTGGATACCCGTTGTCGGGCTCTCCGGGCGAAAGTGGGTCGTCGGCGCCGGTAGCTGCGGCTCCCGCAGACTCGACAGCCGGGATTCCAGCCGGGAGATCGTCAGGTTGCCGCTGCCCAGGGCCACGAGGAAATCGTCCACAGACTCATACTTGAGCAGCCCCACCACGTCCTCTTCCGTCGTATCCGGCGAGATGCGGCGCAGCGACTTGCTCAAGAGCTCTCGGCCCCGCTCCAGGTTGGCGCTGCGCTCCTGCCGCCGGAACCAGATCCGGATCTTCTGTCGAGCCGACGCCGTCTGCACGTACCCCAGCGCCGGGTTCAGCCAGTCCAGGCTCGGCCCCCGCGCCAGCTTGCTCGTCGCGATCTCTACCACGTCCCCGTTCTGGAGCTGCGTATCCAGCGCCATCAGCCGCCCATTCACCTTCGCCCCAATGCACCGGTTCCCCAGCTCCGTATGGATCCGGTACGCAAAGTCGATGGGCGTCGATCCTGCCGACAGCTCCTTGATCTCCCCCTTGGGCGTATACACGTACACCTGGTCACGGAATATATCGGTCTTCACCGACTCCAGGAACTCCTCCGCGCCCCCGGCCTCCCGCTGCCACTCCAGCAGCTGGCGCAGCCACGTCATCTTCTCCTCGAACCGCTCGTCCTTGACCCCACCCTCCTTGTAGCTCCAGTGCGCGGCCACGCCGTACTCCGCCGTCTGGTGCATCTCAATCGTCCGGATCTGCACCTCCAGCGGCGTCGTGCCCTCGCACATCACCGCCGTGTGCAGCGCCCGGTACATGTTCTCCTTGGGGTTGGCGATGTAGTCGTCAAACTGCCCCCGCAGCGGTCGCCACAGCGTGTGCACCACCCCCAGAGCGTTGTAGCAGTCGGACTTTGTCTCCACAAGCACCCGCATGGCGGAGAGATCGTAGATCTCCACCGCCTCCTTCCCCATCTCGGCGTACTTCTGGATCTTCTGGTAGATGCTGTAGATGTGCTTTGGCCGACCCAACACCTCGGCATTGATGTCCTGCCGCGTCAGCTCATCAGAGAGGATCCGGCACACGCGGTCGATGTACTGCTCCCGCTCCTCTCGCCGCGTCGACAGCATCCGTGAGATCTCACGATACGCCTCCGGGTTGATGTAGCGGAACGCCAGGTCCTCCAGCTGCCACTTCATCTCCCACATGCCCAGCCGATGCGCCAGCGGTGCGTAAATCTCCAGTGTCTCCTGGGAGATGCGCCGCTGCCGGTCCGGCGACAGGTGCCGCAGCGTCCGCATGTTGTGCAGCCGGTCCCCCAGCTTGATCAGCACAACACGAATGTCCTCCGCCATCGCCACCAACATCTTCCGGACACTCTCCGCGTCGATCCTGCGGTCCACAGAGGCCCCTTCCCCGTCCTCCCCCGCCGCCAGCAGGTCAATCCGCGTCAGCTTCGTCACCCCGTCCACCAGCCGCGCCACGTCGGCGCCGAACTCGCGGCTCAGCGTCTCCCGCTGCACCCCGCAGTCCTCCACCACGTCGTGCAGCAGCGCCGCCGCAAGCGTCGTGGCGTCCTGGCGCAGCTCCGCCAGGTAGATGGCTATCTGAAGAGGGTGCTGGATGTAGGGGTCCCCGGAAAGCCGCGTTTGGCCCTCGTGATGCAGCTCCGCAAAGCTGTACGCCTCCTCCACCAGGCGAATCTTGTCCTCCGGCAGGTACTCGCCCGCCTTCTGCACCAACTCCTTAAGCGCTACAGCCATAGCAACTCCTCGCAGCGGAGTATCCGGCTCCTGCGTTCAGTATAGTGGAAACCGCCGCTGCGGGCCAAACTCCGCGCCCCATCCCGCCGGCTTCCCCGACCCCCAGTGGGTGGAAGCGACGCCCCCCATGCGCTATGCTGGACTCCCGCCCGTCCCAGACCCAACCCACCACGGAGGACCCGCCGTGCGATACCAGGCCCCAAGGGGCACCCAGGACATCCTTCCCCCCGAACAGCCCCACTGGCGCTACGTCGCAGATACTGCCCAGGCCCTCGCCCATCGCTTCGGCTATGGCCGCATCGACACCCCCGCCTTCGAGCAGGCCGGTCTCTTCGTCCGCAGCGTCGGTCAGGGGACCGACATCGTCGAAAAGGAGATGTACACCTTCCGCGACCGTGGCGGCGCAGAGCTCACCCTCCGGCCGGAGGGCACCGCACCCGTCTGCAGGACCTACCTGGAGCGCGGCATGCACACCTGGCCCCAGCCCGTGCGCCTCTACTACTTCTGCCCTGTCTTCCGCTACGAGCGCCCCCAGGCCGGACGGTTCCGCCAACACCACCAGTTCGGCGTCGAGGCCATCGGCGACGCCGACCCCGCCATCGACGCCGAGGTCATCGAGCTCGGCTGGCGCTTCATCGCCAACCTCGGCCTCACCAACATGACCCTCCTTATCAACAGCATCGGCGACCACCAGTGCCGCCCGGCCCACCTCGACGCCCTCCGCGCCTACTACCAGCCCCACGTCGACGCCAAACGCGTCTGCCCCGATTGCCTGCTCCGCTACGAGCGCAACGTCCTGCGTATGCTGGACTGCAAGCGCACCGACTTCGACTGCCAGGACCTCATGCCCCAGGCCCCCCGCACCACCAGCTATCTCTGCGACGACTGCGCCCGGCACTGGGAGAAGCTCCAGGGACACCTGCGCACCCTCGATCTGCCGTTTCAGGTCCGCTTCAACCTCGTCCGTGGGCTCGACTACTACACCCGCACAGTCTTCGAGATCCAGCCCCAGGGCGTCGAGGGCGCCCAGAACACCGTCCTCGCCGGCGGCCGCTATGACGGCCTCATCGAGGAGCTTGGCGGCCGGTCCACACCGGGCATCGGCTTCGGCTCCGGCCTCGAACGCCTCATCCTGAACGTCAAACGACAGGAAACCCCGGTCCCCGACCACTCAGCCCCCGACGCCGTCATCGTGGCCCTCGGCGACGCCGCTCAGGCCGAGGCCATGCGCCTCGCGGGACGGCTGCGGGCCCAGGGCCTCCGCGTCGTGCTCGCCCCCGCCGGCCGCAGCATGCGCGGCCAGCTCCGCCACGCCACCGCCCTCGACGCCCGCTACACCCTCATCATCGGCGACGACGAGCTCGCCAACGCCGCCGTCCAAGTCAAGCACATGGCCACCGGCGACCAGCGCCTGCTCCCCACCGAGGACGTCGCCGCCGCCCTCACCTCGCCCCCAAGCTAGCATCGCCGTCGACCCGGCGCCCTACAGGGTACCCCCTTGACTCTGGGCCGATTTCCTTACTACGCTGCTAAAGGTAAGGCATAGCGGCGTACCGCAACGCAAAGGGGGCAGGGCAATGGAGGAATCTACGATCACGGCGAAGGGCCAGACGACGCTGCCCAAAGCAGTCAGGGAAGCCCTCTCAGTTGGACCCGGCGACCGCGTGCGCTACTTCATTCACAACGGCGAAGTGTGGATAAGACCGGTGCGGCCCATCACCCGGATGTACGGGATGCTGCAGTACGACGGCCCAACGGTGACTCAGGAGGAGATGGATCGCGCCATCGCTGAGGGAGCAACCAGGGCGTGATCGCCGTCGACACCAACGTCCTCGTGCGCTACTGGACGCGTGACGATGCCGGACAGGCGAATGCGGCGCGCGCACTGCTGGAAGGGCTCACTTCGGAGCGGCAGGGCTTCATCTGCCGTGAAGTCGCCATAGAGACCGCATGGGTGCTGGAGCGGGCCTACAAATTCACCCGCGCGCAGGTTGCAGACGTCCTGCTGGATATGACCGCTACGGACAGCCTCGCCGTGGAGGCGGAAGACAACGTGGTCCGCGCCGCCATCACCTACCGCCAGGGCGGCCCAGACTTCGCAGACCTCATGACTCTCGCAGCGGCTGATCGGATCGGCGCCGCGCCGCTTTACACGTTCGACCGAGAGCTCGCTCAGGTGGAAGGCGCGGCGCTGATCGAGACAGCCCGGCGGTAGGCTCGCCGGCCCCCACCTCCCTAGAACAACGCCGTCTCCCCCTCCTCCGGCTCCCCCTCGACCCGATCCGGGCAGTCCGCGGCCGTGATCTCGCAGAAGACGCACTCGGACGCGCTCGGCGTCTTGACCGGCGGCCGCTCCGAGTCCGCCAGCGCCCTGATGAGGCCGGCGGCCCGCTCGATGAACGTCCCGTCGATGGCGGAGGCCGGTATCTCCACGGCGTGGTCTTCGTAGACCACCCGCCCCTCCATCGCCATGCCCCCGTACTCCCGCCGCGCCAGCGGGAACGCCCACATGTAGAGCATGACCTGGATCCCATGATAGGCGTGCGGCTGCCCCGACTTTATGTCATGGATGACGACGCGGTCGTTCTTCAGCGATACCAGGTCGGGCATTCCGGCCAGCGTGGCATACCACCCCTTGAGGCGGAACCGGTTCTGCTGCTCAACCAGCACCACCGCGCCCTCCGCCTCCAATCGCGCCTGCTCCAGCCGGAGGAGCGCGTTGTGGTCCAGCGCCCAACGCGTGTGGTCGAACGTCGCCGGTGCGTGCGTCCAGCTTGCCCCGTCGTGCTGCGCCTTGAACCACGACGCCCACTCGCACCTGCTGCTGCCGGACAGCAGGCGCGGCAGCCACGTCACCCAGATGTACGGCCGGTCCCGAAGCTGGGGCCCGTCGAAGTTCATGCGGAAAGCCCATCCCCACTCACGCCCGGAGCGGAGTCCTGCGTGTTCAGCTCGCCCATGATCGTCTCCAAGCGCGGGTTCAGTACAGCCTTGAGCTTCGTCAGGTGCTTAACCAACCACTCCCCGAGCTCCTCGAGCCGCTCCGGCGGGTCGTCTATCAAGCCATCCCTTCGTATGCCAAGAGAGGCCCAAGGATGATTGCCATGTTTCTCCCAAAACCATTCGGCGTCGATCTCCGCTTCTACTTGCGCCAACTCAGTGTTCAACGCATCGAATAACCGGGCAGCCTCCGCGCTTCCCGCACGCGCTCGCCGCGCGTGTCGACTCAATGACGACCCCCGCCCAGGCGCACGGCGGCTGAATACCCAATCACTCGCGCCAACACAGGAACGACCGCCGCGCCGGGCCAAGTCCGCAAACCCGCCCTCCGAGCCTGAGGATAGCACGTATCCCCGAACACCGGCGATGCCTCATCGAGCCCTGCTCAGGATCGAAGGACCCCGCCCCAACCCCCTGCCATCCGCCCCTTCCGCCTCCACCACCCAAACCCTACCCTGGACCCATGAGCGCCCACAGCACGCCAGTGGACCCACCAACCCTCATGCGACATGGACAGCCATGCCCGCAGTGGGCATCCCTCGTCGCCCCAACTCCAACCCGCCAACCGAGTCAGTCGGCCCGGCGACAGTGCGCCCGTACCCTGCTCCCAGGGGCCCCGGCGGAGCCAACCCACCCGATTCGTTTCGTCCCCCACTCTAAGTTCTGGCTTCAAGAAACCATAAATCGAAAAACGAATCGGTCGAGAACCCCCCTGCCGACGGCCTTCCACCACGAGGCGATGGACAGGGAAAAGTCACCCACCGTGCTATACTGGGTCGCGGATCACCCAGCCGTGCCGTCAACCCACCCCACCGTCGGCCCGTCATCCCGACACCGGCCCGTCCCACTTCTCCCCCAGCCCAGGAAGGGTAGACCGGCCCCAAGTCTGCCAGAGCCCAACGGAGCGACAGACACCTTGCTGCTCGGCGCTCTCTTCTCCATCCTCTCCTCGGCCAGCTTCGGCATCAACACCGTCTTCGCCCGCCGCGGCGTCCTCGGCACATCAGCCACCAACGGGATCTACATCTCCGTGCCCATGGGCGTCCCCCTGCTGGCCATCGCCGCCCTCCTCACCGGCCAGCTCCTCAGCATCGGCGCCCTCTCTCCCCGCGACTTCCTGTTCCTGGCCGCCGCAGGCGCCATCCACTTCCTCCTTGGGAGATACTCCAACTACCGGGCAACCGCGGCCATCGGCGCCAACCGCTCCAACCCATTGCGGTCCATCTCCACCCCCTTCAGCGTCATCGCCGCCGTCCTCATCCTCGGCGAGCGCCTCAGCTGGCTCAACGGAATCGGCATCGCCACGGTGATCCTGGCGCCCGCCATCATGATAGAAGGGGCCCTCCGCCCGCCTAGCGCCCCTCCCCCCGTCGCCGCCGGCGCCCTCACCGTCAACGCGCCGGCCCCACGCGGCTTCACCCCCACCAGAGCGCAGATGGTGGAGGGGTACATATTCGGCATCCTATCGGCCGTGGGCTACGGGACCAGCCCCCTCTTCGTCCGCGCCGCCATCGGCGGCACCGGCCTGGGCATCGTCGGGGCCTTCATCTCCTACTCCGCAGCCACCGCCATCCTCTTGGTGGGGTTCCTGCAGCCTGGCCGCCTATCGAGACTGCTCGATATCAACCGCAGGGCGCTCTGGTGGTTCATTCTCACCGCCATCTCCGTCTTCTTTGCCCAGATGTTCCGCTATGTCGCCCTGGACATGGCCACCGTCACCGTCGTGTCCCCCCTTCAGCAGAGCGCCACCATCTTTGGCCTCTTCTTCTCCTTCATCTTCAATCGCAGCTTGGAGAGCTTCAAGCCCCGCGTCCTCGTGGGCATCGCCCTCTCCGTCGCCGGCTCCGTCGCCGTGGTCTGGCCGTCCTAGTCTGCCGTGCGATAATGGGCATAGCCTACCCTCGCCTTCACCCGGGGCGCCGCCGAGTCTGCCTTGAACGCCCCCGGGGGGTGTCAACGGAAGGATTGCCAACGTGACTGCCTCTCCCAACCAACTAGTCGAAAAGCTGGCCGCCATCGAGCGGCGTCACCAGGAGCTCACCGAGCAGTTGGCACAGCCCGACACAGCAACGGACTATGAGCTCCTCCAGTCCGTCGCCAAGGAGCGCGCCTCACTGGAAGGCCTCGTCTCCCTCTACCATCGCTACCGGGACATCCAACGCCAGGGCGACGAGAGCCGTGCACTCCTGCAGAGCGAGTCGGACCTGGACCTGCGCACCATGGCTCGAGAAGAGCTTGAGCTGCTCGAGGCTCAGCAGGACGCCCTTGAGAGCGAGCTGCGGCTTGCCCTCCTTCCCAAGGACCCCAACGACGAGCGTAACGTGATCATCGAGGTGCGCGCGGGCGCCGGCGGCGAGGAGGCCGCCCTCTTCGCCGCGGAGATGGCCCGCATCTACACTCGCTTCGCCCAACGCATGAGCTGGAAGGGCGAAGTCCTCAGCACCAGCTACACCGGCATCGGCGGCATCAAGGAGCTCGCCCTGGAGGTCCGCGGCAAGGGCGCCTACAGCCGCCTCAAGCACGAAAGCGGCGTCCATCGCGTCCAACGCGTCCCCACAACCGAGGCCAGCGGGCGCATCCACACCTCCACCATCACCGTCGCCGTCCTTCCGGAGGCCGACGAGGTGGACGTCCGGATCAACGCCGACGACCTCCGCATCGACACCTTCCGGGCCAGCGGCCACGGCGGCCAGAACGTACAGAAGCTGGAGACCGCCGTGCGCATCACCCATACCCCCTCGGGCCTCGTCGTGAGCTGTCAGGACGAGCGCTCCCAGCTCCAGAACCGGGTCAAGGCCATGACGGTGCTGCGCGCTCGACTCTACGACCTGGAGCGCCGGCGCCAGGAAGACGCGGTCACCGCCGAACGCCGCAGCCAGGTCGGCACCGGTGAGCGGTCCGAGAAGATCCGCACCTACAACTTCCCCCAAAGCCGCGTGACGGACCACCGCATCGGCATGACCACCCACAACCTCACCGGCGTCTTGGACGGGGACCTCACCGAGCTGCTCGATGCCCTATCCGCCGCCGAGCAGTCCCGCGCCCTGGACTCGGCCCTGGACTCGGGGTGAGCCATCCGGAACACGCTGAAGCCCAACGCCAGGGACACCACCGCCCGCGTCAGAGCGTCCCTGGCCGCGGCGGGCGTCGATGCGGCGGCGCTGGAGGCTGACGTGCTGGTGCGCCACGTCCTGGGAATTGACCGCGCCCAGCTTCTCTCCCACCCGGAACATGCCCTGACGCCGCACCATCAGCGGGACCTGGAAGCCCTGGTGCAGCGGCGGCTCCAACGCGAGCCCCTGCCCTACATCCTGGGCGCCCGGGAGTTCTACGTTCTCGACTTCATCGTAACGCCCGCCGTCATGGTGCCCCGCCCAGAGACCGAATTACTGGTCGAGCACGCCCTGGGGTGGGCGCGGACTCGCGTTCACCTCACCATCGCGGACATCGGCGTTGGAAGCGGCTGCATCGCCGTGAGCCTGGCCGTAAACCTTCCGGGGGCGGTCATCATCGCCGTGGACATCTCGGCCGCGGCCCTGGAGGTGGCGCGGAGCAACATCCGGCGGCACGGGGTCCAGAAGCGCGTCAGGCTGGTTCAGGGCAATCTTGCCGGACCTCTGTCGGAGCCCGTGGACATGCTCGTGGCCAACCTGCCCTATGTCCGCGACGACGATATTCCGTCGCTGCAGCCAGAGGTGCGGGACTACGAACCCAAGGAAGCCCTCAAAGGTGGTCTCGACGGCACAACGCTGATCACCGCACTGCTGAAGCAGGCGCCGTCACGCCTCAAGCCGGGCGGCGTCGTCATGTTGGAGATGGACCCGCGACAGCGGAATGCGTTGGAACAGGACGCGGTCCAGGTCTTTCCGAAGGCCGCCGTTCATGTCGTCAAGGACCTGGCAGGCCGCGACCGCGTGCTGGTCGTGCAGAGCTAGGAACCTTCTGAACAAGCCTGCGGCGATGTGGCATAGTACTGCTGGATAAGCCGATGCCTCTTGGGGGTAGGTTGTGATGGACCAGCCGACATTTTCCGAACTGGAATTTCAGGGCAAGAAGCGCAAGACCCGCCGGGAGCTGTTCCTGGAACGGATGGACGGCCTGATCCCCTGGCAGCGTCTGGAGGAGCGAATCAGGCCTGTGTACCCCAAGGCCGGCAAGGGCCGCCAGCCCTATCCGCTGGCGGTGATGCTGCGGATTCACTGTGTGCAGCTCTTCTACAACCTCAGCGACCCCGGTATGGAGGACCTGCTCTACGAGGCCGAGTCGGTCAGGCGGTTCGTGGGTCTGAATCTGTCGGAAGCGCTGCCCGACGAGACCACCATTCTCAATTTCCGCCATCTCCTGGAAAGGCACAGCCTGGGAGAAGGCCTGTTGCAGGAGATCAACGCTCATCTGGAATCGCAGGGACTGCGGCTCAGGGAGGGAACCATCGTGGACGCCAGCATCATCGAGGCCCCGTCGTCCACCAAGAACCGTGCCGGGGAACGGGACCCGGAGATGCATCAGACGAAGAAGGGGAACCAGTGGTATTTCGGGATGAAAGTTCACATCGGGGTGGACGCCGAGACGGGTCTGGTGCACAGCATGAGCGCCACTGCGGCCAACGTCCATGACGTGAGCGAGGCCCATAATCTGTTGCACGGCGGGGAGACGATGGTGTGGTGCGATGCCGGGTATCAGGGAGTGCACAAGCGGGCGGAAAACCTGGGGCTGGAGGTGGACTGGCAGGTGGCGATGAGACCCGGAAAACGGCGGAAACTGGAGCCTGGGAGCGAGGAGGCGGTGGCGGAGAAGGAGAAGGCGTCGGTGAGGGCCAAGGTGGAGCATCCCTTTCTGAAGGTGAAGCGGATATTCGATTATGGGAAAGTGCGCTACCGGGGATTGGCGAAGAACACGCAGCGACTGGCATTGTTGCTGGGGCTGGGCAACCTGATGACAGCGGAGGGTCAACCAGCGGGTTGACGTGGAGGCCAGCAGGTCCAACCCCTCCAGTAGGGCGCCTCCGGGCTCGCTACAGCCCTGCCGGGGGCGAAATCACAGGGAGAAAACCATCATTGGTGCGGGCAAGAGATGTCTCACCTACAAGAATCCCGGCCCAAGAACCAAAAGGCCGGCAGAGCCGAAGCTTGTTCAGAGTATCCCTAGCGCTGCTCACAGCGAAGCAGCGCACCCCTCGGCGCTCCGTCGGGCCCAGGACCAGGGGGCTGCCACGCTGCAACCGACGGACGTTCCGCTCCCTCAGCCGGGCAGCTCCATGACCACCTTGACGATATTGTCCTGGTAGTCCTCATACATCTCATAGGCCCGCGGTGCATCCTCGAAGGAGAGGCGGTGCGTGACGAGCCAAGAGATGTCGAGCCGGCCCTGACCCACCAGGGAGACCGCGTCCTTGATAGCCCGGGTGGGGTCGTCGCTGGAGCCGCTGACCGTGGGGATGACCACCGGCTGCTTCCGGGCCATCTTGATGAACTCGAACGGGAAAACGTCGTCCTCCGGCAGCCCGAAGAAGACCACCGTGCCGTACAGCCGCACCAGGTCCATGGTCCGGTTCACCGTCTCCGGCGTGCCTCCGGCCTCAATCACCACGTCGGCGCCCTTCCCGCCGGTGAGCTCGGCCACGGCGGCCACGAGGTCCTCGCGGAGCGGGTTCACCGTCCTTGTGGCCCCACGCTGGAGGCTCTTCTCCAGCCGGTAGTCAAGCAGGTCCGCCGCTATGACCTCCGCGGCCCCCATCCGGCTCAGAAGGTGGGTGAAGGAGAGGCCAATGGCGCCCTGCCCGAGAATGACCACACGCTTGCCAAGCACGCTGCCCATGCGCTGACAGGAGTACAGGACCGTGCCCACAGGCTGGCACATGATCCAGTCACTGGCGGCGCCGTCGGCGGGCAGGGGTATAAGCCTGCTGGGGTCGGCCACCACATACTCTGCGCCCCCCCCGTAGGTCCCCACCCCTCCCGCAGCCAGGGGCAAGGCGATGACCCGTTGCCCTGGGTCGACTCCGGGCGCCATGCTCTCCTCCACGACGCCCACGCACTCATGGCAGGGCAAGCCCGGATTGAACGGATAGTTCTCCTCTGGGGCCACCCTGCGGAATGAACGCATGTCACTGCCGCAGATGGAGATACACTGGTTCCGGACCAAGACCTGCCCGTCCTCAATGGTGGGGACGGGGGCTTCCACCATGCGCAGGTGCTTGGGTCTGTCTATCTGGATAGCTCTCATGGGGGTCCTCCTGCTTCCTCTGCTTGGCGCCGCCCGCGAGTGAACGGGTTGGGCCAGATGATACCGGAAGCGGCCTGTGCTGCCTAGGGAAAGTCAGAACAAGTCCGCAGACGCGGCAAAGTTACGTAGAGAAGCTCACCAAGTCATTCGCAGCGAGACGGAAGGGTTACAGAGTGGGAGCGGGTCCCAGCACCCGGTAGCCCAGGTTCTCCTCAGTTCGCTCGGCGGTGGGCAGAATCTCGATAACGACGTTGGAGAGTCCGACCACGTCGCCGTTTTCGTCGAAGCTATAGTTGTCACCAATGGCTCCGCTCCAGGTAAGGCCATACAGACAGTCCCGGAAGCCGTCGGCGTCCTGGTCGTCGTTGGTCTGCCTCAAACACTCGGCGGCGATGTACACGTCGTCGTAACCTGAACCCTGGAACCAGGGCAATGGGGCAACGACGCCGTAGCGGGCTTTAAAGTTCTCCAGGAACGCCTTGCCGGTGGCGTTGGAGAGGTCGGGGTTGGGCACAATGGCTCTCATGCCGGTGGCGGCGTCCCCGGCGATCTTGAGAGCATCGGGCGCGGTGGCCACGCTCTCGGCGTAGATTGGGCCATCGTACCCCAGCTCGCGGGCCTGCTTGATGATGGTGCCGGCGGAGGCCTCGCCTTGTGCCGCCAGGAGCAGCGCGTCGGGGTTCTCGCTGAACAGTTTGGTCAGTTGGCTGCGGAAATCGATAACCTCAGAGGCGTAGCTTTCGGCCGCTGCCACCGTCCCGCCCAGCTTCTCGAATTGCGCAACGGAAGTGCGGCGGGCGCCCTCCGCGTAGTCCGTAGCCTCGGTGATCGTGGCGATGGTGCGCACTCCGTCGGCCCAGAGGGTGTTGCCGGTGTCAACGCCCAGCCGGAGGTCGTTGATGGCGGTACGGAAGATGTAATCGCCGGCGGAGGCGACGTCAGGGCTCGTGGCGGATGCGGAGAGAAGTATGACGCCTTCTTTTTCAGCCAGAGGTGCGGCGCCGAGCGTTGCGCCGCTGCAAGTGGTGCCCAGGATAATCTTGACGCCTTCCACGTTGGTCAGCTTGTTGTAGGCAGTAATCGCATCCTGAGCGGCGCACTTGGAGTCCTCTAATATGAGCTCCAACTTCCGGCCGTTGATGCCTCCGGCAGCGTTGATTTCCTCCATAGCCAGCAGCTTGGACTGAAGCAAGGGGTTGCCGTAGGATTCAGCAACCCCGGTGAGAGCGTCCATGACGCCAATCACGAAAGGCTCGCCCGAGGCCATCGCAACGCCCGTCGGAGCGGGCTCAGCTGTGGCCGCAGGCGCGGCCACAGGGGTTGACGTCGGTTCTGAACCGCAGGCGAGCACCAGAAGCACCGGCAGACCAAGCAAGACAAGCGATTTCCAGGACATGGATCTCAACATGCTCCCTCCAGCCTATGATCTTCAGCCCACGACTGCCCTTTGGGTCGGTTTCAGGTTCAGTAGACCGCCCAAACGAGATGGCTGCATCATAGTATGGCCTTCCGATGCCAGTCAATCTCCCGCGACTCCAACAAATAACACGAGGCGCTGGCGAAAGAGATGCGCAGCAGCCTCGAAGCCACTGAGGGCGTTGCGTGAGGAGCACGATCAAGGGATGCAACAGGTCGAGCAGCGTCAGCCCCGAGTGGCAGCATACCGGGACGCTCAGGGCACGCAGGAAGCGGCAGGTGGTATGGACCACGGCGGTCTCACAGCGGGGGACGCGCCCGGCTTGAAGAGCCCGCACGAGATGATGCGGAACTGTTCAGGCCTTTGGCCGCACCGGCAGCTTCTCCTCCAGGAGTGCGAACAGCCGCGACCATGCTTCCTCCGACGCCGCCTCATTGTAGTGGTGATGATTGAAGGGATTCATGAAGCCGTGGCCCGCATCCTCGTAGTAGTGGAACGCATGCTCGATTCCATGGGCAGTGAGCTCCGCGTCGACTCTCTCAGCCTCCTCAGGCGTCGGGTTGCGGTCGTCTCTGCCAAATAGGCCAAGCACCGGACAGGTGATGTGCTGCGAGTTGGCGAACGGGGACAGGCCTTCTCCCTTCGCTACGAAGAGGTCGCTCGCATACGCAGTAACGGCTAGCTTCATGTCACTGTTCTGCGTCGCCATGAGATAGGAAACCCGACCACCCAGGCAGAAACCGACCACACCAATGGCCCCGTCGACTACGCCGGGCAGCGACTCAAGATAGTCGGCGGCCGCATTCATGTCACGGACCATCTCGTCGTCCGAGAGATTCCTCTTGAGGTTCTGCGCCTGGGCGAGGACAAGCTCTCTCACACGGTTTATATCCTCTCCCGCCGAGTACACGTCTTCAAAAGGGAGGCCCTTGTCCTGGCGATGGTAGAGATCGGGGGTAGCGGTTACATACCCCGCTCGCGCCAGCCGGTCGCAATAGGACCGGATGCACTCATCTACGCCGCCAATATGCATGGCAAAGACAATAGCCGGAAATGGGCCAGGGCCGTCTGGCGTGGCAACATAGGTCTGCATGGGCGTCTCGTCGACACTCAGGTTTACCCACGTGGATGTCATCACTTGACCTCCTGGAGGCGTCGGTTGTGTGCTCACTGAATCTTCAGAAGCCTGGACGGCTTGTAGCCGCAGCGCCTGTAGTGGTGGATGTCCTCCCTCACCGAGGGCATGGCGCGCGCGTGGGCAATCGTAACAGATTCTGAGCCGGAGTCCCACAACAACCACGGAGAGCTCGTCTCATAAGACGTTGGCCCCTCTGGGTTCCCGCTCTCCCGAATTCCGAAACACGTCTGCATAAGGAGACCACGTGCCCCACGCCAACCCCGCCATTCCCGTACTCACCCGCCGTGGCGACCCTCCCCCAACCCTCCCCCCACAAAGCCGTCGCGCAGCGACCTCGCAAAAGCGGGAATCCAGGGGAGTGGCCGCAGGTCGGCGGGAACCGCTTCTCCTTCACGACCTCGCCCTCCACGGAGAGTTATGTAAAGATCTCCGGAGGCGGGAATCCATCGCCCACTGCGCAGGCATGTTTGCGCCAACACGCCGTATGAGGCGGCTCCACTCTCTGGTTCCCGGCGCGGGCCCGGTGGCCCACTTGCCGGCCTACCCTCCCTGCGTCGATGTCGTCTCCAACACTGATACTTCGGCCTCAGCGCTCAGGGTAGCCGCACAACCCCAGGCAACCCACCACGACCACTCTCAGACCCCTGCCCACTGCATCTGCCACTACACCCGCCGGTTGGACACGACTGGCTCCGAGGCCAACAGGTCGCGGAGCTTGCCCAGGTCCGGCAGCCTGGCCGTTACCCCTTCTTCAACCCTAAGAGAGCCTCCGCCGGATACCCTTTGGGCAGCCTTGGGAGCTACCCCCATGCCCTCGACGGATAGCGACATTTGCACTTCAGCCTCATCCGTCCCCAAGAAGTCCAGCGAGCCCAGGGACGCCTTCGCGCCTTCCACCCCGATCGGCATCACGTAGAGGTTCATAAAGCCCCTCTATCTCATCGCCACGAATCCCAAAGCTGCGCCATCGCCTTGACAAATGCCAGAGCGCTATCCGTGGTCCAGTCCTCGCTCCGTTCCCCGAACACGGGCACTCTACCATTCTGGCATACAAAGTCGATAAGCCCTGCCCGCTCTAGCCAACCCAGCGTATCGACGTACGTCGAGGTCAGCGTCTGCCTGAACAGGTGATTGGGAACGTTGTAGAGCAGGCATTCGATGAAGTACGAAGGCGCCGCCTTTTCATCAAGCGCCTCGCTTCTAACGAGGTGGTTTCGAGCAGCCTTGAACATCCGGATAGTCCTCTTGAATCTTTGGTTAGTGGCCTTCTCTTTCTTCACTCCTTGCTGATGATGCAGCTGTGGATAGCTCACGACCCAACGCCCCTCGTCAGAAAGATAGAACGCCAAGCCGTCCTCACACTTCAGCGTCACGACAAGGTCGGCGGACGCAGGTATCTTGCCCCTAGCCAGCTTCAAGGATTTCCGGCCGCTCGTTACAAAATCTCCATATTTGGCCTGCATCGCCTTCAGCGCATTCCGTCGAAACGATACCCATCGTTCCTGCGCTGCCAGATGGGAAGCATCTTCTTGCAGCTGCGCGCCTGAAAGCGCAGCCACTCGTGGCCTGATCCTGTAGGACAGCTGTATGACTACATCGACGTCGCTGTCGCGGCGGAGATTGGTGCCGTTCCTGTATGACCCCTGAAGGAACACGTCATGTTTCATCTCAGAAGGCCACCGGTAATCGGCAAGTGCCTCGCGGATAGATTGGTGCGCTTGTATTGAGGCCATTCCAGAATGGTGATGGCTCCAACCGGCAAGTGTGGACTCAGGAATCGGCATGATTCTCCAATGGTGCGCCCAGGGCACCCACGTACTTTTTGATTCGAGCTAAACTGGTAGACGCGTAGTCGGTGGCCTCGTACCGCTGAATCTGTTGATCAACTCGTAATGGCGTGGCAAATACAGCAGGTCCATTTCGATTTCAGGAACACCGGCTAGTTGAACACAAGAGATCCGGTCACCCGGAATGCGACGGAGCGTTTCTGGGTCAATTCGGCGGGCAAGTGCATGAATGCTGTCGAGGACCAGGCCAACTTTGGGATGACTGGCGCGGCGCACCACCTCCCACGCCTCACGATGATCATTGACGTACCGACCCCAAGCTAGCGCCTAGTAACATACACGAAGCCCATGGACGGCGGCCTATTCTCCAGGCGCGGCGAAGTCATCGGCAGCACGATCTATCCCACCAAGGCCATGTGCGCTTACCGAAGGATAGACCAGAACAAGGTCAGTGCCAAGCTCCTGCATGAGGTCAAACTTGCGATCGGCCCGGACAAAGGCTTTCCAACTCAGCGCGGTCGGCAGTCCTTCGAAATCTCGGAACGGCTGGAACAGTAATATCTCCAGCCCATAGTCTCGTATCCGCTGGCCGATCTCGCGAGGAGCTCCCGCATCGGCAAGGAAATCCTGTTCGAATATCTCTATCCCGCCAAAACCCTCGGCGGCGATAGCTTCAAGCTTTTCGCTCAGGCTGCCGGAGATCGAGGCGGTGGCGATTCCGGTCCGCGATGATCTGTTAGGTGCTCCTGGAGAACCGCAATGGCCGGTGGTGGACTTGATCCGCTCACGGGCTACCGGAACGGCTGCCACTGAAGCGACACTGACGATGCTCGTGTGGATGGCCAGCCGCCGCGTGTGCTTCGCCAGGCCGCGATACCGCACCGAGGGGGTTCATACTCAGGTTCAACAGGGTCGACTTCCAAGGGGGGAAGCAAATTTACCACCACATCTCTTGCCACTGGAGGCGGTTGCCGCCCCGCAGCGCCCGTCACGCTCGCTTCTTGCATAACGAGGTGCCGGGCATCGTGACGCCGCCGCATGTGCCGGACCGCATCGAGAGTGCAGGCGAAGGCGCGGCGGCGGAGGGCTTAGCGATCAGCCGTGAGCTGCTCTCGGCGGTCGCCGGCCGCAGCGCAGGGTCGTGCTTCATGCCGCCGTTCGACCGTTTCAGCATCGTGTCCGAGACCTTGGGGTGCCTATCGCTGCCGGGCCCGCCCCACAGGAGGGTAGGCGCGCGTTCTCGCGGACCCGTGGGCTGACAAGGGGACTCGTCGGGCGCGCACGAGCATCTAACGGGAGCGGCCACGGTATACTGAGGACAGCCCAGTCCAAGGAGGAATACGTTGCGAGTAGAGGTTAAGGACGGCGAAGTTGAGGTTGAGGTGAGGGGCAGCGGAGATTTGGTGGTCCTCGTTTCCTCTCTGGGGCGCGGCATCAGCGATTTCGACGCCCTGATGGGCGACCTCGAGGCCGCAGGCTATCAGGCCGTCGGCGTGAGCCATCGCGGCATTGACGGCAGCTCTCCCGCCGTGGCAGGACTGACGCTGCGCGATTTCGCGGACGACGTGGCGCGGGCCATCGTGCGCCTGTCCGGTGGGCCGGCCCATCTCGTGGGCCACGCATACGGCAACCGCATCGCGCGTTGCCTTGCAGCCGACCGTCCGGAACTGGTCCGCAGCGTCACGCTGATCGCCGCCGGGGGACAGGTCCCTCCTGCCCCGGAGGTCGGCGCTGCCCTCATGCGCATCTTCGAGCTTGACCGCTCAGAGGAGGAGCGGCTCGCCGACATTCAGCACGTGTTCTTTTCTCCCGGCCACGACCCTTCGGTCTGGCTTGGCGGCTGGTCCCCGGAGACGAAGAAGATGCAATGGGACGCGCGCGACTCTGTCCCCTATGCTGAATGGGGGCACGCCGGGTCAGCGCCGGTGCTCGTCATCCAAGGGCTCGATGACCCGATGGCCACTCCCGCGAACGGCTACGTGCTGCGTGAGCAGCTCGGAGCGGACCGGGTCGAAGTGGTCGATTTGCCGAACGCCAGCCACGCGATGCTGCCCGAACAGCCCGAGGCCATCGCCCGCGAGCTGCTCGCTTTCCTGCAACGGCACTAGGCCGCGCAGTGCGAGAAGCGCGAGGGCTTGCGTTCCAAGGCAGGCTAGGGGCGCGCCCACGCTATGCTGCGGACGGTCGGATTCCTTCGTAGGGCCGTAGCTCAGTTGGGAGAGCATCTGCTTTGCAAGCAGGGGGATCAGGGGCTAGAGTTCCCTTAGGCCCACTATTCCTTCCGGCCTTGCTTGACGGTAGGCAGTACCCTCCGGAAGGATGCCCTGCAGCCCCCCACCCCATTTTCACCTGGGCTCCCAAAACTCCACGGCTGGTTGAGTTCGTCCCTAGGGTAGCTTTGGGCGATGAGGAGTTAACTACTGTAAGGCGTAACGCAACCCTACTGGCAACGCCGTGGATTCGATAGCACCTCTTCCTTAGGCCACTCTGCAAAAACCTATGAAACACATCAGGAGCATTCTCCGATGACAGCAGTAAATCCGTCACGGCAAAAGGTTGCCCGCTCGGCTCTCGATAAAATCTTCGCCGATGCTTCCAATGTCCGGGTCATCCACTACTCATACGAAAGCTTTTACGAGATACACGAAGGACGTTCGCCGCGCATAACGTCCATTGCGTTGAGGAAGCTAGACAACGCTCAGACATTTTCATTCTCTATCCATAAAGTTGCCGAGATCAAAGCAGTACCCTTGCCTGACATTAGCAAAGAATACGACTCTCTTGAGAGAGAAATGCTCCAAGATTTCTTCCGCCATTTGAGAAGTTACCAGCAGATGCAATATCTGCACTGGAATATGAGAGACTCGAACTATGGGTTTCAAGTCATCGAACACCGTTTTCGGGTTCTTGGCGGGAACGACGAGGAATTGTATATAGTAGACGACAAAAACAAAACGGACTTGGCACGCTTGCTTATCGACCTTTATGGTTTGGGTTACATTGGGCATCCACGCCTTGAAGAACTACTTGAAAAGAACAACATTACCCGACGCGATTTCTTGACCGGCGCAGAAGAAGCAACGGCATTCGATGATGAGGAGTTCGTGGCCCTCCACCGATCAACTCTGAGGAAAGTCGATGTTATGGCAAACATTGCTGATCGTGCATATAACCGTAGCCTCAAGACAAACAAGAGTTGGTGAGAAGTGCGCGGGGGCCGAGTAGTGCAGGTTTTCAACTGGCTTATCGAATATCCCATATGGGGATTTGCAGGAGTGGTACTGGCGATTATCTTCGCAATCATAACCTTTGCTTTTCAATAGCAACGACCTATTCAGCTCCTCTAGAGGGACGGCACGAAACGTTAAAGAACTATCACTGGACAGAATCGATTCCGGCTGGCCCGGTAGGTCCGCGCCGCATGCACGTCGCCTTCGTTCATAGGCCCGCCTCGCAGCAGCCCGCAGCTATGGTGGGGCGGCGACGGCCTCCACTACGCCCAGCGGGTCTTGAGCTTCTCCTTGCGTTCGACCTCTTGGCCCTCGGTCGCCTCCTCGAAGTCCGGGTCGATGGTGGGCCGCTCGGCCTCGTCTAGGGCCAGCTTGGCCAGGCGGCTCTCGTAGTAGATGGGCACGGTGGCCCCGTCCTCGACCGAGCGCCGGATGTCGTGGACGCTGATGTAGTCGCCGAAGAAGGCGCGGGTGTTAGCGTCCTGCAGCTCGATGGGCGTCCCGGTGAAGCCGACGAAGGATGCGTCGGGCAGGGCCTCGTGCACTCGGCGGGCGGCTTCGACAACGGTGAGGGACCGGGCCGCGGCCCGGCGTTCCCTTGCCTTCGGCTGGGTCGGCCGCGGCTGCGGGCCGCGGCGCAGCGCCACCCGATACGCCTCCGCCGCCTTACGCGTCTCCGTCAGGGAGACGGCGGGATACCCGCCAAGGCCCTTGTCCGCGCGCCGGCCGTCCACCCTCACCCGCAGAACCCAGGACTTGGTTCCCCCCGGCGCGATGTAGAGATACAGGCCCCCGCCGTCGCCGTACCACTTCCTGTCTCTCAGCCCCCGCACCTTCTCGGCCGTCAATCTAGCCGTGCGGTTACCCCCCCCATTTAACACCGGCTCTTACCACGGTCAGGGGGGTTGCCGCCCGTGTGGGCTGTTTGTCGAGCTAGCGGGGGTGGTGAAAGTAGCGCATACGGGGTTCTTACTCAGGTTCACCAGGGTGAAAGTCTAAGGGGGGAAAAGGACTTTTACCACCGGCAACTTTACCACCGGCCAGAGGCATCGCCAAATGTCTGCCTGACAATGCCGGGCAGGTGAAGGTCGACGCGACGGTGGCTCGCTTCCTTCCACCCCCCTGCGACTGACCAGCACCGCAGAGGGGTTCTTCGCTCCGCAGCGCGGGGTACGCATGTTCTGAGACCACCTCCCCGCGCACCTTGGGCCACCCCGTAGCTTTCCGGCATCACTTGGCCTGGGCAGCAACCATCATCTCCTGCCGGCTTTGCCTGTCTAGTCTAGCTCGCCCCCGACTTTTGGGGCAGGCACCTCACTTCTTGGGCAGCCCTGACTAAACTGGCAAAGCCGATCAGTTTCCTTTCCTTGCAGGCGTTGCTCGGAACGTCGCCCTCGCGGCGTTGGGAGCCGACAATCATCCCCTCATAGACCTTGGCGCTGAAACTCGAAGGCCCCGCAACTTCCATTCATCACTCGGTGACGATGGGAAGCCAGCGGGGCCTCAACAGATTTTGCAGTACGGAGTTGTCAGGCTGTCGCGGTTGCCAGCGCATGGGTCTTCAGGAAGCGCCGCGCGTGGGCTACGACCTCGTCGATGTGCTCTTGCGAGTCCTTCCAGGGATAGATGGTCACCGCAGAGTTCGGGGAGAGGCTGGCGACCTCCATCGCACACTTGTAGGGGTGCGCCGGCACGTCGTCGGGCGCTATCAGCAGTGGTGTCTGCAGGGTACGCACGAAGTCGCGAGTTACGGTGAAAACGAAGTCTGCGCGGTTGGTGTACATATTAGTCAGGAAGTCATGGACCATATCCATTGTGATTTCAGGACGCTTCTCGCAGAGCGGCGGCCCCCACCCCGCTATGTTGTTCTGGTAGAAGATGTCCGGGATTTCCGGCCTGAACCCGCTGGGTTGCATCATCGCCGCCGCCACAATGCGCTCCGGGGCCAACCGGAGCAGGTTGTGGATCATCGGCCCGCCGATGCAGAAGCCCATGACCAGGAACTCCTTGATGCCGAGATGGTCCATCAGCCCAAGTTGGTCCTCAGAGTACGCATCCCAAGGGCGGTCGATCTCCAGTGGGCCAGTGGATTGGCCCCGGTTGGCATTGCGCAAATCGGCGGCGATACAGCGGAAGTCGTCCTTGTAGGTCTCCATGGGGTTGAAGGGCACCGACGTCTGCAGGGACGCCACGGTGGAATTCAGTCCGCCCCCCGGGATGATCAGCAGGGGGAACCCCGACCCGACCTCTTCGTAGTAGATACGGCTGGCTCCTCTTTCGTAGAACGGCATGGCGACTTTCCTCCATCAGCGATCTGCCAAGCTATCTTGGTATCCAACGAGCAGGCAGGCCGGAATCTGCGGCACAACACCCGACTACGGCGTGTTGTGCGGGCCTATGCTCCGTCTGCCCATTCTGGCGTGGAACCTAACCCAAGATGGCTCAAACAGTCAAGACAACGGCCCGAAGCGCAGCTTGAACTGAATCCAACGGAGTGGTGCGCGGTATCCTGTACCACATTATTGAGTTGCCTACTTTCTTGGCTACGGAGCCATCATCAGGTCAAATAGGGTACTGCCTACCGTCAAGTCAGGCCCACCAGACTGGACAAAATCAAGAACCTTCGTCTTGAGGTTCGCCCTCGAAGTGTAGTCGGGCCGTTGAACCGGTCCCACCCAAGGCGGAGGCCCGCAGGAGTTTCACGGAGTAACCCGGACGGTGCTTCGCAGATGGCCTTGCTCTCGTCGCAGGACCGCGCCGCAAGCGGCGCGGAAGCCGCCACGGTGGCAGCGGCCAGCGCCTCGAACACCCGCTGCTCGGCGTTCACCCAGAACACGGTCCCGGGCCGGTGCCCGGGCACCTCGTCCAACGCGCCCATCAACTCCGTCGTGCCTGTCAACGTCATGCTCACCATGGGTTACGGTGACTGGATCATCGCCACCGCCACGAGCAACAGCGGGGGGCGGGGCATCGACTACCAACCCTGTTACCAGAATCTGGCCGGCGTTGGCTGTGCGATGGCCTTCGCCGAGTGGGCGTGACCCGCCGAGCTGAGCCATCCCCTAGGAGCCTGTAAAGGGCGGAGTAATACTGTACCGGCGAGGCGGGGGTGAGCGTTCGAGAGTGGCGCTGCAAAACCTTACCACCGCCGCCTTCCATAGAGTTCGAGGCAACTCAATGGAAGGTGTGAAGGATGTACAAGGTGGAACTGTACGTTCGAGTGCGCCGGGCCTGCATGGTGGACGGGATGAGCACGCGGGAGGCTGCCCGAGTGTTCGGTCTGCACCGGGATACGGTGCGCAAGATGCTGGAGTATTCGGTGCCACCCGGGTATCGTCGTCAGTCACCGCCCCACCGCCCCAAGCTGGAGCGTTTCACCGGCGTCATCGACCGGATACTGGAGTCGGACCTGAGCGTTCCCCGGAAGCAGCGCCACACGGCCAAGCGGATCTTCGAGCGGCTGCGGGACGAGCACGGGTTTGGGGGCCAGTACACCAGCGTCAAGGACTACGTCAGGGAGCACCGCCGCCGGTCCCAGGAGATGTTCGTTCCCCTGTCCCACTCCCCGGGGCACGCCCAGTGCGACTTTGGCGAGGCCCGGGTGATCATCGGTGGGGTGGAGCAGAAGGTCACTACTTCGTCCTAGACCTGCCCCACAGCGACGGCTGCTTCGTCAAGGCCTATCCTGCGGAGACCACCGAGGCCTTCCTGGACGGCCATGTCTCGGCGTTGTCTTTCCTGGGGGGAGTGCCCCAGAGCATCCTCTACGACAACACGAGGCTGGCGGTGGCCAGGATCCTGGGGGACGGCCGGCGAAAGCGTACCCGAGCCTTCACCGAGCTCCAGTCCCACTACCTGTTCGAGGACCGGTTCGGCAGGCCCGGGAAGGGCAACGACAAGGGGAAGGTGGAGGGCATGGTGGGCTACGTGCGCCGCAACTTTCTGGTGCCCATACCGTCCTTCGAGAGCTTCGAGGCGCTGAATGCCCACCTGGAGCGGCGCTGCCTGACGCGCATGGACGCCCAACTGAGGGGAAAGTCTGAAACTATCGGACAGCGGATGGAGCGGGACCTGGAGGCCCTGCTGCCCCTGCCGGCCGCGCCTTACGACGCCTGCGACCAGCGGGCGAGCCGGGTCAGTTCCCTGTCCCTGGTGCGGTACCGGACCACCGACTACTCGGTGCCGGTGGCCTACGGGCACCGCGACGTTCTGGTAAGAGGCTACGTGGACCGGGTGGTCATCAGCTGCGGGTCGGAGGTCATCGCCCGACACCCCCGCTCCTACCAGCGGGACGACTTCGTCTTCGACCCCATCCACTACCTGCCGCTCTTGGAGCGGAAGACGGGCGCCCTGGACCAGGCCGCACCCCTGCGGGGGTGGGACCTGCCCGGGGAGTTTGCCACGCTGCGCCGCCTCCTGGAGTCCAGGATGGGACCAAGGGGCAAGCGGGAGTTCGTCCAGGTGCTCCGGTTGCTGGAAAGCTTCAGGCTGGAAGAGGTGCACGCCGCAGTGCAGGACGCCCTCCGTCTGGGGGCGTTGAGCTTCGACGCCGTGAAGCACCTGGTGCTCTGCCGGCTGGAGGGACGGCCGCCCCGCCTTGACCTGGAGCTATACCCCTACCTGCCCAGGGTGAGCGTGAACACCACCTCCGCCGGGGACTACATGGCCCTGCTGTCAGGGAGGGCGGCATGAACCAGCGGTCCACCCTGCTCCTGGAACACCACCTGAAGGAGCTGAAGCTGCCCAGCTTCCTGAGGGAGTACGGGAAGATGGCCGCCCAGTGCGCCGCCGAGGGCGTGGACCACCCCCAGTACCTGCTGCGCCTGGCCGAGCTGGAACTCATCGACCGCCACCAGCGCATGGTGCAGCGCCGGATCCGCGCCGCCCACTTCCCCGCCGTCAAGAGCCTGGACACCTTCGACTTTCCGGCCATCCCCTCGGTGAACAAACAACTGGTGATGGAGTTGGCCCGCTGCGAATACATCCAGCGCCGGGAGAACGTCATCGCCGTCGGCAACAGCGGCACCGGCAAGACCCACGTGGCCCTGGGGCTGGGCCTGGCCGCCTGCCAGCGGGGAATGTCCGTGGGCTTCACCACCGCAGCCGCCCTGGTCCACGAGCTGATGGAGGCCCGGGACGAGAAACGGCTGCTCAACCTGCAGCGGCAGCTGTCCCGCCTCAGCCTGCTGATCATCGACGAACAGGGCTTCGTGCCCCTGTCCCCCACCGGCGCGGAACTCCTCTTTGAGGTCTTCAGCCAGCGCTACGAGCGGGGCTCCATCCTGGTCACCACCAACCTGCCCTTCGATGAGTGGACCGAGGTCTTCGGCTCGGAACGCCTGACCGGAGCCCTGCTGGACCGACTCACCCATCACGTCCACATCCTGGAGATGAACGGCGATAGCTACCGTCTTAAGCGCAGCCGGCAGAACGCCGCCTCCCAGGTCTCGGATGATCCGGACGACTCCTGACTCACTCCGGACTTGCAGACCCCTGCTCCTGACCTGACCCCGCCCGGTTCCCAATTCAGTCCTTTCTCATCGTGCCGGTGGTACACGATTCCTCCGCCGCAGTGGTCCACCTTCTCGCCGCCCTTGACACCGTGGCGATGAGGTTATGGCGTTTGGGGGACAGAACTTGTGGGCCGGGGATGTGCAAGGGCATAGACATACCACCCACCTGCTGGTTGAACCGCGACCGACGCGGCGGGTTGGATCGAGTTTTCAGCTACGGACACAGCGGTGTTTACCTCTCAGACGGGCATCCAGGTCCGGTACGTCGGGCTGCCGGAAGGCAAGTTGACACTCTGCTTTTGAGCGACCTGATCCCCCGAGGCACGGTCAACCGTCCCAGCAGTGACGGATGGCCCAATGACGGACGTGATGCTGTGCAGCGGACTCTAAGCTAGACAGTAGTCCGCCCATGCTTCTGCTGCATGAGCATCAGCTCTTCCGGGGGAATGTGGCAGTGGATAACGTGGTCGGTTGCATGCGGATCGGTACGCGCCGGCGGCGGTGTATCGTCGCAGACACGCCCGATCTTCCTGGGGCAGCGCCCGGCGAAGAAACAGCCCCGGAAGCGACTACGGAGGGTTGGTACGGCGCCGGGGAGCCGGATATTGGTTACCTCGGCATCCGGATCAGCTACAGGCGCAGCGGAAAGAAGCGCCTCCGTGTACGGATGTGACGGCGCACTCAGCACACGGTCCGCGGGTCCAGACTCGGCCACATGGCCAGCGTAGAGCACCATGATATCGTCAGAAACGTAGCGCACCACTGCCAGGTCATGGGATATGAAGATATAGGCCGTGCCTGCCTCACGCTGGTGCTGCTCCAGCAGATTGAGTACCTGCGCCTGCACGGAGACGTCTAGGGCCGAGACGGCCTCGTCGGCAATGACCAGGTCTGGGGCAGCGGCGAAGGCTCCAGCCAGCGCCACACGCTGCTGCTCTCCTCCGCTGAGCTCGCTAGGGCGGCGTTCCAAATACGAGGGGGCGAGGCCCACTCCTTTCAGTAGTTCTGCGGCTCGTTCACGGGCCTCCCCTCGACTCAGCCCCCCGAACTTCCTCAGCGACCGCAGGATAGCGTGGCGAATGGAGAGCTTGGGGTTGAGCGAAGCCGTCGGATTCTGAAACACCATCCCTAATTTGGCTAGCTGCTGGCGACTCCGGTCCTGCACATCGGGAGCTAGCTCTTCTCCATAGAGTCGGAGCTCGCCCCGGTTCCGTGGCGCCAGGCCAGCCACTGCCCGAGCGGCGGTCGTCTTGCCGGAGCCGCTTTCGCCCACGATGCCCAGGGTGCGCCCGGGTTTGACCGTGAAATCGATGTCCGTAAGCGCCCGAACCGGTGGATCCACCCTGGGCCCGATGAAGGCATACTTTCTCCGCCATCGCCCGTAAAACTTTCGTATGCCCTTGGCCGTCAGCACTGGCTCCGCGTCATCCTTTGGGCCTTCGTCACGGAGATCTCCCTCGACCCAGAGCCTTGGATGGACATCCGAGGAGAAGAAGCAGCGCGCTAGGTGGCCGTTTCCGGCGCTGAGCATCTGAGGAGCGCTGGCATAGCATGAGTCCTGGGCTAATGGGCAGCGCGGGGCGAAGAGACACGCTTCCTCAGTCGGGTGATCGGCAGGAAAGACAGACCCCGGGATGCTGGTGAGCTGGGAGAGCATCTCACCTTCCCCTGGCGGCGTGGGCACACAGCTAAGTAGTCCCGCAGTGTACGGATGCTTGGGGTTCTTGAATAGCTCCCTGACAGGCGCCTCCTCCACTGTCTGGCCCGCATACATCACCACAACGCGATCGGCGACTCGCGCGACGACTCCCAAGTTGTGGCTTACATACAAAATTCCGGCATTCACGACGTGTTTGAGGTCAACCACCAGGTCAAGGATGGTAGCCTCTGTGGTCACGTCAAGGCCAGTCGTGGGCTCGTCCATGATGAGAAGGTCAGGCTGGCACGCCAGGGCCATAGCTATGACCACTCGTTGTTGCATCCCACCGCTTAGCTGGTACGGATAGCGCCTGCCGATGCGTCCCGGATCCGCCAGGACAACCCTTTCGAAGAGCTCGGCAGCGTGCTGGCGGGCCTCTCCCTGGTCCAGGCCGAGATGCTCCCGCAACACCTCTTCGATCTGATTCCCAACACGCATGGTGGGGTTGAGGGACGTGGCGGGGTCCTGGTACACCATGGCGACGCGGTTACCCCGCAATTGGCGTAGCTCCGAGGCCGACATGGCTGCAATATCCCTGGACTCGAAGAGGACAGTGCCTTCCACGCTAGCCGTGCCCGGTAGGTAGCCCATAAGGGCAAAGGCGGTGGTGGACTTGCCACACCCAGACTCCCCCACTAGGCCCACCACCTCGCCACGTCGGATCTGAAGGGACGCGTCGCGGACCGCCCGAACGGTGCCACGCGGCGTATGGAAGGTCACCGCCAACCCCTCAATATCTACAAGAGGAGCTCCGTTGATTGCTTCTTGGCTCATGGTTCCACCTCCCGCGGCAGTCCGCTGGCCTGTCGGATACCGTCGGTGAGAAGGTTGACGCCCACCACAAGCGACGCTACGGCGCCGGCAGGAGCCAGGGCCACCCAAGGCGCACTGCTTATGAACTGTCGGCTCTCGCTGATCATAAGGCCCCAGTCAGGCGAGGGCGGCTGCACACCCAGGCCCAGGAACCCCAAGGAGGAGACGAGGAGGATCGCGTAGCTCAGCCTCACGGCCGCCTCCACTCCCAGCACCGGCAGGGCGTTGGGAAGCAGTTCCTTGAAGATAATGTACGGTGCGGACTCCCCGCGCAGGCGAGCGCTCAGAACGAACTCACGGGACTTCAAGGTAAGGGTGACGCTCCTCATCACACGAGCGACGCGAGGCATGAAGACGATGCCTATGGTGGACACGATCAGGAGCTGTTGCCAGAATGGCGCGATCCACTCCGCCGGCGCCGCTCTGGAGCCAAGAGTCGTGAGTACCAGGAGCGCGAGCAATAGTGATGGGAAGGACATCAGTCCATCCATGATGCGCATCACCACCTCGTCTGTCTTTCCGCCCTTATAGCCACTGCTCATTCCTACCAGTGTGCCCAGCGCGATTCCAAGGGTGGCGCCCACCGCCGAGACGACGATGATGGAGGTTGCTCCGGACATCACTCTGCTCAGCAGGTCGCGTCCGAACTGATCAGTGCCGAGCCAGTAGAGCGATGATGGTGAACTCAGGCGATGCTCTACTGGGTAATCAGGGTACAGGTGGAACTCAGTGGCGGAGTACGGCGCTATCCAAGGGCCAATCAGTGCCAGCGTTAGGTGAACCGCCACGATGGGCAGCCCAATACGCCCCGCCGTGGTGCCCAAAGCCAGCCGAAAAAAGCTCCTGGTCCCCCGACCCAAAGCCTTAAGCGCCGCACTGAGGGAACCACCCACGCTCCTCTGAGCCCCCAATTCAGACACTTGGACATCCATCTAGGCCAACCTTATCCGTGGGTCCAGAGCTGCGTAGCTCAGGTCCGCCACCAGATTGCTGATCGTATAGGTGGCGGCGATTAGCAACGCCAAGGCCTGGAGTAACGGAACATCGCGCGTCTGAATTGAAGTCAGCAGCAACTGTCCCAGCCCTGGATAGGCGAAGACGTTCTCCACGATGATCAGCCCGCCCAGCATCCAGCCCATATTCATGGCGATGATGCTGATGGTAGGCAGCATGGCGTTGGGTACCACGTGCTGGAAGATCACCTTGCGCATGGGTAGGCCCTTGAGAATGGCCGTCCGCACGTAGCTGGCCTGCATAACCTCGATCACGTTGGCCCTAGTCATGCGCATGATGTAGGCAAACATCACCCCCGTGAGGGTGAGCATGGGCAGCACCAGGATCTGCGGCCTTGTCAGCGGACTGGTGCCCGAGGGGATGCCGCTGGTGGTGGGAAAGAGGTCCAGTGTCAAGGAGAAGACGATGATCAGGAGCACCCCGGTGACGAACTCCGGTAAGGAGATCCCCACCACACTGGCCACGCTGACGATGCGGTCGCCCGGGGAATCCGGGTGGACCCCGGCCCATACACCCACGAGCACAGCCACCGGGACAGCCACCAGAAGGGCGAAGCCGGCCAGGACAAGGGAGTTCCGCAACCGGACCCCCATCACGTCCACAATGGGACGTTTCTGAACGTAGGAGTCTCCCAGGTCGCCCCGCACCGCGCCACCAATCCAGTCCAGGTAGCGCACGTAGGCCGGACGGTCCAAGCCCAAGTCTTCACGAACCTTCTTTAGATTCTGCTCCGTGGCGCCCTGCCTGAGCATCATGACCGCCACGTCCCCTGGTAGGATCTCCGTAATGGTGAAGATGGCCAGGGAGACCACTACAAGGGTGACCAGGATCAAGCTGAGACGAATTACAAGGAACCTAAGAATTTAGGTGGTGCTGCTCCTCAGAAAAATCAACCCTATCTGGGGCATCGATCGGCGACTCAGGGTGTCCGTGGGGACAGAGGAGGGACGGGATGTCCCTCCTCCCCTCTTGTCGACACGCGGGCTAGCGGTCCAGCCAGGCGTCCTCCAGGAATATCCATCCCCTGGGATGGGGCCGCACGCCCTGAACGTCTTTGCGCGCACCCAAGAGCATCGGCTGGAACACCGTAACGATACGGGGCACCTCATCAACCAGGAGGCACTGGATCTCCTTATAGGTCTGCTTTCGCTCCTCAAAATCAGCCTGCCCACGTGCCCGGATGATTAGTTCGTCAAGCTCGGGGTTCTTGTAATACGATTCGTTCCAACTGGCGTCGCTCGTGTACACTATGCTTAGCGCTTGGTCTGGCGGACGGCCGAACCAGAAGACCGTGGTGAACGGCACCACCAGCCAGACCTTGGCCCAGTAGGCGTCCGCCGGCTCCCGCTGGATGTTCACTCGGATCCCCGCCGGCTCTGCCTTCTCCTTGAACGCCACCGCCAACGCCGGCATAGCTTGCTCGTCCATGGTATACAGCGTCACGTCGATGCCATCCGGGTGCCCGGCCTGCGCCAGCAGCGACCTGGCCAGATCGGGATCGTAGGATGGAGGCGCGCACTCCGGCGCAAAGTGGGGATCGGAGGGCGGAATGGGGTGATCCATGGCGATGCTGCCCCGCCCCACCAAGGCCGCCTGGCGGATGGCCTCCCGGTCGGTGGCCGCTTGCAGCGCCTTCCGCACCAGCACATTGTCGAACGGCGCCGTATCCGTGCGCATGGCGAGGTTGAGATAGGACGCGCTGCCCGTCTCCCGCACCTCGGTCTCATCGTGGGATGCGACGTCCGCAGCGTTCGCAGATGTGAGGAGGTAGATCAGGTCGATGTCGCCGCTCTTCAACGCCGCGGAACGGGTCGCCGGCTCGTTGATCCCGCGGATAATCAGCTCATCTAGGTACGGTCTGCCTTCCTCCCAGTAGTCGGGGTTGCGGACCAGGGTCGCACGCTCGTCGGGTAGGTACTCCTGCAGCATGAACGGTCCGGTCCCGAATGCCTCCAGCTCCAGCCGAGCGGGGTCCACGTCTGAGGGCATAATCTTGACCTGGTAGATGGACAGCAACTCCGGGAAGAAGGCGTTGGGGCCCGTGAGGTCAAAGCGGACCGTGTAGTCATCCAGGGCCTCCATGTTCTTGATGACCTCCAGGGAAGCCCGCGCCGGAGAGTCCAACTCCGGGTCCAGCAGCCGCTCAAAGCTATAGATCACGTCTTCGGCCTTGAAGTCCTTACCGTGGTGGAACTTCACCCCCTGGCGGAGATTGAAGGTGTAGGAAGTAAGGTCGGCGTTGGGCTCCCAGGACGTCGCCAGGGTAGGGTCGATCCCGAGGTCCTCGTTGACCTTGACCAAGCTTTCGTAGATCTGCAGGGTGACAGGGATAGTAAACTCACCCAGCAAGAAGGGTGGGTCCAGTGACGTCGACCCTGAGGCGGTCGCGGCCATCGTCAAGGTGCCGCCGTACTTCGGCTCCGACATTGTGTCCCCTTGCTGGCTTGCAGCTTCTTCGCCACCGCATGCAGCGAGTGCGAGCATGCTCAGCAGCAAGCCGGCAATCAAGACGGCCCCCAGCCGAGTTGCCCCGTGGCGAACCAGCGAGGTGAGGTGTACCAAGAAACCGTTGCTTCCTATCTGCACGACTCCCTCCAGTCTAGATATAGAATGGCGTCGACTCTCCTGCTAGTCCTGCCCACTAGTGGCATGACCGTATACGAGGCTTATGTGATGGGGGCTTGGCGCGGTGACCGCGTTACGGAGTGACCACCCTCTTGCTTGTCTCCCACATCGCCGAGCCAAGGGCGTGTTGTAGTTGTCGAGCGTCCACAGAGTGGCGGTGCTCGGCTTCATGTCGAACAGATTCGTAGCCGCCACACTTAGGTCGACATTCGAGCGCATACTGCCCCTCTGGCTGCCCGTTTCCAGTATTTCTCTCCCGGCTTTCCGGTACTCGGTGACCACCCCGGCCCCCTCGGTGACGCCAACCTCATTCGACAAATCATGAATGGTCGCGCTGGCGATTCCTCTTGTCGTGACAACTCTCCCGGCCGCCTCGAGGATCGGATCTCGCGGAACCGAGTGAGATTGGCGAGCTCTATTGATCTGCTGTTCCGTCAAGGCAAGAGACAGTAGCGAGCGCCCACTCACGACCGGAACCCTACCGTATCAGGGCCTGCGATGTCAAATCCAGGCGGCAAGACCGAGCCCCGAGAAGTCGATGTGCCTGCCATCGGGAGATGGGCCAGAGTCACTGTGAGCAGGTATCCACTTCTTGGTCGCTTGACCGAATTGCCTTCTCGGCAAGTCTCGGGCATCTGGCTGGGACTTGGTCCTCGCGAGTCAGCTTTGATGCTCGCGCACTGCCCTCCGCTTTCTCATAGACACGGGATGTCGGATCGGCGAGGCAGCCAATGTGGACCGCACCTGCCTCGGGGACGGGATAGTCCTCATCCCCAGTGTCAAGGGCGGCGAGAAGGTGGACCGCTGCGGCGGAGCAAGAGCGTCCCACTGGCATGATGAAAAAGAACGAGGTTGGGAGCCGGGCGGGGTCAGGTCAGGAGCAGGGGTTCCCAGTTCTGGAGTGAGTCAGGAGTCGTCCGGATCATCCGAGACCTGGGAGGCGGCGTTCTGCCGGCTGCGCTTAAGACGGTAGCTATCGCCGTTCATCTCCAGGATGTGGACGTGATGGGTGAGTCGGTCCAGCAGGGCTCCGGTCAGGCGTTCCGAGCCGAAGACCTCGGTCCACTCATCGAAGGGCAGGTTGGTGGTGACCAGGATGGAGCCCCGCTCGTAGCGCTGGCTGAAGACCTCAAAGAGGAGTTCCGCGCCGGTGGGGGACAGGGGCACGAAGCCCTGTTCGTCGATGATCAGCAGGCTGAGGCGGGACAGCTGCCGCTGCAGGTTGAGCAGCCGTTTCTCGTCCCGGGCCTCCATCAGCTCGTGGACCAGGGCGGCTGCGGTGGTGAAGCCCACGGACATTCCCCGCTGGCAGGCGGCCAGGCCCAGCCCCAGGGCCACGTGGGTCTTGCCGGTGCCGCTGTTGCCGACGGCGATGACGTTCTCCCGGCGCTGGATGTATTCGCAGCGGGCCAACTCCATCACCAGTTGTTTGTTCACCGAGGGGATGGCCGGAAAGTCGAAGGTGTCCAGGCTCTTGACGGCGGGGAAGTGGGCGGCGCGGATCCGGCGCTGCACCATGCGCTGGTGGCGGTCGATGAGTTCCAGCTCGGCCAGGCGCAGCAGGTACTGGGGGTGGTCCACGCCCTCGGCGGCGCACTGGGCGGCCATCTTCCCGTACTCCCTCAGGAAGCTGGGCAGCTTCAGCTCCTTCAGGTGGTGTTCCAGGAGCAGGGTGGACCGCTGGTTCATGCCGCCCTCCCTGACAGCAGGGCCATGTAGTCCCCGGCGGAGGTGGTGTTCACGCTCACCCTGGGCAGGTAGGGGTATAGCTCCAGGTCAAGGCGGGGCGGCCGTCCCTCCAGCCGGCAGAGCACCAGGTGCTTCACGGCGTCGAAGCTCAACGCCCCCAGACGGAGGGCGTCCTGCACTGCGGCGTGCACCTCTTCCAGCCTGAAGCTTTCCAGCAACCGGAGCACCTGGACGAACTCCCGCTTGCCCCTTGGTCCCATCCTGGACTCCAGGAGGCGGCGCAGCGCGGCAAACTCCCCGGGCAGGTCCCACCCCCGCAGGGGTGCGGCCTGGTCCAGGGCGCCCGTCTTCCGCTCCAAGAGCGGCAGGTAGTGGATGGGGTCGAAGACGAAGTCGTCCCGCTGGTAGGAGCGGGGGTGTCGGGCGATGACCTCCGACCCGCAGCTGATGACCACCCGGTCCACGTAGCCTCTTACCAGAACGTCGCGGTGCCCGTAGGCCACCGGCACCGAGTAGTCGGTGGTCCGGTACCGCACCAGGGACAGGGAACTGACCCGGCTCGCCCGCTGGTCGCAGGCGTCGTAAGGCGCGGCCGGCAGGGGCAGCAGGGCCTCCAGGTCCCGCTCCATCCGCTGTCCGATAGTTTCAGACTTTCCCCTCAGTTGGGCGTCCATGCGCGTCAGGCAGCGCCGCTCCAGGTGGGCATTCAGCGCCTCGAAGCTCTCGAAGGACGGTATGGGCACCAGAAAGTTGCGGCGCACGTAGCCCACCATGCCCTCCACCTTCCCCTTGTCGTTGCCCTTCCCGGGCCTGCCGAACCGGTCCTCGAACAGGTAGTGGGACTGGAGCTCGGTGAAGGCTCGGGTACGCTTTCGCCGGCCGTCCCCCAGGATCCTGGCCACCGCCAGCCTCGTGTTGTCGTAGAGGATGCTCTGGGGCACTCCCCCCAGGAAAGACAACGCCGAGACATGGCCGTCCAGGAAGGCCTCGGTGGTCTCCGCGGGGTAAGCCTTGATGAAGCAGCCGTCGCTGTAGGGCAGGTCCAGGACGAAGTAGTGGGCCTTCTGCTCCACCCCGCCGATGATCACCAGGGCCTCTCCGAAGTCGCACTGGGCATGGCCCGGGGCATGGGACAGCGGCACGAACATCTCCTTGGTCCGGCGGCGGCGCTCCCTGACGTAGTCCTTGACGATGGTGTACTGGCCCCCAAACCCGTGCTCGTCCCGCAGACGCTCGGAGATGCGCTGGGCGGTGTGGCGCTGCTTCTTGGGGACCTTGTGGTCTTCTTCAAGGATGCGGTCGATGACGCCGGTGTAGGGCTCCAGCTTGGGCCTTCGGGGAGGTGTCTGCCGCCGGTAGCCCGGCGGCATTGAATAGGCCAGCATCTTGCGCACCGTATCCCGGTGCAGACCGAACACTCGGGCAGCCTCCCGCGTGCTCATCCCCTCCACCATGCAGGCCTGGCGCGCTCGAACGTACAGCTCCACCTTGTACATCCTTCACACCTTCCATCGAGTTGCCTCGAACTCTATGGAAGGCGGCGGGTGGTACGGTTTTGCAGCGCCCCTACCTCAACGCTCGCCCCCGCCTCACCGGTCCATTATTACTCCGCCCTTTATGTTGACGTCCAGCGAAAGTGTCCTTGCTAACTGGCCAGCATAAATGTCACATTCACATCATGGAGAATGTGACTTTGACTCAAAGAGAACAGGCAAGACTTCAGGTTCTGAACAGTTTGCTCGCTGAGCATATGACACTGGATCAGGCAGCCACGCTGATGGGTGTCACTACTCGCCACACCAGGCGCATCCTAGCGGCTTACCGGGATAAGGGAGCCGCCGCCGTTGCCCACGGTCATCGTGGCCGCAGGCCACCCAACGCAACACCCGAGGCCGTTGCAACTGCCGTAGTTCACTTGGCTCGTACCAGATACGCCGGGGCCAACCACACCCATCTCAGCGAGTTGCTGAGCCAGCGCGACGGCATCGACATCGGCAGGACTACCTTGCGGCGCATCCTGGTCAACGCCGGGCTGAGCAGTCCGCGGCGAAGGCGTCCGCCCAAGCACCGGGTGCGCCGCCAGCGCATGCCGCGGGAGGGAATGCTGATCCAGATGGACGGCAGTCATCATCCGTGGTTGGGGGATCAGGCGCCGCCGTTCACGCTGCTGATCGCAGTTGACGATGCCACCGGTACCGTGGTCGACGCCCTCTTCTGCGAGAAGGAGGACGCCCACAGCTACTTCGTGCTGATCCAGAACCTGGTGCAGCATCTCGGCCTACCCGTCGCCCTCTACACCGACCGGCACGGGGTCTTCAGGCACACGCCCGGCTCCGGCCTCCCCGGGATGCCAACCCAGTTCAGCCGGGCGATGGAGGAACTGGGGATTCAGATGATTTTCGCACGGTCGCCCCAGGCGAAGGGGCGCGTGGAGCGAACGGGGGGCACCTTCCAGGACCGGCTGGCAAGCGCCGGCAGCATCGGGGAAGCCAACAGGGTGCTGGAGCAGTTCCTGCCACGATTCAACCAGCGCTTCGGGGTTCCCCCGCAACACCCTGAGCCTGCATTCCGGACTATCAACCCGGAGCTGTGCCTGGAACAGGTCCTGTGCTTCAAGCACCGCAGGAGCGTGGCCAGGGACAACACGGTGAGGTTCCAGCTGCACACCCTCCAGTTGCTGCCAGGGCCGGAACGGCACAGCTATACCGGGGCGGCTGTGGAGGTCCTGGAAGGACTGGATGGCCGGCTGTCGGTGCGGCATGAAGGGCGCATCCTCGCTGCCCAGGAGGCTCCCCCCAGTCCGGTATTCCTCCGAAACGGCCACGGACGTTCCGCACCTGTTCCTGTCCCACCCTCCGGGGCCAACGGCTTGGGCGAACGCTGGACCGCGGCTCTCCAACCACTGGACTCAAGGGCAGCGGAAGAGAAGGTTCAAGGGGACAACACTGACAGCGCGGCCGCCGCCGGCAAGCCCAAACCCGCCGCCCCTCGCAAGCCGACGTTCCTCCAGAGGGAGAGATGGAAGGCGATTCAGAAAGCCAGGCGCAAGGGGATGTCGCTGCGAGCGATCGAGCGGGAATTGGGAATCCACAGGGCCACCATCAAGAAGTACCTGGCCGCCGAGGGCCCACCGACGCAACAACCCTGGGCCGGTCCCACTACGTCATCATCTGATACCATGGCAGCCTGACCGAGTGACATTTATGCCGGCCGCTTAAACGGACATTTACCCTGAACAGCAACACCCTTTACACCCAGCTCCGCCGGCATCTCCCCGCTCAACTGGTTCTCGTGGAGGAACAGCCCTGTCAGGATGGAGAGGTTGCCCAGCTCCGCCGGTATCTCCCCGCTCAAGTAGTTGCCGTAGAGAAACAGCTCTTGCGGGTTGGAGAGGTTGCCCAGCTCCGGCGGTATCTCCCCGCTCAACTGGTTTTCACTAAGGTACAGCCCTGTCACGCGCCCGTCGTCGTTGGTGGTGACGCCCTTCCATTCGCCGAGGGGAGCGTCGCTCAGCCAGTTGTCGCTTCCACCCCAGTTCTCACCGTCCGTTGCGTTGTAGAGGGCAACCAGGGCTTCCCGGTCCGTTTCGGCGGAGCCGGAGGCCGCGGGCGGCGCTGTCGCATCCGCAGGTCCAGACGCATCGGTGGCAGTGGGCGCGTCCCCTGACCCTGGCGTGGAAGGCGTCTGTGCGGGGGAGACCGGCGTCTCCGTTGGGGTGGACGCGGTCCGGTCGGGGCCTGTCACGCCGGACGGCTCATCGGAGACGCAGGCCGCGAGCGCCGCCGTAAGGGCCAGCGCAAGGACAACGCTCAACAGTGTCACTTATCTTGTGGTGTGTGTAGTGGTCAATTTTCCCTTCTACTGGTCATTTTCTCTGCCGGTCTTGACCGGAGCATACATCTCCAGATTAATTCGGGTATCATGGCGGAGTTTCTATGGGTGTTAACGCTGAGATACCCTTTTCCCCATTCCCAAATATGTATTGGTATGCCCGGCTTCCGCCGGGGTGCCAACCTCCCCTTTCCTGCTATCGTGGAGGTCATCCCGGAGCCCCCGAAACAGCTATAGCCCCTCGCCGGCGCGCCGTTCCCTATTCGGTGAATAGGGAGCTGAGGCCAAAGTCGTCGGCGAGGTCCAGAAGCGCCCTCCGGTGCTGTTGGTTGGGCCGCACCCCGGCCTTGCACCAACGCCCTACGGTGGGGCGATAGGTCCCCAGGCGGCGGGCAATCTCCGACCACGACAGGCCGGACTCCTCCTGGAACCGCTTCAGCCGCTTCGGGAAGTCGTCGGGGATGACGTAGGTTCTTCTGCTGTAGTTCGTGCGCTGTCGAGGCATGGCGCAAGCGCTCCCAGAGCACGGCCGTAGACCCTCTCCTATGGGCGGGCAGGGCTCCCATTCCCGTATCGCTCATGCCGCGGGAGATCGGGTCCCGGTCGGAGCGCCTGCCTCGCCCGTTCGTACTTGCCTGCTTCTTCCCGTTTGCCCTCTACTGGCCCGGCCCGCTGACGGTGCGCTCCAGGCGGTTGGACAACTTCTTGTCGCCGTCGGCGCAGATGGCCCCCTGCGCGTCGCAGTCCGTGGTGGCGGGCAGAGTGATCGTCACGTCCCCGTTGGAGTCCGGGCTGACGACGATCTCCCATCGGAGGTTCTTGCCGCTGACCAGCCGCCGCGCGCCGGTTACCGAGCCTCCGGTCACCGTGAAGGCGTGGTCGCGCATCGTGGTGTAGCTGAAGCCCGATTTGGGTGCCTCGCTAAAGGCGATCCTGATGCGGAACGAGTCGCTGCCGTTGTGGGACGTCGGGACGCTTTCGAAACTTGCCGTCAGCGGAGGCCCCTTGACGGTGAATTTCAGCGGGCTGGACAGCATCGTCCCGTCTTCGGCGCAGATGGCCCCCTGCGCGTCGCAGTCCGTGGTGGCGGGCAGCTCGACGGTGACGTCCGCGTTCGAGTCCGGGGTGACGCTGATCTCCCACTTGATGTTGCGGGTGTCGCTGTCCCCGTCCAGCCGCCGGGCCCCGGCCACCGGGCCGCCCGTCACCGTGAACGCATGGTCCCGCAGCGTCTTGTAGCTGAAGTCTTCCTTGGGGTCCTCGCTGAACCGCAGTTCGAAGGTGAACCTCTTCTCCCCGTCGTGCGACTCCGGCGCGTCGTGGATGACGGCAGTCAGTGGGGTGGGCGCTGAAGCCACCGCTACGGTAGCAGTGCTAGTCAGCGTCTCCTGGTGACCGCTGTCGTCAGTGAAGGTGACCCGCACCTTGATGGTCTTTCCCTCGTCTGCGGCAACCAGGGCGTAGGTCGAGCCGGTCGCGTCAGTGATGTCCGCGTCGTCGGCCAGCCACTGGTATGTAAAGGTGGCGTTGTTCAGGCCGTCGGAGTCGGATAAGTCCGTGGTATTCGCCGTGAGCGTCTCACCCACCCGGATCGTGCCTGTGATGGTGGGCTCGCCGGTGGCGGTGGTGTTGGACACAATCACTTCTGCATCGGGGATAATCAAGGGTGGGGCGGACAGCCTTGCGTCGCTGGTCAGCGACTCGGCGTTGCCCGCGTCGTCGGTGAAGGTGACCCGCACCTTGATGGCCTTGCCCTCGTCGGCGTCGGTCACGGTGTATGTGGAGCTTGTCGCTCCCTCAATGTCCGCGTCGGTGCTTGTCGCCGGATCCTGGCGGACCCACCGGTAGGCGAAGACCGCGTCCGTCAGGCCGTCCTCGTCCTCGATCCTGTCCGTGGTCGCCGTCAGCGTCTCGCCGGCCCGCACCGTCCCGGTGATGCCGGGCCAGCCCGTCGCCGGGCTGTTCGCGGCCTGATTCTGTGAGGTTGTTTGCGCACTGGCATAGACGGCCATCATCATGCGCCGGCATCCCAGGGGCGACACCTGCCACTTGGACCCCAGACCGAAGAAAAGCTTTTCGCCCAGCGACCAGCCAACCTCTCCGGTGGTCTCACCCTCAGGGGTCGAAAGCCGATCGCATATCGAGGCGCTGAAACGGATGTTGTCGGACCCCCATTGTCTGTGGAGCACCAACCAATAGGTTGTATCGGCGGCAAGGACATAACCGGTCGCCGTGAGGTCCTCATGTGTGGACATGAGCGAGTCGATGGTGGGGTTCGTCAAGGCATGCAGACTCCGTCCGGGTTCTCCCGAGTTGTCAGCGCGTATGGTGAAAGCGGGCGCTGATCCGAGTCCGCGCAGATACAGCCGGACTTTTTCAAGCGTAACGGCAGTGCTGCCGGTATGGAATGAATGTGCGTAGGCCTGGCCCATGCCCACTATAATAGTAACTCGTTGGCGGACCTCCGGCGCTTCTCCCAGATTGCTAACCATGACGGTCGCAGTTGACTGCGCCGTCGCCGGGGCGATATTGGACACCACGAGGATGAGCGCCATGGCGACGGCCGATAACCAGACCCTGGATACCCGAACCAGAGTTACGTTGCTTGCTATATTCATCGGGTGAGTCCTTTCCTGTAGACTTGAGACCCCTCTGCAGCCGTGGAGGCGGTTTGACAGAGCCCGGTTGCCGAATCCGCGGCGGCCGCCTCTCCATTCAGCCACTGCCCAACCTGTGTTGCTGACCAGGTTGTTGACAATTGACCCCCTACTTAGTTACAGGCCCATAGTTACAGGCCCATATAGAGGTGCACAAGGTTCATATGCATCGACTTTCAGGGGTATTTTTGACGCAACGTTTTAGCAAGAGAATGAAGCGCAACTGTGTGCATTCGGTAAGTCAAATTCACCTCCGACAGCGTGCGTTTCTATATTCAGGCGAGACCTTCAATTGAATCGAAGGTCTCCCCCTCGCGCAACCGCTTATGCGATGTCGTTGTGCTCGCGGGGCTCGGCCTACTGACCCGGCCCGCTGACGGTGCGCTCCAGGCGGTTGGACAGCATCCTGCCGTCATCGGTGCAGATCGCGCCCTCCGCGTCGCAGTCCGTGGTTGCGGGCAGGACGATGGTGACGGCGCCGGTCGAGTCCGGTTCGACGACGATCTCCCAGCCGACGTTGCTCGGCGGGTCCAGGCGGCGCGCGCCGGTTACGGTACCGCCGGTCACCGTGAAGGCGTGGTCGCGCATCGTGGTGTAGCTGAAGCCCGATTTCGGCTCCTCGCTGAGAGCGATCCTGAATCTGAATTCGCCGCTGCCGTTGTGGGATGTTGGGACGCTTTCGGAACTTGGCGTCAGCGGAGGCCCCTTGACGGTGAATTTCTGCGGGCTGGACAGCATCGTCCCGTCATCGGTGCAGATGGCCCCCTGCGCCTCGCAGTCCGTTGTGACGGGCAGCTCGACGGTGACGTCCGCGTTGGAGTCTGGGCTGACGCTGATCTCCCACCGGATGTTGGGGGTGGCGCTGTCCCCGTCCAGTTTCCGGGCCCCGGCCACCGTGCCTCTCGTCACCGTGAACGCATAGTCCCGCAGCGTCTTGTAGCTGAAGCCTTCCTTGGGCTCCTCACTGAAGCGCAGCTCAAAGGTGAAGTCCTCCTGCCCGTCGTGCGACTCAGGCGCATCGTGGATGGCGGCAGTCAGCGGCGTCTCCGCGGCCTCCTGCGCCCCTTGCGCCTCTTGCGCCTCTTGCGCCCCTTGCGCCCCTTGCGCTTCACGCGCCTCACGCGTCGCCGAAGACTTCGGCGGCGGCTCCTCATCGGGGATGATCAAGGGCGGGGCGGACAGCTTCGCGTAGCTGGTCAGCGACTCGGCGTTGCCCGCATCGTCGGTGAAGGTGACCCGCACCTGGATGGGTTTGCCCTCGTCGTCGCGGGTCACGGTGTAGTTGGAGCTTGCCGCTCCCTCGATGTCGGCGCCGGACCGGACCCATTGGTAGGCGAAGACTGCGCCGGTCAGACCGTCCTCGTCCTCGATGCCGTCTGTGGTCGCGGTCAGCGTCTCGCCGGCCTGCACCGTCCCGGTGATGCCCGGCCCGCCGGTGGCCGGGCTGTTCGCCCTCTGGCCCATCGAGGTGGTGATGGTGCCGTCGACCTTGAGCGTGCCGTAGACGCCCCCGAACGGATGGCGCTTATTCTCAGGGTAATAGGACCCTCTGGCGGTGACGGCGACGTAGTTGTCGCCGTCGCCCGGCGCGGTGAACGCCATGGTGAGGTCGGTGCAAGTGCCGTCCGTTTTGCGCGCGATGCTTGATCCGCTGTCGGGCACCAGGGCGCCGTCGGAGTCGTAGATGCCCTCGATGATGCCTTCGTGCAAGCAGGCCACGTCATAGACGAACCGGTAGTGCGCGTTTGCGCGCAGGGCGACCCGGACCCAGTCCACGTCGTTGGTGGCTGTGTCGTCTGGGTCGCTGCTCGTGCGCATCAGATAGACCCTGGTTAGCTCCCCCACCTCGGCGACGGCCGTCGTGGACGTGTCCGCGGGGTAATCGTCGGACTGCGCCGACAGCGTGTACACCCGATCGGGTGCCTCGCCGCCCTTCGGGGACGCTATGGACACGTAATAGGCGCCGGCCTGATCCGTTCGGAAGGGCAGGCTGTTGACCCGATTGGGGTGCTGGTAGTAGTTTTGAGGCCCTTCTACGGGCGCGATGGCGCTGGTGCGCAGCTCTGTACCCTGGTCGTCGTGGGTCTTCAGCAGGTACAGCCTCGGCTGTGGGTCTGTTGGGTCTGCGTCGAACTGGTAGTCGACGCCTGCGTCGAGGCTGACGGCGTACCAGTCGGCGGCGGTGGCGGTGTGGTGTTGGCCCTTCACGCCGGCGCCGTCGACGACGAGGCGCCCGGTGGTGGTGGTGTCGCCGGGCAGGTCGCCGCAGGTGGGCTCGCTGAACTCGGCCGACGCGCTGGACGCCCGCTCGCCGAGAATGGCCATCTTGAGCAAATCAGCGTTCGGCGACCAAGCCGCGCCGGGTCCTTCCCGGAAATAGGCGACGTCGCCTATCGACCAATTCCGGATGGCGCAGGCGTCCTGCCCCGTGCTGGATGTGACGGCTGTCCGGAAGAAGTCCTCAGTAGGCGAATGCGCAATGTCGATGACCAGCCAGAAGGTCGTGTTTGCGGCAAGCGTGGTGTCGGCCGGGGCATCGAAAGTGAGGACACCGACCTGCGGATGGGCCCGCAGACCCAGTACGTGAAGCGCGGACCCCGGTTTCCCGCCGTCGTCTGAGTAGATGGAGGCCCTGATTGCCCCGAGTACCTGGAGCGGTGGGATGACCGTCACTTCAATTTGTACACCATGAAGGGTATGAACCGCACCGTTGCCGTTGGTGAATGAAGCTGCATACGCAATTTCTAGGTTGATTCTCTTGCCGACAAGTTGGCCGGTTGAGGTCGACGGCTGACCCAGGGTGCTGACCAACACGGGGCCGGGCGGCGGGGGAGCCGGGTTCGGGACGGGCGGCAGCGGGTTCGGCCAGCCGTAGACGTTGAGCGGGATCCGCCTGGCGTCCCCTTCGTCGAAGTTCCAGCTGTCTCCGCCGAAGCCAAGCGGACGGACGAAGCGGCTGCCGTAGGGTCCGCCGAGGGTCCAGCCGGCTTCGGCGCCCGGGTCCTCGCCGGGGCTGGCGTTGGGCGTTTCGTAGTAGCCGTTGGCGGCGTTTTGGAAGTAGGCCACGTAGGTGCGCTCCGGGTCGACATGGAGTCGTTGGCTGCCGTTCCTCGGAGCGAACCGGTCAGGCGAACCGCCGATACCCGCTGTCGCCTGGTAGCTGGCCAAGGGCGACTGGGGGTCGCGCGCGCCTTCGCGGGAGCTGAACGCCTCGGCGGCGTAGAGGTTCGCCACGGGGTCCAACGTCCCGCTCTCGAGGTCGATGTCCACCCCGAGGCCGGAGATCGTATAGCCGGTCAGGTTGGGGCCGGTGGTGAACCCGCGCCCGCCGGCCCATTCGTGGTCGTAGTGTTTATTCGTGCTGCACAGCCGCCACGATGTCTCGGTATCGGGACCCTCCACGAACTGCGGATCGCAGTCAATCCTGATGTTCGGGTTGGTCACTCCGCCGTCACACGTTCTGCCCTTCGGCAGATTGAGCCAGACTTTGGTCACGCGCTCGGCGCCGAAGCGCAGGAAGGGGCCGTCGGCGGCGGTGTCGCGCAGCCCGTGGGCGCCGACCAGCACGCGCTCCTCAACAGGGTAACCGTCTACTACGATCGCGATCGGATTGAGCGCAGGGGCTTGCCACGTGCGTCCGGTTAAGGAGAAGAAGTTGCGCTGGAGCGAGGTTTCGGAGATCGGCCAGCTGTCTGGGTCCTCATCGCCGTTCGGTGCGGTCGAAATCTCATAGACGCCGAGCCCAGAAACCTCCTCGAACACCGCCCAGTAGGTCTGGTTGGGATTCAGAGGCGTGTTGTCCGGGAACTCCAGGTAGAGATCTGGGTCTTCCTTGCTTGCACCCCGGAAGTGTGTGACGTACAGGGCCTCGGCATGGGGACTTCCTTCGTGGTCGCGGTGGATGGACAGCCGGGCCAGGGGAGTCCCGGTGACCTTGGTGGCAATAATCACTTCGACAAGCTGGTACCAGCCCGCGTCGCTGCCGGTGGTAAAGGAGACGGCGTAGGACCGGTAGCTGGCGGCGCTCGGAGGGATGGCGCCGGGGTCGCCTGCAACGAATCCGACGACGAGGCCGTCATCTTCATCGTCAACTTCGTCGGTGTTTTCTGCTAGCTTTACAGGGCTGTTCTGCTGCAGCGCCACCGGCGGGTCGTCGGCCTGATCGGGGTCGGACGAGGTGTCCGTGGTTGCCTCTTGCGCATGGGCCAGGGACACGAGGCCCACGAGCAGGGCCATGATTGCCAGCAGGGGCAGCAGTCTAGTCAATTGGTGTTGTCCTCCTCGAAAGTTAATGCTGTCCCAGCCGCCTCCTACCCGCAGTCCGGATGACCTTTCCCGCAGGTGGCGGCGTTGCACGGGGCTCGTCGGTTGCAGCAAGCGTTCTCAACCTTTATGCGCACTGCGACATTTAAGACTATGGTTGTCACTAGAGGCTGCACAAGGTTCACTTGCAACGCTTTCCAGTAGGCTTTTGAACGCAACGTTTTCGCAACCCAACAGGAGCGTTACTGCGTGTATTCGGTGATTTGTATGTCTCTCTTGGGAGTGTTTATGTAGTCATTAGGGTGTGGTGTTGAATAGGGTGTATGGCATTTCTACGTAGGTACGAATGCCTACAGATGATTGGGTACATTTCAGTCTCGACAACGCCGCACCGTCGCGGTACGTTTGGGGGAGCGGCATGCAACGGCACTCACCCTGGACGTGAGAGGGGACCACCTCTATTGATGCCAGAGGACGGTTTGGGCGGAGCGCGTCCCACCCCCGCAGCATCGCAACGCGGGTTGCGGTGGGGGGCTAGCGGCCCGGCCAGGCTCGGCGCCGAACTGCGCAGGCGGGTCCTCCGGGCCGTCCGGGCCGACCCGGACGTGATGCTGTACGCCGCGAGGGTCTCGGTCTGGGCGCGCTGGCTCGTCTGGCTCGTCGGCGTGTTCCAATTGCCTATCGACCGGGGCTCTGGTACGCCACCGACAAGGAGTACCTGTTTCTGAGCCTGCCGCTGCTGGCGTTCAACGGGTTCGTCCACTACCGGCTCCGGAGGGACCGGGCGGTGACGTGGCGCTGGCTCCTCTTCCTCAGCGGCATGGATATCGCGCTGATCACCGCCGCCGTCATCATCGGCGGCGACTTCCACCTCTTCAGCTACGTGACCTACTATCCCGCCCTGGCGCTGTTCGCGGTCGTCTTCGCGTCCCTGTGGCTCAGCCTCGCCTGGGCGACGATGGCCGGGGCCATCTATGCCGTGGTCAGCCTGACGATGGGCCCGGGTCTCGATTTCGATGCGGGTCAGGAGAAGGTCCTGCTCGCCAGGGTGGTGGCCATGTATGCGGTCGTCGCATCCGTCAGCCTCATCGCCCGGTTCGAACGGGTCAGGCGGCAGGAGTCCGCGGAACGGGAGCTGCTTCGGGAGCGCATCGAGCTGTCCCAGTCCATCCACGACACGGCCGCGCAGACCGAGTACATGATCGGCCTGGGGATACGCAAGGCCATGAGGCTGGCCGGCGGCTCGAACGAGGAACTGACCGCCACGCTGGCCGCGACCGCATCGCTGTCGAAGGCGGCCATCTGGGAGTTGCGGCGTCCCATCGACGAGGGGCATCTCTTCGAGGGGAGGGAGTTGGGCCGGGTGCTCTGGTCGCACACCGAGACATTCGCGAGGGTCGCGTCGGTCCCTGCGGAGATGCTGCAGTCCGGGACCGAGCCCCCGCTTGCCGTCGAGACCCGGGCCCGCCTCTTCTCCATCGCCCACAACGCGCTCACCAACGCATTCCTGCACGCCCAGGCCGGCCGGGTCGAGGTCCGGCTGGACTTCGAGACCGACTGTATCCGGCTGTCCGTCTCGGACGACGGGGTCGGCCTGCCCGAGGACTACGCCGAGCGCGGCCGGGGATTCAGGGGCATGAGGGCGGACGCCGAGCGGCTGGGCGGCAGGCTCATCGTGGAGACGGGTGGAGGCAATGGGGGAACGACCGTGACCTGCGAGACACCCTACAGATAGTTGATGAGAGGAGACCGAGATGTCGTCTATAACACGGATCAAGGTGATGCTGGCGGACGACCATCCCATCATGCGGGACGGCCTGCGGGACGCCCTGGAGGGTGAGGGGGACTTCGAGGTGGTCGGAGTGGCGGCAGACAGGGTTGAGGCGGTGAGCATGGCGCAGAGCGTTGCGCCCGAGGTCATCGTCATGGACGTGATGATGCCGCACAAGGACGGCGTGGACGCCTGCCGGGAGATCATGGAACTGCTGCCGGACACGCGGGTGCTGATGCTGACGGCCTCGACCACAGAGGATGCGGTCGTGGAGGCGATCGCCGCCGGCGCGACGGGCTACCTGCAGAAGGACTCGGGGCCTGAGGAGCTGGCGGAGGCGATTCGGGAGGTGGCCCAGGGCCGTCTGCGCATACCGGACAAGTCCATCAGGCGGGTCTTCGCGTTGATCCGCGGCCAGCGGGGGCTCACCGCGAGTCGGGCCCTGAAAGCGCTGACCGACAGGGAGCGGGAGATCCTGCAGATGTTTGCCAGCGGCAAGTCCTATGCCCAGATCGCCGAGGCCAAGGGCACCAAGATCGTGACCGTCAGGAACTCGATCTACCGCATTCAGGACAAACTGGGAGTCGATACGAAACAGGAGATGGTGGTCTGGGCCGTGAAGAACGGCCCCCTGGAGGGCGTGGGGCGGGATGGTTGATGCTCGGCCAACGGGTGAGGCGTGATGACCCACCCAAGCTGCCGCGAAGGGTCTGAGGCCAAGGAGTCGGGCGACCTGCGGACGCTCCGCACGCACCTGAGGCGGCTCCGCAGCAAGCTTGGCGAGGACGCGAGCAACCCCACCTACTTCTTCGCCGAGCCGCGGGTCGGCTACCGGATGGCGAAGGGCGAGGAGCAGGGGGAGGTAGAGCCGTGAGCGTGGAGGAACGGCGTCCCACCGACACGATGAGGAGCAACCCCTGCGGGAGTAGGACCTTCAAGGATTAGGCGCTCAAGAGTTCATAATGAATGTGGACTTTCAGCCAATCATTGGCCAAATGGCGCCTCTGCTTAGTAAACTGCGACGCTGTGACCCACTAACCTGGGACAACCTGAGGGGTTTACCTCAGCAGAGCGTCTATGTACTCTGCGAAGATGAAAAGCCCATCTATACCGGCAGATCCAGACGGCTTCGGCAGCGCATAAGAGAGCACGGCGGAGAGAGTTCCCGGCAAGAATCGGCTACTTTTGCATTCAAGCTCTTCCGGGAGGCAATCGGTGAACCTGAAGCTCACTCCTCCAAGTACACAAGAAAGGAACTGCAGAACAAACACCCTGAAGAGTACGCCAACCAACGCCAGCGCGTACGAAACATGAGAATTCGGGCAGTTGCAATCGAATACCCAATTGCTCAGACTGTATTCGACATCTACGCAATTATCGCGCTAGACACGACACACTACAACAGGTTCCACACGACGTAATACGCGTGCTCTGGAATCTCTCACACGCTGGTCTGCCGCCGTCTCATCTTTTCACTTGACAACGTGTTCTGCACTGATACTTCGGGAGAGATGTGGGGTAATTCCAATGGAATGGTCGATGACTCAATACAACCTGATCGTATATGCGGATACGGATAACCCGCTATTCAGGAATCCATCCGGAAGGTATTCCTTCCCCGTGGATCGCCTGTTCGAGTACACGGGCGACGAACTAAAACACAGATTCCAGAACGACCTAGCCGGTCTCAGCGAGTTGCCTACCCTAGTCCTAGGTGAAGTTTACAAAGGTTGGGGAGCGCCCGGTTGTTTTGGCCACATAGATGAAATTGAGAAACGGGGTGCAAACCTCCACTTTCGGTTTGAGCACTTGTTTGACCGATTAAGCTCAGAAGAAGTCTTCAACTGTGGGTACTTCGACATCACCACCCGCGCATCTGGAGTCGATGAACGCTCTCGCACATGCTGGGCTGTCAAGAAGGGTAACCTCGTCGAGGGAATCTTCAAGTTGCTCAAAGACAAATACCCGGCGAGCGCCCGAGGTTATTCAGTGTCGATCAGTGGCCGCTGCCAGTTCTCGACCACATCGCCGTGATGATGCCCTTCGCGAAGGAGTTCAATCCAGTATATGAAGCAATCCAGTCAGCTTGCGCAAGCCAGCGCTTTGGGACGCTTCGCGTTGATGAGATTTACGGTCCCACGCGGATTATAGACGATGTCTTCTCGACGATAGCGCAAAGCAGATTGGTGATAAGTGATCTCACCGGTCGCAACCCAAACGTACTGTATGAAACGGGTATCACCCACGCCCTCAATCGCGAGGTGATTGTGATCGTACAGAACGGCCACGATGTTCCGTTTGACTTGGGCCACATACGGCACGTCCAATATCTACCGAACGAGGAAGGGCTTGAGAAACTCCGGGAAGACTTGCTGGTGTCCATCCGGGCGGCCCGGGTCTACGAAGGAGCCCAGCGATGAATTGGCGGAGATGCTGGACACCGAGTTCCCCCGCGCGTGAAGACTTGTGGCTCTTCGCATGAACAGGACCGAGGGGCGCCTGTTGTCAAGGGAGTCATATGCCCATACCTGAGTCCCCACTATCTCGGTGGGGCCATCATCAGGCCGGGACGGCGTTCAAGCAGGCGCACGTGCCTATCCGCGAGGCGCTGGCCGCCCACAACTGGCCGTCGGACCTGAAGTATGAAGTCTTCCTCCAGGGTTCCTACAAGAACGACACCAATCTCGGCGGGGTTGTTCACAGACTCCCAAGTTCTCGACGATGAGGTCCTTGCGCTTGCCTCCGTTGCCCCCGACTGACAGGATCGCAATATACGCGAGACCCGGACTCGGGAGGGGCATGTACCCTGGTCCTGCCTCCTTTTGCGAGATGTTGCCATGTGGACGCGGGAGTGTGACCTGCCCCCCAAGAATTGGTCCAAGTCCGATGTTAGTCTTGGGGGGCAGGTCAGGTGATCGAAGCGTGGACGTCGAAGGCGTGGCACCTGGCCGTGCGGCGACCCTGCCCCCGCTGCGTGAGGCCGAGGTGAGGGCGCGGTGGGAGCTGCTGATCTACGCAAGAGCCTATGATCTCGGCCATTGATGGGCGCAACCAGCCCTGTACCCATTCTGTAGCCATTTCAAAGGCCCTGTACCCATCCTGTAACCTTTCTGTAACCATTGAGGGTATATGTGCAACGAACCTGTGCCCTTTGTGCCCGCGATGTGTCACGAGTGTGGGAACATAGTGTAACGATTAGGCTCATACATGAGAGATATGAGAGGAAAATCCCTACATATGATATCTTAAGGAATCCAAAATAGCCCCACAGCATCCCCCCGTTTGGGGGGGTAGGGTTTGGGCGGTGTGCAACCACGTACGACACTTCGACCATGCCCACCAGTCCCGATGTCCGCCGCCTGGTCACCTACGTCCCGGATGTCACGGCCGAGGTGGCTCTCCCGACAGCAGACGCCCCCCGTCTCATCCGGAGGGCCTCCGGGTTGCCAGGGGACTGCTGGTCGACATTCCGTACACGGGCCGGTTGGACGCCGAGCGGTATGTGGGGCCTCAGCGCCATGAAACACTCCGTACCGCTCAAGCTAGGGCAGCAGCAGCTTCTCGCTCCGCTTGAGCAGGTGGACAACAATCGGGCATGATGCGGCCAAGGGTGTCGACGCCAAGCAGAACGGCCCAGGACGCCTAAGCGCCCTGGGCGTTTCCTACGTCAACGCCGCCGGCCCAGGATGGGAGGGGGTCGACGTAGTCTGCCCACGCCTGCAGGAGCCGGCGCCTCTGCTCCAACAAGTCGGAGCGAAAGTACGCCCGCTCCACTGGCCCGCCGACGATGTGCGCCAGGCTCATTTCGATAGCCTCGCGGCTCGCGTCGGACTGTTCGGCGGCCCAATCGCGGAAGCTGCTGCGGAAGCCGTGGGGGACGCAGCCGAGGCCGTCCTTCTTGGCGCGGAGATTGAGCGCGTTGTCGCTGAGGGGCCGGCCGCTGGGGTTCGGGAACAACAGCGCGTTGGGGTTGATGGGGCCCCCATAGATCGAGCCGTAGTCGTCGGCGTTGTAGTCCGGCCGGCGCTTCCGGCGCAGCCGTATGGCCTGCCTGGCCGCCAACAGCACCCACAGGGCCTGCATGGACAGCGGCACGCGGTGGGGCTTGCCGGCCTTCATCCGCTCTGCCGGCACTGTCCAAACCATCGCCTCCAGGTCGATCTCGCTCCAGATCGCGCCACGCACTTCCCCGGACCGAGCCGCCGTAAGAATCAGGAACTGGAAGGCCAGCCGCGTCTCCCGCATCCCTTGGGAGCGCTTGATGGTTACGAAGGCCGCAGCCACGTCCCGATAATCGAGGGCGCTGTAGTGGACTGCGCGGGGCCGCCTGCCCCACTCCGCGATAAGCCCCTCAATCGCCTCACCGGCGGGGTTCGGGCCGGCGATCAGGTCAAAGCCCAACGCCCAGGTGAAGGTGGCCCGCAGGCGCTGGCGGACACGCCGGGCCGTATCGGGAAGCCTGTCCCATATCGGCTCCAGCAGCTCCACAACGTCCCGCTTGGTGACCTGCGCGACCGGCATATCCCCGATGGCGGGAAAGGCGTGGCGCTCAAGAACCTGCAGCCAGTTAAGCGAGTGCTTGGGGTTGGCCAGCCGTCCGCCCCGGACCTTCGCCTCGTGCACTCGGCGGGCGGCTTCGGCAACAGTGAGGGACCGGGCCTCGGCCCGGCGCTGCCTTGCCTTCGGATGGGTCGGCCGCGGCTGCTGGCCGCGGCGCAGCGCCACCCGATACGCCTCCGCCGCCTTACGCGCCGCCGTCAGGGAGACGGCGGGATACCCGCCAAGGCCCTTGCCCGTGCGCCGGCCGTCCACCCTCACCCGCAGAACCCAGGACTTGGTGCCCCCCCGGCGCGATGTAGAGATACAGGCCCCCGCCGTCGCCGTATCGCCCCTTGTCTCTTAGCCCCCGCACCTTCTCGGTTGTCAAGCTAGCCATGCGGTTACCCCCCCTTTTACCACCGGCTCTTACCACCGTTAGGGGGGGTTGCCGCCCGTGTGGGCTGTTTGTCAAGCTAGCGGGGGTGGTGAAAGTAGCGCATACGGGATTCGAACCCGTGGTCTCCGCCTTGAGAGGGCGGTGTCCTTGGCCACTAGACGAATGCGCCACAGAGGACTGGCTGGGGATCCTGGATTCGAACCAGAGCTTGCAGATCCAGAGTCTGCCGTCCTACCGCTAGACGAATCCCCAACGCAAGCTCTATGGTAGCAAACGACAGACTCCCTTGGCAAACCACCAACCCACAACGCCCGCCACTTCCCCCTCCACGCCCATGCCAGCGACTCCGCGGACCTATGCAGCGCCACTCGTGACTGCAAAGTCCGTACCGCCTTCTTGAGAACGGCCGTCCCACTCCTCGCCGTACTGTTCCTCCTCCTGCGGATACTGGGTTGGTGGACGCTGGAGACCGCCCCGGCCCAGTGGCTCATCATCAGCCCCCGGCGCCCGGACGTCGTCTTCGTCTTCGTGTGGGTTCTCGGCGATAGCCGATCAGGCGCTGATGTCCGCGGCGCCCCCTTCAGCGGTGCCGCCGCAAACGCGGCGAAGGTGGAGGCCGAGATACAGCTACGCCCCGCAGGTCACGGGAGACAGCGATTTCAATCCCGCCGTCGATATTGCAAGGGATGAGGAAGTTGTCGCGTGCATCTTTCACGGGGCCCAATAGCAGCGAGTCAAACTATGCGCCAGAACCCTGGCCAACAGCGCACACGCGCTCTCGCCTCCCGCCCGCGTACGCTCTCGATGTTGCTCGGGGGCTACAGCCCCGTCACGGCCCCCCCCGCATCCACGTCCAAGGCCCGCGGCCTACCCGGAAGCCCGGGCAGCGTCACGATGTTCCCCGCGATCGGGTAGATGAACCCCGCGCCTATCGACGCCCGTACGTCGCGCACCTCAAACGTGTAGTCCGACGGCCGCCCCTTCCGCTCCGGTCGGTCGCTGATCGATAGGTGCGTCTTCGCCACGCATACCGGCAGCCCGTCCCACCCCAGCTCCCGGAACCGCCGCAGCTGCCCGCGCGCGCCCGGGCTCCAGGACACGTCCCCGGCGTTATACACTCGCCGGGCCACCGCCAGCACCTTGTCCTCCAACGAGTCCGACAGCTCATACGCGTAGTCAATCTCCGCCACCCCCTCCTCCGGCACGCCCCGCGTCGCGGCCATCAGCGCCTCCGCCAGGTCCGTGCACCCTGCGCCGCCCTCCGTGAACGGGCTGCTTTCCACCGCCGCCGCCGCGCCCGCCTCCTCGCTGCCCTGCTTTGCCAAGCGCAGCTCCTCCTCCGTATCCGTCGGGAACCGGTTCAGCGCCACCACCACCGGCAGCCCAAACGACCGGATGACCCCCACCAGGTGCCGCAGGTTTGACATCCCCGCCTCCACCGCGGCCAGGTCCGGCGACTCCAGCTCCGCCGCTCGCACACCGCCGTGCGACTTCAGCGCACGTATCGTCGCCACGATCACCGCCCCGTGGGGCCGCAGCTGCGACGTCCGCGTCTTGATGTGCATGAACTTCTCGAACCCCAAGTCCGCTCCAAACCCCGCCTCCGTCAGCACGTAGTCCGCGCAGCTCAGCGCCAGTCGGTCCCCCACGATGGAGCTGCACCCGTGGGCAATGTTCCCGAACGGCCCCGTGTGCACGATGACCGGTTGCCCCTCCGTCGTCTGCACCAGGTTAGGCAGCAGCGCGTGCCGCAGCAGCGACATCATCGACCCCACCGCGCCTCCAATCTCCGCCGCCGCCACCGCTCGCCCCTCGTCCGTGAATCCCACAACCATCCTGCTCAACCGTGCCCGCAGGTCCTCCAGACCCGTGCTCAACGCCAGAATCGCCATCACCTCAGAGGCCGACACAATGTCGAACCCCGTCTCACGCATCGGCGCGTTGTTCGCGCCTCCAAGCCCAATCGCCACCTGCCGCAGCGACCGTTCCTCCATGTCGGACACGCGCCGCAGCGTGATCCCTGCCGGCGACATGCCTGCCACCTGCCCGCGCTGCACCGCGTTGTCCGTCAGCGCCGCCAGCAGGTTGTGCGCCGACCCCACCGCGTGTGCGTCCCCAGTGAAGTGGATATTCACCTCGTCCTCCGGCTCCACCCGCGCCATGCCCCCGCCCGTGCCACCGCCCTTGATCCCGAATATCGGGCCCAGCGACGGCTCCCGAATCGTCGCGGCGACGTTCACGCCCAGCAGCCCCATCGCCTGCGTCAGCCCCACCGTGGTCGTCGTCTTGCCCTCGCCCGCGGGCGTCGGCGTCATCCCCGTCACCACGATCAGCTTCCCTCGCCCTTCGCGGCTGCCCAACGCATCCAGCGGAATCTTGGCCTTATAGTGCCCATAAGGGATCAGCACCTTGGGGTCCAGCCCCAGCCGCTCAGCGATCTCCCCTATTGGTCGCACGATTGCACCTACTCCTCTCCGTTATCCCGCCGAACAAGCGCCCACGCCGGCGTCATCCTGAGCCTGTCGAACGACATCCTTGCGACTCGGACACGACGTTGGGGCGCGTGCAGCCCCCACGAAGGCCGTAGATACCTAAGGCAGGTTGGGACAAGCCTGAGCCGAAAGTCCATGCCGATCACATGAGAAAGGCGCTTACGCCTGGAAGGCAACGCCTCACAGAGCGTAGAAGGACTTGGGGTTGTCGTAGACGATCTTCCGCACGGCGTCCTGCGGGATTTCTCCCTGGCTGGCGCGCTCCTCCAGAATGCGAAGGAACTTGTGCTCCTGCGACGAATCGTTGTGACTGTAGTCGGACCCGGCCAGCAGGTTGTCCGCGCCGACGTACTGGAGGACCATCGGCAGGTTGTCGTCCATGAGGCATGCAACGTAGATGTTGTTCGCCTTGAACAGGTTGTCCGCCACCTCGTACCGACTGCGCTGCACGTCGTTGCTCGCCTGGTCGAAACGCTGCGCGTCCCGTCTGAGCGCATGCACCATCATGGGCACCCATGCAGCTCCAGCTTCGATGCAGCCCAAACGCAGCTTTGGAAACCTGCCCGGCACGCTGTGCACCAGCAGCGACCACACTCCGTTGATCACCGGCGCCTTCCGATTGAAGAAGCTCGTGTCGCCTATGGACTCAGCCGCCCCGGTCCCCGTATGGAAGCAAATGGGCATGCCAAGCCGCTCCGCTTCCTCGTAGAGCGGGAAGAAGTAGGGATCGGAGGGCCAGTGGCCCGCTTCCTCGTCCCCCTTCTTCAATACGCCGCAAGCGCCATGGTCCTTGGCGAAACGCAGCTCCTCCAGCGCCGCCTCCATGTTCTTCAGTGGCGGCACACAGATCCAGCGCAGCCTTCCCTTGGCCACGGCACAGCGGTCGGCCAGCCAACGATTGTAGCTGCGTGTGAGGCTCAGCTCCACCTCCGGCCGCGGTGCCGGGTCCGTGATGAACAGGGTTGGGTATATGACCTGCACGTCCGTCCCCAGCTCGTCCATGTGGCGCAAGCGCGCCTCGACGTCGATCAGCTCCCGGGTCTCCGCCGTCGTCCGGCTTGTGCTGTCGTTGCGGTCCGGCCGGCGCTGCCGCTGTCCGTCGACCAGCCAGTAGGGCCTGCCTGGGCTGCCCGGATCAGGGCTTGGGTCAAAGCGTATCGTGGGCTTGTGTGCCGCCTCTTCGACCGTCATGTACTCCCACGTAGCGTTCGTTTCGTCGACGTGGGTGTCGCTGTCGATGACCCGCTGCGTCGTCATACTGATTCCCTCCCTCCCAAAGTTAGTGCACGTCGTCACAGTAGGCGAAGGCGTTGCCGACGGGCGAGGCCCACACGTCGATGTAGTCCACGATGGTCGTCGGGCGTCCTTCAGTCGCCGCCGCCGCCGCAATCCACGCGCACGTCTCCCGCGTACCCAGCGCTGGACCCCCCGGCGACGGCATACCCGTGATGTTGCGGTCCCGCACATCCGTGCGCTGGCTTGTATCGTCCTCCGGTATCACGTAGCCGTCGAAATGCTCCGCCATCCCGCGGACATCGCCGACCCTCAGATACTCCAGAGTCTTCAGGTCGAATTCCACGTTGAGCCAGGCCCCTTCCCTTCCGGGCGTATGCCACAGCCCGCCGGACCCGACGATGCCGACTCGGAGGTCGCTGGGAAACTCGTCTATCACCTCCCGGACGGCCTTGCCAAACTGGTAGCAGCGCATGGCCGTAGGCTGAGGGGCAAAGTAGAGGTTCATCATCACGGGCACCATGGGCAGGGTCCAATCCGTGAGCTCTTCGGCCGCACGGATCACACCGCCCGCCAACCCCCTGTCCGGCTTGGGCATATCCATGCAGAAAGCCGGGTCGAAGCCTCGCTTCATGACCCCCGTGAGAAGGGCAACTGCAAGCTCCGGATGCCCCTTGAACGTGAAGCCCGGCTCGGCGTGCCGTCCCATCAGCGGGCCGTCCTCTTCGCGCGCCCGGCTCACCGGTCTCTTCCTGAACCCCTCCCCAACGTAGATGGCGAAGGCCGGGTAGTTGTTGAAGTCGAAACACTCCAGCTGATCGTCACTGAAGATGACCAGCACGTCCGCCTTGACCTCTGCGATCTTCTCCCGCAGCACGCGAAAGCCCTCATGGGTGCGCGCCGCCTTCTTCACGTTGGTCTCGTCATCCTCGATGGGGACGTCCTCTCGGATGGGGCGCGCAAGCCTGCGCCCCCGCCAGAGCTCGCCGGGCATGGACGTCGTGCCGCCGTGCGAGTGCATGAATGTGCCAACGAGTTGCGCCACCGCTGCGTGCTCCTTCCTTCGCCTGACCCCGCAGCTGCCGGCCCCGCCCCACACGCGGCGCCCCGCCGGCCCTGCGCCGATTGCATGATTGTATCGGGATGAATGCCCCCGTCAAGCACGCAGCGCCGACCTCCTACCACCCACGCCCACGCGGGGGTCACGCCGGTGACCCCCCCCACTCACGTCATTCCCGCGAAAGCGGGAATCCAGGGGGGGCGGCGCGGGGCATCCCCCTCACGCCCTGTGCCGGCGACCCGCTACGCCACAGCGCCTCATCTGCCGCCTGCGACCCACGCCCACAAGGCCGTCGCGCCAGCGACCGACCTAGTCGCGGATGTCCTGGAGGAACCACTCAGTCGGGACCTCGTGGCCCAGCCCGAGCTCCTTCGCCTTCTCGTACACTATGGACCCGCACGCGGCGAACTGAAGGCCCTGGTTGCCGACGTCCAGGTACACGGTGATCTGGTCCTCACTCGTCCTGCCCTCGACCGTCCCTGCCGCCAGGTCCGGGAACGTCGGGTACTTGGTCCGCGAAAAGCTGCGGAGCGCTCCCTCATCGGGCAGCCGCTCCAGCTCCTCCGCGGTGCCCGTGGAGTAGCCGCGCCCCCTGCGAAGCTCCTCATCCACAGGTGGCGCGCTGCCCACGCCCTGCCGAATGATGACCTCGGCCCTTTCAAGCACCTCGAGGCCCATGCCCCGACCGGGGTTGGTGACGTGCATACCCGGCTCCAGCCAGTCACCCTCCACCGCCGCCCGCATGCCGTCCGTGGCAAAGCAGACGATGTCCGCGCCGCCAACGGCGTCCCTCGGGCCGTCGACTGCCACCACGTCCACACCCAGTTGCTCGCGCATCTCCGCCGCGTACCCCTCCCGATGCTCACGCGTCGGACTGTACACTTGCACCCGCTCGATACCCCGCACGGCGCAGAAGGCCTGCAACGACGTTCGGGCCATCCCCCCGGACCCCAGCATCCCGACCACGCGAGAGTTGGTCCTGGAGAGGTACTTGGCCCCGAGTCCCGCCGCGGCGCCCACGCGCATATGCTGGATGATGCCGTCATTGAGTATGGCCAGCGGCTCCCCGTTCCGCGTGCTGAACAGGAACACGAGACCGCAGAAGAGGCCCGGCCGGGTGTTGTACTTCTCCTCCGTCCAGTTGCCGTCCTCGCCCACGGGCCAGGTCAAGATGTCCGACTTCATGCGGATCGCGAATACCCCCAGCCCCTGGCTGACACCCTCCATGGAGCCCCAGCGCCAATACGCGTCCTTGCGTTCCGACGGCGAGTAGACGTCGATGCGCGGCCGGTGCGTGGCTTCACCCGTGCCCAGCTCCTTGAAGGCAACCTCCTGCGCGTTGATGCAGTCCTCGATGGTCAGGATCTGTCGCTGGACCTCGTTGTCGATGAATAGCATGTGCCGCACCTCCCATCACGTTTGTGGCCACAGTGTACTCCACGGGATGGGCGAACGGGGCGTGTTGCCCACAGGACGACCGCTACCGCCCCCCCCCAACAAAGCCGTCGCGCCAGCGACTTGGCGGCGCGGTTGAGCGTCGTAGCCAATCTGGAGTATCCTGCGCACGCTGGCGCGCCCTGCGCCTGCGCGCGTAGCCTCGCGCCGCCCATGCGCCCTCCGCCTGGGCGGGCCCCCCAAACGCCACCCAAAGAGGAGAAGTCCCATGCGACAGCGACCATTCGGCAAGCTTGGCGCGGTGAGCGCGCTCACCCTCGGCGGCGGCGGTGTCGCCCAGATTTGGGGACCGACGACCCGTGAGGAGTGCGTCGCCACGGTCCGCGAGGCCGTCGACTCCGGCATCGACCTCCTGGACCTCGCGCCCTCCTACGGCAGCGGCGAGGCCGAGGCCGTCATCGGCGCCGCGTTCGAGGGCAAGCTGCCCGCCCACGTGCGCGTGACGACCAAGTGCCGGGTGGGCGATACCCCGCCCGCCGAGGTCTACGACCTCCTCTCCGACAGCCTAACCGGCAGCCTCGAACGCATGAAGCTCGACCACGTCGACATCATGTTCCTGCACAACGCGGTCACCCTAACCGGCGCGGGCGACGAGCGCGTGACGACCGCCGAGTCGGTCGCTGAAGCCGTCGTGCCCGCCTTCGAGCGGCTCATCGCCGAGGGCCGCATCCGTCACTGGGGACTGACCGGCATCGGCCAGGCGGACGCCCTGATCAAGCTGCTCGCCGACGGCCCGGCCCCCGATTACATCCAGTGCATCGCCAACCTCCTGGACTCCCCCGGCGGCCTGCTGCGCGCCGGGGGCCCCGCCCGGCCGCGCGAGATCATCGCCGCCGCCAACGCCGCCGGCGCCGCCGTCTTGGGCATCCGCGCCGTCCAGGCCGGCGCCCTCACCGACGCCATCGATCGGCCCCTGCCCGGCGGCCACACGGAGCTCGCCGACTACGTCCGCGCCGCGCCGTTCCGCGCCATCGCCGCGGAGGTCGGCAGGTCCGCCGCCTACCTGGCCCACCAGTACGCCCTCTCCATGGAGGGCGTATCCACCGTCGTCCTGGGCGTGAAGAACCGCCAAGAGCTCCGCGAGTGCATCGACGCAGAGGCCGCCGCACCCATGGACCCCGCGCTCATCCCCCGCATCGACACCGCCGTCGGCCGCACGCGGGTAAACTGGTCACGGATCAAGAGGACTAAAACACACATGGCACGTCAGACTGAGCCAAGCGTCAACAACGCCCTGGGCGGCTTGCTTCAGGGCATGTTGCCCCGGAGTCATGTGCAGTCCGAGAGCACGCAGACCATCACCGGGCACGCCGGGCGGCGCCCCGACATCATCGTCACCGCACTCGGCCGTTCGCCCGTTGTGATCGAGGCCGAGTACCTGCCCGCCCTCACCGCCGAGTCCGCAACCGCCGTCCCTCGGACCACCAAATGCACCGGCGAAGCCCCGGCCAGCCGCAGCCCCTTCTCCATCACCTCTTCCACCGTGGCTGCGGGACCGACGCTGTATGCGACGTCACTGTTCCCGTGGCGGTTGGAGAATAAGTCAATGGCGCTGACGTCACGGGGCTTGCAGGGGGCGGCAGAGCATGCCCTGACATTAAACGCCGTTTGACCGTTGGCATGCGCATCGATGCGGGCAGGTTGGTCAACTGATTTGGGGGCATCGGATTGGTTCAGGTCCTGGGCTGGCCCATTGCTATGCCCCGCGTTCTTTGCATCCCCGCCGTCGCCGCAGCCGGATACAGCCAGTAGCAGGAGCAGCGCAAGCGCTCCTAGCCCTATTGCCCACCGTGAATTCACCCCGCGGATGCTCATGGACTTTCCTTATCCGTATTGCTCACTGGTACGAGATTGCCGTTAGCGTCCTGCTCGACCAGGACGCGCAGGTCCGTCCCGTCCCGGGACATGGTGTAGAGCGCGTATCTGGGGTCGTAGATGGCAATCCTTGACCCGTCCGACGACCACGCGGCCCGGGTGCCGACTGTCGGCAAAAGGCGCAGATCACTGCCGTCTTGACGCACAAGGTATGCTCCGTCCGAAAGGAAAAGTAGTTCAGACCCATCGGGCGACCACAGCACCTGGAAGATGGGTGTAGCGGAGGCGCCGGACTCACTACGCCAAATCGTGCGCAAGTCCGTACCATCCGGCTTGACGGCGTAGATTATCTGTGACTCTCCGTCAACAGAGGCGAAGGCCAACTCCTCGCTGTTCGGGGACCATGTGGGTACAGATCTCGTATCACCTATCCTATTTGGCATTGGCACATCTGAGCGAACTGAATAGGGTACACCGTTGCGCCAATAAATGCGGAGCCATATACCATCGGAGATGTAGGAGTTAGGCCGCCAGTAATCGTATACCATTCGCGGCTCTTCACCAAGAGAAGTGAAGGACAAATCTTCGTTGCCTGGAGACCACGTGGGCACACCCACCGTGTAGAGTATGCGATTTCCATCTTCTTCGTACGCAGTGAATGCCAGACGTTGGCCATCAGGCGACCAGACCGGAGGATACTTCGCAACTGTGTCGATAGAAGCGAGAAGTCCCAAGGCAATCCTTCCCTGTGCATCTGCATAAACTACGTACAGATTTCCGTCATACCCTGTACCCAATGGGGCAAAGCGAGACTTGTCCCTAACGATGGCGATCCGTGTCCCATCTGGTGACCAGGTAGGGTAGTGATCCAAATAGCGATCCCTCGTCAGCTGCTTACGGTCGGTGCCGTCTATGTTCACAGTGGCGATATCGTATCCTGCGGGCCGCACACCCCATTCGTTCTTCACGTCATCTAGATAGTATTCGCAGGTGGAATAGATGATTTGGGAGCTGTCTGGCGATACGTCGGCATAGAACCCATACTTAAATCTGTACCAGCCATCGCTGTTGCCTGTGTAGTCTTCATCTGCATCAGCGACTTCTCTCAGTTGGGCACCTTTGATGTCCAATACCAAGAGCACATCGTCATGGTCGAACACCAAGTACGCGTCGTCTCCAGCCCAATGGAGAAAACTTTCGTGGAGTTCTCCATCGAACCCCCGGGGGGCTGGACCACATTCGTAATCTCCCATTGAGTCAGAGGCAGTGGATAGCGTCGATGGCGGGGTGACGGTGGTGAGTGGCGTCTCCGGCGTCGTCGCGGGCGTCGATGGGTCTAGCTGCCTGGCCGCGTCAGGGTTGTAACGGAGCGTCGGAGTAGGTCTGGGTGTGGCTACCTCCCTGCCATCACAGGCAACAAGAATCAGCAGAAAAGATAGTGTCACCAGCGCTGCGCTTAACCAGGCGAGTTTTCTTATCCACATGGTATCTGTTACCTACTCTGATACAGCGCGTATATGGCCATCACGTCGAACTGGGTTGGTGAGCAACTAACAGATCGGTCTCGGCTATAGCTCATAACGGAGTCTTCAATATGTGGGTGACCCCGACCTTGACCCGTTCCAGTTATGCCGCCTGTGATCCCTAGAGCATGCCCGGCCTCGTGGACAAGGGTGCCATGCCTGCGATGCACCAGCCGACAAGAGTTGAAGGGTATCTCTCGCGCATCGGCGATGTCATCGTTCCCCGACACATTGAGATTTATACGCTGGAACTAAACATTGACTTTACATTTGGCTCCCAGGCCCTCGCTGTCGCATTTACCGAGGCGCAGTCCATCGGTGGAAGAGTGTGGCCCAACGTCATCTTCTCCGACGAGAGATTCGATTACGCCTTCTTGGTGTGGAGCAACTCCACTCTGGGTTTGCTGTCGTACTAAGGAGCTCAAGCCCGCCTACCTGGCGGACGCCGACCCCAACCGCGCCCTCCTCGACCGCCGCGTGGTCTGCGACCTCCTGGGCTTCGACCAGGACATCTACCTGGCAGTCCGCCGCCTCGCCGCCAAGTGGTGCGCCGAGCCTTCGGTGCATGGCGGCAAGCCACGGCCTAAAGACGCCACGTTCGTCAGCTAAGGAACATCTGAACAAGTGGCCTGAAGCCCGTCATTCCCGCCCCCTCCGTCATTCCCGCGAAGGCGGGAATCCAGGGTGCGCGGGGAGGGGCAGGTTTCATGCCCATCCTCCACATCCACGGGACTTATTCAGACCATCCCTAGGGAACATCTGAACAGCTCAGTGTAGGCCGGGCCGAGTTGCTTGGAGGGTTTCTTCAGAGCTTTCAGCCCTCTGACGGCGCAGCGAGGCCCATGTGCCCGTCGCGCCAGCGACCCTGCCGTGGCGGCTCCGCAACCCTCCCCCCACATGGCCGTCGCGCCAGCGACCCTGTGCCATCCTCCCCTTGCCCGCACAGGACCCTACGCCCTACCATACCCTTATGTCTATGTCACGTACCGACGCAACGCTCCCAGCCCACGCCCACAAAGCCGTCGCGCAGCGACCCCCCCCAGCGTCATTCCCGCACACACCCCAACGTCATTCCCGCGCAGGCGGGAATCCATGGTGGGGGGCGGGGCGGGGTGCGGGGCCAGGGTGGGGGGGTCCCCGCCACGAGAATAATCAACGCTGCAAAGCCACGCCGAAGCTACCGGGGGGTCTCCACCAACAAACAATCGACCTTTTCCCACTTTTCCAGGTTCAGAATCCCCAAAAAACACTACAGACTATCCACCGAAGGAAACCAATCAAACCAGCTCCGCCACCCCGCCTTCAACTGCGTCTCATGGCGGGTGAAACGGGCCCAGGGAGACCTTGGCCCCCTACAGCCCGTAGAAGGCGCGCGGGTTGTCGTCGATGATCTTGTGCGCGACCTCGATGGGGATCTCCCCCTCCCGCCCGCGCTGCTCGATGATGTCCAGCGCGTCGATCTGCGCCGACTGGTCCGCGTGCGTGTAGTCCGTGCCGATCATCAGGCTGTCCTCGGTGCCGTACCTGAGGATGTAGGGGAGGTCGTCGGAAGAGTCGCACGCGACGTAGAACCGGCAGTGGCGGAACAGGTCCTCCTTGAGGTCGAAGCTCTGGAAGGTGCGCTTCTGCTTCTTGGCCTCGAGGTCCGCCATGAGGAAGGGGATCCAGGAGGCGCCGGTCTCGATCCAGCCGACGCGGAGGTCGGGGAAACGGTCCGGTACGCGGCTCTGGGCGAGGTCGGTGAAGGCGGAGATGGCGTTGAACCTGCCGCTCATCTGGCCGCTGTCGGAGGGGGCGGGGGGGTTGCCGGTCGCGAAGTGCATGCACAGCGGGATGTCCAGGCGGTTGGCCTCTTCATAGAGGGGGAAGAAGTAGGGGTCGCTGGCGTTGCGGCCGCACTCGACGCCCTTCTTGAAGACGCCGACAGCGCCGTGCTCCTTGGCCCAGTGGAGCTCCTGGACGGCGGCGTCCATGTCGAGGAGGGGGAGCATGGCGACCCAGCGGAGGCGGCCGCCGCTCTCCTGCGTCCGCTCCGCGATCCAACGGTTGTAGGAGCGCGTGAGGGCCAGCTCCACCTCTGCGCGGGCAGTGACGCCGGTGAGGAAGAGCGTTGGATAGAGGACCTGGATGTCGATGCTGAGCTCGTCCATGTGCTTGACGCGGGCCTCAACGTCCTCAAGCTCGCGGGTCTCGCGGACGGTGCCGGTGCGCACGTCGTCGCGAAAGCGGCGAAGCTGGAGACGGCCGTCGATGATCCACAGGCGATGCGGCCTGGCGTCGGTGACGCTGATGGACCGTCCCGGGTCGACGGTTATGGGGCGAAGGGCCTCTTCGCTGGCTTCCAGATAGTCCCAGGTGGCTTCGGTCTCATCTACGTGTGCGTCTACGTCTACTCGCATGGCTGCTCCTCTCGTTCGATTCTCGCTGCGTCTCTGGGCTGTTCCGGTTTGGCTGCGTTGTGGGCCCGCCGGCCCGGGCCGTGCTCCGCGCCGCAGGGCTACAGGCCGTAAAGGGCCTTGGGGTTGTCATGGAGGATCTTGTCGACAACGGCCGGGGCTAGTTCACCGTTCTTCTTCAGGTTTCTCAGCGCTTCCAGCTCGCTGGACGTGTCCGAGTGGCCGTAGTCGGAGCCGATGACGAGGTTGTTTTCGCCGACGTGCCTCAGGATGTGGGGAAGATCGTCGTTGGTCTGACAGGCGACGTAGAACCTGGCGTCGCCCAGGGGGTCGTCGCCCAGGGAGTCGCCGCCTCGCTCCAGGCGCCTTCGGAGATCGGTGACCACGTAGGGCAGCCAGCTGGCGCTGAGCTCGATGAAGCCCACGCGGAGGCGGGGGAACATGTTGGGGAGGAGGTCCGGGACCTTGTGGGTGAGCATCGAGTTGAACGCGCTGATGCCCGCGAGCTTGTTGCGGGAGAAGGCCTCCGCGCTGATCTCCGTGGTCTTGTTGGCGGTGTAGTCCTTGGCGGAGAAGATGCCGGCCCAGTAGCTGCTCCCAACGCCCGCGTGGACGCAGAGGGGCATGTCGAGGCGTTGGGCCTCCTCATACATGGGGTGGAAGTACGGATCGACCATCAGGCGGTCCAGCTCGATGCCGCGCATGAAGATCCCGCAGGCGCCGTTCTCCTTGCCGAACCTGAGCTCTGAAATCGAGGCCTCAATGTCCATGAGGGGCGGCACCACCACCCACCGCAGGCGGTCGTTGCTCTGGCTCCAGATGTCGGCGAGCCACCGGTTGTAGCTCTTGCAGAGCGCGACCTCCGCCTCGACGTGCTGGGCAATGGGCGTCAGGAAGATAGTTGGGTACAACACCTGAATGTCCACGTCCAGCTCATCCATGTGGGCCAGGCGAAGGGACACGTCATCCAGCAAGCGGGCGGCGGGCGGTATCTGACCGCGGCCTGAGAGGGAGTCCTTGCTGCCGCCGATGTTGGGGTCGGCGCTGGCCTGCCGCGGCCGCAGCTTGCCGTCGATGAGCCAGAAGTTCTTCGCCACGCCGGATTCGGTGGTCCCCTTCAGAAGCATGGGCCTGTACTGCTTCTCAGACTCATCAAGGTAATCCCAGGCATGCTCGGTTTCAATAACGTGGCAATCAGCGTCAATGGTCGGCATGAGACCTCCTGTCCTGTGACGAATTCTCGTGCTATGACTTATCAGGTGGAGCTACCACGATTCCAACGTGTACCATGGCCGATGGGCACTGTCAACGGGCGCAATGGTGTGCCGCACATTCGCCGCGCTACCTGCCGCGAAGCCGGGGGTCGAAGGCGTCCCGGAGCGCATCGCCGAAGAAGGCGAAGGCGAATACCACAACGGAGAGCGCCACGCCCGGGACCAGGGACAGCCACGGCGCGGACCAGAGATAGCCTCCGGTGCCAACCTGGATGAGGGCGCCCCAGGAGGGGTTCGGCGGCGGCACGCCCAGTCCGAGGAAGCTGAGGCTGGCCTCCGACACGATCGCGGACCCCAAGTACCCCGTCGACAGCACAAAGATTGGCGCCATGCAGTTGGGCAGCACGTGGCGGAGCATCACACGCCAGGTGCTTGCCCCAAGGGCCTTGGTGGCCAGGACATACACCTCCTCTTTCACCGTGAGGGCCGAGGACCTGGAGACGCGGACGATGCGGGGGCTCATGTTGACAGCTATGGCAAGGGTGACGTTGTTGATGGAAGCCCCCAGAGCGATGACCAGCATCATGGTGAACACCAGAGAAGGGAATCCCATGAAGGCGTCCACGACGCGCTGGACCAACAGGTCGAACCGTCCTCCCAGGTATCCGGATGCTATTCCGATGATGGTCCCGACCACCGACCCCAGAGCGACTGAGAGGAAACCCACGTAGAGAGAGATGCGGGCGCCAAACACGAGCCTGCTGAAGGCGTCGCGGCCAAACTCGTCGGTGCCGAGCCAGTACTCGCTGCTGGGCGGCCGGAGGCGGTTGGGGACGTCCTGAACGACGGGGTCGAAGGGGGCAACCTGCGGAGCTAGCACCGCCACGACGCTCAGGAAGACCAGCATGATGGCGCCAAACGCACCCAGAGGGTACCTGCGCCCAAACCGGATGACGTGGAAGGTCCACGGTTTCCCGCTTGCGCGCGCCAGTGTGGCCGGGACTGCTCCGGCGGCGTCTGCCGCATCTCTCACGTTCTCACCGCCTGCGCATGAGCGCTCAAACTAAGAGTAGCGAATCCTTGGGTCGACGAAGGAGTACAGGATGTCCACGAGCAGGTTGACGGACAGCATCATCACAACCAAGAGCATCGTCAGACTCTGAATCACCGGATAGTCCCGGTTGGACGCCGCTCCGATGATGCCCTGTCCCAGCCCGGGAAGGCCGAAGATGCTTTCCAGGATCACACTGCCGCTGAAGAGGGCGCCCAGCTCGAGTCCGCCCAGGGTTATCACGGGCATCAGGGCGTTTCTCAGTGTATGTCTTGCGATGACGATCTTCTCCGGGAGTCCCTTGCTTCTGGCGGTCCTGACGTAGTCCTGGCGCAGGCTTTCCAGCATGTTGGAGCGGGTGACGCGGATGAGGCTGGAGCTGAAACCCCAGGCCAGGATCAGGGCGGGCCAGATGATCTTCTGCATATGGTCCCAGGGGTCCTCCCAGAGGTGGGCGTAGAAGATGGGCGGCGTCCAGGAGAAGACCACGACCAAGGCGATGATCAGGACCAGGGCCAGCCAGAAATTGGGCATGGCATGCCCGGCTATGCTCAGGCTGCGGACCAGATAGTCTGGCCATCTGTTCTGGTAGAGGGCGGCAATAACACCCAGGGGGATGGAGACGGTCCAGGCTATGAGGATGGTCATCAGAGCCAGCTGAAGGGTCACAGGACCGCGGCGGGCGATGGACTCCGCCATGGACTCGTTGTCAATGAGGGACCGTCCGCCGAACTCGCCGTTGACCATGCTCCAGAGCCAGTTGGCGTACTGGACCGGCAGGGGGTCGCTGAGGCCAAGCTCTTCCCGGATGCGGTCCACGTCATGCTGGCTGAGCGACTGGACTTCCTCTTCGCCCCCCACAATGAGGAGCACGACGTCGCCCGGGATGACCCGCATGATGACGAAGATGAGAAGCGACCCTATGAGAAGGGTCGGGACGAAGAGAACTACCCGCCGGAGGAGATAGCGCTGCATCTATGCTCGCCTCTCGGGATTGGGAGGCGGGCCCGCCTGTGCGCCGGGCCCGCCTCCGTGCGCGGTGGCTATTCGTCCAGCCAGATGATGGCTGGGTCTATGGTGGTGGTTGGAACCTCTGGGGAGTTGATGATCCCCTTCAGGTAGGAGCGATAGGGCACGACGGACTCGTTGTAGTAGGCAGTGAGGGTGTAAACCTGTTCCGCCACGTAGTAGCGCTCCAGCTCACGCCAGAGTCTGACGCGCTCGGTAAAGTCGACGGCGCTCTTGATGCTCTGGAAGAGCTGGGCGACCTTGGGGTCTTCGTGCTTGCCGGTAGCGGTGAAGAAATCGCTGTAGGCGCCCATACTTCGCTCGGCCATTTCGGGAATGGGGACAAAGCCGAAGCCGCCGCGGGGGGAGATGTCATAGTCTAGGCTGTAGCGCTCCGCGCTCCATCGCGCGGAGTCGGCGGGGACGATCTCCATCTCGATGCCCAAGCTGCGAAGCTGGTCCTGGGTGTACTCGCAGTCTGCCATATAGGACCTGCTGGTGTAGCAGATGGCGTTCACCTTGGCGCCAACGGCATATCCGGCCTCGGCCAAGAGACGCTTGGCCTCGGCCTTGTCGGCGGCACGAGTCGCCGGGTTCCACCCGGGCCACTGTATAAAGTCTGGAGTGGTATAGGGATTGTCCGGCTGGAACATGGCGCAGACACCACCCAGCCCGCCGACCAGGGCGGCCACGGACGACACGCGGTCGTACCACAAGTTGATGGCTTGGCGCACGCGGACGTCCTTGAGCGGCCCGTCCTTGAGGGTGTTGAAGGTGGGGCCCTTGCAGGTGCCTGCGGGGTTGGTGTAGTAGACCTCATCGCCGAGGCGACGGTCGTAGGCGCCCTTCCTGTCCAGGCTCAGGCTATGGCCGGAGCCAAGGGCGCCGCCGTCCAGCCGCCCCACGAGAAAGGCCGCGTCCATGGCGGAGGGGTCGGTGATGATGGCGTAGTCGACGCCGTCCAGGTAGGGGAGCTGCTGCCCCGCTGCGTCCTTTTCCCAGTACCCGTCGAACCTACGAATCCGGACCGCGATACCCTTCTCGTACTCCTCGATCTTGAAGGGGCCGGTGCCGATGAAGTTCAGCTCCACTGGGGTGACCTTCACTTCGCCCGCTGCAATTCGCGGCTCCGTCAGACGCTTGGGATGAGCGACGGCATTCTCTGGGCGGTTGAAGTAGTTGGGATAGAAGGGGATGGCATCTCCGAGGGTAATGCGGACCCGATTCCCGTCCAGGATCTCCGTGTTCACCACGTCGCCGAATTGGCTCTTGTAGACGGAAGGAGGGCGCTTGTTGCCGGCGGCCTCGGCAGTGCCGAGGTTCATGTCGAGCCAGAACTTGGCGTCGTCCACGGTGAAGGACGTGCCGTCATGCCAGAGGACGTCTTCCCTGATCTTGAAGGTCCACTGGGTGAAATCGTCGTTGGTTTCCCAGCTTTCGGCCAGGGCTGGGCATGCTGCGTAGATGTTGTCCCGGCACATTCGGACGAGATTGCCGTTGCCCCAGAGGCCGGAGCCAGGCATGTGGATGTCGTAGTAGGTGCCGGTCTGCATGCGGTCGAAGCCGCGGATGCCGTCGCGGCGCATTGCGAACTTGGCGATACCGCCGTACTTGGGTTCCCCCGGCGCGCGGACCGCGGGTTGCGCGGGCGCCACGGGAGCGGGCATGGTCTGGCCCGGCAGTGCCCGGGCAGCCTCTGGATCGGCCGCTGGGGCTGCCGGGGCCGGCAGCGCCGCCGGTGCGGGCTGCGCCGGCGCCTGGGCTACCGACGGCGCGCCCCCTGCGCAGGCCGCGACAGCAACCATGAGCGCCAGCAGCGCTCCGCCTAGAAGAAAGGTATGCGACCATCTGCGTGTACTTAAGCTAAACAAAGCGGTTCCTCCTTTATTCTTGCCCCCCCGCGTGCGCCTTCAAGGCCAATCCGGCAAACCAACCGAGTCTCATCGGCCCATGCGTCCCCCAGGCCTCTCGCGCTCGGGTCGAAAGGTGGGCGGCCTCCAGACCCAATAAGCGGGCCTGCCAATTCCAAGGCGCGTGCGAAATGTGTTCAGTGGGCCTCCTCTCAGAGGCCGTAGAATGCCCTCGGATTGTCGTCGAGAATCCTGTCCTTGACGCTCTCGCTGAGGTCCATCCTGTTCCTCAGGACGGAGAGCGCTTCCAACTCAGCGGTGTTGCCCGCGTGGCCGTAGTCGGTGCCCAGAATGATGCTGCCCTCACCGCTGTAGCCCAGGATGTACGGCAGGTCGTCGTGGGTCTCGCAGGTCACGTAGATGTGATTGTCCTCGATCAGGTTGGCCGGTATGGACTTTCCTTCCCTCTCCAGCCGCCGCTGCATGTCGAGAACGAGATAGGGGACCCACTGAGCCTGATACTCTAGGAACCCAAACCGTAGCTTGGGGAACATGGCCGGTATCTCATGGAACACGAGGGAGTTGAAGGCGCTGAGGCCACCGAGCTTGTTCACGGAGAAGGGCTCGGAGAACGGGCCCGGCGTGAAGAAGGCTGCGAAATCGTTGTTTCCCACGCCTGCATGGATGCAGATGGGCATGTCCAGGCGTTGGGCTTCCTCGTAGAGCGGAAAGAAGTATGGGTCGAAGAGCAGCCTGCGGCCCTCTATGCCGCGCATGAATACTCCGCACCCGCCGTTCTCCTTGGCGAACCTCAGCTGCTCCAGGGTCGCATCCATGTCCTGGAGGGCGGGCACCATGACCCACCGCAGGCGATTGCCGCTCTGCCGCCAGGCGTCGGCGAGCCATCGATTGTAGCTCCAAGCCAGGGCGGCTTCCGCATCAGGGCTGGAGGCGATGGGCGTGAGGTAGATGGTCGGATAGAGGACCTGGATGTCGATGCCGAGCTCGTCCATGTGAGCCAAGCGCGCGCCGACGTCTTCCAGCTGGCGGGAGGCGGCCGTGGTCCGGTCTCTTCCAGAGAGCTTCTCCTTGTGGACCTGGCCGGGTGTGGTTGGTCCACTGGCCTCGGAGGAGCGCTTGAGCTTGCCGTCAATGTACCAGAACTGCCGCTCTGCCCCTGATGCCGCGGTCCCCCTGAGGAGAAGAGGCCGGAAGCTCTTCTGTGACGCGTCCAGATAGTCCCACGTGCGCTCAGTTTCAATCACGTGGGCATCGGCATCGATTACCGCCATTGCATCGGCCTCCCCTTCACGTTGCGTTAGGCTCAACGGCATAAGTACCCAGCGGGCTGCGGTTTGTATAGCACCGCGGCCACCACGTGTCAAGGAGCGTGGACGCTGGAGAGCGTCCTTTGTACGGAAGACGAGTATCGAATGGCTCTTCGATACTGGCTTTCGTCGCAATAATCCAGGATTTCGGTCTGTCATTCGCCAAGGGGAAACGCCGAACCATCGCCCGGGGCGTGTGGTCCCTGGCGCTCGACTGCGCCGGTGCCGGTGCTTCACAGTGAGACCGGGGGTCTACTTGACAGGCGGGAATCCCGCTCCTATGCTTCCAGTCACTCCGTGTGGCGATTTGCGCATCGGGATGTCCGTGCGTCTTTTGAGAAGCAGGAGACATTGGCCACGCCGCGCCCATTTAGAGAGGTAAGGAGCCGGGGGATGACTGTCATCGACGCCGACACGCATGTAGTCGAGGCCAGACGCACGTTTGAGTACCTGGACGGAGACATGCGATCGCTTCGACCCAAGATCCTCGTCGACCCGGAGTCCGAGGGGCAACTGGAGTACTGGTTCATGGAGGGCCGCGCGTTCCTGAAGAACATCAGCGGCGGCCGGGAGACAGACGTCGACAACGCCACGGGCACAACGCAGGGCACCCGGGAGATGAGCGACGTTCGCCGCCGGCTGGCGCACATGGACGAGCTTGGCGTGGACGTTCACGTTCTCTATCCCACCATGTTCCTGCGGCCCCTGACCATCCGCCCGCAGCAGGAGTACGCCCTCAGCTGGAGCTACAACCGTTGGCTGGCGGACATCTGGGCGGCGGCGCCGGAGCGGCTCCGCTGGACGGTCATTCCTCCGGTGCTCAACATGGACAAGGCGATAGAGGAGATCAACTTCGGGAAGGAGCACGGGGCCTGCGGGGTCTTCATGCGCGGCGTCGAAGGGAACCTGCGCCTGCCGGACCCGTACCTCTTTCCGCTGTACGAGGAAGCCAGCAGGCTGGACATGCCCATCTGCGTCCACGCTGCGGCCGGCCACTTTGGCACATACGACCTCTTCTTGAATGACCGCGGCATCGCCCAGTTCAAGCTCCCCGCCATCGGCGCCTTCCATAGCCTGCTGATGGAGCGTGTACCGGAGAGGTTCCCCGACCTGCGCTGGGCCTTTGTGGAAGTGAGCTCCCAGTGGGTCCCCTATGCGCTCAACGACATGGGGCTGCGCGTGCGCAAGCGCGGGGCAGGGTTCACTGCGGCGGAGGTCCTCAAAGAGAACCGGGTCTACGTGGCCTGCCAGACCGAGGACGACCTGGATTACGTGCTGGAGTATGCCGGAGAGGACAACATCGTCATCGGATCAGACTATGGCCATCATGACACGTCTTCCGAGATCGAGGCCCTACGGCGCCTGCGAGAGGATGGCAAGATTCCGGCGGGTTCAGCGGACAAGATCATGGGCGACAACGCCAGGGCTCTCTATGCCCTCTAGGACGCAGACGGCCCCGGGCACTGACCTGGGGTGAGGGCCCGATGGGTGTTACAAGACTGCCGATTGGGAGGAAACCGCTGTGAGACACGTAGTGATTGCGACCATTGGTGTCCTTGCCCTGGTGGTTATCGCTTGCGCCGGGGGTGGAGAGACCACCGCGCCGGCAGCTCAGGAGCCGGCGACGGCCGCCCAACCGGCGGCCTCCACCTCCATGGAGCAGACGAAGACCGACTCTTCCGATAGCGCCATGAAGTCATCAATGAGCGACGTCGCCATCCCCGGGCCGACGGCCCTGACGCCCACGGAGCCGGGCCACATACTCACCGTCGCCAACCAAATAGGGGCCAACTCGTTCATCGTCGCCGGCGACGAGACGCCCAAGCCCGGACAGATCGCGACCTTCGGCGTCCGCAGGGACCCGCCCGCGGCCTTCGACATGATGATGACGACCATCTGGTACGACCTGCACCAGGTTGGGTCTCCCGTCTGGGGCAGCGGCAACCTGGTGCGCCCGTGTCTGGAAAACGTCTACGCAGTGTGCCCGGCTCTGGCGTCCGAGTGGGAGCACAACGCCGACTTCACGCAGTGGACGTTTACCATCCGCGACGGTGTCACGTGGCACGACGGGACTGCCTTCACCGTGGAGGACGCCAAGTTTTGGTTCGACCTGGCCTTCACGGGCTACAAGAGCGGCGACAAGGTCCGCCGGCCGGCCTGGTACGCCACCAAGATGGGGAAGTTCCAGAGCGCCGAGATCCTGGGCAACAACCGGCTCCGCATCACCCTGGAGGAGCGCAACCCCCTCTTCGCGGAGATCCTGAAGACACCCTACTTCACCTTCGCCCACCCCCGTCACTTGGTCCAGCCGAAGCTGGACGGGGGCATAACGGATGTGGCGCCCCTGGACGTGAACCTGATGGGGACCGGCCCCTACATGCTGGAAGGCGAGTACGAAAGAGGGGTCATCGCACGAGTGCGCAAGAACGACGCCTACTGGGAGAAGGACGCCCAGGGGCGCCAGCTCCCCTACCTTGACGGCATGGACTTTGCCATCATGTCGAACCCCGAGGCCATGGACGCCGCCATCCGCGTGGGACGCCTGGACGGCGGCTCGCCGGGCGGTGGCTACACCCTGTCCAGGGAACGGTACGATGCCTACAAGAATGATCTGGGCGACCAGTTCTACGCGGTACAGGTGTCCTCCGCCGGACCATCCGCCGGCAGCGGCTTGGCCTTCAACGTCCTGAAGGAGGGCCCCTGGCAGGACGTCCGGGTCCGCAGGGCGATGTCTCTGTGGCTCGACCGCCAGCAGGCCATCACCGCCGTAGGCGGCTTTGGCGTCCTCGGCGGACTGCTCAACCCCTCCAATCCCTTCTCCAATACGGACGTTAATGAGTGGCCTGGATACGACCCCGCGACAAAGGCCCAGGACCGGGAGGAGGCCAAGCGGCTGTTGGCGGAAGCCGGTTACGCGGGCGGCGGCTTCACCATGAACTACAACTGCCTGACGACGACCACCTGGCGGGCCCGCTGCGTCTTCCTCAACGCCCAGCTTGCCGAGTTGGGCATCGAGCTCAAGTTGGACTTGATGGACGTGGCGACATGGAAAGAAGCGGGCCAGTCGCTGAACTACGCGGCGATCCAGAGCGCCGCCGGCGTTGTGAGCTACATCCCGGAGGCCAACGAGGCGGCCATGTCTCGGTTTAGCGTGAGCCCTGGCGCCTTCGTCAAGCACGAAGACGTGAAGGTGGACGAGTACTTCAGCCGGCTCAAGAGCGCGATCACCCTGGACCAGCGCATCGCGGTATGGAAGGAGTTCGAGAAGTACTGGCTGCTGGAGCAGGTGTACAGCGCCTCGCTCTCAGCGGGACTGACCACCATCCCCTACCGGACCTGGACCAAGGGCCGGATCATGGGCCCGGAAGAGATCATGGCCTATATGGACTTTGCCACGGTCTGGCTGGACAAGTAGAGATGGACCAGCACGTAGGAGCATCGCCGGCCGAGGGTTAGCATTGTATGCCCGGCCCGCCGGTGTGCGCGTAGGCGGCCACCAGCCTCCTCTGGTGGCCGCCTCTTTGTGTCCGCCGATCCTGCCCGGACAGGCCGGGGGGGGGCCTTGGCGCAAGAGAGACCCTTAGCGTGCCGTGGGTCACCGAATCCTGCCCGGCACAGGCCCGGCATTGAGCTTCAAGCGCCGCTTGCGCACATCCACAGGGGCGCATGCGTCCGGGCGGTTGCGCGGGGTCGTGTACGATACTCAATGCAAATTGAGGCATTCGTCGTGGATAAGCGCCGGAAAGCGCTCCGCTCCTTGACACACCCAGGCTTGTGTGCTACCAAGGGGCACAGATAGCGAGAAGGAGAAATTGGAGCGGCAACCCATACGCCTTCCCGCACAACGAACAGAGTGACTGGAGGAGGAGAGCATGGCAAAGGTCAAGAGTCACCTCTTAGTGGTATTCGCTGCTGTCGGACTGCTGGCCCTGATCGCTTGTGCCGGCGGCGGAGAGGGGACGGCGGCATCGGCGCCCGTGGACTCCGGCGCCGCGCCGGCGACCGCTGCTCAGCCGTCTACATCCACGAACGTGGAGCCCGCCCCGGCTGCCCCCGCCATGGACGAGCCGAAGCCCGGCGGGACGGCTACCTACGTGATCAGGAGCGACCCCCCTGGCTGGGACGTGTACGGCAAGACCAGAGGATGGGACCCCCTGAGAAAGACGGCGGAGATGTCCTTCAACCCCCTCATTGTTCCCGGAGCCAACCTCGATGGGGGCTGCGAGATCGTCTGGGAGAACGAGCTTGCGGAGAGTTGGGAGTACCTGGACAACACGACGATTGAATTGAAGCTGCGGCCCGGCGTGATGTGGCAAAACAAGCCACCCCTCAACGGCCGGGAGCTCGTGGCCGAGGATGTCGTATTCAGCTTCGATGAGCGCTACAAGAAGGGCGTCGCCGGCCAGTCCTTCCTGGGACAGAAGATCTACGACCGAGCAGAGGCGGTCGACAAGTACACCGTCCGCTTCTACCTGCTCAAGCCCTTCGGCTTCATGGACGCGGTCCACACGGGAGGCGGGCAGTGGATCGTGGCCCCGGAGCTTGCGGGCCCGGATGGCAGCTGGTGGGAAGACCCGGAGAAGTCGTGGGTGGGCACTGGCCCCTTCTACTTCACGGAACACCAGGCGGGGACCAAGCTCTCATTCGAGAGGAATCCCGACTACTTCAAGAGCCCCATGCCCTACCTGGACGGCATCGAAGCGCTGATCATGCCCGACACGGCCGCGCGAGAGGCCGCTCTGAGGTCCGGCCAGTTGGACATATACCCAGCGGCAGGGCCGACGGTGGTGGAGAGCATCAAGCAGACAAACCCAGAGATGTCCATCAGGTCATGCCTGAGCCGCTTCCAGATGGCGGCTGTGTTCAACCTGGGGAAGCCTCCCTACAACGACGTGCGTGTGCGTCAGGCCATGTCCATGGCGATCAACCGGGACGTCATTGTCAAGACAGCGCTGCGGGGCCAGGGCGCGGCGGTGTATCAGGCGCACCCGTCCGACCCCGAGGCGCTGAAGCTGGACGCGTTCCCGTCGGAAGTACGCAAGTACATGGAGTACCGGCCGGAGGAGGCGCGGCAGCTCTTGGCGGAGGCGGGGTACGGTGATGGATTCACGGCCAACGTGCTCTGGACGCAGCGGTACACATCGCCCTGGCCGGAGGTCGCGGAGTCCTTCCTGACCATGATGCGCGACGTTGGCATCAACACGGAGTACGACCTGAAGGAGTACGCCTCCTACGCCAAACTTCGGAACTCGGGCAACTATCAAGACGTGATGTTCGGATGGAACAACTCCTACTCCGTTGACCTCCTGGCCCAAGGTCTGTGGAGTGAAGATCCCAGTGCGCGGCGCCTGCACATCCACGAGGCCAACGACGCCAAGCTGGACGCGATGATTCAGGAGCTCTGGGCCACGGTTGATCCGAAGAAGCATACGCAGCTTGCGCAGGAGCTGCAGATCTACCTGGCCGAGGTCAACTATCGAATAATGAGCCCATCCTGGACGAACAACATCATCGCTGACCCAAAGGTGAAGAACCTGGGATGGCGCGCGAGCAACAAGATCTACACCACCCTGTTTGAACAGGTCTGGTTGGCAGAGTAGCCTGATCGGCAGGACGCCATTGCGTGCGGCGGCCCGACGCAAGGACCGCCTCACGCAATAGGATGCGGCATATTCGCTTGGTTGGGTACGGTGGCGCATGCGCACGTACATTCTGCGTCGATTGGTTCTGGTTGTCCCCACCTTTCTCATCGTAAGCCTTCTCACCTTTTCGCTGCTGAGATTGATACCCGGCGACATCTTGGACCTGATGGTGGAGGACTTCCCCTACGCCGAGGCCCGGGACCTGCTCCAGGAGCAGTTGGGCCTGAACAAGCCGGTCCACGTCCAGTATTGGGAGTGGATATCGGGAGTGTTCACTGGGGACCTGGGGGACTCCCTCTGGACCAAGCGCACCGTGGTCCAAGAGCTCTCTTGGCGGTACCCGGTTACGGTGCAGCTCACCATAATCGCCCTGGTCAGCAGCCTGCTTATCTCGATCCCGGTCGGGGTGATCACGGCGGTCCGGCAGGACACGTTCACCGACTATATTCTACGGACGCTGGCGATTGGGGCTGTGGCCATTCCGGGTCTTTGGATAGCCACCCTTGTCCTGACCCTTCCCTCTGTGTGGCTGGGCTGGGCGCCCCCCCTGAGGTATGTACCCTTCGGCGAAGAACCTCTGGCGAACCTGAGTGTCATGATCCTGCCCGGCCTGATAATGGGCAGCCAGCTGGTGGGGCGGAACGTCAGGATGCTTCGGGCCATGATGTTGGAGGTCTTGCGCCAGGACTACATCCGCACGGCGTGGGCGAAGGGATTGCCGGAGCGCATAGTCTTCTATCGCCATGCGGTGAAGAATGCCCTGATCCCCGTTGTATCCCTCATTGGTCTGGAGATACCGCCCCTTCTGGCTGGGACCGCGATCATCGAGTCCATCTTTAGCCTACCGGGCATGGGGCAGTACCTGCTCCAGAGCCTGCAGCAGCGGGACTATGTGCCAGCCCAGTCCATAGTGCTTCTGTTCGCCGTCGGTACGATTCTGATCAACCTGACGGTGGACGTTTTCTACAGCTACCTGGACCCGCGAATCCGGTACACCTAGGTGATGTATGGCCCAGCCTGAGGCATTGTCCGCAGCACCAGGAGGACTGGCGCGAAAGCCTCGCCACATCCTGCTGGTCCTCGCGACGAGGCTCGTGAGAGAGAAGCCGCTGGGGTTCGCGGGGGCCTTGATCGTCCTGTTGATGCTGTTCATGGCTGTTTTCGCCGGAGTGCTGGCTCCATATCCCTACGATGAGCCCCACTACGACGACAGCTTTGTGAACTCAAGCCTGAGCTACCCCCTCGGCACGGATTACCTGGGGCGCGACCTTCTCAGTCGCCTCATCCACGGAGCGAGGCTCTCCATCGTCATCGCAATGGGATCGGTGGCGTTGGGAACGCTTTTCTCCAGCGTCACCGGCATCACGAGCGGGTATTTCGGCGGCAAGTTCGACACGCTGGTCCAGCGTTTCGTCGACGCGTGGATGAGCTTCCCTCCGTTGCTGTTGCTCCTCTTCATGATGTCCATCCTTGGCCCGGGGCGTCTCAACGTGATCCTGGTACTGGGGCTGGTCGCCATCCGGGAAAGTCGCGTCCTGCGGGGTTCCGTGCTTTCCATCAAGGAGAACGTGTACGTGGAAGGCGCCCGCGCCGTTGGGTGCAGCAGCTTGCGCATACTGCTCTTCCATATCATGCCCAACGTGCTGGTGCCCATCATCATTCTGGCATCGCTTCGACTGGGCGCCGTCATCCTCATCGAGGCGGCCCTGAGCTTCCTGGGGTACGGTGTGCCACCTCCGTTCCCGTCCTGGGGCCGGATGCTGAGCACAGAGTCCCGCATCTATATGGTGCAGGCGCCGTGGCTGGCCATCTGGCCGGGGGTATTCCTCAGCGCCGCGGTCTTTGGTTGGAACGTTCTCGGCGATGCCCTGCGGGACCTTCTGGACCCCCGTATGCGGGGCGCCGGGGGACGGGCGAAGTGAGCACGATGGCAGTCGGAGGCGCTGACGCCAAGGGCGGCCAACCTGCGTAGACGCCGGCAACGCCCGCGGCACAACGTGGCGCCCGCCTATTGTGCCGCCTTCCAATTCGGGCTATTCTCAGGGCCTCAGACTGGACGAATCCGGAGTCGCTGAACCACTGCACTAGGAGGACAAGATGGCCAGGATAATCGACGCCGACACGCACATAATTGAGTCAGAGCCTATCTGGGAGTTCTTCGACGAGGAGTTGGCCCATCGGAAGCCAAGTCTTGTTCCGTGGGCAGATCCCAACAATGGGATTATGCGCAACTTCTGGATCATCGATAGCAAGCTGGTGCCGCACCCACAGGGAAAGGGTGGCCAGGCGCTGGGCACGCCGCCCATCGACCCGGAGATTGCGAATTCATCGGGTTGGCACAAGCGCGCAATGACGGACATCAACGCGCGGCTCTTGGACGCCACCAAGATGGGTGTCGATGTGCAGGTCATCTATCCAACGCTGTTCATCGGCTTCCTCACGCATGACGTCGGCCTGGAGGTCGCCCTTGCCCGGGCCTACAACCGGTTCATGGCGGACACGTGCTCTCGGTCCGAGGGCCGCATGCGCTGGGTGGTAGTGCCTGCTCTACGCAATCTGGAGGCCTCCATAGAGGAGATGAACTACGGCAAGGAGCATGGCGCCGTTGGTGTTCTGTTCCGGGGTGTGGAGAAGGACCGATCGCTGGCGGAGCCTTACTTCTTCCCCATCTATGAGGAAGCGCAGCGCCTGGACCTTCCCATCTGCATCCACACGGGCCCAGGGTCTCCAACACTCACGGAGTTCTTCGACAGCAGGTTGAGCTTCGTGTTTCCCGACGTGCGGCTACTGCCCGTTATGGCTTTCTACGACTTGGCGGCCAACAAGATACCGGAGCGGTTCCCGGACCTGCGCTGGGGATTCATTGAAGCAAACTCGTCCTGGGTCCCCTATCTGGCGCACTTTCTCAACCGGCGCTTCAAGACGGGGCGGGCGGCTTTTGGACCGGACTATTTCCGCAGCAACCGTCTCTTCGTAGCATGCGAAGCGGATGAGGACATACCCTACATTCTTGACCACATTGGCGAAGACAACATGATCACTGGTTCAGACTATGGGCACGGGGATCAGTCAGTGGAGCCGGAGCTCATCAAACTGCTCCGCGGTCGAGAGGACGTTTCGCCGGCGATAATGGACAAGATCCTTTCGGACAATCCTGCCCACTTCTACGGCATCTAGGGTCGCTGGCGCGACGGCCTTGTGGGAGCAGTTCGGGAGGCAGCTATTTAGGGCGGGACAATAGGGGGCCTCTGCGCGTGTGCAAGCCCCCAGCGTTCGACTTTGTCTACACGCGTTCAGCAAACGTTTCGTGGCGCCAGTAAGGGCAAACGTCCACTCCCCGACGCCGCGCTGCGAGCGCCAGCCCGGTGTTGCAGCGTCTCTGCCGACCGAGCCTACGCCCCGTGACAAGAGCCATCGCGGCCCCGGCGAAGAATGAGGAGATCCCGTGAAGTGCCTTGTCACAGGTGGAGCAGGGTTCATCGGTTCGCACATTGTGGACCTGCTTGTAAGCGAGGGCATGGACGTCCTTGTCGTGGACGACCTGTCAACCGGTTCAGAAGCGGCGCTGAACCCCAAGGCGGAGTTGGCGACTGTTGATATCAGAGATCCGGACTCATTGACGCGTCACGCGCGGGATGTTGACCTGTTCTTCCATGCGGCGGCGCTACCTCGCATTCAGCCGTCTTTCCACCAGCCCGTCGAGCATGAAGAGGTGAATGTCGTCGGCACCATCAGGTGTCTGCAAGCCGTCATCGGCACGCGCATACGAAAGTTCGTGTTCTCCAGCACATCTGCGCTCTATGGCAACACGAGGAGGCTCCCAACGCCTGAAGATACGGCGCCGGAGCTGCTCAATCCGTACGCGCTTCAGAAGTACGCGGCGGAGCAGTATTGCTCCGTCCTGGGCGGACGGTTCGATATCCCCTGCATTGCGCTGCGATACTTCAACGTCTATGGGCCCCGATCGTTCAACGAGAAGAATCCGTACAACGCCTATACGTCGGTGGTGGGGATATTCAACAGGCAGAAACAGGCCGGAACACCCCTCACGGTGACGGGGGACGGCGAGCAGTCACGCGACTTCGTTCACGTCTATGATGTGGCCCGAGCCAACCTGATGGCGGCGCTCTCTGATCGCCGGCTCAGCGCGTACAACGTGGGTTCCGGTACAAGCACGACAATCAACAGCGCGGCGCGGATGTTCTCTTCGGACGTCGTGTACCTTCCGGAGCGCCCCAATGAGGCCAGGGCAACCCAGGCGGACACTGCGAAGATTCGACGGGAGATGGGCTGGAGCCCTCAGATCAATTTGGAGGAAGGGGTCAAGCTCCTCGACAGTTGACCCGCTAGCGCGAGGGCTCGGCGCCGCACCGGCTTGCTGAGCGGCGGGGTTGGGCAGCGCGAACGGCGGCATAGGAATCTGCTTCGGGGCTGACTGGCCTCAGGGAAGGCCTGTTTTCCCGCACGGACGGAATCGCGCGGCCTCCCGTCCTTGACACAGTCGGCCATTGTTGCTATCTTGACCCCAGATGGCCACACAAAAGCTTCCCGCGACCTGCCTGTGTAGCTGCCCCACCTAGGGGCAAGGGACTTCCGCGTCGCCAGCCCCTCTCCCTACCAACGAGAGGGGCTTTTTGCTTGGCGGGCCGGGTACCTGGGGCGCCAGATTGTCCTGGGAGGCAGCCCCGTGTGTATGGCCATCCAAGCCAACACAAACGACTTGATCAAGGAGGGAACACTATGGTTGACCAGGCGCGTGCCCAGCAAGCGAACGACTACATGAAGCAGAAGATGCTCTTCACTCCACGGATGTTCCAGATCATCAACACGGTGGCGCCAGCCTCCGGTGAGACGTTCGCGGACTTCTATGCGAGCATTTGGGCAGACGGGGCTCTTTCCCGGAAGGTGAAGGAGCTCATGTTCACGGCCATTGGCGTGGCGTATCGCTCGCCGGCCTGCCTTATCCACGTCGTTCCCGCCATCGAGGCCGGGGCGACCGACGAAGAGATCTTTGAGGCGGTGACCGTTGGGACCATCGGCGGGGGCTTCGTACCAGGCGGGCCGGGCATCCCCTACGCCTTCCAGTTCGCGGTGAAGGTGCTGGAGATCGCGGGCAAGTACCGGGCAGGCGAGCCGTGGGAGTACGTCCAGCCCGCCGAGTTCAAGATGTAACCGCCCGCAATATATCGGGGGCTGCCCCGGGCATGAGCCACCTGCGGCTGTACGCGAGGCAGTCCCTGATCCGGTACGCAGCACCGGGCAGGACGAATCATACGATGGGACTCCACAGTAGATGTCCCGTGAAAGGGAGTCGCAGTAGATGCCGATAGCACGTTTTCACCCTCAGCCCGGCGCCGAGTATCGACTGGACGTGCGTGAAGACCAGGCCGGGGCGCTTCTGCCCCACACCAGTGGTATCTCCATTCCGCTGGAGGGCGGTCCGCTCACTGCGGGTGGGGGCAGACTGACTTGGGACATCTCCTACCTCTATGCCGAGCTGTGGTCGCTCCCCGAAGATGGCAGGCAACTCATCGGCGTGGCGCTAGCGGAGTTCACAACGGACTCCCAGCGGCCTACGGCGGTTCGCGTCCCCCTCACTCCCAATGAAGTGGCAATGATCGAGGACTTGCGGCGGGGGGGAGACGTTCGTTTGCTGCTGCACCTACAGGCCACGTTCCTGGGCACCGTACCGAGGCACGCGCTGCCCGATCCAGGCCGGCGGCAGGCCCTGGAGACGGCCGGACTGGAGAACGACATCTTCGGCCCGGTGCGCCGCAACGACGACGTGCCTATCCGGATCGACAAGTGGGCGTGGCAGGAGGAGATTCTGCCCCAATGGCGCGGGGTAGAGACGCTGCCCGCGGTCGAACCCGTATGGATCGCCACCAGCACCGTGGCCACGAACCCCGCCATGGACGTCCAGGCCCTGGCGCGCAGCCTTCAGGGCGCATCGCCGGACGCCAACATTTCAGAGATCATCAGCCAGTGTCGCGCTCCTATAGTGGGGCTGTAGAAGGCACGACGATGGCACCGGATGAGGCGAACAGATTGGTTCCCTTTGCACAGGGCTTTTCGCGCCCCCTGCGCACCGGCGCGGTGGCCCGCCAATGGTAGGCGGCGCCCCGGGCCCTGGTGCGCCGTTGCTCGTCTGGGGGCTGCGCCAGCTCCACGAACGGGCTGAGAGCCTGGTGGGCGACCTCACCAACGAACAGCTTGCTTGGTCGCCGGCGCGGGGGGCGCACTCTCTGGGCTTCACCCTCTGGCACATTCCCCGCTGCGACGATAACTACCTGCGTCAGCACATTCAGGGGCGCACAGAAGTCTGGCAGGAAGAGGAATGGTTCCGGCGCTGGGGTCTGGACCAGCAGAGCACGGGAATGCTCCTCTCCGATGAAGAGGCCGGCGATCTCCGATTCCCCGGCAAGGATGAGGTCCTGGCATATGCCCGCCGCGTCTGGAGCGAGGTGACGTCCTTCGTTGAGGGCCTGGCGCCCACGGATCTGCAGCAACCGGTGAGCCAGGTGGAGCGGACGGCGGGGATGACCATCGGGCAGGTTGTCGTCACGCATATCTACGGCCACGACAGCCGCCACCTGGGCGAGATGGAGTACATCAAGGGGTTGCTGGGACTGCAGGGCTCCGTGACGCTCTAGCCTCGCGGCACCGAGCGCTTTTCTTCCCCCACAGGAGTGGCAGCGGGCCGACGCCCCCGGTGCAGTCAGGCCCCGCTATGCCCCTTTGGCCCGAAAGGCCAGGACTGCACGGGCAGCTTCGCCCTCTCCTTGGTCCAGAAACTCAACGTGGACGGGCGTGCCAATCCTAATGGTCTCGGGGGCCTTGGCGTCCACGCCCAGAATGCGCGCGCTAATGCTGGGACCTTCTTCCAACGTCACGATGCCTGAGACGTATGGGTTGTCGCGGCCGTAGCCCGACTCAACCATGGCCGAAGGACCGATGGATATCGCGGTGAAGGCGGCCAGCGCGCCGATTCCGCTGAGCTCCGCCCAGTCCATCTGAAAGCCATGGCACCAGCCGCACATGGGCCGCGGCGGGAGGTTGACGCGGCCACAACCCTGGCACTGGGCGGCCATCAGCCTCTTCTCCTTCAGGTACTTGTTGAAAGACGCGCTGGTGAACTCCCGATCCGCCACAGCTTATCTCCGCTCGAAAACATGGACGGCGCAAGTGCCGCCGCTGGCGCCGACGTTGTGGGTCAGTGCAAGCTGGACGTCCTTGTCCGGGACCTGACGTGGTCCCGCCTGGCCCGTCATCTGCTGCCAGACCTCTACGACCTGGCCTATCCCCGATGCGCCCACAGGGTGACCCTTGGCCTTGAGGCCTCCCGACGTATTGATCGGCTTGGAGCCATCTCTGGCCGTCACACCCTCGGCGACTGCCTTGTAGCCCTCGCCTGGCTCGAAGAAGCCCAAGTCTTCGATGGCGACGAGCTCTGCGATGGTGAAGCAGTCGTGGACCTCGGCGAGCTGGACGTCGTTGGCCATCACGCCAGCCATGTCGTACGCGTCTTGTGAGGCCTTCCTCGCAGAGGTGATAGAGGTCAGGGAGCCCATGCTATGCAGGGGTGGGGCGCTGGCCTGGCCGGAACCGATGACGTGCACCGGCGCATCGGAATAGGCGCTGGCCAACTCTTCGGCAACCAGCAACACACAGGCTGCGCCATCGGTGACGGGCGAGCAGTCGAAGAGGCGCATGGGCCAAGCAACGGTGGGGTTGGCCTGGAGGTCTCTCAGGAAGTCCCACTCGTCCTGCCAGTCGGGAACAGGCTGCCCGCGCTCCCGGGCGCGGGCAGCGCGGCTCTCCATTAGCTGCTTGATGGTGCTGTTGAACTGGGCCTTGGGGTTCAGCGCCCCGTTCTCGTGGTTCTGGACGGTCACCGTCATGAAATGCTCCGGCTGAGCGCCATACTGGTCCATGTAGGCAGTTGCTATGGCGGCGTACAGTCCCGGGAACGTAAAACCTGCCGGTGCTTCGTAGAGGACGTCGCTGGCCGTTGCCAAGGCATCGGTGACGCGCTCAATTGGGAGGTTCGTCATCTTCTCGACGCCGCCCACGAGGACGACGTCATGTAAGCCCGAAGCGATGGCCATGAGCCCGTGCCGGAGGCCGACGCCACCGCTGGCGCAGGCGTTCTCGATGTGGGTGGCCGGCCTGGGTGTGAGCCCAACCCAATCGGCCATGATGGGGGCGATGTGGCTCTGACCTTCGAAGAGGTCGCTGACAGCATTGCCGACGTAGATGGCCTCGATGTCCTCGGGGTCGAAGCCCCGCGGGATGGAGGTTCCCATGGCCTGGAAGGCTTCGACAAAGAGGTCTCGGCTGTCACGGTCTTTGAAGGCGCCGAACTTGGACATGCCCGCGCCCACGAGGGCTACGCCCCGGCCCAATCTCCGCTTTGTGGTGGCCATGCCCACCTCCTGAGTGGCTCGCGCCGACCGCATTCAGCCGGCGCAGCCACCTTATCGCCCTAGGGGGCCGCTGTCAACGACCGCTCAACCGCCCCGCGATTCTCGGGCCCTCCCGACCCAAGGACGCTTGAGAGAATCTCAAGAAAGACTGCAGGAATTGGGCTAGCGCGGTTGCCAAACGCCTCTTCTTCTGGCAACATTGGCCCATGAGAATTGGCGCCTTTGAAGTTCAAGAGCCAGTACCGGAGTTGCGGGACCCGCACGTTATTGCGATGCTGCGGCCGTGGATCGACGCGGGCAACGTGGGTACGCTGACCCTGCGCAGGTTGGAGCGGCACTTCAGTGCCCAGGAGATTGGCAAGCTGGCGGCTCCGGGGGCGTTCTTCGACTTCACCCGCTACCGCCCCACGACGCGGATCGTCAACGGGCAGCGAAACCTGCGGATCCCCAACACCAACCTTCGCTATGCCAAGCGCGAGGAGGGGCCAGACCTCCTCTTCCTTCACGTGCTGGAGCCCCACACAATGGCGGAGGAGTACGTGAACTCGGTGGTGGAGCTACTCAAGACCTTTGGCGTGAAGCGGTACGGGCGAATCGGCGGGATGTACGACGCGGTGCCCCATACGCGGCCTCTACTGGTGACGGGCACCCTCAACGGGGAGCCCATGAAGGACGTACCGTGGGTCAACCCGTCGCGCGGCGGAGCGTACCAGGGTCCGACCAGCATTATGAACATGGTTTCAGACTCCCTCACGAAGCTAGGGATCGAAAGCCTGTCTCTGATGGTGCACCTGCCGCAGTACCTCGAGCTTGAGGAGGACTTCGCGGGATCGGCTCGACTGCTGGAGATCCTGTGCGCTCTGTACGGGCTGCCCAATAGGCTGGCAGACCACGAGCGGGGGAAGCGCCAGTACGCTCAGGTCAGCGCCGAGGTGGAGCAGCACTCTGGAGTGAAGGCGCTCATTGGGCAGCTGGAAGCGTATTACGACAGCCGTGCGGACACGAGGGCCCAGGAGTCCGCGTCTGACCTCGCCCCGGAGGTGCAGCGCTTCCTGCGGGACATGGGCCGCAAGCTGGAGGACACCTGAGGAGCTCTTGCCGGCCCAGCGCTTTACCCTCTCAGCCCTCGAGCCCCGCCATCGGTTGGCGCTGGCGTCGCACATGCTAACGCGCGCGCCTCTTGCCGCGTGACCAAGTGCTCCCGGAGGAAGAATGAACAGAGCAGCCTTCTACTGGTGGACGCGCTGATCTACGTGTCGTAACGTGAGGGCGTCGCTCTCACAGATGGGCATCGAGCTTGAGGAGCGCGACTTCTTTCGAGACCCCTTCTCAGAGGAAGAGTTGCGTGACCTCTTGGGTGGCCGCTCACCCTCTGAGTTCTTCGCGTGGAAGAGCCCTTCCTTCAAGGCCTTGGGGCGAGCACCCGACAGCTTTGGCGAAGACGAGTTGCTTCAGCTCATGCTCAAGGAGCCCAGGCTGATCCGTCGGCCCATCACGGTTGCGGGAGACCGGGTCATCGTGGGTGCGAACAAGAAGGCCCTCGCAGAGCTGGCTGGCTAGCCCTCCGACTCGCCCCGGTACACCACTGTGTCCGGCTTGAAGACCGCCCAGGCGAACCAGAAGTGGTTGGCACTCACAATGGGTTCCAGGGCGCTGCCCTTGAGAGGGCCGGCGATGGCCTGGCCCAGAAGATTCCACGTGCTGCCGGTCTGCTCGTCGACAAAGTTCTCGTTCTGTGGGCGAAATGTAAGAGCCTGGTCCTCGACCGATGGGTGAAACACGTTGGTGGCGCCCACGTCGGCGGAATTCGCGATGAGCTCTTCATCGAGGGCGGACGCGGTCCCCTTCTTGTAGAACACCACCATGTTCTGATCACCCAGGGTGTAGTACACCACAGGCTCCTTCTCCAGCACAGAGAAGGGGAAGGCTACAGCGGCGCCGCCCAGGAACACCGTCGCGACGCGCTCGGATGCGGCGAGGCGGGGGTCAAGGGGACCGCGAAACAGGAACGGAAAGCCGCTGTCATAGCCGATGTAGGGGTTGGTCCCGTAGGGGCGGTTGAACCCGGTCTTCCTGCTGAGGACCTGTCCGTCGCCATAGGCCGCCTTGAATTCCCCCCACGAGACGATGGGGGAGGGGATGAACTCCAGGCGCTCGCCGGTCAGGTCGCCAATGATGGCTTCGCCAGTTATCTGCTGCCACCAAGACTCGGTCTGGCGATCATACATGACGAGGTCACTGAAGCGAAGGTTGCCCGTGGTGCCAAAGTCTAGCACTTGGCCATCGGGGCGGGTGGCGTCGAACACGAGGGCCGTGTTGCACAGTGGGCAGTAGGTGACGACGACGGGCTTCCCGGCAACGACGTCGTTGACGATCTCGTGCCAGATCAGTATCTGCAGGGGATAGGCCCGCGCTTCACCGCCAATCTCCAGTGCCAGCAGTGGCTCCCGGGCGTCAAGCCACTCATCGGCCTGGGAGGTCGTCTCGAAGGCGGGGGCGTCTATGGCGGGGATGCCATCCTTGGGGGGGCCGCCGCTAAAGATCTCCGAGTAGTCGATGCTGTGCTTCTCGAAGTTGGTCTTCCAGCCGGAGGTGTTGAAGGGAATGCGCTCCTCCGGCTCACTCACTCCTGTGGGCACGGGGGTTGGCTCGGCAACGGGGGCCACCAGTGGTGGGTCATCCGCGGCGGGCGAGGGAGCGGGGGTTGAGGCGTCCTGCACAGCCGCCGTGCCCGTGGCGGGAGGATCAGCCGGGGCGCCCTGCTCCGCCGTCGCGCCTGCGGCGGGGGGAGAGGCTGGGGCGGGAGCGCATGCCGCCATCGCAATCTGCATGGCCAGCCCGAAAACCCCCAGGCAAAGTACCGTTCCCAGCTTCATTCAAACAGCCTCCCCAAGGATTCGACCCCAACGTGAGTGTTGCACTGCCTTTCTGATGCACCGGACCCGGCAGAGGTGCACCCGCACACACACTCACCTGGGCGTACCACCGCAACCAGGATATACTGAAGACTATACGATGGACTTCCCAGCGCTGCTCAGCACCTTCCTGGCTGCTATGACCCCTCTCGGTGAGCTTCGGCTCGCTATTCCTCTCGGCATCTGGACTCTGGGACTGCCCTGGTACCAGGCGCTTCCCGTATCCGTGGCGGGCAACGTCCTCCCCGTGCTCTTCCTGGTCCCGGGCTTGGAGCAGGCGGCCCGCCTGCTGCGCCGCTCCTTTACTCCCATGGCCCGGCTGCTGGACTGGCGCGCTGAGAAGATGCGGCAAGTCTACACCGGGCGTTTCGAGAGGTACGGTCCCCTAGCCCTGGTAGCGCTCGTGGCGATTCCGCTACCCCTCACGGGGGCGTGGACGGGGTCCATGGCGGCGTGGGTCTTCCAAGTACCCCCGCGAACGGCCATCCCTCTGATCGTGGTGGGGGTAGTGATCGCAGGTGTGGCGGTAACGCTCTTGGTAGAGGCCGGCATACACGTCAATCTGCTCCTGTCAAACTAGGGCGGGCCGGCTCTGCCCCGGGTGAGGGGAGGCGGCTGTACGCGGTCATTGTCCGACCCCCGCGGGTCTAGTACACTACCACAGCGCCGTCGTCCCGGACGGCGCAGCTACGAATCAGGAGGAGCCCGCATGATCTACGAGATCCGGACGTACAACACCAAGCCACGGGGTGTGGAGGAATTTGAGGCCCGCTTCGCGGAGGGCTACACGGTCCGGCAGAACTACTCCAAGCTTGGGGGTATGTGGCATACGGAGATTGGGCCACTGAACCAGGTGGTCCACATCTGGCCCTATGAGAGCCTGCAGCAGCGGGCCGACGCTCGCGCCGCCGCAAACCGGGACCCCAGCGGGAAGTGGCCGCCACAGACCGCGGACGTCCTGATAAGCCAGGAATCGGACATCCTGACGCCTCTGCCCACGATGGACCCCTGGGATGGCTCCCAAGAGTGGGGCAACCTCTACGAGTTGCGGATGTACACCTACGCTCCCGGCAATATTGCCACCGTAGCGGAGCGGTTCGCCGAAGCGCTGCCGCGTCGTGCGGAGGTCTACCCGGTTGCGGGCATCTTTACCAGCGACCTAGGCAACCTCAACCGGCTCTACCAGCTCTTCCCCTACAAGGACTGGGACCACCGCGACGAGGTCCGCACCGAGTTGCGGGCGAAGGGCATATGGCCCCCGCAGAACGACATTCGGCCGATGCACCAGCTGGTCCGGCACATGATCCCGGCTGCCTTCTCGCCGCTTCACTAGGTGGGAGGGTTGCGAGCAGAGCGGATAGGGGGAAACCTTGGGCTTCGCTGACAAGCTATCGACCGCGGCCCGGCAAAACCGGAGCCTCCTGTGCGTTGGGCTGGACCCGGACCCATCGCTCATGCCCATCGAGGACGTCTTCGAGTTCAACCGCAGCATCATAGAGGCGACCGGCGACCTGGTCTGCGCGTACAAGCCCAACCTGGCGTTTTACGAGGCGAGCGGAGTCCCCGGGCTCGAGGCGCTGCGGCGGACACTGGAGGTCATTCCGACGGGCATCCCCGTTATTGGCGATGCCAAGCGGGGAGACGTCCAACCCTCATCCCACTTCTATGCCCGGGCCATGTTCGATGTCTGGGGGTTCGACGCTGTCACGGTCAACCCCCTCGGTGGCAGAGACTCCGTGGAGCCCTTTCTGGCCTACCGGGACCGAGGGGTGTTGGTGTGGTGCCGCTCCTCAAATCCCGGTGCGCGGGAGCTCCAAGACCTATCCGCGTCGCCACCTTACGGCGGAGATTCCCGTCCCTTCTACGAATGGATTGCCGAACGGGCAGCGGCCTGGAACGACGCTGGCAACGTGGGGCTTGTCGTAGGCGGCACCTATCCCGATGAGCTGCGGCGGGTACGCGAGATCGCTCCCGACATGCCGCTGCTGGTGCCGGGCATTGGCACGCAACAAGGCTCGTTGGAAAAGTCCGTGGAGGACGGCGTAGACGACTTGGGCCGCAACCTTATCGTCTCAGCTTCCAGAAGCATCCTATACGCGTCCAGGGACCGGACTGCGTTCGTTGAGGCGGCACGACAAGAGGCGGAAAGGCTGCGAGGTAAGATGAACGCCAGGCTGGTCGAGATGGGCTTTCCCTGGGAGAATGCGTAGGAGGCACGTCCTGTGACCGTACCCATGGACTTTCGCATGGGGGAGCTTCTCACCCTGAAGAAGCGTCACCCCTGCGGCAGCTACCAGTGGGAGGTCGTGCGCATTGGCATGGATATTGGTATCCGCTGTCAGGGATGTCAGCGGCGGATGCTGCTGCCGCGCAGAGACCTGGAGCGGCGTGTGAAGAGAAGGACAGGGGGGTCTGCGCCGGCTACTCAGACGGCCACAGGGGCCTGACCCCTGCGCGCCCGCTCGAGGGCAGCGCGCAGGTCGGGCGGCAGTGGCGAGGCGAACTCCCGGAACTCGCCAGTTGAGGGCAGCGGAAGGCCCAGGCCCTGGGCATGAAGGAACTGGCGTCCCACCAGGTCAGTCTTCCTACGACTGTATACGGTGTCGCCAACGATGGGATGACCGGCAGAGGCCAGGTGGACGCGAATCTGATGCGTCCGGCCCGTCAGCGGCCTCGCTTCCACCAGCGCAGACTCGCCATGCATCTCCACGGTCCGATACTCCGTCCGTGCCTCTCTCCCGCCAGAGACTACGGCCATGCGCTTCCGGTTGCGCGGGTCGCGGCCAATGGGCGCCTCAATGCTGCCGGAGCCAGGCTTTGGCTCGCCCCACACGAGGGCGAGGTAGACCTTGGAGACGCGGCGGTCCTTCAGGGCCCCGGCGAGGGCCCGATGGGCGGCGTCGTGCTTGGCGACCATCAGAAGGCCGGAGGTGTCTAGGTCCAAGCGATGCACGATACCGGGCCGGAGCACTCCCCCGATGCCTGAAAGGTCGGTGCAGTAGGCCATGATGGCGTTGACCAGCGTGTGGGACGGATGGCCAGGGGAGGGGTGGACAGGCATGCCCGGGGGTTTGTCCACCACGAGCATATCGGCATCCTCGTAGACGACCTCTAGGGGCAGGGCCTCGGGCTCCACGGGCAGGGGTGAGGGCGGCGGCACAGTGAGGGCAATACGGTCGCCTGCCCGCACGAGCGCGGCGGGCTTTGCGCCATCGCCATTGACGGTGACGAGGCCGTCGCCAATAAGGCGCGCCACGTAGGAGCGAGAGATGCCGGGGTGCCGCCGGGCCAGGAATCGGTCCAGCCGATCGACCTCCGACGCCGCCACAACGAAGGAGTGATGCTCCGTGGGTCTTGTCGCGCCCGCACTAGCCTCAGCCATTGTGGCCCTAGCAACCCATCTCGGCAGGCGGCCGCTTGGTGGGGTCCAGGATGGGCGGCGATGTCTCGCGGCACGCGAGGTCGATGGCGCCGGTGGAGGCGGCCAGTGGCGATATCCGCTGGCGGCTATGCTCTTCGAAGAAGAGGAAAAGGGCGAGCAGCAGGCCAATGCCGACGACGATGGACGAGTCCGCGAGGTTGAATATAGGCCACGGGCCGACGTCTATGAAGTCCACGACTTCACCCACATAGAGCCGGTCAATCAGGTTGCCAATGGCTCCTCCAAGCTGGAGGCCCAGGCTCAGCCGCACGAATCGCCCCGGCCACGGATGGGTCCTGTAGAAGAGCAGGAGCACGCCAATGCCCACAAAGGACGCAGCGGTAAGAAGGACCGTCTGGCCCATGAACAGGCCAAAGGCGCCGCCACTATTGGTGACGTAGGTGAAGCGGATGAAGCCGGAGGTGGGGATGGACTGCCCCAGATCCATGGACGCCTGAACGGCGAACTTCGTTGCCTGGTCCAGGACAATGATGCCGGCGACCACGGCCCAAAGCAGCAGGTCTCGCAGTAGCTTGGGCCGCGGCTGGAACACGGCTCCATGCCGGAGAGCCACCACGTTCAAGTTAACGCTCCCAATGAGGACTGATTCCAGGATAGCACAGCTACACGGGAAGCCGTGTCGGGTTGCAGCGCTGGTGCACAGGGTCTGCCTGTTCCAGAGTGCGCCCTGCGCGTGACGGCCGCGGGCTCGGCGGGACCAGGGTGGCGAGGGACTCAGCGCGGCGAGAGGAGAAAGCGGCCAAAGAATCCTGCGGTCAGTCCGCCGACCACAGGCTCTTTACCCCGCCAGAAGTGATCGACGCCCCCTACAAGGTGGACCTCCTTGGGCTCACCCAACCCCCGGGATAGAGAATCGAAAGCGGCGGCGTCAATGACGTGGTCCCGATCCCCGGCAACAAGCAGCTTGGGTGTCTGAATATCGTGGGAGGCCAGGCTCTCCAGGTGACCTCGGGGACAGGAGATGAGGGCCACCGCTCCTGGCGCCCTGGACTGCCGCGCTGCCGCAAGTGCCACGCCCGCTCCGAAGGAGTAGCCGGCGATTCCCATTCGCTGGGGGTCAACACCTGGATGGACCTCCAAGAAGGCCAGGGCCGCCGCTGCGTCGGCGACTTCGCCGACACCGTGGGCGAAGTCGCCCTGGCTGCCACCCACGCCACGAAAGTTGAACCGCAGTACAGCTATGCCGACGGCCAGCAGGGCATTTCCGACGCCGACCACCACGTTGTTGTCCATGTTGGCCCCGTGGAGGGGATGAGGATGGCAGAGCGCCACGCCGGGGACGGGAGCGGTTGCCGGGGGCAGGTCAAGCACGCCCTCCAGCGCCAGGCTCTCTGACTGGAAGGAGACAGCATGCGTAGTGTTGGCCATGGGTGCTCCTCTGACGCTTCCCTGGGATTCGGCATCGGTGCGTTCGACTGCGCCTGCGCAGGGAAGGGCCGTTGGGAGGTAGTCACGCCACCGGGGTCGTTTAGTCGCGGAGGCACACGAGAGCGCGCGCATCGCAGCACAGGGGGCGTACTGCGACAATCTCAGGACCGCGACGCCGGGTAAAGGTCGTGCGCGGGCTCCGCCTCCCTCACACCGTAGGAGGATGGCGGGGCCCGGCTTGTGGGTTACAAGTGCTCGTCCTGGAAGTGTGCCTTGATGGTTTCCGCTCCAGGCTCACCGGTGCACCAGGGGACCAGGTTCTTCATCCTGCAGGGGAGCCCGCGCTGGGCCAGCTCTTCCTCGTATATCCGGTGGACCTCCGGGTCCTCGTCGTCGTACTCCACCTGACGCCCGCCCTCCTTGATGCTAACCTCGCCGGCGATCATCGTCGTGGACTCCGCAGCTTGCCAGCGGGTCCGGGCGTACTTGCGGGAGAGAGCGACACCCATCACCAGGTAGGTGGCGGGTGTTCTGCCGACGTTGAAGTGCTGGTGGAGCCAGAGACCGTCTCCGGCGCCGGAGAGGTAGAGGCTGCCGACCTGCCAATCGCAGCGGATACGAGGTTCGTCGCCCCGCTGGGTGAGGACGTAGCCGTCGCCCTCAGTGATAAACAGGTGGGCGCCAGGGCCATGCCGATGGGCCTTCTTGTAGTGGCCCGGCTCAAAGCGGGAGAGGTGGGAGTTGGTCATGCCGGCGCCCATGACCATGAAGGCGTTGGTGCCGCCGCCGCCGCGGCTCTTCCACTCATAGAGGGGCAGCTTCTTGATGTCCGGGATGAAGTTGGTCTCCCAGACTCTCCCCTTCCACAGCTTTGCCTCGGCGGTGAAGTAGTCCGACTCACCGGAGAAGCGGTCTTTGAAGCTGTAAGGGTTGTTGAAGACGAAGTCTTCGCTGGCCCACACACGCAGGAGCTCCGGCAGGCCCGTGACCGAGAACCAGCGGGCCGGCTGGGACATGCTGGCGTTGAAATACTGGTGCCACGCGTTGGTGGGCAGGACAAAGTAGCTGCCGGGCCCCCACTCGAAGGTCTGGGTCCCGCCGTCCTCCAGCCAAACGGTGGTGGAGCCGCGTCCGGAGAGCACGTAGGTGGCCTCCGCATACATGTACTTGAGGGGCGCAGTGGAGCCTCCGGGGGGGAGCTCGACTATGTGCTCATCGCTCTCCTCATCGCCGTCCATGTAGCAGAGGGCGCCCTTGACGCCGTCGCCCTTGCGGGCCCACAGGCCCACCTCAACGTCATTCATGTCCCTGAGGTACACGCCACCAACCAGTGGCGGTCCCTCTCTCTCGCGCCACTCCTGGTAGACGTCAACACGGGCGAGTGCGGGCTGCTGTTCCGGGTCCGGGTCCCGGGTCAGGTCTGCGGTTGTCATGCTTTCTCCTTTCCCTGCTTGGAGTGGCCCCTTTGTAGCACAGCGGGGTGGGGGGGTGCAAGTGGGGACCGGCGGCCGGCGATTCTCCAGAAGCATGGGTGATTCGTTTTCACCTGTTTCAGGTTCACGGGGGAAAATGTTGCAGACCCCCGGCCCGGGAACCGCGGGCCGCTGGTATTCGTTTCAGGCGTTATGTCTATCCTGAACCTGAGAAGAAAGTTTTTCCGCGAAACGAATCCGATATTCACCACCCATGCGTCATGCGGTGCGGGATGGCCACCATGCGGGTGAGGGTCCGGGCAGCCTGCAGCAGTAGCTCCGGAGAAGCGGGCTGGGAGGAGAGGATTCCCAGGACCTTGACCCTCGGGAGGGCGATCTCCGCGTGGATGCCCTTGATCTCGATGGCCTGAAAAAGAATCTCCTGCTCCTCTGAGGTGAGGGAGCGGGCGTTCTGGTTGCCGTGCTGGCCGCCGCGGTCCCGGTGAAGGGGTTGGGTGGGGCTGTTCTGAGTGCTCATGGGTCAAGGGTACGCACAAGGAGGAGGGGGAGGGAATGGGCGGATGGCAGGGGGGTCGCTGGCGCGACGGCTTTGAGGGCGTGGGTGGGCCGCAACGGCTGTGCACGAGGCCTGGCGAATGCTACAGCACGCCCTGCTCGCGGTAGTAGCGTTCCGCACCGGGATGGAGCGGCGCGCCCAGGACACGTCCGTCCCACTGACGCTCGATGGGGCCGGTCAGGGACGACCAGTACTTGGGCTGGACGAGGGGAAGCCGGTCAATCTCCGCATAGTCGATTTGGATGGAGGCGCATTCGATCTCCCGCTTGCGCTGGTCAACGGCCATGGCCAGGTGGTACGCGAGGTTGTCGTCGAGCTCCCGGTGGCAGGTGACGACAATGTGGGAGTCGTCCAAGGCCAGCAGGGTGCGGTTGATGCCGGGAAGGAATCCCGCTGGCGTGATGTTGCGCCGCAGACCCTGCTGCTCCAGCCTCTCCATGACGTCTGGCCGCACGTCCAGAAACCTGTAGCCTTGTTGGGCCATCCAAGTCCAGGCCGTGAAGTCGTAGGCGCTGCCGTCGCCGAAGCAGGCGTCCAGCTCGCCGGCATCGTGGCGAGCCCTGGCCGCGCGGGCGGTGTGCTCCATAGGCCGGACGCTGCCACCCCAGCTCACGATGTCGTCGTAGGAGAAGCCGTACTCCTTTAGGACGGGGGCCGCGGCGCCGCCGGCCATCTTTAGCGGCGACTTCTTCACCGCGATGTCCTCGAAGGACTCGATGCCCGTCCACGGCGCAACGGCGAAGAGGAAGCGGTCCTCCTGGGGCAGCCATGCTATCGTGCGCAGCCACGCGGCGGGTTCGGCCTTTGCGTAGAGCCCCTTGCCCGTGAACAGGTGCTCGTTGTTCACGGACTTGGAGTAGACCAGGTCAAGCTCCCGGCTCTCCAACTGGGCGACGCCTGATTGGCCGATGACGACGGTTGCCCTAATGGGCGTCAGATCGGACAACCCCCTGCCGATGGCCTGGGTAAACCGGAACTGGGTGGACCAAGACGCGCCGAACCGGATGGCCTGCACTGTTTGTCCAGTCATTGCCGCATCTCCTCCTTAGGTTGAGTTGAATCCCCGACTGCGCTGCAAGCGGGCCGAAGCAGCGCGTACTCGCCCCTGTCTACCACCGGCCCGAAGAACACGCAAGCTCGGCGGCACAGAGGATGGCGGCCCAGGGTGCTCCGCCTCCGCAAGGCGCTAGCGGGTCTCGCGGAAACAGAACTCCCTGAGGTCCGGTGCGGCAACCAGGCTGGCCTCCGTTTGCTGCTGAATCTCCTGGAGGGTCCATCCCGGGGCGTGTTCCCGCAGCACGAAACCCTGGGGTGTCACCTGGAAGAGCCCGAGGTCTGTGACGACAAGGCTGACAACGCCCCTGGCCGTAATCGGCAGGGTGCAGCGCCGCAGCAACCGTGGCTCGCCGTCGCGCGTGTTGTGCTCCAAGACTGTGAAAACACGCTTAGCGCCCGCTGCTAGGTCCATGGCGCCGCCAATGCCACCGCCTTTGAAGGCGGGGATGCGCCAGTTGGCGAAGTCGCCGTTCTCCGCAACCTGATAGGCGCCCAGGACCGTCACGTCCACCATACCCCTGCGGATGAGGGCGAATGCGTCCGCATGATGGACGATGGCCATACCGGGCATGGCCGTCACCGGTTGGCCGCCCGCGTTGACGAGGTGCTTGTCTTCCTGTCCCTCAGGCGCCAGGGGGCCGTAGCCGATGACGCCATTCTCCGACTGGTAGATGATATCGCGGGTGGGGTCCACGTAGTTGGAGCAGAGGGTGGGCATGCCGACGCCCAGGTTGACGATCCAGTCCTCCTGAAACTCCATAGCCAGCCGGTCACACATGGACTGGCGGTCCAGTCTCGGCTTATCAGTCACTCCAACCTCCGAACGGTCCGTTCCCGGCCGGCCAGGGTCCGCCGGTCGTGGGGACCTCAGTATTGCACAGCCGGTTGCCGCGGCGACGGGGCCCTAGGCCCAGATGCCGTCTGAAGGGATGCGCACGACGCGGTCCACGTAGATGCCCGGGGTATGGACGTGGTCGGGGTCCAGGGTCCCGGCTTCCACGATGTCGTTCTCCACTTCAACGACAGTCGTAGTTGCGGCCATTGCCATGATGGGGTTGAAGTTCCGTTGCGAGAGGCGGTACTGAAGGTTGCCGAAGGTGTCCGCCCTCCAGGCCCGAATGAATGCGTAGTCGGCGGGGAGGGGGTACTCGAGGACGTAGGTGCGGCCATTGATCTCGCGATGTTCCTTGCCCTCAACCACTTCCGTACCCACGCCTGCGGGTGTATAGAACGCGCCGATGCCCGCTCCCGCCGCCCTGATCCGCTCCGCCAGGGTCCCCTGGGGCACCGTCTCCCCTTCAATCTCCCCGCAATTGAAGAGGCGCACAAAGGCGCTGGTGCGGGAGGGGTGGGTGGGAGAGGTGAATGCGCAGATCATTTTCTTCATCTGCCCCGACTCCACCAGAACGCCCACGTCCACCGCATCATCCCTGCCCCCGTGTCCGTTGGAGATCCCCGTAAGGTCCCTGGCGCCCTGGGCTAGCAGTGCGGCGATAAGGTTTCTTGGAGTGCCGGGCCCAGCGAAGCCCGCGAACATGATGGTGGCGCCATTCGGGACGTCAGCTACGGCTTCCGCGAAAGTGCCGAGGATCTTGCTCTTCATGGGCTCCGCCCTCGCATCTAAACAGGTGGCCTCCATTGTAAGGCCTGCGGCTGGCTTGTGTGCGTCAACGGCGCCGCCAAACTCTACCAGGCTGGGGAAGGCCGCTGCCCCCGGTGGCGGCGAAGGACGATCGACTGAGCGGCGTCGCCGGGCGCCGGCGCGAGGCACGCGGCAACGGGAGGGTCACGGCCTAGCTGTTGTCATGGTTACGAAGACCCTTCCAGGCATGCACGGTCCGGTGCAGCATAGTAACCAGGGAGAGGGCCGCGATGATCCCGAGAGCGATGGTCAGGGCCAGCTCCCCCACGATCAGGCCGGCGGCCATGAGCACGACACGCTCCGGGCGGGTCATGATGCCAACTTCGCCACCTACGCCCAGACCCTCGGCGCGGGCCCGCGCGTAGCTCACCATCATCGAGAAGACCAAAGAGAGGAAGGCCAGAATGGCTAGAATCGTGCTGTCCTGTCCCAGTGCCAGGAGCAGCACGCCGAACAGGACGATGGCCTCGGTGAGGCGGTCCACGACGGAGTCCAGGAATGCCCCGAAGGCTGTCACCCTGCCGCTGAGGCGAGCTAGGGCGCCGTCGAGGTGGTCGAAGAGGGCGGACACGATGAGGAGGAGGCCCGCAGCCAGGAGGCGCTCGGAGAAGATGAGGTAGGCGGTGGCGCCGCTGAGGAGCAGCCCGAGTAAGGTGACGGCGTTGGGCGTCAGCCCCAGGCGAGCCAAGAGGCGCGCCACGGGGTCGCCCGCAAATCGGGTGAGAATGGAGCGCAGGCCGGCACGACTCAGGGACGGAGCCATGCTGACACCTACACCGTCGCGGGAGAATCCGCCAGACCGCGCCGGGAGCGGGCCCGCTCCATAGCGGCCTCGTACTCCTCCAACACGCGGCCGGCGACGCGCTCACGCCGGAACTCCTGCACGTAAGCGGACCCACGGACAACCAGGTCCTGACGGAGGGACGGGGATTCCAGGAGAAGTCTAATGGACGCGGCCAGGGCAACTTCGTTCTTTGGCGGCACCAGCTGGCCGTAGGCGCCGTAGTGCAGCGCCGAAGCGTAGCCATCGATCCCGGAGGCCACGATGGGCCTTCCCGCGGCCAATGCCTCCAGCAGGATAACGCCCTGGCTCTCTCGGCCAGTGGAGGGGGCGCAAAAGATGTGGGCGGAACGATAGTACCTGGGGAGGTCAGCGTAGGAGACGCCGCCAAGAAAGACCACGTCGTGAAGGTTGCGCTCCCCCAGGATGCGGTAGCTGTCCCGGTCCAGGTTTCCCGGACCAACCACCAGGAGGCGCAGGTCCGGGTAGTCCCACTTTAGTCGTCCGAAGGCGCCCAAGAGGTACTTGAGCCCCTTGCGTTTCTCTAGGCGGCCCACGAAGAGGATGTTCGTCTTCCCGTCCTCGAACTCCGGCATCGGTTCCATGGGCTGGGCAAAGTGGTCCACGTCCACGCTGTTGGGGATGATCCGGTAGTCGCCGGGAAAGTAGCGGCTGATGAAGCTATGGGCGGGCTGCGACACGGCGATGCGGCCGTGGAGCTTGCTCATCCAGTGGTCCAGGGCATACTTGGCCCAGGGATAGACGGGGTTATGGTTCTGGAAGGCGTGAAAGGTTCCAATGTTCACGGTCTGGGACTGCTGGAGGACCTGGAACGGGAGCATTGGCACGAGAGGCTCGTGGAGATGGATTATGTCGAATGACTCCTTCTCCAGGAGGAGCTTGATACGGGGCTCCAGCCACGCGGAGAGGGATATGCGGGCGATGGATCCCCCGCCTGGGACGGGAACGGGGTAGCCCAGCCGGACGAGATTCTCAACGCCCAGAGAGGCGGGCGGTTTGGAGGAAGGCGCCAGGATGCGGACGGCGTGGCCCCTACGGGCAAACTCGTGGGCCAGGTGGTTAATGTGAATCGTGACCCCGCCCGGATAGGCGAAATCGTAGGGCGAGACCAGCGCTATCTTCATGCCCCTTCCGTCTTTGGGTAGGGTCTTTCGCCTTGTAATAACCAAACGCAACCCAAGGAGCAGGTTAGGCGCTCAGTCATCCACGCCGCCTTCAATGAGCTCTTCCACGGGCAGCGAGGCTGCGTAGTTGGGAAGCTGTATAGGGGACAGCTTCATAATGCAGGCCAGGCGCCTGCCGGGGACCACTACAGCCACTGGACATGGCAGCACTACGGCACCCGGGGGCGACAGCAGCCCCCGCGCTTGTCTGAGCCCCGAATGAGGGCCGATGCGGGGCCTTGTACACCGATGGTAGCTCCGATCCCGGATAGGCCTGCGCTAAGGGCCCGCACCCAAACGCACGTTGGCCTATCCGAGCCCAGGTTGAAAGCTGCCGGGAATTGTAGCAATTTCCCCCTGAGTCCGCAAGGTGAGTTGCCGTCGCCAGGGCACCGCGGCTCTGGCTGACGATGCGGGGCGCCTCGCAGCCGCGGCGCGGGGGGCCCGCTTATCGGCTCTCGCGGGAGTGGACTCCTGCGATCATCCAGATTATGTTAGTCCCACGTGAGCGCGGAGCCCTCCTGGGACCCCAATGACCCAGGGAGCGGCACGGCGTTGCTATCTGAGCGACGCAGACTGAGCAAACTGTCTCTGAACGCGACGAGGAATTCGACGGATGGAACGGGGCACGAACGGGCAGAGGACATGGCGGGACGCGACGGCCCCCGTGGGTGTGAGCCGCCGGGAATTCCTCATCCGCGCGGGGGCGCTGGGGCTGACGGGCTCGGCGCTCGCGCTGTTCCTCCAGGCCTGCGACTCGCAGGGCCTGCTGCCTCAGGAGATCGCACCGTCGGCGCCGGGGGCGCCTGTGGCGCCGACGGTGGCCGCCGCTGCGCCGACGGTGGCTACGCCCGCCCCCGGGCTGGCTGCAGCGCAGTCTGGGCCGACGCCAACTCGTACGCCCACGCAGGTCCCCGCCGCGGCGGCCACTCCAGCGGGGACCGAGCCCGGCGGCAGCAGCGGCCAGATCGAGGCCCGGCCAACGGTTGCGCCTGCGGCGGTTGAGGCCACCCCACGCCCGGTCGCGACAGAAACGCCGTCGAGACCTGTTGCATACGTCCAGGGTACCGAGGAGCGGAGGCGTCTGGGACACCTTCTCCGACGGGCCGGGTTCGGCGCCAGTCAGCAGGAGATGGAGCGGTACCAGCAGCTGGGGATCGACGGGACCATCGAGCACCTCCTCGAGTACGAGCGCGTTGACGACAGCGACCTGGAGGAGCGGCTCGCGGGTATGGGACTGGACGTCGAGCAGCTGGGCGGCCTGCAGCGGTGGTGGTTCCTCCGCATGGTGTACACGCAGCGGCCGTTGCAGGAGAAGATGACGCTGTTCTGGCACGGCATCCTCACGAGCGCCTTCTTCAAGGTCGGCCGCGGCCCGCGGATGCACCAGCAGAACGAGCTCTTCCGCCGGCACGCCCTCGGCCGCTATGACGTGCTCCTGAAGGCGGTCTCCCGGGACCCGGCGATGCTGGTCTGGCTGGACAGCAGCAAGAACCGCAAGCGCGCGCCCAACGAGAACTACGCGCGGGAGCTGATGGAGCTGTTCAGCATGGGCGTCGGAACGTTCAGCGAGCTCGACGTCCGCGAAGCAGCCCGAGCGTTCACCGGCTGGTTCGTCAACAGCGAGGGCTTCGTATTCCGAGCCAATCAGCATGACAACGGCGTCAAGGTGTTCCTGGACACGCAGGGCGAACTGGACGGCGACGATGTCGTGGACGTCATCATGCGACAGCGCGTCACCGGCGACTACATGGCCCGCCGCCTCTTCACCTACTTCGTCCACGATGACCCGGACCCCGAAGACATCACCGCTCTGGCCGGGGTCTTCAGACAAAGCGGCTCCAGCATCAAGGCGATGATGCGCCACATCTTGACGTCGGAGGAATTCTACTCGGCCAGGGCCTACCGGGCGCAGCTGAAGAGCCCCGTCGACCTGGTGGCCGGCGCCGTGCGCAGCCTGGGCGTCGAGACCGACGGACGGCCGCTGGGCAGGCTGGCGGTGCAGATGGGACAGACGCTCTTCAGTCCGCCGGACGTGGCAGGCTGGCCCGGGGGAGCGGTGTGGATCAACAGCACGACGCTATTGCAGCGGCTGAACTTCGCCCACACCCTCTCGACGGGCCGCAATCGGCGGTCGCTGGATACGGAGCGGTTCTTCGCAAGCGCCGAGCTCGCCGACCCCCGAAGGGCCACGGAGCGCTTCATCAACCTCTTCCTCGACGGGCAGATGCCCGCGGGCGAGCAGGACGTGCTCTGGGCGTACATGGCCGCGCTAAACGGCGGCGGCGTCCCCGATGCGCTCGACGAGCCCGCACTGCGGGGCCTGGCCTACCTCATCATGGCGTCGCCGGACTATCAGGTGGCCTGAGACGGTGAAAGCATGCTGACGAGACGTCAATTCCTCCGGAGCAGCCTGGCCCTCATCCCTGCGGGGGCCATGGTGCCGCTCGTCTTCCAGCGCGCCGTCTTCGCCGCGGGCTTGGAGGGTCCCCGGAGGCAAACAGCGTCGGAGCGGCGCACGCTGGTGGTTGTGCAGCTCAAGGGCGGCAACGACGGACTCAACACCGTCGTCCCCTACGCGGACGGCCGCTACTACGACGCCCGCGCCGAGCTGGCCATCGCCCCCGCGGAGCTCCTTCACCTCAATGAGCAGTTTGGCCTGCACCCCTCCATGGCGACACTCATGCCCTTCTGGGACGACGGCCACCTGGCCATCGTTCAGGGGGTGGGCTACGCCGGCCAGAGCTATTCGCACTTCCAGTCGATGGACATCTGGCAGAGCGCAGACCCGACGGGTGAGGTCAAGGACGGATGGCTGGGGCGTTACTTCGCGGAGGCCCGTCCTGAGGCCGGCGAGTGGTTCGCGGGCCTGGGCGTGGGCCGCCAGTTCCCTCCGTCGCTGTACACGCCGCACGCGGCGATACCCGCCGTGTCGAGCGTCGAGACATACAAGCTGCAGGGCAACCCGCGCGATCAAACGTCGGGGGATGCGCTGGTCAATGCCCTGCGGGGGCTTTATGCGGCGGCGCCCGGGGCACGCCCCTTCGGCGCCCTGCTGGGCGGCACGATGGAAGCCGCATACCAGAGCTCGCTGGCGCTGCAGAGCGTTCACGAGGCGTACGTCCCGGCCGTCGAGTACCCCGATACGCCTTTCGCCCAGGGGCTGCGACTGCTGGCCGAGGCCATCGTTCAGGACCTGGGTGTGCGCGTGGGGCACGTGACACAGGGCGGTTTCGACACCCACGCCGACCAGCCGGAGCGCCACGCGCAGCTGTGGCAGACCGTGTCGCAGGGCCTCGCCGCCTTCTACGCGGACCTGCAGGCCCATGAGCGCGAGCAGGACGTGCTCATCATGACCTGGTCCGAGTTCGGGCGCCGGGTCGCGGGCAACGCCAGCGGCGGGACGGACCACGGGGCCGCCGCGCCGCTCTTCGCAATGGGGGACCCGGTCCAGGGCGGTCTCTACGGCGAGCATCCGGACCTGGGCGCGCTGGACTTTGGCAACCTGCGCTACACGGTCGACTTCCGGTCTGTGTACGCAACCGCGCTTGAGCGGTGGCTTGGGATGCCGTCGGATCTGGTGCTGGGAACACATGGCCTGGAGACGGTCCCCTTCCTTGGATAGCCGTCCCTCAGAGTCGCTGTGCAATAGTCGAGGGGCGCCCGTTGGGGTTGACACGCTCCCCCACGGGGGGCTAAATGTCCCCATCAGAGTCGTCGGCGAAGTGCCGTCGCGAGAGGAGCGGAGGATGACCACCGTTGCGCAGGAGACCGGCGCGGATGCGTTGTGGTCGCCGGCTGAGATCCTGATCTCGGCGGACTCGCACGTGATGGAACCGCCGGATCTGTGGGCCACACGTGTGCCCCAGTCCCTTCGCAGCAAGGCGCCCCAGTTCCCACCGCACAAGGTCGGCGCGGGGCTTCAGGCCCATGCGGGCGGCTGGGACCCCAACGAGCGGCTCAAGGAGGCAGCCCAGGACGGTGTGGGCGCCGAGGTGCTGTACACGACGCTGGGGCTGAAGCTGTTTGCCATCGAAGACGCAGCGCTCCAGGAGGCCTGCTTCCGGGTGTTCAACGACTGGCTCATCGAGTACTGCCAGGCAGCGCCGGACCGGCTGGTGGGGGTGGCCATGATCTCGGTGTACAACATTGACAATGCCATCCGGGAGATGGAGCGCTGCCGGAAGGCCGGACTTGGCGGGGCCCTGATTTGGCAGGCGCCCCACCCGGAACTGCCGTATCATTCGGACCACTACGAGCGATTCTGGGCAGCGGCCCAGGACATGGAGATACCGCTAAGCCTCCATATCCTGACGGGCCACGACTACAGCGCAAACATCGGTGAGGAGCCGAACAGCCTGGAGGCCCACCGAGGCAGCGTCAATCTGAAGCTGGCGTCCATTCTCAACTCTCTGTTCGACATCATCTACTCCGGTGTACTGGAGCGCTTCCCCCGCCTCAAGTTGGTGCTTGTGGAGAACGAGATCGGGTGGATCCCCTGGATCATGCAACAGTGGGACTACTACTACAACCGCTTCAAGAAGGAGCGGCCCCTGCCTATGACGATGCTGCCCAGCGAGTACTTCGCCCGACAGTGCTTCGCCACATTCTTCAACGACGCCGTAGGTGGACACCTGCTCTCGGGTTGGGGCGCAGACAATATGATGTGGTCCAACGACTTCCCCCACCCCAACTCCACGTGGCCCCGCTCTCACGAGGTGGTGGCGCGGGACCTGGGCCACCTTGCCGAGGACATCCAACAGAAGCTCATCCGGCGCAACGCCGCCCGGCTCTACAACCTGCCCCTTCCCCAGTCCGTCTAAGAGCGGATGAAGCCGCGATGACGTAGTCCCGCGTCTGGCCCCCCCACCACAAGACCGGTGGGCGAGTCGGCCCAAAACGACGAGAGGAGTTGGCGATGACGAACCAGCAAGCGCTGTTGAGCCCGGAGACCGTGGTGGAACAGTTCAAGAAAAACGGCGTGACCCACGTGGTGTACCTGCCGGACAGCGAGACCAATTGGCTCTTCCAGCTCATGGAGGAAGAGCCGGGCCTGGACCTGATCCCCGTATGCCGCGAGGGCGAGAGCATGGGCATCGCGGTGGGACTCATCATTGGCGGTAAGAGACCCGTTTGTCTGATCCAGAACACAGGCATGTTCGAGTCCGGAGACTCGATCCGGGGCCTGGGGCTGGATCTGCACATGCCGCTGGTCATCATGGTGGGCTACCGCGGATGGACCCGTCACGGGCTCACCAAGGACTCGGCGGCCCGCTTCACGGAGCCCTTCCTGAACGCGTGGGGCGTTCGCTACTACCTGGTGGAGAATGACGCCGACGCAGAGCGCATATCCCTAGCCTTCAAGGACGCGGAAGAAGTGAAGGGGCCTGTGGTCGTCTTGGTTGGTGACGAGTACCATGGGTTCAATCGGTAGGAGAGGACGCAACATGATACGACAGGAAGAGCTGATGGCTGTGGTGAACGAGCATCGGGGTGACGCCGTGGTGCTCACGACCATGACAGCGGGCCGGTGCTGGACCGAGATCACGACGCTCCCGGATCGGGACCTTCACGTGGGAGGGGCCATGGGAAAGGCCTCATCCGTTGCCCTGGGCATCGCCCTGGCGCAGAGTGACGTGAAGGTTATCCTCTTTGACGGCGACGGAAGCCTGCTGATGAACCTGGGCACCCTGGTCACCATCGCCGGCAAGGAGCCGAAGAACCTCTACCACTTCGCGATGCAGAACGGGGTGTACGCCACGACCGGCGGCCAGCCCATCCCGAATCACGAAGGTGTGTCGCTGGCCGCCATCGCCAGGGGCGCAGGGTATAAGGCGGCCTACGAGTTTGACGACCTGGAGGAGTTCACGACCAACCTTGAGGAGGTCCTGGGTCAAGCGGGGCCTGTCTTCGTCACGTTGAAGACGGTGCCAGACGTGCAGAACCTCCCCATCGGCCAGCGGCCCCCGAGCCGGACGCCGAGTTTGCTCGACCAGATCAAGGGGTTGAAGGCGTCCTTTGCCGGCGGCAGCTGAGCAGCCAGCCTGGACCTGTGGCGTCAGCGCAGGAGTGCGGCGAAGAGGCGGTCGGTGGCGCTGATGAGGACTGTGGCGGCGATGATGATGAGGACTACCAGCACGCTGGCAGGCCATCGCCGCCCCTGAGCTTGCGCCGCCTCGTTCTCTCCGTCTTCCCCCGTCGGCGGCATGCCCAGGACATCGCGAGCCCGGTCCGAGTCGCTCGGCCGCACGTGGAGGGCGTGGGGTAGATTGGCAGCCATGCCCCATCCGCCCGGACCCACGCCCAGTGGACGGACTACGCACGGAATGCCCTCCTCCTCCAAGCGTTGGGCCGCCAGCCTGGCGAGAGGCTCGCCCTGGAACACGTCCAGAGTGACGCGCGTGCTGTCATACGAGGTGTCTGTCATGTGTCCTCCGGTGCTCCGTCCGCCGATCCGGACTCGCTGCGCGCTGCCGGGAGCACGGAATGAGCGCGCCATTGCCCAGTATAGATGGGTGAGCGGTGTTTGGACAAAGACTCCTCCGTAGGCGGCGGCCGATGGAGCCTACTACGGCGGAGAGCACTGGGAAGATGAGTGGCTCGTGCTGCGCCGTTGGTTGACGCTCCCAGGGGTGTGGGCTATGATGAGGACGGTATGCCCAGATACGGAGTCGCACGTCAAGAGACTAGACAGAAAGGAATGGGAAGGGTATGTCCGGTATAGCGTTGATTCTAACCCTGCTCGTTTCTGTCTTGGCGGCCCTGAGTTTGGGGATTGTAGCCGGGCTATTGGTGCGTAGGACCTTCGTCGGGCGCCAGGTGGAAGAGGCTGAACACCGCGCAGCACTGCTTGTTGAAGAGGCGGAGCAGCGGCGGAAGGCCCTGGAGCTCGAGGCTAAGGAAGAGGCTCTGCGATTGCGGTCCAGCGCAGAAGCTGAGGTTCGGGAACGGCGTCAGCAGGTCCAGCAGCAGGAGCGGCGGGTGGCCCAGCGGGAGGAGAACCTGGAGCGCAGGTCCGGCACGATGGACCGCAAAGAGCAAGAGATATCGGCACAGGAGAAGCGCGTAGAGGCGCTCCGCGAAGAGCAGGATCAGCTCAAAGAGAAAGCGGTCAGGGAGTTGGAGGCCGTCGCAGGTCTGCCCCAAAGCGAAGCGCGCGGCATTGTGTTCAAGCGGGCGGAAGACGAGTCCCAGCTTGAGATAGCCAAGCGCTACTTCGAGCTGGACCAGCAGTACAAGGAAGAAGCCTCTGAAAAGGCCCGAAAGTACATCTCTCTTGCCATCCAACGCCTCGCCTCTGACGTTGTTTCTGAAAGCACCATAGCTACAGTCGCCCTACCCAATGATGAGATGAAAGGTCGTCTCATAGGCCGTGAAGGACGGAACATTCGAGCCATTGAACAGGCCCTAGGGGTGGACCTCATCATCGACGACACCCCGGAGGCGGTGAGCATCTCCTGCTTCGACCCGGTCCGGCGGGAGGTCTCCCGCATTGCCATCAAGAACCTGGTCCAGGATGGACGCATCCATCCAACGCGAGTGGAGGAGATGGCGAAGAAGGCCGAGGAGGAGGTCGAGCAGACGATCAAAGAAGCCGGGAACCAGGCTGTGTTCGACGCTGGCGTGCGGGGGATCAACCCCGACCTGATCAAGCTGCTGGGACGGCTGAAGTACCGCACTAGCTACGGCGGTAACGTCCTCCAGCATAGCGTCGAAGCCTCCCTGCTTGCGGGAATGATTGCGGCCGAGATGGGGGCGGACGAGCAGACCGCCCGGATGGGCGCCCTGCTCCATGACATCGGCAAAGCCCTGAGCCACGAGTTCGAGGGCCCTCATGCTGAGATCGGCGGCGAGATGGCCGCCAAGTACGGGATTCCAGAACCCGTGCGGCGGGCCATCATGGAGCATCACGACGAGGACAAGGGCTCCATCGAAGCTTTCGTCGTGGTCGCCGCCGATGCCATAAGCTCGGCGCGGCCAGGCGCCCGGAAGGACACCCTGGAGCGGTACGTCCAGCGGCTGGAGGCCCTGGAGGAAGTGGCCAAGAGCTTCCAGGGTGTGGAGAAATGCTACGCCATTCAAGCGGGACGTGAAGTCCGCATCATGGTCAAGCCTGATGAGATTGACGACGTCTCCGCCTCCAAACTAGCCCGGGACATCACCAAGAAGATCCAGGAGAAACTGGTCTTTCCGGGCCAGATCAAGGTGGTCGTGATCCGGGAGACCCGGTCCGTGGAATACGCCCGTTAGAAGTGACAGCAAGGGGCGCCGGCTTCTAGCTGGCGCCCCTTGCCGCGCCAATCGCGTATGTCAACGGAACCCGGTCCTCCTATCTCAGCCCAACAGGGAAAGAGCCCACCGTTATGGCCGTTGTCGACCTTCACCTGCACACGACTGCCTCTGACGGGCGCCTGACGCCCCCAGAGCTGGTCGAGCTTGTGGCCAAGAATGGGGTCGAGGTCTTCTCCATCACTGACCACGACTCCATGGAAGGTCTGGCCGCCGCCCAGGAAGCGGCCAAGGCGTGGCCTGGACTCACGCTCATCCCCGGCGTCGAGCTGGGTACGGAGGTGGACGAGGGCGAGATCCACGTACTGGGCTACTTTCTGGATACGGCCGACCAGGGACTTCAGCAAGAGCTGGCGCGGCTCCGCGATGGCCGCGACGGCAGGGCCCGGCGAATGGTCGAGAGGCTCGCCACCCTGGGAATGCCCATCGAGTGGAAGCGCGTGGAGGAGCTGGCCCAGGGCGGCGCGATCGCCCGGCCCCATGTGGCCCTTGCCCTGGTGGAGGGCGGCTACGTGAGCGAGTTCCAGGAAGCCTTCGAAAAGTACATCGGCCGCGACGGACCGGCCTACGTGTCCCGGGACAAGATGACGCCCGAGGAGGCGACCCGGCTCATCGTCCGGCACGGCGGCCTTCCTGTCCTGGCCCACCCGGCGCGGTACGTGAAGAACCCCGAAGGGCACCTGCCGGTCCTGAAAGGGGCGGGCCTCGTGGGCATGGAGGTCCACTACAAGGACTACACGCCGGGAGAGGTCGAGGAGCTCCTCGGTCTCTGCCAGAAGTACGACCTCATCCCCACGGGTGGCACTGACTACCACGCCCTGAGAACGTCCGATGAGATGATGCCAGGCACGGCGGGGCCGCCCATGGAGTCTGTTCGACGCCTGGCCGCCCTTGCCGGCGCCAGGGGCAAGGACATGTCCCCGGCACTCACCTAAGGCCCGTATCGGGGCATCCGGTTCCCGTGCCACAGGACCCGCGCTCCTTCATTCCCACCCGTTCCCACGAGTCACCCGCAACGGGCATCGCCTTGCCACCGGCCGGCCCACGGGCTTACATTGCTCGAAGACTGTACTCATTTGGGGCTGCAGCGTGTGATGGCAGACGTGCTGGCGATTGTGCTTGCGTACCTCTGGGGGGCGGTGCCCATCGTCTACATAGCGGCGCGGCTCCGGAAGGGCATCGATATTCGGCAATACGGCACCGGCAACGTTGGCGCGTCGAACGCCATCTCCCAGCTGGGCAAGCGCACGGGCATCATCCTAGGCCTCCTCGATGGCTTCGCCAAAGGGACGCTTCCCGTCGTGGCTGCGAAGCTCTCCGGCCTCGATTTGGGCGTACAGATGGGGATCGCCCTTGCCGCCGTGGTGGGCCATAACTGGTCGCCGTACCTCAAGTTCACGGGAGGGCGCGGAGTCGCCGCCGCCATGGGCGCGTACGTCGGGTTCGGCCTGTGGCCACAGCTCGTTCTGGGGATCGTCCTCGTGGGGGTCATCGGATGGCTCATACGCCGCAACCTGGCGCTGTGGATGGTCATCGGAATGGGCGTCATGGCGCCCTTCGCCTATGTTCTGGGGCAGCCAGTCGAAATCGCGCTGGTCCTCCTGGGGCTGGTAGTCCTGGTGGTGCTGAAGCGGCTCACGGGCAACTGGGAGCGACCCCTGGCCGGAGAGCCGGCCGCCCGCGTGTTCCTCTACAGGCTCCTCTACGACCGGGACGTGTCCGACCGCGACGAGTGGACGCGCAGAATACCCTCTGCGGGACCCGGACAGATCGGATAGCCTCCCATGCAGTGTACGTACCATCCGGACGCCGAGACGGTGCTCCGCTGCAACAAGTGTGAGAAGCCCATCTGCTACCGCTGCGCTATCCAGACTCCCGTTGGCGGCAGGTGCAAGGAGTGTGCGCAGCTTCAAAGATTGCCGCAGTACCAGGCGACGCCGCGGTATCTGGTCCGTGGCATTGGCGCCGCTGTTGGCACGGGTCTGGCGCTGGGGCTGGCGCTAGGGGTCGCCTTCGGCACGCCAGTGGTCCCTTTCGTCTTCTGGTGGATCCTGATGCCCGCCGGCGTGGCCGGGTCCGGGTACGCGGTTGGACGAGCTGTGAGCGCCTCCACCAATCGAAAGCGGGGCCCCGTTTTTCAGGGAATCTCCGCCGGTGGCTTCGTGATAGCAGCCCTTGTGTTCTCGGTCCTAGCGCCGGTGGCGTTGGGCATTGCCCCCATCTACCTCCTGATTGGCGGCATCATTGGCCTGGCGCTAGCCATTCAGCCATTCCGATAGCGGGCCGCGTGGGAGCGTGTGCCATCGGTGCGGTGCAGGGCTACGCCGTCGATTGACAGATACTGCCTTGTGTGATAAACCCTTGCAGAAATTCAGCTTGGTAAGCACGTCGGGCGAGGCGTTTCAGTTGGCATGCCGTCGAAAGGCAGCGGGCCGATTGGGGAATCTGTGAAGCCCTCCGTAGCGTATTGACTGAATAACCCCGCACCCGAAGCACTTAGAGTTCAAGGAGGCCACACAATGCACTCAGGAGGCATAGTTACGCGCGGTGGACTGATTGGGTTCTTCCTTGTTCTCCTGGCACTGGTGGTGGCGTGCTCTGGCGGCACTCCTGCTCCGGCCGCGCAGGCGCCGCAGCAGCCGGCGCCCGCCGCGGCGCCTGCGCCCGCCGCGCCCGCGGCAGACCCCGCGGCGCCCAGCGCGCCCGTCTCGACCACGTTCGCGAACCCGGCCCCTGCACCGGCGCCGGCGGCGACCTCCATGATCAAACGTGGCGGCATCCTGCGAGTGGGGCATCGCAGTGACCCTCCGGCTGCGTGGGACAGCATGCGCAGCACGAACTACAACAACACGCTGATTCTCCCGTCCATCTATGGCGAGTCGAACCTGGGGATGTCGTGCCGGGAGGAGGAGCTCCGGATCTGCCCCGCCCTGGCCGAGAGCTGGGAGTCGGAGAACGACTTCACCGTCTGGACCTTCAAGCTCCGGGACAACATCAAGTGGCACGACGGGGCCCCGTTTACGGCGGAGGACGTGGTCTTCTGGTCCAACCTTGTGGTGGACGGCGTGACCGTGGGCGACAGGACCCGGCAACCTGCCACGAACAAGGCGAGGTTCGGCGACCTGGTGAGCGTCGAGGCGCTCGACGGCAACCGCGTCCGCTTCACGATGGCTGGGCGTGACCACCTGCTCCTCGACCGGCTGACCTACCGGATCTTCTTGCAGCACCCCAAGCACCTGGCTGAGCCGCAGATCAGGGCCGGCAACGTGGACGTCTCGCCCGTGGACCTGGGGTACATCGGGACGGGGCCGTTCAAGTTCCAGGACTACCAGAAGGGCGTCGCGATAGAGGTCCGGCGCCAGGACAACTTCTGGGAGGTGGATGATGAGGGCAACCGGCTCCCGTACCTGGATGGCATAGACTTCTTTATCATCAAGGAACCTGCGGCCTACCACGCGGCGTTCCGCAGCCGGCGTCTCGACGTCGGCCTCCGGGCTGGGGGGTTCTACGTCCCGTTCGAAATGGTCCCGTCCTACAAGAAGAGTCTGGGCGACGACTTCTGGTTCGGCCAGCAGGCCGGCGGCACCTCTCCGAGCCTGGCCTTCAACACGACGAGGCCGCCCTTCGACGACGTCCGTGTTCGCCGCGCCATCTGGCTGTGGACCGACCGGCAGTCGGCGATGGACACCTTCAGCGGCGGATATGGGAGGCTGGCGGGCATGATGGAAGGCTCGGCGTGGTGGAACGACGACATCGAGACGTGGCCGGGCTACAATCCCGCAACCAAGGCAGCAGACAAGGCGCAAGCCAAGGTGCTCCTAGCCGAGGCCGGGTACGGCGACGGCTTTGGGTTCACACTGCTGGCGCCCCGCACCTTTTCTCGCCAGGTTGAGTGGTGGCTGGGCGAGCTGCAGGGCATCGCGAACGTGGAGCTGGAGCTGCTGGACGTCGCGGCCCACGACCAGAAGGTGTCGGAGGGCAACTACCAGGCAGTGCAGGGCAGCGCGGTCGCCGACACGCCCCAGGACCTACTGACGAGATGGGGAGCGAAGGACGTGAGCCCCTTCGCCAAGCCCACACACTATGACCCGAAGATTACCGACTTCATCAATAGGATCGCGCAGGAGATCGACCTGGACGCGCAGAGAACGCTGGTCAAGGAGATGGAGCGGTACGTCATGCTCGAACAGGCCATGTACATCCGGGGCTTCCTGGGCGTGTCCCTGGTGCCGTACATGAGCTATGTAAAGGGGATGTACCATCCAGAGACGCTGGCGCCATCCACGTACGTCTCCTATGCCACCGTGTGGTTGGACAAATAGGGTCAGCCGCGCAGGGGGTACGCCGTTGGGGTGTCGTGGTGGAATGAGACGTGGTGTGCGGGTGGTGGTATCATGGAAAGCTGACCGGACATGTGGGAGCGTCGCAGAGTAAGCGAAAGCAGCCCTCGAACTGAAGGGGACGTAGGAGGCTAGACAATGTTTCGCAGCAAGGCAGTGATTCGAACAGCCCTGATGGGCGCATTGGTGGCGCTCTTGGCGACGGCGGTGGCTTGCTCAGGCGGCACACCGGCTCCCAACGCGGCGACCCCGCAGCAGCCGGCACCGGCGGCGCAACCCGCTCCCGCGGAGCCCGCGGCGGAGCCCGCGAAGCCGGCCCAACAGCCCTCGACGACGCTTAACCTGCCCAGGATCGCTCCCGCCCCGGAGACGAATATGATGGAGGGCCCGCGGTACGGCGGCATCCTCCGGGTGGGGCATCGCAACGACCCCCCCGCGGCGTGGGACACGATGCGCAGCACTAACTACAACAACACACTGATTGCGCCCGCCATCTGGGGTGACGGCAACCTCGCGCAAGCCTGCAGGGACGAGGAGCTCAGCGTGTGCCCGGCTCTTGCTGAGAGTTGGGAGGTCAACGATAGTTTCACCGTCTGGACCTTCAAAGCCCGGGACGACGTGCTGTGGCATGACGGTGTTCCGTTCTCGGCGGAGGACATCGCCTTCTGGACGGACCTCTTCTTCAACGGCGTAACCGTGGGTGACCGGACCCGGCAGGCAGGCACCAACAAGGCCCGGTTCGGGGACATGCAGAGCGTGGAGGTTCTGGAAGGAAACCGGGTCCGGTACACCCTGGGTGAGAACGATCCTCTCTTCCTGGAGCGGGTGAGCCTGTACCGGATTCCGATACAGCACGCGAAGCACCTGGCGGAGCCGCAGATCAAGGCGGGGAACGTGGACGTGTCCCCCGTGGACATGGGCTACGTCGGCACGGGACCCTTCAAGTTCCATGACTACGAGAAGGGCGTGGCCGTGGAGGTGCGCCGCTTCGACCAGTACTGGGATGCGGACGACAAGGGGAATAAGCTCCCCTATCTCGACGGTGTTGACTACCTCATCATCAAGGAGCCCGCGGCCTTCCACGCGGCCTTCCGCAGCGGCCGGCTGGACGCAGGCGTCCGTGCCCGCGGTTTCTACGTGCCTCCCGATATGGTCCCCTCCTATAGGAAGAGTCTGGACGACAGCTTCTGGCTGGCCGAGATTTTTGGTGGGGAATCGCCCGGCATGGCATTCAACGCGAGCAAGCCTCCCTTCGATGACATCCGGGTGCGCCGCGCCATCGCGCTCTGGACCGACAAGCAGTCGGCCATCGACACCTTCGGCGGCGGGTACGGACACGTCGTGGGCCTGATGTCGGACGCGTACTGGTCGAACCCGGAGTTCGAGACTTGGCCGGGGTACAACCCCGCCACGAAGGAAGCCGACCGAGCGGAAGCCAAGCGGCTCATGGCCGAGGCAGGGTATCCAGACGGCTTGAGCTTCACCCTGCTGTCGCCTAGAACGTTCTCAAGGCTGGCTGAGTGGTGGCAGGGCTCCCTAACGGGGCTCGCCAACGTGGAGCTCGAACTCCTCGACGTCGCCGCCCACGACCAGAAGGTCTCAGAGTCCAACTACCAGGCGGCCGAGGGGCGAACGGGCGCGTCGACACCCCAGGACTTGGTCACGAGTTGGGGGACAAAGGACGTGAGCCCATACGCCAAGGTCGTTCACAACGATCCGAAGATAGCGGGCTTCTTGAGCGAGCTGAACCAGCGGACCGAACTGGAAGGCAAACGGGAAGTCATCCGCGAGATGGAGAAGTACGTCCTTCTGGACCAGGTCTTTGCCGTGCGCACGTACATTGGCGTGGACCTGGTGCCCCACCGAGACTACGTGAAGGGGATGTACGTTCCTGTTTCGCTGAGCCCGCCGACGTACGCCTCCTACTCCACGGTGTGGCTGGACAAGTAAGGGTGATGGAAGAGGCCAGGGGGATGGTGTGAGAGGGACATGCGCCAGTACGTAAGCCGCCGATTCCTGCTGTTCATTCCCACCATCGTCCTGGCCTCGCTGGCTATCTTCGGCGCCATGCGGGTCATCCCGGGGGATGTGGCCGCGGTGATCCTCTCCGGCGAGGAGAACCAGGACTTCATCAGCCAGGAACAGTTCGAAAAGCTGCGTGAGAAGCTTGGCCTGCACGACCCCTTGCCCGTCCAGTACGGGAAGTGGGCGTGGAGCATGATCAACGGGGAGTTCGGCGGGGAGTCCCTGATCAGCCGCGAGCCGATCTCCGAGGCCGTGTGGCGCAGGAGCCTGGTGACCATGCAGCTCGCTGCGTACACCATCGTGCTGTCGCTGGCGTTCGCGATCCCCGCCGGGATCCTTGCCGCCGTGAAGCAGGACACCTGGATCGACTATATCGTGCGCTCCTTCAGCATCCTGGGCCACGCTCTGCCCAACTTCTGGGTCGCGCTCATGATCCTGCTGGTGCTGGTGGTGTTCCTCCAATGGTCGCCGCCCCTGCGGTACAAGGCGGTGTGGACCGACCCGATCATCCACTTCGAAAAAGTCTTCTGGCCCGTCCTGGTGCTGGCATGGTCCTACAGCGCCAACATCACCCGGGTCACGCGCTCCAACATGCTGGAGGTGCTGCGCCAGGACTATATCCGCACGGCGCGGAGCAAGGGGCTGCGGGAGGGGATGATATTCCTTCGGCACGCGCTGAGGAACGCCCTGATTCCCGTGATTACGCTGGCGGGACTCCAGGTTGAGGGGTTGCTGAGCGGCACGGTCATCCTGGAGGCACTCTTCGGCCTGCCGGGGATGGGCCAGGGCATCGTCGAAGCGGCCCAGCTGCGCGACTATCCGGTGATCCAGAGCTTGACGCTGCTGATGGTGCTGATCGCCATGGGCCTGAACCTCTTCGTTGACCTCTTATACGCGTACATCGACCCGCGCATAAGCTTTGCGAAGTAGAAGAGTGAGGAACTAAGCGACATGAGCGCAGACCTTTCGCAGAGCCAAGCTGGAGATAGCCTTCAGGGCGTCCTCCGGACCCGGGGCAAACGCTCTATAGCCTCAGTCCTCCTTCGGTTCATGACCAGGAAGCCCCTGGGCGCAGCCGGGGGGATTGTGATTGTGTCCCTGGTCTTCATTGCCATCATGGCGCCATTGCTCGCGCCCTTCGATCCCTATGCGCACAACATCCCCGAACGCATGGAGCCGCCCAGCGCAGGGCACTGGCTGGGAACGGACATATTCGGACGGGACCAGCTGAGCCGCATCATCTACGGCTCCAGGGTGTCGTTGTACGTTGGCCTTGGAGCGGTGGTTCTCTCCTCAGGTCTGGGACTTGTTCTGGGCGTGATGTCGGCGTATTGGGGCGGCAAGTTCGACCTTATTATCCAGCGGCTCGTGGACACCATGATGGGGTTCCCCAGCATCGTCCTGGTCCTGGTGATGGTGGTGGCCCTCCAGCCCTCTCTGAATACGGTGACCTTTGCAATTGCCGTCAATGCAACGCCTCGATTCATCCGTCTTTCGCGCTCTGCCGCCCTGTCGGTCAAGGAAGAGGTCTACGTGCTGTCGGCCCGCGCCCTGGGCGCCTCCTCGACACGAATCATGTTCCAGCACATCATCCCCAACTCCCTGGCGCCCCTCTTTGTCCTGGCCACCGGTCTCCTGGGGAGCGCCATCGTCATCGAAGCGGGCCTGAGCTTCCTGGGGCTGGGTGTGCCGCCTCCGCAGCCATCCTGGGGCAACATGCTCCAGTCCGCCGCCAGAGAGCACATGGAGATCGCATCGTGGCTTGCTATCTACCCGGGAATAGCCCTGGCAAGCGTGACCTTCGCCTTCGCCGTCTTTGGCGACGCTCTGCGGGACGTTCTGGACCCGCGCCTCCGCAGCAGATGACGCTGTCCGGGATCCGGCTTCCCCTGTGGTCGGCGCCCCAAATCCTCGTGCCTTTGGGCAAGGGGCCTGCCCATACTCCAGCGGCCGAGTGGCAAAGAGCGCACGCACTGGGAGAGCTGGGAGCGTCCGTCGTAAGCAGGAGTGCCGGGGTCTGCATCAGGAGTCCCCTTGGGCTTGGGAAGGAGACACACGGATGACGCTTCCCCTGGAGGGCCTTCAGCTGCTGGATTTCACCCGGCTCGTCCCCGGTCCCATGGCCACCTGGATGCTGGCGGACCTCGGGATGGACGTGCTCAAGGTGGAGGACGTAGCAGACCGCGGCGTTTACCGGGACCAGCAGGCGGCCCGCGCATCACGTGAGAGCTTTACCGCCGACGCGGCAGCCACCGAGGCTGAAGCCCGGACCAACGCGTGGGACCATATCCACCGCAATAAGCGCAGCGTATCCATCAACCTCCAGAAGCCGGAGGGACGGACGATTCTGCACAAGCTTGCGGCGAGGGCGGATGTGTTCTTCGGCTCCTTCCGCCTCCCCGTGTACGAGCGCCTGGGCGCCGACTATGCGACGTTGAGCAAGCTAAACCCCCGCCTGATCTACGCCACGCTGAGCGGGTACGGCCACGGGAACAGCTATTCGGACTGGCCTGGCAACGAGCGCAACTCCCAGGGGATGTCCGGGGTGACGGCGCTGACCAGCGGCCAGGACGGCGAGCCCGCAGATATGCTGTTCACGCCTGTGGACGGCTTCTCAGCGGCCCTTGCAGTGATAGCTATCCAATCTGCGCTCATGGCGCGCGAGAGGACTGGCCGGGGCCAGCAGGTGGACATCGCGCTGCTGGAGGGGGGCACAACCCTGGTCAACGGAAACGCGCCCAGCTACTTCCGGGAGCAGGATATCCGCCGGCGCGGCATTCCCAGTATCGGGAACTTGCGGTGCAAGGACGGGAAGTACCTCAGCAACGCAGCGGCGTACCAGACCCACTTCTGGGCCGAGTTCTGCGCCGCCGTGGGACTTACCGAGCTCGCGGAGGCCCGTCCGGGCCGCAACGCGGAGACCATCCGGAAGGTCCAGGAGCACATGCTGACCAGGACCCGGGACGAGTGGCTGGCCATCATCCCCAAGGAGATCGCCGTGGCGCCCGTCCTGGAGTTTGACGAGGTGCTGGAGGGGCAGTACGCCCGGGAGCGCGGGATGGTCCTGGAGTTGGACCACCCCCTGGAAGGGAGGGTGCGCCAGCTGTCATCGCCATTCCGCCTTTCGGAGACGCCTCCCACGTTCCGCAGCTTCGCACCGCTGCTCGGGGAGCACACCGTGAGCGTTCTGCGTGAGCTGGACTACAGCGATGCTGACATCCAGGACCTGCAACAGAAGGGCGTCGTCAGAACAAGCCGCCTGGAGGGAGCATCCGAGTGACGCGCCGTCGCGCGGGGCCGGCGTCGAGGTACTACAATAGGGGCAAGCTCAGGCCAAGATCATCGCCGCAAAGCGGGAGCATGAGGAGGGAGACGCAATGCCGATAACCATAGACGCGGATACTCACGTAGACGAGACCGAGGACACATGGGGGTACATGCTGTCGAACGAGCAGGAGTACAAGCCGACCGTGGTTTACCCTGACCGCGAAAACCGCCCGGCGGTGCGCCACTGGGTCATCGACGGTGAGCGCCAGCCAAGGCTGACGCGCAGCGACGAAAAGACGCAGACCAGAGTGGAGGCCCGGGAGCTTCTGGATGTGAGGGTCCGCGTGAAGGACATGGACAGCCTGGACGTGCAGACCCACGTCATCTACCCAACCACGATGCTGATCCAGCCCACAGCGCGGCCGGCGATCGACATCGCGCTCAGGCGGAGCTACAACCGCTGGATGGCGGACCGCTGCGCCGAGTCGGAGGGACGCCTTCGCTGGATGTGCCTGCCGCCGGTGATGATGATGGACGAGGCGATCAAGGAGGTGCGCTGGGCCAGGGAGCATGGCGCCGTCGGCATCTTCAAGAAGGGCAATCAGGACGCCGGTAAGATCGTCACTGACGCCTACTACCAGCCGCTATGGGAAGAGGCCAACGACCTCGAGATGGCGGTGTGCTTCCACACGGGGAGCGGTATCCCCAACCTCCGGGCCAATCGGGAGGCCTCCGGAAGCAATCGCGTCCCCTTTGCCTCACTGCCGGAGACCTTCTCCGACCTGGTCATGAACAAGATCCCGCAGAAGTATCCCAATATCCGGTGGGGCTTTGTCGAGGCGGCCTCCGGGTGGATTCCCCACGAGGTGTACCGGATCGGGCGCCGGATTGGTCACCCGGGCGCGCAGCCGCGCTCGCAGACGCTGCTGTCGTGGCGCGACCTGCCGGACGGCTTCGACTTCAATCGAGACGTCCTGAAGGAGTTCAACCTCTTCGTGACGTGCCAGGTGGACGAGGACCTACCGTACATCCTCAAGTTCGCCGGCGAGGACAACCTGGTCGTCGGGTCCGACTACTGCCACGCCGATCAGTCCAAGGAGCGGGACTTCCAGGATACCCTGCGCGCCCGGGTGGAGAACGACGAGATAACCGCCTCCGCGCTGGACAAGATGCTCTACGACAATCCCAAGCGACTCTACGGCCTGTAGGGGGAAGCGGCAAAGAAGGTCGCTTCCCAGTCGACGCTTGCCGCTGCGTTGGCTCGCAGTGGCAAGCGGGTGAGCGCAAGCGTTCCCAGGAGAGGTCATGGTGCAGATGCTGGAAGGGGTACGGGTCATTGATCTGTGCAGGGGCATAGCCGGCCCGGGAAGCTCCATGTACCTGGCGGACCAGGGCGCAGACGTGGTCCGGATCGAGTCTCCGGGGGACCGGCCATCGGACGATCCCGCCGCGAAAGGCGCCGGCACGGCCTTCTCGGTGCTCAACCGCAACAAACGCAGTCTCACGCTGGACCTGAGGAAACCCGAAGGCCAGGCGGTCTTCCGGAAGCTTGTGCAGCAATCGGACGTGCTGATCACGAACATCCGGCTTGCCGCGACGCGGCGGTTGGGCGTGGACTATGAGTCGATGAAGGCGCTGAACCCCAGACTGGTGTACGGCTCCATCACCGCCTTCGGGACCAAGGGGCCGTACGCCACGCACGGTGGATACGACCGCCTCACGCAGGGGTTCTCCGGCGCGATGCACCGGCGATGGGAAGACGGGACGCCGGTGACGGCGGGGGTGTGGCTGTCCGATCCCTCCGTGCCGATGCTGATGGCCTACGGCGTCACCATGGCCCTCTGGCGCCGGGAGAAGACGGGAGAAGGACAGATGGTGGAGACCTCCCTTCTTCAAGCTGCGCTAGCTATGCAGATGACCAACCTGGTGAAGCTGGAGAAGGCAGGTCGCCTGCTAAACGACTTCGACTTCCCCACCTATGGCATCTACCGCTGCGCGGACGACGCCTACATCAACGTCACCGCCCTGCGGCCCCATCAGTTCAAGCGCCTCTGCATCCTGATGGACCTGAACCACCTGGCCAATGACCCACGGGCATTCGACGCCGCGCACCGGGAGGAGTTTCGCAAGGAGGTACATCCGGTCGTCGAAGCCATCTTCGCCACCAAACCGTCTCGAGAGTGGCTCACGCTCCTTGACGAGGCCGACGTTCCCGCGGCGCCCATACTGGAGCGGGAGCAGGTGTTCTCCGAACCACAGATGGTGGCCAACGAGATGTTCGTGCGAGTGGAGCATCCGCAGGCCGGGCCGGTCCAGGTGTTCGCTCCCCCCATCAGACTTTCGGAGTCAGACGGCATGACGCACAGAGCGTCGCCCCAGGTGGGCGAGCATACGGCCGAGGTGCTGGGGGAGCTGGGCTACGGGGCTGAAGAGCAAGCGGATCTGCGGGCTAAGGGCATCGTTTAGCTTCGGGCAGAAGAGAACCATTGCGTGGCGCGCCATCTCGCGCCGGCAGCTTGAGAGGGAGAGGCAGGAATGGCACAGGTTCGTTATGAAAAGCAGGGCCATGTCGTCGTCGTGACCATGGAGGGCGATACGGACCTCAACATCGGTCTGACCGGGGAGGAGTTGCAGGACCGGCTGGTCGAGTACGCGCAGGACGATGAGCTGCGCTGCTGCATCATAACCGGTGCGGGGACCCGCGCCTTCTCCGCAGGCGGCAACCTCAAGGCCCCCAGAAGCGACGAGCGCGGCGTGGGGGGAGCCACCGTGTGGGACCCGCCGCCGCGCTCGCTCATTACCGGCTGGGAGATCTGGAAGCCCATCATCGCCGCGGTCAACGGCTTCGCCGTGGGAGGCGGCTGCATGCTGGCCCTCGCCTGCGACATCCGTATCGCCTCCGAGAACGCTGAGTTCAGTATTCCCGAGATCAAGCTCGGGTTTCCTTCCGGCATGGGGGCCCCGCAGCGATTGCCACGGCTCATACCCTTTGGGGCAGCCATGGAGATGCTGCTGACCGGCGACCGGGTCAATGCACAACAAGCACTGCAATGGGGGCTAGTGAATCGTGTGGTGCCGCAAGAGGCGCTGATGGACTCGGCGCTGGAGCTGGCAGGCCGCATCGCGGTCAACCCCCCGCTGGCGGTGCGCGGTCTCAAGGAGATGGCCTACCGCGCCCAGGAGATGTCCCTGCTTGACTCGCTGCGGATGTCCGCTTTCCTGGGCCACATCGGCCGCGGCACGGAGGACGCTCAGGAGGGCATCCGGGCATTCAGGGAAAAGCGCCCGCCGGACTTCAAGGGCCGCTAGGCCCAGCGAGTCCCTCCCCAAGGCGGCGTAAGCTCGCGGGGGAACGGGCTGTGGGCGACGCGGCTAGCTTCGCTCCACTGTCTTCGCGCCCGGACATCGGACATCGCCCATCGCCGTTGGTCGTCGCCTGCGCACCTCGACTTCGGATGCCGCCGGCTGGCGCGGGCGGGGCTCATTGACTGTGCCCAACCTTGCGGCTAGAGTGAGCGCATCGTCGTGCATTGGGAGCGGCGTGCGCCGGCCCGCGCACTCACCACAACTCCGCCTCCGCCGCGCGCTCACGGTTCGAGACGACGTTCGGCGACGCACGACCGCGGTGAGTGCAGTCAGCCGCGCACGCCGCACTTCGATGGACTTCCTGGGCGGCCAACAACGACAAAGGAGGACTCCAGGCATGGCTTCAGAGCTGGAAGATGTCAGGTATGACGTGGCGGTGGCAAACAGAGTGCTGGCGGACATGGGGCTCGCTTCCGGGGCGCTCTTATCGCTGGGACACGCGAGCTTGAGGCTGCCGTCGGACCCCAACAAGTTCGTCGTGAAGGGGCGCGGCTACGAGTTGGACGCGATCCCGCTCATGCGGCCCGAGGACATGATTCTGTGCGACCTCGATGGCTACAAGGTCGATGGGCCTCCGGGTACGACGCAGTGCTACGAGGTGCAGCTTCACGCCTGCATCTACAAGACACACCCAGACGTCTTATCCATCGTCCACTGCCATCCGCGGTACACGGTGGTGATGAGCGTGCTTCAGGCGACCCTGGTCCCCATGTGCGCCGAGGGGCTTCAGCTTGTGCGAACGCCCCTGCCTGTGTATCCGCACAACAAGATCATCACGTCGGTGGAGGAGGGGATGGAGGTCGCCACCACGATGGGGGACAGCCGCGCCGTCCTGCTCCAGGGGCACGGAGCCGCCACCACGGGCAACAATCTGGGCGAGTCCGTTGTCAACATGCTCAACCTGGAAGAGCAAGCCAAGATGAACTGGTACGCCTATTGTGCTGCGGGCCCATCCCACGCGCAGATCCCGGAGGAGATGATCGCCGAGAGCGCGAACAGGCCCCAGCTGCAGGAGCTTCCGCACTTCAAGGAGCTGATGGCGGGGCAGGGCGACCCCCGGACCCGCAGCGGGCTCAACCCCGTCTACGCCTACCACGCACGGATGGTGTCGCAGAATCTCCCGCGCCCCTAGGCTTGGGACGGACGCCGCCGCGGGGTGGGGGCTGAAGCGCGGTGCAGGGAACAGCGCCGCTGAATCGACTCCTGTGAAAGGACTGGCAATCCTTTGTCGCGCATGAAGGGCCCCCGGGGCATCTTCTACGGCTGGTGGCTGGTAGCGATAACTGTACTGGTGCTGGCCATGGTCATCGGCCCCACCTTTCAGGGCCTCGGCACCTTCTTCGTGGCCCTGGAGCGCCAGTTTGGGTGGAGCCGGACCGCGCTCTCCGGCGCCTTCTCCCTCGGCCGCGTCGAGGGGGCGCTTCTCGGGCCCGTCGAAGGGCTGCTCAGCGACCGGATGGGGACCAGGCGCGTCGTCCTCCTGGGACTGCTGGTGCTCGGGGCGGGCCTCATCTGGTTCAGCTTCCTCCAGGGCATCGTGAGCTTCTACCTGGCCTTCATCGTCGTGTTTATGGGGGCTGGCCTGGGGAGCTACATGCCGCTGATGACTGCCATCAACCACTGGTTCGTGCGCCGCCGGGCTACGGCGATGGCCGTCGGGCTCACGGGGATCAACCTCGGTGGGCTGCTGGTGCCGGGACTGGCGTGGCTCATCGTGAACAGCGGGTGGCGGGCCACCTCCCGTTGGCTTGGAATCAGCATCGCCCTGCTGGCGCTCCCCATCTCCCGCGCCCTGCGCAATCGCCCCGAGGAGTATGGGCAGCGACCCGATGGTGACCCCATTCAGGCGCAATCCGCGCCCCGGGCTCCTGGCCCCGGGGCTGATGGGGCGCCGGCGGCAGGCGAGGAATTCTACAGCTTTCCTGTGCGCGAAGCCCTTCGAACGCCCGCTTTCTGGGCCATCACGGGGGCTCACAGCTTTGCGGCAATAGCAGCCATCACCGTGTCCGTGCACATCATCCCGGCGCTCACGGACCTGGGGATGTCGCTGCCCGCCGCCGGGACTGTTGTCTCGGTCTACACCATCGCGGGGATAGTCTTCCAACTCGTGGGCGGGTACCTTGGGGACCGGCTGCCCAAGCCGCCAACTATCGCGGCATTCATCGCCATACAGGCGGTGGCGATGGTGATCGCCGCCACGGTACACTCCATCCCGGGGGCGTACCTTTTTGCCGTGCTGTACGGCATCGGATTCGGGGGAAGGGTGCCACTGCTGACGGCCATCCGGGGAGAATACTTTGGAAGGCGGAACTTTGCGACGCTGCTCGGAGTCTCGCAGGTGCCGATGAACCTATCGACGGTCATCGGGCCCCTGGCGGCGGGATACCTTTACGATACACGTGGGAGCTACACGGCGCCATTCCTGGGCCTGGCGGTCGTGAATATAATCGGAGCGGGCATGATCCTTCTGGCGAAGAAACCGGCGCTACGCAGCGGCAACACAGCCCAGAGACCAATCGATAAGAGAGGTGAACGATGAAAATCGGGTTCGTAGGTACGGGCAACATGGGCAAGCCCATGGCCGGCAACCTGATCAGGGCGGGTCACCAGCTCACGGTCCACGACCTCCGCAGAGAAGCGGCCATCGATCTGCTCGAAAGCGGGGCGACGTGGGCCGACTCCCCGGAGAACGCCGCGCAGGGCAATGAATTCGTTTTCACGTCCCTCCCCGGGCCCGCGGACGTGGAGGCAGTGACCCTGGGGGAGCAGGGAGTCCTGGATGGGATGGCCGCTGGAACAGTCTACGTCGACCTCTCCACCAACTCGCCCACCGCCATCAGACGCATCCATCAGCGGTTCCAAGAGCGTGGCTTCGTGGTGCTGGATGCTCCAGTGAGCGGCGGCGTCTACGGGGCGGCAAACGCCACGTTGGCGGTGATGGTGGGCGGCGACAAGGAGGTCTACGAGCGTGTGCGGCCTGCTCTGGAGGCCATAGGTTCCAATGTGTTCCACTGCGGCGCCATTGGGAACGGGATGGTATGCAAGATATGCAACAACCTGCTGAGCATGGGAATTGGCAATCTGCTTGCCGAATCGTTGACGTTGGGCGTAAAGGCGGGGGTTGACCTGGAAGTGCTGGTGGACGTCATCGGCAAGAGCTCCGGGGGGAGCCGCCGCCTCGAGGAGAAGCTGCCGCGTTTCCTCTTCAAGGGCAACTTCGAGCCGGGGTTCGCCACCGCCCTGGCAGCAAAGGACGTCCGGTTGGCGACGGACATGGGCAGGGAGTTCGGGCTGCCGATGGACCTGTCCAACCTCATCGACCAGAAGTATGTGGAGGCGCTGGCGCGTGGCTGGGGGGAACGGGACTCGGACATCGTCGCGCTCCTTCAAGAGGAGAAGACCGGAATCCAGCTCCGCATCCCGGAACGCTGAGCCGGTACGGGCAGCCCGCTCTCCTTCGAGAGCTCGTGAGGACTGTCTGCGGTCCGTCCCCGCCACACGGCGGGCCCGTCCTGCTATACTATAGGTCGTCCGCCCATCGGTGGGGGTGTAGCTCAGCCGGGAGAGCACCTGCATGGCATGCAGGGGGTCGAGGGTTCGAGTCCCTCCATCTCCACCAGTAGCTGTCCTGGCATGCACTTGTCCCCTAGCGACAAACGTGATATGCTCCCGCGCGCAGCTTCAATGCATGGTTCGCAGCCTTCTACGAGTTGGTCCGCGTAAGTAACCACCTCCCAGACCCATCGGTCTTTTCCATGTAATGCCCCGACGCTCCAGACGCGTTCAGCAGCATCTCCTAAAGGCACGCGACGCAGCTCAAGCTGCGGTCGACAACTACAACAGGCCTGCAACCTCTTTTCGAACGCGCACCTTCGTGCTCCTCATGACTGTTGCATGGACATCATACTTCCACGCAGTCTTCTACGACAAGAAGGTGAAACCTTGGTATGTAGAGAGTGGGACTGGTAAGGGTACACGCTACGAGCGTGTTGATGGCGACCCGAAGCACTGGGAGCTGTCGAAGTGTGTGAAGGAGTATTGGGATAACGAACACCCACCTTCGCGAAAGAACATAGAGTTCTTCCTAGGGCTCAGAAACAAGATTGAGCATCGCCACTACCCGGAGCTCGATCCCGCGCTCTACGGCGAGTGCCAGGCGATGCTCATGAATTTTGAGGATATGCTCGTCAGGGAGTTTGGGACCGACATGGCTTTACTAGACCAGGTCGGAGTTGCCCTACAATTCTCTGCGCTAAGGCCTCATCAGCAGGAGGAGGCACTGCGACGCCTTCAAAGTGCGGCCCTAGACGACGTTAGAGACTACATTCAAACCTTCCGCGCAGGACTTGCACCGGAAATCCTTGATAGTTCTCAGTTTTCGCTTCGCGTATTCCTTATCCCCAAGCTAGAGAACAGCCCCAAGCTAGCCGACCTCTCGGTAGAATTCGTTCTGTATGATCCCAGTAGTCCTACAGAAATGGAAGAGCTACGGAGAGTCACGGCACTGATCAGAGAAAAGAGAGTTCCCGTGGCGAGCAAGGGTCTCCTGAAACCGAAGACCGTAGTGGCGCGAGTCCAAGAGGGCCTTCCGTTCAAGTTCACCATGGACACTCACACGCGGTGCTGGAAACACTACAAAGTGCGACCACGAGAAGGCAGTGAGCATCCAGAGAACACAAGGGCCGACTTTTGCATATACGATGAGTTAGCCCAAGGCTACGGCTACGGCTACACCGAGGCCTGGGTGAAGTACCTCTGCAGGAAGCTCGCCGATCCTGCTGAGTATCAAGCTGTGACAGGCAAGACCCTCGGCACAGGAGCCCCCTTCCAGCAAGGCTGAGAACAGTATGCTCCTCCCCTGCCTACATCGGCTAGATCTCTGGCGGCGTCTCAACCCCTGCCCCGCGTTGGCGGGGAGGGTGGGATGTGGGAGGCCGGAGCCATTCCCTATACTGAGACCACCCACTGATACGTTCCAGTACAGTACGCTTAGGCCCACCAAACTACGCAAAACCAAGTAGCTCCGCAGTGTGGTCCAAGTTGCGGCATTGGGCGCAGCGGGCGATGGGGTTAGGGCTTACCCCGGTATGGGCCGGGATTCTCAGATCTCTATCTCGCAGCCGTCCGCCCACCCGAAGTGCGAAGGGCCCTGGGGCGGGCCCCGGCGCAATCTCGCTCACCTCCTTGCTGGACTGTGGGGACGCCTCGACGTCCTATAGAGAAAGGGTAGAGCGGCGCGCCACCGAAGAATGGGTCATTAAGTAGGGAATCTAATGAGACGCTGTATCAGGACTTGCCCCGACGCACGCGGCAACTACCCCGCAGGGGGTTCCACTGGCTCTGAAAGCCCATGACCAGGGGGAGGCGCCCGGGTGACCGGGAGGTGCAGGAAGCGGGCTTTCCCCGTGAGGGGGACCGGATGAATCGTAGCCTGAGCGAGGCTCAGGCCTCTGGGGGTATGAACAGCCCAGTGCGTTCGGCGATGGCCTTCGAGTATTTCTGCATCGCGGGCACGAAGGACGTTCTCCAGGGGCACTCTTTCCAGATGCGCCTCACCGTGTCTTCGCCAAGCCCCAGCGCCTCGGACACCATGAGACAGCCGGAGCCGGAACTGCCTTCGGCTTTACTCCAACCCTGCGCAGGACCTCAATCGCGAACTGAATGTGCATGTCACGCGCGAGGAAGGCAGGGTCGACGGGGCGATGGGACGGGACAGGCTTCATAGCAGGACGCCGCCGGAGCCCGCCGTCAGCCTTCGCCAGCCACCCGGCGAGCGGACGGGGGATGGACTCGCCCCGGTCATGAAGCTTCTCCCCGATGCGCACGAGCGCGTCGAAGTAGACCCGGTTGGACACCGATTGCTCGATGTAGTCTTGCAACGCGGCTGGGCGGCGTTTGCCGCTGAGAGACACCCATTGGTCTGCCAGGAATTCCGAAGCCGCTGCGGACTCCCGCTCGGCGTCCAACTGGCCCGTGTCTGGAATGGCGACCAGCAGTCCCTTGGCAACCCGGACGCCCTCCGTCTCATCCGGAGGGCGTCTGCTGTCGGGAGAGCCACGTCCCTCCCGCCGCCGGGCGGCGCGCTGGTAGAGTTCGGTGAGTAGGTGACGTTCGGGGAATTCCTGCCACCACACCCTCAACTCAGCTCTCATGTCGTCCGCAAGGGTCGCACCCTCCGCTTCCTCTATGCCGGGTGCGCCGGTCCCGGAGTCCTGGGGACCGCACACAACTTCCTCCATGAGCCGCAGGCGCTCCTCCACGAGCCACCGGATGGGGGGGTCCAACTCGTCGATTCCTTGCGGTAGCAAGCCCACCCGCTGTTCCCTCCTTCCAACAACGCGCTCCTCACTTCCGTCGGGCGGCGCCTGGGGTCTATGAGGCTGCCCCGAAGAGACGCCGCCTCACCGGCGTGCCTCAGGGCGCCCGGGAGGACGGCGCGGGCGAGGTGGCGGCCCGGCCAGCACACAGTCCTGCTGCGGCGCAGCCCCGCCAGGCTGGACCTTCGCTGCCAGCGCCTTGTCCGGCTCCATTCTCATTGTCATAACGTGAGCCCCATCTTAGCCGACGCTGGCGGCGGCCGCTAGCCGGTAGCTTGACGGCTCGGCCACCCCACGGCGATTGACACGGAGGTCGTCGCCATCGGCGCCCCCCGCAGTGCGGAGCCCTAGTTCCAACTCCTCACAGAAGGTGCGCTCGCTCCTCACCGAGAACAACGCAATCAGCAGCGACGCCTTCAGCAGGCGCTCGGGCGGGATGGACGGCCACCGCGCGTCGACGTACATCCGGTCGAACTCGGGCGACAGCCGGGCCAGGGCCTCATCGGCCAGGACCTTGATGGTGCGGAGCGGGTGATCGGCTGACACACGCTCTTTCAGGTCCACGAAGCCCGACATCGTCACCCGGGGCTCCTGCCGTCCACGCATACGTTCCACCTCCGTCTCAAGTGCCCCCTGCGATCGGCCCTCAGCCGCCACTGTGCGCATCGACATTTTCAGCGGCCTGCTAGATGAAGGTGGGGTGACGCAGGATGTGGCGCAACCGTGCGGTTGCGCCACACTCCGGCAGGGAGAGGACGGTCATTAGGACGGCCCCAGGTATGGAGCGGGCAGGGGAGCGGCGATCCGCCGGAGCGTCATGCTCCAGCCGCTCCTTCGGCGGCGACTGCTTTGCGCGCCTTGCGCTGGCGGCGTCGGTGACGGGAGACGGCCCTTCGGACTATCGCCAGCCGGTTCTCCGCCGCACACGCCGGCGAGCAGGTCTTGACGGCCTTCCAGCGCCTTCCCCGTGGCCCACTGGAGGCAGGTCTGGTCGAACAACCCGCAGGAGCGCCTCAACAAGGAGATCAGACGCCGGACTGACGTGGTGGGCATCTTCCCGAACCGCCCTGCGGTCCGGCGGCTCATCGGGGCAGTCCTCGCCGAGCAGCACGACGAGTGGCAGGTCGCCCGCCGCTATCTGCCCGCTCTTGCCGTCCACGTCGGCGATCACCACCCTATGGAGGCATCGATGGTCCTGCCCACAGGGGCAGCCTGATCAATCAGCACGGGTGACGCTCTTACACCACTTGACGGAACACGACCTCCAGCGCCGCCTTTTCAGTGTACTCGGCCAGCTCCGTCACCAGGTAGCCCACGTCCTGGTGATAGCGCCGGATCAGGGCAATGTCGGCTGTGTGCAGGCGCTTTCTCATGCCCATAGGGATAGCACTGAAGGAACGGGGGGTCCTATGTGTGACTTATCTGTGGTGATTCGAGCCTACAAGAAGGGCGGCGTGCTCTAAGTGTGTCTTATTTTGAAGCTGGCACGTCTATGTGTGACCTATTTGTGGCCTATGAGTGAACATGTGTCCACTAAGTGATATCTATCCGTGCGCTATGTGTGGTCAGCGTGTGCGCTAAGCGTGACGATTAGGCTCAAACATGAGAGATGTGAGGCAAAAACCCACGCATATTATATCTCTAGAAATCCAAAATAGCCCGACAGCCTCCCCCCTGCTGGGGGGGTCACTGTTATCGTTATGTCGGGTTGCTTGGTGCGCAGAGGCGGACACAGGTTAGCCCGCCTCTGCGGGGTACTGCGCTACGAGCGGGGCTCCATCCGAGTCCTGGGTCGTAGCGCCTGCCTCGCCCGTTCATATTTGCCTGCTTCTTCTCGTTGCCCACTACTGGCCCGGCCCCTTGACGGTGAACTCCAGCGGGGCGGACAGCTTCCTGCCGTCCTCGGTGCAGATGGCCCCCTGCGCCTCGCAGTCCTCGGTGACGTTCAGGGCTATGGCCACGTCGGCGCTGGAGTCGGGGGTGACGGTGATCTCCCAGCGGACGTTCTTGCCCGGCTCCAGCCGGCGCACATAGGTCACCGATCCCCCGGTCACGGTGAACGCATGGTCTCGCACCGTCGTGTAGCTGAAGTCGGGCTTGGGCTCCTCGCTGAAGCGCAGCTCGAAGGTGAACGCGTCCTGCCCGTTGTGGGACGACGGCACGTCGTGGACGCTGGCCGTCAGCAGCGGTTTAACAACTGCCGCCGCCACCGCGCCCGTCATGGCGCTGGTGAGCTGCTCGTCGTTGCCGACGTCGTCGGTGAAGGAGACCCTCACCTTGATGGCCTTGCCCGCGTCGGCGTCGGCCAGGATGTAGGTGGAAGCGGTTGCCCCGTTGATCTCGGCGTCGTCAGCGAGCCACTGGTAGGCGAAGGCAGCGTTGTCGAGGCCGTCGGCGTCGGCTATGCCGGTGGTGTCGGCGGTGAGGGTCTCCCCCACCTGGGCCGCGCCGGTGATGGTGGGCAGCCCCGTGGCCGGGGCGTTGGGCCCCGGAACAACCAGCTGGAGCCCACCGGACAGCTTCCCGCCCTCCTCCGTGCAGATGGCGCCGTCGGCCTCGCAGTCCGTAGTGGCCTTCAGTACTATGGCCACGTCGGCGCTGGAGTCGGGGGTGACGGTGATCTCCCAGCGGACGTTCTTGCCCGGCTCCAGCCGGCGCACATAGGTCACCAATCCCCCGGTCACGGTGAACGCATGGTCCCGCACCGTCGTGTAGCTGAAGTCCGGCTTGGGATCCTCGCTGAAGCGCAGCTCGAAGGTGAACGCGTCCTGCCCGTTGTGGGACGCGGGCGCGTCGTGGATCGTGGCCGTCAGCGGCGGTTTAACGACTACCGCCGCGTGCTCCGGGACCGTATCCGCGTCCCTGGCCGTGTCCTCCTGGTCCGCAGCCGTGTCGTTCGTGACCGCCTGCCCGCTGAAGGAGGCCGCCTTCCTGCCCCGGATGTCCCGAATGAAATCGGGGCCCTCGGGCACAGTGTAGTCCACCGTCACCGTATCCCCGGCCTCCACCGCCGAGGACAGAAGCAACAGCACATTGGATTCGCCCACCCCGACGGCGATGAGTGCCCGGGCTGACCCGTTCACGTTCACGGCAAACGCGGTCGTCCCCAGCGTGACGCCCGTGTCCAGTTCCTCGTTATACGTCAGCGTCAGGATGCCGCCATCCACCGTGGCCGACTGAAGCTGCAGGCCCGCCGCCGTCACCACGGCGGGTTCGCTGGTCAGCGTCTCCTCGTTGCCCCCGTCGTCGGTGAAGGACACCCTCACCCTGATGGCCTTGCCCACGTCTCCGGAAGTCAGGGTGTACGTTGACCCGGTGGCTCCGGGGATACCCGCGTCTTCCGCCAGCCACTGGTACTGGAAGACAGCGTTCTCGAGGCCGTCGGCGTCCGCAATGGCCGTGGTGTCGGCCGACAGCGTCTGCCCTAACTCCGGGATACCGTTGATCCTCGGCTCACCTTCGGCCGGGGTGTTCTCCACCACCTGATGCCCCGATGACAAAGGGCCCGGAATCGTCGCGGTGGGCTCGTTGGTCAGCACCCGGTTTCCGATGGCGCATGGAGCGCCCGCGACCGGGTCATCCGGTGGGTCGCCGGAGCCAATTATCCCTGCGCAGACCCGGTTGCCGGGCAGGACAATGACGATGTCGCCCCGGGTGTCAGGCCGGACATGGACGGTCACTTTATCCGTGCGCCGGTCCTTCCAGGGCGCGCTGATCACTGTGCCTCCCGTGATCTCCAGCATGTCTTCCCTGGCCAACCCATCTCCGATCCAGACCGGCTCGCTGAATTCGATGTCGAAGGTGAAACGGGTCGCGCCGTCGTGGGAGACCGGCATGTTGGTGAATTGCGCGGTCAGCGGCTGCACCGACGATTGGGGTGTCACGTTCACGGTGCGCAGCAACTCGAAATGCCGGGGGATTTGCACGTGGTTGCCGCCGGTGTCTCGCAGGAACACTGCCGACGGATCGGTGGACTTGTCGTAGCGCACCAGGACGGAGTTGGCGGCCGTTACGGCCCGGTTCAGGGTGAGGGTGACCTCTTCGCCGCTGATTGCCACGGAATCGACCGCGATCAGTCCCCCGTCGGCCATGACCACGAAGGCGGTCGCCGCCGGCACTGCGTTCCTGTCCAGCTGCTCGCTGAAGCGCAGCGTCAGCGTCCGACCATTCACCGTCTTGGCAAGCAGCCATGTGACGACGTCCTGCGGCCGGCCCAGTGTTTCCTCGGAGGGCGGACCGTCGCCGGCATCGTTGCCGGCGATGACGCGCACCGAGTAGAGCGCGTCTGCGGTCAGACCGTCTATGTTCAACGAGGGGAAATTGGAGCTGCTTACCACCTCCCGCTGCGCCACGGTGGCGCTATCGCTCCAGCTTGCCGACGCCAGCTTCCACTGGACGATATATTTGGTTGGATCGGGCAGTCCGGGAGTGTACCAGGCCGGCTTGGCCCAATTTATCCGGAGCCGGTTGGGTCCTTCGGGCGATGCATCCACCTGCATCGGCGCCCATGGCAGCAGCGGATTGGTGCCCTGATCGGCCGCCGCCACCTCCTTGATGCCTATCTTGGTCACCGTCGATGGGATCCAGTCGTTGAAGATCTGCTGGAACTCCGCCCCCACCCACGTGAAGTCGTCCCCAAACACAAAGGCGTCCTTGAACGGGAGCTCCAGCCCGTCCACGTGCAGGACCCAATCCCGGTAGTGCTCCTCCGATGGGTCCCACAGCGAGCTAGGGCCCCAGTTGATGACTATTCGGAAACTCGAGGAGCCCTGCTGCCACCGGCTCCATCCATTGGGCATGACCGGGTGGGTCCCCGGCCGCAATTCCATGCTCAAGACGGTGTAGTCCACGGCCCGGAACTGGAAATCGTCATCGCTCAGGCTGGCCTCCGGGTCCAAACCCTCACCGTACCGCAGATATGCCCAGCCCCAGTTCTCGGCGGTCTGGTCGGAGAACCCCACGTCGGCGCACCACACCACAGCGGTCCCTGCGCAGTCCAGGTCGAACTGCGTGGACACCTGTTTGATGGTCACCGTAGCCTCATTCGGAGTTCCCTCGGTCACCCGGGACGGCAGGCTAGCGCCGAAGCTGATCTTGACGCTCTCGCCCGTGTCGGAGGTGTCGTCCGCCGTCGCCATGAATTCGAAGGTCTTCGACGTCTCGCCGGCGTTGATGGTCAAATCCTCGGGGACGCCGGAGTAGTCATCGGTGGTCGCCCCGACCTGTCCGGTGGCGACCAGGGGAATGACCACTGTGCGCTCCGGGTCCGCGTTCAGGGTGACGGTGATGGTGGCCGTACTGCCCTCTGAGACCGTGTACGCATCCGCCCCGAACTGCACCGTCACCGCCGTGTCGTCGTCGGTGACCGTCACCGGCAGGTCGGCGGTTATGTTGGCGTAGCCCCCGCCCGAGGCGGTGTGCGTCAGCGTCGCGGTGTCGTTGGCCCCGTCGCCGTCCTCGCCCCCCTCGACCGTCACCGTCTGCGCCGTGTCCCAGTTGTCCACCGTGAAGGTCAGCGTCGTCTTGTCCAGCGTCAGGTCCGTGCCAGCATGTCCGGAGACGGTCACGGTGACCTCGCCCGTCGGCTCGGTGGCCAGCTTGACGGTGTAGCTCGACCCCGCAGCGTCTCCCTCCGTCACGGTGAGGTCCGTCTCGCTGAGCACCACACCCGCCGTGTCGTCGTCGGTGACCGTCACCGGCAGGTCGGCGGTTATGCCGGCGTAGTCCCCGCCCGAGGCGGTGTGCGTCAGCGTCGCGGTGTCGTTGGCGGCGTCGTTGTCCTGGCTCGCCTTGACCGTCACCGTCTGCGCATCGTCCCAGTTGTCCACCGTGAAGGTCAGCGTCGTCTTGTCCAGCGTCAGGTCCGTGCCAGCATGTCCGGAGACGGTCACGATGACCTCGCCCGTCGGCTCGGTGGCCAGCTTGACGGTGTAGCTCGACCCCGCAGCGTCTCCCTCCGTCACGGTGAGGTCCGTCTCGCTGAGCACGACGGCCGGCTCGTCGTCGTCGGTGACCGTCACCGGCAGGTCCTTGGTGACGTTGACGTAGTCTCCGCCGAAGGCGGTGTGCGCTAGAGTCTCCGACTCGTCGTCGGCGTTGTCGTCGTCGCCCGCCTTAACCGTGACGGTCTGCGCCGTGCCCCAGTTGGTGGTGGTGAAGGTCAACTGGTTGTTGGTCAGCGTCGTCCCACTCAGCGTCAGGTCGGCGCCTTCGTGTCCTGAGATGGTGACAGTGACGGTGTCGGAGGGCTGGGCGGCCAGCTTGACGGTGTAGCGGACGCCGGTGGCGTCCCCCTCGGTCACAGTGAGGGACTGCTTGGATAAGACCATGTTCCTAGCATCGCTATCGGTCAAGTTGACCGTTACGCTGTCCGCCGCAATCCCGGCGTAGTCGCCGCCGGACAGCATGTGAGTCAGAGTGATCGTCTCGCCGACTGCGTTGTCGTCCTTGACCGGCGTGACGGTGATCGTCTGCGCCGTGTTCCAGTTGATGGTGGTAAAGGTCAACTGGTTGTTGGTCAGGGTGTCGCCCGACAACGACACTGCCGGGTCACTGCCGCCGATAGTGACAGTGACGGTGTCCGTGGGCTTGGAATTCAGATTCACGGTGTACGCGCCGGCCACCGCGGTCTCCGCGGACGCCGGCTCGTCCAGGCTAATGGAGGTGGGATCGATGGTCACTCCCCGCGCGTCGTCGTCCACGAGACCCACGTCGGCCACATCCTCGGACCGCTGGCCCCTGAGGTCCGCGCCTTGGGGCGCGCTGATCTTGAAGCCAAAGAACTCGGTCTCCTCGCTCCCGTCGTCGTTGGTCACTTGGACGGTGACGGTCTTGGTCGTCTGCCCGGAAGTGAAAGTGACGGAACACGAAGTACCAGCGTAGTCCTCGTTCTCGGTGGCCCCGGCCGGGCCCTGCCGGGCTGTGAGCAGGCCCAGAAGCCCTGCCTCGCCGGTGGCGTAATCCACGGTTACATCACCCGCGCTCTGACCCATTAGCGTTAGCGTGAAGGTGACCGGATCCTTTACGTTCTCGGAAACGTAGCTCACCTCTCCGGCGGGGCCCGCCACGCTTACCACTGGCGTCGGGTCGTCGTCAGCGATGGTGCCTGTGGCTGTCAGGGATGTCGCCTCTCCGTCCAGCAATGCCTTGTCGTTGTGGTTGGTCAGGTGCAGGGTAAAGGTCTCGTCGGCAGATTCATAAACCTGGTCGTCAGTGATGGGTATGCGAATGGCGCCGCTGCTCCGGCCTGCCGGGATGTTAAGTATCTTGTAGGTCTGGCCGGTTTCCACCTCCCGGGTGTAGTCCGATCCGGCTATGGCTGTGCCGTCCACGGTGACGTACCGGACCAGGACGGGAGTCATGCGCAGGATTGGCCGGACGGTTACCGTGAACTCGACGTAGCCGTCGGACTCGGAGGCCTGCCCGCCTTCCAGGTATACGAAAGCCTTGGTGGTGTCTTCGATGAGCGTCGAGATGTCCGGCGCCGTCACGCTGCCGTAATCGCCTCCCGAAACCTGATGGGTGACCATGTCTTGAGTGCCCACGCCGCCGCCTATCCCGTCATCCAGAGCCATAACCGATACCGTCTGCGGCGTGGCCCAGTCGGAGGTGGTGAAAGTGAGGGTGTCAGGCGCGAGCCTGAGGAAGCCACCCTGATTGCCGGCCAGGGTGATGAACACCGTGTCTGCGGGCTGGGAGTCCAGGACCAGGGAGTAGGTTCCCGGCTCTCCGCCTTCTACCAGGGAAAGGCCCATCAGGGCGCTCGATGGTGAAACGGTTATGCCCCTGGTGTCATCGTCGATGATGGTGAAGGAGGCGGACCTGACGGGCAGGGTGTCCTCCGGGTTGCCGGCGACCAGCTCCGAGCCCAGCAAGGTAACCGTCTCGTCCTCCTCGTCGACGTCGTCATTCACCGGCCTGAACCGCAACGTGACGGTACCGCTGGTCTGACCGGCTGGGATCACTATGTCGAAGGACTCGACTTCCTGGAAGGCGTCCTGGTCGTCCTCCACCTTTAGGGGTGCGAAGTCGTCAAGGCCGGCAGCGTGGGTGGCGCCGGAGTTGGGGTCAAACTGGACCCGCACCGTGGTGTCCACATCCCGCGGGTCTGCCGGGCGCAGGGGGGCGTTGGATGCGTCTCCTGGCCAGCGTATCTGGGGGAATGACGCGGTGACCGTAATGTCCTGCAGGGTGGAGCCCTCGGGCACCGATTCCAGGGCGCTGCCGTTGTGGGAAAGGGACAGCTCCACCTCGGTGGGCGGGATACGATCGTCGTCGGCGATGGTGGCCAAGGCCTTGTTGGACGTGCCAATCGTTCTAAAACTATCGTCGTAAGAGCTACTCAACTGTAGTTGGAAGGTCTCGTCCTCCTCCCGCACGTCGTCGTCATATAAAGGTACGGAGAATTCAAACCTGGTCTGGCCCGCCGGTATGCGTGCAATAACGATGCCGGGGTACTCAAAGTCCCCCTTTTTGCCGATCAATGCTAACCCCGGGGTTGCCGTCAGTTGGTCGAGGAGCACTTCTACCTCGTACCGACCTTCCCTGCCCCATACCCGGTCGAGGACGATGGCGAACTCCACCGGCCCCTCGTTCTCCGGCACCGGTCCGCTGCTGACCAGTTGCAGGCTCGCCGTGGGCCGGTAGGGATCGTTTTCCTGGTGTTCGTCTTTGATGAGGACAACGCGCGACTCCTTCCCTTCCGTTATCGTGCCGTCCGTTAACGGGACGAGGACCACCCGGAACCGTTCCCGTTCCTCGTCAATCTGGTCCAGTGTGATGTTGATGACGATGTTGGCTGACGTCACGTTTGCCGGGAAGGTGAGGAGGCCCGGCGTGCTGGAAGGGTCCGTGAAGTCCTCGCCCGGGGTAGCCGGTTTATTCTCATGCGACCGAAGCCGATAGGCCACCGTGACCGCCTCATCCAGCCGGCCTGTCCGGGTGACTGGCAGGGTTGCCGTAACATCAGGACCCTCCGTGACCTCCAGAGTGTCGGCGGTGGTGAAGCCGAACTCAACGGGCTGCGCGACCCTGATGTAGACACTCAAGGTGGAGGATTTGTGGAGATTTCTTGCGGTGGCGTTGAACACTATCTTGCCATTTGTCACGTCCTGATTGGTTACCGTGAAAGAAGCCGAGCATGTCCTGGATTCCCCCGCCGGGATTTCATCCGTGATAGCGCAGTTACCCCTGTCCGGGGTGGTGGAAATCCGGGTGCCATCCGATACGCGATTTTCGGATCCGAGGAGCGCCCTCGTGCCCAAGTTTGTGACCGTGTATTCCACGCTGACCGATTCGGCAGCCGCCACGCGGCTGGGGTAGCTGGCGGTCACGGGCATGGGGCCGAGTGCATCGACGGCGACGACCACCGTGGCCCGGTTGGGGTCCCCGGCAATCCACGAGCGGTGGAGCCCCCCGCGACCGGTGTCGCCGTAGATGAGCACGGTGTGGGCCCGGGAGATGGGGTTGACTGTGCCGCTGGATGTCACATCATTGGTGTAGACGACCGTGTCGTTGTCCGCAAGAAAGGTGACGGAGGCGTCAGCGAGCGTCGCATCAACGCTGGAAGAGTGCTCAAAGCCCTGGAAGCTGATGGTCAGCGCCCCAGTGATCGACCCGGTGCGCCGGAACCGGAACTGCACGCTTTCACCCGCGCCGACAACCTCCTTAACCGGCTCAACGGTGACCACGACCAGGGTGTCGTTGTCCTGAACGGTAACCGTGGCCTCGTCCGGGTCTCCCGGAGTGTAGCGCTCGTCATCCCTGTCCCCAAAATATCCGTCGCCGTACAGGTGAATGGTGTAGTCGCGCTCCGAAGGGTAGTCCACCAGGTCGTTGTTCTCAGTTGCAACGGATAACTCGGTGGTGACGGCGTCGGCATCGAACTTGGCGATCATCAGGCGCCTGCGTGCGGGGTCTTCGAGGTCTACCAGCATGGACAGCTCTTCGTCCGTCACCCCCGTCCGGGTCAGCACGAAGACGACTTCCTCCCCCTCGGTTACCGGGGACTTCTTGGGGGCGACGGTGACCACAGCAGGGTCGTCATCCAGGATGGTGCCGGCGGCGGCGGCGGTGATGGCTGCTGCGGTGGTATCTGAAGGCAGGGATATGGTGACATTGAAGGTCTCGTCGAGCTCGTCGGTCTCATCCCCGGTCACCGGCACGGTGACCGGGGCGGTGGTGTTGCCGGCAACAATGGTCACCGAGCCGTTGCTTACAGCGGTGTAGTCTTGTCCGGCGGTGGCCGTGCCGTCGGAGGTGGCATAGTTAACCGTTACCGCCTCGGTAACGGCTTTGGCCAGCGTCACCGTGAAGGTCATGTTGGTGCTGCCCGAGTCGCCCTCCGACGCCGACGCCGGGGCGATGCTGATGCCGGGCTTGTCGTCGTTATTGGTGATGGTGACGGTGGCCCGGTCGGACCTGCCCCCCTCCGGGGTGTGGCCCACCCAGTTCTCCCAGGTTGTGTACTTTCCTTGCAGGTTCACGCCGTCGCCGGTAGTGTCGGGCAGCAGTTCGATGGTCACCGACCCGTCGTCGCCAAAGGCCTCGTCGCCCACGGTCTGGAGTTCAATGACCTTACGGGTCTCGTTCTGGCCGAAGGTAATCTCGGTGAGCAGGACGCCGGCTATGTACTGCCCGTTCTGCGAAGCGCGCAGTGCCACAACGGTGGTCGAATGTGGAGCCTGAAGGGCGAGCAAATCCTTGCTCCACATGCGCTCCACCACGAAGCGCGCCGGCTGCCCCTCCTCGACCTCGCTGTTCTCGGCCTTGATGAGTACTACCGGGTCCCGGTTCATAACAGTAAGGCGGATCTTGTTGACCGTTCCCACCAGATATTTGGGGCAGTACCGATCGTCGGTTTCATTGCAAGCGAAAGCCCGGTAGTAGTATCCCAGCTGGATGGGGTGGAAGAGGCCCTTTTGGGTGATCAACGTGCCAGCGGCCTGTGCTGCCGTCGCAGCATCTTCGTACTTCGTTATAAATTCGGCGAACACTTTTGGATGCACCGCGCCCGATGGCGAACCCTTCACGACGAGCTCGCTTTGAGGCAGCAGCTCGATTTCGAGCACACCGTTTTCCGGTCCTACAAACAAATTCCGGACCGCATTCGTGACCGTGGTGCCGACGCAGTCCGCGCCCACGCTACGGACACCGGCCTGGTTGTTCCCCAACCGGTCCTGGGCTTCCTCGCCATAAAAGGCCGGATGGTCCGAATACAGGACCGACATTGACAACGGGACCAGGTTGTTTCGCTGGTCTTCGGAGAACTCGGTAACGCCTGTGCAGACCGAGCTATAGGTGAACTCGCCCCCCTCTACAATCTGCCCTTCCCAGGTCGTGCCGTCCGCAGAAAGCGTCAATCCGGTGGGGCCGACCGGCTGGGTCAGGCTCACGGTGGGGATGTCGTCGTCCTTGACCAGCGCCTGAGCATAGCCGGTCCCGATGCTGAAGGGGTTGGCGACCCGCCGGACGATCCTGACGCCGAGCCAGCCATCGCCCTCGTTGACGCTGTCGGCCTCGGTGGTGAGGGTGAGGGTTTTCTCAGTTTCGCCCGCCGCGAACTCCAGGATGTAGTCAACCCAGGCGCCGTAAAATTGCACCGTATTATCCTGGCTGGTCAGGACTGTGACCTCGGTGGCGTCGGTCATAATCTTCGGCAGACCGCCCACGTAGAGGCCAACGCGGGTGGCGACGCGGGTGTTGCCCATCCTGCTAAAGCGGAACTGGGCGTCGGTCCCTTCGGTGACCTCGGCGGAGACTGCCGCGACAGAGATAATCGGAGGATCATTGTCCAGCAGTTTGGTGGTGTGGTCGCTGTTGGTGCCCGTCACGTAGCTGCCGTCGGCATCAGCAAGGATGGTGGCGGTAACCGAGCCGTCAGCCTCCGATTCCTCGTCGTCCACGGTCTCCAGGGTGAGGGTGGCGGTCAGGGAGTCGGCCGCAATGGTTACTGGTATGGTGACCGGGCCGTCAGCGTCGGGCTGGTGCGCCGCGGGCCAGGTGATGTAGTCACCGGTCTGCGCCAGCTGTACGTTTACGGATAGTTCCCCTCGGCCCTGCCCCGGGTCCCAGGTGCGCGTCAGCGTGTAGGACAACGGTCCGCCCTCGGTGATGCTGTCCGGTGCGGAAATGGACACCGTGGAAGGGGTATCGTTGTCCTTGACGGGGACGGTGAGCGTGCCCTAGCCTACGCTGGGAGTGTAACTCCTCCCGGGGTCGGGCTCCATGGTGATGGTAACGGAACCGTCGGCCTCCCTTAAGGCGTTTTCCACCAGGGGGATGGACACACTCTCGATGAGCAGACCCACCGGGAGCGTGACCCGCAGCTTACCGTTTCCCAGGTCCTCGTAGCCTTCTGCCCCTTCGCCATCGAGGTCCAGATAGCTGCCCACCTCCGTGACCGCGAGGGTCACCTGCAGCGGTTCGCCCCTAGCGACTCCGTACACCGCCAGGTCTATGCTGCCGCCCTCCAGCGCCGTGTCCAGTCTGGCAGAAGTGTCGTAAGGGTGGGTGGGAGGTGTCCAGTACAGGGAAACCGCTGCAGGCACGTCGTTATCGCGCACATCGGCGGACGCGGAGGAGGCAAGGCCCGGTATGTACTTGTACTGGTCGGCCTTGGCGGGAACCGACAGTGTGACCGTGCCGTCGTCCTCGTCCCTGTAGTCGTCTTCGGTCAGGACGGCAATGCGCTTGCTGGTCTCGCCGGCCGCGAAGGTTACGTTCAGGTTGAACGGGGGTTTCCGTGAAGGTAAACTCCTGTGGCGTCAACGGTTCGTCGGGATTGTTCGGGTCCGCATGCGGATAGACCTCCACGGCGCCGGACAGGAGATCTCCGGTCTGGGCCACGGACAGGAGCACAGGAATGGCTCCGTTGTCCCTGGAGCGGGTGACCGTGAACTCCGCGTTGCCGCCCTCGGCAAAGCCGGAGTTGGTCCGGTTCACCTCCACCGTCACCGGGTCGGCGGCTATTACTTCCAGGGCGCTGTCGGGAGCGGTGTTTTCATTCCCGTAGGCGTCGGCGCCAGCGCCCGCCTCCAGGGTCACGGTTATCGGCCCCTCCGCTGCGGGCTGGATGATCACGTCCCAGCGAGTGTACTTGGGCCACGTGTCGTTGCCGCCCATGGCCCGCACGTCGTGAGGCTCGCCGTTGGTGACCGTTATCTCGGCGTCGGTAATGCCGTAGACCTTCTCGCTGAAGTAGAAGATGACGCTGAACTGACGGTCTGGGGGAACGTAGGTCCTGGTCTCCCCGCCCACCGTCACCGTGGGAGCGATGCCGTCCACCTTGTGGTCGTTGGCCTGGAGAGCGGCGTGGGTCAGCGTGGCGTTGGTGGCGCCGGCGCGGATGCCGCCGCCGTTGAGGGCCAGGCTGTTGGCAACCACGGCGATGCCGTCCGTGTCCTCATCGCCCGAGGCGACGGTGTAGGTGAACAGCAGCTGGGTGGTGGCGCTGCCTTCGGAGTATTCGGCCGTACGGCTCTGGCCTCCCACGTCGAGGGTGAGCTGTGGGGCGCCGGTGACCGTCACTGCCTCGCTGAAGGTCAGCCCGATCTGGACTTCGTCGTCAATGGCGTAGCCGCCGTCCTCACCGGGACCGGACGTGACGGCGACGGACTCGATGGTCGGCACGGTGGGCGTGCCCTGTGCGTAGGCGACGCCTGCAGAGACCAGCAGCGCGAGCATGACTGTCACAAAAAAGAGCGATCTGGTCAGCACCCAGACCGCACCTGGAACATCGGCAACACGGGACCGTACCTTCAACATGAACATATTCGGCATGCCCGCATAGTTAGCGGTTACCGTTCCTTCTGGTTTGCAGCGCGGTGTAGTTGGCCATCACCTTGGAGAGAACGGAGGTAAAGACCGCCATCTCCTGCGCGCTGACACCCTCGGAGAGCGTGGCGTCGTATGCCTGGACGCGCCGGTGAAGCTCCGACGTCAGCGCCAATCCCTCTTCGGTCAGGGTTAGGATGACGACCCTCCGGTCGCTGCGCAGGCGCCGCCTCCGCATCAGACCCATGCCCACCATCTTCGTCACGATGCGGCTTATGCGAGACAGCGTGACCGGGAGCGCCTTGGCGAGTTGCGTGGTAGTCCACTCCTCCCTACCCAGGAAAGCCCTGAGGATGGCAAACTCCAGGGGGATGAGGTTGTAGGGCGCCACCTGCTCCTCCATCCCCCTGGCCACGGCGTTCGCCAGGCCGGTCACACACTCCCCCAGATCGAGGGGGGGCGGCATCGGCGCCGGGCCACCCTGCGGCTGCTCCTCAGTCGGTTCCACCAAAACATGCGTCTCCTTGCGATTGTTTCGCCGCAGAACAATTTACAAGGCGCGTGTGTACTTGGTGTGACCTTTGACCCCGAAACTGTGCCCTTTTTGTGACGTTATCGGGAGTTGCGTGGTATAATCGGCCCCATGAATCTGGACACTGCAGAATCGCAGGTACTTCGCAGGCCGGGCGTCACGCTCGAAGAAGCCGACAGTCTGAGGCGAGAAAATGAGGCGCTGCGGGACCGCCTCTCCGGGCTGAGCGAGGCCAGCCTTCGCATCAGCCGGAGCCTCGACGTCGACACCGTTCTGCAAGGGGTCATAGACGGCGCCTGTTCGCTGACCAGGGCCCGCTATGGCGCGCTGGTGGCCTTCGACGACTCCGGGGACATAGAGACCCTCATCACCTCCGGCGTCACCCCCGAAGAGCGCCCGCGGTTCGGGGACTTGCCCAAGGGACTGGGGCTCCTCCAGTACCTGAACGAGATCGAGGGGCCGCTGAGACTGGCGGATATCGCCGGCCACCCCAGATCGGTCGGCTTTCCTGAGGGCCACCCGCCGATGAAGACCTTTCTGGGGACCCCGGTCCTTCATTTAGGCGAGCGCCTCGGCAACATCTACCTGACCGAGAAGGAGGGCGGACGAGAGTTCACCCTGGAAGACGAAGAGACCCTCGTCATGTTCGCCTCCCAGGCAGGAATGGCCATCGTCAACGCCCGCAGATACAGCGACGAACACCGGGCCAGGGCGGACCTGGAGGCCCTAGTCAACATCTCGCCCGTGGGGGTCCTGGTCTTTGACGCGAAGACGGGTGACCTGGTGTCGCTCAATCAGGAGTCGAGGCGCATTGTCGGCGGGCTCCGCGCACCGGGTCGTAGCCAGGCGGAAATCCTCAGCGTGTTGACCTTCCGGCGTCTGGATGGACGTGAGATTCCGCTCGCGGAGCTCCCAACGGAACGGGCGCTGAGAAGCGGCGAGACCGTGCGCGCCGAGGAGATCATCATTCAGCTCCCGGACGGCCAGGCGGTCACCACCGTCATCAACGCCACGCCAATTTTCTCGCGGGAGGGTGCGGTTGTGTCCGTCGTCGCCACCGTGCAGGACATGACGCCGCTGGAAGACCTGGAGCGGCTGCGAGCCGAGTTCCTGGGCATGGTGAGCCACGAGCTGCGGACGCCGCTCACCACCATCAAAGGCTCCGCCGCCACCTTGCTGACCGCCTCATCCACGCTCAGTCCCGCAGAGATGGGCGACTTCTTCCGGATCATCGACGAGCAGGCGGACCATATGCGCGGCCTGATCAGCGACCTTCTCGACGTGACGCGGATCGAGGCGGGCAAAATGTCGGTTACTCCCGAACCCACGGTTGTGGCGGCCCTGGTGAACCAGGCAAGGGAGGTGTTCCTACGCGACGGGGCAAGGAACAGCATCGAGGTCGACGTCCCGCCGGACCTGCCCCGGATCGGGGCTGATAGACACCGCCTGATGCAGGTCCTGACCAACCTTCTCTCCAACGCGTCCAAGAATTCTCCCGATCAGTCCGCCATCAGAGTGAGCGCATCGGTGGAGGACGTGTACGTCGCCATCTCCGTCTCTGACAAGGGGAGAGGCGTACCCGCAGAGCGCTTGCCCCACCTCTTCAGGAAGTACTCCCGGATCGACAGCGAGGACCTGGGCCGGCATCTAGCGGGAGAAGGCCTGGGCCTGGCCATCTGCAAGGGAATAGTGGAGGCGCACGGGGGCCGAATACGGGCCGAGAGCGGCGGACAGGGACTCGGAACGCGGTTCACTTTCACGGTTCCGGCGGTTGCCGAGGCGTTGGACGCCTCGGCAACCGGCCCAGGCCCGCTCCCCGCCGACTCAGGATGGGCGCCGAGAGGTCGGGCGCGCATCCTCGCAGTCGACGACGAGCCGCAGGTACTCCGCCTCGTCCGGAACACGCTATCGGACGCAGGATACACCCCCATCGTGACCGGCGATCCGGATGAGGTGCTCCACCTCATCGAGCAAGAGAAACCCCACCTCGTCCTGCTGGACATGGTGCTGCCCGGGACCGACGGCATTGAACTGATGAAGCGCATCTCGGAGATGACCGACGCGCCGGTCATCTTCCTGACCGGCCGCGGCGGAGATCAGATCGTCGAACGGGCCTTTGGGGCGGGAGCCGACGACTACATCGTCAAGCCCTTCTCGCCAACCGAGCTGGCGGCCAGAATCGAGGCGGTACTGCGCAGGCGGGCGGCGTCCGACCGGAGCAGGCCACGCGAACCCTACGCGCTGGGCGACCTGACCATTAACTACGCCGAACGCCGCGTGGCGGTGGCGGGCTGTCCGGTGCAGCTGACCGCGACCGAGTACAAGCTGCTCTTCGAGCTTTCGGCCAACGCCGGACAGGTGTTGACCCAAGACCAACTGCTGCGGCGGATCTGGGGACCGGACTACTCCGGCGACTCACGGCTCCTGCGCTCCTTCGTCAAGAAGCTTCGCCGGAAGCTGAACGACGACGCTAACAGCCCCAGGTACATCTTCACCGAGCCTCGCGTCGGCTACCGCATGGTAAAGACCTAGCGCGTCGAGGCGCATAGAGGAGGCAGCGGCAAGGAAGGATAGGCGGCGCCATGACCGTCAGGATCGTAACCGATAGTTGTTCGGGCTCTGAAGTTGTCCCGGAGTCATGAGCGTATCTACGATGGGCAAGCCCCCGATCCCCGATGGACCGACCTCCATAACAGCCTCCTGGCTTAAGCAGGCCCTGTCTGCAGGCGTCGCGTCCGATCTTCCCGCCTTAAAGGAAGTCGACGTGGAGAGGGTCGGGGCGGGGGTTGGCCTCATGGGGGAGGTCCTTCGCTGCCGCCTCACCTACGAAGACGACGCCCCCTCCGCCCCCGACTCCGTCATCGTAAAGCTGCCAAGCCCCCACCCCAAGAACCTGAAGATGAGCAAACTGCTACAGCTTTACAAGCGGGAATATTCCTTCTACATCCGCCTCGCACCTCACGTCCCCATTCATATTGCGGCCCTCTACTACGGAGATTTCGAGGAGAAGACCCACCGTTTCGTCCTAGTCCTCGAAGACATGCGCGGCATGGAGACCGGCAACCGGATTGAGGGCGCCACCGAACGCCAGGCGAAGGTCGCCATTCGCGCCATAGCCAGGCTCCACGGCTCATACTGGAACAAGGTGGACCGGCCCCCTGTCGCCGGCCTGCACTATTCCCTCCACCCCAAGTACCGGCCTCTGGTCCAGTTGGCCTATCTGCGCTACCTTGTCCCCGCCCTCAAGAATTTTGGCGACCACTTCTCCGAGGACATGCGCCGCCTTGCCGAGGCCTACGGCCCCAGAATCGCTGACCACATGGCCGACGTCGCCGCCCAGCCCCTCACGTTCGGCCACGGCGACTTCCTCCTCGACAACATGTTCTTCGGCACCGACGGGTCCGATGACTTCGCCGTCATCGACTGGCAGGTCAGCGGCATCAGCTCCGGCCTATATGACGTCGCCTCCTTCATGAGCGACAGCGTCTCTACTGAGACCCGCCGCAAGATCGAGCGCGAGACCCTCCGGGAATACCACGATGTCCTCTGTAGCGCGGGCGTCAAGGAATTTTCCTTCGAAGCCTGCTGGCGCCTCTACCGACAGAACATGCTCGGCCGCCTCCTCGCCCCCATCTTCGTCTGCGGCGGCCTGGATCTCTCCAACGAGCGAGGCCGCGCCCTCGCCGAAAACGGTCTCCGCAAGACACTCGCCGCCGTAGAAGACCTCGAAGCCGGCGAATTCCTCCCCAGGCCCCGCCCCCTCTACACCCCTGCCAACGCCTTCTCTATCCTCTCCCGCTGCGCCTACAAGCTCTACAAGACCGTGAGATAAATGGATCGAGTTATTGAGAAACGCTGAGGACCTTCCCATAACTCCTGCCAAGTGGAATGGCATGCGAGGCGTCGGAGCAGATCGAGGTCGTTGACCCGCGGCCCGCCGGGGGGCGCCTAGGCGCTGCTGGCCCTCAGCGCCGCTCGGTGGGCAGGTGAGATGTCCGAACATCGCGAGGTGACTCGGCGGGTTGAACGGTCGATTGAGAGGAATCACGGCTTCGTAGTGGTCGACATCCTGAAATATCTGGCGATGGGCGGGCGCATCGGCAAGGCCCAGGCCCTCCTGGGCGGGGTGCTCCAATTCAATCCCATCGTCGGCATCCGCGACTGCGCGACCCACCCTGCGGACCGTCCCCGCACCCGCAGGCGGGCGCAGAGACGTATTATCGAGCTGGCTCCCATTCACCAGTTGCACCTGAGCTACAGCACCGGCCGCGATAAAGCCCTAGCCATTCGGGACGAGCTTGCCGACCTCGTGGAGTCGGAACGCCCCATCGAGTCCCCGTTCGGTCCGGTCTTGGGTACTCACCTCGGTCCCAATACCATCGGCGTGGCGGCGACTCAGGGAAAAGTCGAGGACGACTAGCTGCTCTCAGTGGGAGAGACGGCTAGACCGATGCTACAAGGAGCCGGGATGTTCGAACAGGCCAAAGGCTCGTGAGGGCGGATTGGAGACACGGCGAGAGAGCCTGGGACCAAACCGGCCTGCATTGTTCATGTCAGTCGCCTTCTAGGTCTGGCTCGGATGGCCGGAGGCTCCTGGGGCCTAAGCCGGTGTTTCCGAGCGGCTCCTTATATAAGGACTTCCCAGCGAAAAGTGCGCAGTTCGGTACGCTCCGGCCCACTAGCCGAGACTCGAACCCCATCAGCGGGCATTCAAGTGCTGTCGCCTGCCGAAGATCCTAGATCTACCTCCCACGAGTACCGTAGTTCTTGATCGCTACTGCCCAACCGGCATGAGGAAGCTGGTGAAGCAATGGCAACTACTGCCTATTCAGTGAATATGCGCGCCGTTGGATCTAGGAAGCGCGGCGGGGAGCTACGCAGCCGGGACCTTGCGGGGCCTGCCACGTCGCCAACCTCCCGGCGTCCAGAAGTAGACGGCCTTGGCAGAGCGGCGGACCTCCAGATCCTTCCCCAGAGTCTCTGCCTCCGCGCGGCAAGTCTGCGCCGGACTGCCTGCGTCGTCTCGCCCTCTTCGGGCTCCAGCTTCCCCGCTTGCCCAGGGGCTACGCGCTGGATGTACCCCATGTATTCCTGAAGCAGCGCCGCGCGCCAGCCGGTTGCGTTGTTCGCGCACGCTTCGTGTAGCGGAACAGTGCCAAACGTGGGCATTCCGTCTACCTCCTGGTATGAGCGGCCGCATCGGGCAGCCGCCATCGGAGCGGGCAGCATAGCCACATGAGTCCGACAAGCCGATACCCCTCATCCGCTACTTGTCATGGTCTGACGCCTGCGGAAGTTGCCTAGTGTGGACTTTTCTGTAGCACGTGCGCATCCATGTGATACAGCGTCTCCCACGCGATTATGAGACGCAGCTTAGCGCTCACCGACATCAGCAACAGTCTCTTCCTCAGACTTTCGGACGTGGGCTCGGGCCTGCTCTCCTACGAGGAGCAGGTGCTGCTCTCAAGCATGGACCGGGAGGCGGACGCGACAGGCCTCTTCCAGCGGGTGGCCTACGACCGGGTGTTCAAACCCTGTGGGTCGCCCTGGCACAAGCGTTGGCGAAGGGCTCCAAGCGGCTGCTAGCGCTCTACTGCAGACGCTGCTGGCCTACCCCGACGGCTGCACGAGGGGCGAGACGGTCTTCGACCCGGCCACGGGCCTCCCCATCGTGCAGGTCCCTCCGCTCTCCGAGGAGCGGCTCTATGCCAAGGGGAAACCCTCGCCGACCTCGTGGCGGCGGAGCGGATGGCGAGACGCCGGGTGTTAGTGTGCGCCACGCACACGGGTACGCGGGACATCACCGAGAGGATGGACCTGGCACAGCTTTAGGGTGAGGGTGATGAAGCCGAAACGGTCGCGCCGGAACGCCGTGAGGCGCGGGTGGCCGATAAGGTGAAAAAGGGCGTGGATGTGTTGGTCTGCCACTCCCAGCTAGTGCAGACGGGCCTTGACCCCGTGGACTTTCCCACCATCGTCTGGTTCGAGACAGGCTACTCGGTCTACACGATGCGGTTGGTGTTGCAGCGGTCCTGACGCATCGACCCACCGGAGGCCGGTGAAGGTCGTGTTCATGGCCTACCGGAACAGGCTCCAGGCCGACGCCCTCAAGCTGGTGGCGAAGAAGCTGCCGAGTTCCCTCGCCGTCGAGGGGGAGTTGCCTGAGGATAGGCTGGCCGCCTACGGCGAAGACGGGGAAAACCTTATGCTGGCGCTGGCGAGGAAGATCGTCAGCGGGAAGGTGGATGATGGGTGGAAGGTCGTCGAGCCGGGAGCCGGGGAGCACCACTGCAGGCGTGATAACATACTTTGAGAGTCGACTTCCGGAGGAAGACTCCTTAGGCCCCGTAGCGTGGTAAGTATTGTGGGAACGCACGCCGCAATTGGGCCATTTCGTATTTGCTTCCGAGTCCCTCCATCCACCAAACTACGCAAAGCCAGGCAGCTCCGCAGTGTGGTCCAAGTTGCGGTAGTGGGGGCGGCGGGCGATGGGGTTAGGGCTTACCCAAGTATGGGCTGAGATTCTCAGATCTCAAACTCACAGCCATCTGCCCACACAAAGTGCGAAGGGCCCTGGGGCGGAGCCAGCGCGAGGCCGTGGCCTGTTCGCAGTGACGCAGAAGAAGTGCATACCGGAGTTGCCCGTCAACGAGAGTTCGGAAGTGGGCAGGGCGTGGTCTAACAGGGTGAATCGCCTGTGACACCTGGCAAATGGCGGTATGTCGCGCTCCTTCGCGGTGTCAATGTCGGCGGCAAGAACAAGCTGCCGACGGTCGAGTTGAGGGACACCTTCACTTCCTGAAGTACTCGGCGCCTCCCGGTCGCCGTCGAGAGCGGCCGCAGGGAACCCATACCAGCACGGCTGCGTCTATATGGGTACAGGCCAATGCCTGAGCCCGGCGCACACTGGTCCCAACAACGGAGGTTGCCACGATGAACGCTCAAGTCAAGAAAACCTTGCTCTCCGCCATAGGCGTCTGGATAGTTCTGCTGGCCGCCGCTTGCCAGGACAGCCCATCCCCGGTATCGGGCGGAGAGCCTACGCAGAGATCGCGTTCCCAGCCCAACGCCTCGGTCACCGGCACCGTCACCTATCGGGAACGGCTGGCCCTCTCCCCCGGTGCGACGCTGAAGGTTCAGCTGCGGGATGTGTCCCTGCAGGACGCCGCCTCCACACTCATCGCCGAGCAGATCATACCCAACCCGGGCCAGGTGCCCATAAAGTTTAAGGTTCAATACAACCGACAGGACATTGCTTCCCGGAATACCTACTCGATACAAGCCCGGATTATCGAATCCGACGGTCGGTTGGCCTTCATCAACGATACTGCTTATGAGGTGATTACCCGCGGCAACCCCCGCAAAGTGGACATCGTGCTGGTAATGGTTGAGCCGCCGCCGGTTACCCCTGACCCGTCCGGCAATAGCGACAGTACCGGCGCGAGTCCGACAAAATGGGTGGAGGCCCTGGTCCCTGTTGTTGGGGCAAAGGTGATTGAGTCCGACTCCGAGTACCTGCTTCTGGTTACCTATCTTCAGTCCAGCATTGATGGCTGTTCCCGACCCGGTGGCCAGGAGTCGGAACTGAATGGCTCTGACATCATTGTCAGGGTAACCCTGATGGAGCCGCCGCCCACTCCATGGGCCATCCCATGTCACGAGGCCGTGCTGAACGTTGAGACCATAGTCCCCATAGGCGCATCCTTTACTCCGGATCAGATCTACCGGGTGAAAGTAAACGACCTGGAGACCACCGCCTTTACCTTGTTGGAGCCGGACTTTCCCGATTCATATATCGCCCTGTCGCCGATCGAGAGCGTAGAGGTAGTGACACTGGATAGCGCACCCCCTCAATACGAGCTGCGCGTCATCTCGGGCCTGCCCAAAGGCAGCGGCTGTTCCCGGTTCAGCGGCTACGAGATCAGACGCACCGAGCCGAGGAGGATCGATGTAGACGTAACCCACCACGAGGTCGCCGACCCTTTTACTATCTGCACGGCCGACTACCCCACATTGAGAACGTCCATCCCCCTGGGCGCCGACTTTGATCCGGGGCTGGAGTACACAGTAAGCGTAAACTCCGACACCACCCATACCTTTCTGGCCCGTTAGCAGCGGATCACGATTCGACCGCAGGGCCATAGAGCATTCGAACGCTTCCCGGCCGTTTGGGCCACCTGCCACGTTGCTTCTGCAAAGTACCAATGGAGGAACGGCATCGGGCCGAGCGTTGATCTTGTCCTGGGCCGCAACGGCCACCCGTCATTCCCGCGCCTGCACTGTCCATACCAAGCGGCGTGGCCCTATGAGACAAGCTCTCCCTACCCAAGCGCCTGCTGAGGGCATCCCTGCTCATTGCCCCTACTCCGTAAGGGGCGCGCGGGCCTCAGGGCCAACCCGGGTTGCCCATAGGAGCCGACCCTCGGCCGACCTCCACCCCAAGACTCCAACCCCTCGAACACACGGCATATTTGCTACCCCCTGGATCACCGATATATCATACCCCTGCTATGGGTACCAACCCGTCCCGCCCACCGCAGCGGGACTTCCATAGGAGAACACGACCATGACCAACATCCGGCCAGCGACCGGGCGGTCCCAATCGGAAACTCAGGAAACACTCGACCGTCTGTTAGCCAAAATCCAGTCCGCCGCAAATCAGCAGGTCGGCTATCCCGCCAATCAGAATCTCGACTACTCGCCGCTGCTGCCCTTTCTCAAATACTCGCTGAACAACGTCGGCGACCCCTTCCACGACAGCAATTACTGGAGCAACACCCACGGAATCGAACGGGAGGTCATCACCCGCTTCGCCCGCCTGATGCGGCTCGACCCGGACCTAGCCTGGGGCTACGTCACCTCCGGAGGCACCGAGAGCAACCTGTACGGGCTGTACCTGGCGCGGGAAATGTTCCCCAACGGGATATTCTATTTCTCCGAGGAGACGCACTACAGCGTTCTCAAAAACCTGCGAGTGCTGAACGCCCGCTACGTCATGATCAAACGCCAGGAAGATGGCGAGATTGACTACCAGGACCTGCACGACATGATACAGGTCAACCGGGACCTGCCCGCCGTGATCATCGCCAACATCGGCACGACCATGCGCGGGGCCATCGACGACATTGACAGGATCAAGGGAATCCTGCACGACCTGAAGGTCGTCGACACCTACATCCACGCCGACGCCGCCCTCAGCGGCATGATTCTGCCCTTTGTCGCGGAGCCGCAGCCCTACGGGTTCGACGCCGGCATCAACAGCATCGCGGTGAGCGGCCACAAGCTGATGGGCGCGCCGATGCCCTGCGGCGTCATCCTGACCCATCGGACCAACGTGGAACGGGTCGGCCGCACCATAGAGCTCGTCGGAATCCAGGACACCACCCTGTCCGGCTCCCGCAACGGCCTGACCCCCCTGATGCTGTGGTACGCCCTGGAGCAGTACGGAGATGAGGGTTTCCGAAAGCTGGTAGGGGGAATGCTGGACACGGCGGAATACGCGGTGGAGGCGTTCAACCGGCGTGGCATAGCGGCCTGGCGCCACCGGAACTCGGTCACGGTGGTCTTCCCCAGGCCCGCGCCGGAGGTCTTCAAGAAGTGGCAGATCGCCCCGGAGGGCCAGGTTGCCCACATCATCACCATGCCCCATGTCACCCGCAAGCAAATCGACGAGCTCATCGCCGACTGCATCCGTTGACAACGACCCATATCCTCAACAATCCAAGGAGCATTCCAATGGACCGAATCAACCGGATCACCCGCATCGTTGTCATGGCAGACAACCAGGTGGGCGTCATTGCCGACATTACGGCGGTCCTCGCCAACGCCGGCATCAACCTGGAATCAATTAACACTGAGGCAAACAGCGAGCACGAAGCGGTGGTCCTCACCACCGACAATTCCGACCACGCGCTCTACGTCCTCAACCAGGCCGGATACAAGGCGGTCGGCGACGAGGTCCTGGTCCTCCGGCTGCGGGACGAGCCCGGCGCCCTGGCAAAGGTAGCGGAGAACCTGAAACAGGCCGGCGTGAACATCCAGAGCATGCACATCCTCAACCGCCATGGCGGGTACGCAATGATCGCGCTGACCACCAACGACCGCGCCCGCACCCTCGACGCCATCGGCAGCGACACCATCGTCTGACCGTTCCGTTCATGGTCGGAAACGGAGCATGCCACAGCCCTAGGCGGCCACACCGACACCGCCCAGCGAACGCGGACCAAGATGCGCTGGCCCAAAAGGGTCTGGCTGCACGGAGGCAGCCTCTACTTCACACCCAGAGGCGGGTTCACACGCCAGTACAAGGAACACAGCCCCCACCACGGTTTTCTCAAGGACAACCGGGGCCCTGAGTGGGTAACCCACAGGCTTGACAGGCACTCAGAGCGCCAATACTCTGCCGACGTGACCCAATTCCAGCACGTACAGGACTCATCCATGTTGCCTCGCCAGCGGATCCTGCTGGGCATCGACATCGGCGGGACGTCAGTGCGAGTCGCCTTGGCCGAGTCGCCGGAACACATCCTGGGCCAGCAGAAGCTTGCCTCACCTGCGCAGGAAGAGCCGGCGGCGATGGTGGAGATCATCGGCAATGCCGCCAGGGAGTTGCTGCGCGCCGCGGGCAACCCACCTCTGGAGGCGGTAGGACTGGCCGCTCCCGGGTCCATCGACATCCTACTGGGCCATGTCGCGAACTCGCCCAACCTGCCCCTGTACCATGACGTTCCGTTGCGGGACCTGGTGGCGCGGGAGCTCGGCGCCCCCGTGGTCATGGACAACGACGCCAACGCCGCTGCACTAGCCGAGCACTACATAGGGAGCGGGCAGGGCGTGCAGGAGATGGTCTACGTCACCGTAAGTACGGGCATCGGGACGGGAATCATCACCAGAGGCCGCTTGATTCACGGGGCCAGGGGAGGCGCGGGGGAGGCGGGACACACCACCATCAAGGCGGACGGGCCCACGTGTAGCTGCGGACGGCGGGGCTGCTGGGAGGCCCTGGCCTCCGGGAAGGCCGTTGCCCGCGAAGCGACTCGCCGGCTGCAGGCCCGCGAAGAATCGACCCTGGCCGCGACGGCCAGAGAGCGACCCAATGGCATTGACGCCCAGGACGTCAGGGACGCCGCACGGCGGGGCGACAGGATGAGTCAGGCTGTGCTGGACGACGCCTCCTTCTACTTGGGCGTCGGGCTGGCCAATCTTGTCAACACACTGAACCCGGAGCTCATCGTCGTGGGCGGCGGGCTGACCCAGATGGGAGACGCGCTCGTGGCGCCGGCATTCAACACCTGCCGGGAGTTGGCGTTCCCCCTACACAACGCCGGTCTTCGGCTGGAGGTGACCCGCTTTGGTGACGACGTCGCTCTGAGGGGCGCCCTTATCCTGGCTCAAGACCTTGCGGCCAAGGAATAGGACTCCCAATGAGAAGCCCTTGGACCCGCAAGGCCGGGGGATTCCATCACTGCGGAGGATGTGCTTAAGCGATGCAGACAGGGGATGACGGGAAGCGGTTGGGAATACTCGTCGGAGGCGGCCCGGCCCCCGGCATCAACAGCGCCATCAGCGCCGCCACCATTGAAGCCGTCAACTCGGGCCTTGAGGTCATCGGCATCTACGACGGGTTCCAGAACCTAGCGGAGGGACGGACGGACGCCGTTCGGCCGCTGGTCATCGCCGACGTGTCGCGCATCCACTACCAGGGTGGCTCCATCCTGCGCACATCGCGCGCCAGCCCCATCGAGAGCCGGGAGCACCTGGAGCGGACCCTTCGGGCCCTTCGCGAGTTGGGGATCTCCAAGCTAGTGTCCATCGGAGGTGACGGCACGGCTTTTGCCGTATCCGAGGTGCTCGCCGCGGCTGACGGAGCCCTACGCGGCGCGCACATTCCCAAGACTATCGACAACGACTTGCCTCTGCCCACGGGCAGACCAACCTTTGGTTTCGAGACGGCACGGCATGTGGGCACCGACCTGGTCCTGAACCTGATGGAAGACGCCAGGACCACGAACCGCTGGTACTTCGCCGTCGTCATGGGGCGCTCCACGGGCCACCTGGCGCTGGGAATCGGCAGGGCGTCTGGGGCCACGCTCAGCGTGATTCCCGAGGAGTTCCCCCACGACAACATCAGCCTCACCGATCTCTGCAACATCCTGGAGGGCGCAATCCTGAAGCGGCGGGTGATGGGGAGTGCACATGGCGTGGCGGTCCTCGCCGAGGGACTGGGCGTCAAGCTGGACGAGCGGGAGGTGGCAGAGGCGCAGGGGGCACGGGTGACACATGACGCCTTCGGGCGCATCCGCCTAGGCGACATCGCCCTGGGTTCCGTTCTGAGGAGCCAGGTGCAGAAGCGGTTTGCGGCCAGGGGCGACAGCGTCGCCATCAACGACGTCACGCTAGGGTACGCCATCCGCGGGGCCCATCCCATCCCATTTGACGTGGACTACACGCGGATCCTCGGCAACCTTGCCGTGCAGTTTCTGCTGGAGGAGCCGGCGCGGGAAGAGCTCCGGCTGGGGGGGTTGGTGTGTGTGGCAGATGGCGGGATGCACGTCATGAGCTTCCGGGAGCTCAGGGACTCCGCCACGGGGCAGTCCCGCATCCGAATGGTGGACCTCCAGTCGCATGAGTACATGGTGGCCCGGAAGTATATGATCCGCTTGGAGCCACGCGATTTCGAAGACCACGCTATGCGCGAACGCCTGGCGGGGGCCGCCAGGATGACTCCAACCGAGTTCGGTAAGTCTTTCCAATCGGTGGTCGGGCTTCAGGGCGTGCAGACGTGACGGAAGGCGCGCCGCATCCTCTGGAGCAACTCCTCAAAGACCTGTGCATTCAGTTCAGGGTCTGGCCCCCACCCCGCCTGGAGTGGTCAAGGCGCATGACCAATACACTGGGTAAAGCCTACCCCACCAGAGACCTCATACGCCTCTCAGGGTGGCTGAGCGAGCAGCAGTCCGAAGACACGTTGCGCCACGAGCTGGCGCACATCGCCGCTTCCCGGGAATCGAAGGAACGACCCCACGGTACGGCGTGGCAACGCTGGGCAGCCCGGCTTGGAGCCGACACACGCAGCCGATCACCTTCGCCGCCGGCACGAGCACCCAAAGACGGCCCGGAGACGCGCTACTGGGGCTTGGAGTGCCCTGCGTGCGGTGTTCGGCTGAGCAGGAAGCGCGTGCAGCCCGGACTGTACCATCGCGGCTGCGGACCCAGGCGGGGCAGACTCGCGCGGCGCGTCCGGGGGGTACGGGAGACGGTCCTTGCTTGGGCCGGGCAGACGGATTAGGAAGGGACAACCGCGTTAATGGCGCGGGCCAGCTCGTCACGACTGAAGAGCCCCTCAAAGCGTGCCGCCACACGGCCATGGGCGTCGACAACAAAGACCCAAGGCTCGCTGGGTAGCCTCCACTCCTTGGAGACATCGTTCAGAGCAAGCCTGCCCTCTGTCCGGGCGAGCTCCAGGTCCCAGGGTTCGATGTGGATAAAGCTGACCCTGCTCTCATACTCTTCGTAGAGCTGTGCCGCCACGTCGGTCACGGGCCCGCACATGCGACTCAAGCAGAAAGCCGGGGTCGAGAATACGACGACGAGGGGTCTGTTCAGCTCCAGCGCTTCGGCCACTGTGTGCTCATAGAAGCCCGGCACAGGAGGGTGATGGGTCGTGATCTCAGCGAGGTCCATCACATCCCTGGCGGTGGGGCTGCGACTTGGCGGAATGGGGTCTCCGACACGCAGCGTTGCCGACGCTTCCTTGACCTCGAAGGCGACACTCGCCAAGCGTGGCTCTGTGTCGCCAGGCACGCGGACGTCGAAGCGGGCCTGCCAGTAGCCGGGCTCGGACAGATTGACGTCCTGGACGACGTACAGGCCGCGGACCTCCTCGTGCATATGGGTCTGACCGTCGGCATGCTGGTGGGGCGTGAATCCGGTCACCTCGAGGAAGTTGGCATCGGCCTGCGTCCTCAGCTCCGCGCGGCCCTCACCGAGGAGCCTGTAGAAGCGGGCATGGACACGTGCTCCTTCGATGAGTGTGCCCTCGGAGTTGGCCAGGGCAAAGGGAAAGCGGTTCTCGCCGACCAGCATCTCCGATGCTGCGAGGATCCCATTGACCTCCGACCTGTCGATGCTCACAGGTGCGGCCTTCGCCTCTGTCGGCTCGAGTAGACCGCATGCCGCAGCGGGCGCCAGCAGCGCGGAGAGGGCCATGCACAGAATGGGCATCGCCAATCGCAAGTTCAATCGGAGCCCGGAGAATGCCAATGCTCATCCTTCTTCATTGGTCCAACCGCAGCCGTAAATAGCTGTTTCAATTGTAGCATCGAAGGCCAGCCGCTCTTGGAGACCTTTGCACAACCGCCATTCCCGCACCCACCCACCGTGGCGACCCCGCAACCCTCCCCCTACAAGGCCGTCGCGCCAGCGACCCCGCGAAAGCGGGAATCCAGGGGCGGGGCCGCAGGTTGGCGGGAGCTGCTTCACTCTCACAACCTCGCCCTCCACAGGGAGTTATGCAAAGGTCTCCTCTTGCGGGGACGTCACGCCACTCGCCAGAGGTCGCGAACTCCCGCGGTGATGAGCAGCGTTGCCACCACGCCGAACAGCGAGAGGATGGCCAGGGCCGCGGGCGCTCCCAAGATGTCGGCCAGCGCCCCCGACACCAGCAGGCCCAGTGGCAGGCTGTACACCGCCAGGGAGCGCGCACCCATGACGCGGCCGCGGACCTCGGGCGCGGTCACGCCGAGAAGCATCATGGCCATGACGACCATGGTGAGGGACTGGGCCACCCCGGTTGCCAGGAGAATGGCCATGGAGCCGCTGAACCACCGTGAGCCGGCAAAGAGGACCAACCCAAGGTGCCAGGCCAGAGTCGCGACGACGATGACCCTGCCGGGTCGTTTCAGCCCTCTCAGGACGGCGATGGCGGTGGAGCCGATCAGCGCACCTGCGGCGTAGACAGCCAGAAGCGCCGCGAGTCCCGCCGGGCCCCGGCCGAGAACATCGCGCGCGAAGACAGGCATGAGGCCGTGGTTCAGGGGGAAGGCGGTGAGGTTCACCAGAAAAGCCATGAGAAGCAGCGCCAGTACGACCCGATGCTTGGCGATGTAGCTGAACGCTTCGACCAGGTTGCTCCACATCGACTGTGGCGATCCCGAAGTCACGTTGACCGTGGGACGCATCGCATAGGCCAGGAGGGACGCAAGGAGGTTGAAGACTACCACCGGTACGTACGCCCAGATGGTGCCCATCCGGCTCAGCAAGACGCCGCCTATGGCGGGCCCGCCAAGCTGCGCCACGTTGAATGCTATCCGGTTCAGGGCCACGCCGTTCATCAACCGCTCGCCCTGGAGTTGGTCGGCGATAAGGGCCTGCCTCGTGACGATGTAGGCGGCGCGCGCAATGCCCTCCATGGTCATGAGGACGAAGACGAACCAGACGTTGAGCTGACCAGCGACGGCAAGGGCGAGCACGACGCCGGCAACCGCCAAAGCCGAGGTCCGTACCAGGGCGAAGAGCCGGGCGCGGTCGTACCGGTCGGCGAGGACTCCGTAGAACGGAGCGAATAGGGTGCCGACGAAGCGCAGCGCGCCGAAGACGCCGACCATGAACGGCGAGTCGGTGACGGTCAGCACATACCAGGCAAGGACGACGAACTCAGTGTGCTCCGCCCATGAGCCAAAGCCGTCCGAGAGCCACAGCAGCCTGAAGTCCCGGACCTGGAAGGAGCGGAGGAATCCCTTGGAAATCAGGCTGCTGATCATCCTGTCCGTTCAGCAGGCCATTTGCCGTCTATTCGGGAGGAGGGCCGGAGGGTGGAGGAGGGTGGAGGATCCGGCGAAAGCAAGACTGAGCGGGGGCGGTGCGTAGGTTGCGAGATCATGGCTTGAGGATAGGGTAGCGAGGGATAGGGGGCAAGGGGGAAGTGGGACGGGTGCGGCCCTCACGCGGCTGAAGCAGCTATTGGAACGGCAACCACCATCGCCGTCTACGGAGGCGTGTTCCTAGGAATCTCTCCAGAGCATCTAGGTGCAGCACCGTCCGCCCGCCACCGCTGGCGTCTTCGTCAATCAGGGTAGAGGGCACATCTTCCCAAGAAAAATCACTTCTACCGAAGGCGTCCCGTGACCCCCAGACGATGACCTGATTTCGGTCTACCGTCCAGCCGTTGGGCACCTCCCCCTCGCTGCTCGACCGAGTTGATTCCCGCAGTAGGTTGGCGAGCCGCGCTTTCACGCGGTCGTACCGCTTTTCCGCATATGCCAGCCAGGTTACCGGCTGACACCAACCTGGAACAGAGTCGGGGGTCGCTTCGGTGAGAATATCACTCAGCACCCTGGACGAAAGGGCCAGCCAGTCCTCAGGAAGCCGCTCCTCATCCAGGGTGTCCATGACGTTTGCTAAGTAGCGTCGGTAAAGGTGGCCAGTTAGACCCCGGCGAATCTCCTGAATCCGACCCTGCAACTGTTGGCGCAAGGACTCGTCATGGGGAGGCAGGGCTGTCGTCGTATATATCATCAAGCTGCGCTTGACCACTTCGTCGGGGAATGACTGCGGCTCTGCTGCGTTCATGGACAGAATGAACCCCGGGTATTCAAAGACAATTGGTTGTAACTCGTCCTTGATCATGTCTTTGCCGTGAGTATTGAAAGCCCGGCGTCCAATGTCATCAAAGAAAACTGGGAATCGCTTGTAGCTATGCTGCAACCCGCGAAGTTGGGTTGTGGTAAAGTTCCGCTTGTCCACTCTATTTTCAAAGCCGAACATGGAGGTCATAAAAGTTTCCACCAAACTGGTCTTACCACAGTTAGACTTGCCAAAGGCTATGGCAAAAGAGGGATAACGAATCACATCACTGTCTAATTGTAAAGCCAGGGTACGTAGATCGCAGAGGAATGGTGAGAAGTAGAGCCAAGACGCCAAAATGAAGTAGTCGCGCTGTAGGCCAGAAACATTGCCCTCGAATGCCCCTTCGTAGTTCTTAAAGTACTCAAGCAGCAACTCAGCATCAGCTTTTACCAATCCGTCGTCCCAGTCCAGAGGGAATGGTTCGCCAGACATTTGCGCCGCCCGGTTCGTCCTGTCTATGGAAAGATAGCGATTGTCCGCCTCCTCAGCGGACTTGACCAACTGTATACGGCTAATGACCCGCTTAACGTCTGGGCTAATTCTCTGGACCCCGTTATGAAAGGCGGGGACTGCAGCTGACAATCGAGGCCCCCATACGGCGACCACCTTCTCTATACGTTCTATCTGAACGGGGACGGACACCTGCGCATCTACCGGAGTGGGGGCTTCTATGATAAGCGTACCTGATACATCGGACATGATAGGGGTATCGGAGACCTCGATATCGGCCTTGGTTATACGCTCCTCTGGAAGCGGAATTTCATCCGAGGCCGCTTCCCGGATGGTATCATACATGTGGTTGTAGTGCCTCCAAGCCGCCTCATCATCATCGAATGTGACCAAGGTCTCCGGCTGCCTGCCCGAAAAGGCTTGTTCCGACAGATTGGCGGAGCCGACGATTACCCGATTGCGTCCGTCCGAACTGGATAGTAGGTACAACTTTGCGTGGGCGATGGCCTTTCGGAGGACTCGGAATTGTGCCTGTCCGGCATGAACCTTTTCTAGAATATGAAGGTGCCGCTCATCCCTCAGTCCCATGATTGCAGCACGGGTATCCCCGACTACGACCTTCTGGAAGGCCAGGATGTTCTTGATGTCCCTCAGAGCACCTTCATACCCGAATACACACTCGAACGTGGTAAAGGCGAATTGGTCCAGCATCCTGACGATAGCATTGACGCTGGCGGAGTAAGTAAGCACCCGGAGTTGGTCGTAACCGGCAAACAGCTCCCATTCGAACTGCTGCTCACGTACAAATCTGGCATTTACTACGCGCAGTCCGGTGCCGTCATCCAATTTGAGGGCGGACTGGCCCTCAGATGCTCCGTTAGATTGCTCCGTCCGCGATTCCATATTCTTAACTTTGCGGATGACTGGCAGGTTTGTCTACCAAGGCGCTTGGAATGTTGTGAACCTACATGCCCACATCCAACCCCAGTGTTGAGGACGGTAGGTTGGGGACGGGCCGACTGGCCAGTAGGCCCGGGAACCGGCGTCCGTCACGGGTCGGCAGGGCACCGTTAGACCACTCTATGGAGATATGTCTCTCGCTCCCCAGTGACGTCCGCACGGTGCGAGAAGCGGGCCACGGGCTCGCCGAGGTCCGCGAGACACGGGGTAGTTGCACACGTCATCGTGAGGCGGCGGCTCGCAGCCCAAGCTCTTCAGGTAGGCGGTCGGAGCTCTGATCCTGCGAGCGGCTGTCCTGCGAAATGCTCAACCCATGGCCAACCGGCGACCCGTAAGGCTCGACTATCGCCGCCCACCTGACGCCGGTGGCGGTGTCCGTGGGAGCTGGAGCTACGCTCCGAAGAACTTCCCGGGAATCGCCACACCTTCGATGTGCTTGTTCTCTTCCGAGCCGCCGGGGAGCGGGCTGCCGTCGGTCTTGACGCGGTCGTCCCCGCTTGGCGGGTCGTCGGGGAACCCGGCCACGCGCAGCATGACGAGGTTGGTGTCGCCGGAGCTCTGGAACCAGTAGAAGGCGCCGGCGGGGAGCATGATCCCCTCATACTTGTTGACGACTCGGACGTTTTCCTCCTCGTCGTGGAAGGCCGCCTGACCCTCCAGAACGACGAAGGCGTGGTCCTGCGTCTTGTGCGTATGCAGGGCGTTCTCACCGCCCTCGGCGTAGACCTTTCCCCGGAGCCACAGGTTTTCCGTCCGAGCCAACGTGGTGTCGTGCCGGCCCTGCGAGAGATAGGGGACCTTCAGGGAGAATACCTCCGCCTTGGGTGCTGCCTTGGTTGCCATCCGAACCTCCATGTTGCCCTAGTCAGGGCGCAGATTTGGTGAGTTGTCCGTCTCACCCCCTACAGAGCGCGCTCGGCCGTCCGCTCCTGGGTAAAGTACTCGCGATTGTTGAGCTTGCCCTTGCCGTGAACGACGATCTCCGCCTCACCGGGTTGCTTGGCCTGATACAGAAGCACCTCGCCCGGGCCGGGGTTGTACATCTGGTAGTACACGTCCGGGGGAATAAGGATGGAGTCGCCCTCCTTCAGGGTGGCCTCATGGGGCGCGGCCTCCTCCCCTTCCTCCTTGGCTTTATACCGGACGATGCATGGCCCCCTGAGGACCAGGAAGGTCTGGCCCGTCCCCACGTGATAGTGCAGCTCGTTGTTGGCGCCGGGCTGATAGCAGTTCAGAGCGATGCGAATGTCGTCGGGCTGCTCGGCCAGGAGGATCATCTGCCTCGGCTTGTCGAACTTGGCCTTTTCCCACACGTTGTTGATGGTGACAGTTGCCATAGCGGCACCTCTTCTCAGCCTGTGACCCATACAGGCGTCATGCTATGCACGGGTCCGGGGGATGTCAAGGGCGGCCTCCTCCACGCGCTGGGCCGTGCTCGGCCAGCCACTTGACCGCACGTCGCCCAGGGGCCATGCTGATGGCGAATTCTCGATACTCAGGGCTGTCAGTCCAACAACCAAACCAGCGGCAATGGAGGCGTCATATGGCCAAGAAGCGCCAGGTTTTCGAGGTCCCGGGTGTCAGTCACTCGGCCCCCATTCCCATGGGCGTCAAGATAGGCAACCTGCTCTTCTCCTCGGCAGTCATGGGCGAGGACCCTGAGACGCACTCCCTTCCACCGGAACCCGAGCGCCAGGCTGAGCTGGTGTTCAGCAACCTGCGCACGCTGATGTCTAACGCCGGCGGCGCCACGGACGACATCGCCCACATGACGGTGTTCCTGAAGGACCTGGCGTATCGGGACCACGTGAACAACGAGTGGCTCAAGATGTTCCCCGACGAAGACGACCGTCCCGCGCGCCATGCCGTGCAGGCCGACCTCCCAAGGGGGATGCTCATCCAGGTGGAGATCATCGCAGTACTAGACTGAGGGGCCTGCAGTCGATGGACCCGCCGGCGCCGGGCGGAGCATCGTGCGGCACAACTCAGAGAGAGAGGCTGAAGCGGCATGGAGTACCGCCTGCTCGGGAGCACTGGGATCCGCGTCTCCGAGATTGGGTTCGGATGCGGCAACGTGGGCGGCCTCATCATCCGGGGCGACCACGACACGCGGGTGGGAGCGATGCGCCGGGCGCTGGATCTGGGCTTCACTTACTTTGATACCGCTGCCAGCTACGGTAGCGGCGTGTCCGAGGAGCACCTGGGCGAGCTCTTGGAGGAGCTGCGGCCCCAGGTCACCGTGGCCACCAAGTTTACCGTGCCCCACGGGGAGCTTTCCGACATCCGCGGCGCTGTCTTTCGCTCGCTGGAAGCAAGCCTGAAGCGCCTGCGCCGGGACCGGGTGGACGTGCTGCAGCTCCACAATCGGATTGGCCCCGGCAACAGCGCCGGCGAGCGCGAGCTCTCGGTGGAGCACGTGTTGGGCAAGGGAGGCGTCGCCGACGCCCTGGACGAGGCGCGCTCCCAGGGCCTCGCCGGACACGTGGGCTTCACCGCCTTGGGCGACACCGGCTCGATCCATCAGGTTGTCGGAAGCGGCCGCTTCGGTCTCCTGCAGGCCTACTACAACATCCTGAACCCCAGCGCAGGCCAAGCCGTCCCCCCGGGCTTCGCCACACAAGACTTTGCGTGTCTCATAGACAGGGCGTCGCAGCAGGGCATGGGGGTCGTGGTCATCCGGGTCATGTCCGCGGGCGCACTGGGGGGCGAGGAAGCGCGCCAAGGCCTTGCCTCGCCGGGACCAGGCGGCGTGCTCTCCCCCGGCTCCTCCTACGACGAGGACACCCGGCGCGCCCAGGCGCTGCGGGATGCCATTAAGGAGCCACAAGAGGACCTGCCCGGCGTGGCTATCAGGTTCGCGCTCATGAACCCCGCGGTCTCGACAGTGCTGGTGGGGATGTCCAACCTCAGTCACATCGAGACCGCCGCAGCCAGCTCGGGCAAGGGCCCCTTGCCCCCCCAGGTCATGGACCGTCTGCCGGCGCTGTGGGCGTCGGACTTCCGCGACGGCAAGTCCTAGCGCCAGGGCAGGGTCTTGCACAGCGGATTAACATAGAGCCAGCTTAGAAGCAATCGAGCCGCGATTCACAAGAGGTGCCCATGGCGACTGCAACGAGCCCTATCAACGTATTCGAGTATGAGGACCTGGCCAGGACCCTGCTAAGCCCCGAGGACTACGACCATATCGCGGGAGGCGCGACGGACGAGCTCACCCTGCAACGCACGCGGCGCGCCTTCGACTCGCTCGCCCTGCGGCCCCGTATGCTGCAGGACATCAGCAATATCGACCTATCCACCACCGTTCTGGGCAGTACGGTCAACTTCCCGGTCTTCATGGCGCCCGCGGGGGGCCACAACAAGGCGCACCCTGACGGAGAGCTGGCTACAGCCCGCGTGTCGGGAGCGCTGGGCACCCTCATGCTGGTGAGCGCACACTCCAGCTACTCGTTGGAAGAGGTCGCCGAAGCGGCCGACGGCCCCCTCTGGTACCAGATGTACCTGTTCAAGGACCGAGAGATAACACTAACGTGGATACGCCGGGCGGAGGCCATGGGCTGCACGGCCATTTGCCTCACCGTCGACGCCAACGCGTCACCCAAGCGCGAGCGCGCCATCCGCAACAAGCTCCCGAACGGCGGGTCGAGCTTCGGGTCCAACTACGCCCACCTTCGACCTGACCAGCTTCCAGACCTGAGCCAGGGCGTCGTGGTTCCCCAAACAGCGCGGGTGCTGGCTGACCGCAGCGCCACATGGGAGGATATCGACTGGGTCAAGGCGCAGACGGCGTTGCCCATCGTCCTCAAGGGGCTAATGACGGGCGAGGACGCCGCCCTGGCCGCGGAGCACGGTGTGGACGGCATCGTCGTTTCGAACCACGGCGCGCGCAACCTGGACACGACCCTGGCTACTATCGAAGTCCTTCCGGAGGTCGTCGAGGCGGTGGAGGGCAAGGTGGAGGTACTGCTGGATGGCGGTGTCCGCCGAGGCACGGACGTGGTCAAGGCCCTGGCCCTGGGCGCCAAGGCTGTGCTGGTCGGCCGGCCCATATTCTGGGGACTGGCGGCGGATGGCCAGGCGGGACTCTACCGCCTGATGGCCATCCTTCGCGAGGAGATCGAGGTTGCGATGGCCCTGTGCGGCAGGGCCACTATCGACAGCCTCGACTCCAGCCTGGTCACCAAGATGCCGCCTCTGTAGCCGAAGCCTGCGAAAGGCTGCGCCGTGTCCTGGATTCGGAGACCTCTGCACAACCATGTCATTCCCGCACCCCCCCGCCGTCATTCCCGCGAAAGCGGGAATCCAGGGGCGGGGCCAAACCTTGGCGGGAACTCCCTCTCTTCACAACCTCGCCCTCCACGGGGAGGACGTCAAGCCGGGAAACATTGTCAACGTTATGTCCATAAGTCCCAACGCAATGCAGACGGCAGCCGTCTAGCCCCAAGCAGTAGAACGGGGCAGAGAGAAACGCAAGCGTGTTCATCGAGATCGACGTTTCCGCCGGCGACAACTGCCAGGAGTCGCTGATGCTTATGTTCAACGGGCTCAGCGAACCCGGGCCCGCGGCCAGCGTGTGGACCACGGACCCCGGCGGCGCCGACATGATGTGCGCCGTCACCGGATGGTCCACCGAGGGCGCGTGCCCCGCCTACTCGGCCATGGTGGAGGAGTCAGGCGAAGGCAGCGCCCTCCTGGTCTACGGCGGTGACGAGGGCATACGCCTCAAGCCCCTCGACAGCACAGAGGAGTGGGACCTCAGCAGCCCCAACCAGTGGGGCGAGCCATGCCTCCTGCTGCCCAAAGACACCGAGGTTGGGAAGCAGTGAGGGCCGTCGGCGATCAGCAGAGGCGCTTCGGGGCGTGAGCGCGCCTCATTCCAACCGTCACTCCCGCACCCCCCGCCGTTCTCCCCACGCCACCCTCCATCGTGACCCCGCAACCCTCCCCCACGTGGCCGTCGCGCCAGCGACCCAGCGACCCTTCAGGCGTAGGGGCCTAGGTGGGTGCCGCCAAAGACGTGAAGGTGGCCGTGCTCCTGGGACTGCATGGCGTCAGGGCCGAAGTTGGAGAGGAGTCGGAATCCGCCGGGGCAGTGCTCCAGCCCCATCTGAACGGCGACGGCCCCCACCCTGGAGATGGCCCCACTCTCCCACAGCTCCGCCTGCGTAAGGTGCTTCCGGGAGACTACCAGCAGCATCACCGGCACCCAACGCAGCTTGTTGTCGAATACCACGACGTCGTCGTCCTCATAGCGGATGTTTCCGGGCTCCCGCCTGGCCACGATGTTGCAGAAGACACAGGCGCCGGGAAGGTGGGGTTGGGACATGCTCATGTAGACCTCTGCAGATGCCGCTGGTCCTCGCCAGGCTATGGGAAAACGGGGCTGCCTGACTATTCGCTTTTGGCTGGTCAGAGCCGGGACCCGGGATGCAGTTGCACCCGCGCAGTGTGGACCCGGAGCTACGGTGCGCCGCGCCGCGGCTGGGTTTGCCGGCGGCCCGCGGGCGGCTTGCCGGCGTGATCGCGATAGTCAGAGACCTCCATTTCAACGGGTACGACGATCCGCATGTCGCCGAGGCGTGACGCGATGGACGGCCTGAACTTCACGCCGTCGTCACCGTCGTCACGCTTGTCACCCTTGTCACGAGGGTTAACAGTGATGACGGTCGGCAGCCGATTGTCGTGCCGGTGGTGTATGAGCTGGTCCAGCTTCTCGTTGGCCCAGGGGGTGGAGTTCTGGGAGCCCAGGCCGTCCAGGACCAGGAATGGAGCGGACTTGAGCTCCTCAAACCGCTGGTCGTAGGAGACGCTGCTGCTCGGCGCGTAGGCTGCCCGCAGGTGGTCGAGCAGGTCCGGGACCCTGGCGTAGAAGGCATGGTTTCCGTCTTGGAGCCACTTGTTGACAATGGCGACGGCCAGATGGGTCTTGCCAACGCCGGTGGGGCCCATGAGTACCAGCCAGTGGCCCTCTGGGCTCTCCGCGTAGCCCTTGGCCAACGCCATGGCCGACATCAGGACGTTACGATCCCGGGCGTTCGCGCCGGCGCCGCGAGTGTCAAACCGTTGAAAGGTCATCTCCTCGCGCAGCGGGGCAGGTACGGCGCCGATGCCGTCCCTGCCGCCCTCTTGAGGTGAGGCCAAGGGAAGCAACGTAGTTATCGCCGGGTCGGCCAGACGTGTACGCAGGCGCACGTCAAGGGCGTCCAGGGAGCACGACAGGACGATGACGGTGGGGAGGACCAGGTTCTGCCGGTGGTTTAGGACCTGGAAAAGCTTTTCCTGCGCCCATGGGGTGGAGGAGTGAGAGCCGAAGTCGTCCAGCAGCAGAAGGGGGGCCTCCCGCACCTGTTCGAAGAGGAGATCGTAGGCGACGTCGGAATCCGGGGCGTAGGCAGCCCGGAGATGGTCCAGCAGGTCGGGCACAACCATGAACAGTGCCGGCCGTCCGGCTTCGATGGCGTGATGGGCGATGGCCGCCGCCAGATGTGTCTTGCCGGAGCCGCTAGGGCCGGTGAGCAACAGCCAGCCGGCTGGATTCTCGGCGAAGGCCCACGCTGCGGTGACGGCTTCGCGGAACAGACGCTGCTGCTCCGGTTCGCTGCTGCGGCCGGCCGGGAGCAGCGCGCTGAAGTTGAAGCGGGCCAGGGCGCCCAGGTTGCTGTAGCGGATCAGGCGGTCGCGGCGGTCGTCCTGAGTCTCGTCATTCCAGCAGGTGCAGGGCTGGATCTCTCCGAACCGGGGGTGTCCAAAGGGAACGTCGACACGGACCCAGCGGGCGCCGTGGCAGTGGATACAAGTTTCTTGAGGCGCGTGTGCGCCCCTGCCCGCCGTCGAGCTATTCCCGACGCCGCCGGAGGACGGAGGCAAGGGAAACCCCCTCAGAACGTCGCCTATCTGTTCCACTGTCTCTGCCCTCCTGCGCCCACCGCTTCAGGATTGCGGCGATGTAGCGCCAGTTTCGCTTGTTCAGGTGCACAGCCTCCTGGATGGCATCCCGAATCCAGGCTGCGGAATAGTTCGCCTCAGCATCCTGCAGCTCCTCCGCGATGAGGGGTGTTATGCCACCAACGTTTTCCTCGTACAAGGTGAAGATGTTCGAAGGGGGCGGCGCCTCATCGAGCGGCTTCACGGGCTGCAGGCCGGGCAGGGTCGTCTCGCCGGTGCGGATCTTCTCAGCGGCGCGCTGGTTTTCAGGGGTATTCAGCAGGAGAACGGCGTCTTGAAGTTCCCTACCGCCAACGGCGACGCGCAAGAACATGCCACGAGCAACGGCGGCGTCCAAGGCGCGTTGGAGCGCCTCCTGGGGCTTCCCGGCTGGCTCGACGTGCCGCAGCGCCCGCAGCAGCGTGACGTCCGCGGCAAGGGAGCTGGCAGTAACGAACCGGAGCGGGCCGCGCTGGCGGTGGAGGACGAAGAGAAGGCGCATGACGCACTGCAGCTCCGCCAGGTCCTGCACCTCCTCCAAGAGCGGGCCGAATAAGGGCGCCGGGACCGGAACGTACACGGTGCCGGGCGCGAAACCGGATGAAGGGATCATGCGTAGGACCCTCCGCCAGGCATGCGAACGAACTGGGCGATCTCCTTTTCGAACTTCAGCCTGAAGGAGCCCGTGGGCCCATGACGATGCTTCTCGACCATGATCTCAGCGATGTCCCTGGGGTACGGCATGTCCGGGCGCTGACGCTCCCACTCCTCCTCGGTGACGTACCGGTCCTCGCGGTGGATGAACATGACCACGTCAGCGTCCTGCTCGATGCTGCCGCTCTCCCGGAGGTCGGAGAGCTGCGGCCGGTGCAACTGGCGCATTTCAATCGCGCGGCTGAGCTGGGAGAGAGCGAGGACGGGGGCGTTGATCTCCCTGGCGAGAGCCTTCAGGGAGCGGGTGATCTCGCTCAGCTCCTGGACCCGGTTCTGTCCCCTCCCGTCCCGGCCCTCAATGAGCTGGAGGTAGTCAACGACGACGAAGTCGATCGGACGCTCCATGTGGAGGCGGCGGGAGCGGCTTCGAATGTCGTTCACGGTGAGGCTCGGAACGTCATTGATGTAGATGGAGAGGTCCGAGAGGACACCGACGGCGTTGATGAGCTCCGCGTGCTCCGCGTCCGTGTACATGTGCAGCCTGAGGCGGTGGGTATCCACGTTCGCTTCGGCGGAGAGGAGCCGCAGCACAATCTGCTCCTGCGCCATCTCCAGGCTAAATATGGCCACGGAGGCCCCACTGCCCGCGGCGTTGCGGGCGATGCTCAGGGCCAGGCTGCTCTTTCCCAGGGAGGGGCGGGCAGCCAGGATAATCAGGTCTGAACGCTGGAGGCCGCCAAGGAGTTGGTCCATCTCCGGGAACTCCGTGCGAATGGGGGCTACCCCCCGCTCCAGGGGCATGCCCAGGGGACTTAGCTCCTCCTGCAGGTAGCGGTCCAGCACCTCCCGGACGTGGACGAAGTCCCGGGTGGAGCGTCCACTGCGGATGCGCAGCAGCACGTCCTCGGCGCGACCGAGGGAGACGTCGTTGTCCGTGGGCTCCTCGAAGCCGATGGCGGCGATCTCCTCGGCAGCGCGTATGAGCTGCCGGGAGACGGAGGAGCGCTGGACGATGCGCCCGTAGTGCTCAATGTGCAGAGGGGTTGGCACCGTGGCGGCAAGCTGGCTCAGGAAGGCTATGCCGCCGGCCTCCTCCAGGCGTTCCTGGCGGGCCAGCTCATGGGCCAGGGTTGCCTGGTCTATGGGCTCGCCGCGCTGCCACAGGCCGAGACACGCCACGTAGCACCAGCGGTTGCGGTCCCGATAGAAGTCCTCGGGTTTCAGGAAGGGGGCGACCTTGACCACCGCCTCCCCGTCGATGACCAGGGAACCGATGACTGCTTCCTCGGCCTCTATGTCATGAGGCGGAAGCTTCTCCGCGTACATCGGCCTCCTCAGCCTCCGGCTCACCGGAGTCGTCCTCGGACTCCAGTGCTTCCTCCTCGGAGGACGCCAGCGTCTCTTCGACCTCTTCGGGGGCGTCCCGGAGCGTCATCCCGCCCTCGGTCTCCACGACTACACTAATGGAGGGGGCGATGTTGGTGTAGAGGTGAATGGGCACTTCAAAGGACCCAATCTCCTTGATGGGCTCAGTAAGGCCCACGGTGCGTCGGTCGATCTCGCGGCCTAGGACCAGACTCAGCTCTTCAGCGATGCGGGTGCCGGTGACGGAACCGTAGAGGCGCCCGCCCTCGCCGGCGCGGGCCTTGATGGTCACCGTAGTGCCCTCCATAAGCCCGGCGAGCTGCTCCATGTCCTGGGTCTCTCTGGCGCGGCGCTGCTCCGCTGCCCGCCTGATCTTCACGATCCGCTGCAGCGGATCACCGATGGCGGGAGCGGCCAGCCCCATGGGAATGAGATAGTTGCGGGCATAGCCGCCGCTAACCTCTTTCGTATCCCCAGCAAGGTGCTTGGGGAGAACATCCTGAAGGAATACAACTCGAATACGCACTAGGACTCCTCACATCGACAGGGGGTTACCGCTAGTGTACCAAACCCGGCGCGGTCTGGCACGCTCCCCCGCCAAGCCCTTGGCCCTACACGACGATAGTTGCCGCGGGCGATCGAGTCCAAGGGGACGAGGTATCAGATTCTCCCGGCTTTCCGCAGCAGGGCCGCCGTCCCCCACTTCAGAAGCCGGCGTGGCCGTAGCCGATTCGCCGGGAGAAGAGCACGAGTCGAAGGGCGGCGAACAGATGGGTTCCTGGCCCCACAGCCTCTTGACAACACGAACATGTGTTCCTATACTCCGATTGCGGCCTGAGTAGGGCCAAGAGCAAACGCAGCACGGACCGTGAGCGGCGACGGACACGACCAGGGGTATCTGGAAGTGGCTCCGCCTACCCTTGAGGGGCCCACTAGCCTATGCTACGATGGGGCCCGGCGAGCCTCCACCGCCACCCTCACCGTCGGACTGAGAAAGAAGACTACACATGCCGACCCCAGAGCGAGAAAAAGCCCTGGATCTGGCCTTGGCGCAGATCGAGCGTCAGTTCGGGAAGGGCACGGTGATGCGTCTCGGAGACTTCAGCCACCGCGAGGGGGAGGACGTGATCTCCACGGGTTCCCTTTCGCTAGACATAGCCCTGGGGATCGGCGGCATGCCCCGGGGGCGCATCGTGGAGGTATTCGGCTCAGAGGCCTCGGGCAAGACGACCCTCTGCCTGCACATCGCCGCAGAGGCTCAGAAGGCGGGCGGCACTGCGGCATACATCGACGTCGAGCACGCCCTCGACCCCGGCTACGCTCACCGCCTGGGCGTGAAAATCGACGACCTCCTCATCGCCCAGCCCGACTACGCCGAGCAGGCGCTGGAGGTCGTGGACTACCTGGTGCGCAGCGGCGCCGTGGACGTGGCGGTCGTGGACAGCGTCGCGGCCCTGGTCCCCAAGTCGGAGATGGAGGGCGACATGGGGGAGATCCCCGTGGGACTTCAGGCCCGCCTGATGTCCCAGGCCCTTCGCAAGCTCACTGCCTCCATCAGCCGTTCCCGGGCCGTGGTGATCTTCATAAACCAGCTCAGGGAGAAGATCGGCGTCATGTTCGGCAGTCCGGAGACGACGCCGGGTGGCCGGGCGCTGAAATTCTACTCCTCCGTGCGAGTCGACCTCCGGCGTACGGAGACCATCAAGGTGGGCACCGAAGCCATAGGCAACCGGGTGCGGGCCCGGGTGGTAAAGAACAAGGTCGCGCCCCCCTTCCGCGTGGCCGAGTTCGACATCCTCTTCAACCAGGGCTTCTCCCGGGAGGGCGACGTCCTAGACCTGGGCGTTGACATGGGCCTGGTCAAGAAGAGCGGGGCTTTCTACAGCTACAGGGAGACCCGCCTGGGCCAGGGGCGGGAGAAGGCCAAAGACTACCTCCGTCAGAACGCGGAGACGTCCAATGAGATCGAGCAGAAGATCAGGGCCGCGGCCCGCGCCCCACTGGAGTTCGCCCGGTCACAGCCAGGGGGCGACGCAGCGGACGAAGGCGACGATCATGCTGCCCCCCTGGAGCAGGCCAGCGTGGCGTCTTAGGAGGAATCTTGCCCATCCTCTCCCCGGAAGATACCCAGGACCTGAAGACGCGCTTTCGCAAGGACCTGAAGCAGGACGTCGCCATCAGCCTGTTCACCGTCCGGAGCGCCGGGCTGCTGGTGGTGCCCGGGCGGGAGTGCCCAACCTGCCCCCGGGTCTTGGAGCTCCTCCAGGAGGTCGTGGCTCTCTCACCCCGCCTCAGCCTGGAGCAGATCGACTTCTATACCGATGCGGAGGTCGCGCAGCGGCACGGCATAGACCGGGTGCCCTGCATCACCATGGCGGTTCCGGGCCGGGCCGAGCCGCGTTTGCGCTACTACGGCATCCCCGCGGGCTACGAGTTCGCGACCCTGGTCGAGGATATCATCACGATGTCCAAGGGCGTGAGCCCGCTGCAGCTTCCCACCCGCAAGATTCTTCGGAAGCTGGACCGGGACGTCCACATCCAGGTGTTCGTTACTCCCGGCTGACCGCACTGCCCCCGGTTGGCCAGTTTGGCCCACGCCATGACGATGGAGACGCCCCGAATCACCGCCGACGTCATCGAGGCCCAGGAGTTCCCCTACCTGGCCCAGTCCTTTGCAGTTCGAGCAGTGCCCAAGACCATCATTAACAACGCAGTCGAGGTCTTGGGATCTGTGCCCGAGGCGGTCTTGATCCAACGGATCCTGACGGCCGTCGGCCGGGAAGAGCTGCTGGCTGAGTTCAAGCAGCCCCTCCCCAGAGAGCAATCGAGCGGGCCCACCACAATCGTCGGTGGCTAGCCCGGAGGGACCGACGCGGCCCCCACTCCTCCGGTTCCTCCGGCGGGCCGTCTCCCCGGCTGCCTTCGCCTCGTTGCTAGCGCTTCTCTTGGCGTTCTCCGCGTCGCCGTACCCGGCTGCGGCCCAGTCCGGCAGCGGCATCCGCCTGGTCTCGTCCAGCGCCGAGAGCCGGTTCCCCCACGGCGTCGTATTTCGCGTCGAAGCCCAGGCCGCCCGCGAGATCTCGGCCATTACCCTCCGCTTCCGGGTCCTGGGCCAGCGAGCCCTACGTTACGACAACCTGGAGTTTGCCCCCGCGCTGTCCGTGGAGACCGAGATACTTGTTCGCACGGATACGGCGGAACGATTCATCCCGCCGGGCGCAGAGCTGGAGTACTTCTATGAGATCCAGGATGAGACGGGAGCAGCGCTGACGACGCAGCCGCAGCGCTTCATCCTCATGGATCCGCGGTTCGACTGGCGAAGCATCCGGGAACAGGCCGTCTCCATCTCCTACTACGGCCCTGTCAGACCAGTGGCGCAACAGGTCCTGAGCGACGCCCAGGACACCATCGAGCGCATGGGTGCTCTCATAGGTGTCGAGGTGCAGCGGCCGCTTCGTCTCACCATGTATAACTCCTGGGCCGAGATGCGGCAGGCCCTCCCTCCCCGCAGTCAAGTCAGCGAAGCCGCCCTCATCACCGAGGGCGTCCACTTCCCCTCCACCGGCGTGGTCCTGATCCTGGCCAGCGCGCCTCGGGTGGCTGGCGTCACGTCCCACGAGTTGGTCCACTTCCTCCTGGATGAGGCCATGGGCCCCCTCGTCCAGTTGGTTCCAGCCTGGCTCAACGAGGGCCTGGCGGAGTACGGCTCCACGGCCCCGAGCCCAAACTATGACTTCGCCCTGGACAGTGCCATCGCACAGGACCGGCTCATCCCCCTCACGTCCCTCAACGTGCCCCCCGGCGTACCCAGGGACGCCATCCTGATGTACGGAGAGGGCAAGAGCGTGGTGACCTTCATGGTACAGACCCACGGCCCGGAGAAGCTGCGCGGCCTGCTGCGGCGCCTGGGGGAGGGCGTCTCCATCGATGACGCGTTGGAGGCCACCTACGGGTTCGACAGGACCGGGCTGGAGCAGCAATGGCGCAGGGCCATTGGCGCTCCACCGCTCCCTCAGGCGGACTCAGAGGTGGTCCGGCCCACGCCGGCCGCATACCCGACCATCGTCCCTTTCGGGGTCGAGACGCCCACGCCGTTCCCTCCTTCGTCCCGCGCGCCAACGCCATCGCCCGCGCCGGCGCCTCTGCCCACTCCCCAGCCGACTGGCGCCTGCGCCCGCACCGGCGGCGCGGGCGATGCCGGTCTCGCCGGCGTCCTGGCCGTGGGGGCGGTCCTGGCCCTTGGGCGGATGCGGCGCGACTGAAGACCTGGAGCTCTTCCACGGAGATGAAGGTGACGCCTCGGCCACTGTGTCTATTGACAGGCGACAGGCGACAGGCGCAGGCTCTCAATGTGATCCTATCGTTCAAGCACCGGGGGCTGAGGACGCTCTACACTGGCCGAGGGGAGCGGCGAGTGGCTCTGGAGCATGTTCGAAAGTTAATGCGCATCCTTGCGGTGCTCGATCAAAGCCATACGCCGCAGGACATGGACCTACCGGGGTTCTGGCTGCATCCGCTGGCAGGTGAAATCAGGGGGCGCCATGCCGTTTCGGTGTCGGGCATTTGGCGGGTGACATTCAGGTTCGAGGATGGCCATGCCGCGAAGTCGATTACACAGACTACCACTGAGGAGGTGAGATGATGCCCATGCAAAATCCTCCCCATCCGGGCGAGATCGTGAAGTGGGAATGCCTTGAACCGCTGGGCCTGACGGTGACGAGGGCTGCGCAAGGTCTGGGAGTAACCCGTCAGGCGCTGTCGGACTTGGTGAATGAGAAGGCTGGCGTGTCGGTCGAAATGTCCTTTCGCCTGTCCCAGGCCTTCGGCTCTACACCAGAGACGTGGCTTGGCATGCAGACGGCCTACGACCTCTGGCGGGCACGGGAACGGGCCAAGTTTATTGAGGTAGAGAGATTCGCAGCATCAACCCTGACGTAGCCGGTACATCCAGAAGCGGGTCGAAGAGAACTTCGGCTGGATGAAGACGGTGGGCGGGTCCCGGAGAAACTGCGCGGCCTGCTGCGGCGCCTCGGGGAGGGCGTCTCCATCGATGACGCGTTGGAGGCCACCTACGGGTTCGACAGGTCCAGGCCGGAGCAAGCTGCTGTCGTCACCGCCCGCCTGTCATCCCTCGGCAGAGGGTGCTATTCTCAAGGCACTTCGCGCTGGCGCAACCACACGAGATGAGAGGAGTCCCCAATGATCTACGAAATGCGCACCTACACGCTCAAGCCGGGCATGGTCAACGACTACGAGGCCAGGTTCGCGGAAGGTCTGCCCCACCGCGAGAAGTACTCCAAGCTGGGTGCTTTCTGGCACACCGAGTTTGGGCCCCTGAATCAGGTGGTCCACGTGTGGCCCTATGACGGCCTGAACCAGCGCATGGAGGTCCGTGCCGCCGCCAATCAGGACCCCAACTGGCCGCCCAAGGCCGCTGGCCTGTACGTGAGCCAGGAGACGGAAGTATTCAACCCCGCTCCCTTCATGGGACCCCTGCCGTCGGGCCAATTCGGAAACATCTACGAGATGCGGATCTACACCTACGAGGTTGGCTCCATGCCGGAGGTGCTGAAGCGCTGGGAGAAGTCGGTGCCCGACCGTGTGAAGCGGTCGCCTCTGATCGCGTGCTGGTACTCGGAGTTGGGGGCGCTCAACAAGTTCATCCACATCTGGCCCTACAGCGACTTCCAGGAACGGGAGCGCATCCGAGGTGAGGCAATGGCCGATCCCAACTGGCCGCCAAACAGCCGAGAGTTCCTGGTGCGCCAGGAGAACAAGCTGCTCATTCCAGCGTCCTTCTCGCCCTTGCACTAGCGGCCGACCCGGACCCTGCGAGGAACAGTCTGAACAATTCCGCGGGCGCGCGCCAGGCCGGGGCCGGCCCCTACAGGTGAGGCCCCTTTCCGCCATGGTGAGCTTGTCGAACCATGTGCGCCGCACACCGCCGCTCCCGCCACCCCCTCCCGTCATTCCCGCACCCACTGCCGTAGCGGCCCCGCAACCCTCCCCCTACATGGCCGTCGCGCCAGCGACCTGCTGGGCAGCGCCCGGGTGGCCTGGCGCGCCGTAACAGGGCGTACCCGCTGCAGGACATCGCCTGGCCGCAGGGCGCCGTGGCCTGACTGAGACCCGGTGCAGGCTGGACTGGCTCCCGCGGGCTTGATCTCTCGCCAAGGAGGTCCAACCTGTGCTGCCTGGCCGTGGGAGGCCTGTTGCCTGGGAAGGCCAGGAAGGGCCACGCCCGCTTCTTCACCACGCCCATGGCCTGGAGGTCCCGCCAGGTGTCGATGCTGTGTCGGCGTCGCGTCTGTACAATGCGCTGCGCCGACGTGGGGCCCACACCGGGGATGCGCAGAAGCTGTTCGTGGCTGGCCGCGTTGATGTCCATGGGGAAGGAGTCCAGCTTCTCCAGAGCGATGACCGTTTTGGGATCGTGGTCCAGGGGCAAGAACCCCTGTTCATTGAAGGCCGTGGTCAGCTCGTCATTGGAGAAGTGGTAGACCCGCTTCAGCCAGTCCATCTGGTACAGCCTGTGCTCCCGGATCATGGGCGTCGGGGGATGCTCTTTCAGGGGCGTGTAGCGGGCTGGACGGAAGGCCGAGTAGTACACCCGCTTCAGGTTCCAGTCGCCGTAGAGCTGGTCGACGCGCCGAAAGATGTCCGCATCCGACTCATCGGCGGCGCCCACGACGAACTGGGTCACCTGGCCCACCGCCCCGCCGGTATCGCTGCGTGTGAGCTTGTCGACCCAGTCCATGGGGGCCAGGATGTCCTGCTCCATGTCCTTGTGCGGACTGATTCGCTGCATCATCCCGGCGGTGGTGGTCTCTATGTTCATGGAGAGCCGCGTACCCAGCCGGTAGGCGGCCTCCATGTACTCGTGCTCCGTCCCCGGCATCACCTTCATGTGGACGTAGCCCTGGAACCCGTACCTGTGGCGGATGGTCTCCACTTGCCGTTGGGCATCGCCGCCCGGTACACCCCGGGGATGGGATGCTTCTTGGCGTATGCGGCTGCGGCTCAGGACGGGTTGGCGACCGCGGTCCTGACGGGGGCGAGGATGTCGTCGCCGGCCATTCTACCCAGGATCCGGAGCTTCTCGTGGACGTCCGGGCTACGGTTGATGAGCATAGGAGCCTCCTTGGTCGAGTTGAGAACGCATGTGCTCTAAGGGGCTGCATTCCTGCCAAGAGGCAATGGCAGGGCATCCACGTAGCGCCCCCGGCACACCCTCCCCCACAAAGCCGTCGCGCCGGCGACCCCGCGAAAGCGGGAATCCAGGGCGGCGGCGCGGAGCATCCCTCACCCCGTCCGCCCCACGCCACCCCCCCCACAAGGCCGTCGCGCTAGCGACCCCTGTGCCACCCGTCTCTTGTCTTTACAGCATATACGTTCTATTCTTACGAGCATCAGCCGCCGATGAAGGCGGCCAGGAAGGTGGGACACCGTAGACAACCGGTCCGATGTGGCCACCCCGCAACCCTCCCCCCACATGGCCGTCGCGCCAGCGACCCGGCGAGACAGCGGGGGAGCGGAGGCGCGGGCGCCGTATCGGCGCCGACGTGCCCACTCTCACCGGCCCGGACTTTGTTCTGACAAGTGGGGCGCAAGTTGCCCCGACGTGTGGAGCCGTGGTCGGCGGGCCTCGCCGCGCCAGCGGGGCTCGTGCCTCGGCCGCCGTCGGAGCGATGGCGGTCCTGGTCCTACGAAGCCGGTCCGGCCGCTGTCAGCGCCTCAGCGCGGAGCGCCCTCCCGTACATCCGACCGCCCGCAGCGACCCCGCAACCCTCCCCTACAAGGCCGTCGCGCCAGCGACCCGTCAACAGACCCCCGCGACAGCCAGTCAAAGGAGGCCAGTCAATCAAAAGATCAACCCCCCCCTTTTGCCGCCGGACCCGCTTCAAAAGTCCGAGAAAAAAATAAAAGATAACCCAAAGTGGAGGATCAACTAAATGGCGATTCTGCTGACCGAGGCGGCCAAGCTCTCCAATGAAGTGCCCCGCAACCCTCCCCCACAAGGCCGTCGCGCCAGCGACCGCCAACAAACAAACCCCCCTTTTGTCCCCCTTCCAACTTCAAAAGTCGCGACAAAAAACGAAAAGCAATTAAAAGTGGACGGTCAATCAAAACCCCCCGCCGGGCCGGGAGTGGCCTTACCGTGGTGCTTCCTCTGCTATACTGGCGTGCGGTCGGGCCCCAAAAGCCATCTCGGAACACTCCACTGCTGAGGCGCGCCATGAAGGAGAAGCCACGCTCGTTCTCGTACCACTGGGGGAGCGGCTACGTCGCGGAACAAGCGCAGGTGGAGAGCCCCCACCACAGACCCACCCTCCAGCTCCTCAGGTACACGGAGGGCGAGGCTGCGGGACAGGTTGGAGTCCGCTTCTGCCACTATAGCCACCGGGGCATGTTCCAGCGCTCGCCGCTGCTTATGTCACCGGAGGATATCGACGCCATGCACGCGGCCCTCGACGGCACGCCCGAGCTCAAGGCGTTGCTGCGAAGATTGGTCGCCTGAGACCGGCACGCTCCCTCTAGGGCAGCCGCTACGAATACAGGAGTGGAAGGATGATAAGCACGCCGGTGGTAGGCATCCTCAGCCCTGGCGAGATGGGCGCAGCGGTGGGCCGCGTGCTCCGTGATCACGGACTGCGAGTGGTCACCTGCCTGCAGGGCCGCGGGGAATGGACCCTCAGCCGCGCGCAGGAAGCGGGAATCCAGGACCTTCCCAGCTACGATGAGCTTATCAGTGAGGCAGACATCATCCTCTCCATCCTGCCGCCGGCCCAAGCGTTGGCGGTGGCCGGCAGCGCCGCCGACGCCGTCCGCAGGACCGGCGCACACGTCGTGTACGTGGACTGCAACGCCATAGCGCCGCAGACCGTGCGCAAGGTGGCGCATATCGTGAAGCAGTCGGGCGCCGAGTACATAGACGCCGGCATCATCGGGGGTCCGCCGTCAAGGGAGCACGGTCCGCACATATACGCCTCGGGACCAAACGCCCAGTCCCTGGAAGTGCTGAGAAGCTATGGCCTGGACGTGCGGGTCATGGGGGATGGCATCGACCAGGCCTCCAGCCTCAAGATGGTCTACGCCGCTTCCACCAAGGGCATCGGCGCACTGTGGATGGAGCTGATCGTCGCCGCCGAGGCCCTGGGAATTCGCGATGCCCTGGAACGGGAGATTGGGGGCGGCGAGCACCTGAGCAGAAGTCGAGCAGAGCGATTCGTGGCCGGCATGGCCCCGAAGTCGGGCCGGTACGTCGGTGAGATGGAAGAGATCGCTGCGACGTTTGCGGGTGTGGGGCTCACGCCGCGAATGCTCCTGGGGGCGGCCGATATGTTCACCCTGGTCTCCGGCACGCCCCTGGCCGACCATCCGGGCGGCCACCACCACGAGCTGGGGCGGGTGATAGAGTGCCTAGCCCAAGCCGCCGCGAACGCCCGGACCTAGGAACTTGAACAGGCTTCTCTGCGTTACCTCGGCGTGATAGGCTTGGGGCACACTTGGAGCAGTGAGGGGGAATCATGGCACAGTCGTCCGAGCGCCAGATACCGACCTACGAAGAGGTCTTGGGCTACCTCAGCAAGGACCGCGCCTGGGGCCGCTGGGGGGATGACGATCAGGTTGGCGCCGTCAACCTGATAACGCCGGAGAAGCGTGTCCGGGCTGCCGGGCTGGTCCGCACGGGCCGGGCCGTGTCCATGAGCAGGGAAGTGCCCAAGACCCCCGCCGCCAACAACCCCATTCCGGCGCAGCACTACATGAAACGCTTGGTGCGCGGTGAGGCCGTCCACGGGGGCGGCGCCGTGGACTACTACGGCCTCTACTACCACGGAGTGACAACCACCCATATCGACGCCCTCTGCCACACCTGGGACAACAACGGCATGTGGGGCGGGCACGACCCCGAGAAGGAGATCACCGTGGATGGGGCCGCGTGGGCATCAATCGACCACTGGAAGGACGGGATCTTCACGAGGGGCGTGCTCCTGGACGTGCCCAAGTACCGCGGCGAACCTTCCGTCACCATGGAGAAGCCTGTCCACGGCTGGGAACTGGAGGAGATTGCCGCAACCCAAGGAGTGGCGGTGGAACCCGGCGACGCCCTCATCGTGTACTGCGGACGCGAGGTCTGGAGTCAGTCCAATCCACCCTACGGCTCCGACCCCAGTGGCAGGCCGGGCCTCCACGCGTCGTGCCTGCCCACGCTCCGGAAGTGGGATGTTTGCCTGCTGGGCTGGGACATGCTGGACGCCATGCCCAACGGGTACGGCATACCCTGGGCGGTCCACGGCTGCCTCTTCGCCTACGGTATCGGCCTGTTGGACAATGCCCTCCTGGAGCCCCTGGCCGACGCCTGCGCAGAGGAGGGACGGTGCGAGTTCGTGCTCACACTCAGCCCGCTGAACATGGTGGGCGGGACCGGTTCCCCGGTGAACCCCATCGCCCTGTTCTAACGCGGTACAGGAACCTGAGGGCAGAGAAAGGCGCTTTTTCCGCGGCGAGCGTACGCATTCCCACCCACGAAACCTCATTGCAAAGAGGCTTGCGCACCATGAATTCCCACTAGGAGTGTGGCTATGGCAGACCTGGAGCTTTCCCTGGCCGTGACCCCCTATGACCGGGTGCAGCCTCTCATCACCGGCGAGGTCAAGCCCGAAGGGATCACCCTGCGGTACGAAGAGGTGCCCCTGCAGGAAATCTGGCATCGTCAGCTGCAGAAGGACGAGTTCGACGTCTCCGAAATGTCGTTCTCCTTCTTCCTTCGGGGCCGGCCCCTGGGCTGGGGCTACCGGATGCTGCCCATCTTTCATAACCGCAACTTCTCTTACACACGCATCGTCGTGCGGGGCGACGCAGGCGTCCGGCCCGACCACCCCGAGGACCTCCGCGGCAAGCGCGTTGGCGTGACCGACTACCAGATGACGGCCGCGTTGTGGGCTCGTGGAATCCTCCAGCACGAGTTCGGCCTCAGACCGGAAGACGTTGAATGGTTCCAAGGCCGCGAGCCTCCGCCCATTCCCGGGGAGACCAGCAGCTTTCGGCCGCCGACAGGCGTCACGCTTCGCCGCGCGCCCAAGAGCCTCGAGGTCATGCTGCAGGAGGGTGAGCTGGACGCAGCCTTCGCCTACGGCAGCAGCATCGGGGCCAGCGGCGCCATCCAACCCCTCTTTCCCGACACGCAGGGAGAGGCCGTCCGGTTCTACCGCAAGAACCAGGTCTATCCGCCGCACCACGTGACCATTGTGCGGGAGAGCATAGTGCAGGAGCACCCCTGGGTAGCCGCCAGCCTGCTGGAGGCCTTCGACGAGGCCAAGGCCTTGGCCGCAAAGCGGCTCTACGATCGGCCGCCGTCGCTGCTCGTCTTTGGCGGCGAGTGGCTGAAGGAGCAGCGCGACATCTTCGGCGACGACCCTTACGTGAACGGGCTTGCGCCCAACGCCGCGGCCCTGGACATGGTGCAGACCTTCTCGGCAGAGCAGGGCCTGACCGCCCGTAAGCAGCCGCTGGAGGAGATGCTGCCTGCGGAGCTCCTGACGGCGTGACGGGCACAACCGAACGACTCGGCATTTCGCTGTAGGCGCACCGGCGGCGTTGGGAAACTCGGTCTACTGGGCGGCCCGCAGGTCGGTGGAAGAGAGGTCTGACCGGAAGGCGGACTCCGGAATGGCCTGGAAGAGGTCCTCGAAGCCGGGCGGCACCGGCACGTCGGCAAGCGTACGGAAGACGCCGCCCTCGGTCCGGCCCGCCACGAGGAACCGGCAGCCAGACGAGCCCATCTCGGCTAGGGCGCGCAGCATGGCCCCCTGCCCCCCGTAGTAGCGCGGCTCCAACAGCCGCACGGCTGTATCCCACCCCAAGACGTAGACGCAGCCCGGCAGGACGTCAGCCTTCTTGCGAAAGGTCTCGGCGCGAGTCAAGAGCAGACTTGCTTTGCCATGGAACTGGGCCGCACGACGGCGGACCTCGGCATCGCCAAGCGGCGGTTTGTCCACATTGAGCACGGACAGCTCTAGAGCAACCTCGCACCCGAGGATGCCGGCGGCCGCCGCAGCAAGGTCCAGATGCCCCTGATGAAGGGGGTTGAAGGAGCCGGGCAGCACGGCGCCCCTGAACGGCTCGTCGGCGACAGCGCGGCCGTCGGCGTGGACGGTGACCGTGCGGACGCCGCCCGACAGGAGGCGATCGAGGGGGTCCCCGTGGGCCTCCTGGCGGACCTCGGGCACCTCGCCCTCCACCAGGTCCAGCGAAAGCTGGGCCTGCAGGCGGCAGGCACGGGCCAGGGCGTTCAGGAGCAGGCGGCTCAGCAGCTCCTCCTCGCCCGACCGGTCGCGCCGGCCCTTGGCGAGCACCAGGCTGTGCGTGACGACGCCGGCATCGTCCCACGCGGCGATGCAGCCGCGGTGCTCTCCGCGCTTGGGCCTATTGGTGGCGAGGCTGGCCGTGCACGCCAGCCCGAGGGCGGGCGACTGGTCCTCTCGCAGGCGCAAGGCGCGGCGGTACGCTGCCCCGGCGAGCTCGGTTGCGGTCTGCGTCGAGACGAACTGCTCGGGCTCGTGGCCGAGGAAGCCGATCAGCGCCTGGCGCTCGTAGGGGACGACGGCCTCCAGCAGCGTGCGCGAGGCCCCCGGGACCGCCAGGAGCCAGGCCAGGGCCTGACTTCCCGCGCCGGCCACGGCGATCACCGCCCTGGTGGGTGATGCGTGGACCGCCTCCACCAACTCCCTGATCTCTGCCATACAGCGGCGCCTCCCACAGCTTGAGCGGGAGTATAGCACGCGTGCGGGATGGGGTCGGAGGGGGGAGCACAGGGTAGGCGAGTTGACGGTGCTCCGCGACGCTAGTAGCATCTCGACGAGCCACCGGCCCAACCATTCCGTGGCCGCGAGTAGAGGGAAGCAATGCCGCAGAAGATTCGGATGTGGGAAGTAACGCCCAAGAACACGCTCTCGGAGATATCCAGTAACGCCATAAACTTGGAGGAACAGCTCGAGAACTGGCTGGAGAGCGACATTTCAATGCTTGATCCTGATCTGCTGGTGATAGGACGGCAGGTAAGAACCGACTTCGGCGGTGAGATTGACCTGCTCTGTATGGATGCGCGGGGCGACCTTGTGACCGTCGAGCTAAAGAAGGGGCGCACTCCGCGAGAAGTGACTGCGCAAGCCTTGGACTACGCATCGTGGGTAAAGGACCTGTCATTCGATGAGATCACGAATATAGCCGAACGTTACCCAAAGTTGGGCGGTGAACTGGCTACAGCGTTTGAAGCGAGGTTCGGGGACCGGCTGCCCGAAACACTCAACCAGAAACATCGCTCCCTGATTGTGGCCGAAGCAATGGATGAGAGCACCGAGCGAATCGTTCGGTACTTGACGGACCTGAATGTGCCGATCAACGTAGCTACCGTTCAGCATTTCACCACTGCCGACGGTAAGAGTGTACTGGCGCAGGTGTTCCTGGTAGAACCGGCGGAGATTGCGACCAAGAGGCAGTCCCCATCCAAAAGGCAGAATAACCTGACTCAAGGGGAGTTTCAGCAATTAGCCAATGAGACCGGTGTTGGGGACTTGTACGCCCATCTAGGTGAGAAGGCTCGCGGCATTATGGAAAGGGGCCCTATGGGCAGTAGAGTCATATACAAGGTGCCGCTTGATGATCGGATTGTGACGGCGGTGATTGTTCGTCCGGAAGACTCTGACGCAATTAACGGTCTAAGGTTTTCGCTTAGTAGCAATCGGCTGATGAGGTATTTCAGCCTCAGCCAAGAGCAGCTGGCAGACATACTACCGCCAAGCAGCGAGGAGATTACAGGTGCGCCTCCTTGGGGCGGCGCCACAGCGGAGGAACGAAAGAGTTGGAGAGAGTTTTCCGGCTTCTTCCGCACACCGGAAGAGGTGGATATGTTCATCGATGGCCTCACGGGTCAAGATCTGCGAGTCCCATCCAATGGATAGCTACCTTCCACTGGACGGACTATTCCGCCGCGGCAACTGGGCCACGCTCGTGACGCGACCTGTGGAATCTCTCATGTTGGTCTTGCGTCCCACACTACCACAGGGGCATCTGCTTCTTGCGGACGTGTGGAAGCCAGTGATTAGATTGGTGCGCGATGCGCCTGGGAACTCTCGCGACCGTCAAACGCTCATATTCTTGCGGGCGTTCGGGAGTCGGAATGAAGCCGGTGCACCCCGGGGAGATACTCGGTGAGGAGCTTGAGCAGCTTGGGCTGTCGGCGAACGCGCTGGCCAAGGCTCTGGATGTGCCCACGAATCGAGTCACGGCGATTCTGAAGGGGCAGCGCGGGATAACGGCCGACACGGCTCTCCGTCTTTCCCGCTACTTCGGCACCACGCCCCAACTGTGGCAGAACCTCCAGAAGGCATTTGAGTTGCGCGTGGCGGAGATTGAATCGGGGAAGCAGATTGAGGAACGAGTGCAACCACGAGAGACGGCCCAGGTGGGTAGCGGGTGAGTCGGCAGCTAACCGGCAAGAGCCTACTGCCGCGGGATGGAACGCCAAATGCCCATGCACATTGATACGAACGACCCCCGGTATCTTCATGCCGCCGACGAGATCTGCGGCGGCACGACAGCTTTCAGCCCGAGGCCAACATCACCAGCGCGGTGCGGGACTTCCTCATCCTCACCGGCCTGGCCCGCAGCGAAGAGATGGTTGAGGAGAACCCGCCTTCGGACGGCTCCCGCCGCGCCGTTGACCTGACGGCCCTGGACACCTTCATCGAGTTCAAGCGGCGCATCGGAACGGCTTCCGGCGGCGCGCCGAACCCGCAGTACGTCGACCAGCTGGACGACTATCTGGCCCAATCAGCGTCACAAGGCCGGGTCCGCATGGGCGTTCTCACCGACGGCAAGCGGTGGCTGTTGCGCTGGCCCGGAGCAGGAGAAGCCCCGCCTGACCCGCCCCTATTTCTTCACGCGTAGACGGAGCCGGATGCCTGGCTTGCCGCTCTTCGAGTGGTTGCGGGATTCGGCCCTGGTATCGCTGGAGGGCGAGAGTCCCGATAGGAAGGGAATCACTGGACACTTCGGCCCGAGCAGCCCCTCCTACCAGCGCGACATCGCCGCCCTCACGACCCTCTACAAAGAGAACGCGGGACTGGAGACCATCCGGGTCAAGCGGCGGTTGTGGTATGACCTGTTGCGCACCGCCCTGGGAGAAATCGCCTACAGCCCGGAGGGGATGAGCGCCGAGGCGCAGGTGCGACTGGCCAAGGTCGGCGTTGGGCCGGAGGAGATGGACGACCTGTTCGTCCGCCACACCTACCTGAGCGCCGTCATCGGCATGGTGGTGCAGGCCTCCTTCGGTATTGACATCCGCCAGCTGGCCGCCAACGACCCCGCCGACCTGCTCCAAGGCAGGGAGTTGCACCAGGCCACGGGGTTGCAGGGGGTGCTGGAGTCGGACTTCTTCGCCTGGCCCAACGAGGTCGGCGGCGACGCGCTGCTGCAAACCCTGGCCCGCCGGATGGCCCGGTTCGAGTGGACTGAGGCCCCCGCGGACACTGCGGCCACGCTCTACGAGTCGGTCATACCGCCAGAGGAGCGCCGGCAGTTGGGAGAGTACTACACCCCCGCATGGCTGGCCCGCGCCATGGTGCGAGAAGTGGTGACCGACCCGCTGAACCAGCGCGTGCTGGACCCGGCCTGCGGCTCCGGCACCTTTGTGACGGAGGCTGTTGCCCACTTCATCGCCGCCGCCGAGGCAGCCAACTGGGAACCCAGGAAAGTCCTCAACAGGCTGCGGGAGGCAGTGACCGGCATCGACGTTCACCCCGTGGCGGCGCACCTGGCGCGGGCTGCGTGGACGCTGGCCGCGCGCCCGGCCATCAACGCTGCGGGCACAACAGGGTATGAGTCTTCCCTGTCCGTCCCCGTCTACCTGGGTGACGCTCTGCAACTGCGCTTCCGCACAGGGGATATGTTCGCCGAGCACCAGATAACCATTCAGACCCGCGACCAGGAGAACACCGATCTGGTCTTTCCCGTCAGCCTGGTGGAGCGGGCGGAGGACTTTGACGCCGTAATGGGGGACATTTCGGACTACATCCAGCGGGGAGACGACCCTGCTCTTGCCCTGGACGACAACCACATCAACGACCCTGCTGAGCGGCAAATCATCGGCAAGACGATAGCCGCAATGCAACGCCTCCACGACCGTGGGCGCGACCACATCTGGGCCTACTACACCCGCAACATGGTGCGCCCGGTGGCGCTGTCGCGCTCCAAGGTGGACGTGGTGATCGGCAACCCGCCCTGGATCAACTACAACCAGACCGCCGACATCCTGCGGGACGAGTTGCTGAACCTGAGCCGGAACCGCTACGGCATCTGGGCAGGGGGAAGATACGCCACCCATCAGGACGTGGCGGGGCTGTTCTTTGTCCGCAGCGTTGACCTGTACCTGAAGGACGGGGGTATCATCGGCTTCGTGCTGCCCCATAGCGCGTTGCAGGCCGGGCAGTACTCCAAGTGGCGCAGCGGGCAGTGGCGCGCTGGCAAGTCAGGCCCTAGCGTCCAAGTGGACTTCACTCTCAAGCCTGCCTGGGACTTGGAACAGTTGAAACCCAACGACTTCTTCCCGGTGCCCGCCTCTGTGGCCTTCGCCCGAAAACTCCCCCAGGACGTCTCCGGCAAGCCCCTAGCCGGCTCGGTGGAGCGGTGGCGGGGAAACGCGGGCGCCGATGACGTCTGGCGGGAGCAATTGGGCATCACCGACACCGGCAAGGCGGGCGAGTCCCCCTACGCAGGACTGTCCCGGAACGGGGCCACGATATTCCCAAGGGTGTTCTTCTTCGTCTATGAGACGGCCAACACCGCCATCGTGCAGGCGGCGCCGACGGTCACCGTGAACCCCCGCCGAGGCAACCAGGACAAGGCGCCTTGGAAGGACTTGGACCTGACCGCCATCACCGGCCAGACCGTGGAGAACCGGCACCTATTCAACGTGCATCTGGGCGAGACCATTGCCCCTTACGTTGCCCTGGAGCCCTTGAAAGCGCTGCTCCCGCTCAAGCGGGGCGACGCCGCTATTCCCACCGATGACAACGGCCCCGGCGGCATCCGGCTGGGCGGGCTGGAACGGCGGATGCGGGAGCGTTGGCAGACGGTCAGCCGTCTGTGGGAGGACAAGAAAACCCTGGCCAACAGGCTGAACCTGTTGGGGCAGTTGGACTACCTGCACAAGCTGTCGTCGCAACTGGAGTGGCAGCAACACTCAGACGACAGGCAAGTGAGAGTGGTGTATTCGAAATCGGGTGAGCCAACGGCGGCGATCTTGCATGACAAAACAGACTTGGTAGAGAACGTCTTGTTTTGGGTTCCCTGCAAAGATATTGAAGAAGCCAACTACCTACTGGCTATCATCAATAGCGACACGCTCCAAGAAGCTGTGAAACCATTGATGACCAAGGGCCAGTTTGGGGCGCGGGACTTGCACAAGCAGCTATGGAAGCTGCCCATCCCTGAGTTCGACCACGAGGAGCCGTTACACGCCGCCATATCCGAGGCTGGCAGAGTGGCGGCAGTGGGGGCGGCCCGGCAACTGGCCCAGCTGCGCCAGGACCGGGGCGAGGTGACCGTTACCATCGCCCGGCGGGAGCTGCGGAAGTGGCTGCGCGAGTCGAAGGAGGGCAAGGCTGCGGAGGAGGCAGTCGGAAAACTGTTGGCGAAGAAGTCAGGCACCCCTCCGTCAGGTGGCCGTTGATGCAATTCACACCAAGCAAGGCTGCTGCCCATCTCAAAGAGTCCATTGCGAGCTATATCGAATCGCAGTACAGGATCTCGCATCCGCTGGTATTCGCAGAGCGGTCAGCCCCCCTCAGAGAACGTGGGGTGATAGCTCAGGATCCCTTCATCGAGGCGACCCCTGCCTTTACCCCAGCCCGGCTGCTGAGTGAACTAGCACGACGGTACCCAGACATCATCCACCAAGGGCTCACCAAGCTGGTAGAGCACGGCGTTCTCGTGGATAGGTCCCCCCTAGCAAGGTGCGGAAGAAAGGGTTTCGTGGCGATGTGAGAGCTGCCGGCATGGGTGGTCTGATTGCTTCGCAACGCTCCCCTATGTATTGTCTCTCTTGCAACCATCCACTGACGCTTTCGTGATACAGTCTCCATCGACATGGCCGCAGAGGCGGGGGATTGGGCGACAGGGTCAGCGCGGCCATCCCCTTCCACTTCTCCGCTGAAGCCGGAACAGTGAGGAGCTTGGACCAATGGTCACGGCTGCCTGGCCGAGCGGCAACTCAGGAGCGAACCGATGCCAGTGACGAGAGAGACCCTGCGGCGCATGCTACAGGAGCTCGGCGGCCTGGAGATGAGCGACGAGGAACTGGACCGGGTGCTGCCCCACGTGCAGAGCTACCTGGACATTGCGGCCAAGATGGAGCAGCTTGATCTCAGGGGAGTCCTCGCAGGACGGCTGCTTCGCGCAGACGAAGGACCGAAGCCATCATGAGCTACGCTGACCTCCTCAAGCAGAGCATCGCCGACCTGGCGCCTCGCATAAGGGACCGTGAGGTCTCTCCCGTGGAGCTGACAGAAGCTGCCCTTGCCCAGGCCGAGCGGCTGCAGCCCTCCCTCAATAGCTTCATCACACTGCTGCCGGACCAGGCCCGGGCCACCGCCAAGGCCCGGGAGGAGGCTATAGGCAGAGGCGGCTATCGCGGCCCCCTGGACGGCATCCCCATTGGCGTGAAGGACAACCTGTCAACGGCGGGCGTCCGGACGACGCTGGGCTCCAAGGTGCTGAGCGGCCATGTGCCCAACAGCGACGCAGCCGTCGTGGAGCTTTGCCGCAACGCCGGCGCCATCATGCTCGGCAAGGAGAACCTGCACGAGTTCGCCGCAGGCGGCACATCTGACAACCCGCACTACGGCGCGGTACACAACCCGTGGAACCTGGATCACGTCCCGGGGGGATCCAGCGGCGGCGGCGGGGCCAACGTCGCAGCCTGTGTCACCTTTGCATCCCTGGGTACGGACCTGGCGGGCTCGGTGCGGGGCCCCGCGGCCTACTGCGGCATCGTGGGCCTCAAGGCAACGTTCGGGCGGGTGAGCAATCGCGGGCTCCTGGGCACCAGCTTCAACGGGGACCACATTGGGCCGCTGACCCGGTCCGTAAGGGACAGCGCGCTGGTGCTGCAAGCCATCGCGGGATACGACCCCCTGGACCCCAGCACCGTGCCCGTTGAGGCGCCTGACTACTCCGTGAACCTGGAGCGCAGCGTGGCGGGCCTCAGAGTCGGGGTACCTACCAACTACTACTTCGACGTCGTGGACACCGCGATCGAGGCCGGGGTGCGCCAAGCCATCGCAGCCCTCGAGGAGCTGGGGGCCCGGACGACGGAAGTGCGCCTGGATATGCTGGAGTACGCCGACGTCATGCGTATTGTGAGCATGCCGGAGAACTTCCTGGTCCACGAGCAGTACCTGGCGGAGCGGCGTGAGGACTACAGCCCAGAACTGGCAGACCGATACTTGGCCGGGCAATTCGTCCTGGGCCGCGACTACGCCAAGGGCCTCAAGGTCCAACGGCTCATCAAGGAGGAGTTTGCCAGGGTAATGGCACAGGTTGACGTGCTCGTCGCGCCTACGGCAGTCATGCCGCCGCCCCGCATTGGAGCAAAGGCGGTGACGATATCGGGAGTCGAGCATCCGTTGACCGGTCCCCTTCGCAACGCCATGATCCGCAACACCTTCGTAGGCAACGCCACGGGACTGCCTGCCATCAGCGTACCCTGCGGGTTCACCGACGCCGGGCTCCCCATTGGGTTCCAGATCACCGGACGGCCCTTCGACGAGGCCCTTGTGTTGCAAGTGGCACGCGCATACGAAAAGGTCTCGCCCGCCCGCGGAAGACTACCACCGCTTGTGGAGTAAGCCATGTCCGCTATGACAGACCGAGAGCTGGCCGAGTTCCTGCGTCGTCCCCTGGTGGTCAGCCTGACCACCATCCGGCCCGACGGCTCCCCGCACTCGACTCCCGTGTGGTTCACCTATGACGGGGAGCGGTTCCGTTTCATCATGGACAGCGACTCGGTGAAGGCGCGAAACGTCCGCAGGGACGCGAGGGTCTCCATCTGCATCGCCACCCACGAAGAGCCCTACGAGTACGTCGTGGTGAACGGCTCCGGGGAGATCGGCGCGGATGGGGTCGAGGAGCTCACACGCAGCCTGAGCGTCCGCTATATTGGGCAGGAGCGCGGGCCCGACTACGCCGACAAGCTGTTATCGGAGGTGGACGGCGTGGTCCTGGCGGTAACGCCGGCCAGGATGCTGACGGAGACCGCCGCCTAGAGAGCGTTGACTTCCTGCGCGGGAGTCTCTAGGCTGCGTGAAGCTCAACCCCGCAGTAACGAGGGCGACATGCTGTCGCTGGAAGACAACAACCTCCTCTGCCGCATCGGGCCGGGGGCCCCGATGGGGAACCTGCTCCGACGGTTCTGGGTCCCTGCGCTGCTATCCGAGGAGGCGCCTGAGCCGGACAGTCCCCCGGTGCGGGTGCGACTCCTCGGTGAGGACCTGGTCGCGTTCCGCGACACCAGCGGTGCGGTGGGACTGCTGCAAGCCCGATGCCCGCACCGGCGCGCCCACCTCTTCTTCGCCCGCAACGAGGAGTGCGGCCTTCGCTGCGTCTACCACGGCTGGAAGTTCGACGTAGACGGCGCCTGCGTCGACATGCCCTCCGAGCCCCCGGAGAGCAACTTCAAGGAGAAGATACGGGCCGTGGCGTACCCGACCCAGGAGCGGAGCGGCGTGGTCTGGGCGTACCTGGGGCCTCGAGAGCTGACACCGCAGCTCCCAGACTTGGGCTGGACCAGAGTGCCGCAGAGCCACGTCCACGTCACCAAGTGCGTGCAGCAGTGCAGCTACATGCAGGCGCTGGAAGGCGGTATCGACTCCAGCCACATCAGCTTCCTGCACAGGCGCTTGGACCTGCCCCAGTACTCATTGACCATCTCCGGACAGGGGGACCTGGTCTACGCCTTCAACGACGGGTCCCCGCGGTTCTTCCTCAAGGAGACCGACCACGGCCTGCTCATCGGGGCGCGGAGGGACGCCACGGAGAACGCATACTGGCGCATAACGCCCTGGTTCCTCCCCTTCCACATGATCGTTCCGGCGGAGGAGGACGCAGTGATGACGAGCAACTCCTACGTGCCAATAGACGATGAGAACACCATGGTGTTTCGGGTGTCGTGGAACCCGGACCGCCCCCTAACGGCCACTGAACGCGCCGAATACGAGGATGGCGGCTATTTTCACGAGGAGGTCGCTCCGGGCACCTACCGGCCCCTGGCCAACATGGACAACGACTACCTCATGGACCGGGAGATGCAGCGGACCTACAACTTCACGGGAATCTGGGGCATCCAGGCCCAGGACATGGCGGTTATCGAAGGGATGGGCGCAATCGTCGACCGATCTCAGGAGCACCTGGGGACCAGCGACTCGGCCATCATAGCGGCCAGGCGCCGGTTGCTGTCGGAGGCGCGGAGCCTGTTGGAGGGGGTCGAGCCCTATGCCGCCAGCCACGGCGAGGTGTACCGCGCCCGGTCCATCGCGCTGGTGACTCCCAACTCTGCATCCCTGGAAGAAGCGGCCAAGGCAACCCAAGGGACGGACACGACCGCATAGGCGCTTCCGATCTCCCGGTGAATGGACCGCTGAGCAAGAAGAGGCCACCCGTGGCCGGCCCCCTTCGAATATCTGGCCCCACCAGGGGCGCGGTCACGCTGCCGTCATCCCGAACTGTTGGGAATCGCTTGAGGAGACCGCGTGGAAGTGCGTCTTCAGCTCGTCGGATGGGTCCTTTTCCTCATCTGCGCCCCACTCTTTCTGGTCTCGGCCCTTCGCGGCGGCGACATGTGGGCGGCCTCAGCAAGCATCGTATTCGGTGTCGGCGTGGTCCTGTTCTTGATCGCCCTGCGCCCCAAGAGACGGGGGTAGGCGCGGGCGTTGGCCGGGCAAGTTGGGCCTAACAGCCGAACGTGTCATTCCTTGACGGCAGCCCCGCCTGCAGATACCGTATAGGGCGAAGTCTCTACGGATTTGGCCCGCTCAAAGGGCCCGTTGGGGCGAGTTTCGTATGCATGGGGCCCCATGCCCGAGTGGCGCAATGGCAGCGCAGCCGACTTGTAATCGGCAGGTTAGCGGGTTCGAATCCCCTCTCGGGCTGTGCAGCAGACTCGAACGGCGCCGCGGGCATGGGAAGGGCCCTTGGGCTCAGGGTTGGCGGCCCAGGGGGCCTGTGCTACACTTGAGCACCTTGGAGGGGTGGCGGAGCGGCCAAACGCACCAGACTGTAAATCTGGCGCCCGACGGGCTACGTAGGTTCGAATCCTACCCCCTCCACACGTAGCGCGCACTCCCACACGCGGGTACAACAAGGCTACCGTGCTGTGTGGCAGGGCAAGGTCGGGGTGACCCCGTCCCGCCATGTGATGCGACAGCTTCATCTGCGCCATAGCGACCCCCGCCGCCGGGAAGACAGACCCCACGAGTGTGCCCTCCCTCGCGGGTCACACCGATCGAGCCCCGGAACGCCATGCCGTCTGGGCGGGAGACCAGGACCGGGCTCAGTGCGCCCGTTGGTGACGATGATGCGCTTGTTGTGGCAGTACAGGGTGGTACGGCCGCGCTTGGCGGGCTTCCCATCAACGCACACGATGACGCCTCGGCATAAGAGCTTGTCCGGCGATTCCCTGGAAGGGCTAGAGACGTAGCGCCGGCGCCGGCGCCTATGGGTCTGCCCTGTCTCACGTGGAGTGAACGAGCGCGGTAAGTTGAGAGAAGGGATTCCCAATGCTATACTGATTCCGTCGCTGTAGCCGACACTGCCCACATAGCTCAGAGGTAGAGCACGTTCTTGGTAAGAACGGGGTCGCCGGTTCGATTCCGGCTGTGGGCTCCAGCGAGCATGCAAGGGAAATAGCATCAAGAAGGAGTCGTTGCAGTGGCAAAGCAAAAGTTCGTCAGAAACAAGCCCCATCTCAACGTCGGCACCATCGGCCATGTGGACCATGGAAAGACGACGCTGACGGCGGCCATCACCCAAACGCTGAGCAAGCAATCAGGCAACTCGACCCGGTATACGGCCTTCGACCAGATCGACAAGGCGCCAGAGGAGAAAGCCCGGGGTGTCACGATCTCCATTGCCCACGTGGAGTATGAGACCCCGAACCGTCACTACGCGCACGTGGACTGCCCCGGCCACGCCGACTACATCAAGAACATGATCACGGGCGCGGCGCAGATGGATGGCGCCATTCTGGTGGTGAGCGCCCCGGACGGCCCTATGCCCCAGACTCGGGAGCACATACTGCTGGCGCGGCAGGTCAACGTGCCCAGCATCGTCGTGGCGTTGAACAAGGTGGACGCCATGGACGATCCGGAACTGCTGGAGCTGGTGGAGCTGGAGGTTCGAGAGCTCCTTAGCAACTACGACTTCCCCGGCGAAGACATTCCCATTGTCCGGGTCAGCGCACTCAAGGCTCTGGAAGCCGAGGGTGATCCCGACAATGAGTATGTCCAGGGCATCATCAAGCTCATGGAGGCAGTGGACGACTACGTGCCGATGCCCGATCGGCCGAAGGACCTGCCGTTCCTCATGCCCATAGAGGACGTCTTCGGCATCAAAGGGCGCGGCACCGTAGTGACGGGGCGCGTCGAGCGAGGATTCGTCAAACCCAGCGACGAAATCGAGATTGTAGGGTTCGGCGAGACGCGCAAGACGGTGGTGACTGGTGTGGAGATGTTCCACAAGCTGCTGGACGCGGCTGAGCCCGGCGACGCCGTCGGGTGCCTGCTTCGCGGCGTTGACCGGGACGAGGTAGAGCGCGGCCAGGTGCTGGCGAAGCCCAACTCCATCAAGGGGAGCACCAAGGCAGAGGGCCAGGTGTACGTCCTCTCCAAGGAAGAGGGGGGGCGCCACACGCCCTTCTTCCCCGGGTACAAGCCCCAGTTCTACATCCGGACCACGGACGTCACGGGCGAGATCTCTCTCCCGGAGGGCGTCGAGATGGTGATGCCCGGTGACAATATCGTCATGGGAATCTCGCTCCAGACGCCGGTAGCCCTGGAGACTGAGCTCCGGTTCGCGATCCGGGAAGGCGGGAGGACTGTCGGCTCAGGGGTAATCACCAAGGTCGTGGGCTAAGAGAAGCGAGGAGTCATGGCAAAGAAGGGTGACCGCGTCTTGGTCTCGCTCCAGTGCTCTGAGTGCCGGGAGCGGACCTACAACATCAGCAAGAACCGGCGAAACGATCCCCAGCGGCTGGAGCGGAACAGGTACTGTCCCCGTTGCCGGACGCACAAGATGCACAGAGAGGTAAGGTAGAGCAGCGTGGCCCGTTCCACCCCCCGCGGATCCATACTTCGAGACCAGCGAGCGGCGGGAATCCGCCGGCTGGGCCCGATACAGTTTTTCGTGGAGGTCTGGATGGAGCTCCGCAGGGCCGAGTGGCCGACGCGCCGCGAGGCTATCCGTCTGACCGGCATCGTCATTGCCCTGGCGGGAGTCATCGCGCTGGCGTTGGGGTTCATCGACTTTGTCTTCAACATACTGGGACGGTCCTTCCTTGGCGGCTGACGGATGCCGGGTGGTAGAGGAGTAACCATTGACGCAGCAACGGGTACAGCAGGCGGAGCAGCCTCTGAAGGCTGCTGACGCACTGGAGCAGCGGATTGCCATCGGCTCCCAGGAGGGTTCCTGGTACATCATGCACTGCTACTCCACAATGGAGGACCGGGTCAAGAAGAACCTGGAGCAGCGCATCGCGACCATGGACGTGCGCGACAAGATCTTCGAGGTGGTGGTGCCCACGGAAGAGGTGGTAGAGATCAAGGAAGGGCGGCGCACTCCGAAGCGAGAGCGCATGTACCCCGGCTACGTCCTGGTCCGGATGGTCATGGACGACCAGAGTTGGTACGTGGTCCGCAACACGCCGGGGGTTACGGGATTCATCTCCGCGGACGAGGAGCACCAGCAGCGCTCCAAGCCGATTCCGCTGACGGAACAAGAGGTGGCCACGATATTCCGGCGGATGGAGGCGGCCCAGCCCAGGGCCAAGGTAGGCTTTACCATCGGCCAGAACGTCAAGATTGTGGATGGACCGTTCAAGGAGTTCATCGGGACCGTGGACGAGATCTACGCGGATAAGGGCAAGGTCCGGGTCCTCATCTCCATGCTGGGCCGCGAGACGCCGGTGGAGATGGACTTCCTCCAGGTAGAGCGCATCAGCTAGGCGGCATCGGGGACTCCAGCAAAGGAAGCGCCGCAGAACACCGTCAGTAGAAAGAAAGCCAATGGCAAAAAAGGTTCGAGCTCTCGTGAAGCTTCAAATCCCCGCCGGCGAGGCGACGCCCGCCCCGCCAGTGGGACCGGCCCTGGGCCAGCACGGGGTCAATATCATGGGCTTCGTCAAGGAGTACAACTCCAAGACGGCGTCTCAGCAAGGGACCGTGGTCCCCGTGGTCATCACCATCTTTGAGGACCGGTCGTTCACGTTTGTCACACGCACGCCGCCAGCCGCAGAGCTGCTCAAGAAGGCGGCAAGGCTGGAGAAGGGCAGCGGTGAAGCTGCGCGGCAGAACCTCGGCTCCGTGTCACGGAGCCAGGTACGGGAAATCGCCCAGACCAAGATGCCGGACCTGAACGCTTCCAGTCTGGAGACGGCCCAGCGGATCGTGGAAGGCACGGCCAGGAGCATGGGCATCATTGTGGAGGAAGGGTAAGTTGACCACCGGCACAACCGTTACCAAAGGCGGGAAGCGTTACCGGGCAGCGGCCCAGCGGTTCGACTCCAACATGGCGTACGCGCCCGAGGAGGCCATCCAGCTCTTGCAGGAGGCTTCTCAGGCTAACTTCGACGAGACGGTGGAGGTGCATATCCGCACCAACGCGGACCCGCGCCACGCCGACCAGCTCATCCGCACCATCGCCCTGCTTCCACACGGCACGGGAAAGCCCCAGCGTGTGTTGGCCTTTGTCCAGGGGCCCGTTGCGGCAGCGGCGAGAGAGGCCGGGGCCGACTACATTGGCGATGACGAGATCATCCAGCGGATCGAAAAGGACGGCTGGGTGGAGTTCGATGTGGCCGTGGCAACGCAGGACATGATGGGCAAGATTGGCAGATTGGGCCGGGTCCTGGGGCGCCGAGGCCTCATGCCGAACCCACGCACGGGGACTGTCGTGCAGCCGCAGGACGTGCCCCGCGCGGTCCGGGAGGCGAAGGGGGGCCGCGTGGAGCTTCGCATGGACCGCACGGCGAACATCCACAGCCCAATAGGCAAGGTCAGCTTTGCGACGAGCGACCTGAGGGACAACCTGGCCCTGGTCTTGGACACCGTGACCAGGGCCCGCCCCGACGGGGTGAAGGGCCAGCTATACAAGGCCATCCACCTGTCCACGTCCATGGGGCCGAGCGCCAAGCTGGACCTCGCGCTGGCCCAGGCGCTGCGCGTCCAGTAGCTCCGCGGTGAGGGAGCAACACAGCCAAGTGGGATCCAGCGGGGCGGCTTCCCAGCTAGCGCTCCCTCGAGTAGAATAGAAAGCACGCCGCAGACAGTGGGTGGCCTTGGGCCGTAATGTACTGACGCCCACCGAGGCAGTTGTCGAACGCAGCAATGCGTCGATGCCCTGGTCTGCGGCCAGGGCCTTTGTTTTGGAGCTCCGGTCCCGGAATCCGTCCCTGGCTGAAGGGAGCAGTAGATGCCATCTCAGAAGAATGTGGAAGCTGTTGCGCAGCTGAAGGATCTCCTCTCTAGGAGCTCCGTGGTCATCGGCACCAGCTTCACCGGATTGAACGGCGAGGCCATGACGAGCCTGCGCCGCGCCCTCCGGCAGAAGGGGATCGAGTACCGCGTCGTCAAGAACACGGTGACGGCCATTGCGGCGGAGGAGATTGGCCGTCCACAGATCAAGGGGCTGCTGCAGGGGGCCACCGGCCTGGTGCTGGGATACGCTGACCCTGTGGAGGCCGCGCAGGCCCTCAACGAGTACCTTCGTGCCTCCCGCCTCCCCCTGACCGTTCACGGCGTCGTCATCGATCGTGAGGTTCTGGGCCCCAACGGAGTGACAACCCTGGCTGACCTGCCTCCTCGCCCCGTGTTGGCCGCGCAGTTCATAGGACAGTTGGCGGGGCTCATGACCCGGCTGGTCTCTGGGCTCAACGCACCGGCACAGCGGGTTGTCACGGTGTTGAACAGCCCCAATCAGGGGTTGGTTACGGTAATGCAGCGTCGCCTCGAACAGATGGAGGAGGCAGACGCCTAGCAGCCCTGGCGCAAGCTGGGGATCGCCGCATGGTTTCATAGGCAATAAGAAAGGTCAAAGGAGGACTCGCGATGGCAATCACAAAGGAAGAGCTGGTAGAGGAGATTCTGCAGCTTCCTGCTCTGGACCTGGCGTGGCTGGTCAAGGAGCTTGAAGACAAGTTTGGCGTTTCCGCTGCCGCGCCCGTCGCGGTTGCATCATTCGCAGCGATGCCGGCTGCCAGCGCGCAAGCCGCCGAACCGGAAGAGGAGCAGACGGAGTTCGACATCATCCTCCAGGACTTCGGCGCCAACAAGGTGAATGTCATCAAGGCTGTCCGAGAGGTCACCAGCCTGGGCCTGAAGGAGGCCAAGGACCTGGTGGAGGCGGCCCCCAAGGCCGTCCAGGAGGGCATCACCAAGGAAGAGGCCCAGTCCATCAAGGAGAAGCTGGAATCCGCCGGAGCCAAGGCGGCTGTCCAGTAGAGACTCTCAAGCCCCCGGTGCGCCCTTACGGACGCCATGTGATGCGCCTGCGCGTATAGGCGCACCGGGAGGGAAGTGCGGTGTATCTTGAGCCGACGCAAGGACCGCGAGCGCATCCTCTCCGCGAGGCGCGCCAACCCCGACTATACGGGATTCCGCGGGTACGATCAGGAGCCGAGCCGAACGGGCGATACCCCTATGGCCGCGGCCGTGTGCTCTGTGTGCAAGCGGAAGCGCAACGTCCCGGTGGGCATAGCCATGGAGCAGGGAGACGCCTTCGTCTGCCAGTCGTGCCAAGAGGAGGCTGCGGCGGCGGCAGAGGGCGAGGCGGCCGCGGAAGGCGCTGCGGTGGGAGCGGGCGAGGAAGATGCCGAAGACCGTCCGGATCCGACCTCCGCGTAAGCGTCCGGGGCCCCTGCAGAAGGGCGGAAGGGTCTAACGAGGCACTTTGGGGTTCAGCGGCGGCGGCGCTTGGGTGATGTGGCTGCCAGTACTGCTATGCCAAAGCCAAACCCGCCGATCTCTCCCAGCACCAAGAAGGGCCACGGAGAAAGACCTATTATCAGCCAGTAGAGAAGGGCGATCAGGACACCAAGAGCAGTCAGGGCGGCGCTGGCGGCCAGCACCTCCTCGATCAAACCATCTTCCTTGCGCCCCATCCATCTTGTCTTCTTTGTAGCAGCCACGGCACAGCAACTCCCTCAGCTGTCCCCTCCGGGGTCAGCCTCCCTGCCTTGAACCAAGGCCTACCGGCCCCATTGTATGTCTGCCTCACTCCGGTCACAAGGCCGCCGCCCGAACGGGGGTCAATGGTCTGACCCCAGCCGCCTATCTTCGCAGCGCACTATGGACCCTGGAGGCCCCCCCCCATGACGGAGCATCGGCGCCCGGTCCCCTATCAACCGCGCATCCGTGACATGCCTCAGGGTGAGCGACCCCGGGAGCGGCTCCGGGACCACGGGCCCCAATTCCTCAGCAACGCGGAGCTGCTGGCGATCCTCCTGGGGACGGGGACAAGCGCCGAGAATGTGGTGAGCATGGCAACGCGGCTGCTCTCGGCCCACAACGGGCTGGGCGGGCTGGCGCGAGTGGGCTTTCAGGAGCTGGCCCGGAACCGGGGCATGGGGGAAGCAAAGGTGGCTCAGGTCCTGGCAGCGCTGGAGATTGGCAAGCGGCTGGGCGCCCTGGGCACAGAGGAGCGGCGGACAATTGCCAACCCCAACGACGTCTCCAACATGCTCAGCGCGGAGATGTCGCTGCTGGATCAGGAGAGTCTGCGCGTCCTTCTGCTCAACACGCGCAACCAGGTGGTGGGCATCGAGGAGGTGTACCGGGGCAACGTGAGCAGCGCCCTGGTCCGGGTCGGAGAGGTGTTCAAGCACGCCGTTCGTGAGAACTGTCCTTCGATTATCGTGGTGCACAACCACCCGTCGGGGGACCCCACGCCCAGCGAGGAGGACGCACGGGTGACGGGACAGCTGGTGGAGGCGGGCCGGCTCCTGGACATCGAGCTGCTGGACCATATCGTCCTGGCGCAACGGGGCCACGTCAGCCTCAAGGAGCGCGGCCTGGGGTTCTGAGCACCTTGGGCGGGCACAGTCGGCGAAAGCTTGGGATTTGACATGCCCCACCCGCGGTGCTATAACCGTCGACAACGCACCGTCGCCTGGCGAAGGGCACGGCTGTCTGCCGGTCGCCCCTAGGCGGCGGTGTGTACCTTCGAGTTCGGCTACGCTCGACCGCGAGCATCCAGAGTCCACGGCCAGGGACGAAGAGCCGTGGGAAGAAGGGGAGTGCAGACCATGATCATCGATGCAGACGCCCACGTCGTGGAGACCGAGCGCACCTGGGAGTTTGTCGATCCGGCGGACTGGAAGTACCGGCCGCAGTTGGTCGCCCTGCCCAACGCGCAACCCCGCCCCTTCGTGTGGTTCGTCGACGGCAAGGTCCGCTTCCGGGTCAACAACGCGACCAAGTCCGAAAGCGAGCTTGGCGAGATCTCCGACGAGTTGGGACGCAACGTGGTCACCCGGCAGGATGCCCGCGAGCTGCGGGACGTGCAGAGCAGGCTTGGGCACATGGACGAACTGGGTATCGACGTGGAGATCCTGCACAACAGCTTCTTCATCCACCGCGTCACCTTCCGTCTCGAGGGTGAGGCGGCCATCTGCCGGGGCTACAATAGGTGGCTCGCCGATATCTGGGAGCAGGCCAAAGGGCGGCTACGCTGGACCTGCGTGCCCCCCGTCGTCGACATCCCCGCTGCGCTGGAAGAGATACGCTTCGGCAAGGAGCACGGCGCCGTGGGGGTCAGCCTGCGCGCCATCGAACTGGAGCGGACGCTGGTCGACCCCTATTTCTACCCGTTCTACGAAGAGGCGCAACGGCTCGACCTGCCCATTGTCCTCCACACAGGCAACGGCAACGCGCACTTCAGCGACCTGTACGACACGCCCGACCCGGTAGGCACGCTCCCGCAGTTCAACGCCCCACCGGTGGTGTTCTGCCTCCAGCTGATGATGAGCGAGCTTCCCGTCCGGTTCCCCACGCTGCGGTGGGGCATCGTCGAGGCCGGCGCCCAGTGGCTGCCCTGGGTCATCAACGAGGCGCAGCAGCGATACGAGGCCCGTGGCCAGCAGTGGCCCGCGGAGGGTTTCTCGGCGTTCCGGACCTACGTGAGCTGCATGACGAACGAGGACCTGCCAATGATCGTCAAGTACGCGGGGGAGGACGTGCTGATGATCGGCACCGACTACGGTCACACGGACACCTCCAGTGAGATCGACGCGCTCTCCGTCCTGCGGGAGACCTCCGGGCTAACGCCGCGCGCCGTCCAGAAGATACTCGAAGACAATCCCCGGGCGCTGTACGGGATATAGCGCCGGAACGGGCGGAAGACGCACGGGCGGCGGTGGAGCTAAGGTTGACGCCGATCGATTTGTAGCCTGCGAGAGCGAGAGCCAGCAGAGAGGTTTGTGCAGTGATCATCGATGCCGACGCCTCCGTCGTGGAGAACGAGCGCACGTGGGACTTCATGGAGCCGCCCGACAATCGGTACCGCCCCCAGTTGGTCGAGCTCCCGGATGCGAATCCCACGCCGCACGCGTGGGCAATCTTCAACAGCGTGGGCGGCAGCCAGGCGTTCGTGTGGCCCGTTCCAGCGCGAGCGCCAGGCAGCGCGTGGGAGCAGTCGGAGTTGACTGACGTAGGCGCGCGGATCCGGCTCCTGGACAGCGCGGGGATTGACGTGCAGGTCCTCCACAGCACGATGTTTATGCGCCAGGTCACGGACCAGCCCCACGTCGACGTGCCGGTCTGCCGGGCCTGGAACCACTGGATGGCGGACATCTGGCGGCAGGGCGGAGGTCGCATACGCTGGACGTGCGTGCCCCCCGTGTCGACAATTCCCGATGCGCTGGATGAGTTGCGCTTTGGGAAAGAGCACGGGGCGGTGGGGGTGCTTCTCCGGTCCATAGAGGGAGAGAGGGTCCTCACGGACCCCTACTTCTATCCGCTATACGAAGAAGCTCAGCGGCTGAACATGCCCATCGTCGTTCGCATCGGCAATGGCAACGCCTGGTACTACGACCTCTACCAGACCGACTACACGGACGCGGATAGCTTTGGGCAATTCCACATGCCAGCGGTGGTGTTCTGTCATCAGCTGACCGTGAGCCGGCTCCCAAGGCTGTTCCCGACGCTTCGCTGGGGTGTCCTGGGAGCGGGGGCCCAGTGGCTGCCGTGGATCGTCAAGGAGGCGCAGCGCCGCCTGACGAAGGGCCAGAACTGGCCGGCTGAGGGGTTTGCCGCGTTCCGTACGTACGTCACCTGCAGCGCCAAGAATGACATGCCGGAGATCCTCAAGTACTCGGGGGAGGGCGCGCTGGTCTTTGGTACCGGCTATGGAAGCTCAACCGCTTCGAGCAACGGCGATGCGGTCGAGGAGTTTCGTCAGAAGGCCGGCGTGGAGCCGCGGATTGTGGCCCGGATATTGGACGACAACGCCCGCGAGTTCTACGGCCTGTAGGCGGCGCCATCTCCGGCCAGGTTCCTGCCGGGGTCAGCGGCGGAATGGGCGGGGCGGCGGCAATCCGATTGGCAGTCCGCCACTGTGCCAAGAGATTGCAAGCTGGTCCAAAGAGTGGCTCACTGCGGGGAGTAAGACGGACAGAGCATCTTCCTCGAAGATAATCCCCGGGCCCTGTTCGGGATTTGATAGGAAGTCATATGACATTGGACAGCACGACCTACACAACTCTGAGCGTATTGACGGAAGGGCAGGTTGCCACCATATCCATCTACCCTCACGATGAGGTGGCCGCCAGGAGGAAGGAGACCGGCAGGTCGGGCAATCGACACCTGGAGTTGGCGGGCGTGCTGGAGGCGCTGCGGGCCGACGATGGCATCCGCGTCGTGGTCCTGACGGGGTCCGGCGAGCACTTCGCCTTTCCAGCAACCCCCGAACAGTACGAAAGCCGGACCGCGGTCGATGTCGTGGGCACCTGGCAGTCGATCGGCAGCCTGGTGCGCTGCCACCAGGTCATGGCCGAGATGGAGAAGCCAGTTATAGCGAAGGTGAACGGCCACGCGGTGGGATTCGGACAGAGCATCGTGTTCGCCAGCGACCTTATCATCGCCCGTGAAGACGCCATCTTCATGGACCACCACATGGGAGGCATCCTGAACTTCACCGAAGGCGGCCAGCCAAAGGCCGCCGGTCACTCGTTCTCCAGCGTGCCTGGGGACGGCGGGGCGGCGCTGATCCCGTTGTTTATGTCACCCGTTAAGGCGAAAGAATACCTGATGCTTGCCCAGCCCTACACGGCCGCGGAGCTGGCCCGGATGGGAGTGATCAACTACGCGGTCCCCGCCGATGAGCTGGACCGCAAGGTTGATGACATTGTGCAGCGCCTGCTCCAGCGGGCGGCGTACCCGCTGGCCTGGACCAAGCGCATCGTGAACAGAACCGTGGCGGAGCAGCTGAATCGGACCCTAGACGCGGGCATAGCCTACGAGATGGTGGGGTTCCTCCACCGCGAGAAGCAGGGCGGCCAGGACAAGCTGACACTGGGTTGATGGTCCCGGAAGGCGTGCCGGGCCAGATAGCGGCGGCGCATGCCGCCCGCGAGCTAAGGTTCGGCCCACAGTATCGAGACAGCAACAGCAATGGATGCGCAGAATTGGCTCCTAAGTTAGAGAGGTAGTGAGATGATGGGTAGGATTGGTCCATACCGGATGGTCTTGTTCGGGGCTTTGGGGATTCTGAGCCTGTTGGCAGTCGCCTGTGCGGGGTCGACTACCGCGGGCGATGTCCAAGCTCCCCAGCAGCCGGCGCCCGCGGCCCAGCCGGCGGCAGCGGCCCCTGCGGCGGACCCTCAGTCGCCGTCCATTCCACCGACCACAGGGGACTCGTTGCCTCGGATCGCCCCTGCTCCGGAGGCCCCGGCCGAGGGGCCCAGGTACGGCGGCATCCTCCGAGTTGGCCACCGCGACGACCCGCCCGCGGCATGGGACGTCATGCGCAGCACCAACTACAACAACACGCTGATCCTCCCGTCAATCTATGGTCCCGGCAACCTGGGGATGCCCTGCCGGGGCGAAGAGCTGAGAGTCTGTCCGGCGCTGTCCGAGAGCTGGGAAGCCAGCGACGACTTCTCGGTCTGGACGTTCAAGATCCGTGACAACGTCCTATGGCACGACGGACAAGCGTTCTCTGCGGAGGACGCGGCCTACTGGGCGGACCTCTTCGTGAACGGCGTCACGGTGGGCGACAGGACCCGGCAGCCGGGCACGAACAAGTCGCGGTTTGGGGACCTCCAGAGCGTGGACACCCTGCCCGGCAACCAGGTACGCTTCAACCTGGCCGGACCGGACCCCCTCTTCTTGGACAAGGTCGGCCTCTTCCGGATCTACATCCAGCATGGCAAGCACCTGGCGGAGCCGCAAATCAACGCGGGGAACGTAGACGTGTCGCCGGTGGACATGAAGTACATTGGGACCGGCCCCTTCAAGTTCAGTGCCTACGAGAAGGGTGTGGCCATAGAGGTCCGGCGGTTCGAAGACTACTATGAGACGGATGAGCAGGGCCAGCAGTTGCCGTACCTGGACGGCGTGGACTTCCTCATCATCAAGGAGGGGTCCGCCTTCCACGCGGCATTCCGCACGGGTCGCCTGGATACCGGAATCAAGGCCAGGGGCTACCACGTCCCGCCTGAGATGATCCCAGCCTACAGGGCAAGTCTGGGGGACGGCTTCTGGCTTGGTGAGAGGACTGGCGGCGATTCCCCAAACATCGGCTTCAACACGACCGAACCGCCCTTCAACGACATCCGGGTGCGCCGCGCCATTTCCCTATGGGTCGACCGGGAGTCGGCCAAGGACGTGTTCGGAGGAGGCTTCGGCAAGCTGGCGGGCATGATGGGGGATTCCTACTGGTGGAACCCGGACCTGCTGACCTGGCCAGGGTACAACGCTGCCACCAGAGAGGCAGACCGGGCCGAGGCCAAGCGTCTCATGGCCGAGGCCGGCTACGCTGACGGCCTGACCTTCAGCCTGCTTGCGCCCCGGACGTTCGGCCAGAAGGCCGAGTGGTGGCAGGGCGCCCTCAATGGCATCGCCAACGTGGAGCTTGATCTCTTGGACGTTGCCGCCCACGACCAGAAGGTGTCAGAGAGCAACTACGCCGCTGTCGAGGGCAGCGTCGGCGGGACCTCGCCGGACGACCTCATCACGACGCTGGCTGCCAAGGACGTGAGCCCCTACGCCAAGGTCGTCCACTACGACGCGAAGATGACCGACTTTCTGGACCGAATGGCCAATGCGACCACCCTTGATGCAAGGCGAGACGTCATTCGCCAGATGGAGCAGTACGTGCTGCGGGACCAGGTCCTTGGCATAAGGACCTTCGTGGGGGTGGACCTGACACCCTACCGGGACTATGTGAAGGGCATATACCACCCTTCCACCCTGACCTACAACACCTTTGCCTCTTACGCTACGGTCTGGCTGGACAAGTAAGGACACCACAAATGGGTGCTGTGGCCTAGCCGGCGGAGCGGTGCGCACCGCCGGCCGGGGCAAGCCGCAATCAGGGCCGCCAATCCTGGGGGCGCAGGGCAGTCCCCCCGCCCCTGCGCTTCAAGGGACTCCTCGCCAACAGCCGAGGTCCGCCTAGGCCGGCGCTGGCGCCTCGGGCATGTGCTTGGCGAACCACTCCATGGCCTTGGCCCATGCGCCCTCTCCCGCAAACGCGAGCTGCGGCTTGGCGGTGGGCCCCCTGTGGTGGTGGATCTGCATGAAGCCGTGCCCAACGCCCTCATACGTGTGGAACTCGTGGACCTTGCCCCACCGGGTCATCTCCGCGTCGAAGGACCGCACGTCCTCGGGGGAGGGGTTCTGGTCTTCGGCGCCGAAGAGCCCCAGGACGGGGCACACGATGTCTTTCGTTCGCTCGAAGGGAGATGGACCGTCTCCCAGCGCGCGCATCGCGTTGCCGCCGTAGAACACGGCAGCCGCCTTCAGGTCGGGGTTGACAGACGCCATGAGATAGGTCGTCCGGCCGCCCTGGCAGAAGCCCGTAATACCCAAGCGGCCCGCGTCGACCTGCGGGTGCGCCTTGAGGTAGTCGACGGCGGCGTTGATGTCCGCGGTGATGCCGTCATCCCTGAGTCGCGAGGCACGGGCGCCGGGGTCTTCGTCGTCCTGCTCAGACGATTCCCGATGGTAGATCTCCGGGGCGATGCTGGCATACCCATCGCCGGCGAAGCGTTCGACGATGCGCTGCATGAACTCGTCCACGCCGGTCCGATGCTGGTTCACGACGAGCCCCGGATGCGGCCCCGGGCCATCCGGAATAGCGACGTACGCCCGCATGGGTTGGCCATCGACAGTCAGGGTTTCCCACTTGGCATCCATAGAACACTCCTGAAGCTAAGTCTTGGGGATACGGTCTACCTACAGGATAACGGAACCATCGGAAAAACGAACTGCCGGGGTCCCCGCCCCGCCCAACTCAACCGGCGTGGATGGCGCGGGGCTTGCAAGCCTGCCAACGGGAGAGGTCGTCCGCCCGGGCCGCCCTCAGTCCATGTGATAGAGCTTGGCAACGTTGTCGTGGACGATCTTCTGCCGCATCTCTGGGTCCGCTCCCTGGAGGTACCTGCGAATGGCCTCCCGGGATTCGGGCCACGTCCCCTGCTGGTGCGGGTAGTCGCTCCCCCACATGAAGCTGTCCGGGCAGTACTCCGCAGCCAGCATCACGCCCACCGAGTCCCGCTCAAAGGTGGCGTAGCACTGCCGCCGGAACGCATCGCTTGGCTTCGTCAGCGTCAACTCCTTGAACCGCGGATAGTTGTCCTCCCACTGCTGGTCCATCCGTTCCAGCAGAAAGGGTATCCAGCCTATGCCGCACTCGCTGAACACCACCCGTAGGTCCGGGTGCCGGTCCAGCGCCCCCGAGAAGACGACCGAGGCCAGGGTCTCGTCCGCCTGCAGCGTCACCACCGAGAGGTACGCCGCCAGGGAGGCGTCGCTATGCTCCTCTCCTGCCCGCGGGTATCTCGATACGGTGCGGGTGGAGTCCCCTCCTCGTATGTGCATGGACACCGGGAGCCCACGCGCCGCGGCGGCACCCCACACCGGCCCCCAAGACGGGTGCCAGATCGGCTTGGCCAGGGACGCCGGACTCAGCTCGACACCCGGAAGCCCCAGCTCACTCACGTGCTCGATCTCCCGGACCACCGCCTCGGCACTGCTCCCCGCAACACAGCCCAGACCGTAGAACCTGCCGGGGTCCGCCCGGTTGAACTCGGCGACAAACTCGTTGTAGGCGGCGAGGGTGACAGCCTGCAGATCAAGGTCTGCGATGGACGTCGAGATGCCTATGACGCCGTAGATGACCTCTGCGTCAACCCCGTCCACCTCCTGGTCCTCTATCCGCAGCGCCGGTATCGCGGGTCGGCACTGCTCCGAGCTATAGCCCACCGCCCGCCGCGCGAGTTCCCGCGGCACGGCGACGTCCGTCCGGCGGGCCGAGTCCAGCGTGGCCCGCCGCCCGCACCGGTACTCGCCGTTCGCTCCCGCAACCCACTCCTCGACGCCCTCCGCTGTGACGACCACTCGCGGCACCACGCCCCGCAACGACGCCGGCACCCGGGAAACAAAGGTCTCCGGATCGAGAAACGTCATGTCGATATGGGAGTCCGCAGAGATCACTCCGTACTTACCCATCATCCACGTCCTTGCTCTTCAATCTTTCGATTGTCGCACGGAATGCTAACCATCATGGAGAGAAGTTGTCAACCGGAGCGCAACATACCCTAGTTAATGACACCGCTCGACGCTCCAGCGCCCACCCCGCGCCACACCCACACATCCACCAACCTCGACCGAAAAGGAAGCGTCCCCCTACCGTCGTTCCCGCACCCTCCGTCGTTCCCGCACCCTAAGCCGTCGTTCCCGCGAACGCGGGAACCCAGAGGGTCCCGGGGTCCCCTCCCCGCCAACCACCATCTACCGTCGCCGTCGCCCCCGCCCAACGTCCGCCGCCCCTCCAACCCTGCCATCCGCCCCTGGCGCTTGCGCCGCGACGGCTATACACTTCCCCCATGCCTAACCCGACCTCCGCCTGCTACCCCATGCCGCACCCAGCCCGCGGGACCTCCCAAAGAAGCACGAATTGCCCGGAAAGCGGTCCGCCGTACCCCCAAAACGGTTCGTGTTGGACAAAACGAATCGTATCTGCGGCGGACCGCTTCGAAGCTGATTCGTTTCCCAAAAAAGAAAACCTTGGAATTCAATCAAATCGCAGGAGTTCCGCTCGTCCTGAGGGCCATCCCCGCGAAGGCGGGAATCCAGGGTGAGGCTCCAGGCTGGCGGGGTCTGCTTCACCCTCCCAACCTCGCCCTCCACGGGAAGTTACGCAAAGGTCTCCTTTCGCGGGAACTTACTGGTCTCCGGCGGCGGTCCCGGGGTCCCTCCCCCTCCCCCCTCTGCCATCCCACCATTGCCCCCCCACCACCCACGCGCTACCATCTCCTCAACACCACAGCGAAGCCAGGGTTCCCGCGTCCCGCCCTCGCAGGTTGAGAATCGGAGGAAGGGCCCTATGTCCACGCCAATTGCAGCCACCATTTCGGGCACAAGTCACTGGGTGAGCAGTGACGATTTCCGACTTCACGTCTGGGAGAAGCAGCTAGGCGCCCCACAAGGGCGAGAGCGCGATACCGGGCGAGTCATCCTCCTGATTCACGGAGCCACCTACAGCGGCCCAACGGACTATGACGTCCAGGCGCCGGGCAAGGACTACTCCCTCATGGACTATCTGGCCGCCAGAGGCCACGACGTGTTCACCTTCGACATACGCGGGTACGGCCGTTCGGACAAGCCCGCAGACGGATTCAGCGTTTCGACAGAAGCGGCGGTGCGGGACACTTCGGAGGTAGTGAACATTATCTGCAACATGCGGGGAGTCGGAACTGTTGACCTGTTCGGCTGGTCTTGGGGCAGCGCCATTGCCAGCCTCTATGCAAGCCTTCACCCCGAGCGAGTGCGCCGCCTGGTACGGTATGCAGGCAGCGCCGGTCCGGCCCCGACAGTCGACAGCAACCACGCCGCCGAGACAGCAGACCCCGGTGAGCCATGGGTACTCACCACTCGGGAGAGCATCGTGGCCCGCATCGAGCAAGACGTAGTCATCCCCGAGGCCCAGGAGGCGTTCGTCGCGGCAGCGCTCAGATGGGACGCAAAGTCGCCCGGAGGGACGCGGAGTGAGCTCGCCACCGGCGGTCCCCGGCCGCGGGTGGCCCCAGAAGCGATTACCGTTCCAACGCTCATGATCTACGGGGCGCGGGATGCCGGCTATCGACCGGCGCAGGTGGCGGACTTCTTCGCCCGCCTGAATACGCCGGACAAGACGCTCATGGTCGTCCCCGACGCCGGACACTTCCTGATCCTCCAGAAGCCACGGATGCGGCTGTTCGCCGCCACGGCGCAGTTCTTCAGTCAGGACTGATCGACCCTTCGAGTTCGCCGAGCTCATCCTGGCGGACACGGACTGCGCTCAATCGAGAGGGCGAATCCGGGGAGGGGTGCCAGGCAGGGGCGCCACTCGAATCAGAGTTGCCCCGTCGTGTGGTTGTCCCGTTACATGCTGCTACAGACGCTCCACAGCGACCCCCCCCAGCGTTGACACGACCCAAGCGTTGTGATAAACCGAGGATCAACAGTCCGAACACCAGACCTGCGCTGAACAGCGCCAAGATAGGAGGGGAAGAATGACTACCAAACGTGCACTGAAGATGGCAATGATCGGAGTAGGCGTGGGCGGCACCGAAATGCTTCCAGCCTTCGAGCAGGCGGACACCATCGACCTCGTAGCAGGCGCAGACATCAACCCGCGGGTCCGCGAGGCCTTCTCCGCCCGCTATGAGGCCAAGGCTTACGCCAGTATCGAGGAGCTGTGCGACGACCCGGAGGTTGAGGCCATCTGGATCTCCACGCCGAACAAGTTCCATGCGCCGCATACCATCTACGCCCTGGAGCATGGCAAGCACGTGGTGGTGGAGAAGCCCATGGCCCTCAACCTGGAAGAGGCCCAGAGGATGATCGAGACGTCCCATCGGACCGGGATGAAGCTCATCGCCGGCCACACACGGAGCTTCATTCCCGCCTTCCGGAAGATGTGGTCGATAATCCAGTCAGGGGAGCTGGGCCAGGTCCGCGCCATCCACTTTGTCGCGTACACGGACTGGCTCCTCCGGCCGCGAGTCGCCGAGGAGTTGGATCCGGCCCAGGGCGGCGGCCTCGTGTTCCGTCAGGGCCCGCATCAGATCGACACAGTTCGACTGCTTGGCGGCGGCCTGGTTAAGAGCGTCCGGGCCAGCGTGGGTCAGTGGATGCCCGCCCGGCCAATTCCTGGGTATTACTGCGCGTACATGGAGTTCCAAGACGGGACGCCGGCCACCATCGTGCACAACAGCCACGGCTACTTCATGGGCGCTCAGATGGTCACGTGGGGCCACGACCGGCAGCGCTACGGCGAAGAGGATCGGACGCGAATCCGCAAGGCGATGATGCGCGGCGAGCGGGACGAGGAGCAGGACAAGGAAGCCATACGCATCGGCGGCGAGCAGGAGGTCCAGGTCTTCAAGCGGGAGAACGTCAACCGGGATCGTGAGCGAGAGGTGTGGGTGCCCGGCGAGCCTGGATGGGTTGTGGTCTCCCTGGACAAGGGCGACATCACCCGCTCTCCCCATGGACTCTACATCTTCGACGACGAAGGACACCATGAGATTGACCTAACGCCTCCGCCCGGATGGGCGATGAATCGGCGCGCCGAGATCCAGGAGCTCTACGACGGGGTGGTAAACGGCGAGCCGATCTATCACACGCCGGAATGGGGCATGGCTACGCTGGAAGTGGTCCTGGCAATCAACGAATCCGCGCGGGAGGGCCGGGAGATTGAGCTGCACCACCAGATCCCGACGCCCGCCAACTATGGCGGCGCCAAGATCTTCGAGACAGCGGCAACCTAGCTGAAGCTGACGACCAGTGCGGCGGGGCAGGGGCATTTGATGCCCCTGCCCCGTTTGCCGTTTCGTCGCAGCGCCAGCCATAGGACACTGCCATTCCGGCAGCAGACCACAGTTTCCAGCGCTCGACGATTGCGCATTACGTCACACACTGGCAATGGAACACTCAGTTACATCGTTAGTGACAGCATTCACGTTGAGTATTCGCAACAAATGGCTTGACAACACTCTAAAGGCGTGCTAGGGTTGCCTCAAGAACTGGGTAGTCGGATCAAGGCCCCGTGAGTGGCAGTCCGAGGGTCCGCGAAGCCTCAAGGGTGTGCACAAAGCGCGTGAAAGCCTCGATCGGGCCCAGAGGCAGACTGCCCAGGGCTTCCGAGGCAGGAGGGCAGCGTATGGTAAAGCGTCATGTGCTGTTGAACATATGGCACTTCCCTTCCTGAGGCCCGGCTGGTGTGGTGGCAGCGGATGAGGATGGGAGGCACCGGCCGGGCGCACAGAGGGCTCTCGGTGCTTGTATGGTCCAGGGCCCAACAGGCCACAGGGTCAAGTGAGCCGCAAGTCAAGAAGAAGCCCGGGAGGCCCTTAGAGCAGTCTAGGGGCCTTCCGCTTTTCCGCACGAAGGTGTGTCTGCCGTTAGGAAATCCGTCAGCTCGCGATTGAAATCGGCTGCGCGCTCCATCTGGGGCCAGTGGCCGCAGTCCTCATACACGACTAGGCGGGCCGAGGGCAGCCTCTCGGCGGCGGCATAGGCATGGGTCACGGGAATGACGCCGTCCCGGGCCCCCCAGACCAGCATGAGCGGCATTTGAAGCTCCGGCAGCCGGTCCAGGAAGGTGGCATGGGGCCGCATGCCCAGCAGGTTCATTCCTTCTCGCACTATCTTCAGCTCGGCCTGCCTGGCCCCAGGCAGATCCCGCACCCTCTTGAGCTCCTCCTGGAGGTCCTTGGTAATGAACTGCATGTCGTTGAACACCGAGCGCAGGGCCTTGCGGTTGATGCCGAACCAGGGCCTGTTGAAGAGCTCTCCGACCATGGGAAGACTGGCGACGCGAAGGTAGAAAGCCACCTCACGGCCCAGGCTCGCGGTGTCCACGAGCACCAGCCTATTGACGCGCTCGGCATGCTCCAGGGCCGTCGCCAGAGCTAGAGTTCCGCCCATGGAGTTCCCCACCAGGGCCACCTGCTGAAGGTCCAGGGCGTCCAGGAAGTGGAGCATGTAGCGGACGCCGAACGAGATCGAGTACTCCACGTTCGGCTTTTCGCTGTCGCCATGGCCGGCGAGGTCCAGGGCGTAGACGCTCAGCCGCTCCGACAGAGGAACGATGTTCTCCCGCCAGGCCACCATCGAGGCACCGAGGCCGTGGATGAAGACCACTGGGGGTCCCTGGCCGGCGACAACGTAGTGGGTGCGGACGCCGTCGACGTCTATGTAGCGATGCTGTCCAGGACTGATCATCACAATTGACAGTCTGTGATCTCTGTCCTATAGTGACCCGCGACTCTCCCGAACGCAACCCCAGCCTGAAGAGAGGGCGCCAGGCCCAGTCGAAGGCCAAGCAACCGCCCGATGTATAGGGCTCCCGTCCTGAGCGTGGCAGGGGGTTGGCCCAGAACGAAGGGGGGTTGCTCCCGCCCAAGAGCGGACGGAGGGTCCGCGACGGTATTCCCGCGAAACCAAGCTAGTCCAACGGAGGTATGCGCCATGCTCCAGGAAGGTGACCTGGCCCCGGACTTTGTTACGAGGGACCACAACGGCAAGGAAATCCGGTTGAGCGACATGCGCGGACAGAAGGTGTGGCTCTGGTTCTTCACTGGGCCGCGGCCGGAGAACAATTGAAGCCGCCATGGCCACGGGTACCGTGAGCACTACCAAGACTACGCGGACAAGAACATCGTCATCTTTGGCGTGAACAACCGCGACCCGGAAATGGTGCGAACCTGGGTTGAGGGCCAGGAATTCCCGTTCTCGGTCCTCCTGGACCCGGACCGCTCTATTGTGGAAGCCTACGGCATGGGTAGGAAGGAAGACGATAGCTACCTCATCAACGGCTCCGGCGGCCGCCGGCCTGCCGTCATCATCGACGAGGAGGGCAAGGTTCTGAGGCTACTCCCGGACTTGGCAACTGTCGATCAGCAGGTTGAGGTGCTGCGGGGCCTGTAGGCACTCCAGGCCATCCCGGTCACGATCAGGACGAACGGTCCTCGTTTGGGCCCACAGGTTGACCGGCTCCCTGCCGGCGAGACATGCCTTGGGGCGCAGCGCTCTGCGCCCCAAGGTCTACTTCAACCCTCTGAGAGGTTGGCCCTGCTACACGCCGACCGCCACGGGCGCATCTGTCGCCTGAAACGTCAGCGCCCTTCCGTCAGCGTCCACATCCACCTCGACGACGGCGCCCGGCGGGAACTCGCCGGTGAGGATGCGGCTGGACAGCGGGTTCTCAATCTGGCGCTGCACCGTGCGCCGCAGGGGCCGCGCACCGAAGACCGGGTCAAAACCCTCCTTGGCAAGCCAGTCGCGGGCCTCGTCCGTCAGCGAGATGGTGATCTCCCGCTCATCCAACCGCGCCTGTACCTGGGAGACAGTCAGGTCCACAATGAGCCTGATCTGCTCCCTGGTTAGCGGGTCGAAGATGACCACCTCATCCAGCCGGTTCAGGAACTCGGGCCGAATGGCCTTCTTCAGGGCATCTTCCACGGACTCCCGCAAGCGCTGGCTCTCACTCTCATGGTCGGCATCCCGGAGAAAGCCCATGCCTTGGGGCCGGCCGAACTCGGTGGTGCCCAGGTTGCTGGTGAGGATGAGCACCGTATTGCGGAAGTCCACCGTGCGTCCGTGGCCATCCGTGAGGCGTCCGTCGTCCAGCACTTGGAGCAGGATGTTGAACACCTGCGGGTGGGCCTTCTCGATCTCGTCGAAGAGGACCACGCGGAAGGGGCGGCGGCGCACGGCCTCCGTCAGCTGGCCGCCCTCGTCGTAGCCCACGTAGCCCGGCGGCGCTCCAATGAGTCGGGAAGTGGTGTGCTGCTCCATGTACTCGGACATGTCGATGCGCACCATGGCATCTTCATCGTCGAAGAGGAAGTCCGCCAGGGAGCGTGCCAGCTCGGTCTTTCCGACGCCCGTGGGTCCCAGAAACATGAAGGAGCCGATGGGCCGTTTGGGGTCCTTGAGACCGGCCCGCGCACGACGAATGGCTTCCGCCACAACCTGGACGGCCCGCTCCTGCCCGATGATGCGCCCGTGCAGGCTCTCCTCCATGTGGAGCAGGCGGGCGGCCTCAGTCTCCAGGAGGCGAGATACAGGCACGCCGGTCCACTTGGCGACCAAGCTCGCGATATTCTCCTCGCCCACGCGGTCCTCGAGCTTCTGCTCCCTGAACCAGGAGTCCCGCTGGGAGGTGAAGTCCCGCTCAAGGGGAAGCCGCTGGGCGCGGATGCGGGACGCCCCCTCATAGTCGCCCCTCCCACTCAGGGCCTCCTCCTGGTCCTGGAGCTCCAGGCAGCGCCGCTGGATGGCCTTGAGGTCGCCTGGCATGCTGGACATATCGAGCCGCAGCTTGGATGCGGCCTCATCCACCAGGTCCACCGCCTTGTCCGGCAGATGACGCCCAGCAATGTAACGTTTGCTGAGGCGGACGGCGGCCACAAGGGCGTCGTCGTCGATGTTGACCTTGTGGTGGGCCTCGTAACGGGGCTTGAGGGCGTGCATCATCTCGATAGCCGTCTCCGGGGAGGGCTCTTCGATCCAGATGGGGTTGAAGCGCCGCTCCAACGCTGGATCGCGCTCGATGTACTTTCTGTAGTCGTCCGGAGTAGTGGCGCCGACGACCTGGATTTCGCCGCGTGCGAGGGCGGGCTTCATCATATTGGAGGCATCGATGCCGCCCTCGGCGGCGCCGGCGCCCACCACGGTGTGGACCTCATCGATGAAGAGGACGATCTCCCGCCGGCCGGCCTTGACCTCGTCCAATACGGACTTGAGACGCTCCTCGAACTCGCCGCGGAACTTGGCGCCGGCCACGAGACCGGCCATGTCGAGGGCCAGAACGCGGCGGTCTTGTATGGAGTCGGGGACGTCGCCGGCGACGATTGCCTGGGCGAGTCCCTCGGCGATGGCGGTCTTGCCCACGCCGGCCTCGCCCAGCAGGACGGGGTTGTTCTTGGTGCGCCGCGAGAGTGTCTGGATAACGCGGCTGACCTCCTCTTGCCGTCCCACGACGGGGTCCAGCTGCCCCTGACGAGCAAGGGCGGTCAGGTCAATGCTGTACCGCTCCAGCGCCCGGTAGCGGCTCTCCGCCCGGGGGTCCGTGACACGGTGCGTACCCCGCACCTTGGCCAGGGCCTGATAGACCTTCTCCGTGTCAACGCCAAGGCTGCGGAGGACCTGGGCCGACTCGCCGCTGCGCTCCTCCACGACGCCGATGAACAGGTGCTCGGTGCTGATGTAGTCGTCCTTGAGGCGGTCCGCCTCTGCCTTGGCGACCTGCAGCAGGCGCGCGGTGCGCGGGGTCGGGTATATCTGCCTCGGCTCGTAGGCCAGCTTGGGTATACGCTCCAAGGCATTCTGCAACCGTGTTCTAACAGCGGCGGCATCCACACTCAGTTCCCGGAGGATCTGCGCCGGGACGCCCTCCTCCTGGTCCAGCAGCGCCAGGAAGACGTGCTCCACATCCCACTGAGGGTGGCGGTAGCTTCGGACCAGCTCCTGGGAGCTAGTCACGACCTCCTGGGCCGATTCTGTGAAGCTGTCAGGTCTCAGAACCATGATCCGTACCTCCCCAAGGTGTTTCGTCATGATGACGGCGCCGCAGCCTATACGGGCCGTCGCGGGCCCTGGAGCCGCGGGGTGCGAAGCCGTTCCACCTCCGACCGCAGCGCTTCTATGACCTGCTCCATCTCCTGGATCTGGGCCATGAGGCGCAGGACGACCTCCGCTCCAGCCAGGTTGACGCCCATGTCCTCGATAAGGGTCTTGATGCGCCTGACCTGCTCGATGTCCCGCAGCGAGTAGAGCCGGATGTTGCCACCCGAGCGGGACGGCCGCAGGAGTCCCGTGCGCTCGTAGTAGCGCAGGGCCTGCGCGTTTAGTCCAACCATCTTGGCCGCAACGCTGATCACGTAGCAGGGCTCTTCCCAGTCCGGATAACGATTTGCCATCGCCTCACTCCCCTGAGGATGCGCCCGATGCCCGCTGGGAGGCATCGGCAGCGCCGCCAGACCGCTTGTCCAGCGATTCTTTGAGCCGGCGAAGGAGGTCCGTCTCCTCGCCGGTGAGGTCAGTGGGCAAGCTGACCCTTACGTTGACGTGCAGATCGCCCCTGGCCTTCGAGTCTTGCAGTCGGGGCATCCCCTGGCCGCTCAGGCGGAAGACGCGCCCATTCTGGGTCCCCTGGGGCAACGTGAGGGCAACGCGGCCCGCCAGCGTGGGCACGATGGCCTCACCGCCGAGCATGGCGTCCATGAGCGGCACGGTGACCTCCGTTGACAGGTCGGCGCCGTGGCGTTGGAACCGAGGATGGGGCCGCACAGAGACCACGAGGATGACCTCCTGGCCGCCGGGGGCAACGCGCACGCGGGCCCCGTCCTCAACCCCGGCGGGCACGGTAACCTCGGCCTTGATCGGCTGCGCCAGAGTAGGGCTTGTCACCTGAATCACGCGGGCGCCGCCGCTGTAGGCCTCTTCCAAAGAGAGCTCCACGGGCTGCTCCAGGACCACTCTGCGCGCGCCAGCCCTGTTCCCGGCCGCCGCGCCTCCCCGCCCCCCAAAGAAACGGCCCAGGATGTCGTCGAGGCCAGAGCCGCCAAAGTGGTCCTCCTGCGACCCGAAGCCGTACGGCGCACCGGCAGACCGTCCGAAAGGACCGTACGCGTCGCCCATGCGGTCGCCGTACTGCTGGCCCTGACGCCAGTTGTGGCCGTGACGGTCATACAGCCGGCGCTTCTCCGGGTCGGAGAGGACCTCATTGGCCTCGTTGATCTCCTTGAAGCGCCTTTCGGCGTCGGCTTCGTCCCGGTTGACGTCAGGGTGGTACTTGCGGGCGAGCCTACGGAAGGCCGACCGGATCTCTTTGTCGCCGGCGTTGTGGGGCACCCCGAGGATGTTGTAGTAGTCCTGTGGCATGGGCTCCTCTGCTCTGTGGGGATAATAGCATAGTGATACGGTCCGTATCAAGTATCTAATTTTTGTAATCAAGTATCTTGACATCGTATTAGAAGTATGTTTCAATAGATGCGTGGGGCATGGCACCGTCGCCGCCCCGCATCAGGGTCACACACTCACACTCGATTGGAGGAGATTAGACATGACACTGCGGCATTGGGACCCACTCGCTGACTTTCGGCGCATGGACGAGGCGATGAACAGGCTCTGGCGCGGCCTCCCGCGGCCCAGCACCGGCGGCGAGACCGCCGAGGGCTGGGTTGTGCCGATGGACGTGCGCATGGAAGGAGAGACCGTCCTGGTCCAGGCGTCGCTGCCGGGGGTCGATCCAAAGGACATTCAGGTCACCATCGAGGACGGAGTGCTCACCATCCGGGGCAAGACGGCCGAGGAGCGGGAGCACAGGAACGGCTACATGCTGCGGGAGCGCCGCACGGGTTCCTTCTACCGTTCCATCCGTCTGCCGGACTCGGTGGACGCGGAGAAGGCGGAGCCGACCTACGAGAACGGCGTGATCTCCATCGCCTTCCCCAAGCTGGAGGCGAAGAAGGCCAAGCAGCTGGAGATCAAGCTCGGTGAGGGCCACAAGGGTCTCCTGGGAAGCGGGTCCTAGCCCCTGCAGAACACCCCGGAGCCCTGTCAATGAAGGAAGGGGGGCGCTCCCATGGGAGCGCCCCCCTTCCTGTTGCGCGTGGGGCGGCGCCGAATCCGGTATACTACACGCCATCCAGATCCTGGGACAGAGGGTGAGCATGAAGATAGACATATTCCCACACATCCTGCCGAAGCCCTACTTCGACAAGATGCTGACGATGAGCGGGCGCGCCGCCTACATGCAGAAGCGGGTCCGCGACATCCCCATCCTCTACGATCTGGACACCCGCTTCCGGGTCTTGGAGCGGTTCGAAGACCAGGACTATGTTCAGGTGCTGACCCTCAACCTGCCACCCATCGAATTCGTGGCCGAACCCCAGGACAGCCCGGACCTAGCCAAACTGGCCAACGAGAGCATGGCGGAGCTGGTAGCCAAGTACCCTGAGCACTTCCCTGCCTTCATCGCCTCCCTACCCATGAACAACCCCGACGCCATGCTGGCTGAGACGGAGCGGGCGATCCGCGACCTGGGCGCGAGGGGCGTCCAGATCTGCACCAACGTCAACGGGCGCCCTCTGGACGAGCCCGAGTTCCTGCCCCTCTTCGAGCTCATGGGGCAGATGGACTTTCCAGTTTGGTTGCACCCCACAAGGTCACCCGACTTTGCGGACTACAAGACAGAGACCAGGTCCAAGTACGACCTGTGGTGGGCCTTCGGCTGGCCCTATGAGACCAGTGTGGCGATGGGGCGCCTTGCCATGTCCGGCGTCTTCGACCGGGTGCCCAACCTGAAGATCATCACACACCACATGGGGGCCATGATCCCCTACTTTGAGGGACGCATCGGCCCGGGCCTTGACCAGCTTGGCCGCAGGACTGACGACGAGCACGACGTGGGCACGCTGGAGCGTCTGGAGAAGCGGCCGCAGGACTACTTCCGTATGTTCTACGCAGACACGGCTCTCTTCGGCGCGCTGGCGGCCACGGAGTGCGGGCTCACCTTCTTTGGGTCAGACCACGTCCTCTTTGGGACCGACATGCCCTTCGATCCGGAGAAGGGGCCCGGCTTCATCCGGGAGACCATCCGGGTTATCGACAACATCACGGCTTCCCTGGACGACAAGAAGAAGATCTACGAGGGGAACGCACGGAGGATCCTCAAGCTCTGAGCTTGTGCGTCGACTGGCACCGCCCAGACAAGCACACAGAGCAGGCCGCGGGGCCTGCTCTGTGCTTACTCAAGCCGGGTGGTTGCGGCGCGGGGGCCGGCTAGCCTCCAGCCACCGCCGGGACGATGCTGACCTCATCCCCCGTGTTGATGGCCGTCTCCAGCCCCTCCAGGAAATTGACGTCCTCACCGTTGACGTAGATGTTCACAAAGTGCCGCAGCTCTCCGGTCTCGTCCACAAGGCGCTCTCTGATGCCGGGGAACTGGGACTCCATGACGCCCAAGGCGTCACTCAGAGTGCCGCCCTCAACTTCTATCTTTTCCCGACCACCGGTCACCCGCCGCAGAGGGGCCGGAATCCTCACCACTACGCTCATTCGGTTGCCTCCTTGGCACCAGTCCCGGCGCTCCAACCAGAACGGTCCTGCCGGGTCTCAGACTTGCTATCGTGGAGCATCCCTATAGTAGCGGAACAGCAGCATGGGAACAAGGAGCGAAGGATGCACCAGCGACCCGGGAGACTCGGGCCGGACTTGCCGCTAGCCTTCGACGACGTCCCCCACCACAGGGTCCACGCGGACGCCCTTGGACCGTACCCAGTCCAGGCCTTCGCCAATCTTGCCCTCGTCCCCCGTAAGCTCCAGCACGACCCAACCAACCTCCTCTTCCACCTGGGCCCGGCGAATGTTGGTCACGATGGGGTAGCTGTGGCCGAGCTCCCAGATAATAGGCTCCGGGATGAGCCTTGTCGGAAAGGTGAACCGCACACGCTGATTCGCCATGAATGGTCTCCTCTGTGCCGCCGGGCAACATGCCAAGAGGACCGCCGCGCCAGTGCCCGGCACGGGCTACCTAACGTTGAGCGCCGCCTCAAAGCCGCTAACCGTCGGCTGAATGTTCAGGGGGCTGATGGTTTTCGCCACGGCCTCTTGGGTCTTCAGGCCATTGCCGGTTATGTAGACTACAGTGAGCTCCTCGCGCTTGATGTCTCCCTGGTCTACTAGGCGCTTGAGCCCGGCGATAGTTACGCCGCCCGCGGTCTCGGTAAAGATCCCTTCGGTCTCGGCCAGGAGTTGTATTCCAGTCACAATCTCGTCTTCAGGCACGATGACGGCGGTGCCCTGGGACTGTTTGATGGCCTGAAGGGCGTAGAAGCCGTCGGCAGGGTTGCCTATTGCCAGGGACTTGGCGATAGTGTCGGGCTTCACGGGCCGGGTGTGCTCCGTGCCCGCGTGCCACGCCGTGGCGATAGGGCTGCATCCCTCCGCCTGTGTCGCGTGCATGTGCGTGGGGACGTCCGAGATCAACCCTAGAGACGCGAACTCGTTGAGCCCCTTCCAGATCTTGGTGAACATGGCCCCGGAGGCGAGGGGGACGACGCAGTGGGCGGGGGCGCGCCAGCCAAGCTGTTCGGCAACCTCGTAGGCCAGGGTCTTGCTTCCCTCGGCGTAGTAGGGCCGCATGTTGATATTGACGAAAGCCCAGTGGTAGATCTCAGACAGCTCGCTGCAGAGGCGATTGACATCGTCGTAGCTGCCATCAACAGCTATCACCGTAGGCCCATAGATGCCCGCGCCCACAACCTTGCCCGCTTCCAGGTCCGAGGGAATGAAGATGTAGCCCTTCATGCCCGCCTTGGCCGCATGGGCTGCGACGGATCCTGCCAGGTTGCCTGTGGAGGCGCAGGCCAGTGTATCGAACTCAAACTCCAGGGCCTTGGTCGAGGCCACCGACACCACACGGTCCTTGAAGGAGAAGGTTGGGTTCACTGAATCGTTTTTGACATAGAGCTCATCGAGCCCCAACCGCTGGCCGAGGTTCCGGGCACGTATCAGGGGCGTGAACCCTGTGTGCAGGTCAACGGCGCCGGCGGCGTCCACTGGCAAGAGGTCTTGATATCGCCACATGGTTGGGGGGCCGCTCTGAATGCGATCCTTGTCGATGACCTTGGCGATGGCATCGTAGTCGTATACCAACTCCAGGGGTCCGAAGCAGAAGTCGCAAACGTTGAGAGGCTCGATGGGATACTCTCGAGCGCACTCCCGGCAGCGCAAGCCTGTGACGTAGGCCAAGGGCATTCCTCTTACTTGGGCATCGTACTTTATGGTAACAGGGGCTCAACGGAGCGTCAACGCGGCCGGCCGACCTCACATCCACCACCTGATCGACGGTAGGCGGTGGACGTGGTTTGATTGTTCTTCCGTGTTTGATTGCCATTTGTGTTTTTTTAGGAAACGAATCTATCTGGTCGAGCCTGGAACGAATAGAGAACGAATAGACAAAAAGATGTTTGTTTTCGCGGGGGGCATGGGGACCTCCGTGCCTGGGCGGGTCTGCTGAAGGAATGCTAAGGCATACGTTCCTGTAGGGGCAAGGGGAGGATGGCACAGGGGGGTCGCTGCGCGACGGCTTTGTGGGGGGAGAGTGTGCTGGGGGCGGCGGTTGATGGGCGCACATCCTTCGGCAGCAACTGTCTTGAGAGTCAAGAGGAATGACCGGCTCACCATGAGCGGCCGAGCGGGAGACCCCGCAGCCCCCGCGCCTGGATTCCCGCCTTCGGAGACCTTTGCATAACTCCCCGCGGAGAGCGAGGTTGTGTAAGTGAAGCAGGCCCCGCCAGCCTGAGACCCCACCCTGGATTCCCGCTTTCGCGGGAACGACGGCAGGTGGGTGCGGGAATGACGGTTGCGCAAAGGTCTCCCTTCGTGGGAATGACGGCGGGGTTGGGCTGCGGCCCGCTGGGAGGGACCACGCCCAGCGTTGCGCGCTGGACCCGAAATTGACCGCCGCCAGCCGTGCAGGTAGTATGGAGCCTCTGGAGACGTGAGGAGCGACCATGTCCTGGGTCCGGCGAAGCATCTTCGTTGCCCTCATCGTTACAGGGTTCATCGGCCTCGTCGACTCCAGTGCCTTGGGCGCTCAGACACAGCAGACGGTCATGGTCGTCCAGGTTCACGGCACGATCGACTTAGGTCTCAGCCCTTACATCAAGCGCGTTCTCGGTGACGCCAACAAACAGGGGTCCGAAGCCGTCATCCTGGACATCAACACGCCGGGGGGACGACTGGACTCCGCCTTGGAGATCAAGGACGCCCTGCTGGGCAGCCAAGTGCCGGTGGTAGCCTTCATCAACCGGGAAGCCTTCTCCGCCGGAGCCCTCATCGCCGTTGCCGCTGACACTATCTACATGACTCCCGGCGCTTCCATGGGCGCGGCCACACCCGTGGACCAGGCAGGGGACAAAGCCAGTGAGAAGGTGGTTTCCGCCGTTCGCACCGCGTTCATGTCCACCGCCGAGGCTCGCGGGCGAGACCCGCTGATCGCCGAGGCCATGGTGGACGAGACCGTCGCGGTGGATGGGCTCGTGGAGGAGGGCAAGCTCCTGACCCTCACGACGGTGAAAGCCCTGGAGTATGGATACGCCGACGGCGAGGTGCGGGACCTTCAGGAGCTTCTCGAAGCCGAGGGATTGAGCGACGCTGTGGTAGTGCAAACGGCCCCATCATGGTCAGAGGCGTTGGTCCGAATCATTACCAACCCCGCTCTGGCCACTCTGTTCATCTCCCTGGGCTTCCTGGGCCTGTTCGTCGAACTCACGAGTCCTGGCTTTGGCGTGCCGGGCATCGTGGGTCTGACGCTCCTGTCCCTGTTCTTCTGGGGCCACTTCCTGGCCGGCCTCGCAGGATGGGAAGGATTAATTCTGGTGGTTGTGGGGCTTGGGCTGCTGGCGGTGGAGATCCTACTCGTGCCAGGCTTCGGCGTCGCGGGCATCCTGGGTATCGGCGCCTTCCTGGGTGGCCTCTTCCTCTCACTCATCGGCCAGGGGGCAGACAGCGGCGACTTGCTGCGGGCGGCCTTAGTGGTCCTGGTTGCCCTCCTCAACATTGTGGTGGGCGGGTGGCTCATTCTCAGGTTCGTGCCTGGAGCCCGTCTCTTTCGCGGCCTGGCACTCCAGGCCGCTCTGCCTGCAGGGCCCGGTATAGCGGAAGAACAGGGAGCGCCCAGGCTTGACCTGCGCCAGGCTGACAGGGGCGATGGGCCGCGGACCGGCGCCGGCCCCTTGCTTGGCGCCCACGGCACCGCGATCACGGAGCTTCGGCCCGCGGGGATGGCCAAGATTGACAACGATCGAGTGGACGTGATAACACAAGGGGAGTACGTAGCAGCCGGCACGCCCATTGAGGTTATCGCCGATGAAGGGTATCGCCGCGTAGTGCGCCCCATCAATGACGCTGCCGGGCCTTCCGTTTCCTAGGTCCAAGTAAGTCGGCTGCCGCCACTGAGGCGGGGAGGAGAAGAGGTCATGGAAGTCGCTGGCGCGTTTCTCGTTGCCATCATCGTTGTGTCCATCATCCTCTTGGCGTTCATTCTGTACATGGTGCCGGTGGGCCTGTGGCTTAGCGCCCTCTTTTCGGGGGTCCGGGTAGGCATCGGGCAGCTGATTGGGATGCGGCTGCGCCGGGTGCCGCCGCGAGCCATAGTCGAGCCGATGATCTCATCGCTCAAAGCGGGGCTTTCTCTGGACACGAACCAGATGGAGGCCCACTTCCTCGCCGGCGGCAACGTGGGCCGGGTGGTGCAGGCCCTCATCTCCGCGGACCGTGCCAACATTGACCTGCAGTGGCAGCGCGCAACGGCAATCGACCTAGCGGGGCGCGACGTGCTGGATGCGGTGCAGGTCAGCGTCAACCCCCGGGTCATCCAGACGGGCCGGATTTCCGCGGTGGCCAAGGACGGCATCGAGCTCATCTCGGTGGCCCGGGTGACGGTGCGGGCCAACATTGAGCGATTGGTGGGCGGTGCGGGAGAGGAGACGATCCTGGCAAGGGTGGGAGAGGGCACGGTCTCGGCCATAGGTTCGGCGGGCTCGCACAAAGAGGTGCTGGAGAATCCTGACAACATCTCCAAGAGGGTGCTGTCAGGGGGGTTGGATTCGGGGACAGCCTTCGAGATTCTTTCCATCGACATCGCTGACATCGACGTGGGACGCAACATCGGCGCCAAGCTCCAGACGGACCAGGCGGAGGCGGACAAGGTTATCGCCCAGGCGCGGGCCGAGCAGCGGCGCGCCGCCGCCGTGGCCTTGGAGCAGGAGATGAGCGCCCGAGTAGAAGAGATGCGGTCCCGGGTCGTGGCGGCCGAGGCCGAAATCCCCCTGGCCATGGCCGAGGCCTTCCGCGCGGGCAACATGGGCATCATGGACTACTACCGGATGCGCAACGTGCAGTCGGACACCGCCATGCGGGAGTCCCTGGGCAATGAGGCAACCGAGGGCGGGCAGCAGTCACTCTAGCGATCAAGGCCGCAAGTAGAGAATAGTAGCCAACCATGTACACACCGCCGCCGCCATCACCGGACGCGCAGGGGCGCTACGACAACATGATGCGCCAGGCCGAGGCCACGCGACAGGCGCGGCTGGACGCCATACGCAGAGAACGCGGGCATGAATGGCCCGGCAATGAAGATGAGGACCCTCTATATTCGAGTCGAGGCTCTGGCCCTCCAGCAGAGCGCAAGGCCCTGGGGTCTCCATGGATCCTGGAAGACGAGGTCCCACGTGAGACTGTCAGAGCGGCTGAAGAGGTCCGCCCCCAAGCGCAGCCAGCACAACCCGGACGCCCGACGGCACCCCTCCAGCGTGCCGTCCCGAAGCGCAGGGCACTGCTCGCGAATCTCGCGTCGCGGAGGGGACTGCGTGTCGCGGTCGTGATGCGCGAGATCCTGGGGCCGCCAAAGGGGCTGGTATCACCAGACCAGGAGGCGTCCGGCCCCTTCTCTCCGTAAGACGCCAACGGGCGCAGTTTGAGGAGGGCCGGGTCAGGACTTCGGCGCGGCGCACCAGTAACTCGATGCGATTGAGCCGGCAGTGAGCCGAGCTGAAACTCACGTGAGACTCACCCGGAGGGCACCCCTCTCCAGCGAATGAAAGAGCTGTGCGCGTTGGAGAAGCACGGCCGGTGAACCGGCTTCCCAGCCTCTTTCTCGTGGGCGCGGCGATTCCCAATTTCGACGGCGCAGGCGCCACGGAGCTCATCAAGTCCTACAGCCCCCAGGTGGGCGTCCCTCCTAGACCGGTTCGCCAACGGGCGGGAGGACGGCATCTCCGACCGGGGGGGCGCCGCGAACGGCCAGACTTCATGGGTCGAGCGCCTCATACGCCACCCGAAGCGGCCTCACACTACACACACCGGCCCGGACCACGGGTTGCGTGCGCATCACCCCGGAGGCGGGTATGCTGTTGCGGCGGGGGGCATCGCCCTGCGAGTGGTCACCGCGCCGTCCTGGGGACTGCTCCAAGGCCTGGCGTGGGAGTGCCGGAGCAGCGGCTCGCCTCCCTCGGACTCGGCTACGGCGGCCACGTCCGCGGAGTGGATGGAGTGTCCAGACGCCGCCACCTAGCGGTCCGGCGTCTGGTTGACGAGGCGACACGGTCCATATGGAGAGGGGGAGATGACCAATCCAGTTAGGGGGACCCAGGACAAGCAGCGGCAGCTGCGGAGCCGAGCGGACGCTCGCCCCCCGGACAGCCTGGCCGCCTCGCTGCAAGATGCGGAGGCGGCCCTGACCGATCTGAAGGGACGAGACGCAGTGGGCCGCATCTGGCGCAGAGATCACACGCTCTGGAAGCCGGACCCCGCGGAGATAGCAGACCGCCTGGGCTGGCTGCAGGTGACCGACACGATGGGCGGGCAGGTTGCCACCCTGGAGGCCTTCGCCGCAGACGTGTGCGCCGCGGGATTCCGCCACGCCGTCCTCCTGGGCATGGGCGGCAGCAGCCTGGGGCCCGAGGTGCTGCGCCAAACCTTCGGCAGCGCCGCGGGGTACTCGGAGCTCATGGTGCTGGACTCCACCGTGCCTGACGCAGTGGGCGCGGCCGAGGGCGCCATTGACCCGGCGCAAACGCTGTTCCTGGTCTCCTCCAAGTCGGGCACAACCATCGAGCCCAACGTGCTGTACCGGCGATTCCGCGTACTGGTGGAAGACGCTGTGGGGAAGCGGGCGGCACCGGGCCACTTCGTTGCCATTACCGACCCCGGCACGCCCCTGGAGCGGATGGCACGCGGCGAAAGGTTCCGGCGCGTGTTCGCGAACCCTCCAGATATTGGCGGGCGATTCTCGGTGCTCTCCTACTTCGGTCTGGTGCCGGCGGCCCTGATGGGCGTGAACGTTGCGACGCTGCTGGAGCGGGCGAACTGTATGCGCGAAGCGTGCGCCGCCAGCGTCCCCGCCAACGACAACCCCGGCGCTTGGCTGGGGGCGGTGATGGGCGGCCTGGCGCAGCGGGGCCGCGACAAGCTCACTCTGGTCACGTCACCTTCCATAGCCAGTTTCGGGCTCTGGGTGGAGCAGCTTATCGCTGAGAGCACCGGCAAGGAGGGCCGCGGCATCGTGCCCGTGGCTTCCGAGCCGTTGTCGGAGCCTGGCGTGTACGGCGATGACCGCTTCTTTGTGTACCTTCGCGTGCAGGACGACGACAACGGCGCTCCTGACGCGGCAATGGAGAGCATCAGGGCAGCGGGCCACCCGACGGTGCTTCTGGGACTTCAAGACCGATACGATCTGGGTGCTGAGTTCTTCCGATGGGAGTTTGCGACGGCCGCGGCGGGCGCCGTCATGGGCATTCAACCCTTCGATCAGCCCAACGTTCAAGGGGCAAAGGACCAGACGGACAAGGTGCTCCAGGAGTACGAGTCCTCGGGTCAGCTTACGCCCGCCGACACCGAGAGCTCATTGCGTGGACTGATGGCACACAGCAACCCGGGCGACTACGCAGCCATCATGGCGTACATACGCCCGACGGCGGAGACTGACCGGGCCCTGGCCCACCTCAGGGGCAGCATTCTGGCTCGGCACCACGTGGCCACCACCGCGGGCTACGGGCCGCGCTTTCTCCACTCCACCGGCCAGCTTCACAAGGGCGGCCCTCCCACCGGCGTATTCCTCCAGCTCGTGGGGGAACACGCCGCGGACTTGCCCATACCCGGCGCCGCCTACACCTTCGGCGTTCTGGCCGACGCCCAAGCACTGGGTGACCTGCGCATTCTCCAGGGACTGGGCAGACCCGTGGCCAGGATCACGTTGGGCAGCGACCATGCGTCCGACATTATGAAGCTGGCCGCCGAGCTGGAGTGAGGGGCGGCGAGCAACCAGGTTGCCGGTACGGGACCAGTCCATCCGGAAGAACTGTGCAACGGGCCGTCCTGTCCGACCCGGGCGAGGCGCCGGAGTGCGGGAAGCGTTGGAGCAGGAAGTGCAGCATGGAAGCAGCAGCGGAGGTTGACAGGATGGAGCTCGGAATGATCGGGCTGGGCCGCATGGGCGGCAACATGGCCCAACGCCTGCTCAACGTCGGCCACCGCATCGTAGCCTTCGACCTTAGCGCGGAGTCTGTGCAGGCCCTGGCGCGCCAAGGCGCGGCCGGGGCATCCTCCATCCCGGAGATGGTGGCCCAGCTCGCTCCACCGCGGGCAGTGTGGGTCATGCTGCCGGCGGGGGACCCCACGGAAGGCGCCATCCGGGAGGTGTCGCTGGCCCTTTCCCAGGGAGATACGGTCATCGACGGCGGCAACTCCAACTACAGGGACAGCGTACGCCGCGCCGCTGAGTTGAACGAGCGCGGCATATCCTTCCTGGACGCGGGCACCAGTGGGGGCGTCTGGGGACTCACGGAGGGGTACAGCCTCATGGTGGGAGGCGACCGGGAGGCATACCGGCGGCTGGAGCCGGTGTTCCAGACGCTGGCGCCAGGCCCGGACCGGGGGTACGGCTACGTCGGCCCGGCGGGGGCGGGCCACTTTGTAAAGATGGTCCACAACGGCGTTGAATACGGGCTGATGCAGGCCTACGCCGAGGGATTCGAGCTGATGAAGGCCAAGGAGGAGTTTGGCCTGGACCTGCCCCGCATCGCCGAGATCTGGCGGTACGGCAGCGTGGTGCGCTCCTGGCTCCTGGACCTGACGTCGGCGGCGCTCCGGGAGGACCCGGAGCTTGGCGGCCTCGACGCCTACGTCGACGACTCGGGCGAGGGACGGTGGACGGTGCAGGAGGCCGTTGAACTGGCGGTTCCGGCGCCGGTCATTACGCTTGCCCTGCAGACCAGGTTCCGCTCCCGCCAAGAGAGCTCCTTCGGAGCAAAGCTGTTGGCGGCCATGCGCGGCCAGTTTGGAGGCCACGCCGTCCGGAGGCCGTAGTCTGGGGCGGGACCGCGGCCATCGCTGTCCCGGGGTGAGCCTGGCTTGGCCGAGTGGCGGCGGGAACCGCCGGGCTCCATCCCGTGGTCTAGGATGCGACGAAGGGCTGCCCCTTTGTACGGCGCCAGCGACCGCGCTGCTCCTGCCGCGCGTGCTCGTCCGTGGGCACGTAGGCCGCCAGGAACTCTCGCTGGAAGTCGTCGAAGGCGCCGCCGAGGATGGCCTGACGCATCCGTTCCATGAGACGCTGGTAGAAGCGCAGGTTGTGGATGGTGGCCAGGCGGGACCCCAGCAGCTCCCGGGAGCGGAAGAGGTGATGCACGTAGGCGGCGGAGAAAGTGCGGCAGGTGGAGCAGTCGCAGCCATCCTCCAGAGGGGCCTGCGCCTCGCGGTGCTGGGACTTGGCGACATCATAGCGGCCCCGGTCCGTGAAGACGGCGCCGTGGCGTGCCACCCTGGTTGGCAGGGCGCAGTCGAAAAGGTCGAAGCCGGCGGCCACGGCCCGCACGAGGTCCTCGGGGGAGCCTGAGCCCATCATGTAGCGGGCCTTGTTGGGGGGAAGCTGGGGCGCCGTATGCTCCGCCACCTGGTAGGTCAGGACCTTGGGCTCGCCGACGGTGAGGCCGCCCACGGCGTAGCCATCGAAGCCGATGCTAGTGACCGCCTGAATGGACTCGTCTCTCAGGGCCAGGTCCGTGCCGCCCTGGATGATGCCGAACAGGGCCTGGTCGGCGCTAGTGCGAGCGGCGCGGCAACGGCGCGCCCAGCGGTGGGTCCGCTCCATGGCCCCTCGCAGCGCATCGGGGCCGGCGCCGTAGCCGATGCACTGGTCCAGCACCATGGCGACGTCCACGCCAAGGGACTCCTGGTACCGCACAGCGAGCTCCGGAGAGAGGAAGCGCTGGGAGCCGTCGATATGGGAGCTGACGAGCAGGCCGTCTTCGGTGACGCGGCGGAGCACACCCAGGGAGTAGGCCTGGAAGCCGCCCGAGTCGGTGAGGATGGGGCCGTCCCAAGCCATGAAGGCGTGCAGGCCTCCGAGGCGCTGCACGGTCTCGATGCCGGGCCGCAGGGAGAGATGGTAGGTGTTCGCCAGGATGATGTGGGCGCCCAGCTCCCGGGTCTCCTGGGGCGAAAGGGTCTTGACAGAGCCCTGGGTGGCCACGGGCATGAAGGCGGGGGTGGGCACGCTCCCGTGGGGCGTGGTGAGCAGCCCGGCGCGGGCGTGACCGCAGGCGGCCTGAAGCTGGAAGGCGATGGCTGACGAGGGCATAGTGGGATGGTAGAGGGAGGAGGGACCAGAGGCAAGGGAATCGCCTGCATTGCGGGGTCGTTGGCGCGACGGCGCAGTGGGGGCGGGTCGTCGATGGCATGGCGCGCAGGTAGGCTGCTCCGCCAGCGAGACTTGGCGTCGAGCCTGGGCTGCACCTGGCGTACACTCGGAGCATAACACCCAACGATACCCGGGGGGACAACGTGGCAATAGCGGCGCGTTGGGCAGCGGCGGCGCTGGGACTGCTGCTCCTGGCATCGTGCGGGAGTGAGGGCGCACCGGACCCGGAGGGCCCGCGCGAGGCGGAGCGGGAGGACCGAGCCGTCGCGGGGGCCGCGTCGGCACTGCCGGAGATCGCCAACGCGGAGTTGTTCGCCGATGGCGCGCCTCGCTACGGCGGCGTCCTGGTGCTGGCCAACCGCGGGGACCCGCCCGTGGCCTTCGATCCGATGCGCACGTCCAGCATTGCGCTGCATCACGCGGCGGGAGGCGTGTTCGGACCGGGGAACCTGGTCACGCGCTGCCGCGCTCTGATGTACCTGGTGTGTCCCAACCTGGCCAGCCGGTGGGTGTCCAACGCCGACTTCACGCAGTGGACCTTCACGATCCGCGACAACGTGCACTGGCACGACGGCACGCCCTTCACGGCCGATGACGCCAAGTTCTGGTTCGAGTTGGCCGCTTTCGGCGCAGAGTCGGGGGGGAGGACCCGGCTCCCTGCGCTGTTCAAGGGCGACCTTGGGGACGTGCGCAAGGTGGAGGTGCTGCCGGGCAACCGGCTGCGCGTGACCCTGGGACAACGCTCGCGCCTGTACCCGAACGTGCTGAGCAACCCTCGGCTGAAGGTTGGGCACCCGAAGCATCTGATGGAGCAGCGGATCCAGCAGGGGGAGGTGAACGTCGCCCCGCTGGACGTGGGCGTGGTGGGCACGGGACCCTTCAGGCTGGCGGAGTACGAGCGGGACAGCGTGGTACGGCTCCGGCGCTTCGAGGCGTACTGGGAGAAGGACGCGGGGGCCAACCGGCTGCCGTACCTAGAGGGGATCGACTTTGTGATCATGCCGGACGCTTCGGCGATGGATGCGGCGCTGCGGGTGGGTCGGCTGGACGGCGGGGCCCGGGGCGAGGGCCACTACCTGACCGTGGAGCGCAAGGCGGGCTACGATGCGGACCTGGGGGACGGGGTGTACTACGCGACGATGCGCGGGGGCATGATGCGACTGGCCTTCAACGTCCTGCGGGAGGGCCCGTGGCAGGACGTGAGGGCGCGCAGGGCCATGTCGTTGTGGATCGACAAGGGGGCAGCCATCAGCTCTGCGCTGGGCGGGATGGGGTACCTGGGGCCGCCGGGGCCGGACGAGCCCTTTGTCAGCCCCGACTTCAAGAGCTATCCCCGCTTCGACCCGGCGAAGCTGGAGGAGCACCGGGCAGCGGCTCGCAGGCTGCTGGCGGAGGCGGGGTACTCGGGGGGGTTCAGCATGGGGCACCTGTGCCGGGTGCGGATGCGGCTGCGGTGCGAGTTCCTGCACGCTCAGCTGGCGGGACTTGGGGTGAACCTGGAGCTCCACCTGGCCGACGAGGCGCTGTGGAACCGGGGGCGAGTGAGCGGGGACTACGACAGCCAGCCGGGGGCCAACTTCACGGCGCCCGTACCGGAAGGGACGGAGTCTGTGTTCGGGCGGTCCAGCCCCAACCCGGACGCGTACGCCAAGCACGAGGACAAGGCGGTCGACCGCTTCTACGTGCTGCTGCGCCGGGCGACGACTCGGGACCAGCGCATCCAGATATGGCGGGACCTGGAGCGGTACCTGGTGGACGAGCAGGCGTACGTGATCCCGATCGCCGGTTCGGTGCAGGTGGTGGCGTACCGGTCGTGGGTGCGGGGGGTGGTGGTGCCGCCGGAGGATGGGCACACGCACACGGACTTCGCGACGGTGTGGCTGGGTCGCTAGCGCGACGGCCTTGTGGGCGTGGGTTGAGGTGGCGGTTGGGAGGGGGGTGAGGGGTTGCTGCGGGGTAGGGGGATGCCCCACGCTGCCGGCGCCCCCCGTGGATTCCCGCTTTCGCGGGAAAGACGGGGTGGGGGCGGGGGTGACGGGTTGGGGGCGGAGGTGACGGGGGTGGCGGCCTGTAGTGAGGGGCGGGCACGACGCCCGCCCCTACGGGGGAGTCCCGGGGGCTCCGGAGGGGTTAGGGGGCGGGGGTGGTGCGGGCGACTCTGCCGGGGTAGGCGCCGGTGTGCTCGCCGTGGTCGATGAGGATCTGGCCGTTGACGATGACGCTGTGCATGCCGGCGGCGAGCTGCTTGCGCCGGCTGGCGCCGCCTGGGAGGTCGGGGGCGTCCTCGGCTTCGAGGGGGCCGACGGTGTCGGGGTCGAAGACCATGACGTCGGCGGCGTAGCCGGGTCGGAGGAGGCCGCGGTCGTTGAGGCCGAAGACGAGGGCGGAGTCGAAGGTGAGCTTGCGGACGGCCTGTTCGAGGGAGAGGACGCCCTTTTCGCGGACCCAGTGGCCGAGGACGTAGGTGGGGAAGCTGTAGTCGGAGCGGAAGACGACGTGTGCGCCGCCGTCGGACTGGCCGAGGAGGAGGCCGGGGCTGTTGAGCATGGCGGTCATGGCGACGGGGTCGCCGTTGCGCTCTCGACGCTCGAAGACGGTTTCGAGGTCTTCTTCGAGGGCGAGGTCAAGGAAGGCGTCGAGGATATCCTTGCCCTGAACGCGGGCGGCTTCTTCGACGCTCATGCCGGTGAGGTAGTCGTTCTTCCGGAGCTTGGGGTGGAAGATGAACTGGAGGTCCCAACGGCGGGTGAAGTCGCCGCCGTCGCCGGAGTAGGGGGTATCGACGGCCTCGAAGTGGAGCTTTGCGCGGGTTTGGGGGTCGCGGAAGGCCTGCATGCGCTCCTGGAGGGGGAGCATCATGACGGTCTTCCAGGTGGGGAGGGCGTCGAAGTGCTGGGCGGTCTTGAGGGTGTAGTGGAGGATGGTGGGCTGGGGGTTGAAGAGGAGGAATGCGCGGAGGCCGTCGCGGCCGAGCTGCTCGGCCTCTTCCATCTGCTCCTGCCACTGGTTGGGGGCGGCGGCGTTCTGGGTGATGCCGCCGTAGAGGACGGGTCGTCCGCCGGCCTGGGCGAGGCGGATGCCGAGGCGGGAGTCGCCGCCGATCTGGATGGCGCCGCAGCCCACGTCGTCGAGCACTTCGGCGAGCTCGAAGCGTTCCTGGTCGGAGGCGAGGTTGGAGGGTGCGGTGCGGCCCTGCCAGTCGAAGTGGCGCATGTTGCGTTCGAAGGAGATGCCGAGGGCGCCGGCCTCCATACCGGAGCGGACGATGTTCTTCATCATGTGGAGCTCGTCGTCGTCGGCCTCGCGCTCGTAGGCGGCCTCGCCCATGACGTAGCGTCGGATGGCGGAGTGGCCCATGAAGGGGGCGACGTTGACGCCGAGTCGTTTGTCGAGGGCGTCGAGGTACTGGGGGATGGTCTCCCAGGACCAGGTGAGGCCGGCGTCGAGGGCTTCGAGGGGGATGGCCTCGACGCGGGAGAGGAGGCTGGCGAGGGCGTCCTGGTCGTAGTCATGGGCGGGGGCGAGGGCGAGGCCACAGTTGCCAATGACGACGGTGGTTGCTCCGTGGAAGCAGGAGTAGGTGCAGAGGGGGTCCCAGACGGCCTGGGCGTCATAGTGGCAGTGGTTGTCGATGACGCCGGGTGCGACGGCGAGGCCGTCGGCGTCGATGACGCGGCCGGCGGGGCCGGAGATCTTGCCAATGGCGGCGACGCGGCCTCCGCTGATGCCGAGGTCGGCGTGGTAGGCGGGGGCGCCGGAGCCGTCAACGATCTTACCGCCGCGGATGATGAGGTCGTAGGACATGGCCGAACCTCCTAGTCGGTTGCGGGCGGCCCTAGCGCGAGAGGCCGGCGCTCCGTGGAGATGGTACTCTCTCTTGGAATGGCTAGCTGGCCCCCCGCACGAGGGACGACCAGAGGATACCACACTCGGGGGGCCGCTGGGTCGCTGGCGCGACGGCCTTGTGGGGGAGGGCGCAGCACGTCGTTGGAGAGCTTGGCGGCCTCGGTGAGCAGAAGCGCCGTATGATTAATCTCCCTGTGTAAGATTGCTTTGTGTTTTTTGTCGTCTTTTGAAGCTGGCCGGGGGGTAAAACAGCAATTGTTTCCCGGCGGGGGCGCCCTTGCCGAAGCTGTTGGATGGTCCTCCTTCGATTGACTTCGGTCTGGGTCCCTTGCCGGGCCGGTTGGCCCAGGGGGTGTCTTGCGCAGATAGGCGAGGAGGGGGTTGCTCCTGGTGGGGGCACGCTGCATGAGCTCCAGCAGGGCCGTGTGCGTCTCCCCGGCGGCCATGCGCTTGGTGCGGCGCTGCTGACGACGGAGTGTGGCGAGGTAGCGACCGGATTTGAGGGCGTTGATGTTGCCCTTGGGAGCGCCGGGTCGCTGGCGGTCGCTGCGCGACGGCTTTGTGGGGGGAGGGTTGCGGAGCCGCCGTGGGCGGGTGGGTAGTCATAGCATGAGGATAAGCGAGTCGCGGGGTGAAAGGGAAGGGGGTCGCTGGCACAAGTAGCCGGCCCGCCGGCCTTGTGGGGGGTGGGGGACGTGGAGTGCGGGTGGGGACCACGCCGCCCCGCGTCCACCCTGGATTCCCGCCTTCGCGGGAATGACGGGTCGCTGGCGCGACGGCCTTGTAAGGGAGGGGCGGGGTCGCGACGGTGGTGGGTGCGGACATGACACGGTTGTGCAAAGGTCTGCCTTCGCGGGAATGACGGTGGGGGTGGGGTTACCACCAGGGCTTGCTTTCGGCGTAGGGGCGGGTGTCTTCGTTGGGGGCGGGCTTGCGGAAGATGAAGAGGTGCTCGTGCATGATGAGGAGGAAGTTCTTGTCGCGGGAGAGGCGGGACCAGAGGCCCTCTGTTTGGGTGTGCCACTGGGCCTTGATGATGTCCTCTTTGAGGATGAAGTCGACGTCCAGGAAGGCCTGCATGACGCGGAAGGCGATGGGGGTGTAGTGGCGGACTCGGCGGGTGTCGCCCATGAGGATGGCGCAGTAGTGGTCCGGCTTGAGGACACGGTAGGCTTCGGCGGCGACGAGGCGCATCTGGTCGACGTACTGGGCGATGCCGCGGACGTTGGAGAGGTCGTCGGGGATGGAACCGGTGCGGGCGTCACCGGGAGGGGACCCAGTCTTGCTTCGAGCGCGGGCGGAGTAGCGGATGATGTTGGCGTATGGGGGGTGTGTGGCGACGAGGTCGATGGAGTCGTCGGGAATGCGGTCGAGGTTGCGGGCGTCGCCCTCGTAGAGGGTGATGGTTGGGGGTTCGGTATCAGCGGTCGCCGGCGCGACGGCCTCTGCGGAGCGTGCGGACATGTCGAAGTTGAGGGCGTCCATGGTGAGCATGAGGGCGTCTCGGTTGATGTCGACGCCGATGCCGCGACGGCCGTTGAGCTTGCACTCGACGAGGGTGGTGCCGCCGCCGGCCATCTGGTCGAGGACGGTGTCGCCGAGGTTGGAGTAGCGGAGGATGAGGTTGCGGGCGATCTGTGGGGCCCAGTTGCCGCGGTAGCTGGCGCGATGGGTTGCCCATTTGCCGCGTTTCTCGAAGGACCAGAAGGTTGTGGTCTCGGTGGTGAAGTCGTCGGGGGGCTGGAGGGTTTTGGGGCGCTGGTGGCCCTTGAGCTTAATGGTTTTGCCCTCTATGGTGACACTCTCCGCATAATCCAAAAACCTCAGGTAGTGTTCTTCAGTGACCAGCGAACTTTCGATGAAGCTATCCATTGCAGCAGATTGGCGATTCCGTGGACTGACAGAATCCAGTGTGTACCGACGTACTTGTGACTTATTGTCCTGCAAGAGATTCCACCCAACCCACCCAAGCCGCTACAGTTTGAGCCCTACGACCCGCAGTGGTGCCAGTTAACTGAGTGTGTGTCCGAATTAGGTCTGCTATCTGTTCCTGCGTGAGAGGGCTTCCGGAGGCAACCCCCTGCAGGGCCTCACGGAACACGGGCAATCCGCATAGGCGGAACGTGATATCGCCTACGCGACCAGCATGCGTCTTGCCGACAAACTGACGGGATTCAGCGTTAACAGAAAACCCGCGATGGGAGCGGTCAAGTAGCCCAAGGAACCTAGCCGCGTTTCCGTAATAGTCAGACTGGCGGGGGTTGAATCCAATGAATTCGGCGAGAGCATCTTTGTCGTCTAAGCCGTTCGCAACCGCATCTGCGAGATCAATGACCGTGTGCAGGCTATCGGCCTGGGGGAATGGCACACGACTAGGAAGCAAACCTACAGGAACAACATCCAGCGCATGTCCTATGGTTGGGGTTGTTGCAGCAGGGCCAAGAACGTAATCACGAGCGCGTTCGAGGATGATGGAGTCATAGGCATTGGAGTTGGTGAATCGATACTGCCTGAAAGAGAAGACCTTATTGGAATACGTGAGAAAGATAGGAACAATTTCCTTCTTGACGCCCCGTTCTCTCCACATCCGGCACGGATAATAGAGCTGGCGGGTAATAAAGTTGTCTCTTCGGCCCATTTTGGTTTCGATGAGGTATAGGCGGTCTCCTTCATAGCCGCCGTCTACCTCGATCTGCACGCCACTTACTGACAAGTTCCGTGTCGTTCCGTCATTTAGACCTATTGCAAACTGGAACTTGGGACTGTGTAATCTGCCTCTGACTGTTAGGAATAGATCTCGCTCGCCTGTGAAATCACACAGCATTGACGCTACAAGAGCTCCATCAAGAACTTGTGACTCAGATGTAAAGCCAGATTCCCACGGTAGTGTTTCGATAGTGCCCATGCGATTAGTTACGTGTGGTGTTATTCCTTGTATTGGTTCGACGTTGTGGTATCCATCACAGCTAACCAAAGCATATTTTCCATTCTCCACCGCAAGAATCGTCACCCCCAAGTTCGTCAAGGCCATTGGCCTTTCATCCCTCGAATCAAATTTTGTCATGAGACGGGGCTCGCGGCCGGAGTACTGTTTGATCTGATCTGCAGTTATGAAGGCGACGCTATTCGAGCGCAGTTCTGAAGCCAAGCCGAGGCTGTCAAGAATCTTCTTCCAACCGGCTTGTGTTTGGGAATCCGGCATCGCTCTACTATTCTGGCCGCCGCCGACCTGTCAGAGGGAGATCGGATCGTTGATCACTCGGAGGAAATGATCAAGGGGGTTGTGACTGGGATCACAAGTAGATCGGGGAGGCGGGCTAGTGGGACGGAGGGGAAGGCCCCGATGCATCCTTCGACAGGCTAGGATGGCGGACGTGGGGCGACAGGGATAGGAACGGGCCTCGCTAGGCGGGGGCGGGGCGCTGGCGGTGGTGGTTGAGGACGGCGTGGGCGAGGACGAGGATGGCTAAGACGAAGACGCCGAGGGTGAGGGTGGGGTCCAACTCGAGGTACATGGCACCATGCCTCGTTACGCCACGGCGCGGACGCGGTCAAGAAACACCTGGGAGAGGGTGACGCCAGTGGCGGCGGCGTTGTCGGCGGCCTGTGCCGGGTCCTTGGCCCCGGGGATGACGGTGGAGACGCCCTCCTGGGCCAGGACCCAAGCGAGGGCAGCGTGGACCACGGATATGCCCTCCTCGGCCGCCAGGACTCGCAGCGCGTCCAAGACGGCGAATCGCCGCTCGGTCCGGGCCAGGACCTCGGGGCGCGGATTGGTCTGGGTGCGGTTGTCGCCGGGGCCGAACGTAGAGGTGCGGTCGTACTTGCCGGTGAGGAGGCCGCCGCCCATGGGGGCGCGGATGATGACGCCGAGACCGCTCTGTCCGGCGTGGGCAAGGAGGCCGTTGCCAGCCTCTTGCTCGGCGACGTTCAGGGTGATCTCCATGGACGAGTAGCCCTGCTCCCGGACAACGGCCTCGCCCTGCCCAAGCTGGTCGCTGGCGAGGATGGCGACGCCGTAGGTACGAATGAGGCCGTCGCGCTGCAGCACCTCTAGGACCTCCTTGACCGCGGGGTCCCGGACGAGCTCGGTAGAGGGGTTGTGGAGAAGGTAGACGTCTATGGCGTCGCGGCGCAGGCGTGAGAGGCTGGCTTCGGCGGCGGAGCGGATTCGGTCCGCGGTGATGGGGCCGCCGCCCATGCCCACCTTGGTGCAGACGACCACGTCGTCCTTGTTGCCCAGGACCCTGCCGACGACCTCCTCGCTGCGGCCCTGGGAGTACCCTTCTGCGGTATCGAAGAAGGTGACGCCGACCTCATAGGCGCGCTGCACGGCGGCAGCGCCTTGAGATTCGTCGACGTAGCCGTGGGAGCCCTTGCCGGAGATGGTGTTGGCGCCGAAGCCAATCTCTGAGACGGTCATGCCGGTGTTGCCGAAGGGCCGGTACTTCATACGTGCTCCTGTCTTGTCAAAGATGTCCCGCGTTCCCAGGGTGGCAGGGCGGTCGCTGGCGCGACGGCTCTGTGGGGGTGGGTGGGAGCGGGGGTGGGCTGCTTGTTGGTGCGCGGGTCGCAGCAGGGGTGGGAGGCGTGCTCGCTAGGCGGGGGCGGGGCGCTGGCGGCGGTGGCTGAGGACGGCGTGGGCGAGGACGAGGATGGCGAGGACGACGACGCCGAGGGCGAGGGCGGGGCCGGCGTCTGAGTCGGCGGTGCGCCAGAGGAGGACGCCGTAGCCGACGGCGCCGCCCCAGAGGGTGGGGTGGTGTCCGGTGGTGTAGCGGGCCCCGAAGCCGATGGCGAGGGCGGGGCCGGCGCTGATGAGGGTGTCGACGGTGAAGAGGGCGATGGTGATGCCGAGGAGGGTGGAGAGGCCGTCGCCGCCCTTGAAGCGGGTGAAGACGGAGCGCCAGTGGCCGACGAGGGCGAGCATGGCGGGCAGAAGCAGCATGTGGGCTTCCAGGCCGAGCCGCGTAGCGATGATGATGACGAGGGCGCCCTTGGCGAAGTCGCCGAGGAAGACGATGATGCCGGCCTTGTGGCCGACCTGGCGGAAGACGTTGGCGGCGCCCGCCCAGCGGGTGCCGGCGGCGAAGATGTCGACGCCGCGGGAACGGCTGACAAGGGCGGCGACGGGGACGGCGCCGAGGAGGTAGCCGACGGCAATGGCGAGTAGCAGCGACTCTAAGGACATCATGGCAGGTGAAGCTCCTTCTGCATCATACCGCATGAAGGATGCGGGTCGCTAGGTCGCTAGCGCGACGGCTTTGTGGGGGAGGGTGGGGGCGGGGGTGGGCTGCTTGTTGGTTCGCGGGTCGCTGGCGCGACGGCTTTGTGGGGGTGGGTGGGGGCGGGGGTGGGCGATGGTATACTTCGGCGTGAGCATCAAAGCAAGTTCGGCTAGAAGCCGTGAGCAGCAATAGGTATGTCAAGTCGTAGTATGCGGGTTACTCTCTTGGCGGCAGGGCCTTGCACCCTGCTGGCGGTCGCCTGCGTTACCGTCGAACCGGAGCCGGGGGCGACGGTCGGAGCGGCCGTCGCCCCCACGAACGCGGTCGTGCCACAGGCTGAACCCACACCCACCCAGACCCCCATACCAAACCAACTCCGACCCCTAACGCCAATCACCATCGGCATGACCATCGTAGCAGGCGGCAGCTCTTACACCGTCAACGAGATACTTGACCCAGCGCCCGAGGGGATATTCGGCGTAGAAGCGGGCAAGCGGGTCGTCGCCGTGGACATCACGCAGGTGGGCATCCAGGACGGCGACCACTACGACTCGAGCGACTTTGCCGTCCAGGACGCCGATGGGTACGTGTATGATCCTGACATTGTGCTCACAGGCGTCCCTGGTCTTTCGACAGGAGGCGTCAAACCGGCCCTCAGTTCGGGAAGACTGGCCGCCGGGCAAAGAGTGCGAGGGTGGGTGACCTTCCAGGTGCGGGCCACAGCCGTTCTGGTAGCGGTCCTGGTCGAGGCTAGACTGTTTGGTCCGAAGATCGTCATCGCGGACCTCACGGCCAGCCAACCGGCCGCGGCATCGGAACCGACTCCCACGCCCGCAAGCCTGAGCCCAACACCAATCCCCGTACCCATTCCCACGCCAGACCTGGCGGCTATGGTGGCAACGGTGACGGCGCAGGTGGAGGCGGAGCATGCGGCGGCGGCGGCGACAGCCCAGGCGCAGATCACGCCGACACCGCCCCCCATTGGCACGACAGTCGAAGCGGGCGGCAGCGCCTACACGGTCCACGAGGTGCTGGACCCGGCGCCCGAGGGGATACTCGGAGTCGATGCGGGCAAGCGGCTCGTCGCTGTGGACGTGATGCAGGTGGGAGTCGATGACGGCGACTCCTATAACCCGCTGTACTTCTTTTTGCAGGATGCTGACGGGTACGTGTACAACTGGAGCGGTTCTACTTCCATGGAGCCCGGCTTTGGTTATGGGGAGTTGGCAGCCGGGCAGAGAGTACGGGGTTGGTTGAGCTTCCAGGTACCCTCTGCGGCCGTTTTGGTGTCGGTCTTGGTCCAGGTTGAATTCTCCGGTGCAAAGGTCCTGATCGCGGACCTGACGGCCGGTCAGCCGTCCGTTGCGCCAGCGCCCACGCCCACGCTGGGCCCCGACACCACTCCCGCCGAGCTGGTGGAGCGGGTGAAGGGCGCGGTGGTGCGGGTGACCGCGGGCTTCTCCGGCGGGTCCGGCTTCATCTTCGCGACGGCGGGGGACACGGCCTTCGTCGTCACCAATCACCACGTCATCGAAGATGCCGGCGCCATCGACGTGACCGTGAAGGACGCCCGGACCTACCCGGCGACCCTCCTCGGGTTCAACTCCGACAAGGACGTGGCGGTCCTGGCGATCTGCTGCGATTCCGGCTTCGCCGTCCTTGAGTGGGAGTCGGGGCCAGCCCCGGCGATTGACACACCGGTCGTCGCCATTGGCTACCCCCGCAGCGCGCAGACGGGAGTCGTCGCCACCACCGGAGAGATCGCCGGGCCCGACTCCATCACTCGACGGTACGACGTCATTGCCCACTCCGCGCCGCTGAACCCGGGCAACAGCGGGGGCCCGCTCCTGTCGATGGACGGCAGGGTGCTGGGGATCAACGTGGGCTCCGCGACGTTTGAGCACGAAGCGGTCTACTACGCGGTGCCCTATGGGAGCATCGAGCAGCAGATCGCAGATTGGAAGTCCCGGCTGGTTGTCTCGCCATGATACGTAGAGCATTGCCGGTATGTGACCAACACCGGCGGAACGGCGGGTTGGGCAGGAGGTGAGGCGTGCGACTTGAGGGTCGGGTAGCCATCGTGACGGGGTCGGGACGGAACATCGGCGAGGGGATCGCGACGGCGTTCGCGCGGGAGGGGGCGCGGGTTGGGGTGGTGGACGTCGTCGAGGAGCGGGCAGAGGCGGTGGCGGCGGCGATCAACGCGGCGATGGACGGGTCGGCGCTGGCCATCGGCTGCGACGTGACGTCGGGGGAGCAGGTGCAGCGGATGGTGGAGCAGGTCGTGGGCCACTGGGGGGGCGTCGACATCCTGGTGAACAACGTGGGCGTTGTGGACCGGCAGAACGTGCTGGAGCTGCCGGAGGCGGAGTGGGACCGGGTGATCGGGGTCTCGTTGAAGAGTGTGTTCCTGTGCACGAAGTACGCGGCGCTGCGGATGGTGGCGCAGGGGCGGGGCGGGCGGATCGTGAACATTGCGTCGACGTCGGGGCACCGGGGGCGGGACAACGCGACGGCGTACCCCTCGGCGAAGGGCGGGGTGCTGAACCTGACGCGGGCGCTGGCGGTGCAGCTGGGGCCGCACGGGATCCGGGTTAACAGCATCACGCCGAACCGGGTGCTGACGGAGGCGGAGCCGGGGGCGCCGCCTCGGGCGTGGCAGGTGAGCAACCTGGTGGGGCGGCAGTGCACGCCGGAGGACGTGGCGGCGGCGGCGGTGTTTTTGGCGTCGGCGGAGGCCGACTTCGTCACGGGCACGGACCTCGCGGTGGACGGCGGGGTGCTGGCGAGCGGCTAGAGGGGGGCTTGGGGGCACTCTGTAGCGCGTGCGCGGGGGTATGCCGGCTTCGGCGGGCACCAGCATACTTTGACGCCAAGATTCATGGGGTTTACCCGCTTGGCCGCACAGACGCTGACCTAAGGCCCTCTTCAGCACCGTTGTATAGCATCCTAGCCGTGTAGGCCAATTGGTCAGCAGCTGCTCTATTTATCGTTTGAATAACACCTAGTCTTTCAGCGAGTAACGTCGCTGTCATAAATTCACAATGCCAGTCACTCTTCCCTACGTTAACGCCAATTCTGTTTGCCGCACGTGAGACACAATTTAGGAAGACATTTTCTTCTTCAGTAGGATTGTCCTGGTCGCGTACAACTGCCGCGCAGCAACGTTTCCACATATCGAACCGAGCCTCAACGACTCTGACACTCTTAAGGCTTCTTTCTGAGGTCGCTGACTCGGCAAGTGCGCCGTTGTACGCACCCATTGCTTCCCATAGATTAATCCTTTGCCTTTCGCTCAGGTACTGTGCAGTGCGAAAGCTCTGCGTAACCGTATAGGAATCCTTCTTAAACTTGTGGAACCAAGCCAATGCGATCAACTCGAGCCTGAGGGCGGTGATCTCCTCCCGCAGTAGATCTGAACCTATAGCGTTAGTCCTTGGGTCCAGCTCAATAAGTCGGTCTCTCAGGATATCGCAAATGCTGTCCATCATGTCAACACCCACAGCTCTCTGTGATTGAAATATATGTTGGTCGTAGAAATCCCTAAAAAACTCTTCGATGCTCACTTTTGGCCTACTCCCGAAAAGACCCATACAACACCCCCATGTGGTTCCTACCGGTCGCAAGTCTAACAGCCGTGCGATTCAGGGTCAAACTACATTGCGGAAATAGATTAGCAAGGAGAAGTGCACAAGGAGCGCTGTGGGCCTCGGCGGCGGCGCGCGAGAGGGCCTGAGTAGCCCTCGGTAGCACCAGATGGAGTAGGTACCAGTGCCGTTTCCCGATGGTCTTGGCGGTATGCCTGGCCGCCCATCCCTGTGGATTCCCGTTTTCACGGGGTCGCTAGCGCGACGGCCTTGTAGGGGAGGGTTGCGGGGTCGCCGCGGGGAGCGGACAGCAAGAGAGGGCCTGTACGGCCCTCTCTTGCGTGTGTGCGGGGATGCGGCAGCTTGGTTGGCTGCTAGTTGTCCGCGCCGTAGTCCCACTCGTATTCGCGGTCCTCGTAGGCCTGCTTGACCATGAGGGACTCCATGCCGCGCTTGGCGAGCTCTGACTCGAAGGTGTCGCGGATGACGGGCTCCTCGTCGGGGTACTCGATCTGGTGGGAGTAGGGCCTGCCCTGGAACTGGGGGATGGGGCTGAGGGCGAGATACCTGGCCTGACCGGTGCCCATGTTGAAGTGCTGGTGGTACCAGTTCTCCGGCGGAACGAAGATGGTGGCTTCCTTCCAGGGGCAGATGACCTTTTCGGCGCCCGGGGTGGTCGGCCAGAGGATGGAGTAGCCCTCGCCCTTGGGGATGACGATGACGCGGCCGGGGCCGTGACGGTGGCCCTTCTTGTAGAGCTGTGGATCAAAGACGGACATGTGGGCGTGCATCTCGGCCTCGGCGAACTTGATGAAGACGACGGTGCCGCCGGCGCCTCGGCCCCAGAAGGGGACGAGCTTGTCCCAGGCGGTCATGTCCGGGAAGAAGTTGCCGGCCCAGACGGCGCGGCCGCGAGACCACTTGCCCTCGCCGGGCTCGAGGATCATCTTGGCCTCAGAGTAGAACTCGTTCCCCTCAAACTCCAGCGGCTTGGTCCTGGAATAGGGGTTGTTGAAGAAGAAGTCCGGCTCTGGCACGGTGGACATGGCGACGGGGAGGTAGTTGTAGTTGAGGAGGAGCGCGGGTGCGTCGCCGCGGGCGTTGCTGAACTGGTGGTGAGCGTGGCGGGGGAGGTGGAAGAGGCTATGCTTCTGCCACTCAAAGGTCCTCTTAGGGGTGCCGTCGTCCTGCCAGACGGTGGCGATGCCCTGTCCTTCAAGGACGTAGACGACCTCGCTGACGCCGAGCTTCAGGGGCGGGAGGGTTGCGCCGGGGGGGATCTGGGTTATGCGGGCCTCGCTGACGCCCTCTTGGCCGTAGAGCTGGATGAAGGCGGCGTTGCACTGCCGCTCCTCCCACCATCCGAGCTCCAGCTCCTTCGGGTCCGCGACGAAGTGGCCTCTGTAGATGGGAAGGCCCTGGGACTCCATCCATTGGTCGTAGGGAAACCGGGGTTTAGGGTAGTTCACCTGTGCCTGCGTCATACGCTTGACCTCCGAGAAAGCTTTGCGGTCGTAGGGCCGTGCCGCATCGGGGGAGCGGCGGGTACTCCGGCGCTGCCGTGCCCCATGCTAGCACAGAAGGGGCGGATGGTACAGGCGGCGCGGGGGAGGGAGTCGCCGGCGGGACGGCTTGCGGGCAGGGGGGGGCGATGGGGGTGATGTTGCTGGAGGCTGGCGGCGAATTCTGTCGGGCATTGTCGAGAAGGAGGTTGTGCCGGCGTCCATCGACGCGCAGCAATCCTTGACAGGCAGGTTTGGTGTGGTCGTTGGCCAGTGTGCATGCCGACGCTATGAGGGCCATCGGCACGGATTTCGCACCAACCAGCACCCGCCGGACGGGGCGGGAAGAGCCCACGCCATGGCAACGGGCAGGGGGCCGCGGCACGCTGCCGACTCGCCGCCGGGGCCTGGCTAAGAGGGCGCCCAGCCCCACACGAGGCTTACCAGCATGATCATTGACATCCACGGACACTACACGACGGTGCCGGCGTCCTTCGTCGAGTACCGGGCGGGGCAGATCTCCACCATGGCGAGCCCGACGAAGGGATCGGTCAAGGTGAGCGACGACGAGATACGGGAGTCGCTGGAGAACGGGCAGCTGAAGAAGCAGCGGGAGCGGGGCACGGACGTCTGCTTCTTTTCGCCGCGGGCGTCGTCCATGGGGCACCACTTTGGCGACGCGCGCATCAGCCTCTACTGGACGCAGCACTGCAATGACCTGATTGCGCGGGTGTGCGATCTGTACCCGGACAACTTCATAGGCGTGTGCCAGCTCCCGCAGTCGCCGGGAGTCCCGCCGGCCAACTGCATCGCGGAGCTGGAGCGGTGTGTGAACGAGCTGGGCTTCGTGGGGTGCGTGGTGAACCCAGACCCCAGCGGTGGCTTCTGGACGGACCCTCCCATGAACGACAAGGGCTGGTGGTACCCGCTGTATGAGAAGCTGGTGGAGCTGGACGTGCCGGCGATGATTCACGTAAGCGCCACGTGCAATCCCAACTTCCACAGCACGGCCTCCCACTATATGAACGCGGACAGCACGGCGATTGTGCAGCTTCACCAGTCCAGTGTGTTCCAGGACGTGCCGGGCCTGAGAGTGGTGGTGCCGCACGGCGGGGGCACGGTGCCGTACCAGTTCGCGCGCTACCGCGGGATCGCGCTGCGGGACGGGTACCAGCCCTTCGACGAGTTCATACGGAACGTCTACTTCGACACGGCGGTGTACGACGAGGCGGCGATGGAGCTGCTTCTCAAGGTCATCGGCGTGGACAACGTTATGTTCGCTTCGGAGATGATCGGGGCGGTGAACGTGATCGACCCGTGGACGGGGCGGTGGTTCGACGATACGAAGGCGTACGTGGACGCGCTGGGGTGGCTGACGGAGGAGGACCGGCAGAAGCTGTTCGAAGACAATGCGAGAAGGGTGTACCCTCGGGCCCGGAAGTACCTGGACCAACGGGGAAAGTGAGTCGCTGGCGCGACGGCCTTGTGGGGGTAGGTGGAGGCGCGGGTGTGGGCTGCTTGTTGGTGCGCGGGCCGCAGCAGGGGTGGGGGGTCGCCGGCGCAGCGGCGTGATGGGGATGGGTGGTTGGAGGCGCAGCACTGGGCACGCGGGGCGGCGGAGACAGCCAGGGAGGGATGGAGTAATCAATGCCAGAGGAAACGCGCGGGCTAGGGAGCAGCGTCATCGACCCGGCCTTTGCCGGGGCCTTGGACGATCTTATGGCCGCGGCCTCGCGGGGCCATCGAACCGAGAGCACGCTGTTCAACCCAGCGGATGAGTGGCTGGTCAGCCGGATGCGGCTGCTCGACGGGATTCCAGCGGATGATCGCCGGCAGGTGCTGGAGGAGGCCGAGGGGATCCGCCGTGAGGCTGAGGAGGCCAACGCGCAGGGCAAGGCGGCGTACCGGGCGGGCCCCGAGGCGGTGGGCCAATTGGACAGCGGGGGGGTGGGCTTCTACAGCCAGCTTGGCGTGGCGCGGCGCCCGGACCTGACGCAGTACCTGATAGACGGGTTTCGGAGGAACCGGGACGGGATTGCCTTCAGCGAAGCAAGCCAGGCCCTCTTCGCGCAGGTGTTGCCGTACCTGACGCGCCACCTGGAGGCGAGCTTCGAGTCCGGCGAGGGTGTGGTGCAGACCGACCGGCAGATCTGCGATGTGCCGGGGCGGTCGTTTCACGTGCGGCAGCTGATGGTCGGCACGCGGTACATGCAGCTGCCGTACATGTGGCGCCAGCTCACGTTCGAGATGCCACAGGCTTCGCAGTCGGAGCCGCCGGACATCGTCGAGCTGTCGGCGCCGCGGTGGCTGGAGGACCTGGGGCTGCCGGAAGAGCTGAAGGCGCGTGTGACGGAGGCCGGGCTGACGCAGCTGGTGTTCAAGGCGCCGACGAGGGGGTTGTCGCTGCACCTGGGATTCGACTACGTGGGCGAGCACAAGATGGGCCCGCTAAGCATCGCGATGTCCAAGGTCAAGGAGGCGAATGGACTGGCGCTGCAGGCGGCGCTCAGCATGGCGCGGGTCCGGACGCTGAGGGGTGAGACGCAGAACACGGCCATCGTGACCACGGGGCCGTCGCTACACGGGAAGAGCACGCTGACGATCATGATCGAGCTGCGGAACAGCGAGCTGGCCGTGCTCCTGGGCCTGGAGGGGGACCCCGAGGAAGGGGTCTACCCGATGAACGACGACATTGTGCTGATCCAGCCACTGCGGGAGCCCTTCGAGACGACGCGAGGGGGGCACCGGCTGCGCATCTCCCACGGCATCGACGGCACGGAGAACAACTTTTACGCGGTGCCGGCGGGGCTGACGAAGGAGGAGGACCCGATCACGTACGACGTGCTGCGAGGGACGGCGGAGGCGCCCAACAGTCGCGAGACGCTGGAGAACGTGGTGGTGGACCTGGAGACGGGCAAGCCGGACTTTCTGCAGAACCCCACACGGAACATGCGGATGATCCTGTCGCGGGAGGGACTCCTGGCGCGCAAGGCTGCGCAGGGGCTGCTGGCGCGGATCACCAACGGGCGGCTTTCGGACGCGATCCACGTGCCGATGGAGGATACGGACCGTGTCCTGTGGCAGGCGGTAATGCGGCAAAACACGGTGGTCCCGCCACTGCGGCGGCTGCGCTGGGAGCAGTACGTGCGGGTGCTGATGTACGGAGAGGCGGTACAGATGGGGGCGGCCGCGGGGGCTATCGGCAGGCCGTACGTCGAGTACTTCTCGGACCCGTTCATCATTGGGCTGGAGGACGAGAACGCCAACATTCTGGGCTACATCTTGCAGCAGCTGGAGCGGGGGGGGCTGCGCCAGGAGTTCTACGCCTTCAACACGGGGGGAGTGGGGGCGGAGGCCAACGAGGAGGCGGCGGGGCCGAACTACAAGAAGATACCGCGCGAGCTGACGCTGATGCTGCAGGAGGCGATCCTGCGGGACGCGGTGAAGTTCGAGTACGACAGCATCATGGGCGCGGAGGTGGCGGTGGCGATCGTCGACGATCGCGGGAACGAGGTCCTGGACCTGCGCGCGGAGTGGATACCGAGCCGGATCTACGCGGAGGCGGACTATCGTGAACGGGTGGTGGGGCTTCGCCGGAGGCGGTACTACGGCCGGGACAGCAGCGATAAGGCGGGGATCCTGCGGTACACGAAGGTCACGGAAACGCTGATAGACCTGACGGACATACCGCCGCCGAGCAACGAGCGGGAGCTGGCGTGGCTCCTCTCTTTCTACTGGCATGTTGATTGGGCGTACGATTCGCTGGCGGAGCTGGCGGAGCACGGGGGGGAGGGCGTGGTCCCTTCTCCGCACCTGTTGCGGGCGCTGCGGCAGATGTATGCGGCGGGGGTGAGGGGGGGGCTGCGACTGTCCTCGGACGGGGAGCGGGTGCTGGCTGAGCTGGGGGTGTAGCGCCGCGACCGAGCCGCCGGCGGTCGCTGGCGCGACGCCCTTGTGGGGGGAGCAGGGTCTCACCCGCTGTTCATTCGGTTCCAGATGCCTCCGACCCTGGCGGCCCAGAGGCTCGGGGCCTAAGCAGGGGCTGACCGGCTCCCCCCTTTCCTTATATCGGGACCTCCCAGCGAAAAGTTCGCATACACTACGCTTCGGCCCACCAAACTGGACAAGATCAAGAACCGTTACGCTGAGGTTCAGTTTGGTTCTGCAGTCGGACCCTGGCCACCGTCCAGTCGATGGCAGGCTCGGCCCACCCTATTGCGACGTCTCGTTCTCCGGCATTTGCTGGCCGGACCCGCCGCCTGGCAAGGGTGTAGGTGAAGCTGCTGGCGTCCCCCTCCGAGTTGTTTGACAGCAGCCCTTAGAGTTGGGCCGGTGAAGGCGGTCCTTCAGATCAAGCTCGGACAGCCTAAGCGGGTAGCCTGTATAGTCGACGCCCTCCAAAGCACACTTGGCATTTTGCCGTCCTCCTTCAGGAAGGTGGGTAGTCTCAGCTCCTTCAGGCGGTGCTCCAACAGTACCGTCGACCTGCGACGAGGCCTTCAACGGCATGCCGTTCAACTCTTGCCTGCAATCTGCCCATTGGGATACACTTGGTTACCTGAAACCAAGCCAAGGCAACGGAAGGATCCAACAACCAAGATTGCACTAGGGGAGATATAGAGAGTGCCGTTTTCATCCCTCATCCCTCACCTGTTGATTGCCCCGCTTGATCATCGCGGGAGACAGGCAACACAGGTGTAGACCATGGATTGGACGAGCCTTAATGACTGGGGCAGTTTCGCAAGCCTCGTAGGGGTTGCAGTTGCATCAGTGGGATTGGCTGTTGTGTGGTATCAAGTCAGGGGCGCAAAGAGAGCGGCTGACCAGACAAGGAAGGCGATAGACGACGTCCTCACTTTTGGGAGCGGCAACCGGGCTTCAACGCTGATCCAAGAGATCAAGTACGTGCTCCAGAAAGGCCAATGGGAGGTCGGTTATCATCAGTGCCACACCCTCAGAACATTACTCGGTGATCTCAAGACGACCGGCCTATCATTGCGGCACATTCAATTGATTGATGAGGGTATGGTAAGCCTGACAGGTATAGAGAATGACCTCGATGCCGCAATACGAAAGGAACGGGACCCTAGAGGCATGGATCGCTTCAATGCGTCCTTGAGCAGTATCCAAGTCAATCTGGAAGCCATTTTGAGCGAGGCCGCATCGAGACGAGGAGGACAACATGGTTGAGGATCAGAAGGTTCAGGTGCGTACAATCGTCAGCGCTCTCAGGGTGCGAACCCGCGAGGGCAAAGTGGAATGGGCGTGGGATAAGAATCTGGAAAGGGGCACTACGACGCTAGTAAACGGTCGAGTTATTGTCAGCAAGGATCGCGATTTCGACACCGTGATACAAATCCAAGATACGGATTCGAACATCTTAGGGGAGATAAACGTTGGCTACCCCGCATTTGGGGATTTGTCGAAGGAAGCAGACGAACTCTACGAGCTGGCGCGCCGCTCAGCATTGCAGGTAGACTCCAAGCTAGAGTCCATACTTCGGGAGATCTCTGGCTGACCAAAGTCACGGGCAGGCCATTGGCACTCTCCAAGAATTGTGAAGTGGTTGGGTTCATTAGGGCCATCACGGACGGTGTTTCTTGTGCCTAAGGCCCTTATCTCGAAGTGTTACCTTAAAGGCAGGGGAAGGGCATCGACACTGAACGGATGAGACGTATGATGGCAAAGCTGAAGACGATTTACACAATCGATCTGATCTGCGACGAAGACGTTCTGGGATTCCATGAGAAGCTTGGGTTCAGCGAGCCGTGGCATGACGATTAGAATTCATAAGAGTCAAGGGCTTTGACTCGGGCCGAGGTGCCCGCATGCTAGCACCCTGAGGCGAATTGGGTACTGTCGCCGAGGACATTCACGGCTCACTGGCAGAGACTCGGACCAGCTAGTGCGACCGTCCAGCGCTAGCTCGCTGGTTTGGTGCGCTGCACCAGTTTGGGAGATGCGACAGTCTCCGATCCCTGCCTCCAAGCCGACGACCCACGAATACCGCAGCATTTGGTGACGATTGAAAAACAGGCAAGGATGACCTTACCGTGAGCGGGTCGCCGGCGCGACAGCTTCGTGGGGGGAGCAGGGACCCCCACCGCCGTTCATTCGGTTCGGGGGCCGTGACGCGGGCGAGGGGACGGGCGGGCACGAGGCCCGCCCCTGCGAGGGAGGCGCCCCGGGGGGACAGTGGGGTTAGGTGGTGAGCTCGTAGGCGGCGCCGTCGTCCACGGCGCGGACCTGGCCCTGGCGCTCCAGCTTCATGAGGTGGCACAGGATCTGGTTGCGCGCTGCGTGGTGGAGCCTGGGGTTCAAGACTCGGTAGATTCTGGCCCGGATTTGCTCCAGGGTCTGTCTTCCTGCCCCCAGAGCTTGGAGCACCTGCTCCTCGCGCTCCAAGCGGTGATCGATGGTCTTCTGCAGCCAGTTCCGGGGCTGCTCGACCATGGGGCCATGGCCGGGACAGAGGACGCTGGAGTCGTAGTCGAGGAGCCGGTGGAGCGACTCGAGGTAGAGGGTCATGTCGCCCTGCTCCGGGCTAATGCTGGGTGTCATGTGTCCCAGGACGTTGTCACCAGTGAAGAGGGCGCCGGGCTCCTTGGCGTAGATGACGAGGCTGCCGAGGGTGTGGCCTGGGGCGTGGATAAACTCCAGGTTGAGGCCGCCCAGGTCCAGGGACTCGCCGTCCTCGACGGTGTGGTGAACTCGGAGGGCTTCTTCGGTCTGGAGCAGCAGGCCGTCGACGCTGGGTTGCTCGACAAGGGTTGCGTAGAGCTCCGCGCCGCTGGCCCGGTGGATGTGGGCGGCGCCGCCCATGTGGTCGCCGTGTCGATGGGTGACGATGATGGCTTTGAGGGGAGGGCCCCCGAGGCCGTTGAGGTAGTCCAGCCTGGCCTGGGTCTCCTCCGGTATGGCGTAGCCGGTATCGATGAAGGCGGCTGCTGAACGACCGACGGCCAGGTATGCGTTGGGGGGGCCGGCCCCCTCGGAGGCCCTTGCACCGGCGGGCGTGAGATGAATCCCGGTCGTTATCTCCATAAAGCTATTTCGTCGCTCCATTCCTTGACTTAGGTTGAGGCGCCACAAGTCCGCGCGCGGTGGGCGCGGGCCGAAGGCGCCACAGGTCGCAGGGGCATGGCAGGGAGGACCCCCGAGGTCTAGAAGGTGGTGATGACGCCGCGGCCCACCTCGCCGCGGTCCAAGTCTTCATAGGCCTGGTTGATGTCATCCAGGCTGTAGTGGCGGGTCACGAGGCCGTCGAGGTCCAGCTTGCCGGACTGGTAGAGGTCGACGATGCGGTACATGTCGACGGAGGGGCGGGAGCTGCCGTAGTAGCAGCCCTTGAGGGTCTTTTCCTGGCGGACGAGGGAAACGGGGTCGATAGAGGCGTCGTCGCCGACGGGTGCGAGGCCAACGATGACGACGGTGCCGCCCTTGCGGGCGGCGTTGTAGGCGGTGGTGACGGTGGCGGAGGAGCCGAAGACCTCGAAGGAGTAGTCGGCGCCGAGGCCGCCGGTGATCTCCTTGATTTGGCGGACGGCGTCCTGCTGGGTGGGGTTGACGGTGTGCGTGGCGCCGAAGCGCATGGCGAACTCGAGCTTACCTTCGTCGATGTCGACGGCGATGATCTTGCTGGCGTTGACGAGGCGGGCCCCTTGGATGACGTTGAGGCCGACGCCGCCGCAGCCGATCACGGCGACGGTGCTGCCAGGCTCGACCTTGGCGTTGAAGATGACAGCGCCGACGCCGGTGGTGACGCTGCAGCCGATGAGGGCGGCCTGGGCCATGGGGAAGTCGGCGGCGATGGGGATGCAGCCGGTGTCGGGTACGACGGCCTCCTGGGCGAAGCAGGCGACCTTGCCCATGTGGGTGATGCGCTGCTCCCCCCTATGGAGGCGGGTGGTGCCATCGAAGAGGGTGCCGCTGGTGGCGGCGTGGGTGTCGCAGAGGTTGGTGCGGCCGATGGTGCAGAAGTAGCAGTGGCCGCAGTTGGGCACGAAGGACAGGATGACGTGGTCGCCGGGGCTGAGTGTGGTCACCTGCTCCCCGACCTCGGTGACGACGGCGGAGCCCTCATGGCCGAGGACGGCCGGGAGGTTGATGCGTGCTTCGCCGCGCATGAAGTGGAGGTCGCTGCGGCAGACGCCCGCGGCGGCGATGCGGACCTTGACCTCGTGGTCCTTGGGAGGGTCGAGCTCGACGTCCTCAAGGGAGAGTGGTTGACCGTACTCGTGGAGGACCGCTGCCTTCATGGGAGGCTCCTTTCGACGGGCGACGGGGGTGGTGGGCTTACGTGTCGAGGGAATGATATACCAGGCGGGGCCGGGTGGGAACAGGGCGCCCGGCGGGTCGCTGGCGCGACGGCCATGTGGGGGTGGGTGGGGGCGGGGGTGTGCTGCTTGTTGGCCAATGGGCGGCGGCAGAGGGGGGATCGCTGACGCGACGGCTTTGTGGGGGCGGGGGTGTACAATCATGGCAGCTCGCACACGAACGCGACTGGGGCAGCGCCTTGACCTCTGGCACCGCGTATCGCGTATCACATGCCGCTCCGGAGACCCCCCGCCACGCCGGGGCAGCTCCGGGCAGGTGAATGACACTTGAAGGAGAGCAGACATGTATAGCCGAATCCTTGTGCCGCTGGACGGGTCGTCTGAGTCCGAGCAGGTGTTGCCGTACGCGCGCCAGATCGGCAGAGCGCTGGGGGCGCGGCTCGACGTGATCCGGGTGATGGAGCCCCTGCGCTTCGATCTGGCGGAACCCGAGGCGCTGAAGTACCTCGCCGAAGCGACGGAGGGGCAACGCGCGCAGGCATCCGAATACCTGGAGCGGATGGCGGCGACGCTGCGTGAGTCCGGACTCGAGTCGAGGGCGGTCTTTCTGGAGGGAAGCGCGGCGTTCGAGATCATCGCCGAGACGGAGAAGGAGCCGGACACGCTGTTGGCCATGTCGACGCACGGACGCGCCGGGGCAGGCCGCTGGTTTCTGGGGAGCGTGACGGACAAGGTGCTGCACAGCGTGTCCACGCCGCTGCTGGTTGTGCGGGCGCGCGACGGCGGCGAGACGGCGGCGGACCCGAAGCTGACAAGCATGATCGTTCCGCTCGACGGCTCCCCGCTGGCAGAGGAGGCGCTGCCCCACGCGGTGGCCCTGGCCAAGGCGATGCTGCTCAACGTGATCCTGGTCAAGGTGACTCCCTCTTCGGCGGACTACGTGCAGGGCATGGAGTACCCGTTCCCGCACTATGACGACCTGCTGAAGGGTGTGGACGTGGAGGCGGCGGAGTACCTGAAGGATGCGGGAGAGCGGGTGCGGAGGCAGCCCGGCCTGATGGTGGAGGAGCAGTTGCTGCACGGGAACCCGGGGGAGGCGATCGTGGAGTTTGCGCAGGGGCTGTCCGAGAACCTGGTGGCGATGTCCACGCACGGGCGGTCGGGCGTGGGGCGGTGGGTGCTGGGGAGTGTGGCGGACCGGGTGATCCGGCAAGCGGGGGACCCGGTGCTGGTGATCCGCGGCGGTCGCTAGCTGTAGTTCCCATGGACGTTGCTTACAGGCGTGAGGCGGGAGTAGCCGACCGATGCCGCCGTGCGGACGCCGGTGATTGTCATACGCGAGGGACCCAGGCAGCGCGTCGAGCATTACGGTCATGCCTGCAGCCCCCACGTCACTACGCAACCCTTCTTCCGCAGTCTGTTAGAATGGCGTTCACGAACAGCGCAAAGAGCGCCGAGTACGGAGGCAGCTGAGTGAACTACCACTACATCTCCGGCGACTCTCATATGGAGGTTGACACCGCGAATTGGACGCCTCGCGTCCCGGAGCAGCACCGCGACCGCGCACCCAAGCTTGTGCGCCTCAACGACGACACCGACGCCTGGTTTATCGACGGCAAGCAGGCGCGCAAGGCGAACCCAGCCGACCTGTATGGCGGCAGGGGCCGCGAGCACTACCTGCCATCCGGGGTGAAGTACGAGGGCACGCCGGGGACCGGCACACCCCATCAGCGCATGCAGGAACAGGACATCGACGGCGTAGACGCCGAGGTCCTCTTCCCCGCTCAGGCCACCGGCCCGAAGATGTGGCGGATGGTGGATGACAACGAGGCCTACCTGACCATCGTCCGGGCGTACAACGACTGGCTCATCCAAGACTATTGCGCCGAGAACCCGGACCGGCTCATCGGCGTGACCATCATGCCGATCATTGAGGATCTAGACGCGCACATCGAAGAGCTCAAGCACTGCAAGGAGATCGGAGCGAAAGCGGTGATGCTCCAGGACTTCCCGTCCGGCAAGCAGTACCCGACCGTCGAAGACGACAGGTTCTGGGAGACGGCGCTCAATCTCGACATGCCGGTGACCGTTCACGTGGACCTCGAACGGAGCGGGAAGGGCCCGTTCCTAGACTACCCCAAAGCCACGCCTGAACTGCTGAAGGAGCTCGAGGCTCCGGGGAAGAGCTTTCCGGAACAGATGGCGCGATTCGCCCCGATCAAGGGGAGCGGAGCGCTCCCTGCTGTTCAGTGGGCGCTGTCGGGTCTCTTCGACCGCTTCCCCAGCCTCAAGATACTGTTCGCAGAGAACCAGATCGGATGGATACCGTTTTTCCTGCAGAGCGCAGACATCCGGTACGAGCGGAATCGTTACTGGGCGGAGAACCAGTTGGGCTTCAAGCCGCTGTCGCGTCCGCCGAGCGAGTACCTGCTGGAGCACACGCTCTGGGGCTTCCAGTACGACCGGGTGGGCGTGCTGGCGCGCGACCAGCTGAACGTGGACAACCTCATCTGGGGCTCCGACTTCCCTCATCAGGAATCGGACTGGCCCGATTCGTTGAAGATCCTCGACGAGGCATTCGAAGGCGCGCCTGAGGACGTGCGCTACAGGATGACCTGTGGCAACGCGATAACCTTCTTCAGGCTGGACGCAAGCTAGCGACCGGCGTGAGGCTTCAGCAGCCCGTAGATCGCCTCGTTGGCCGGCGTCGGCACGTCCGACGCGCGCCCAAGCCGCACCACCGCGCCGTTCAGCGCCTCCAGCTCCAGCGGGCGGCCGTTCTCCAAGTCCGTCTGCATCGATGCCTTCATCCATGACGCTTCCGCGTCCATGTACGCCAGCGTCCGCTCCACCACGTCGTCCGCCAGTGCGACCCCCCGCTTCCTCCCCATCGCCTCGATCTCCCGCATCACCCGCACGACCAGCTCCCGCGACTCGGGCTCCGCCATGACCTCGGCCATGCTCAGGCGGCCCGCTGTCGTCACCCCGGCTAGCGCCGACACGAAGAGCCACTTGGCGACGGTCGCGCGCGAGACGCGGAACAGGCGGGCGACTTCGGCCCGGGGCCAGCCGGCCAGCACCTGGGCGACCAACTCGGCTCGGGTCACCGGGGTCAAGCGTGCGTTAGAATGGCTCATGAGGGGCCTCCTGTCACTGCTGGGTTGTGTTCACCACAACAGTTTCAGCGAGGCCCCTCACCTGTCAACAACCTCTATGGGAACTACAGCTGGCGCGACGGCTTTGTGGGGGTGGGTGGGTGTGGGGGTGTGCTGCTTGTTGGTCAGTTGGCCGCAGCAGGGGTGGGGGGTCGCTGGTACGGCGGCTAGGCGGGGTCTGCTTCGTCAGGGGGCGGCGGGTGGAGCATTGCGATGACGGCGGGGTCTGCGTCGAAGTCCGCGGCGGCGGCGAGGGTGGCGGCGACCGGGCGGACGCGGTAGAGGCTGCCGTCCTGGGTGGTGAGCGGCTCGACGCCCTCGCGGAGGTCTATGGCGGCCTTGAGGAGCCGGTCCCGAGCGGCGAAGACGGCGACGTCGTTGGGGCCGAGGTTTTCGTCAGCGCGGTCGACGATGGCGCCCATGCTCTCCTGCATCACGAGTGCTTTCTCCAGAATGCCGGCGATGCTGCCGAGGGGGTTGATACGGGGGTCCTCACCCTCCAGTAGGAATTGTCCGCTGCGGGTGCGCTTGCGCCGGTATGTGCCAGGGGCGACCTCCGGGTGGAGTCCGCCGCCTTCCCAGCACTCCCGGAGCTCCGTGGGAGAAAGAGGCCTTGAGGGGTGGTAGGTGACGGCGAAGGCCATGGTGTTCTCGTCGTCGATGGGGACCCAGGCGAGGCTACCCAGGAGGCCGCCGGGCTGGGGCGGCGCCGTGGTGTAGAAGGGAAAGAGCCACTGGGTGATCTCCCAGTCGGCGGCGCCGTCGGCGGCATCTGAGCGTGCGCCGATAGTGAGGCCGTGGCCGGTGTACTTGGCGACGATCTTCTGGCCCGCCTCGGGGTCGACACTGGGTTGGTAGGCGCCGTCGGGGCCCAACATGCGTTGGAGGAAGGCGAGGCGGCTGGCGTCGAGGCTGCCCTCGACGGCCTGCATGTAGTTGCACTCCACGAGGTAGCGGGAGACGTAGCGGTGGTCGGCGGGCAGACGGCCCCACTCGAACTCGGGCCAGGCGGGGCTCTGGGTGGAGGGACCGACGTAGGCCCAGTACACGCCGGCCCACTCTCGCAGGGGGTAGGCATCGACGTGAATCTGGTCCTTCAGGGTGCTTCCGGGCGGCTCGAAGGGGGTTTCGAGGCAGTTGCCAAGGACGTCGAACTTCCAGCCGCAGAGGAGACAACGGAGCCCGCCCTCTTCATTGATGCCCTGGGTGAGGTCGGCGCCCCGGTGTGGGCAGCGGGCGTCGAGGAGGCCGAGTCTATCCTGGGAGTCGCGGAAGGCGACGAGGCGCTGGCCCATGATATGGGGGCCGACAGGGCCGCAGTCGGGGCCGGGGAGGTCGCGCTCCAGGAGGATGGGGACCCAGAACCTACGGAAGAGGTCTCCCATGGGGGTCCCGGGTCCGGTGCGCACGAGCCTTTCGTTCTCTTGGGGAGTAAGCACGGGGTCGTCTCAGGTCCAGGGTCCCAGTTAAGGGCGGATTGGGGACAGCAGGGCTATTATCGCACGCCGGGGGGAAGGCGTGGAGGGAGCCCCACGGCCGCTCACGACCTTCGGCTGCGCTGGGCCCAGGGTAAGCGGCCCCTCCCGCCGCAGGCCTGTGCCAACGTCCCTGGAGCCTTCAGCTAGCGGCGGGGTTGGGTGAGGGGGTCGCGCTCCTCCTTCCAGACCGTTGCCGCCAAGCAGGCGCCGATCCGGCAAGCCCGTATGGGCCACGAGCCGGCCCCGACTAGGAATGCAACCCGTGGGCGCGCGGCTGGGACGACTTGGCGCGGAGGGCGTAGAACGCCCACAAGGCAAAAAGCCCGAGGCCGGTGATGATGGACAGGACACCGACGGTCTTGAGCAACCATTCAACGACTCCGTTCAGGAGGAGCGAGGCGATAACGCCGAGCGCGACGCCGGCCAGGGCCAGGCGTCCGGACCGCATCGGCTTGACGAGGGCAGGCATTGGAACGCCTACGACCTTGAGGAGGGCAACGGACAGCAGGCCAAAGGCGGCGAATGCGGCCATAGAGCCGGCGAGATAAAGCATATACGCGAGGACACCCGAGACAAAGATCAAACCGGATACCATAAACACCCCGCTGCTGAGTAGCAATGGACTGTTCCGCATGTCTCTCCCTCTTGCGCGCAGAAGTTTGGGCTGGGTCTCTTTGCCGTACGGCGGGCTGGTTGCGGGGCTAGATTGCGAGGGAGAGGCGGAGGCCGCTCTCCACCGAGCGCAGGTCGGATTCGTCGAGGGCGCCAAGCCGTTCGATGATGCGGCTTCTGTCGACAGACAGCAGGTGTCCCGAGACGACGGAGGGGGTCAGGAGTCCTTCTTGGGCCCATGCCTCGAGGACGGTTTCGCCGGGGAGGGGGCTGTTGAAGGAGCCAGTGATGGTGGCCACGATGACGTCGGCGCCACGACCCTGGTGATAGGCCTCCGAGCTGACGACGAGAGCGGGCCTCAGGGAGGTCTTCTCACGTCCATGCAGCTGGACTTGCAGGAGCACGACGTCGCCGCGATTAGCGTCGATCATAGGCTCCGTCTTCCGGGTTATCCCAGACACGGGTCACAGTGGGGTTATCGGCCCTTTGGGAGGCTGAGGACGGGGCGCCCTTCATCCAATCTTCGACGACCTCGGCGGCGAAGCGGAGGCGCCCGCCGACCTGCCGACCGAGGAGCCTGCCCTGCTGGCACCAGGACTGGACGGTGCGCTTGGAGACACCCAGCATGACGGCAACGTCCGCGGTGGAGAGCATCTGGCGGCGGACGAAGAAAGTCTGGTCGCCGACGTGGCGAGCGGTCAGGAATGGCCCCAGGTTCTCCATGACGCGGTCAAATGATGGCTTGCCCCCCTCGACGACGCTTTCGTAGACATCGAGGAGCTCGGCCTCCGTAACGGCCTCGTTGTGAGGTACGGCACTCAAGACGACCTCATGCACATGGCCGACGTGCTTGACGTCAAAGTCTGCTTTTCCGATTCTCATCACGCTCTTCTCTCCGCGTGTTGCCACGCTGCGAAGCTGTGAACACGTTGCGGGCGCATGCGGAGAAACAGAGCAGAGCAATGCTTATATCAAGCAGAATAGCATGCCCGCAGGCGGATCCTGTTTAACCGCACTCCGGATAGTTCCGCGCATCTGCGCGTTCTGCGTATTAATGTACAGCGGGCTGCCGGCGTTGTCAATCGCGTTTCAGCATATTCTGCGCGTTCTGCGCATTCTATGCCGTTCGGCCAGCAGGCGGATGCCGGGCGAAGCGCCGGTTGACCCCTTCAGGGGGCCGTGCCAGAATGGGGCACCTTTGCATCGGGGCACGAGTTGTGGGCGGCATCGCCAGGGACATCACGGGGCTCATCGGCAACACACCGCTGGTCGAGCTGCGCCGCTTGACGCAACCGCGGGGGGCCCGCGTGTTAGGCAAGCTGGAGAGTCGCAACCCCAGCGGAAGCGTGAAGGACCGCGTCGTGTGGGCCATCCTGGAGGACGCCGAGCGGCGGGGGGCATTGGCGCGGGGAGACGCGGTGGTGGAGGCCAGCGCGGGGAACGCGGCCATTTCGCTGGCGATGCTGGCGGCGGCACTGGGGTATCACGCGGTGGCGGTGATGCCGGAGAGCGCGCCGGTGGAGCGCCGCCGGGTGCTGGTGCGGCTGGGGGCGGAGGTGCGGCTCACGGACCCGGCGGCGGGGATGGCGGGCGCGCACGCGGAGGCGCGCCGCCTGGGAGAGGGCGGCGGCTGGTTCCATCTGGACCAATTCGGGAGCCCCATGACGGCTCGCGTGCACCGCGAGACCACGGCGCGGGAGATTCTGGCGGCGACGGGCGGCGAGGTGGACGCCTTCGTGGCGGGCGTCGGGACCGGGGGCACGATCACGGGCGTTGGCGAGGCGCTGAGGGAGGCGCTGCCGTCGGTGCTTGTGGTCGCGGTGGAGCCCCGAGGCTCGCCGCTGCTGACGCACGGCCACGCGGGGGAGCACGGGATACCGGGGCTGGGGCCGGACTTCCTGCCGCCGGCGCTGAACCGGGGCGTCATCGACGAGGTCATTGCGGTGACCGACCGGGACGCGGCGCGGGTGGCGCGGCAGCTGATCGAGGAGGAGGGGCTGTTTCTGGGGGTATCGTCGGGCGCGAGCACGGCTGCGGCGCTGCGGATCGCCCATCAGCTCGGCCCAGGCAAGACGGTGGTGACGGTGTGGCCGGACTCGGGGGAGCGGTACGCGAGGGCGCCGCTCTGAGGCGGGGACCGGTAGCGCGACGGCTAGTAGGGGAGCACTCTCGTTCATTGCGAGGCCCGTGATACACTAGGGGAGACCCGTCTCTGCCGCCCAGAATCGGCGCCTTCGCAGGCATTCAGGAGGGGTCCGGGCCCGCGGCCCGGGAGCGTGGAAGCGCAGGGCCGCTCGGCGGGGGAGGGGACATTGCGACTGCCAAGCTTGTCGATCGCTGCCTTGAGCAAAGGAGAGTAGATGACCACACGCACCAAACGGACCCGAGGCGCCGCCAAGCGCAAGAAGACGCTGACGCTGCCACTGCTGGTCCGCCGGGACATGGTGGTGTTCCCGAACCAGGTCACGCAGGTCCTTGTGTACCGCAACTCATCCATGCGGGCGGTGGACAAGGCGCTGGAGGACGACCGCCGCATCGCCGTGGTGGGGCGGCGGAACGCCGGGGAGCGGGAGTACGCTGCCGACGACCTGTACGACATGGGCGTGCTGGCCAACGTGTCGCGGACGTTGAAGATGCCGGATGGCTCCCTGAACATCCTCCTGGAGGGGGAGAACCGGATACGGATAGGCGACGTGAACCTGGAAGGGCAGATACCGCAGGCGGAGGTGAGCATCCTGGAGGAGCCGCCGGCGAGCTCTGACGAGGTTTCGGCGCTGATGCGAGCGGTGGTGACGCTTTTCGGGCAGGGATGCAAGCTCTCGCCGCTGCTGGGGGAAGAGGCCCACGTTATGGCGATGAACGTGGACGAGCCTGGGTGGTTGGCAGACCTGGTCACGGGCTATCTTCAGCTGCCGATGGAGGAGAGGCAGGGGGTGCTGGAGATCCTGCCGCCGCTGGAGCGGCTGCATCACGTCCACCGGCTGCTGGCGAAGGAGGTGGAGGTCCTGGAGCTCCAGAAGGGGATCCAGACGGAGGTGCAGGACGAGGTCGAGAAGATGCAGCGGGAGCACCTGCTGCGGGAGCAGATGCGTGTGATACGCCGACAGCTTGGGGAGGTGGACCCGCTGTCGCGGGACACGTCTGAGCTTCGGGAGCAGATCCAGGGCCTGGGCATGCCGGAGGCGGTACAGAAGAAGGCGCTGGAGGAGGTGGAGCGGCTCGAGGGGATTCCGAGCGTGTCGCCCGAGGTGGGGGTGGTGCGCAACTACCTGGACTGGCTGGTCAACCTGCCCTGGCAGCAGGAGACGGAAGACACGCTGGACACGAAGGTGGCGGGACGGGTGCTGAACGAGAACCACTACGGGCTGAAGCGGGTCAAGGAGCGGATCCTGGAGTACATGGCCGTGCGCAAGCTGTCGGAGGGGAAGCTGCGGAGCCCCATCCTCTGCTTCGTGGGGCCGCCGGGGGTGGGGAAGACGTCGCTGGGCATGTCCATTGCCAAGGCGCTGGGCCGCAAGTTTGTGCGCGTGAGCCTGGGCGGGACGAGGGACGAGGCGGAGATCCGGGGGCACCGGCGCACGTACGTGGGCGCGCTGCCGGGGCGGGTGATCCAGACGATGCGGTTGGCGGGGACGATCAACCCGGTGTTCATGCTGGATGAGCTGGACAAGGTTGGCATCGACTTCCGGGGGGACCCGTCGTCGGCGCTGTTGGAGGTGCTGGACCCGGAGCAGAACCACTCGTTTAGCGACCACTACCTGGAGGTGCCGTACAACCTTTCGCGGGTGCTGTTCATAGCGACGGCCAACGTGCTGGACCCGGTGCTGCCGGCGCTGCGAGACCGGTTGGAGGTCATCGAGCTGCCCGGGTACACGGAGGAGGAGAAGATGAGCATCGCCAGCCGATTCCTGATCCCGAAGCAGGTGGAGCAGAACGGGCTGGCCGGGAAAGAGGTGGTCATAGGGCCGGAAGCGGTGCGGCGCATTGTGCGGGAGTACACGCGGGAGGCGGGGGTGCGGAACCTGGAGCGGGAGATTGGGAGCGTGTTCCGGAAGATAGCGAAGGTCGTCGTGGAGGAGCGACAGCCGCCGCGGCGGGTGGGGGCTGCCGGGTTGCCCAAGTACCTGGGACCCGCCCGGTACACGTGGGGGATGGCCGGCGAGCAGGACGAGGTGGGGGTGGCGACGGGGGTGGCGCGGACCGAGGCCGGGGGCGATGTACTCTCGGTGGAGGTCACGCTGATGAAGGGGAAGGGGAACCTGACGCTGACAGGCTCGCTGGGTGAGGTGATGAAGGAGTCGGCGCAGGCGGCGTTGAGCTATGCACGGTCACACCAGGGGGACCACGACGTGAGCGCCGCCGTATTCAACGAGCAGGACGTACACATCCACGTACCGGCGGGGGCGGTGCCGAAGGACGGGCCCTCCGCGGGGGTGACCATAGCCACGGCGCTGGTGTCGGCGCTGTCCGGGAAGGCGGTGCGCAAGAACGTGGCCATGACCGGCGAGGTGACGCTCCGGGGCAGGGTGCTGGAGGTGGGGGGCATCAAGGAGAAGGCCCTGGCGGCGCACCGGGCGGGGATCACGACCTTTCTGCTGCCCAAGCGGAACGTCAAGGACCTGACGGAGCTGCCTCAGAAGGTGCGGCGAGACATCCAGTTCCTGCCCATGGAGAGCGTGGAGGAGGTGCTGACTGCCGCGCTGGTGTCGGCCAACGGCTCGAAGAGCGGGGGCGAAGACCAGGAGGGGCCCGGGGAAGGCGCGGCGGCGCTGGACGATAAGAGGGCGCCGAGGGTCGCAGGGCGGGTCCGGGGCGGTGGGACGGGAAAGGCCGGGAGTAGACGTAAGAGTGGGTCGCCCCAGGTCTGACGCCGGAGGCTGCGGGAGCGACGCGGCAGACGCCTCAGTCCAGGAGAGCCCGGGCATTGGACCCCGCCGCAGGCGGTGCGAAGGGGTCCCACATCCACCGAAGGAGGGTAGACATGGCTGGCCAACTGCTTGAGGGGAAGGTTGCCATCGTGACGGGCGCGGGGAGCCCCATTGGGATTGGCCACGCCATCACGGTGGCCCTGGTGCGGGCGGGGGCGAGGGTGGCGATGATGGACATCAACCGGGAGTGGCTGGACGAGAGCGTGAACGAGGTGCGGGAGATCGGCGGCGACGATTGCGCGGCGCCCATCCTGGCGGACGTGACGGACGCCGAGGCTGTCGAGGCTGCGGTGAAGCAGACGATCGCCGAGCTCGGCGATCTGCACATTCTGGTCAACAACGCGGGGACGAACCCGTCGGCCGCGGGGCTGGTCCCGGAGGGGCAGGGGAACCCGACGCGATTCTGGGATGTCTCGATCGCGGCGTGGACGCGGGTGATCACGGTGAACGTGAGCGGCCCGTTCCTGATGGCGCGGGCGGTGGTCGGCCACATGATGGAGCAGGGGTGGGGCCGCATCATAGGGGTGACGACGAGCCTGGATACGATGCTGCGCAACGTGCCGTACGGGCCGTCCAAGGCCAGCCACGAGGCGTTCGTGGCGGCCATGGCGCGGGACCTTGAAGGGACAGGCGTGACGGCCAACGTTCTGGTGCCGGGCGGCGGGACCAATACGAACTTCAACGCGCGGAACCCGGGGAGGCCGACGGAAGGGATGCGGCTGGAGCCGGAGATCATGCAGGCGCCGGCCGTCTGGCTGGCGTCGGAGGAATCGGACGGGGTCAACGGCCGGCGGTTCGACTCCCGCTTCTGGGACGAGTCTGCGTCGCTTGCAGAGCGTCTGGAGAAGGCCAGCGGGCCCGCCGGGTGGCCGCAGCTGGGGAGGCCGGAGTTTCAGGACCAGCCATGACGCCGGCCGTGGGCGGCGGGGTGTGCTCGCCCTGAGCCTGTTGCAGGGGGTCAGCGGGGCAGCGGCATCGCTCCTCACTCACCCTGAGCCGAAGGGCGCCATGAGCGGCCACCTGGGTCGCACCGGCCTGAGCGTGGTGCGGGGGAGGCGGAGGGGGACGCAGCTGTCTTAGACGTGTTTGCTGGGCTGGATGGATGAGCTGGTTAGACTTCGCCATACTGGTGATCATCGGCCTGTCGGCGCTGGCGGGATGGCGGTTGGGGATCATCCGCATGGCGCTGGCCGTGGCGGGCGCCATGGTGGGCCTTTGGTTGGGCGGGCAGTTGGGCGAGGGGTTGGGCGAGCGGCTGGACCTGACAGACAACCCGGACGGGGCCAGCGTCCTGGGCTTCGTCATCGTGTTCGGCCTTGCGTTGGTGGTTGCGTCCCTGCTGAGCAGCGCGCTGCGGCGCGTCGTCGGACCGTTCCCCCTTCCTTCCGTGGACAATGGGGGAGGCGCGGCGCTTGGCGCAGTGGGGAGCACGATGGCCGCGGCGGTGCTGCTTGTGGCTGCGAGCGCCCTTCCCTCCGAGTCCATAGGCCGCACCATCGACAACTCTGGAGTGGCGTCCTTCCTGGCGAAGGCGGCGCCGTCTGTCCTCAACGTGCTTCCGGAGCGGTTCGAGGACGTCCTCGCCTCCGTGGTCAGGGGGGAGGACGTGGAGCAGCCGACGGTGGCGGTGGAGAAGGTCGTCATTGCGGGTGGACGGGCATCGGCTCCAACCCGAGTGGACATTCACATCGTCGTCGACAATCCGAACGCGTTTGGGGGCTTCATACGCGGCACGGTGTACCAGATTGACTGGGAACGGGATAGTGACTCGACGTTCCTTGGGCGGACTACGGCTGCGGCGGAGCAGCGTCTCGGGGCGCGGAGCGAGACGCGCCTGGAGCTGCCGCTCAAGGTGCTGGGGCTGGATGAGGCGACAATGCGGGCGCTGAGCAGGCAGTTCCAAGCCGAGGATGGGGTCCGGCTGATGGCGGAGGGGGAAGTGCAGGTGGAGTTTCAGCGGGCGGAGCGGACCGCGTTATTCAAGGCGGCCAAGGTAGCGCAGGCGCCCTCGTAGGCAAACGGATGCCTACCTGGTATTATTCCGGCTGAAGCTAGGGAGGGAGGAGTAGTGGCCACATGGCATCGGCCGCTCTGGGCTCCACGGTCCTGCTGCTGAACCAGAACTACGAGCCGCTGAACATTTGCAGCGTGCGCCGCGCGGTTTCGCTGCTGGGACGCGGGAAGGCGTCCTTGCTGGAGAACGGCCGAGGCGAGCTGCGGACTCCGTCGCAGGTTTTCCCCATACCGTCTGTCATCCGGCTGGAGTACCTGGTGCGCCGGCCATTTCTGCGCCAACGCCTGAGCCGCCGCGAGGTGTTCCTGCGCGACAGCTATACGTGCCAGTACTGTGGCAAGGGGGCCCCCGCGCTGACGCTGGACCACGTGATGCCCCGGTCCCGGGGGGGCGTACATAGCTGGGAAAACATGGTGACGGCGTGTATGGCGTGCAACCACCGCAAGGCGGGCCGCACGCCCAAGGAGGCGCAAATGCGGCTGCTGAAGGAGCCTCGGGCGCCCAGAGCAAACCCGTACGTGCTGTTCCACCAACGCCAGACGCGGGACGAGTGGCGGAAGTTTGTGCCCTGGCTGCCCTAGCAGCCTCCCGTGAGGACCTGGTGACAGGCGGTACGGATGCGGCGGCACGGGAAGGCGATGAGGCCTTCAGGGACGCGGCCCGTCTTCTGGCCGCGGTGGGGCCCCTCCCGAGTCCGGCGGCGCGGCCGGCGTTGGTGGCGCTGGCAGGACTGCCGGGTACGGGCAAGTCCACGTTTGCACGCCGCCTGGCGGAGCGGCTTCCGCTGGTGGTTGTGGAGTCTGATGCGCTGCGCCGAGTCCTCTTTCGCAAGCGTACGTACTCGGCGAGGGAGAGCGCGCGCCTGTTCGCGGCCATCCATCGACTGATCGCGCAGCTGCTTGCGCGAGGGGTCGTCGTGGTGCTGGACGCCACGAACCTGACGGAGAGGCATCGCGGGCAGCTCTCCAGAATAGCCGGGGATGCGGGCGCGAAGCTGCTGGTGGTGCACGTCCATGCTTCCGAGCAGGTGGTGCGGCAGCGGCTCGCGGGCCGGGGCAAGCCTGGGAGCGGCGGGAACTCCGAGGCGGACTGGGCAGTGTACGCGAGGATGCGCAAGACCTTCGAGCCGATCCTCCACGAGCACTACGCGGTGAACACGGCGGTGGACATCGAGCCCGCGGTGCGTCGTGTGGCGGAGGAGCTGGAGGGGTGGGTGCGGGGCGGGGCCGCCGAGTCGCTGCGCGACGGCATTGTGGGTGTGGATAGGAGGCAGGGGTAGGGCCGGCGGGGCGGGGCGGGGGCCGCGCGCAGGCTCGTGCTGTACACTGGGAGGCATCTTGCCGCCGGGGCAGACTCGCGGGCGGCTCTAGGCGAATGGAGGACTCATGGAGATCAGAGCTATTTCGGGCGACATCACCGCGCTGGAGGTGGACGCTGTGGTCGTCAACCTCTTCGAGGGCGTGAAGGAGCCCGGCGGCGCGACGGGGGCCGTGGACCGGGCGCTGGACGGCGCCATCTCGGCGCTCATCGCCGACGGGGAGCTCAAGGGGAAGACGGGCGCGTCGACGCTCATCCACACGCTGGGGAAGATGCGGCCCAAGCGGGTGCTGGTGACGGGGCTGGGCAAGCGGGACAAGTTCACGCTGGACACGGTGCGTCGGGTCAGCGCGGAATCGTCCCGCTACCTGCGGGGCCTGGGGGTGAAGCGCGCGGCGACCATCGTGCACGGCGCGGGCATCGGGGGGTTGGAGCCGCGGGCGGCGGCCCAAGCGCTGGCGGAGGGGGCGCTGCTGGGGCTCTACCGTTTTCAGCAGTACAAGGGCAAGCCCGATGCGAACGGGTCCAAGCTGGAGGAGCTGCTGGTGGTGGAGCGCGAGGAGGACAAGGTCCCCGCGCTGCAAGAGGGGGTGGAGCGGGGGCGCATCCTGGCGGAGGCGGCAGCCCTGGCGCGGGACATGGTGAACACACCGGCGAACGGGATGACGCCGACACGGCTGGCCGAGACGGCGGGGGAGGTGGCCCGGGCGCATGACCTGAAGCTGACGGTCCTGGAGGAGTCCGAGTGCGCAGAGCAGGGCATGGGGGCCTTCCTGGGTGTGGCCAGGGGGAGCAACGAGCCCCCCAAGTTCATCGTGCTGGAGTACGCGGGGGACGAGGCGGACCCAGAGAACAACCTGGGGCTCATCGGCAAGGGGATCACGTTCGATTCCGGGGGGATATCGTTGAAGCCGGCCTCGGGGATGGGGAACATGAAGGGCGACATGACGGGGGGGGCTTCGGTGATCGCGGCGATACAGGCGATAGCGCAGCTGAAGCCGAAGATCAACGTGACGGCGATCGTGGCGGCGACGGAGAACATGCCGAGCGGCACGGCGACGAAGCCGGGGGACGTGCTCAGGGCGATGAACGGCAAGACCATCGAGGTGGACAACACGGACGCCGAGGGCCGACTGACGCTGGCGGACGCCATCTGCTACGCCCGGGGCAGGGGGGTAAAGCGGCTGGTGGACATCGCCACGCTCACGGGGGCGGTCAGGACGGCGCTGGGGAACGTGCGCATTGGGGTCTTCGCCAACGACCAGGGTCTGGCGGACCGGATGCTGCGGGCGGGCGATGCTGCGGGCGAGAAGATGTGGCAGCTTCCCATGGACGAGGAGTACAAGGAGCTGTACAAGAGCAACGTGGCGGACATCAAGAACACGGGCGGGTCCGGGGCGGGCGCGATAACGGCGGCGCACTTTGTGGGGGAGTTCGCGGATGGGACGCCGTGGGTGCACCTGGACATCGCCGGGGTGTACATGGCGGACAGGGACAACGGCGTGCTCGTGAAGGGCGCCAGCGGGATCCCGGTGCGGTCGCTGGTGCGGCTGACGGAGGACCTGGCCGCCGGCGGGTGACCGCATCGGAAGGGGGCGGGCTCGGTCGGCAGGTCGGGTAGGTGAGGGATAGGATGCCGGCGCGAACGGTGCGGAAGCAGGAGCGGAGCGCCTTCCTGATGGAGGTGTACCGCCGGCTGCTGGCCGCCTTTGGGCCGCAGGGGTGGTGGCCGGGGGAAGGAGGGGCCTTCGAGGTGTGCGCGGGGGCCATTCTGACGCAGTCGGCGGCGTGGACCAACGCGGCGAAGGCGCTGACCCGTCTGAAGGAGTCGGGAGCGCTGTCGCCGCGGGCGCTGGACGGCATGGCGGAGGCGGAGGTGGCGGAGCTGGTGCGCTCGTCGGGCTACTTCAACGCCAAGGCCCGGAAGCTGAAGGCATTCTCGGCGCACGTGTGCCGGTGGTACGACGGCGACATACACCGGCTGCTGGCCCGGCCCCTTGAGGAGCTGCGGGAGGAGCTGTTGGGCATCCACGGCGTCGGGGAGGAGACGGCGGACGACATGGTGCTGTATGCGGCCAGGAAGCCGAGCTTTGTGGTGGACGCATACACGCGGCGGATCTTCGACCGGTTGGGGGTGACGCCGCCGCAGGATGTCGGCGGCGAGGCGCGGGGCCCCGGTGCAGGAAGTCGGCGGGAGCACTCGTACGAGGCCTGGCGGGGGCTGTTCATGGGGTCGCTGGCGGCGGATGCGCCGTTGTTCAACGAGTACCACGCGCTGCTGGTGGCGCTGGGCAAGGACGTGTGCCTGAAGCGGAAGCCTCGCTGCGACGCGTGCCCGCTGGCGGATGTCTGCGCGGTGGGTCGCCGGCGCGAGTCGCTAGCGCGACGGCTGTGTGGGGGTTGAGGGAGCGAAGGTAGGGTAGAGAAAGGCGAAGCTCGTGGCGACGGCGAACCTGCTGCACGCGAGCGGGGTGGGTCGCTGGCGCGACGGCTTCGTGGGCGCGGGTGGAGGCGCCGGTTGGGATGGGGGCCCCAAGGTAGAATGCGGCAAGGGTGGGACAAGGGAGTAATGCGCGGGTCTCGCGCAGGGAGCATCGGGTGACAGCAATAGACGACGGCATCAACAGGAACGCCCGGTACGCCGAGGGCTTCGACGGGGGCGGCCTACCGCCCCAACCGGCGCAGAAGCTGGCGGTGGTCGCGTGCATGGACGCGCGTCTGAAGGTGCACGAGATCCTGGGCCTGGAAGCGGGCGACGCGCACGTGATCCGTAATGCGGGTGGCATCGTCACCGACGACGCGATCCGATCGTTGGTGATCTCGCAACGGCTGCTGGGCACCCGCGAGGTGCTGCTCATACACCACACGGACTGCGGCATGATGACGTTCCGCGACGATGAGGTGAAGGACGAGATCGAAGCGGAGACGGGGCTTCGGCCGCCGTTCGCGCTGGAGGCGTTCGGGGAGCTGGAGCGGGACGTACGGCAGTCGATGTCCCGCATCCTCGCCAGCCCCTTCATTCGCTACAAGGAGCAGGTGCGCGGCTTCATCTACGACTGCGCGACGGGTCGCCTCACGGAGGTCGCCGCGCGCTGAGGCGGGGAGGGGGGGCGACGGCTTTGTGGGGACCGGGCCTGGGGCGTGTTAGGTTTCCAGGCCCAAGGCGAAATGGATCGCGGCCTCGACGGACCGGAGCTTCCCCGGACTCAGCTCGACAATCCGCTCCTGAAGCTGTTGCTTGGACACGGTGTTCATGACGTCAAGGTTCACGACTGAGGGTCTAGCCAGTCCGTCCTGAGGCCCTAGCTCAACCTCGGTTATCAGGCCTCCACGGCGCGATGTACGCGGAGAGACGATGACGAACTCCCGAACGGCGTAGGCCTGGTCACGAGACAGCAACACTACGGGTCGCCTTCCCGTGGGCCGGGGCAGGTCGGCCCACGGGATCTCGCCCCGTCTCACTGCTCTGGCTCGGGGTCCCAGGGGTACGCGGCCAGCGCGGCGAGTGAAGCCGACTCGACCCAGGCCAACTCTTGCGGCGACTCCGGGTCGCGCAGGTAGTAGTTCGATATACCACGGCCAGAGCCAGCTCCCCGCACATTAGGTCCGAGCGCCTCACCATGAGCCGCTGGGGGCGGGTCACTTCACCAGTGGGGTGTCGTCGCGGTTGGCCCACTCGCCCATGGAGCCGTCGTAGTTGCGAACGCGGTCGTAGCCGAGGAGGCTGAGGGTAAACACGCCGTGCGCCGCACGGATGCCTCCCTGTCAGTAGGTGACGACCTCTTGTTCGGGGGTGACGCCCACCTCGGCGAGCATGGCGCGGAGCTCGCTGGCGGGCTTGAATACGCGGGGTTCGTCCCTGGTCATGAAGTTGAGCCACTCCAGGTGCACGGCGCCGGGGACGTGGCCGCTGTGTGCGTTGCCGCGGGCGTTCTCGCCGGTCCATTCGCCGTCGGAGCGAACGTCGAGAAGGGCGACGCCTTCTCGTTCAACACAGGACTTAGCGTAGTCCAGGGTGCAGAGAAGGTCCGGGTTGGCCGCGGGGGTGTAGCTGGTCTGGGCAACAGCGGCGGGCTGGAGGCTTGCGGGGCGGCCCTCTGCGAACCACTTTTGCCAGCCGCCGTTGAGCACCCGGACGTTGGGATGGCCGTAGTAGCTGAGGACCCACCAGACGCGGGCGGCGTGGAGGCTGCCGGCGGCGTCGTAGGTGACGACGGTGGTGTCGTTTTCGACGCCGAGCCTTCCCATGAGGGCGGCGAACTGGTCCGGGGGCATGACGTGGATGGAGTCGGCGGAGTCCTTGAGGAACTGGTGGACGGGTAGTCCGACGGCGCCCTGGACGTGGGCCCTGCGGTATGCGTCGATGGGGTCGCAGTCGATGACGCGGACCTTCGGGTCGTCGAGGTGCTGCTGGAGCCAGTCGGTGTCGACCAAGAGCTCGGGGCGCGCGTATCCCTGATCCTGTGTTGGGGCGGTCATGGGTGCTCCTCTCTTTCCTGGTTGCCGTCGGCGGCGGCGGCGCGGGCTGCAGGCTAGATGGGTTGGCGGCTGGCGAAGCCGGCGTTGGGGAGGTGCCAGAAGCCGACGGTGTCCTCGTTCTTGAGCCAGCAGAGGTGGATCTCCTGGCCGTCTTCACGGCGGGCGGGGAAGTCGACGAGGCCGCGGTTGACGTCGCGAACGAGGATGCCGCGGCGCTCGATAGTCGTCAGGACGGCCTGGACGTCGCCGGTGATCTGGCGTGCCTCCTGGCGCTTCTGGTGCATGATGCTGCCGAGGTTGGAGTGGCCGTTGCGTTGGCGGTGGTGCGCGAGGTCGTCGATCTGCTGTTGCAGCTCGGCGAGGCGCTCCGAGGAGTCGGCAATGGCGGCGAACTGGCTTCGCAGCCAGGGGAGGAGCTCAAGGGCCTGGTCCAAGGTGAAGAAGCGGCGGGTGGCCATGTGACTCCAGGGGACGGAATCGGCGTTGCGTGGTTACTATACGCCGGTCTGGGCCGCGGGCAAAGCCCCAGGCGTGGGTGAGAGCCAGCCTCCTGTGGTAGGCTTGAACCGGCACACTGAGAGGAGAGGCCGATGCTGTACGATTTTCACACGCACACGTTCCTGAGCGACGGCGTCCTGTCGCCGGTGGAGCTCATCCAGCGGGCCTGCGTCAAGGGGTACACCGCCATTGCCGTGACGGACCACGTGGGGCTGTGGGACCAGGAGCGGGTGCTCGAGATCCTGGTGCGCGAGTGCGAGATGGCGACCGAGGAGATGGGGATCCTGGCCATTCCAGGGGTGGAACTGACGCACGTGCCGCCGGCGAAGATCCACGAGGCAGCAATGCGAGCGCGGTCCCTGGGGGCCCAGATTGTGATTTGCCACGGGGAGAGCATCGTGGAGCCGGTGGCGGAGGGGACCAACCGGGCGGCGCTGGAGAGCCCGGAGGTGGACGTGCTGGCGCACCCGGGTCTTCTAAGCGAAGAGGAGGCGCGGCTGGCGGCGGAGGGTGGGACGATGCTGGAGCTGTCGGCGCGGCGAGGGCACTCGCTGACGAACGGGCACGTGGCGAGTCTCGGGAGGGCGGTAGGGGCGCGCATGGTGGTGGACTCGGACGCGCACGCGCCGGAGGACCTTCTGACAGAGTCGCTGGCGGAGAAGATAGCGCGGGGCGCCGGGCTGGGGCTGGCAGAGGCGGCGATCGTCCTGCGGGCAAACCCGGAGGGCCTGATCAGCCGCTTGGGCGTGGCGGGGAAGCTGCCCATCCGGGCTGCGTCATAGGGCCGGCCAGGGACGAAGGGAAGCGGTCTAGCTCTTGCCGATGCGGAAGACCTTGGTCCCGCAGGTGGGGCAGACGCCCTGGGTGGCGGGGCGGCCGTTCTTCAGGGTGACCTGGGCGGGATTCTGGATCTCGCGCTTTTCGCGGCACTTGAAGCAGTATGCCTCAGCCATATCTACAACCTCTTCCCGTGCATGAGCTGCAAGCTTAGGATGACATTAGCCATGACAAGCCGGATTGTCAATGGTTTCGGGCAGGTACGGCAGAGTCGGGCTCCTACAAGGGACGCACCTACGGCGAGGTCGGGCGGCGGGGACCGGAGGCGCACGCCGCGTTCGGGCGTGTTAGCGCGTATCGCGGGCGTAGTGGCCGTTGCTTCGGACGCAGACGTGGCCTGCGGGGTCCATTGGGGCGGCGCAGAGGGGGCAGGGGGGCCGACCTGCGGCGCACACCTCGAGGGCCTGGTCTGAGAACACCTTGAGCTGGTCCGCAGTGGTCTCAATGGTTGCGGTGGGCGAGTCGGCGGGGGGCTCCTCCGCGATCTCGTGGGCGCCGAGGAGGAAGAGACCGCCCTCGGCTTCTTGGGATAGGAAGAGGCGGGCGACTCTGAAATCGAGGGTGAGCGCTCCGAGGTCTTCCGCGGGTGGCGGGGGCGGGGATTCCTGGCGCTGCGTGAGGGCCGCCAGGACACGTTGGGCGGTCATGGCGAGGTTGAAGAGCTGCTCCTTCTCCAGCCAGAGGGTGGCGGTCCCGCCCTCAGCCTCGGCGTAGAGGTAGAAGCGCCGCTGGCCGGGGGGACCGAGGGCGCCGGCTTCGACCTTGATAGCTCGACCTAGCTCTTGGCGAGGAGGCACGGCTTCCTTCCTGTATTCGATGGGAGTTGGCGTGAAGCAACTCCATTATAGCCGTATCGCGGGCGCTTCACGAGGGCGGGGGGAGGACCATCGGCCCCTGGGCGCATCAGTGCTCCATGACGGTGCCGCCGTTGAAGTTGAGGGCCTGGCCGGTGATCTGGAAGCAGGCGTCTGTGCAGAGGATGGCGATGAACTGGGCGACCTCCTCGTCGGTGGCAGCGCGGCCGAGGGGGATGCCGCGCTCGATGGCGGCCCACGTATCGCCGCGGCCGAGGACGTCCATGCGGGCGGTGTCGGTGGCGCCGGGGCAGACGGCGTTGACGGTGATGCCGTAGGGCGCGAGCTCCTGTGCAGACGACTGGGTGAAGAGCTGGACGGCGCCGTTGGCGGCGGCATAGGCGGCGGTGTTGGCGGGGCCGCGCTTGCCGGCGGTGGAGGAGAGGTTGACGATGCGGCCGCCTTCGCCCTGGCGGATCATGGCGGGGGCGGCGGCGCGGGTGCAGAGGAAGGTGCCGACGACCTTGATATCCATGACGTAGCGGAAGATCTGCTCGTCCAGGTCGACGACGGGGACGCGGTCCGGACCGCGGGGATAGGCGGCGTTGTTGACGAGGATGTCGACGCGGCCAAAGGCCTGGAGGGTCCGGTCGACCATGTCCTGGACCTGCGCGCTGTCGGTGACGTCGACGACGAGGGGCAGGGCACTCCTGCCCTGGGCCTCGACGAGCTCGGCGACGCTGTGGATGTCCCGCCAACCGGCGCGCTGCTCGTCGTCGGGGAAGGTGCTTGGGTCACGCCCGGTGCCAGTGACGGTGACGTTGCACCCCATGGTGGCCAGGGCGACGGCGGTGGCGCGGCCGATGCCCCTCAGCCTGCCGGCTCCAGTGATGATGGCGGCCTTGCCGTCCAGCTCACCCATGGTGGTCACTCCTGCGCGGTCTTGGATTTGCGGTGCAGCGCGGGGGTCCGCTAGAGAACGCCGTCCTGGCGCAGGGCGTCAACCTCGGCCTCGTCCATGCCCAGGAGCCGCATCAGGACGCCGGTTGTGTGGACGCCAAGGTCCGGGGGCTCCGAGACGACGCCGCCCGGGGTGCGGGAAAGGCGGAGGGGCGTGCCGACGTGCTTCCACGTGCCGAGGCGCGAGTCCGGGATGGCGGTGAGCATCTGACGCGCCTGCACCTGGGGGTCCTCCGCAACCTGGGCCACGTTCTTGACGGGGCCGGCGGGAACGCCGAGGGCGATCAGCTCGTCCTCCCACTCGGCGGTGGTCTTGCGGCGCATGGCCTCGCTGATGGCGGGCTCGAGGACGTCGATATGGAGGGTGCGGTCCCAGGCGGTCTGGAAGCGCTCGTCGTCGATGAAGTCGGGGCGATCGATGGCGGAGCAGAAGAGGGCCCAGTGTGCGGGGTTGCCGCCGAAGATGGCGACGACGATCCAGCCGTCGCTGGTGGGGAAGGCCTGGAAGGGGGTGGCGGAAGGGTGGCGGGTCCCGATGGGCCCGGGGACCTCGCCGGTGGCGAAGAAGCGGGCGAAGGCGTTTTCTAGGGTGGCAACCTGGCAGTCGAGCATGCTGAGGTCCAGCATCTGGCCGCGTCCGGAGCGCTCGCGCTCATGGAGGGCGGCGCAGATGCCGACGGCGGCGAAGAGCCCGGCGATGATGTCGCCGACGGAGGCGCCGACGCGCATGGGGCCGCGGCCGGGCTCGCCGGTGATGCTCATGATGCCGCCCATGGCCTGGACGATGATATCGAGGGCGGGGCGCTGGGCGTAGGGGCCGGTCTGCCCGAAGCCGGAGATGGCGCAGTAGATGAGTCGGGGGTTGACGTCCTGGAGACTCGCGTAGTCGAGGCCCCACTTGGCCATGGTGCCGGGGGTGTAGTTTTCGACGACGACGTCGGCGTGCCGGACGAGGTCGCGGAAGAGCTCCTGGCCGCGTGGGACGGCCAGGTTGAGGGTGATGCTCTGCTTGTTGCGGTTGATGCTCATGAAGTAGGCGCTGATGCCTTCGGCCTGGCTGCGGACGGGGCCGTTGGGGGAGACGAAGGGACCGGTGCCCCGGGAGGCGTCGCCCAGCTCCGGGCGCTCGACCTTGATGACCTGGGCGCCCTGGTCGGCGAGGACCATGGTGCAGTAGGGGCCGGAGAGGACCCAGGTGAGGTCCAGGACGGTGAGGCCTTCCAGTGGTCCGGGCATGGTGGTCCCCCGATCGCCGCGGCTGAGCGCCAGGGCATCCTATCATGGGGCTGCAGGACTGCCTAGAGGCTGGGTCGCTGCCGCGACGGGCAGTGGGGGGGTCGCGATGTCGCTGCGGTGGATCGATGGCGCGACGGCATGCGGTGCGGTGGTCGCGGGGTCACTGGCGCTTTGGATTGCCCGCAGCGGACGGGGACGCTTGACTCTTCACGGGGGGGCTGTTCTCATGGAGCGCGGAGCCGGGGCGGCCCACTTCAGAGAGGGCGGGTGTGATGAACTGTGTGTTTTGCGCCCAGCGCGCGGAGTACGAGGCCTGGATACTCTGCGACGAGGAGGACGGCGGCGGACACCGCCTGGTGTGCGGGGACCATCTCAAGGACGCGGCGATGCTGCTGTGCCTGGACGGAGCGCCGCACACGGAGTACCTCCACTACTGGCACATCGCGCTGCGGCCGCTTGGAGAGTAGGGGACAGGGCTGGCGCCCACGAGGGGCGCCTCTACGGTACGGCGACGGCGGCGGTGAAGGCAGGATTGACAAGCCCGGTCTCTGTCGTACCATACGGGCAGTGCGCAGGGCAACGCACGCGCCGGCAGGCATCGGCTTCGCCGCGCCTGGGCGAGGCGCCGTGTGAACAGAATTCAGCCCAGACTGCGCCAGAGAGGCAACGATGATTATCGACGTACACTCGCACTTCACGACGGCGCCGACGCCGCTGCAGGCCTACCGCGGGCGGCAGATCTCCGGATTGGGCCGGCCAGCCAAGGGAAACCCGGGCATCGCCGATGAGCAGATCCAGACCGCCCTGGAGAACAATCAGCTCAAGCTGATAGCGGAGCGGGGCACGGACCATCTGCTGTTTTCGCCCACGGCGGGATCGATGGGGCACCACTTCGGGACGGAGCTGGTGAGCCGGTACTGGACGGAGACGTGCAATGAGCTGATCCACCGGGCGTGCCAGCTCTACCCTGACAGGCTCACGGGCGTGTGCCAGCTACCGCAGTCGCCGGGGGTCAATCCCAGGAACTGCATCGAGGAGCTGGAGCGGTGCGTTACGGAGTTCGGCTTCGTGGGATGCAACCTGAACCCGGACCCGAGCGGCGGCATGGGTGTATCGCCGTCGCTGGGGGACGAGTGGTGGTACCCGCTGTACGAGAAGCTGGTGGAGCTGGACGTGCCGGCGATGGTGCATGTGAGCTCGTCCATCAACCCGGCGCTGCACTCGACGGGCACCTACTACATAAACGGGGACACGGCCTCCGTGGTGCAGATACTGACGTCGCGGGTGTTCGAGGACTTTCCGACGCTGAAGCTCATCGTCCCCCACGGGGGCGGCGCGATGCCGTACCAGATAGCGAGGTACCGGGCGCAGTTCATCAGAGAGCGGCTGGGCCCCTTCGAGGATGCGATGCACAAGCTGTATTACGACACGGCGATCTACAGCAAGGAGGCGGTGGAGACGCTGATCCGGGCGGTGGGGGTCGACAACGTGCTGTTTGCCTCCGAGCTTGTGGGGGCGGCCAACGCCATCGATCCGGACACCGGGAAGTCGTTTGACGACACGAAGCGATACGTGGACGAGATCGAGTGGCTCACCGGCGAAGACAAGCAGAAGCTCTTCGAGGGGAATGCGCGCAAGGTGTTTTCGCACCTTTCCGTTGGCGCCGGCAGCTAAACTGCGCTACACTGGGCGGCAGGTCGCTGGCGCGACGGCCATGTAGGGGAGGGTTGCGGGGTCGTGGAGGGCGTGAATGTGAGGCGGTTCGTTCCGGCGTGGAACCCCGCCCCTGGGTTCCCGCTTTCGCGGGAACGACGGCGAGGGGGGTGGGAACGACGGTAGGGGGAAGGCTACGTCAACATCAAGAGGGCGCCGAAGGCGCCAGCAGAGGAGGAGAGAATGGCCGAGATAGTGCTGGGAATCGGGACATCCCACAGCCCGATGCTGAGCTTGGCGCCGGACATGTGGTCGCTGCCGCAGGAGGGCGACAAGAGAAACACGGACATCGTGGACCCGAGCACCGGGTATTCGGCGACGTACGAGGAGGTGCTGGCGAAGGCGGACCCGAAGATTGCCGGGCTGCTGACGCAGGAGCGCTTCGACGGGCAGTACGAGGCGTGCCAGAAGGCCATCGCGACGCTGGAGCAGACGATGGCGGACGCCAACCCGGACGTGGTGGTCATCATCAGCGACGACCAGGACGAGTGGTTCTTCGACCACGTGATGCCGTCCTTCGCCATATATTGGGGCAACAGCGTACCAATCATCCCGAACCGGATGCCGGAGGGGTCCACGTCACCGTACCGGCACTCGATGTGGGGCTACGGGGACGTGGAGATGGACGTGCCGGTGGACTCGGCGCTGGGGCTGCACCTCATAGAGTCGCTGATAGACGGCGGGTTCGACGTGGCGCACTTCTGCGAGGTGAAGGAGCAGTACGGCGGGGACGTGTCGCGCTGGTACCAGAGGGAAGGGAACGGGCATGAGCCGGTCTTCACGCGGACGACGCAGCCGCGGCGGCAGGGGCTGCCGCACGGGTTCGCGTTCATCGTGCGGCGGATCATGAACGGGAAGACGGTGCCGATAGTGCCGGTGTTCCAGAACACGTGCTACCCGCCGAACCAGCCGACGCCGCGGCGGTCGTACGCGCTGGGGAAGGCGATCGGCGAGGCGGTGAAGTCCTGGGACAGCGACAAGCGGGTGTGCGTGGTGGGATCCGGGGGGCTGAGCCACTTTGTGGTGGACGAGGAGGTGGACCAGCTGGCGCTGAAGGGGATGCGGGAGCGGGACGGAGCGTTGTTGGGGTCGCTGCCGCGGCGGCAGCTGAACTCGGCGGCGTCTGAGATACAGAACTGGATTGCGGCATCGGCGACGGTGGAGCACCTGGAGATGGAGCTGCTGGAGTACGTGCCGGTGTACCGTTCACCGGCGGGCACGGGCGGCGGGTGGTGCTTCGCCAGGTGGCAGTAGGCCGCCTGAGCGATGGGCCGGGTCGCCGGGCGAGCGCACGGCGGCGCTGAAGAGCGAATAGGAAGAGCGGCTGCTCATGAGCAGCCGCTCTTCGCTTTCTTGCGGGGGTGGCCGCCGCTCCGGGGGAGCGGGATCAGTCCTTGGAGGGAACCTGGTGGGAGAGGAGCACCTCGCGGTGCTCTGCGCCCGACTGGTTGACGGCGAGCAGCACCTCCAGGGTGGCCATGCCCCACCGGCCGTCGGGGGTTGGGGGCCGGCTGTGGGCGATGCCGTTGTAGACCTGCGCGATGATGCCGTCGCGGCCATCGCGGTCGCTGGTGAGGTCGATCTCGTAGCGGTCGTCGGGGCCGTAGACCATGATGCCCGCGGGAGTGAGGCGGATGTCGGCGAGGTCGAGGCTTATCACCTCGGGACCGCCGAGGATGTAGGCGCCGGTGGGCCTACGGGCGGCGGCTGTGGGGGTCTGACCGGCGGGTGCGGGGGCGTTGCCGCCACCGTAGCGGTTGGCGCGCTTGGCCTCGACCTCGGCGTCAGCGCCGCGTTGGCGCTGGGACTTACGGGCGCGGGCGTAGGAGGCGGTGTCCGGGGGTTGGTAGGGCTCGCCGACGTCGAAGACGAGGTCGTTGGAGTGGAAGCGGTCGTAGCCGTTGTAGACAGAGGTGGCGGCGGCGCCGTCCTGGAACTCGAGGAAGGCGGCGAAGGCGCCGGTGACGGGGCGGGTGTCGTCCCAGAGGCCGGTCATGGCGCGGACGCTGCGGAGCATGCCGCCGCCGATGGTGCGGATGATGTCGAAGTGGTGGGGGCCCTGGCGCCAGACGACGCCGCCGCCGAGGCGTGGGTCGAGCTCCTCGGCGACGCGGGGCCGGTAGAGCCAGTCGTTGTAGAACCAGTTGTGCATCATGCGCAGGTTGCCGAGCTCGCCGCCACGGACGATCTCCCTGATCTTCTGGATGCGCGGCTCGAAGCTGTGCTTGACGTTGACGGTGAGCTGGAGGCCGTTGCGCTCGGCGGTGTTGACGATGGTCTGGGCCTCCTCCATGTTCAGGGTCATGGGCTTTTCCAGGTGGACGTGCTTGTGGTGGTCGAGGGCGGTGAGGGCGTGCTCGGTGTGGAACTGGTTGGGGGTGGCGACGTAGACGAGGTCTACGTTGGGGCTCTTGCACATGTCTTCGACGCTGCGATAGGTCTCGCCCTCCAGGTCGCGCTTGAAGCGGGCGAGGACGTCGTCGTCAACGTCGGCGGCGGCGGTGATCTTGATGTTGCCGTGGCGCTGGAAGGCGGGGACCATCTGGCTGGCGCCGCCACCCACGCCGGCGATGCCGACGCGCAGGGTAGGTGGGCTGCTGCTGGTCATGGAGATACCCCCTTGACGACCGATTGAGAGTAGGCGCAATTGTACGGTCGAGGGTGGGGGGTGTCAACGCGGGTCGCTGGCGCGACAACGGGTGAGGGCACCCACGAGGGGCGCCCCTACGCCTTGCCTCTCAGCCGGGGGCACCCTATACTCCGTGACAGCTTGACGGGAAGGGGCCTCGTATGCGCGCAGAGATCCTGGCATTCGGCACTGAGATCCTGATGGGCGAGATTGTAGACACGAACTCGGCGCACATCGCCAGCCGGCTGCCCGCGCTGGGAGTGGACCTGCACGCGATCAGCATCGTAGGGGACGAGATGGCGGAGCTGACGGAGTCCCTGGAGCGGGGTTTGGGCCGCTCTGAGATGATCTTCGTCACGGGCGGGCTGGGCCCCACCAAGGACGATATGACGCGCCACGCCATCGCGGAGGTGCTGGGGGAGGAGGTCGAGATCGACCAGGAGCTGCTGGCGGAGCTGGAGGCCAACTTTCGCTCCCGCAACGCGGGCCCCATGCCGGCGGGGAACATCCAGCAGGCGGAGCGAATAGCGTCGGCGGCGGTGCTTCGCAACCCGATGGGGACGGCGCCGGGCTGGTGGGCGGAGAAGGGTGGGCGGACCATCGTGACGATGCCGGGCGTGCCTTCTGAGATGGAGCACATGTGGGAGCACCAGGTGGCGCCGCGCCTGCGGGAGCGGGCGACGGGCACGATCATCCTCTCGCGGACGCTGAAGACCTTTGGGCTGTCGGAAGCCGCGGCGGGGGACACGGTGGAGCACCTGTTCAACAAGGAAAACCCGTACCTGGGCATCTACGCACGGCAGGACGGGATACACCTGCGGGTGATCGCGCGGGCGCCGACGGAGGCGGCGGCGCTGAAGCTCATCGAGCCCGTGGAGCGGGAGATCCGGGAGGCGCTGGGGCCCTCCATCTGGGGGGTGGACGGCGACACGGCGGAGGGCCAGGTGGGGGCACGGCTCCGGGAGGAGGGGCTGACGCTGGCGGCGATGGAGTCGTGCACGGGGGGCCTGCTGTCGAGCCTGATCAGCGACGTACCGGGCAGCTCCGACTTCTTTCTGGGCAGCATCGTGGCGTACCAGCCCAGCGCCGGCGGGGCATTCGGGGTGGACCGGGCTGTCCTGAAGGAGCACGGAGAGGTGAGCGCCGCCGCAGCCGCGGAGATGGCGCGGGCGGCGCGTGAGCAGCTTGGCGCAGACCTGGGGGTGGGGGTCACGGGCGTGGCTGGGCCGGAGCCCGCCGACGGTGTGGACCCGGGCACGGTGTTCGTGGGCGTGGCGTGGGAGGGCGGCGGCACAAGCGGGAGCATGCGCTTTCCGCCGCGCCGACCGCTGGTGAAGCGGCGGGCGGTGACGCAGGCGCTGCTGCAGGTAATGGCGGCGCTGCGTGGTCGCTAGCGCGACAGCTTTGTGGGCGTGGGTTGCACGACATCGAGTGAGCGATGTCGCTTGTGGTCCAACGAGCCGGCGAACTTCTGATCATTGATCTGCGCTGTACTTGTGTCAGGCCAACACCAGATGGCCTGATTGATAGGGCGTCGGGTCGAAGTCAATAAACCGGACGTCCGGCAGACCATCAAATCGCTTGGCCATTACCTTCAATGCTTCCTCATTGTTGTCTATGAGCATAAATGCTCTACCAAGCTGACGGGCGGCCATCCCGGTCGTACCGCTGCCGGCAAAGAAGTCCATCACAACATCCCCCGGATTCGATGAAGCCGCTATGATGCGCTTCATGATAGCCAGGGGCTTCTGCGTGGCGTAGCCTGTGCTTTCCCTGCCGCCAGGGGGGACTATTGTGTGCCACCAGACATCCGTGGGCAGCTTGCCCCGCGCCGCCTTGTCCGGTCCAACCAGTCCAGGAGCCATGTAGGGGATTCGGTCTATTGCGTCAGTATTGAACGTGTAGCGCTCAGGGTCTTTTGCATAGACCAAGATATTGTCGTGCTTCGCCGGCCAACGGCGCTTCGACCTACCTCCGAAATCGTAGGCCCAGATTATCTCGTTCAGGAAGCTGTCCCGCCCAAAGATTCTATCGAGGAGCACCTTGCAATAGTGGACCTCCCGATAGTCGATATGGAAATAGAGCGAGCCGGTTGGAGTGAGAAGCCTGTGGGCCTCCTCCAAGCGCGGCGTGAGAAACGCGAGGTAGTCGTCAAACACGTCAACGAACGAGAGCGTTTCGCCCTTCTCTGTCCGGTAGCGCTGCCCCTGAAACCCGGTCCTATCGCCGTTTGCATCCCGAGTCGTTCGCAGGCGTGTCTTGGCCTGAACTTTCCCTGTATTGAACGGGGGGTCGATGTAGATGAGAGGGAAAGACTCCGATGGCGTTCCGCGCAGAATCTTCAGATTATCGCCAAGGTAGATGGTGCTGGTGCTCATGCGCCCCCGTCATGTTGGGATGACAGCAGAGAGGATAGCAGCAACTGTCCCGGGTGTCATGCGTCGCGCTACCGAGAGCTTTCTTGGCGAAACGAACTCGGTCAATACATGCCGCGCGGGCACACAGGCGGTCCTCAACCCACCGCGGCCTCACGCCGGCGTGAGGTCTCGATTGGAGGGCCGATGGTGGAATCCGGCGCGGCAGGTATGCGGGGCGGTGGCGATACTCGTCGCGCGGGGGCGCGCGTCGTCTTGACGGCGGCGGGGGCCGCGCTATACTAGCGCTAATCGACGGCCGGCATGATGGTCCCGCATCGCATCCGTCGGTATTTCATGCCAGGAGACGCCTATGCTGACGAAGGAACAGAACCAGATGCTGACGGAGGTTGGCCCCGGCACGCCGATGGGAGAGCTGATGCGGCGCTACTGGCAGCCCATCGCCGCGCTGTCGCAGCTGAAGGAGAACCCGACGAAGGCGGTGCGGCTGCTGGGCGAGGACCTGGTGCTGTTCCGGGACCGGAGCGGGACGCTGGGCTTGATTCAGGAATCGTGCCCGCACCGCCGGGTGAACCTGCTGTACGGCATCCCGGAGGAGCACGGGCTGCGCTGCCCGTACCACGGGTGGCTGTTCGACGAGACAGGGCAGTGCCTGGAGATGCCGGCGGAGGCGCCGGACAGCACGTTCAAGGACCGGGTGACGGCCAAGTCGTACCCGGTGGAGGAGCTGGGCGGCATGGTGTGGGCCTGGTTGGGGCCGGAGCCGAGGCCCCTGGTGCCCCACTGGGAGGCGTTTGTGAAGGACAACGTGCAGCGGGACATCGGCTGGGCGGTCCTTCCGTGCAACTGGATGCAGATCATGGAGAACTCGCTGGACCCGGTGCACGTTGAGCACCTGCACCAGGTCTTTTCGAACTACGTCATCGAGCGGCTGGGCAAGGGAGAGCAGGAGGGGAGGTACTGGCGCAACAAGGGGAACGTGAGGCGTCACACGAAGATTGGCTTCGACGTGTTCGAGTACGGGATCATCAAGCGCCGCGTGCTGGAGGGGGATGACGAGACGAGCCCGCTGTGGCGCGTCGGCCACCCGATTGTGTTCCCCAACATACTGCGGCTGGACCAGATACGCGTGCCGATAGACGACACGCACACGCTGTATTGGTGGTACAACGTGCACGAGATGCCGGCGGGGGAGACGGCGCCGGAGCAGGCGCCGGAGGAGATCCCGCTGTACGAGGTGCCGCTGCCGGGGGTGGACGAGCGGGGCCTGCCCATCTGGGAGGTGTTGGACAACAACAGCGGCCAGGACAACATGGCGTGGATGTCGCAGGGGCCGGTCTCGACGCGGTGGCTGGAGCGGTTGGGGGAGTCGGACAAGGGGATCATCCTGTACCGGCGGCTGCTGCGGGAGCAGATGCGGATCGTGGAGGACGGCGGGGACCCGATGAACACGTTCCGAGACCCGGCGTCGAACATCTGCAACCGGATTCCGGCGGAGAGCCAGGAGGGCAAGGGCTACCGCGAGCGGGGTGACGGCGCGATACCGAGGCGCACGGGCGGCGTCGGGACGGGGCGGGCGGTGAAGTACAGCCCCATTGCGCAGGAGCGGGCCAAGAACGCAGGGGCCGCGACGCCGGAGGAGACGAAGACGAAGCTGGCGGGCTACGGACAGGTGCAGCCCGGCAAGTAGGCGAGAACCAAGACAGACGACAGGAGGCGGAACGATGCTATCGACCAAGGAGAACGAACGGCTGACCAGAGTGGGACCGGGCACACCCATGGGCGATCTGCTGCGCCAGTACTGGCACCCCATCGGCGCGAGCGAGGAGCTGCGTGAGAACCCGACAAAGTCGGTGCGAATTCTGGGGGAGTCGCTGGTGCTGTACCGGGACCGGAGCGGGACGTTGGGGCTGCTCCAGGAGTCGTGCCCGCACCGCCGCGTGAACCTACTGTACGGCATACCGGAGGCGCAGGGGCTGCGTTGTCCGTACCACGGGTGGAGGTTCGACGAGACGGGGCGGTGCCTGGAGATGCCCGCGGAGGCGCCGGACAGCACGTTCAAGGACCGGGTGACGGCGGTGTCGTACCCGGTGCAGGAGACGGGCGGGCTGGTTTTCGCGTACCTGGGGCCGTCGCCGGCGCCGGTGCTGCCGCTGTGGGGGCCGCTGGCGTGGGAGAACGTGGCGCGGGACATCGCGATCACGGAGCTGCCGTGCAACTGGCTGCAGTGCCAGGAGAACTCGTTGGACCCGGTACACACGGAGTGGCTGCACCGGTACCAGAGCAACTGGGTCAGGGAGCGCTCCGGGGTGCCCCGGTCAGAGCTCCCGGCGGTGGAGCGGCACAAGAAGATAGGCTTTGACGTGACGGAGTACGGGGTGATCAAGCGCCGGGTGATGGAAGGGGGGACGGAGGAGGACGACCTGTGGAAGGTGGGGCACCCAATCATCTTCCCGAACATCCTGCAGGTGGGGTCGCCGCAGCGCGGAACGCTGCAGTTCCGGGTCCCGATGGACGACACACACACGTACCACGTGTCCGTGTACACGTTCCGCGCGGCCCCCGGGGCCGACGTGGCGCCGCAGGAACGGGTGCCGTACTACCACGTACCGCTGTACGGCGACGACGGGCGGCTGATCATCAGCATTCAGTTCAACCAGGACTACATGGCCTGGATCACGCAGGGCCCGCTGGCGGACCGGACGAAGGAGAAGCTGGGCGAGTCCGACAAGGGGGTCATCCTGTTCCGGCGCATGCTCAAGCAGCAGATGGAGATCGTCCAAGACGGGGGCGAGCCCATGAACGTGATCCACGAGGGGTCCGGGGCCGCGTTCCCCGAGCTGCCTCTGGAGCCGGTGCGGGGCTTCGGGCACGGGTCTGCGCCGAGGAAGTACGTGCCGCAGGAGGCGGGGGAGAGCAAGGCGCACGCGGACATCGAGAAGGTGCTTGCGACGTATGTGCAGGCGGCGGTGACGTAGGCGGGGGGGTTGAGGGGAAACGCGGCGTTGGCGGCGAAGAGGCGTTGCACTGTCGGAGTCCTATGGGAAAGACAGACTTGCAGCGGCGTTTGCTAGCGCTTCTTAGTGATGGTGCGGGCAGGGCATGCGACGATGACAACAGGATTCGGGAGCGGCATCTATTCGGCTCGAACGGCTGCGAGGGTCGCGAGGGTCCGCTACCAGAGCTTTCAGGCCTGGTCAAAGGCGCATCTCGTAGTGGGGCAGCGATATGCGGTGGGCCGGGGCGTTGAGACCGCCTACTCCTACCGAGACCTGCTCCTGTTGCGGCTGATCACGAAGCTGAAGGAACAGGGCGCCACACCCAAAGCCATTGGGGTTGCCCTGGACACCATCGCCCTCCTGGCCGAGGGAGACCGCGGTGCATGGATGCGGGCGACCATCTTCGTCTCCTCCGGCTTTGTCGTCGCGGTGCTGTCAGAGAAGCCGGACTGGGCCCCGCTGGCTGCTTCGCAAGGCCTGCAAAAGATGGCCAAGGTGTTCTTCCCCGGTCTCATCGAGGACCTGAAGAGAGAACTTGTGCCGCCTGAACGATTCCCCCACGTCGAAGTCGACCCGGGCGTCGTGGGGGGAGCACCGGTCGTCAAGGGAACGCGCGTGACGACGAGGGCGGTCGCAGAAGCGGTTGAACAGGGGGGCGATGCACGAGAAGTCTATCCTATGTTGCTCGATGAACAGGTCCAGAACGCCATCGAATACGAACGATGGCTCGCAGTGAATGACCCTAATCGCTGATGCGGACCTCTATGATCCTGTCATACGTGCGTTGAAGGAGGTGCGCTATCCGATCCTGCGCTATGATGAGATCGGCGCACCGATTCGACCCGACAGCGGTCTCATGGCCCGCGTGTTGGAGTTTGGCGCAAGAGTCCTCGTCACGCGTGATACGGGCGTCCCTTTACAGGCATATGCGTTCGAGTACGCGCACAATGGCTTGACGGTTGTGTTGATGCGTTGGAAGAACGCGCAACCGGAGGCGTGGCAAGAGATGGTGGCGAGTATTCTGGTACATGGTCGTGAATGGGAACGGATCGCTAATACCGATCCATCCGTTATAACCGTGAATCGCCGTGGATACCGCAGCAGGAGTTGGTCGTCGGTACCCGGTTCGCTGGGCGAGCCGGCCACGCAGTCGCTCGCACCAGGCGAACACCCACCGACTGGCCCTGCGTAACGATGGGGGAAGATCACCCAAACAGGGCGCGGGACTGGCGATTCTCTGAATTGGCGCGCAAGCCCCAGATCTGAAGAGGAGGAGAAGCAATGACGACGATGCCGAAACCCGACTATGACAAGGCCCCGGACCCGGAGCTGCTGCCCACGTACTACGCCCGAGACCCCTACCGCGAGTTCCTGGAGACGGAGGGGGTCCCGGTGCTGGAGGAGTACGCCGTCGATTGCGTGAACGTGCCGTTGGAGCCGTGGGAGCGGATGGGGGGCCGGGGCGCGTACGTGCACCTGACGGGGAAGAGCGACTACCTGAGCGCCTACGTGTCCGAGATACCGCCCGGGGGGCAGCTCAACCCCGAGCAGCACATGCACGACGAGCTGATCCACGTGGTGTCAGGCCGGGGCGCGACGACGGTGGAGCTTCCGAACGGGGCCAAGCACACGTTCGAGTGGGGCGCGGGCAGCGCCATGGGCATCCCGATGAACGCGAAGCACCAGCACTTCAACGGCTCGGGAACGGAGCCGGCGCGCTTCGCGGCGGTGACGAACCTGCCAGTCATCTTCAACATCTTCCACAACCCGTCGTTCATCTACGACAACCAGCACAGCTTCCCGGAGCGCTTCGGCGACGAGCGCTTCTTCCGGGGCGAGGGCGAGTTCCTGCCAAACCGGCCGGGGCAGCACCAGTGGGAGACCAACTTTGTGCCGGACATGCAGACCTTCGACCTGCCGAAGTGGGAGGCGCGGGGAGCCGGGGGCAACATGATCAACTTTGCCTTCGCGGACAGCTCGATGCACTGCCACATCTCGGAGTTTCCGACGGGGACATACAAGAAGGCGCACCGCCACGACGCAGGGGCGCACATCTTCTGCGTGACGGGGCACGGGTACTCGTCGCTGTGGCTGGAGGGGGAGAACCCCGTGGCGACGAACCGCGTGGACTGGCACCCGGGGGTGCTGTTCGCGCCGCCGGACGGGCCGACATACCACCAGCACTTCAACACGTCCGGCGTGCCGGCGCGCTACCTGGTCTTCGGCTTCGGGGGGCGGCGGTACCCGGTGCTGGACAGCAGAAAGCGCAACCTGGGAGAGGGCTACGGCGGCGACGTTTCCATCAAGAAGGGGGGCCGCCAGGTGGAGTACGAGGACGAGGACCCGCGCGTTTTGACCGTCTTCGAGGAAGAGTGCGCCAAGCGGAGCACCCAACCCCACATGCGGGAGTACCTGGGCGAGCACCACGGCATCAGGCGCTAGGTCGCTGCCGCGATGGGCGGTGGGCGCGGCGATGATGGACCTGGCAGTCGAGCGGCTGGGAGGATTGCTATGACGCTTCCACTGCGGGCGCCGGCGCCGACGCGCCTGGTGCATCACGTGGGCATCGCGGTGAACGACCTGGAGGCGGCCATTCAGCGGTACCGGGAGCTCTTTGGCCTGGAGGCGGGGGAGATCATCGAGTTGGAGGAGCGTGGGGTCCGGGGCTGCTTCATTCCAGTGGGAGAGACGCACCTGGAGCTGCTGCAGTCCACGAGGCCCGACGGCTTCATCGGCAGCTTTGTGGCGAGCCGCGGGCAAGGGCTGCACCACATCTGCTTCGAGGTGGAGGGTGTGGGGGAGCGGCTCAAGGCGCTGCAGGGGCTGGGCGTCCCGCTCATCGACGAGACACCGCGCTTGGGGCTGATGGGCGGGCTCATCGGCTACCTCCAGCCGGGCGCGGTCAACGACGTCTACGTGGAGCTGGCCCAGCACCACTAGCGCCGACCCACTCCCCACCCGCTCACGCCCTTCGAGCGCCCCAGGTGATCGGCCACACCACTGTTGCCACTCCATCAGGCCGCACACGACCCCGGGACGGGGGCTCTTGGTGGTCGCTTATGCTGAGGCCCTCGACCTAGATGAGCGGTCGCGGGGCCGCCCTTCCCCAGATCTCGCCCTCGACGGGCCCACGGTGAGCGGACGCACCACGGGTCCCGCCCACCGGGCCCCCGCACAGTGCCAGTCCAAGCACCGGCGGTTGACCGTCCCAGTGGCTGATGCTAGCCTGTGTGGGCTTTTTTGCGGGCGGCGCCGGCCGCCACAAATCGTGGAGTGAGCAGAAGATGAGACTCGGGATAGCGCTACCCATCGGCCGGGGCGAGGAGCCCTCAGGCGACGTTGTGTCCAGGGACGCCCGCGCGGCCGAGGAGGCCGGGTTCGACAGCGTGTGGTTCTTCGACTCCATAGGACGCGGACGCATGTCGCTGGACCCGCTGATCGGGGTTTCCGTGGCGGCGGCGGCCAGCACACGTCTGGAGGTTGGGATCGGCATCCTGCAGGTGCCGCTGCGCAATCCGGTGGAGCTGGCGCACCGAGTCCTGTCGGCACAGATGGTCTGCGAGGGGCGGCTGCTTCTGGGGGTGGGGGCGGGCTCGACCAGGGGCGATTTCGAGGCGCTGGGCCTGGACTTCGACAGCCGGATGCGCGCGCTGCACGAGGGCCTGGCCACGATGAGGCGGCTGTGGGACGGGGAGGAGGTGGAGGGCGCCAACCTGAGCCCGCAGTCCGAGGTAAGGGGCGGCCCACCGGTCCTCATTGGGAGCTGGACCAGCGAGCGGTGGATCTCGCGGGCGGCGCGGGAGTTCGACGGCTGGATAGCATCGGCCGCGTTCACGGGATTCGACTCGCTGGCGGCGGGCATCAAGGGTTACCGGGAGGCAGGGGGGAGGCGGGCGGTCGTGACGAACATATCGGTGGACCTGGAGGGGGACGAGCCGCTGGACGAGGCGAGGGCACCGTTCCACCTGCGCGCCACTCCCGAGGCCGCCGCCGGGCGGCTGCGGCGCCTAGCCGAGCTGGGCTTCGACGACGCGGTGGTAGTGCACCGGGGGCCTGGTGAGCCGGACCTGGCGGCGATCCGGGGGCTGCTGGACGGCTAACGCGACGTCCCCGCTCGTGTGGACGCCGGTCCTGCCGGAGGCGATGGCGGATGACCAGTGAGGCCGGCATACTCGAATCTGTGCGATTGAATACGTGAGGTATCGTCGAGCATGAAATTTGGACTCTTCTACGAATGGCCGAACCCCAGCGCGGGGGACTGGCAGACGCTCTACCAGGAGGGACTGGAGCAGATCCAGTACTCGGAGGAGCTGGGGTTCGACTTCTGTCTGATCGCGGAGCACCACTTCTCGAACTACGGGAACTCGCCGGCGCCGCTGCTGCAGGCGGTCCACATCGCGGGGCAGACAAAGACGATCAAGATCGCGACGATGGTGCTGGTGCTTCCCATCTGGCAGCCCCTCCGGCTGGCGGAGGAGGTGGCGGTGCTCGACAACCTGAGCAACGGGCGGTTCATCTGCGGAGTGGGCCGGGGCTACCAGCCCCACGAGATGGGAAGGTTCGGCGTGTCGTTGGAGGAGTCGCGGCAGCGGTTCACGGAGACGCTGGACCTGCTGATCCTGGCCTGGACGCGGGATGAGTCGTTCACGTACGACGGACAGTACCTGAAGGCGCCGGACCCCGTGACGGTGTGGCCGAAGCCGCTGCAGAAGCCGTACCCGCCGCTGTGGCTGGCGGGTACGAGCGTCGAATCGATGCAGTTGGCGGCGGAGCGGGACATGCTGCCGTTCACGACGGGGGCGATGGGGGCGCAGGGGGTGCGGTCGCACGTGACGGCGCTGGTGCAGGCGCATAAGGAGCTGGGGAAGCCGCACCGAGGGCTAGAGCTGGGGATGCAATGCATCACCCACGTGGCCGATACGGACGGGGAGGCCTTCAGCCAGATCCCCTTCGCACGGTGGCAGAACCGGGCCGGCAGGGCGCTGAACCAGCTGGCGGTGGTCGACGGCAGGGTGCAGGTGGGCCCCTACGAGGGGGAGCCGAATGATGCGACGTTTCAGGAGCGTCTGTTCTTCGGGGGCCCGGATACGGTGATCGAGAAGTTCCGGGGGGCCGCAGCGCTGGGGGCCACGCACATCAGCAACTGGATGATGTTCGGCGGGATCGAGCACAAGCGGGTGATGCGCTCGATCAAGCTGATGGGGGAAGAGGTGATCCCGGCGCTGCGGGACGTGAACCCGCCGCCAGGGCTGTACGACGAGCTGGCGGAAGCGCCGCGGGTGACGGCGGAGGGGCTGCAGGCGATACGGTCGGGGCAGGCGCCGTCGGACGTGGGGCGGTAGGGGGGCGGCGGGGCGCAGGCTCATTCGGTTTGAGTGCCTCACCATGAGCAGAACCCCGGGTGAGCGGCGGCCCGGATGCGAGGGCGAGGATGTGTAGCTGGTACTGTTGTCAACCGTCCCTTGCTGCTAGAGCGCCCGGTCTACAGCCCACGAGCGCCAGTAAGTTTTGTTGCTGTTGCGTCTCACCCATAAGGGTCACGCGCTGAGTCTGATTGACTGCGCCCTTGGCCTTCTAGCCGCATCCGGCCTCGTCTGTGTCACCGGTTGCCCAGGGGTTGGGGAGATGCGCTCTCCGGTACGCCGAGTCCGCGGCCGCCTCGTACGAGCAATATCCGGCGCCGAAGGCACCCCGCAGTTGCCACACCAGTAGCTGTTTCGGGAACGGGTCGAGTTTTTCAAGGGCGATGACGTCTGTCCAGACTCGACGCAAAGCAAACCCGCCATCCGGCAGTCCATATTCTTCCATGAACCAGTCTGGGTATTGGCCGTCAAGAAGACTTTGCACGATGGCATGAGCACCGTCTTCGTCAGGAGGGTGATGCTCACCCTTACAGCTGAACCAATATCCGCCCCAGGTTGCTGGGAACGCTTTAACTTTGAGCGTGTCCGCAAGCAGTTCTCTGCCGTCGCAGTAGTAGTTAGACGGGTCGCTATGTTGCTTGAATAGCGCCAGCATTGAGATTGCGTTGAGGTCAGGGCGTGGTTCCTGGCCGTCGTCGGGTGAAACGAGAGAGGACATTGTGAAGATATGTGCAAGTTCGTGCGCCATCGCGGTCCACAAGATGTGCGAGAACTCCCCGACTATGTACTTGTCATCCAGGCGTGACTCAGGAAAGTCCAGCCTCGATGGAGCGCAGGGGACAAGGTATTCACCAGGTTCTACGGGATAGCACTCCAGAATGACGATCGGAATCTGCCCTTGGAACTCGATTTCAAATTCGTAATCCATTTCAGCATAGTTTCCCGACTTGGTGGCGAAGTCCCATGCCTGTCTGAGCCAGGGACTCTGTTCCTCTACGGTCATTGATGCATCATGCTGTGAAGGTGACGCGAGCATCCGTTCCATGGCGAAAGCCAGCCTCTCCATGTGGCCATCGGGCGGCGTCGGTATCTCCTCCGCCAGTGGGAGCACCACAATCTCCATGTCGGCGGATGAGTGGCCGCCGTGGGCGTCTCTCACCGTCAGCGTTATCGTGACGACTTGAGTTGAAGTGACCTCAGGTGCGAACCAGGAGGGGTAGCGGGGGAACGCCTGCACCAGCTGACCGACCATGGGCGTCACCGTCCACTCGTATGTCAGCTGGTCGCCGTCCGGGTCATAGGCATTGGCGTTCAGCAGTACAGGGATACCCCCCTGGATGGCCAACGACTCATGGACCATGGATACGACCGGGGCACGATTGGTCAACGTCTCTTGCGCATCCGGTAGTACTGTTGCGGTGGGCATAGGCGAGGGGAGTGGTTCCAACGTGGGTGTCGGGATGGGTGTTGGAGTAGGCGTGGACGTAGGAGTGGGGGTGGGGGTCGGAGTAGGCGTAGATGTAGGAGTCGGGGTTGGCGTGAGGGTCGGCGTTGGGGTTGGTGAAGGCGTCGGAATAGGTGTAGGTGTAGGAGTAGGCGTAGATGTAGGGGTCGGGGTTAGGGTGGGGGTCGGCGCTGGGGTTGGCGAAGGCGTCGGGGCTGCCCGTGAGATCGGAGAGAAGGTCGGCGCAGGGGTCGGCGTTGCCTGAGTGCAGGCGGTGAGCGCGAGGAGCGTCAAGGCGAGGAAGGCAGTTATTCGCAAGGGTTTTGCTCTGACCAGAGAGGGTTGGGAGTGTCTTGAGCTGCCCCCAGTAGTTGTACCACCTGCCATGTTGGTCCGGCAAGCAGGTGATCTTGCCCCATTTCTTGTACCGGGCTCAGTGCGAGCCTTGCGGGTCAATCCGCCTCTGTAGCCAATGCCGCAAACTCCCTCGGGGACAGGCTGTTCAGCGCACTGTGGGGCCTCTCCCCATTGTACTGTCTCCGCCAGGTTTCCACTTTCTCCTCGGCGACGTCCAGGGAGAGGAACCAGTTCTCGTTGAGACTCTCCAGCCGAAAGCGTCCGTTGAACGCCTCAATGAAGGCATTGTCCGTAGGCTTGCCCGGCCGGCTGAAGTCCAGCTTCACTCCGTTCAGGTAGACCCACCATGCTGGACAAAATCGAGAACCTTCATTCGACAGACACAATAGCAACGGAAAACTCAGGTACTCGTGGGCGGTCGCTTTGGGTCCATTCAAGATTGCTAGACAGTAGCGTGCCTGCCGGAGAGGGTGGGGCCGTAGGGAATGGCGTGGCGAACAGCCTAGGTACCGAACCCGGCTAGGCCGTCCGGAGCTGAGCTAGACGAGCCGGGATAGATGAGTCGTCTCCCTCATGACTGGTTCGATCCCTGTCAACTGGACGATATCGTCCGCGTGACTGTGTCGAACCACGGACCGGCCCCCGCCTCCGCGCCCTGGGCCCGCACTCGCCCCAGCCAGACGTTCTTCTTCGGTCACTCCCCAACTCGCCAGCCACCTCCTGACAAGTCTCAACATTCATTTTCTCCCACCGACGTGATGTCAATGCCTAGGGATACGTGTTCAATCCACCTGTACTTTCCGTTCAAACCACTCAACTATTTCTCGATAGAGAGCCGTCATATCCCTGAGTGCCGGCCTAGCTCCTTCAGCCCAAGGGCTTTCTACATTCGCTGTCAGGAGACCAACTGTACGTAGCACCTGCCCAAGTTGCTCTAGGAGATAGAGGAACGTCAACTTCACTTGTACTTCATCGTAGTGACCACCAGGGCGTACAGTCCGCCGTACAGTTGTGAGAAACAACAGGCTTAGACGCCGTGGGTGTGCGGCTCTTTCGCTGAGGTCTCCGTATTTCTCATCCCACGCTTTTTTGGCTTCGGGTGAAATTCGTTCAGCCATTTTGCCGTAGGTCAGGTCTCCACTGCTGATAGATCCTTTATCATCGAGTAGCGCGTCCAACGTTGGAGGATGGGTTTCTGCGTCTTCTGCAACAAGCTGGTCCTCCATGACCATCCGTACCAGTGCCGACGCCTGCTGGTAGTAGCCGCGTTCCAATAACTGTCTGGCAATGTGCAGTGAATTGAAACTTCTCACGGCAAGGAACATTTGGGCATCTTCCAGTCGGCTATCTGGTCGTTGCTTCACATAGGCGAAAGCATCTAAGCCTTGGAGAATCTGATCGAGGGCGGCATCGACAACTTCAAGCTCACGGCCATGGTTCATTCGTATCTGAGATGCAACGTCGTTTTCGTTCAACTCCATCACTCTCATGTGGCGTTGTCTGAACTTAGCAGACATTGACTTTCCTCCTGAAATGCCCCCGCGATGCGGTTCGATGCATGATCGGACGCTCAGTTCGTCAGCGGGTATCCTAACAGGCTGCGGAAGAAAGGTAAGGCGCTCAGCCGCAGTGTATGGAGCCTCAACTGTCTCGGCGGCATTCGGCATGTGATAGGCCAATTCGCCAGCACCATTCAACGCTGTCCTCCATCAACCGCGCGTGGCAATCCAGACGACATGATGTGCGCCTCCCTTGCGGCTGCTTCCACCACGCGCCCGCACCTTGACTTCATCCACCTCGAAACCGGCACGGCGCAAACGTCTGACGAATGGCGGTTGAGAACCGGCAGACCATATCGCCAATACCCCGCCGCGCCGCAACGCCGCGTAGGTGGCGATCAGCCCCGGCAGGCTGTAAAGCCAGTTGTTGCCCTTTCGGACCATCGCCTCCGCGCCATTGTCGACATCAAGCATGATGGCATCGTAGTCACCTCCGGCGGCCGTTATCAACTGGATAACGTCGGCTTCATGGAGTTCAGTCCGGCGGTCGTCAAGAGGTCGGCCGGCCAAATCGGCAAGCACTCCCCGGTTCCATTCAACCACGGCTGGCACCAGCTCCGCGACCACCACCCGGGCATCCTCGCCAAGGATGTCCAGCGCCGTTCTCACCGAGTAGCCCATTCCCAGACCGCCAATCAGAACGCGAGCCCTCGGCCGTTTTGCCAAGTTCTGACAGCCCAGTCTGGCCATGGCTTCTTCTGACCCATAAACCCAGCTGTTCATGAGTTCCAGGTTATCCGCTCTGAGCGAGAACTCAGAGTCACGTTGGTACAAAACGAGCTCCGCTCCTCCGCCAGGGGTTTGGGCCCGGCCGATCAACTGCCAAGGATTCATTGATACCTCACGATCATGTCTGGAGCAGCCGGGGCAATATCCTAGGCGGGATCCGATTCCGTGAACCACTGGATCGCCCGGGCGATCTCTTCAGGTCTGTTTCAGGACGATGATGCATCTCCCGCAGTTCCTCTCCCGGATGCCGGAATCGTTCCCGGGGGGTTCCCTGAAGGTTTGCTCGCTGTTCCTGGGCAGGGAGCCGCACATGGGTTTCCCTGTCTGTCCCGCTGCCGGGTAGTGTTCCGCCGCCGGCGGTCTGCTCAGGGTCATTTTGCCTCCCCCTCCGCCTCCTTTCGAGAACTGGATGACGTGAGGGATTGTCGCTATTCAGGATCCACTCTAATCTAACCAGCCTGCTTCTCAGCACCAGCCGGACGCAGGGAGAATCCGTTGACGCTTCACCAACCCTTCCCGGCGCAACCGGTCTTCCACGGTCTCCACGTCCGCTTAGTGGGAAGCTCAAACCCGGCTAGCTGGTACTCGCAGCATGGTAGGCCAGTGCCAGGCTTTCGAGATCAGACGATGTTACCGCAGCTCAGCGAAGATTTCTTATTACAATAACAAGCCCTCAGCCCTCCGGCGCCGAGTACTCCAGCATCTTGCCCACCGTGTCCCGGTGCAGACCGAACACCCGGGCAGCCTCCTGAGTGCTCATCCCCTCCACCATGCAGGCCCGGCGCACCCGAACGTACAGTTCCACCTTGTACATCCTTCACACCCGCCTCGCCGGTCCATATTACTCCGCCCTTTACATCGACCCCCGAGCAGCGAAAGGAGATCCTGCAGATGGTCGTGGATGAGGTCATCGTCCACAGGAACGACAACGTGGACATCACGCTGGCTATACCCATTGAAAGTGAGCCCATTACGGAAGATTCCGTGTCCGTACACACTTTAGCAAACTTAACAACTTTAGAAACTTCACCTTGCGGTTCGTTCTGGACCTGCAGCCAGACCTTGCTCCCCATCCCGTTGGACGATAGCCCACCGCGAGTTGCAGGACAGGTGTTGACGTCGGGCTTTTCCTGTAAGACTACAATATGGTAGTGTGACGCCGGACGCTCCCCGTCTGGGTTCTTGTCGACGATGGGCTCTTCGGCTCCTTGCGCTCGGCGACGATGCGGACATCGGCGGAGAACCAACCTCTATCGCACCCGGACAGGATTGCCATGCGGTCGTTGCCCGTGCGGATTCTCGCCCTTGGCTCGCTGGCGGTCCTGGCGCTGGCGGTGCTGGCTTGCGGCGGAGACAAGGAGCGGGTCCCCCACCACCGAAGAATCTAGAGACTACAGGCAGGAGGTGACGCATGGCACTTGGGCTCTCGCACGGGGGCACAACCATGTACTCGTCGGCAAAGCCGTCGACGGAGGTGTTGGTGGGCACGATGCGGGGCGTCGTGCTGCTGGAGGGCGGGGCGGCGCAGGGATGGCGCGTGGCCCACGAGGCGCTGGAGGACTTTCACATCCAGGCCCTGCTCCATGAGGGGGAGAGCGGCCTCTGGTTCGCGGGCGGATACAACGTCTGCGGCGTACACGTCAGCGCCGACGGCGGCAGGAGCTGGGAGCCCCGCAATGAAGGCCTGACCCAGACCAACGTGTACAGCCTGGCCGCGGCGAGGGTCAACGGGCGCACGAGGCTCTTCGCCGGCACCGAGCCCGTCCACCTCTTCTACAGCGACGACCTGGGCCAGAGCTGGCAGGAGTTCACGAGCCTGCGCGCGGTGCCGTCGGCGCCGACCTGGCGCTTCGCCACCAAGCTGTTCGGCGGGCACGCCAAGCATATCAACTTCAGCCCGGCGGACGCCCGCACGATGTACGTGAGCATCGAGGTCGGCGGGCTCCTGAGGAGCACGGACGCCGGCGAGAGCTGGGAGGAGCTGCCGGTGCGCTCTCCGGACCTGCACCGGACGGTGATCGACCCTCGGGACCCCGATCGCATATTCGCGCCTGGCGGCGACGGTGTCTACGTCACGTCGGACGGCGGCAGCAGCTGGGAGCACTGGATGGACCGGCAGCACGAGGTGGGGGGCTACCCCGATCAGCTGATGTACCTGCCGAGCAACCCCGACGTTATGGTAATCGCGTCGTCACGCACGGGGCCCCGCTCCTGGCGGCGCACGGGGACCGCCGACGCCAAGGTGGCGCGAAGCGTCGACGGCGGGCGCAGCTGGGAGGTCCTGACCAATGGGTACCCGCGTGAACTGCATGGCAACATCGAGGCCATGTGCCTGGAGGAGGCTGAGGGCGCCTTCTCCCTATTCGCGGGTACGACGGACGGCGAGGTGCTGTGGAGCCCCGATGGCGGGGACACGTGGTCCATGATCGCCACGGGGCTCGCTCCCATCTCCAAGGGCATCCACGCGGCCATGCTGGCGGGACTGATCGCCGTGTAGGCTGGGCCAGGGCCCCACGGGGCAGGGGGCGCGACAGACGAGAGAAGGCGCCATCCGATGGGCTGGCGCCTTCCTTTGCGGTCAGCGGTCAGCGGTCTGCGCGGGTAGGCGCGCTAGGAACCGGCGCCGACGGCCTAGGCCACCGGCGTCTGGAGGTACTTGGCGTACCATGCAAGCACCTTGTCCCAGCCGTCGACAGCGGCGTGCTGGCGATAGCCGGGGCGGTCCGTGGCGAAGAAGCCGTGGCCCGCGCCGTCGTAGCGATGAAACTCGTAGGTCTTCCCCGCCTGCTTGAGGGCCTCCTCGGTATCGTTCACGTCCTGTGGGGAGGGCCGTTGGTCCTCATTGCCAAAGAGTCCGAGCAGGGGGCCGGCGAGGTTGGGGGTCATGTCGACGGGCGCGACGGGGTTGGCGGGGGTGAGGTCCGCCGCCTTGGCGGTAACGCCTCCGCCCCAGCAGTCGACGGCCGCGTCAAAGTCTGCGATGTTGCAGGCGACAAGGTAGGTCTGGCGCCCGCCGGAGCAGAAGCCGATGACGCCAACCTTGCCGTTGTGGGTGGGCAGGGACTGCAGGTAGCCAACGGCGCCCTGGACGTCGCCGATGCAGCGGTCGTCGGGGACGCCGCCGGCAGCGCGGACAGCGGCTGAGACTTCATCGTGGGACGTCTCAGGGTCGGGCCGCTCGCGGTAGTGCAGGTCGGGAAGGACGGCCGCGTAGCCGTGGTAGGCGAACTTGCGGGCAACCTCTTTGCACCACTCGTCCCACCCCGGCATGTGATGAATCACGACGACGCCCGGGAAGGGACCGGGGCCGAGCGGGCGGGCAGAGTAGGCGTTGATCTCTTCGCCCTCATGCCCTCGAATCCGAACGGTTTCCGCCAGCATTCCTTCATACATAGGCCGCTATCCTCCTCTACTTCCAGTTGTGGCGCCCCGCCTGAGGGGACAGAGGCAAGGGTAATACGAGGGCAGGCCAGCGTCAAGCTCCCTGGGGCCGCGCCTTGTTTGCGCGGTTTCCGCCATGCTAAAGTGCGGCGGGGAGGCCGGGGTGAGCCCCCCGCGCCCTCCGCGCGCGCACCGGGGCATGTTCCGTAGACCAAGCCAGAGATGGAGGCAGTCCCATGACGACATCGATCTCCGAGATCCTGGAATCCGATCAGCCGGAGCGCCTGGGCACGGGCTTTGTCTTCACGGAAGGCCCCGTCTGGCACCCGGATGGGTCTCTCTACTTCGTGGACATTCGCCGAAGTCTGCTGCTGCGGTGGAGCCGGAGCGGGGGCGTCGACGTTGTGCGGGAAGAGACGGGGGAGGGCAACGGCACGACGTTTGACCGCCAGGGGCGCATGGTGATGTGTGAGGGCGCCAACCGGCGGGTGACCCGGCGGGAGGCCGACGGCAGGTGGGGGGTGTTGGCCGATGGGTGGCAGGGCAAGCGGCTGAACCGGCCCAACGACGTGGTGTGCCGGTCCGACGGCAGCGTGTACTTCACCGACCCCAACGGCCGGGTCCCTCCGGAGCAGCGCGAGCTGGACGTGTCCGGCGTGTTTCGCGTCGCCTTGGACGGGGGGCTCAGCCTGGCGACGGGGGAGTGCGAGTACCCCAACGGGCTGGCGTTTTCGCCGGACGAGCGGGTGCTCTACGTGGCCATCAGCCGCCGGGACCAGGGCTGCTTCGAGGAGGAGGAGCGTGGGGAAGTGTGCCACCACCGCTACATTCGCGCCTTCGACGTGCTCGGGGACGGGACGCTGAGCAACGGGCGGGTGTTCGCCAGCATGGCGTCGGCGGAGGAAGGGGTGCCCGACGGCATGAAGGTGGACTCGCAGGGCCGCGTGTTCTGCACCGGCCCCGGGGGGTGCTGGGTCTTTGGGCCCGATGGGGAGCAGCTGGGGGTCATCCGCCTACCGGAAATCCCGGCCAACTGCGCCTTTGGCGAGGCGGACCGCCGGACGCTGTTCCTGACGGCGCGAACGTCCGTGTACGCGGTCCGGGTGCGGCAGCCGGGCATCTCGGCGCTCTGACCGCGCCCGCGCCCTTCGAGTGCGTCAGGGTGAGCGGCCGCCCCGGAGCCGCCGCGCTGGGTGGAGGGGCGCAGTCCACGTGGGGCTTACCTACAGGAAAGCCTCGACGGCCTGCTGGAAGGCGTCGGGGCTCTCGTGGTGGGCCCAGTGGCCTCCGCCTTCCAGCTCCACCAGAGTGCAGTCTGGTATGGCGTCCCGCATGCGGCGGGCCACGTCGGCGCGCAGAAGCGTGCTTTCGGCGCCGCGGACAATGAGGGTGGGGACGGAGATGCGGGGGAGGTGGGACCAGGCGTCGGGGCGGTCGTAGTGGTCGACGACGTTGCGGTCGCGCTTCCAGGTAAGGCCGCCGCCGGAGAGGGGCCGGGTCAAGCCGACGGCGTGTTGCCTCAGGAGGTCCGGGGGCGCGCCGGGTGCGCGGGAGCGGAGGCGGTCGACGACGGCGTCGAGGTTGGGATAGACGTCGGACTCAGCGCGGTACCTGGTGAGCATCTGGGCCGAGCCCGGGTTGTGCTGGTCCGGGTCCATGTCGACGATGACGAGCTTGGAGAGCCGCTGCGGGCGCTGGGCGGCGTAGATGAAGGCGTTCTTGGCCCCGGCGGAGTGGCCGATGAGGACGAGGTCCCGGAGGCCCAGGGCTTCGATGACCTGGGTAAGCTCTTCAACGTAGTCGGCGAGCCTGTAGGCTTCGGGGGGCGCCCAGGGGCTGTCGCCGTGGCCGCGGTGGTCGAGGGCCATGACGCGGTAGCTCTGCCGGAGGTTGGCCGCGAAGAAGTCCCAGAGGCGCGCGGAGTCCTGGAGGCCGTGGAGCAGGAGCATGGGCTGAAGGCCATCGCCGCCCCAGTCAAGGTAGTGGAGGCGCAGGCCATGGGTCTCTATGGTCCTGGATTGGGGAGTCTCCTGGGCGCTCACGGGCCTCCTGCCTCGCCGCTCTGGATTCCGGGTCCGCGGGGGATGGTGGGGATAGTATAGGGCCGCGGCGCGTGAATCTCATCCCCCACTAATTTCGTATTCTGAAGGTAGAGTGCTATAATCGCAGCGCACATGAGGATGTGTCTGTTCCGTTTTCTGGAATGTACCACCGACTCTGAGCAAGCTACGGGAGGGGAGTGAACCGCATGACGGTGATCGATGCTGATACGCATATCGACGAGACGGACGAGACGTGGGAGTACCTGGATGAGGTGGACCGGTGGCTGAAGCCGCCCACGGTGCTGCAGCAGGGGTCTGAGGCGCCGGTGAACCTGCCCCCCGGGTACAACCGGTACTGGTTCATCGACGGGGCGGTGCGTCTGCGCCGCATCCGGGACGACAAACGGACGGGGACGACGACGAAGACTCGGGAGTTGCTGGACATCCCGGCACGGCTGGCGCAGATGGACGAGCTGGGCGTGGACGTCCACGTTATGTACACGACGCTGTTCCTGGACGCAGTGACGGCGAAGCGTGAGGTGGAGGCGGGGCTGTACCGGGCGTACAACCGGTGGCTGGCGGCGAAGTGGAAGGAGGGGAACGGCCGGCTGCGTTGGGTGGCGATGGCCCCCCTGCTGGACATGGACCGGGCGATAGAGGAGCTGCACTTCGCCAAGGCCAACGGCGCCTGCGGGGTGTTCAAGAAGGGTGTGGAGTGCGGGAACCGGGTGGCGAGCGACCCCTACTTCTTCCCGCTCTATGAGGAGGCGAGCAAGCTGGACCTGCCCATCTGCTTCCATACGGGCCGGGGTTTCCCGGAGTTTTCGGCGGTGAGCCGCAGCAACATTGGACTGTGGCACAGCACGCTGCCGGTGCTGGACGCCTTCCACACGCTGGTCACCAACGACGTTCCGCAGAAGTTTCCCGACCTGCGCTTTGGCTTCATCGAGGCCACGGCGTCATGGATCCCGTTCATGATCAGCACCTTGACGGGTGCGGAGCGACGGCTGTCCTGGCAGCAGCAGTTCAACCTGAAGCAGGAGCTGCTGCAGGCCAACCGCTTCTTTGTGGCGTGTCAGACACAGGACCCGCTGGCCTATCTGATCGACCTGGGGTTCGAGGACAACCTGATGATCGGGTCGGACTACAGCCACGCGGACGGGTCTGCGGAGCTGGACGCGCTGCGGATTCTGCGGGAGGATTCCGGGCTGAGCCCGAGCGTGACGAAGAAGATCCTGGAAGACAACCCCCGGGCGTTCTACGGCATCTAGGCCGGGGCGCCGGGTTTGAAACCCGCCCCACGCGGGAGTTTGAGTAGCGCACTGTGAGCGGAAGTCGGGCGCGGGTAGGCCCACAGACGGAACACGGTAGGTAAGGAGAAGAGGATGGAGATTCATAAGCGAATAATGGGAGCCGCGGCGGCGCTGGTGCTGACAGTGGCGCTGGCGTGTGCGGGCGGCGAGGGAGAGACGTCGACGCCGGCGCCCGCCGTGCCGGCTCCGGCGCCGGCAGCGGCCGCGCCTGCGCCGGAGCCGACGTCCGAGGCGATGATGGAGAAACCTGCGACGGAAGCGATGGCCATGGCGAAGCCGACGTACGGCGGCACTCCAACGTGGGGGGTCCGCCGCGACCCGCCGACGGCGTGGGACACGACACGTTCCACGAGCTACGACACTCGGCAGATGGGGATGCCGATTTGGGGCAGCGGCAACCTGGTGCGGAAGTGCCGCGACAACTCACGCCAGGTGTGCCCGAGCCTGGCGGAGAGCTGGGAGACGGCCAACGATTTCACGGTGTGGACGTTCAAGGTTCGGGACAACGTCCAGTGGCACGACGGGGCACCGTTTACGGCTGAGGACGTTGCGTTCTGGCTGGGACTGGCTACCCAGGGTGTGACGGTGGGGGACAAGAGCCGCACCAAGGCGGGGTTCTCCGGGGACTTTGGAGATGTCGAGTCGATAGAAGTGCTGAGCGGGAACCGTGTGCAGCTTACGCTGGGACGCCGGGCGCCCTTCCTGCTGGATACGATGTCGGCGCCGGCGTACATGATCCAGCATCCGAAGCACCTGATGGAGGCACGAATCCAGGCGGGGGAACTCCAGATAGCGCCGGTGGACATCGGCTGGATTGGCGCGGGTCCATTCAAGATGGTGAGCTACCAGAAGGGGAGCGGCTCCGATTTGGCCCGCTTCGAGAGCTATTGGGAGATGGACGAGCACGGCAACCAGATGCCCTACCTGGACGGGATGAAGTATGCGATTCTGTCCGATCCATCCGCCTTTGACGCGGCCTTCCGGGTGGGACGGATTGACGGCGGGTCGCCGGCCAACAGCCACGTGGTGTCCAAGGAGCGCCAGAAGGGCTACATTGAGGACCTGGGAGACAAGGTCTATTTCCTGAAGATCAAGAACGCGGGTGCAGTGAGCGGGGCCCTGGGGTTCAACCTGCTTCGCGAGGGCCCCTGGAACGATGTCCGGGTGCGCAAGGCGATCCAGCTGTACGTGGACCGCCACGCCGCCATAGAGGCCGTCACCGGCGGGTTTGGGGTCGTCGGCGGGATCTTCAACGCGGACAGCCCGTTCACGCACCCGGACCTGCTGAAGTGGCCGGGGTGGAACCCGGATACCAAGGCCCAGGACCGGACAGAAGCGAAGCGGCTTCTGACGGAGGCTGGGTACGATAGCGGGTTCGCGATGTCGATCCCCTGCAACAGCCGGGGGACGTGGAAGCAGCGTTGCGAGTTCCTGCACTCGCAGCTTCGGGAGATGGGCATAGACCTGACGCTAAACATGATGGACCAGGGCACGCACAGCTCCGCGTACCAGACGCTGGACTGGGACGCGTACCAGATCGGCGGCGGCTTCTCCATCGAGCTTCCAGAGGCGACGGAGCGCATCCTCAACGTGTACGAGACGACGAAGGTGGGCTTCACGAAGCACGCGGACGTGACGCTGGAGGGGATGTTCGAGGAGCTAAACGGCGCGATATCCCTGGAGCAACGGACGGGGGTCTGGCGGCGTATCGAGCAGTACGTGCTAGTGGACCAGGTGCACGTGGTGCCGCTGGCGAACCCGTTGTTCGTGATCCCGTACCGCTCCCACATCAAGGGCCGCCCGGAGCCAACCGTGGACGTGACCAACTACTTCGACATGACGACGGTGTGGATGGAGCAGATGGAGCAGTAGCTGCGAAGCCAGAGCTTCGCGTCAGGTACGCGGAGCGTGGATGATGCGCAATGCGGGCGGGGGCGTGGACACCGGGTTCACGCCCCCGCTCTAGGTTTTGGCGCTTGTCCGGCGGGCCGCCTTCGCCCTATACTTGAGACAATTGCTGACGAATCCCGTAGGAGTCGCCATGAAGGTCGGCATCTTGAACGTGACCGGCTACGCGGGCATAGAGCTTGCGCGCATACTGGCCCGGCACCCGGAGGTGGAGGTGGTGGCGGCCACGGGCCGGAGCGAGGCCGGCAAGCCCCTGGGGGAGGTGTTCCCTCACCTGGAGCCCTTGGGCCTCACGGTGACGCCGGAGATCACGGAGAGCGTCGACTTGGTCTTCTCCGCCCTGCCCCACAAGGCCAGCGCGGAGGCGTGCGCTCCCTTCCTGGAGGCGGGGGTGAAGGTGGTGGACATCAGCGCGGACTTCCGGCTGAAGAGCGTCTCCGAATACGAGCAGTGGTACGTCCCCCACCCCTGCCCCGAGTACCTGGAGGAGGCGGTGTACGGTCTGACGGAGCTGCACCGTGCGGAGGTGGCGCAGGCGCGGCTCGTCGCCAACCCGGGTTGCTACCCGACGAGCGCGGTGCTCGCGCTGGCGCCGGCCGTGAAGGCGGGCATCGTTGAGCCGAGGTTCATTGTCGACAGCAAGTCGGGGGTGTCCGGGGCGGGGCGCGGCCTGAGCCTGAGCACACACTACTCGGAGGTCAACGAGAGTGTATCGGCCTACAGCCTGGGGGGGCATCGGCACTTTCCCGAGATCGTGCAGGAGCTGCGGGCCCTGGACGGGGGCGAGCCCATCGTGACATTCATCCCGCACCTCATTCCGATGACTCGGGGGATTCTGAGCACGTGCTACGCGGAGATCAAGCCGGGGGCGCTGGCATCGGGGGCGCAGGGGGCCGAGGAGTTGCGGGCGCTCTACACCGAGTTCTACGGGGAGCACCGCTTTGTGCGGGTGGTGGGGTCGCCGCCGGCCACCAAGCACACGCTGGGCAACAACGACTGTGTGGTCCACCCGGTGCTGGACGCGCATGGCGGGAGGCTGGTGGTGGTGAGCTGCCTGGACAACCTGGTGAAGGGCGCCGCGGGGCAGGCGGTGCAGAACATGAACGTCATGTGGGGCCTGCCGGAGGAGCAGGGGCTGGAAGCCCTGGCGCTGTACCCCTAGGGCCCGGACGTACGACACGAGTCAACAGACCGCCCCCATGGTCTAGCGGCCAAGGACGCCACCCTTTCAAGGTGGAAACCGCGGGTTCGAATCCCGCTGGGGGCACCACAAACTCTGGTCCCGTACGGGGTCGGTCGCTGGCGCGACGGCCTTGCGGGTGTGCGCGGAGGAAGGGCGGCCTCCCGCTCACCTGGTATGGAGCGCCTCGCCATGAGCGGTGCCGGGATGGTTTGCAAAGAGGGGCTGATGGGGTTATATTCGAGCCGGTGAGGAGACTGCAATCGAGCCAGGCTGCGGGCGGCGCATCAGGAAAGGAGTACCTCGGATGGCCATTTACGATCGGACCTACGGGACAAGGACTGGAGAGATCAGGGACGAGGTCCTCTTCTCTTCCGACTCGCACGTCATCGAACCGGCGGGCCTGTGGCAGGACCGCCTGCCGGCCGCGTTCCGAGACGTCGCGCCGACGTTTGGCGGGCAGCGGGGCGGCGACAAGCCGGGCGCCATGGTGGGGGAGAAGCGGGTGGAGGAGATGGCGGCGGACGGCGTCAGCGGGGAGTTTCTCTATCCGACGCACGGGCTGCGGGCGCTGAGCCTGGAGAACCCGCCGTTGGAGGCGGCGTGCTGCCGGGTGTACAACGACTGGCTGGCGGACTACTGCTCGGCGGCGCCGGACCGGCTCTACGGCATCCCGATGCTCTCCATGTACAACGTGGAGGACGCGATCAGTGAGATGGAGCGGTGTCTGCAGATGGGGTTGAAGGGCGCCGTGATCTGGCAGGTGCCGCCGGCGGAGCTCGCCTTCACGACGGACCACTACGAGAAGTTCTGGGCGGCGGCGCAGGAGATGGATGCGCCGGTGAACCTGCACATCCTGAGCGGTTTCGGCTACGCCAAGGACCCGAGGACGCGCGAGGGGATAGAGAGCTATCGCAGCAGCGTGAACCGGAAGCTGTTCGAGGGGATGAACGCGCTGTTCGACCTCATCTTCTCCGGAGTGCTTGAGCGGTTCCCGCGGCTGAAGGTCGTGTTGGTCGAGAACGAGATGGGATGGCTGCCCTTCGTGTTGGAGCAGTGGGACTACTACACGAGGCGGCGGGGGTTCGATTCACCGCTTTCGCCGAAGAAGCTGCCAAGCGAGTACTTCAACGAGCAGGTGTACGTGACATTCTTCAACGACGCCGTCGGGGGACACATCCTCGACTGGTGGGGGCACGACAACTGCATGTGGTCCAACGACTTCCCGCACGGGAACTCGACGTGGCCGAACTCCAGGGAGATCGTGGCCCGGGATATGAGCACGCTGCCGGAGGAGACGCGGGCCAAGCTGCTGCGCGAGAACCTGGCGCGGCTGTACAAGGTGCCCATCCCTGAGCCGGTCTAAAGGCACCAGGGCGGTATAGAGCTCGACGGCGCCGGCCTCACGAGATGTCGTGAGGCCGGCGCCCTTGTTTTCTCTTGCGGCGGGCCGCCCCGGGAGCAGGCGGGGGCCGGGTGTGAGGGGTAGCTGATACACTGAGCCGATCTGCTTGCGGGGGGCGGGTATTGTACGGAAACCGGGGTTGGCGCCGCGGGGAGGAGCGTCCACGGTCGCTCTCGATGGTGAGCGGCTACCGTCGCGTGTCAGCCTTCCTCCGACCCTACGGCCGGGACATCGCGCTGGCGTTGGCGTGCATGTCGGTGGTCTCGGCGCTGGGCCTGGTGCCGCCGCTTATCTTGAAGGAGGCCATCGACACCGCGATTCCACAGACGCGCGGCGGCTACCTGAACCTCCTGGTCGTGGGCATGGTGGCCGTGCCGCTCACGACGGGGCTAATCGGCGTGGGGCAGAGCTTCCTGAACTCGCGTGTAGGTCAGGGGGTCATGCGGGACCTGCGGACACGGATGTACTCGCACCTCCAGCGGATGGGGCTGGGCTTCTTCACGCGGACTCGCTCGGGCGAGGTAATCTCCCGGGTTACGAGTGACGTGAGCGGAGTGCAGGAGGTGGTGACGGGGACGTTCACGTCCATCGCCAACAACGTGCTGACGGTGGTCCCGACGCTGGCGGTGATGTTCCTGCTGAGCTGGCAGATGACGGTGATCTCGCTGGCGCTTCTGCCGCTGTTCGTATACCCGACGAGGCGTGTGGGCCGGATCCGGCGCGCGCTGCGGCGGCAGACGCAGGAGCGGGTAGCGGACATATCGTCACAGGTGCAGGAGACGCTGAGCGTGAGCGGGGCGCTGCTGGTGCGCAGCTACGGGCAGGAGGAGTGGGAAACCGAGCGGTTCAGGGAACGCAGCGACGCGCTGATGAACGTGGAGATCCACCGCAACCTGGTGGGGCGGTGGTTCTTCATGTTCCTGGGGGTGGTGTCGGCGGCGGCGCCGGCGCTCATCTACTGGTACGGCGGCCGCGAGATCATGGGCGGGACGATGACGCTTGGGGGGATGATCGCCTTCATCGCGTACCAGGGCCGGCTGTTCGGGCCGGTAACGTCGCTGCTGAACATTCACGTGGACCTGGCGTCCGCGCTGGCGCTGTTCGAGCGCATCTTCGAGTACCTGGACCTGTCACCAGAGCTGGAAGACGCGCCGGACGCCACCCCGCTGCCGCCGGTCCGGGGCGAGATAGCCTTCCGGGACGTGGTGTTCTCCTACGTGTCGAAGCTGCCTGTGCTGCAGGGGGTGTCCTTCCACGTGGAGCCGGGCCAGATGGCGGCGCTGGTGGGACCCAGCGGCGCGGGGAAGTCGACGATCTCGCACCTGGTGCCGAGGCTTTACGACGTGGAAGGCGGCGCCGTGGAGATCGACGGTTGGGACGTGCGGCGCGTGAAGCTGGAGTCGCTGCGCTCTCAGATAGGGATCGTCACGCAGGACGTGTTCCTGCTGAACGACACGCTGCGGGCCAACCTGCTCTACGGCCGGCCAGAGGCGACGGAGCGGGAGATGCGCGCCGCGGCGGAGGCGGCGCAGCTGGCGGAGGTTGTGGCGGCGCTGCCCGAGAGGTACGACACCGTGGTGGGGGAGCGCGGCTTCCGGCTCTCCGGCGGCGAGGGCCAGCGGGTGGCCATCGCGCGGGCGCTGCTGAAGGACCCGCGCATCCTGATCCTGGACGAGGCGACGTCCAGCCTAGACACGCACAACGAGCGGATGATCCAGCAGGCGCTCGTGCCACTTCTGAGCCAGCGGACGAGCCTGGTGATCGCGCACCGGCTGTCGACGGTGCTGGCGGCGGACATCATCCTGGTGATCGTCGGGGGGCGGGTGGTGGAAGAGGGACGCCACGAGGATTTGCTCGCCCTGGGCGGTGCGTACGCGCGCCTGTATGCGGAGCAGTTCGCGCCCCAGCAGGAGGGCCGCTAGCACGGCGGCTAGCGGGGGAGGGGGCGACAGGGCATGTCCCGCAGCATTTTCATCGCTCGCTAGAGCACCCAATCGCTGGGGCGACGAGAGCGACGTGCTAAGCGGTCTATCCAATCTGAAGGGACTCTACTTCCAGGGAATCAGTCACACGCCCCCTACAGGGATTCACATACGAACCCCTGCAGGGGGGCAAGAACTACCTTGCAATCAGCCGCGTCCTAGATGGCCTACGGTGTAATTCGTTCCAGGTATCGGATGCGCGCGGCTTGGAATGCGGAAGTCCAAGCTTGAGCATCTTTGCCGGTCCGGTTCGGGTTTCGGTGATTGTTTATCGACTCCCGCACCGAACTGATAAAAATGTCAGCCGCGATGCCATCCTTTATTAGGCGGATGGGATCGACGTCGTTCCCCCATTTCCAACGGCCAGCGTCTTCCACCAGCATTGCGCGGAAGGCGCTAAGGATTGGGTAGATGTATCCAGTAGGTGTGTCGTAATCCGTTTCCTTGCCGATGAATGGTAGGTGCTTGGGCCTCCTGGAGGTAACCTTCACACCAGTCAGGCGACCGAACTTCCCGCCGGTACCTGGCTCGGGGCCTCTCTCGTTGTAATGCCCTGGGAGATAGTACTGGATCCAGTCCCACATTTCCAAGGCGTCACCGGCAATGTCGTAGAGCTTTTCGTAGGCGCCCCTGTGGTCATCCGAGGCGAACCTTTTAAGGCACGCCTCCTTCCCAGAGTATGCTGTAATCGGGTGAATATTGTTGGTATAGGAACCTACGTCGAGTGCGGTAAGAATGCTGATTACTTCCCGAACGTCGAATTCGCCCTCTTCGTTTTCCTTCCAGCTTATGAGATTGGCCTTTGAACCGAGAGCCAACTTGAGTCGGTCAAATGAGCCTTCGAGGTTGAGCAGGCTCTTGGAGGCTACCTGCTTGGAGGTGTTACGCGCTTCCACAACAGATGAGATTTCGTCTTCATCCAGCCCGGTGAAGATCTCTATGTTGCAGTAGCTTGTCCCTGTATCTCGTTCAGATTGGCTGCGGTCATCAAGGATAGCTCGCAGAGTGTGGCCACCGTCCAGTACGCCATGGTAGTTACGGTCGTCGAAACCAAGGGTGAGTCGGTTAGTCTTGTTGTCCCACTCGATACCAGAAGCCACGAGCGTCAAGCCACGGTTATACTCCGCGAACCACTCGGGTTTGTCTGTGAGTGTGGACCGAATGGCGTTTGGGACGCGACCCTTGGCAGTGGATTCCCGGGCGTTGACGTCAAGCCAGCGGGACCAGTCCTCCGGGATTTCCGAGATGGGAACTACGCAGTAGTAGCGTCTGAGGTTGCCTTTGTCAGGAGAAACGAAGAGGCGGGAGAAGGACTTGGCGGAAAGCGTACAGCTATACATGACACCCTTTCTTCCGGTGCATCTTGCATCCGGGGAGGCCGAAGCCCCAACTAGATAAGCCACGTTGGACTTGACCTAGTCTCGCAACCACAACGGTTGAACAACTTACGGGGATTAGGCCTGCAACGACTAAGTAACCGATTTGCAAGAGGTGTCGCCTGCGGAGGTGGTAACCAGCAACCTTCGGGAAAGCACCCAGCACCTTGGTGTCTCGGCTTCACGATGAGCAGGCGGGAGTCCTCTCCCCGTCTGAACAGCCAGGTCCGTCGCTCCGGTCAGCGCCTGGGGCCGTTCTGCCAATACCCTCACCCCTACTTCGCCCTGGGCAGCGCCGCTAGTACGGCGGGCCTACCTTCGCGGGGGAGCGGAGACCACCCCCCAGACGGGAGAAGACCTCTCCCGCATTCCAGCCGGGAACGAAGGCGGGAATCCAGGGTAGACGTGGGGTGGCGGCGCTCCCGGCGTGAGGCCGCTCACCCCGAGCATGCCCTGAGCCTGACGAAGGATGCCCGTGCACCTACACCGCCCCAGCACACCCTCCCCCACGTGGCTGTCGCGCCAGCGACTGCCAGCGACCCCTTGCCCATACGGGGGCCTGCGCCTTACGCTTGACCCAGCACACCAGCCAGAGTGAGGAGGTCCCATGCATCGAGGCGGACAGAGGCCCGGCGCCCGCGCTCAGCCACAAGACTTGGTCAGACACGCGGGGACAATCAGAACAGCGCTGCCGGCCGAAGCTGCCGGGGTTCTCCCGCGAACAAACAATCACTCCTTTTGCGCCCTTTTCCACTTTTCCAGGTTCAGAATCCCCCAAAAAAACTGAAAGCAATCAACTGAAGGGGAACCAATCAAACAGCTTCGCCGCCGAACGGGGCGGCCAGGCCCTCCACGACCGCCTTCTCTCCCCGTCCGCAGTCACTTCGCTCCGGCAGCGCCCCGCACTGACCCCGGGGCGGCGAAGCGTGTGAGCAGCGGTGAGGGCGGCTGGCGGTACAATAGGAGACGCGAGGTGAGAGCATGAAGCAGAGCACAGACCGGATACTGACGACACACACGGGCAGCCTGCCGCGGCCCATAGACCTGGCGGGGATGCTGGAGGCCAAGGACGCGGGGTCGCCGCTCGACGCGGAGGCGTTCGGCGCGCGGGTGCGGGAGGCGGTCACCGAGGCGGTGCGGCGGCAGGCGGAGGCGGGAGTCGACATCATCAGCGACGGCGAGCAGAGCAAGGTGGGGTACTCCACCTACGTGCGGCACCGGCTGACGGGGTTCGAGGGCGAGAGCGCGAACCTGCCGCGGGCGGACTGGGCGGACTTCCCGGGGGCGACGCCGCGGCCGACGACGGGTGCGCGGCCGGCGTGCAACGGCCCCATCGAGTGGAGGGACCGGGAGGCGACGCAGGTGGACATCGGCAACCTGCGGGCGTCGGCTGCGGGCGCGCAGGTGGAGGAGGTGTTCATGACGGCGGCATCGCCCGGTGTCATCGCCCACTTCCTCCCGAACGAGCACTACGCGAGCCGGGAGGCGTACCTGGCGCGCCTGGGTGAGGTGATGAAAGAGGAGTACGACGCCATCCACTCGGCGGGCTTCCTGCTTCAGGTGGACTGTCCGGACCTGGCGATGGCCCGGCACTCGCGGTTCCGGGACCTGAGCACGGAGGAGTTCCTGCGGATCTCCGAAGCCAGCATCGAGGTGCTCAACGACGCGCTGCGGGACATCCCCGCCGACCGGATGCGGCTGCACCTGTGCTGGGGGAACTACGAGGGGCCGCACCACCTGGACGTGCCGCTGCGGGAGATCATCGGGGCGGTGCTGCGGGCGCGGCCGCAGGCGATCTCATTCGAGGGGGCCAACCCGCGCCACGAGCACGAGTGGGCGGTGTTCCGGGAGGTCAAGCTCCCCGACGACAAGATCATCATACCGGGCGTGCTGGACTCGACGACGAACTTCATCGAGCACCCGGAGCTGGTGGCGCAGCGCATCGTCCGGTACGCGGAGGTGGTGGGGAAGGAGCGGGTCATCGCGGGCTCCGACTGCGGCTTCGGGACCTTTGCGAGAACGAACAACACGGTGGAGCCGGAGATCACGTGGGCGAAGCTGGCGGCGATGGCGGAGGGCGCCAGGATAGCGTCGGAGGCGCTGTGGTAGCGCGGGGCCGGGGGCCGAGGCTGCGGTATAGCGGCAGGGGCGAGCCAGCAGGGTCGGAAGCGGCTAGGAACGGGAGGCTGCGCGATGCTGAGCGTTGAAGAGAACGAGCTTCTCACTCGGGTGGGGCCGGGCACGCCGATGGGCGCGCTGATGCGGGAGCACTGGACGCCGGCGCTAATGTCGTCGGAGCTTCCGTCGCCGGACGGGCCGCCGGTGCGAGTGCGGCTGCTGGGCGAGGACCTGGTGGCGTTCCGGGCGACGTCGGGCGCGATCGGGCTCCTGGCGCACTCGTGCCCGCACCGCCGAGCGTCGCTCTTCTTCGGCCGCAACGAGGATGGCGGGCTGCGCTGCGTCTACCACGGCTGGAAGTACGACACCGAGGGGCGCTGCGTGGACATGCCGTCGGAGCCGCCGGAGAGCGGCTTCAAGGAGAAGATCCGGGCGACGGCCTACCCGGTGCGGGAGCGCAACGGGGTGGTGTGGGCGTACATGGGCCCGCGACGGGAGCCTCCGCCGCTGCCGGACATCGAACCCAACATGCTGCCGGAGGGGCAGTGGTCGGTATGGTGCGTGATGCGGGGGTGCAACTGGATGCAGGCGCTGGAGGGGGATATCGACACGGCGCACCTGGGGTTCCTGCACCTGGGCGCGGTATCGCCGGAGCAGGTCACGCCCGGCACCTCCGACTACTACACGGTGGCGGACCGGTGTCCCCGGTACGAGGTGGCGGAGACGGAGTACGGGACGATGTACGGGGCCTACCGGCCGGCGGAGGAGGAGAGCTACTACTGGCGCATCGCCCAGTTCCTCTTCCCCTTCTACACGATGATCCCCACGGACAGGCTGGGGCTTCAGGTGCTGGTGCGGGCATGGGTGCCGCTGGACGACCATCACACGATGTTCTGGGTCATGGCGGGGCCGACGTCGCGGAGCACTGGGGCGACGGTCAGGACGAGCAAGAACGGTCAGCCGTTCATGGGGACGGCGGGGCAACCCCAGTATGAGCCCAACGGCTCTGGCTGGCTGGACCGGTGGTGCCTGGCTACGAATGCGTCCAACGACTACCTGCTCGACCGGGAGGCGCAGCGGAGCATGAGCTTCACGGGCATCGACGGGATTCTGCTGCAGGACCAGGCGATCACGGAGAGCATGGGGCCCGTTGCGGAGCGGGAGGGCGAGCACCTGGGGAGCGGCGACGCTATGGTGATTCGCACCCGGCGGCGGCTGATGCAGGCCGCTCGGGAGCTGCTGGAGGGCGTCGTGCCGGCGACGGTGGACGATCCGGGGCTGTACGGCGTCCGCTCCGGCAGCACGGTTCTGCGGCGCGGGGCCGACTGGCTGGAGGCCACGCGGGAGCTGCGCAAGGCCTTCGTGGCGCACCCGGAGCTGCAGGCATAGGCGCGGCCGGGCTGCTGCCGCAGTTGGAGCCGGATGCAAAGCGCCCACCCTCCAGCCGGGGGGTGGGCGCCGCTGATTCTCTGCTGCGGGCTTACGCTGGGGCGGGGACGCCGTCCAGGGAATAGAAGGCGGCGCAGTTGTCCCAGAGGATCTTGCGCTTGTCGTCGTCGCTGATGGGCAGCTCCAGGAAGTTGTCCACGGCGTAGGGGTACCTGGAGTCGCCGTGGGGGTAGTCGGTGGAGAAGACCATGCGGTCGCAGCCCATGTGCTCAATGACGTACTTGGCGGGGACCTCGTCGGGTTCGACGGAGACGATGCACTGGCGCCGGAAGTAGTCGCTGGGGGCCATCTTGAGGTCGGGGACGAAGACGTCGGCCTCGCGCTCGTAGCCCTCGTCGAGGCGCCAGAGGAGCCATGGGAGCCAGCTGCAGTTGGCTTCGAGGAAGGCGACGTTGAGGTCGGGATGGCGCTCCAAGACGCCGCCGCCGCAGAAGCTGCCGAGGGCGAGCATCTGCTCCATCGGCTGGGCGTAGGCGCGGCGGAGCATGAAGTTGGGCTCGAACTGGTCGCCGGACTGGCGTGCGGCGGAGGATGAGGACTCGTGGAAGCCGACGGGCATCTTGAGCTCTTCCAGGGTGGACCAGAGGGGGTCGTAGTAGGAGTCGTACCAGTTGCGGCCGTTCATGATGTTGCAGCGCATGAAGACGGCGCGGAAGCCGAGCTCGGTGGCGCAGCGGCGGGCCTCGGCGACGGCGTCTTCGATGTCGAAGGGCGAGACCATGCCGGCGCCGAAGAGCCGATCCGGACTGGCGGAGCAGAAGTCGTAGAGCCAGTTGTTGTAGGCGCGGGCCAAGGCGGCTGCGAGTCGGGGCTCCATGTTGGGCTCGCAGAGGGTGTGAAGGCCGCGCGTGGGGTAGAGGACGGCGACGTCTAGGCCCTCTCTGTCCATGGCTTCCAGCTGGACTTCCGGGGGCCAGCCGCGCTCCGAGTGGTCCTTGTAGGTGACCTGGTTGCGCTCGAAGTTGTGGCCGCCGGAGATGTTGGGCCCGTTGTTTGAGGGGGCGCGGATGACGGAGCCCCAGATCTTGCCGTCCGGGTGGACGGTCCTGAGGTCGCGGACGTTGCTGCTGAGGACGCCCTGGGGGGCCAGGTGTCTGAACGGCGCCTCCGTGTAGCGCTGCCACAGGTCCGGGGGCTCCATGATGTGCATGTCGCTGTCCATGATCTTGAACCCGTTCTTGGCCATGTTTCCTCACCCCTGCTTAACAAGTTGAAAACCTTGGGGTCTGTGTAGCATTTTCGCGCCCAGGTGTCAAGGCGATGTAGGGGCTGGCCGTCCCTGTGCAGTGATTCTGTCAGTGACCGGCTGTTCAGGGGAAATATCAGTCTATGAAAGGGCTGGCGTTGCCGCGCTGAATGGGGAAGACCGGAGCAATGCGTTGGTACTGAGCTTCTGTGATTTCATGCCTGCACTTCAACATGATCAGGCTGCTTCGTGTGACTAGGCCCTAGCTGCCAACGGATTGAGCCTTGAACATGGCAGCGTAGCGACTGTTGGGGTTGTCGATAAGGGAATCGTGCGGGCCGCTCTCGACGATGTGCCCGTCTTCAAGCACGAGGATTCGGTCTGCGTTCACGGTGGTCTGCAGGTTGTGCGTGATGGTGAGCACGGCCCGATCTCCAAACAGCTTCCTGGTGGCCTCCGTTATCAGCGCCTCCGTCTCGGGATCGACCTGAGAGGTGGGCTCATCCATGATGACGATCTCAGATGGCTTCAGAAGGGCCCGGGCCAACGCCAACCGCTGGCGCTGCCCTCCAGAGAACCGGTAGCCTCGTTCCCCGACAAGGGTGTCGTACCCGTCGGGAAGGGACTTGATGAAGGACGCCAGACGAGCTGCCTCGCAGGCTGCTTCGACCTGGGCGTCGCTGGCATCCTGGTTGACGTAGCGCAGGTTGTTGCGAACAGTGTCGTGCAGGACGTGGGTGTCCTGGGTTATGAGAGCGACGCGCCGGGCCAGGTCGTTTCCGGTCAGGTCCCGGGTGCTGCTTCCACCCACGTAGACCATTCCGCCCAAGGGCCGATAGAGCCCGGCGCCCAGGAAGGACAGCGTGCTCTTCCCCGCTCCTGACGATCCGACGACCGCAACCCACTCGCCCGGCTCGACCCGGAAGGATATGCCATCCAGCACGACGGGCATGTCAGAGCTCTCCAACACAGCGTCCTCGTAGGTCCCGCCCTGAGCGGGGGCCGGATTCATGAGGCTGGTTATGGCCAGGTCCCCGATGCTCTGATACCGGTAGCGGACGTCATCGAAGGCCAGCCCGCGTCCAGGGGCAGCCTGTCGACCCGGCGCCGGCTGCGTGACGGCGGAGTCAGGAGAAGCGCCATCTTCGGCCCCAGGCCCGGAATCCAGCACCTCGAACACGCGGTCGAATGCCTGGGCGGCCCGGAGTGCGTCGTACCGCAGACCGGTCAGCGCGTTGAGGGGAATCTGCACCTGGCGAATGTAGAGCAGGAACAGGACGAGGGTCCCGATGCTCGCTCGTCCATCCGTGACCAGCCAGGCGCCGATGGCGAACACGACGCTGGTCACGACTCCGAAGGTAAAGCTGAAGATGGTATCAGCCCGGATGAAGGAAGCTGTGAGCCGCGACGCCACGTCCCGCAGGTCCTCAACACTGCCGGCAAAGCGGCCAACCTCGGCATCGAGCCGCCCCGCCTGCCGCGCCAGGGTCATGCCGGGCACGTTCATCAGGGCTTCCGAGGAGGTGACCAGCTCCGTGTTCAGCCCGTTCTGCCTGCGGATGAGCATGCGTATCCGGGCCTCCGTGGCGCTGAGGGGCACAAACAGCAGCGGGATGAGGGCCAACACGAAGACGAGGCGGATGTCGACCAGGGCCAGTATCAGGACCGCACCGGACAGGGCCATCACGTTGGCAACCAGGCCGACGATCACTTTGGTGAACAGGGGCTCGGCGGCATACGCGTCCGCGGTGATTCGTGTGCCGATGGCCCCCGCCTTGACCGTAGTGAAGAACTCGATGGGCTTGGCCGCCAGCCGCCCGTACATCCGGTTCTGGAGATCGGAGATGATGCGTCGCCCCAGGTGGGATGACTGCACGGTGTACAGGTGGGTGAAGGTCACGCCGAGGACCGTGACGGCGCCGGCGCCCACGGCGAGAATCAAGACGTCAGAGAAGGACGAGTCGCCGATGAGTCGATCGATGACCGACCGATAGAGGAGCGGCGGCAGCAGCGGCAGCAAGGCGCCCAGCGTGACCAGCAGGCCAAGGAAGGCGATGCGGCCGCGGTACGGCCTGGCCACCGATGCCATGGCCCGCCGGAGCCGCTGGTTGCCGAAGACGCGTCTCAGAGGGTTGCCCGATTCCTGCCTGCGCATTGTTGCCATGGCTCTCCTCCGTGGGCGCGTCGGCGAGCTTGGGATACTAAACGAGAGTTCCCGTGATGTCAACAAGCTCCTGCTAAGGTTTGTCGCTGTGCAACGATTCTGTCAGTGGACACCTGGGCCGTGATTATGTCCACCAATGCGTGGACCAAGCTACGCGGGGCGTGGGCCGCCCGCGGCTGGACAGAGCTTGCCGCGGGGCCGTACGATGCCACCGTCCAGGCCGGGGGGCTGTTGCCGGGTTGGGCGTACTCTGTAGATTCGGAAGGGGGTTCGAGATGAAGCTTGAGGGCAAGGTCGCGATCATCACGGGAGGCGGGCGCAACATCGGCCTGGCCACGTCTCGGTTGCTGGCGTCGGAGGGGGCGAAGATTGCCATCTTCGACATGGACCCCGGCAGGGCGTCCGAGGCCGTGAGCGGGATCAAGGAAGGCGGCGGCGAGGCCATCTCCATCATCGGTGACGTGAGCAACTCGAAGGACGTGGAGGCGATGGTGCAGCGGACGGTGAGCGAGTTGGGCCAGGTCGACATTCTGGTGAACTGCGCGGCGATCTCCGACCGGCAGCCGCTGCTGGACCTGCCGGAGGAGACGTGGGACCAGGTCATCGCCGTGACGCTGAAGGGCACGTTCCTCTGCGGGAAGTACGTGGCGAAGCAGATGGTGACGCAGGGCAGCGGCGGCGCCATCGTCAACTTCTCTTCCGGCTCTGCGTACCACGGGGGGACCCAGCGGATCGCCTACGACGCGGCCAAGGGAGCCATCGTCACGCTGACCAAGGACATGGCGGTGCAGCTTGCTCCCCACGGGATCCGGGTGAACGCGATCTCGCCGGGGTCCACCGGGTCCCAGGTGGGCGGGGCGATCGCGCCGGAGGACCGGCCGGTCAGGAACCTCCTGGGCACCATCACCATGCCGGAGGACCAGGCGCGGGTGGTGCTGTTCCTGGTGAGCGACGACTCGACGCACGTGGTGGGGCACACGATACACGTGGACGGCGGGACCAACGCCATGTAGGTCGCTGGCGCGACAGCCTCGTGGGCGTGTGCGGGGTCGCTGGCGCGACGGCTTGGTTGGAGGGCCTCACCATGAGCGGGGGAGAGGTGGGTAGCAGAGACGGTAGTACAGCAGGATCGAGAGACAGATAGGGCGGGGCGACAGTGTCGCCCCGCCCTTGAGTTTCGGCGGTGTGTGCGCGGGAGGCGCGCTACGAGCCTGCGGTGGCCTTGAGCTTGTAGAAGCGGGCGGCGTTGCGGTGGAGGATGGCCTCCTTGTCCGCGTCCGTCAGCTCGTCGTTCTCCAGGATTTCCCCGATCTCGGCCTTGCAGAGGTCGTTGGTGACCTCGTGGGGGTAGTCGGAGGAGAAGAAGAAGGGATCGCTGCCGACGCACTTGACGGCGTAGCCGATGGCAGGCTCGCTGCCCTCGCAGCCGATGAAGAGCCGGCCGGCGTCGATCTGCCGCTGGATGTAGTCGGTGACCCGCTCGTCGGCCTTGGGGCCGAGGAGCTCGTCTTCGCGCAGTTTGTACTCGGTGTGGGTGGAGTGGGAGCGGTCGAAGCGTTCGAGGCAGAGGAGGAACCAGGCGATGCCGCCCTCGAGGAAAGCGATGCGGCTGCCGGGGAAGCGCTCGAAGACGCCATTGAAGAGGATGCCGCCAAGGGAGATCATCTGGCCGAAGGGGTGGCCGAGGGCGTGGACGGGCGCGTAGACGTTCATGTGGTCCATGCCCATGCCCTCATGGCAGCCGCCGTGGACGGCAAGGGAGACGTCGAGGCGCTCGGCGGCGGCGTAGACGGGCCAGTACTCCTTGGCGCCGAGGTGGTTGGAGAGGCCGGTGGAGGGGAGCATGGCGCCAACCATACCGAGGTCCTTGACGGCGCGCTCCAGCTCCTCCACGGCGGCCTCGGGCTCCTGCATGGGGATGAGGGCCATTCCCTGGAAGCGGGGGCTGCGGGCCAGGTAGTACTCGTGGAGCCAGTTGTTGTACGCGCGGCAGACGGCGATGGCGTAGTCTCGATTGACGATCTTGCCGTAGGCGAGGGCGGTGGTGGGGTAGAGGACGGTGGTGTCTATACCAACGTCCTGGAGGAAGACGCTCCACTCGTCGGGGCCGACCCACTTGCCGCCGCGGGCGATACCGCCGGGGGTGGTCATGGGCTTGGCGGAGTGGAGGTGGTCGAGGGGAGGCCAGATGCTGGCGGCGCGAATGGCGCCGGCGTCGCGCCAGGCGGCGGGCAGGAACTTCAGGATGGCCTCGTTGTCCTCCAGGATATGTCCGTCACCGTCCAGGATGATCTCAAGATTGGTAGTCGCCATGGGTACTCCTCCTGTGGGTCCACAGAATGCTGTCAACCCTGATGTTACAGGGCGCCTGCTCCGCTATCATACACGGCCCGGGGTGTGAAGGATAGCGGGGCAGGGGGAAGGCGCTAGCGTCCTCGCAACCGCGGGTCCAAGACGTCTCGCAGCGAATCTCCGAAGAGGGCAAAGGCGAATACCGCGGCGGAGAGGGCTGCGCCCGGGAAGAGGACCAGCCACGGCGCGGCTTCCATGAACCCCCTGGCGGCGGCTTGAAGCATGCCGCCCCAGGAGGGCGCCGGCGGCGGGATGCCGAGGCCGAGGAAGCTCAAGCTGGCCTCGGATACGATGGCGGTCCCCAGGTAGCCGGTGGCGAGCACGAAGACGGGGGCCAGGGAGTTGGGGACGATGTGACGACCGACGATGCGCAGCCCGCTGCATCCGATGGCCTGGGCCGCGGTCACGTAGACCTCTTCCTTCACGGACAGGGCACTGGAACGGGAGAGACGGGTCATGCGCGGTATCAGAACGAGTCCGATGGCGAGGGTGACGTTGAAGAGGGATGCGCCCAGGGCGACGACCAAGACCATGGCCAGGACGATGGACGGGAAGCCGAGGAGGGCGTCCACAATCCGCTGTATCAGCAGGTCGAACCAGCCTCCGGAGTAGCCCGAACTCACGCCGAGGATGGTGCCGGAGACGCTGCCAATGAACACGGCCATGATGCCGACGTAGAAGGAGATGCGGGTGCCGTAGACGACACGGCTAAAGACGTCGCGGCCGTTGTGATCGGTGCCGAAGAAGTTGTCGCTGCTGGGAGGAAAGAGACGGACGTCGGCGTCCTGGAGCGTGGGGCCGGTGGTGGCGATGTAGGGGGCGAAGACGGCGACAAGGACCATGGTCAGCAGGATGGCCCCACCAGCGGCGCCCAGGGGCTTGTAGCGGGCGAAGCGGGCGAGCTTGGTGGTCCAAGACCGGACCGCGGGGGCTTTGAATATCGGCCTGGCTGCTATCGCATCTGTGGATCGTTCATTGGTAGCCACAAACCCTCCCCACCGCTATGAGTAGCTGATCCGGGGGTCGATCAATCCGTAGACGAGATCGACGACGAGGTTGACGCTGAGCATAAGGAAGACGAGGAGCATGGCCAGGCTCTGGACCACGGGGTAGTCCCGGGTCTGGGCCCCCATGACGATGCCCTGGCCGATGCCCGGCAAACCGAAGATGGACTCCAGGATGACGGTGCCGCTGAGGAGGGCAGCGAGTTGCAGGCCGGCCAGGGTGATGACGGGGATGAGGGCGTTGCGGAGGACGTGCCGGGAGACGACGATGCCGCTGGAGAGCCCCTTGCTCCGGGCGGTGCGGATGTAGTCCTGGGGCATGACCTCCAGGACGTTGGACCTGACCACGCGGGTGACGTAGGAGCTGTAGCCCCAGGCCAGGGTCAGGGCCGGCCAGACCATCTTCTGCATGTGCAAGCCGGGGTTCTCCCAGAAGTTGTCGTAGATCAGCGGCGGGGTCCAGGAGAAGTAGAGGACCAGGACCAGCAGGAGGACCAAGGCGATCCAGAAGTTGGGCATGGCGTGGCCGGCTATGGTCGTCACGCGTATGATGTAGTCTGGCCAGCGGTCCCGATTGAGCGCGGCAAGGATGCCGAGGGGGATGGCGAGCAGGGAGATGAGGACGGTGTAGAGGGCGAGCTGGAGAGTCACGGGCAGGCGGCGGCCGATGACGTCTTTGAGCTCTTCGCCGTCCCACAGGGACTCACCGCCGAAGCTGCCGTTGACCATGCTCCAGATCCACCTGCCGTACTGAATGGGCAGGGGGTCGTTGAGGCCCAGCTCCTCCCGGATGATCTCCAGCTCCTCGGCCTGGGCGCCGGCCTCGGAGTCGGCGGTGCCGGCGATGACGGCGGCCACGTCGCCGGGCAGCACACGCATGAGGCCGAAGATGGTAAGGGAAGCGATGAGGAGGGTGGGGACGAAGAGAATCATCCGCCGCGCTACGTATCTGCGCACTTGAATCCCCTTCTCTCGGTTACGCGTCCGCCGCGCCAGGCCCTATACCGCATCCAGGCGCCCCCGGGGGCGCCTGGATGCGGCGCTATCCTTGGAGCTACTTATCCAGCCACACGGTCAGGAAGTCCGTGTAGTTCTTGGGGTCCCACTGCGGGACGGGCATGCCCTTGACGTACCCCCGGTAGGCGATGGTGGACTGCTGGAAGTGGTTGGGAACGTAGTAGGCCTGCTCCCGCACGACGTAGTTCTCTATCTCCCGGCCGATCTTGATGCGCTCCTCCTGGCTCAGGGCGGCAAGCAGGCGCGTGAAGAGCTCCTCCACCTTGGGGTCCTCATGCTTGACGCGGCTGGTGGGGTTCTGGCTGTGCCGGGTCATCTCCGACAGCCAGCCCTCCGGGGACTTCTGGCCGTTGCCGCCGCTGATGATGGCGTAGTCCAGGTTCTGGAAGCTCTTGGTAAACGTGGCCGTGTCGACGAGGGTGAGCTTGATCTTGATGCCAAGGCTCTCCATCTGAGCGGCGTAGGGCTCGCAGGCGAAGAGCCAGCGGTCGCGGCAGAGGAACTCGGTCTCGAAGCCATCCGGGTACCCCGCTTCCGTCAGCAGCCGCTTGGCCTCGGCCCGGTCCTGCTCCAGGGTGCTGGGATTCCAGCCCGGCCAGGTGAGGTAGTCCGGGCTGATGAAGGGTGAGCCCGGCGGGTACATGGTGGAGACCACGCCCAGGCCACCCAATGCCAGCTTGACCACCGCCTCCCGGTCCATCCAGTAGTAGATGGCCCGGCGCACGCGGGCGTCCGCGAAGGGCGTCTCGCTCAGGCCGTTGGGGTTGATCGCCACGCCCGACCCCGCGGTCTGGAAGAACCAGACGTCGTCGCCGAACTTCTCTCTGATGGGGTCGAGACGCTCCGGGGTGAGGTAGTGGCCGCCGCCCCGGGTGCCGCCGTCGACGCGGCCGGCGCGCACGGCGGCGTCCATGGCCGCGGGGTCTGGAAGAATGAAGAAGTCGACGCCGTCCAGGTAGGGGAGCTGCCGACCGGCCTCATCCTTCTCGTAGTACTTGTCGTTGCGCCGGACCTGGACCTGGCTGCCCTTCTCGTAGTTCTCCATGGCGAAGGGGCCGGTGGCGATCCAGCCGATGTCCTGGGGCGCGATGTCCAGGGTCCCCTTGTCGATCTCCGGCTGCATCAGGTGCGGCGGGTGGGCGATGTTGATGGTATTGGTCGCCAGGGTCTCCAGATAGGTGAGCTGGCCCTTGTTGAGGGTGATGCGCAGGCGGTTGCCGTCCAGGACCTCGACGCTCTTCAGGTCGCCCAAGAGGGTGCGCCACCGCGCCGGCGGCCGCTTCTTCTCCCCCTGGACGATACCGTTGGCGGCCACGTCCATCCACCACTCCACGTCGTTGACGGTGAAGGGGGTGCCGTCGTGCCAGAGGACGTCGTCACGCACCTTGAATGTCCACACCGAGAGATCATCACTAACCTCCCAGCTCTCCGCGAGGCCGGGGCAGACGGCGTAGGCGTCGTCGTGGCAGGGCTTGACCAGGTTGCCCTTGCCGGTGATGGTGCCGGAGATGCCATGCAGGGTGATGGTCCCCTGTATCATTGACTCCCACTTGCTGGGGGGGTCGCCACGGTTGCTCAGTCTCATGATGCCGCCGTACTTGGGCTCGGGGCCGGCGGGCTTGGGCATGGCCTCAGGCATGGCAGTCGGCTCCGCAGCGGGGGCGTCGGGGGCTGTGGGGGCGGCGGGGGCCGCAGGGGCGGGCGACGTCGTTTCGCCATCGCCGCCAGCGCAGGCTGCGCCGAGGAGCAGCGCCACGGCGCTCAGGGCTCCAAAGACGTGCACAATCAGACGGTGTCTCCAGCGTGGCATACTCTAGCTCCTTTATATCCTGGCTTGGTCCCTGTCCCCGAAGCTATTTGTCCAGCCACACGGTCAGGAAGTCCGTGTAGTTCTTGGGGTCCCACTGCGGGACGGGCATGCCCTTGACGTACCCCCGGTAGGCGATGGTGGACTGCTGGAAGTGGTTGGGAACGTAGTAGGCCTGCTCGCGCAGGACGTAGTTCTCGATCTCTCGGCCGACCTTGACCCGCTCTTCCTGGCTCAGGGCGCCCAGGAGGCGCGTAAAGAGCTCCTCCACCTTGGGGTCCTCATGCTTGACGCGCGAGGTGGGGTTCTGGCTGTGCCGGGTCATCTCGCTTATCCAGCCCTCCGGGGACTTCTGGCCGTTGCCGCCGCTGATGACGGCGTAGTCCAGGTTCTGGAAGCTCTTGGTCCACGTGGCGGTGTCCACCAGGGTGAGCTTGACCTTGAGGCCAAGGCTCTCCATCTGGGCGGCGTAGGGCTCGCAGACGAAGAGCCAGCGGTCGCGGCAGAGGAACTCGGTCTCGAAGCCGTCGGGGTAGCCGGCCTCCGTGAGCAGCCGCTTGGCCTCGGCCCGGTCCTGCTCCAGGGTGCTGGGATTCCAGCCCGGCCAGGTGAGGTAGTCCGGGCTGATGAAGGGTGAGCCCGGCGGGTACATCGTGGACACGACGCCCAAGCCGCCCAGGGCCAGCTTGACCACCGCCTCACGGTCCATCCAGTGATAGATGGCGCGGCGCACGCGTGCGTCCGCGAAGGGGGTGTCGCTGAGGCCGTTGGGGTTGATGGCCGTCCCAGGTCCCGCCGTCTGGAAGAACCAGACGTCGTCGCCGAACTTCTCCTTGATCGGGTCGAGGCGCTCCGGGGTGAGATAGTGGCCGCCGCCCCGGGTGCCGCCGTCGATGCGGTCCGCACGGAAGGCCGCGTCCATAGCCGCGGGGTCGGGCAGGATGAAGAAGTCGATGCCGTCCAGGTACGGGAGCTGGCGACCGGCCTCATCCTTCTCGTAGTAGGCGTCGTTGCGGCGGACCTGGACCTGGCTGCCCTTCTCGTAGTTCTCCATCTTGAAGGGCCCCGTAGCGATCCATCCGATGTCCTGGGGAGTGATGTCCAGGGTCCCCTTGTCGATCTCCGGCTGCATCAGGTGCGGCGGGTGGGCGATGTTGATGGTGTTGGTCGCCAGGGTCTCAATGTAGGTGAGCTGGCCCTTGTTGAGGGTCACCTGCAGGCGGTTCCCGTCCAGGACCTCGACGCTCTTCAGGTCTCCCAAGAGAGTCTTCCACCTAGCCGGCGCGCGCTTCTTCTCGCCCTGGACGAGGCCGTTGGCGGCCAGGTCCATCCACCACTTGGCGTCTTCAGCGGTGAAGGGGGTGCCGTCGTGCCAGAGGACATCGTCGCGCACCTTGAAGGTCCACACAGCGAGGTCGTCGCTGACCTCCCAGCTCTCCGCGAGGGCGGGGCAGACGGCGTAGGCGTCGTCGTGGCAGGGCTTGACCAGGTTGCCCTTGCCGTTGATGGTGCCGACGATGCCGTGCAGGGTGATAGTGGTGTGCACCATACCCTCCCACTTTCCGGGGGGGTCACCACGGTTACTCAGTCTCATGATGCCACCGTACTTGGGTTCGGGGCCGGCGGGCTTGGGCATGGCCTCCGGCATGGCGGTCGGCTCCGCGGCGGGGGCGTCGGGGGCCGTGGGAGCAGCGGGTACGGCGGGCGCGGGCGACGTAGTGGTGTGCACCATACCCTCCCACTTTCCGGGGGGGTCACCACGGTTACTCAGTCTCATGATGCCACCGTACTTGGGTTCGGGGCCGGCGGGCTTGGGCATGGCCTCCGGCATGGCGGTCGGCTCCGCGGCGGGGGCGTCGGGGGCCGTGGGAGCAGCGGGTACGGCGGGCGCGGGCGACGTCGTTTCGCCATCGCCACCGGCGCAGGCTGCGCCGAAGAGCAGCGCCACGGCGCTCAGGGCTCCAAAGACGTGCACAATCAGACGGTGTCTCCAGCGTGGCATACTCTAGCTCCTACAAATCCCGATCTGAATGCAAATACCATCAACTTTCCCTCTGGGAGGTTCACAAATCGCCACTGTGCGGTATGTCTTTCTTTAGCGGCAAATCCTAGCCGTCCTAAGGGGTGTTGTCAAGGTCAAAGGCGCATCAGTCCGCCGCGCTGGACAATGGAGTATATAATGCTGATGCCCCTTCCCGGAGGGCTTCGGGCAAGAGAAGCAGGTTGGCTGGAGGTAATCGGCATGGAGCGGATACAGGTGATCGACGCGGACACGCACGTGGACGAGACCGAGGCTACGTGGGAGTACCTGGACCCGGGCGATGAGCAGTACAGGCCGGAGACGACGTTTCCGTCTCGCTACGACGCTCAGCGACCCATCCGGTACTGGTCTATCGACGGTCACCGCAAGCACCGCAGGGTGCGCGACGACTCGAAGAGCCGCACGACGCTGGAGACGCGGGAGTTGATCGACGTGCAGGCGCGCCTTCGGCACATGGACGAGTTGGGGACGGAGGTGCAGGTCATCTACCCTTCCCTGTTCCTGGTGGAGCCGACAGTGCGCCCGGAGGTGGAGTTGGCGCTGACCAGGAGCTACAACCGGTGGCTGGCGGACCGGTGCTCGGAGTCGCACGGGCGGCTTCGGTGGGTGTTCATCCCGTCCGCGAGCAACCCGGAGTCGTGGAGCAAAGAGTTGCAGGCCGCCAAGGACCAGGGGGCATGCGGGGTCCTGAAGAAGGGCGATCAAGAGGCGGGGAAGTGGCCGGCAGACCCCTACTTCTACCCGCTGTACGAGGAGATCCAGCGGCTGGACATGCCCCTCTGCTTCCACCTGGGGGCGGGGACGCCGGACTTCACGTCCGCCCGGGAGTTGCCGTTTCGCGGGTTCATGGGCACCAAGGCGCCGGTGATCAACGGGATCTCCACGCTGCTGTCCAACGGGGTGACGGCGAGGTTTCCCACGCTGCGGATAGGGTCCATCGAGGCGGGGGCGTCGTGGGTGCCCTTCGTGGTCTACGACCTGCGCCGCCGCCTGGAGCGCTTCGAGGACGGCAACATACGCACGGGTGAGGCGCAGGAGCTGGGCGACGACATCTTCAGGTCGAACCGGATCTACGTGACCTGCCAGGTGGACGAGGACCTTCCGTACCTTCTGGGCTACATCGGCGAGGACAACCTGCTGACGGGCTCCGACTACACGCACCAGGACCAGTCGCAGGAGATGCGCTTCCCGGAGCGATTGCAGCAGCGCGCCGACCGAGGCGAGATATCGCAGGGCACCGTTCGAAAGATCCTGTACGACAACCCAAAGACGTTCTACGGGCTCTAACCAGGGCTCGCGGCGGCCATACCTGTAGGCACGCGGCAAGGGAGGAGGAGCCAGTTGGCGGAAGCAGAGAAGACACTCCCGGCGCCGGACATGGATACGGCTCCGTACTGGGAGCACGCGCGAGAAGGCCGGCTGAGCCTGCAGCGCTGCCAGGCGTGCGGCCACTACCTCTTTCCACCCCGGCCCATTTGCCCGCGCTGCAGGAGCGGCGACGTGCCGTGGACGACCCTCAGCGGACGCGGGGTCGTGTACTCATACGCCATCATGCACGATTTCTTTGTGAAGGGGTTCGACCCTCCATACGTTATCGCGCAGGTTGACCTGGAGGAGCAGGCGGGGCTCCGGCTGATCACGAACATCGTGGGGTGCGACGTCGGCGCGGTGCGCATCGGGATGCCGGTTGAGGTGACCTTCGAGCGACGGACGGAGGAGATCAGCGTCCCCCTATTCCGGCCGCGGGCGTAGCGGCGAGGAGGCAGGAGAGCCATGGACAAGGCGTTGCGCAGCAGGACGGCCATCGTCGGGGTTGGGTTCAGCCCCATTGTGCGCAAGCCTGAGCGGAGCATCGGCAGCTTCGCCATCGAGGCTTCGCTGGACGCGATACGGGACGCGGGGCTGAGCCCGGACGACATCGACGGCTACGCGGGGACGCCGCGGGCGCAGAACCCGTCGGCCTTCCACTGGGACGGCGTGGACGAGGTGTCCGACCGGTATATGGCCAGCGCGCTGGGCCTGCGGAACCTGCGGTGGGCGGCGGACATGAACCGGGGCGTGGTGGCCGACGGCATAGTGGCGGCCATCGAGGCGCTGGTGAGCGGGTCGTGCAGCTACGTGCTGTGCACGCGTGCCATGTACGACCGCCCGGGCGTGCGGTACGCGCAGCGCGACGCGGCTGTGGCCGGGGGGCCGGAGCAGTTCACGGCGCCCTACGGCATCGGCAACGGGGGCAGCGCGCTGTGGCTTCAGCGGTACATGCACGACTACGGGGCGACGCGCGAGGAGCTGTACGAGGTTGCCCGGACGCTGCGGGAGCACGCGCAGCTCAACCCCCACGCCTACTGGCGGGGCAGACAGCTCTTCAAGGAGGAGTACCTGTCGTCGCGATGGATCGTGGAGCCGATGTGCCTGTACGACTACGACATACCGGTGACGACGGCGGGGGCCGTGGTGCTGACGACGGCGGAGCGGGCGCGGGCGCTGCCGCACCCGCCGGCGTACGTCGCGGGATACGCAAACAGCCGGGAGCCGGGGGAGCGGATCTTCGAGGCGTCCGGGATAGGACGCGGCGAGGTGCAGGCGGCACAGCTCTATGACGGCTTCCTCTGGTTCGTGTGGGGATGGCTGGAGGTCCTGGGGTTCTGCGGCACGGGGGAGGCGCACACCTTCGCCCTGAACGGGAACATCTCGCTCCGGGGGCAGCTGCCGGTGACCACCTTCGGTGGGAGCCAGGGCGAGGGCCGGCTGCACGGGATGGGCCACGTGCGCGAGGGCGCACTGCAGGTGATGGGCCGCGCCGGCGAGCGGCAGGTGCCCGGGCTACAGAACTGCCTGGTCGCCCTGGGCTTCGATACGGTGCCTGGGTGGGAGCTCATGCTGAGCAGTCGCTAGCGGTCCCTGGCGCGACGGCTTGTGGGCCGGTGCGCACGCCGACATTGGGCCTCGGGGCCCGAGCTTCGCGCAGTCTCCGGTGGCGTGCTGGCGGGGTGGAGCAACGTCGGGGGCGGTAGGCGTCGATGGGGCGCCCAATCAATCGACTTGCGGGGGCGGCGGCATGGGACCGTTGAACGGCATCCGAGCGCTGGACCTGGCGCGGGGTCCCGCCCTGTACTGCACGAAGCTGCTGGCGGACCTGGGGGCGGACGTGGTGAAGGTGGAGCCCCCGGGGGGGGCGCCGGACCGCCGCGAGGGGCCGTTTCTGCACGGCGACTCGGGGCTCAGCCTGACCTTCCTGCACTACAACCGAAACAAGCGGAGCATCACACTCCGGGTCGATTGCCCGGACGGGCGGGCGCTGTTCGGGCGGCTGCTGGAGGGCGCGGACGTCCTGCTGGAGGACTGGTTTCCGCCGGGCTCCGGCCTTGGCTACGAGGAGTGCCGCGCCTGGAACGACCGGCTCATCCACGCTTCGATTTCTCCCTTTGGCTCCACGGGTCCTCGCGCGGGGTGGAAGGGAGCGGACCTGGTGGCCCAGGCGATGGGTGGAATCATGTACCGGGTGGGGTTCGTCGAGGACCCTCCCGCGAGCATGGGCGCCGGGTTCGCGCATCACCAGGCGTCCGGGCACGCCGCGGCGGGGATCCTGACGGCGCTGCTGGGCAGGGGAGCCACTGGGACCGGCCGTCACGTCGACGTGTCGATGCAGGAGAGCATCTCCCTGATGCAGTACGACGCACTACCGACCTACGTGACCAGGGGGGTGCTGATCAAGCGGGCGGGCCACGGGCAGGGGTCGAGCGGGAAGAGGTATCGGAGGATCTGGGAGTGCAGGGAGGGCCTTGTGCGCTTCCAGCTGATCAGCCAGAGCTCGGAGCGGGAGTGGCCGCTCCTGGTGAAGTGGCTGGACTCGTACGGCATGGCCGGGGGGCTGAAGGAGGAGCGATGGAAGGAGGCGGGGGAACGCGAGGCGCACCTGCCGGAGCTCGAAGAAGCCGTGGGCGAGTTCTTCCTAACGCTAGAGGCGCGCAGGCTGATGGAGGAGGGCCAGGGACGGGGGATCATGGTTATGGCGTTCAACTCGGTGGGCGACCTGGTCCGCGACCGGCAGCTGGCGGAGGAGGGGTTCTTCCGTGAGGTGGAGTACGGGGGCGAGACGCTGACGGAGGTCGGCCCGCCGTACCGGTTCTGGGGCACGCCTGTGGAGGAGCTCCTGCCCGCGCCCGCACTTGGCGCGCACAACCGGGAGGTGTACGTCGACGAGCTTGGCCTCACGGAGGTGGAGCTGATGCGGCTCACGGAGAGTGGTGTGGTATGACTGGCGCTGGGGCTGAACGGCTGCCGCTGGCTGGAGTGCGCGTGGCGGACTTCACGTGGGTGATCGCGGGCCCGCTGGGCACCAAATGGCTGGCCGCGTACGGGGCGGAGGTCATCAAGATCGAGCGTTTCCAGAAGGGCGGGCAGGTGAACCGGGGGAACATGAGCCCGGACTCGGTGGTCAGCTTCAACAACATCAACGTCGGCAAGAAGTCCGTGGCCCTGGACATGTCCCATGCGGAAGCGCGGGAGATCGCGCGGCGGCTGGTTGCAGTGAGCGACCTGGTGGTGGACAACTTCAGCCCGGACGTGCTGCCGCGGTGGGGGCTCTCGCCCGCGGACGTGCACGAAATCAACCCCAGGGCGGTCTCGGTGGCCATGCCGGCCCTGGGTGCGACGGGCCCGCACCGGAGCTACCGCGGGCTCGGTTCCTACTTCCAGGCCAGGGCCGCGCTGGACGGCCTGGTGGGGTATCCTCATCGGGGGATTGTGGACGTGGGGTTCGCCTACGCGGACACCACGTGCAACGTGGCCCATGGGGTCATCGCCATCCTGGCGGCGCTGTACCATCGCAACGTGACGGGGGAGGGGCAGCACGTGGAGCTGCGGCAGCTTGAGTCGACGGTGAACTTTCTGGGGCCGGCGCTGCTTGAGCAGTCGGGGAACGGCGTTGAGCCCCGGCGGATGGGGAGCCGATCGGACCACGCGGCGCCGCACGGGACGTACCGGTGCGCGGGGGAAGACCAGTGGTGCACGGTGACCGTGTTCGACGACGGGGAATGGGCGGCGCTGTGCGGCGTGATGGGCCGGGCGGAGCTGGCGGCGGACCCGCGCTTCGCGGCGGCCCCGGCGCGGAAGCGGAACGAGGCGGAGCTGGACTCGCTGGTGGAGGCGTGGACCACGGCCCTGCCGGCGCAGGAGGTGATGGAGCGGCTTCAGGCGGCAGGAGTGGCCGCGGGGGCCGTGCAGAACATCGCGGACCTGCTGGAGGCCGACCCGCAGGCCGCGCACCGGGAGTTCTACGTGCGGTCCGGCGACGGCGCTATCGTGGAGCAGGTGCCCTTCCGACTGTCCGGGACGCCGGCGGCCCCGGAGGGGCGCGTCGCAACGTTGGGACGGCACACCGTGGAGGTACTGCGAGACCTGCTTGGGTACAGCGGCGGGGAGATTGGGGAGCTTCTGGAGAAGGGCGTCGCGGGGACAAGCGAGGCCAATTCTTGAGTCGTGAGAGAGGAGGCGCCAATGGGTGACTTGCTGAAGGATAGGGTAGCCATCGTGACGGGGAGCGGACGGGGCATCGGGCGGGCGCACGCATTTGCCATGGCCGCGGAGGGCGCGAAGGTGGTCGTCAACGACCCGGGCGTGGAGAAGGACGGCACCGGCGGGACGCACGAGCCCGCCGACGAGGTGGTCGCGCAGATCAGGGAGCAGGGCGGCGAGGCCGTGGCCAGCTACGGCTCGGTGGCGGACTTCGAGGCGGCGAGGGGCATCATTCAGACGGCCCTGGACGCCTTCGGCCGCCTGGACATCCTGGTCAACAACGCGGGGATCAGCCGCAGCGTGCTGTTCCACCAGATGACGGAGGATGAGTGGGACGACGTTATCGCGGTGCACCTCAAGGGGACCTTCAATACGTGCCGGCACGCGGTGCCTCTGATGATGGAGCAGGGGTACGGGCGCATCGTGAACACGGCGTCGAGCCAGTGGCGCAACCCGGAGGCTCGGGCGGCCTACGGCGCGGCCAAGGGGGGCATCGTCAGCCTGACGTGGGACCTGGCGTGGGAGCTGCAGAACTATGACATCAGCGTGAACTCCATCGCGCCGATGGCCCTGACGAGGGGCGTGGTGAGCTCGAGGGGGTTCTACGACGTGATGGCGGACGCGGGCTTGGTGCGCGTGAAGGACGCCTACGAGCAGGCGCGGCCGGAGCCGGAGTACGTGTCGCCGATGGTAGTGTACCTGTCGTCGGAGCTGGCGGCTGGGGTGACGGGGCGGGTGTTCCGGGTTGGTGCGGGGAAGGTGGGGATCTACTCGCACCCCACGGAGATGCGGACCATCTACCGCAACTTCAAGAAGGACGGCCCGTGGCCCATCGAGGAGCTGAAGGAGCTTATACCGGACACGGTGCTGTACTCGGACCGCAAGGCGCCGCACATCCCCGGAGCGTAGGGTCGCTGAGTCGCTGGTGCACCGCCCCCACTCCCTGGATTCCCGCGCAGGCGGGAATCCAGGGCGGCGGCGCGGTTCGGGGCATCCCCCTCACGACCCTGTGCCACCCCTCCATTGCCCCCACCAGTGCCCACGCGCTACTATACTCCTCAACACCACAGCGAACCCAAGGAGGTCACCATCCCCCAAAAAAACAATTGCACCGTCCCCTATCTGAGGGAAATCCGTCCAGCTTCACTTTTCCGCGAAAAAAATTAAGCGGCAATCATACGGGCACAAACAATCAAATTCCTGCTGCCGACGGCTGCGACGCCGTTGGTCTGCGAGGTCAGCCACCGGGCAACCACAAGGGTCCCACCTACGGCGGTGGGGCAGACGGCATACGGAGAGCAGCGAGAGCACTTACGAAGGAGGGGGTGACACATGCCAGGCTTCGATCTCACGGGGCGGGTGGCTATCGTCAGCGGCGGGAGCCAGGGAATGGGGCGGGCGTACTGCCTGGAGCTGGCCGGGGCAGGGGCGGACGTGGCGGTGATCGCGCGGATGCAGGAACCGGTGACGGGGGGCAGGTCCCGCCCGCACGAGCCGGTGGAGCGCGTGGTGGAGGAGGTGCAGGCGCTGGGCAGACGCGCGCTGGGCGTCACGGCGGACGTGCGGGAGCCGGACCAGGTGACGGAGATGGTGCGGCAGGTGCATGAGACGTTTGGGCGTATCGACATCCTGGTGAATGTCGCGGGGGGAAGCTGGGGGGAGACGTTCCGCAGCGGGCCCCTGGCGGAGATAGACCACAACGACCTGGTGGAGGCCTTTCTCGTCAACGTGAAGACCACGTTCCTCTGCAGCTCCACGGTGGCGCCCATCATGATGGAGCAGGGCAAGGGAGCGATCATCAACATCGCGTCGTCGTCGGGCGTGGGGGCGAGTCCGGGGACGGGGGCGTACGGGGCAGCGAAGGCCGCGCTGATCAGCCTGAGCCAGACAATGGCGGCGGAGTGGGCGCCGAAGGTGCGGGTGAACGTGATCCTGCCGGGCGGCATCGACAGCTCCCACCGGCCGATGTGGATCGACGCGGCCGAGCGGCCGGGGCCCGGAGGGACGTCGGCGATGCGGCGGAACGCCACCCAGGAGGAGCACGGCGGCCTGGTGGTGTTCCTTGCCTCCGACGCGGGCGGGTTCATGAACGGCGCCGTGCTCGACGCCACCGGGAGCCGCGCGCCGAGGTAGCAGGGAAGCGAGCAGGGCGGCGGCGGGGCGCGTCTCGCGGCCGCCGCCCCACCGGCGGGAAGCTAGGGCTAGCATGCTAGCCCATGTGCTCCTGATTGCAGGGTTGGCTAACCGCGCACTGATTGCAGGGTTGGCTAACCGATGCGATGCGGTCAAAACGTCGCGGCGTCCGGGCCGAGCCACTTCTGGATCAGGGTGTTCAACGAGCTGTCCTCTTTCATGGCGTCGATGGCCCGGTTCAGCTTGTCTTTCAACGCGCCGTCGGTTTCCCGTACGCCGATGCCGGTACCGGCATCGAGCATGACTTGGGGGCCGACGATTGCCAATCCCTCTCCGCTCTTCGCCATGTACTCATGGGCGAACCCGATATCTACCAGCGTCGCATCCGCCTCCCCCCTCAGGACGGCCGGAAAGACATCTTCGGCCAATTCGTACTCCACCAGCGTTGCGCCTGATTGAGACAGGTAGCCGGCCTGGACGGTGGACGCCTGGGCAGCCACCTTGCCGGTGACCACCCCATCGCCCGCGTCGACCAGTGCAACATAGACCGACGGACCGGGCGGGACGTACGGCTGGGTGAAGTCGATAACCTCGTCCCGTTCATCGGTGATGCTCATTCCCGCGAGGATGGTGTCGTAGTCGCCGGACACGAGGTTGGGTATGATGCTGTCCCATTCATTGGTCACCCAGGCGCACTCGAGATTGGCCCGCCGGCACAACTCATCGCCCAACTCCCGCTCGAACCCGTCAACTTCGCCGCTATCGTTGATGAAGTTGTAGGGGGGATAGGCCCCTTCCGTGCCCATCCTGACGGCGTCGGTTCCTCCGCCGCACGACAGGCAGGCAAGGACAAATATGGCGATCGCCAAGACCGGCTTGAGCATGTTCATGTCGGTAGGGTACTCCAGCTGCGGAACTACGGCAAAGTCCAGCAGCATGGTCGCATTGAAACGCGAGTGTGTCCAGCCTACCGCCGGCCTGTTATCACGCGGTTGCCCGTGGACTGCACAGGACGATTGTTGGGACCGCCGCTCAACGCCAGAAGGCTATCAACCTGCTCCGGGGAGATGGTCTTGGGCTGGCGCATCACATACCAGTCAACCGATTCAGCGCACGGGGGTGTCGTCTTTGAGCCATCGTACCGGTAATAGCCTAGCTCGCCCTGCGCGTAGCCCCTGGCATTGAGAGTAAAGCCGTCGACCACAGTATCGCCGGCAGCCGGGGCAGCATCGAGAATCGCCTGCACTACGGGGCTGGACGCGCCCAGCTCGAACAACAGTCCTACGACTGCCAGGTTACCGTCGGCATCCGCATGAACCAGGTGCAGTTCAGCCGCAAAGCTCGTGCCGTCTATCCGATGCTCTGATGGTGAATGCAAGTGCGCCGACTTTAGCTCGTAGGTCCGCTGGCCGACCCTCAGGGTGTTACCCGCTGCATAGCCAGCATGCACAAATTTGCCATCGTTGCCGACGGACGTAGCATCGGCGCTGTATAAGAACGAAATAGGTGCGGCGTCGCCCTTGGAGTACCCGGCGATATCAATTGGAGATTGCTGCTTGCCGTCGGCGCAGGTTGCGTACTCTTCGGACAATGAGGCCCAATGTTCCGGCGCGCCCGGCCCATTGTACGCCCACTGCACCGCTTCATCGGAACGGCTGCAAACCGCACCTGTCAGCAATGCCGCCGGCAGGCACGCCAGCGCCAGCGCCAGCCAAACGATTCTCAGCCCTGGCTGATTCTCCAAGCTGGACCTGCTATCCTTTGCTCCTCCGTCTGATGGAACGGCAAATGCGGTTGTTGTGGAGTGTTATTGGCCATCCGGCGATGCAGCCTCTCACAACACCCTCCACCAGGGCGCGGCGAGAACGTCGGGCGCAATCCACTTCAGCACATGTCGCCGGCATGCGGTAGAAGGCCCACCCTGGCCTTTTCCCCGTACTCGGCTCGGAGGGGGGTGCGCAGATGGGCTGTGTCCCGGAGGCCCGGCCGCGCCGATGTTGTGACCCGCGACCTATCGCCTGACGAATTCACAGACCTTCAGGCGCAGACTGCGGCCGACGAGTCACTCTATTAGTCGCTCACCCGCTGGTCAAGACCGGCTGGGCAGCGCCCCATGCAAGCTCCTGATGGTCACAATGACATGCGAGTGTGCCCAGCCCGCCGCCAGGCTGTTATCACGCGGCTGTCCGTGGGCTGCACAGGACGATTGTTGGGACCGCCGCTCGACGCCAGGTGGTCCAAGAAAGGCACACATTGGTCCGGGGCATCAGGACTGCGCCAGGCCGGTCCCAGCGGCCCCGCCTGCCTCAAATGCGAAAGACCTGGTGATAGCAATGCAATCATGTGATAATGTCGTGACAACGCAGACGGAGGCCCAATCATGGCCAGTATCACCGTGCGCAACCTTGACGATGGCCTGAAGAGGCGGCTGCGCATTCGGGCAGCTGAGAACGGCAGGTCCATGGAGCAGGAGGCCAGAGATATTCTGAGGGCGGCGCTGGACCAGGGACCCTCAACCGGGCAGGGTATGGCCAACGCCATTCGAGCCCGGTTCGCGCCCTTCGGTGGTGCTGAGCTAGACCTGCCGCCCCGTGAGCCTATGCGAGAACCGCCCCAATTTGACTGAGGTGGCGGCGATGATCGTCCTTGACACCAACGTCGTCTCGGAGCTGATGCGCCCCAGCCCCGATGCCAGCGTCATCGAATGGCTTGCCCAGCAAGCAGTCCCAAGTCTGTACGTCTCGACCATAAGCGAAGCTGAATTGCGTTACGGTGTTGAGATTCTACCGACAGGTCGGCGCCGTGACGGGCTACTTGCAGAGATTGAGGGAATGCTCCGGGAAGACTACTCGGGTCGCATCCTCCCCTTCGACAGCTACGCCGCCCAGGCCTACGCCGTGATAGCTGCCGTGCGCCGCGCCGCTGGACATCCCATCAACCACGCCGACTGCCAGATCGCGGCGATCGCCCACTCCCTGGGGGCATCGGTCGCAACGAGGGACGTGAACGACTTCGCAGGGTGTGGGATCGCCGTGATAGACCCCTGGTCCAACAGATAAGCCCGATTCTGAGAGGACCGTGACCAACCAGATCTCATCCTGCTGATCGGGCGCCGCCCCGTCTCCGGTTTACGTGCCGCGGAGGCGCGGGTCCAGGACATCGCGCACCGCGTCGCCGAATACGGCGAATGCAAAGGTGACCGACGCCAGTGCAAGCCCGGGGTACACCGCCAGCCAGGAAGCGGTCTCCAGGTGCGCCTTGGAGGCTGCCTGAAGCATGTTGCCCCAGGACGGGTGGGGCGGCTGCACACCCAGCCCCAGGAAGCTCAGGCCGGCCTCGGTGACGATAGCGGAGCCAAGCTGACCCGTCGCCAGCACAAAGAGGGGCGCCAAGCTGTTGGGGATGATGTGCCGGGCGATGATTCGCAGGTTGCTCGCGCCCAGGGCCCCCGCGGCCAGCACGTAGGCCTCCTCCTTGATCGACAAGCCGCTGGACCGGGCCAGGCGTATGACCTTGTCCGTGTAGTTGATGGCTATGGCCAGCGTGACGTTGAACAGGGATGGGCCCAGCGCGATCACCAATACCAGCACCAGCACCAGCCCGGGGAACCCCATCATCGTGTCCACCACCCGCTGCACCATGAGGTCGAGCTTGCCCCCGTAGTACGCAGAGGCGATGCCCACCACCAGGCCAACGCTCGTGCCCAGGATCACCGAGATGACGCCAACGTAGAGCGATATGCGAGACCCAAAGATGATGCGGCTAAGCTGGTCGCGGCCAAAGACGTCCGTCCCGGCGAGGTTCGTCGTAGTCGGGGGGCTCATGCTGACGGCAGTGTTGTGCCCATAGGGGTCGTACGGCGCCAGCGCCCCCGCGAAGACCGCCACCAGCACCAGCGCAACGAGCAACACGCCGCCCGCCGCGCCCAGGGGCTTGCGCCGGGCGAAGTTGAGCACGCCGGCCGCAGCCCGCGCCCCCGGACTCCGTCTCCGCAGCAGCTCGCGTGCTGTCGACTGTGCCTGAAATGCGTCGGTGCTCACGGTGAGCTCCAGTCCCTGCCGTTAGCGGGCGTAGCTGATGCGCGGATCGATCACCGCGTAGAGCAGATCAACCAGCAGATTGATGACCAGCATGATAAAGACCAGGACCAGCGTCAGGCTCTGAATGACCGGATAGTCCCGCTCAAGCGCGCTGGCGACTATACCCTGCCCCATGCCGGGCAGGACGAAGATCGACTCCAGGATGACGGTGCCGCTCAGGAGGGAGCCCATGTAGAAGCCCCCCACGGTGACCACCGGGATGAGGGCGTTGCGCAGCGCGTGGCGGCCGAAGATGACGGCCTCCCTGAGTCCCTTGCTGCGCGCCGTGCGAACGTAGTCCTGGCGCAGCACTTCCAGGATGTTGGCCCGCGTGATGCGCGTCAGGTACGCGCTGTAGCCCCACGTCAGGACCAGAACAGGCCAGATAATCTTCTGGAAGTGGCCCACAGGGTTGTCCCATACCGCCTGGTACCGCAGCGGCGGGGACCACTGGAGGTAGATGACCAGGCCGAGTATCACCATCAGGGCCACCCAGAAGTTGGGCAGGGCGTGACCGGAGATCGTGATCGTTCGAATCAGATAGTCCGGCCAACTGTCCTGCTTCACCGCCGCAATGACACCCAGGGGGACGGATAGGCCAATGGAGAGCACGATGGTATAGAGCGCCAGCTGGACAGTTACCAGAGCACGCCGCGCCACCATCTCCGAGATGGGCTCTCGCGTCATGATGGACGTGCCGCCGAACTCGCCGTTGACCATGCTCCATATCCACTTCCCATACTGCACGGGAAGCGGTTCGTTCAGACCCAGGTGCTCCCGGATCCGGCGGTACTCCTCCACCGAGACCACATCCGTGTTCTCGTCGCCCCCGAGGATGACGTCGGCCACGTCGCCGGGGATGATGCGCATGGCGGCGAAGATGGCGAGCGACGCCAAGAAGAGCGTAGGAAGGAATAGGAGAAGCCGCTTGGCTAGGTACTCACGCATGGACTCTCCGCGTCATCGTTCGCGGAAGCATTGAGGGTCTGCCCATCCGCTCTTCTCCTGCATGCCCCGTATGGGCGCTAGGCCCGCGTGTGCTCTACCGCCCATCGGACGCGTCGACCCCGCCACTCGCGGACCCCTGCGCCGTCTCCGCGACGCGGAAGTCGCGGACAGGTCCTCCGCAACCTGGTCTCCGGGGAGGATGCGCGTGACGGCGAAGATGATCAGAGAGGCCACCAAGAGGGTGAGCAAGAAGAGGAGAAGCCGCTTCGCCAGGTATTCACGCATGGGTTCTCTGCGTCCTCGTACGCCGATGCGTCGGGGTCCTTCTATCTGCTGCTCCTCCATGCCCTCATCCGACGCGAGTCGCTGTTTCGGGCGGACTGGAATCCCCCCGGCGTCCCGCGCGGTCTCCCCAGAGCGCCGCGCCGATGCCCTCCACCGCCGAAGCTGCGTGCAAGCTCCCAGCCCTCGGTCTGCCCCGCGGCGGCGCCTACTGGTCCAGCCAGACCGGCGCCCACGAGTTGAAGTCCCCATTGAGCACGTGATGGGGCTGTCCCTTCACGTAGTCCCGGTAGATGATGAAGTCCACCCCAACAAAGCTCCGCACCAGGTACACCTGCTCCACGAGCATGTAGCGCTCGAACTCCCGGAAGATCTCGCGCCGCGCCTCGAACTCGCTCTCGGCGCCCATCCGTTTGAAGAACTCGGCCACCTTGGGGTCGTTGTGGACCGGCCCCGCCTGGGGACTGACGTCCTTCGTCGACAGGCCGCGGAGCCCGCTCTCAGGGTCGATGGAGCCGCCGCCGCCGTAGGACGCCGTGTACTCGCTGCGCGCCCTCCGGTCGTCACTGGCCGCCACCTCCAGGAACTCGAACTCCACCTCAAAGCCGGACCCCGCCAGCGCCCCCGACCACCACTCCAGCCCCACTGAACGGTTGCGCGGCCCCGTGATGGTGAACTTCAGCCCCTCCGGGTACCCAGCCTCTGCCAACAGCCGCTTGGCCTCGGCCCGGTCAGCCTCCTTGGTCTCGCGATTGTACCCTGGCCATGTCAGGTAGTCCTCATTGCACCAGGCCGTGTCGTTCATCAGGCACTGCGGCACGCCGAACCCCTGCCCCAGCGATTCGATAGCAGAGTAGCGGTCAACCCACAGGTGGACAGCCCTCCGCACTCGGACGTCGTCAAAGGGCGGGCGCAGCGTGTTGAAGCCCAGGTCCTCTCCAATGCCTCCCGGGATCTCCTGGAGCCAGAAGGAATCCCCCAGGCTCTCTTCATAGGATGGGATCATGTCGGGCCCCACGTAGACCCCTCTGCCGCGGCCGCCGGTATCCAGCCTCCCCGTCCGCATGGCCGCCTGGACCGCCGCCGAGTCTCGTCCTGTAATGAAGATGTCCACGCCGTCCAGGTACGGCAGCTGATTGCCCCGCTCATCCACCTTCCAGTACTCGTCGAACCGGCGCACCTCAATGACGACGCCGCGCTCGTGGCTACTGTAGGCAAAGGGTCCCGTCCCCACCAGGCCCACGTCCACCGGGGCAACCTCCGTGTTCCCAGCCTGGATCTCGGGCTCGATCAGGTGCTTCGGGTGGGCGAAGTAGATGGCGTGGTGCAGGGCCATGCGCGTGGCGAAGAGCGGGTCCGATTCCTCCAGCGTGGCCTGCACGCGGTTGCCCTCGAGGGTCTCCGCCATCTGAAGCTTGCCGAGCCAGCTCTTGGTGGCGCCCGGCAACCGCGTCTTGTCGCCCACCGTCGCCCCGTTCACAAACAGGTTCATCCAGAACGTCACGTCGTCCGCGGTAAACGGGGTCCCGTCGTGCCACTTCACCCCGTCGCGTATCTTGAAGGTCCACACGGAGAAATCAGCGTTCGACTCCCAACTCTCCGCAACCCCCGGGCACATTCGCGCGGACTCGTCCCAGCAGTTGTGCAGGAGATTGTCCTCACCAAAGATGGGCTGTCCCGCCAGCGAGTTGTTCAGGTTGCTGACCCGCATGTTGTCCCATCCGGCCGGAGGGTCGCCCCGATGGGCCACCCGGAGAATGCCGCCGTACTTGGGCTCTCCGCACTCAGCCACCGGTGCGCCGTAGCGGCAGTCCGTGGTCCCGCGGAAGCTGCCGGGACGTGCGGGCTCGGGCTTGGCCATCTCACCCGCGCTGTCCGACATCTCAGCGGAGGGCGAGGCTTCCATAGCGGGCGCCGCGGGAGACGGCTGGACTGCGGGGGCAGGCGGCGGAGGCGCCGTACCTGCCGGTGTCTCGCTCTCTCCGGCGCAGGCCATTACAGCAAGCAGGCCTATGACGGCGGCGATAAGCAAGGGTGTCTTCATTGTGTGCACTCCAATCATCAACCTAGTGTCCGGGGGCATCCCCCCATGTCAGGCCCAGCACCGCTGGTCCCGCCGAGGGGATGTCCTCCATTGCCATCGATATCCAACCGGCCCTATCCCAGGGCCGGCCTACCTGTCCAGCCAGGTGGTGGCGTGGTCCTGGCTGTTCATGACCCCTTCTGGCGGAATGGGCAGGCCCTTCACCTCGGAACGATAGGGCACCACCGCCAGCTGCCCAAAGACGGGCGCCAGGTAGACCCGCTCCAGGAGCAAGTAGCGCTCGAACTCCCGCCAGATGCGGACCCGCTCCTCCAGGCTGCTGGTGCTGTTGAGTTGCCGGAAGGTTTCAACCACCTTGGGGTCCTCGTGCTTGGCGGGCGCGAAGTTGCTGTTGCTGTAGGTGGTCAGCGCGTCTTCCGCCGACTCTGGGATGGTATCCGTGCCGGCGCCGCCGCCAATCTGGATGTCATTGTTCAGTGTGAGCCGGCCGGCGCTCCACCCCGCCTCGTCGACGATGTTGATGTCGACGTCTATGCCCAGACCCCCGAGCTGTGCATGCGTGAATTCGCAATTGTTCAGCCAGCGATTGGGGCAGATGAGCGAAAGGGTGAAGCGCTCCGTGTGCCCGGCCTCCTGCAGGAGCCGCATCGCCTCGGCGCGGTCCTGCGCCTTCGTCTCGGGGTTCCAGCCCGGCCAGGTCCTGAAGTCAGGATTGGTGAACGGGTTCTCGGGGGCGAGCAATGTGACGAGGTGTCCCGACCCGCTGTAGATTGCCTGGATTGCCTGCTGCCTATCGACCCAGAGCGAAATCGCCTTGCGAACGCGCACGTCCTGTAGCGGCCCCTCCTTCAGCGTGTTGAAGGCGAGCCCAGAGCGGCCCCCCCCGATCCTGCCGAACCACACCCCGTCCCCCAGGTCGGCCACATACCGCGACTCCCGCTCCGGCGTCAGGTAGTAGCCCGCGCCCCGGGCGCCGCTGTCCAGCTGCCCGCTGCGGAATGCGGCGTCCATACTGGAGGCGTCCTGTATGAAGGCGAACAGTATGCCGTCCAGGTAGGGAAGCTGCTGTCCGTCCTCGCCCTTCTCCCAGTACTGGTCGAATCTCTGTGCCTCTGACCGCACGCCCTTCTCATGGCCGGTCATCTTGAAGGGTCCCATTGCCACCCATTCAACGTCCTGGGGAGCGATGTTGACCTCGCCCTGCTCCATGCGCGGCTTCATCAGGTGGGTGGGGTGCGCGATGGTGCGCTGGGGGTTGGTGATGCTGTTCAGGTACTGCCGCGCAGGGTTCTTCAGGGATATCCGCACCCTATTGCCGTCCAAGACATCAATCGCAGTTACGTCGCCGAACTCCGCCCGGAAGAAGGCAGGCCCTCTGGATTTGTCTCCAGCGGTGAACCCGAAGTTCACCAGGTCCAGCCAATACTTGGCGTCCTCCACCGTAAACGGTGTTCCGTCATGCCACACGACGTTGTCCCGGATCTTGAACGTCCACTGGGTGAAATCGGCGTTCTGCTCCCAGCTCTCCGCCAAGCCCGGACAGATCTTGTAGATGTCCTCCCGGCATAGCCGTACCAGGTGGCCCGTCCCATAGACCGGCTGGCTCGCAACGGCCAGGTCGTAGTTGTTGGTCTTGAGCGGGTCCCAGGCGCCGGGAGGGTCACGGCGAGTGGCCGAGCGAAAGACTCCGCCGTACTTGGCTTTCTCGGCCATCGCAGCCTCCGGGGAAGCCATCGCCTCCGAAGCGGCTGCAGTCGGCTCCGCAGCCACCGGGGCCGCCGCAGCCGGCTGCTGGGCCACCTCGGGCGCCGTCTCCGTGCCCCCGGCGCAGGCAATGCCTATGGCAAGCAGCGCCATGACTCCAATGCTCACTATCCATGTGCGGGTGATGTTCCGCATTCTCCGAGCCTCCTTAGTTGCTTTACCCTTGGCCGCGCCTCGTTCGACCGGCCCGGCGGTACTGACACATGTACCGACTATTACGTATATACACTGCGGATTGGATCACGTCACCGCCCTGGTCGCCACCCCGCTCGCCGGGGACTATCAGGCCGTTCCCAGCTCGCGGAAGAGCCTCCCATAGCCTGAAATGGACTCGCGGATACCGCAGCGGCGCAGCGCCTCCCAGATGATGACGGAGCTGGCGCTGATGACGTTGACGCCCATCTCTTCTTCCATTGCTTCGATCCTGTTGATGGTTGCCCTGTGTGCGCAAGGGAAGTAGAGGGTGTCGGCCTCCGGGTGCTCCTTGACCAGCCCCCGCGCGACCTCCACCGACGCATCGGACGGCAGCCGCCCCAGGTGGTTCAGCGGCGGCGCCGAGGGCGTTGGCGCCGTTCCCACCACCTCGCACCCCGCCCGGTCGAGGTACTCCGATGATGCGTCCGAGTCCCGGGCCAAGCCCACAACCACGACCCGCTTCGAGCCCAGGTGAGCGAGTGCGTTGTTCTTGGCCGTCAGGCTGGTTGTGACCGGCACACCGCATGCCTCTTCGGTCTCTTGAATCAGCTTGTCGATGTTGTCATAGCCCTGGGCCATGTTGACGGGCGCTCCTCCCAGGACCACCAGGTCCACTCCGGCGGCGCCCATCTCCTTGGCGGCCTGGAGGCTGATGTCGTAGCTGTTCTGCAACTCGTCCGGGGTGGCGTTGAGCACTGCCAGCGTGGTGATGGCGAGGGTGACCCCCTCCGGCACCACCTTGTAGAACTCGTAAGGAAAGACCTCAGCTATCACGGGCGGGCAGGTGTACCCGATGCGCGCCCGGTACCCGTACACGGCGCCCTCGTCCCCTTGGGCCATGTTGCTCTCCCTGCTGGTTGCTGCTCGTGCGATTGTGCCGCGGCCCCACGCGTTCAGCCGGCCGGCGCGTCCTGAAAGAGACGTCCGTACCCGGGGGCGGGGTCCTGGATATCACAGCGGCGAAGGGACTCCCAGATGATGGCCTGGCTCGCCGTCACGATGTTGACGTCCAACTCCTCCTCAATCTCTTCGATCATGTCTATAGTTGGCCGGTGCGGGCATGGGAAGTAGAGGGTGTCGATCTCGGGATGGGCCTTGGCCAGTGCGCGGGCCACGTTCATGGAGATGTCGGATGAGGCGCGGCCCATGTAGTTCAGGGGCGGCATCTCGGGTACGCCCTCGCTTGCCACTATCTCGTAGCCGGCGCGTTCCAGGTACTCGTACTCAAGGGTAGACCGAGCTCCGGTATTCACCAGGCCGAGCTTGCTGGCTCCAAGGTGGTGGAGGGCGTTGAGTTGGGCGGTCACGCTGGTCGTGACGGGAACGCCGCAGTCCTCCTCGGTGCTCTTGATCAGCTCGTCCACCTTGTCCACACCACGGCAGAGGTTGATGGGCACGCCTCCCAGAACGACCAGGTCGACCCCCGCCTTCCCCATCTCTCGCGCCGCCGCGAGGCTAATGTCATAGCTGTCCTGAAGCTCCTGAGAGGTCGCGTTCTGCACTGTCAGGGTCGTGACCAGAAGCGTCACGCCTTCGGGCGCGATGCGATAGAACTCGTAGGGGAACACCTCCGTCAGGACGGGCGGTGACGTGTAGCCAATGCGCGCTCTATGGCCGTACAAGGTCTGCTCCTTTCACCTCAAGGGCCGCCGGGGCCCTCGTGGCTTGCCCGAGTCTGCATTCCTGGCTTGTGCGTGATCGTTGCCGTCTGTCGAGGCCCCGAACGCCATCGTCCGGTCGCAGATAGGCCAGCTTCAATGCTTATACGCCTTCCCTGCAAGGAAGTCAAAGGGTACGGGGGCCCAGCTCGGGGGCAGACCGCTGCTGGACTAGAGGCCGTCCGCTGACGTAGATAGCAATATTCCGGCAAAACAGCCTATACGGAGACTGTTGTGCTTGTAGACTATTTGGGAGCGTAGTACTATAGCCCGTAACAGGAGGAGTCATGGGTACCTGTGCGCGTTATCGCTAAGAAGGCGCTCCGAGAGTTTGGGCAACTGCATGCCGACGCGGAGGGGCCGCTCAACGCCTGGCATGACCTGGTCAAGCGAGAGGACCGGGGCTCGCCGGCTGAAGTCCAGAAGCAGTACCCCACCGCCAGCATCGTCGGCAAGGATCGCGTGGTGTTCCGGCTGAAGGGCGGCTCCTACCGGCTGATAGTGAGCGTGTTCTACCCGGGAGGGCTGGTCTACATACGTTTCATAGGCACGCATGCCGAGTATGACCGCATCAACCCAGAGGAGGTGTAGACATGGTGGGCATCAGGCCGATTCGAACCGAAGAGGACTACGAAGCGGCCTTGGCTCGCATCGCAGACCTGATGGATGCTCTTTCGCGTCCGCAGGGACAGATCGAAGACCCAGAACACGCCGACCGGGACGAGCTTGACGTGTTGACAGTCCTGGTCGAGGACTACGAGTCGAAGACGGTTGCCATGGGATTCCCCACCGCGATTGACGCCATCGAGTTCCGCATGGACCAGGCGGGGCTGACGCGCCGCGACCTGGCGCCATTCATCGGTAGCCCCGCCAAAGTCTCCGAAGTGCTTTCGGGCAAGCGGGCCATCACGATGTCGATGGCCCGGGCCCTTCACCGTCACCTGGGGATACCAGCCGACGTCCTCCTCCAGGAACCCGGCGCGAGCTTGCCCGACGCGGTCCCGCACGTCGAGTGGACCAGGTTCCCCCTGAAAGCCATGGCCAAGGCCGGCTGGATTCCCGATCTTCCCAAGCTGGCGGACCGCGCAGAAGAGCTCGTTTCCGGGCTGATGGTGCGCGCCGGCGGCCGGCACCTCGCTTCTGCGGTCATGTACCGCAAGAACGACCACCGGCGCGTCAACGCAAAGACCGACGACTACGCCCTGAGGGCGTGGTGTCTGTACGTCATGGCAAAGGCGCGGGAACGCCGCCTGGACGCCCAGTACCAGCGGGGCACCGTGACCCCGGAGTTCCTGCGGAAAGTGGCTGCGCTCAGCACGTCAGAGGACGGTCCCCGCCGTGCCAGGGACTTCTTGGCCAGTCACGGCCTCGCCTTCGAGTTCGTGCCGCACTTGCCCAAGACCCATTTGGACGGGGCGGCCCTCCGGCTGCCAGACGGCAGGCCGGTCGTCGGGCTGACGCTGCGTTACGACCGCATAGACAATTTCTGGTTCACCCTCCTCCACGAGTTGGCCCACGTGGGCCTCCACCTGGACGAATGCGCCGACGAGGCCGGCTTCGTCGACGACCACTCCCTGCGCGGCATGGAGACCGGCGCCGGCGGTTCGCAGGAGCTGGACGCCGACCGGTGGGCCCAGAACGCGCTGATACCGCCGGATCTTTGGGAGAAGAGCTTTGCCCTGGATAGCGTGAGCCCCATGGCTCTCATCGAACTCGCGGCAGAGGCGGGGGTCCACCCGGCGGTCGTCGCCGGCCGCGTACGCCACGAGCGCGGCAACTACCGGCTGCTGTCCCAGTTCGTAGGCACGGGCGGAGTGCGGCGGCAGTTTGCCGAATAGGACTTGTGAACATTCACCTGGGAGGACATATGAAACATAGGCTCCCACCGTCCGGCACTTCCAGCCGGCCGGCGTTCCTACCCTCGACCCCTTCCGCGCCCCCCCCGCGACAGACGCCACCCCCAGCCCACCGAGCACGTGATGCCGACTGAACGTGGTCGCGCCACCTCCAGAACTGGTCGGCACATCCGCAACCCTCGTGCTACCATCGCAGAATCACATCCGGCCCAACACCGCTGAAGCCCGCACCCTCGCTGCGCAGCGGGACGCGCAGCCGCCCCGACTGAAATCGGGGAAGATGGGGACGGGGGATTCGAAGAAGTTCCCGAACGCCGTGAAGGAGTGGTGGGTACACCATGTACACGAGACGGGTTCAACTAGCCAATTATGGACCCATTGAGAAACTCGATATCGAGCTCCCGTTCGAAGGCGAGACACCTAGACCAGTTGTCTTAGTTGGTGCAAACGGCTCAGGGAAGAGCATCCTGTTATCGCATATTGTAAATGGATTGCTCATGGCTAAAGGCCGTGCCTATCCAGAAACCCCGGAAGTTGAACCCGGCAAAGTCTACAAAATTCGAAGTTCTTCTTACATAAAACCAGGACGTGAGTACTACTTTGGCAGAGTTGACTTTGACGGCCCGTTCTTTGTTAGCGAAATAATGTTAAGATCGAACAAGCAGAAGTACCCTGACATTCCTCCAGGCCTTTCAGGGACTGCCGCAGAAGGCATGTGGGAAAAGATGAATCCCGAAGACAACAACCACTTTGATACGAACCTCTCCGCCTCTCCTGCTACTACCAATACACTCAAGGATATCTTTGCTAACAACTGTGTTCTATATTTCCCATTCAACCGGTTTGAGGAACCAGCGTGGCTGAATGAGGCAAACTTGAAAGCTCAAGCCCAATATATGGATAGAAAACATCTCACTGGATACACCAGTCGTAAAGTCATTGCGTCTTCGCCGCTCCATGAAAACCAGAACTGGCTTTTTGATGTGATCTATGATAGAGCTGCCTTTGAGTTTCAGACGCGATCTTTCAATTTCCCTATCAATAGTGGTAATGCCACGATTCCCCTTCCAGTGTTCTCAGGGTACTCAGGAGATGCAGCCAGTACCTACGAAACGGCGCTCCAAATAGTTCAATTAGTAACAAGAACAAAGGACTCTAGCTTTCGGATAGGCAAACGACACAATAGAGTAGTTTCTATTCAATCGGGCACAGACCAATTGGTTCCAAATATATTTCAATTGTCGAGTGGGGAAACCTCTCTGCTGAACCTGTTCTTATCCATTCTGTGCGACTTCGATTTGTGCGGAGTTCCTTTCTCAAGTGCGGCGGCCATACGCGGGATAGTAGTAGTGGATGAGATAGACCTGCACCTCCATGCGGTCCATCAACACGAAGTGCTCCCCAACCTGATTCGGATGTTTCCTAAAGTCCAATTCATCGTTACAACTCATTCACCATTGTTTGTCCTTGGCATGCACAATGTTTTCGGAGAGGATGGCTTCGCCCTCTATCGGTTGCCCCAAGGCGAACAAATCAGTCCTGAAGCATTTAGTGAATTCGGGGAGGCGTATCAGTCCTTCACCTCGACTCGCAGATTCTCTGATGATATCCGGACAGCAATTGAGAGATCTCAAAAGCCCATTCTGATTGTGGAAGGTAAGACCGACCTTCAGTATCTTCAAAAGGCTTCGAGTTTGCTTGGGAGGGAGGCAGTACTTCAGAGTTTTGAAATACAGGACGGCGGCGGGAGCGGCAACCTAGCCAATATCTGGAAGGACTTCAGATACCCGTTGACTGACATACTTCCTCAAAAGCTGCTGCTTCTATTCGATTGTGACAAGCGAAGGGGAAATAAGAATAAAGGGAACCTCTTTCAGCGTACTGTTCCCCTTCAGGCTAACAATCCAGTGAAAGAGGGGATCGAGAATCTGTTCGGGGAACCCGCCCTGCATACGGCTCGTCAGCATGACGCAGCATTCATCGACGTTGTCGACGGACATACAAGACTGGAGCATGGGGAAACCAAGGTAATCCCCAAACAGTGGATAGTCAACAAGGATGAGAAAACCAATCTTTGCAATTGGCTCTGCGAGAGTGGCACACAAGAGGATTTCCAGGGCTTTCAAGTAGTATTTGAACTATTGGAACAACTACTAGATTTGCATTCTGAACCATCTAAAGAAGTAGTGATTACTGAACCTGTCAAGTCCGATGGGCTTCCAGACGAGGGCGACGCAGCTAACCTTGAAGACGCCCCGTGACCACCATCACCGCAGCCGCGCGCCGCGGTGGCAGGGGGAGCGGGGAGCTAGGGTTTGGCGGGCTGGGCCATGAGCTCCAGGATGTCGGGCACGCGGGGGCCGAAGCGGATGGCGGCCTCGTCGCCCGTCTCCAGCATGGTGCGGGCGTCGCCCATGTAGGTGATGGCCTCGTGGGGCAGGCCCAGGCACTCGTTGCGCTCCGGGTCGCGGAACACGTTCATGGGGTCGCCGCCGTCCAGGGCGAGCTCCATCTGCTGGCTGAGGAGCCGTCGGTAGAGGATGACGCCCTTGTCGGACTGTGCCAGGTGCTCCTGCGTGCGGTCGACGACGGGGCCCTGGGAGGCCCACACGAAGAAGTCCTGGCTGATGATGGACTCGGTGAGCATGCGGCCCGACTCGCCGTCCATGAGGGGGACATCGTGGACGGGCACACGGTCGGTGGGTGGGACGGTGACGCCGGGGGCCGGGAGGAACACGTTGTAGTCGATGTGGTAGGTGGTGACGTCGTCGACGGGGACGCGCCACTGGAGCATGAACCGGCCGCCTCCGCCCTGCTTGAGGATGTTGGGGAAGAGGACCGGGTGGCCTGACTTCCACTCGGGGTCATCCTCGGAGCGGCCCTCGACGACCCGGCGCTTGATGATGCCGTATTCGAAGAGGTCGAACCCGATCTTCGTATGGTGCTTCAGGCCGCTGCGCGCCCTGCCCGGGTCCCTGCCCATGCGTTCCAGGAGGTGGTAGTAATAGTGGCCGTGGAGCCACTCCAGGTGGACGGGGTCCACGGAGTTCTCCATGCACTGAAGCCAGTTGCTGGGCAGGGTGGTGACGCCGATGGTGCGCAGGACGTTGTCCCACACCAGGAGGTCCCAGCGCGGCAGCAGGGGCGCGGGTTCCGGGCCCAGGTAGGCGAAGACGAGGCCGCCAAGCTCCTGGACGGGGTAGGAGACGATGCGGACGCGGTCCTTGAACGTGCTGTCCGGGGCCTCGGCGGGCGTCTCCAGGCACTGCCCGGTGTGGTCGAAGAGCCAGCCGTGGTAGGGGCATCGGAGGCCGCGCTGCTCCGGGATGCCGTAGAGGAGGTTGACACGGCGATGGGGGCATGACTCCTGGATGAGGCCAAGGGTGCCCCCGCGGTCCCGGTACAGGACCAGGTCTTCGCCGAGGAGCCGCACGGCCTTCGTGGGCTCCCGGTCGAGCTCCGAGCTTCCGGCGACGGGGTGCCAGTACCGGCGCATGAGCGCGCCCATGGGGGCGCCGGGCCCCACGCGGGTCAACCGCTCGTTGTCCTGAAGGCTGAGCATTGGCGTCTCCTCTGCTAGTGCGCACGCCCACCTTAGTACAGGGAACTGGCCCGGTCAAGCGTGCGCCCGCGAGGGGCGCCGGGGCGGGCCACGGCACGAGGCCGCCCCTCAGAAACCCGGCGGCACTGGGACCTGGTGCTGGAGCTGGACCTCCCTGCGCAGGCGCGAGGACTCGATGATGGCCCACTGGACCTCGGCCGATGCCATACCCCAGCGGCCGTCGTGGAAGAGGGGCTTCTCGTTCTTGACGGCGTCGTAGAGCTCCAGGACCTCGGAGTCGAGGGCCATGCCCTGTCCGCCGGGCTGGAAGACGGGGACCTCCCGGTGTCCATCGAGGTCGTAGACGCTGAGGCCCTTCTCCGACATGCGGACGTCGCCGTCCTGACAGGACAGGATGAAGATGCCGAGGTTGCCGGGGGTCCAGGGGCGGCCCTCGTCTCCGCCGACAACGGTGCCCTCGCCGGGGGCGCCGAAGCGGGTGTTCTCCTTGCCGCTCTCCTCATCCAGCTCTCCGGTCAGCAGGGCCCCGCGGGACCTGGCGCGGGCGTCGATGCCGGTGTCGGCGGCCCAGGTGGTGAGGTCGATGGAGTCGAAGAAGCCGTAGGCGTTGTATGCCATGGTCACGGGGGTGCCGTCCTCGAAGTCCAGGAAAGCGGAGTAGTAGCCGGAGCCGTTGGGGCGCTCCGGGCGCCATCGGCCGGTGGTGGCCCGGACACTGCGGACCATGCCCCCGCCGAGGTAGCGGATGGTCTCGACCTGGTGCGGGGCCTGCCGCCAGACGACGCCGCCGCCCATGGACTCGTCGACCTCCTGGGGCAGGCGGGGCCGCATCATCCAGCCGGTGTACGCCCAGACGTTGATGGCGCGCAGCGGGCCGAGCTGGCCGGACGTGATGATGCGCCGGGCCCCCTGGATAAGGGCGCTGGTGCCCTGGGTCTGCCCGCCGGCGAGGAGCTTGACGCCGCTGCGCTCCACGGCCTCCAACACAGCCTGGCACTCCTCCATGGTGATGCCCATGGGCTTGCGGAGCACCATGTGCTTGCCGTGCCGGGCGGCGGTGATGGCGTTCTGTGCATGGAACTGGTTGGGCGTGGCGATCCAGACGGCCTCCACGCCGGGGTCGGCGCAGAGGTCTTCGACGGAGTCGTAGGTGCGGCCGCCGAAGCGCCGCCGGAAGGCGTCGAGGGCCTGGGGACGCAGGTCGGCGGCGGCAACGACGTCGATCTGGTCCAGGCGCTCTAGGGTGGGGATGAACTCGGTTGCGCCGAAGCCCAGCCCAGCGATGCCCACCTTGAGCGTGTCAGCCATGCGTTCCCCCTCTCTGCGTGCAGGTTCTGCGTCGGCGGCGAAGGTCCGAAGGCGTGTGTCGTGCGGCGGATAGGCAGCGGGCAGGGGTCAGCGGCCGGCGCCCACCACGTTCAGCAGCGCCTGGCGCTTCTCGACGCGCACGGCGTGGAGCCCCCGTTCGATGGCCGCAGGGACCTCCGCCGGGTCTTCCACGCGCTCGCCGTACCCTCCAGCGGCCTGGCAGACCATCTCGTAGTTCATCGCCTGGGACAGGGCGGTGACGGCGAAGTTGCCCGTCTGGACGGCCCAGCCCTCCGGGGCCAGGCGCCGGGTGGCGTTTTGGACGGCGCCCCAGATGCCGTTGTTCCAGACGATGGTGAGGACGGGGAGGTTCTGGGCCATGGAGACCATGTGGCCGGCGGTGGCGGAGCCGAAGATGTAGGAGCCGTCGCCGACGCAGCAGACGACGGTCTTATCCGGTGCGGCCAGCTTGGCCCCGAGGGCCGCGCCGACGCCCCACCCCAGGCCGCCGGAGACGGCGACGCCGTAGAACTGGCCGGGCTTGGTGAAGGTGATCTGGGCCAGGTCGACGCCGAGCTCGTTAAGCAGAATGGTGTCGTCGTCCAGGTGCTCGGCGAGGCAGCGGGTGAACCAGGGCTTGGCGATGGGCCGCCGGTCGCGGACGGCGAGGGCCTGCTGCTCCAGGTCGTCACGGCGCTTCTTGCCCAGCGCGGCCCACTTGGCCCGCCTGTCCCGGGCGGCAGCGGGGTCCAGGTCCATGGCCGTGACGGCCCCCACCAGGGCCTCCAGGGTCAGCCGCGGGCTGCCGGCCAGGGCAATGTCAACGCGGAAGCCCCGGACGGGGTAGCGCGAATAGAGGGGGTCCTGGCCAATGCTGATCATGGCGGCGGCGTCTGCGGGTGCGGTGACGCTGGGTAGCCAGGGGACGTCGGCCTCCAGCGCGACGACGAGGTCGGCGTCGGGGAGATGGGGTTGGGCGTCGGCGCCCGCGTACAGCGGATGGTCCTGAGGGAAGTTGACGTAGAGGGCGCCGGCGTCGAAGACGGCCATGCCGAGGAGCTCGGCCAGGTCGACCAGGGGCTGTACGGCGCCGGGGTCCCTGCCCGCCGCCCGGGTGAGCAGGATGGGATTCTTGGCGGCGGCGAGAGCCTCCGCGGCCTGGGCGATGAGTGCGGGCGACGGCGATGTCTCGCCGTGGCTGGGCATCCGGGGTTGGTCCGAGAAGGAGAAATCGTCGATGGGCTGCGCGAGGACCTCGCGGGGGAGGGTGAGGTAGACGGGGCCCTGTGGCTCGGACGCGGTGATGGCGAGGGCGCGATCGACGACGCCCTCCAGGTCGGCGCCGGAGCGCAGCTCGTAGTCCCATTTGACCCATTCGCGCACCATGGAGGCCTGGTCGAAGGACTCCTGTGCCCAGTGAATGCTGCCGTCGCGCGCGCCGGGGAGCGCGCCGTCTTCCGTGATGGGGGTCCGTCCGGCGGAGAAGAGCATGGGGACGTTGGTGCGTGCGGCGTTGATGATGCCGTTGAGGGCGTTGGCGGTGCCGGGGAGGGTGTGCACCATGACGACTTGAGGCCGCCCAGTGACCATGGTGTAGCCGTGGGCCATGGCCACAGCCACGGTCTCGTGGGGTATGGCGATGGGGCGGGGGAGCATCTCCTCCCGGGCCATGCGCTTGGCATAGGCCTCGACGATGGGAGCGAAGTCGGTGCCGCCGTTGCCGAAGAAGTAGTCGATGCCGCGGGCGGCCAGCAGGCCGAGGTAGGCCTCGGCGACGCTATCGGCTTCTACGCGCTGGTGCATGTCGTCCCCTCTGCCGGCCCGGGGTCTGGTGGAATGGTGTACTGCGGCTCACGCAGGGGCGGGACGCCTCGGCGTGAGCCGCCGGTGGCCGCCCACCCTGAGCCCGCCGGTGGGCTCAGGGTGGGCGCTCCGTTCATAGCGGGGAAGGGGCTAGACGTGGAGCTCGCCCTTGACGTTGGTGGGGCCGTCGATGCCGGTGCAGTAGGGGATGAGGTTCTTCATGCGGCAGGTGGCGCCGTGGCTGGCCAGCTCCTGCTCATAGATCTGGTGGACCGCAGGGTCCTCGTCCTCATACTCCACCTGGATGCCGCCCAACTTGATGCTGACCATGGCGCGGACCTCGCCGAGGTTGGCCTCGTTGGCGCCGCCGCGCTGCCTGGCGTACTTGCGGGAGCCCATGGCGCCCATGACGAGATAGCGCGCGGGCTCTGCGCCGGCGTTGAAGTGCTGGTGGAACCACTCGCCGCCGCCGCCACCCCCGGAGAGGTACATGCTTCCCTTCTGCCAGTCCGCCTTGATGCGCTCTTCGCCCTCGCGCCAGAGGAGGGAGAAGCCGACGCCGCCGACGACCATGAGGTGGGCGCCGGAGCCGTGCCGGTGGGCCTTCTTATAGGTCCCGGTGGGGAACTCCGAGATGTGGGAGGCGACCATGTTGTCCGCCATGGAGAGCATGATGTTGGTGCCGCCGCCCCCGCGCTCGCCCCAGGGGTAGAGGGCCATGTTGTCCGCGTTGGGGACGAAGTTGGTCTCCCACACGCGGCCCTTGTAGAGCTTGCCCTCGCCGCTGAAGTAGCCCTGCTCGCCGAGGAAGCGGTCGCTGAAGACGAAGGGGTTGTTGAAGAGGAAGTCTTCGCTGATGAACTGGCGCATCATGTGAGGCAGGTTGGTGACAGCGATGAAGCGCGCCGGGTCAGAGCCGCTGCCGTTGAAGTGCTGGACCCACGTGTTGACGGGCGGGGTGAAGAAGCTGCCGTTGCCCCACTCGAAGGTCTGCTTGAGCTTGTCGTCGTACCAGACTGTAGTGGCGCCGCGGCCCTTGAGGATGTAGACGGACTCGGTGTACATGTGGCGCTCGGGTGTGGTGGAGCCTCCGGGGGGGATCTCGACGACGTGCTCGTCGGTGTCGTCGTCACCGTCGAGGTAGCAGATGGCGCCGTTGCAGCCCTTGCGGGCCCAGGGGCCGACCTCCAGGTTGTACAGGTCCTGAAGATAGATGCCGCCGACTATGGGCGCACCCTCAGCCCGCTGCCATTCCTCGTAGGGGTCGCTCCGCTCCATCCGCGGTGCAGCTTGAACATCTTCCTGTGTCATGTTCCTCCTCCTTTCGACTGGAGTCATTTAGACTGTGCCCGGGACCGATGGACTCGCCATGGCCGGGGCGTGACGCAGCCGCGCGCAGCTCAGCCCCGGGTGCCGCCGCTGGCGGGGTAGAGCTGGACGTTGATGCCGTTGGGGTCCTCAAAGTAGATGGTCTTCTGGCCGGCCCGCTCCGTGACGTGGAAGGGGACAGACCTGCCGGTGAGGCGGCGCTCGGCCTCGTCGATGAAGGCGGGGTCTGCGGTGATGGCCAGGTGGTTGAGGGCGCCGACGCCGGGGCGGGTGGGCTCGGTGCCTGGCTCCGCCTCGAAGAAGTCCAGGGTGCCCTCTCCGCCGAGGTCCAGGGAGTAGTGCTTGTGTCCCGGGGCGTCGTTGGCGATACGCTTGATTTTGACGTCCAAGAACTCCTGGTAGAACCTGACGGTCTCATCCATGTTCCGGGCCAGGGTGGCAACGTGATTGACGCCGTGTATGCCTGCTTCCACTTCTCACCTCCCAATTCTTTGTGGCCCCCATGATAGCCATCCGCGGGCCACAGGGCAACCGCATGGCGCGGGAAGGCGGGGGTCGCGCCTGCGGCCTAGCGGCCGCGGAGGCGGGGGTCGAAGGCATCCCGGAGGGCGTCGCCGAAGAAGGCGAAGCTGAACACGACGATGGAGAGTGCGAGGCCGGGGAAGATGGCGAGCCACGGTGCGCTCTCCATGCGCTCGCGCGCGGCCAGCTCCAGCATGCCGCCCCAGGAGGGCGCCGGGGGCGGGACGCCGAGACCGAGGAAGCTGAGGCTGGCCTCTGCGACGACAGCGGTGCCCAGGTACCCGGTGGCGAGGACGAAGACGGGCGCCAGGGAGTTGGGGAGGATGTGGCGCAGAATGACGCGGACCGCGCCCGCGCCGATGGCCTGCGACGCCAGCACGTACACCTCCTGCTTGATGGAGAGGGCGGAGGAGCGGGCGAGACGGGTCATGCGCGGGACGAAGGTCATGGCGATGGCCAGGGTTACGTTCTGCAGGGAGGCGCCCAGGGCAACGACCATGAGAAGTGCCAGGACGAGGCTCGGGAAGCCCATGAGGGCGTCCACGACGCGCTGGATGAGGATATCGACGCGGCCACCCAGGTAGCCCGAGGTGATGCCGATGAGGGTGCCAGCAACGGCGCCGATGGCGACGGACAGGAGGCCGACGTAGAGAGACGTGCGCGAGCCGTACACGATGCGGCTAAACGTGTCGCGGCCGAAGGTGTCGGAGCCCAGCAGGTACTCGGTGCCGGGCGGCGTCAGGCGGCTGGGAACGTGCTGCCACAGGGGATCGTGGGTGACGATGACGGGCGCGAAGACGGCGGCGAGGACGAGGACGATGAGGACGGCGGCCCCGAAAGCCCCGAGAGGGTAGCGGCGCACGAACCTCGCAATCTGGGTGAGGGTGGAATACCTCCGCGACCACTGCGGCTCCCAGACACTTGCAGCGGCGGCGGGGTTTGGGGCCTCCTGCATGCGGTTCCTCGCTTCCTGGCTCTAGGAGTAGCTGATGCGCGGGTCCACGAATGCGTAGACGACGTCCACGATGAGGTTGAGGGCAAGCATCAGGAAGACCAAGAGCATGGTCAGGCTCTGGATGACGGGATAGTCCCGCTCCGTGGCGGCGACGACGATGCCCTGGCCGACGCCCGGCAGGGAGAAGATGGTCTCCAGGATGACGGTGCCGCTGAGCAGCGCGGCGAGCTGGAGGCCGCCGAGGGTGATGACGGGGATCAGGGCGTTGCGCAGGGAGTGTCTGAGAATCACGACTCGCTCACCCAGTCCCTTGCTGCGGGCGGTGCGCACGTAGTCCTGGCGCAGCACCTCCAGCATGTTGGAGCGGGTGACGCGGGTGAGATAGGAGCTGTAGCCCCAGGCCAGGACCAGGGCGGGCCACATGACCTTGAGGATGTGGTTGAGGGGGTCATCCCAGATGGCGGTGTAGTAGAGGGGCGGGGTCCAGTGGAAGTAGATGAGCATCACGAGGATGAGGATGAGGGCGATCCAGAAGTTGGGGAGGGCGTGGCCGGCCACGGTCACGACGCGCACCACGTAGTCCTGCCATCGGTTCTGGTAGAGGGCCGCGACGATGCCGAGGGGTATGGAGATGAAGACGCCGATGAAGAGGGTGTAGACGGTGAGCTGGAGGGTTACGGGGAGGCGGCGCGCGAAGATCTCGGCGATGGGCTCGTTGTCCAGCATGGACTTGCCCCCGAACTCGCCGTTGACCATGCTCCAGACCCAGCTGCCGTACTGGACGGGCAGGGGTCTGCTCAGCCCCAGCTCTTCCCGAAGGCTCTCCAGCTGCTGGAGGGCGGTGGCGTCCGCCTCCTCGCCGCCGAGGACGAGGAGAGCGACGTCCCCGGGGAGGACGCGCATGATGGCGAAGATGGCCAGGGAGGCGAGGAACAGGGTGGGGAAGAAGAGGAGCACCCGCCTTGCGAGATACTGGTGCATGGGAGGCCTTCCTAACGAGCCGGAGCTAGGTGTTCACGGGAGTTATGCCAGCCGGACGTTCTTGGAGAAGTCGTAGGTGGGAGAGACGTCGCTCTCAAAGCTCCAGAGGATGCGGCTGCGGTCCCAGCCCTCGCCGAACGTCTCCTCCAGGAAGGTGAGGAGGAGCTGCCAAGCGTCCTCGGCCGCTTCGGGGCGGTACCGGCCGGGCATGGTGTCGTTGAGCCAGCCGTGGGGCGCGTCCCGGTACATCCGAATGCGGAAGCTCTTGTTCCGGCTCTCAAGGTAGCTGCGGAACCTGAGGACCTTGTCGACGGAGATGCTGTGGTCCTTCTCCCCGAAGACGCCGAGGACGGGGCACTGGATGCGGTCTATGAGGGCGCTGACGGGCTCGGGATGGTCCTCGTCCGACTCCCAGGCGTTGCCGCCGACGCCGCCATAGAAGACGACGGCGCAGGAGAGGTCGCTGCCGTGGGCGGCCATGAGGAGGGGGTGGCGGCCGGAAGCGCAGACGCCGACGATCCCGATGCGGTCGCCGTCCACGTAGTCCAGGCTCCTGACGTAGGCTATGGCCTCCTTGAGGTCGCTGATGGCCTCATGGTCGCGGATGGGCAGGCGGACGTCGCCGCGGGCGAGGGCTTCGCGGTCGCCGGTGAAGCGCCAGTAGAGGTCTGGGGCGAAACCAACGTAGCCCGCGTCCGCGATCTTCTGGGCGAGGTCGGTGGTGTGCTTGTCGATGCCGTAGCGCTCGTGGAGGTTCATGACCACGGGGCGCTTGCCCGGGGCGTTGGGCTTTGCCAGGAATCCGGTAACGCCGCTCCCGAACTTGACCTCGGTCACCATTTCACACACCTCCCGGGCCCGTGCGGCCGTCGACGCGGGCCCGGGAGGCCGCCGAGCGAGGGCTCCCGGGCGGACCGCGCCGTCGACGCACTCTCTATTTCTTGGACGACCACACGGTGGCGAAGTCCGTGTAGTTCTGGTGGGTCATCTTGGAGGGGATGACGCCGTGTACGAAGGAGCGATAGGGAATGACGGCGATGTCTCCTCCCAGGGGGATGAAGTAGACCTGCTCGAGCAGGTAGTACTTCTCCAGCTCCCGGTAGATCTTGGTGCGCTCCTCCAAGCTGGTGGCGCTCCGCATCTCGTCGAAGTAGTCGACGACCTTCTGGTCCTCGTGCCTGCTGATGCCCGGCTTGCCCAGGCTCCAGCGGGTCATGGAGACCTCAAGGGACTCCGGGATGACCCACTGGGATGCCGCGGACTCGAAGGTACCGAACTCTAGGGTGAGGCGCTTGGCCACCCAGGTGGGATCATCCACCGAGTCGAAGCCGAAGTCGACGCCCAGATCCTGGAGCTGGGCGCTGTAGTACTCGCACTTTTGCAGCCACGCCCGGCGGCAGAGGTGCTGGACCTTGGCGTCGCCGGGGCCGTAGCCTGCCTCGGCCAGGAGCCGCTTGGCCTCGGCGCGTGCATCCGCCTTGGTCGCCGGGTCCCAGCCGGGCCACGACAGGAAGTCGGGGTTCACGAAGGGGTTGCCGGGGAGGAGGATGGTGAACTCTTTGCCGAACCCGCCCTGGAAGGCGGGGAAGACCTCCTGCTTGTCTACCCAGAGGGCCATGGCCTTGCGGACGCGGACGTCCTGGAGGGGCCCCGGTGAGATGGTGTTGAGCACGAGCCCCGCCGAGGTAGCGGGGACGTGGATAAAGTAGACATTATCGCCGAGGTCGTCGATGTATCCCGCCTGGCGCTCCTGGGTCAGCGTGTGGCCGGAGCCGCGGGCGCCGCCGTCGATGCGGCCGACGCGGAAGGCTGCGTCCATGGCGATCTTATCGGGGAGCATGACGAAGTCGATGCCGTCCAGGAATGGGAGCTGGTTCCCCTTGTCGTCCTGCTCCCAGTAGGCGTCGTTGCGGCGGACCTGGGCGCGAACACCCTTGGTGTAGTCCTTCATCTTGAAAGGCCCAATGCCGACGAAGTCGACGTCCTGGAAGCTGACGGTGGCTTGGCCGCGATCGATGAAGGGCTGCATGAGGTGCGGCGGGTGGGAGATGTTGTAGTTGGAGGCGAAGATCTTGAGGAGATAGAAGGGCTCCGGGAGGCCGAGGTTGATCTGCAGCTTGTTGCCGGCCACGACCTCGATGGAGGTCACGTCACTGAAGGAGCCCCTGAAGTTGGCGGGTCCGCGGGTCTTGCCGCCGCCCTCCGCGCCGAAGACGACGAGGTCGAACCAGAACTTGGCGTCCTGGGCGGTGAAGGGCTTTCCGTCATGCCAGGTGATGTCGTCGCGGATCTTGAAGGTCCACTGGGTGAAGTCGCTGTTGTGCTCCCAGCTCTCGGCGACGGAGGGGCAGACCTCGAAGTCCGTGGCCCTGCAGGGCCGGATGAGGTTGCCGTTGCCGCTCAGGCCGCCGTTGATGTGACCGAGGTTGACGGTCGTGGTTCGGTGGCTGTCCCAGCCGGCCGGCGGGTCCCGCCGGTTGGCAAAGGTGAGGACGCCTCCGTACTGGGGAGCGGCCATCATGGCGTCCGGCGCGCCCTGGGTGGCGGTCCCCACGGAGACGTCTACGCGACTGGCCCCGGTGGCTGCTTGCGGGTCCGCCGCCGGTGCCGCCGGTGCGGGCTGCGCCGCCGCCGCGGGCTCCTGGGGGGATTGCGCGACCGTCTCCGTGCTGCCGGCGCAGGCTATCGCGGCCAGGGCCACGAGGGCTAGGACTCCCAGAAGAAGACCCGCTGGACGTTGTGTATGCCTCATCGCGGCACCTCCCCACTTGTTTGGAGACTCATTCCGGTTCTCCCAAGGGCCCTCGGGCGGGGCCGCTACGAGGGTCGGCCTTTCACTCTCATACGCAGCCGACTGGAAAGTGGATTTCGTCGGATGATCCTGTCGGCAGGATGGGGAGGGTATAGCACACGGCCAGAGTCATGTCAACGTGCGTCGCTCCGGGATGCCCGGCTGCTTTGATTCCGTACCGCCTCAGCCCAGGGTTGCTGGCGGTCCCTGGCGCGGCGGCCTTGTGGGCGTGTGCGCTACAATCGAGGGCGCCAGGCGCGGCGCGGCGATGTGCTGCATCGTACCGACGCCGGCCATCGGCATGAGAGGAGGCGCAGGATGTCGTCGACAGCGCCGTTCACGGTTATCGCGTCGCCCGGCGGACTGGGCGGCGGCAACGGCCCCTTCTGGGCCGCGGTGAACCTGGGGTTCTTCCGGGAGCACGGGGTCAGCGTGACGGTGGACCACCTGGGCGGTGGGAGTGTGGTGCTCGCCAGGGCCCTGGCGGCGGGCAGGATCCACTTCGGCAACATGGGGGCTTCCGCCCTGGTCCACGGGAACCTGGAGGGCGCCGACCTGGTGTGCGTCATGGGTGGGGTGCACAAGCTGGTGTTTCAGATTGTCACGTTGCCGGAGGTGCGGGACGTCGCGGACCTGCGGGGGCGGACGCTGGCCACGGACCATGGGAACACCTCCGACGTCCTCTGGCACTGGTTCCTGCCCCAACACGGCCTGAGGCCGGGGGAGGACGTGCAGCTGCTGGAGCTGCCCAGCCAGTCGCTGCAGATGGAGGCCCTGCGCAGGGGGCAGGTGCACGGGATGACCCTCTCGCCGGCGGGGTCAACGTACCTGGAGAAGGAGGGGTTCAAGGTCCTGGTGGACTTCCCCAGGCTGGACGTGGACTTCCAGCTCGGGTGCGTCGTGAGCACCCGGCGGTTCGTCGAGGCGCACCCGGAGGAGACGCTGCGCTACCTGAGCGGCTACGTCGCGGCCATACGGCTGTACAAGGGCGACCGGGAGTTGGGGCTGCGCACGCTGCGGGGCTACACGGGCATCGACGACCAGGGAGTGCTGGAGACGACGTACGAGACCTTCACCCGCACCTTCCAGGACTGGCCCTACCCCGGTATGGAGGGGTTCGAGACGGTGGTCCGCACCATCGCCCAGATGGACGAGCGGGCGGCGGGCCGCACCGCCGCCGAGTTCATGGACCTGCAGTTCCTGGACCGGCTCCGGTCCCAGGGGCTTTTCACCGAGGGCCAGGGGGCGTGATCCTGCGCCGGCTGCGCGCTGGTGGGACGCCGGCTTCGAGGGAGGCTGGCCGGACGACGGAATGGGTGCGCTGTGGCCGGTCTAGGGCGTCGCCAGGAGCCGGCCCCAGCCCTGCACGGGCGGGGCGACGCCGTCATGGATCAGCCGCCAGACGCGCGTGGTGGTGTTGGTGAAGACGGGCTTGCCGCAGTCCTCCTCCAGAATTGGCACGGCGGGCAGGGGCCGCCAGGCGCCGCCGGGGAGGAAGAGGGCGTCCGCATCAGGGGCGGCGCGCATGGCCTCCCTGCCGAGCTCGAAGGCGAGCCGCACGCCCATGTCAAAGCTCATGCCGAAGGCCTGTTGCGCCCACTGGCCCCTGGTGGTGATGGTGAGGACCTCGATGCCGGCCTCCGCGAGGTACTGGACCAGCTTGCCGTTGACCTCATCCGCCCAGCGGCTGCCGACGGCGACCCGCGTCACGCCCATGTGCTGCATGGCGGCGACGGCAGCCTCGCCGGCGGTGTCGCCGGGCACGCCGTGCTCCCGCTGGGTGTGCTCGATGAGCTCCAGCACGCGCCGGCGGCCGAGCTGGACCGAGATGGGAATGCCGTTGAGGCACACCCTCAGTGCTCCTCTGGCGGTCAGGTCTCGGACGCAGGCATCGTAGCGGGCCATGGCGTCTTCGACACCCTCGGTGGTGTAGTCGGCGATGCCGAGGACGTTGGAGACCGTGAGGACCTCCGGAGGGAGCAGGGGCTCGGCGCGCCCGCCGGAGTCGCCGCTCTCGTCGCCCCGCGCGGGAGCGATAACGCCCCAACAGTAGGATGGCTGGGTCTGAGTTGTCACGTGTGGGCCTCCTTTTCCCTCGGCAGCGGTGGCGGCGGCGCCACCCAAATGGCCGGGTTGCTCAAGCCGCGCCCGCATTGTACTCCCAAGGGGTTGCGGGCCGCCAAGAGGGTGCCGGGCCGAGGTGAGGGAGCGCCCGGCGGGCCGGAGCGGGTGTGGTAGGCTAACGACGCTGCAAGGAATCCTCGGTGGAGCCTCGTCGGAGAATCGACTGGGCGAAAGGAGACACGAGATGGCTCTGGAACGGTGCCTCTTGGAGATGGGGATGGGGGTGGACCTCCACGGCAGGGACTACACCAAGGCGGCTCAGAGGGCGGTAAAGGACGCGCTGCGGCACAACAGCCTGGGTTTCGCCCGGGTGGTGGGCCAGAGCGTCGACGCGATGCACGTGGACGTGACCATTGGCGTGCCGCAGCCGGACGCCGTGGACCGCGAGGCCGTGGCGGGCGTGCTGCCCCACGGACACGCCGAGGTCAGGGTGGTCCAGGGCGGGTTGGAGATTCCGAGCAGGGACGGCGCGGACGCGACGGTGATGGCCAACGCCGCGGTGATCGTGAGCCTGGACATGTAGGGCGCCGGGCCGCCGAGCCGCCTACCGGAAGGCCCGGTCCAGGGCGGCGACGCGCTCCGGGGCCAGGCGCCAGCCGGCGGCGCCGCAGTCCTCGTCGACACGCTGGACCTTATCGGTCTTGGGTATGGCGAGGACGCCGGAGTGGCCAATGCACCAGTTCAGGGCCACCTGCGCCGGTGTCTTGCCGATGTCGCGGGCTATCTGCTCGAGGACGGCCCCCTCGCGCCGGCGCCGCAGCTGGGGCAGGGACGCAAGCTGGCCTTCCGCCAGGGGGCTGTAGGCGATGACCGTGACCCGGTGCTGCTGGCAGTAGGGCAGCAGGCCGGCTTCTATGTCCCGGTCCATCAGATTGTAGAGCACCTGATTGGCGACGATGGGATGCCTCGTCATGGCGTCCCGGGCCTCTTGCAGCTGGGGCAGGGAGAAGTTGCTGACGCCAATGAAGCGGATAGACCCCCGGTTCACCAGGTCCTCGAGGGCGCCCATGGTCTCGCCAACGGGGACCCCAGAGTCGGGCCAGTGGACCTGGTAGAGGTCGATGTAGTCGACGCCGAGCCGCCGCAGACTGGCCTCGGCGGCTTGCAGAACATCGCGGCGGCGCAGGTGGTTGCCGGAGACCTTGGTGGCGAGGAAGAACTCGGAGCGGTGGCCCTTGATCGCCTGGCCGACGGCGTCCTCGGTGCCGTAGTTCTCGGCGGTGTCAACGAGGTTGGCGCCCAGCTCCAGCGCTCGCAGCAGCGGTTCCGGGCCGCCTCGATACTTCCAGGCCCCAAAGCCAATGATGGGGACGCGGACTCCGGTCCGGCCAAGCTCGATCTGCTCCACGAGGTCCTCCGTGCGCGAGAGTCTCCGAGTGCGGCGCCAGTATAGCAGACGGCGCAGCGGTAACCCCGGAGCGGCCACCCATGGTGAGTGCGCCGAACCAAGTGAGCGGTCTCACCGAGGGGCCAACGCCCGTGCTCGTGGACGATAGCCGGGGGCGTCCGGGAGTTGGGGCAGCAGCTACGCGGCCTCCAGCTTTTCCTTCAAGCGGTTGAGGAACTTCTGCTCCAGCTTCGGACGGAAGACGGGAAAGAGCGCCTTCAGGGGCATCATCGCCAGCGGCGTCTTGGTGAGGCTGGACTCGCGGAAAACGAGGGCGCCATCGCCCCAGGGCTCCACGGTCATGGTGAAGTCGATCTCGATATTCTGGGGAGTCGCCGAGTGGTAGACGATACGCTCGTTAGGGACCAGCTCCGTCACGGTGAGGAGGTGAGGTGGATTGCCCCTGCGATAGACCGCGGTGTAGTGGCTCCCGACCCTGGGCGGCCCGGCCTCGGCGGCCTCTACGGTGATGGTATGACTGGCCCACTCGGGGTGACGCGCGAGGTCGCTGATGGCCTCGAAGGCCTTCTCCGGGGTCACGTTGATGAAGACTCGGGCTGACACATCGTCCTCCTCCCGAACCGTGGGGGCCATCCCACAGCTCCTGGGTCGAGATCACGTTCAATCGGGGAATGCTACCATCGCAGCATCTCCCCTGCCAAGGTCTGGACTGCGCCCGCCGGACGCGGCGCGCCTAGCCGCCTGTGGCTGTGTGATACATTATGAGGGCCAATTATCGACCATGCAGCAAGGGAGGAGGGGCTTCTCATGGCCAGCCCGGGGAATGCTCTGACCAAGACGGAAAAGAACCTCTGGAGCGCCATCGTCAACGAGGCTCTCGCGTACATCAAGTACACGGCCTTCGCCAACCAGGCGCTCCAGGAGGGGCACCCGGAGGTGGCCCAGGTCTTCCAGGAGGTGGCCGGGGCTGAGACCATCCACGGCGTGAACCAGCTCCGGGTCGTTGGGGAGATCAAGAGCTCGAGGGAGAATCTGCAGGGGGTCATCAGCGGCGAGATCAAGGAATTCACCTCGCTCTACCCGCGCATGGTCCGCGATGCGCTGGACGAGGGGCGGAACGACGCCGCACAGGCGTTCACGATAGCGATGGACCGGGAGCGGCTGCACCTCGAAGCCTTCGCGGTGGCGCTGGACGCGCTGGAGGACACGCTGAAGGCGGAGGCAGCGGCTAGGCCGGCGCCTCTCCCGGCGGAGGTGGCGGAGCGAGGCGGCCCGCCAGAGCGCGCGGACGAGCTCGCGCCGGTAGCTCGCACGTTCCCGCAGGGGATGCGCGAGGTGCAGCAGGAGCAGGGCCGGGTGGCCGCTTTCGGGCGCATCCGGGAGGTGGTCTTCGGCGCGCAAGACGGCCTTCTCAGCACGGTGGCGCTGGTGACGTCGGTGGCCGCAGCGGTGACCGACACGACGACGGTGATCATCGCGGGGCTTGCGGCGGCCCTGGCCGGCATGATCTCCATGGGCACGGGCAGCTACCTTGGCTCCAAGGCAGAGCGGGACGTCATGAAGGCGGAGATCGAGAAGGAGGCCAGGGAGCTGGAGGAGAAGCCGGGCGAGGAGCTGGCCGAGCTGGTGTTCCTCTATCATCAGCAGGGCATGAGCTACCGCGAGGCGCGGGACATGGCGGAGCATATCGCGTCGGACAAGGATTTGTGGCTCCGCACGATGGTGGAGAAGGAGCTGGGCATCAGTCCGGACATGTACCAGAACCCGTTGAAGGACGGCCTGACGATGGCTGCTTCTTTCATCGTCGCCGCCATCATCCCCATCGTGCCGTACTTCTTCTTGGACGGGTCGTCGGCGATCCTGGTCTCTGTGACCATAGCGCTGACGGGGCTCTTCGTCCTTGGCATAGGCAAGGGCCGGCTGGTGCAGAAATCGCCGGCACTCCAGGGGTTCGAGGTGCTGGCCATCGGCGCGGCCGCCGCCGGGGTCGCCTACCTCCTGGGCGTATTCATTCCCCGCCTGCTCACCTAGCAGAGACACCGGAGGCCGCATACCAGGCAGCGACTGAAGGCAGCGGAGCCCCTACGCGCCGCTCTCGGACGCCAAGTGCCATGCGGCCCCGGCCGGTTGCCAACAAGCCGGGCTTGGGCCCGCTGCGGAGGGATGCAGCATGACAGAGGCGCGAGGAAGAGGGGCGGACGGAGCTAGACACTCAGGCTCTCCCACCGGCTGGCGGCGGCTCCTCCTAGCGATGGTACTCACGGTGTTCCTGGTGAGCATCGCCCTGCCCGTCACCCTGGTCTTGACCAACGACCCCCCGGACCCGAATGCTGCTCCCGGATTCACGCTTTCCCAGGCTCACGGCGGACCGGTCACTCTGTCCGACTTCCAGGGGCGTTACCGGGTCGTCCTAGTCTTCTATCGCGGATTCGGGTGAGAGATCTGTCGCAACCAGCTCGGGGAGATGGAAGGGTTCGTGCCTGCCCTCAGCGACCGGGAGACGGTCCTGCTGGCCGTGAGCATGGACGACGTGAGCCACGCCAGGCAGATGGTCGACCTGCACGGCCTCTCCTATCCCATACTGATGGACCCCTCCGGCACCGTCGCACAAAGGTACGGCGTCTTCAATCTCCTGGGCGACGGATTGGCGGCGCCCGCTATCTTCATCATCGACAAGCAGGGCCTACTCCGCTGGCAGCACGTGAGCCAGGGCGCCACGGACCGCCCCACTCCGGAGCTTATCCTGCGAGAGCTGGACGCCCTGGGCTGAGCCAGGGCGGGCAAGGCGGAGCAGGTCGCTGGCGCAGCGGCTTGCTCGACCGGGCGGCGGCGCACTGGGGCAGTGGTATAGAATGGGCCGGTACGCAACACTCCCCAGCGAGGTCCCCATGGACCGTCCCACGTTTCGCATGGTGCTCGAGGCGCGCAATGCCATCCTGCCCTACCTGCCGCCGACGCCTCTGGTCTCGTACGCGGCCCTGAATGACCTGCTGGACTGCGAGGTCTTCGTCAAGCGGGAGGACTGCCAGCCCATCAGTGCGTTCAAGGTGCGGGGCGGCATCAACCTGGTCTCCCGGCTGGACGCGGCGGAGCGAGGCCGGGGCCTCATCACGGCCTCCACGGGCAATCACGGCCAGTCGATCGCCTATGCGTGCCGGATCTTCGGCGCCCGCAGCGTCGTCTGCGTCCCGGAAGGGGCCAACCCGCTGAAGGTGAAGGCGATGGAGGCGCTGGGCGCACAGGTCCATGCCCACGGCGCCATGCTGGAGGATGCGCGGGAGCTGGCAGAGGAGCAGTCCAGAGAGCACGGGATGTACTACGTTCATCCTGCCAACGAGCCGTGGCTCATCGCGGGGGTGGCCACAGCGACCTTGGAGATCCTGGAGGCGGCGCCGGACCTGGACGTGCTCTTCGTCCCCCTGGGCGGCGGCAGCACCGCGGCCGGGGCGTGCATCGTGGCGCAGGCCGTGAACCCGCAGCTTCGAGTTATCGCCGTGCAGTCGGCCCAGGCCCCGGCGGGGTACCGCTCCTGGAAGGAGGGCCGTGTGGTGGAGGCGCCCATGGAGACGCAGGCCGAGGGCCTGGCGACGCGGTCGGGGTACGACCTTCCCCAGTCGGTCCTTCGAGACTACCTGAGCGACTTTCTGGTGGTGGACGACGCGGACCTGGAGGCCGCTGTGCGCGTATACCTGGAGAAGTGCCACGCCCTGTCCGAGCTCGCGGGAGCGGCAGCGCTGGCGGGCGCCATCAGCAGGAAGGACGACCTCCGGGGGAAGCGGGTAGGCGTTATTCTCAGCGGGGCCAACGTGACCATGGACCAGCTCCGGGACATCCTTGGCAGTAATGCGTAGGGGCGGGCGGCCCATGAACCGGCGGCTCCGCCGCCGGTTGGCGCGCAACGCCGGCGCGGGGTCGGGCGGCGTGCGCTGGTGGGTGGTCGCCGCGGCGCTGGCGGTGGTCGGCGTCGTGGGGCTGGCGCGCGTCTGGGCGTGGGCCCTGCAGCCGTGATCGGCGGGTCACTGGCGCGGCGGCCCGGCGCCGTTGAGCTGGCGCCGGTGCAGTCAGCTTCATTGACGCTCATCCTGGGCTGTGCTAGGTTAGGGGCAATTCTTGCCGCGGGGTGAATGTCGAGGGACGGGAGACGGGAGCTGGGGAGAGCCCGGCTGAGAAGGCGGCCGCAGCCGTCGCCGACCGCCAGGAACCTGATCTGGGTAATGCCAGCGCAGGGAGCGTGCAGGCAGAGAGAAGACTCGTAGGCCGCTGGCGCTCACCAGCGGCGCTTTTTGTTTACAGGGGATGTTCCGCGTGAACACGCGGCGCGGGTGGGGACCGCCGAGGCCCGCGCAGGGAGCGCGTTGGCGTCGTAGCGACGACGGGTATCGAAGCCATCGTACAGGAAGGCATGCCATGGAAGACGGGCTGATCATCGCCGGCAGGGAGCTGCGTTCGCGGCTGATACTTGGCACGGGCCGCTACCGCACCAACGAAGAGATGCTCGAGGCGCTGGAGGCCTCCGGGGCGGACATGGTTACGGTGGCCATCCGCCGCCTCAACCTGGAAGACCCCCAGGAAAAGACGATACTGGACTACATCGACTGGACGCGGTACACGGTCCTGCCCAACACGGCCGGCTCCAAGACGGCCGAGGAGGCCATCTTCGCCGCGCAGCTTGGGCGGGAGGTCACGGGCTCCGACTGGGTCAAGCTGGAGGTGATCCCGGACCCGGCGTACCTCTTCCCCGACCCGTCGGGCACGCTGCGGGCGGCGGAGGCGCTGATCAAGGAGGGCTTCCAGGTGCTGCCGTACATCCACGCCGACCCCGTGCTGGCGCGGCAGCTGGAGGAGCTGGGCTGCGCCACGGTCATGCCCCTGGGCTCCGCCATTGGGTCCGGACAGGGGATCCACACGGCGGAGGAGGTGCGCATCATCATCTCCCAGGCCAGGGTGCCGGTGGTTGTGGACGCGGGGCTGGGCGTGCCCTCGGATGCGTCACAGGCGCTGGAGATGGGAGCGTCCGCGGTACTGGTGAATACGGCCATCGCGCAAGCCAAGGACCCAGGTCTGATGGGCGAGGCCTTCAAGCTGGGCGTCGAAGCAGGGCGCAAGGCGTACCTGGCGGGGCGCATCGCCAGAAAGAGCTACGCGGAGGCATCGAGCCCGACGGCGGGCGTCGCCGTGCCGGCCGCGCCGTCGCCGTGAGGAGGCCCTTTGCCTGTGCTCCCGGTCCCATGCCTGGCCCTGGTCACTGACCGGCGGCTCTGTCCGCCGGGCTCGCTGGCGGAGCGGGTGGAGCGCGCCATCGCCGGAGGGGTGGACCTGGTGCAGCTGCGGGAGAAGGACCTGCCCGCCGGGGAGCTGATGGAGCTGGCGCGTGAGCTTCGCCGCGCCACACGAGGCAGGGCGCTGCTGCTGGTCAACGACCGGGTGGACGTGGCCCTGGCCTGCGGCGCCGACGGGGTCCAGATTGGAGAAGTGGGCGTGCCGGCCAACGTGGCTCGTAAGCTCATGGGGCCAGAGCTGCTGATCGGCCGGTCGGTGCATAGCGAGGCTGGGGCGCGTCAGGCGGAGGCAGACGGGGCCGACTTCCTGGTGGTGGGCACCATCTTCCCCAGCCGGACGCACGCGCAGGGCGGGGCGGCCGGTGTCGGCCTCGTGGGCAGGGTCCGCGAGGCGGCGCGTGTTCCTGTGTTGGGCATCGGCGGCATCACGGCAGAAAACATCTCACAGGTCATGGAGGCGGGCGCCCATGGCGCGGCGGTCATCTCCGCCATCCTGGGGTCTGCCGATCCCCGACAGGCAGCCGCCGACCTGAAGGAGGCGATGCTGCGGGAGACGGATCCGGCGGCCCGGGCGCCGCAGTCTCCGCGGGGGGAAGCGTACACCCGGCATTCCAAGGAAGGCTGCCAGTGAGGCTCCGTGCGTCGGTGCTCGTGTGGCCCGTGCTTGCCCACGCCGCTGCCTGGGCTGCGTTTCTGTGGCTGGCGCTGTGGCCCGCGTCGTACCGGGGAACTCACATCGAGATGGACTCGGCTGGCACGTACACGACCACCTTCCAGACGGCATCCCTTGTGGCGGTCAACGGGCCGTGGGTGCTGTTGCCGCTCTTCGTGCCCGTGGCATTGACCAGTCTTGCGCTGCTGGCGGTCTTGCGCTGGGATCCCAGATCGTGGATTCGGCAGGCGTTCCTCTGGCTCTTGGCCCTCCTCTCGCTTGGGTTCTGCGTGTTGGGGGCGCTTTCCATCGGGGTGTTCTACCTGCCCACGGCCTTGGCGCTGGTAGTCACGGCCGTTGTGAGCACGTTCCGCACGCACGGCCGGGGCGAGGGGGCAGGGGATGGAGTGACGGCGTGATCACGATCACCGTCAACGGCCAGGTCCGGGAGCTGGAGGGCCCCATGACGCTCCCCCGCTTCATCGAGAGCCTGGGGGTTCGAGCCGCCTTCCTGGCGGTGGCGTACAACGGGGAGGTGCTGCGCAGGGAAGAGCACGCCTCGGTCACGCTGAAGGAAGGCGACGTGCTGGAGTTGGTCCGTCCCGTCGGGGGCGGCGCCGCGGGGGCCGCCCCCGCCCCGACCCCTAGTCGGGCCCCGCGCAGGCCGGCGCGCAGTTGCGGCAGCGACAGAGGAGGAGCGACGTGAGGTGGTACGTGCTGAGGCCTATCGCAGCCGTGCTGACGGGGTGCATCTGGGTGCTGGAGGTGCTGGTGGGGGTTCTCGGGGCGGTGCGCTTCTTCGTCGCCGCGGGGTTCAGCATCCGCTACGTGATGGAGCGCAAGCGTTGGTTCGAGGAGTCGATGCTGGGCCGCCGCATGGGGTTTGGGGACATGCTGGTCTTCGGCCGGTGGCACACACGCTCCCGTTCTTGACAGCCCATCTCACAAGCCTGGCTCCCCCGGGATTCCAACCTCCCGCATCCTGTCCTTCGACGGGCTAGCGAGAGCCCCCGCGCGCCCACCGCCACTCACACGCTCTCGTCCTCCGTCGACCAGCCCCGTCGCAGGCGTCGGCAGCAGGATTTTGATTGACCATGCCTGCTTGATTGCCTGACTGTGTTTTTTTCGGAAAAGTGAAGCTGGACGGATTTCCCTCAGATAGGGGGCGGTGCAATTGTTTTTTTGGGGGATGGGGACCTCCTTGGGTTCGCTGTCGTGTTGAGGAGATGATAGCGCGTGGGTGGTGGCGGGGGCAATGGGGGGGTGGCACAGGGGGTCGCTGCGCGACGGCTTTGCGGGGGGTGAGGGGGATGCCCCGCACCGCGCCGCCGCCCTGGATTCCCGGTCGCTGGCGCGACGGCCATGCAGGGGAGAGTTGATGGGTGGCGGTGGAGGTGGGCGTGACGGCAGGATGGTGCGGGGCTGCCCGCAGGGGGAGCTTGTCCCCTTGCGGGCAGATACATTCGGCCGAAAGGCCTGGCTATTTGACGGCCCTGGAGACTCGGCTGGATTCCCCGGCGGCCGCCCGCCTCGCCCTGCCTGCGCCGCGCAGACGCGGGTCCAGAATGTCGCGGAGGGCGTCGCCGAAGACGTTGGACCCGAAGATCACCGACGTCAGGGCCAGTCCGGGCCAGAGCATGAGCCAGGGCGCCTCAGCGTAGAAGTCCAGAGCGTCGCCGCCCAGCATCCTGCCCCAGGACGGGAACGGGGGCGGGATGCCGTACCCCAGGAAGCTCAGACTGGACTCGGCCAGGATAACGCTGCCCACGTCCAGCGTGGCCAGCACCATCAGAGGGGCGAAGGTGTTGGGGACGATGTGCTTCATCAGCAACCGGGGAGTGCTGGCGCCGATGGCGCGGGCTGCGTCCACGAAGGGCGTCTCCTTCAGAGAGAGGACGACGCCGCGGATGATGCGGGAGGAGCTGAAGCCGCCCAGGGAGAGGATGATCATCATGGTCCAAATGCCGCCGCCCAGCAGGGAGGAGAGGCTCAGCAGGATGAGCAGGCGCGGCAACGTGATCCAGGTGTCCACCAGCAGCCGCTGCGTCCACGTGTCCCACCTACCGCCGTACCAGACGGGGACGACGCCGAGAAACAGCGTCAGGATGGTCTGCACGGAGACGGCGCCGATGACGACGTAGATGGAGACCCGAGCGCCGTAGATGACGCGGCTGTACAGGTCCCTGCCCAGCTGGTCCGTGCCGAGGATATGGCCGCCGGAGGGCGCCGACAGCATGTTGTCGAAGTCCAAGGCCTCGTAGGGGTGCGTGGCAAGCACGTCGGCGAGAAGGGCGGCAAGGATGAAGGCGACAATGATGAGGCCGCCAAAGGCGCCCAGGGGCCTCTCCCGGAACAGGTTGCCCACGGCGCGGAGCAGGCGCGCGCCCCGAGGCGCGGGTCTGCGCGTCCTAGCCAGCGCTTCTACGATTCCCGGTTGCTCTGCCACGAAGATCCCCTTACCGGTATACGACCCGCGGGTCCAAGAATGAGTAGGTCAGGTCCACAAGCAGGTTGGTAATGACGACGACGACGGCGTAGAGGAAGATGACGCCCTGGACCGTCGCGTAGTCCCGGAACTGGAGGGCGTCCAGGGTGTAGAAGCCGATGCCGGGCAGGTCGAAGATGGCCTCGATGATCACGGTCCCGGACAGGAGATTCACGAGCTCCAGGCCCAGCAGCGTCACCACCGGAATCATGGCGTTCTTGCTGGCGTGGCGGATGAGCACGGACCGCTCTTGGAGCCCCTTGGCCCACGCCGTGCGGATGTAGTCCTGCCGTAGCACTTCCAGGAGCGTCGCCCGCATCATCCGGGTCACCCGGGCGATGAAGTTGAGCGAGAGGATGAAGGCGGGCAGGACCATGATGCTGAGGTTCCTGATGGGGTCCTCGGTGAAGCCGACCCAGTCCTGGCGGGGAATCCAGCCGAAGAACCTGGCGGAGAGAACAATGGTCATGACGCCGATCCAGAAGCTGGGCAGCGAGAGCCCGAGCACGGCGAAGGAGCGCGCGACGTAGTCCACCGCGGTCTCCTGCCGCACCGCCGCCAGAATCCCGGTTGGGATGCCGAAGACGATGGTAAAGAACATGGCCAGGAGGGCCAGCTCCATGGTCACGGGCCAGCGCCAGGCCACCTGCTCGAGGATGGAGGACCTTCCGAGAATGGAATCGCCCAGGTCCAGGTGCAGCACACCCCACAGCCAATCGAAGTAGGCCGGGATGGCGGGCTTGTCCAGCCCCAAGAGCTCCTCGACCCTGGCCCGGTCGAAGTCGCCCCCGCCAAGCTCGCCCTCCAGCATGGAGATGATGTCGCCGGGGATGAAGCGGTGCAGGAAGAAGACGATGGCCGAGATGAAGAGAATGGTGGGAAGGACCTGAAAAAGCCTTCGGGCGATGTACCTGTGCATGCTGTGAGCCCTTCAGGATCGACTACGATTCCGCTGGGGTTCCCTGACCGTCACCGCCCAAACACACCCGCCGCCGGGGCACGACCTTCGCTGTTCTCCCGGGCTAAGTGCTGTGGGCGGGCCGGAATCATCCCACGGGGACGACGCCGGTCCGCCCACAGCCTGTTTGCCTGATGCTACTGCGTCAGCCAGAGCTCCCGGAAGAAGACGCCCGTCTGATGGCGGAACATGGGGCCGCTGCCCTTGAGCGTTCCGTTCAGCCTCTCGCTGAAGGCGTTGAACCGGTAGAAGCCGGGGAAGGCTACCCAGTAGGCCTGGTCGACTATCCTCGTCTGCATCTGCTTGAAGAGGTCCGCGCGCTCCTGGTCGTCGCCCGTGGCCCGCGCCCTTTCGACCTGGGCATCGAGCCCCGGCTCACAGATGCCGGAGCGGTTGACCGACGGCGTCGCGCCGCAGTGGAGCGCGCCGATCATGTTGATGTAGGGGGAGCCGTAGCCGGACTTCATCACGCCGGCGGCGCCGTAGCCGCGGGTGGAGATGCCTTCCTGGTAGGCCGCCAGCTCCTGGGGGTCCAGCGTCACCTTGATTCCCGCCGGAGCGAACAGGGCCGGCAGGGACTCCACCAGCTCGCGGAAGGGGGAGCCGTGGTGGAAGCCGGCGAAGAAGGTCACGTCGAGGCCGTCGGGATAACCGGCCTCGGCAAGCAGGGCCTTGGCGGCTTGCGGATTGTGCTCCAGGTACTTCGCCTGCTCCGGCGGGTAGTCCTTGGGCTGGATGTAGTGCTCCCAGGTGCTGGAGCCGACGCCCAGGGCGAGCCCCTCACCGCGGAACGGCCCCTTGATGATGTTCTGCCGGTCCATGGCCATCGAGAAGGCGCGGCGGACCCGGACGTCGTTGAAGGGCGGAATATCGTTGTCCATCCAGAGGTTGTAGGAGGAGGTCTCGCAGGGCGTGTACTTGATGTTGGGAGCCAGACGCTCGAGCCGCTGCTTGGCGCTGATGGTGACCTCCTCCAGGAAGTCCAGCTTGCCCACCTGGAGTGCGGCGATTCGTGTGGAGACATCCCGCATGATGCTGAGGTTGACGCCGTCGGCGTAGGGAAGGCCCTCAGCCCAGTAGTCCGGGTTGCGGACGACCACGTGGCCGACGCCAGGTGTGTACTCCGTCAGGATGAAGGGCCCCGTCCCGATGGCCGTCTCATAGGTGTCGAAATTGCCATCGGGGCCAGCGGCCTCCTTGGCCATGACCATGGCCGCCCGCCAGGTCAGGAGCTGGAGGGGCAGCTGGGGTGAGGGGTCAACGGTCGTAATACGGACGGTGTACTTGTCCGGGGCCGTCATGCTTTCGACGTTCTCGCCCACGGACTTCTGAATGCCCCGGTCGAACATGCGCTCGTAGCTGAAAATCACGTCGTCCGCTGTCATCTCTCGACCATTGACCGGCGCCACGTTGTGGAACTTGACTCCCTCGCGGAGCTTGATGTCCCAGGTCTTGAGGTCGTCGGAGATGCTCCAACTCTCCGCCAGGTAGGGCCGCACGGCCTCTGCGCAGAGGTTGTCGGGCAGCGTGTCGTCGATGGCGAGCCGCTCGTAGGGCATGCCAATAATCTGGCGGGCTTCGCGTCGGCCGCCGGCGATCTGGGGATCGAAGCCGCCGCGAGGGTCCCGGCGGACGTGGATGTTGATGGTGCCGCCGTACTGGGCCTTGCCCATCGCCATCATCGAGTCGTCCTTGGGCGTCGCCGTGGAAGTGGAACCGCTGGGAGTCATCGCGCTGCCCGTTGGAGACATCGGGTCAGCCGACGGAGCCGCGGGCGCGGGCTCGCCATCATCGAGTCGTCCTTGGGCGTCGCCGTGGAAGTGGAACCGCTGGGAGTCATCGCGCTCGACGGAGCCGCGGGCGCGGGCTGCGCGGGCGCCGAGGGCTGCTGGGGCGCCTGGCTCGTGGTCACGGGCGCTGTGGCGCAGGCTACTGCGGCCAACGCAATCAGAAGCATGACACTGATAGCTAGCTTGGCTAACATCCCGTCCTCCTCTGGAAGCGAACATGCGATTAGATTTGCAGGACTCTACTGTGCCACTCGTCGTTTGTCAAGCCATCCGGACCGCGAACGCGCAGAATCCGCAGAGCCGCCACACCGACCCCGCCACCCTCCCCCCACAAGGCCGTCGCGCCAGCGACCCGCGAAAGCGGGAATCCAGAGGTGGCAGGGGAAGACGGGGCTCCAGGGGAGGTGCCGTATGGTGTGGCTGCCCTTGACAGCCCACAGCAACAGGCCCAAACTGAGCGCCAGCCGACCGACAAGGCGGCACAAACGCAGCGCAGCGAGGGGTGTGACATGACGCAGCAGCAAACAGAGACGGCGGCGGCCCAGGGGGCCGGCCTAACGGTACGCGACCGCGGGCTTCCCTACGACCGGTGGATCGAATCGGTCGGCGTGCCCATCCACCGCGGCTACTTCATCGAGGACGCGCGCACCATCGAGGTGGGCCCGTGGGACGAGCGGGGGTGCAACGCCGCCTTCCTGCAGATGGCGGGGATGAAGGGCGTCGTCGAGGGCCGCATCACGGAGATCCCGCCCGGTGGGAGCACGGCGCCAATGAAGTTTGCCCTGGACGAGGCCGTGTACGTGCTCGATGGACAGGGACTCACGACGGTCTGGGCCGAGGGCGTGGCCAAGAAGACCTTCGAGTGGAGCGCACGCAGCATGTTCCTGATCCCGCGGGGCGCCTACCGGCAATTCAGCAACGCCAGGGGCGACCGGCCCGCGCGGCTGCTGCACAATAACAACCTGCCCGTCGCCATGTCGTTGAACCCGGACCCCGACTTCTACTTCAACAACCCCTATGAGGCCCCGAGCCTCCTGGAGGCGAAGGAAGGCGAGCTCTACTCTGTGGCCACGAGGATAGCGGGGGGCCGCGGCTCCTCCTGGTACGGCAACTTCTTCACGGACATGGCTGCGTGGGACGGGCTGGTTCCCCACCGGCAGCGCGGCGGCGGCGGGCACGTGGTGGACGTGGCCTTCCCGAACTCGGAGACCAACGGCCATATGTCCGTCTTTCCGCCCGGGACCTACAAGAAGGGGCACCGGCACGGTCCCGGCGTGGTGATCGTGATCCCGACCGGCGAGGGCTACTCGATCATGTGGCCGGAGGGGCAGGAGAAGGTCGTCGTGCCGTGGCACGAGGGCAGCATGTTCGTGCCGCCGGACCGCTGGTACCATCAGCACTTCAACGTCAGCGTCACGCCCGCGCGGTACATGGCGTTCCACGCGATGAGCCAGGTGGGCGGAGGCGCCGAGCGCGTCATGGACCCGAAGCGGGACCAGATCGAGTACCCCAACGAGGAGCCGTGGATCCGGGAGATGTTCGCGGAGGAGCTGAGCAAGCGGGGCCTCAAGAGCCTGATGCCCGAGGAGGCCTACACGAACCCGGACTACAAGTGGGGGTACGGCGCCGAGGAGGAGCAGGGGGCCCAGATCTACAACTCGTAAGCGCGAGCCTGCGGGGAACCGGAAGACCAAGTCAAGCGAGGGGCGCGGGTTGCTGCGCCCCTCGCTGTTTTTGCGGCCCACCGGAGTGGGGAGCGGCTGTGCGGCTCAGAGACCTTTGCACCCCCGCCATTCCCCCACCCACCCGCCGTGGCGACCCCGCAACCCTCCCCCCAACAAGGCCGTCGCGCCAGCGACCCCGCAGGCGGGAACCCACGCCGGACCCCCACCGCAGACCCTCATCACCCCTGATAACACGTACCGACCCAACGCTCCTAACCCACGCCCACAAAGCCGTCGCGCAGCGACCTCCACTGTCGTTGTCCAGTGATTCTGTCAGGGTTGTTGTTCAATGATTATGTCAGTAGCGCTCTCCTCCAGGGGTGGTTGGGCGCTGGCTTGGTGGGGATGCGGGCCGTGGTCTTCGCCGGGGGACGGGGAGCAGTTGCCGGTGCGCGGTGACCGTCACGGGCAGGTCGGGCTGGCGAGTCGGCTGGCAGCTGACCGTTGGAGCGGCGGCCGGTGCGGGCCCTGAGCGCGACGGGCCCGGCGGGGGCCGGCGCTGTGGCCACGGTCCTGCCCTGGTGGACGACCACGATGCTGCCGTCCAGCCGCTCTTGGACTTCGACGCGGGTCCGAGCGTAGCTGGTCCTGCGCCCATCGGGGAGCGCCTGCAGCGCGGCGCCGTTGAAGTGGATGGTGTGGTCGTTGGCCACGGTGCGCAGGTACTTGAAGCACCGGACCGCATCAAGGGAGACGCCCGGCGGCAGTGGGCGATAGGCCGGTTCCCGCTGGGCCGGCGCCACGCCGAACTGCCGATCGTATCGCGGCAGGAAGTCCCCGAGCATCCGGTTGGCCTCCTCGATGGTCGCCGCGCCCGCGAGGCGCATCTCCGAGACCAGGCGGTCCTGGAAGGTGTCCCACGCGCGCTCCACGCGACCCTTCGCCTGGGGTGTATGGGCCATGATGAGCTCGATGCCCAACTCCTCGAGCGCCCGGGCGAACTGCGTGGGCTCGCGCCGGCCCCGAAGCTGCTCGTCCCGGCTCTCCGACTCCCGGGGCGAGCGCTGGAAGATGCTATGCCGATCGCTATAGAGGGCCATCGGCACGCCGCGGCGGTCGATGATCTCCTTGAGCATGAGCAAGTAGCCGTGGGCGTCCTCCTGTTCTCTGAATAGGGCGAAGGGGACCGTCCCCGTGGCGTCGTCCACGGCCCCGATGAGCGTCAGGCGGGGTCCCCGACCCTCCAACCAGTCGTGCCTGCTCCCGTCGATCTGCAGCAGCATCCCCTCCTGGGGGTAGCGCTCCCTGCGCAGATAGCGCTTGCGCGCTCGGCGGCGGCGGGGACTCCGAACACCGCCCGCCAGCAGCACCCGCCGGACGGTGGAGCGGGACAGATCGACGCCCTCCCGCTCGGCCAACAGCTCGGTCAGATGCGAGTGGTTGAAGCCGGCGTAGCGGCCCTTGGCTAGCGCCGTCACCTGTTCCTGCGTCTCCGGGCTTGTGGCGGTCGACGGCCGTCTGCCCCTGTTTCCGTGAGCCACCCCGGCAGCTCCCTCCTTTCGATACGCCGCCAGCAGTCGCCACGCGTGGCGCTCGCTCACCCTCATCAGTTCGGCCGCCTCAGCCATCAACACCTTCCGCTCGATCACACCGTTCAACACCTGTATCCGGGCTTGCTCTCTGGTAGTCAACGTCAGTCCTTTCATAGACTGACATTTTCATTGACCAGTTACCCACTGACCAAATCATTGAACAATGACACGCAGCGACCTCCACTTGACAGCGGGGCGCAACACGCCGAAACTGAGGTCGACCATGTGTACTAGAGCAACAGAACTGAAGGAGGGTGTGAGATGACGCAGACCAACGGCCGTCCCGCGATCCGTGACCGCCGGGACGCACGACTGCCCTACGATGAGTGGGTCGAGTCCATCGGCGTGCCGATTCACCGGGGCTACTTCATTGAGGACGCGCGGAACATTGAGGTTGGCCCGTGGGAAGAGCGCGAGTGCAATGCGGCCTTCATCCAGCTTGCGGGGATGCAGGGCACCGCCGAGGCCCGCATCACGGAGATTCCTCCGGGGGGGACCACTGCGCCAATGAAGTTTGCCCTGGACGAGGCTGTGTACGTGCTCGGTGGACAGGGACTCACGACGGTGTGGGCCGAGGGCGTGCCGAAGAAGACCTTCGAGTGGGGCCCTCGCAGCCTGTTCCAGCTCCCTCGTGGCACGTATCGGCAGTTCAGCAACGCGCGGGGGGACCGTCCCGCGAGGCTTGTCCACAACAACCACCTCCCGGTGGCCATGTCGATCAATGCGGACCCCGACTTCTACTTCAACAACAAGTATGAGAAGCCGGAGCTGCTGGAGGCGGTGGAAGGGGAGCTGTATTCCATCGCCACAAGGGCAGACGGAGCGGGCCGGGGCGCAACCTGGTTCGGCAACTTCTTCACAGACTTGGCTGCGTGGGACGGCCTGGTCCCCCACCGCCAGCGCGGCGGCGGCGGCCACGTGGTGGACATCTCCTTCCCGAGCTCTCAGCTGGGCGGGCACATGTCCGTCTTCCCCACGGGCACCTACAAGAAGGGCCACAAGCACGGGCCCGGCGTCGTGATCATCATCCCCGCGGGAGAGGGCTACTCCATCATGTGGCCGGAGGGGGAGGAGAAGATCATCGTGCCGTGGCACGAGGCCAGCATGTTCGTGCCGCCCAACCAGTGGTTCCACCAGCACTTCAACGTGAGCGTCACACCCGCCCGGTACCTGGCGCTCTCACCCATCCGCCAGCTCAGCGGCAACGCGCTGGAGGGCGAGGACCGGCCCCTGGCCCAGATCGAGTACCCGGACGAGGAGCCCTGGATCCGCACGAAGTATGAGGAGGAGGTTGAGAAGCGTGGCCTCAAGAGCCTCATGCCGGAGGAGGTCTACGCCAACCGCGACTACAAGTGGGGCTACAACGCCAATGAGGAGCAGGGGGCCCGGCTGACCGGCACGTAGCATCGACTCGCAGCCCCGAACACGACGAGAGGGCCACGCATCCTGGGGGAGGCCCAGGATGCGCGGCCCTCTCTCTATGTGGCGGACAGCGGGGCCGAGGCGGTTGCGGCGCCTTCCATCCGCCGCTAGGATGTGCCCAGCCTGAGCGCCCCCGGCAGGGAAGGACATGGAAACCGAGCAGCGAACCGAATTCCAGCGCCGCATCTACCCGCTGGACCCCCGCGACATCACGGAGGAAGAGTTGGCGGTGGTCTTCGCGATGACGTCGCGACGGCCGGAGCCATTCGACCAGATCCGCGACATCGTGACGGCGGAGAAGGCGGCCGACTTCCACGAGCGGTGGGTGCTGGGCTACGGGCACGCGTCGGTGGCCGAGCACGCCGTCATCCACATGGCCGTGGAGAACGTGTCGCGCCTGGCCTGCGACACGCTGGAGGACAACCGCCTGGCTTCGTACACGGAGAAGTCGAGCCGCTATCAGGTCCTGGACCAGGGAGCGTACTACACGCCCGCCGAGCTGGAGGGCGAGCCCGGGATCCGGGACCTCTACACCGCCGCATGCGACCGCCTCTTCCACCTGTACGGCAGGCTGGTGGAGGAGATGCAGCAACACCTGCGGTCGGTGCGGAAGCAGGGGGCGGAGGAGACCGGCGGCGCGTACCGGGTGCGCATCCGGCGCGAGGCCGTCGATAGCTGCCGCTTTGTGCTCCCCGCGGCCACCCTGACCAACGTGGGCGTCTCCATGAACGCGCGGAGCATGGAGCACGCCATCCGCAAGCTCCTCTCCTCTGATCTGGACGAGGAGCGGCAGGTGGGAGAGAGCCTGAAGGAGCAGGGGCGGCTCATCACGCCCACACTCATCCGCTACGCCGATCGCAACGACTACCTTGTGCAGACCCGGGAAGCGCAGCAGGCCTTCGGCGCGGAGGCAGAGGGGGATGCCGGGGTGGAGGGCCGCATCGAGACACGGCTGGTCAGCTACGACACCGACGCGCAGACCCGGCTTGTGGCGGGGCTCCTCTACCGCTACGCTGCGGGACCGTACGACGAAGCATGGCGTCGAGCCCAGGGCATGTCGGCCCGGGAGCAGGAGGCGGTGGTGCAGGCGGCGCTGGAGCGGATGGGGCCCCACGACGCGCCCTTGCGGGAGCTGGAGCTGGTGGACTTCACGTTTGAGCTGCTCATCGACTACGGCGCCTACCGGGAGTTCAAGCGGCACCGAATGCAGACGTACATCCCGCAGCCCCTCACGGTGGGCCTTGGCTACGTCCTCCCGCCCCTGGTCCGAGAGGCCGGGCTGGAGGAGGTCTTCCAGGAAGCGATGGAGGCGTCCGCGTCCGCGTACCGCCGTCTGGCCGGGCTGTCGCCGCGAGTGGCTGAGTACGTGGTCACGCACGCCCACCTGCGGCGCGTGCTGAGCAGGATGAACCTGCGGGAGTGCTACCACCTCTTCAAGCTGCGCACGCAGCCTGGGGCCCACTTCACCATCCAGGAAGCATCGAGACAGGCGTTGGACCTGGTGCGCCGGGTCCAGCCGCTGCTGGCGAAGTACATCCAGCTGCGCGGGGACTAGGGCCCGGCCATCGCGCCAGCGACCCGCTCATAGTGAGGCTCTCCATACCTATTGCTCAATCGACACCAAACACTGCGGTACTCGTAGGCCGTCGACCTGGACGTAGCCAGCTGAGACGGTCGCATCCCCTAATTGGTGCAGCGCACCAGACCCGCGGCATGACCCTTCCTAACCCCTCAAACATGGTCGAGCGGTTGGTCAAGAAGGGTGTGGTAGAGCGAGTTCCCGACCCCAATGACAGACGAGTCGCTCTGGCTTGTCTGACCAATGAGGGACGAAAGACTGTTGAAGCACTGGCACGCAGCAACTTTGTAGCCGTTGAGAAGCTTACGATGGTCTTATCAATTGCCGAGCTCGAAGTGGTCGCTCGGGCGCTGGAGATGCTTGACCGGGGAGCCGATCATCTGGAGGCGGCCAATGATGACGCCGTTGCCGTCCCGGGGGTCGGCACGATAGAAGGTGCTCGCGATTGAGGAGAACACGCTGCATTGGACCAACAAGACTATTGACTTGCAGGGAGGCAGCCACATGGTAACAGAGGCGGAGACCGAAGCTGGAGCGATCAAGGGTGCAGCAGGGGCGGCCATTCACACGAGTGGATTGACCAAGTACTACGGCAAGAAACGCGGCATTGAGGACCTTAACCTGGAAGTCCAGGAAGGCGAGGTCTTCGGTTTCCTCGGCCCCAACGGCGCCGGGAAGTCGACGACCATTAGAACGTTGCTCGACGAGATCAGACCCACTGCCGGCACCGCGACAATCCTGGGCCTTGCTACGCACAGGGATGCTGTGGCCATACGAAGGCACATCGGGTATATCCCGGGAGACTTGGCGCTGTACCCGAATCTTACGGGCCGCGACACCTTGGAGTACTTCGCGAACATGCGTGGCGGGGTCGACTGGTCCTATGTCGGCGAGCTTGCTGAACGCCTTGATTCGGACCTGTCCAGAAAGGTGGGAGACCTATCAACGGGCAACCGGCAGAAGGTTGGCGTTATTCAGGCCTTCATGAACCGGCCGGACCTGCTGATCATGGACGAACCTACCTCGGGACTCGATCCGTTGATGCAACGGGAGTTTCAGAGAATGGTGAGCGAGGTCACGGCAGAGGGGCGCACCGTCTTCCTGTCCAGCCATACGCTCTCTGAGGTCCAGCGGGTGGCTGACCGAGTCGGAATCATCCGCGACGGCTTTCTCATAACTGTCGAGTCGGTTGCGGACCTGCGGTCGAAGGCGATGCGCCAAGTGGAGTTTGTGCTGGATTCCCCAGCAGACGCCGCAGTGTTTGTAGTGGTCCCTGGAGTCCGCAACGTCATTGCCAATGACAAACACGTCGAGATGTCCTTCGGCGGGGACATGGGCGAGCTCCTGAAGGCGGCGACCGACCACTACGGCGTTGCGGACATCAAGACCAACGAGGCCGACCTGGAAGAGATATTCCTCACGTACTACAAGAGCGACAAGGAGGACTAACGGTGTCGTTTGCCAACATCTTCCTCAAGACGGCATGGGATCGGTGGTTGGGGTGGGCGATCGCTGCCGCTAGCCTGACGCTGCTCCTGCTCTTCGGGATGTTCACTTACCGTGAAATCGATCTTACCGTCTACAGCGAATTGCCCGAAGCGTTTCGGTCGCTGCTTGGCATCAGTGACAATGTCGACGTCGGTGGGCTGGCCGTAGGCTACGTCTTTGGGTCGTTCGGCGCCGTTGTCGTTGCAGTAATGTGCCTCGTGATGGGCGCGGCGTCCATTGCCGGGGAGGAGAGGAACGGCACAATGGGCATTCTCCTCGTCAATCCCAAGAGCCGTACACACGTCCTGCTGTCCAAGGCTGCAGCCCTCGTGCTGCTCACGGCCCTGACGGTCTTTGTCATGTGGCTTCCCGTCCATCCCATGGCTGGGTTGCTGGGCATAGAGATCGGCGGTCTGGAGGTCGAGGCTTTGGCGCTTCACCTATTCTTCAACGCCGTCTTCTACGGGATGCTGGCCATGGCCATTGGAGCCGTGACCGGCAACCGTGACACGGCGACGGGCGGGACATCCGCCGTCCTTGTGCTGTCCTTCTTTTCGGTCGGCCTGTTGCCCCTTATTGAGGGACTGGAGGACCTGCGCAAGGCCCTTCCCTGGTACTACTTCGACGGCAGCGCCCCCGTTTACAACGGCATTGCCTGGGGTCACCTGGCTGTGCTGATTTTCGGATCAGTCCTGTTCTTGATTGCGGCTGTCATTGGATTCAATCGCCGAGACCTGAAGGGCCAGTCTGCTGGCAAGACCTTGCTGGACAGGATCCGAAGCAACCCACACCTAAACAGGTTGGTCGGGCGTCTTGCTGGCTCGGCGAGGGTCTCATCCATAAGGGTCAAGACCTCGTCGGATTATCAGGTCCTTCTCCTGGTCACGTCTGCGGCGATGTTTCTGGTGATGGGTGTGATGTTGGGCCCGATGTATGCATCCCTTCCGGAAGAGACGTTGTCCTCCTTTGAGAACTTCCCGGAAGAATTAATCGCTCTCTTCGGTGGAGGTGACCTGAGCACCCCGGAAGGGTGGTACACCCTTGAGACGTTCGGGTTTATGGCCCCGCTCTCGGTCATCCTGGTGACCGCCGTCATGGGTGCGGGGGCCCTCGCTGGGGAGGAATCGCGCCGAACGATGGGGCTGCTGCTTGCCAACCCAATCAGCCGACATAGAATTGTGCTTGAAAAGGCCGTGCCTATGGTCCTTTTCGGCATCATAGTCGGTGTTGCGACCTTCGCGGGCGTGGCTCTCGGGTCCATGCTCGGCGACCTCGGGATGGACATCGGCAATGTCGCAGCCACCGCAGCGCTCCAGGTGCTGGTGGGGTTGGCTTTCGGGACCCTTGCGCTGGCCCTCAGCGCGGGCACGGGGCGCACCGGTGTCGCGATTCTCGGCGCTGCGGGTGGGGCGCTTGTCTTCCACTTGTTGACTTCGTTGGCAAACGTCAGCGGTGGCCTTGGGGTCATTGCATGGCTGTCGCCGTTCCACTACTACTTGGGCAGCGACCCGCTCATCAACGGCATGGACTGGGGTGACGCCGCTGTGTTGGCCGCGCTTTCCATCGTGTTGCTTGGCCTGTCGTTTGTTCTGTTCCAGCGGCGAGACATCAGACAGCGGTGATAGGGCTTCCCGTCCTGCGTTGTTGTCCACGCAGACATCTGCTCCTCATGCCGGCGCGCCCCATCAGTCAAAAGGCGGCGTGCCGTCGGATAAGGAGCACGATGCCCGAATCCGCAACGACGAGCAGCTTGTGCGCGTGGGGTAAACTGCTCGCCAGGTTCTTCCACCTGGGCCAAGGGTAAGCAGGACTTGAACCGCCTGGAAGCAGTCTATAGAGCCGTTGCGCCGTTCTGGGCCCGAGCTGGCGTAGTTGGTGGGCCTAAGCGTACTATACTGCGAATGTTCCGCTGGGAAGTCCTCATATAAGGAGCAGGTCGGGAAACCCCAGCTTAGTCCCCCGAGCCGCGGGCCCATCAGGGTAAGAGGCTCTCGGACCAAATGAGCGGACCTCCCGCTGCGATGGGCACGCCCACCATCGGCCTGAAGACCGACCACCGCTCCCGCACACCCCCACAAGGCCATCGCGCCAGCGACCCGCCGGCGGGAGGAGCACGGTGAAGCTTCCACCCCTAATCGACGGAGTCTTCCTCCATCGGCTCAACCGCTTTGCCGCGATGGTGTCGGTGGACGGACGGGAGACCATGGTCCACGTGGCGAACTCCGGGCGCATGCGGGAGTTGCTGCGCGCCGGGAGCTGGTGCGGGCTTGCCCCCGCGGACAGGCCGGGCCGCAAGACGGCCTACGACCTGGCCCTAGTGGGGGTCTCTGAGGAGGGGGCCGAGGGTGACCCGGGAGCTGGGGACCGTGGGGAGGGTCGTGGACTCGTCCTGGTGTCCGCCGATGCGCGGCTGCCACCTGCGCTGGTGACCGAGGCCATTCTCGAGGGGCGCCTGGAAGCCTTCGCCGGCTATACGGGGGTTCGGCGCGAGGTGACGTATGGCGATAGCCGCCTCGACGTCGTGCTCGACGGCCCCGGAGGCCGCTGCTTCATCGAGGTGAAGTCGGTGACGCTGGTGGAGGAGGGTGTGGGCCTCTTCCCGGACGCGCCAACGGAGCGAGGGCGCCGCCACGTTCAGACGCTGGCGAGGGCAGTGGAGGCTGGGCACCGAGGAGCGGCGGTCTTCGTCATCCAACGCGGCGATGCCGTCGCCTTCACCCCGCACGACCGAGCGGACCCGGAATTCGGCGCGGCCCTGCGTGACGCGGTGTCGCGGGGTGTGGAGGCACACGCCTACACGTGCACCGTCACGCGCAGCGAGGTCCGGATCATCGCGCCGGCCCCGGTGCGGTTGTAGGTCCGGCCGGCGCGCCAGCGACCGGCGGCCGCCGGGCAGGGGGCCGGGGGTGGTCGCGCGGCAGAGCGGGGCCTCCCCCTCACCCCCAATGAGACCGGCCCACCATCGGCCTGAAGACCCACCACAGCTCCCGCACACGCCCACATGGCCGTCGCGCCAGCGACCGCGTTGACACTGCTGGGCTCAGGGCCTAAAATGGCCTTCCCCGCTGTGCCGGGGGAGACAGGGAGCGGGCATCGTCCAAACTGACGCGAGCTGAAGGGGGCGCCCATGGCAACGAAGGCATACGTGCTCATAGAGACCGCGGTGGGGAAGTCCCGTGAGGTGGCGGAGTCGCTGAAGGGAATCCCCGGCATGCAGGCCGTGGACGCAGTGACGGGGCCCTATGACATCATCGCCGTGCTGGAGGCCTTCGACCTCAACGCTGTCGGCGAGGCGGTGACAAGCAACATCCACACCATCGGCGGGATACTTCGCACCGTCACATGCCTCTCGGTCACCTCCTGAGGAGCCGCGGCGCCGTTGCTGAATTGCTCGACTAGCCGTGTTGCGCCCGCAGGGGAGCATTGCCAATGGACCTAGGGCTCACCGAATCCCAGCAGATGCTGAGGAGCAGCGCCCGGGAGTTCCTGGAGCAGGAGTGCCCTCTGAGCTACGTGCGTGACGCGGAGGGCGCGCCCCCGGGGCATATCCCGGGGCTCTGGCGGAAGCTGGCTGACCTGGGCTGGCTTGGGCTGCCCTTCCCGGAGGAGCTTGGGGGAACGGGCGGCGACCTGCTGGACTTCTGCGTCGTGGTCGAGGAGGCGGGCCGGGCCCTGCTCCCGGGGCCGCTGATCTCCACGGTGGTGCTTGCCGGTTCCACGATCCTCGACGCCGGGACGGAGGAGCAGAAGGCGGAGCTGCTTCCCAAGATCGCCAACGGCGACCTAGTGGCGACGCTGGCCCTGACGGAGGCCGGCGCCCGCTGGGACGCCGCGGGGATCCGGGATGTACGGGCGATCCGCCGCAGCGGCGAGCTTACGGTCAACGGCCGCAAGCTCTTCGTCCAGGACGCCGCGGCTGCGGACTGCCTGCTGGTCGCCGCCAGGACCAGGACGGCGGTCAACCCGGAGCGCGGGATCACCCTGTTGATCGTCCCGACAAACGCTCCCGGCCTCCAGCTGACTCCTCTCAAGACCCTGGCCTCCGATCAGCAGAGCGAGGTGGTGTTCACCAACGTGCGCGTGCCGCAGAGCGCCGCCCTGGGGGAGCTGGGCGAGGCCTGGGCGGTGGTCCAGCGGACGCTGCAACGAGCCGCCGCCGTCAAGGCCTGCGAGATGCTGGGCAGCGCCCAACGCATCCTGGAGATGACGGTGGAGTACGTGAAGAACCGGCTGCAGTTCGGACGTCCCATCGGCAGCTTCCAGGCTATTCAGCAGCACTGCGCGAACATGGCGGTGGACGTGGAGGGCGCGCGGTACGTTGCCTACCGGGCGGCGTGGAAGCTGGCGCAGGGCGAAGACGCCGCCACGGAGGTGGCCATGTCCAAGGCCTGGGTGAGCGACGCCGTCCGTCGTGTCGGCGAGGTGGCGCACCAGTGCCACGGGGCCATCGGCTTCACCCAGGAGTACGACCTGCAGCTCTTCACACGCCGCACAAGGCTCGGCGAGTTCCTCTACGGCGACGCGGACTTCCACCGGGAGACTGTGGCCGCATCCATGGGCATCTAGGCAGGCACGGCTCGCCCCGCACCCAGCAGGGCACGCCCTGCACCCACATGGGTGTCGCATCGTGCCTGAAGTGGGTTGATAGCCCCATTGGAGTGCTGTGACATCGCTGGGTGCTGGCGCGATGGTCGGCCGCATGAAGGCCGTTGCGGAGCGGGCAGCGGCGCGGGAGACCGTCGGCGCGGACACGGACTGAGTACGACGTCGGAGGCATGGTGATGGCGCAGGACTGCCTCTTCTGCCGGATGGCCAGTGGCGACATCCCGTCGGATATGCTCTTCCACGACGAGCTGTGCTTCGTGCTGCGGGACATCCACCCCAGAGCGCCCGTGCATCTGCTCATCATTCCCCGGCAGCACTTCGAGTTCCCCGCCAACATGACCGCATCCTCCGAGGCGCTGATCGGCCACCTGTTCACGGTGGCCAAGGGGATGGCCGAGCGCGAAGGGGTCGCCGTCGGCGGATACCGCCTGGCCACGAACCAGGGCGGCGACGCCGGCCAGACCATCGCACACCTGCACGTGCACCTGCTGGGGGGCCGGCCACTGGGCCCGGAGGGCTAGGCAGGCAGGGCCCGCCCTGCACCCACGTGGGCGTCGCGTCGTGTCGGAGGTGGGTGGATGATCCCGACCCGTGTTGGCTCAGGGCAGGGGAGAGAGCGGGATAGGGCGCCGAGGAGAAAGTGTCGAAGCTAGCTGATCATCCAGCGTTGGCTTCTCCAGGACTGCAGCGGGTGCTGGAGGGGCTGCCCAGGGGGCTCTACGCCCACGTGCAGCAGGTCCGCGCGACCGCCCGGGAGCTGGCGGCGCCCCTGGACCTGGACCCTGCCCTGGTCGACCTGGCGGCGTCGGCCCATGACATCGCGAGGGTCGTGAAGGGTCCGCGGCTGCTGGCGGAGGCGCGCCGCAGGGGGATTCGCATCGACCGGGTGGAGTCGGCGCTGCCGGTGCTGCTTCACGGCCCGGTGGGCGCGGAGCGGCTGCGCCGCGACCTCGGCGTCACCGAGCCCCAGGTGCTGGAGGCGGTGCACTGGCACTCGACGGCCGCCCCCGGGCTGGGTCTCATTGCCCGGGTGGTGTACCTGGCGGACAAGCTGGACCCTACCAAAGCTTCTCGCTATCCGTTCATGGAAGCGGTCAGGGACCTTGCGCTGCGAGACCTGGACGGCGCTGTTGAGCTGTTTCTGACCAGGGACATTCAGCGGCTGCTTCACGCCGGAGAGCTCGTCCACCCGGCCTCCGTGGAGGCCCGCAACGACCTGCTGGCAGGGCGAGCCCTGCACCCGCATGGGCAGCGCCTCACCACAGATGAGCTCTGAAGAAGCGCCTATGCGCCTGATGACGCAACCCGCTAGAGCTGACAATCGAGCTATGCAGCATTCCGTTGGCGGTAGCACACGTACCAGGTGACCAGGGCCGCGATTCCGGCAAACACGATTGGCCCGGCAATGGCGTTTATCAGCTCTATGTTCAGATGCAACACGTTCCAATACCGCCAAATGTGTAGGTAGCGGAGGAGGAAGTCCTCGAAACCTATGATGCGGTGGCCCGCCAACAGCCAGAAGACGTTGAGCGGGATAGCGGCTAAGCCGATGACCAAACCAGTGATGGCGGCGCGAGCCTCGCTAACGTTGACCACGTAGGTTGCAGATATGATTCCTGTGGTTACGGCTAAAAGCCAGGGCAATATCAGGTAAGTAAAGAAGAGAAGGCCCAACCCGACAAGGAATTCGGTAGTGTCGAAATCTATATCCAACATTGGCTCTGATCTCCCACTACATCTCGTCATTCCCCCGCAGGCGGGAATCCAGGGTGGCAGGGCAAAGCGGGGCACCCTCCACCGCAGACCCTCATCGCCCCTGATGTCACGTACCGACGCAACGCTCCCAACCCACGCCCACGAAGCCGTCGCGCAGCGACCTAGTTGGGGACCCAGAGGAGGCCACCCCGGTTCTCCGTCACCTCTTTGTGCAGCTTGATCCACCAGTCGCCGCCGTCCGAGCTGCCGAAGATCTGCCCGTAGTGGGTGCATGCCAGGACCAGGTCCGGGTCCGCCGGATGGGTTGCGAAGCACTCGACGTGCGAGCTGGGGGCCACGGGGAGCCGCGGCTCGTGCCAGGTGTCGCCGCCGTCCAGGGAGCGGCTGACCGCGCCCGCGCTGCCGATGGACTGGTCGCCGATAGCGGCGAACATGACGCTGGGGTCGCCCTCCTTGAGGACGACGGTGCGGGTGTAGGGCATGGGGAAGTGGCTGCCGTCGCACCGGATGTTGCGCCAGCTCTCGCCCATGTCCTCGCTCACCAGGACGTCGTACTCGGTGGTGGCGATGACGGCCTTGGGGCTGGACGGGACGATGGTGACGCCGTGGAGGTCGGGGCCGTCGAGGCCGCCGCCGGAGACGCGGGTCCAGGTGTCGCCGCCGTCGGTGCTGCGCCGGAGGCCGTCGACCTCGACGGAGACCCAGATGGAGCGGTGGTCGGTGGGATCGATGGTGATGCCGGTTGGGCGTGGTGTGCCCACGTTGGGGCACTCATCGACGAAGTCGTCGCACACCATCTCCCAGGTGCGGCCGGCGTCGCAGGAGCGGTGGATGAGCACGGGGGAGGAGCCGGCGAAGATGGTGTCCGGGTCGACGGGGTCTATGGCCACGCGCCAGACGCGCATGCCGTCCATGGGTGAGGGCAGGCGCTGAAAGGCGGCGCCGCGGTCCCGGCTGAGGTAGATGCCGTCGTTGGCGCCGGCGTAGATGATGGAGGGGTCCCGGGGGTGGGCGGCCATGCCGAAGACGGACTTGCCGCCCTGGTAGCCCTCTCCTATGCGGCCCCGGCCCCAGGTATCGCCGCCGTCCGGGCTGCGCCACATGCCCATGCCCAGGGTGCCGACGCAGATGGTGAAGTTCTTTGCCATGACCTCTTCCTCCCGCTGATGAGTAGCCCCGGACGACTGCATCGCCGCGGCGCCGGGGTTATCCGGCTCGACGGCAGGATACGCCCACTCGCCGGCCGGCGCAACGAAGCGGCGGGGCTGGTTTGATTGTTGTCGCCTGTGTGATAGTCCAAGCTTTTTTTTGCGTCTCCTGAAGCTGGAAGGTACAGAAAGGGTTGATTGATTGCTTTGGGAGTCGCACCGGTAGCTTCGGCGTGGCTTTGCGGTTTGATTATTGTCGGGGCGGGTCGCTGCCGCGACGGGCACGTGGGGGAAGGTTGAGGGGTGGCGACGGCGGGTTGGGGGTGCAGGGATGACCAAAGGTCTCCTTTCGCGGGTCTGCTACAGCAATGGTAGGGGGTATGGTCCTGTACGGGCAATGGGTCGCTGGCGGTCGCTGGCGGTCGCTGGCGCGACGGCCACGTGGGGGGAGGGTTGCGGGGTCGCGACGGCGGCGGTTGAGGGGCTATGGCGGGGCGGGGCGCTCGCCCGACGGCTGGTAGGTGTAGCGGAAGTTGCAGTGGGTCGCGCCCTGCATGATGGTCTGGGTGCGTGAGAGGTTGATGTCGCTGTTGAAGCCCTGGCAGAGGGAGCCGTCCCGGTTGCAGGAGAGGACGGAGCCCAGGTCGGCGAGCCCCATCTCGCGGTACATCTCGGCGAATCGGCACCGGGTGACGTTGAAGTCGTAGCGGGTTGGGGTCTGCTCCAGGACCTCGATGGTGAGGGCGCCCTGGCTTCGCCAGGCCTTGGCGACGTTAGCAAAGGCGTCCAGGTCCTGGGTCTGGCTCTGTTCTGCCAGCTCTCGTCCGCGTTCCTGGGCGAGCTCCCGGATGGCGCGTCCGGCGATCTCCGCCGCCCGCTCCGCGCCCACCTCGCGCTGGAAGGCGCGGATGAGGGGGCCCAGGACGCGGGCCTCCAGGAAGCGCTGTTGCAGCAGGGAGATCTCCGGCAGATCAGGAAGCACGGCGTCCACCTCCGTATCCGGCGGCGCGAGCCGCGCTACGGCGGGCCGGCGCCTTCGTAGTCTATGCGCTACGGTGATCACCGTCTCACCGTCGCGAGCCATAACAATGTATAAATTGAGCTTGTCGGCGTAGCGCCGGTATACACCCGGGTCAAGATGCCTACCCGCCCAGCTCAGCTTCCAACTGCAGCAGAATGGACGGCAACTCGCCAAAGTCAGTGAAGGTCGCATCTGGTTCCGGACCGGAGCCCGCTGGAACACGGCCCTCGTGATCAACCAAAATCGCCGTCATACCTGCCTGTTGCGCACCGAGCACGTCAACATCGAGGCGATCACCGACGAACGCAGCCTCCGACGGTAGAACGCCGGCTCTGCCGAGCGCGAGTTGAAAGATCTCCGGGGAAGGCTTTTCGGCACCAGCCGCTTCGCTCGTAAGGAAGACGTCAAAAAGCTCGTGGATCGGAAGGCTCTCGAACTTGGCTCGTTGGCGATACTCTAGGCCATTCGTGATTACTCCTAACGTGTAGACTTGGCTAATTGATCGCAGAGCATCCTCCGCGCCGGGAAGGGTCCGGGCGAGGTCGAGGCAGCCCTGAAAAAACCAGAGTTCAATCGCCTTATGGCCCAAGGACGTCTCCAAGAGTCCGAGCCCCTCGATGAGAGGAGCAACGCCGAGGGCCCGGCCCGTCTTCGGATCCTCCTCTAAGAGACGCTTGAGGAAGGAGACACCGTCTAGGTTTGGCAGGTCGCGCTTCAGCATTGTGGTGATCCGTTCCCCTCGCGGGCGATTAGTCCCGCTAGTGTCGAGCAGCGTTTCGTCGAGGTCGAAGAAGACAGCGCGGAGAACCATTTGCCCAATATACCAGAATTTCCCATATTGGGAGTCTTCAGGCTCAAAGGGCAGCCCGAACGAGATGGTGGCATGATATTCACGTCATGCAAGGCCAGTCAATCTTCGGTCTATCCAATATGGGATGCGATTCTTGCCGTGAACCATGCTTCTTGTCCGTATTTGTCGTCTTCGGGTCCCCCGCCAGTAGGTTGAAAGCGCATTGAAGACAAGCCGACTCCCTGGAGCGCTCTCCCTCTTGGCAAGATCGTGGTCGTACCCTCCCTCAGCTTGGCGCCGGCGATAACCGGCCGATACGATCCAACACTCCCTGGCTCTCTGTGCCACCGGTCTCTTGTCAATATAGAATTTCGTTCTATTCTCATGGACATCAGCCGCCGATGAAGGCGGCAAAGGAGGTGGGATGCCGTGGGCAACCGATCCGGTGGAGGCGGTGCTGCTGCTGCAGCGAGCGGCCATTGTGCTGCTCGGCGGCTACAACGCCGCGCACTTCGGCGCGATGTGGCGGCGCATGGGCCGTCAGGGGACGGCGGCGGGGGACCGGTGGCGTGGGCGTCGTATCGGCGCGGCCGACAGTTGGCAGCACAGCGCAGCGCAGGTGGCGGGCTCATGCTCGATCATCGGCGACCTCTCCCTCCAAGATCGAGTGCCTTCCCAAGGGCGCTGGCCTCGCTCCGCGGCCCGCTGCTCCGGCGTCTCGAGCTTCGGTAGGTTGTGCTCGCGCACGCGCTTGTGTGTCCTGCCGTTGACTACATTGGACCCGCATGCAACCAGGAGAAGGGCGATCAGCACGGCCAGCGCCGCGACAAAGACGGGAGGGGACGCGCAAGCGTAGCGAGCGCGGTGGAGGCCCACCACCCCCAACATACACCCGACACTCCGACACACCGCTCGCGTCCGACTAAAGCCACTGCTTCTGGCCGGTAACGTAGATACTCTGGAAGTCTTCATCCGACTTGGTCAGGTAGATAATGCCTTCCACCAACCCAAGTAGGCCAGCCGCCGTCAGAGCAGCATAGCCAACCACGTACATCAACAACCCAATGACGGCGCCAATGCCGAACATCCCCAAAGCTATGAATATACTGCCCACAATCATAGCCAGCACTAGGCCGCCGCCGCCAACTATCAGCTGTATTATTGCGGGCTTCTTGAAGCCCAGGTAGAACTTGTGGACGCCCGCCCAGCCAAGGAATATCCCCAGCAGCCCGGCAACCACCTTGGTCTTCTCGGAGCCCATCACGCCCTCGAGAGCGCCGCCAATCCCGCCGGCGCCGGGGACCGGCATAGCACGGTAAATGGCTACAGCATCGCTGCCCTGCGCCTCGAAATCCACCCGCATTCCCCGGTTGGGAATGGCCTGGTCTTTCCATTCGGTCCCGACAAAGTTATATCGGTTGCCGTCATCCCCTGTGATCAGTCCCGAGTTGGTTTGGACGGAGTAATCCAATAATTGTCCATTCATTCCCTGTTCTCCTCTTGATCGGCGTCAACTATTGTTGCCGGTGTGCGTCTATTATTTTTGCTGGTAGACCTCCTGTTGAAGGCGCTTCTGAGCTGCCCCGGTCCGATAGCTGGGGACGTCGAACTCCAGGATGGCCGGGTGGTGGACGCTCCGCCTCGGTCTGAGCTTCCCCGGGCGCGAAGCCGCTTACGCCCCGTCGCGCCAGTATATCGGTATTTCCCATATTGGAAGTCTTCAGGCTCAAAGGGCAATCCAAACGAGATGGTCGCATCATAGTCAGTCCTGCCAGGCCAGTCAATCTTCGGTCTATCCAATATGGGATGCGATTCCTGCCGTGAACCATGTTTCTTGTCCATCTTTGTCGTCTTCGGATCCCCCGCCAGTGGAGTGAAACCGCATTGAAGACAAGTCGACTCCCTGGAGCGCTCTCCCTCTTCGCAAGATCGTGGTCGTATTGTCCCTCAGCTTGGCGCCGGCGATAACCGGCCGATACGATCCAACACTCCCTGGCTCTCTGTGCCACCAGTCTCTTGTCAATATAGAATATCTGTTCTATTCTCATGGGCATCAGCCGCCGATGAAGGCGGCGAAGGAGGTGGGATGCCGTGGGAAACCGATCCGGTGGAGGCGGTGCTGCTGCTGCAGCGAGCGGCCATTGTGCTGCTCGGCGGTTACAACGCCGCGCACTTCGGCGCGATGTGGCGGCGCATGGGCCGTCAGGGGGCGGCGGCGGGCGAGGGGTGGCCTGGCGGGGCGGCGGCGAGGGAGCGGAAGCGTGGGCGCCGTATCGGCGCGGGGGTGCTTGCTCTCACCAACCTGGGCTTCGTTCTGACAAGTGGGGCGCAGCTTGCCCCGACGGTGGAGCCGTGGCCGGCGGGCATCGCCGCGCTGGCGGGGCTCGTGCCTATGGCCGCCGTCGGAGCAATGTCGGTCCTGGTCCTGCGAAGCCGGTCCAGGCGCTAACTGCGCCTTGGGGCGAAAGGGGGGCGCCGTGAGCATGCTGGCCCGGGCCATCGAGAGGAAGCACTGGGAGCTGGCGGCCTACGTCCTCCTGGCCGCTCTTCTGCAGATCGCCGAGCGCGTGCCGGAGGAGAGCCTGGAGGAGCTGCTGCGCCTCGTGGTGGAGGGGATGCATGAGCCGGAAAGGTAAGGAGGAGTTGGGCAAATCGGGGCAGGCCAACCCAAAGCGCTTCTATACGGCGGCCCTGACCGAGGCCGAGAAGATGCGCCTTCCACTGGCGCGCGAGATGGAGGGGTTGGATGAGGAGATCGCGCTGCTGCGGGTCCGGCTGGTCACCTGCGCCCTCGAGCACCCCGATAAGTTCGATCTGCTGATCAAGGGCGTGGCAATGCTGACCAAGGTCGTGTCCATCCGCTATCGGCTCTCGCCGGATGCGAAGGAAGACCTGGAGTCGAGCCTCGCCGGCGTGCTGGAGGGCGTCGGCAGGAGCATGGGGCTCGGAGATTTCGGCGGGGGTGACGGAGCATGAGCAGAGCGCAGCGCGGTGAAGAAGCGACGGGGCTGGAGGAGCTGCTGGGGCGGCTGCGGGGCAGGACGCCCGGGGCCCCGCCGCCGTCGCCGGGGGAGGGACGCCCGGACCTGCTTCCGGGCAGCGCCTTCGAGGCGCTGCTCCAGGAGCGGCTGTTCGGCGTCGAGCGCGGCCTCGACGAGCTCAAGGGGCGGGTGAACAGCCTGCTGTTCCTGGTCGTGGGGGCGGTCATCGTCCAGCTCGTCCTGGGCCTCGTCCGATGAGGGAGCGCCCGTCATTCCCGCACCCACCCAAAAACAATCAACTCCGCGGCGCCCCTTTAGCTTCAGAAAACGCAGAAAAAAACATGATGGCAATCATGCGAGAGAAAACAATCCAACGGCCCTGCTGCAGGCCGGGGATGAGCGGCGCGCCCCCACGAGCAGCGGGAAGGAGATGGGAAGGTTGGCTATCCATCGAACGCTGAGACCCTACCAGTCGGCGGCCGCCAGGGCGATTCTGGACAGCGTGTTCCACCGCCGCGGCCTGCTCTTTACCGTGGAGATGGCGCGGCAGGGCGGCAAGAACGAGCTCTCGGCCTGGCTGGAAGTCCTGCTGATGACCCGGAGGATGGTCTCGGGCGGGAGCCTGGTGAAGGCCGCGCCAACCTTTGTTCCCCAGGCGCAGATCAGCATGCGGCGGCTGCGGGAGCGGCTGGACGACGCCGGACTCCGGGGCCACTGGACGGCCGAGGCGGGCCACATCCTCCGCGTGATGAATTGCCGGCAGCTCTTCCTGAGCGCGGAGCCCTCCGCCAACGTGGTGGGCGCCACGGCGGACGTGCTGCTGGAGGTGGACGAGGCGCAGGACGTGGACGCGGAGAAGTTCAGCAGAGAGTTCCGGCCCATGGCGGCGTCCGCCAACGCGACGACGGTGCTCTACGGCACGCCCTGGGACGGGCACTCGCTGCTGGAGGAGACGGCGGGGGAGAACCTGGAGATGGAGCGGAGAGACGGGGTCCAGCGCCACTTCCGGTCCGAGTGGCAGGCGGTCGCCGCGTGCAATCCGAGCTACCGCGAGTACGTGGAGGGGGAGCGGGCCCGGCTGGGAGAGGAGCACCCGCTGTTTCGCACGCAGTACCGCCTGCTGCCCCTGGCGGACGGCAGGGGCATGTTCAGCGCGGCCCAGCAGTCCCAGCTCCAGGGCGACCACGCCCGACAGCGCGCCCCGAGGCGCGGCGCGAGCTACGTCGCGGCCATCGACGTGGGCGGGGAGCCCTGGGGATCGAGCGGCACGGCCAACCCGGACCGGGACTCGACGGTGCTGACCATTGGGGAGCTGGACTTCACGGTGGAGGGGCCGGAGCCGCGCATCCGGGTCATTCAGCACTATCGCTGGACGGGCGAGCCTCAGCACGCCCTCGCGCCCAGCCTGATAGACCTGCTGCGCAACGTGTGGCGGTGCCGCCGGGTGGTGGTGGACGCCACGGGGCTGGGGGCGGGCCTCGCCAGCTCGTTGAGCAAGGCGATGGGCGCCGTGGTGGAGCCCTTCGTGTTCACTGCGTCCAGCAAGTCACGGCTGGGGTTCGAGCTGCTGGCGGCGGTCAACGGCGGGCGTCTGAAGATGTACGAGGCCGACGGCTCGGCGGAGCATCAGTCGTTCTGGGCCGAGGTCGAGCGGACCCGGGCGCGCTACCGGGCGAACCAGACCATGGAGTTTTCCGTGGCCGCATCCCAGGGGCACGACGACTTTCTGATGAGCCTGGCCCTGCTGGTGAAGGCGGGGGAGTACCTGCCCCGGACGGCCAGAGGGCGCGTCGCGGACGTCGCTGGCGCGACGGCCATGCAGGTGAGGGTTGCGGGGTCGCCACGTGGGTGGCACAGGGGGTGAGGAGGATACCTCGCGCCCACGGGGGAGAAGCGGGCCCATCGACACCAGGTCCAGGAGGGGGAGCAATGGTGGAAACAGAGAAGCGGGAAGCAGCGGTACACGGGAAGCCGCGGGCGCCGCTGCAGGACTCGCTGCCGGAGGCGCACCACTACCAGGACGACGGCTGCGACCTGGCGCCGGCCTGCCTGCGCTGTCCGCTGCCCCGCTGCAAGTACGACGATCCCGGCTGGCGCCGGCGGGCGATTCGGGACGATCGGGACCGCCAGATTGTGCTCGTCGAGCGCAGGGAGAGCCTGACGGTGCCTGAGCTCTCCAGCCGCTTCGGCGTGAGCCAGCGGACCGTCTTCCGGGCCCTGCAGACCGCACGGGTCGCTGGCGCGACGGCCAAGTAGGGGAAGGTTGCGGGGCCGCTACGGCGGGTCGCTGGCGCGACGGCCTTGTGGGGGGAGGGTTGCAGGGCTGCGATGGGTCGCTGGCGCGACGGCCATGTGGGGGGAGGGTTGCGGGGCCGCTGCGGCGGGTGGGCGCGGCGAGCGTGCCCAAACTCAGGGCCGGGCTGAGAGAGGCCCGGCCGATCCATACGGGAGGCGAACCATGCCTATGGAATCCGACCTGCCCCAGCAGCTCGAGCAGCGGGACCGAGAGCGGCTGCGGGCCTATCGAGAGCACCTGGAGTTCTACGGTGGCGCGCAGTGGCGGGGGTCGCCGCGACAGCGGGAGCGGCGGTTGACCTTCAACTACGTCCGGGCGTTCATCGACAAGCTGGCCTCCTACCTGACGGACGGCATGAGCGTGATGGTGGAGCCGTGGGACTCGTCGCCGGAGGCGGCCGACCGGAGCCGGCGGGGCCAGGAGGCGCTGCTGAGCATCGCGGCCTCCAGCGCGCTGGAGCAGCTCGACTACGAGACGGAGGTCGACACGGCGATCCTGGGCGACGGCTGCTACAAGGTCACGTGGGACGCGGAGTCCGGGGATGGCGGGGACGGCCGCGTCCGGGTGACTGCGCCCGACGTGCAGGGGGTCTTCGCCTGGTGGGCCGGCGACGACATGTCGCGGCTGTGGCGCGTCGCCAGCCGCTACCCGCTGGCGCCGGAGGAGGCGGAAGCGATGTACGGCGTGCGGGCCCGGGGCGCCCAGGCGACGGTGGTGGAGGCGTGGACGGATCGTGAGCTGGCGCTGTGGGTGGACGGCCGGCTGCTGGAGGAGCGGCCCAACCCCTACGGGCTGATCCCCTTCATCGTCTTCCCGAACCTCCGCGAGCCCAAGAGGCCCTGGGGCGTCTCCGACATCCCGCCGCTGATGGAGCCCCAGCGGGAGCTGAACCGCGCCTTCTCGCAGCTCTCGACCATCATGGAGCTATCGGGCAATCCCATCGCGGTGCTGGAGGGGGTGGAAGAGGCGCAGGACATCGCGGTGCAACCCGGCGCCGTGTGGGAGCTGCCCGAGCGGGCGCGGGCGTACCTGCTGGACCTGCTGCAGGGGGGCGGGATTCGTCTGCACACCGAGTTCATCGACCTCCTGTACCGGACACTCCACGACCTGTCGGAAGCGCCGCGGACGGCCTTCGGGGACAACGTACGGAACCTCTCCGGGGTTGCGCTGGAGATGGAGCTCCACCCACTGCTGCAAAAGGTGCGGCGCAAGCGGCTGATCCGGGGCGCGGTGTACTTGCGGCGGGCAGACATGGCCCTGCGCATCCTCGAGCAGCACACGGGGGTCAGCTACCGGCCCGCGCGGCTGCGCATGTCATGGGGGGCGCTGCTGCCTCGAGACCGGGGCAGGCTGGTGCGGGAGGAGCAGACGCTGGTGGAGATGGGGGCGCACAGCCTGCGGCGGGCCATGGCGGAGCTGGGCATCGAGGACCCGGAGCTGGAGCTGGCGCGGGTTCGGGAGGAGCGGGAGGAGACGGCGCAGCGGGTGCGGGCCAGGGAGCCGGGGAGGAACGGAGCGGTCTAGGGCCCGCGCGTCCGGGGCCGGCCCATGCCGGAGAAGCTCCGGGCGCGCAGGGTGGCGGCTGCCGGTGCCGGCGGCGCCTGGGTGACGGGGGGTGCGGCGGTCCACTGCGCCTGCCCCCCCGATGAACGGGTCGGCCTCGGCCCTATGAGCGGGCCTGGAGGGCCTTAGGGCGCCGGCCCCTGCGCCGCACGATGCCGGCGCGCTGGAGGGCGCGAAGCCCGTCGTCGACAGAGACGGCGGGGTGGGTCGCGATGTCGAAGGCGTCATTCCACGCGTAGGTGAGCCCCAGGATCTCGCCGGCGCCCTCGGCCTCGACGATGGCGATGATGTTGGGGCTGCCCGGGACCCAGTACTCGGCGATGAGCTTGATCTCCGGGGGGTACTTCCAGCGGGCGCGGCGCTGAGCGGCGTCGTTGATCTGCTCGCGGGTCAGGCCCGGCTTCAGAGTCATCAGGTTAACGAAGAGCATGTGCCACCTTCCACAGACCGGATACTCCACGTGACGGGGGCCCGCAGTCCCGGGTGGACGTCAGTAGGTTACCGCAGCCGATTCTGACAGATCGGCCTTGACGGCAGCCGCCACGGCAGAGGTTGCCAGGATAGGGCTGAAAGCCCAGATCGTGCCCGGACTGCCGCTGGCGTACACGAACGAGGCCGGGCCGGGACCTCCCGCGGCCTTCTCCATCGCAGCTTCACGAATGAACTGCGACGTCTTCTTGCCCACGCGCTCTGCGTAGGCCGCGACCAGATCGAACTCCCGTCGTTGGAACGCGACGGAGCACACGACGCGGCTCACCTTTGGGGGGACTCCCGCTACCGCAGCGTCGAAATCCCAGCTTTGCTCGTCCTCCAACTGCTTCTCCATTCTATGCTTCCCTCCTTCTGAGTTGCAGGTCTTCGTGTTTCTTGCAAGGCCACGCAGTCACAGGGCGCCTGAGCGTTGGGTCATAGGTTGGACCCACTGGGACTGCTATGCACCCCCCGCCGTTGTCTCTCCCTATGATCAGATACATGCCGCGGCGTCTCTTCCGATTAGGAACCAGGAGGAATGCATTATCAAGTACTTGCGCAATCTGCCGTGCAGTCAAGCCATGCGCAGCCAGCTTTTCCTCATTCTCCTCATCAAATAGGAAGCCTTCGATTCGCGGGACAGCCAACGGGTTGTCCTTCTCCTCAAGTTGTAGTATATGTGTAGTATCTATGTAGGAGAGTGTCAAGTGGAGGTTGAATGGCTCATCCTCAGCGATGCCGCTGAAGTCACTGGGAACAAGCTCTATCTCTTGGGAGGCGGCTGGGACCGCCTGACCGTCAACTCAAAGTTTCCCCTGCGGCAGAACATGGCGATCGCCCTGTCCATTCGAGTCCCATGGAACGAGACCAACCAAAAGCACAGCCTGCAGGTCGAGATTGTGACCGCCGACGGAGAGTCCGTGTTCCAGTTTGGCGGTCAGGCTGAAGTCGGCCGACCGCCGGGAATCCCGCCGGGCCAAGACCAGAGAATGCAGGCGGTTGTCAGCGTTGGCCTGACACTTCAACACCCTGGGACCTATGAGATTATCGCTCGCGTCGAAAACCAGGAGATGCGACGGACCCACTTCAACGTGGTGGCAGGGCCGATGATTCAAAGAGAGATGGGGCAGGGCAGGCAGCCGGGCTAGGGTGCGGGGTTGGTGGGGGTGTGCGGCGGCGGCGAGATGAAGGTGGGCTCGGTGTTGGGCGGCGTATGCAGCTTGGCCTGGTCCAGACGGGCGAGGAGCTGCTGCGCCTGGAGGGCCAGTGCCTCCAGGCGCGTCTCGTCGATGTCAAAGCCCGCGGCGCGGGCTGCGGCCCTCAGGGAGCCGGGGGTGAGGTCTCGCGGTTGTGTTGGCATGGCCTCTCAGGCGGTTGGGGGTGTTGCGCCGCCCAGTGTACCACGCCTTGGCTTTTCGCCGGGACCGCGGCGCCTACTGGAACAGCTGCTGCAGCCCGATGCGGATCTTCTCCTGGGCCGAGACGTTGGAGAGGTCCGGCGCCGACCGAGGGGGCGCGCCGGCGGGGACGCGCTCCCTGGCCATCCGGGCTTCCACCTGCCGCTGCACCTGCTCCACGAGGCCCTTGGCGCGGGTGAAGGCCTGGTCCAGGGCCGCCACAGTGTCTCCCGCGACGAGCTCCGCCGGTACGTCGGGGACGCTGGACAGCAGGGCTTCGCGATAGCTGGTGAGGGAGGTTGCCAGCTCCGCCTGCAGCGCGGCCACCTGCTGTTGCCGGCCGTCCAGGGCGGTGCGCGCCTCTTCCAGCTCGACCCTAAGGGCCGCCATGGCGGCCTCGATCTCGGCGGGGGCCGCGCCGCCGGTGTCTACGGTGTCGTCCTGGGCGCCGGTTTGCTGTACGTCGTCGTCCTGGGCCATGTTGCCGTCCCTCCTTCAAGGTATGCGCGCCACTATGGAACGGCGCGCCGACCGTATTAGAACAGACGTACTTCCGCGAGGGCAAGGGGCGCGTGTCAGGGGTCGCTGGCGCGACGGCCACGTGGGGGAGGGTTGCGGGGTCGGCGGGGGGTGGTCTGGGGGGACGGGGGTGGGGGAGGGTCGGGTTGGGGGGTGTGCGGGGGTGGCGGTCATGCAAAGGTCTGCGGATGGTGGGAGCGGTTGCGCGACCCATGCGGCGGCAATACAATGAGGCCCACGCAAGACAGGAGGGAGGCCCGAATGGACACCTTCACCACGGAGAACCTGCGAAACGTCGCGCTCGTATCCCACAGCGGCGCCGGAAAGACCTCATTGGGAGAGGCGCTGCTGTTCGCTTCCGGGGCCATCAGCCGCTTGGGCAGCACGGCCGACGGCAACACGACGGGCGACTACGAGCCCGAGGCGGCCAAGCGGGGAAGCAGCACGCAGCTTTCACTTCTGCCCTGCGTCTGGAACAAGAACAAGATCAACCTCATCGATACGCCCGGCTACTTCGACTTCCTGGGCGACGCCCTCTCGGCCCTGCGGGTGGCGGACGCCGCCGTGCTGGTGGTGGCCGCGGACGCGGGGGTGGAGGTGGGGACGGAGCAGATGTGGCAGCGGCTGAAGGAGATGGAGCTGCCCACCGTTATCTTCGTCAACAAGCTGGACCGGGAGAACACGGAGTTTCTGCAGACCGTCGAGGACCTGCGCCAGCGACTGGGGCGGGAGTGCGTAGCCATTCAGCTGCCCCAGGGCACGGGTGCGGGGTTCGGGAGCGTGGTCAACCTGGTGCCCACGCCGGAATCGGTGCCGGAGGACGTGCAGGCCCAGTTCGAGGCCGCCAAGGAGCAGCTGGCGGAGGCGGCGGCGGAGGCGGACGACGACCTGGCCACGAAGTACCTTGAGGGAGAGTCGCTGACCGACGAGGAGATCACCGCGGCGCTCAAGGCCGCCGTGGCGCAGCGAAAGATGGTCCCCGTGCTGGCGGGCTCGACGGCGAAGGGCCTGGGGATCACGGAGGTGCTGGACGCCATCCTGGCCCTGCTCCCGTCTCCGGCGGAGCGGCCCGTACCGGAGGCCGATGGGGCCCTGGCGGCGCTGGTGTTCAAGACGGCGCAGGAGCAGCACTCCGGCAAGCTCTCCCTGCTGCGCGTCTTCAGCGGCAGCCTCCACAGCAACTCAGAGGTGTACAACACGACCAAGGAGCAGGCGGAGCGCATTGGGCAGCTCCAAGTGGTGCGCGGAAAGAGCCAGGAGCCGGTGCCGTCTCTGGCTGCGGGGGACATCGGGGCGGTTGCGCGATTGAACTCCACAAACACAGGCGACACGCTGGGGCAGAAGGACAATGCGGTAAGTCTGGCCGGGGTGGTCTTTCCCGAGCCCCTCTTCCCCATGGCGGTCTTCCCCAAGGGCACGGCGGACCTAGACAAGCTGAGCCCCAGCCTGACGCGCATCACGGAGGAGGACCCGAGCCTCCGGTTCAGCCGCAATTCGGACACGGGCGAGGCGCTGCTGACGGGCTACGGGGACGTGCACATAGACCTGGCGGTGCAGAAGGCGCAACGCAAGTTCGGGGTGAACCTGGTGCTCCAGACCCCCAAGGTGCCGTACAAGGAGACCATCTCCAAGGTGACGACGGTGGACCAGCGGTACAAGCAGCAGAGCGGCGGCCACGGGCACTTCGCCCACGCGATGCTGCGTCTGGAGCCCACGGACCGCGGCGGGGGAGTGGAGTTTGCGGCGAAGGTCGTGGGCGGCAGCGTGCCCAAGGAGTTCATCCCCTCAGTGGAGAAGGGTGTCCGGCGGGCGTGCACGGAAGGGGTGCTGGCCGGCTTCCCTGTGGTGGACGTCAAGACGGTGCTGTACGACGGGAGCTACCACCCGGTGGACTCGGCGACCATGGACTTCGACATCTGCGGCTACTTCGCCTTCAAGAAAGCCTTTGCCGAGGCGACACCGGGGCTGCTGGAGCCGGTCATGCTGGTGCAGGTGACGGTCCCGGACGAGTACACAGGGGACATCATCGGCGACCTGAACAGCCGGCGCGGACGCATCCTGGGCATGAACCCCCTGGGCGACGGCAGGTCCGTGGTGGAGGCAAGCGTAGCCCTGGCAGAGATTCAGCGGTACACGCTGGACCTGCGCTCCATGACGCAGGGGAGGGCCAGCTACACGGTGACCTTCGGCCACGACGAGGAGGTGCCCTCCCACCTGGCGCAGCAGGTCATCCAGCAGACACAGCAGCAGAAGGAAGCCGCCCGGCAGGGCTAGCCCTGGCAGGGCGCGCCCTGCACCCATGTGGGGGGAGGGCGCGGAACGGAAACGCTGCCGTTGGTGCGACTTGCTCGCCCTGTACCCATAGAGAGGAGCGCTGTGGTTGTGGCGTCGGTGGGGGGGGCCTCAGCCCTTCGGAGACCTTTGCGTAGCTCCCCGTGGAGGGCGAGGTAGCGAAAGTGAAGCGACTCCCGCCAACCTGCGGCCCCGCCCCTGGATTCCCGCTTTCGCGGGAATGACGGAGGGTGGGGGCGGGAATGACGGTTGTGCAAAGGTCCGCTTCGGGGCCGCGTGGAAGCGGCCGGCGCTAGGACTTGACCAGCTCCCGCACGGTCTCCATGAAGCTGGGCACCACCTTGGCCCAGTCGCCCACGACGCCGTAGCGGGCCTCCTTGAAGATGTTGGCCTGATCGTCCTTGTTGATGGCCACGACATTCTTCACGCCGGAGATGCCCGCCAGGTGCTGGCTGGCCCCGGAGATGCCCACGGTGATATACAGCTCCGCGCCAATGGTCTTTCCCGTCAGGCCCACCTGATGGGAGTGGGGGATCCAACCAGCGTCGCAGGCCGCGCGGGAGGCGCCAACAGCCCCATCCAGGATATCGGCCAACTCCTCCAGCACGCGGAAGGGCTCCGGCCCCCCCAGACCTCTGCCGCCGCTCACGACCACGCGGGCGTCCTCCAGGCGTACGCCGGAAACCTCTGCCTGCACTCGTTCCACCAGCCTGGAGGCCAGCTTCCGGGGGTCCAGGCCGGCGGCTACGGAGATCACCTCTCCCTGAAGTGAGGGATTGGCCTCCGCGGGGTCAAATGCCTTGGGGCGAATGGCGGCCACGGCAGGGGTTGAGCGGACGGCCACCCTGGCCAGGGCAGCGCCGCCGTATACGGGCCTGACCGCAATCAGAGCGCCCTGGTCGGCGTCCCAGCTCACGGCGATGCAGTCCTGGGCCAGACCGGCGCCCAGCCGGAAAGCAAGGCGGGGCGCGACGTCCCGCCCCAGCATGGTCTTGCCCATGAGCACCACGGAGGGGGCCGCCTGCTGCACGACGGGAGTGACGGCCGCGAGGAAAGCCTCGGCCTGGGGGTCCTGAAGCAAGGGGTCCTGGACAGCGTAGACCCTGCTCGCGCCGAGGGCGACCATCTGGGGCGCCAGGGCCTCCACGTCACCGCCGGCGATGAGGCCGACGAGGTCGCCGCCCATGGCCTCGGCCAGAGGGCCGGCGACAGCGGCGAGCTCCGCGGTGATGGATGCCAGGCTACCCTGGGCCACTTCGCCGATGATGAGGACGTCTTTGCCGTTGGCCACGGGTATCACTCCAAGCTTAGATTTTTCTCGCTGCTGGCCCGCGTACTGCTCACCTCAGCGGGCCGGGGCGCGCTCATACTTCCCCTGCCGCCCGCGCTTCGACGGAGCCGCCGGAGGACAATGGCGCTCCCACGGCTACACGTAGCGCGCAACGGCCATGGCTATCACGGTGACGATGAGGAGCACGGCGGCGCCCTGAGCAGTTCTCCTCATCCGTCGGCGCAGCCCCTCAAGCCGGGCGGCCTCTTCCTGCGTGGGTTGGCGCCCCTGGAGAGCGGCCTCAAGGCGCTCCAGCCTGGCCATGCTCATGCCGCTGAGTCCATTGAACACGAGGGCTGCCAGGGACGCAAGGAAGCCGGCGAGGATGGCCCATCCCCAGCCGGACTCGAAGAGGGAGCTGAGGTCCCCCAACCGCAGCCGCAGCACCAGGGCGAGGCCCGCCAGGATGCTGATGACGGCGCTGACGGTGAGGCTCCGCCCCATGACGCGGCCCACGGCGGCCATGACCGGCCGCCGGACATCCGATCCCAGGGCCCGGGTCTGGGGTTCCAGGATGAAAGCGAAAAAGATGGCGGAGCCGACCCAGAAGGAGCCGAAGACGATATGCAGGAGCCGGAGGAATATTATGTCAAAAGTCATCCCCAACGCCTTGTTTCGAGAATAGGCGCTCCGCCCCCCAACCCGTCAATTCCGCGAAAGGAAACCTCTACGCAACTCCCCGTGGAAGGCGAGGTCGTGAAGGTGAGCGTTTCCTGCCAACCTGGGGCCCTGCGAACCTGGGGCCCCGCCCCTGGATTCCCGCTTTCGGAGACCTTTGCATAACTCCCCGTGGAGAGCGAGGTTGTGTAAGTGAAGCAGGCCCCGCCAGCCTGAAACCCCACCCTGGATTCCCGCTTTCGCGGGAATGACGGCGGGTGGGTGCGGGAATGACGGCAGGGGGGCGCGGGAATGACGCACGGCCGCATCCTCGCCTGCTAGATCAGCTTGTCCTCTCGGAGCCTCAGGGCGAGGAGCCGCCCCTTCTCTTCGTCGGTGTCGCCCTCGATGAAGCTGCACTCCTTCTCTTGGGTCGGTTGGAACAGCTCCAGGATTTCGACCCTGGGGGCGAGTGCGTCGGGGTCCAAGCCCACGTCGGCAGCCGTCCACACGGTGGGTTGCTTGCGGGACGCCGCCATGATGCCCCGCAGGGTTGGGTATCGCGGCTGGCCCAGCTCGTTGGTCACCGTGACGAGAGCGGGCAGGGGGGCCTCGAAGGTCTCGCGGCCCTCGGGGACGGCGCGGTCGACGACGATTGTCGAATCTCCGACCTCCACGCGCTGGGCGATGGTCAGGCATGGAATGCCCAGGCGCTCGGCGAGGCCGAGGGGGACCGTGGCCTGGTCGTAGTCCGAGGCCTGTCGGCCGCACAGGACAAGGTCGAAGTCGCCCACCTTCCGGATGCCCGCCAGCAGGACCTCCACGGTCCCGTACGCGTCCAGTGCGCCAAAGGCGTCATCCTGCAGCAGGACCAGCTCATCACATCCCATGGACAGGGGCTTCTTGACCACATCCATGACGAACGCCGTCCCCACGGAGACGACGGTCACCCTGCCCCCGACGGCCGCCTTGATGCGGAGGGCGGCCTCCACGGCGTTTTCGTCGAAGCCGTTAACGACGGGTGGCACGTTGGGGGGCGGCTCCATGCGCTTGGCGTCCGCGCTGATGCGCAGGGCAGTGGCGGGGGTCTCAGGGTCAATGACCTGCTTGGCTGCTACAATGATATTGGCCGGAATGACATGCCTCCTGAAGGGGTATCTGGCCCCTGCGAACCGTGGGGACTATAGCACGGTCTCTTGAAGGGGTCAACGAATCCCGCAGCCGAACGGGCGCCTCCGACGGGGACCAACAGAAGGCTCTATTGGGTTGGAAGAAGAGGGCGGCCCTGGGGCTTCTCCTAGCCCTGGTTCTGCTCCTCCCCAAAGGGGACGTGGTTCAAGTGAGCGCGGTCGAGCGGGCCGCGCTGCGCCATCACTACTCCCTGACGTCCTGGGTGGTGCGGAACCTGCCCAACAGGACGCTGTACCAGCTCCGGGAACTGGTCCTGGGCCAGAGCCGGAGGCTCTCCGAGGAGGCCAAGCTGGAGCGCGTCGAGGAGTACTTTCTCCTGGGCTTCGAGGCCGGGGACGCGCGGCGGGACATCGCGAGGGCTGCAGCGCGGGGCGAGCCGACCGCGCCGCTGGAAGCGCGTCTGGTCGAGATCACGGACCGCCGGCGCAGCGTGCGCGACTCGGTGGAGGGTGCGCTGGAGCGCGAGATCGACGCGGTGCTGACGGAGCAGGGGCTTCGATGGAGCATCGGGCCCATTCTTCCTCTCTTCCCACCCGTCGATTTTCGCCTGGACCAGCTGCCAATGATCCTGGTCGTCTCGCCGCGGGACCGCATTCACCTCCGGGAGTCCCATCTCGTGGAACCGGCCATCTCGGTTGAAGAAGTGGAGGCGCTGGAAGAGAAGCTACTCCGGGAGCAGGACCTCTCCTCCCTGGTGACGAACATCGGTGGGCTGGCCGTGTACCCGGCCCTGGTATCCAACTCGCACTCGCTGCGGTCGGTGCTCCGGATCGCGGCGCACGAATGGCTGCACCAGTACTGGTACTTCCATCCTCTGGGGCAGGCCTACTGGGACTCCACGACAATGACGACGCTCAATGAGACGGCGGCGAGCCTGGGGGGGCGGGAGCTGGGCGACCTGGCATTCCAAAGACTCGGTGGAGTCATACCTCCGCCGTCCTCTCCATCGACGCAAGCCGAGGGCTTCGACTTCAGCGCCGAGATGCGGGAGACCCGCGGACGGACGGACGAGCTCCTGAGCCAGGGGCTGACGGAGGAGGCGGAGGCCTACATGGAGGAGCGGCGGCGCTTCATGGTCGACAACGGCATCAACATCCGCAAGCTGAACCAGGCCTACTTTGCCTTCTACGGCACGTACGCGGAGCACCCCGGCTCGGTGAGCCCTATCGCGGGGCAGATGCGGGAGCTCAGGAGCCGCAGCCCGGACATCGGCGCCTTCGTGCGGACCGTCGCCGCCTTCGGCACGTATGAGGAGTTCCTCGAACACCTGGAGGGCGCCGGCGGACCTACGGGGTAGGGAAGAGCTCCAGGAGCCTGCGCCGGACGACCGAGGCTATCTGGCCCTCAAAGGGCCGCGCCATGAGGGGCAGGGAAGCGTCGAGGGTCACGTCGGTTTCCGTGACCGACACGTTCCCCCGCAGAGTCATGCCGCTGTAGCGGAAGGAGAAGGCCAGGGTGTCGTCGGTCCAGGAGTGCTGCACGTCGCTGACCGACTCGCCGAACTCCTGCAGCAGCCGGGGCAGCAGCTCGCGGGCCTTCTCGGCGGCCTCTGTCCTGGTGGAGTGATGCGGACTCGATACCTTCACCGATGCTCTCCCCGGCGTCACCGGCTGTCTCCGGCAGACGCACTGCCGTACAATAGCGCCAAAACGTTCGCATCTCAAGGTGTACCCATTGAAACGCACGGGTGTCTGGGCTCTGTTGGCGGCGACGGTGGCGCTGGCCGTCGCCGCCGCGTACATGGCCTCCGCGCAGCCCTTCTTCGCGGGGGACCCTACCGCGGCGGAATGGATTGTGGGCGCAATGCTGCCGGGCCTGGGAGTATTGATGACCGTGGCCTCCTGGTCCGGCATCTATGCGGTGGCCGTGGTGTCCTACGTGCTGCTGCTGCCCATGGCGGTGCGTTGGCACGGACGGGACGGCGTGGCCCTGCTCCTGGCGACAGCGGCACTTGACATCACCAACGAGGGGCTCAAGGCGCTGGTGGGAAGGCCAAGGCCCGTTCCGGCGTATCCGGGCGAGGGAGGAAGCTTCCCCAGCGGCCACACGGTCCACGCTGTGCTCTTCCTTGGCTTGCTGTGGATGCTGCTGGAGCCGCGAGTCCAGGGCCGGGGACAGCGGGCCGCGATGAGAGGGCTGTTCGTGGTGCTGGCGCTGCTGGTGGGCCTCTCCAGGGTATACCTGGAGCGGCATTGGCCCAGCGACGTGCTGGGCGGCTTTCTCGTTGGGGGGCTGGTGCTTCTGGGGCTGTCGTGGTGGTGGCGGCGGCGGCGCGCCGGGGGCTACCGCTCGGCGAGGGAGGCGTAGCGACCCTCATAGAAGAGGAGGGGGGCGCCCTGACGCGCCTCGATGCCGTCGACCTCAGCCACGAAGATCGAGTGGTCCCCGGCCACGTGCTCGCTGACGACGCGGCAGTCCATGAAGACCAGGGCAGCGTCCATTGCGACGGTGCCGTTGGCGGTGCAGTGAAGGCCGTCCGTATCGCCCCCCTCGTCGCCGCTGCGTGCGTACCGGGTCGCGGCCTCGGACTCGCCCTCGGGAAGGAAGTTTATGCCGAACCGTCCGCTGCTCTTCAGGTGCTGGTAGGTGTTGCGCTGATGGCCGACACAGAGGACGAGCAGGGGAGGGTCCAGGGAGACGGAGCAGAGGGCGTTGGCGGTCATGCGGTGGACGCCGCCGTCCTCACGGACGGTGGTGATGACGCTGACGCCCGTGGCAAACTTGCCCCACGCCTGGCGGTACTGCTCCTGAGTCACCGTCATGATGCTCGTCTCCTGACCCTAGGCTGCGGGTGATTATACCAGCAGGCGCCAGAGTTCTCACGCGGTCATCCGGTCGCTGGCGCGACGGCCATGTAGGGGAGGGTGTGCTAGGGCCACGGGGAGCGTGGGGAGATGGGGGGCGGGAGCAAGGGAAGGAGCCCCAGGCCTCCCTGCCACCCTGGATTCCCGCCTTCGCGGGAATGACGGGTCGCTGGCGCGACGGCTTTGTGGGGGGAGGGTGTGCTGGGTGCGGTCGCCGGCATAGGGCGTGAGGGGGATGCCCGGGCGGCCGGCGGTGCGACGCATCGCGGCGGATTCAGAACGAGAGGCCCTCCAGGTACTGCATTCCCAGCCTGAGGGCGCGAACGGTGGGCTCGGTGCGCACGTTTTCCATGGTGTCCCGGGGCGTGTGGATCAGCGACATTCCCGCGGTGCTGAGGGTGACGGCGGGGATTTCCGCACGCAGGAACGGGACATGGTCACTGGCCACGCCGGGAGGAAGGGTGGCAAAGACCACCGCCTCGTCGATGGCCTGGACCTGGGCAGCGAGGGCGCTGTCGCCCACGACCTCCAGGGGCAGCGACTCGGCCAGTGCGTCGAAGTTGAGCACGGCGGCGATGCGCTCCTGTTCATCGGGCGGCAGGGTCTGAAGGTAGTGGCGGCTTCCAAAGAGGCCCAGCTCCTCGCCGCCAAAGCCAATGAAGCGGAGAGTATACGGCAGGGCCGCATCCACGAGCTCCTCGGCAAGGGTCAGGACAATGGCCGTCCCCGAGGCGTTATCGGAGGCGCCCTGGGTGTCGGGGACGCTGTCGTAGTGGGCGCTGACGACGACAATCGGGCCCGGGGCGCCGGGCTTCTCCGCAATGACGTTCTGGCTCATGATCGTGACGCGGCGGACCAGGACGCTGAGGTCAACGGGCCCGCTCTGGAGGAGCTCCCTGAGGGCCTCGCCCTCCCGCTGGGAGACGCCGAAGACGGGGACCTGCGCGCCCTGAGGCAGCACGCCCCTGAAGATGCCGGGCTCGTTGTTGTGGATGACGGCTGCGACGGCCCCGGCCGCGGCGGCGTTATCGACCATCTCCCGGAAAGGGATCCGCCCCCTCTGAATCAGGGCCACCTTGCCCTCGAGTGGGCTTGCCGCGACGTCGTTCGCCGTGCCGAGACCCACGTCGACCAGGAGCCCGGATACGTCGCCCTGGGGGCTGCCCTCCAGTGGGAGCGCTCGGAGGTCCCGGCTCTCGGGGGCCAACAGGCCGACCCGCGAGGCCGGATCGTAGCGGGTGATGGGGAACTCCTGGACGGTCGTGGCGTACCCGAGGCCCCGGAGGGTGTCCGCAAGGTACAGGGCGGCGCGGCGTTCGCCGCCGGACTCCAGGTCGCGGGGGCCGAGCTCCACGGCCAGGTGACGCATGTGCGCCAGCATCCGTGTTTCCGCGGGACCGGCGGCGGTTTCCGGCGCAGCGGGGGCCGGCGAGGGTGCGCTGCAGGCCGCGGCCAGGAGGAGCAGGGCCAGTGCCGGGGAAAGGAAGCGTGCGGTCAGACCCTTGGCAGAGCTCATTTGGCCACTGACTTCCTGGGGACAGGCATAGAGGGCCACCAGTTCCACCTGCCCAGCATCTGCATCAGCGCCGGGACCAGCAACACGCGCACGAGGGTCGCGTCCAGGAAGATGGCGACGGCCATGCCGACGCCCAGGGCCTTGACCAGCACGACGTCCCCCGTGGCGATGGCAGCCAGCACCACCACCAGTATGAGGGATGAGCTGGTGATGACGCGCCCCGTCCGCTCCAAGCCCATGACGACGCTGGCGGCGGTGTCGCCCGTCTCCGCGTAGAACTCCCTGATCCGGCTCAACAGGAAGATCTCATAGTCCATGCTGATGCCGAAGAGGAGGCAGAACATGAGGATGGGAACGGTGACCTCGGTGACCCCCTGGGCGGTGAACCCCAAGAGACCCTGGAAGTGGCCCTGCTGGAAGACGAATACCAGAGCGCCGTAGCTGGCGAAGACGCTCAAGCCGTTCAGCAGCACCGCCTTCAGCGATAGGACAAGGGAGCGGAAGAGCCAGAGGAGGGCCAGGAACGTGGTCGCCAGGATATAGGCGATGACCTTGGGGAAGTCCCTGTACAAGACTTCCACGGCGTCCATGATGTCCGCCGTGGCCCCGGTGACATAGACCTCCACGCCATCGCCGGGGGCCGTGGCCCGGATATGGCGGACGAGCTCCTTGCTGGTGTCGCTGAGAGGGGCCTGGGCCTCGAAGATGCGCAGGACGGTCGTGTCACCGTATGCCAGGCGGGGCAGAATGTCCCCCATGGGTGGAAACGGGACCAGTGCGGGCTCTGCGTAGATGCGCTGGTACTGGGCCTTGGTGATCTCCGGACGCACGGTGACGATGCTCTCGACGCGCTCCACGCGGGGGTCGTCCTGGAGAACGCGGGCGTAGTCGTAGAGCCGTCCCACGAGATCGGGGGCCTGGCCAATCGGAACGGGAGCGGTGACCACTGCAAGGATGGGTGAGGCTGCCCCGGGGCCGAAGCGCTCCGAGAGGGAGTCCCAACCTCGCCGCGCCTCCGACTCCCGGGGCAGGATGGAGGCCCAGGGGGCGCCCAGCTTCACATCCAGGAAGGGCAGCCCCAGGACCAGAAGACCAACGACGATGGGGACGCTCACCAGCATGGGATGGCGCATGACCCCGCGGGCTACGCTCCCCCAGACGCCCGCGCGGTCCGGTCGCGCGGGCAAGACGGCCAGGGCGTTGACGTGATGGCCGAGTATGGCCAGGAGGGCCGGAAGCAGGGTGAGGGACAGGGCCATCGAGAGGAGGACCACCAGGATTCCTCCGACGCCCAGGGATCGCAGCATCATGTACTCGAAGAGGAAGAGCCCGGAGAACCCGGCGGCGGAGGTGACGCCGGAAAAGAAGAGCGTGCGTCCCGCCGTGGCGACGGTGACGGCCACGGCTTCATCCCTGGGGCGGGAGAGCAGCTCCTCGCGGAAGCGGCTCACCACAAGGAGGGAGTAGTCGATGGCGATGCCGACACCCAGAAGGGTGATGATGTTGAGCACGAAGATGGACATATCGGTGAGCTGGGCCACTCCGTAGATGAGCGCGAGGGTAACGGCGACGGCGAGTCCGCCCATGGCCAGGGGCAGGCCGGCGGCGACGACGCTGCCGAAGACGACCACGAGGGCAATGAGCACCAGGGGGAAGACGATGATCTCCGCGCGACGCAGGTCGCGGGTACTGGCGTCGTTGAGGTCGGAGAAGATGGGGACGCCGCCGGTGACCTGGATATCCAGGCGGTCGGAGCTTATCCTGGCCCTGAACTCCTTGTAGCGGTCGATGGCCTCGTCGATGCCGACGTCCAGGAGCACCAGGGCCATCGCCGCATGGCCGTCGCGGGAGACGAGGGCCGGATTGCCAGAGCCGTAGTGGGTGATGACGCGCGGCACCTCGGGAAGCGCCTCCAGGGGCCGGAGCACGCGCTGCATCTCCTCGACGAAGGCAGGGTCGGCGGCCTCCAGGGTCGGACTGCTGAAGAGGACGGTCAGGCTGGCTTCCGGGACGCCCAGGCGGTCGGTCATGAGCTCGAGGCCGCGGCGCGACTCCACGTCGGCGTCGCCGAAGCCGCCCTTCAGCACCGACGACGCCCGGGGCGCGAAAAGGAGGGCAAGCGCTAGGACGACGGCCCACATGACCACGACGAGCCAGCGAAAGCGCACGACCAGGAGGCCCAGGCGAAAGAGCATGGGTCTATTGTATGCAATGAACGGGCGGGTCGCTGGCGCGACGGCCACGCAGGGGAAGGTTGCGGGGTGGCGGCAGGGGTGTGGGGGAGTGGCGGGGGTGGGCGTGGGTGCGCGGGTCGCTGGCGCGACGGCCATGCAGGGGAAGGTTGCGAGGTGGCGGCGGGGGCAGGCGGGACCGCGGCACCCCTTGACCGGCAGTCAAAGCTCTGGGTCTAATGGCTCAAGCCCCGCACGGTTGCGCGGCCCGGCCAGACCCGATGCGTACGCCGGAGAGGAGTTGGCGCCATGGCAGACGCCGAGATTCACGCATCGCAGGGCGACGGCGAGCAGCTGCTGGCTCTCCTGACCTCAGGGGAGATGGTTGCGCAGCAGCTGCATCCTCGGGCGTCCAACTACACCTTCGTCGTGCAGCTCCGGGACGGGGAGGGCAGGGAGGGGCTGGCAATGTACAAGCCGTGCCGGGGGGAGGCGCCGCTGTGGGACTTCCCCAACGGGACGCTGTACCGCCGCGAGCGCGCCACGTACGTCGTGACCCAGGCCCTTGGCTGGGACTTCGTGCCAACGACGGTTGTCCGTGACGGGCCGTACGGGGTCGGCGCGGTTCAGCGCTATGTCGAGCACGAGCCCCGGGAGCACTACTTCACGCTCCGGGAGCAGTTCCCGGCAGAGTTTCAGCGCATGTGCCTCTTCGACCTGCTGGCCAACAACGCAGACCGAAAGTCGGGTCACTGTCTGCTGGGGAAGGAGGGCCGTGTCTGGGGTGTCGACCACGGCCTGACCTTCCATGAGGAGGGCAAGCTGCGCACGGTGATCTGGGACTACGCGGGAGAGCCGATTCCGCCTGACATGCTGCACGATCTCGAGGCGTTGCTGGGCCTTCTGAATTCGGAGAGCGCCGTGGCGGCGGAGGTCCAAGAGCTGCTGCACCCGCGGGAGGTGGCGGCGCTGAAGGAGCGGGTGGAGCTCCTGGTGCGGCATCCCGAGTTCCCGGAGCCTCCGTCGGCGCGCAGGTCCTGGCCCTGGCCGATGGTGTAGGGGTACCGGGGAGCGCGGACTGCCGTGGGGGACCGTCCCGCGTCGCGTCCGCGTCGCCGGGGCGCGGCGGCACCTAGTCGCGGGGGAGCAGGGAGCGGGCAGCCTGTCCAACTCGCGAGGCCTGTGAGCCCACCCAGGCCTTGGTGCGCCTGACGGCGGGGTTGATGAGGTAGAGCTCCCGGCTGACGTACTCGGTCATCTCCGGACTTCCCGCCAGGATGACGCCGGCCCATTTCCGGAGGGTGCTCTGTCCCGGCGGCCCCGCTTCCTTGTCCGAGGCGAAGGTAGTGAACGCGCGCCAGCCGCCGCCGCCCCGCTCCCGGGTCACGACGCGGCCCTGTGCCTCCTGCACCAGGAGGATTCCGGCGGCGACGTCCCAGGACTTCGGCGCGCCAAAGACGGCGTACTGGTACCTGCCGTCCGCAACGAGGGCCAGCTCGTAGGCGGTGCTGCCGACGCTGCGCCGCTCTCCGGGCGTCCGCGCCAGGCCGTCCCTGGCGCGGAAGGGGCCGGCGCGAAAGGTGGGCAGGACCACCATCCGCCCGGGGACGGGAGAGGCGTATTGAGCCACGCTGAGGGGCCGGCCATCCTCCCACGCGCCGCCGCCGGCGCGGGCATGGAACACCCTCCCCCTTGCGCCGGTAGGCCAGGGGACGAACAGTGCGGCGACGACGGGGACGCCGTCCTCCACCAACCCCAGAGAGGAGGCGAAGAATGGCAGGCCGTTGAGGAAGTTGGTGGTGCCGTCCAGGGGGTCGACCACCCAGGTGAGGGGCGCGGCGCTGGTGCCCTCTCCGGCGCCCTCCTCGCCAACGATAGCATGGTGGGGGAACCGGCGGGCCAGCTCGTCCTTCAGGTACGTCTCGGCGCGGTGGTCGGCTTCGGTGACCGGGTCGTCTCCCTGCTGCTTCCCCTTGTACTCGACGTGGAGGGACTCCTTCTGGAAGTGGTCAAGAAGGATGCCGCCGACGTTCCACGCCAGCTCCGCGACCTGGCGTTCGATCTCTTGCAGCTCTTTGTCATCCAAGGACATGGGCCTCGCTTTGAGCTATTACGGCTCCGCCTGGCCGCCGGGAGTCTGCACCGGGACTCGAATCTCCTTCATCACCTGTTGGCAAGGCGACACCGCCAGGCCGGCTACACAGGGGCGCCCGCTCCAGCGGCCAGGAGGTCCTTGATGCTCGTCACCGCGTTGGAGAGATCCACGTTCTCCACGACGGGGACCCCCCGTTGCCGGGCCTGTCGTACGCACTCGTCCTGGAGCTCAATGATGGAGTCCATCTGCTCCGGGGCAAGGACTCGCCGGCTGTGGGTCTGGCCCTGAACGCGCTCAATGAGTGTCGCGCGGTCGGGCACGTCGAGGACACAGAAGAGGGACACGCCCAGCGCCGCGTGGTCGTAGATGCCCGGGAGCACGTGGGCGCCTTCGACGATCAGGGACGCCCCCTCGCGGACGGAGCGCAGGATGCACGCCTCCATGGCGGGCAGGAGCACGCGAGCCTGGGCGATGGCGCCATCGAAGACCTTTCGCCCGCTGGGTTCCGACGCTTGAACGAGGCGCCAAGCGTCGAAAGTGTAGCTCCGGAGCAGCAGCGCCTGTTCGGGGGGCATCACTGCTTGCGCCACTTCCCGGACGAACCCGGTGCTGATGTGGTGCGCCAAACCCAGCTCATGGACCAGGGCGTTGGCCACAGTGGTCTTCCCGGTACCGGATGCGCCGCCCAGCAGCAGGATTCTTGGGGCAGGTCCTTTGGACATAGCCAGGGTCCATTTCACTGGGGGCAAGGATTGAAAAGCGCCGCCGGGCAGCGGATGTGGTCTATTGTAGCATTCCCTACCGGCAAATGGCACTCGGACCCCGGTGGCGGCCCCTCCATCTTCCCAGCGAGGGCCTTGGCGCGGGGTCAGGGCAGGCGGTAGCATTTGAGCGGGGTCCCCTTCCGGGACTTCGACCCCCGGTGATGGGCGCGCGGGACCACGGATGCCCGCCGCCCAGGGCCCGCGAAACCAGCCTGAACGAGGTGAACCCCCGTGCTCCGCAGCATGAACGGCAAGAGCCCTCGGATCGCCGCCACCGCCTTTGTGAGCGAGCTGGCGTACGTGGTCGGCGACGTTGAGGTTGGCGAGTACGCCAGCGTGTGGCCCGGCGCCATAGTCCGCAGCGACGACGTGCCCATCCGCATCGGCAGCAGCGCAAACGTCCAGGACGGCTCCGTCGTCCACGCCTCGGGTGACCCCCTGACCATCGGCGAGGGCGTCACCATCGGCCACGGGGTGGTGGTCCACGGCAGCTACATAGGCAAGGACTCACTGCTGGGCAACAACTGCACGGTGTTGGAGCACGCCCGCGTCGGCGAGGGCTGCCTCATCGGCGCCAACGCTGTCGTCCTGGCCGGAATCGACGTGCCGGACGGCTCCTTCGTCACGGGCGTGCCGGGCCGCGTCAAGGGCCCGGTCACCGCGTCCCAACTCGCGATGATGCGGGAGAACGCCCGCGGCGTCTTCGAGGAGGCCCAGAAGTACAGGGACGCGGGGCTCTAGCGGGAATGGCGGACGGCGCCGCCCGCGTTTCAGTCGTCGAGGGAGCTGGAGACGTGCGCCACGAGGCGCAGGGTCCTGTCGAGGGAGGCTCCCCGGTCGGCGCCCGCCGCGACGGGGGTGACGATGATCTCCGTCGCCCCGAAGGCCAGGAGCTCCCGGAGCCGCTCTTCGACCCTGGCCTCGTCTCCGGAGAGGAGGACCGCTTCCAGCATGGCGTCGCTCCAGGCGCCTTGGGACGCCTCCGGAAAGCCCGCGTCCTGGAGCATTTGATTGTAGAAGGGCAGGCGGGGGTAGCCGCCGAGCTGCTCCCTGGCCACAGCGGCCACGGCTTCCGGGTCGTCATGGACGCAGACGGGGGCGTGGGCGACCAGGGGCGGCGCCGCGCGGCCGGCGCGCTCGGCGCCGGCCTGCATGGCGGGCAGGGCCACGTCGCGCAGGTAGGTCCCTGGGCACACCCAGCTGATGGCGCCGTCGGCCTCCGCGCCGGCGAGCTCAAAGGATGCGCGGCGCAGCGATGAGATCATCACGGGCACGTCCACGGGTTCGTCGGTGCTCATGTGGGCGTGGTAGTAGCTGCCGTCGAACTCCACGGCGCCGGAGCCCAGCAGGGCCTTGAGGATCTGGACGTACTCTCGGAGGTGTCCCAGGGGGGCCTTGAACTCGAGGCCGTACCTGCCCTCAACGTTCCCCTTGTGGCCGGGGCCAACGCCGAGGCGAAAGCGCCCCGGGGCGAACTGGGCCAGCACGTGGGCCTGCTGGGCCAGAGCGATGGGATGGCGGGGCCAGGTGGGGACGATGGAGGTGCCGAGAGCAATCTCCATCGTCTGCACGGCGGCGGCGGCGAGCACGCTCATGGAGTCCCGGTTGACACCCCCCGCGGTGAGCCACGCCGCCGCGATTCCCAGCTCCTCAGCCTGACGAATTCCATCGAGCACGTCCGAGGCGCCGCCGCCCTGGACGGCCACGCCGATGCGCTTCTCACTCATGTTTCCTCGCTTGTGGGTAGTGGTGCCGGCGGGACCGAGGGCCGGCTTCCCGGACCGGGGGTTGCCGCCGCGGCTATCGCAGGCGTCGGCCCCGGCTAGTATAAACCCATGGGCGGGTTGGTAGTGCTGTCACGCGGGCCTGTGGTAGAATCCGCTACGGCGGCGCTAGCGGCGTGCATTTTCGGTGATGAGGCGCTGGGCGCTCGTACTGCTCTCACAGAGGTATAGTGATGGCGGACACGAAGGAAGGCCAGAAGGCGCAGGGTGTTCAGGCAGGGGGTGCGTTCAAGGGGAAGAACCAGACGCTCACCCTGATTGGGGTTGTCACGGGGCACGTTCCCGTTCATCTGTACGGGCAGGGGTTCCTGCTGATCCTCCCCTACCTGTCGTCGACGCTGGGCCTCGCCACGATTCAGGCAGGTCTGATCGAGACGATCCGGCGGGCCGGCGGAGGCGTCGCCAGCATTGGCGGCGGCGTCGTCACCGACAGGTACCAGCACCTGCGGGGTCACTTCCTGGGGGCCAGCCTGGTGCTCATGGCCCTGGGGTACCTGGTGGCGGGTGTCGTACCCACGGGGAGCCCGGCGGCCTACGTGTTCCTGCTGCTGGCCCTGGGGTTTGCCTCCGCCATGGGGTCCTTCTGGCACCCGCCGGCGGCCAGCGTCCTGTCCCAGCGTTTCCCGGAGCGGCGCGGCACGGTCATCTCGCTCCACCGCTCCAGCGGCACTGTGGGCGATACCATCGCCCTGCCCATCGTCGGCGCGCTGCTGCTCATCACTTCGTGGCAGACGGTGCTTCAGGGGGCGACGTTCCTCACGCTGGCCATCGCGCTGCCGCTGTGGGCCTACCTCTGGAACGTGGGCGGTCCGAAGGTGCAGACGGCGGAGGGGAAGGAGCGCGGGTTCGGCGCCCAGATCGGCGACTTCGGCAAGCTGCTCCGGGAGCGCGGGCTGGTATCGCTGCTGATGGTAGCGGGCGTGCGCGGCATCGGCGACCGTGCGCTCATCGTGTTCTTCCCCTTCTACCTGAAGGAGACGCTGGGACTGAATCCCTTCATGGTCAGCGTTCACTTCATGTTGCTGACACTGCTGGCCATCTTCACGGGGCCCGCCCTCGGCCGGTTGTCAGACAAACTGGGCCGCAAGCCGGTGATCCTCGTCGTGATGATCATTTCGACGGTGCTGACGGCCCTGGTCATCGTGGTGGAGCGCGGCATTGGGCTGATGATTCTGGCAGGGCTGATGGGGACCGTGATGTTCTCCGTGAACGCGCTGACCCAGGCGGGGGCCCTGGACCTGGCGGACCGGCATCGGCTGGAGGGCAGCGTCATGGGGCTCTATTGGGGGGTGAACGCCATTTTCGGCGCGGTGTCGCCCATCTTGCTGGGGGGCATCATCGACTTCTCAGATGACAACTTTGGCCTGGTGTTCTGGTACGCCACCGTGTTCTACGCCATCGGCGCCGTGATGGCGTTCCTGCTTCCCACCATGGGCCAGGGCGCTGGGAGAGGCCGAGGCGGCGGCGGGTCATAGCGGAGCGCCGGCGGGAAGCGCCTGCGATACGCAGACCTTATAGGCCCTGGGAACACCGGCACCCCAGGGTTGCTCTAAGCTATGGCTAAGCCCAACTTCAAGAACCGCACCCTGTGGACCGGCGATAACCTCCACGTCATTCGGCCAGCAGGAAGGGTACTGCGCGGGGTGCAGGGGGTTCTTCCAAATCCGCAACCTCACCATCGACCACATCGTTTCCCGGGCAAGGGGCGGCACCGATCACCTGGACAATCTTCAACTGCTCTGCGGCGCCTGCAACAGTACAAAGGGCGCAGGGACACAGGAGGAGCTCCTGGCAGCGCTCAAGCGGGATAGGGTGCGGTAGGTATGCCGGACAATCAAAACGAAGTCTATCGCTTTCGCTCCGTTGAAGCGCTCTTGGGTGTTCACAATGAGTTGCCACGGCAGACCATCTACCTAGCCCTGGCGCAACAGATGAACGACCCGTCAGAAGACACAAAACATGTCTTATATGGAGGCGATGACATTGCTTTATCCAACCTGTTGGACTGCTTCATCAAGTCTATCGCCGAATCATTTATCTATGACTATTTCTCCAGTATAAGAGGCGCAGGAGCGTCAACACTAAGATTACCGGATGGTTTCGGATACACCAGAGTCACATCCATAGTTGATAGACTGCCACCTGGCGTTCTTCCTAATTTGATAGACAGCCTTATGAAAACGTCAGCCGAATCTAGGCGAAAAGCACTAGTAAACTTACTAAAGATGGCACATCCTCCTGACTCGTGGGACATGGAGATTGCTCTTCGCCACATAAGCACAGCCATAATAGACCATATGCTCAATGACTTGTACTCTCGCAAAGAGAGTGCGGACCCTGACCGCGCGAGACTATTCCTTAGGTCACCGGACTTCTTGAAGACAGCCCCAGTTGAGTTCATACGCATGATGGAATCACTCGTGTACAGGTATTGGGTAGCAGCCTGCTTCACCAAAGACTTCAAAAACCCACTTTTGTGGGCACTTTACGCAGACAGCCACAGAGGAGCATGTTTGATATTCAATAAAGCCCAATTAGTCAAGGGTGTAAAAGCCATTCCATATTATGATTATGGAACCGTCAGAAATACACAGGTCAATGTTGAGTGGGGCGATGTCTCCTATGGGGAAAATAAAATGGATGTCAACTTCTTCGACGAGCTCCTGTACATAACCAAAGCCTCCTATAACAGCCTGATGGATAAAGGCGACATATCAAGCAAGCGCAAAATTGGACCCGGCTCGTCATCTGACGAAACATTGGAAGTACTCCTAAAGCATCACGCAAAGACGAAACAACACATCCTTTTCAAGCACAAGCAATGGGAGCAAGAACAAGAAGTGCGCCTGTACAATTTCTTTCCTTCCGTCCTCCCATCAGACAGGACGCCGGACGTAGACTCACCGGAGGCCCGCACAATCCAATACCCCATCGAAGCCCTCAAAGGTATTATCTTCGGATGCCGGATGTCAGATGCAGACAAGACAGCCATCAGAGAGGCCATCGCATCAAAGTACCGGTCTCACCCCTTTAGCCACAGCTTCGCTTTCTACGAAGCCTATAGCTCGTCGACCGGCGACATGCTCGCTCGCCCAACCATGACCGGGTGGGAACGTTCCTAGCAAGGGTGAAGGAGGGGAAATGCCCAACTCGAAGCGGCCCAGGCAGAAGAAGCCGAGAGGCCGTCCACGCGGGTACCCAATGCCGGCGCGGGTCTGCGCCGCGGCGGGCCGGGACATCGAGGGCCCCTCGGGGCAACCCTGGTCCGAAGGGTCTCTTTGAGATTCTTCAAGGGCACTCGAACCGCAACTGAGTCAGAGGCGGATGGGGACGATTCCAAGGTACGCTTGGAGCGTACCCTCATCCTCTGGATCAACAACAGCTCCCACGCCCTGAACCACTTCCAGAACCAGGTGGTGTCCGTTCTCTATCCGCTGATCATGTCGGACCTGGGGTTCGGGTACGCGCAGCTGGGGATTCTGAGCGCGGCACGGAGCATGCTGGGGAGCGCCACCCAGGGCATCTACGGATTCGTCACGCCCTTCGTGCGGCGCACGCACCTTCTGGGCCTGGGCAGCATAGTCCAGGGGGTCGGCACGCTGGTGGCCGCGATGTCGGGGTCGTTCACGGGCTTTCTCGCGTCGCGGAGCATCGCCGCGGCGGGCTCCAGCGCCCAGCACCCGGTGGGCTCCAGCCTGCTGGTGGAGTACTTTCCGAAGAACCGCGGCACAGTCCTGGCGCTGAACAACAGCGTGTCCTTCGTCGGGAGCTTCCTGGCGCCGCTGCTGGCGGGGGTGTTGCTGCTGTTCCTGGACTGGCGGCAGATCTTCTACATTGTGGCGGTGCTCAGCGCTGCCATGGGCGTTGCGTACTTCTTCTTCCGCGGCCGCGGGCCGGCCATCCTGGATGCGCCCCGGTCCGGCAGGGCCAAGCTGGCGCAGGGGAAGGCGAGCTACCTTCGGGTCCTGCACAACCGGAACATGATCGTAATCTCACTGGTGATGATGTCCGGGGCCGCGGGACGGGGGGCCGGGGTAAACATGACGTACCTGGGCCCTCACCTGCACTACAACCTGGGGCTCTCCGTAACGCCGATGGTGGCGCTGGCGCTGTCGGTGATGCAGGTGGGCGGCATCATAGGCCCCCTGGGCTTCGGCTGGCTGTCCGACAGGGTCTCGCGCAAGGGGATCATCCAGGTCTCGCTGTTCCTCTCGGCGCTGGGGACGTGGTGGCTGGCGTTCCAGGGCGCGTACATACCCATGCTGTTTCTCTGCCTGCTGATCTACGGAACGGTGACCAACGCCCGGCTCCCGCTGACCCAAGCCCTGGTGGCCGACTCCCTGCCCAGCGAGGACCTGGACGCGGCCTTCAGCATCTTCTATACCATCGGGTTCGTATCCGGCCCCATCTGGTCTCTGCTGACGGGCTTCATGATGGAGCGCCTGGGGTTCCCCATCGCCTTCTCCGTGCTGGGGTTTTCCTACCTCATCGCCATGGCGCTCATGCACTTCATCGAGGAGCCCGCCAGGGCCGGGGCAGGCAAGGCCGCCTGAGGCGGCGCCCGCGTACCCCGGGACCCTTGCGTAACTCCCCGTGGAGGGCGAGGTCGTGAAAGTGAGGCAGCTCCCGCCAACCTGCGGCCCCTCCCCTGGATTCCCGCTTTCGCGGGAATGACGGCGGGTGGGTGCGGGAATGACGGTTATGCAAAGGCCCGCGTGCCCCGGGACCGCCGCGCCTGGCTCTATCCTTTGGGCGCGGGACCGGCGGCACAGCTCGCAACGGTCACTCCGGGACGTGCCCCAGGACGAGGTCGCGGAGGTTGACGATGCCGAGGGGGCGGCGCTCGTGGTCCACGACGACGGCGCGGGAGACATCGAAGCGCACGAGGAGACGCACGGCGTAGCGGGCCTGCATGTCAGCGGGCAGGGTCAGGACGGGCTTCGACATGATCTCGTAGACGTGAACGCGCTCCGGGGCGCGGTTCTTGGCGATGACTTCGCGGGCGATGTCGGATACCACGACGATGCCGAACTCGTCGTCTTCGTCGCGCCGGTTGACGGCGAGGGAGCTGACGCCATGCTGCTTCATGAGCGCCATAGCCTCTGCAACGGTCGCGAGCCCTTCAACCCTGTGCAGCTCGGAAAACATGAAGTCGCCGACGCGGATAAGCCTTCTCCCGGTCATATCTCACCTCCCGTTTCTTGCAATAGGGTGGGCATCTGCGTGGCGAGGCCCACAACGTCCTCGATGGCTAACTGGAACACGACGCCTGCGCCCGGTTCCACGTCAATGTGCGCCACGTCCCGGATATGCTCCAGGATATGCCGCGCCTGGGCGTCGGTCACCAGGAAGAAGACGACGTCTCGCTGGGCCTCCAGGTCCAGGCCAAAGAACGTCTTCCCGGGCTTCAGGCCCTCTCCGCGCACGGCGGTGATGATGGTGGCGCCCGTGGCGCCGGCGGCCCGGGCGGCATCGACGACCAAGTTGGTCTTCTCGTCGCTGACCAGAGCCACAATCAGCTTCATTCTCATGGCTTAAGCCTCCTCGGGGCGCTTGGAGTTCCGCCTGCGACCGATCCATGCGGCGGCGATGGCGTACGCCAGCACGGACATGATGGGAAAGACGCTGGCAAAGGCAATGAGCCCAAAACCGTCTATCAGCGGGCTGCGGCCGGGGACGCTGGCCGCGAGCCCAAGGCCCAGCGCCGCGACGACGGGCACGGTGACCGTCGAGGTAGTGACGCCCCCGCTGTCATACGCCAGGGGCACGATGATCCTGGCGGCCCGGAAGGTCTGCACGATCACGACGGCATAGGCGGCGATGATGAACCACGGCAACGGCGTGCCCGTGACGATGCGGAAGCAGCCGAGCGAAACGCCCACGGCCACGCCGAAGGCCACGGCAAGCCGCAGGCCCCAGGCGCGGACAGCGCCGCCGGAGACCTCCTCCGCCTTCAAGGCTACGGCGATGAGCGAGGGCTCGGCGATGGTGGTCGCGAAGCCGATGGCCGCGCCAAAGGCGTAGACGAGCGTGTAGTCGTGCCACACGACGACACTGGCCGGACTCCCAGCGCCGATGATGCTGGCCGAGGTCAGCTGGCGCGCCATGGTCTCACCGATGGGGAAGAGGGCCCACTCCAGTCCGATGAGAAACAGCGTGAGCCCCAGAAGCACGAAGACGGACCCGACAGCGATGCCGCGCAGGTTGGGCAGCTTTCTGCGCAGGACGGCGACCTGAAACAGGACAAGGATTATGACGATGGGCGCCACGTCGAGGGCGGTGGAGAGGAGGGCGCTGGTGAAAGGGTCCAGGAACGCGAGCATCAGACCACCAAGCCGTAGGCGAGGACGAAGATCATGGGCATCAGGCTGGCAAAGGCGATGAGTCCGAAGCCGTCGATCATCGGGTTGCGCCCTCGGATGGACGTGGCGAGGCCCACGCCCAGGGCTGTAACGAGCGGCACGGTGATGGTGCTGGTCGTGACACCCCCCAAGTCGTAGGCTACACCGATGATCTCCTCGGGTGCAAAGACGGTGATGACCGCGACGATGAGATAGCCCCCGATCATCAGGTAGTGGATGGGCCAACCCTTCAGGATGCGCATCACGCCCAGCACGATGGCCGCGCCCACGGAGACGGCCACGACCATGCGCAGGGCGAAGGCGTAGTCGCTCCGCGCGTCGTCGTGGTCGGCGATGACGCTGGACTCCGCTGCAACATCCGCAGCCTCGGCCGTGATGGCGATGAGCGCCGGCTCGGCGACCGTGGTGCCGAAACCGAGGCAGAAGGCGAAGGCCAGGAGCGCGGCTGCGCTGCCTCTTCGGGCGAAGCCCTGTGCAAGGGCGTCGCCAAGGGGAAAGAGGCCGCTTTCGAGTCCCTGGATGAATAGCGTGAGCCCGCCGATCACACAGACCAGACCCACGACGACATTCAACAGGTCCGGGAAGGGCTGCCGAAGCACCACGACCTGGAAGAAGACGATGACGATGACGATGGGCGCAAGGTCGCGCAGTGCGCCGACCGTCCGCCGGAGCATGGTGGTAAGGAAGAGGGTCACGCCTTCATCCTGGTTCCTCTGGTCATGCGGGCAGGATACAGGGACTATATGGGCGTCGCCTGGGCACGGTCAAGGATGCCGAAGCTGGGGGCTCCCCAACCGGACCGTGCGGAGAGAGCCCCGGTCTGAGTGTGTGTCGTTGTCCAGTGATTCTGTCAGGGTTGTTGTTCAATGATTATGTCAGTAGCGCTCTCCTCCAGGGGTGGTTGGGCGCTGGCTTGGTGGGGATGCGGGCCGTGGTCTTCGCCGGGGGACGGGGAGCAGTTGCCGGTGCGCGGTGACCGTCACGGGCAGGTCGGGCTGGCGAGTCGGCTGGCAGCTGACCGTTGGAGCGGCGGCCGGTGCGGGCCCTGAGCGCGACGGGCCCGGCGGGGGCCGGCGCTGTGGCCACGGTCCTGCCCTGGTGGACGACCACGATGCTGCCGTCCAGCCGCTCTTGGACTTCGACGCGGGTCCGAGCGTAGCTGGTCCTGCGCCCATCGGGGAGCGCCTGCAGCGCGGCGCCGTTGAAGTGGATGGTGTGGTCGTTGGCCACGGTGCGTAGGTACTTGAAGCACCGGACCGCATCAAGGGAGACGCCCGGCGGCAGTGGGCGATAGGCCGGTTCCCGCTGGGCCGGCGCCACGCCGAACTGCCGATCGTATCGCGGCAGGAAGTCCCCGAGCATCCGGTTGGCCTCCTCGATGGTCGCCGCGCCCGCGAGGCGCATCTCCGAGACCAGGCGGTCCTGGAAGGTGTCCCACGCGCGCTCCACGCGACCCTTCGCCTGGGGTGTATGGGCCATGATGAGCTCGATGCCCAACTCCTCGAGCGCCCGGGCGAACTGCGTGGGCTCGCGCCGGCCCCGAAGCTGCTCGTCCCGGCTCTCCGACTCCCGGGGCGAGCGCTGGAAGATGCTATGCCGATCGCTATAGAGGGCCATCGGCACGCCGCGGCGGTCGATGATCTCCTTGAGCATGAGCAAGTAGCCGTGGGCGTCCTCCTGTTCTCTGAATAGGGCGAAGGGGACCGTCCCCGTGGCGTCGTCCACGGCCCCGATGAGCGTCAGGCGGGGTCCCCGACCCTCCAACCAGTCGTGCCTGCTCCCGTCGATCTGCAGCAGCATCCCCTCCTGGGGGTAGCGCTCCCTGCGCAGATAGCGCTTGCGCGCTCGGCGGCGGCGGGGACTCCGAACACCGCCCGCCAGCAGCACCCGCCGGACGGTGGAGCGGGACAGATCGACGCCCTCCCGCTCGGCCAACAGCTCGGTCAGATGCGAGTGGTTGAAGCCGGCGTAGCGGCCCTTGGCTAGCGCCGTCACCTGTTCCTGCGTCTCCGGGCTTGTGGCGGTCGACGGCCGTCTGCCCCTGTTTCCGTGAGCCACCCCGGCAGCTCCCTCCTTTCGATACGCCGCCAGCAGTCGCCACGCGTGGCGCTCGCTCACCCTCATCAGTTCGGCCGCCTCAGCCATCAACACCTTCCGCTCGATCACACCGTTCAACACCTGTATCCGGGCTTGCTCTCTGGTAGTCAACGTCAGTCCTTTCATAGACTGACATTTTCATTGACCAGTTACCCACTGACCAAATCATTGAACAATGACACACCCGGTCTGAGTGTGTTCACTTCGGGACACCACGGTGATAGACTCCGCTGGGCGCCGGGGGCTCGCGGCGGCAGCTCGGCAGGAGAGAGCCCCTTTGGCCCGGCCGAGGGAGCGCCCCCACGCAGGCGGCTCCAAGGAGAGTTGAGGTTATGGACAGTCCGACGGACACGGCTCCCCCAAGGAGGGCAGCCGGCGGCGATGGCGAGGTAGGGACGCGTTTCGAGCGCAATCTGATCCTGTGGCTCACCAACGTGTCCCACGCGGTCAACCACTTTCAGAACAGCATGGTCTCCGTGCTCTACGTGCCCATCATGAGCGACCTGGGCCTCAACTACTTCCACCTGGGCTTGCTCACCGCCGTTCGTAACGTGCTCAACAGCGGGACGCAGGGACTGTACGGGTTTCTTGCGCCGTTTCTCCGCCGGACGTACATCCTCGCCTTCGGCAACATGGTGCTGGGCACGGGCGTCATGCTGTCGGGCTTCGCGAACTCCTTCTTCACCTTTGTGGTGGCTCGTGGGGTGTCCGCGACGGGGTCGAGCGCCCAGCACCCCATCGGCTCCAGCCTCCTGGCAGGGTACTTCCCGAGGAACCGGGGCACGATCCTGGCCCTGAACAGCAGCATTTCCGGGGTCGGGAGCTTTGTGGCGCCCCTGCTGGCGGCGTACCTGCTCTACGTTGTCGGGTGGAGGCAGGTGTTCCACCTTGTCGCCGGGCTCAGCATACTGGTGGGGCTGGCGTACCTGTTCCTGGGGAAGCGGGTGACGTCGACGGAGAGCGCCTCCCGGGGGAAGCGGGGCGCCCTGGCCCAGGGCATGGCCAACTACAAGCGGGTCCTGGGCAACCGCAACATCGTCATCGTGGCAATGGTGATGATGGTGGGAGCGGCGGGCCGCGGCGGCGGGGTGAACGACACCTACCTGATCCCCCACTTCGTCAACGACCTGGGACTGACGCTCACGATGGCCGCCTGGGTCAAGATGGCGCAGCAGGTGGGCGGCATGGCGGGCCCCCTGGCCTTCGGTTGGATCTCAGACCGGGTCTCCCGCAAGCGGGTGATCCAGGTATCGCTGCTGCTCTCCGCGGTGGGGACGTGGTGGATTGCGTCCCAAGGCCCGTCGCTTCCCATGCTCTTCGTGAGCTTTGGCGTGTACGGGGTGTTCACGCACTCCAGGATGACGTTGACCCAGGCCCTGGTCGCGGACTCCGTGGCGGACGACGAGCTGGACGCCGCCTTCAGCGTGTTCTACTTCCTGGGGTTCATCTCGGTGCCCATCTGGGGGCCCCTGACCGGCTACATGATGCAGAACCTGGGGTTCCCCACCGCCTTCTCGGTGCTGGGGTTCTCCTACCTTGCGGGCATGGTCCTGATGTTCCTGGTGGTGGACCCGCGGTCCTCGGTCCCGGCATCGCAGGCGGGGGGCGGACGGCGGCGGTCGCGCGGGGGCGGGGAGGGGTAGCGGCGGCGGGGGGCCATCATTCCGGCCTGCCAAGCAGCTGCAAGCGGGCCTCCTGCTCCACCCGGCGAAGGACCTCGGCCAAGGGCAACCCCATATCCAGGGCCACGAGGCGGCACGCCTCGAACTCCGGGGAGACGGCCACGGGGGTACCCTCCAGGTACTTCACCTTGACGGGCAGAGTCCCCAGGCTGGTCTCCACGTCCCGGATGTCCCGAGCCGCCTCGTAGCGCTGGACGGCGCGGCGGCGGATGCCCAGGGTGGAGGTCTCACGGAGGAGCAGGGCCACGGCGGCGGACTCCAGGTCCGGGGGGACCAGGGCGCTGATGAGGACACCGGGCCGGTTCTTCTTCATCTGGATGGAGGTGAACCACACGTCCAGGGCGCCCAGGGCAAAGAGCCGCTCCTGGACGTAGCCGAAGAGGACGGGGGTCATGTCGTCGATGTTGGTCTCCAGCAGCACGGGGCCCACCGCCGGTCCCTCCGTCTGCGCCTCGCCGACCCACAGGGCCAGGGCGTTGGGAAGCTGCTCCGGGTCCCGTGTGCCCAACCCGTACCCGACGCGCTCCAGGTTCATGGTGGGCGGCTGAAACCGGGAGAGGGTGGTGATGAGGGCGGCGCCGGTGGGGGTCACGAGCTCACCGGAGACGCCCGGAGCGGGCGCGGCCACGGGGGCGCGGGCGCCGGCGATGATCTCCATCGTAGCCGGAGAGGCCGCGGGCAGCGGGCCGTGGGCCGACCGCGCTATCCCGGAACCCGTTGGCAGCGGCGAGGAGTACAGCCTCTCGATCCCCAGGAGGCGCACGCCCGCGACCACGCCCACAACGTCCACGAGGGTGTCCACAGTACCCAGCTCGTCTAGGGGATGGGAGGGGTCGGCGGCGCCGACGCGATGGGCGCGGCGCTCCGCCTCTTCCAAACGGGCGAAGACGGCCTGCGCCTCCTCTCGCACGTCAGAGGGCAGACCGCTGCTGTCAACAATGGCCTTGAAGTCGCTCCAAGACCTGCGCCCGGCGCCGGCGTCGTCTATCTCCACGCGCAGGTGCGTGCCGTGGAGCCCGCGCCGCACCGCCGGTTGGGGAACCAGACGGTAGCCCGACACGCCGAGCTTGGCCAGCTCGGCCTCCAGGGCTTGGAGGGGGAGCCCGGCGTCCAACAGGGCGGCCAGCAGCATGTCGCCGCTGGCGCCGCCGATGATGTTCAGGTATCCGACGCGCATGGTTTCAGGCCCTAATGGGCACTCCCGAATGAGGGTCCGATGGCAACCTGCGCCCGCGAGCCAAACGCGGACGCGCAGACTGGCGCTGGAGAGACCGCCGGCGGATCAGCCCCTGCGGCGCAGGCCGGCGTTGAGACTGCCCGTCTGATAGCCCATCAGGTCCAGGGTGACGTAGAGGTAGCCGGCCTCGCGAACGCCCTGAACGACCTGGTCCCTGACGGGTTCCTCTAGGAAGCGGGCCAGATCGTCGGGGCCGACCTCGATGCGTGCGATGGTGTCGTGGCTGCGGACGCGGACGTGGCGGAATCCCTGGGCGCGCAGGACGGCCTCGGCCCGGGCGATGCGCTTCAGCTCTTCGACGGTCACCTGCGTGCCGTAGGGCACCCGCGAGGAGAGGCACGCCTGGGCGGGCTTGTCCCAGGTGGGGAGGCCGCGGAGGCGGGAGAGCTCCCGCACGGCGGCCTTGTCCAGACCCGCCTCCACCATTGGGCTGCGGACCCCGCGCTCCTTGCCGGCGGTGAGGCCGGGGCGAAAGTCTCCCAAGTCGTCGGTGTTCGTGCCGCTGGCGATCCAGGCATACCCCTCCTGGTCTTGGATCCTGCGGAGGTGCGTGTAGAGCTCCACCTTGCAGAAGTAGCAGCGCCTGGCGCCATTGGCGGCGTAGCTGGGGTCCTCCACCTCCTGGGTCTCGATGGTCCGGTGCCGGAAGCCGAACTTCCCTGCCAGCTCCTTCGCCTCTTCCAGCTCCCAGGGCGCCAGGGAGGGCGAGACGGCGGTTACGGCCAGGGCGCGGTCGCCCAGAGTGTCGTGGGCCGTGACGGCGAGGAAGGTGCTGTCGACGCCGCCGGAGTAGGCCACAACGACGGAGCCCATTTCGAGCAGCAACTGGGCCAGCTGCTCTTGCCTGGCGTGCAGGTCGTCCACGGTCACAGTCGCTCCTCCGCCAGTACCGGATTGGTCCTGGCGCTTCTGGGACGGCGCGCGCCGGGGAGGGCGGCGTCGACGGCTTCGGCCAGCGTCGCCACCTCCTGCACGTGCATGCCCGCCCCTGCCAGGGGCTCGTCGCCGCCCCGCGGCACGATGGCCCTCCTCAGGCCCAGACGGGCGGCCTCCTGGAGCCTACGCTCTCTCTGGGACACCGGACGCAGCTCGCCGCCGAGACCGACTTCGCCCAGCACGACGGCATCCTCCGGGAGCGGTACTCCCCGGAAGCTGGAGGCAACGGCCAGGGCGATGCCCAGGTCGGCGGCGGGCTCGCCGACGCGGAGGCCGCCGGCGACGTTAACGATAATGTCCTGGCCGCCCAGGGGCAACCCCACGCGCCGGTCCAGCACGGCGGCCAGCATGACCAGGCGCGTACCGTCCAGGCCGCTGACCACGCGGCGCGGCACGGGGCTGTGCGTTGGGACGGTCAACGCCTGTATCTCGACGAGCAGGGGCCGGCTGCCCTCCAGGGTGGCCACCACTGTGGAGCCGACCAGGGCGCCCTGGCGTCGGGACATGAGGGCCTGGGACGGGTCCGCCACCTCCTTCATCCCGGTCTGCTCCATCTGGAAGATGGCGACGTCATTGGTGGAGCCGAAGCGGTTCTTGGTGCTGCGGAGGATGCGAAGGGCGCCGAGAGACTCTCCCTCCAGGGAGAGCACCACGTCCACCATGTGCTCCAGCACGCGAGGTCCAGCCACGTCGCCCTCCTTGGTGACGTGGCCCGCCATGAACAGGGGCGTCTGGTGGGCCTTGGCCCACCCCATGAGGACGCGGGCGCACTCCCGGACTTGGGCCACACTGCCGGGCGCCGACGACACGTCATCGCTGGCCACAGTCTGTATGGAGTCGACGATGACTGCGTTGGGGGCCGTCTCTTCCATCCAACGCAGCATGCCCTGCAGGCTGGTCTCGCCCAGGAGGTAGACGCCGTCTCCGGGAATCCCGAGGCGGCCGGCGCGCATGCGGATCTGGGGGGCCGACTCCTCGCCGGAGATGTAGAGGACGCGGGAAGAGCCGTTCCCGCTCCCCGGGGGGCCGGGGACCCGCGCCAGCGCCTCTGCCACCTGCAGCAGGAGGGTGGACTTGCCGATGCCGGGGTCGCCGGCCATGAGCAGCACGGAGCCGGGGACCAGGCCGCCGCCGAGCACGCGGTTCAGCTCCTGGTAGGGCAGCAGGATGCGGGGAACGTCGTCGAGAGAGACTTTGGAGAGCTCCTGGGGCTCCATTGCGGCGCGGGCCAGCCAGCCCATCGGCGCCGGCACTGGGGGTGGGGCGTTTGCCAAGGGTTTCTGGGCGCCGCATGCGGGGCAAAAGCCCATCCAACGGAGGCTTTCCGAACCGCACTCGGTGCAGAAGAAGTGGTCAGGTCCGCGTGGGGCCAAGGGGGTCCTCTGCTTTCGGGTTGCGGCCATTGTACCACCGCCCGGCGCTCCGCCCCGTGTGCCCGGCACGGCCCGGAGGGAGGATCGACGGCGAAGCGGACCCAGGGACGCCGCCTGACAAGAAGAGGAGAGGCGCCCGGGCCGGGCGCCTCTCCTCAACGTGCTCTTGGTGAACGCAGGCTAGGATGTAACCGCGGCCACGGGCGGATGTATGCCGATGTTCCCGTCCTCGTCGATGTCGATGACGACGGTGTCGCCCTCGTGGTACTTGCCCTTGAGGATGTCCTCTGACAGCGGGTCCTCCACCAGGTTCTGGATGACCCTGCGCAGGGGCCTGGCGCCGAAGTCCGGGTCGAACCCCTTCTCCGCCAGCAACTCCCGGGCCTTCTGGGTGACCTCCATCTGCATGCCCTGCTCGTTGACCTGCTCTCCCACGGACTTGAGCATGAGGTCAACTATGTTGACTATGTGCGCCCTGTTGAGGGCGTGGAAGACGACGGTGGCGTCGATGCGGTTCAGGAACTCGGGCCGGAAGAAGCGCTTGACCTCGTCCAGCACCTTGCCCTTCATGCGCTCGTAGGCCTCGCCTGCGTCCTTGAGGGAATCCTCGTCCTGGATATGGGAGAAGCCGAGGGAGGTGTTGCGCTTGATCAGGTCGGACCCCAGGTTGCTGGTCATGATGACGACGGCGTTGCGGAAGTCCACCCTGCGGCCCTTGGCGTCGGTCAGGTGACCGTCGTCGAAGATCTGCAGCAGGATGTTGAAGACGTCCGGGTGGGCCTTCTCGATCTCGTCCAAGAGGATGACGCAGTGGGGCTTGCGGCGGACAGCCTCGGTGAGCTGACCGCCCTCGTCGTAGCCCACGTAGCCTGGGGGAGCGCCCACCAAGCGGGCGACGGTGTGGCGCTCCATGAACTCGGACATATCGAGCCGGTTCATAGCCTCGTCGGAGCCGAACATGAACTCAGCCAGGGCGCGCGCCAACTCCGTCTTGCCGACGCCGGTGGGACCGAGGAAGATGAAGACGCCGACGGGCCGGCGCGGGTCCTTGATGCCTGCGCGGGCGCGGCGGACAGCCTTGGCCACGTTGACGATGGCCTCGTCCTGGCCAATGATGCGCCGGTGCACGTTGTCTTCCATGTGGAGGAGCCGCTGGGTCTCCTCTACCTGGAGGCGCTCGACGTGGATCCCGGTCCACATGGAGACGACTTCCGCAATGTCATCCGCCATGACGACCGGGCGATCGGCCCGCTCTTCCCCGACCTCCTGCTCCAGGGTTTCCAGGCGCGCGGTGAGCTTCTCCTCGCGCTCCCGGAGCTCGGCGGCGAACTCGTACTGCTGGCCGGAGATGGCTTCGTCCTTCTCCTTGCGTACGCTCTGGAGCACCTGCATGGCTTCCTTGACAGACAGGGGGGTGGAAGTGAAGCTGATTCGGACGCGGGAGGCGGCCTCATCCATGAGGTCGATGGCCTTGTCCGGGAGGAAGCGGTCCGGGATGAACCGGGCCGCGAGCTTGGCGGCGGCGGTGAGGGCCTCGTCGCTGATGGTCAGCTTGTGATGCTCTTCATAGCGGACCTTGACGTGGCGGAGGATCTCCATGGTGTCTTCAATCGTGGGCTCTTCCACCAGGACGGGCTGGAAGCGCCTTTCCAGGGCGGGGTCCCGCTCCACGTACTTGCGGTAGTCGTCCATGGTGGTCGCGCCGATGGTCTGCATCTCGCCGCGCGCCAGGGATGGCTTGAGGATGTTGGCGGCATCCACGGCGCCCTCGGCGGCGCCGGCGCCGACCATGGTGTGCATCTCATCGATGAACAGGACGCAGTTGCCGGAGCTCTTGATCTCCTCCAGGACCTTCTTCAGGCGCTCTTCGAACTCCCCGCGGTACTTGGTCCCGGCAACCAGGGCGCCCATGTCCAGGGTGACGAGCCGCTTGCCCTGGAGGGTCTCCGGCACGTCCCCGGCGATGATGCGCTGCGCCAGGGCTTCCACGATGGCCGTCTTGCCCACTCCCGGCTCACCGATGAGCACGGGGTTGTTCTTGGTCCGGCGGGAGAGGATCTGGACCACGCGCTGGCTCTCCTTCTGGCGGCCCCATACGGGGTCCAGCTTGCTGGCGCGGGCCAGGGCGGTGAGGTCGACGCCGAGCTGGTCGAGGGTGGGGGTGCGGGTCGAGGAGCGGCCGCTGCCGGAGTGGCTGCTGGGGGTCACGCTCTGGCTGAGGATGCGCTGGGCCTCGGCGCGGATCTTGTCCAGGCTGACGCCCAGGCTCTCCAGCACGCCCGCCGCAACGCCCTCGCCCTCACGCATGACGCCAATGAGGAGGTGTTCCGTGCCAATGTAGTGGTGGTTCATGCGGCGGGCCTCGTCCACGGCCAGCTCGATGACCTTTTTGGCCCGCGGGGTCAGGCCGATGTTCTCGCCGGACACGGGGCGTTCGCCCCGTCCGATGATGAACTCCACCGCAGAGCGGACCTTGTTGAGGTCCACGCTCAGGTTGGCCAGCACCCGCGCGGCCACCCCTTCGGTCTCGCGCACGAGGCCCAAGAGGATATGCTCCGTTCCAATGTAGTTATGGTTGAAACGGATAGCCTCTTCCTGTGCCAGGGAGAGGACCCGGCGGGCTCTTTCGGAGAACTTCTCGAATCTGCTTGCCATGCTAGACTCCTGCGAGGCCTATTGCTGGGGAGCGAAATCGCCCCAGTTTTCCGCCGACGCCTGTCTCAGACTCAGACCCAGCCGTTTGCGCTCAGGGTCGATCCGCACGATCTTGAGCTCGAGCACATCGCCCTCATGGACCACCTCATGCGGGTGGTTGACGCGCCTGTCGCTCAGCTCAGATATGTGGATCAGCCCTTCCAGGTCTCCCTCCAACTTGGCGAAGGCGCCAAATTGAGCGATGTTGGTCACCGTCCCGGTGACGATCTGTCCCTCATGATAGGACGCGGCGACAGTATCCCACGGTTCCGCCTGGAGCCGGCGCAGGCTCAGAGAGATGCGCCCGCTCTCCGGGTCCACCTTCAGCACGTAGACCTGGAGCTCATCCCCTACCTGAACGACCTCTTCCGCGGCTGCGACCGTGTGATTCGCCAGCTCCGAGATGTGGATGAGGCCGTCCGCGCCGCCCAAGTCAACGAAGGCGCCGAAGCTGCTGATGCCCGAGACGCGGCCGGAGCGAACGTCTCCCTCTTTGAGCTCCTGCAGAAGTCGTTCCTTCTGCTCCTGCTTGATCTCCTGCCAGGCAAGGCGCTCTGAGAGCACGATGCGGTTTCGGCCGCGGTCCAACTCCAAGACCTTGAGCTGAAGCACGCTGCCCTCCACTCCGGGGCCGGCAGCGCCGTCGCTGCCCTGAACAGCCTGACGCGTGACGGGAGCCAGATGGGAGATGGGCACGAACCCCTGGGCGCCCTCTATGTCCACCAAGAGCCCCCCGCGATTCTGGCCCACGACGGCGCCTGCCATGATCTCACCGGACTCGGATGCTCGCTCCAGGGCCTCCCAGCCCTCTTCGCTGCGGGCCATGTCCACGGAGAGGACTGCCAGGGAGGTTTCCGTATCGGGGCGGAGCACGTATGCCCGTATGGAATCGCCGATCTGGATCGCCTGGCGGGCTGCGGGGCTCAGGCTCCGCATCTCCTCCGGGGCGACACGCCCCTCCGACTTGCCGCCGAAGCTGATGAGCACGCCCTCCGCGTCTGCACGGACCACCTCGCCCTTGACGGTCTCTCCGGCTTTGAGGGTCTTCCAGTCACCTGCTTCTTCTAAAAGCTGCTCCATGGTCAGGGCTTCTGGGAGCTGGTCTGATGTGTAGGGGGCAACCATCCTATTGCTTCATCCTGCCTCCGTGGAGCTATGAACATTATAGGTACCACTTCCCCCGGGTGTAAATGGGTGTAAGGGGGAAGTTAGGGCAAAAGGGAGCGGGGTGTCGTGGCCGGTGATGGCGGGCCGAGCTTCGATTCCATGCATGACGGGCCTGCCGGCGCGCGTACGGCGAGACTCGAGCGCGCGACGGCGCGAGGGGAGGCGGATGGGAGCAAAAGAAAAGCCCCCGGGCGACGGCCTATTTTCCCACCCCCTCGCGGAGGCAGTATCGTCGGCGCTGGGGCGTTTCACTTCCGTGTTCGGAATGGGAACGGGTGGGTCCACCCCGCGCTAGTCACCCGAGGACTATCGCATTGTAGTGTAGCACAAGAAAGAAGAGAGTTACAAGTTGCAAGCAGGTGGCGCTGATATGGGGAAGGCCTCGGCCGATGAGGGACGGTCGGCTACGGCGGTTGCCCGCCTTCCACCTCCGTCCTCGGAGCAGGTGGTCTTCCTGCGGCCTTACTCCTTCGCTTGCGCTAGGGATGGGAGGCCTGGTCTTGGGGTGGGCTTCGCGCTTAGATGCTTTCAGCGCTTCTCCCGACCGGCCATGGCTACCCGGCGGGGCCCCTGGCGGGACCACCGGCACACCAGCGGGCCGTCCCTCCCGGTCCTCTCGTACTAGGGAGGGCTCCCCGCAAGCCTCCTACGCCCGCGGCAGATAGAGACCGAACTGTCTCACGACGTTCTGAACCCAACTCACGTACCCCTTTAACGGGCGAACAGCCCGACCCTTGGGACCTTCTCCAGCCCCAGGATGGGATGAGTCGACATCGAGGTGCCAAACCTTGCCGTCGATAGGAACTCTTGGGCAAGATCAGCCTGTTATCCCCGGGGTAGCTTTTATCCGATAAGCCACGGCCCGTCCACACGGTGCCGTAGGATCACTTTGCCCGACTTTCGTCCCTGCTCGGCTTGTAGGCCTCACAGTCAAGCCCCCTTCTGCCAATGCACGCGCCGGACGATTTCCATCCGTCCTGAGGGGACCTTGGGGCGCCTCCGTTACTCTTTAGGAGGCGACCGCCCCAGTCAAACTGCCCGCCTGGCAGCGTCCCGCGCTCTGTTTGCGCGGTGAGGGCCAAAATCAGGGAAGGGTGGTATTTCACCAGTGGCTCCCGCCCCGCTGGCGCGGAACGTTCATCGCCTCCCACCTATCCTACACATCCCGGACCCCAGTCCGGTGCCAGGGTGCAGTAAAGCTCCACGGGGTCTTTTTGTCCCGCCGCGGGTTGCCCGCATCTACACAGGCCCTGCAATTTCACCGAGTCCTCCGCTGAGACAGCTCTCCGGTCGTTCCGCCATTCATGCGGGTCGGAACTTACCCGACAAGGGACTTCGCTACCTTAGGACCGTTAGAGTTACGGCCGCCGTTCACCGGGGCTTCGGTTCCCAGCTACGCCCGAGGGCTTCACCGGTCCCCTTAACCTTCCGGCACTGGGCAGGCGTCGGCCTCTATACTTAGGGTTTCCCCTTGGCAGAGACCTAGGTTTTAGGTAAACAGTCGCCAGAGATGCTACGCTGCGGCCCGCTGCCGCTCGGGAGGCTTGCTCCGTCACCGCTGCGGGCGCCCCTTTTCCCGAAGTTACGGGGCTCCTTTGCCGAGTTCCTTAGCGGAGGTTCTCTCGAACGCCTTGGGGTGCTTACCCCTGCCCACCTGTGGTGGTTTGCGGTACGGGCACCACTCCCCCTCCCGACGAGGCTTTTCTTGGAGGTATGGGCACAGCGGAGTCCCCCGAGCCGTAGCTCGGAGTTCCCGCCCCCCTCAGCTCCTATCGGCCCCCAGGGATTTGCCGCTGGTGACCTGGCCTACAGGGGCGGACACCCCATGTCCGATGGGGATGCCCCGCCTTCCCTTCCCCGTCCCCCCGTCGTTCATCAGAAGAGCGGTGGTGCTGGAATGTTGACCAGCTGTCCATCGCCTACGCCTTGCGGCTTCGGCTTAGGTCCCGACTGACCCTACGCCGTTTAACGTTCCGTAGGAATCCTTGGGCTTTCGGCGCCCCGGGTTTCCACCGGGGTTGGCGCTACTCATTCCGGGATTCTCACTCCCCCGCCCTCCACTGGACATTACCATCCAGCTTCACTGCACGGGGGACGCTCCCCTACCGATCCCGGGAACTTGAAACAAGCTCCCGAAATCCCGCGGCTTCGGCGACGGACTTAGCCCCGTTACATCTTCGGCACGGGTTCCCTCGACCGGTGAGCTATTACGCACTCTTTGAAGGGTGGCTGCTTCTAAGCCAACCTCCCGGCTGTCTGGGGAATCCCACATCCTTTCCCACTGAGTCCGCACTTGGGGGCCTTAGCCGGCGGTCTGGGCTGTTGCCCTCTCGACGATGGAGCTTCTCCCCCACCGTCTCACTCCTGGATCTGGTCTCCGGGCATTGGTGGTTTGGTTGGGGTTGGTAGGCTCGCGCCCCCGTACCCATCCAGTGCCCTACCTCCCGGGACCGACGTCCAGGGCTGTCCCTCAAGACATTTCGGGGAGAACCAGCTATCTCCGAGCTCGATTGGCATTTCACCGCTACCCGCAACTCATCCCATGGCTTTACCCCGCCAACGGGTTCGGGCCTTCAGTCCGGGTTAACGGACCTTCACCCTGGCCACGGGTAGATCGCTCGGTTTCGGGTCTCCTGGAAGCGACTCCTCGCCCTATTCGGACTCGGTTTCCCTACGGCTCCGGGACTCCTGTCCCTTAACCTCGCCGCCCCCATAAACTCCCCGGATCATTCTTCAAGAGGCACGCCATCACTCCAGCTTACGCCAAAGCTCTGACTGTCTGTAGGCCCACGGTTTCAGGTCTTTTCACCCCCCTTTCGGGGTGCTTTGCACCTTTCCCTCACGGTACTGGTTCACTATCGGTTGCCAAGAGTATTTAGCCTTGGAGGGTGGTCCCCCCAGCTTCCCGCAGGGTTCCTCGTGCCCCGCGGTACTCGGGTCCGTGTCAGGCTCGGCCAGCTCCTTTCGCCTACGGGGCTCTCACCCACTACGGCGGCCCCTTCCAGGGTCCTTCGGCTAGCAACCAGCCAACTCCCGCGGGGCTCTGGGGCCCCCGCTTGCACGTCCCACAACCCCCAAAAGGCATAGGCCCCCAGGCCACTAAGCCCCTCAGGTTTGGGCTCTGCCCCGTTCGCTCGCCGCTACTCAGGGCATCGCGTCTGCTTTCTCTTCCTCAGGGTACTGAGATGTTTCAGTTCCCCCGGTTCCCTCGTCCGGGCACGACCCCGGACGTGATCCCGCTTCAGCAGGACCGGGTTTCCCCATTCGGGCACCCCGGGCTCCGCGCGCTAGACCGCTCACCCGGGCGTTTCGCCGCCTTGCTGCGCCCTTCATCGGCTCTTGGCACCTAGGCATCCCCCGTGGGCCCTTTGCACCTTCCCCACATCAGGGCCACCTGCTTGCTCTTGTTCCCTCTTCTCTTGTTAACGTACCCCCACCGGCCTCTCTCCCATCTCCCCAGCGCATCTCGCCAGGACCCACCACCACCACTTCCCTGCCAGTGAGCACACCTCATCCTATGCCCACACCCCACATCCGTCAAGACCACCCACCACCCCCCCCCCCCGATGCCTGACGGGTGGGCGCGGCCAAGGGCGCGTTTGCTATAATCGCCCCATCGTCCACTGTTGGACCGCAAGCCGTCGGCTTGCCCTCCCGCTTCCCAGGAGGCGCCCTACTTGCCAAGTCGAAGGACCCCGGTGCGATGGTTCAAGCTCCTCTCCCCCCAAGGCCGGCGCCTCCCGGACCTGGACTGGGTCACGCCCGAGCTCTGTGTCTCCGGCACGGTGCATCCCCGGCATCTCCCGGGGCTGGCCCACCTCGGGATCGGCGCAGTGGTGGACCTGCGGGAGGAGGGAAAGGACGACGAGGCGCTCCTGGCGCAGTACGGCATCCGCTTCCTTCACCTACCCGTGCGCGACGGCCAACCACCCTCGCAGGCCCAGCTGGACGCGGGCGCCGGCTGGGTGCTGATGCGGCTGGCAGAGCACAGCAAGGTGCTCATCCACTGCAAGTGGGGCATCGGGCGCAGCGTGACCCTGGCCTGCTGCGTGCTGATCCAACAGGGCGGAGACGCGGCCGGCGCCGTGCGGACGGCGAGGTCACGCAGATGGGGGGCGACCATCGGCAAGCGCCAGACGGAGGCGCTCAGGGAGTTCGAGCGGCGGGCACGGCGGAGCGGTCCGCGCCCGCAGCCGTCGTGAGCTGTTCGGCAGGCGCCGTGGAACCCCGATTTCTCCTGGACGTCAACGTGGCGGGACTGGCCAAGTGGCTGCGCGCCCTGGGGTATGACGCCGCTGCGTGCCCCGGCGAGGATGACGACGGTCTCGTGCGTAAGGGCCTGGCCGAGGGCCGCATCCTGCTGACCCGGGACGCCCGGCTCGTCCAGCGCAGGGTCGTGCAGCGCGGCGATCTAAAGGCGCTGCTGGTCCGGGACGACAGGGTGCGGGCGCAGCTGCGGCAGGTGGTATTGGACCTGGGACTCCGCATGGAGGAGCGGCAGTTCACGCGGTGCTTGCGCTGCAACACGGTCCTGGAGCCCGTGTCCCGGGAGGCGGTGCTTGACCGTGTCCCTCCCTACGTGCTCCGGCGCCAGGACAGATTCACCACCTGTCCCTCTTGCCGGCGGGTGTACTGGCCGGGGACTCACCTGCTCAACATGAGGGCGGAGCTAGCCGGAATCGAGGAGAGAGCGCCATGAGAAGAGCGGCATTTGTGTACGGCGACGAGCTCACTTCGTTCGTGCTGCGGGACGACCACCCCCTGATCCCGGCGCGCCTGCGGCACACGTACGAGCTCCTGGAGTCCTACGAAGCGTTTTCTCTCGAGAACGCACTCCTGACTCCACCCAGGCAGGCGACCCTGGAGGAGGTCCACTCCTCCCACGCCGACGGCTACGTGGACGCGGTGGCCGCCTTCAGCCAGGGCCGGCGGCTTGAGGAGGCGGCGCGGTTCGGATTCTCCGAGACGGGCGACAACCCCATCTTCCCCGGGATGTTCGAGGCGTGCCTGTGGTCTTCCGGAGCGTCCATGACTGCGGCGGAGCTCCTGATACGGGGCGAGGTCGACGCCGCGGCCAACTTCTCGGGCGGCCTGCACCACGCCATGCCCAACAGGGCATCCGGCTTCTGCGTCTTCAACGACCCGGTCATGGCCATCAGGGCCCTGGTGCACGCGGGGTTGCGAGTGGCCTACGTGGACATCGACTGCCATCACGGGGACGGCGTCCAGCACGCCTTCTACGATTCCGACCAGGTCGTCACGATCTCGCTCCACGAGTCCGGCAGGTACCTCTTTCCCGGCACGGGATTCACCGAGGAGACGGGCTCCGGCCCCGGCAAGGGATACGCGGTCAACGTACCCCTCTTCCCGTACACGGACGACGACACGTACCTATGGGCCTTTCGAGAGGTGGTCCCGCCCCTGGTCCAGGCCTTCAGGCCGGACGTGCTGGTGACGCAGCTTGGCATCGACACGCACCACATGGACCCCATCACGCACCTGCAGCTGACGGTGCAGGGGTACGCGCAGCTGGTGCGGGAGCTCGGGGCGCTCTCCCCCGGGCGCTGGCTGGCGCTGGGCGGCGGGGGCTACCACATCTCCGCCGTCATCCGGGGTTGGGCCATGGCGTACGGAGCGATGCTGGAGCACGATTGGCCCGACAGGGTCCCGGCGGCGTTTCAAGAACGCTACGGCATCGCGGAGCTTCGGGACCCGGCGCCCCCCGCCATCGACGCCAACCTCCGCCGCGACGTGAAGCGGCTGGCGGAGGAGAGCGTGGCCCAGGTGCATCGCGGGGTGTTTCCCGCCCACGGGCTCTCGAGGCCTGCGTAGGCCCGGCGGGGACCGCCTCTCCCGCACCGGGCCGCGGCGCTGACCATGGCCCTTCCCAAGCTTGCCTTGAAACATTGTGCGGTGCTAGACTGGCGCCACCGAAAAGGGGGACGCTCATGGACAATGTGATCATGCACCAGCAGCCCTCCCTGGAGAAGCCCACCATGGTCGCGGCCATGGCGGGCTGGCCCGACGCCCAGACGGGGGGGACCGGGGCCGTCAAGTACCTCATCCGCAAGCTGTCCGCAGAGAAGTTTGGGGAGCTTGACTCGGAGGAGTTCTACCAGTTCACGCGGCGCCGCCCCATCGTACGCATTGGCCCGGACGGGCAGCGCATCATCCGGTGGCCCACCAACAACTTCTACCAGTGCAAGATCGAGGCCACGTCCCAGGAGTTCGTCTTCTTCGTTGGCATGGAGCCCCAGCTCAAGTGGAGGACGTACACCGCCGCGGTCATGGACGTTATTCGCACGTCCAACACGCAGCGGGTGATATTCCTGGGGAGCCTCTTGGACGCGACCCCGCACACACGGGAGAGCCACCTGACCGGCTCGGCCACGACGCCCCAGCTTCAGGCGGTGTTGGAAGAGATGGGCGTGCGCAGCTCCAAGTATGAAGGGCCCACGGGGGCGCCGACCGTGCTCATGGAGGCATGCCGCACGGGCGGCATCGAGTACGCAAGCCTGTGGGCCCACGCCCCGCATTACCTCCAGGCGTCGCCCAACCCCAAGTCCACCTACCAACTGCTCAAGCAGCTGACGACCATGGTCAGCATCGACCTCAACCTGAAGGATCTGGCGGAGGCGGCCGAGGCCTTCGAAGCCCAGGTCAACCGGGTGCTTGCCGACAACCAGGAGATGTCCGCGTACGTCCGCAAGCTGGAAGAGCAGCACGACCAGGCCGCCGAGGCGGCGCCTCGAGAGCCCCAAGGGGAGCTCCCCAGCCCCGACGTGGTCATTCAGGAGCTGGAGGAGTTCCTGCGCGGTCAGCAGCCCCGGCAGAGCGGCATCGGGGACGAGGAGGGCGACGGCGGGGAAGGCCCCAAGCTGGGATAGGGTCGCTAGCCCAACCGACAGAGAATGAGACGCCCCGGGGCTCTGGAGCCTCGGGGCGTCTATCTTTGACCGTTGGAGCAATGGGGGCCTGCGGCCCGGCCGGTGTAGAGGGATCAGCCCTGGCTAGACCTCACGGAACTGGCCCTCGATGGTCTCACCGCCATCGCCGCTGCCGGCGTCGGGGACGCCGCCGTCCGGCGCGTCGCCGGCTTGGGGAGCCCCCGCCGCGCCCTGCTGATAGACCTGCGCGCCCACCTGCTGCACCGCCTGTGACAGCTCGTCGGCGCGGGAGCGAACCAGGGCAACGTCGGCGCCCTTCAGCGCCTCCTTCAGGCTATCGATCTTTCCCTGCACCTCCTGGCGCAGCTCTTCCGGGACCTTGTCGGCGTTCTCCTCCAGCAGCTTTTCCGCGCCGAAGACAAGCTGATCGGCGCTGTTGCGGAGGTCGACCTCTTCCTTGAGGCGGCCGTCCTCCTCGGCGTGCTCCTCCGCCTCCTTGACCATGCGCTGGATGTCATTCTGGGAGAGGCCGGAGCTGGCCTGGATGGTTATCTTCTGCTCGCGGCTGGTGGCCTGGTCCTTGGCGGACACGTTGAGGATGCCGTTGGCGTCGATGTCGAAGGTGACCTCCACCTTGGGCATGCCCCGGGGCGCGGGAAGGAGGCCGTCCAGATTGAACTGGCCGATGAGCTTGTTGTCCTGGGCCATGGGGCGTTCCCCCTGGAGCACCTGGATCTCCACGCTGGTCTGGTTGTTCTCCGCCGTGGTGAAGATCTCCGACTTGGAGCTGGGGATGGTGGTGTTGCGGGGGATCAGGGTGTGGAACACCCGGCCCAGGGTCTCCAGACCCAGGCTCAGGGGACTGACGTCCAGGAGCAGGATGTCCTGCACGTCGCCCTTGATGACGGCTGCCTGGAGAGCGGCGCCCGCGGCGACGGCCTCGTCCGGGTTGACCGAGCGGTTCGGCTCCTGGCCGAAGAGGCCCTTGACCTTTTCGATGACGGCGGGCATCCGGGTCATGCCCCCCACGAGGATCACCTCGTCGATGTCGCCGGCGGGGACCTTGGCGTCGCTGATGGCCTGCTTGCAGGGGCCTTCAACCCGGGCGATGAGGTCGGCGGCCAGCCGCTCCAGCTGGGCCCGGGAAATCGTGCGGACCAGGTGCTTGGGCCCCGTCTGGTCAGCGGAGATGAAGGGCAGGTTGATCTCCGTCTGGGCGACGGAGGATAGCTCCACCTTGGCCTTCTCCGCGGCCTCCCGGAGACGCTGTAGGGCCATGCGGTCCCGGTTCAGGTCCACCATAGTCTCCTGCTTGAAGTCCTCCACGAGCCACTCCATGATCTCCTGGTCGAAGTCATCGCCGCCCAGATGGGTGTCCCCCGCGGTGGAGAGGACCTCGAAGACACCCTCGCCGAGGCGGAGGATGGTGATGTCAAAGGTGCCGCCGCCCAGGTCGAAGACGGCGATGGTGGCCTCCTTCTTCTTGTCCAGCCCATAGGCGAGTGCCGCGGCGGTGGGCTCGTTGATGATGCGCAGCACGTTGAGGCCGGCGATCTGCCCGGCGTCCTTGGTGGCCTGGCGCTGGGAGTCGTTGAAATAGGCGGGGACGGTGATGACGGCCTCGCTGACCGTATCCCCCAGCTTGGCCTCCGCGTCCTGCTTGATCTTCTGCAGGATCATGGCCGAGATTTCAGGCGGCGAGTGCAGCTTGTCGCCCATGCGGACGTGCGCATCGCCGTTGGAGGCCTGCTCGATCTTGTACGGCAGCCGGCCGACGTCCTCCCTGATCGAGTCTTCGCCGAATCGGCGGCCCATCAGGCGCTTGACGGAGAAGACGGTCTGCTCCGGGTTGACCACGGCCTGCCGCTTGGCGGCCAGACCCACGTAGCGCTCGCCGCTGCGTGGGTTCAGGGCCACGACGGACGGCGTGATGCGGGAGCCCTCCGCGTTCTCCAGCACCACGGCCTGCCCGCCCTCCACATAGGCGCACACGGAGTTGGTGGTGCCCAAGTCAATTCCGACAACCTTTGGCATGGTAGATGCTCCTTCACGTGTATTGCTTCTTGTGCAGCCAGCTAGGGGGCGCTCTCTCCTTGACCTTCGCTCTGCGGGGCCTTGGCGACGGTGACCATCGCGGGGCGAATGACCTTGCCGTGGAGCTTGTACCCCTCGCGGACCACGGCCAAGACCTGCCCATCGGGCTGCTCCGCGGTCTCTTCGTAGGAGACGGCTTCGTGCTCCCAGGGATCGAAGGGCTTGCCCAGCGCTTCCACCCGCTGGGCGCCGGCCTCCTCCACAACCGCCAGGAACTTCCGTGCGATGAGACGGACGCCCACCAGCCAGCCCTCTTCCGCTCCGGCAGGCCCCTCTGCCGCGTGGCCGGCGGCGCGCTGCAGGTCATCCAGGATGGGCAGGAGCTTGAGGATGATCTGTGCGTTGGCGCTGCGCTGGAACTCCACCTGCGCCTCGTCGGCCTGGCGGCGGAAGTTGACGAAGTCCGCCTGTACGCGCTGGGCCAGGTTCTTGAACTGGCCCTTCTCACGCTCCGCCTCCTCAAGCTCAGCGCGGAGCCTCTCCAAGTCCGTGGGCTCCGGTCCCGGTGAGAGCTCCGGAGCGCGGGCCGTCTCGTCGTGGGCTGGGGAGCCCTCGGCGTCTTGCTTCTCCACCATCAAGTCACCTTTCTGAATAGGCGCTACTGGCGCCGCTGGCTCTCCCTTCCCCCACCGCGGGAGTCCGGCGGTGTGGAGAAGTGGAGTAACTCCAACATTGATACTATCTCATCCTGTATGCCCCTACGGGCCGGGCCTGAGACCCCCTCGGCGAGAAGGCGGGCCTCGAGGACGTGGTCCAGCAGGTTCAGGGCCATCTCGACGCCGGAGAGATTCAGGCCCCTCGTCTCCACAAGGTGCTTGATCATGCGAAGCCGGGCGATGTCGCTGTCCGAGTAGAGGCGCAGCATGCCCTCGGTCCGGGAGGGGCTGACGAGTCCGAAGCGCTCATACTTGCGCAGGGTCTGGGGGTGCATTTGCAGGAGGCGGGAGGCCACGCTGATGACGTAGACGCCGTGGAAGCGCAGCTCCCGGACGACCTGGCCGGCTTCGCCTTGGGCGCCCTGGCCACGATGGGGCAGCATTGCCCGGCCCTGGTCCGGCGCCTCCTCCCCGGGCCCATCCTGTATGGGCGTGACCGGGGGCGGGAAGGGCAAGACCCTGGACCGTGACGCCTGTCTTCTAGCCGGCATGGAGGCCCCTCTCAAAGCGTTGGATATATCATAAACGTTGACATACCGCATGTCAACTACAATAATATGGTCGGTCGCACGGAGAAGGAATCCGGGAAGGGCCGCGGGTACGGATGCACGGCCTGCATCCGTCCACCGGACCAGAGCTTGGAGCGTATACGGAGGCCCTCTTCGGAACGCTTGAGCGAGGTGGAATCCCGATGATCCTCTTGAAAGCGTATCCCAGGTGCCGGGGAGACGTTGAGCCCGCCCGCGACGCGTACGGCAGCTATCCGCACTGCAGGCAGTGCGGTTGGGTCCTTGAGGAGCCTCCGTGGGCGGCCCCACTGCCGGCGAAGAGAGGAGCCAAGAAGGCCGCCTAGGCCGCGCACGCTTCCGCGCCTCTCACGCAGGATGGGGACCCGCAGGCGGGATGCGCGGCCTTGGCAGCCCGTCGATCTCCTCCCAGGAGGGCGTATCCAGTCGCCCCAACCGGTCCATGGCTGCGGCGCGAAGGTCAGCCACGGGCACGCCAAGGAAACGCGGCGCGAAGGGCGCGAAGAACTCCGCGGCCCCAGCAAGCTGTTGCCGAGCGCCCACGCTGTTGTGCCGCCCAAGGTGAAGCAACCCCACCGACAGTTTGATCAGGGAGTAGTAGAAGAGGCGCAGGGGATAGGGGCACTGCATCCAGATCCCCTCCAGGGTTTCGTGGGCCTCCCAGTACCGGCCGTCGTTGAACTCGGCAACGGCCTGCTGGAAAGCCTCAGGCGGCGCGGGCGGCTCCAAGAGCAGGCCCGTGTCCTCCGCAGCGCCGAGCCGCCGCAGCCACAGCCTGTCCATCTCCGGCCGCGAGAGGGATTCGGGTTGCCCAGCGCTCCACCCCGGCGGCATCCCGCCCGTGGAAGAGCCCATCGTGCCACCTCACGGTTCCGGCTGCCGGCGCTGCGGGGCGATCAGCGGAAACGCTCCATCTTCCAGGGGTCGCCCTCCATGTGATAGCCCCGCTGCTCCCAGTAACCGCGCCTGTCCTTCTCCATGAACTCCAGGCCGCTGACCCACTTGGCGCTCTTCCAGGCGTAGCGCTTGGGCACGACCAGGCGCATGGGGCCGCCGTGGTCCGGGGGCAGGGGCTGTCCGTCATGCTGGAAGGCGAAGAGGACGTCGTCGTCCTGAAGGATGTTGAGGCTGACGTTGGTGGTGTAGCCGGTGTGGGAGTGGACCATGACGTACCGGGCCTGGGGCAGCGGCCGGACATGCTGCATGACGGCGCTGAAGGGAACGCCCTGCCAGGCGTTGTCCAGACGGCTCCACTGGGTCACGCAGTGAAAGTCCGCCGTGAGCTCAACGTTCCCCAGGGCGAGGAACTCGTCCCACGTCCACTCCAGCTCGCGCTCCACGAGGCCGAAGACCTGGAAGCGCCAGTCCTTCAGCTTGATGCGGGGGGTCGGTTCGGCGCTGAGGACGGGGAACTTCTCGGTGATGTACTGTCCCTTGGGTGTCCTGGCCTTCCGGCCCGGGTCCAGCTCCTGGCGGATCTCCCGGACCTGCTCCTGCGTCTTGGGTCGCCGCAGTCCGAACATGCACTCCTCCATGGTCCTAGATAGCTCTTTGATGCGTCCAGGACCCCCATCGTTGCAGACCCGGCGCATTGGAAGGGGGCGGTCGGCCCCGGCCCCGGAGAGCCCGGGGCCTAGTTGACGCGCCGTTCGACGCCCGCCCAGTACTTCTCCCGTATCAGGAACTTCTGCAGCTTGCCGGTGGCCGTACGGGGCAGGCTCTCCACAATCTCCACGGAGCTGGGGCACTTGAAGTGCGCCAAGCGCTCCCGGCAGAAGGCGAGGACCTCCTCTTCCGTGGGTTGCGTGTCCTGGCGAGGGACCACCAGGGCCTTGGGGGTCTCCCCCCACTGCTCAGAGGGTACGCCGATGACCGCGCACTCCAGGACGGCCGGGTGCTTGTAGAGGGCGTCCTCAATCTCAATGGAGGAGATGTTCTCGCCACCGGATATGATGACGTCCTTGGCGCGGTCCACGATGTTGATGTAGCCGTCTGAGTCCACGGTCGCCAGGTCGCCGGTGTGGAAGAATCCGTCGACAATGGCCCTGGCCGTCTCCTCCGGCTGCTCCCAATAGCCGCCGAAGACAACGTTGCTGCGGGCGATGATCTCGCCCACCTGCTCGTCGTCCGGGGCGACGTCGATGCCCTGCTCGTCGACGACGCGCACCTCCACGCCGATGGCCTCAGACCCGGCCTTGGCCTTCACGCGGTAGTAGTCCTCCCCCTGGTGGTTCTTGTGGGGCTTCACGTCGGTGACCGTGAGGATGGGGGCCGTCTCCGTGAGCCCGTAGATCTCGATGAATTCCCAGCCCAGGTCCTCCTCAAGGCGCTTGATGAAAGCCGCCGGGGGAGGGGCGCCGGCGATCATGAAGCGGGGCCGCGTGAGAATGCGGTGCTTCTCCTTGTCCGGGTAGTTGAGGATGACGCTCAGCACGGCGGGGGCCATGCAGGCGAAGGTCACACCCTCGTCCTCGATGAGGCGGTAGATGTCGTCGCCGCGGACCTGCCGGAGCACCACATGCTTCGCGCCCATGGCCGTGAGCGCGAAGGGGCCGCCCCAGCCGTTGGCGTGGAACATGGGCAGCGTCCAGAGCTCGACGTCCTGGTGCTGGATGCGCGCGTGGGCGATGAAGTTGTAGGCGTTGATGTAGTTGTTGCGATGGCTGAGCATGACGCCCTTGGGGCGGGCCGTGGTCCCGGAGGTGTAGTTGACGGAGGCAAGGTCGCGCTCGTCCATCTCCGGCATGGGCGGAGCGGACGTTGGTTGGGCCTCCAGCAGCGTCTCCCAGGACAGCCACCCGTCCGGAGCTTCCTCTTCCCCCCCTTGGGAGACGACGTAGTGCCGCACCGTGGGGAGGACGCTGCGCAAGCCGTCGATGGTCCCCGTCAGCTCCCGGTCCACGAGGAACACGCTGGCGCCGCTGTGGTTGACGATGTACTCGAAGTCGGCGGCCACGAGGCGGAAGTTGACCGGTACGATGACGGCGCCGATCTGACAGATGCCGTAGAAGGCCTCCAGGAACCGGTGGCAGTTGGGGCTGAGAATGGCGACGCGGTCGCCCTTGTTCACACCGAGGGCCAGGAGGGCGTGGGAGAGCTGGTTGACCCGGTCGTTGTACTGCCCATAGGTAAACCGCTGGGCGCCGCAGACCACGGCCTCCTTGTCGGGGTAGAGCTTGACAGCCCGGCGCAGAAAATCGTTCACCAGCAGCGGCACTTCCATGGTCGTCTCTCCTGTCGGCGGATTGGACCTCAGCCTATGGCCCGATTCTACACTCGGATGGCGCGGGCGTGTCAATTTGCCGCGATGGGAGAGCGTTGACGCGCTCACGTCCGGGCGCTACCCTCAGCGTCGATAACTCCCAGTGGAGGCGGCTTGCTCCAGGACCAGGTCCAGCGTATGCGCTCCGGCGACAAGAGCGCCTTGGCCCGTCTGCTGACCCGGGTGGAGCGGGGGGGCGACGATGCGGCCTCCATTCTGGAAGCGGCCCACTCCCACACGGGCAACGCCTACGTCGTTGGGATCACGGGACCGCCCGGGGCGGGAAAGAGCACGCTGGTGGACAAGCTCACGGCCCTGTACAGGAGCCAGGGGCGCACCGTGGGCGTTTTGGCCGTGGACCCGACGAGCCCCTTCACCGGCGGCGCCTTCCTCGGCGACCGCATCCGCATGCAGCACCATTACCTGGACGATGGCGTGTTCATCCGGAGCATGGCCACCCGGGGCGGCGCCGGCGGCCTGTCGCGGATGACCCGCAGCGCCGTTCGCGTGCTGGACGCCGCCGGCATCGACGTCATTCTGGTGGAGACCGTGGGGGTCGGACAGACGGAGCTGGAGGTGATGGGCGCCGCCGATACGGTGGTGGTCGTGGTCGTCCCCGAGGCGGGCGACGCAATCCAGACCCTCAAGGCCGGCCTGTTGGAGGCCGCCGACGTCTTTGTGGTGAACAAGGCAGACCGCGATGGCGCGGGCCAAATGCTCACGAACCTGGAAGCGACCCTCAACCTGGCGGAAAACCCTCCCTGGTGGCGGCCCCCCGTCGTCCTGGCTCAGGCACACCGGGGCGATGGCGTCGACACGGTGGCTGCTATGATCCAGGACCACAGGGACGCCCTGGTGTCGTCCTCACGGTTCCTGGAGCAGCGCCGGGAGCGGCAGCGCCGGGAGTTCACCCGGGCCGTGCAGGAGGGCGTCGGCGAGTTGGTCCACGACCTCTGGCGCCAGGGAGGGGTGACGGCAGCCACGCTCACCCACGTGGAGGACGGCCGGCAGGACCCCTTTGTGGCGGCCCAGCGACTCCTGGACAGCGGAGACCTGGTGCGGGAGTGGCTCGCGTTCCTGGAGCAGCGCAAGGCGCCGCGCGCTCAGTGAGGCGGCTGTTCCGCCGCCGGTCGAGCGGGCGCCGGCCGGGGCCGCTCGACCGGGGACCCTCGATGTGCGTGCGTCCCGAGGGGAGGCGACAGCGCAGAGCCGAAGCTGCGCTTGTGGGAATGCGCCCGCTGCTTGTATAGTAAATGGTGTCTTCCTCTTTAAGAGGCGGGCATATGATTGGATGGCGGCTAGGCTTGGCCGCCATCCAGTGAAAGGCGTTTACCGGCGCCCAAGTACGGCGCAGCAGATGTGCTGCGCCGAATACTTCAGCCCAGATGGTGAGGCTGAATGATGCAGGAATCCCCCCACATCGACTCGCGCAAGCAAGAGCTCCTGTACCTCTGCGGTACGCTGCTGTCGCGGCGCCCCCTCATCGTGAGCAGCAATCGCGGTCCTCTGGAATACCACTTGAACCCGGACGGGAACCTGCAGCCGCGGCGAGGCAGCGGGGTTGTGGTCACTGCCCTGAACGCCATAACGCAGACCCATGAGTACACCTGGGTCGCCAACGCCATGGGCGAGGGCGACCGCCGCGCCCTGGACCAGGCGGGCGGTAAGCGCATCCAGTCGCCTCTCCCCAATCAGCTCGTGGGCCTGCGGTACGTCGTCACGCCGCGCCGCGTGCACCACAAGTTCTACAACATCCTGTGCAACCCGCTCCTATGGTTCCTCCATCACTACATGTGGAGCGCGCCGTACACGCCGAACATCGACAGCACGGTCTACGACGCGTGGCATACGGGGTACGTGCCCGTCAACCGCGCCTTTGCGGACGCCATCATCGACGAGGCGTCCGCAAACGATGATCCTCCCATTGTCATGGTCCATGACTATCACCTGTACCTGGTGTCCGGCATGGTCCGCCAGGCCATCCCTGAAGCGATCATCCATCACTTCACGCACGTCCCCTGGCCCAGCCCTTCGCAGTGGCAGCTGCTGCCGGAGACCATGCGCTCGGCCATTTGCGGCAGCCTCTGCCAAGCTGACATCGTCGGGTTTCAGTCACGGTGGGACGTGCGCAACTTCCTGGAGAGCTGCCACTGGTTCGTGAAGGGGGCGGAGGTCGACTTCGCGGCTGCTACCGTGACAGTCGGAGGCCGCCGCACCCTGGTGAAGGCGTACCCCATCTCCATTGACGTAGAGGACGTGCGGCGCATTGCCTTTTCGCCGCGGGCCGTGGAGTACGAGCGGCGCATGCTCCCCCTGTGCGCCGAGCACACCATTGTCCGCGTTGACCGCGCGGAGCCCAGCAAGAATATCGTCCGCGGCTTCCGCGCCTACCAGACCCTCCTGGACCGGCACCCCGAGCTTCACGGTCGGGTGACGTTCCTGGCCTTTCTCGTGCCGTCACGGACCCATATCAGGCAGTACGAGCGCTACATGGAGGAGATCGACGCCATCATCAAGAACATCAACGACAACTTTGGGACCGACGACTGGCGGCCGGTCCAGGTGTTCCGCGAGAACAACTACACCCAGGCCATCGCCGGGATGCGGCTCTACGACACCCTCATGGTCAACCCCGTCGCCGACGGCATGAGCCTCATCGCCAAGGAGGGGCCCGTGATCAACAGCAAGCACGGCATCCTCCTGCTCTCGGAGTCCAGCGGCGCCTACGAGCAGCTGAAGGACGGCGCGCTCACGGTGGCGCCGGCCGACCTCGAGGGAACGGCCGAAGCGCTCTACCAGGCCATTACCATGCCGGCGGAGGAGCGGGAACAGCGCTCGGCTGTACTCACGGAGGCCATCCACCGTGAGAACTCCACGCAGTGGCTCCTTTCCCAGCTCCGCGACATCGCTGACGTGGAGCACTAGCCCCGGAATCCACCGCGCCCGGTGAGCTCATCCTGGCCTCACACTCACCTGCCGCAGCGCTTGACACCCCCTGACAGCACGAAGGGCAGCCTCTACATGAGGCTGCCCTCTTGAGTCGCGTTGCCCTTTGAGTCGTGCCGGGCTAGCCGCCCAGGTTCTTGGCCGCGAAGCTCCAGTTCACGATGTTCCAGAAGCTGGCCACGTAGTCGGGCCGCCGGTTGCGATAGTCGACGTAGTAGGCGTGCTCCCAAACGTCGCAGGTGAGGAGCGGCGTCTGGCCCGCGGTCAGGGGGTTGCCCGCGTTGCTGGTCTGCTCAACGGAGAGCTTGCCATCCGCGCCCTGCACCAGCCAGGCCCATCCGGAACCGAACTGGGTCACGGCCTTCTGGGTGAACGCCTTCTTGAACTCCTCAAAGGAGCCCCAGACGTCGTTGATGGCGGCGGCCAAGGCGCCGTCGGGATCACCACCGCCCTCAGGGCTCAGGGAGCCCCAGTAGAAGGTGTGGTTCCACACCTGGGCCGCGTTGTTGAAGATGCCGCCGGAGGCGCTCTTGACGATGTCTTCCAGGGACTGGTCCGCAAACTCGGTCCCGGGAGCCAGGTTGTTCAGGTTGGTGACGTAGGCATTATGGTGCCTATCGTGGTGGATCTCCAGGGTCTCGGCGGAGATGCTCGGCTCAAGGGCGTCCTTCGGATACGGCAGATCCGGTAGCTCAAAGGCCATGGTTCCCCTCCTTCGGGTGTGGTGTCTGCAGGCTCTCAGACTTGTCCGGCAGCGGGACGCGCGGCACAGCCGGCGAACCTGGCAGTAGTCTAAAGCAGCCGCAGGGGCAATGCAAGGCAGGCCCCCCCAGGACGTCCCGGATGCGCGCGGCGGAGGAGTGCAGGGCCCGCCGCGGCGAACCTGACGGAGGATGCGGGTGCGCAGCCCAGCGCGGCTAGGCCAGGGCCGAGCGGGCCGCCTCCGCGGTCTGCTGGAGATCGGTCTCGCTGTGGGCCAGAGAGACGAAGCAGGCCTCGAAGGCGGACGGCGCAAGGTACACACCCCCTTCCAGCATGCGGTGGAAGTAGGCGGCGTATGCCTGGGAGTCGGCCGTCGCCACGTCGTCCCAGCTCTCCACGGGCCCCGGGTGGAAGAACATGGTCAGCATGGAGCCGATACGGTTGATGGTCACCTGGCGCCCGGCCCCGGCGGCTGCCTCTCGCAGCAGCCTTTCCAGGGACGCCGCCATGGCTTCCAGGCCCTCGTAGACCCCGGGGCGCTGCAGGCCGTGGAGGGTGGCGATGCCTGCCGCTACGGCGATGGGGTTTCCGGAGAGGGTCCCCGCCTGGTACATGGGTCCCAGCGGCGCGACCTGCTCCATGATCTCCGCGCGTCCGCCGTAGGCGCCCACGGGCAGCCCGCCGCCGATGATCTTCCCCAGACAGGTCAGGTCCGGCATGACGCCATAGAGGGCCTGCGCACCGCCGTAGGCCACGCGGAAGCCGGTGATGACCTCGTCAAAGATGAGCAGGGCGCGATGTGACCTGGTGAGCGCCCGGAGCCCAGGTAGAAAGCCCTCCCTGGGGGGCACGACGCCCATGTTGCCGGCCACGGGCTCAACGATGACGGCGGCGATCTCCTGGGGAAAGGCGTCGAAGAGGGCCTCCACGGAAGCAACGTCGTTGTAGCGGGCCACCAGAGTCTCGGCAGCGTAGGCGGCGGGCACGCCCGCGCTGTCGGGCACGCTGAGGGTGGCGCCGCCGGAGCCCGCTTGGACCAGAAGACCGTCCGAGTGGCCGTGGTACGCCCCCGCAAACTTGATGACCTTGTCGCGCCCGGTGAACGCCCGGGCGGCGCGGATGGCGCTCATCGCCGCCTCCGTGCCCGAGTTGACCAGCCGCACCAGCTCCATGGAGGGGAAGGCGCCATTGATCAGGCGGGCCAGCTCCACCTCCCCTGGGATGGGCGCGCCGAAGCTCGTTCCCTTGGCGGCCACCTCGCGCACGGCCATGACGACGGAGGGATGGGCGTGGCCCAGGATGAGGGGGCCCCAGGAGCCCAGATAGTCAACGTACTCGTTGCCGTCGGCGTCCCAGACGCGGGAGCCCCGGCCCCGCATGATAAAGAGGGGCTCGCCGCCGACGCCCCGAAAGGATCGCACGGGGCTGTTGACCCCGCCGGGAATGAGCTTCTGGGCCTCCTGGTAGAGGCGATGGGACAGGTCACCAGGCATGTTGGCTCACGTTGCAATTACCCTTGTGTGTTCATCCTATGCCCTCCTGGGCCGACCCGCCCCGCGCAAGCGCAGCGTCGCACCCACGAGCAGCGCGTCCAGTGTACGCGACCTTCCGTGGAAGGGCCAAGTATCCTTAGCCTTCCCCCCGCAGCTTCCGGGCCACCTCCGGAGCGTGATAGGAGATGATGATGTCCGCACCGGCCCGCTTGATGGCCGTCACGACCTCCATCATGACGCGCTCGCCGTCCAGCCACTCGGCCTGAGCCGCCGCCTTGACCATGCTGAACTCGCCGCTGACGTTGTAGGCGGCCAGCGGCAGGTCGAAGCGCTCGCTGGCCCGCGCGATGACGTCGAGGTAGGGCAGTGCGGGCTTCACCATGATGATGTCCGCCCCCTCCTGAATGTCCTGCTCAATCTCCCGCAGGGCCATACGACCGTTGGCGGGGTCCATCTGGTAGCCGCGCCGGTCGCCGAACTGGGGCGTCGAGCCTGCCGCGACGCGAAAGGGTCCGTAGAAGGCGGAGGCGTACTTGGCCGCGTAGGCCATGATCGGGACGCGGGTGAGGCCGTGGCTGTCCAGGGCGCCGCGGATGGCCGCCACCTGACCATCCATCATCGCAGAGGGCGCCACGATGTCCGCCCCGGCGGCGGCGTGGGAGACGGCGGTGCGCGCCAAGAGCTCCAGCGTCAGGTCGTTGTCCACCTCGTCGCCGACCAGGACGCCGCAGTGGCCGTGGTCCGTGTACTCGCAGAGGCAGACGTCCGTGACGACGGTGAGCTCCGGGGTCTCCCGCTTGATGGCGCGGACCGCCTCCTGGATCACGCCCTCCGGGTTGTACGCCTCGGCGCCCTGGGGGTCCTTGGACGCCGGAAGGCCGAAGAGCAGGACCCCGGAGATGCCCAGGCGGGCCACCTCGACAACCTCCGGCAGGAGCAGGTCCAGGGAAAGCTGGTAGCAGCCCGGCATGGGGCCGATCTCCCGGCGGATGCCGCTGCCCTCGACGACGAAGACGGGGTAGATGAAATCGCTGGGCGATAGGGACGTCTCCCGTGCCAGCCGCCGCACCGGCTCGGAGCCGCGCAGACGGCGGAGACGGACGGTGGGAAAGCCGCTCATGGCATCACCTCCTGGCATCCCGCCCGGGACTGTTTACGTTGACGCTCCGTTGGTCATGGCCGCGGCGTGCTCCCTGAGCGCTCGCACGAGGCCAGGCACCGAATACTCCCGGGCCGTCACGTCGACATGCAGACCCAGCTCCGTGGCAGCCGACGCCGTGACGGGGCCGATGCAGGCTATTGTGAGGTCACGCAGCAATGTCACGTCGCCGTCCAGAATCTCCACGAGGTTGCGCACGGTGGAGGAGCTGGTGAAGGTGACGACGTCGACGCCCTCCCGGAGCGCGTTGCGTGCGCTCTCCCCGGCGAGGGCCGGAGGCGCGGCCCGGTATATGGGCGCCTCAACCACGGTGGCGCCGGAGGCCCGCAGCTCACGGGGCAACACGTCGCGGCCGCCCACGGCGCGGGGCAGCAGCACGCGGGCGCCGGGGCCGAGGCGCTCGCGGATTCCCACCGCCAGGGCCTCGGAAACGAACTCAGCCGGCACGTAGTCGGCGCGGACGCCGTGGGCCTGCAGCGCCGCGGCGGTGCCGGGACCGATGGCCCCCACCTGCACGCCCCCCAGGGCGCGTGCGTCGTACCCTTGCCCCTTCAGCCGCTCGAAGACCAGGTCCACGGCGTTGGCGGATGTGAAGAGCAGCCACTGATACGCCTGGACGTCCCCCAGGGCAGCGTCCAGCGTCGAGAGGTCGTCCAGGGGCGTGATGGCGATGGTGGGAAGCTCGATGGGCCGCGCGCCCTCCTCCGTCAGGAGCCGGGCCAGGGTCCCCGCCTGCTCGCGGGTCCGCGTGATGAGGACCCTCTTGCCAAAGAGGGGGCGGTTATCGAACCATCGCAGCTGATCGCGCAGGCGGACCACCTGACCGATCACCATGGCCACGGGGGCGCGGAGCTGCGCCTCCCGGGCGCGTTGGGCGATGTCCGCGAGGGAGCCGGTAACGGTCACCTGATAGGGTTCAGTGCCCCAATGGACCAGGGCCGCGGGGGTGTCGGGCGGGCGGCCCGCGCTCACCAGGGCCGCGGCGATGGCCGCCAGGCTCTGGACGCCCATGAGCACCACCAGAGTGTCCACGCCTGCAAAGTTGGCCCAGTCCACTCGAGAATCGGGCTTGGTTGGGTCTTCGGCGCCGGTGACAATGGCCAGGGACGAGGAGAGAGACCGGTGGGTGACCGGGATGCCCGCGTAGGCGGGGGCCGCAAGGGCGGAGGTCACACCGGGCACAACCTCAAATGGGACGTGGGCGTCGGCGAGGGCGGCTGCCTCCTCGCCGCCCCGTCCAAAGAGGAAGGGGTCCCCCCCCTTGAGACGGACCACTCCCTTTCCCTCCCGTGCCAAGTGGACCAGCAGGTCGTTGATCTCCTCCTGGCTCATGCGGCGTTGGCCCCGACCCTTGCCCGCGTCGATAAGCTCGGCGCCGGCCCGGGCGCGCCCCAGGAGGCGGGAGTCCACCAGGCGGTCGTACACGACGACGTCGGCGGCCTGGAGCAGGCGAAGCCCCTTGGCGGTGATGAGCTCAGGGTCGCCGGGTCCGGCGCCCACGAGATAGACGGTGCCGCCGGTCACGACGAAGCCTCCGCAGCCAGGAGCTCGCCGGCGCCCTGACGGAGGAGGGCGCCGGCCAACCGCCGCCCGGTCTCCTCGGCGGCTTCAGGCGCCGACTCCTCGACGGCGCGGAACGACCTCGCACCGTTCTCGGACGCCACCAAGCCCGCGAGCCGCAGCACGCCGCCGTCAACGCAGCCATAGGCGGCTACGGGCACACTGCAGCCCCCGCCCAGACCCCGTAGGAAGGCGCGCTCGGCGGTCACCGCCTGCCTTGTTGAGGGGTGGTCCAGGGCCTGCACGAGACCAATGACCTCCCGGTCGTCCGCCCGCACCTCCACACCGAGGGCGGCCTGGCCGACGGCGGGGATGAAGCTGGAGGGGTCCAGGTACTCGGCCACGCGGCTCTCCATACCCAGGCGCGCCAGACCCACCGCAGCAAGAACGACGGCGTCGTACTGGCCCTGGTCCAGCTTGTCCAGGCGGGTCCCGACGTTGCCCCGGATGGGGAGCACCGCCAGGTCAGGACGGAGTGATCTGACCAGCGCCGCCCTGCGCGGGCTGCCGGTCCCCACACGCGCACCGGGGGCTAGGTCGGCCAGACAGCGGCCACCGGAGCTGACCAGCGCGTCCCTCGGGTCGCCCCGCTGCGGCACAGCCCCCACCGCCAGTCCGGGAGGAAGCTCTGTCTCCATATCCTTGAGGCTGTGTACGGCCAGATCGATCTCTCCGGTGAACAGGGCCCTTTCTATCTCCCGTGTGAATATTCCCTGGCCCAGGCCTTCCAGGGGCGTCCTCTGGTCCTGGTCTCCCCTTGTGCTCACGACTCGGACCGAAAGCTCAAGGGAGGGAAAGTGCCTTCCGAGGGCGGCCAGCACCTCCCGAGTCTGCACCTGGGCCAGAGGACTCCCGCGAGTCCCTATGACCAGGGGGCGGGCTGTTGTTGGACCGCTACTCGTCATGCCGGCAACCACCCAGGCGTCCGCTCAATTGTCCCGCCGCTCCGCCGCCCTACTCATCGGCTTGGGGCAGATGGAACAGCTCTTGCAGCGCGCGAAGGTGTTGGGGGTTTCGCTGGGCCCGGACGGTCGTGATGGGATCATGGAGGAGCCTGGTCATCAGGGCTCTGCTCATCGCCTCGATGGTCGCCTGGTCCTCCGGGGCGAGGTGCCTCATCCGGCGGAGCGCCTTGGCCACCTCCCGCTCACGCACCTGGTCCGCTTGCTGGCGCAGGGCCTTGACCAGGGGCACAGCGCCCAGGGAGCCCCACCAGTCCAGGAAGCGATGCACCTCTCCGTCGACGATCTCCTCCACGCGCAGGGCCTCCCCCAAGCGGCGCTGCCGGTTGACCTCGGCGACGGCCTCAAGGTCGTCGATGTTCACCAGCGTCACGTTCGGCATTCGACCGACGTCCGGGTCCACGTCACGGGGCACGGCAATGTCGAGAATAAACAGGGGCCGGCCGGCCCGCGCTGCCAGGGCACGATACGCCAGCTGGGTCGTGAGGACGTAGCTGGACGCCCCGGTGCTGCTGACGACAACGTCGGCCTCAACAAGGGCGGCCTCCATCTCCTGGAAGGGAAGGGCCGCGGCGCCGAGCTGCCGAGCCGCGTCCTCCGCCCGCTGGAACGTGCGATTGGTGACGGTCAGGCGGGAGACGCCGACACTGAGCAGGGCCTTGGCCGCCATCACACCGGCCTCGCCGGTCCCCACGGCCAGCGCGGAGAGCCCGCGAAGGTCTCCCAGGGCCCGCCGGGCCAGCTCCACACAGGCGTAGCTTACGGAGAGGGCGTTGCGCCCGATGTCCGTCTCGGCACGGGCCCGCTTGCCAACGCGCAGGGCGTGGTGAAAGAGGCGAGAGAGGGGATTGCGCACCGTTCCGGCGGCAACGGCGGTGCCAAAGGCGTCGCGCACCTGGCCCAGGATCTCGGACTCGCCGAGAATCTGGGAGTCCAGGCTGCACGCAACACGGAACAGGTGCCGGGCCGCGGCGTCGTGCTCATAGACATAGGCCACGGGCAACAGTGCGGAGGTGTCCGCGCCGGAAGACGCCGAGAGCACGTCGGCCATGGCCTGGACGGCAAGTTGGGAGTCGTCAACCAGGGTGTAGAACTCGGTGCGGTTGCAGGTGGAGAGGATGACCGCCTGGCCCGTACGCTCGGCCAGGGCGCGATGGGCGTCCCGGAGAAGGTCGCCGGCCACGACGAACTGCTCCCTGGCCCCCAGGGGCGCCGTGCGATGGTTGACGCCAACGACGGTGGCTTTCACCGTGCGGGCGCTCGGGTCTGGCTCGGCGGTTGCTGGAGGCGGTCCAGCAGCAGAAGGCGCGCCTCATCGCGCCGCCCTCCGCGGTACAGGTCGAGGACCTCCCGGCTGAGGCCGGCCTGCCACTGCTCGGGGTCTACGGCGGCGCCCGTGGCGCGCAGCTCCGCGCGGACTTCGGCCGCCAGCTCCGCCATGTCCGCGTACGCCAGGGACTCGCTCTCCTCCAGGGCGATGCGAATCTTCTTGGCCAGCGCGGGGGTGGCGCCGCCGGTCGAGATGGCCAGGGTCACCGGCCCCCGGCGGATGATGGACGGGGCGATGAAGTTGCACAGGGGCGTGACATCCACCACGTTCAGGAGCGTCCCACGCTCCTCCGCCTCCCGGGCCACGGCCTCGTTGGCCTGGGGGTCGTTGGTGGCGGCAATGGCCAGGAAGGCGCCCGCCAGGTCGCCGGGCTGGTAGCGGTGTTCCAGCCAGCGGACCTCATCGGCGTCCCGCTGCTTGCGAATGCCATCGGTGCAGCAGGGGCTGACGACGGTCACGCGGGCGCCGGCGGCCAGCAGGCCCGCCACCTTGCGCTCTGCGATCACGCCGCCGCCGATGACAACGCAGCGCCGGCCCTCCAGGGCCAGGAACACGGGGTAGTAGTGCATGGACGCGTGGCTCCCCTGGTCCGCTACACGAAATACTGGACGCGCGTCTTCTTGTACTCGCGGGTGCTGAAGAGCAGCAGGTAGTCGTCGATGCCCGTCTGCCGGGACAGGTCTTCCGCCACCTGGTAGCAGCGCTCCCTGGTGGTGGCGTGGATCATGCCGAAGTGGTTGTAGGGCCAGTCCGGGAAGACGGGCCGCTCATAGCAATGGCTGATCGATGGAGACCCCGCCAGGATGGCGCCCACCTCTTCCGCCCGCGCCTGCGGGACGCGCCACACGGACATGGCGTTGGACTTGAATCCCGCCCGCCGGTGGTGCAGCACCGCGCTGAACCGCCGCATGACGCCGCGCCGTTGAAGGTCCGCGGCCAGAGCGAAAAGCTCCTGGGGGAGCATGTCCAGGCGTTCGGCCATGCCTCGGAAGGGCTGTTCATCCAGGGGCAGGTCCTCCTGGAGCTCGCGGATCGCCTGGACCTCGAACTCGGTGACGGGTTCCACCTTGTTCCAGTCCTTGTTGTCCGGGTTGTAGGCGAAGGCGGCGCCCTCCTGTTTGACCATGTCGAAGTTGACGCCGATCTTGAAGAAGCGAATGGTCGGGAGGAGCCTGTAGCCGGCTGCCCCCGTGCGCCGCGCCAACTCCGTCACAGAGTCTTCCAGGTCCTCGTAGGGCGGCACCGCCAGGGTGAACCAGAGATTGTAGGCGTGGCCCTCGCGAGCATAGTTGTGGCTGACACCCGGGTGAGTGTTTATGTCAAGCGCTGCCTTATGCAGGCCCTCCGAAGGGTAGCTGCACGCGACGAGCGACGTCTTGTAGCCCAGGCGCCGCGTGTCGAAGATGGCGCTGATCTGCCGCACCACGTTCTGGCGCTTCAGCCGGCCGATGCGCTCGATGACGTCGCCCGCCGATAGGCCCACCTCTTGACCGATGGCGTGAAACGGCTCGTCGGTCAACGGGAAGCTGGACTGGATCACATTCAAAATCTGCCGGTCCGCCAGCTCTATGGATGCTGCGGGAGACTCGGTCCCACCAGGGGCCTCAATGGACTGTGGCGATGGCGGCATCTCTGCTCCTTTCATAGGCGTCGGCCATGCTCAGGAGAAGCTCGTCGGCCAGGGTCTCCACCTGCTGCCGCGGGTGGGTGGCGCTGTCTCCTCGGGCGGGGCCGGTCTTGATGGTGTCGTGAAGGGTGCTGAGGAGGGAATGTCGAAAGAAGAGGAAGGCCTCCAACACGTCCCGGAGAGCGAGGCCCTGGCGCGCCAGCTCCTCGCCGTACTCCTCACCGATGAGGCGCACCTCCTCCAGCAGCTCCTGTCTGCGCCGGCGCTGTGAAACGTAGGCTTCCGTCATATCCAGCAGGCGACGGCCGTACAGCCTCATGCGGCCCTTGGCAGCCTCATCGAGCCGCTCGTGCCACGGAGAGGAGACGGCGCGCTCGCCATGCAGGCGTCGGCGGATGCGCCGCAGCGCGCTGCCGCTCAGGGAGAGGCCCTGGCCCGCGGCGGCGGCGGGCGCGGGATCACGCGCCAGGATGGCCTGCAGGTCCTCGCTGGAGAAGCGCCGATGTCCTCCCGGCGTGCGGTAGGCGCGGACCTGGCCCTGGTCCGCCCACAGACGCAGGGTCGATGCGTTCACGCCCAAGACCCGGCAGGCCCGGGCGAGGGATAGCCAGCTATCGCTCACCATTGACACAGTCGAGCCTCCCGCACCGACACAGCTTCCGGCATGGGCAAAGCGGTCAGCATGAACAAATCTACTGAAATCTTCAAAAACGTTGGGCGCGTTCGACCAGTAGCCAAGATACCATAGGCGCCCGCGACGGTCAACCAAGCGGCGTTGCGGATTTCGTCTGGCACGCAGGGAGGGGGCTGCCGGGGCGCGGTGGAGTGCTATAGTGAGGCGGGAGGAGGGATGAGGAGGAAGAGCCAAGACACCTTGGACCTGGCAGCGGCCAGGGAACGCCTGTTCAGCCGCCTTCGAAAACAGATCGCCGACCAGCGCGTGATCGCGGCGGCGGCCAGGGTGCCCCGGGAGGCCTTCGTGGCCCCCGCCGTCCGCCATCTGGCCTACGGGGACTTCCCCCTCTCCATCGGCCACGACCAGACCATCTCTCAGCCCTACATTGTCCTGATAATGACGGCTGCCCTGGAGCTGAAGCCCACGGACCGGGTGTTGGAGGTGGGGACCGGCAGCGGCTACCACGCGGCCATCCTGGCGGAGCTTGCCTCGCGAGTGGTGACGGTGGAGCGCGTTTTCGCGCTGGCCCAGGCTGCGCGGTCAACCCTGGGCGCCCTGGGCTACGAAGGGCGCGTCGACGTCCGCCAGGCCGGCGCCGACCTTGGTTGCCCGGAGGATGCCCCCTTCGACGCCATCGTGGTGGCTGCGGGGGCGCCCAAGCTCCCCACCGTCCTGCTTGACCAGCTCGCGCCAGGGGGGAGGCTCGTGGTCCCGGTGGGCACACGGCAGGAGCAGGAACTCCTCCACGTGGCGAGGCATGAAGACACCTTCACCGTCCGGAGCCTGGGCCCCTGCCGCTTCGTTCCACTGGTGGGCCGGCAGGCGTGGAAGCCGCCGGCGGAGGGAGAGGGCGTTTGGGACGGACCATAGCCGCGTCCGGCGCCACGGGCCGGGTGCGTCCGGCGCCGCCAGCCCGGGAGGCCCAGGGCGCTTCAGGCATGCTATACTCATAGCTGACCCCAAGGCACGGACCCGCACCCCGCCAGCGAGACACCAATGCCCGCACTGAAGCCAGCCAGCAGAGACCTGCTGTCTATCACCGACCTTTCGCAGCCGGAGCTGCTTGGGCTTCTGACGCGGTCCGAAGAGCTCAAAGCCCCCCGCACAGTCGCCCCCCTGGAGGGCAAGTCGGTTGCGATGATCTTTGAGAAGCCCTCGCTGCGCACCCGAGTCAGCTTCGAAGTCGCCGTCAAACAGCTGGGCGGCCACGCGGTCTATCTTCGTCAGGAAGAGGTGGCCCTGGGCCAACGTGAGACCATCAGCGACGTCGCACAGGCCTTGTCTCGCTGGGTGGAGGGCATCGTGTGCCGCACCTTCTCCCACGAGAGCCTGAGGGAACTGGCGCGGTGCGCCACAGTGCCGGTGATCAACGCACTGACGGACGCCGAGCACCCCTGCCAGGCCGTCGCCGACCTGCTGACCATCCGGCAGCACAAGGGCGACCTGTCCAAGGTGGTCGTCGCCTTCGTGGGGGACGGAAACAACGTCGCCGCCAGCCTGGCCCTCGCCTGCGCCGCCGTTGGGGCGACCTTCCGCATCGCGTCCCCCGAAGGGTTCGACCTGCCCGGCGCCATCGCAGCCAAGGCCAAAGAGACCGCACGGGCGGCGGGAGGCCAGGTCCACCTGCTGCAGCGTCCGGAGGACGCCGTCACGGGCGCCGACGTGGTCTATACCGACGTCTGGACCAGCATGGGCCAGGAGTGCGAGGCCGAGCGGCGGCGGCAGGCCTTCGCGGGCTACCAGGTGAACGAGGCGCTGCTGGCCAGGGCCAAGCCGGACGCCGTCATCATGCACGACATGCCAGCCCACTACGGAGAAGAGGTGCCGCCCGGTTTCCTGGACCACCCCCAGTCCGCGGCCTTTGACCAAGCGGAGAACCGGTTGCACTCTACCAGGGCGATTTTGGAGGCGTTTCTGGGCCGGTGAAGCCGGCCTTCGGGGCGTCGAGAGGCAGCGCCGGCGCCACTCCTTGGCGCCATCCCGGACACAGAGAGCAACCATGCCCGTACTCCCCGTCGTAGCCATAGTCGGACGCCCCAACGTGGGCAAGTCCACCCTCTTCAACCGCCTGCTCGGAGAGCGGCGCGCCGTCGTTCACGAAGTCGCGGGCACGACGAGAGACCGGCTGGTCGCCCAGGTGGACTGGGACGACCACTCCTTTGTGCTCGTGGACACGGCCGGGCTGACGGCGGGGGCGGAAGACTCGCTGGAGGAGATCGCTCAAAGCCAGCTCGAAGTGGCCCTGAAGGACGCCGACGTCGTCCTGTTCCTGGCCGACGCGTCCTCAGGCCTGCACCCCGAAGACAACGCCGTTGCAGACGTGGTGCGCCGCCTGCAGAAGCCAGTCGTGCTCGCTGCCACCAAGGCCGAGACTCCCATCCGCGAGCTCATCTCCGCCGAGTTCTACGAGCTTGGCCTGGGCGAGCCCATTCCCATCAGCGCGCTGCACAACATCGGCGTGGCCGATCTGATAGACCGGCTGCTGCCGCTGCTGCCCGAGGTGGAGCTTGAGGAAGCATCCTCCGAAGCGCGGATGATGCGGCTGGCCATCGTGGGCCGCCCCAACGTGGGCAAGTCCAGCCTCCTGAACTCCATCGCGGGAGAAGAGCGGTCCATTGTGCACGACATGCCAGGCACGACGCGGGATACCGTGGACACGTCCGTGATGTACAAGGGGCAGCCCCTGCTGCTCATCGACACGGCGGGCATCCGCCGCCGGGGCAGGGTGGAGCCCGGGGTGGAGAAGTTCAGCGTGCTGCGGGCCTTTCAGGCCATCCAGCGGTCCAACGTGGCCATCCTGGTCGTGGACGCCTCCGAGCTTCTCATCGCCCAGGATTCCCACATCGCGGGGTACGTGGCGGAGTCCTATCGGGGCCTCATCATTGCGGTCAACAAGTGGGACCTGGTCGAGGGGCGCGGCACCACCACCTCTTCCGTAACGAACCAGGTGCGGCGGCGGTTGAGCTGGGCTTCCTACGCACCGATTCGTTTCACCTCGGCGACCACGGGTGTGGGGGTGCGCGGCCTCGTGGACACGGCCATGGAGGTGTACCGGGAGCGCCAGAAGCACGTCGGGCAGGGCGAGCTGGGCCGGCTGCTGGTTGAAAAGATGGCTGGAGCTCCGCCGCCGTCCAAGCGGGGAAGGCACCTGCGCATCTACAAGGCGGTCCAGACGGCCGTCGACCCACCGACGTTTACCATGCACGTGAACGACCCTACGCTGGTCCACTTCTCCTACGAGCGGTTCCTGCGCAACGTCATCCGGTCCGCGTATGGGTTCCAGGGCAGCATGATCCGCCTAGAATTCAAGAAGACCGCGAGGCCCAGCAGGGTATGAGCGCGGGGGCCCTGCTCTTGGCCTTCGGGACGTCGTTCCTGGTGGGCTTTTCCGGGGCCGCCTCGCCGGGTCCGTTGCTGGCCCTGGGCATCCGCGAGTCATCACGGCGCGGATTCTGGGCGGGCCCATACGTCGCCACGGGGCACGCGCTGGTGGAGTTGGTGGTCGTGGTCCTCCTGTTGGTGGGCCTGAGACCGCTCTTGAGCATTCTGGCGGTGGCCTCCGCAATCGGCATCCTGGGCGGGGCGTTCCTGCTGTGGATGGCATGGAGCATCGCGAGACACCCCCAGCAGGGCGCGCCATCGACCGTCGTGCCGCTGACTCGCGCCCACGGGACGCCGTACCAGCCGGTCGTGCGCGGCGCCCTCGTGACCCTGTCCAACCCCTTCTGGTTCCTGTGGTGGATGACCGTAGGCGCGGCCCTCATGTCCCGGTCCTACTCCCTGGGACTGGTGGGCGTCTCCGCCTTCTATCTGGGCCACATCCTGTCTGACTACTCCTGGTACAGCCTGATCTCCCTGGCTGTGGCTACAGGCCGCCGCTTGATGACGCCCCGAGTCTATGCGGGCATCATGCTAGCCTGTGCCGCCTTCATGGCAGGCATGGGCGGCTACTTCATCTTCACCGGCGCCACGGGACTGGCCTAGGGAGCGGGACAGCGGCAGCCACCCCAATCACGACCCCGCGACCCTCCCCTGCATGGCCGTCGCGCCAGCGACCCTGCGGCAGACCAGGACCGCCCAGTCTTCCTCCCGGCGCTGCGCCAGCACGTGCAAGCCTGCGTCAACGAAGCGCTCCGCCAGTCCGTCGGCCTGCTCCTCCAGGACGCCCGAGGCGATCAGCGTGCCATCGGGCGCGAGGCTTGCGGCCAGGGCGCCGGCAAGCTGTGTCAGCACCCTGTTGGAGATGTTGGCCAGGACCAGGTCGAAGGGGCCCGCGTCCTCCGGAGGACGGTCGCCGCGCACCACTCGCACGCTCCGGGCGGCGCCATTGGCCCGGACGTTGCGCCGGGCGACGAGTACTGCGGAAGCATCCCTTTCGACAGCCAGGACTTGGCCTGCACCCAGACCCGCCGCGGCCATGGCCAGGACCCCGGAGCCGGCGCCCAAGTCCAGGACGTTCATGCCCGGCTTCAGCCGTGCCTCCAGCTCCTCCAAGCACATGCGCGTGGTGGGATGATGCCCGGTGCCGAAGGCCATCCCCGAGTCCAGAAGGACGACGACGTCATCGCTCCGCGGGGCGTACTCGATCTCCTTCACACAGACGACGATCCGGCTGCCCACGCGGAGGGGCTGAGCGTGCACGCGCCAAGCCTCCTCCCAGTCCTGCTCACGCAGCAGGCGTGTTTGCAGCGGCGGAATGGACTGGATCATGGACAGCAGCTGGAAGCCCGCCTCGATGCGCGCCTGCCGGCGAGGCGCCCACCGGTTGGCTCGGGTGTAGGCGCACACGGTGACGGGACCGCCGACCGGCGCGGCCTCACCCTCGTCAGGGTTGAAGCCACCCGCCTCTTCCACGGCGGGCGTCTGCTTCAAGACACGCCGGAAGAGCTCGACGACGGGCTCCACCAGCTCGGGGGGTACAGTGACGCGAAACTCAAGCCAGTCCATTGCTCACGCTCACACAGAATCAGAAGGACACAGCGCTGTCACGGAGACTGAGAAAGGGACCGACTCGGCGGTGAGGGACGCGGGAGCTCGGCAGCGTGCGGAGAAGCAGCGGCAGGCGATCAGTCCTCTTCGCCGGCGAGGGCGTCCTTCACCTTCCGGGTCCACGACCTGCCCCTGGCGCCGTTGCCGGACGGGCTCCTGCTCAGCACCTTGGCCAGGTCCTGGAAGAGCTTCCTGGCGTCCGGGTCCAGGCGACGCGGCGTGACCACCTGGACCACCGCGAGCAGGTCGCCGCGCCTGCCGTTGCTCACGCTTGGCACGCCCTTGCCCTTGACGCGCAGCACCGTGCCGGGCTGTACGCCGGCAGGCACCTTGAGCTGCTCCGTGCCGTCATCCTCTCCCAGGAGCGGAACGGCCACGATATCTCCCAACGCGGCCTGGGCCACGTTCACGGGCACGTCGATGACCAGGTCCTGCCCGCTCCGGCGGTACATGGAGTGCCCGCTCACGTTGAGCGTGATGTACACGCTGCCGGCGGGGCCCTTGTTCCAGCCGGCCTCGCCTTCACCCGACAGCCGCACCTGCATGCCGTCGTCGACGCCGGCGGGGATGCGGACGTGGAGGTGGCGCGTCCGCCGCTCCCGCCCGAGACCGTTGCATTGGCGGCAGGGCGTCTCCACCACGCGACCCTCGCCGCGGCAGACGGAGCACGTGACGATCTGCACAAACTGGCCGAAGAAGCCCGTCTGGCTCCGGCGCACCTGGCCGTTCCCCCGGCAGTTGGAGCACGTAACGGGCTTGGTTCCCTCCGCGGCGCGGCTGCCGCCGCACAGCGAGCAGAGCTCCGTGCGAAGGACCTCCACGTCCTTCTCCACGCCGAAGATCGCCTCCTGGAAGGAGACCTTCAGCGTGACGTGGAGGTCCGCGCCCCGCCGGGGCCCCGTCTCCCGTTCGACGCCGAAGCCGCCGAAGAAGGCGTCGAAGATGTCGCCGAACCCCCCGACGGGGGAGCCCGCCCCCTCGAAGCCGCGGCCCGTCGGCCACTCCAAGCCGCCGACGCCCGCGCGGCCGAAGCGGTCGTAGTGCTGGCGCTTCTCCGGGTCGATGAGCACCTGGTACGCTTCGTTGATCGTCTTGAAGCGCTCCTCCGCGTTCTTCTCCTTGTTGCGGTCCGGGTGCCACTCCATGGCGAGCTTCCGGAACGCACGGCGGATATCCTCCTCCGTGGCGCTGCGCTCCACCCCAAGAACGTCGTAGTAGTCGGCTTCGCTCTGCATGCCCTCTGTTTCCGCTCTTCAGCCGTCGACCGTCAACCCATCCATTATAGCGGCTGATCCGTGGGTTGGCCGCCCTCCGCCGCGCTCTCCTGCGCCTGCCCCCGGCCCACGGTCACCAGCGCGGGCCTGACGAGGCGGCCCCCCAGGCGGTACCCCTTCTGCACCACGTCGACGACCACGCCGGGCTCCCCGTCCACCTCGCCGACGGCTTCGTGGCACAGCGGGTCCATCGGCTGCCCCTGCGCCGCGACTTCCTCCATCCCGTGGGCGGCGAGCGCGCCCTCCAGCTTCTTCCCGATGAGCCACACGCCTTCCACCCAGGTATACCGGCGAAGCGGCGCGGCGACGGCCCCAAGCGCCCGCTCCATGTCGTCGAGCACCGGCAGCAGGTCGGCCACGAGGCTCGCGTTCGACAGCGCCGCCAGCTCCTCGCGTTCGCGCTCCACCTGGCGGCGGTAGTTGGACAGGTCCGCCTGCGCGCGCTGCCAGTTGGCGAGCAGCCGCTCCGCGCGCTCCTCCAGCTCCCGCACGCGGTCCTCCGGGGCGGTCTCCGGGCCGGGCGGCGGCGCGTCGGCTGCGCCCGCTGCGTGCTGAGGGGCCCCCGACGCGCCGGTGGCCCCTTCGCCCGTCTGCTCCTGCTGCATCGCGCGCTCCTAGTCCGGCAGGGGCTGTCCCTGCACCTCTTCCACCAGCTCGCTCATCAGCGACGACAGGTAGCGCACGCCCGCCATGGTGTGGTCGTAGGCCATGCGCGTGGGCCCCACGATGCCCACCGTGCCCGACATCCCCCCGATCACGCCGTACTTGCCAACCACGATGCTCAGCGGCTTCAGCACCTCGTCCTGGTTCTCCCCGCCGATGATCACCCGCACGTTGCCCACCTGCGGCGCGCCCGTCAGGAGCGCCTGCAGCAGCCGCCGCTCCTCCAGCGCCTCGACCAGGTCCCGGGCCCGCGGCGCGCCGCCCATGAACTCCGGCTGCGCCAGCAGGTGCCGCAGTCCTTCGGCCAGGTACTCTTCGGACACCGCCTCTTCGTCCTCCGCCATCAGGTCGAAGGTCCGCTCCGCCACCCGCTCCTCGAAGGGCGCCAGCCGCATCCCCTTCGACCGCATCTCCGCCAGCGACAGCCCCGCGAAGTGCGCGTTGAGCTTGTTCGTGACGCTGCCCAGCGTCTCCGCGTCGACCGGGTCCTGGAGCGTGAGCAGGCTCTTGCGCAGCCGCGCCCCCTCGAAGACCAGCACCAGCATGATCAGCAGCTCCTGGAGGTACACGATCTCCAGGTGCCGCAGCCGCGACTGCCGGCCGTGCGGCAGCGTGACGATGGCCAGGTTCTGCACCAGCTCCGAGAGCATCCGCGTGGCCAGGTGCGTGGACGCCTCCACGTCACGGTCCGCGCCATGCTGGAAGCGGTTGCGCAGCGCCGCCTGCTCGCTGCGCGAGAGCGCCGGGCTCGTCAGGAGCTGCTGCACGTAGTAGCGATAGCCGATGTCCGAGGGCACCGCGCCCGCCGAGACGTGCGGCCGCGACAGGTAGCCCTCCTCCTCCAGCGCCGCCATTTCGTGGCGCACCGTGGCCGCGCTCACGCGGATGCGAAGGCCCGCCCTGACCGCCTCCGAGCTCACGGGCCCGGCGGTGGCGACGTGCTCCCTCACGACGAAGTTCAGGATCTCCGTTCTCCGCGCCGGCAAGAGCGCCATCAGGCCTCCCCGCACTCCCAGCTTGACCCCGCGAGACACCCCCCCAACCCTACCACTCCCCCTTCCCCACGGTCAACCGATGGGGGGCCCAGCCCCGGCCCCACCCTGGATTCCCGCTTTCGCGGGAATGACGGAAGGGGGGGTGGATTCCCGCCTGCGCGGGAATGACGGAAGGGGGCCGGCTCTGATTGTTGTCGCCTAGTAAGATAGTCCAAGCGTTTTTTTCGGTGTTTTGAAGCTGGGAGGCGAGGAAATGGTTGGTTGTTTGCTCTGGGGGTCGCGGGGGCAGCTTCGGCGCGGGGTTGCGCTTCGATTGATGCGGGGGTGGGGGGTGAGGGGATGGGGGTGGGGCACGGGTCTCCTTTCGCGGGGGTGTTGCGGCAATTGTAGGGCACGTGGCCTGTACGGGGAATGGGTTGGTGGCAGGGGGGGGATGGGGAAGGGGAAGGGGATGGGACCCAGCCCCGGCCCCACCCTGGATTCCCGCTTTCGCGGGAATGACGGAAGGGGGGCGGGAATGACGGAAGGGGGGTGTGCGCGGGAGTGGAGTCCCCTCACACAACCTCATCCCACAACTCCAACCACCTTGGGTTGCTCTTCTCAATCAACTCCACCTTCCAAGCCCTGCTCCACTTCTTGATTGCCTTCTCCCTGGTGATGGCGCTCTCCATGGACTCATGGACCTCATACCAGACCAGGCGATGAACACCATAACGCTTCGTGAATCCCTCCACGAAGTCGTTCTTGTGCTGCCAGACCCGTTGCACCAGATTCGACGTCACGCCGACGTATAGCGTGCCCCCCAGCTTGCTTCCCAGGATGTACACGCAGGGTGTTTTCATATGCACCACCCATTGATGGGACGTTCGTCATTCCCGCGAAAGGAGACCTTTGCGTAACTCCCCGTGGAGGGCGAGGTCGTGTAAGTGAAGCAGGCCCCGCCAGCCTGAGGCCCCACCCTGGATTCCCGCTTTCGCGGGAATGACGGAAGGGGGGGCGGGAATGACGGAAGGGGGGCGGGGGGACGACGAAGGGGGCGCCCGCGTGGGACGCCCCCTGCCTTACCGTCGTGTGGAAGCGCTACGGCCGCAGGCGGCGCCAGGCGAGGAGGCCCAGCAGCGCGCTGCCGCCCAGGAGCAACCCCATGTCGGAGCCGCCCGGGCTGCGCCCGCACACGCTCGTCGGCTCCCCCGCCACCGCCGTGGCCGTTGCGCTGACGGCCTCGGCGATCGTCTGCTCCGTGACTGCAGTGGCCGTCACCTCCGCCACTACCGTTGCGCGCACGTCCGGCGTCGGCTCAGGCTCCGCTGTCGGCGCCGGGGTGGGCGTCGGCGGCTCCGGCGTGGCCGTGGGTGTCGGCGTCGGCGGCACCATCGCCGCGACCGTGGCCTCCACCGCCGCCTGGGCCGTCGCCTGTATGGCCGCCAGCTGCGCGGTCACCGTGGCCGCGATGTCGGGCGGCGGCGTCGCCGTGGGCGTCGGCGTTGGGGGTATCGGCGTCGCCGTCGGTGTGGGCGTGGGCGTAGGCGTGGGCAACACCGGGAAGCTCAAGTTGAAGTTGTCCACGAATGCCGGCCCGCCTGTGAACCGCTGGACGATCTCCGCCGCCTGCACGTCATAGTCCTTGAGGTGGAAGGTGACGGGCCGGAAGAGGTATTCCGACGGTCCGGTCACCTTGAGGAACTGGTACCTTCCCCCCTGGGTTATCACCGGCTCCGTCTCATGGTCCGTGATGCGCGCCACGATCAGCAGGCCGTCCGGCGCCGGCTGCCCCGCCACCGTCACGGCGCCGGAGTAGACGACCGGCGCCGGCGGGGGCGCGGCCTGGGCCTCAACAGGCGCGGCCCACAGGGCCGCGCCCGCCAGCGACAGAATGAACCCGAGTATCAACAATCCGTTACGGGGCCGCCAGAAGGCTTCCTGCATGGTGTATCTACTCCTATTGATGAAGGCCTCCCTCCCCCATTCGGGCGAGGGAGGCCTTACCTACTCCTCTACTGCCACCGCTCTGCCAAGCGGCTAGGCGGTCGGGAAGATCACCGAGTCAATGGTCGACCAGACCCAGAGGCCCGCGCCGAGCGGCAGGTGGCGTTCCATGATCACCGTGTCGCCGTCGTTGAACGAGCCGCTGTCATCTGCGTCGTTGTAGTGGTCGGTCTGCTGCGCCTGGCAGGGCTCCTCGCCGCTCTCCACGGCCGCGGCGTCCAGGGCCTCGTCGGTGCACGGGTTCGTGTCACCGAGCCTGAGGGTCACGGTGTCGTTCGGGGCCACCGAGGTCCAGGTCTGGCTGGTGGTGTCCCAGAGCAGGGCACGCAGCCAGGCCGCATCGCCCTGCGCGTTCCGGAGCGCGCCCAGGTAGTCGTCAGCGGATACGCCACCGGACCCGGGCGGGTCGCCGGGCAGAGGCGACTGGTAGGTCAGCACCGGCACCAGGTTCCAGCCGGCCTTCACCGCAATCGCGCTCGGAATTGCCGGCGCAGCGGCGGCGGTGGCCAGGCCCGGCCGGATCAGCTTGATGGGCTCAAGGCTGTCCGTGAAGACGAAGTACGCGGTGGTCGCGACCAACTGCGACACGTCGCCCGTGAACATCCCCGTCCCGGGGTCGCGCCGGGACACAACCCACAGCCCGGACGCGTTGTCATAGCTCATAACCAGGCTCGCCGGATGGTTCTCCGGCAGCACCGAGTTGATGCTGGGGTTGGCAGGCTGGAATGGGAGGGAGATCAGGTTCCAGCCCGGGTCCAAACGCAGCTCCGTGGCCACCGCCGCCTTCACCACGAACTCGCTCTCAAGCGTGTCCGCGATAGCAGCGCCGGCGTTCAGCGACACGTTGCCGGCCTCGTCCGCGGCCCTGAACGAAACCGTGTAGTCGCCCACCGGCGGGTTACGCACGGAGAGCGTGTACGTGATGTTGTCGGAACTGCTGACGCTAAAGTCCGGGCTCGCGCCGCTGCCGTCCGCCAGGTCCACGTCCACGTCCACGCCGCTCAGCTGCACGGTCTTGTGCGAGTCGCCGGCGTACTCCTTCTCCTCGCCGCCGTCCTGGCACCCGTCCGTGGTGTTGCCGTCCAGGAGGTCCTCGGCGCACTCGCGGCTGAAGTCGATGGTGATCAGCAGCGGGTCGACCGCCTCAATCTCCGCGTCGTCACTCGTGACCGCGCCCTTGGCGTCGATCATCTTGCCACCGAATATCTTCTGGCCGGCCACCGTGATCGCCGGCTCCCTGCTGTTGTTCAGCTCCGGGTCCAGCTCGAAGGTGAACGCGCCGGCCTGAGTCCAGTCGTCGTCGTCACCCACCTCCTCCTCGTTCGAGGCCACGTCCAACGCGTTTACGACGATGCTGATCAGCGCCGCCTGGTTCGGCTCGGGCACCGCGCCGCTATCATCGACCGCGATGTCCACCTCGTAGGCCTGCGACGCCGTATTGTTCACGACGGGCGAGACGAATCTCGTACTCACATTCTCGTCAGCGTCGTTCAATGAGGTGCTGATCGACTGCCTCACCGTCAGCGTCGGGGCTGCGAGCAGCGTCTCGTCCACGCTCACCTGGACGGTCACCTCTTCTTGGTCGAACATGTCCGCGTCGTCAATCACCACCGTTACCCGGGGCGGGATGCCGTCCGCCAGCGGGATCGTCGCCGAGGAAGCGCTGTTGCCGGCAACGTCCCGGACGGTGCCGCTCAGCACAACCTCAAGCCGGTTGTCGTCGGCGTCCTTGCCGTCCGAGGGCAGGTTGGCCGCCATGAGCAGGAAGACCTCCTGCGGCCGCCGCACCTTGGAGTCCGGGGCACTCTTGCTGTCCTCAATCACGTCCACCACGGTCACGGAGGAGGGCGTCTGTCCGTCCACCGAGAAGTCCGAGGCATCCACGGAGCCCACGTCCAAGCCCCCCGCCTCGTTGAAGACTACCAGGACGCCCCTGCGGTTCTCCGACTTCTTTCTGATCGGCACGATGTGACTTCCCGTCCCGCCTGAGCGCCACCGCTCATTCTCCTTGTTGGACGCCCGCCAGTTGTCGCCGGTGCGGCTCTGCAGCGTGATGCCGCCCGGGACGCCCGCACGGCTGCCGGTGGTTACGGCTTCCGGGTCATCTCCGTCCACGGTAATCAGATTGGACGAAGAGGTATGGTCCTGGATGGACTGCGCGCCGGCCCGGTCCCGGGCGATGATGCGCCAGGGGAGGGGAACGGTCTGGTCCGGTGTGCCGTAGCTGCTCTCGTAGGTCATGCGCCATCCGTCGCTGATCTTGGTCCACGTCACGTCGTCGCCGGCGATGATGTTCCCCAGTACCTCCAGGGCTATCCAGCCGTCGGCGATCGCCGTCTCAGCCTCCAGATTGTCTTCGTCACTGGTGAAGCCGGAGCTCACGTCGATGATGTCGGCCTGGAACACGATCTCGCCGTCCTGGACGACCGCGCCCTTGACGGGGCTCACGGAGGAGATGATGGGGCCGATCTTGTCCGTCGTCGTAGGCCGACGGTAGATGCTGTACTGGAAGGTTGCCGTCTGGTCCTCGTAGGCGGGGACCTCTACGATGTTGATGGTGTACGCAGTGGAGGCAACGACAACAGTACCGAAGGCGGGAGTAACCGCGATACTACCAGTACTTGAGACAAAGCCGGTAATCAGCCGCTCTTCATCACCCACGGTTATAGTACGGCCCACCCAGTAGCCGTCCGGTTCGTCTCGGTCAGAGTCCAAGACCGTAGCAGTGGTACCATCGGTCGTCGCCACTCCGGCAACCGTCCGCGTGCCGAATTTGTTCCGGGCAGCCAGGTCAAACTTGAAGATCGCGGGAGCACCAGAAGATGCGCCAACGCTAGTTCCTGCCCACACGTACGAGAAATCTTTCGACTCACCGACGCCGGAATTCTGGACACCTATCACAACGGGAGCACCATCCGTCACATCGTCGTGATAGATCTCCAACGCGACGGTGCGGGTCGGGTTTTCCTCGACAATCTGAAAGACGGTTCCGTCAGCCAAATCGGTTGTCGCGAGACTCAGGCCCGGCGTGCCATCGAAGGTGATGGCTCCGTATGCGTTCCGCGAATTGTCGCCTGTAGCGTGGGTGTTGGGGACGGCGTCCACCCTATCGTGCGCTTTGATGTAGCCCGCCTTACCCGCGCCGGGCCCGGAGAGGACCTCCAGCCAATCGCCCTTCAGGTCGCCCCCGACCAGAAACCTTAGCAGATTCAGGGTTGTCTCTCCGTCTGCATTGACGACTGCCCCCAGCCGAATTGCAGCCTCCGTATTTTCGCCGCCCTGAGTCACGAGTCCCGTGGCACCACTCAGAGCCCCCACCGTATAGCCCGCCCGCGCCGCGGGAACGGAGGCCCAGTCTGAGCTGATGTCCACGACCAGGATCGCCTGCGTGGGCTGGGTGTTCAGCCCAAAGACCCCGACGAGCAGGGCCAGCGCAAACAGAGCTGCTGATGCCTTGATTACCCCTGTTCTCATGTCCTTCTCCTTGCTTCGTGTCTGGATGTGGGACCCGTGGTGTGGGTCGCCCGGAGGGCCGGGGCCCGCCGCGCCGCCGTTGGCCCTCATGACGGGCCTGGCCGGGCGAGGCTTGCGCAACACATGCCGTTGGCGGACTGTCCTTTCACTCGGCACCTCCTGAATCTATAGAGCCGACGCACCTTGGGCAGGTCACCCCGGCTCTGCAACGAGGCCCCGCCGCTGCCATGGGGCGCGGCGTAGGCGTTCCCTGCACAGGTCCCCCGGAGGAGCCCTACAGGGTGTATAACGAAGTGGGGATGGGAAAAGTTCCCGGCGCTCGTACGCGCAGTCGCCGTCCCCCAACGAGGGAAGCATCTACTCGCCATTCGGCGTCTCCTTTGGTCCCCAGGTCCGCCGCCCACTCGCCCACGCGGCAGCCAGGGGATACGAGGGCATTCCCACCCCCAAATCGCCACCCACGCTACTCCAGTTTGGCGTCGGTGTCAAGAGCCCCCTACACCGTCATTCCCGCACCCACCCCCTCGTCATTCCCGCGCAGGGAGACCTTTGCGTAACTCCCCGTGGAGGGCGAGGTCGTGAAAGTGAAGCAGGCCCCGCCAGCCTGGGGCCCCACCCTGGATTCCCGCTTTCGCGGGAATGACGGTGGGGGAGGTGCGGGAATGACGGCGGGTGGGTGCGAGAATGACGGTTGTGCAAAGGTCTCCGCAGGCGGGAATCCAGGGCGGTGGCGGGGTGGCGTCACCCCTGGCCGCTCTGGGTGGCGAGGCTGGTGAGGAACTCCTTGTTGGTCTTGCTCTTGCTCATGCGCTCCAGGACCCGCTCCGTGGCGTCGTTGGACTCGCCGCCGGAGACCATGGAGACCATGCGGCGCAGGAGCCACGCCTGCTTGAGGGTCGTGGGCGCGAAGAGGAGCTCCTCGCGGCGGGTGCTGGAGCGGGGGATGTCGATGGCGGGGAAGACGCGGCGTTCGGCGAGGCGGCGGTCGAGGTGAATCTCGCAGTTGCCCGTGCCCTTGAACTCCTCGTAGATGACCTCGTCCATGCGGCTGCCCGTGTCGATGAGGCACGTGGCGATGATCGTCAGGCTGCCGCCGTCCTCGGTGCTGCGGGCCGCGCCGAAGAAGCGCTTGGGGGGGTAGAGGGCGGAGGGGTCGATGCCGCCGGAGAGCGTGCGGCCCGTCGAGGGGAGGGCGAGGTTGTAGGCGCGGACGAGGCGGGTGAGGCTGTCGAGGAGGAGCACGACGTGCTTGCCGGCCTCGACGAGGCGCTTGGCGCGCTCGAGGGAGACCTCCGCGATGCGGCAGTGGTCCTCCACGGGGTCGTCGAAGGTGGACGCGAAGACCTCGCCGCGCACCGAGCGCTGGATGTCGGTGACCTCCTCCGGGCGCTCGCCGGCGAGGACCACCATGACGTCGACGTCGGGGTGGTTGAAGGTGACGCCGTTCGCGATGTCCTTGAGGAAGAACGTCTTGCCCGCCTTGGGAGGTGACACGATGAGCGCGCGCTGCCCCCGCCCGATGGGCGCCACAACGTCGATGACGCGCTGGGTCAGGTTGTTGGGGCCCGTCTCCAGCATGAGCTGGCGCGTGGGGTAGACCGGCGTCAGGTTGTCGAAGGAGATGCGCGTCCGCGTGCGGTCCGGCTCCATGCCGTTGATCGCCTCCACGCGGATCAGCCCGAAGTAGCGCTCGCCGTCCTTGGGGGAGCGGACGTGGCCGGTGACCTGGTCGCCCGTGCGCAGCCCGAAGCGCCGGATCTGGGACTGCGAGATGTAGACGTCGCCCGCACCGGCGCGGAGGGCGCGCTGTCGCAGGAAGCCGTAGCCCTCGCCCATGATCTCGAGGAGGCCCGTCGCCGCGATGATGCCCTGCTTGTGCGCGAACGCCTCGAGCAGGTGGATGACCAACTCGTCCCGGCGCTGGTTGCCGTTCTCGACGCCCAGCTCCTTGGCCAGGGCGGCCAACTCCTCGTTGGTCTTGGTCTCAAGCTCTGTCAGGTTCATCGCGCTCTCTCTGGGGAGTCATCGGTATTGAGTACCCTCATGGCAAACCTCTCACTGAGGGCTGTACACCCGGGTGCGCCCGGAGGGGCGGCCGCCCGGTGGGATTGGCATCATTCGGGGCGGGTCGGCCCGGCGCCTACCCGCGGGCCTTGGACGCGGCCTGCCAGTCCTGCGTGAAGCGGGCCATGCCAACGTCCGTCAAGGGGTGCTGCGTCATCTGCATCAGCACGTTGAAGGGGACCGTGGCGACGTCGGCGCCCGCGCGGGCGGCAGCGACGCAGTGGAGCGGGTGGCGGATGCTCGCCGCCAACACCTTGGTGGCGATGCCGTAGCTGCGGAAGATGGACACGATGTCGGCGACCACGGCCATGCCGTCGTGGCCCGCGTCGTCCAGTCGCCCCACGAAGGGGCTGACGTAGGTGGCGCCCGCCCGTGCGCCCAGCAGGGCCTGGTTGACGGAGAAGCACAGGGTCTGGTTGATGGGCGCGCCGGTCTGCGCGACGGCGTGCATGGCCTGGAAGCCCTCCGTGGTGCTCGGCAGCTTGACGACGACGTTGGGGTGCCAGGTGACGATCTGCGCGGCCTGCTCCACCATGCCCTCCGCGTCCAGGGCGGTGACTTCGACGGAGATGGGGCCGTCGATGACCTGCGCAATCTCAAGGACGGCCGCCTGGTAGCTCTCCAGGTCGCCGATGCTCTCCTTGGCCGCGAGAGAGGGGTTGGTCGTCACGCCCTGGATGAAACCGAACTGGGCGGCGCGGCGGACCTCATCGAGGTTTGCGGTGTCCAGGAAGAACTCCATGTGCCGGCTCCTCAACTATAGCATACGCCGGGCGGCGGGCTGGACAGGTTGGCGCTTCGCGGCGTCGGGCGTCGCCTCCGCCTGCAGGGGCAGGGGCGGCTGCCCGCCCTCGCGCACGATGTTGATGGCGGCCCCCACGAAAGCCTCGAAGAGTGGGTGCGGCCGGTTGGGGCGCGAGAGAAACTCCGGGTGGAACTGGGTGCCCAGCATGAAGGGATGGTCGGCGACCTCCGCGATCTCCACCAGGCGGCCGTCGGGCGAGAGGCCGCTGAGGCGGAGGCCCGCCTCCTCCAGGACCTCACGGTACTCGTTGTTGAACTCGAAGCGATGGCGGTGGCGCTCCTCGACGCGGGGGACGTCGTAGGCGCGCTGCGCCCGTGTCCCCCCGACAAGGTCGCAGGGGTAGAGGCCGAGGCGCATGGTGCCGCCCATGTCGGTAACGGCGCGCTGCTCCGGCATGAGGTCGATGACGGGATGGGGCGTGTCGGGATCGAACTCCGTGGAGTGGGCGCCGTGAAGGCCGGCGCAGCTTCGGGCCGCGTCGACGACCATGAGCTGCATGCCGAGGCACAGGCCGAGGTAGGGGACGCGGTGCTCGCGGGCGTACCGCGCGGCCACGAGCATGCCGTCGACGCCCCGGGTGCCGAAGCCGCCCGGCACGACGATGCCGCAGGCGCGGTCCAGGATGGCGTCGACTCCGTCCTTCTCCAGCTCCTCGGATGGGATCCACTGGATGTGGACGTCCCTCTCGAAGGGCAAGGCCGCGTGGTTGAGCGCCTCCTTGACGGAGATGTAGGCGTCGGGGAGGTCGGCGTACTTGCCGACGACGGCCACGGCCAGGGGCTCCTTGGTCGCCTTGATGCGCTCCACCATGGCCCGCCAGTCGGCCAGGTCGAGCTCGCGTTGCGGGAGGTCCAGGGCCTGCGTGACCAGGTCGCCCAGGCCCGCCTGCTGCAGGATGATGGGGACCTCATAGGCCGTCTCCGCCGTCATCAGGGGGATCACCGCACTGCGGCTCACGTCGCAGAAGAATGCGATCTTGTCCTTGGTGTCCTCCGGCACGGGGAAGTCGGCGCGGCAGATGATGCAGTCCGGCTGAATCCCAATGCCGCGCAGCTCCCGGACGCTCTGCTGCGTGGGCTTGGTCTTGAGCTCGCCGGTGGAGGAGATGTAGGGGAGCAGGGTGACGTGGATATAGTAGACGTTATTGCGGCCCACGTCGTTGCGCATCTGCCGGATGGCCTCCAGAAAGGGCAGCCCCTCTATGTCACCGACGGTGCCGCCCACCTCCACCACGACGACGTCGGCCTGGGACTCTTCAGCCAGGGCCTTGATGTGGTCTTTGATGGTGTTGGTCACGTGCGGCACGGCCTGTATGGTGCCGCCGAGGTAGTCGCCGCGGCGCTCCTTGGAGATGACGTCGCTGTACACCTGGCCGGCGGTGACGTTGGAGGTTCGGGTGAGATTGATGTCAATGAAGCGCTCGTAGTGCCCCAGGTCCATGTCCGTCTCGCAGCCGTCCCGGGTGACGAAGACCTCGCCGTGCTGGTACGGCGACATGGTTCCCGGGTCCACGTTCAGATAGGGGTCGAGCTTCAGGACCGAGACGCGGATGCCCTGGTTCTTGAGGATGCGTCCGAGGGAAGCGACACTGACTCCCTTGCCAACGGAGCTGACCACGCCACCGGTCACGAAGATATACTTCGTCATACCACTGGCCGCCTACCTCATGGGAAAGTGTGGGAGAAAAACACTGAGGGACCCGAGAGATCCGAACCGATGGGGAAGGGCCGCATCACCGGACACGACTCAAAGGTGCGTGGGACCCGCTCTGCTTCACGGGGAACTCAACGTGGGGGTACGGAACCCTGGAGACTGCCCGTAGTATAGGCACCGGCCAACGATCACGTCAAGCATTACCGCCGTTCCCGGGCACGGAAGAGACGGCTCCGGCCCATAGGCATGGATCATTCCTCGTAGTTCCGGAAGACCAGGCAGGCGTTTTGACCGCCGAACCCGAAGCTGTTTGACAGGACGACGCGCGTGTCCTTCTGGCGCGCCTGGTTGGGCACGTAGTCCAGGTCGCAGGCCGGGTCCGGGTTCTCCAGGTTGATGGTGGGGTGGATGGTCCCCGTCTCGATCGTCTTGACCACAGCCACGGCCTCCACCGCCCCCGACCCTCCCATGGCGTGACCCACCATGGACTTGGTTGAGCTGATGGGCACCCGGTAGGCCGAATCGGCGAAGACCCGCTTGATGGCCATGGTCTCCGCGGCGTCATTCAAGGGCGTAGAGGTCCCGTGGGCGTTGATATAGTCCACGTCTTCCGGCGCGACTTCGGCGTCGGCGAGGGCAAGCGCCATGGCCCGCGCGGGGCCGTCCCCTGTCTCGTCAGGATGCACCTGATGCCCCGCGTCGGAGGAGACCCCCACACCGGTGACCTCGGCGTAGATGCGGACGCCGCGCCGGAGGGCGTGCTGGAGCTCCTCCAGGACCAGCACGGCGGCGCCTTCGGCGGGCACGAATCCGTCCCGGTTGACGTCGAAGGGGCGGCTGGCCTTCTCCGGCTCCTCGTTGTGGGAGGTGAGGGCCCTGATGACACAGAACCCGGCCAGCGTGATGGGGGTGATTCCGGCCTCACAGCCGCCGCTGAACACGACGTCTGCTCGGCCATGGCGGACCACCTCAACAGCGTCGCCGATGGCCTGCGTCCCGGCCGCGCATGCGGTGATGACCGTGGAGGTGTAGCCCTTAAGGCAAAGGAGCCGGCTCACGTTGGCGGCGGCCATGTTGGGGAGAATCATCGGGATGAGGTATGGCGAAACGCGCATGCCGCCCTTCCGACCCATCACCCCGCACTGCTCCTCCGTTGTGGGGATCCCCCCGATGCCGTTGCCCAAGACTATGCCCATGCGGTCGGCGTCCGGGGCGGCCCCGCCCAACCCGGCGTCCTCACGCGCGCAGAGGGCCGCGGCAACGGCCAATTGGCTGAAGCGGGCCATACGGCGCGCCTCCTTGGCGTCCATGTAACGCTCGGGCTCGAAGCTCCTCACCTCACCGGCGACGCGACACGGAAAGGCCGAGGGATCGATGAGGCTCATCGGCCGGATTCCGGAACGCCCGTTTACCAGGTTATCCCAATAAACGTCCACGTCTTCACCCAGGGGACTCATGATCCCCATGCCGGTGATGACGACGCGCCTTCGTTGGTCCATGATCACATCTACCTCTGGGACAGAGTGTCCGCTTGGAACTCGGGATACACCTCGCCGGTGATGCCCAGCAGGTGCTCCCGGGCCTCCGCGGCCGTGAAGAGAGAGCCTGTGGCAAGGACCAGATCGTCCGCCGCTGCCTCCTCGACCGCCAGCTGCACCGCCTCCGCCACGGTCTCCGCCTGATGGACCGTCGTCCCCGAAGTCCTGAAGAGCTTCGCGACCTCTTCGGTAGGGACCGCCCGCGGGTGGCGCGACCGGGCCGCTATGACAATTGCCGGCCTCAACAGGGCCGCCTGCTCCGCCAATCCTTCGGCGTCGTGGCCCCTGGTGCATCCGATGACTAGAATACACCTTCGAGCACCGAAGTGGTAACCGACGGCCTCCGCCAGGCGGCCCATGGAGGCGACGTTGTGAGCGCCGTCCGCCACCACCAGGGGGGCGCGGCGCAGCACCTCCAGGCGTCCCGGCCAGGCCACGTTTCTGAGTCCGGCCTCGATGCCGGGTTCGCTGACCCTGACGCCGCACTGGGCCATGGCCTCAACTGCCGCCAGCGCGCAGCAGGCGTTCTCCACCTGATGGGCGCCCAGGAGCGGCAGAAATACCTCGCGCGCGCCGGTGGGGCCGATAACCCGGAATCGCTGCCCATCAAGGTCCCAGGAGCGGGACTCGGCGCGGTACGCCGCTTCCACGTTGACCAGGCGGGCTTCACGGGCCCTGCAGGCCGCTTCGATCACCAGCATCGCTTCAGGCGGCTGGGGCGCCGCCACGACGACGGCCCCCTTCTTGATGATCCCGGCCTTGTCTTTGGCAATCTCCTGGACAGTCGAGCCCAGGATGTTGGTGTGGTCCAGACTAATGGGCGTGAGCACGCACACAGCGGGATTCTCGACGACGTTCGTGGCGTCCAGGGTCCCCCCAAGGCCGACCTCCAGCACCTGTGCGTCCACCCTGCGGTCGGCGAACAACATGAACGCCATGGCGGTCAGGAACTCGAAGGTGGTAACGCCCCCATAGCCCTGGCTGCCTCCCACCTCCTGGGCGGCGGGCCATAGACGGTCAACCAGGGCGGCGAACTCACTCTCGCTGACGGGCCGCTGGCCCATACGGATGCGCTCGCGGAAGCTGTGCAGGTGGGGCGAGGTGTAGAGGCCCACCGTGTTCCCGCTCTCGCCCAGCATGGATGCGATCATCGCGCTGGTGCTGCCTTTGCCCTTGGTCCCCGTCACGTGCACGGCCGGCGCCAGGGCATGCGGGACGCCGGCGCGGCGAAGCAGCTCCGCCATCCGGCTCAGATCATATCGGGGTTGATGCGTGGCGCGGCCCAGCGTGCGCTCCAGGTCCGCCAGGCTCAGGACACGGCGCAGCGCAGCCGAGTAGTCCGGCGCAACCCGGCCCTGGAGCCGATCCGGCACATGGTCAACCATCTGCGCACCCGAGCTCGATGAAGAGCGTTGTGGACGGTCCCCGGTCCCTAGTGGTCGCGGATGTGCCGCGGCATGAACCCCGCGTTGATGGCCAGGGCATCCCGCCAGCACAGGTCCGCGACGTAGCCCAAATTCTCCTCCAGGGGCTGGGGCGCGAAGCCAAACTCCCGCTCCACCGAGTCCAGCTCCGCCACGTTGTCTATGTCCAGGTACTTCAGCTGCTCCCGGGTTACGGGGGCCGCGGGAGCAGGAGCTCCATGGCGCCGGCGATGAGCCGCATCCCGCCCACGGGCACGCGCACCATAGCCCGCCTTGCCCCCAGGACCCGGGACAGAAGGCGGAGGAGCTCATCGTAGGTGTACTGGCGGGGGCCTCCGAACTCGATGGTGCGGCCCAGGTACCTCTCCTGGGCGACCGTCGATGCGACGCAGCGGGCAACGTCCTGGGCGGCGATGGGCTGGAAGCGGTTCTGCCCGCTGCCCGCTTCGGGCACGATGGGAAACAGCTTCACGACGGCCGCCAAAGTATTCAGGAACTCGTCGCCCGGGCCAAAGATGATGGAGGGACGGAGGATGGTGTACGGAACACCCCCACTCTCCACCTCCTGCTCGGCAAGCCACTTCGTGTGGCTATAGCGCCGGTGTTCGTCCGGACCCGCGCCGATGGCGCTCAGGTGGACCAGGTGCTGAACGCCGGCCTTCCGCGCAGCCTCCACGACGTTGGCCGTGCCCCAATGGTTGATGTTCTGGAACGTGACGCCGCCGGGACCCTCCCGGATGATCGCCACCAGGTGGACGACGAAGCTCACGCCCTCCATGGCCCGGTCCAGGGAGTCTGGGTTGCGGACGTCGCCGGCCATCGCCGCGACGGCGGCGCCCGGCGACTGCAGCGCGGGCTGGCGGTGCGCAAGGCAGCGAATGCTGGAATAGCCAGCCTCCGCGAGGGCGGCGACCACGTGCCGCCCCACGAAGCCGGCAGCCCCAGTTACGAGGATCGTCGCCGCAGCAGGCCCTGACATGCTCACAGGGTAGCAGGGCCTCATTCCCAGCGTCAACGAGTCGGGCCGCCGGCCGGCGGCCTCACTGGTGCTTGGACTCGGCGACGTTTGAGGACGGACGAGCACGTCCGTGGGCGGTCGCCTGCCTGTGCGTATTTTCACATAACGTTGACGCAGGCCGGAGTGCTGGCTAAAATACTGGCAGCGTTCAGAGCGGAGGCCCCGGCGCCTCTTGGAAACCGGAGGTCATCGGCAAGGGCATGGAAACCCCCGAGGTTGTCGTCAATCGCCTCCCTCAATACGTCCGGGCACTCAATCAGCTCACACGGGAGGGGGCCGAGGTCGTCAGCTCCCAACGCCTGGGACAGATCCTGCACGTCACACCGGCCCAGATTCGGAAGGACCTGAGCTATTTCGGGCGTTTCGGCAAACAGGGGCGCGGCTACAACGTCCCCTTCCTGCTGAGCTCGTTGCGTGACATTCTGGGGCTGGACAAGAAGTGGAACATCGCGGTGGTGGGGGTGGGACGCTTGGGCCGCGCCATTATCGGCTATCCGGGCTTTACCCCGGAGGGGTTCAACATCGTGGCCGCCTTCGACGCGGACCCGCGGCAGGTGGGGCAGGCCATTGGCCGGCTCATCGTACAGCCCATGTCGGACCTCGCCGACGCCGTCCGCCACAAGGACATCCGCATCGGCATCGTCGCCGTGCCCGCGTCGCAGACGGAGGATGTCATCAACACTCTCATCAAGTGCGGAATCAAGTCCATCCTCAACTATGCGCCCGTGTCCCCCATGGTCCCCGAGGGGGTGAGACTCCGCAGCGTCGACCCGGTCCTTGCCCTTCAGTCCATGACCTACTATCTGACCTCAACCTAGGGCCGTGGCCGTTCGGACTCCCGGTCCCCGTTCGCGCGGTCTGCATGGGTCCCTGGGCAGCGCTTCCGCGCCAAGCGGCGTCGAGTTGCGGCGTCGCTGAACTCAGCCCTCGCAGCAAGGAGACGAGAATCAGTATGAACGTTCAGGAGCGCAGAGAGCGGTTCCGACGGCACCTGAAGGACGGCGGGTGCATTCAGCCGGCCTCCGTCTTCGACCCCATCTCCGCGCGCATCGCCGACCTGTTGGGGTTTGAGTTCGGCATGTACGCCGGCTCGGTGGCCTCGGCCGTCGCCGTCGGCGCGCCCGATCTGTCGGTGATCACGCTCACCGAGTTCGCGGACCAGGCCCGGCGCATCACGCGCGCCTGCGACCTCAGCCTCATGGTGGACGCCGACCACGGCTATGGCAACGCACTCAACGTCATGCGAACGGTGGAGGAGATGGAGCACGCCGGCGTGTGCGCCATGACCATCGAAGACACGGCCCTGCCGACCCCCTTCGGCCAGAAGCCCGGCGAGCAGATCATCCCGCTGGAGGAGATGGTTGGGAAGCTGAGGGCGGCCCTGGACGCTCGCCGCGACCCGTCTCTGGTGATCGTGGGGCGAAGCGGGGCCATGAACGTGGAGGGGCTGGAGGGGACCCTGGCCCGTGTGCGGGCCTACGCAGAGGCCGGGGTGGACGCCATATTCCTCACGGGGGTCACGTCGCGGGAGCAGGTGGAAACCCTGCACCAGGCGGTGCCGCTGCCCCTCATGCTCGGCTCGGCGCCCACCGCGCTGTACGATCCGCCCTTCCTGGCCGCCAACGGGGTCCGCATCGGGCTTCGGGGCCACATGTCCTTCCAGGTGACCATCAAGGCCATCTACGACGCCATGAAGCACCAGAAGGAGGGCGGCGGGCCCGAAGGACTCGCGAGCCAAGCGCCGCCGCCGGAGCTCATGGCCCAGGTGCTGCGCGACGGCGACTACCAGCGCTGGCAGCGGGAGTTCCTCGGGGCACCGTAGCGGCGGCCGCCCCTAGCCCCAGAGCTCCTTCGACGCCAGGCGGGCGCCTTCCGCCATGGACTCGAACTTGGCCCAAACTATCTTGGCATGGCCTACGCGGGTGCCAAGGCCGCAGTCCGTCCCGGCCATGACATTCTCCCTGCCGACCAGTCTGGCGCAGCGGACCAGGCGCTGCGCCACCAGCTCGGGGTGCTCGACGAAGTCGCTGCTGTGGCCCACGACGCCGGGGATGAGCGTCTTGCCCTCGGGCAGTTTGGTCTCCTCCCAGACCCTCCACTCGTGCTCGTGGCATGGGTTGGACGCCTCGATGGAGTAGGCCTGGGCCTTGACCCCCAGGATGACGTCCACGATCTCCTTCAGCGGTACGTCGTACCTGTGCGGGCCGTGATAGCTGCCCCAACACACGTGCAGGCGGATGCTCTCCTGAGGGATGTCCCGCAGGGCGTGGTTCAGGGCCTCGATGCGCAGCGCCGCGAATTTGCGGTATTCCGGTATGCTCAGTTCCGGGTGAATCTGCCATGCGTCCGCCAGGTCCGGATCGTCTATCTGAAGCAGGAAGCCGGCGTCGGTTATGGCCTTGTACTCCTGGTGCATGGCGTCGGCGATGGCGAAGAGGAACTCCTCCGTGGAGGAGTAGTGTTCATTCCACAGCCAGTGCTCGATGGAGCCGGGGGCGACGGCCGGCAGGAACGCCTCCTGGGGCTCCACGCCCTGGAGGGCGGCCTTGAATCGCCGGATGTCTCCCTCGATGGCGTCCTGCCCGGCGTAGGCGATCGGCTCGATGCAGAAGAGCTGGCGGTCCCTGGGCCGGTTGCCAGTCTGCCCAAATCCCAGGGCGAAGTACTCCGGGAAGGCGATGCGGTCCCGGCCCGATATCTGCTGGGGCTCCGGTCCCTCGCCGGGCCCGAAGGTGCGCATCTCCCAGCCGCTCAGACGCTCGCGGGCGTAGTTGGTGAAGTTGGTCTTGCTCTGCTCGCCGTCGTTGATGCTGTCGATGCCGGTGTCGAGCTGGCTCCGGACGGCCTCACTGACGGCGCGTTGCAGCCCTGCCTCCAGGGCCACCTCATCGTAGGGCTGGCCGTCGGCCTTGGCGGCGACCATCTGCCTGACGTCGTCCGGCCGCGGCAGGCTTCCGGCGTGGGTTACGAGAATCCGGTCTGTGCTTCGCATCATGGCGCGCCTCCGGGTGCAGAATGGTGAGCGAGTCCAGGCGCCGCGGTCATTTCGACGGGTCAGCCCCACACCCGGCGCGCCACCTCCACCACCAGCTCCAGCTTGCGCCACTGCTCATCCTCGGTGAGCAGATTGCCGGGGGCGGTGGAAGCGAAGCCGCACTGAGGGCTCAGGGCCAGGTCCTCCATTGGGACGTAGCGGGAGGCATCCTCAATGCGGCGGAGGATCTCGTCGGGGGACTCCAGGCGGGGCTCCTTGGTGCTGATGAGCCCCAGGACCACGGTCTTCCCCTTGGGGATAAAGCGCAGCGGCTCAAAGGTGCCCGCGCGGTCCGTGTCGTACTCCAGGAGCCAGCGGTCCACGGGGAGGGCGCCGAAGAGCTTCTCCGCGATGGCCTCGTAGCCGCCCTCGGCGTACCACTTGCTCTGGTTGTTGCCCCGGCAGACGTGGAAGCCCAGGGTCAGTCCATCCCGGGCGGCGCCCTCGAGGCAGGCGACGTCGGCGGCAACAGCCTCGTTGAAGGCCCGGTCTGGGTCCTGGCCCAGGTCCCGGAGGTGCTGGCGCCACCTGGGGTCGACGTAGTAGCTGTACCGCGGCGCGTCGACCTGGATGTAGGGCACACGGTCCTCTGCGAGCGCGGCGACCTCCGCTTTGATGATGCCGACCAGGTCCGTCAAGAGGTCGGACCGGGTGGGGTACACCCGGTCCGTGACGCCAGCCTGGTAGCTGATGGTTGGGAACTGGTTGGGAGTGGGCACGGTCATCTTGTAGGGGCCGGCTGCGTGCTCCCCCAGGAACGCGGTCTGGGCGTCGGTCAGGCGCCGCGTCTGACGGAGCCTGGAGGAGACCACTCGGGTTGTGCCCTGCTCCTGGGGGTCACCGCCGGGGCCCTGCCACATCCGCGTCACTGTGGGGCGTTCCACGGACACAAAGCCCTCCACGGACTCTGTCAGATCGTTCTGGAAGCCGGTCCTGCGCAGCTCCCCGTCAGAGAGCACGTCCAAGCCGATGCTGCGCTGGAGCGCCAGCGCGGCAAGGATAGCCCGGTCCTCGGCCTCACCCAATCGCTCCCGAGAGATGCGTCCCGCCTGAAAGTCGGCGCGGGCCTCCTTCACCGTCTCCGGACGCAGCAGGCTGCCGACGTGGTCCGCTCTGTACTGTTCCGCCAATGTGTGCCTCCGGTGGACGACTCTGGGGTACGCAAGGTGACAGTCTCGTCATGCACGCTTATACCACCAGCGCGCCGGTGCGTCTACACAGAGCTCTAGGCGCCGGCTCTTCCGAGGGCGGAAGCGAGGTTAGCAGCCGGGCGCCGATGCCAGGCCCCGCCCGCGCACGCCCTGCAAGCTCCCCGCCGGCATGGGGAAGCGGCATTGGTGCGGCGGCTGTGCTGATGCGCGATTCGGATAGCCCCGGGTCTGCCGTTGGGCCAGGCCAAGGAGGGCCTGCGCAGGTGAGGCTCAGCGGCCGCCGGTGCTCGGCGGCGCCTCGCCCATTCCCCGCGGGCGCCGCCGGCGGGCGACGTTGACGCGCACCTGGGCGCGCTGCAGGGCTTTGATGGCCTGCCCCAAGTCCAGGTCCGAGGTGTGGGCGGCCAGGCGCTCTTGGGCGTGGCGCACAGCCTCCTGGGCGCGCGCTTCGTTGATCTCCTCGGCATGCTCCGCCGTATCCGCCAGCACGGTCACGGTGTTGCCCAGGACTTCAAGGAAGCCGCCGGACACGGCCATGATCTCCTCCTGGCCGTCCTTGACCACCCTGAGCTCACCGGGCTTCAGGACGGTCAGCAGCGGCGCATGGTGGGGCAGGATACCCAGCTCCCCCTCGATGCCGGGGGCGACCACCACCTCCACCTCGTCGGAGTAGACGACGCGCTCCGCCGTAACGATTTCAAGCTTCATCGTGGGCATAGCAACCCCTACGCCTGCGCCAGCTTCTCGCTCTTCTCCCGCGCCTCTTCGATGGTGCCCACCATGTAGAAGGCCTGCTCCGGCAGGTCGTCGTGGGTCCCCTGGAGGATCTCGTCGAAACCGCGGACAGTCTCCTTGACGGGAACGTAGCGGCCTTCCTGGCCGGTAAAGGTCTCGGCCACGTACATGGGCTGGGAGAGGAAACGCTGGATCTTGCGCGCCCGCGCCACGATGAGCTTGTCCTCCTCGGAAAGCTCTTCGACGCCCAGGATGGCGATGATGTCCTGGAGGTCGCGGTACCGCTGGAGTACGTTCTGGACAGCCCGAGCGACGCGGTAGTGGTCTTCGCCCACCACCAGCGGGTCCAGGATGCGAGAGGTGGACGTCAGCGGGTCCACGGCGGGGTAGAGGCCCTGCTCGGCGATGGAACGCTCCAGGGCGATGACCGCGTCCAGGTGACCGAAGGTGGCCACGATGCCCGGGTCCGTATAGTCGTCCGCGGGGACGTAGACGGCCTGGAAGGAGGTGATGGAGCCATTGCGGGTGGAGGTGATTCGCTCCTCCAGGGCGCCCATTTCCGTGCCCAGGGTCGGCTGGTACCCCACCGCCGAGGGCATGCGGCCCAGGAGGGCGGAGACCTCCATGCCCGCCAGGATGTAGCGATAGATATTATCGATAAAGAGGAGGACGTCCTGGTTCTCCCGGTCCCGGAAGTACTCGGCCATGGTGAGTCCCGTGAGCCCTATGCGGGCGCGGACGCCCGGCGGCTCGTTCATCTGTCCGAATACGAGGGCGGTATTCTTCAGCACGCCCGAGGCCCGCATCTCATGCCACAGGTCGTTCCCCTCACGGGACCGCTCGCCCACGCCGGCGAAGACGGAATAGCCCTCGTGGACGGTGGCGATGTTGCGGATCAACTCCTGGATGATGACGGTCTTGCCGACGCCCGCACCGCCGTATGCGCCAACCTTCCCCCCCTTGGTGAAGGGCACCACCAGGTCGATGACCTTGAGGCCCGTCTCCAGGACCTCGGTGGTGGTCCGCTGCTCGGCGAAGGTCAGGGGCGTCCTGTGGATGGGCCAGCGCTCATCCACCTCAACCTCTTCCAGGCGGTCGATGGCCTCTCCCAGCACGTTGAACAGCCTTCCCAGGGTGCCGCGGCCCACGGGGACCGTTACCGGCTGGCCCAGGTCAACGGCCTCGGCGCCCCGAGCCAGGCCCTCGGTGGGGCCCAGGGCCAGGCACCGCACCCAGTTGTTCCCCACGTGCTGCTGGACCTCCAACACCAGACGCTGGTCTTCCATGAAGACCTCCAGGGCGTCCAGCACCCCGGGCATCTCCTCTGCGGGGAACTCCGCGTCCACCACGGTCCCGATGATCTGGACGATTCGTCCCGTTGAACCCTTGGCCATGACTGCCTCCCAAGAACGGGGATCTGTGCTGCGCGCGGGGCGCGGGCGGCCGCGCCGCTGCGCCCGATGTCTTGCTTGCTACTGAAAGGTGAGGGCGCCGCCGATTATGTCCAGCAGCTCGTTGGTAATGGTGTCCTGGCGCACCCTGTTGGCCTCCAACGTCATGTCCCGAACGAGGTCGTTGGCGTTGTCCGTGGCGCTGCGCATGGCCACCATCCGCGCCGACTGCTCGCTGGCGTTGGCCTCCAGGATTGCGCGGTAGAGCTGCATTTCCACGTACCTGGGCAGCAGGTCCTCGAGGACGGCAAGGCCCGTGGGCTCATAAATGTAGCCCACGGCGTCGGCAGGGTTCAGCTCCGCCGGCTCGACGGGCAGGAGCTGCTGCATAACCGGGCGCTGCACGATGGTGTTCACGAACTGGCTGTACGCCAGGTACACTGCATCGACGGCCCCTGTGCTGAAATCGTCGATGACCAGGCTTGCAATGGGGGTGGTATCCACCAGCGAGGGCCGTTCGCCAAGACCCGTGAACACGGCGCGGACGTCCCGGCCCGACCGGACCATGAAGTCGCGCCCCTTGCGCCCCACCGTGATCACGGTGGCAGGATGCTCCGAGCCCAGGACGAAGATGCCCGCCTGGCGGTTGAGGGACCCCGGCAGCGGCCCGCACATCCCCCGGTCCGGGGTCACGTGGACCAGCATGACCCGCCGCACCTCCCTGCGTTGGAGCAGGGCGTGAACCTGGTCGGGGTCCTCCTGGGGCATGGCCGCAAGGTCCGACAGCAGCGCCTGCATCTTCTCCGCGTACGGGCGCGTGGCCAGCACGGCCTGCTGAGCGCGGCGCATCTTCACCGCCGCCACCATCTCCATGGCGCGGGTGATCTTGGAGGTGTTCTGGACGCTGCGAATGCGCCGGCGAATCTGGCGTAGGCTAGGCAACCTTCTCCTCTCAGCCTGTCACGTGCGGGGCCCTATCCCGACGAGGCGACAAAGCCCTTGTTGAACTCCTCGATGGCGCCGCGAAGGGCGCCCTGTAGATCGTCGTCCATGGCCTTGACGTCGTTAATCTGCTGCACAATGTCCGGGTGGGCCGTGTCCATGTGGCGGTTGAACTCGATCTCCCAGCGGCCCACGTCGCCGATGGCCACCCCATCCATGAGCCCCGTGCTGACGGTGAACAGGGCCATGACCTGGTGGGCCAGGGAGAGGGGTACGTACTGGGGCTGCTTGAGCATCTCCACGACCCGCTGCCCCCGCTCGAGCTGGGAGCGGGTGGCGGCGTCGAGGTCCGCCGTGCCGAACTGGGCGAAGGCCGCCAGGTTGCGGAACTGGGCCAGGTCCAGCCGCAGGCGCCCGGCAACCTGGCGCATGGCGCGCGTCTGGGCCGCGCCACCCACCCGGGAGACGGAGAGCCCCGCGTTGATGGCGGGACGAACGCCGCCATTGAACAGGTCGGCCTCCAGGTAGAGCTGGCCGTCGGTAATGGAGATGACGTTGGTGGGGATGTAGGCGGAGACGTCGCCGGCCTGAGTCTCGATGATCGGCAGGGCCGTGAGGGAGCCGCCCCCGTGCTCGTCGTCCATCTTGGCGGCGCGCTCCAGCAGACGGCTATGGAGGTAGAAGACGTCGCCGGGATAGGCTTCGCGGCCCGCCGGCCGCCGAAGCAGCAGCGAAATCTGGCGGTAGGCCCAGGCGTGCTTGGAGAGGTCGTCGTAGATGATCAGGGCCTCCTTGCCCTGCTCCATGAACTCCTCTCCAATGGCGCAGCCCGCGTAGGGCGCCAGGTACTGGAGGGCGGCGGACTCCGCCGCGTTGGCCGCCACCACCACCGTGTGCTCCATGGCGCCGTGCTGCTCCAGAGTGCCAACCACCTGGGCCACCTTGGAAGCCTTCTGGCCAATGGCCACGTAGATGCAGAGGAGGTCCTTCCCCTTCTGGTTGATGATGGTGTCCACAGCGATGGCTGTCTTGCCGGTGGAGCGGTCCCCCAGGATCAGCTCCCGCTGGCCACGCCCGATGGGGATCATGGCGTCGATGGCCTTGATGCCCGTCTGCACGGGCGTGTCGACCGACTTGCGCATGGTGACGTCCGGGGCAACGATCTCGACGGGGCGGGTCTTGTCGCTGGCGATGCCACCCTTGCCGTCCAGGGGCCGGCCAAGGGGGTCGACAACGCGGCCCAGGAGGCCGTATCCAACGGGTGTCTCGATGATGCGCCCGGTCGTCTTGACCTCGTCGCCTTCGCGGACGGCGTCGTACTCGCCAAGGACCACGACACCAACACTGTCCGCTTCCAGGTTCAGGGCGATGCCAAAGACGCCGGTGGGAAACTCCACCAATTCGTTGACCCGGCAGCCGGCGAGCCCGTGAATCCGGGCGATGCCGTCCCCAACCTCCACCACGGTCCCCACGTCCACCATGGACACTCGAGCGTCGAAGCCCTCGAGCTGCTGCTTGATGACTGAGATGATCTCCTGACCCCGCGTGGTCATGGTCAAGCCTCCCTAGGGCTCAGGGTCTTCACCGGCGCCGGTCGCCGGGAGCCCGTGTCACTACAGAGTACTCCATTCACCAATGGGCGATTCTAACCGGTGAGGACCAGAGAATGCCGCAGGGCCTGGAGCCGGCCCCTAGCGCTCCCGTCTATTACCCGGTCCCCGATGCGCAGCACCATACCGCCCAGGACCGCGGGGTCCACGCGGGTGGCCAGGCGCACGTCCTTGCCCAGGAAGCCCCGCAACCCCTGGGCGATGCCCTCCTGAGTGGCGTCATCGATGGGCACCGCCGTGCGTACCTCCACGTACTGCAAGCCTTCCTGCTCGTCCGCGGCGGTCTCGAACTCCTGCTCGATGCGCGGGAGCAGGGCCAGGGCGCGCTTCTTGGCAAGAATCATAACCAGATTGTAGCCAACCTCGGTCGCCGCGGGGAGCGCCGCGCGCACGGCCGCTTCCTTGTCGCCATCGGGTATCCCCCGCGCCTCCAGCAACGCGGCGAACTCCTCGTTCGCCGCCGCCGCGGCCATGTCCTGCAGGATGCCCCGCCATTCGCCCAGGACGCCGTGCGCCAAGGCCAACTCCAAGAGGACCCGGGCGTAGCGCTTGGGAGACGGGAGAGAGCTTCGCGCCATGGCTAGCTCCTCCCTCCCTGGGTGCTCTCTTCCAACACTCTGTTAATGAGCTCCCGGTGGGCGTCCCGGTCCAGGGCCCGCTCAATGACCTGCTCGGCGGCGGTCAGGGCCAGGTCGGCGAAGTGCTGCCTGACCTCTTCCACTGCGGCGTTGCGCTCCTGCTGGATGTCGGCGCGGGCCTTCTCCAGGAACTCCGCGGCCTGCTGCTGCGCCCGCTCCTGCTCCTCTTGGCGGTAGCGCTCGGCGGCCTGGCGGGCCTGTTCCAAGACCTGTTGGCCCTCCTGGCGCGCCGCAGTCAACTGACCCTGCATGTCCTCCTGGGCCCGGGCGGAGTCCTGCTTGACCCGCTCCGCCTCCGCCAGGGACTCGCGGATGCGTTCGGAGCGCTGGTCCAAGAGCGCCAGGATCCGCTTGTAGGCCAAGAAGTAGAGGAGGGCCAACAGGATCAGGAAGTTGACCAGATATACGAGCAGACTGGGTAGATGAAACCCTAGTTCAGCCACCGCGACCCCCTTCCGGCGACCGGTCTAGGCCACCAGGGCAAGGATAATAGCCACAATGAGGGCGTAGATGCCAATGGCCTCGGCAAAGGCGATGGCCAGGATCATGTTCGTGAGGATGGCGCCCCTTGCCTCCGGATTCCTGCCGATGGCGTTCATGGCCGCCGCCCCCAGGATGCCGATGCCAATGCCCGGGCCAATCATACCCAGACCGGCGGCGATCCCCGCTCCCAACAACTTCATCGCATCGGGGCTAATACCTTCAGTCATGCTTCCTCCTTTCGTTTCACGGGCCAGAGGGCGGGGGCTATTCCCGCTCTCTCGCGTATCCGGCCGCCACCAGCCCAAGACCGGCAGCCACCAAACCAATGATACCGATGCTGAATGCCAACAAGATGATTGTCACAGCATCCTCCTCGCGGTTACTCGTGCCCCTCTTCGTGCTCGTGGGGCGTCAGGGCCACGGAGATGAAGACCAGGGTCAGACCGGCGAAGATGAGGGCCTGAATCACCCCGACCAGAAGCTCCAGTCCGTAGAAGGGCACGCTGAAGACGAAGGAGATCAGGAAACCGGAGACCAGCAGCAGGATCTCCCCCGCCGTCATGTTCCCGAACAGCCGGAAGGTGAAGCTGATGATCCTGATGAACTCGCTGAGCAGCTCCAGCACTCCCACGAAGATGTCGATGATGCCCATTCCGATGCGGCCCCGGATGAGGTTCCCGAATCGGAAGAACTTGCCCAGGTACCTGAAGCCAAACGCCCGCAGGCCCATGCCCTCCACCACGAAGAAGGACACCAGGGCCAGCGCCAGCGGCATGTTCATGTCCGTGCCCGCGGGACGGAGCAGCGTGGCGTGGATCTTCCCGTCGTCCAGCACGCCCAGGGACTGGTAGATGGGCAGCAGCCCCAGCCATGCGTTGAACAGGACGAAGAGGAAGATGGTGGCGATGATGGGGAATACTTGCCGCGACCGCTGCGCTCCAACCACGCTCTCGACGAAGCCCAGCAACCCTTCCACGATGGACTCGATGAGACCCTGCAGCCTTCCCGGGACGAGCTGCAGCTTGGCCGTCCCAAGCACGAACATCGCCAGCAGAGCGCCGGAAGCGACCAAGCTGGAGAGAATGGTATTCGTCAGGAGCAGCTCCGTGCCCCCGTGGAGGGCGTCGCCGGCGTGTTCGCCGGTGATCTGCTGCGGCGCCAGGTGCACCCCCGGCGCGGGGAGCAGGGCCTCCGTGCCAAAGAAGGCGGCACCTATGGCCCCGGTCACGAACCCAGCCAAGCCCAGCGCCAAAACAGCCAGGCCCGCCAGTATGAAGAGCCGCTTCGTCATCAGACTCGCGCTCCCGCTCTGCTACTGTCCGCCGTCTTGAGCGTCCAGGGGTTGGTCTGACTTCATCAGGGGCAAGACCATGCGGTACACACCGTAGAACGCTGTCGCACTCCCCAACACCACTCCAACCAACAGGAAGAGGGGGAGGGTCCCGGCCCACGAGTCCAGCAGCCAGCCGCCCACGATGCCCCCAACGACGCAGAAGGCGACGAACCACCCTAGCCCCGTGAGCCGCAGGGCAAGCACCCACCACGGCATCACCGACCCCCTCCGGATACTTGGTGAATCCTATCACGACCGGCACGGCGAGTCAACGCAGCGAATTGCTGCATTAGCGCCCCGTATACACACCAGTCGTGGGACCTAGCCCGGTTGTCCTGCCGGACTCCCATCTCCACAATTGGCGTTGTGTTCTTGCGAAACATACACGCCGACCTGAAGCTCGGCTTGCTGCTGGCGGCGGCCGCGCTCGGCCTGTTCATTGCCGGGGTCGGAGGGTCGGCGGTCGGTTCGCTAGTGTTCTATAGCCATCGCGGTGATGGGCGCCACTCGGTACAGGGGCACACTGATCGGGGCGTTGAGCATGGTCTTCGCGATGGGCTTGGGCGCGGGGAGCGCCGAGAAATGGCCGTTCGCTGCACCCAGGGCAGTGTTGGCAACTAGGGACCGTTCACACTAACGCAGTGCATCGAGAATGAGCGCGGATGAGATGCAGCCGAGGAAGAGCACATCGAGCTTCTCGAAGCGGGAGAATATGCGGCGAAGACCCTTCAAGCGGCCAGGTAGAGCTGGATGACCTCCAGTACCTCTTCCTTGTCGATGTCGCCGCTGAAGTAATTGACCACGGCGCGGACGGCCTCGTCCCGGTCGATGGCCTCATTCTGGTTCACGTCGTAGCGAGCACACATGCTCGTAAGCTCCACGTCCGTCACCATCACGACGACCTTGAGCTTGCCGGATGCGCCGCTGTCTTCCGCGGCTTGCACCGTGACGAGGTACGCGTTGTCACCGTCGGCGTCCACCGGCGCCTCGTAGTCCGGCTGCGTCCGGAAGCTCAACGTCCCGCCGTCGATGGCGAAGACGGCGGCGTCCTCCCCCGACAGAGACCAGGCGACCGTGCTCCCCTCGGCGGCCATCGCCACGTAGACGGCCACTGGGCCGGCGCCGTTCTCCGCGTAGGCAATCGCGGCGGAACGCGACATCGGCGGGGCCTCGTCCACATCCGTCACCGTAATCGTCACCTCAATGGAGCCGTAGTTCCGCCAGTCATCGGAGACCTCTACCGTCAGGATGTAGCTCTCCCTGGTCTCGTAGTCCAGCGGCGCTTTCGTCCGCAACTGGCCCGTGGCGGGATGCACGTCGAAGAACTCGGCGTCGTGGCCCTCCAGGACGTAGGTGAGGGTGTCGTCCGGGTCCAGGTCGGTGGCCGTGACAGGGGCGCCGATGTTCTCGCCCGGCTCGGTGTTCTCCGCCACGAAGCGCGTCGCCGTCGCGCCCTCGGCGAACTGCGGCACCCAGTTCACGGAGCCTCGCCCGCTGCCGCCGGTGGTCAGCGGCGGCGTCACGGCGGCCACCGCCCGCGTGATGGTCACGGTGTAGGTTGTGGTAGCGGCGCCCGCCGTCACCACGATCGTGACGGTGTTGCCGCCCTCGGCGAGGGTCACAGGCTGCGCGGGGCTGTAGGCCACCGTCGCGCCGGAGTCGGCGGTGGTCGCCCGGACCGTCGCCTCAGCCACATCGTTGGCCACGAAGAACGTGTAGCTGAGGGTGGCGCTGTTGAAACCGGTGACGGACGTCCCGTTGACGCTCAAGGCGCGGAGGTCCGCTTTGTCCAACGGCGGCACGGCGCCCGCCCTGATGATGGTGACCTCAATGGAAGCGCCAACGGTCCAGGGCTGGCTGGGGACGCTCCAGCTATAGTTTTGACTGCTTACCGGACTCCCGACCGTTGTGCTGGCCGACGATAGTTGGAACTCCTGGCTGCCGATACGCAAGACCAATGCCGCAACGTCGGCAGCCGAAAGCGCCGCGTTGAGGGTCAGGTGCAGCTTGGCTTCTGCAGGAAGTTGGTTGGAGCCGTATCGCAGGCTATGGACAGTATAGGATGTCGTCCCACTGTCGAAACCGTCGTCAGTCAACTCGCCGTAGTTGTCGTGACTGCCCTCAACGATACACGCCCCGGAATCCGTAATGTCTTCCTGGCAGTACCCGGACGGACCTCCGCTGACCTCACCTGGCGTAAGCGTCGCCGTCCAGAGGTCTGCTTTGGCCGACACCGCCTGGGCTGTCTTGCCCCCGCCTTCGGCGTCCGCATAGCTCGCCGTGGTGCGCAGGTACGAGCCGGCGTCGGTGGCCGTCGGTGTGTAGCTGGCCGAGGTGACCCCGGGGATGTTCGTCCATCCGCTGCTCCCGTCCTCCGAGCGCGCCCACTGCCAACTCAGGCCGGTGACGCCGCCGTCGGGGTCGGTCAACACCGCGGTCAACGCCGTGTCAACCTCGGGCTGGTTCGAGGACAACGTCACTGCGCCGGGCTCGTCCACGTTCGTGACCTCAATCGCAACGTCGACGGACTTGGTGGCCCCGTGGTCGTCGGTGACGGACACGGCGATTTGGTAGGTGTTGTCGCGGGCTTCATTCACATTCAGCGTGTCGGGATCGTCCAGGTCGCCCGGGTTCTCGAAGTTCGGCGAGGAGTTGAAGTACAGGGATCCGGTCGCTCCGTCCAATGAAGCCCCAATCCTGAAGGCTGCTGCGTCAAGTCCGCTCACCGACCACATCAACGTATCGTTGCCGTCCGGATCTGTGGCCGTAGCCTCATAGGCAATACCCGTACCATTCTCCTGGAAGGTTGTTTTGACCTCCGTCCCCGACCCATCATTGAGGACGGGCTCGCGGTTAACGTCCTGAATGTTGATGGTGATCTCGAGGGTGTCGAAGAGCGAGGAGTCACTCGTGGAGTCGCTGGGGTCCCTCGCCGTGACGGTAAGCTCGTAGGTGGACGTCCTCGCGGAGTCGAGCTGCGCGGCGACTCTAATCTGACCGTCTGCGGAGATGGCAAAGTCGATTGCGCCCGTGCCTCCCAGGGTGAGGACCGGGTCTGCGTCCCCCGCGTCGGGATCGGTGGCCGTCAGCACTTGCCCAGGCGCACCAATGGGGATGCCTATTCCCAGCGTTTCTGGGACCGAGTATGGCGTTGCGGCAGCCGTCTCCGCAGCCTCTGTGAACTCGGGTTTCTCATCGACGTCGTTCACCGTGATGGTGACGGACAGGAGGTGTTCCTCGCCGCCAGCGTCCCCAGCGCCAATGATAACGTGGTAGACGTTGTCCCCGGCAACGGCGGCGGGATAGTGGGGATCGGCCACGTCGCCCGGCGTCTCAAAATCAGCGCCAGACTCGGCGACCAAGACCAACTCGTCCATTTCCGGGAAATGAACGAGGCTATCGGCATCGGGGCCGCCAAGGAGGGCCCAAATCACGTCGTCGCCGTCAGGATCCACGGCCGTGTAGGGTTTGAATACCCCTCTCTTGTTCTCATCAATGGAGACTGCGGTCTCCCCACTGATGAGCGGCGCCTCATTCACGTTGGTCACGTTAATTGTGACGTCAATCGTGGACTGAACGTCTTCCGCATCGGTGGCCGTGACGATAACGCTGTAGGAGGCTCTGGTCTCGTGGTCCAGGGCTACGGCGGTAATGATCTGGCCGGTCATATCGTGGATGCCAAATGTCACCCCGTCCACGCCACCGATGCTGTAGGTTACGGTATCGCCCTCATCCGGGTCGGCTGCATCAACCCGGGCGCCGACGGCGTCTCCAACCTCGGCGTTCTCGGGTACGGAGCGGGTTGTGGATTCGCCATCGGCGAATACGGGCGCTTGGTTGGTCATCGTGCCGTCGTCGTCGGTGATGGTGATGGTCTGCTGGTCGCCGATCAGCTCTCCGTCCAGCATCGCCTCGATCCGGATCGTTTCGGCGCCCTCCACCACCGTGTCGTCCACCGCAGTGACCGTGGCCTCGATCGAAGCGTCGCCCTCCGGCAGGGTCAGTTCGTACGGTGACGAGAGAGTGGTCCCGTCAACGGAGATCGTGTAGTCAGCCGTCACCGTCGCGGTTCCGGAGAACGTGAGCGAAATCGTCCGGTCGGCGGTGAAGGCAGGGCTCGCGCTCACCGTCACTGTTGCGCTTTCCGTCCCCGCTTCAGCGATCGCGTCCGGCGCGACGGTCATGGACAGCGTGGGCGACGGCAGCTTGTCATCGTCCTCGATGGTCACCGTGGCCGAAGAGTTGCCACCCAACGTGTACGCGCCATCCGACGACGCCGTCACCCGGGCCGTGACCACGCTGTTCGCCTCCTCGCCCGTGTCGCTCGCCGTCGCCACGGACAGCGCCGCCGTCGCGGACTCCGCCACAAAGGTCACCGCGGTCGGCGGCGTCCCGTCGAGCATCGCCCCGTCCTCGCTGACTTCCACGCCCACCGTGAGTCCCGTGCTCAGGACACCGCCCGTCCGCTTCACCGTGAACGCCGCCGCCTCGCCTTCGGTCACCGTCGCTGCGTCTGCCGTGATCGAGACCTCGGACACGACCGCCGGCAATATCTCCACCGGCAGGTCCGTGGCTTTCTGCAACGCGTAGCCCTTATGGCCTGCGGGCGGCCCCGGCAGCGTCCCAATGTCCCCGGTCACCGGCACCGGCACGAACGTCCCCGCATTCCGGGTGACCGAAAGCGCCCCGCTCTCAACCGCGCCGACGGGAATCGTGAGCGTCGTGGCCCCGCCGTCAATCACGCCGTTCGTCACGCTTACCGGCAGCGTCACCGCGAACGGCGCCCCGGTGGGCATGACGGCCTTGAACTGGCCCTCCCCCGCCGACGCCAAGGACACGGCGACTGGCAGAGGAGCGCCCGGATTGCCATCCAACTCGAGGGTTGGCAGCAACGTCAACCCCGAGAACACCCCCGCAGGCAGGCTGCTCAGCTGGTTGTTCCACAGCCTGAGGGTTGCCAGCGATGTCAGCCCTGAGAACACACCCGCGGGCAGGCTACTCAGCTGGTTGGCTTGCAATTGGAGCTCTGTCAGTGATGTCAGCCCCGAGAACACGTTCGCGGGCAGGCTGCTCAGCTTGTTGCCCTGCAGCTCGAGAACTTCTAGCGCCGTCAGCCCCGAGAAGTCGCCCGCATTCAGCGACGTGATCTCAGCACGCTTACCGGCAGCGTCACCGCGAACGGCGCCCCGGTGGCTCCCGCCACATCCAATTCCGTGAGCGCGGCCAGATGCGCCTCGGTCACCCCGCCGCAAGCGTCGGCCGGCGAAGCCTCTACAATCGCGGCCTGCACCTCCGGGGTGCGGAGGCACACAAGGGTGACCGACTGCGCAGCGGTCGGCATCGAGAGGGCCAGCAGGGCGGCGAGCGCCAGCACGCCCGCCGCCGCGCGGGCTGCTGGAGTGGTCAGGAAGCGGGCGAGGAGTCTGGCACGCCCAGTAGGGCACCCACGCGCGGCGTCAGGGCGTCCGTGCCGCCGAGGACCGCGCGCATGCTGACCCTCCCATGCCACGATGGCCACTCTCCCCGATGCTTCTCTTCATTTTCAGCTTCAGATTGCGCCGAAAACCTGTCTATATACCCAGTGTTCCATGCAATTGTTTCCAATGGGAACTATATACAATCACAGCGCCGGACGCCTAGCGGCCCTCTGATCAAATCGAGTGGGATGTGGCAGAGTACGGCTGGCAAACCCAAGACCGACGGAGGACGGTGAGCAGATGGACCAGCCAACTTTTGCGGACTTGGAATACCAGGGCAGGAAGCGCAAGACCCGGCACGAGCTGTTTCCTGAGCGGATGGAGGAGCGCATCCGGCCGTGCAATCCCTAGACAGGCCGAGGGCGCAGGCCATACGCGCTGTCGGTGCTGCTGCGGATTCACTGCATGCAGCGCTGCTACAACCTGAGCGACCCCGGCATGGAGGACCTGCTCTACGAGGCCGAGCCGGTGCGGCGGTTCGTGGGGCTGCGGCTGTCGGAAGCGTTGCCGGACGAGACCACTATGCTGCACTTCCGCCATTTCCTGGAGCGTCATGACCTGGGGGGGGGGAGGGGCTATTCGAGGAGATTGACCGCCATCTGGCGGCGCAGGGTCTGCGCCTGCGGGAAGGGCCCATCGCGGACGCCAGCATCACCGAGGCGCCGTCGTCGACGAAGAAACGGGCGGGGGCCAGGGACCCGGAGACGCACCAGGCGAAGCAGGGGAAGACCTGGCACTTCGGCATGAAGGTGCAATCCATCCCGCCCGGCACAGTCCATATCAGGCGGAGTGGACGTATGAGACAGGCACAAAAGAAGAGGAGCCCGTAGATGGGCTCCTCTTCCCATGCAGCTTCAAATGTGTCGACTAGGTCAGGGTCGTCCCTGTCCCCTTGTCCAGGTCCTCAAAGTTCAGCTCTTCGATGAAGTCCTTGAAGGCCGACATGCTCCGCAGCTCCTGCTCGCTGACCTGCCGCTCCTTCCCCTGATCGCCCTTTTCCCCTTCCAGGAGGGGCTTGCCCGTCTCCTGATCCATGGCGACGCCGGCTTTTTCCAGCACCATCTCTTCCACGAAGATGGGCACGCGGCCGCGCACGGCCAGAGCGATGGCGTCGCTGGGGCGCGAGTCCACTTCCAGGCTCCGCCCGTCCGTATCCAGGACGATCTTGGCGTAAAAGGTATCGTTCTGGAGATCGTTGACGATGATGTGGCGGATGGAGCCCCCAAGGGCGCCGATGACGTTTCCGAGGAGGTCGTGGGTCAGAGGCCGCGGGATCGAGACGTCCTGGAGCTTGACAGCGATGGCATCAGCCTCGGCGGGCCCGATCCAGATGGGAAGGTAGCGATCGCTGCCCTTCTCCTTCAGGATCACCACCCGCTGGTAGTTCATCAGGCTGACACGGATGCTGTCGATGGCCATTTCCAACATGGCGGCACGTCCTCGCGTTCTCGTGTCCTGTCCGCCATTGATTGTAGGCATGGCCGCGAAGGGGTGTCAATGGCGGTCCCTGTGGGCCGGTCTAGCCGACAGCCACGGTGGGCCATGAAAAGCGACTCCGCTCATCCTTGGGCGCACAAAGGATGAGCGGAGCTATCAGGCGAAGGAGTTGGCGGTGTGCCTCTCAGCGCTTGGTGTACTGGGGCGCGCGCCGTGCCCGCTTGAGCCCGTACTTCTTGCGCTCTTTCTCACGCGCGTCCCTGGTCAGCATGCCGTGGCGGCGCAGAGTGCCCCTGAGGTCCGGGTCGTAGACGTGGAGGGCGCGGGCGATGCCGTGGCGCAGGGCGTCCGCCCACGCCGAGACGCCGCCGCCATGCAGCTTCACAATGACGGAGAAGCGCCCCACGTTCTCGGTGACCCGAAGCGGCTCCAAGGCCCGGGCGCGGAAGGGCTCCCAGGGCAGGGCCTCATCGAGGCTCCGCCCGTTGACCACCACCTCGTTGCCCCCGGGATAGAGGCGGACCTGTGCCACGGCGTTCTTTCGCTTGCCCGTGCCGTAGTAGTACTGCTGCGTAGACGCCCGTGCTGTCGTCACTATGCATCACTCCCTTGGCCCTCTGGGTCCTCGAACACCGGCGCACCGTAGCCCTTGATCTGGGCCTCGTGGGGGTGGCTTTCGTTCGCATACACCTTGAGCCGCTTCAGCATCCTTCCGCCCAGGGTGGTCTTGGGCAGCATCCCCTTCACGGCCAACTCCAAGACTTTGGGGGGGCTACGCTGCAGCATCCGCTCCAGCGTAACACTCCGCAAACCTCCGGGGTAGCCGCTATGGAAATGGTACTGTTTCTGGGTCAGCTTCTTCCCCGTCACGCCAACCTTGGCCGCGTTGACCACCACCACAAAGTCGCCGGTCATGATGGTGGGGGTGTAGATTGGCCGGTGCTTGCCCATGAGCAGCGTGGCAATCTCCGATGCCAGGCGGCCGAGGGGCTTCTCCGTCGCGTCAATGAGATGCCAGACCGGCCGGATGTCCGGCGGCTTGGCCACGTAGGTCTTCCTTCTCTTAATCGTTGTCATCTGCTGACGTCCTATCTGTTGACTGTGCCAAGAGGCCCTCCGGGTAGGTGACCCGCTCGAGATACAAGCCGCTCGCCGGAAGGGCGGGCCCGGCCACCTCCCCTACTCCCTCTTCGATGAGCCGGTGGAACGACGCCACCTCCATCTCTGCCTTCCCCACCTGGACCAGGGCGCCTGCGCTCCGGCGCACCTGGTGGGGCAGGAACGCCTCCGCCTCCATGACGAAGGTCACCACGCCGCCGCGCCGCAGGACGTCGGCGCGAAAGACCCGGCGCCGCGTGCTCCGCAGCGGGTCCCGCAATGAGCCCGCGAAGGCGCGAAAGTCATGGCATCCCAGGAGACCATCGGCTGCCCGCTGCATCGCCTCCACGTCCAGGGATTGCGGAACGTGCCACGCATAGCCGCGCCAGAACACGGACGGCCGCTTCTGGTTCAGCACTAGGTATCGGTACTCGCGGCTCGCGGCGTGGCGCCGGGGATCGAAGCCGCCGGGCGCCTCGAACGCCTCTCGCACGCGGACGTCGCCGGGGAGCGACGCGTTGAGCGCGCCCATCACCGCTCGCGGCGGGTAGTCGCGCGGGGCGTCGAAGGCGGCCACCTGACCTCGTGCGTGAGCGCCGGCGTCCGTCCGGCTGGCCCCGTAGGTTTTAACGTGCTCTCCGTACAGAGCCTCCAGGGCCCGCTCCAATTCCCCCTGTACCGTGGGGAGCTGGGGCTGGACCTGGAAACCGCAGTATCTGCTGCCCTGGTACTCCAGAATGACTGCCAGCCTTTGCCTCATGGCTCCAAGTGCCTCAAGAGGGCGCCCATGAAATGGGCCGGGCCCTCCTACACCAGCTCCAAGAGGGCCATTGGCGCGGCGTCGCCCTTTCTATACCCCACCTTGAGGATTCGCGTGTAGCCCCCAGGGCGCTCCTTGTAGCGCTCGGCCAGGTCCTGAAAGACCTTGCCCACAACCTTGTTGTCCTGAATGAAGGCGAAGGCCATCCGGCGGTAGTGCAGGGCGCGGGCGCGGTTCACCGGAGTGTCGCCGGCGTCTAGGGCGCGCTGCGCCCGGCATCCCAGGGTAACGAAGCGCTCCACGATGGGCCGCACCGCCTTGGCCTTGGGTTCCGTGGTGCGAATGCGCTCGTAAATGATCAGGGAGCGCGTCAACCCGCGGAACAGCGCCTTGCGCGGCCCGCTGGGCCGGTTGAGCTTGTGTTTGTGTACCTGATGTGGCAAAGCCGCTACTCCTCCTCTGCCTCTATCACTGGCTTCATGCTAGGCGCTTCCTCGGCGCCGGTGTCCTCAGCAGCACCCTCGGGGATGGGCAGGTCCTTGTCTTGCATGCGGCTGATCAGCTCCTCCAGGGACTTGTCGCCGAAGTTCCGGAGCTTGAGCAGGTCTGCTTGCGTGCGCTCCAGAATCTCGCCCACCTTGTGGATGCCGGCCCGCTTGAGGCAGTTCAGTGTGCGGGATGAGAGCTCCAGGCGCTCCACCAGGGTGTTATAGATGTCGGGCGAGACGGACAGGGCCACGGAAGGCACGGCGCCAACCTCCGCCCGTGCACCCATGGCAGCCACCCGGGTGAATTGGCTCACCAGTATCTCGGACGCCCGCTTGACCGCGTCACCGGGAGTGATTGTCCCGTCGGTCCAAACCTCCAGGTTCAGCCGCTCGTAGTCGGTCACCTGGCCCACGCGGGTGCGCTCCACTGCGTAGTTCACGCGTCGAACGGGCGTGAAGATGGCGTCCACGGGCAGCGTGCCGATGGACAAGCCGTCGGAAGACTCTGCCGGGGCATACCCTGTGCCCTGCTCGACGTTGAACTCGACCGTGATCTTGCCTTCAGACGAGTCCAGGGTCGCCAGGTGCAGCTCCGGGTTCACGATCTCGAAGTCCATCGGCATCGTGATGTCTCCGGCGTACACGTCTCCGGGTCCGGAGACGTCCAGCCGCATTCTGCCGGAGCGTTCCGCCAGGGGCCGCAGACGGATGGCCTTCACGCGCTGCAAGATCTCCAGCACTTCTTCCTTCACGTGGGGGATGGAGGAGTATTCGTGGTACACGCCATCAAAGCGGACCCAGGTGACCGCGGCGCCGGGGATGGAGCTGAGGAGGACCCGGCGGAGCGGATTGCCCAGGGTGATCCCGAAGCCCCGCTCCAATGGGCCGATGCTGAACTGCCCGTAGGTGCCCTCCTCTATCTCCGCCTTTACTTCCAGCGGAGGGAGCTTGGCAGCCGATCGTTCCTCTCCCTCATCCACGCCGATGGTAACCAGAGCCTCAAGGTCACCCGCATCTTGCAAGACCATCTCTCACCTTCGAGTCCAGGGTAGCACTGACTAAGTGGCAAACCGGCAACCGGGAATCAGCGGGAGTAGTACTCCACGATGAGCCTGGTGTCTATACGCAGGTCCCCGGCGGCCAATTCCGGCAGGGTGACGACGCGGCCCGTCAGCGTGCCCGCGTCCAGCGTGAGCCACTCGGGGACTGTTCGCTTCGGGCCGGCCCCCGACATCTCCTTCACGAACTCCTTCTCTTTGGTCTGCGGCTTCCAGGTCACCTCGTCGCCGGGCCGGAGGATGGCCGATGGAATATCCAGCTTGCGGCCGTTGACCAGGATGTGCCCATGGTTGACCAGCTGACGCCCCTGCTTCCTAGAGTCAGAGAAGTTCAGGCGAAAGACCACGTTGTCGAGGCGGCGCTCCAGAAGTTGAATCAAGTACCGGCCGGTGTCGCCCTTCTGCAGCTGCGCCTTGCCCATGTAGCGGGCGAGCTGCGCCTCCATAAGGCCGTAGGAGTACCGAATCTTCTGCTTCTCCCGCAGCCTCAAAGAGTAGTCCGAAGCGCGGCGGCGGATCTGCCGCCGGTCGCCCGGTGGGCGCCGGCGCTTCTCAATGGGGCACTTGGGTGTAAAGCAGCGGTCTCCCTTGAGAAAGAGCTTCTCCCCGACTTGCCGGCAGAGCCTGCATGAGGGGCCTATGTACCGTCCCATCTCTCTCCTACACTCTACGTCGTTTGGGAGGACGGCACCCATTGTGCGGGATAGGCGTCACGTCCCGAATACTGGTAAGCATCAGCCCCGCGCCCTGCAGAGAGCGGATAGCCGCTTCTCGCCCCGGGCCGGGGCCCTTCACGTACACGTCCACCTGCCGCAGCCCGTGCTCCATGCCCTTGCGCGCCGCCACCTCGGCGGCCCGGCCTGCGGCGAATGCAGTGCCCTTCCGGGAGCCCCGGACACCACCGACTCCGGAGCTTCCCCAGGTGAGCACGTTGCCCTGGGAGTCCGTCAGGGTCACTATGGTGTTGTTGAAGGTGGAAAGTACGTACGCCCGGCCTACGGGCACGGACTTGCGCTCTCTTCTCCGCGTTCCTCGCCTGGGCATAGGTCTCCTCTATCCTAAGCTCCGCAGCCTGCGGCTGCGGTCCTCGTGCGCCACCGGTCCGTGGGGCGGCGCAGCCTACTTCTTCGCCGCGGTGCGGCGGCGGCCCGCCACAGTGCGTCGGGGGCCCTTCCGCGTCCGGGCGTTGGTCCGGGAGCGCTGGCCGCGCACCGGCAGGCCGCGGCTATGGCGAATGCCCTGGTAGCAGCGCACTTCAATCTTGCGGCGAATGTTCATCTGGATCTCGCGCCGCAGGTCCCCCTCCACCTTGTACACCCGGTCCACCATCTCCCGCATCCGGGACAGCTGCTCTTCTGACATGTCCCGGAGCCGGGGGTTCTGCTCGATTCCCAAATCATCCACGATCTTCTTGGCCAGCGTCGGGCCAATGCCGTAGACGTGCCGCAGCGCAATCTCCACGCGCTTGAAGTCCGGTATGTTGACGCCCGCTACAAGAGCCATGATCTCTCCTCCGCGCGCTAGCCTTGGCGCTGCTTGTGCCGCCTGTTGATGCAGATCACCCGCACCACGCCCTTGCGCTTGACGATCTTGCAGTTATCGCAGCGCTTCTTCACCGAGGGTGCAACTTGCATGACATATTCCTCTATGCACCAGACCGGGTTTTCCTCAAGATCGGCGCGCCATCGCCGCCCTAGCGGAAGCGATAGGTCACGCGCCCCCTGCTGAGGTCATAGGGCGATAGCTCCACCAGTACGCGGTCGCCGGGCAGCACCCGAATGAAGTGCATCCGCAGCTTTCCGGCAGCGTGAGCCAGCACCGTGTGCTCATTGGGGAGCTTCACCCGAAACATCGCATTCGGCAGGTTCTCAACGACTGTGCCTTCTACCTCTATGCTCGCCTTTTTCGCCATACCCTCTCCCCCGCCCGTTTACCGTGCGGTCAGGACCTCAACCCCATCCTCTGTCACCAACAGAGTGTGCTCAAAGTGAGCGGACAGCTCGCCGTCCGCCGTTATCACGGTCCAGTCGTCCTCCAGTGTCTGGGTCCGCCAGGTGCCCAGATTGACCATGGGCTCGATGGCTATGGCCATGCCGGGCCGTAGGGCCAGCCCGCGCCCCGCGGTGCCGTAGTTGGGCACCTGGGGGTCCTCGTGGAGCCGGCGCCCTATGCCGTGGCCGACGTACTCCCGCACGACCGAGTAGCCTCGAGATTCGGCGTACTGCTGCACGGCGGCGCCGATGTCCCCCAACCTGGCGCCGGGCCGCACCTGGTCGATGGCCGCGTCCAGGGACGCGCTGGTGACGTCGATGAGCTCCTGAGCGTCATCGGCAATGCGGCCCGCGGCCACGGTGACCGCGGAGTCGCCGTACAGGCCGTCAACAATGGCGCCTACATCCAACTTCACCAAGTCCCCCTCGCGGATGACCCGGTCCCCGGGGATACCATGCACAATCTCCTCGTTTATGGAGGTGCAGATCGTCGCGGGAAACCCCCGGTAGCCCAGGAAGGCCGGCTTCGCGCCCAGCCGCTTGATCTCCCGGGCCGCTACGCCGTCCAGGTGGCGCGTTGTCATGCCCGGCTCCACGGCCTGGAGCAGGGCCTTGACCGTCGCCGCGACGACGGCGCCCGCGCGCCGCATGGCATTGATCTCCTGAGACGACTTGATCGTCACGCCGGAAACTGTTGTAGGAGCGCCTGGTACATTCATAGTTCCTCGAAGGGTTCCCCTACTATACTAACCAAATTCTCCGGTTTTTGCACCCAGACGGCTCAGGGTGCGCTTCCAACCAGCCGCAGCAGGTCCCTGGTCACCGCCTCGATCGCCTGCTCCCCGTCCACGTCCGCCAGCTTGCCCTGGCCGCGGTAGTACTCGACCAGGGGCGACGTCTGAGCCTGGTAGACCTCAATGCGCTTCTGCACCGCCTCCGGCCTGTCGTCCTCGCGCTGGAACAGTTCGCCGCCGCAGGCCGTGCAGCGCTCCGACGCCGACCCCTGCTGGTACGGCGCCTGACAATCGCGGCAGAGCAGCCGTCCGCCCAGACGCCGCGTCAACTCATCCGTGGAGACCACCATGTGCAGCACCAAACCTACGCCCTCCCCATCCAGGGCCTGGTCCAACGCCGCGGCCTGCTCCAGGGTCCGCGGGAACCCGTCCAGGACGACTCCCGCGCGGCAGTCGTCCTCCTTGAGGCGATCCAAGACCATGTTGATGACGACCTCGTCGGGGACGAGTATGCCCTGCCGCATGTAGGTGCTCGCCAACTTGCCCAGATCGGTGCCCCGCGCCTGATTGTCGCGAAACAGGTCCCCGGAAGACGCGTGGGCAATGCCCAACACTTCTGAGAGGCTCTTGGCCTGGGTCCCCTTGCCGGCCCCCGGCGGCCCCAACAGGATCAATCTCACCGGTCCCTCGTCTCCTTCAGCCCCCCAACCAGGGGCGGCTGCTAGTGCATGAACCCTTCGTATCGGCGCATGAGCAGCTGCGCCTCCAGCTGCCGCATGGTGTCCAGCGCCACGCCCACCATGATGAGCAGAGCAGTGCTGCTGAGCTGGATCGCGCGGATATCCGTGACCAGCGTGGCGATGTAGGGCGTGATGGCGATAAACCCGAGGAAGAGCGCGCCCCCCCAGCTGATGCGGATGAGCGTGCGGTTCAGGTACTCCTCCGTGGGCCGGCCCGGCCGGATGCCGGGGATGAACCCTCCCTGCTTCTGCAGATTCTCCGCCAGGTTCATCTGGGAGAAGATGATCATGGTGTAGAACAGGGCAAAGGCCACCACCAGGAAGAAAAGGACAATCCAGTAGACAATGTTCGTAGAGCTAAAGGCGCCGACGACGCCCAACGCCAGCCGCTGGACCAGGGACGTGTCGCCGAACCCCACGGGCGCGAAATAGCTGGCGATGGTGGCCGGCAGGATCAGGACGGCAAAGGCGAAGATCAGGGGGATCATTCCCGCTGAATTCACACGCAGGGGGATGTAGGAGGTCCCAGCGGCGCGGCGGACGACACCACCCCGGAACACCGTCCGGCCGTACTGCACAGGTATCTTCCGCTGCGCCTCCGTGAAGACGACGATGAGGTAGACGATGGCCAGCCCTATGAGCAGCAGGAGCACCAGCCCCGTGGGGTTGGCTCGTGTCAGAAAGCCCTGCTGCACGAGCTGAGGCAAGCCTGCCACGATGCCGCCAAAGATGATGAGCGATATGCCGTTCCCGATGCCTCGCTCCGTGATGAGCTCTCCCAGCCATACCAGGAACATGGTGCCCGCGGCCATGGAGATAACCATGGGGATGATGACGGGCAGGATTCCGCCGGTGAGGTCCATGGAGCCCAGGACACCGGCGCGCTGCAGGAGGATGATCTGCCCGTAGCCCTGCATCAGTGCGACGGGTACCGTGGCGTAATGCGTGATCTGGTTGATCTTCTGCCGCCCCGAGTCGCCCTCTTTGGAGAGGGCCTTGAGCTGGGGCACGACGGGCACGAGAATCTGCATGACGATGGACGAGGTGATGTAGGGATAGACGCCCATGGCGGCGACGCTGAGGTTCCGGAGTGCGCCCCCGCTGAACAGGTCCAGCATGCCCAGCAGCTGGCCAAAGTGGCCCTGACTGCCAAAGAGCCCGGACAACGCGTCCCGGTCCACTCCCGGCACGGGCACGTGGGCAACAAAGCGGAAGATGACCAGCATGGCCAGGGTGAAGAGTATCCTGGTCCGCAGGTCCGGGATGCGGAAGGCGTCTATGACGGCCTGGAGGAGCTGCGGCCTACCCGCCGCGGGCCCCCCAGCCGCTCTAGTGGCCTGCACGTCGCTCCCTCTTCCCGGTCCAAGGGAGCCCGTCCACGATCTGAGCGGAGCCGCCCGCCTCCTGAAGTTTCTGAAGCGCGCCGGCGGAGAAGGAGTGCGCCGTCACGGTCAGGGCCTTGGTCAACTCACCGTCGCCAAGCACCTTGACGGGCAGACGAAGACCCCGTACCAGTCCGACTTCCACCATGCGGGACGGCGTGACCTCTTCACCGGCTTGAAACCGCTCTTCCAGGCGCTTCAGGTTCACGACGGCGAAGTCGTGAGGGTTGGGGTTTGTGAATCCCCGCTTCTTGGGCAGGGCCTTGATCCAGGGGATCTGCCAACCCTGGAAACCGCGGTGCGCCGCGCCCCCGGCCCGCGCGCCGGCGCCCTTGCGCCCACGGCCCGAGTAGCTTCCCTTGCCGCTCGCGTCCCCGCGGCCAAGGCGTTTACGCCGTTTGTTCGCACCCTTGGGTGGACGAAGGTCGTGCTGCTTTACCATTAGGACTGAGACCTCCGGTTGGGGGGTTGGGGCTGGCTCTCAGCGTCCTCCACCAGGTCCACTGAGACCAGATGCTGCACCTTCTCGATCATGCCGCGGACGCCGGGATTGTCCTCCAGCTCCACGGAATGGTTCAGCCGCCGCAGCCCCAGGGACCGGATGGTCGCCCGCTGGCTCTCGACGCAGCCAATCCAGCTCTTCTTCCAGGTGACGCGCAACTTGGTCATCTTCTCTTCTACTCGCCGCGCCCAGCAGCCGGCCTCGGATTGGGGGCGGCTACCGCGGACGCCGAGGCCTGAGCTTGCGCCTGGGCCGGCGGTTGCGGTACCCGCCGCCTCGGCGACTCGGGGTCGCGCAGCGATGCCAGCGCGTCCATGGTGGCCCGGGCCAGGTTGATGGGATTGGGGTTGCCAAGAGACTTGCCGAGGATGTCCTTCACCCCAGCCAGCTCTACGACGGCGCGCATGGTTGCGCCCGCGAGCACTCCGGTGCCTTCAACGGCGGGCCGCAGCAGAGCAACGGACGCACGGTACTTGGACTGGACCGCGTGGGGAACGGTGGTCCTGCGAAGCGGGACGCGGATGATGTTCTTGCGGGCGATGGCAACGCCCTTGCGCACGGCGTCCGGCACGGCTTCGGCCTTGCCCATGCCCAGGCCCACGTGCCCCATGCCATCCCCCACCGCCACCAGGGCGTTGAACCGGAGGTGCTTTCCGCCCGCCGTGACCTTGGCAATGCGCCGGATCAGGATAACCCGCTCGTTGACGTGGGTCACGGCATTCTCTGGGATGCGTGCGGCCTTGTCGTAGGGCGTCTTTGCTGGCATTAGAACTCAAGCCCTCCTTTACGGGCGGCGTCGGCCAAGACCTGGACACGGCCGTGGTAGGCGAAGCCCCCTCGGTCGAAGACGACGCTGGTCACCCCCGCCTCCTTGGCCCGCTTTGCGACGGCCGCCCCCACCAGGTCGGCCACGGCCTTCTTGGGCTTCCCCTCGGCGTCCTGGCGCATCTCCGCCTCCACGTCTGACGCTGCGGCCAGGGTATGGCCGCGGCCGTCGTCGATCACCTGGGCGTAGATATGGCGCGCACTGCGAAAGATGGCCAGGCGCGGCCGCTCATCCGTGCCGGACACCTTCTTGCGGACGCGGATATGGCGCACGACTCTCTTGGCGCGCGGCGTCTTGGCCTTTCCCAGGTACTTCTGTGGTCTGATTGGCAGAATTGGCATGGGACCTGTTCCCCGTTCCTTTGGCTATTTGCGCGCCGCGGCCTTTCCAGGCTTCAGCCGCACGATCTCGTTGGAGTACCGAATTCCCTTCCCCTTGTACCGGTCGGGGGGTTTGACGGCGCGGATGGTGGCAGCCACCTGGCCCACCCTCTGCTTGTCGCACCCCGAAACCACCAGACGGGTAGGGCTCTGGACCGCCAGGGTCACGCCCTCCTGGGGCCCGATGTCCACGTTGTGGCTGAATCCAACCTGGAGGGTGATCCCCTGCCCGGCCTCCTGAACGCGGTAGCCGGTCCCCACCAGGTCCAGAGTCTTCTGGAAGCCGTCGGTCACACCGGTCACCATGTTGCTGAGCAGAGCGCGAGTCAGCCCGTGGAGCGCCTTGAACTGCCGCTCCTGCGAGGAGCGGTCCACGCGCAGGATGCCCTCGTTGAGGGCGATGATCATCTGCCTGTTGAAGGTCTGGCTCAACTCTCCCTTCGGCCCCTTGACGATTACCGAGTTATCGGAAGAGATGGAGACCTCCACCCCCGAGGGCACGGGGATCGGTTTATCCCCTACCCGGGCAACGGTGCGAGTCCTTTCCACTGTCTCTACCATACGTGACAGAGCACCTCACCACCGATTCCACGTTTGCTTGCCTCTCTTCCTGCCATCACCCCCTGGGGTGTGGTCAGGACGGAGACGCCGAAGCCGCCGTAGACAACCGGAATATGTTCCTTGCCGGTGTACCATCTCCGGCCGGGCCTGCTGATCCGCTGAATGCCCTTGATCAGGGGCTCCTTGTTCTCGTCATACAGCAGGTGGAGCCGCATCACCCGGAAGCGCTGACCACGCACCATCTCATAGTCCCGGAGAAACCCCTGTTCCTTCAGGACCTTGGCCAGAGCTATCTTCATCTTGGAGGCCGGCACCAGGACGTTCGGGTGCCCGGCCATGCCCGCGTTGCGGATGCGGGTCAGCATATCTGCGATGGGGTCGGTGAGTCCGCTCACGGGTCAGTCCCCTCCTTACCAGCTGGCCTTGCGCACGCCAGGTATCTCACCCCGCAGCGCCAGCGTGCGGAAGCAGATGCGGCACAGACCGAACAGACGAATGTACCCCCGGGGCCGTCCGCAGAGGTGGCACCGGTTCCGCTGACGCACCGAGTACTTGGGTGGCTTGGCCCACTTGGCGATTTTGCTGGTCTTGGCCACGCTTCAGCCTCTCTGTCTCAAAGACCTTTCCCAACTGTCCTAGGCAACAGCGCCAATGCCTTCGGCCTGCCGGACGAATGGCGCGCCGAGCAGATCCAAGAGCCTCAGGGCCTCGGGGTCCGTGTGGGCCGTGGTGATGATGTTCACCTGGAGTCCCCTGAGCTTATCGATCTGGTTGTAGTCGATCTCCGGAAAGATGATCTGGTCCCGCAGCCCCAGCGAGTAGTTGCCGCGGCCATCGAAGGCAGTCCGGGAGATGCCCCTGAAGTCACGCGTGGTGGGCAGGGCGGCGCTGAAAAGCTTGTCCAGGAAGTAGTACATCCTGGCGCCGCGAAGGGTGACCATCACGCCGATGGCCTGACCCTCGCGCACCTTGAAGTTGGCCACGGACCTGCGCGCCTTGGTCGTCACGGGCTTCTGACCCGTGATCTGCGTTATGTCATTGGTGGCGGCCTCCAGGGCCCTCTGGTTGGTCAGCGCCTCGCCAAGCCCAACGTTGATGACCACCTTCTGCAGCCGGGGCACCTGCATGATGTTCTTGTAGGCGAGCTCCTTGCGCAGGGCCGGCAGCACCTCGTCTCGATAGAGGGTCAGGAGGCGCGGCAACTCCGGGGCCTGCGCCGGTGCCGGCGTTGCCGCAGCCGGCCGCGCTCGGCGCCGGCCGCCCTCGGCTGGTGCGGCCGCCTGGCGTGCGCCGCCTCTCCGGGCGCGTCCCGGCTGCGGAGCAGCCTTCTCCTCCGCGCCTTCTTGGGCCTGTTGGTCCTGTCGTTCCTGCGTCACTCTATCGCCTCGTGGCATTTCTTGCAGATCCGGACCTTCCTCTTATCATCCAGGATGCTGAACCCCACGCGCGCGGCCCTGTTGCAGTGGGGGCAGACCACCCGAACGTTGGAGGTGTTGACCGGCGCTTCCAGGGTGATCCTGCCTGCCTGCTGGACTCCGGGCCGGGAACGGACGTGGCGAATGCTCATGTTCACGCCCTCTATAACCACCCGGCCGTCCTGCCAAAGCACGCGCTGGACCCGGCCCTGCTTGCCGCGCTCGCGCCCGGTCATGACCATGACATTGTCGCCTTTGCGAATCTTCTGTGCCATTGCTCTCGCCTTATACGACTTCAGGAGCCAGGGACACGATCTTCATGAAACCCTTCTCGCGCAGCTCCCGGGCCACGGGGCCGAAGATCCTGGTCCCCACCGGGTTCAGGGCGTCGGTCAGAATGACCGCGGCGTTGTCGTCGAACCGGATGTAGCTCCCGTCCGGGCGCCCGTAGTTCTTGTGCGCGCGAACGATGACGGCCCGAAGCACCGTCCCCTTCCGCACGCCCTCCGGTGCGTTGGGGATGGCCTCCTTCACCGTCACCGAGATGATGTCGCCCAGCCCGGCGTAACGGCGGTGGCTGGCGCCGGGAATGCCGATGCACTGCACCTGCTTCGCCCCCGAGTTGTCCGCGACCTTGAGCCGGGTCTGACGCTGGATCATCTCTGCCCCTCTTTCTCCTCTGGCGTGGGGGCAGCTGCCTCAGCGTCCTCCTCCTCCACTGTCCCAGCTTCAGCCGCCGGCTCTCCAGGTTCAGCCGGGGCCTCCTCGTCCGTTTCCGCCGGGGCTTCTTCGGCTTCGGGCACCGCCTCAGCCTGCGCCTCCTCAGCCTCCGGTTCGCGGCGCCTCCGCCGCGACCTCCTCGGCCTCAGGCTCTACCTCAGCCTCCGTCGGAGCTTCTTCCGTTTCGGGTTCGTCCGATGCCTCGGCTTCCACGTCGGCCTCCTCCTCAACATCCCCCACAGCTTCGATAACAGGCGAGGCTTCGGCTTCGTCCTGCCCCACGGCGCCGGGCGCCGTCACCTGGGCAACGATAGCCTCTTCCCGTGGCGCCTCTACGACCTCGCGCCGGTGGACGATGTCGGTCAGAAGGAACCGCTTCAGGTGGGAGAAGGGGCGGGACTCGCTGACCCGGACCGTGTCTCCCAGGCGCCCCAACTCCTTGGGGTCATGGACGTAGACCCGTGTCTTCCGGCGCAGCAACTTCCGGTATACCGGGTGGTGCTGCACCCAAGGCACCTCGACGACCAAGGTCTTTTGCATCTTGTCGCTGACGACCTTGCCAACCATCTGACGACCGCTCATCGTGCGATTCCAAGCTCCCGCTCCCGCAGAACAGTGCGGATTCGGGCGATATTCTTTCTGACTTTCTTCAGCTCATAGACGTTGGTTACCTGGTGTGTTGCCAGGCTGAACCGAAGGTTCATGAGCTCCACATGGGACTCATCCAACTCCTTGCGGAGGTCGGCGTCGCTCTTTTCCCGAATGTCTTCGATAAACATGCTCTTTCCCTATCCGGCGTGGGCGAGGAGGAAGTCCGAGCGCCCGACGATGCTCGTGGCCACCGGCAGCTTGCGAGCCGCCAGCCGCAGGGCCTCCCGGGCAACGTCGTCATCAACGCCGGCAATCTCGAACATGATGCGCCCCCGCTTGACCACGGCCACCCAGAACTCCACGTTCCCCTTCCCGCTGCCCATCCGCGTCTCCAAGGGCTTCTTTGTGATGGGCTTGTCCGGGAAGACCCGGATCCAGACCTTTCCGCCGCGGCGCAGGCTCCGGACAATGGCGCGCCGGGACGCCTCGATCTGCCGCGCGGTAATCCACCCGGTCTGCTGGGCCTTGAGGGCCCAGTTTCCTTCCAGGATCACGGTCCCGCCGGAGGCCGTGCCTCCGCGATTCCCCCGCATCACCTTGCGGTACTTAACCCTCTTCGGTTGGAGCATTGACTGCCTCCTCCTCGTCGGGCCGCACCGTGACCTGGATGGGGCCCATCTCCTCTTCCAGGTCCTCCAAGCTCTCCGGCGAGGGTAGCGTGTCTCCCTTGTAGATCCAAACCTTCACGCCGATGCGCCCCATGGCCGTGCGCGCCTCGCTTACCGCAAAGTCGATATCCGCCCGAAGCGTGTGCAGAGGCACGCGCCCCAGCATCACCTTCTCCCGCCGCGCGATCTCGGCGCCGCCCAGCCGACCCCCAACAATGACCTTGATGCCGAGGGCCCCCGCCTGCATGGTGCGCGTGGCCGCCTGCTGCGTCGCACGCCGATGGGACACGCGGCGCTCCAGCTGCTCCGCAACGTTGCGCGCTACCAGCACCGCTTCCATCTCCGGCTGCCGGATCTCCTGCACAGACACCCGGACCGTCCGCTCCGTGAGGGCCTCCAGACTCTGGCGCACCTCTTCCACGCGCTGGCCCTGGCGGCCGATGACGATTCCGGGCCTGGCGGTCCAGATGGTGACCGTCACCTCCTGAGTGCTCCGCTCGATCTCCACGCGGGCGATGCCGGCGTCGGGGAAGCGCTGGAGCACGGCCTGGCGCAACCGCAGGTCCTCCTGCAGCGTGTTCCGGTACTGGGACTGCCGATCGGCGAACCACCGGGCCTGCCATTCCCGGTTGATGCCCAGGCGAAAACCCACTGGGTGTGTCTTATGCCCCACCTTCGCTCGCCTCCTCTTCAACCTCGACTGTGATGTGACACGATCGGCGCTTGATGGGCGATATCCGGCCGCGTGCCTTGGGACGGAACCGCTTGAGCATGGGTGCGTCGTTGGCGAAGGCCGCTACGACCTTCAGGTCCTCCGCTGCCATGAAGTTGTTCGTCTCCGCGTTGGCCACTGCGGAACGCAGGGTCTTGGCCACAGCCTCGGCGGCCGGGCTGGGCATGAAGCGGAGCACCCCCAGGGCGTCATCCGCTCTCTTGCCGCGGATGAGCCACAGGACGCGCCGCACCTTCTTGGCGGACATCCCAAAGTTTCTTGTCAAGGCCCGTACAGCCACCGGTGTTGACCCCCTGTTTTCTCTACCTCGGCCTAGTCGTCCGCTCGGACCGCCCCGCATGGCCCCGGAAGGTCCGCGTGGGCGCGAACTCGCCCAGACGATGCCCCACCATGCTCTCCGTGATGAACACAGGAACATGCCGCCGCCCGTCATGCACTGCGATAGTCAGAGAGACCATGTCCGGCATGATCGTGGACGCCCGCGACCAGGTCTTGATGATCACTTTTTCCCGGGAACGGCTGGCCGCCGTCACCCGCTTCATCAGCTTGGGCTCCACAAAGGGGCCCTTCTTAACGGACCTGCCCATAGCCAATTCTCCGTCGCCGCACAATGAATCTGTCGCTAGGCTGCTTCTTCCTAGTCTTCACACCCAGGGCGGGCTTCCCCCACTTGGTCTTGGGGTGGACCAACCCAATGGAGTTGCGTCCCTCGCCGCCCCCATGGGGATGATCCCGGGGGCTCATCACCTTACCGCGGACCTCGGGCCGCCAGCCCAGCCAGCGCCTCCGCCCCGCCTTGCCCGCGTCGAGCCCCTGGTGCTCTGGGTTGCCCACCTGCCCCAGGGTGGCATAGCACTCATTGAGGACCCGGCGCACCTCCCCGGAGGGGAGCCGGATCTGGGAATAGCGCTCCTCGCGCGCCACCAGCTGCGCCGAGCCGCCGGCGCTGCGCACCATGCAGGCGCCCCGCCCCGGCTGGAGCTCGATGTTGTGGATCGTGCTGCCCACGGGCATGTTCCGCAAGGACATGGCGTTTCCGGCCCGGATCTCAGCTTCCGGGCCGGACATCACCGTATCCCCAACCTTCATCCCCACGGGCCAGATGATGTAGCGCTTCTCGCCGTCCCGGTACTGGATCAGGGCGATGCGCGCCGACCGGTTGGGGTCGTACTCGATGGAGACGACCTTCCCCGACACACCCGCCTTGTCCCGCCTGGTGAAGTCGATGATCCGGTAACGCCGTTTGTGCCCGCCTCCACGGTGCCGCACGGTGATGCGCCCCTGGTTGTTGCGGCCGCCGTGCTTCTTCAGCGGCGCCAGCAATGACTTCTCCGGCTTCGACCGGGTCAGCTCAGCGAAGTCCGAGCGCACCAACTCCCGCATGCCGGGAGTGATCGGCTTGAAGGTCTTCAGTCCCACGTCACACCCCCTCAAAGACGGCGATCTTATCGCCGGGCCGCAGGGTCACCACGGCCTTCTTCCGGTCCGGCTTCTTCGCCAGCCTGCGCCCGAACCGCTTCACCTTGCCGTGTGTCCGGACCATGTTCACGTCCAGCACCTTGACGTCAAAGAGCTTCTCCACGGCCTCCCGGACCTGGGACCGGTTGGCGCCCAGGATGACCTCAAAGGTGAACTTGTGCTCTTCCTGGAGGCGCGTGCTCTTCTCGGTCACCACGGGCCGGATCAGTAGGCGGGTCATCTCTGCGATGGCCGTCATGACTCTGCCGCCCCTTCTGCCTGGTCCGCATCCGCGGCCGCGCCATTCTCAGGCGCCCCTCCAGGCTCGGTCTCGAGGGGTTGCGGCTCAGGTTGACGCTTGTCCCACAGCGCCTCAACCTTGCGCACCGCGCCCACACTCATCAGGAGATGGTCATAGTTGAGCAGGTCAAGGGTATTGAGCGTGTACGCGGGGAGGGACTTCACCCGGCGCAGGTTCCGATAGGCCCGCGCCAGATCCGGAGCCGGCTCGCCGCTTACCACCAGGCACTTGGCGCCGATGCCCAAGTCGGCCAAGGTCCGGATGGCGTCCTTGGTCTTGGCGTCGGTGAGATCGAACTCCTCGACGACCGTGACCATCTCGTCCCGGACCTTCTGCGCCAGCAGGCAGCGGATCGCCTCCTGGCGCATCTTGCGCGGTGTGTGATGGTGATAGTCCCGAGGCTTGGGGCCGAACACGACTCCTCCACCCCTCCACTGCGGCGAGCGGATGCTGCCCTGCCTGGCCCGCCCCGTGCCCTTCTGTCGCCACGGCTTGCGGCCCCCGCCCCGGACCTCGGCCCGGGTCTTGGTGCTGTGGGTCCCCACCCTGCGGTTGGCCAGATGGCCCACCATCACCTGATGCACCAGGGTCGGGCGGAACGGCACGTCGAAGACCGCGTCGCTGACCTCAATGGTCCCGACGACAGCCCCTTTCAGGTTCTTGAGCGGCAGGTCCATGGGACTACTTCCCCGCTTTCTGGGTCTTGCGAATGATGAGGAGCCCGCGGGAAGGCCCCGGCAGCGATCCCCCCAAGAAGAGGAGGTTGCGCTCGGGCTCCACCCGCACGACCTCCAGATTCTTCACGGTGATGCGTTCATGCCCCCAATGGCCCGCGCGGCGGAGCCCCTTGAGCACCTTGCCCGGGAACGTACCGCTGCCAATGGAGCCGGGGGAGCGCATCTTGGTAGACTGGCCGTGGGTCTTGGGGCCGCGGCTAAAGTTGTGCCGCTTGATTTCACCGCTGAAACCGTGCCCCTTGGACGTGCCGATGATGTCCACCCGCTCGCCTGCCTCGAAGAGTTCCGCCGTGACCTCCTGCCCCACTTGCACGTCGTCCAACTCCTGCACGGGCACCTCGCGGAGGTAGCGGAACAGCTTGGACACGCGCTTCAGGTGCCCCTGCCGCGGCCTGTTCAGCCGCCGGGCCTCGTCGAAACCCAGCTGCACCACGGTGTACCCATCGGTCTCGGTGTTCTTGATCTGCGTCACGACGCAGGGCCCGGCCTGCACGGCCGTCACCGCGGACAACCGGCCGTCCTCTCGAAACAGCTGGGTCATCCCTATTTTTCTACCAAGCATCCCTTGTACAGGCATGAGAACTTGCTCTGATCCTCTAGGTCTTGATGGTGATGTCCACACCGGCGGGGACGTTGAGCCGGGAGAGCTCCTCCAGAGTCCGCGCCGTGGGCTCCTGAATGTCCACCAGCCGCTTGTGCGTCAGCAGCTCGAAGTGCTCCCGCGAGTCCTTGTCGATGTGAGGTGAACGGATAACGCACACACGCTTGATCCGCGTCGGCAGAGGCACGGGGCCCACCACCACGGCGCCGGTGCGCTCCGCCGCCGCGACGATCTGGGCGGCGGACTGGTCCAGCACCCGGTGTTCAAAAGCCTTCAGGATGATCCGGATCTTCTGCCGCGCTGTTGTGGTCATTCTCTCTCTCCGAAACGGACGTTACGCATGGACTAGAACCTTCTGCGCCACGCCCACGCCCACCTGGTCATAGTGGCGGAACTCCATGGTAGAGGCGGCGCGCCCCTGGGTCAGGGAACGCAGGGTGGTGGCATACCCAAAGAGCTCTGCCAGGGGGACCAGCGCGCGGATGGTCTGGATCTCGTCCTGGCCTTCCAGGTGCTGGATCCGTGCCCGACGCCCGTTCAGGTCCCCCAAGACCTCGCCCAAGAACTCGCCGGGCGTTACCACTTCCACCAGCATGACGGGTTCCAAGAGCACCGACCCGGCGCGCTTGAGCCCCTCTTTCATCGCCATGGTGCCGGCGATCTTGAAAGCCATCTCAGATGAGTCGACTGGGTGGTAGCTGCCGTCCACCGCGGCAACCTTGATGTCAACAACAGGGTACCCGCCAATCACGCCCGTGTACAGCGCTTCCTTGACGCCGGCCTGCACGCCGGAGATGTACTCCCGCGGGACCACGCCGCCGACGATCTTGTTCTCAAAGACAAAGCCGCTCCCCTGCTCGGCAGGTTCGATCTGCAGCCACACGTGGCCGAACTGACCGTGGCCGCCGGTCTGCTTCACGAACCGGCCCTCCACCCGCGCCGGCTTCGTAATCGCCTCCCGGTACGCCACCCGCGGCCTACCGATGTTGGCCGCCACGCCGAACTCCCGCCGCATGCGGTCCATGAGAATGTCCAGGTGGAGCTCCCCCATGCCGGAGATAACGGTCTGCCCCGTCTCCGGATCGAAGCGGACAATGAAGGTGGGGTCCTCCTCGGACAACTTGCGCATCGCGTCGTCCATCCGCTCCTGGTCTATCCTGGTCCGCGGCTCCACGGACACCGCAATAACCGGCTCAGGGAACGTGGGCGGCTCCAGAATGAGGGGCGTCGACTCGACGCACAGGGTCTCCCCGGTGAAGGTCTCCTTCAAGCCCACGATTCCGGCGATCTCTCCCGCGCAAATCTCCGGGACCTCCTCCCGGTGCTCGGCGTGCATTCGCACCACCCGGGAGATGCGTTCCCGCTTCTTCTTGCTCGAGTTGTACACGATCGAGCCCGCCTTGATCGTCCCGGAGTAGGCCCGAATGAACACCAGGCGGCCGATATACGGGTCCGTCGCTACCTTGAAGGCGAGGGCGCTGAATGGCTCATCCAGCCTGGGATGAAGCGTCACCGGCTCGCCGCCGCGGGGGTCCAGGCCCTCGACCGGGGGGACGTCCAGCGGCGAGGGAAGGTAGTCCAGGACGGCGTCCAGAAGATGGGCGATGCCCATGTTCCGGTAGGCGGCGCCGCAGAGCACCGGGACCAGCTTATTGCTGATGGTCCCCTGGCGCAGGGCGCCGCGCACCTCCTCGTTCGTGATGGGCGTTCCCTCCAGGTACTTCTCCAGGAGCCGGTCGTCCACTTCCGCAACACTCTCCCGCAAGTGGTCCCGGAACTGCGCCACGATGTCAGCCATCTCCGGGGGGATGGGGATCTCCGGGGGCATTTCCCGTTCGCCCGCCTCAAAGGCGAAGGCGCGCCCCGCCACCAGGTCGACCACGCCTCGGTACTCGTCGCCGTCTCCGATGGGCAACTGCACGGGCACAGCCTTCGCCCGCAGGCGCAGACCGATCATGTCCAGGGTGCGCTGAAAGTTGGCCCCAGTCCGGTCCATCTTATTGACGAAGGCGATGCGGGGGACGTGGTACTTGTCCGCCTGCCGCCACACAGTCTCCGTTTGGGGTTGCACGCCGGCCACGGCGTCGAAGATGACCACGCCACCATCGAGAACCCGAAGGCTGCGCTCCACCTCGGCGGTGAAGTCCACGTGCCCGGGCGTGTCGATGATGTTGATGTTGTACCCCTGCCAGGAGCACGCGGTGGCAGCGGCGGTAATGGTGATCCCCCGCTCCCGCTCCTGCGCCATCCAGTCCGTCACCGTGGTCCCGGCGTCCACGCTCCCCAACTTGTAGGTCCGCCCGGCCATGAACAGCACATGCTCCGTGACGGTGGTCTTCCCAGCGTCAATATGCGCGATGAATCCGATGTTCCGAACCTGTTCCAAGACAGTCCTTCTCCACAGGCTAACAGAGGCACAAACCCTCTGGTGATGTTTCGCTTCGCGGGGCTACTACCAGCGGTAGTGTGCGAAGGCTCTATTCGCTTCGGCCATGCGATGCACGTCCTCACGCCGCTTGACCGCCGCCCCCTCACCGCGAGAAGCGTCGAGCAGTTCCTGCGCCAGCTTCTCGTGCATGGGACGGCCCTTCCGACCCCGCGCACTCCTGATGATCCACCGCATGGCCAGGGCATTACCACGCCGGGATGTGACCTCGATGGGCACCTGATAGGTGGCACCGCCCACCCGGCGTGATTTCACTTGGAGCTGAGGCGTCGAGTTCTGGATGGCCTCCTGGAACACCTCCAGGGAAGGCCGTCTGGCTCGCTGCTCCACAATGTTGAGTGCTCCATACATGACACGTTGGGCCGTGGTCTTCTTGCCACGGGTCATCATGATGTTGATGAAGCGCGCCAACTCCACGCTCCCATGCCTGGGATCCGGGAGGATGATTCGAATCTCTGCTTTGTGTCTGCGCATTATTTACCGCCGCTGTCCTTCGCCCCTGGAACCCCGCTCTCGCTTGGTCCCGTACTTGCTGCGGCCCCGCTTGCGATCAGCCACGCCGCCTGTGTCCAAGGCGCCCCGGACAATGTGGTAGCGGACGCCCGGAAGGTCGGGGACCCGTCCCCCGCGAACCAGGACCACGGAGTGCTCCTGCAGGTTGTGGCCCTCGCCGGGGATATACGCCGTGACCTCCACGCCCGTGGTGAGCCGTACCCTGGCCACCTTCCGCAGCGCCGAGTTCGGCTTCTTCGGCGTCATTGTCCGCACCTGCACACACACGCCCCGGGCTTGGGGGACCCCCGCTGCCGTCCATCGCGTGCGGTTCCGCAGCGAGTTGTGGTGCCAATGCAGCGCCACCGCCTTGCTCTTCTTGCGAAGCGGTTCTCTTCCCTTGCGTATCAGCTGATTGATTGTGGGCACTTGCTTCCTTCTACAGCCAGGGCCCTCCGGCGGGGCCCAGCAGACAACAATAAGCTAGTGTAGTGATCCTTCCGCAGGCTGTCAACGCCCCCGTCGTGGAGATCGCCGCCAAGACGCCTTGAGAGCCTCCCGGCCGGATGCTATACTGAGCCTGCCTCGCCAAGGGTCGCGAATGGCGCCAGCACCCCACCCGTTCCCCGATAGCTCAGCGGTAGAGCAGCCGGCTGTTAACCGGCGGGTCGCAGGTTCGAATCCTGCTCGGGGAGCCAATCACCCTCACACTGCGTACCTCCACCGGTGCGGTTAACCCTCTCCAGATTGGACCGGAGCCGTCTACTCGACCCCAACCTGCTGCCTGTATGCCGCATCCCCCAGCATGCGGTTGACGCCGGTAGCCTCAAAGCGCCGGTCGGCGCTCGTCCGCAATTTGGGACTGACCATTGGGGTTGCCCCGGACGACTCCCGGCCGCTCTCCTGGCAGGCGGTGGCCATGGGGGATAGCTGCCTCTTTGTCGTCCGCGGCGGCCGGCTGTACTCGTCCTTCCCCCTGGAAGACACCGCCCAGTTTGACAACAGTCCCGCCCTGGTCTGCAGCAACCCGGCCAACGCCGGGGACCTGTGGGAAGGGGTCCGCCGGCACATGCGGGGAGTGCGCGCCCGCGGACCGGTTGATCTTGGCTTCCGACGCCCTGACATGCTGGTTCCTCGCCAAGAACGCCGCCGGGCAAAAATCCTGGCAAACCCTCCTCGCGTTTGCTCCCCATCACGCCCCACGTCGCCATGAAGCAACGGCACTCGGCCCTGGACCGGCGGACGAGCCGTCGCGCGGGGTGCGCGGCGAGCCAGCGGGTGCGCAAGCGGGCCGAGGAGGTGCTCGGCTGGCTGAGGACTGTCGGGGCGGGAAGAAGCTGCGCTACTGCGGCGTGGCCCGCAACGGCCTGTGGGTGGAGATGGCTTTGGCGGCGTACAACCTCGTGCGCACCGCCAAGCTTATGCCCCCGCCCTGATCTCCGGGGGCGGCCCCTGCCAGTTGAGGATGACATGCCCTAACCGGCGGCGCCAGCGGCCCGATCAGGGGCCACCCACGGCGCTCCTTACTCCGAATCGGCGTCCAACGGCCCCACAGCGCTGAAACCGGCCCCCTCTCTAGACCCGCCCACTCGCGTTCTTCATTAGCCTGTTATTGGATAGACTGACTACTGAATGGCCTTGCAAGCCCTAACTATAATACTATCGTCGCATTTGGGCTGCCCTTTGAGCCTGAAGACTACCAATATGGAAAATCCCGGGGAAGAGCCATGACTACAGGATTCGATGAGAGCCTAGACGTCGATAACCTTTTCGACGAAGACCCTTCGAAGCTCCAAGAACAAGACCTCCAAGTCCAACCCATCCAAGCGATGGTCACGTCATCAGACTGGACCACGGAGACCATCGTTAGCCAGCTCAAGAAAGGCAACATCGACTTGAATCCTAGCTTCCAGCGTAGAGAGGCTTGGACTAACAAACGAAAGAGCGCGTTCATAGAATCTCTGTTCCTAAGCTTGCCCGTTCCACAGTTGGTACTAGCCGAGAAGAAGGATAGTCGGGGTCAATATATTGTCATCGATGGCAAGCAGAGGCTGTTTGCCATTCGCAGGTTTGTTTCCAATGATGAAAAGATGAGTTCGATACCCTCAGACTCACTGGACTCGAAATCAAGACCGTCCTGGAAGGCAAGAATCTCGCTGACATGAATGACGACCCTAGTCTGCTCAGCGAGGTTGCTTGGTATGAGAATCAAACCATTAGGAGCGTCGTTGTTCGGAATTGGAGCGATGAGAACTTCTTGTACAGAGTGTTCCTTAGACTCAACACTGGCAACCTGCCGCTATCCACCCAAGAGTTGAGGCAAGCATTGCGGCCCGGCCCCTTCATTGATTTCATAGCTGACTATAGTGCTGATAGTGAAGCCATCAGGCGCGCCCTTAAGCTGAAGGCTCCCGACTTCCGCATGCGGGACGTAGAAATACTGTTGAGATTCTTCGGATTCCATGAGCATCTTGGTGAGTATTCTGGTAACCTTAAGGACTTCCTCGACTCTACCTGCGACACTCTCAATCGGCAATGGTCTGACAGGGAGCCGGAGATCAAGGAGATTGCTCGGCTCTGCGACAGTGCGATTGATGCGACGATCGGCATCTTCGCCGCAGACGCGTTTCGAAGATGGGATTCGAACAAGTATCAGGGTCCGTTTAACCGAGCTGTATTTGATGTGATGACTTATTATTTTGCCCGCAGTGATGTCGCTGGTGCCGCACAAGCTAACTCAAAGGCAGTGATCGAGTCGTACAAACGGCTTTGCGACTCGAATCGTGCTTTTCGTGAATCCATTCAAACGACGACCAAGAGTGTGGATTCCACATTCACCAGGCTGAGTGAATGGGGCGGAGCGCTGAGGGATGTAACTGAAATCGACATCGCTGTCCCTATTTTGAGCAACGGTCGGATTCGGGTGTAGGTCGATTGTCCAACTCTGCCCGGTATCGTGAGCTCATGAGTCGACTGAGAGAGCTCAGTCGACATTTTCTCCCAAGGGCATTCAGTCCGACAGGGGCATATACTCCTCGCCAGTATGACCTGGCAATTGGATATCGACTACTGGCCCATGCCGAAATAGAAGCCTGCCTGGAGGAAATCGCTACGGATGCTGCGACCCGGTGTGTTCAGGAGTGGAAGAGCACGGCTCGCATCGGGCCTTCTACGGTATCGCTCGTGGCTTACTCCCCGACCGATCATGGCGTTCCTTCTAGACTGGAGGTTGGATCAAGACCAGACTTGCTTTCCAAATTGGAGAAAGCCCATCAGGACTTTAGCAAATTTGCGAGGCGTACCAACCATGGCATCAGGGAACATGATGTACTTCGGTTGCTATTTCCAATTGGCATTCGCGAGGCAAATATCAACAGGGGGTGGATTCAGAAGATCGATGAATCGGCCAGGGTCGAGGTGAGTTTGCCCATAGAGCGGGCAGAGCCTTACAGCCGATTGACCCGCAGGACGACTACAGAACTGTCACCGCCATAGCTGAGGGTATACGAGAGATTGATGCATTGCTTACCGCTATGAAGTACCATAGCTTTCCCCTAGCTGTCGAGTAAGGTCGGCGCGTAGATCTCCTGGGGCGTTGAGCACGCGGGGCGTGAGCCCTTGCTCGTGCGAGTACTGCATCGCTGCTTTGATCACCGTGCGGTTGGCCGACAACATACCGCGCGGGGCGGACCTCCAGGTCCGTGGCAACTAAGCACGTCGCGTTCTTCATCACCCTGCTTCAGGTTGCCGTCGCCCATCCTTGGGAGACGACCCACGCCCCCTAGCAGGGGGCGGCCCCAGGCAGGGTCGGCCTGGGTCGTAGCTCGTGCAGGGTTGCCGCGTCGAAGGGGTCGGCCCCGGAGCTCAGGGCTGCGGTCCAGGACGACCGGGTGGGAGCATAGCGGCTCCGGCATCCATCACGCGGGGACGCGTCCACCCAGGCGAGAAACCTCTCGAAGTCGGCGATTGCTTGCTCCGGCCGCCCGAGCAACGCATTGGCAAGGCCCGTGGCATCGCTGGCAAACCCCTCTGGCTCCACGACCATCGCCCGTTCGCAGAATTGCACTGCCTCCTGCGGGTCCCCTGTTAGGGCCAGCTGCAAGCAGAGGGCAGTATTGTACTCCGGTAGACGCGGCTTCAGCTCCTGCGCGCGGCGTAGATCGGCCAGCGACGCGTTTTGGTTTCCCAGCTCCGAATGGATCAGGCCGCGATTGAACCGCGCCGCAGGCAGGTTGGGAGAGAGCTCGATGGCGCGGTCCAACTCCGCAATGGCCCGCTCGAGATCGCCCGCCGACCCGCGGGCCAGGTGGGCGTTCCCTCGATTGAGATATGCGGAGGCGAAGTCTGGCTGGATTTCTAGGGCCCTGTCGAGATCGTCGAACGCTCGGTCCAAGTCACCTGGCGCCCCTCTCGTGATGTAGGCGCCAGCGCGGTTGACCAGCGCACCGGCGTAGTCGGGCTGGGCCGACAGCGCCTCCCCCAGGCTGACCAAGGCGTGGTCCACATCCCCTTCTTCACCGCGCTCCAGGTAGGCGACGGCAAGATTAAGGCTGGTCGCGGCGCGTTCGGGCCTGATGTTCAACGCGCGGAGTAGATCGGCGACGGCCCGCTGTCCGTCGCCGGCTCTGCCGCGGTCCAAGAAGGCGAGCGCGCGGCTGTTGAGGGCTTCGACGGACTGCGGTTGGATGGCGAGGACCTGCGTGAACAGCCAGATGGCCTCGTCGAAGTCGGCCAATTCACCGCCCATGTAGGCGCGTCCCAGCAAGAACCGGAGATTGGCCAGCGCAGCGGCCGCCGAGGGTGGAGGGTCCAGGGCGCGGACCAAGATGGTCTTGGCCCTATCGAACTCCCGCTGCTCCAAGTAGATCTGGCCCAGGGTCAGCAGCGCGACGTGGCGGACCTCGTCGGTCAGTCCAATATTGATGGTGGTTGGCAGCTCCGCAGGGGAGGACGCGATGTCCACGATCTGCTGCGCGCGCGGCGCGGAACGGCTGCCCGGGACCGTGAACCAGGCGATGACGCGGCCGCTGTCGTACTCGCCCCAGATCACCAGCGCGGCGCCGGACTGTCTGCTCGCCTCCTCGGCGGCTACCGCCCCGCCGATCTCTGAGGGCCATTCGACAGTCCGGACGGCGGCGAGCCCGGCCTCCCGGAACTCGCCGTCCATCGTCGCCCGAAGCCTGCCAACGACGTTGAATCCCTGACCCCCCGCGGTGTAGTTGACGAAGGGCGCGACCACGATCAGCGACTCGCCAGGGGCCGCGTTGGGATGGACGGCGTCGTCCTCCGGCCTCAGGACCAACGCGGCGGCGACCGCGGCAACGGTCGCGACCAGCAGGAACGACACCACGACAGCGACCCAGAGGCGCCGCCGTCTCGGGGCCGCGCCGGGGGCTGTCGCGGCCGAGGCGGCGGGGGCGGAGTCCGGCTCTGCGGCGGGAGCAGCGGCGGCCGGGGCGTCGTCGGCTGCGGCGTCCGGCTCCGCGGGGGCGTCGGCCGGCAGCGCCGATTCCGCTGGGGCCGGCGCGGCGTTCGGAGAGAACCCGGCCGCCAGCAGAAGCTCGTCCGTCTCTTCGACCGTCAGGCGGAGCATCTCGGCGCAGCGGGCGACGTCCTCGCGGTAACGGGGCCGAGCGGTCAGGCCCTCCTTCCACCGGATGAGGGTCGGGCGGCTCACGGGGATGCGTCGCGCAAACTCGGCGTCGCCAATCCCCGTCCGCTCCATGTAGACGGTCAGCAGCTCGGCGAAAGTCCTCAACTGTTACAACTCCGACACGCTAAACTGACCAAGTGAAACACAGCTGTAGCTTGGAGTGTACAGCCCCCAATAGCATGCTGTCAGTGGACGCCAAACGGCGTCGGCCCAAACCACGGGGCCGGCAGCGAGACCGGCGGCGTTACACGAACAGAGGTGGGAGAAATGATTCGCAGAATGATGTTTCTGGTTGGGGCGGCAGCGCTGGCTATAGCGCTCGCGGCCTGTGCCGGCGGGATGGATTATCAAACGGCTTCGGCGCCCCCAGCGCAGCAAGCATCGGCGCCTACGGCTCAGGAATTCTCCGCCCAGCAGGAGCCGGTTCGGGCGCAGCCGGAGGGCTTCAACACCATCGGTGGCTCTGCGACCGTCAACGACGCTGCCTACGACCTGACCTTCTTCAAGCACTACGGAGTCAACCCGTTCATCGACACCGAGGACGATCACCTGTCGACCTTCGCCATGGACGTGGATACCGCGTCGTACACGGTGGCGCGCCGGTACGTGCAGGACGGCAACCTGCCCGACCCGGCCTCCGTGCGCGTGGAGGAGTTCGTCAACTACTTCGACCAGGGCTACGCGCCGCCGTCCAATGACGCCTTCGCAATACACGTCGAGGGGTCCCCCTCGCCGTTTGGCGGCGAGCGGCATTGGCTGCTGCGCGTCGGCCTCCAGGGCAGGACCGTCGCCGAGGAGGCGCGCAAGGACGCCACCCTGGTCTTCGCTATCGACGTCTCCGGTTCCATGGGGAGGGAGAACCGCTTGGGGCTGGTCAAGCGGTCCCTCCGGCTGCTGGTCAACGAGCTGCGCCCGGCCGACGAGGTCGGAATCGTGGTCTACGGCGACCGGGGTTCGGTCCTGCTCAGGCCGACCGATGGGGAAGAGAAGGAGACCATCCTAGAGGCGATAGACAATCTGTCGCCGGGCGGGTCCACCTACGTGGAGGATGGGCTGCGGTTGGCCTACGACATGGCGGCCAAGCGCGTCCGGGACGGGCGAATTACGCGCGTCCTGCTGCTCTCGGACGGCGTTGGCAACGTCGGGCGGACGGGGTCGGACTCGATACTCAAGGAGATCAGATCCAACCTCGATCAGGGCGTCTCGCTCACGACCGTCGGGTTCGGGATGGGCAACTACAACGACATCCTGATGGAGCAGCTGGCCAACGACGGGGACGGCGCCTATCACTACGTCGACACGCTGGCCGAGGCGCGCAAGGTATTCGTCGACAACCTCGTCGGCACGTTGCAGGACATCGCAAAGGACGCCAAGGTCCAGGTGGAGTTCAATCCGGAGGTGGTGCGCAGCTACAGGCTGCTGGGGTACGAGAACCGGTCCGTGGCGGACGAGGACTTCCGCGACGACACGGTCGACGCCGGCGAGGTTGGCGCCGGCCACAGCGTGACCGCCCTGTACGAGGTCAAGCTGCACCCGGACGCGGACGGCGCGCTGGGCGTCGTGTCGGTCCGCTACGAGGACCCGGACAGCGGGGAGGTCAGCGAGATCACCCGCGCGCTTCAGCGGGGGGAGCTGGTTGCGAGCTTCGCGGACGCGACCCCGAGGTTCCAGCTCGCCGCGGTCGTGGCGGAGTACGCGGAGGTCCTGCGTGAGAGCTACTGGGCGCAGGAGGGCAGCCTGGCGGAAGTCGCCGCGGAAGCGAGCCGGGTGCGGCGCCTGCTGCCGCAAGATGTCGACGTGGAGGAGTTTGCCGCGCTGTCCAAACAGGCCGAGCGGATAGCGTCGGCAGGGCAGTAGTCGAGAGTTGGCGCGCCGCTGCCGCGAAGGCCGGGGCATGTTCTCGGACCCTTCTCGGCGGCGGCCGCTTCGCAAGCTCCCCGCCGCCCTCGTAAAGGACTATCCTCATGGCCAGCAAGCCTGAGGGAGAGCGATCTGACCGGAGAGGCCTTGGAGAAGCCGACCTGCTGTACATACACCATGTGGGGCGTGGGAGTTTATACGGTCTCCCGGCCTCGATGCGGGGGCAACTGTTTCTTGGCAATGGTCCCGATACGCCTCCCACAGACCGCTGAGGCTATGAGTAGTACCGCACCCACAGGTACGCCGTGGAGACTGTCAAGGTCGGGACGCTGATGACCGCGCCGTACTTGAAGAAGCGCATGAAGCTTATGGGATACCCGCTGGCGCGGGCGAGGCTGACGGCAATGACGTTGGCCGACGCCCCCACGATGGTCGCGTTGCCGCTGAGGTCGGCCCCCAAGGCCAGCGCCCACCACAACGGGGAGGTGCCGTGGGAGCCGCCGACGGAGAATCCCCCGACCACCTCCGCCATCACTGCCGTGAACGGGATGTTGTCGACGACGGCCGAGGTCACGCCCCCAAGCCACACGAGCAGGAACAGCCCGGCGAAGAACACCAGCGTGGTCCACTCGACGTGCTGCACCACGTCGTGGGGGTCCAGGCGGGAAATGAGGACTAGTACCGATGCGCCGGACAGGGCAATGAACGCCACGCTCACGTTCAAGGCGCCGTGCGCCAGGAATCCCGCCATCGTGAGCGCGAACACCGCGCAGCTCTTGACCAGCAGGCCCCGGTCTTTGCTGGCGCTGCCCGCGTCCTGTCCCATGACGGACCGGCGGCTATCGGGGGTCGTAACGACCTCGTTTCTGAACCACACGTACAGGACGGCGAGCAGGACGCCCATCGATATAACGCTCACGGGAGCAACGTTGAGCATAAAATCGACGAATCCGATGTTGGCCGCCGTTGCGATGATGATGTTGGGCGGGTCGGCGACGATCGTCGACGCGCCGCCGATGTTGGAAGCAAAGACCTGCGCCAGCAAGAAGGGCGTCGGGCGGACGTCCAGCGTGCGGCAGATGGAAAGCGTGATGGGCACGGCGAGTACAACCACGGTGACGTTGTCGAGCAACGCAGACGCCACGGCGGTGAGCGTCGACATGAGACAGAGGGTCCCGAAGCCGCTGCCGCGGACCAGCTGAGCGCTCTTGAGGGCCGCCCAGTCGAACACGCCTGTCCTGCCGATCATCTCCGCCAGGGACATCATCCCGGCCAGCAGCAGGATCCCCTCCAAGTCCACGTATGAGAGGGCCTGATGCTCCGTGATGACGCCCAAGAACACCATCGCCATGGCGCCTAGGGAGGCGACCAGCACAATGGGAATCCGGCCCGTGGCAATGAGGACATAGGCGATGCCGAAAATGACTACGGCTGTTGCCATGTGTCTCGGTGGGCCTGGGCTAAACCGGGGCCGGGCCCAGGCCGTAGGGCCCTGATGAACGTCCGGCGCAGCCACAGTTCGGGTCTAGGCTAGAGATCTCGCTCCACGGCGCCCATCGCCTACACCTTCAACCGGGATTTCCCATTTGGGGTGGCCTGGATGCAAGTGCCTCACCGTTTTTGACGAGAAGCATGGTAGTGTGGCTCCCGAACGCCGTCAACCGCGCGGCGTACAGGATTCGAGGCGGCAGGGAACGCGCCACCGGGTCGTGGCAGCCCCGGATGCCGGGGAGCCGTCGTTGGCCGGCGGGGAAAGAGTGCAGTCGTCCGGGGCGAGTTTCGCAGTGGGTGCGAGGTCAACGGCCCGGCTTGGTTGCCAGTCCGTTCCAGTTGATGTCGACGGTCTGCTCGATCCACTCTTTGACTCAGGAGTGCCCAAAATGTGCCTCATAAACATCGCACCGACCATTGCATGGTCTGCGACCTCCAGGTCGACGTCCGCTCGTATCTCCCCCCGGTCCACACCACATTGAAGGACCATGACTGCCTCGTCTCTGCAGGGGCGTATGGTCCGCTCGCGTAGCAACTCGGGGCTGCGACGCTCCTTGACCAACACTATAGGACGCCTGAGACCGCGAAAGTAGCCAGGCGGCGGCTCACTCGACCCGCCCACTCACCCGCCCACAGCCCGCTACTGTATCGGCAGGGGCGGCTGAAGCCACCAGGACGTCTCGTTGACCTCGATCCGGTCGATCCACTTGACCCAATCGTAGCCGCGCTTCCCCGGCGCCACCAGGCGGACGGGGAAGCCATGTCCGTGTGACAGCCGCTCGCCCCCGACCCTGGTCGCCAGCAGGCAACGCCCGGCCTCCTCGATGGAGAAGCGCCTGTAATAGCCGGTGACCGAGGTGAAGGTCACGCTCGCCGCGGAGTCCCGCAGTTGCGCCCGTTCGAGGAGCTCGGCCACCCGGGTCCCTGTCCAGACTTGGGTCGAGTGCCAGCCGCCCGTGCAGTCCAGGGTGGCGGTCGTTTCAGATGAGCCGTCCAACTCCTCGTATGAGAGAGACAAGCTCTGGCCCACTGCGCCGGACACGTCCAGGGCCCAGCGGTCAGCGTCGACTGCCCCCGGCCGGTCGTTCAGCCACGACGTACGGGGGAAGTCGTTCCCGGAGTAGCTCTTCGCCTCGTAGGAGCCGGTGAAGCGGCGGTCCGGCGCATTCGTTCGGCTCAGCCGGGAGCCCAGCTCGGCGATCTGCCACGCAGCCAGACCCGCCACGGCCACCCCGCTCAGCCTCAAGAACAAGCGCCGGTCGGCCCAGAACGACAGGGGGAATCCGCGTGTCTGGTATATCGCGTGCCACACGAATACCGGGACCAGCAGCACGCCGAGGTTGATATGCCAGCTGACCCCGCTGAACCCGGTCAGGTGGTATGGTCCCATCAGCGACCAGGCGAGGCCCGTGCCCAGCGTCGCCAGCAGCATGAACAGCAGGAAGATCGACGCGTACCGGGGCGCTCCGGACCTGGGAAACTTCAGGGAAGAGAAGACCAGCCTCAGCTTCCAGACTAGGATGAACAGTATTCCATACCCTGCGATTCGGTGAACGACGATGAAGGCGGCGTTGTCCGGCGTGCCGCCCGCGGTGAGGGAGAAAAAGCCCGTCACGAGCTCGACCGCGATGCAGACCAGAAGGAGCGCGTTGGACCAGGCAAACCTCACCGGACACCCCTATTCGCGAATGTGCTCAGGTGATCGCATCTTACTGAGCCCGGGGCCCGGAGGGAATAGGCCCAGGGCGAGCATACATTGAAACGCTGCCATCCTCTGAAGGGTAGCGACCATGGCACTAGCAGGCCGAGGGAGAAGGGGGTCTGAGGCGGGAACAGCGAGTCCTTGTGGTCGACTTCGCGCCGACCGCCTGTTCGGTCGAGGCTACGGACGCGCTGGAGGAGCGTGTCAGGTGTAGTGCCTGGCTATGGGAGCAGCGGGTCAGCGGCGCTTGACCCCTGGTGGGCGTCAGAGTAGAGTGCGGCGGATGAATCAAACTGTTGCAACCGGACGGGGGGACGCATGAAGGTCTTCGTGGTGCTTCCAGCGGCCAAGGGCACATATCCGCCGGAGGCGGAGCAACGGCGGATTGACGTCGTGCGGTCGTACTCGACGGCGGAGGTGCAGGTGGACGTCGGGTTTCCCGCGGAAGCGTCGGGCTTCATGCCCTACGGCGGGTCCGGCCCCGGCGGGGTCCAGGTCGCACGCAACCACATCCTGGTGGCCGAGCGGATGATCCAGGCGGAGCAAGAGGGGTACGACGCCTGCTTTCCCTTTGGGATGATCGACTTTGGGGTTGAGATTGCCCGAGGGATGTGCAGCATCCCCATCGTCGGGCAGACACAGGCGGCGTACTGTATGGCAGCGATGATGACGCAGCGCATCGGCATCATTAGCTACCAGTCGAGCGGCCACTCGCATTTCTGGCGTCAGCTGAGGGAGTATGGCTTCGAGCACATGTGTGTGGGCATGGGGGCGGCGGAGATGCCGAACAACGAGATGCCCTCGCGCCGGCAGGAACTGTATGACCGATTCGTGAGCGAGGGCAAGCGGCTGGTCAAGGAGGAGGGCGCCGAGGTCATCGTGTGCCACGGCATGTCGATGTCGCCGATAGAATTCAAGGCGGAGGAGTACGCGGAGGGGATCGGCGTGCCGGTGCTGGAGGGCGTGGGGTGCGCGCTGGCGATGGCCGTGGCGTGGGTGCGCATCGGCACGCCGTACAGCCCCATACGGTACAGGCGCAGGGGCTAGGTTGCCAGGGCGGCCCGTCCAGGGGATTCGCAAGGAGGGATGCATGCGAGTGTTGGTGGTCCTGCCCGGGGCGCGGGGGGTCTACCCGCGGGAGGCGGAGCAGCGCCGGATAGACGTCGTCAAGTCGTACTCAACACCGGAGGTGGAGGTTGAGGTGGACTTCCCCGCGGAGCCGGCGTACGAGCCGATGGGCCGCGGAGGGACGGCGATAGAGGTGGCGCGCAACCATATTCTGGTGGGCGAGCGGATGATCAAGGCCGAGAAGGAAGGCTATGACGCTGCCTTTCCCTTCGGTATGGTGGACTTTGGGGTTGAGATCGCACGGTCTTCGTGCAGCATCCCCATCGTCGGACAGAGCCAGGCAACGTACTGCATCGCGGCCATGATGACGCAGCGCGTGGGCGTCATCGGGTACCAGTCCAACGGTCACGCCAACTTCCGGCGGCAGCTGCGCACCTACGGGTTCGAGCACCTGTTGGTGGGAATGGGCGCTGCGGAGATGCACAACTCGGAGATGCCCAGGCGTCGGCAGGAGCTGTACGACCGCTTTGTGAGCGAGGGGAAGCGGCTGGTCCGGGAGGGGGCGGAGGTGATTGTGTGCCACGGCATGTCCATGAGCCCCGTGGAGTTCAGGGCGGAGGAATACGCGGAGGGGATCGGCGTGCCGGTGCTGGAGGGCGTGGGGTGCGCGCTGGCAATGGCCGAAGCCTGGGTCCGGACCGGGACGCCCTACAGTCCCGTGCGGTACTCCGGGGGGCTCTAGCCGGACCCGGCGGGCGGCGCCAAAGCCGGATCAGATCACTTCCTGGGTCCTGAGCCGGGCGATCTCCTCCGGAGTGTAGCCCAATTGCTCCAGCACCTCAGCCGTGTGCTCCCCGAGCTGGGGCGCCGCGTGACGGACCGCTGCCGGGGTCGCCGAGAACCGGAGCGCCGGGGCCACCATCCGGGTGCGGCCTACCCTGGGGTGTAGGACATTCACCAGCATCTCGTTCTCCACCACCTGGGGCTCCTCAAAGACCTCCTCCCGGCTCAGGATAGGGCCCGCGGGGACATCGGCCTCGTAGAGCTGCTCCAGGCACTCCCGGGACCCCCCGCGCTTCATGAGCTCGGCAATCATAGAATGAATCTCCCTACGCAGCTGGGGACGCTGGGCGTGGTCGGTGAACCGAGGGTCCTCCAGTACGTCGTCCAGTCCCAGGGCCCGGCACATGCGGGTGAACTGGCGGTCGTTGTTGGGGGCGATGTTGATCCACTTGCCGTCGGCGCACTGGTAGACGCCGAAGCCGCCGTCGACGCGCTCGGCGCCGGGGTCCGGGTCGTCCTGGGCGCGGGTGAGGGCGGTGAGCTGGAGGGCGAGCCACGTGTGCAGCAGAGATGCCTCCACCTTCTGCCCCACGCCGGTCTTCTCCCGCGCCCAGAGAGCCGCCATGACCCCGTAGGCCAGCAGCATGGGTGTGGCGCTGATGGCGGCGTAGATGCCCGCCGTCATCGGGGCGCCGTCCGGCGTGCGCCGCTGCATCACGCCCGCCAGACCCTGAAGGATGCGATCGTACCCGCCGCGGTCGGCGAAGGGCCCCTTGTTGCCGTAGGCGCTGACGGCGGCGTAGACGAGGCGGGGGTTGATGCGGCTGAGGGTGTCGTAGTCCAGGTGCAGGCGGGCAGCCACGCTCTGCCGGAAGTTGACCACCGCGACGTCGGCATCCTTGGCGAGCCTGTGGACTATATCGCGGCCCTCGGGCGTGCGGATGTCGACGGTGATGCCCCTCTTGTTTCGGTTGAGGGTGGTGAAGTTGCGGCTGTCGTTGCCCCAGAAGGCCGTGGTCCCCATGCCCCGAAAGTGGTCGCCGTCGCGGGGCTCGACCTTGATGACGTCTGCGCCAAGGTCGGCCAGGTACATGCAGGCGCCGGGGCCGGGGGCCTGCTGGGCGAGGTCAATGACACGGATGCCTTCCAGGGGACCGTGCGGGATGCCGTCGCCGGTGGGTGCGTTCAAGGCTTACACGACCTCACTATTGCGCAGGGACGCAATCTCCTCCGGGGTGTAGCCCAGGTGCTCCAGGATCTCGGCGGTGTGCTCACCGAGCTGGGGCGCGGCGTGACGGACGGCCGCGGGGGTCGCGGAAAAGCGGAGGGGCGTGGCAACCATGCGGGTGCGTCCGACCTTGGGGTGCGGGAGGTCCATGAGCATCTCGTTTTCCACGACCTGGGGTTGCACCAGGACCTCCTCCCGGTCCAGGATGGGGCCCGCGGGGATGTCGGCCTCGTAGAGCTGCTCGAGGCGCTCGTCGGAGCTCCCGGCCTTCATGATCTCGGCGACCTTGGAGTGGACCTCCTTACGCAGCTGGGGCCGTTGCGCGTGGTCGGTGAACCTGGGGTCCTCCAAGACGTAGTCGAGGCCCAGCACCTGGCACATGCGGGTGAACTGGCGGTCGTTGTTGGGGGCGATGTTGATCCACTTGCCGTCGGCGCACTCGTAGATGCCGAAGCCGCCGTCGACGCGTTCGGCCCCAGGGTCCGGGTCATCCTCGGCCTGGGTTAGCTCGGTGAGCTGGAGGGCGAGCCAGGTGTGCAGCAGAGAGGCCTCGACCTTCTGACCCACGCCGGTCTTCTCCCGCGCCCAGAGGGCGGCCATGACCCCATAGGCCAGCAGCATGGGTGTGGAAGTGTCGGCGGCGTAGAGGCCAGCCGTCAGGGGGGTGCCATCCGGCATGTGCCGGTACATGACCCCGGCCATGCCCTGTAACACGCGGTCGTAGGCGCCCCGGCCGGCGTGTGGCCCCCTAGTGCCGTAGGCGCTGACGGCGGCGTAGACCAGGCGGGGGTTGAGCCGGCTGAGGGTGTCGTAGTCCAGGCTGTAGCGCTCGGCGGCGCCGGGGCGGAAGTTGGAGACCATGACGTCGGCGCGGCTGGCGAGCTTGTGGATAATCTCGCGGCCCTCGGGCGTGCGGATGTCGACGGTGATGCCCTTCTTGTTGCGGTTGAGGGTTATGAAGCGACGGCTGTTTTCCTTGAGAAATGCCGTCGTTCCCGTTGCCCGGGCAGCGTCGCCGTCCCGGGGCTCCACCTTGATGACGTCTGCCCCCAGGTCGCCCAGGTACATGCTGACGCCGGGCCCGGCGGTGTTGGAAGCCATGTCAATGATTCGGATGCCATCCAATGCTGCCTGCATGGTTCCGCTCCTCCTCTGTGAGTCAGGGAATGATGATGGAGACACAGTAGCTCAGGGCTACCTTCCCCGCAAGCGCGGGGGGCGCAGGCGCCGTGCGGGGCGCAGGCGCGACGTCCAGGGGCTGTCCGCCGCTTGGGTCCCTTCAACGCGATGCTAGATGCCGTAGAGCGCCCTGGGATTGTCGTCAACGATCTTGCGCTTGGCCTCTGGGCTCACGTCCTCCCGCTGCTGGAGGATCTGGAGGGCCTCAAGCTCACTAGAAGTGTCCGCGTGGCCGTAGTCGGAGCCGATGACGAGGTGCTCCTCGCCGGCGAACCTGAGGATGTAGGGGATGTCTTCCTCGGTCTGACAGGCGACGTAGAACTGCTTTCGGCGCATGAGGTCTGGCTGGATCTCCCTGCCCTGCATCCGCTTGAGGCGGGCGCCGAGGTCGGTCAGTGCGTAGGGCACCCACGAAGCCGCGGCCTCGATGAAGCCCCAGCGCACCCTGGGATACCGCTCCGGGATGTCGCTGAGGGCCATAGCGTGGAAGGCGGAGATGACGGGGACCTTCGCCTTCCACAGGCCGGTCAGGCGAGAGTGGAAGATGCCCTCGAAGGCGTGGTTGTACATGCCGGCGTGGAAGCAGATGGGCAGCTCAAGGTCGTTGGCCTTCTGGTACAGGGGGAAGAGGTACGGGTCGACGGGGGTGTAGTCGCCCATGAGGCCGTGAAGCATGACCCCGCAGGCGCCGTTGGCCTTGCCGAACTCAAGCTCCTCCATGGAGGCGTCCCGGTCCAAGATGGGCGGCACAACGAGCCAGCGGAACCGGTCTTCGCCGTTCCGATAGACGTCTGCCAGCCAGCGGTTGTACGCCCGGCACATGGCGACCTGGGTGTGGGTGCGGGCGCCCATGGCCATGCCCAAGAGGACGGTGGGATAGAGGACCTGGATGTCTGTGCCCAGCTCATCCATGTGCTTGGACCGCATGTCCAGGTTGCGCATCTCCGCGGAATCGGCGGGGGTTCGGGAGCGCTCGGGGGGGAACGCGCGTTTGTTCGACATCATGCTGTCGAAGAACCAGAACTCGCTATTCCTGTTGGTCAAGGACTCTGAGTCGGTCTGGGCGAGCACGCGGGGGCGGACGGCAGCGTCGTCGCCCTGCATGTAGCTCCAGGTCACCTCGGTCTCGATCACGTGGCAATCAACGTCAATGACAGACATTCGCCTCTTCCTTTCTGCGCGAGGGTTCGAAGTCCGTGCGCCTCCGGCGGAGGGGAGAAGGGGCGTGGGCCGAAGGCGGGCGGCTTGCAGGCGCCGGCAGCCTATCCCGCCGCGATTTCGGGCCACTCGCTGAGCAGCCGTCCGTAGCCCGATGCGTGATGGTGAACGCCGAGCAGCGAGAGGACGTGCCAGTGACCCGCGATGTTGCTGGTGACGACCGGTGCGCCAAGCTGCTGCTCGAGCCGCTCCAGGACAGGTCCGGAGGCAAGGGGCGCCTGGAAGTAGACGCCCTGGAAGCCTGGGGCGTCGTTGAAGGAGGCGACGGTGAGGTCGAAGACCTGCTCCGGCGGCAGGGCGAGGCCCTCGGCGATCGTGGTGAAGGGCTTTTGGCGTGGGCTGACGGCCTCCAGACCGTGTCCGGCGAGGTAGTCCCGCAGCAGGCTGTCCACCGTATCGTCCCAGGGTGTCATCAGGAGCAGGCGATGCACGCCCAGGGAGCGCAGGGCCGTGGCGCTGGCGTTGGCCGCGGTGGTCACGGGGACGTCCAATAGGGCCTGCAGGTCTTCCAGCAGGCCTGGGTTGAGAAGCTGCACGGGAGCTCCCATGACGACGACGCCCTGCCAACCGCGCTCGCGGACCAGGTCCGGGACCTCCTTGAGGTAGGCGTCCTTCACGCCGATGAGGGGGATGTTCATCTCATAGCTGGTGCCGCGCGTGAAGTCCATCACGGCGCCCATGCCGACGTAGTCGACGGCGACGCTGTCGGGGACCATGCCGCCGGAGGAGGTGTGGCCGCTGCGGGGTCCGCCCGCTTGGACGAACCCGACTCTGGTCGTCGTTTGTTGTGTCACAGATGCCCTTCGCTCAGAGAGTGCGGTCCGTGGCTTCTCACGGGCCGGCGGACAGGAGGCGGGGACCGTAGAGGCGGATGGAGTTGTCCCAGAGGGTCTTGCGCTTGCTGTCGTCGGTGATGGGCTGATCACCGAACCAGGGAAGGACCTTGTCGGGGTCGGGAGCGTCGGGGTGCGGGTAGTCGGTGTTCCAGACAAAGTTGTCGTCGCCCATGAAGTCGATGGTCTTGTCGAGTCCGGGCTCATCGGGGTCGGCGGATAGGACGCACTGGCGCAGGACGTACTCGCTGGGCTTTATCGGGAGGCCCGCGCCGAGGATGTTGCGGCGGCCGTGGGAGTGGTCGTCCATGCGGGGCAGCCAGAACATGGCCCAGCCGACGTTGGACTCGAGGACGCCGAGGCGGAGCTTGGGGAAGCGGTCAAGGACGCCGCTGAAGATGAAGTGGGCCATACTGATCATGTTGTCCATAGGGAAGCCGGTGATGTGGTCGAGGGCGCCGAAGGGGCCTTCGCGGAGGCTGCGGAAGGGGGCTGCGCGGCGGTGGCGGGACTCCCCGTGGAGGGAGATGGGGAAGTCCAGATCGGTGGCCAGCTGCCAGAGGGGATCGTAATCGGGCTCGTGGAGCCACTTGCCCTCCGGGAGGAGGGGGTTGCGGACAGAGACGGCCCCGAGCTGCTCGACGGCGCGGCGGGCCTCGGTGACCATCGCCTCCGGGTCGGCGCCCGGTAGGGTGGCGGTGAACTTCAGGCGCTTGGGGTCGATGCTGACGTACTCGCTGCACCAGTTATGGTAGGCGCGGGCCATGGCGGCGCCGGCCTCGGCGTCCTTGAGCGAGTACTCCATGACGCGGTTGCCGTTGGTGGAAAGGATGACCTGGATGTCCCAACCGAACCGGTCCATGTCCTTGAGGCGGATCTCAGGGGACCACCATTCGTCGTAGGCTTCGCCGTACTTGTCGGCCATCCACTTGTCGTGGGAGGCGGGTATGTCCCTGCCGTTGAGGTCGCGGAAGGCGTCTTCCGGCGCGTAGACAAAGAAGTTGCGCTGCATGCCGATGACGCGGGGCACGCGGTCCCGGTAGGCGGGCTCCACGTAGCGCTCCCAGAGGTACTGGGGCTCGTGGTGGTGGGCGTCGGCGTCGATGACCTTGAATCCGTTCCACATGGCGTGAACTCCTCTCAGGGTTGCTGTCGAAGCGGGCCAACCGGGGCTGGGAGCATCCTAGGTCTGCCGCGGAGACCGGTCAAGCGGACCCGCGGCGACGCGGCGCTCATTGCTTGGGATTGGGAATGCTTCGATCCAGGACGTGGTCTATCTGTGTTCCGATGCGCTCCGCGAGCTGCGTGGCCTTGGCTTCATCTGATCCGTGGCCCTCGGCAAAGTAGCCGGCGGTCTCCCGCTGCTGCTTCAGGAAAGGGAGGGCCTTGCCCACGAACTCCTCGTTGTACTTTGGCCTGGCCGCGATGCGGACGCTGACTCGCGAGAAGATGCGTACCGTGCTCACGCTGCCGCACGAGGCGCAGGACGCCTGGTGCGTGGAGACGCGGGCGCCTGGCACCAACGCTTCCGTGATGCTATCGCAGCTCTTGCAGCGGTATTCGTAGAGCGGCATCTTGGGCCGCCTTGTTGAAAGAGATGTGCCACAACCCTGGAGATGGACTTTCCAGAGCAACGCGGTCTAAGTGTATGCTCCTCGGGTGGCGTCTGCAAGCTTTTGACAGGCCCCATCGGTGGTGCTAGCATCATGCGGCGACGCGAGCCCGACATCCCGCGCGGGCGAGCCGCAAGGCTGCGGACGCACCTAATCGGCATGGCCCATGCCAGCCTGCGACTTTCCTTTGACGAGCACGCTGTCGTGGAGCGTCCAGCGGCCCCCCGAAGGGGCCGGGTTCGTAAGTTTGCAGAGGAGTGTGCGATATGACAACACAGCCAGCACCGCGCTACTGCTGGGGCATGATCGGCCCCACGGGCGGCGGCGGCGAGGACGGTCCCAACGCGCGCGCCGAGCCGCTCCTTCCCCCCGACGTGGCCCTCGTGACCAATGGACTGGGGATCAGCGACTACACGATAGAAGGGGTGGAGGAGGCCATTGGCCGGTATGACGGCCTGGTGCGCGACCTGACGAGCCGGGGCGCCCAACGTGCGGTCCTCGCGGGCATCCCTATATCGGTACAGCTCGGCCGTCCCCGGGTGTTGGAGCTGATGGAGCACACGCAGAAGGACCTCGGCGTGCCGGGCGACACGGCGGGGGAGGCGGTAGTCGCGGCGATGCAGCACCTTGGGGTGACGAGGGTGACGGTGGGCAGCCGCTGGGCGGACGAGGTGAACGAGGCGCTGGTCCGCTACTTCGCCCACGCGGGCATCGAGGTGCTCGCGATCACGAGCGAGGGGCAGTGGGCGAAGCAGGCCTTTGGCATGAGCTTCGAGATGGGCGTGCGGCTGGCCTTCCAGCTGGGGCGCGAGGCGATACGTAAAGCGCCGGACGCCGAGGCGATCTTCCTGCCCGGCGGCGCTTGGCGGCCCCTGCCCGCCGTGCCCATCCTGGAGGAAGACTACAACATCCCGGTTTTCACGAACGGGAACACGCGGGCGTGGCGCATCATCCACGATGGCTTCGCGCCGGCGGTGGAGGGCTGGGGGCGGCTTCTGGCGTCACCGTAGGCCGGCCGCTAGCGCGGCGGGAGCTCAATCGAACAATCGCTTGCTTGAGGTGTACAGGATGACGGCTTCAGCCAAAACGTACGAGACGGTGTTGGTCGAGCGGGAAGACGGCATCGTTTGGGTGACTCTGAATCGTCCAGAGAAGCGCAACGCCATGAACCCGGCGTTGCATCACGATATGGTTGACGTGCTGCGCGACCTCGCCGTGGACGAGGAGTCCCGGGTCCTAGTCCTGACGGGAGCGGGCAACAGCTGGAATGCGGGACAGGACCTGAAGGAGTACTTTCGCGAGCTGGACAACAACCCCGCCGGGCGGAGACAGGCGGGCTGGGACGCCCATCAGTGGCGATGGGAGATGCTGAACATGTTCCCAAAGCCCACCATCGCCATGGTGAACGGGTACTGCTTCGGCGGGGCGTTCACGCCGCTGGTCGCCTGCGACTTCGCGATAGCCGCGGAGGACGCGGTCTTTGGGCTCAGCGAGATCAACTGGGGCATCTTCCCCGGCGGCCTCGTGACGCGTGTGCTTGCCGACGCCATGACCTACCGGGACGCGATGTACTACATCATGACCGGCGATACGTTCACGGGCGCGCAGGCGGAGACCATGCGCCTGGTCACCAAGGCTGTGCCGGGGGCGCAGCTCCGGGAGGAAACGGTGGCCCTCGCCCGGAAGCTCATGGAGAAGAACCCACAGACGCTTCGCGTGGCCAAGGAGGTCTACAAGACCTGCCGCACCATGGACTACTGGCAGGCCCACGAGTACATGGGGGCCAAGGCGGCGGCGCTGAGCGCCATGGACCCGGAGCGGGGCCGCGACGAAGGGATCAAGCAGTTCATCGACGACAAGACGTACCGGCCGGGGCTGGGCGCCTACCAGCGCGGACGCTAGGCCGCTGGCGCGGCGGCTGGCGGTGGGAGGGCCGCTCACCCTGCGGCTCTCGAAGGGCCTGAGCAGGGGGTGCAGTTGACACAGGTCAACCCCCCGTGCTATAAGCAACGGCATCCTCATAGTCCGTCAAGAGGGAGCAGGGGAATGGCTATTTCTGGCGTCAGTCTGGCGCTCGTCGGCGATATGTTCATCCAGCGGCAAGACCCCGATTCCATTTTTGCCCATGCCGCTTCCCGCCTCAATGAAGCGGACATCGCCTTTGGTAACCTGGAGGGGCCCGTCACGGACGTAGGGGAGGTCCCGGACACGAAGAAGGCGATGCGTACCCAGTTCCGTTCGGGGGAGGAAACTGTCCACGCCTACACGAGGGCGGGGATCGATGCGTTGAGCCTGGCAAACAATCACATGATGAACATGGGCCCCCAGGGCATGCTGCGCTGCATCGAGGTGCTGGACGCGGCGGGGATCGCCCACGCGGGGGCCGGACGGACCATCGACGCAGCCCATGAGCCTGCCGTGGTGGAACGGAAGGGTGTGCGCGTGGCGTTCCTCGCATACACGTGCGTGTTTGCGCCGCCCTTTGCGGCGGCGGCGGACCGGCCCGGAATGGCGAAGGTTACCGTGGGCACCAGCTTCGAGCCACAGCCGCGGCACCTGGAAGTGCCGGGGTCGCCCCCCATCATACGGACGCACCCGGACCCGAATGACACGGCCGCTATGGTGGAGGACGTGCGGCGCGCCAGGGAGCAGGCCGACGTTGTCGTGACGTCGTGGCACTGGGGACTCTCGGGCGCGACGGGCGGGGCCAGCGCGGGGAAGGTGTTGGAGTACCAGGTGGGTCTGGCGCACACGGCCATCGACGCGGGCGCGGACCTGGTCGTAGGGCATCACCCGCATCGGCTGGAGGGGATCGAGGCCTACAGGGGGAAGGCGATCTTCTACTCGCTGGGGAACTTTGCCTTCGATTTCTACGGCGGCGTGGCGCAGCAGACGATCATCGCGCGCTGCGAGGTTGGCGAAGGGAAGGCGCTGCGGTTCTCCTACATTCCGGTGCACATCAACGAAGAGGCCCAGCCGGTGCCCTGTTCGACGGCAGACGGTTGGGACGTGGTTCAGGGCATGGAGAAGATGTCGGAAGAGTTTGGCACGCGATTCCTTGCAGGGGAGGTGGATGTTGAGGTAGAGATCGGGGCCGCTGTGCCGGCCTGACCCGGGGAAACGCAGACGAAGACCCTGAAGCGACAGGCCGCTCACCTCCAGGCGAGCAGGAGCACGGATAGAAATCGGGGCAGACACGCCTCAGAGAAATGGGAGCACATCGACATGAGAGACTCTACGATCGGGTCCAAGCTGGGTTATGGCAGAGGCGTGCAGCGAGGCTTGATACTCCTCGCGGCCTCGGTCTTGCTGGCTGTCTTGGTGGCTTGCGCAGGAGGGGCTACGACAGCCCCGGCGCCGGGAGCGGATACGGCCGCGGCGCCTGCGGCAGCGCCTGCCGCGCCGGACCGCTCCTCGTTGCAAACGATTCAGCCGGAGACGGTGCAGGCGCCGGAGCAGTCCGACGCGATGATGTCGAAGATGGAGCCCCAGTACGGGGGCATCATGCAGTCCGTGTCCAAGCGGATGCCGTCCTGCCTCTACTTCCTGGGCGATGCCTGTGTGAGTGGCGGCATGAAGACCACCATCCTACCCCTGTGGGAAGGCATCATTGACTACGAGTACGTCGAGCCGGGCCTGCCGACTCGAGGAGCGAGCAAGTATTCGCCCCTCCTGGCAGAGAGCTGGACGCTCGTGGACCCCAGGACCTATGACTTCACGCTCCGCCAGGGCGTCAAGTGGCACGATGGGACCGTCTTCACGTCCAAGGACGTGATCTGGAGCCTGAATCAGTGGGCCGACCCGACCAGCCACGGCTCACTTCAGACCGTTTTCAAGACATTCGAGAAGGTAGAGGCCACCGGCGAATACGGGATCCGGATCACGTTGAAGGAGCCTTCGCCCTACTTCTTCGGCACCATCACGTACATTAACCCCCGGATCATGGCGGCACACATCGCTGAGGAGGCGGGGAACCCCACCGGCGACGCGTTGATCGAAGCGTACAACAGCGTCGACAAAGCGATAGGCACCGGCCCCTTCAAGCTGAAGTCGTACGACAAGACGGCAGCTGTCGAGCTGGTGCGCAACGACGACTACTGGGGCGGCCGACCTTACCTGGACGGCATGAGCATCCTGTACGTCAAGGACATCTCCGCGTGGCAGGCGGCCTTCGCCACCAGCAAGATCGACTACGTCACGCTGGACGACCGCGTTCAGGCCGACACCCTGCTCAAGAACAACCCCGACGCCACGGCGTTGAGCTACCACATCACCTCCGTAGCGCCGGCGAGCTTCAATATCACAGCAGAGCCCTTCAATGATGTGCGGGTCCGCCGGGCCATCAACCTGGCCCTAGACCGCCAAGGCATAAACGCCAGCGCCATGTTTGGAGATGGCTACACGACCCTGGTGCCCCTGGCCGCGGGCCTCACGCAGACCGGCTGGGGTGTTCCCCAGGAAGAGTACCTGCAGTGGCCCGGCTTCCGTCAGCCCAAGGACCAGGATATCGCGGAGGCCAAGCGGCTTCTGGCTGATGCGGGAATCCCGGAGGGGTACGAGATCATCCTCAAGCACGACCGCGGCAGCTCAGGACCCTCAACCCTCGCCGAGCCCGTGGCGGGTCAGCTTCGGGCCATCGGTCTGAACGTAAAGGTCCAGCCCCTGGAGCCCGCGACCTACCTGTCAGAGGTTGAGAGGGAACGAGACTTCGGCATGATCGTGGGCGGCGCTGGCGCCAGCGACACCCCCTCCCTCGGGATGGCTGACTACTGGCACTCCACCGGACCCTCCAACATCTACGGCGTCAACGATCCGCAGCTTGACCAGTTCATCGAGGCGGCGCTGGTGGAGTTGGACGACGACAAGCGCAGCGAGCTGTACGGCCGAGTGCAGCGGCACATCTACGACAATGTGTACTCCATATCCCTCCCCGTGCTGGCCAAGTTCCAGCTATGGCAGCCCTGGCTCCATGAGTTCTATGGGACCTTCTCCTCGAACCCGTCCCACTTCAACTCGGCGGCCTACTGGCTAGAGGTGGACAAGATGCCCGCAGAGCGGCGAAGCTGGTAACGGCTCCAGCGGATCCCTCGAAATAAGAGAGGGGTCGAGGAGGCGCATGCCTCCTCGACCCCTCTTCTTTGCCTCCGCGCTCGGGGGTCCGTCTTATGCGATGTGTGAGCCCGTCTCACAAAGCTGGGGCATCCGGGTCTCCAACCTCCTGCATTCCACCATTCCACGGAACAACGGGATGGCGCGCCGCACTCCACCCCCGTCGCTCCCGCGCCCCCACCCGACGTCATTCCCGCGAACGGAGACCTTTGCATAACTGAGGGCGGGAAGCGAGAATTGGGGGGAGCTCGATGGGTACCAGCGAGGAGGGACCGCATGCACCGGGAAATGGGCCAGCCGTCTTTGGTCGAAAGCCTCCTGCCGGAGAAGCTGGGGCAGAATCAGCGATTGGATCGGATCCACCAGGCGGTGGACTGGGACCGGCTGAGGAATCTGGCGGCCCAGGTCTACGGCGCTCCCGAAGGGCGGCCCAGCTATCCCCCGCTGCTGATGGTCAAGGTCTTGCTGTTGGAGCAATGGTACAACCTCTCAGACCCGCAGATGGAGGAAACCCTGGGGGACCGTATCTCCTTCCGTCGCTTCGTGGGGCTGGGCCTGCAGGAGAACGCGCCGGACCACTCGACCATCAGCCGGTTCCGCACGGCGTTGGCGGCAGGGGGTCTCGACGAGAAGCTGTTCCAGGAACTGGGCCTCCAGTTGGAGCAGCGCGGGCTGGTGCTGAAGGCGGGGACCCTGATGGACGCCACCGTGGTGGACGCCCAGGTGCGCAGACCGCCGACGTCGGCGGGTCGGGGGGGCCAGAAGCCCCGTCGACCCCGATGCGGACTGGACGTATACCAATCGCGGGGGGCGCTCGCACTTCGGCTACAAGGTGCATGTAGGGGTGGATGCGGGATCGGGGATCGTGCGCACGGCGGTGTTGACCCCGGCCAAGGTCTCCGAAAGCACGACGGCCGATGCGCTGGTGAGCGGGGACGAGGCGGCGGTCTACGCAGATCGGGCGTACGAGTCCCAGGCACGACGCCGGTGGCTGCAGTCCCGGGGCATCAAGGACCGGATCATGCATCGTTCTCACAAACACCAGCGGGAGTTGCCTGGCTGGCAGCAACGGCGCAATGACTTGATACGGCCCCGGCGGGCGCTGGTGCGACCGGGGTTGCTCAGGAGGTGCACTCGGACCAACTGAGCCGGGGGGGGGGGGGGCGGCGACTCTATGACGCGTTGAGGTGGGCGTACCTTGCGGGGTCTAGGTCCCGGCCCCGCAGGGCCGCGTGGTCCGGCCCGTAGCGGTGCGCCCGGAACACAGCGGTGTTCCGTTCCGAGGCCGGGGCGCCCCCGGGGCCCGCGTTGCCCCTCTCCACGCGCTGAACGGCAAAGGGGTTGACCCACTCCCACACAATCTGACCCTGCGGCGTCACCTCGAAGATGCGGCCGTGCAGCCCCTCGCAGATGAGCGTGTTGCCGTTGGGCAGACGCTCGGCGCCGCTGATGTTGTAGCTGAAGAAGGAGGCACGCGGCTCCCCGTGGTACTCCCAGACGATGCCGCTCGTCGCCGGATCGACCTCGACCACCCGGGAGTAGCTCAGGCCGTGCCGGTGGGGCCCGTTGTCGAAGATGAGCACGTGGCCGTTGTCGAGGTAGGTCGGATGGTGCTGGTGCGAAAGCTCCCCGGGCCCCCACTTCCACCGGAATTCCCCCGTCGCCCGGTCCACAATCCCCACCACGCTGAGCTGGCGGAAGCTCACAAGCAGGTCTCCGCCCGCCGTGGTGCTGAGCGCGTTGCCGTGCGTCCACTCCCGCCGCTCGTCCAGCGGGCAGATCACGTCCTCCTCGACGCTGAGGTGCTCCCAGGAGCGCCACTCGTAGACAGTCGCGCCCTCCGGCGTGACCTCCTGCACCGCGTCGCCCCACATCCGGCCCTGGCCCCCCTCGGCGTGCCCGCCCCGCACCCGGGCGGCGAGCTCCGGGGCAAGCTCCGCATACAGGAGCACCAGCGTATTGCCGTTGGGCAGGCGCTCGAAATCGATGTGGAGCATCGGGTTCCGGTATTCCCACACCACGTTGCTCTCCCAGTCCAGCTCCTGCAGCGACGCCGCGGACCCCCCGAGGTTCCCCACTTCCAGCCCCTTCGGCGGATGGCTGCGCGAGAGCAGGTTGCCGTTGGGGAGCAGGTAGCAATAGCTGATGCCGGCGGGGGACTCCCACCGGTGGCAGACGCGCCCCTCCATGTCGATCAGGCTGGCGTGAAAGCCGTAGTTCGTGGCGATGAGTGTGTAGCCCTCGTAGGAAAGCTCCGGCGTCCAGTGGATGAGCCGCGTGGGGTGATGTATCGACCAGCCCATGACCTCGTCTCCAGTGTCTAGTTTGCCAATGGCCAATCCGCGTGCGCGCAGCCTCCGCGACCCCACGATATGCGCACTCCATCCCGCCGTCAATCCGCAACCCCCGACTCTGGGGGCACGCCCCCGGGAGCCTGTCAAACCAGTTGAACGGCGTGTGGGGCGGCCCACCCCCCGCTTGACACGCGAAGCCCTTGTGCCTGAACATGCCCAGGCGCCCCCGGCAATCCGGCACAGAACCGTGGGAGGAAGTCCTTGGCTGTCCTAGTCAGCTTCGACATAGACGGCACCCTGGAGGTTGGCGACCCTCCCGGCCCCATCACCATGGAGATGGTGCGCAGGGCCCAGGCCCACGGCTGCATCGTGGGCAGCAGCTCCGACCGCACCCTCCGGGAGCAACAGGAGATCTGGGACCAGCAGGAGATCCAGACGAGCTTCGTCTCCCTCAAACACCGCATCGCCGAAGTCAAGACCCGGTTTGAGGCCGAGCGTTACTACCACATAGGCGACACGGACCTCGACCAGCAGTTCGCGCTCCGGGCCGGCTTCGACTTCCTCTGGACTCACGAGGGCCACACCGAGCCCTGGATCGCCACCTAACCGCCTCTGCTCCCCCAGGGGAGTGACCCGCTCACGGTGAGGCGCTCCATACCTATTACTCAACCGACACCGAAAACTGCGGTACTCGTGGGCCGTCGACTTGGAGGCAGCGAGCGGAGACGCTCGCATCACCTAATTGGTGCAGCCCGCCAGGCCAGCGAGCTAGCGCCGTACGGTCTCGTTAGCGGGTTCGAGTCTCGGCAGGTGGGCTCAGGGTGACAGCAAGAGCGTCGTCATGCTGGGGGACTCGATAGCATTGGTATGCCTCAGGCTCAACTTGATCTAACACCAACACACCTTGGGAGTACCAAGTTAGGCTTGGCATTGACACCAAGGAACCCCGTCTGTTCAAATGCCCGCAACGGACCGTTTCACCATGCGCCGCTTCCTGCTGAACATACTCGCCCTCATCGCCCTCGCCCTGCTCTGCGCCCTCGCCACCACAACGGTCAACGCGCAGGACAGCCCCTATAGCTGGGAATCCATCGATGTCCTCATCGACGTCCAGCAGAACGGCGACATCCTGGTCGAGGAGACCTCAGCCTACGCCTTCCATGTTCAACACGATTTCTTCCGCTCCCGTTACATCGACATGGAATTCATCGACCACATCGACCAAGTGTCCGTCTCCATGGATGGCCGGGACCTGCCCGTCGAGACCGACCGCGGCGAACAGAGATTTCAGATAGGTTGGGAGCACCTCTCCGTCAACGCCCCGGAGACCCGCACCGTCGGTCTCTTTTCCCTCCAGGGCCTCGTGGACGCCCCGACCCCCAACTGGAAGGGAGCTTCCTGGGTCTTCGAGAAGACCCGCCTCATCAGCCGGTACCCCTCCGTGAACTGGGAGCGCGTAACCTATCTCCTCTATTGGTCGCTCCGGTTTTCTCCCTTTGGCCTGTTCGCCCTGCTTTTCGTCGCCATCCGTATCCGCAATTCCCGCTGGCCCGACGTCGACTACCCCCAAGGGCCCGCGGGTTTGACCACCCTCCCCAGCGACCTTCCCGCCCCGGCGGTGTCGGTGTTTTTCAGCCGGAAGGTCGGCCCGCAAACCTACCTGTCCATCCTCGTGGATATGCTCCAGAAGAGCAACTTGACCATCACCGGCCGCTACGACGAATCGGACAAGGAAAGGAAATTCCATTCCGGCGTCAACTTCGTCCGGCAGTTCGAACCCGATCAGCCATGGGAAAAGGTGGTCTACGACGACCTGCCCGTCCGCAGGGCTACCTCCGAAGAATTGACGGGAATCCTGAAGAAACGGAAGAACGCCATCCGCACCCATCTGGACGAGCTCCTGCAGTCCCGGGGCATTTTTGATGAACCCCCCTTGCAGGTCATGGCAGACCAGGGACAGGGTTGGATGGCTCAATTCGGGTGGTTCTTGGCCTCAGCAATCTTGGCCCTGGGCGTGGGCCTCTGGGTCAACTTCTGGCTGCCCTGGTGGGCCGGCGTCGCCGTCGGAATCCCGATAGCGGTGGTTTTCCTAGTCTACGCCTGGAACTCCCCCGCAGGACGCCTGATCCCCACCCCGGCCGGGTTACTCGAGATGAGCCGGTGGGCGGCCTTCAGCCGATCGATCGGGGACGGCCACGTCTCCCCTTCCCTGGACCCCAGCCAGCCCGACCCCCTCCTGCCCTACGCCGTGGCCCTGAACGAAGCGAGCCAGTGGGTCAACGACATCAACGCTCTGCCGCCCTGGTTTCTCCCCGGCGGGCCCAGGGAACAGACCCCAGGGGGCCTCTACACCGCCTACCGTGGTTTCATCGGCGCCGACTCCTGGGATCTGGCCGGAGGCCCAAACAAGAAGCCCTTCTCTGCCCAGAGCGGCGGTGGCGGTGGCGGTGACGGCGGCGGTGACGGCGGCGGCGGCTAAGTCCTCTCACTCTCTCCCAAGCCGGCCTCCACGCCGGCGCGTTAGCCCGCTCGTCCTGGGGCTCGTCACTCCTACCTTCCGTAGGCGTGCGGCGGTGTGCGCGAGTCTGACGCCCCCCGCTACCCCAGCGCCGGCCTCATGGCGTGCCACCGCGTACCCCCCTCGTACGCGTAGGCCGCCCGCAGCACCGTCGCCTCGTCGAAGCGCTTCGCCATGATCTGCAACCCCATTGGCAGACCCTTCTCCGTGAACCCGCAGGGCACGGAGATGGCCGGGGTCCCCGACAGCGCGGCCAGGCTCGTGAAGGAGAAGTGCCGCAGCGCCCTCAGTGCCTCCTCCCTAGTCCGCAGGGGCCGCTTGGTGTCCTCGATGAGCGCCGGGGGGACCGGCCGAGTCGGGCTCACCAGCACGTCGTACTCCTCGCACGCCGCCAGGATCTGGCCGCGGATCAGCGTCAGCGCCTGCGTCGCCCGCTGGTAGAGCGCGGCCGGCAGCAGCCCCGGCACCAGCACCGGTCGGCGCACCGCCACGTCGAAGTCCCGCGCCCGCGTCGTCAGGTCGTTCCACTGTACCGCGATGCGCTCCGACCCCATCGCCGCGTTGACGACGCCCAGAAGCGGCGTCAACGGCAGCGAGACCTCCTCCACCACGGCGCCAAGGCTCCCAAGGACCGCCACAGCCTCTCGGAAGGCCGCCCCCACCTCCGGGCTCAGCTGCTCGGCCTCCAGCAGCTCCCGGATCACCCCCACTCGCATGCCCCGGATGTCGCCGTCCAGGGCCGCCGCGTAGTCAGGCGTTGGCAGGCGCGCCGTGAAGGTCGACTCGGGATCGTAGCCGGAGATCACCCCCAACAGCAGGGCGCAGTCCGCCACCGTCCGAGTCAGCGGCCCCGCGGTGTCTTTGGACCAGCTCCCCGGCGCCATGCCGTGCAGGCTTACCCGCCCCCACGACGGCCGCAGCCCGACGCATCCGCAATGCGCCGCAGGGTGGCGGATGGAGCCCCCGGTGTCCTCCCCAATCGCCCCCGCGCACAGCCCAGCCGCCGGTGCTATCCCCGATCCGCTGCTGGACCCCCCCGGCTCGTAGTCCGGGTTCCACGGGTTCCTGGGCTGGCCGTAGGGGAACTCGAAGGTGGCCGGCGAGGCGAACTCCGTCATGTTGAGCTTGCCCAGCACTATCGCCCCCGCCTCCTTCAACCTGGTCACCAGCGTGGCGTCGTAGTCCGGCACGAACTCAGCCATGATGCGGGAGCCGCACGTTGTGCGCACGCCCCTGGTATAGAACTGGTCCTTCAGGCCAATGGGGACCCCGTGCAGCGGGCCCAGCGCATCCCCCCTGGCAACCGCCTGCTCCGCCGCCCGCGCCTCCCGGAGCGCGTCCTCCCCCAGGACCGTGATGTACGCCCGCAGCGTGCTGTCGTGCCTCTCGATGCGCTCCAGGTACGCCTGCGTGAGCTCCACCGGCGACACCTGCCCCTCCCGGATCAGCCGCGCCAGCTCCGTGATGGGCCTGTACGCAAGCTCCTCTTCCCCGCCAGCGCTCTCCTGCGCCGTCGCCCCGCCTGCTGCGGGCCTCTGCCGCGGAAGCTCTCCGGGGTGGGGCAGCGCCGGAAGGGGTTGGACGCCGTCCAGCGGCAGCTGGTCCAGCTCCGTCAGCGTCTCCAGCAGGGCGTTTAGGCGCAGGGTCACCTCCTCGACATCCTCCGGGATAATGGGCATTCCCGCGACCCTCGCCAGGCCCAGGACATCGTCCTGTGATAGGTCAACCATCACTGTCCTCCCGCGTCAGCATTCAAGAATCGAGATCAGGGCGCCTTCCCCTCTCCCCGCACCGCCCCTGCGTGCCTCCTGGGAGCCGTCACCGGTAGGAGCGGCCCCGGCAGCCGGCGTGGGGACTCCTTGCCCCACACCGGCGGTGGTGTATACTGGCCCCGGCGGTGAAGCGGCGCCCCAGACAAGCCCACTCCGCGCCGTTCCCCAGCGAGGATGTCCTTGGCCTCATCTCAACAAGCCTCCCGAACCAGGGCCCTCATCGCCTTGAACCTCGCCGCCCTCCTCTGGTCCATCGGCCTCGGCGCCGCCGTCCCCGTCATCCCCCTCCTCTCCCACCGCTTCATCCCCAGCGCCTTCGCCGCCGCGGTCGTGACCTCCATCGGCGGCCTCGGACGACTCCTCATCAGCTACTTCGCCGGCGACCTCATGGACCGCTTCGGCAAACGCAAGATCAGCCTCGTCGGCATCTTCATCCGCATGGTCTTCTCCTTCTTGGAGGGCTTCTCCCGCTCCTACCTCCAACTCGTCCTCTTCCGCTTCGGCTCCGGCGTCGGCACCGCCGTCTGGGGCACCGGCCTCACCTCCATGACCGCCGACATCGCCAAGCGTGGCGACCGCGGCCGCCTCTCCGGCCTCCGCACCACCCTCGCCGACCTCGGCCACGTCCTCGGCCCCTTCCTCGGCGGCTGGGCCTGGGGCGCCACCGGCAGCATCCGCGTCCCCTTCTTCATCAACGGCTTCAGCAAGTTCGGCGTCTTCCTCACCATCCTCTTCCTGATGCGCGAGTCCGTTCAGCTTCCCGACGACCCGCCTGCCCCCGCCGGGACGCCAACACCCCCCGGCGCTCCGCCGCCGGCGCAGGAGAAGCGCACGGACGCTCCCCGGGGCGCCGGCCGCTCCGAGCTCGCCGTGGCCGTGATCTCCGTGGGCTTCCTCTTCATCATCTACACCCTCTTTATCGAGTCCCTGTTCCGAGAGGGCATCACCAACGTCGTCATGCCCCTCTACGCCAAGCTGGAGCTGGGGCTGAGCCAGACCAACACCGGCCTCATCATCAGCGCCATCGGCTTCGGCGGCATGGTGTCCGCCCTCCCTGCCGGCTTCATCGCAGACCGCTGGGGCATCCGCGCCGCCCTCATCCCCGCAGCACTCGTATCGACAGCCTCCATGATCTTCCTGGCCCTCAACGCCGGCGCCACGGTCACCCTCGTGGCGGGCGTCCCCCTGAACCTGGTGCTCACCGCATTTTCCGCCGGCGTCGGGACCGGCGTCGTGAACGTGGCCACTCAGGCCTACTCCATCGACCTCTCCCCACGGGGCGCCCGGGGCCGCTTCTTCGGCCTCAGCATGGCCACCCGCCACTTCGCCACCCTCGTCGGCCCCCTGCTCATCGGCGGCCTGGCGGACTTCAGCTACAGCTACACCTTCGTGTTGCTCGCCGTCCTCTTCGCCACCATCGCACCCGCAGGTCTCCTCATCATCAAGGACCGGCCCCGGGCACGACAACCCGCCGCATAGCAACGCCCACCGGCAGCCGCACCAGGGGACAGGATGGCAGGACGTCCTGACTCGGCCTGGGCATACCAGCGGAATCTACACGCGGGCCAGCACGATCAGGGCGGCGCTGAGCGAGCTACCCGACCGGCAGCGGGCACACACCCGAGCCGTGTGTCCACGGCCGAAGGACTGACCGCACGACGCCTCAGGCGATGGCCTTCGCCGCCTCCAGCTCCTCACGCTCCTGGCGGCTCAGCCCCAGAAGCTCGTGGAACACGTAGTCGTTGCCCCCGCCGAACACGGGCCGACCGGTCATCTCCCGCCGGCCTGGCGTCCTCGAGAGCTTGGCCGACAGCCCCGACATCTCCAAGGGCCCCATGTCAATGTCGGTGGTAGGCATCATGAAGCGCCGTTCGCGGAGCTGCACGTCGTAGTAGACGTCCTCGCTGCTCGATACGGCCGCCGCCGGCACCCCCTCCTTCTGCAGGATGTGCATCACCTGCCGCGGTGTGTACCCGCGCGTCCACTCGCCAATGATGGCGTCCAGCTCCTCGACGTTGGCCAGCCTGTCGGCCGTGGCGGCGAACCTGTCGTCCTGCGCCAGCTCGGGCTGCTCCATGACCTCGCACAGCTTCGTCCACTCGGCCTCTGTTGTGCAGGAGATGGCGCAGTGCTCGTCGAAGCCGCTGCAGGGGTAGACGTTGTGCGGGGCTGTGTGGGGACTGCGATTGCCCAGGGGCTCCCAGTCTCTCTCGTTCACCAGGGAGTCCAGAAACCCCACGCCCAGCGCCGCCGACAGGGCCTCCGCCTGCGCCACCTCGATCTCCTGTCCCCGGCCCGTCACCTCGCGTGCGTGCAGCGCCGCCACCACCGACAGCGCTCCCTGCGCCCCGGCCATGAAGTCCGGGAAGGCGGACCTCCCCCGCGTCTCGATGGGGGATTCAGGGTGGCCCCACAGGTAGTAGGCGCCGGCGTTCGCCATCAGCTGCGCCCCATGGGAGGCGTACTCGCGGGCCGGGCCCGTGCTCCCGTACCCGGGCATGCTCACGACGATGATCCGCGGGTTGACCTCCCGCAGGACCTCATACCCCAGGTTGAACCGCTCCAGCGTGCCCGGTCGGAAGTTATTGATCACCACGTCACTCATGGTGGCCAGACGCTTGATCAGGGCCTGGCCCTCGGGGTGGTGCAGATCAATGGTTATGCTCAGCTTGTTGCGGTTAAACTCCGTGTACGTCGCGGCCCTGCCCTCGCGCTGGGTGTCGAACAGCCCCGACTCCACCTTGATGACCTCGGCGCCGTAATCCCCAAGGTACCGCGTGGCCAGGGGCCCCGCCCACGCCCGCGTGAAATCGATGACACGCACCCCCGCCAGCGGCAGATCCGGCACATCGTCCCCATCGACGGCGCCGGAGGGCGTGGTCCCGTGCGGCGCAGGGCCCGCCGCAACCTCATCCAGGACCTCTTGGCTGTGCTCCCCCAGCAGCGGCGCGGGGCGCCGGATAGCGGCGGGGGTGTCGTAGAGGACCCAGGGAAACCCCGGCGTGCGAATCCGCCCAAGCACCGGATGATCCATATCCTGAAGCCAGCCCCGGGCCTCCAGCTGCGGGGTCTTCACCGCCTCCATGAATCGGTTGACCCGGGCCACCGGAAGCCCCAACCCCCGGGCGCCTTCCAGGAACTCCTCCACCGTCATGGACGCCGTGAACTCCTGCAGTATCCCGTCCGCCAGCTCCGCGTTGTCGTGCCGGGCCTGCATGGTCATGAAGTATTGGTCCTGGATGATGGGGTTGCCTATCCAGTCCACCAAGCGCTTCCAGAGATGGTTGAAGTGGATGTTCATCATCACGTAGCCGTCGCTGCAGGGGTAGCAGTTCACGCCGGCCATGTTGGTCTGCACGCCGCTGCGGCGCGCGATCTCCGTTGCCATCGAGTACCTTGTGATGGGCGTCGAGGCCGCCGAGACCACCATGGTCTCCAGCAGCGATACGTCCACGCGCTGTCCCACACCCGCCGCACGGCTCGCGCGCAGCGCGATCAGCGTCGCCAGCGCCGCATGCGCTCCCCCTATCTGCGCCGTTGGCTCTGCCGGGCAACCGCAGGGGGATGCGGCCTCCCCACCAACGTCGGCCATCCAGTCCGACAGCGACTGGAGGATCAGGTCGTCGGCCTTCCACTGGGCACGCGGCCCCGTCTGCCCAAAGGGAGTCACGGAGGTGACCACCATCCGGGGGTTGGCCTCCTCCAGCTCGGCGTAGCCGAGACCCAGCCCAGCCAGGTGACCGGGCTGGAAGTCCTCCACCAGCACGTCGGCGGTCCGCACCATCCCCAGGAGTCCGGCCCGGCCCTCCGCCGACGCCAGGTCCAGCACCACGCTGCGCTTGTTCGTGTTGAAGTGCAGGAACGACAGGCTGTGCTCCCCGTCCTCCACATCCCCCGCGAAGGGCCACGCACGCCGCGCCAGCCCGCCTCCCGGCGGCTCCACCTTGATCACGTCGGCCCCTAGGTCCGCCAGCAGGCGGCTGGTGTACTGCCCCAGGGACTGCGTCAGGTCCAGGACCCGGACGTGGCCCAACGCCACTGGTTCTCCGCCCATGCTCGCTCCTCCATGGCAGATCTCTCTGCTGGATTCTACAATAGGTCCGACCTCACCCTGGGCCACTCTCGCCAGATCCCGCCACAACGTCCGCCAAGAACGTCGAGACCACCGCGGCGAACTCCGCGGGGCGGTCCTCCATCACGCGATGCCCCGCGCCCGCAACCTCCACGAGCCGACTATGCCCAAGCCGACGCTCCATCTCCCTGGCGAAGGGGGCGAGCAGAATCCGGCTGAAGGAGCCACGAACGACCAGCGCCGGGCACCGTAGGCCCTCCCACACCGGCCATAGCTCCCTGGGGTCGTGCTGGTGTCCCCGTCCTTCCCGACGCTCCGGCGACCGAGTGGCCGGGTCCCCCTTCCACGTCCACACCCCCTCCGAAAGCTCCCGCAGCGCGTACCGCAGATGGTAGTGGACCTGCCACGGCGGCCACCACCGGCTGTAGCGCTGCGCCTGCGCCAGGTACGCGGCGTAGCTACCCCAATCGGGCACCGCCGACGTGATGCGCTCGGAGCGCTCATAGGAGTCCGGTGCGATCTCAGGGCCGGCGTCCACCAGAACCAGGGCCCTCACCAGGGACGGATGCCGGCCGGCGAAGACCAGGGAGTTGGTCCCGCCCATGGAGTGCGCCGCCAAGATGACCGGCCCCGCGCCCAACTCCCGGACCACTCCCTCGAGGTCCGACACGTACGCATCGCGGTCGTACCGCCGGGCGCCGTCCCACCCGCTGTCGCCGTGACCGCGCTGGTCCAGGGCAACCACACGGTACAGGTGCCGAAGGCCCAGCGCGGCGAAGTCCCACGTGTGGGCGTTTGCCCGCCCGCCGTGGAGACACAGGAGCGTCGGCTGCCCTTCGCCGCCCCAATCGAGGTAGTGCAGCCGGACCCCGTTCACCGTCATGGACCCGCTTCGTGGCTCCGCCTCATCGACCACCCGCACGCCCAGACGCCTGGCCCCCGCGGCCGCGGAAACGTCGTGTTCGGTCTCTGCCTCCGCCGGAGGATGGGAAGGCGGCCCCTGCGTGGACGTCACAATCCGTAGGCTTCCTTGGGGTTGTCGTAGAGGATCTTCCGCATCACCGATGCGGAGATCTCCCCCTGGTCCACCCGCTCACGGAGCAAACGCTCGTACTCGTACTCCATGGACTGGTCCCGGTGCGTGTAGTCGGACCCTATCATCAGGTTGTCCTCGCCGGCTAACCTGAGAACGTACGGCAGATCCTCGTCCACCATGCACGTGACGAACATGCGGTTCGCCTTCAGCACGTTGTCCGGCATCTCGTACCTCTGGCCCCCGAAGATGCTGCCCGGGTCGCTGGTCCGCTCCAGGCGCCGCTTCAGATCATAGAGCACGTACGGGATCCAGGCAGACCCGGCTTCCACGAAGGTGAAGCGGAGCCTGGGATGCCTGGTGGGGATGCCGTTGGCGATCAGCGTGTGGAACGCGTGGGCCACCGACATGTTGCTGCGATAGAAGGAGCCCAGCGGGAACTCCTTCGCGGAAGGGAAGTCGGGAGTGCCGGACCCCGTGTGGAAGCAGACGGCGAGGTCCAGCCGCTCCGCCTCCTCATAGAAGGGCGTGAAGTAGGGGTCCGCGGGCCACTTGCCCGCCTCCCGGTCGCCCTTCTTCATCACGCCGCAGGCGCCGTGCTCCTTGGCGAACCGCATCTCTTCCAGCGTTTCGTCCATGCTCATCAGCGATGGCAGCGCCACCCAGCGCAGACGCCCCTCCGATTGCGCGCAGCGCTCCGCCATCCACCGGTTGTAGCTTCGGCGCAGGGCCAGCGCGATCTCCGGTCGCTCGGTGGCCTCCATGATGAACAGCGTGGGATACACCACCTGCACGTCGGTCCCCATTTCGTCCATGGCCCGCAGTCGGGCCCCCACGTCCAAGAGTTCCCGAGTCTCTACCGTTGTTCGCGTTCGCTGGTCGTCCCGCACGAACCGGATCTGGCGGCGCCCGTCGATTCGCCAGTACCGGACGGGTGGCCGGGAGGGGTCGAGCGCCGCCGGAGTTTCCGTCGTCGGCTTGAACTCCAACTCCTCCTCACGCATGTACTCCCAGGTGTCCTCGGTCTCGTCAACGTGGGTATCGGCGTCGATCACAGGCATGGGCCCGCCTCCCTTCGCCCACCGGGCAAGCGTTACAGGATCACCCCATTGTCGTGCAGCCGCTCGATGTCGTCCCAGGAGTAGCCGAGCAGGTCCACCAGGACCTCTTCCGTGTGCTGTCCCAGCTGGGGCGCGGGCTCCCGGATGGAGCCGGGTGTCTCGGAGAACTCAATGGGGATGCCCGTCTCCCGGATCTTCCCCAGCGTCGGGTGGTCGAACTCCGGGAGCAGGTCGTTCGCCAGCACCTGGGGGTCGTTGACCACCTCGCTGTACTCCAGGATGGGGCTGACGACGACGCTCTCCACCTCCAGGCGCGTGACCCACTCGTCGCGGTCCCCGGTGGCGAAAGTGTCGTTGAGGATGGTGATGAGCTCCTCGCAGTTCTCGCGGCGCGCGCCGATGTCCGCGAATCTGGGGTCGTACTCAATGCCCTGCAGCCCCATGACACTGCATAGCCTGGGCCAGTACTTGTCGGACTGGAAGTTGCCCATCAGCAGCCACTTGCCGTCCCTGCAGCGGTAGTGGTTCACCAGGGGGTTGGGGGCCTTGCTCTGGAACTGCCGAGGCCTGGACTTGCCCGATTGCAGCGTGTACAGGATGTTGTTGGACTGGATCCACAGCCGGGTGCCCAGCATGGACACGTGGACCTCCTGGCCTATGCCGGTCCGCTCCCGGCACACCAGCGCGGACATCATGGCGTTGGCCAGCATCATCGCCGTGGTCATGTCCGCCATGGCGCCGATGATGTGAATCGGCCCCATGTCCGGCTCACCCACGCCGAACATCATCCCGGACGCTGCGTGCACCGCGGGGTCCATGGCGGGACTGTGCGCCCGCGGCCCCTTGCGCCCGTAGCCGGTGCAGCTGGCGTAGATGATCTTGGGGTTGTGTTCCTTCAGCGTCTCGTACCCCATCCCCAGCTTCTCCGCCACCCCCGTGCGGTGGTTCTGTGCGAATATGTCACAGACCTTGGCCAGCGAGTACATGATCTCCCGGCCCTCGGGCTTGGACAGGTCCAAGGCCAGGCTCTTCTTGTTGCGGTTGTACACCTCGAAGGTGTAGGAGAGCCCGTTGGCGAGGCCCATGTCTCTGCCTGCCACGTTCGCCTGGCCCCTGCCCGACTCGCCGCCGCTCGTCGTCTCGATCTTCAAGACCTCGGCGCCCAGGTCCCCTAGCAGCATGGTGGCGCAGGGGCCGGCCTGGTGCATGGTCCAGTCCAAGACCCGTATTCCCTGGAGGGGCAACACTGAAGTTTCCATCGGAGCTTCCTCTTCTCGAGTGGTTGAAATCCAGCGACGTGCCGCCGGCTTCACATCATCGCCGCCCTGTCGACGGCGCCATTATACCGCCACGCCGAGCGGTGCGCCCGCGGGCCCCCGCCCCCAAGCGCTCGCGCCCAACCCCCGCCACCTCGCTGCCCAGATTCCGGGCTTGCCTATGCCTTCCGCGGCCGGAACTGGGGCAGGCTCACCTCACCGGTGCGGTCCTCAAAGGTCACCTCTACCGGCATGCCTATGTACACATCCCCTACATCACACTCCAGGATGTTGGAGTTCAGCCGCACCCCCTCCTGCTCCTCCAACTCCACCAGGGCGACCACGTAGGGAGGCTCGAAGCCGCGTATGAAGGTGTCGTGCATGATGCTGAAGGTATATACCGCGCCCCGTCCGCTCATCTCCGTCCACTTCACCTCCCCGGAAAGGCAGCGAGCGCAATGGGGCTTGGGGGGAAAGCTGATGAAGCCGCACTCCCCACACTTGGGCAGCATCAGCTTGTGCTCCCTAGCCGCCGTCCAGAACGGTTCGCTCTCCATATCCGGGAATGGCACGGGCTTGGAGGCCTGGGTCATGTTTCCTCCGGGATTCTGCCGTAGGGAGGTGGAATACGGCAGTATCCCAGCAGCATTGCGGGGAGTCCCGCTCAAAGTCGTTGCGTTGGCGGGCACTCTACCCTATGATAGACACCGTTGCAAGCCCCGGTCCGAATAGGGGCTTCGCCCAAGATAGGAGGACTCATGCCCACCGTCGATGCCGACACTCATGTCATCGAGACAGACATAACTTGGAGCTACATGCAAGGCGAAGACGAGCAGCTCCGCCCTCGAGCCCTGGCCATGCCCGATACCGACGAGGACACCAAGCGCCGATCGGAGTTCTGGTTCTTCGACTCCAACATGGAGACCAAGCGGGCCTTTCCGCCGGGCAACACCACACTCACTCCCGCGGACACAGCGGAGATGCGGGACCTTCCCGCGCGCCTGCGCCACATGGACGAGCTGGGCACTGACATCCACGTCCTCTACCCAACGGTGCTCCTTGGCATGGCACAGCTGTCCAGGGCCCAGACCCAAGTAGCCATGTGCCGCGCCTACAACCGCTGGCTGGGGGGCATTTGGAAGGAGGGCAACGGGCGCTTCCGATGGGTCGTCGTCGTGCCCACTCAAGACGTCAACGCCTCCCTGGAGGAGTTGGAGTATGGCAAAGCCAACGGCGCCTGCGGCGTCATGGCCCACGGCGTCATGGGCGACCGCACCTGCGTTGACCCTTACTTCTTCCCCATCTATGAGAAGGCCGGCGACCTGGATCTGGCTGTCTGCTTCCACTCCGGCATGCGCAACTACCAGTTCGACGGCCTGTTCCACTCCCGGGCCACCACCATCTGGAAGGCCAAGTTCCCCGTTATCGGCGCCTTCCACGCCGTGGTGATGGGCGGCCTTCCGGATAAGTTTCCCAAGGTCCGCTGGGGCTTCCTGGAGGCTGCCGCCTCCTGGGTCCCCTACATGCTCACGGACATTGGCGCCCGCGTGAACCGCACCAAGGGCCGCGGCCTCATCCCCGACCTGATGAAGCGCAACCGCCTCTACGTCGCCTGCCAGACCGAGGAGGACATTCCATACATCCTCAGCTTCGCCGGCGATGACCATATCGTCATCGGGACCGACTATAGCCACGCCGACACGTCCAGCGAGCTCGAGGCCATGCAGGTCCTCAACCAGCGCGAAGACATCAGCCCCGAGGCCAAGCGCAAGATCCTGGACGACAACGGCCGCGCCCTGTACGGAATCTGATTCGCGCCATAAGGACTCGCTGGGCCGTCGCGCGGCCCCGCTACCCCCTGAACGGAAGGGCAGAGCCGTCCCGGCGCCGTCGAAGAAGAATGGGAGCAGTGCGGCTGCCCGCCCGCAAGCTGGGACGCCCCCCGGTTGAGGCGCTCCCGGGGGGCGTCAACCCTGAGGACATGCGCGGGTCCGACACACCATTGCCGATAAGGAGGAGATCATGGCCTACGCCCTAGAGGGCATCAAAGTCTTGGACCTCGCCCAACACGTCGCCGGCCCCACCACCAGCATGTACCTGGCCGACCAGGGCGCAGACGTCATCAAGGTGGAGGCTTGGCCGAAGGGAGACTCCTCGCGGGGATCGAGCACCACCGCATTCCTCAAAGAGAACGGCCGCGGTTTCATGGTCATCAACCGAAACAAGCGCAGCATCGTCCTGGACATCCGGAAGCCCCAGGGGAACGAAGTGCTCTGCAGGCTCGTCAAGGACGCCGACGTCGTCGTGCTGAACTTCCGCCTCGCCGCCGCCAAGCGCCTCGGCGTCGACTACGAGACCCTCAGCGCCCTGAACCCGCGACTGGTCTATGCCACCCTCTCTGCCTTCGGCACCAAGGGCCCGAACGCGGACAAGGGCGGCTACGACCGCATCCTGCAGGGCATGGCCGGCGTCATGTACCGCCGCATGCCGAACGGCACGCCCATCACGGCAGGCCTCTATGCCGCTGACAGTTCCACGCCCATGATGCTGGCCTACGGTATCATGCTGGCCCTATGGGTCCGCGAGAAGACGGGTCTCGGGCAGAAAGTGGAAGGGTCGCTACTGCAGACGTGGATCGCCCTCCAGGCTACCGACTTGGTCCGCGCCGAGGAGGACCCGGAACAGCCTGAGGAGCGCACGACGGACGTCGGCTTTGGTGTTTACCAGTGCGCCGACGGCCAGTGGATCAACATCGCGCCCAACAACGACCGCCAGTTCACCAACGCGTGCAAGGCCCTGGGCTTGGACTACGTGCTGGAGGACCCGCGCTTCGACGACCCGGCTCAGCGTACGCTGCTGCGTGAAGAGATCGACCCGGAGGTGGCCAAGGTCATCAGGGTCGGCTCGTCCCAGGACTGGCTGGCACGCTTCAACGACGCAGACGTCCCCTGCGGGCCAATCCTGACCAAGTCCCAGGTCTTCGACGATCCCCAGATTGTCGCTAACGATATGCTCACCACTGTGCAGCACCCCAAGGCGGGCCGGACCAGGATGGTCACCGTGCCCCTGAAGCTCTCCGCCACGCCCGGCGCCATCCGCAAGCCGTCCCCGCTGCTGGGCGAGCACACCGACGAGATCCTCACGGAAGTGGGCTACTCCTCTGCGGAGATCGACCAACTCAGGGCACAGGAGGTCCTATAGGCCCGGGCCTCGATCACACAGCGCACCTTGAAGGACGAAGGGGAAAACATGGCCGGAGCACCCCGAAGATAAAGGAGTATCCGTGAGCGTTGACTATGGGCTCTCTCTGCTCGATGCCGCCAAAGAGGTCGGCGTCCACATCGCCGACCCCCGTGAACCCGAGGACCGATACGTCGACGTCGACGGCCTGAAGCTGCACTACCTGGACTGGGGCGGCGATGGTAAGCCGAAGATGCTCTGCCTCCACGGCGCCGCGCAGAACGCCCACATGTGGGACTTCACCGCCCTCGCCTACTGCGATCGGTACCACGTCCTCTCCCTCGACCAGCGCGGTCACGGCGACAGCGGGTGGGCGCCTGACGAGGACTACGGCCGTGACGCGCACCAGCGGGACATCAGCGGCTTCGTGGAGGCCCTGGGGCTTGATAACTTCGTGCTGGTGGGTCTCTCCATGGGCGGCAGCAACGCCATCACCTACACCGCCGGCCACCCGGACAAGGTCCGGGCCCTCGTAGCCGTGGACATCGGCCCCGAGACCCGGCGGGAGGGCATCGAGCGCATCGGCGAGTTCGTCACCCAGGCGGACGTGCTGGACAGCTTTGACGCCTTCGTGGAACGGACCCAGCGGTACTCCCCCCTCAGACCCGCGTGGCAGATCCGCGGAAGCCTGCAACACAATCTGCGGCAGTTGCCCGACGGCCGGTGGACCTGGAAGTACGACCCCGTTCTCCGTGACCCCCAACGCCGCGCACTCCGTATGCAGGGACCGGGCCCGGAAGAGCGTTGGGCCACCTGGGAGCGCGTCCAGTGCCCCACCCTCATCGTCCGCGGCGGGGAGAGCGACGTTCTTTCCGCCGACGTCGCCCAGCGCATGCAGCAGCGGCTTCCCGGAAGTCGGCTTGTGGAGGTCGCCAGGGCCGGCCACCGCGTGCCCGGCGACAACCCCGTTGACTTCGAGCGCGCCCTCGGAGAGTTCCTGAAAGAGCTGGACAACGCTGCAGATTAGCGGCTATTCCGCCCGCTTCACCCCGCTCAATCAACCCCGCGTAAGGAGACCTTTGCGTAACTCTCCGTGGAGGGCGAGTTCGCGAAAGTGAAGCAGTTCTCGCCAACCTGCGGCCCCTCCCCTGGATTCCCGCTTTCGCGGGAATGACGGCGGGTGGGTGCGGGAATGACGGTCATGCAAGGGTCTCCGTAGGCACGTGGACCGCAGGGGGAGCCGGTACACCGACCTCTGCCTTGGGCCTGCGGCCCTACCCGGTGCGGGGGCCCGAGCTCTGCATCCAGTTCCCGCCGGTGCTGCCCCTCTCCTGTGGCTTGGAGATTGACTCGGACACCGTCTGCTGCCACTCCTTCGCCGATGCAATGAGCCGGTCCTCCGCGTCGTAGTCCAGCGGGTCCCCAAGGAGCCGTTGGACCTCTTCGTGGTCGATGCTGTCCCAGTTATCCACCAGCCATCGCGCCGCCCGCCGCATCCCCTCGTCGGGGGAGACGGGGTCGCGGTAGCCCAGCAGCGCCTTGAGGCTGAACACGTCCAACTGCGTTGTCCGCCGGGGTGCGTAGCCCGCCGCCAGGTCGCTGGCCAGCGAATGACTCACCCCCACAACCTCCATCTCACTCTCGAGAGCGCCCGCCACAATCCCTATCATGTCCCGTACCGTGAAGCTCCGCTCGTCCACAGAGTTGAAAACGTGCCCGTTGGCCTCGTCCTTGTCGCACGCCAGCAGCAACTGATGCGCAGCGTTCTCCGCGTAGCACGTCTGCCGCATCTGGCTGCCGTCGCCAGGGACCACCATCTGCCGGCGTCCGTCCAGGACCCGCCGCACAATGGACCATACCCACTGGCGCGGCGCCCTTGGGCCGTAGATGCTCGTGTAACGGAGCACCGTTGCGGCAAAGTCCCCCTTCGCGTGGTGCTCCATGACCTGGCGCTCCGTGTACGCAATGGCGGACCGGTACTCGCTCAGCGAGCGGTCCGTGTACGTGGGATGGTCTTCCGGCAGGGGAAGCTCCAGCCCCCGAGGGTACGGCAGGTGCTCCGGCAGCATAAAGGACGGACCGCCCGCCCCCACGAACTTGCGTGTGCTTCCGGCCATCACGTCCGCCACGAGGCGCAAGCGCCCGTACATGGAGACCACCAGGTCCCAACTCTGTCCGCCCAGGTCCTGCTCCAGGGCCTCTTTCGTGAAGGGGTCGCCGTGCAGGTGCTGGTGCACCTGCGGCAGGTCATCCGTCTCATGGAGGCCCCGATGATACACCGTAACCTCGAATCCACGCTCAATGAGCCCCTGGACTATCAGTGGGCCCGTCGGACCCGTTCCGCCTACCACCAGAGCCTTTGTCATTGCACTATGCCTCCGCGTCTGCGCTGAACATCACTACCCAGCCGGGGATCCACTCAAAGCCGTTGGTGGCGACGACGTGCTGCGCGTTGGCCACCTGACGCTCCCCTGCCCGGCCCATGACCTGCATGGCGGCCTCTCGAATGTGCCCGAACCCGTGCAGCCGCCCTTCGCCCTGGCTTCCGCCGAAGGTGTTCACCGGCAGCTCGCCGCCAAGCTCGATGCGGCCGTCCTTGGTGAACTCATGGGCCTCGCCCCGCTCGCAGAAGCCCAGCAACTCCAGCCAGTACCAGACCATCTGCACGAAGCCGTCGTAGATCTCGGCCGTCTGGACGTCCCTGCGGTCAACTCCCGAAACCTGAAAGATCGTGTCGCCGGACTGGCTGTTATTGCAGAACCCCGTAATGTAGGCCGGGTTGGGTCTGAGGGCCTTCGCGCGCTCCGCCGTCGTTACAACTGCCGCCCCCGCCGCCGTGACCGGGATGTCGCAATCGTAGATGCACATCGGATCGTAGATCCACCGCGAGCTCATGTACTCTTCCAGGCCCAACTCCCGCCCCCGCCAGTACGCATACGGGTTCAGCTGCGCGTGGCTCCGGTTTGCCTTCACCACGGCGAACAGCTCCTCCCGCGTGGCCCCGTAGTCGTGCATGTACCGCCGCAGCCACTGGGCGTGCCGCCCTATTGGGTGGATCCCGTAGGGCGTGATGAACTGCTCCGGCCCGCCCACCTGCGAGTGGTCCGTCTGGGCGTATCGCACTCCCACCGGGTTGTACATGGCCCTGAGGATGAGCACGTAGTTGCACAGCCCGGCGTTGAGGGCCATCGCCGCTGTGACGAGCCCGCTCATGCACAGACTCGACAGGTCCGACATGAAGCGCGGAGCCTTCAGCCCCAGTGCGCTGACTACGTGGCGAGTCGACACCTCGTCGACCCCGTCCCGGTGGGACGCCGAGGCGTTGGGGGCGTTGGGCGTCCCCACATACCCGTCGATGTCGTCCCTGGTCAGCCCCGCGTCCTCGATGGCCGCCAGGGCCGCTTCCAACGCAAAACTCCCCAGGCTGCGCTCCGCCTTGCGGACGATGGGCGTGTACCCAACTCCGACAATGGCCGTCTTGTTGCGTAGCGATGGGTCCATGCAGCGTCCTTCCCCCGCGCCGCTCCCGCCTGCCTGATGCTGACGCGGCACACAATTCTGCTGGATTGAGGCTCCACCAGCGTCAAGCCGGAAGCTCACGGGCCAGTATACCATCGGATTCTTCAGCCGGAGCGGCAGCCGTAACCATCAAGCCCGCTAGTCCAGCACCGCGATGGCCTCGACCTCCACCAGGTAGTCCGGATTGGCCAGACGGCTGACCACGAGCAGTGTGCTCGCCGGAAGGTCCGACGTGATGTACCTGGCCCGCGTTTGACGGTATCCGTCCATGTCCTCGACCCGCGTCAGGTAGCTGGTGAGCTTTACCAGGTTGGAGAAGTCGGCCCCCACCGACGCCAGGGCTCTGCCGATGTTCTCGAAGACCTGCGCAGCCTGCGCCTCGATGTCCCCCACCCCCACGACATTTCCCTCGGAGTTGCCTGCAGTCTGACCCGCGATGTACACCGTGTTGCCCGCCTTGACGACGTGATTGAAGCTCGGGGGTCTGCTCAACCCCTCGGGCTGGATCCGTTCAATGGGCATCTCTCCTCCTTCGGTTAGAGCGCTCGAATCCCGCCTGAGCGGCGCCCTTGGGCGTGGCGCCCTACGCATCCTACCCGCAGTGGGGGAGGATGCGCAAACCCGCCGGCAGAATCATTGCACAATGACACTCCAGGACAGCCTTGTTGATTCCTCCTTTGGCCCGTGCTACCCTGCGGACGCTAGGTGGAAGACGCGGAGAGAGGGGACGCCCCATGTGCCCGTACTGCTTGCACCCCATCGATGACCATAGCGCCGTCGGACGCTGCACTGTGGAGGGGTGCCAGTTCTGTCCCGTCGTCATCTACCCCGGGCGCCGCGCTCCCGAGAGGCCGCCCCGCGACGGAGGGCAAAACCCGGACTGGCCGCCCTTCAGGTGGTAGGGAGTCATTCCCTCTCCGCCCGCACAAGTAGGTTCAACCGACAAGACCGCGCCTATTTGAGCGGGCTTGCTGCGCCAGCCAGCGCCATCGTCGCCCTGTGACGCCCGCCTTCCTTTTTGCTACAATCCCCCTGCTAGGGCCCAGTGCCCGGCCAGCACCCGCCTGTGGAAGGAGCCTCCCATGACTGAAATTCCGCGTCTCAACGGTGTCATCCGAGCCCTTGAGCAGGGCAAGCACGCGTTCGCCACCTTCGCGCCCCCCTCCGACGTTGATAACGCCGTCTCCCTGTCCACCGCCGCATACGACGCCGTCGTCTTTGAGATGGAGCACAACCCCCTGGACTTCCGGGGCCTGAAGAACTGCTTGCAATACATGCTCAATCGACGACAGCTGGTGGACCGGGGCACCCTCGCCCCCGCGGTCACGCCCTTCGTCCGCATTCCGCCCAACGGCGGTGAGACGAACCAGTGGCTGGCGAAGCAGGTGCTGGACCTGGGGGCCTACGGCATCGTTTGGCCGCACGTGAACACCGTGGAGCAGGCGAGGAACGCCGTGGCCGCCTGTCGCTACCCCAGTCTGCCGGGAACACCCCGATACGAACCGGCCGGCCTCCGTGGCGACGCTCCCACCACCGCCGCCCGCTACTGGGGCCTCACGGGCCCCGAGTACTACGCCAGGGCCGACGTCTGGCCCCTGGCCCCCGAGGGCGAGGTCTTCGTCATTGTCATGATCGAGGACGCCCTGGGCATTCGGAACCTCACCGACATCCTGGAGCAGGTGCCCGGCATCGGCGCCATTCTGATCGGTGAAGGCGACATGTCCCAGGAGCTGGGCATCCCCCGCCAGTTCGATCACCCGGACCTGCTCTCCGCCATGGCCACCATCAGGCAGATCTGCAAGGACTACGACGTACCCTGCGGCCACCCCCACGTCGGCGTCGATAACGTTGACCGCATCGTCGAAGAGGGCTACCGGTTCCTCATGGCGGCCCCAGTGCGCACCTACGCCGCCTTGAACCAGGGCCGCAAGCTCACGGGTAGGGCCTAACCGCGGCGGGCTGCCTGCGGATCGAATTCCAAAACCAGAGCTGTCCGGTAAGAGGCTAACAGCGGCGACTCCTGGGGGGTGCCGGCGGAAGGCCTCGTGGGAATCCAGGCCATCGCCGCAGCCTAGGGACCGATTGCGTCAGGGGGCAGGCGCATCCCAGTTGCCGATGCCCCTCAGCGCCGCGTGGCGGTTTCTCTTGGCGCTGTCCTCATCCGGCTCCTCGCGGCCTCGTACAGCTCGATGTACTCGGCCACAGACATTCGCGCAATGGCCTCGCCAATCAGGTCCAACGGAAGATCATCCACGCGCTTGAAGCGGACGCAGGACTTCCCCATGTTCAGCTTCTTGCCCCTGGACTTGAACCCTTCCGCGAACCAGCGCTGCGACTCCTCGTCGCCGTACACGCACATGAGGTACAGCGACATGTAGTTCTTCTGCGAAGCCAGGGCCGCGTACTGCAGCGCCTGCTTGTTGTACGTGACGGGGTACCGCTCCAGCGGCACGACGTACCCGATCATGCCGAACTGCATCGTCTCCTCGTAGCCTTCGGGCAGGTGCTCCAGCACGACACTGCGCACAGTCTCCACCGCGGCCCGCCGCTCCTCCGAAAGCTCCGCCAGGTACTCCTCAACACTCTCCGCTTTGCTCTGCACCATTCCCCTCGCTCTCGGGAGTTGGGTGGTCGTACAACGGTGCGCACTGCCTGGGTGGCAGTCTGGGCAGCGTCACGCGGCAGGGGCCCGTGCCTCGGACTCCCGCGCCAGCCGCTCGGCAACCTCGCTCAGCGCCAGTGCGCCCAGATCTGACCCGTCGCGGAGCCGCACCGCCGCCGCGTTGGCCGCCGCCTCCCTGTCGCCCACAACCAGCATATAGGGCACCTTCCGCATCTGGGCGTCCCGGATCTTGGCCTGCATGCGCTCACTCCGTCCGTCCACCTCCACCCGAAGGTCCCGCGCCCGCAGCTGTCGCGCCACCTCCTGCGCATACTCCACGTGCCGGTCCGCGATTGGGATCACCGTAGCCTGGACCGGGGCGAGCCAGAGCGGGAAGGCGCCGGCATAGTGCTCGATGAGGATGCCCAGGAACCGCTCCAGGGACCCCAAGATAGCTCGGTGCACCATGTACGGCTGGTGCTCATGACCGTCCTCTCCGGCGTAGGTGAGGCCGAAGCGCTGAGGAAGGTTGAAGTCAAACTGAACGGTGGTGCACTGCCAGGCCCGGCCGAGAGCGTCGCGGATCTTGACGTCAATTTTGGGCCCGTAGAAGGCGCCGCCGCCCTCGTCAACCGCGTACTCGATGCCCTGGCGCTCCAACGCGCGCTGCAGGGCCCCTTGCGCCATCTCCCACTGCTGCGGCTCCCCGACGAACTTCTCCGGACGGGTGGAGAGATAGATCTCATAGTCGGTGAAGCCGAAGAGCCCCAGCAAGTAGAAGGTGAAGTCCATGACTCCATGGACCTCCTCTTCGACCTGGTCAGGCCGGCAGAAGATATGGGCGTCATCCTGGGTGAAGCCGCGGACCCGTAGCAGGCCATGAAGGACGCCGCTCTTCTCGTACCGGTACACCGCTGCCAGCTCGCCGATGCGTATGGGGAGGTCCCGGTAGCTTCGCAGACCCGATTTGTAATACATGATGTGGAACGGGCAACTCATCGGCTTGGCGTAATACTCCTGTCCATCCACGTCCATGGGGGCAAACATGCTGTCCTGGTAGAAGTCCAGGTGGCCGCTGGTCTCCCAGAGACGCGAGCGCCCAATGTGGGGGCTGTAGGCAAACTGGTAGCCCCGCGAGAGGTGCTCCTTGCGCCAGAGGTCTTCGACAATGGTACGCACCATGGCGCCCTTGGGGTGCCAGATGATGAGCCCAGGCCCCACCTCATCATGGATGGAGAACAGGTCCAGCTCCCGCCCCAAGCGTCGATGGTCCCGCCGCTGGGCTTCCTCCAGCCGCTCCAAGTACTGGTCCAGCGCTTCCTGGCTCTCGAAGGCTGTGCCGTAGATGCGCTGTAGCATCGGATTGCGCTCGTCACCGCGCCAGTAGGCCCCCGCCACCGTCAACAGCTTGAACGCCTCCACCTGGCCGGTCCGCTCAACGTGGGGCCCCTCGCACAGGTCCACGAAGCTGCCGTGGCTGTACGTCGAAACCGCCTCGTCCTCCGGGATGGCGTCGATGAGCTCCTTCTTGTAGGGCTGGTCGTGGAACCGCTGGTGCGCCTCGTCCCGCGTCACCTCCGTATGGACAAAGGGCGTGTCCTCGGTGATGCGCTGCTGCATCAGCGTTGCAATGCTCTCCAGGTCCTCTGGGCCGAAGGCCCGGGAGACCTGGAAGTCGTAGTAGAAGCCGTCCTCCGTGGGCGGCCCAATGGCGAACTTGGCCTCTGGAAACAGCTCCAATACGGCGTCCGCCATGATATGGGCGGCTGAGTGGCGCAGCCGGTGGCGCATCGCCTCGATCTGTGGCGAAACTCGTAGCAGCTTGGAATGGGATACCATACAATTTCACCCCGCGGTTCGTGTGCAGAGAGTCCAACACATATTGTACACTGGACATTAACGGGCTTCATCCCATGAAAAATCGGGGCAACCGCGAAGATCTTAGAGGGTGGGTGCACGATGACAACGCTGGGCGAGTTGGCGGCGCTACACCAAGAAACATCGTCTTTTCTGGCAGGACGGCCCCGGGAGTTCGTCCTCCTCTGGTACGCCGACCGCGGCGTGCAGATCGTACCGGACGGTCACGTGCAGCACCAATGCCCCACCTGCAACCGGACCGTCTCCAGAGCCCAGGAGGAGTTCCTGGAGTTGGGGTCGGACCAAGAGCTGCGCTGCAGCGCATGCTCCGGTGTGGCGGACAGACCGTAGGCGCTATTCGGAGCTCCACCTGACGCCCGGGACGTGAACGAAACCTGCGGACTAGCCTGAGGTCTGAGCGCAGTCAAGACAGGAGGGGATACTATGACCGTAAAGGCCTTCGTGCTCGTCGTGGTGGACACTGCAAGGACCCTTGACATCGTACAGGCGCTTGCCGATGTTCCCGAAGTCAAAGCCGTGAACGAGGTGATGGGACCCTACGACGTGGTCGTCGAGCTGGAAACCCCCGAGTTCGACGACGTTACCGCGGTCCTCCGAGAGCGCATCCGCCCTATCGAAGGCGTGCGCAACACCCTCACCTGTATTGTCATGTCCCCCACCGTCGAGGGGCGGCACGCCGGCGGAGAGTAAACCCGCCGTCGGCAACTCAGCGGGCGCTCAGAGCGCTCATGGTCTCTGCCCCTCCGTCACGGTCATCGCGCCGCCCAACGTCTCGCCCCGATGCTCCGGCCGATAGTACGAGTAGACCTGGGAAACAACCTCCTTCGCCCGCACGGGGTACTTGGCCCGCGCCTGGAACTCCAGGGTGATCGTCTCGCCCGGCAGCATCTCCTCCACGTACAGAATCACCTTCCGGCCCGCAACGTCGTAGCGCTTGAGGCTGCCGTTCTCCTCGACGAGGGCCGCGACCGTCTCGCGCACCGGCTCGAACCCCGTGGGCACCGCTACGTCGAGCACCACCATGCCCGCTTCTATCGCAACAGGAGGCGAGAAGGTGACGGTTGCCGTGACCGTGATGAGGTCATCCACCTCCACGTGATCGGTCCCGTAGTCGATGCTGAGCTCGAACACGTTCCGTATCTCGGTGCGGCGCTCCGGGACGTTGTACCTGAGCACCGATTGCAGGACCACGTCCCCTTGTCCCGCGGCGGTAACGGTTACGGGTTCACCCGGAGCAACCTGTATGGTCTGCAACACGTCCGAGTTCTCGGGCGTGATGCGCACGTCCTTGCGCCACGTGCCGCTTTCCAGCACGACGGTCATGTCGACGTTCCGCCGCACCTTCGTCGAGTACGCCGTCAGCCCGTGGAGGCTGACCACCGTGTCCTGCGTCGACCCGAAGCCCCCAAGCGCGTTCCGCTGGCCCGCCAGCCACTTGGCCGTCCGCGATGCGCCTTCCTGGTCCCCGTGGTGCAGCAGGGCCAGCATCCCGTAGCCCGTCGTCTCGATGGCCGCCGCCGCGTTTCCATGCTGAGCGGCCCGCTCATCCGCGGGGTACGGCTCGGCGTCGATTCGCCCTCCTCCCCAGTACAGGGCGTCGTTCTCGTCGGTCCGGCTCATCGCCATCAGCTTCTCGTAGCCCTCGTCCCTGAGCTCGCTGCCGGACAGCTCGAGAGCATATGCCGCGATGGCCATGGTGTACGGGTCGGCGATGTCGTCCAGCCGTCCTTCCAGGTAGCGCGCCGCCCTCCCGGCGGCCCCGCTCCTCCCTGCCTCGTTCAGTGCGATGGTCACGTAGGCCGTCAGAGCGTCCCGCCCCTTCAGTCCGCCGAGCAGCTCCTGATGATGCAGGAACCCCACGTTCCTGAACGAGCCGTCCTCCAGCTGGTGCTCCTCAATCCACACCGCCGCGTCCGCGAGCACCGTCTCGTCGATGTACATCAGCTCGTCCGCCTCCGCAAAGGTCTTGAGCACGAAGGCCGTGAGCCACAGGCTCCCCGATTTGTCCCGGTCGCCGAAGGCGGAGAAGCTGCCGTCCCCGCGCCGGTACGTGAGCTCCCGCTGGTAGCCGACCGTCATCAGATGCTCGGCCTTGGCCATCACCTCCGGCTTCAGCTGCTCCGTCTCCTTCAGGTACCTTGCGACGTACACGTTCGGCGCGAACAGGATCATGTTCTGCTCGCCGCACCCGAAGGGCATCCGCAGCAGCCGGTCCAAGCCACCGATGGTCTGCGTCAGGAAGCTCCCCGTCAGCGCGACGTACGCCCGGCTGGACCCCTCGATGGCCTCGAACGGCAGCTCGGCGCGCAGCTCAACCTGCTGCCCGTCGGACAGCACGTGGTTCCCAACCTCCTCAACCTCGACGCCCTCCGGCTCCACCAGCAGCTCCCTGATGACGGCGTCCGCCGCCTCCGTGCTGCGCGCCGTGACCTTGACGGCGTTGGTGCCCAGGCCCTTTGGGCGAATCATGAACTCGGCGCCGCCGATGTCGTTTGCGCCGAGCACCATCGACTTCAATGGTGCGTCGAGGAGCTCGTACCAGTCTGCCCCCTCGACCTCCACGAATATCTCCTGCTCCGTGTCAAGGTAGTTGAATAGCGCGACCTTGACCGGCAGCTCCTCGCCCCGTTGTGCGGAGTAGGGGAGGTCCACGGTGAGGAAGAACGGCTGGAATACACGCAGCGCGCTCTCCCCCACGCCGAGTCCATGCTCCTTGGATATGCCGACTGCGCGCAGCATCCACGTGGTTATGCTGTCAGGCGCTTCGACCGGCACGACGGCGGCGCCATCCGCGGCGGTGGTCACGTCCTGCCAGATCCACGTCTCCGGGAAGAACTGGCGCACCCGCTGCACCTCAGCCAGGTCCTTGGGCGCATCCTGCACGGCGGCAGCTTGAGCCGCCGGAGCAGCCGCGGCCATGGCAACGCCCGCATCCGCCTCGCGCATTATCCGCCTAGCCGGGACCGGCCGGTCGATCCGCTCCCCCGATGGAACACGCTTGTTCGTCAGCACAATCATCCCGGCGTCCTCGAAGGTCTCCAGCGCTCCCCGCGTGGTGATCGTGTTGATGCGCCTGGCCTCATGCAGCTCCACCTGGGGCTCCAAGTACAACTTCTCCAGCTCGGCGAAGACCTGCTGCAGGTTCAATCGGTTCTCGGCCAGGATGAAGACCGACCGGTCGACGGCCGCAAGCCCCACCCGCGACTCGCCCTGCGCCTGCACGTTGATGTCCACCGCCGCGCCCGGCCGCACCTCCCCCTCGCTGAACGCCACCTGCACTTCGTGCGGATAGGACGCCCCGACGCTGAAGGGCAGGTAATCGGCGGCGATCTCGTTGGACGGCAGAATCTGGTACACAAGGATGCGTGAAGAAGGCGCCATGAGCTGCGTCGCAACGAGCTCAATGTCTGGGCTGGACGACACGTCCGTGAAGATGACCATTCCCCTGGAGAGCACCTCGAAGTAGAAGTTGCCGCGCCCCCGCGTCGAGTTGATCCGGAACGAGACGGTATCCCCGACCGCAACCTCGCCTTCCGTCACCTGCTCGATGTGGATGAAGTTGTTTGAAGGCGAATGCCCCGCTTGCATGGCGAACGCAGCGTGGGCCCCCTCCGCGTTCGCCTCCAGTGTCAGCGCGGCGGCGTTGGAGGGCGGCGCCACCTTCACGATGGCCTTGCCGCCGGACGTCCTGATCCGCGTCCTCTCCACGCTGGTCCGTTTGAACGACCTGTCCAAGTAGTTGATGGTGAGCGTCCCCTGGACGTCTACCGGTGAGCCGTCCGGCTCCTGTGCCACCACCAGAAAGCCCATCTCCAGCCCGGGCTTGAATACGGGGCTCTCCGGTATCACCTTGAGCGTCACCGGCGCGGCCGCCACGGCGAGAAGCTTGCTCGTGGTCTCCTCGTACCCGGTCCCCCGCTCGCGGACGGTCACGTCCAGCGTGACGTTTCCCTTGCCCCCGGCCTGCGCAACCCCCGCGACGTAGCGCACGGGCGGCAGCTCGAACGCGGTGTCTCCATCGATGTCGCCCTCGAACCGGGCGAACTCCTCCCAGTTCCCGACGTACCGCGAGGCGACGATCTCCACCTCTCCCACCACCGGCTTGCCGAACGAGTACTCACCCGTCACGGTCCCCCTGATCGGGTCGCCGGTCAGCAGCCACTCCTGTTCCGTATCGACTACGACCTCGTACTTCGGTAATACGTACTCTTCAACCCGCACGTCCAGCTGTGTCTTCTGGTCGCCTGCAAGCGCCGTGAGCTTCCAGACGCCCAGGTTCGGTTCGGTGGACAGCGGCAGGTCCACCGTCGTCATGCCGTAATCGTCGGTGGCAACCTCCTTCTTGAACACCTTGAGCCCCTTGGCGTCCTGCACCTCTATGGTCGCGGCGGACGGCCAGGGTTTGAGCAGAGCATCCAACGTCATCAGCCGAACGTGGACGGTTTGGCCTGGCTTGTAGATGGGCTTGTCCGTCTCGACGAACAGCAGCACGCCATCCTCCACGTCGACGGACGCCCGGCTCGTCTCCTGCACCTCCTCCACCGCTACCTCTATCTCGTACGTGCCCTGCTCCAGCCGCGGGACCGGCAGCTCGAGGTTCGCCGACCCGGCTACCCTTGCCGCAACCGTGCGCACGGGAGCGCCCGCGTCGAGCAGTGTCAGCCGCACGTTTCCCACTGCCGCCCTGTCTCTGTTGAAGAGCGATACCGACACGCGCTCCGTGTACCCCGACCGAAGCGTGCGCGGGACCACTGCCACGAAGCTGTCCGGCGCGGCCTCCAGATCGGTCACGCCCCTGAACGAGGGTCGAGGCGTCGGTTCCTGTATGTCGGGCTCCGGCGGGAGCAGCGTTGTCGAAGTGTCCGGCACGGTCACGCCCCCGAACGAGGGTCGAGGCGTCGGTTCCTGTATGTCGGGCTCTGACGGGAACGGCGTTGTCGAAGCGTCCTCTCTCTGACACGCCGCAAGCACCATCAGCAGGACGACCACGGTTGAGAACACCCAAAGCTTCGTCATCTCTATCCGGCTCCTTGACATCGGTTCCCCGGTTGCTGTCCGCTACTGTCTTGACGCAGTTGGCCCGCGGGTGGTTCCCCGGGCAGGCTGAAAGCGACGTGGAGCCGGTGGTCAAGCGGAGGAGATGCGAAGACGGGAACGGAGGGCGCGCGGTCGGCGCGCGTCCTCCGTTGGAGATGCCGATGCCTTCAGGGCATGAAACGGCCAGGGAGGTGGTGTGGAGCGCAAGGCCGATGCCCCGTCATCCCAGGGCGCCCGACTCACGCGCGGCGGCTGAACCACCCGACACTCATGCGTGATGGCGCGTTGCCCTTGCGCATCTGGTAGTCCAGCACACCCGTGAAGTGGACGACAAGCAATACAGTGAACATTTTGGACAGCAGGTGGTGAGCCTCGCGCGGTGCCACATCCCGAATCTCAGCCGGCGACAGGCTCGCGGGAGACAGTGAGAGACCGCTCAGGAGCAGCATGCCCACTCCGGTCGTCACCGTCGCCGCGAGCAACACGTACAGAAGCGCGTGCGTCGTCTTAAATGCCTTCTTGCGCAGGGAGGACAGTTCCGGCGCCGGGGGAGGCCAACGGTTGAACGCCAGCCAGACCAGTGCCGAAAGCCCGTGAGCGCCAGCACCATCAGGCCGAGCGTCACGTGAACCCGGTACCGCGATTGCTGGACTGCGCCCGTGTGGATGCGCGTCATGATCAGACCGAGTCCGATCATCGTCAGTATGAGCAGCGCACTGGACCAGTGCGTGGCCTGAGCAATGAGGGTGTGGCCCTTTGCCCCGTGTTCCACAACCCCCCGACAGGCGGCGTCGGAGTCCGGCGTCCCGTACTCAGGAGAAGCGGCGCTGGGCCGATAGTGGAGCGACAAGCCCCGTGTGCTCCCTGCGGTGAAAGGCGCCCACGCCCCAGAGGTGGCGTGGGCCTTGCGAAGAGCTAGGATTCGCCGCGGCCGCTACTCGTTCCTGTCGGCCCCGCCGTTCCCGTCCTCTTCGTCCATGCCGCCCAGGTTCAAGTCGCGCCGGACGCGCCCCGCCAGATTCCCCGCCTGGCCGCGAATCGTGCGGGTCCTGTCACCGATCACCGCTCGTATCTCTTCGCCAGAGCGCGGCGCCGCCAAGACACCGATGAGAAAACCCACCATTCCCCCGAACAGCATCCCGCTAAAAAAGCCGTGCCCTTCTTCACTTGCCATTTGTGGAAGCCCCCTTGCTTTCTGCTGTGTCCTTCTTCCGTCTCTTCCTTGACCGGAAGAGGAACTTTGCTAGTGTTCCTATCCCCATGGCTGCGATGCCATATCTCCGGTCCCCGTTGACCAGCTTGTCCCTGATGGCCTTGCTGCTGTCCCGGGCGTTATAGGCAGTCTCTTTGATCGCCCCCAGCGTGGTGTTTACCCTCTTGTAGACCATGAGCAAAACGATGGTGAGGACAAACAACCAAAGGGTGATGACGCCTCCAGCAATTATGATGGAGAGGTCTCTCAGGAACGTTATGACGTCGCTGCTCGGCAAGCCAACCCCTGAAGCCATGGAAGTCCGTCACCAGTATATCACGACGACATAACGCGGACAATACACCGACCGCCCAGCGTGGACCCATCAGGTGGCCGGGCCGGTGGGCTGTCCCCAGCTTCAGAGTTTCCATCTATCCAGGGGCCGTCGACACCGCGGGGACTGTCCTTCGCCCCGCTGCTGCTCTCTCGACGTGCAATGGGCAGATCCCTTGTGTTCGGGACCCTGGCCTCCCCTCAGCCTCCAACCAGCCCAATGCGCTCGGCCCGCAACACTCCCTTGACCCTCCAAGAGCACTCCTGCGATACTGTTGCTAAGCTAAACTGTCGCTCAAGTGCCGTGAACTTTGGTGCGCCAAGCAACAGTATCGAGCGCTGCCCTCCGAGCTTGCGAAGAGCGTGGCGGTTTGATGGACCGATCCAGCAGCGACGGCTCCCCCAAGAGAAGCGTAGATGGGCACTACCGGCCATGGGCAGCCGGAGTAGGTCCGTCTATTCAGGTGAAAGGGCAAACTCAATGGTACAGAAGAAAGAGCCTTCCCGATTTAGGAAGGTAGAGAGGCACATCCAGGCTAAAACCATGCGCGGGTTCCTGGAGCTTTTTCCTCTGCTCGTTACCGTGGTCGTGGTCCTGTTTCTCATCAGCAAGACCGACGGCTATATTCGGAATCTGTCGTTTGTTGAAGGTCGGCCATGGGACTTCACGGGCATTGGTCTGCTGGTTACGATAGCCGCCTTTTACCTCACCGGCCTCGCAGGGTCCATCGGGCTGGGTCGGAGATTCATGACTCTGAAGGACAACGTGGTGAGCGGCATCCCCGTGATCAAGACCCTTTACATTGTCACGCGCCAGGCCGTGTCGTCCCTGACCTCGGCGGCCACTTTCAGCCGCGTCGTGTTCATCGAGTGGCCGCGGGAGGGGATGGTGGCGATGGGGTTCGTGACTGGCCGCGCATTCTCGAGTGACCGGAGCGAGTCCCTGGTGGTTGTGTACATCCCAACAGTGCCCAACCCAACCTCCGGAAACATGGCACTTGTTCCTGAGGACGATGTAGTGGAGACGGATATCACTGTGGAAGATGCCATGAAGCTGGTATTCTCAGGCGGCATTGTGCTGCCTGAGGTCATCTCATTGGCCCGCGTACCCCGGGAGAAGAAGCCTGACGGCCTGGAGCTACTTGGTCAGTTCCGGACCGCTACCGACAAGAAACCCTCAAGCCCAAACTCTCCCTAGTCGGCAGGCGTCCCGGGCTCACCGGTCTGAAGCAGAGCATCGTCCTGTTGCTCGTCTGTCGACTCCGTCAGTGGCTTCACGGGTAGTGTGACCACCATCTCCGTGAACTCCCCTGGCACCGTATTGACGTGAATGGACCCGCCGTGCTCGCGGATGATGTCGTTGGAGATCGCCAGCCCCAACCCTGTCCCCTGGTTAGTGGGTTTGGTCGTGAAAAAGGGGTTGAATATCTTGGTGACGACGTCAGGCGGAATGCCGGGCCCGTTGTCCTTGACGCTAATCTCCACCTGATTCTCTCCACGGCGCGTCTTCAACAATAGGGTCGAGAAGAAGGGTTCGTCACTGCCCGCTTCCGCCAGGGAGCGGCGCTTCTCTTCCACGGCGTGGCAGGAGTTGCCGACGATGTTGAGGAAGACCCGGCCCAGGTCTTGCGGTAGGATCTTCAGTGCTCCAACTTCGGGGTCGAAGTCCTGTTTTATATCCACGTTGAAGTTCGGGTCCGTTGCCCGGAGGCTGTGGTAGGCAAGGCGCGAGTACTCATCCACCAGGCCGTTGATATCAACCATCTGCCATTCACCTGACTGCGCGCCCATCCTGAGCATGTCATGGACAATCCGGTTGGCGCGCTCTCCGTGGGAGCGGATGCGCTCCAGGTTGCTTGTAAGGTCCTTGGAGATGTCCATGACCAGGCTCTGTTGTTCTTCATCCATGCTTTGCCCGCCCTCTTCAAGGACCTCCAGGAGCTCCGCGAGGAGAGATTCGGAGGCCTCGGAGAAGTTATTGACAAAGTTCAGGGGGTTCCTGATCTCATGGGCTACCCCGGCCGTCAGCTCGCCAAGAGCGGCCAGCTTCTCGCGCATGACAATCTGGTCCTGGGCGACGCGCAGCTCCCCCAGAACGCTCTCCAACTCAACATTCTTCTCCTGAAGGTCATTGGCCAACTGCTCGACCAGATTGAGGCGCTGCACCTCCAGAGCATGACGGCGGAAGACCTCCAAGGCCGCCGCCATATCGGCAACCTCATCCTGCCCGCCCACGTCTACCGTGCCCTCCAGGTCGCCACTTGCCATCCCGCGCATCCTCTCCGAGAGGAGCTGCAGACGCCGCAGCAGCTTCCGCCCGACGAAGAGCCAGGCGATCAGGATGGCGCCGCCCACGCTGAATACACTGATGAACAGCAGCAGCGTACGGCCGGTGGAGATCGCATCCGTAGACGCCATGGACGCCTCTTGCACGCTCGCGTTTGCGTTGTTCACCAGGCCGTCCACGTCCTGGAGCAGCGCCAGGGTGATGTCTCTATTGCGCGCCAGCAGCTCCTGGTTCCGAGCCGTCAGCACAAGCTCTCGCGCCAAGAGGTCGAATGCGCTGTCCCTGCCAAGGCCCAGGTTTGTCAGCTGCGTCAGGAGGCGCTCGAAGTCTATCCGCGTCTTGGATTCCGGTAGGACCGACAGGCCCCGTTCAATGCGGCCCGTCGCAGCATCGAATCGCTCCTTCAGGGGTTCAATGGACGGCGCGTCTGAGAGTGAGAAGGCGCTGGCCAGGAGCTGTGTCGCGATATTGAAGTCGGCCTGCAGCTCCGCCAGCCGCCGGTAGTTGTCGAAGGCCGTTTCTGAGAAATGCTCCGACGCCGGGTCCTTGGGCTCCTCCAAGCTGTGGAAGCCTGTGATCGTGTAGAAGAGCTGGTCATCCACGGCAGGGGCCACCACGGTGTCCAGCTGGGTGCGCAGATCCGTCAATTCCCCCTGCAGGGCTGCCTTCTGGTCCGTCAGCATGAAGAGGTCCGCCATCTGGCTCTTCAGCGTGTCTATGTTGGTGATGAGCGTATCTGAACTGGTGCGGATGCGCCGAAAGCGCGCATCGCCGCTGTTTCGCTCCTCCAGAAGTGCCAGCTGCTTCTGAAAGGTGGAATGCGCCGCGTCAATGCGGTCGGAAATGCTCTCAAAGTCATCGAGGGTTGATGCGTTGACCAGCCGGGGCGCCGCCGCGGTAATCGTGCTGCTGTACTCAGCAACCCCAAAGGCGTCCACCATGTCCGGAACGCTGCCTTCATTCACCTGGCTCTGCGCATTCCCCACACGCACAAAAGAGAACAGGCCCACGGTACTGGCGGCAACTGTGAGCGCCACCGCGCCCCCGATCGCCAGGTAGAGCTGCGTGGAGATTCGGAACCGGACCCTCAGCAGCTGCGCGAGCACCTCTTTCATGGTGACACGTCCCTGAGCGTCTCTACTGGGAGATAGCTGCCGTCTTCCCCTATGACCGTAAGGAAGACCTCCTCCGATCCCTGGTTGTCACCCTCTCCGTACCGCAGCTCGAACCCGTCTATGTCAATGACGGAGCTGCCCCGCAGAATCTCCAGGAAGCAGGCCCGCGTGGGCTCCTCACCGCAGGCCTCCAGGACGGCAATCGAAAGCCGGCCCGCCAGATACCCTTCCAAGGAGACAAAGCCGGGGACCGCGTCCGGCGCGTGCTCAGACAGCGCCTTGTGGTAGGCGCGGATAACCTCCAACGATGAGTCAGTTGGAAAGGGGACTACCTGGGTGACGTAGACTCCGGTGCCCTGCGGACCAAGCTCCTTCGCCAGGGCGTTGCTCCCGACGAAGGAGACCGTCATGAAGATAGGATCCAGGCCCGTATGGCGCGACCACGCGATGAGTGCGGCCACGGGCTGGTACGCCCCAATGATGATCACCGCCTGCGGGTTCCCCTGGCGCAGCTCCAAGAGGGCCGTCTTTATGGCGGTCGTGTTGCGCGGATACACGCCGATGGCAACGGGGACCATCTCCCGGCGCTCCAGTGCCAGCAGCACCCCCGTGTAGCCGGCGAGCCCATAGGAGTCGTCCTGGTAGACCACCGCAATGCGTTCGACGCCCAGGTCCACCGTGAGGCGCGCGACCATCTCCTCCGTTTCCTGGTAGTAGGAGGCTCGCAGGTTGATGACGTTGAACAGATCAGGATCCCGCAGAAAGGCGGCGCCGGTGAACGGGGCGACATAGGGGACGCCCGCGTCTCTCGCCACCGGCGCGGCTGACCGCGACGTCGGCGTCCCCACGGCCCCGATGAGCGCGAAGACCTTCTCCTGCTGTATCAGGTTGATCGTGTTCGCTATGGCCGGTTCCGGCTTGTAGCCGTCATCCAGCGAAAAGAGGGCCAGCCTCCGGCCGTGCACCCCGCCCTGCTCGTTGACCTCTTCAAAGGCGGCCTCAATGCCCAGGCGCATGTTCCTGCCAAGCTCCTGAGTGGGGCCGCTGAAGGCGGCGGACTGGCCAAACAAGATGCGCGTGTCTGACACGCCAGCCTCGGAGGCGACCGGAGGAAGCGCCGGCCGGCTGTCCGGCCCGCCCGTCGGCAGTGGAGTGGCCTGGCCGTTGCCGTTCAGGCCGTCTTCCCCCGGACTCGTAGTGCTGCACGCCGTGAGCAACGCGGCCAAGGCAATAACGCTTGCCGCTTTGACAAGCCTCGCAATGGCAGGACAGGTCGTCTGGATCATTGGGCGCCTCGCGCTATACTGACCGGCGTGTCACGAGCGTGACGTGGTTCTTGCCCTCCTCCCGCTGGTAGCGCATGTCGTCCATCATTGTTTGGGCGAAGTAGACCCCAAGCCCTCCAATGCGCCGATCGGCGAGCGGCGCGTCCACGTCAGGCGTCCGGGCGTCCGTGAGTGGATTGAAGGGCTGACAGCCGTCGATAATCTCGATGGTAACAGTGTCCGCCTCAGACGTCAGGATGAACTCAATCTCGCTGAAGTCCGGGCTGCCTGGCTCACCGTGGGACATGATATTGATGCCCAACTCTTCCAGGACCAGGTTCACGCGAAATACAAGTTTGGGGGACCATTCCTCCTGCTCCCCCAGCTTCTCCACGGCTTCAACTACACGCGGCAGTTCGCCCACGTCTAGCCCAACCCTGAGACAGACCTGCGCGCTCAACTGCCAACCTCACTGCAGTGGAGCGTGAGGCAGGTGATGTCGTCAAACTGAGGAGTCATGCCTGCGAACTCCTTTATCGCCGCCATAACGGCAAGATTGAAATCCTTTGGGCTCCTCGGGCCCGAACTGCCCGCGATGTCCCGGAGCCGATTAACACCAAACTCCTCGTCGTGTTCGTTCATGGCCTCCGTGACCCCGTCCGTGTAGAAGAAGACCAGGTCCCCGGGGGACAGCGTAACCACCTTCTCCTCAAACTGGGCATCGGGCATAATCCCAAGTATCATCCCGTCGGTGAGCGGGAGAAGGGTTGAGCTCCCATCCTTGTGGACCACAAGGGGAGGAGGGTGGCCGCCGTTGGAATACGTGAGCCCTCCGGTGTTGGGGTCATACACGGCGTAGAGGACCGTGACGAACATCATGGTGTCGTTCCGCTCGCTGAGCAGGTGGTTGACCTCCTTAAGGACGGCTCCCGGCTCTCCCACACCAATCGCGGCGCCCTTCAGGAGGGTGCGGCTTGCCATCATGAACAGTGCTGCAGAGACCCCCTTGCCGGAGACGTCGGCCACGGCAAAGCCCACGCGGTCATTGTTCAACCGGATGACGTCGAAGAAGTCTCCCCCCACGTCCCGCGCAGGTTCCATGTTCCCAAAGGCCTGGAACTTGGGTTCATCCGGGAACTCCGTCGGAAGGATGGCCTGCTGAATTCTGCCCGCGATGCCTAGCTCGTGCTCCAGCGCCACCAGCTTGTCCCGCGACGATAGCGCGTTGCGCCACTCCTCAAGGTGGCGCAACGCTCGTTCGATGGTGACCTGGATGTCCTCAAAGTTCAACGGCTTCGTTACAAAATCGAAGGCCCCCCGGTTCATGGCGGTACGAATGTTCTTCATATCCCCATAGGCGGATATGATCACGCAGCGTATGTTGGGAAAGGCGCTTGAAACCTGCCCTAGCAGCGTGAGGCCGTCCATCTGCGGCATGTTGATGTCGGAGAGCACAAGCTTTATGTCTTCGTGTTCTCCCAGGCGCTGCAGCGCCTCAATCCCGTTCTGCGCAAAGACAAAGGAATACTTGCCGCTTCGGATCTCCCGGCGCATGCGCTGCAGCATCAAGGGCTCTAGGTCTGGCTCGTCGTCAACGACAAGTATCTTGTGGGAGGGATCCATAACACCTGTCCGATTCTTGCGTATACTCGCTGCCTACACGCTGGCGCGTGTTCGGCGCTCCGGCGGCAATCAGCCCTTTATCGCGGCGACGGCTTCTTCCTTGGAGGCCCGCACCATGATGATCTTATCAAATCCGCTGACTTCAAAGACCTCTTGGACGGATTCCGACAGGGAGCAGACGGCCAGGCTCCCGCTGCGCCTCGACAGCTCCTTGGCAACCATCAGGAGGACACGAAGCCCTGCGCTGCTTATGTATGTGAGCTCGCCGAAATCCAGTACCACTATCTGGTCGGTCTCGGTAAGAGTCCCCTGCAAGTTCTCTTGGAACTCCATTGCGTTGGACCCGTCTATGCGGCCCTGGATCATCAGGACTGCCGTTCCGCCGTCCCGTTCAATGGGGATGTCCATGGATGCCATCTCCTTGATTAGAATAGGTCATGCGGATCGCCGGATCCACTCTGAGTATGCATTCCCTTCGAGAGATTGCCGATCCCCGTGTTCGGCGGCTGCGTCGGCGCCTTGGGATCCAGGCCCCCGCGTACTGGGACGTTAGCCTGCAGACCCGGCAGACCCCCACAGCTGCATTGGGACAATGACCGGATTGTAACACGTCCAGGCAGCCACGGCGTTTACCGCTCCCCCATCTCCCCAGCCGACTGCGCCCCACAGCGGCTGCGTGCGGCCCCTCACGGCCCTACACTCTCCGCCTGCCTGCTCCCCCCCCTATCCCGGCCCAACGCACCGAGTATGAATGACCTCTCCGCGGCTCGCGTCCAGTCTCACCACACGGCGCCATCGGAGGTCCGCGTGGCTGCCGGTACGGCCCTGCCTACGCAGGCTGTTCGAAGTAGTCGAACATCCAGTTGACGCCAAACTTATCGATGCACGCCCCAAAGTACGATCCCCAGAACATGTCGCCGAGAGCCATCGTCACCGTGCCCCCCTCCGACATCTTGGCGAACAGGTCGTCGGTCTCCTCCTTGCTGCTCGTGCTGTAGGAGATCGAGAAGTTGTTGCCCATGTCCGAAGCCGCTCCGAAGTTGGAGGGCATGTCGCTGCCCATCAGCACGGACGATCCAATCGGGTACGACACGTGCATGATGTTGTCGCGCTCATCCTCAGGGACCCCCATGTCCGGAGGCCCGTTGCCGAACGTCTCCAGGATCTGGAACTCGCCGCCGAATATCGACCGGTAGAACTCGAACACCTCGCGGCAGTTCCCGTTGAAGTTGAGATAGATGCTGAGTGTCATCCATGCCTCCTTGCGCCGTTCCTTGGCTGCGCCGCCGCGTCTATCGCGGGCCCGGGCTCCCCGCAGCCCCGCTTCTCATGGGCGTTCCGCCGCGTCAACGGAGGCCCACCCCATCCGCTTTGACGACCCCCGTCCTCTCCTCCCGCAACTCCCATTCGCGGCCAGGCGCCCAACGGCCACAGAGTCCGCCGCATGGCCCGGTCGGCACGGGACCCATCGGTCACGGCGTTGGACCGGTGCTGCCCGGCGGCGGCCGGAGCATCGCCGCCAGCGCCGGGTTTACGGGACGGCGGGGTGCTGGGGCGACCTCGGGCTCCGCCGGATCCTCCCTCGCCCTCCCGCGTCCCGCGCTCAGGCGGCGATGGGGCCCCAGCCGGCTCAGGCAGAGCGCCAGTGCTTCCAGGCTGTTGAGGTTGTGGGCGGGCAGAAAGTCGTCGACATACGGCAGCGCCGCCTGGATTCCCCGCGTCAGTGGTTCATAGTCCGCTGCCCCCAGTAGCGGGTTGAGCCAGATCAGACGGTGGCAACTGCGCTGCAGGCGGTGCATCTCCTTCGAAAGCAACTCAGGTTCGCCGCGGTCCCATCCGTCCGACACGATCAGGACCACCGAACCACCCCGGAGCACCCGCCGCGCCCACGCGTAGTTGAACGTCTTCAAGGCCTCGCCAATGCGCGTGCCCCCCGACCAATCGGGCACCGCCCGCGAGACCTCCGTGACCGCCTCGTCTGCTTTTCGATAGCGGAGGTGGCGCGTGATACGCGTCAACCGGGTGGCAAAGAGAAAGGCCTCCGTCTGTCCCACGTCGCCGGCAACGGTGTGGATGAAGTGGAGCAACATCCGCGTATACCGCTCCATTGAGCCGCTGACATCGCAGATCAGCACCAGGCTGCGGGGTTTGGTCTTAGCTTGCAGGTGCGACAAGTCGATAAGCTCGCCGCCATACTTCAGGCTGCCGCGCAGGGTACGCCGGAGGTCCAGGCCCGCGCCCGCGCCGGGCGTAAACCTTCGCGTTCTGCGCCAACCTGGGCGCCAGGCAAGCTCAGCCATGAGGAGCTTGGCCTGGGCGACCTCCGACGGTGAGTACTCCGCAAAGTCCTTGGCCCGCAGCACCTCCTGGGCGCTGTACGTGCGGCTCAACTCCACAACAGGCTGGCCGTCCGAGGTGCCGGGAGCGTCCTTGCTGTCCCCTTCGGGAGCGGCGCCGATTCGGGGGCTCCTGTACCGCCGCTCCTCCCCCATCGACCGCAGCTCCCGCGTGCTGACCCCGTGGGCAGGGCGGCGCCAAAAGACCTTGAACGCGTCGTCAAAGAGCGGCAGGTCAGGTTTCCGGTGTACCAACAGGCAGCGGGCGGCCTGGAAGAAGTCCTGCCGGCGGCCGATAGGGACGAATCGGGTCGCCCGCACCAGGTCCAGCATGTTGCCCGTGCCGAAACCCAACCCAAGCCGGCGAAGCACCTCGCCGAACAGCATCAAGTTGCGGAGAATATGGCCGCTGGGCCCGCCGCCTGTGACCTCGTCGGCACCACCTATGGCGCCCCCCCGCCCCGGCCGCCCCGCCGCGGACCCCGAAGCTGTGAACGTTCCAGCATCGCACGTACCGGCTCGCCCCGCACCGTCTCTATGTCGTCCTGATACTTGAGCAGGATCCCCAGCGTGTCCTCTATCACCTCGGAGCCCAGCTCCGTCTGGTTCAGCGCCAGCAATGCGGAGGTCCAATCGATGGTCTCCGAGACCCCCGGCACCTTGTACAGCTCCGTCTCCCTCAGCTCCTGTATGAAGCCCGTTACCTGCTGGGCCAGCCTGTGGGGGGCCTCCGGCAGGCGCGTGGAGACAATCTGAAGCTCCTTTTGGAAGTCGGGGTAGTCCACCCAGTAGTAGAGGCAGCGACGCTTGAGGGCGTCGTGAATCTCCCGCGTGCGGTTGGACGTGATAATGACCACCGGAGCGTGGACAGCCTGGAATGTACCCAGCTCGGGGATGGTTATCTGAAAGTCCGCCAGCAGCTCCAACAGGAACCCTTCAAACTCCTCGTCCGCCCGGTCCAACTCGTCAATCAGCAGCACGGGGGAACGGTCGCGCAGAGGGTCAATGGCCTGCAGCAGCGGGCGCTTGATGAGGAACCGTTCGCTGAACAGGTCCGCCGCCGCCGATGTCCGGTCAACCCCGCCGCCAGCCTCCATCAACCGTATTTCCAGGAGTTGGCGCGCGTGGTTCCACTCGTAGACAGCGTGGTTCACGTCCAATCCTTCGTAGCACTGCAGCCGGATCAGCTCCGTCTCCAGCCCCGTCGACAGGGCCCGGGCGATCTCCGTCTTGCCCACTCCCGCCTCGCCCTCCAGGAACAGCGGGCGACGCAGCTTCAGCGCCAGGAAGATGGCTACCGCCAGCCCCCGGTCGGCAATATAGCGCTGGTCCCGCAGCATCGCTTGAACGTCGTCGATGCTCTCAGGCACGTTGACGGCAGTGGTCAAGACGCTTCCTCCCAAGTCCCGGTTTGCGTGGCGCCGAAGGCATTGTAGCAACCCGCGCTGCGCGCAGGAACTCCGGCTGCAAAGAGTAAGGGCCGCCGGCAAGTGTGGCGGCCCCTATCCGGTTTCAGCGGTGGTGCGGCTAGTGGTGGCCCAGCCCTATGGCATGCAACAGCGCGTGCCGGACCTCCACCGGGGCCACCCGGCCGCGGTACTCCGCGGACGCATAGATGTCCCCGATCAGTTGCCCTCCGAGGTCATCGCCGAGGTGGTCAACGGCGGCAGAGATGTTCGCCGCGTTGAGCTCCTGCCCCACCAGCGCCTGCTCCACCGACGGCGCCCGGACCGGCGACGGCACCAGACCGCCCAGCGCTATCTTCGCCCCCGTGCAGCGGCCACCCTGGACAGATACGACCACAGCCGCCCCGACGACAGGGTAGAACGACGCGGGATGCGACATCTTGGCGTACTCGCCCAGGTCCCCGTGGACGTTCCCAATGTCGTGGCCGTCCCCGTGATCGTGGCGCGACAAGACCGGGACCCGCACCGCAGTCACCACCTCGTTGGACGCCAGCGCCGTCTCGAAGGCCCCCTCGAAGAAGTCGCCCACCGCCACGGCGCGGCTTCCGCCAGGCCCCTGCACCTCGATGGTCGCCTCCAGGGCCGTCAGCACCGTTGCCCAGTCACTCGCCGGGTCGGCGTGCGCTATGTTCCCGCCGATGGTTCCTCGGTTGCGCACCTGCGCGTCACCGATGCCCCCGGCCGCCTCCGCCATGAGGGTGTTCCCGTCACGCACCTCTTGCGACGACGCGATCTCACCATGCGTGGTCAGCGCGCCGATGCGGATAACACCGTCATCGATGCTGATGCCCTTCAGGTCCGCAACGCCCCCGATGTCGATCACGGCCGACGGACGCGCCAACCGGAGCTTCATGAGCGGGATCAGGCTATGGCCCCCCGCCAGTAGCTTGGCGTCGGGATCGGCCTCCAACAGCTGGATCGCCTCGGCAACCGATCCCGCCTTGTGGTAGTTGAACTCTGCTGGAAACATGGTCTATCTCCCTAACCCTGCTGGTGGATGGCACGCCACACCCGCTCTGGCGTCAGCGGCATGTTCAGCTTGGTCACGCCCAGGGGCCGCAGGGCATCGAGCACTGCGCTGTAGATCGCCGCCGTGGAGGCGATGGTGCCCGTCTCCCCAATTCCCTTGACCCCCAGCGGGTTGCTGGGCGATGGCGTGACCGTTGAAGACAGCACGATCTCCGGAATCTGGTGCGCGCGGGGCAGCGCGTAGTCCAGCATGGAACCGGTGAGCAGCTGGCCGTTGTCGTCGTAGTACGCGCCTTCCCACAGGGCCTGCCCGGCCCCCTGCACCACCCCCCCGTGAATCTGCCCCTCCACGATCATCGGGTTGATCTGCGGGCCGCAATCGTCAACCGCCGAGTATCGCACAAGGTCGACGTGGCCGTTTTCCGGGTCCACGGTCACCACCGCAACGTGCGTCCCAAAGGGGTACGTGAAGTTGGGCGGGTCGTAGTACGTCGTCGCCTCCAAGCCCGGTTCCACGCCCTCGGGCATGTTCCAGGCCATGTTGGCCATCAGCGCCACGTCCTGTATCGTCTTGCTCTGATCGGGCGACCCCCGCACGAAGAACTTGCCGTCTTCGTACTCGATGTCCGCTTCCGCCGCCTCCAGCAGGTGGGCCGCTATCGTCCTGGCCTTGTCCCGTATCTTGCGGATGCTCAGCGCCACCGCGCCGCCGCCCACCACGGTCGTCCGGCTCCCGTACGTCCCCCAACCCATCGGCGTGTTGGCCGTGTCCCCATGGATGACCTCAACGTCGTCCACGGGGACCCCAATCTCGTCTGCGACGATCTGCGCAAACGTCGTCTCCTCGCCCTGTCCATGCGGCGATGTTCCGATGAAGACGTTCACCTTCCCCGTCGCGTAGAAGCGCACCGTAGCGCTCTCCCACAACCCGCCGCCGAACCCCACCGCCCCCGCCACCTGCGAGGGGCCCAGGCCGCATATCTCGCAGTAGCACGTCACGCCGATTCCCATGTACCGCCCCTGCTCCCGCTCCTGCCGCTGCTCCTCCCGCAGTCCCGCGTAGTCGGCCTGCGTCAGCGCGGCGTCCAGCGTGGTCTCGTAATCGCCGCTGTCGTAGGTCAGGCCAATGACCGTGTCGTGGCCGTCCTCGAACTTGGGAATGAGGTTGCGCCGCCGCACCTCAACCGGGTCCAGGTCAAGCTCCTGCGCCAGCAGGTCCACCAGCCGCTCCAGCAGGAACGTCGCCTCCGGGCGGCCCGCGCCCCGGTAGGCCTCCACCGGCGTCGTGTTCGTAAAGACGCCGTGGATGTCGGCCTTGATGTTCGGGATGTCATAGGGGCCGGAGTACATCAACCCGTGGAGGATGGTCGGAATGCCCGGCGCGGCCGTCGACAGATAGGCGCCCATCCCGGCGTACACCCGGCTGCGGACCCCCGTGATCTTCCCCTCCCGCGTCGCCGCCATCTCCACGTGCTCCACGTGGTCCCGGCCGTGGGTCGTCGCCACAAAGTTCTCCGTCCGCGTCTCCGTCCACTTCACCGGCCGTCCCAGCTTCATGGAGCAGAAGGCTACCAGCATGTCCCAGGGGTAGACGGCGATCTTGCTCCCGAACCCGCCGCCCACCTCGGGGGCGATGACGCGTATCTTGTGCTCCGGCAGGCCCGTCACCAGACAGGTGACGAAACGGGCGATGTGGGGGTTCTGCGTGGTGTTCCAGAGCGTCAGCTCTTTCATCGCCGACTGATAGCTGGCCACCGCCGACCGCGGCTCCATCGCGTTGGGGATGAGCTTCTGCTGGATGATCGTATCGCTGACCACCACCTCGGCGGCCCCGAACGCCGCGTCGGTGTCACCGCCGGCGGCCACCCAGTGGAAAGCCTGGTTGTTGGGAGCGTCCTCGTGGAGCTGGGGCGCGCCGTCCTGGGTCGCCGCCTCTGGGTTCACGATGGCCGGCAGCGGATCGTAGTCCACAACGATGAGCTCCAGCGCATCCTCGGCCTGGTAGCGGTCTTCCGCCACCACGACCGCCACCCCGTCGCCCACGTAGCGGACCACGTCCTTGGCCAGGGCGTTGTAGGCGACGACCTTCACGTCGGAATCGGGCACGACCCAGGCACAGGGTATGGGATTGAGGACCCCCTCGATGTCCGCGCCTGTGTAGACGGCGACAACCCCCGGCGCACTCTGGGCGGCGCTCGTGTCGATGCTGTTTATGCGCGCGTGCGCGTGCGGGCTCCGCAGTATGGCCGCGTGCGCCATCCCATTGAGCTTGATGTCATGCGTATACGTCGCCTGGCCGGTAATCAGCCTGGGATCTTCTCGCCGGCGGATGCCGGACCCGAAGATTCTCGTAGTCATAGCGCTAACCTCCCATGGACTGGGCAGCGTCCAGAGCAGCCTTGACGATGTTCTGATAGCCCGTGCAGCGGCAGATGTTCCCCTCCAACCCAGCTCGGACCGCCGCAGCAGTGGGGTTGGGGTCGCGCTCCAACATCTCGATCACCGTCATCATCATGCCGGCAGTGCAGAATCCGCACTGGAGGCCGTGGTTGTTCCAGAAGGCCTCCTGCACCGGGTGCAGCTCGCCGTCTTTGCTCAGGCCCTCGACGGTCGTGACCTCGGCCCCGTCCGCCTGCACGGCCAGGCAGGTGCAAGACTTGACCGTTGCGCCGTTCATGCGGACAACGCAGGCCCCGCACTGGCTCGTGTCGCAGCCGATCTTGGTCCCCGTCAGCCCCAATCCATCGCGCAACAGATCGACAAGGAGCGTTCGGGGCTCCGCCTCCACCTCGTAGACTCTCTGGTTGACCGTGATCTTTATAGGGATCTTCACTCGGCAACCTCCTCCTGCAACGCCTTCTGCCCAACATGGGAACCCGACCGGCCGGCGACGCAGCCCTCAGGGCAAAATGATGGGTGGAGTATAGCTTTGGGTGGAGTCCGCGTCAACGAATCAACCGGCGCCCAAATCCGCCGCCTCCCGTTCGCTGGACCTGCACATCGGGTGAAGGCGCTCATCTGAGAGGGAGGTAACGTGCCCGCGTTGGGGGGATGGGAGCGCCCCGCTCCCCCCCCGCCCTCCGGTGCCATCCTCACCTTGCCCCCCAACCACCCATGCCCTACCATACCCCTCAACACACAACACACCCGCCTGCCAAGGAGGCCCCCCATCCCCCGCAGCATCCCCCAAAAGCAATCAAAACGCCAAACCCACGCCGAAGCTACCGGCGCGACCCAAAAGCAAACAATTACCCTTTTGGCACTTTCCAGCTTCAGAAAACGCAAAAAAACCCTAAACTATCCTACGAAGCTAAACATTCAAACCAGGCCCCCGCGTGCCCGTCGCGGTAGCGACCGGGCACGCGGGGGTGGCCCGGCTGGTACAATGGCGGACCGCCGGGGACCGCCCGAAGGTCGGGGTCTCCTCCGGCGCCTCCATAGGCAGAGATGGTGGAGGAAGCAGGGCGAATGGACATATCGGGGACCTATACGTTTGACGCTCCCGTGGCCGTGGTCTGGGCCAAGCTGTTGGACCCAGAGGTGCTGGCAGGCTGCCTCCCCGGAGTAGGGAGCCTGGAACGCGTGGAGCCCAACTCCTACCGGGCCAATCTGGACATCCGCGTCGGACCCGTTCGGAGCACGTACGCCGCCAAGATCACCCTGCACGACCTGCAGGAGCCCGTTTCCTTCGGGATGACACTGGAAGCCGTCGGCCCCCTGGGCTTCTCGAACGGAGAGGCCCTCGTGACCATCGAGGAGCACGGCGCCACTGCCCTGATCACCGTGAAAGGCACTGCACAGGTTGGCGGCGCCGTGGCGAGGGTGGGCCAGCGCTTGATCGGCAGCGTCGCCCAGGGCATGACGGACCGGATGTTCGCCTGCCTTCAGGCGTCCGTAGCAACGCCGGAGAGCTAGCTGGGTTGAGTCGGAAGACCCTGCGTCTGCGCCCCCTGCTGCTCGTACCAGCCGGAGCCAAACAGCAGCCCGTCGTGGCGCATCGCCCACGTATGCTTCTGGGCGTTACCGCCCGTTTCCGGGTTCTCAATGACGTAGCTGATCCAGCGGCCCTCCTCCGTGGCCCCAAGCAGCTCGTCCCCGTAGAAATAGCCCGTGACATCCACGCGCTCGCTGGGGTCCCGGCCACGGAACTTCGAGTTGTGGTGGGCGATGGTGAGGCCCCCCTCGTCGACGATGAACACGTACCACTGACCGTCCACGCTCGCCGCGGTGTTGTAGTAGGCGACCGTCGCCTCCCGGCCGTCGCGCTCGTAGCGCTGGATGGCGTCTTCCACAGAAGCCACGGTGTATGCGGCCGGGGCGTCCTTGCTTGGCATCGGCTGCACCGAGTCGGGCCGCGTCAGCGCGATGGCCGCGGCAATCACCGCAACCACCACCAAGACCGCAACTCCGACATATATTCGAGTGGACATTCAGCCCTCGCGCGTGCACTTTTGTTCCATACTCGACTCGTCGCGGGGCCAATCGGAACGCACGGCGATGGTCACCCCGGCGTGGGAACCCGGACCAGCCGCCCGCCAGTGTATCACACGTCACTGCAGCCGCCCTCCGCCGCCCCCCCAAGCGGCGCGAACCTGGCATTGACACGCAGTAGTCGCGGTGCTATACAGTGTGCGATGCTCCGCCGCTCCCCTTGACGCTGGTCCCCCGCAACCGAGACCGCGTGCAGCGCATCGCCGGGAAGGTCCCCGAGCTTCCAGCTCCACACAGGTCAGCTCGGGCGCGGCCTCCACGCAGGGGGTTGTGGTTCTTCTCAAGCACCCTTCCCCAGGAGCCCATGAGAGTTCTAGTCTGGTCTGGTCGCAGGCTCGGTTTCTTCCGATGCCCGCCAATGGAGGCAACGAAGTGAAAAGGAGAGAGATGAGGGGCAGGACTGGTCTGACGGCCGTTGTCTTCGCCGCCCTCCTGATGACGGTCCTCGCCGCGTGCGCCGGCGGCACCCCCGCCGCCGGCGAGGCCCCACGGCAGCCGGCCGCGGCGGTCCAGCCACAGCCCGCCGCGCCTGCGGCGGACCCCAGCGCCCCGTCCATGCCGTCCATGCCTTCCACCAGCGGCCAGGCCGTCGCCGTGCCCGCGGCTCCCGGCGCCATGATGGAGAAGCCGAAGCTTGGCAGCATCATGCGCGTCGGCCATCGCGCCGACCCGACGTGGGACAACACCGTGAGCACAAGCTACAGCGTCGTCCTCCTCACCGCGTCCATGTACGGCGACAAGAACCTCATGCGCAACTGCCGCGATGAGGCTATCCGCATGTGCCCTGGCTTGGCCGAGTCATGGGAGACCAACGACGACTTCTCGCAGTGGACCTTCAAGATCCGCGATGGTGTGGTCTGGCACGATGGTACACCCCTGGTGGCCGACGACGTCACCTTCTGGCTCGACCTCTTCTATAACGGCGTAACCGTCGGGGACAACGTCCGCCCGCCGGGGAATGCCCGCGCGGTATTTGGCAACATTGAAAATGTGGAAACCCTGGACGGCAATCGCGTGCGCGTCACTTTGGAGGGGCCGGACCCCGTGTGGGTCGAGCGCCTGGGCCTCCATCGCATCCAGATGCTCCACCCCCGGCACCTGATGCAGCCCATGATCCGGGCGGGAGAGGTGAACGTGGGACCGGAGGACGTCAACTTTGTCGGAACTGGCCCCTTCGTCTATCAGGACTATGAGACCAGCGTCGCCCTGGAAGTCCGGCGCTTCGATCAGTACTGGGAGGTGGATGAGCAGGGCCAGCGCCTCCCCTACCTGGACGGGATAGACTTCTTGATCATCAGGGAGCCCAACGCCATGCACGCGGCCTTCCGCACGGGGCGCTTGGACGCCGGGGGCCGTGGCAGGGGCTACTACGCCGAGCCTTCCATGGTCCCCGCCTACCGCAAGAATCTGGGCGATTCGGTCTGGTTTGCCGAGCTTCCCGGCGGCACCACCGCCGGCATCGGCTTCAACGCGACACGGCCGCCCTTCGACGACGTTCGCCTGCGCCAGGCCGTCTCCCTCTGGATCGACCGGCAGTCGGCCGTCGAGATACTCGGCGACGGCTACGGAAGGATCAAGACGATGATGGGGGACACCTCCTGGTCAGCCCCGGATTTCCTGACCTGGCCTGGGTACAACCCCGCAACCAAGGAGGCGGACCGGACGGAGGCCAAGCGGCTGATCGCCGAAGCGGGATACGCCAACGGCGTGACGCTCAGAATATCCGGTCCGCGGCACAAGGCGACCCAGATCGAATGGTGGCAGGGCGCCCTGGCAGGCTCCGGCATCACCGTGGAGCTCGACCTCATGGAAACAGCCGAGTACGACGAGCGCCGGGCGGGCAGCAACTACACCGCCCTGGACACCGGCGCCAGCGAGGACATCCCGGAGAGCCTCTTCGCCACCATCGGTCCAAAGGAGCTGAGCCCCCGCGCCGGCCCCGTGCACAACGACCCCAAAATCAAGGAGTTTTTCGATCGCTTGGCCCTCGAGACGACCCTGGATGGTCGCCGGAGCGTCTACCGCGAAATGGAGCGCTACGTCATGCTCGACCAGGTCTATCTGGTCCAGACCTTCATCGGTTTCGACCTGATCCCCTTCCGGGACTACGTGAAGGGGATGTATCCACCCGTCTACGACCCGTCCGACTTCACCTCCTATGCCACCGTCTGGTTGGACAACTAGCTCGCGAAGGAGACCGCAACACACCCTCTACGAGTGCCCGCAGCCGGGCGGAAAGGATACACGATGCCTGACTTCAAGCTCATCTCCGGAGATGCCCACGTCAACGAACCGCCCGCCGCCTGGGAGCGGGTGCAGAAGGAGTACGGTGAGCGCGCACCAAGAGTCGTCAAGGACCCTCCCGGCGTCCCGAAGGGCACCTGGCTCATTACCGAAGGGCTGCCCCCCATTGGCTGCTCCCACTACAACATCGGCCGCGCCCTCACCAAGGAGAAGGGGATCACCGACATCGACGTCGCCAAGTACGCCGACACGGTGACGTTCAACGAGACCTTCTCCTATGAGGACTACCCCGGCGGCTGGGAGCCCACCGCCCGCCTCGAGGACCAGGACACCGACGGCGTGGAGGCTGAGGTGCTCTTCGCCAGCCCCGCCCGCTTCTTCTACGCGCTCACCGATGAGCCCTTCCAACGGGCCATCCTCCGCTCCTACGCCGCCTGGCTCCACGAGTTCTGCAGCCATAACCCCAACCGCCTCATCGGCCTCCCCCTCCTCTCCATTCTGGACGTGGAGCACACCGTGGCCGACCTGGAGGAGTACGCCAAGCTGGGGTTCCGCGGCGTCCAGATTCCTACCCGCATCAAGGACAGCGGCTTCTACGAACCCCAGTACGAGCCCCTGTGGGCCGCCGCCGAGGATGCCGGCATCGTCATAAACGTCCACACGAGCACCACCCAGGGCGCGGCGCGGACCCACTTCGAGGGGCCCAGGGACACCGACCCGTGGAAGCAGCCCCTGGGGTTCGCCCACACCCAGGCCCCGGCCCAGGAGTTCCTCGGCAACCTCATATTCTCCGGCGTCTTCGACCGGCACCCCAATCTCAAGGTAGTCTGCGCCGAGTTTGACGTCGGCTGGATCGCGCACCTCTTTGAGCGCGTTGACTACTCCTTCGGCCGCTCCAGCGCCTATGACGCCGACAGAAACGTCAACAAGCTCATGCCCAGCGACTACCTCAAGAACAACGTCTACTTCACCTTCCAGGACGACCGCGCCGGCGCCCTCACCACGCCCATCTACGGCGAGGACAACTTCCTCTGGGCCAGCGACTACCCCCATGGCGTGACCACGTGGCCCTACTCCGCCCGGACCGTGGACCAGAACTTCGAGGGCATCGACCCCGCCGTCAAACGAAAGGTGGCCAGGGACAACGTGAACCAGCTCTACGGCCTGGGTCTGTAATCACCGCCGGCCCCGAGCCATTCCGGCTTCACAGGCGCTCCGGTGGCGCTGGAAGGCGGCTGCCGCATAGTCGGCTCATGCAGCCGACTATGACGGTCTTGGACCGAGGTCTCGATCCCTTGGGACAACCCGCGCTCCGCGCGCAAAAAGGCTGAGATGCCCCAGTATTTGGCCCACCGGCTGATCCTGTTCATCCCCACGCTCCTGTTGGCCTCCCTGGCCATCTTCATGGCCATGCGCGTCATTCCCGGCGACGTTGCCTCCGTGATTCTCTCCGAGGGCGGAGAGAATCAGGACCTGGTGAGTGACGAACAGGCCGAGTTGCTTCGGGAAAAGCTCGGCCTAGCAGATCCCCTACCTCTCCAGTACGGCAAGTGGCTCTGGAGCATGGTGAACGGCACCTTTGGCGGAGAATCGCTCATCACCGGCGAGCCCATTTCAGACATGGTCGTCCGCCGCGTCCTGGTCACCGTTCAGTTGGCCCTCTACACAATCGTCCTGTCCATGGCCGTGTCCGTGCCCCTGGGCGTTTTGGCCGCCGTCAAGCAAGACAAGTGGCCGGACTACGTCATCCGCATCCTCACCATAACCGGGCACGCGCTGCCGAACTTCTGGGTGGCGCTCATGATCATTCTGGCCTTGGTTATATACTTCAACTGGTCCCCGCCCGTCCGCTACAAGGCGCTCTGGGACGAACCGGCCATGCACTTTCAGAAGGTCATATGGCCCGTCCTTGTGCTTGCTTGGGGCTACAGTGCCTACCTGACCCGGATCACACGCTCCAACATCCTGGAGGTCCTGAGACAGGACTACATCCGCACGGCGCGCAGCAAGGGCCTGCGGGAGGGCATAATCTTCGCGCGGCACGCCCTGAGGAACGCCCTCATCCCCGTGATAACCGTTGGCGCCCTGTATCTCGGCGCCCTGCTCAGCGGCACAGTTATCCTGGAGGCGCTCTTTGGCCTCCCGGGCATGGGGCAGGGGATCGTCCAGGGGGCCAGCCACCGGGACTATCCCGTGATCCAGAGCCTCACCATGCTCATGGTCTTTCTCATGCTGACCATCAACCTGGTTGTCGACGTCCTGTACGTTCTGGTGGATCCCCGCATCAGCTATTCTCGATAGCAAGCTGCGAAAGCCGGCATGAGCACAAACATCCCACAGTCAGACGCGGCATCGGGGCTGGGGTTCGTCCTGCGCCGAGGGGACAGGCCGTCCTACCTCTCCTCAACCATTCGTTTCATCCAACGCAAGCCCCTGGGCGCGGCCGGCGGCCTGGCTATCGCCCTCCTTGTTTTCGTGGCCATAGCGGCGCCGCTCCTGGCGCCCTACGACGCATTCGAGCACAACCCCCCCGACCGAATGCAGCCGCCGAGCGCTCAGCACCTCACCGGCACGGACGTCTTCGGGCGCGACCAGCTCAGCCGCATCATCTACGGGTCCCGTGTCTCCCTCTACGTCGGCCTGGTGTCGGTCATCCTGGGCACCAGCCTGGGGATGGCCGTCGGCGTGACCTCCGCGTACGTCGGGGGCAAGTTCGATCTTCTCGTGCAGCGTGTCGTTGACACCATGATGGGCTTCCCCGGCCTGGTCCTCGTCCTGATCATGGTCGTGGCGCTGGGGCCGTCCCTGAACAACGTCACCCTGGCCATCGCCGTAAACTTCGTCGACAAGGTCGTCCGGCTCTCCCGCGCCAGCGCCCTGTCCGTCAAGGAGGAGGGCTACGTCATGTCGGCGCGCGCCTTTGGCGCCAGCGCCCTGCGCATTATCGGCAAGCACATCACGCCGAACTCTCTCGCGCCCATCTTCGTGCTGGCCACCGGTCAACTGGGAAGCGCCATCGTGACCGAGGCCGGCCTGAGCTTCTTGGGTTTGGGAGTGCCGCCTCCCCATCCCTCCTGGGGCAACATGCTGCAGGGTGCGGCCAAAGAGCACCTGGAAGACGCGTCGTGGCTGGCCGTGTACCCGGGTGTGGCGCTCGCCTCAGTGACCTTCGCCTTCGCCGTCTTCGGAGACGCCCTCCGCGACGTCCTGGACCCCCGGCTCCGGGGCTCCTGAGCCTAGCCATCGACGTCAAACACTCGTAGGAACAGGAACGTGCCCTTCGTACACGACCTCGCACAGTGGATTGCCAACTTCGACGCCGGCGCCCTCACGCAGGCTGCCCGCCGTGAGGCCAAGCTGCATCTCCTCGACTCCATCGGCTGCGCCTTCGCCGCGCTGCCCGAGCCGACCGTACGCGGCACCCTGGCAGCCGTGCACGCCATGGGGGGCGCCCCGGACTGCACCATCATCGGCGTCTCCCGCCGCACCTCCGCAGCCAACGCGGTGCTGGCCAACGGCGCCCTGATTCGCACCCTGGACCTCAACGACATGCCGCATTGCAGCGACCACATACCGGTCGCCCTGGCCGTTGGCGAGCAGCTGCGCAGCTCCGGCCGCGACCTGCTCGCCGCCATCGTGCTCGGCTACGAGGTCCAGTGCCGCACCCCTTCCGCGCAACGAGCAGGCAGCTGGGACTCCACCTCCCAGTCCGGGATCATCGCCGCCGCCATGGCCGGGTGGCTGCGGCGTCTCCCCGTCGACACCCTGGCCGACGCCATCGCCCTCAGCGCGTCCCACACCGGCACGCTGCGCATCGTCCGCCGGGGGCAGCTCTCCTCCGCCAAGTCCATCGCCAGCTCCATGGGGGCGCACACCGGCATGGTGGCCACGGCCATGGCCGCCGAGGGCGTGACGGGCCCGCCGACCGCCCTCGAGGAGTGGGCTGAAGCCGTCCTGGGCGGCGCCGACCTCAGCCCCATTATCGCCCCCTTGGACGGCGAGTTCGCCATCGTGGACGTCACCATCAAGGCCTTTCCCGCCGTCGGCACCAGCCAGACAGCCATCGCGGCCGCTCTTCAGGTCCGCGAGAGCATCGACAACCCGGACGACATCGACCGCGTCGAAGCACACATGGCGGACATCCCCTTCATCCGCTCCCAGGTCATGGACGCCCCTGAGCGGCGCATCCCCGCCACCAGGGAGACCGCCGACCACTCCTTCCCCTTCGTCATCGCGGTCGCCCTACGGGACGGCGAGTTCGGCCTGCGCCAGTACGAAGGCCGGCGCTGGTTCGATCCCGCCGTACGCTCCCTCATGGACCGCATCACCATCGGCCTCGACGCGGCCTTGAACGGCGCCACGGAGCACAGCTCCTTCCCCTGCAGGCTGCGAGTCTGGACTCGCGGTGGTCAGGAGCACACCGCCGAAATCGCCTATGCGCCCGGGCATCCCATGAATCGCATGGCGGAGGCGGACGTCCAGCGGAAGTTCCGCCTCTGTACCGCGGGCGTCGTCCCCGAGTCGCAGCAGGACGCCATCATCCGGGCCGTGGACCGGCTGGAGGACATGGACACCGTTGAAGACCTGATGCCGCTCCTGGCTCTCTAGTGAATCAGGTCAGCCCCATAGCAACCGGGTCCACCCGCCGGGGGCGGACCCGTCACGAGATCAGTAAGGTCGAGGCAGCACAAAGGAGGGTAATATGTCCAAGAGCTACGGGCACCGTGCGCGCGTCGGGTACGCCTGCCCACCCAAAGTAGCCGAGGTCTTTGTCTACGAGTTCTACAAGATCGCTCCCCCCGGAGTAACCCTGGCCATTTCCACCGTTGGAGGCGGCCGGGCCACGCTGGAGGACCGACGGGAGGCCGGTCTGCGCCTCATCGAGGCCGGTGAGGAGCTGGCGAGGAACGGCGTCACCGGCGTGGTGCTGGGCGGCGAACCCCTCAACGCCGCACTGGGGGACGAGCTTCCCGCCATCCTCGAGTCCCTGAGGGAACGCTACGGCATTCCCTTCACGACCAGCATGAAGGCACAGGCCCTGGCCCTCCAGGCCCTGGACGCGCACCGCATCGCCGTCCTGTCCTACAACGACCGCGATGACTCCCAGGACCTGCTCCCCGACGAGACCTCCGACAACCTCGAGATCGTTGCTCAGAAGCACGCAGGCTATCCGGGGGTGCACCACCTTGGCCGCATCCCCGTGGACGTCGTGCCTCGGCTCGCGCGGGAGGTCGTCGAAGAGCACCCGGAGATCGACACCATCAAGATCGCCTGCGCCCACCAGCCAAGCGTGGAAGCCATCGACGCCATCGAGCAGGAGCTGGGCGTCGGTGTCATGAGCGCCAGCCTGGCCATCACCTGGCAGGGTCTGCGCCAGGCCGGCATCTCCGACCCCATCCCGGGCAAGGGCCGCCTTCTGCGCGACTTCTAGCCGGGGCCGCGCAGCCGGGGCTCCGGCTCCACGCCTTGTCCGCGAATCGCACAGACACAACCCATGACCATAAGGAGCGAATGACACATGGCTGACAACATTCATACTCGACTGGGCTTTCTCAGCTCGGGAAACACCTCGGGCGACGCCAGCCCGGGTTTCGCGCCCCTCGTCCCGGACGGCGTAGACATCGAATTCATCGGCCTGGGACAGGCGACCGAGTTTTCCCTCTACAAACGCCATGAGGGCACCAGGGACGCCATCGTTGCCAAGATCAGCGACATCGTGGGCCAGCACGACTGGCACGCCGTCGGCGTCAGCGGCGCCCCCCGCGAGGTCCTCAACCCGGACATCCTCCAGCGCCTCCGGGACGCTGTGCCACTGCCCATCATCACCGCCATGGGCGCAAGCGTCGCCGCCCTGAAGGCCTGCGGCGTCAAGCGCGTCCTCTCGATTTCGCCCTTTGACGGGCCACTCATAGACGGCATCCGCAAGTACATCCAGGACCGCGGGGTCGATGCCGTCTCCGCCGCCCAGACCGTCCCCGTCTACGCCGACGCCTTGAACCTCACGCCGGACCAGGTCTTCGACATTGCGAAACGCGCCTTCGATGACGCGGGCGACGCCGACGGCATCTACTTCCAGGGGCTCGTGCTCAACCCCCTTCCCATCATGGACCGCCTGGAGTCGGAGCTCCACACCACCGTCGTGGCCAGCACCACGTCCATGATGTGGTATGTGCTGTCCAAGCTGGGTCAGAGCTACAGCGTCCCCGGTGGAGGGACCCTCCTCCGCGAGTGGCCTGGGCTAGAGTAGCGCCGGGCCCCTACCCCGCGGGACCCTGTGATGATGATCAATCCTCAAGGAGGCGCCCCAACACAGCCACGCGCTATGCACTTGAAGGCGTAAGAGTCTTGGACATGGCCCAGCACCTGGCCGGCCCCGGCGTGAGCATGTACCTGGCCGACCAGGGCGCAGAGGTCATCAAGCTGGAGCCGCCCACAGTCGGGGACCAGTCCCGCAGTATGGGCAGCACACCATTCCTCGGCAACAACAGCCGGGCATTCATGCTCCTGAACCGTAACAAGCGCAGCCTCACCCTGGACATTCGGAAGCCCCAGGGCATCGACGTGCTCTCAAGGCTCGTGCAGCGCTCGGACGTGCTCATCACAAACATGCGCCGCAGCGCCGCCCAGCGCTTGGGCGTTGACTACGAGAGCCTGCGCGCCATCAACCCCCGCATCATCTACGGTTCCATCACGGCCTACGGGACCAGCGGCCCCTACGCCGGTCTGGGCGGCTTCGACAGAATGACCCAGGGTCTCACCGGCGCCATGTACCGCAGGGACGCGGAGGGCAAGCCCATGACCGCCGGCGTGTGGATCTCAGACGCCTCCATCCCCATGCTCATGTCCTACGGCGTCATGCTCGCTCTGTGGGCCAGAGAGAAGACCGGCCGTGGCCAGGAGGTGGAAACCTCGCTCATGCAGGCCGCCGTGGCCATGCAGAGCAGCGACCTGGTCTGGGCGGAGAACGACCCGTCACCGCCCCGCGAGGGCGGCTCCCCCTCCTATGGGATCTTCCGCTGCGGCGACGGCGTTTTCATCAACGTGGGCGCCCTCCAGGCGGACCAGTTCGCCCGCCTCTGCGCCCTCATGGACCTGGAGCATCTCGCCGACGACCCGCGCCTGAAGGACCCCGCCCACTCCGAGACCTTCCGCGGCGAGGTCTTTCCCATCATTGAGGAGCTCTTCCTCCTTGAGCCCTCGGAGGACTGGCTGAAGAAGCTCAGAGAAGCGAACGTCCCCTGTGCGCCCATCCGGGACCGCCCCGATGTCTTCCACGAGCCCCAGGTCCTCGACAATCGGGCCATCATCACCGTGAACCACCCCGTCGCCGGCCCCACGCGCATGATGGGCGCGCCCATCCGACTCTCGGAGATGCCCTGGGACGTCCCCGCGCCCGCTCCCACCCTTGGCCAGCACACGGGCGAAATCCTCCAAGCGCTCGGCTACTCCCCGGAAGAGGTCCAGCAGCTGAGGAGTGGGGAGGTCGTCTAGCCGCAACACGTCAGCGGCCCGGCGGCCCCCTGGCAATGGCGCCCACCCATGCGCACACGCTCCCGGAGCGGATGAGTGGCGCTTGCCAATCTTCCCCGCATAGGGTACCTTCCCACCACGCTCAAGATTGCGGGGGTCCCGGGACCCCCGGGCGCTGACCGGCTAGGACAGACTCTGGACCGTTTCCGGAGGAAATGAGTGAGGGAATACGTCGCCCGGCGCGTCGGGTACACCATTCCGACGGCCTTGCTCGTGGCCATCATCGTCTTCGTCATCATGCGGCTCATCCCCGGCGACGCCGCCCTCCTCATGGCGGCCGGCGATCCGGAGGAGCGCAGCAGCCTCGAGTACTACGAGCAGATACGCGAGCGCCTCGGCCTGGACCGGCCAGCCTACGTCCAGTTCGTCGACTGGATATGGCGTTTCGTCCGCTACGGGGACCTGGGCACCTCCTTCTGGACCCGTGAACCCGTGATGTCGGAGATCCTGCACCGCCTGCCCGTCACCTTCGAGTTGGCCGTCGGCGCCATTGTCATCGGCGTGACCATGGCGATCCCCCTCGGCGTCCTCGCCGCGACCCGACAGGACCGGGCCGAGGACTACTTCCCGCGAGTGATCAGCGTCCTCTTCCTTTCGACCCCCAACTTCTGGATCGCCACCCTGCTGGTCCTCCTGCCGGCCCTCTGGTTCAACTACCTTGCCACACTCACTTACGTCAGCCTCTACGACGACCCTTGGGGTCACTTCCAGCTCTTCTTCTTCCCGTGGATCGCCATAGGCACGCGCCTAGTCGGGACAACCATGCGCATGACCCGCTCCACCATGCTGGAGGTCCTGCGGCAGGACTATGTCCGCACGGCCAGGGCCAAGGGCCTGGCGGAGCGGCTCGTCGTCTACCGGCACGCCCTCAAGAATGCCCTCATTCCAGTCGTTACCGTCATTGGAGGTCAGGTCGCGAATCTCCTGGAGGGGTCCGTACTCATCGAGACCGTCTTCAACATCCAAGGGCTGGGCGCCCTCACCGTTCAGGCCATCTTTGAGCGTGACTACCCCCTCATCCAGGGCAGTATCCTCTTCATCGCCCTCATCGTCCTGGCGATCAATCTCTTCACGGACCTGCTGTACGCTTGGCTGGACCCCCGAATTCGATACTCTTGAACGCTGCCCGCACAGGATAGTGAAAGATGGCTGAAGATCCAGGCACGGGCAACTCACTGTCTGTCACCCTCCGGGGCGAGACAGGCCGCAGCGCACCGCCATGGGGGATGGTGGGCAAGCTGGTGTCCCTGGGCCGCAAGAAGCCCCTGGGCGCCGTGTCCGCCGGCATCATCGCCATCGTGGTCCTCGCCGCCTTGTTGGCCGACCTCATCGCGCCCTACGACCCGATCCAAATGCACGGGGCCGAGGTGCTGAACTCCCCGAGCTGGCAGTTCCCATTGGGAACGGACCACCTGGGCAGAGACCTGATGAGCCGGATCGTCCACGGCGCTCGGATCAGCCTGGCGGTGGGGCTGGGCGCCGTGGGGATTTCGATGATCCTTGGCGTACCGCTGGGAATGGCGTCGGCCTACTTCGGCGGACGACTGGACATGTCGCTCCAGCGGGTCATGGACGCCCTCCAGGCCTTTCCCGGCGTCATCTTCGCGCTGGCCATTCTGGCAGCCCTTGGGCCGTCGCTCTTGAACGTCACCATCGCCATCTCCTTTGGGCTCGTGCCCAGGAACAACCGCGTCGTGCGGGGGGCCGTGCTGACGGAGAAGAACAACGTTTACGTCGACGCCGCCAGGGCCATCGGCGGCGGCGAGAACCGGATCATGTGGCGCCACATCTTCCCCAACGTCACCGCGCCCATCATCATCATCGCCGCCACCGAGCTGGGTTCGGCCATCCTCTCGGAGGCGTCCCTGAGCTTCCTGGGGCTTGGCGTTCCCGCGCCGCTGCCGTCCTGGGGCAGCATGCTCGGCGGAAAGGCGCGGACCTACCTGCTGGCGGCCCCCTGGACGGCCATCTTCCCCGGCATGGCCATCAGCATGGCAGTCCTAGGGTGGAACCTGCTGGGCGACGCCCTGCGCGATATCTGGGACCCGCGGCTGCGCGGAAGATAGCCCAGCCCGCTTCACTCCCGCCCCCCAAGACCGTAGGGGCGCCCCTTGTGGGCGCCTGGCATCCCTCCGCAGGCCGCCGCAACAGCGGAAACCTGTCTCACAAGGAGTGAGGGAGGTAGCATGCTCGCGCAGGGCGGGACGGATTCCCGCCTTCGGAGACCTTTGCGCAACTTGTCCGTTGATTGGCGTTGGGCTCGCCGGGGCAACAGGTGTGGAATTGACGAGGCGGCTCCTCCGCCCTGCTCCCTCGTCGACAGCGCCGCGACGAGCGCATCGCCGCCGCGGGGCCGCGCAGAGCCCTGCCGCCGAACGGGGCGAGCCCCGGTCGCGCCGGGACCGGCGGGTGTCGACCGCGCGGCGGGGCTGTGCCGCCGCCCCGGGAGTGTTCAGAGTGTTCCTACGGGTTGACCCCAAGCTCGGCGGCCACGGGCTTCAGCGCCTCCACGATGAACTCGATGTGCACGTCCAAGTCGAGACCGAGGGCCTCAGCGCCCCGGTTGATGTCCTCCCGGCGGACGCTCCTGGCGAAGGACTTGTCCTTCATCTTCTTGCGGACTGACTGGGGAGTGACCTCGCTCAGGCTCTTGCTCGGCCGGACGAGGGTGACGGCAGTGATGAAGCCGGAGAGCTCATCGACGGCGTAGAGCATCTTCTCCAGCAGCGTATCCCGCGTGACGTCGCCGTGGTCGCCGTGGGAGAGCACGGCGCGGACCAGCTCCTCCGGGACTCCGGCCTGCCGGAGCAGCTCCGCCCCAAACATGGGGTGCTCTTCTGGCGTTGGGCAGATGTCCCAGTCGAAGTCGTGGAGCAGGCCGGCGTTGCCCCAGAGCTCCTCGTCCTGGGCGTGGCGACGGGCGTAGGCCCGCATAGCCGCCTCCACGCCCATCAGGTGCTTGCGCAGCCGATCTGTCCTGACGTGCTGGTCCAGGATGCCGATGACGTCCTCGCGTTGCATGTCCGCCTCCTCAGGCCCCGGCGCGTGTAGCGGCGCCGTCGCGCTCCTCCGTCTGCTCGGGTATGCGCAGCTTCCCCGGAGCGCACTTTCGTGCCGTGGTGATGAAGCCCGTGTGGGCGACCATACGGTGCACGGGCCGCACGCTGCGCTGGGTAACGTGCCATGGGCGCAGGATGACCTCGAAGCTGTCGACCAGGTCGAAGCAGGGCTCCTCGTCGAGGGCCTCCACTAGGCGGTGGACCTGGAGGGCCGTGGGCAGGAAGCTGAGGATGATGCCGCCCGGGTTGAGGGCCTGGGCTGCGTGGCCCGCGACCTGCCACGGCTCCGGCACGTCAAGGATGATACGGTCCAGGGCTGTCTCCTCGATGCCCTCGTAGACGTCGGCGTGGCGGACTGTCCAGTTTTCGGCGTCGGGGAGGACGGCGCGGATGCTCTTGGAGGCGCGTTCGATGAAGGCGGGCCTGAGCTCGTAGGACACGACGGCGCCTGTGGGCCCGGCAGCGCGGAGGAGCGCCAGGGTCAGCATGCCTGAGCCCAGGCCGGCCTCGAGAACGCGAGCGCCCGGGAAGACGTCGCCGTAGACCAGGATGGGGCCGACGTCCTTGGGGTAGATGATCTGCGTCGCCCTGGGGGACGCTTGGACGTACTCGGCCAGGGTGGGCCGCAGCGCCAGGAACTTCTGCCCCCCCACGGCCAGCCGCGATCCGATCTCCCGCCCGATGATGTCCTCGTGGGGCAGCGTGCCCATGTGGGTGGCGAAGAGCTTGCCGGTGTCCAGGCGCATGAAGTGGCGGCGGCCCTTGCGGGAGATCAGAATAGCAAAGTCGCCTTCCTGGAATTGGTGGGATGAGGCTGCGCTGCTCGTCATTGTCCTTCCAACGGGCCGACGCCATCCGGTCCGCTGCGGCAGGGCCCGGGAGTCGCGCGGCTCGCGGCCACGCTCCGGGAGCGTGGCCGCGCTTGGCTCGGGGGGATGATTGCCAAAGGCCGGCCCTACTCCGCGAGGTTCACCACGATGTTGTCCGGCGACCGGGACACGATGGCCTCCGCCGGCTCGTCGTACGGGTTCGCCTCTATGTGATGCACATGCGCCGGTACGAAGATGAAGTCGCCCGGGCCGGCCTCGACGTACTCGGTGAAGCCATCGCCGTAGTAGACGCGCATGTGGCCGGCGAGGATGTAGGCGGCGGTCTCGGCCTCGCCGTGGTGATGGGGCGGGCCCGCCTCGTTGGGTACGCCCGTCACGTACCCCATCCATATCCTGCTCGACCCCGACGTATCCGCGGCGATGCCCGGCCTGCGGACCATCGCCCGCGTCTGCGCCGTCTTGGCGGCGTCCTGGGGGCCGTGCACCACCCGGGGCGTCTGCTGCTCCGTCGACGTGCTCATGCGAACCTCCACGGTGAAGCTTCCTCCCCCCACTTGGAGAGAGGGCCCTCGGTTGCAACCGGGGCGGCGCCCGGCTCAGACCGTCTGCAAGAAGCCCGCGACGGCCTCCGCGGTCTCCCCGGGCCGCTGCGCGACCAGGCAGTGCGCCCCTCCGGCGATGGTGACGACGCGGGCGTCGGGGATGCCCGCCCGGTACGCCTCGGCGTGGGACGGGGGCGCCAGCCGGTCCTGGTCGCCCCACACCACCAGCGTGGGCACGCCAATCCGGTACAGCCGATTGGCCAGGGTCAGGCTGCGAAGGTAGGGCGGGCTCCAGCCGAGGCGGGCCGCCGTGACCTGTGCACGGTACAGCAACATCTGGTGGTCGTCGGTCGGGTTGTCCTGGTCCGGGTCCGGCATGAGCTCCCTGGCCTGTCCGTCCGCCGAGTCCGCGAAGACCAGGTCCCGCAGGGGCTGGCGGTCGCCGCGGGGCCTCGGCGCCGCCGCATAGAAGAAGTTGCCCATGGGGCTCCCCTCCACGGTGAGGCCGCACGCGGAGATCAGCGTGAGGCTCTTCAGGGCGTGGCTGCACCGCACGGCCAGCTCCGCGGCGATCCACCCCCCAAGGGAGTGCCCCACCACATGCACGCCGTCCAGCCCCATGGCGTCGATGAGGTCCATGTAGTGAAAGACCACTTCCTCCATGGAGTCGATGGACTCCAGGCACTCCGCTGCCTCGGCGAAGCCCGGGTGCGCGGGCGCGGTCAACTGGACGTGCTGCGCGAGGGCGTCGTGGAAGGGCAAGAAACCGCCGGGGACGCTGAACACGTCGCCGAAGATGCCGTGCAGGTAGAGCACGGGCGCCCCGGACCCCGCGCGGAGGTAGGGGACACGGAGCCCGCGGACGTCGATGGTCTGGTTGGTTGTCGTCATCAGTGCGCCCCTAGCCGACCGGAGCCGAGGCTTCGGCGCCCATGGCTGCGCGCACCTTGGGCATGACGCGATTCACCATCAAATCCATGTTCTTGCGGGTCAGGTCCGCCGGCAGCGTACCGAACTGGAGCAGGCACAGGTAGTGGCCGTGCTTGAACTCCTTGGCGTACTCGATGAGCTTCTGGGCCACTGTGTCCACGCTGCCGACGATGATGTTGCCCCCGGCCTCGATGTCCGACCAGTCCTGGGCCAGGGTGAGCTGGTCGCGGCGGCCCATGCGCTGTCCGAGCACACGGAGCATGGAGCGCTCGCTGGTGTAGCCAGGGGGCATCCACGTGACGCCGGTGCCGGAGTAGCCCAGGCCCTTGAGCAGCTTGGTTGCAAAGTACCACAGGTGCGGCTCGCACTCCCGCCGCGCCTCCTCGTCGGTCTCGGCGACGTAGATGGGGACGAGCCAGCCGAGCTTGTCCGGGTCCCAGGGCTTGCCGGTCTTCTCCCAGGTCTCCTGGAAGGAGGAGGCGTTCTGGCGGAAGCCGGCCACGTTGGAGTAGGTCACGGCGGCGTAGGTGTAGCCGCGCTCGGCGACAAACTCCATGGTCTCCAGGGTCCCCGTGCCCGGCACCCAGATGGGGGGGTGCGGCTTCTGGAAGGGCTTGGGCCACGGGTTGACGTACTGGAACTGGTAGAACTTGCCCTCGTAGCTGAAGGGGCCGTCCTCCGTCCACGCCTTGACGATGAGGTCGTGGGCCTCCCGCCACATGGCGCGGGAGTGTGTGGGGTTCATATTGTAGGAGAACCACTCGGGACCGCCGCCTATGACGAAGCCCGCGCTGAACCGGCCCTGGAAGAACAGGTCCAGCATGGCGTACTCCTCGGCGACGCGCACGGGGTTGCCGTACATGGGGAGGGCGTTGCCGAGGACGATCATGCGCGCCCTCTTGACGCGCTGCGAGAGGGCGGCGGCGATGAGGTTGGGCGAGGCCATGAGGCCGTAGGCGTTGAAGTGGTGCTCGTTGACCATGACGCCGTCGAAGCCGAGCTCGTCGGCGTAGGCGAGCTCGTCGATGTAGCGTTGGTAGAGGAGCGCGCCCCTGGCGGGGTCGAAGAGGCTGTTGGGCGCGGTGACCCATGCAGACTCGTAGCGGTCGCTGAAGTCCTCGGGGAGATAGGGCCACGGCATGAGGTGGAAGAAGTGGAACTGGAGGTTTTGGGGCATGCGTGCCTCCTTCAGGACGGGGCGAATCGGGCCTCATTATGGCCGCCGAGGGTAAGCGTGTCAACGCGGGGGGGCGGAGCGGCGGCAGTGTGGGGAGGGTGGGCACGAGGCCCGCCCCTACGAGGCCCTTGCGTAACCGTCATTCCTGCGCCCACCCGCCCCGTGCACCCGTCTGACGGCGGCGCCTGAGGCTGCACCTGCCGGCGGCAGGCCGTTTGATTGTTGTCGCCTGTGTGATTGCCAGCTAGTTTTTTCTGCGGAAAAGTGAAGCTGGACGGGTCTCAACATGTTGATAGTTTTTTGGGGGGATGGCGACCTCCTTGGCCTGCTTTCCCTGGTTGGCGTGTTGAGGAGATACTAGCACATATGTACTCGTACGGGCAACGGAAGGGTGGCACAGGGGTGGCTGTGCGCACCTAGGCTGCGCGGCTAGCCCGCCGGCGAGTCCCCCGGGGCGAAGCGGACGTGGAACTGGGATGGGACCTTACCTACGTGCTCGACGATGTGCCGAGCGGATTTGACGCACGCCATGCCGCTCAAGTTCGTCTCAACATGCAGCGGACCGACCTGTACGCCCCTGACGAACTGGTGCCCGTTCGAATGAACGGGCGTGGCAGCCACCGTGTATCTTCTTCCGTTCCCCACCCCAATAGGGCAGTGGGTTGTATTGAGGTGGTTGCCGTTTATGAGCCATCGCACCGTTTCGACCAGTACGGAATTCCATGCCTTGGCCGAGGTGGTCGAATTGTCGGGGAACCGGATTGCCGTCGGCGGAGCGGAACCTGTCTGAGGGTTCAGCTCCGATAGCGGCTGCCATTCACCCGGAGGTGGGGGCGGAGGATCCGGTCTGACAACAGGCGGTACGATGACCGGAGGGTGGCCGGGGACGACGTTGCCTGCTTGTACGCCGGGCCTCCAGAGCGCCAGCGCCTGCAGGGCTACCTCCGCGGGGTCCTGCCCCTTCAGGTCGAAGGAGGCAATTCGCTTGTCGTCGATGGGGACGGGTCTGTGTGTCTCGTAGATCTCCCAACGTCTGCCGTCGGTCACGGAGAAGTGGGCGGTGCCCTGAATGAGACAGTATTGGATCCCCTGCCCGACCACGTCCCTGAGGGGCGTGTCGAGCTTCTTGGCCTCGACCATCATGAGGGGTTTGCCGTTGCCGAGGAGGGCGTAGTCCGCCGAGCCGCTGCCCGACCTGTACTCGGGGACCACGAGGGCGGGGTCCGCGGTGTTCCAGCCGAGCGCGCGCAACAGAGGGTCGATGAGCGCGTAGCGGGTGAGGGCCTCGCTCTGGCGGAGCGCGGCGCCGTGGGTGTCCATGCGCTCCCGGAGTTCGTGAATGAGGGTGAACAGGTCGTCCAGCGGCATGGCGCGCGTCCTTCCTACGGTTGGATGGATTATAGCAGGGGGAATGAGGGGAAGGCTTGCGCGGGGGTGGCGGCCCCCGGGACCCTCCAGGCTCATCTGGTTTGACAGGCTCACCGTGAGCGGGACCTGGGGGGGCGCTAGTCGTCTGCGGGCGGGAGCGCTTTGCGCGCCTGGCGGAGCACGTTGAGCAGGATGCCGCCCACCACTAGGCCGGCCAAGACGAGGGCCGACGGCAGCAGCCACGGGAAACGCTCCGAGACGGGCGGGCGCTGCGCCACGTACATCGGGTTGTCCGTCTGCGGCCCCAGGCCGGCCACGGACAGGTCCTCGGTGTCCAGAAAGCTCAACAGCCGGTCTATGTCGTAGGTGGGCCGCAGGGCATCCGGGTTGCCGTAGTAGGCCTTGTACGCCTCGCCCGGCCTGGCGAAGAAGAGCACTCTGCGCTGGGCGCCCCATACCTGCACGCCGGTCACCGTCAGCGGGGGGCTGTCGGCGTCGTGGATGACGATCCTGAGGTAGCGTTCCGCGCTCTCCGGGTAGGTGAAGCTCAGGCTCGCGCCGGTGAACCGGGGCGTATCGTAGGCGAGGATGCCGGCCCCCGGCTCCACCGTGCGCCAGGTCTCGCCGTCGCCGCTTGCCTCCAGCGTGACGTCGCGGTTGAAGTTCACGTCGTCCACCGAGACGGCGATCCGGTCCGTCGGGATGCCCGACGCGTTCAGGTCCAGCTCCACGAGGGTGGTCTGTTGGCCCTCGCCCCGGCTGATGTCCGTGATGGAGGCGGGCCATGAGACCTCGCGCCTCGGCTCCGCCTGGGTGGCGGATACGTGGGCGCCGGTGATGGTCAGCGGGCCGTTGCCGTCGTCGAGGACGCGGACGCGGAGGTAGCGCGCGGTGGAGTCCGGGTAACCGACTGACGTGTTGCGGCTTGTCGCCTCGGTGTCCGTGAGGCGGAAGTCGTGGACGGCGCCCTCCGCAACCTGAGCCCAAGTCCGTTCGTCGTTGCTGGTCTCCACCACGGCAGTGCGCTGGAAGTTGACGGAGGCTGTCTCAATGTTCACCTTGTTGTGGACCGCGCCTTCTTCCAGGGCAAGAGCAGCCGTGAAGGTGTTGTACCGGTCCTGCACGTACCCCAGGTCACGGATGGTCACGGGCACGTCCCGCTGCACGATTGAGCCGCGGCGCACCTCCAGCTTGTAGGGGGTTTCGCGGCTGTCCCCGGCTATGATGCGCAGGTCGGTCAGCCCCGGGGCCGACCCGTCGTAGAGCTGGGCGTCGGGGTGCAGCTCAACCAGGTCCTCCTGCGTCCCCGGCGGGGTCCGGACCTCCTTGGCGTAGGGCCAGTCGGCCAGCGCGAAGTCGGCCGCGGCGATGGCGGGGACGGCGGCGAACGCAATGGCGGCAGCGGCGGCGATTGGGGCGAAGCGGCGCAGACTAGCCCTCAATGAGGTATCCCCTGATGGTCTTGCGGAAGCGCTGGTAGACATAGCCGCCAAGCACGAGCATCAAGCCCAGGCCGATGAAGGCCGCGATGCGGTACACGCCCTCCAAGATGAAGACGTCGTAGGCGAAGACCTTGGCTATAGGTATCAGCAGCAGGGCAAGGGCGGCAAGGCGCACCATTCGCGATTTGCCGATGATGCCCACCGCCAGCATGGCGGCTGCGTAGAAGGCCAGGAGCGCGGTGATGGAGAGGTTCTGGGCGTTGCGCAGCCAGCTGTCCACGCCCCGGCGGAACTCTTCATCGGTGAGCGCACTAATCTGCTTGTCGAACCCCGAGATGATCTCCCAGCCCAGCATCCACAGGGTGAAGAAGCCGGCCGCCGCCAGGAAGACCGGGTAGACCGACGCCAGCGACGCTTCCCAAGCAGCGAGGTCCCCGCGGTAACGCCAGCACAGGTACGCGGTCACGTACATGGCAGCGATGCTGGGAACGAAGGCCAGCACCCGTTCGTTTAGGAGCACGTCGTAGGTCCCCAAGTCAACGTCCGTGTCGAACATGAAGAGGCGCACGGCCACAAGGCCGAAGGCCGCGTAGCCGAAGATGCGCACCTGGGGCATACGGACCTGGAAGGCCAGCCACATGAGCACGGCGCCCTGGGCCGCCCACGCGACGGTGGTCCAGGCGGCGTCCCCGAGCTGCACGGGAACGGCCACCGTCAGGAACACGAGGGCAATGCCGAGGGCGAAGAAGCTGAGCAGGGCGTTCTCCTCGCTGCGGCGCAGGGCCGCATAGGCAAGGCCGCCGTAGAAGAGGGCCATGACCAGCGCGAACGCGCCCATCCAGAGCTCGAGGTCTTCCGACATGATGCCGTAGCTGATGGCGAAGTAGGAGAGCGCGTTGACCGTCATGAACACACGGTCCGTCGCCCCGGGAGGGCGGCGCAGCATGACGTGGTACAGAGTCGTGGCGCCCACAAAGGTCAGGAATATGAGGGTGAGACTGAGCTGCGCCGTCAGGAGGCCAGCGTCGCCGCCAAACTGCTCGTACCAACCGCCGTAGGCCAGTAGGGAACCAGCCCAGCCGAGCAGGACCATCCACCGCCAGTTGCGGAAGGCGGAGAGCGCGAGCACGCCGACATCCACCGCGATGATGTAGGCGAGCAGGTCGATGCCTGTGTCGGTGCGGGCAAGGTCGCCGACGGAGGATGATGAGAACGCGCCCAGGATGAAGGGCGCGGAGAATGCGCCAAGGATGCCGATGATCGCCAGGGCCCGGGACTCGTAGCGAATCGCGATGGCCGCCGCTGTTACGCTGATGAGGAGCAGGATGCCCGTGGCGAGGTAGACGTCGATGAGGCCAAAGGTGGAGTGGGCGGCGAAGATGGACAGGTAGAGGATGCCGATGCCGCCGCCGCTGAGGGCCTGGGCAAAGATGGCGTACCTGCGCTGCCAGTACTCGCCCGCCGCAAGTAGTGCCACCCCGACGGCTATGCCCAGGGCAACCTGCCCCGTGGGGCCGATCCAGTCGTTGTCGATGGCCAGCTTGAGGAAGAAGGCGACGCCAATGATGAGCGCGAGGACGCCAACGCGGGCGAGCCAGTTGCCCCCCACGATCTGCTCCCACTTCCACTCTCGCACCGCCGCCAGGAGGCTGTCGGAAGGCGGAGGCGGCGCTTGGGCGGAGGCAGGCGTCGCCGACGGCGCGGCGCTGACGGGCTGCGCGGGCGCCGCCTGCGCGGGTCCGGAGCGGGGCGCGAGCGAACCTGCCATGGCCTCGAGGGCAGTGACGCGGTCCTGCAGGCGCGCTATGCTCTGGCCGTACCGCTCCTGGACCGAGCGGACCTCATCCCGCAGGGAGCGCAACTGCTCCTCCACGGGCGCACCGGCCTGGGGCTCGTCTGCGTTCGGGAGCGCCTGCCCGGAGAGGAACGCCCCGCAGCTGGTGCAGAAGAGGCTGTCCGCCTCATTGGCGTGATGGCAATTCGGGCACTCTATGGCCGCCTCCAGCGGGGGAGGGTGCATGGTGGCCGGGGTCACACACCCATGATAGCCGAATCCGATGCACTTGGTAGGGGCGCGCAAGCTGGGAAGTCTCGGTATACGTACCGCCAGCCCCTTGGACACCCTCGCGATGGAGCACAGCCTAACTGAAGAAGAGGCCAAGATTCGAGTAAACCGCTAAGACGCGGGCCTGAATGTCAAGAGTTGCCATGACCACCTGAATGGAACCGGGAACTAATGCACTTCCCTCATATGGCTGGACTCTACTAGCCAGTGATACTAATCTCGGGGTACAGTCAGGACCACCCAAGGTCCGCCTCTGATCGCCAGAGTCTGCCACCTCGGCCGTCACCCGGACTTCAGCATTCTCAACGCGGTCAATCAGGGAGTGAAGCAACACCACTGGGTCTCTGGGGATATGCCCCCGGTAGCCGACGCCTCATCTGATGACGTGGAGAATATCATCCGCTACGTCCGGCAGATGCAGCGCGCTAACGGCATCTTTGAGGGCGATGCTTTTTCGACCGTGTGCTGAGCCGAGTTCAAAGCTATGTCCCCAACGTGTTCGCTCAACGACTGAGGATGCTGCGCTCGGGTCAACAGGAGGAGACCTTGCCAAGAGTTCGATACGTCCGCCCCATGGGTGTGAGGGTTGTCGGTTGGGCTGCCACCGCCGCCGCAATGCTACTCGCGTCCGTCCTGCTGACCGCGTGCTCGCCTTCTCCCGGCGAAGACATCGCGACACCCGGCGGCGTCCCCACTATGCAAGCTGGTCCAGAAGGCCGTGAGCTATTTGCTTCAAATTGCGCTGCCTGTCACGGAGTCGGCGGCGAGGGGCAACCGGACTGGCATATCAGGAAGGACGACGGCACCCTGCCACCGCCGCCGCTGAATGGTGACGGGCACACCTGGCATCATGGGGACGGCCTCCTGTACCGCATTGTCAGCCAGGGCGGGAAGATCGCTGAAGACCCCAGCTTTCCGAGCTTCAAGAGCGCGATGCCGGCATTTGGTGACCGGCTCAGCCACGAAGAGATAATAGCGGTGATCACTCACATCAAGGACCTCTGGGGAGACAAGGCCAAACGGGGCATGTCCTTCCGGGAGTCGCAGGCATTCATTAGCCAGGAGGACCCATTCCCGTCAGGTGGAGGGTAGCTACGACCAGCTTAGCGGGCACCGGAAGGATGGATCTGATGGTTAGCGATCAAGCGAGACCTCGACGACACAAAGCTGCAACCGCCTCTGGTGGAGGCTAACGATTACGAGCGCAGGTAAGCCAAACGGACCCTGCACGGCCCGCCAGCCCGAGGGCACGATGGATAGCAAGTCCTTGGACGTCGAGCTTTCCCTCACCCCTCGCGGTGAACTCTCGCCCCAAGGAGTGGGCAGCAGGGACCATGGCCCTCCCCAGTTCTTCCTTCCTAGCCACCGTTTCCCCTTTATGGGACAGGCCCAGTACAGTACACTTAGACTCACCAGGACGTGCGGGAGGGCGACCGGCGCCACACCGCCTGGCTCCTGCGATTGCATCCTGCGGATAGGGTGATAGTTCGAACAGAACGATATGTTAACTGCTTCTGATATCAGCAAAGCCTACTCCGACACGACCCTGTTCAGCGGGCTTACATTTAGCGTAGCCGCCGGGGACCGTATTGCCCTGATTGGCCCAAACGGCTCCGGGAAGACCACCCTCATGGACATCCTGACAGGCGATACCGCCCCGCAAACAGGGAGCATATCCAAGCTGCGCCACGTTACTATCGGCTATCTGAAGCAGGAGCTCCCGTCGTTTACCGGCAAGTCTCTGCTGCAAGAGGTGGTGGGCGCAGGCTCCGAGGTGAATGCTCTCGTCGGCGAGATTGCGGCCACATGGGACGCACTGTCGTCGGAGGCCGACCCCGTGCGCCAGCGCTATCTGCTGGACCGCCTCAGCAAGCTCGATACGGCGTTGGAGGCCGCTGGAGGAGACGACCGCGACCACGAGGCCAAGGCGATCCTCTCAGGCCTTGGCTTTAAGCAGGGCGACTTTCTCCGCCCCATGAGTGAGTTCAGCGGTGGCTGGGCCATGCGGGCAAGCCTTGCGGGTATGCTGTTCAGGAAGCCCAACCTATTGCTCCTTGACGAGCCAACCAACCACCTTGACCTTGACGCAAACTTGTGGTTTGAGAAGCACTTGACCGCTTTTCAGGGCGGCGTTCTCGTCACATCTCACGACCGCGCATTTCTGAACCAGGTCGCAACCCGGGTTCTTGCCATTGAGCCGGACGAGGTGGTGCATCTTCGGGGCAACTATGACGACTACCTGCTTGCACGCGAGCGCTCTCTTCAGATCAAGCGGGCGGCAGCCGCCGGCCAGGGGCGCGAGATTCAGAGGCAAATGCGGTTTGTGGACCGTTTTCGCTCCAAAGCAACGAAGGCCACCCAGGTGCAAAGCCGTTTGAAGCAAATCGAAAAAATACAGACCATCAAATTGCCAAGGGCGACTAAGAAGGTCCGCTACTCGTTCCCAGAGCCCCCGCGCAGCGGTTCCGAGGTCATATCGCTGACCAACATAAGCAAGTCTTACGGCGACAACATGGTCTTCCGGGGCGTAGACCTGGCGCTTTCGCGCGGCGACCGTGCTGCATTAGTCGGAGCGAACGGCGCCGGGAAGACCACGATGTTGAAGATACTCGCAGGCGTCATTCCATTTGATGAAGGGGAAAGAAAGACCGGCCATAACGTCGTCACAACCTATTACGCACAGCACGTGCTTGAACTCCTCAACCCAAACAACACACTCCTTGAGGAGTTACAACAGGCGGCGCCAATGGAGTCGGAGCAGAACCTGCGGACCACCCTCGGCGGCTTCCTGTTCAGCGGCGACGATGTCCGCAAGCCTATTTCCGTGCTGTCCGGCGGTGAAAAGGCCCGGGTAGCCCTGGCCAAGCTGCTCCTCCAGCCGACCAACCTGCTCCTCATGGATGAGCCGACCAACCACCTTGACATCGCTTCCAGGGAGATTCTCGCGGACGCCCTTGGCGATTATCGGGGCACTATCTGTTTCATAACCCACGACCGGACTCTCATACGCCAGGTTGCGAACAAGATTGTCGAGATAGATGGCGGCCTGCCCACGGTTTTCCCCGGAGACTACGATAGTTATCTCCACCGAAAGCAGTCTGCGACCAGTAAGAGGAGCGCCAATTCAACCGCCAACGGGACGGCCGCCCGTGCTTCAGGACAAGGCCGGACTATGAACCGTTCCGGTAAGCCAACCAGCCCCGAGGAGCTGCAGCGCCGGTCGCTTAGCAAAGAGGCCCGCACACTCGCGACACGGATGGATAAGATAACCGTTTCTCTGTCTGACCACGAGACTCGCATAGCGGAGCTGGAGGCTCTGTTCTCCAGCCCCAACTTGTTTGACGATCGGGCTCAGATTGCCGCCTCAGGAGAGCAGTACCGTGTACTCAAAGAGGAGGCGCAGTCCCTCTGGCAGGAGTGGGAGAGGCTGTCGTTGGAGGCGGAGAACGTTGGCAGCAAGCTGACGGGATTGACGGCCGGCTAGACCTGTGCCAAGGGTGTCGAGGTCCGGCGAAAGTGCCCAGCTATTCAGGCGCTCCCGGGGCCTCCGCTCAGGCGATGTCGTCCGCGCCCATCCCTGATCCCCCGGAGGACAACCATACCCGCTCGTATCGTCCAGATTGCCCTCCTGCTCGCCGTGCTGTCGCTCCTCGCCGCCTGCGAATCACCCCAAGCCACGCCTATGGAAGACGACGCGCACACGATCCCTGTTTTGTCTCCCTCTCTGCCCACACTTTCGCCTGAGTACCTCACGGAGGAGATATCCCCGTGTACGCCCGTGGATGGGTCTATGGCGGACCCGTGCGCACCTGGTGCTGTTAAGGTCACCAGCCATCATGGTGAGTCCATAGACTTTGGTTCTGAACCTTGGAGTATACGGTTCTTCTTGGGTGCGGAGCGGGCAGCAGGAACCCACGTCGCCCATGTGGTGGTGCGTGGCACCTATCTGCCAAACACCGTGCGGTGCATAGCGAAAAACACCCAACGCGCTCCTTCTTACACTGGTTTGAATGATTGGACAATCGATACGGGCCTTGGACTCATTACGTGCTATGCGGATGTCCGCGCCAACGCCTACATTCTTGGCTCCGGGCCGCCAACCTTGACGGTTGTGATCGAAGAACTTCACTATTGGATGCATGCGGATCAGGACGTCATAGAAGAGTCGCGAAGCTTTGCTGAACGTGTGTTTGTTGAAGGTGGATACCACGATAGGGTAGACGTTCCGGCAGGCGGGATCGCGGGACGGGAAGAGATCATGTTCGTTGGACCCGCATTTGATGTGTCCGTGGAAGCGTGGCAAATCTTTCAGACGTGGGATGTTCAACAGCGGGAGGACGACACGGTGATTGCAGTCCATCCTGCCAGGGACTATTTCAAGAACAAGACCGACAATTACGAGACGTATCTCTCACGGCTTGAAATGGAGTTACCCGCCTCCACCCAAGCGGTAATCGTCGCCAATCAAGCCCGGGTCGCCGACTATGGCGGGCGCGTTGGGGCAGACCCTACCTATCCCATGCTGGTTACAAATGCAACCACATTGCACCAGTACTACATCGACATAGGTGCTACTTCGCATCCCGACGGCCCGCCGGGACAACCGCCGCCGCCGTGCGGCCTCGCCGTGCCGGACCAGGCCAACAACTCCGGCCTCATGCGCGACTGCATGACGCTGCTGGCGGCGAAGGACACGCTGCGAGGCACGGCGACGCTGAACTGGAGTGTCGACACCGCTATCTCCAGCTGGGACGGGATCACCACCGGGGGCACCCCTAGCAGGGTGACGAAGGTGGTCCTGCCAAGCGAGAGCCTGACGGGGAGCATCCCGGCGGGGCTGGGGACCCTCTTCGAGCTGACCCACCTGGACCTGAGCTCGAACTCGCTGACAGGGGAGATACCGAGGGAGCTGGGCGGGCTGTCGAACCTGGAGGAGCTCAGACTCTCGGGCAACTCCCTCACGGGCTGCATACCCTCAGCCCTGAAGGACGTAACGACCAACGACCTGAGCTCGCTAAACCTACTGTACTGCCCGCCGGCGCCGGATGCGCCCATGGCGGGGACGGTGGGGGAGGGCAGCGTGCCCCTGAGCTGGGGCGCCGTGGCCAACACCGGCACGTATCGGGTGGAGTGCCGGGAGGGCGACTTCGGCTACTAGACGGTGGACGGGCTGCTGTGCGGGAAGCAGTACCAGTTCCAGGTGAGCGCCTACAGCAGCGGGACGACGTATACCACCGCGTGGAACGACCAGTCGGAGGAGCCACCGCGTCTGCACGCTAGAGGCTTGTGGGCACCAGTGGTATTGCCGCCACCTATGATGTTCTATCCCAATGGTCTGGTAGTGGACCGCGGGAGGCTCACAACATAACCCACCGACTCCAGTATGGTATCGTGTACAGCGGCTCCAAGCCTGCCACGCGTTGGGATTCGGGGAGACCATAGTGGAGGCAACCGCTTCTCAGAACCCCCGTTACGAGGTTCACGAGAGTCCGCCCTTCCTGGCCACTCTCAGTTTCGGCCTACAGTTCAGCCTGATCGCTTCCGCCACCCTGCTGGTCACGCCGGTGATAGTGGCCAGGGAATCAGGAAGCGATGATTCCTACATGGTGTGGATGATCTTCGCATCTCTGGTGGTTGTGGGCGTGGCCACGCTGCTGCAGGTGCGGAAGGTCGGTCCGGTTGGAGCCGGAGCCGTTCTGCCCATGTTCACGGCCGCCGTTTCCATCCCGTTCTGTATAACGGCGGTGGTTGACGGGGGGCCGGGAACGCTGACAACCCTTGTCCTCGTCACGGCGGCGACTCAGCTCGTTATCTCCAAGTGGCTGTTCATTCTGAGGAGAATCGTCACGCCAACCGTGGGCGGCACGGTGATGATGATACTCTCCATCACCCTGGCTTCCGTCGTCTTCGCTCTGTTGGACCGCGCATCGGAAGTCGAGCCCGTGGCAGCGCCCCTCACGGCGTTGGCGACCCTGATCATCGTCGCCGCGCTCACCCTCCGCAGCTCGGCGGTCTTGCGTCTCTGGGGGCCTGTGATTGGGATAGTCGCCGGCTGCATAGTCGCCGCAGCCCTGGGAATCTACGACATCTCGGCGGTGACGCGTGCTCCCTGGGTGGGGCTTCCGAGTGATTGGCCGGGGTTGGGGTTCGACTTCGACATCCCATTCTGGACACTGCTTCCGTCGTTTCTGTTCCTTGGCGTGATCTTCTCTATTCAGGCGAACGGGGAAGCCATTGCTCTGCAGCGGGTCTCGTGGCGCCAGGACCGGGCCGTCGACTTTCGACAGGTGCAGGGGGCGCTTGCGGGCGCCGGCGTGACCAATCTGATGGCCGGCATGTTGGGCGCGGTTCCCAACCTCATCCATCCGGGAATCGTCGCGTTCACGCGGATTACCGGTGTCGCTGCTCGCAGGGTTGGATACGGCATCGGCGGCATGTTCCTCGTGCTGGCCTTCCTGCCCAAGGTATCCGCGTTGTTCGGCGCCATACCGGGTCCCGTCATGGCGGGGTACCTTATCGTGGTGACCGCAACCCTGTTTGTAGAGGGCTCGCGGGCAGTCATCCAGACCGAGCAGAACAGTCAGAAGGTTGTCGCTGCGGGGGTGTGCTTCTGGATCGGCGCCGCTTTCCAGTTTGGGCTGTTCACGCTGCCAAACCTGGGGCCGGTATTGGACGCGCTGCTCAAGAGTGGTATAACGACCGGGGGATTGGCGGCAATTGTGCTGATTCTCTATCTGGAGTTTACCAACCCGCGGCGTATGCGCTTTCAGTCGCAGCTCCACGTCGACGCCCTGCCGGGCCTCAATGAGTTCATGGCCAAGTTCGCCGCGCGCAGAGGGTGGAACACCGAGATGAAGGACCGGCTGAGCGCAGTTGCGGAAGAGACTCTCCTGACGCTGGCGCCCCTGGACCTGGAAGGGAAGGGCGATACGCGGGACGAACGGCGATTGGTCGTTCTGGCGTCCAGCGATGGTCCTGTTGCGGATTTGGAGTTCATCGGCGGAGGAAACGGAGAGAACATCGAGGACCAGGTCCGGCAGCTCCAGCAATACGACTCGGAAACTCCGGTTGAGCATGAGCTCTCGCTTCTGCTGCTGCGGAGCTTCGCCTCGTCCGTACGGCATCAGCAGTTTTACGATACCGACATCATCACGGTCCGCGTCGAGCCTCCCAAGGAGCGATGAGGGACCGCTGCCGGATTGCTATGTTGAGGTGTGACCGTTGGCTGCGGCGCGCGTAGACTCGAACGTCCGCTACGAACCGGATGAGCGTCCCCCCTTCTTGGTGGTCATTGGCGCCGGTTTTCAGGCTGCCATGATCATCGTGGCGCCCGTGGTCTTGACCGTGGTCATCGTGGCCCGGATTGCCGCGCAGCCCGACGGCTACATATCGTGGGCTGTCTTTGCGGCGTTGCTGATCGCTGGAGCCACGACCGTCCTCCAGGCTGCCCGCGTAGGGCGGGTCGGCGCTGGGCATGTGCTCATCATGGGCACGTCCGGCGCCTTCATCGCGGTCTGCGTCGCGGCCCTGATGGAGGGCGGCCCGACCATGATGGCGAGCCTCATCGTCGTGTCGTCCCTGTTTCAGTTCGCCCTGGCAGCGCGGCTATCGCTGCTGCGCCGGATATTCACGCCGGCCGTCTCCGGGACCGTGATCATGCTGATACCCGTCACGGTGATGCCGATCGTTTTTGATTCGCTCAAGGACGTGCCGGACGGCGCATCGCCGGCTGCTGCTCCGGCAACGGCTGTGGCTACTCTGGTGGTCATCGCGGCGCTTATACTGCGCGCCCCGCCGGCGTTGCGGCTATGGTCGCCGCTCATCGGAATAGTGGTGGGCTGTTCAGTCGGGGCCCTCTTCGGGCTGTACGACACGGAGCATGTGCTGGGAGCGCCCTGGGTGGGCGCTCCCCTGGACGCGTGGCCGGGATTCGACCTGACCCCGGATGCAAAGTTCTGGGCGCTCCTGCCTGCGTTCGTGGTGGTCACCCTGGTGGGCGCCATAGAGACCATTGGCGACGGAGTAGCCATTCAGCGCGTCTCCCAGCGCACACCGCGGGCGACCGATTTCCGCGTGGTGCAGGGTGCGCTCAACGCTGACGGAGTGGGCAATCTGCTATCCGGCATCGCAGGAACACTGCCCAATACGACCTACTCGACCAGCGTGTCGCTGGCAGACGTCACGGGAATCGCCGCACGGCGCGTGGGCATGGTCATCGGCGTCATCTTCATGGTGCTGGCGTTCTTCCCCAAGGTTGCGGGCCTGCTGATCGCTATTCCCGGCCCGGTGGCGAGCGCCTACCTCATCGTGCTCCTGGCGCTGCTCTTCGTGCAGGGTATGAGGATCATCGTCCACGAAGGCGTCGATCACAGGAAGGCCACCGTTACGGGGTTGTCGTTCTGGCTCGGTGTCGGCTTCCAGAGCAAGCTGATCTTTGCCGACGCGCTCGGAGACGGGTTCCTGGGCGTGTTGCTTGGAAACGGCATGACGTCGGGCGCCATTGTCGCGATCGTACTGATGCTGTTCATGGAGATGACGACGCCCAGGCGCAGGCGTCTGCAAGTTGCGCTGGACAGGGCCGCTTTGCCAACGATAGATGAGTTTCTCCGCGGCATCGGGACCAAGGCCGGATGGAACGCTGCTTCGACGGGCCGGTTGGCGTTGGTTGGCGAGGAGACGCTGTTGAGCCTGCTATCGGAAGAAGGCGACGACTCAGCCGAAGGAGGACGGCGCTTGGTAGTCAGCGCCCGTCTCGACGTCCGCGCGGCGGAGTTGGAGTTTGTCTCGGCGTCGGGGACGGAAAACTTGGAGGACCGTCTGGCGTATCTGGGAGAATCGCCGGACATAGAGGACGATCGGGAGATATCATTCCGCCTGTTGCGGCACTACGCGTCTTCGGTGCGGCACCAGAAGTATCACGGCGTGGACATCGTTACGGTGCACGTAGCGAACCTGCGTTAGACCCACGTTCGCACGTATGGCGCTTTCGCCAGCTCCCGCCGGCGTGGGTCCGGCTGCCCGGGTACGATGAGACGGGCACTGGGGCGACCTCTTTGGAAGGAGGTTTCCCCAGACCCCTTCCGGAGACTCTTCTGCCGACGAGACCGAGGAAAGGACGAGGAAGTGGTAACGAGCAGGCGCGCGCGCGCAATGACGATCGCAGGGTCGGACTCAGGCGGCGGCGCGGGGATCCAGGCGGACCTGAAGACCTTTGCCGCCCTGGGGGTGTACGGGACGTCGGCGCTGACGGCTATTACGGCGCAGAACACGCTGGGGGTCACGGCGGTGCACGAGTTGCCGCCCGCGATGGTGGGGGCGCAGATCGACGCCATCGCGGCGGATATCGGCGCCGACGCCGTCAAGACCGGGATGCTCTCGTCGTCGAGAATCATCCACGCAGTAGTGGAGAAGCTGCGGCAGCACGACTTGGCCCATCGGCTCGTGGTTGACCCGGTGATGGTGGCTAAGGGCGGCGACCGGCTGCTGAAGGAGGAAGCGGTGGAGGCGATGCGTTCGGCGCTCATCCCGCTGGCGGCGGTGGTGACGCCCAATGTGCCGGAGGCGGAGACGCTAACGGGGCTAGCGGTCACGTCGGTGGCGGGGGCGAGGCAGGCGGCGCGGGAGCTTGTGCACGGAATGGGCGCACGAGGCGCGGTCGTGAAGGGCGGACATCTGGAAGGGCCGGCGGTGGACGTGTACTACGACGGCGTGGACTACTTCGAGGTGTCGGCGGCGCGGGTGGAGACGAGCAGCACGCATGGGACCGGGTGCACGTTCGCGTCGGCGGTGGCGGCGTACCTGGCTCGGGGGCGGAGTCCGCGCGAGGCGGTGGCCGGAGCAAAGCGGTACGTGACGTACGCGCTGCGCGGCGCCTTCCCGATGGGCGGCGGGCACGGGCCGCTGAACCATTTCTACAGGCTGTGGCGGGAGCTGGAGCGGCAGGGGTAGGGACCGTGTGGCGGCGGTCGCTGCGCGACGGCTTTGTAGGGGGATGCCCCACACTGCCCTGCCACCCTGGATTCCCGCCTGCGCGGAAATGACGGTGGGTGGGTGCGGGAAAGACAGGGTGGGCGATTGGAGACTTAGGTGACTCCGCTGGCTTATGGGAGAAGGACGGTGCCTCTGTTGATATGGACGGCCTTCGCGGTGGCGGCACTGGTTCTCTTGGTCGGCGTGGCCGGTTGTCAAGGAGAACCGACAAATGGCGACACGCAACAGGCAAGAATCGAGACAGGGGGGACGCCCGAGGCTCCAAGTTTTCCGTGTGGGCCGCAGACCTTCAGAAACCCCTATGTTGTTGGGCCGCATGGGAGATTCGTCGAGTGGACCCCGCAGGGGTCGCACATCGTCTTCGACGACGGATCGAGGGTGATGATGGTGGACGTCGAGGGTACCCGGTTGGACACGGTTGTCGATGCGAACCCAGGACATTGGTACAACGACGATGCGAACCCACCACTTTGGTTCGACTATGGGTTCCGCACTGATCTGTCACCGGACGGCGCCCGGATCGTCTACTCCTCATGCGAGTACCCGACGGGCGACATCGACACAAGTGCGGCTGACTGGCGTTCGGAACGACGGAAGTACAACTATGAGATCGCCTCGGTGGCGCTCGACAGTTCAGCCCCCGAGCGCCTTACCGAAAACGGCTCCATCGACCACTATCCCATGTGGTCGCCTGATATGACCTACGTCGCCTTCCTGTCTGGGGATGATTCTCTGAGCCGACTGAAAGTCATGCGGGGCGATGGGTCTGACCATCCGCGCGGGGTGGCTATGAAGTCCCTAGACATCCCCTCTATTCCTCCCGTGTGGTCGCCTGACGGTGAACGTATAGCGTTCTTCGGCTACGATCCACCAAGCGATGGTGGGTATGAGTGGCCTTACCGAGTTTCATCGACACTGTACGTCGTGCGCATCAGTGATTCTAGGCTAAGCAGGATATCGGAGAACACGGGAGCGGCATCCTGGTCTCCGGACGGCCGGCGCCTCGCGGTGGCCAGAGTAGCGGGTGAGGACGTGGTCCTCTTCACCATCGCCGCAGACGGGTCGGACTCGCGCAGGATCATCAAGATCACCGATCGCGAGACCTCCTTCCCCGACGACTCTGCGGTTGGCCGCTTCGGATGGGGGTCTCTTAGCCCGGTGTCCTGGTCTCCGGACGGCACGCACATCCTGTACGTCTGCGAGGTCGGGGTCTGCGTGGTAGACCTGGACGGCAATCCCATCGGGCAATCGCCGGCGGGGTTGATTCTGGAGGAGGGCCGTCCCCATGCGGCCTGGTCCCCGGACGGGTCGAGGATAGCTGTCCGGTCTCCCGGCAATCTCTACTCCGTAAACATCTCCGGCGATATGAACCCCCACACCGAGGGCAGCGCCGCCCTGTTCACGATGGCGCGTGACGGGACGGACGTGAAGGTGCTGGTGCGGGGAGGCTGGCCGCTAGTTGCTGAGAATTCGCGGGACCCCGATTGAAGGGTGGGAAGACACAGCGGCTCCCGACAGCACGGACCGTGGGGTGCTGGGGGTCGCTGGCGCGACGGGCTTTGTAGGGGGAGGGTTGAGGGGAGGGGATGCCGCGCCACGCCGCCACCCGTGGATTCCCGCTTTCGCGGGAATGACGTTGGGTTTGGAGGGGGGGGCGGGGAGGACTGGGGTGCCGAGGGCGGACCCTACGGGCACAGCTCCCGGAGGACAGTGTAGGGATAGATCCCCGTGTAGTGGGTGTCAGTCCAGAGGAACTGGACGGCGTAGCTGCCAATGATCTGGTGGTCGAGGGCCTGGACATCGTCGGGAACGGTGCTGGGGTCGATCTGGGCGCGGTTCGGCCACTCGCCGACGCAGCCGGCGCACCGGCAGTTGAGGCGCAGGAAGCGGTGCTCGTAGACGCAGATGCGGCCGTCCTCCCAGTGGATGGTGATGGCCTCCGGCGTGACGATGACTTCCTTCGCCTTGATGATCTCCTGGGTCACGTTTCCTCCGATGCGCTCCAAGGGCCTGGCGGGAGCGAGTTCTCCTTCAGGGTAGCGCAACGGCGCCCTCTCCTCAAGGAGTACTCGAGCGGTGGAGCTTGCGGGGGCCCGAGCGGCAGGTCCCCGATACGCTAGAATATGCCCAACTGTTCTCTGGGAAGGCATGATGGACTCTGGGACGAGGCCGCAGGTATTCGTGACGCGGCGCATCGATCAGGCTGCGCTCGACCTCTTGGAGGGGCACGCGCTGGTGACGGTGTGGGAGGACTTTCATCCGCCGCCCCGGGAGGTGCTGCTGGCGAAGGCGGGGGAGTGCGCGGGCCTGCTGACGATGCTGACGGACCGGGTCGACGAGGAGCTGCTGGCGCGTTCGCCCGGGCTGTCGGTGGTGAGCAACATGGCGACAGGGCTGGACAACGTGGACGTTGCGGCATGCACGGCTCGTGGGGTGCTGGTGGGCAGCACGCCCGGGGTCCTTGCGAAGACGTGCGCGGAGCTGACGATTGGGCTGCTGCTGGCGGCGGCGCGGCGGGTGGTGGAGGGGGACGGGTACGCCAGGGACGGCTCGTGGAAGGTGTGGCACCCCCAGGCGATGTTGGGGCGGGACCTGCACGGTGCGACGCTGGGCATTGTGGGGCTGGGAGGCATTGGCCTGGAGGTGGCGAAGCGGGCCAGGGCCTTCGAGATGGAGGTGCTGTACTACCAGCGGCGCCGCCGGCCCGAAGCCGAAGCGGCGCACGGCGTGCGCTTCGCCCCTGATCTCGCGACGCTGCTGCGCGGCTCCGACTTCGTGAGCATCCACGCGCCGCAGTCGCCGGAGACGTATCACCTGATCGGCCGGGAGGAGCTGCGGATGATGCGCCGGCACGCGGTCCTGGTGAACACGTCGCGGGGGGCCCTGGTGGACCAGCAGGCGCTGGTGGAAGCGTTGGAGGCGGGGGTCATCGCGGGCGCGGCCCTGGACGTGATGGAGCAGGAGCCGGTCCCGCTCGACGATGTGCTCCTGCGGACGCCAGGGGTGGTGCTGACGCCGCACATCGCCAGTGCGAGCGTGGCCACCCGGAGGCGGATGGCGGTGATGGCGGCGGAGAACGTGGTGGCGGCGCTGCTCGGGGAGCCGATGCCTGCCTGCGCGAACCCGGAGGCCGCGGGGAAGCGCTAGCCCAGCTTGCTGCAGTGCGCCTGCCCTGCGCCAACGTGCAGCAATGGGCTATGAATAACCCTCGAAGGGGAGGTGTGACACGCCGATGAATACGGCAAAGCGAGTCCTGGCAGTCTTTCTCGTGGGGACTGGGGTTGCCGTGGCGCTCAACCTGATTCTGACGCCCGTCTACCACGACGGGTCGCCGGACTACCCCTCTTGGCAGGTCCTCAACTGGTTCATGGCGGCCGGGGTGATCGCGGTCCTGGCGGCGAGCTACGTGCGAAGACGCGGCACTGGGAGCGGGGAGGCGAGCACCCTCGAAGCTGTCCTGGGGAGCATGACCTACTACGGGGCCATCGTGCTGACCATGCTGTTCTTCTGGGAGTGGTTCTGGACGTTGAACCCGGACAGCGAGACGGGAGAGGCCGTGACTTCGCACCTGGTCTACTTCCCGCTGGTGGACGCGCTGTACGTAGTCCTCGCGCTTGCCACCGGGACCCGGCTCTGGTCCAACGGAGGCGAGCCCAGGGCGTAGGCGTCCTTCTCAGTAGGCGCCGGCGGCGCTCACGTGTGAATCCGCAGAGGCTCCAGGGACGCATACGTAGGCATATGGGATGAGGGCGCTCCAGCGCGCCTGCTCTAAAAGGCGGCAGGCGGCACGTGCGCCCGAGTTTAGGGCGGATGGGTGAACATGGGGCCGGGCTGCGCGCTCCGAGACGGGCGGGTGGCGAAGCAGCAGCCCAAACGGGGCCTCGGGGAGTACAATGGCGGGGGCGCGCAGTGACGCGAGCGGGGCCTTCCTGGTACACTGAGCCGCTGGCAGATCTTACAGGGATTGGGGGTTGAGGGCAATGCACAGGTACATCGCCAAGCGATTGGTACAGATCCTGCCCACGATCCTTGTGATGTCGCTGCTGGTGTTCTTCCTGCACCGCTTCATTCCCGGCGACATCCTGTCAATGCTGGAGGGCGAGCTTGGAGCGGACTACGACCGGGCGAAGGTAGAGGCGCTGCTGGGGTTGGACGATCCGGCGCCCCTTGCGTACGTGAAGTGGCTGTGGGGAATCCTGCACCTGGACTTCGGCAAGTCGGTCCTGGGACGCACGTCGATCCTGGAGGAGATTGCGTGGCGTTGGCCGGTAACGATAGAGCTGTCGATCTTCGCCATGTTCTTCACCATTGTCATTGGGGTCCCCCTGGGAATACTGGCGGCGGTGAAGCAGGAGTCGTTCCTGGACTACGTGACGCGGTCCATAGCTGTGCTGGGACTGTCGCTGCCGTCGTTCTGGATCGGGGTGATGGTGGTGACACTGTCGGCCATATACCTAGGCTGGCTGCCGCGCCAGGACTGGGTGACGTTCCAGGAGGACCCAATCAAGAACATATCGATCATGATTGTGCCGTCGATCATCCTGGCGCTGCACTACATCGCACGGGTCATGCGGATGATGCGGGGGACGCTGCTGGAGGTGCTGCGCCAGGACTATATCCGCACGGCCTGGGCCAAGGGGCTTCGAGAGCGGGTGGTGCTGGTGCGGCACGCGAGCAAGAACGCGATGATCCCTGTGGTGACGCTGCTTGGGCTGGAGCTGGTGAACCTGCTGTCGGGCACGGTGGTGATCGAGGTGATCTTCGACCTGCCTGGCTTGGGGCACTACACGCTGGAGGCGCTCCAGTTCCGCGACTACGGCACGGTGCAGGGCATCATCTTCCTCTACGCCATTGTGGTGATCGTGGTGAACCTGCTCATCGACCTGAGCTACTCCTTCCTTGACCCCCGGGTCAGCTACAAATAGGAGGCCGTGATGAGCCAGCGCGAGACAGTCCTGGAGGTCCTTCCCCGGCCTCGGAGAGCGCCCCTGTGGTTGACGGGCTTCCTGCGGTTTAGCAAGCGTCTGGTGCAGGAGAAGCCCCTGGGCGCTTTTGGCGGGCTTGTGATCCTCACCATGTTGATCGTGGGCCTGTTCGCACAGTTGATTGCGCCGTTCGCCTACGACGAGCCAGACTTCTTCAACATCCTGGCCCCTCCGGGGGCGCCCCACGTTCTGGGAACCGACCATCTGGGGCGGGACATGCTGAGCCGCATCATCGTGGGGGCGCAGGTGTCCATGATCGTGGTGGCCGGAGCGGTGTCGCTGCGGACCATCATAACGGCTGTGATGGGCATTGTGCCGGTGTGGTACGGCGGTCGGGTGGATACGCTCACGCAGCGGCTCGTGGTGGAGACGTGGATCACGCTGCCGTTCCTGCTGATCCTGCTGAGCCTGGCGTCCCTGCTGGGTCCGGGGCTGCTGACGATCATCTTCATCCTTGGACTGAGCGGCATCAGCCACTCGCGGGTGATTCGCGGGACGGTCTTGTCGCTGAAGGAGACGCCGTTCATCGACGCGGCGCGGGCCATTGGGGCGGGGACGCCTCGCATTATGGTGCAGCACCTGCTGCCCAATACGTTTGCGCCGCTGATCATCCTGGCAACGATTGACTTCGGCACGGTGATCCTCGCGGAGGCGACGCTGAGCTTCCTTGGCTACGGGGTGCCCCCTCCGTTCCCGTCGTGGGGGCGCATGCTGAGCAGCGATTCGATGAGCCACTTCTACCAGGCCCCCTGGCTGGTGATCTGGCCGGGCATGGTGCTGACGCTGGCGGTTTTCGGGTCAAACGTGTTCGGGGACGCGCTGCGGGACCTGCTGGACCCGCGGCTGCGTGGGGGGAGCGGACGGGCGATCCGGGGGCGCCGGCCGTAGCCCGCAACCCTTCTTCGCGACGACGGCGAACGAGGCGCCCTTGGGGCGCCTCGTTTACTTGGGGGGCATGGACAGTCTTCAGTGTACCTGTCTCTGCTCGCATGGGGTGAGACTCCAGTGGGACCGCCAACCCGTGTCATGACCTTGGTCCCCGGCGCACGGGTTGACGGCAGAAGCGGTGTGCCCTATCGTCTATGGGGCTTTTTCCGTAGGACCGACTGTGACCGAGGGGTGAAGGGTCCTCGCCGGTCCAGGCGGCAGTCAGCGGCATCAGGAGGGGTCTAATGACGACGACCGAGCAGCCCGCGCCGGCGAACCGCGCCAGGGATTTCACCTACAACCGCTGGATGGAGTCGATTGGCATTCCCATCCATCGGGGCTACTTCATCGAGGACCTGAGGAAGGTGCCCCTGGGGCGGTGGGACGAGCGGGACTGCGACCAGGCCTTTGTGCAACTGGTCGGCATGGAGGGAATCTGCGAGGCCCGGGTGAGCGAGATCCCGCCGGGCAAGACGCTTCCACCCATGAAGCTCGCCATCGACGAGGTGGTCTACGTGCTGGAGGGGCGGGGGCTGACGACGGTCTGGCGCAAGGAGGGTGAGGCAAAAAGGACCTTCGAGTGGCAGACTCGGAGCATGTTCATGCTGCCGCACCACCACTGGCACCAGCTCAGCAACGCGCAGGGGCAGCGTCCCGTGCGCTTGCTGCACACCAACTACCTGCCCATCGCCATGTCCGCGCTCCAGGAGCCCAGCTTCTTCTTCACCAGCGACTTCGTGCCCCCCAACGTCCTCTCCCAGGACGACTTCTACGCACAGGCCAAGGCCATCAAGCGCGAGTTCCAGGGGCGCGTTGGCTCCAGTACCCTCTGGTACGGCAACTTCTTTCCTGACTTGAAGGCCTGGGACCAGCTGGTCCCCTTCTGGGGCCGCGGTGCCGGCGGCCACGTCGTGTCCGTCCAGTTCCCCAACTCGGAGTGGTCCGCCCACATGTCCGTCTTCCCGGCCCAGACGTACAAGAAGGGGCACCGCCACGGACCGGGGCGGGTCATCGTCATCCCGGACGGCGAGGGGTACTCCATCATGTGGCCGGAGGGCAAGGAGAAGGTGATCGTCCCCTGGCACGAGGCGAGCATGTTCGTGCCGCCGAATCGCTGGTTCCACCAGCACTTCAACCTCGGAGACAAGCCGGCCCGCTACCTGGCCCTGCACCCGCTGCCCCAGTTCTCCGGCCACGCCGAGCGCGTGGAGGACCGGGAGCGGGACCAGATCGAGTACCCCTACGAGGAGCCCTGGATCCGGCAGCGGTTCGAGGATGAACTGGGGAAGCGGAGCCTCAAGAGCCAGCTCCCGGAAGAAGCGTACCAGGACCCGAACTACGAGTGGGACTACGGAGAGGAGAGATAGGGACAACACCCGCAGGGGTCCCTGAGAAAACTGCTGGCGGAGTGGCGCCGAGGCGCCGCTCCGCTTGGCGCAAGGAGTAGATGAGCTTTATGCACGACGAAGACGATTTTCACGAAGATCACCCCCACAGTCACGGATTGGCTGAGGAGGAAGGGGAGGACATCGAAGGGCTGGAGATGTTCAGGCTGCTGAGCGTGGGCATCGACATCGGCTCATCGACGTCGCACCTGGTCTTCTCGCGCCTGACGCTGCGCAGAGAGGGCGCCGCGCTCTCGTCGCAGTTCAAGGTGACGGAGCGTGAGGTGCTGTACCGGTCCGACATCATGCTCACGCCGTACATCGAGGGGCGGTTGATCGATACGGAGCGGGTGACGGAATTCATCCACGCCGAGTACGCGAAGGCGGGGCACACGCCTGCGGACGTGGATACGGGGGCCGTGGTGATCACGGGCGAGGCGCTGATGAAGGAAAACGCCAGGCCCATCATAGACTTCTTTGCCAAGGACTCGGGGAAGTTCATCTGCGCCAGCGCGGGGCCCAACCACGAGGCGCTCCTGGCAGCCCATGGCTGCGGGGCGGCGACCCTCTCCAAGGACGAGAAGGCCACGGTGTTGAACGTGGACATGGGCGGCGGGACATGCAAGCTCTCCCTGATCCGGGACGGCGTCGTGACTCAGACGGCGGCCATCAACATTGGCGCTCGGCTCATCGCCTTCGATGATTCCAACACCATCACAAGGGTTGAGGAGCCCGCCAGGTGGATCATGAAGCAGCTCGGCCACACCGTGGAGGTGGGTCAGTCGATCACGGACGAGCGAAAGACGGAGTTCGCCAGCCTGATGGCGGACCTGCTCTTCGAGGCTGTGAACGGCGTTCCGACGACCCAGCTGGCCCAGACCCTGATGATCACGGACGCCATAGAGGGAGCGCCGGACCTGGAGGGCGTAGACTACATCGTCTTCTCCGGCGGGGTCTCCGAGTACGTGTACGAGCGCGATATGACGCCGCGGGGCGACGTGGGGCCGCAGATGGGCCTGGAGATGCGGAAGCGGATTGCGGCGCTGCCCCGGCAGGGCCTGGTGCGCGAGGCCAGCGAGGGGATCCGCGCCACGGTCATCGGGGCGGGGGAGTACACGGTGCAGGCCAGCGGGACGACCAGCTACATCTACAGCAAGGACGTGCTGCCGGTGTTCGGGCTGAAGGTCGTGCGGCCGTACCTAGAGCAGGAAGGGAAAGTGGACGGGGCCATCCGGGATGCGCTGGCCAAGTTCGACCTGCCGACGTTCCAGCCGGACCTGGCGCTGGCCATCTCCCTGGAGGGCCAGCAGAACTACCAGACGCTGCGGCGGCTGGCAGACGGCATTGCGGCGGTGGCGGGAAACGAGGCGGAAGACGGCACGCCCCTGTTCCTGGTGTTTGACATGGACGTGGCCAAATCCCTGGGTGGCATGCTGAAAGAGGAGCTTGGGATACCGCATAACGTCATCGCCATTGACGGCATCGACGTGGGGGACCTGGACTACGTGGACATCGGATCGCCGATGGGAGCGTCCGAAGTCATTCCGGTGACGGTGAAGTCGCTGATGTTCCCAACGAGGCCGGAGGTCGACGCCTAGGGCACGCACGGTCCCATTCGATACCGCTCGATACCGCCTTGGCGGTGCGTCAAGCGGGCCCGGGCCAGGCTGGCTGCGGACTCCGGCCGGCATGCGCCGGGCGCGTGCGGCGCGGCACGTGGTCGAGTCCGTGTACGGCGCCCGTGGTTGGGGAGCGGCGAAATCCAGCGCCCCATCGCTGCCGGGGACTTGGTTGGAGGTTGCCCCGCCACCGGATGAGCCGGCGGCAGTCGAATGAGAGCCGTCCCCCACAGCGCCGACCCAGCGAAGGCTGGGCGGGGAGTTCGGGGGATGGCAGGCGGTTTGTTGCACCCATGATGGACCCGTGTCATAGTCCAAGGGCGCCTCGGCATTCACACCCAAGTAGGAGCGTGTGACCCATGACAACCCAGTCTCACCACAACGCAGCCCGGTCGGTCCTGCACACATCGGCCGGAGACCTGGTCTACTACCGCCTCGGCCACCTGGAGGAGGCGGGGCTGGTGGACCTCGCCCGGCTGCCGTTCTCGATCCGTATCCTGCTCGAGAACATGCTTCGCAACGTGAACGGGGAGACGGTCTTCGAGGAGGACGTGCTCACGGTGGCAGCGTGGGACCCGGTGTCGCCGCCGGCCAAGGAGTTCCCGTTCATGCCGGGGCGAGTCCTGATGCAGGACTTCACGGGGGTGCCGGCGGTGGTGGACCTGGCGGCGATGCGGTCCGCCATGGCGCGGGCCGGGGGGAACCCGAGACGCATCAACCCGGTGGTGCCCGTGGACCTCGTGATCGACCACTCGGTGCAGGTGGACTACTTTGCGACGCCGGAGGCCTTTGGCCGCAACGTCGACCGGGAGTTCGAGCGGAACCGGGAGCGGTACATCTTCCTGCGGTGGGCGCAGAGGGCGTTCCAGAACTTCAGCGTTGTGCCGCCGGGTACGGGCATTGTGCACCAGGTGAACCTGGAGTACCTGGCGGACGTGGTGGCGTTGCGGGAGATGCCGGAGGGGCGCGTGGCGTTCCCGGACACGGTGATCGGCACGGACTCCCACACGACGATGATCAACGGCCTGGGCGTGCTCGGCTGGGGTGTTGGGGGCATAGAGGCGGAGGCGGCCCTGCTGGCGCAGCCGTACTACATGCAGCTGCCGGACGTGGTGGGCTTCCGGCTCACCGGGGCACTCCGGGAGGGAGTGACGGCGACGGACCTCGTCCTGACGGTCACGCAGATGCTGCGGCGGCATGGGGTCGTGGAGAAGTTCGTCGAGTACTTTGGGCCCGGCCTATCGCAGCTGCCGCTGCCGGACCGCGCGACGCTGTCAAACATGTCTCCGGAGTACGGGGCAACCTGCGGCTTCTTCCCGGTGGACGACGTAACCCTGGAGTACCTGCGCGGCACCGGCCGGGACGCAGCCGTGGTGGAGCGCGTGGAGCTGTACGCCAAGGCCCAGGGCCTCTTCCGCACGGACCAGACACCCGACCCCGCGTACACTGACGTGCTGGAGCTCGACATGGCGGAGGTGGTACCGAGCCTGTCCGGCCCGCGCCGGCCCCAGGACCGGGTGGGGCTCGGCGGAATGAGCGGCGCCTTCCACAGCGCCTTCCCGGAGGAGCTGGCGAGCGGCGCCGACAAGTCCGTGTCGGTGGAGGTGGACGGGGAGGCGGTCAGCGTGGGGCACGGCGCAGTGGTGATCGCGGCGATCACGAGCTGCACCAACACGTCGAACCCGTCGGTGATGATCGGCGCGGGACTGCTGGCCAAGAAGGCGGTGGAGAAGGGGCTGGCGCGCAAGCCGTGGGTCAAGAGCAGCCTGGCACCGGGCTCCCAGGTGGTGACGGAGTACCTGGACGCGTCTGGACTGACGCCCTACCTGGAGCAGCTCGGATTCCATACGGTGGGGTACGGATGCACGACGTGCATCGGCAACAGCGGGCCGCTGGAGGAGCCCATATCCAATGCCATCAATGAGGAGTCGCTGGTGGCGGCGGCAGTGCTGAGCGGCAACCGCAACTTCGAGGGGCGCGTGCACCCGGAAGTGAAGGCGAACTACCTGGCGTCGCCGATGCTGGTCGTGGCGTATGCGTTGGCAGGCTCGGTGGACATGGACCTGCAGACGGACCCCTTGGGAGAGGACACGGGCGGGGCCGCGGTGTACCTGCAGGACATCTGGCCGAGCCAGCAGGAGATCCGCGAGACGATCGCGGGGTCGCTGAACCCGGAGATGTTCAAGGAGCGGTACGGCGAGGTGTTCGTGGGGCCGGAGCGGTGGCGTGCTCTGCCGACGCCGGAGGGCGACGTGTACCAGTGGGACCCGGACTCGACCTACATCCGGGAGGTTCCCTTCTTCAAGGAGTTCTCGCTCGACGTGGAGGACCCCACCGACATCACGGGCGCGCGGGCGCTGCTGATCCTAGGGGACTCGATCACGACGGACCACATATCCCCGGCGGGGTCGATACCATCGCGGCGTCCGGCGGGAGAGTACCTGAAGAGCAAGGAGGTTGAGCCGCGGGACTTCAACACGTACGGGGCCCGGCGGGGAAACCACGAGGTGATGATCCGCGGCACGTTTGGCAACATCCGCCTGCGCAACAGGTTGACGCCGGAGCGTGAGGGGGACTGGACGGCCCACATGCCCGACGGCGAGGAGCTGAGCATCTACGACGCGGCCATGAAGTACCAGGAGGAGGGGGTGCCGACCATAGTGATGGCGGGCAAAGAGTACGGGGCGGGGAGCTCCCGGGACTGGGCGGCGAAGGGTCCAAGCCTGCTGGGCGTAAAGGCGGCCATCGCGGAGAGCTACGAGCGGATCCACCGCAGCAACCTGGTGGGCATGGGCGTGCTGCCGCTCCAGTTCCAGCCGGGGGACAGCATCGCGAGCCTTGGCCTCACGGGCCGCGAGAGCTTCGACGTCACAGGCATCGACGGGACGACGATCCAGCCGGGGCAGACGGCGCGGGTGCGGGTGGTCCGCGAGGACGGCAGCGAGACGAGCTTCGACGCCACGGTCCGCATCGACACAGGCGTTGAGGTGGACTACTACCGCCAAGGCGGCGTGCTGCAAACGGTGCTGCGCCGCATGCTGCGGGAGGTCTAGCGGCGGCGGTGGCGCGTCGCTAGACCAGCACCTGGCAGAAGTCCTCCGCTCCGTGGAGGGGCGGCGCCAGGTCCGGATGGAGGATCTGAGCCAGGAGCTCGAGGCCGTCCACGATGCGAGGGCCGGGCCGGTTGAAGTAGCTGGACCCATCGACGGCGAAGACGCGACCGTCCTGTACCGCCAGAAGCTCGCGCCACTGGGGAGGGAGCGGAGTGCGGTGCACCTCCGCGACGGCCTCCTGGAGATGGTACCCGCAAGGCATCAGCACCACGACCTCGGGCCGGTAGTCGGCGACCTCTTCCCAGGTGACCGCGTAGGACGGCTGGCCGGGCTTGCCGAGGCCGTCGGCGCCGCCGGCCATCTCCACCATGCCGGGCACCCAGTGTCCGCCGACCATGACAGGGTCGAGCCACTCCACGCATAGCACTCGGGGCCTGTGCGTGACAGCGGCCCTGGCAGCGATTACCCGCTCCACGCGCGCGCTCAGCCCTGCGACCACGTCGCTTGCCTGCGCCTGGCGTCCGGTAATCTCGCCGAGGCGTTGAATGGTGTCGAGGACCTCTTCCAGGGTTGTGGGCTCCAGGGACACGATGGCCGTATCGCTCTGGGCGATACGCACGGCGCCCCGCACCTGCTCATAGGCGACGGCGCAGACGACGCACAGCTCCTGGGTGAGGATGAGGTCCGGGGCAAGCCGTTCCAGGAGCTGCTGGTCAAGGTGGTAGATGCTGCTGCCCTTGTGCAGGGCGCCGCTGATGTGCCTGTGAATCTCCGCGCTCGTGCTGCCAGTGTGGTCGATGGCGCTGCGGGTGATGCGGGGCTTGCCGGCGACCGCGGCGGGGAAATCGCACTCGTGCGTGATGGCGACCAGCTCCTCTTGCAGGCCAAGGGCGCAGGCAATCTCGGTAGAGCTGGGCAGGAGGGAACAGATTCTCATGGCGTGTCCTCCGTGGCGGGCGTGCGGGCGTGGTAGCTGGACCCGAAGGTGATGGGGACAGGTTAGCGGAATGCGCCCCGCCACAACCCCTCATCTGCCGCTGGCGTGACGAGGCCCATGTGGTCGTCGCGCCAGCGACCCGCTGCCGACGGGCGCCGGGGCTCACTCGCGCCAGAACCGGCGGTTGTCGATGACGCGGCGGGACTTCAGCTGGGCGCGTTCGAACTCGCCCTGGGGCCGCAGCTCCAGGTTCACCCCCACGCCGGCGGCTCGGCGCAGCTCGTCGGAGAAGGCGCGCTCCACCTGGGCAAAGGCGTCGGGCTGGCCGTCGCGGAGGGCGTAGACCTCCGGGCGGACCTCTGCCTGGACGGTGAGGGAGTCCATCTGGCCGGGCTCCCGCTCCAGGACGAGGCGGAATTCGCCGCCGAACTCGTCTAGGGCGCGGAGCGTGTCCTCGATCTTCGAGGGGAAGATGTTCTGGCCGCGCACGATGATCATGTCGTCGACGCGGCCGTAGATGCCCTCTGAGAGGGTGGGGTAGGTCCTGCCGCACGGACAAGGGTCCATGTTCCAGCGGGCGATGTCGCCGGACCAGTAGCGGAGCATGGGTTGAGAATCGCGCTCCAGATGCGTGTAGACGGGGGAGCCCTCGCCGCCCATGGGGACGGGGCGCTTCGTGTCCGGGTCCAGGAGCTCCGTGTAGACGATGTCCTGCCACAGGTGCATGCCGCGCTGCAGGTAGCGGCAGCCGGAGCTGGTGGCCCAGGGGGTCATCTCCGCCATGCTGCCCTGGTCCACGACGTGGGCGCCAAAGGTGTCCTGAAGCTCGCGGCGGGTGGAGGGGATGCTCGCGCCGGGCTCGCCTGAGAAGAGGAGGAGCCGGAAGCCCATGTCTCGCTTGGGGTCAAGGCCCATGCGCCGGGCGGTGGCGGCGAGGTAGAGGGCGAAGGAGGGCGTGCCGTAGAAGACGGTGGGCCTGACGAGGGTAACCCACTCCACGGTGCGCTCGGTCTGGCCTGGGGCACCGGCGCCGAAGGGGAAGGACTGGGCGCCGAGACGCTCCGCACCGATGAGGGTCGCCCAGCTGCCCATGTAGGCGCTGAAGACGGCGGAGATGATGATCCGGTCAGCGGGGCGGACGCCGGCGCTCCAGAGGACGCGGGCGTGGGCCTCGGCGACGCGGTCCCAGTCTGCGGCGCTGAAGCCGAAGACGGTGGGCCGCCCGGTTGTGCCGGAGGTGCCATGGATGTGGAAGACCTGGTCGGGAGGCACGCAGAGGTAGCGCCCGAAAGGGGGGTGGGCTTCCTGCTCGCGCCGCAGGTCATCCTTGGTCAGGATGGGGAGCTGGCGAAAGTCGTCGAGGCTGCGGATGTTTGCGGGATCGACGGGGGAGTCCTTGTAGAGCTCCCGGTAGAAGGGCGAATGCTGGTGGGCGTACCGGACCTGCTCGCGGAGCTTGGCGAGTACCAGGGCGTCACGCTGGTCCGGGTCCATCGTCTCCAGCTCCGGGTCCCAGTGCTCGCGGTCCGCGGGCGGCAGGTAGCTCTTGTCGTACTGCGGGGGCCAGTCCACTTCGGCTCCTCCCAGATAGACCGGGCCTACTCGGCCTGCAAGGCGGCGCGGTCCTGGATGAAGGCGATGATGTCCCTGGTGGAGGCGCCGACCTGGAACACGCCGCCGACGCCGAGCTGGTGCAAGGGCTCCTTGTCCTGGTCCGGGATGGTCCCGCCGACGACCACGAGGACGCGGTCCGAGACGCCGCGTGCCCTGAAGGCGTCCATCAGCTTGGGGATGAGGCGCATGTGTGCCCCGGAGAGGATGCTGATGCCGACGACGTCGACGTCTTCCTGCAGGGCCGTGGCGGCAATCTGGTCGTAGGTGAGGCGCATGCCAAGGTAGACGACCTCCATGCCGGCGTCGCGCAGGGCGCGGGCGATGACCTTGATGCCGCGGTCGTGGCCGTCCAGGCCAATCTTGGCCACCACGACGCGGATTGGGCGTTGTTGCTGCGTCACGGTCACTGCGTTTCCCTGGTCAGACTGCCGCGCCGTTGGTCCGAGGCGGCGGGATTGCCTGTATGGAGTTGGCGGGCCACCGCCTGCGCGGCCGGGCACTCTGAGGCTTTCCGCCGTCCCATTCCCACGCCTAGGATAGCACTAGAGGACGCCCGGGTCGCGATACTCTCCGTAGATGTCGCGCAGGGCGGTCATCACCTCGCCCTCGGTGGCGCGGGCCTTGACGGCCTCCAGCACGGCGGGAAAGAGGTTCTCGCCAGTGTCGGCGCTGCGCTTGACGCTTGCCAGGGCGCGGTCCGCGGCGGCGTTGCTGCGGGTCTCTCTGACCTGACGGAGCCGCTGAAGCTGCCGGCCCTCCTCCTGGAAGTCGTACTCGAAGACCTCGAGGGGCTGGGCGGAGCTGGGCTTGTAGGCGTTGACGCCGACGACCACGTAGTCGTTGGCCTCGATGGCCATCTGGTAGGCATAGGCCGAGTTGGCGATCTCCTGCTCGATGTAGCCGGACTCGATGGCGGCGAGCATGCCGCGGAGCATGCTGCCGCCCCCCATGGTCTCGATCCTGCGGATGTAGGCCCAGGCCTGCTCTTCGATTTCGCTGGTGAGTGATTCGACGTAGTAGGAGCCGGCGAGGGGATCGACCGTGTTGGCGACGTTGGTCTCATGGGCGATGACAAGCTGGGTGGCGAGGGAGACCTTCATGGCCTCCTCGGAGGGGATGTCGTAGGCTTCGTCGAAGCCGCTGACGTGGAGGGATTGGGTGCCGCCAAGGGCGGCGGCCATGGCCTGGAGGGAGCCGCGAATGATGTTGTTCTTGGGGTCTTCGCGGACCAGGGTGGAGCCGAGGGTCTGGGTGTGGAAGCGCATGCGCATGGACTCGGGCTGCTTGGCCTGGTAGCGGTCCTTCATGATGTGGGCCCACATGCGGCGGGCGGCGCGGAACTTGGCCGCCTCCTCGAAGAAGTCGTTGTGGCAACCGAAGAAGTAGGAGAGGCGGGGGGCGAACTGGTCGACGGGCAGGTCGCGCTCCATGGCGGACTCGACGTAGGCCATGCCCTGAGCGAGGGTGAAGGCGACCTCCTGGACAGCGTTTGAACCGGCCTCGCGCGTGTGATAGCCGGAGATGGAGATGGTGTACCAGTTCGGGACGTGCTTGGCGCAGAACTCCACGACGTCCGTGGTGATCTTGAGGGAGGGCGCGGGCGGCAGGGCGTAGGTCTTCTGGCCGTGGAACTCCTTGAGGGAGTCGTTCTGGACGGTGCCGCGCAGGGCGGCCCAGGGGACGCTTCGGGTCTCGGCGACGCCGAGGAGCATGCTCAGGAGGACGATGGCGGGGTGGTTGATGGTGAGGGAGATGCTGACCTTGTCCAGGGGGATGCCATCGTAGAGCTCGTGGATGTCCTCTATGGTGTCGATGGCGACGCCGAGTCGTCCGACCTCGCCCTCGGCGAGCTCGAAGTCGGAGTCGTACCCGGTGAGCGTGGGGTGATCGAAGTCGGTGCTGAGGCCGGTCTGGCCGTGGGCAAGGAGGAAGCGGTACCGCTGGTTGGTAGAGCGGGCGGTGCCGAAGCCGGCGATCTGCCGGCGGGTCCAGGGCCTCCCGCGGTACATGGTGGGGTAGGCGCCGCGGGTGAAGGGGTAGGCGCCGGGGAAACCCAGGTCTTCCTGGAAGTCCTGGCCCTGAACGTCTTCAGGGGTGTAGAGGCGGTGGACCAGTATCCCGGAGAGGGTGTGGAACTCCGCCTGGCGTTCCGGGGTCTGGGCAACGGTGTGGGCCAGCTCCTCGTTCTCCCACTGCCGGCGTCGTCGCCGAATGAGGCTGAGTGCCGTGCGAGAGAAGAGGCCCATGGCTGCTCGGTTCCTACCCTGAAGGTGATTGCGCGATGGTAGCAGGGGGGCGGAAGGCCGTCAACGGAGGCGGGTTGGGGCGCTGGATGTCCGCTCCCTGCTCGCTTGGTCCGGCACGTGCGGGACCTTTGCACAACCCTCATTCCCGCACCCACCCGCCGTCATTGCTTCGAAAATAGGACTCAGCAGAGGTGGTGCAGCCGTCCACCACCCCCTGTTCTCGTCGGTCGTGGTGTGGGCCGACAGGCCCACGTGAGAGATTCCTGCGCCCACCCGCCCCGTGCACCTGTCGGCGGCAGGCCGCTTGATTGTTGTCGCCTGTGTGATTGCCAGCTCGTTTTTTTCGCGGAAACGTGAAGCTGGACGGGTCTCAACAGGTTGATAGTGTTTTGGGGAGATGGCGACCTCCTTGGCCTGCTTTCCCTGGTTGGCGTGTTGAGGAGATACTAGCACGTATGTACTCGTACGGGCAACGGAAGGGTGGCACAGGTGGATGCCCCGCTCTGCCCCCGCGCCGCGCCCTCCACGGGGGTTACGCAAGAGTCTTCACATGCGGGACCCAAGGGATTGACAAGTCGCAAGCGTATGCGTATGCTCTTCTTTAGTCATACACATACGAGAGGTAAACGACATGCGCATCGGCATAAACGTACCGGAGAGGGTCCGCAACCAGATCAAGAAGCTCGACCCGGACGTGAACGTGTCAAAGATGTGCTGCCAGGCTCTCGAAGACTACTGCGCCGTGCTCGAACGCGCCACGGAGCGAGTTGCCAGCGACGGCGTGCATGAGCAGGTCGTGCTGCTGTCCCAAGAGCGACTCATCGAACCCGATTGGGCGGGCTATGCCCTGGATGACGTACGAGACTGGGTAAACCAGATCGACCCCGAAACATGGGATGAGTTCTTCGAGCTCTATGAAAGCCGCAAGTCCAAGGGTGAGGACGTAACCTGGTTGCCTGAATCTTACTGCTGGATGGAGGGCATGGAGGACAAGCATTTCTTCGCGCACTCTGCTAAGCACAGCGAATGGTTCTTCCAGCAGGCGAAGAGAAACCGTGACCCTCGTGCCCTCGCCAAAGCTCGAGACGAGTATGCTCGCGCCTGGCTCGGCTATGTGAATGAAGTGCGCCGGAAGCAGTTGCAGCATGTTGATGATGAGTGGAAGAGGGTGATGGCCGAGAGGGAAAAGGCTTGGGCGGCTCGTCCTGAGCCTGAAGTGCCCCCGCAGCTCCGGTACTGACATGAGGATGACGGGTGCTTCAGGATGTGCCGCAGACCGCTGGGGTCGCCATCAATGGCGTCGATTCTGCCGTTGGCGCATGAGAAGTTGCGTAGACCACGTCTAGAAGGAGGTGACACATGAGCATGTTGGCAGTCTTGACGAAGGAATTCGTCGCCAAGGGTGGCGGCGGCGGGAAGGGCGGCGGCGGTGGCAAGGGTGGCGGTGGTGGCAACAACCCGAACTGGCCAAGCAAGGTAGAAGGCCATGAATCCGGAAAGGGCAGGGGCAACAACCCGCCTGGCAAGTAGGGTCCGCCACCTGGATTCCCCGCGCCAGGACGTTGATGTCGCGGAGCTTGTGTCTCTCGTCGACCGTCCCAGCCGGTTGACAACCGCAGAAGCTGCAAGACCGCGTCCTAGCGCGCAATAACTCCTCAGGTCGCAGTGCATTCCTCCTGATCCTCAGGACAGCTGCGTACCATTCCACCCCCACCGGTCTCGTTCAGATGCTCCATAGCAGCGGCGATTGGCGCCCGCAATGTCGGCTGACGTCGTCAGGCGCTGCGTAACGGCTGGGCTCGGCGGTAGGTCGCAACGCGCCATAGCCACTCGGCGGGGCCAAAGCGGTACCGGTTGAGCCAGATCTGCGACCACCACAGCTGCAGGGCCCACACGGCAAGGACGAAGAGCAGGACCCCGGCACGGTTCACGGTCACGTCACTCAGCACGACGGAGAGCACAAGGACACCCAGGATGCTCTGGGCGAGGTAGTTGGTCAGCGCCATCCTGCCCACGGCGCGCAACCGCCGCTTCAACCAGTTGTCCGAGGCCTGATTCCAGAGGATGATCAGGCTCATGTAGCCCAGGGAGGCGGGAATCGTCCCCAGATTATTCGGGATGTTGCCGATGAAGGCCACCTCTTTGGAGAAGTCGTTGGCGGCAACCAGGACGACGCCGAGGGCGGCGAGGGAGAGGCCGCTTCCGATGCCGACTATGGCGACCGTTCGGTAGGCGCGGGTGGACATGTCTCCGTTCATAAACCCAAGCCGGTACAGTCCGGCGCCCATGAGAATCATTCCCAACCCACGCATGGCGTAGTTGAACGCCGGTGTCAGGCCGATGACCTCCTCGATGTCCGCCGCGGGTTCCGTCCATATCCCGGTCAGCGGGGAATCGGTGCTGTTGGCGATGGACTGCATCCAGAGGTCGTTGGCAATGGGCAGCAGAAAAAGCACGGCGCCTATGGCTACCAGGGAACGGGACGGGAGCTTTCTCAAGGCCAACAGGACGAAGGCGGAAAGGGCGTAGATCATCAGCACGTCGCCGTCCCACAACTGAACGTGCAGCAGGCCAATAGCAAGCAGCAGAACGTTGCGCCAGAGGTTCAACCGAACAGCCAGCCCTCCGCGAGCGTGTGCGCGTTCGATGAAGAGCATGATCCCGGCGCCGAACAGCAGGGAGAAGAGCCCCATGAACTTCTGATCGACGAAGATTTCGCCGAAGATGCCTACGGCCCAGTCCAGCCAGGTCTCGGAGCCTCCGGCGCTGAGGTTCCAGTAGGGCACATGCCCGAACTTGAAGCTGACGGTGTTCATCAGGAGGATGCCCAGCACGGCGACACCGCGAATGAGGTCAAGGCTGGTTATCCTGGTGGATTCCGCCACCGGGCCGGGGTTGGACTCGCTTCCTTCAACGGTCATGGGTCATTTCTTGGGCTGTTGCCGGATGTGCACAAGCCGGTTGGATTCTTCGGGCTTTTGCGCCTGGTGCGTGGAAAGGGGAGGCCGCGAGCGGGAATACTGCCCACGCCGTGAGTGGAGCGCCGGCACCCCTACCTCGCGCGGAGGAACGAGAGCAGGGCGTCGGCCAGCTCCTTTGGCTTCTCGAAGCCGATGTCGTGGCCGGTGTCGGGGACCCAGACGAGCCGTGCCGAGGGCAAGAGGGCGTGGGCGGCCTCGACTCGCTGCCGCCGGGAGCGCTGCCAGTCGCTGCTGCCGGGCCCCCGCCGGTCCGCCGCAACGAACATGGTCGGGCACTGGAGCTCGGCCAACCGTTGGGAGGGCGACTCCGACCACATGGCCCAGATCATCTGCTCGTGGGTACGGGGGGTGAGGGTCTCCCAGACGGTGCCGTCGGGGTCGTGACGGACCATGGTGAGGAGCATGGCCTCGAGCCGGGCACTCCAGCAGTGCTCCAGGTGGCGGCGGAGGGAGCCCAGGTACCGCTCCTTGGGGCCGTAGATATCCCTGGGGCTGAGCCGCCGCTTGAAGTCTTCCCAGGTCATGTTCGGGTCTCGCGGCCCTGAGGAGAAGCCGCCCTCGATGAGGGCGAGCGCGCTGACGCGGTCCGGGTGGAAAAGGGCGAGGGCGAGGGCAACGCTGCCGCCCCAGGAGTGGCCCATCACGGCGGCGCGGTGGACGCCAAGGTGGTCGAGGAGGGCGATGACGTCGCCGGCCAGGGTCTTCCAGTCGTAGCCGGTCTCCGGCTGGCCCGATTGGCCGTGGGCGCGCTGGTCCGGGGCGATGCAGCGGTACTCGGCGGCGAGGTGCGGGAGCACGAGGTCATACCAATGCGCGGACGATGCGGCGCCGTGGAGGGCGACGAGCGGATAGCCGTCGCCGCCCCAGTCCAGGTAGTGCATGTCCAGGCCGTTGATCTTCGCCCACCGGCCGGGAGGTGCGGTGATGGCGCCTGCTTGCTGCTCCATTGGCTCACCTCTTGGCTGGTCTGGTCGGCCGCTCTTCGGAAAGCCGGCGAGAAATATATCGGTTCGATGCCCCGTGAGGCCGGTGCACCTGGGATGAGCGGCGGCGCTAGTAGGACGGCGGCATGGGTCCCACGGGCACCTCCAGGAGGACGGGGCTGTCCATGTCCAGGGCGCGGCGCAGGGCCGGGCCGAGCTCCTCCGGGGTGTTGGCGCGGATCCCGGCGGCGCCGTAAGCGTCGGCGAGCTTCATGAAGTCGGGGTTCTGGAGCTCGGAGCCGAACACGCGGCCGTCGAAGCGGTTGCGCTGGTCTCGCAGGACGTTGCCGTAGGCGTTGTCGTTGAAGACGATGACGACGGCGTTGATGCGGTGTTGGACGGCGGTGGCGAGCTCCTGGGAGTTGAAGAGGAATCCGCCGTCGCCGGAGACGGCCACGACGGCGCGGTCCGGCTGGGCCACCTTCGCGCCCAGGGCCGTGGGCCAGGCGTAGCCCAGGGTGCCGAAGTAGGAGGAGGTAAGGTAGGTGCCTGGCTGATAGGCCGGGTAGAAGCGGCGGCTATAGTAGCCGACCTGGGTCATGCCGGAGATGAAGATGCCGTCGTCCGGCATGTTGTCCCTGATGGCGCGGATGAAGGCGCCCTGGGGCTGGACGTCGTCGATTTGGGCGCGGCGCTCGGCGCGTATGACCTCGAAGTCCGACTGGCGGGAGGGGTGGACCACGCCGGCGTCCGTGAGGCGGCGGTGGATCTCCGTGAGGGCTGATGCGGCGTCGCCGACGACGCCCAGGGTCTTGGCATGGTTGCGTCCCACCTCTTCCTCGTCGATGTCGATCTGCACCACCTGCTGGTCCGCAGCGGAGGCCGCGGTGGCGAATCGGGTGCCGACAGCCAGCACAAGGTCGCAGGAGTTGAAGAAGTCGCGCAGGGGCTCGCCGGGGGTCCAGGCGGACGTGGGCCCTCTGGGAACTCCCATCGAGAGGTAGTGATGGTCTGAGACGGCGCCCTTGCCCTCCGGCGTCGTGATGACCGGCGCGTGGAGCAGCTCTGCCAGGGCAGTGAGGGGCCCTGAGGCGCCCGATGAAATGACGCCTCCGCCCGCCCAGATGACGGGGCTCTTGGCCTGGGCCAGGGCCTCCGCGGCGCGGTCCAGGCTGCGGGGGTCCCCGGCGGGGGGTATGAAGGAGGCGGCCTCCAGGAGGTCAACGTCGGCGACTTCGGCCAGGGTCTCGGGAGGAATCTCTATCTCCACGGGACGGGGCCTGCCCGTACGGAGGTGTTCGAATGCCAGGTGGACGGCGGCGGGGACCTCCGCGACCTGGAGGATGCGCTTGCTCCACTTGGTGATGGGGCGGACGACATCGAGCTGGTCGTCGATCTCATGGAGGATGCCGACGTGCTTCCCCAGCATGTCCCGGTTGATCTGTCCGGAGATGAGCAGGACGGGCGAGGAGGCGGCGTAGGCGGTGCCCAGCCCGGAGGTTGCGTTGAGCAGGCCGGGACCGGGGACGACGAGGGCCGTGCCAACGTCGCGGGCCGCCCGGGCGTAGCCGTCCGCCATGTAGGTGGTGGCGGTCTCGTTGCGTGTGGTGATAAAACGGATGGCGGGCTCGTCGTACAGGGCGTCGGTGGCGTGGTACGTCTGCACGCCGGGGAGGCCAAAGACCACGCGGACGCCTTCTCGGTAGAGGGACTTGACCAGGGCCTGGCCGCCGGTCATCTCTGTCATAGAGTTCACTCCTTTGGGCGTTGTGGGAGGGGGAGCCTGGGATTGGCGGGGCCAGTGTACCACCTCGGGGGCTCCGCGTGCAGGCCAGAGGAGCGCGGGTGCGATCACGCCAGGGCGGAATGGGAAAGAGGGTTCGCACCCTCTTGTCATGGGCGACGAAAAACGGCAAGATGTCTACGGCCCGATGAGACACGACGCATGGCATGCTGTGTCCCGGAATATGAGGGTTTGAGCCGCGCATGATAGTTGGTGTACCAAAGGAGACGGCCCCCGACGAGCGGCGGGTAGCACTGGTCCCGGAGGGGGTCGGCAAGCTGACGGCAGCGGGGATTGAGGTGCATGTTGAGCGTGGCGCCGGTGAACGGGCGTTCTTCACGGAAGCCGCCTACGCGGAAGCCGGGGCGAGGATTGTTGCGGACACGGGCAACCTGTACAGCAAGTCAGATGTGCTCCTGAAGGTCCAGGCGCCATCGACCGAAGAGATGCCAATGGTGGCCCGTGGGACCGCGCTCATAGGCATGCTTCAGCCTCTCGCGCACCCAGGGGTGGCGCAGGCCCTGGCCCTGGGGGGCGTGCTGAGCTTCAGCCTGGACACGGTGCCGCGCATCGCGCGGGCGCAGGCGATGGACGCGCTGACGTCCATGAGCTCCCTGACGGGCTACAGGGGGGTGCTCCTGGTGGCGGGGACGCTCCCCCGCTTCTTCCCGCTGATGATGACGGCGGCGGGGACGATGCCGCCGGCCAAGGGGCTGGTGCTGGGGGCGGGGGTGGCCGGGCTCCAGTCCATCGCGACAGCACGCAGGCTGGGTGCGGTGATGGCGGCCTTTGACGTGCGGCTGGCAGCGAAGGAGGACGTGGAGAGCCTGGGGGCAACCTTCGTGGCAGTGGACGAGTCGAGCCACGAGGACGCAGGAGGGTACGCCACGGTGCTGACGGAGGAGAAGCGGCGTCAAGAGCTGGAGCTGATCCGGGAGCATGCGCGGCAGTCGGACTTCATCATCTGTACGGCCCTCATACCGGGGCGGGCCGCGCCCAAGCTCATCACGGGGGAGACCGTGGCGGAGATGCGGCGCGGGTCGGTCATCGTGGACTTGGCGGCGGAAATGGGCGGCAACTGCGAGCTGACGCAGCCGGGGGAAGAGGTGGAGCAGCACGGAGTGACCGTGCTGGGGCCGTTGAACGTCCCCAGCCAGATGCCGCTGCACGCCAGCCAGATGTACTCGCGCAACATCTCCAGCATGCTCATGCTCATGGTCAAGGACGGCGAGCTGCAGCCCGACTTCGATGACGCCGTGGTGCAGGGGGCTTGTATCACGCGCGACGGCGCGGTGGTGCACGCCGGGACCAAGGCGATGCTGGAGTGAGGGGCGCGCTCGCGGCGGATGCGGTCGGGGCGTGGGGCGTCGCCCCGCGCCGTCCGGCTGCCGGCCAGGGAGAGGCGTCCGGGCGCGAAGCTGGTCATCATCGTAGTGTGAGGGTGGGCGCATGACGGAGCCGCTGCTCATTTCCCTGTACATCTTCGTCCTGGCCATATTCGCCGGGGTCGAGGTCATCACCAAGGTGCCGCCGCTGCTGCACACGCCGCTGATGTCCGGCGCCAACGCCATTTCGGGCATCGTATTGGTGGGAGCGCTGGTGGTCGCGGGGCGCGGCGATTCCGCCCTGGGGACGGCGCTGGGCCTGGGCGCCGTGGTCCTTGCGAGCATCAACGTGGTTGGGGGATTCATGGTGACCGACCGGATGCTGCGCATGTTCCGGACGCGCCGGGGTAGGTCGTGATGGTATTCACGGACGAGGCGCTGTCCACGATAACGGGACTGGCGTACCTGCTGGCTGCGGCACTGTTCATACTGGGCCTGCACCGGCTGAGCTCCCCGGAGACGGCGCGCTCCGGCAACGTGCTGGGCGCGACGGGGATGCTGATCGCGGTGGTGGTGACACTGCTGGACCGGCAGATCTTGGGGTTCACGTGGATTGTCGTGGGCGTGGTCGTGGGCGGGGGGATCGGCGCGGTGCTGGCGCGGACCATCAAGATGACAGCGATGCCCCAGATGGTGGCCCTGTTCAACGGCTTTGGCGGCGGTGCGTCGGTCCTCGTTGCGTCGGGCGAGTTCACCCGGCTGACGGCGGGCGGCGCGGAGGTGGGCATGCAGCCGCTGATCACCATCATGGTGAGCCTGCTGATCGGGTCGGTGACCTTTTCGGGGAGCCTGGTGGCCTTCGGCAAGCTGCAGGAGCTGATCACGGAGCGGGCCATCACGTTTCCGCTGCAGAAGAGCCTCAACCTGGTGCTCTTCCTGGTGGCCCTGGGGCTGGCGGCGTACACAGTGGGAATAGAGCAGGGGCAGCTCATCTTCGCGGCGCTGATTGCGGTGGCCCTGATCCTGGGTGTGCTGCTCGTGATGCCGATCGGCGGGGCGGACATGCCGGTGGTCATCGCGCTGCTGAACTCATACTCTGGGCTGGCGGCGGCGGCGACGGGGTTTGTGCTGGACAACAACATTCTCATCATCGCGGGGTCCCTGGTGGGAGCGTCGGGCTTCATCCTGACGCGCATCATGACGCGGGCCATGAACCGGTCGCTAGCCAACGTGATGTTCGGCACCCTGGGCGACCTGGCGGGGGCGGCCGCCCGGGAGCAGATCGGCAAGCGGCCGGTGCGGGACACCTCCGCCGAGGACGCGGCTGTGGTGCTGGCGTACGCACGGCACGTGATCGTGGTGCCGGGCTATGGGCTGGCGGTGAGCCAGGCACAGCACCACCTGCGCGAGATGGCGGACCTACTGGAAGGACGGGGTGTCCGGGTGAGCTATGCGGTACACCCCGTGGCCGGCCGGATGCCGGGCCATATGAATGTGTTGCTGGCGGAGGCCGACGTGCCCTACGACCGCCTGTACGACTTGGAAGCGATCAACGACGAATTCGAGCGGGCGGACGTGGCCATGGTGGTGGGGGCCAACGACGTGACGAACCCGGCGGCGCGGGACCAGGCGGACAGCCCCATCTACGGGATGCCGATCCTGAACGTGGACAGGGCAGCGAGCGTTCTGGTGCTGAAGCGGAGTCTGAGCCCGGGCTTCGCGGGGATAGACAACGACCTCTTCTACATGCCAAAGACGATGATGCTCTTTGGGGACGCGCGGGAGTCCATCGTGCAACTCAACGCGGCCGTGAAGAACGCGTAGCGCGCCGCCACCCCCCGCCGTCATTCCCGCGAAAGCGGGAATCCAGAGGTGGGGCGGGCGGGGTCGGCCTAGCCCCGCCGCCGCCCGCGCGGGGACGGGCGTCCGGCGGCGCGGCGCGGTTCAGCAGCGACTGTTGCGCCGGGCGCCGCTGAGCGGCACTCAGCGGCAAGTCATGAGCTCCAGGACGTGGCCGTTGGGGTCGTCGAAGTAGAAGCCGCGGCCGCCCTTGCGAGTGTTGAGCTCGCTGTCCTCGCGGGAGCGGGGCCCGCTGCCGAACGCGAGACCGGCCTCCTTGACCCTTCCCAGGCGAGACCGGCCTCCTTGACCCTTCCCAGGGCAGCATCGAACTGATCGTCGGAGACGAAGAACGCGTAGTGGTGGCTTTCGAAGGCGTCGGCGTTGTCGAAGTCCAGGGTGAGGGAGTCGTTGACCTTAACTGGAGCGAAGTGGCCGTGAGCGCCCTCGTAGGTGAGCCCGAAGATACAGGCAAAGAAGCGCGCCGAGGCCTCTTTGTCGTGGGCTGGCACGATGGTGTGATCCAGAACGATGTCCATAACCGCCTCCCAACTTGAGCTTGTCTCGCGTCCCCCTCCGACGGGCGGGAGCATGCCGTAGCTAAAGGCCAACCCTGCTGCTTCCACCTGCCGCGTCGACGTGCGTATGAGGGTCGATGAGACCCCTGGCGCGAGGCCAGGATGGGTCGATTATACCAGACCGCATTGGGCGCTGTTCCCGCGGGGGGACCGGACTGCGGAGGTTGACGATAGGTTGGGGCCGCGGGTACACTCCTGCCTATAAAATAGACGGCACGCGGGCGCCCGCCAGACGGCGATGCGGACGCCCTGCGAGTGGAGGTGACCTATGTTGAGCGTGGAACAGAACAAGCTGCTGACGCAGGTTGGACCCGGTACGCCCACGGGTGAGCTCATGCGCCGGTACTGGCACCCCATCGCGGGGTCCGCGGAGATGAGGGAGAACCCCACAAAGGGCGTGCGGATACTTGGCGAGGACCTTGTGCTGTACAAGGACCGCAGCGGCGGCCTGGGGCTGATCCAGGAGTCGTGCCCGCACCGCAGGGTGAACCTGCTGTACGGCATTCCGGAGCAGCAGGGCATCCGGTGCCCGTACCATGGCTGGCTCTTCGACGAGTCGGGGCGTTGCCTGGAGATGCCGGCGGAGGCGCCCGACAGCACGTTCAAGGACCGGGTAACGGCCCGGACCTATCCGGTGCAGGAGCTGGGCGGACTGATTTTCGCCTACCTGGGCCCGAAACCGGCGCCGTTGCTGCCCCGGTGGGACCTCCTGGTGTGGGAGAACGTGGTGCGGGACATCGGCGTGTCTGTGGTGCCGTGCAACTGGCTGCAATGCATGGAGAACTCCCTGGACCCGACGCACACCGAGTGGCTGCACGGCTGGTACATGGCCTACATGCGTGAGCGGCGGCTGGCCGTGGGCAGCTCGGCGGTGGGCGTCGACCCGGAGCAGTACGAGCGAGACGTCGCGGCAGGCAACCCCGCGGGGCAGCCGCCGATCATCGCCGGGGGGTTCCAGGCGACGTCAGAGCGGCTACCGGGGCACGCGCGGATCGGCTTCGACATCTTCGAGCACGGGGTGATCAAGCGGCGGATGTACAGCGAGGGGTCCGAGGACGATCCGTCCTGGCGGATTGGGCACCCGGTGGTGTTCCCGAACATCCTGCGGGTGGGGACGACAATGCAGATCCGCGTCCCGATGGACGACTCCCACACGTACCACATCATGTACGGGGCATACTATGCGGGGCCGGACATCGACATGGGGGAGCAGGAGGAGGTGCCGGTCTACGACATTCCGGTGAAGGACCCACAGGGGCGGTTCATCTCGGACTTTGTGCTGGGCCAGGACTCCATGGTCTGGGCGACGCAGGGGATGCGCAACGGCGGTTTGGCGGAGCGGCACCTGGAGAAGCTGGGGGAGTCCGACAAGGGGATCATCCTGTTCCGGCGGCTGGTGAGCGAGCAGGCGAAGATTGTGCAGGACGGCGGCGAGCCAATGAACGTCTTCCGGGACCCGGCGAAGAACCAGGTGGTGACCCTGTTCCAGGAGACGGACCCCTTCGAGGCGGCAAAGCCGGAGAACCGGGCGGTCCGGAAGCCGGGCCTCAGTACGGGGCAGACGCCGTACAGCCCGGTCATCGCGCAGGTTGAAGAGGCGTGGGAACGGGCGGGCGGCCAACAGGCCGGCGCCCGGCCGCAGACCATCGGCTAGCGGTGCGCCGCACCGTCCGCCGAACGGCGGCGGGAGACAGAGGAGCATCATGGTCGACACTGATGGCCCGGCTGGCGGCGGATGGTCGGCGCCAGGGCGGCCGGCGATACACCCGTCCTACGGGCTGCATCCGCCGACCCCGGATGCGCTGCTCCCGTGGAGCTGGGTGGTGGAGCGCATGACCCGCGAGCGCAACTACTGGGTGGGCACGACGAAGCCGTCCGGCGCCCCCCACGTGATGCCGGTCTGGGGCGTCTGGGTGGACGACGCCTTCTACTTCGGCACCGGGCGTGAGTCGGTCAAGGCGCGAAACCTGCGGCGGGACGCCCGCGCGTCGGTGCACCTGGAGAGCGGTGACGAGGTGGTGATCATGGAAGGGACGCTGGTCGAGGTGGCCGACGCCAAGGCGATCCGCCGGTACTCGGACGCCTGCGAGGCCAAGTACGCCTTCCAGCCGGTCCCGCCGGACGCGGAGGCCCCGCCGGACCCTGAGGTCATGACCTACGTGTTGATCCCGCAGGTGGTCTTCGCGTGGGCCGAGCACAACTTCCCGGAGTCGGCGACGCGCTGGGAGCGGGAGACGTAGCGGCCCTGTCATTCCCCGCAGGCGGGAACCCACGCGAGACCCCCACCACAGACCCTCATCACCCCTGATAACACGTACCGACCCAACGCTCCCAACCCACGCCCACAAAGCCGTCGCGCAGCGACCGCAGGTTGACGCTTGGACTGCGGATGGGTATTGTAGCCGACAGTGCAAACGCGCACCGCAAAGGGCGCAAAGGGGATTGCGATGGCCAAACTCGTGGCTGCGGTTGGAGTGCCCCACGGCCCCGGCATGCCCCGGGACGTGGCCCGGGCGCCGGGTCAGCTCCGGGGCGAGGCGCTGTTCAAGCAGGTGCGGGAGCAGCTGGAGGCCGCCGCACCGGACGTCATCATCGAGATATCCTCTGACCACCTGGTCAACTTCTTCTACAACAACTTCCCGCAGTTCTGCGTCGGCCTGATCGACGAGGCGGAGGGCCCCGGGGAGAGCTACGTGGAGATGCCCCGCCTGACGATGCGGGGCCACCCGGAGCTGGCCAACGCGCTGCTGCGCCACTGCCTGCGGACGAACTTTGACGTCGCGACGACGCAAGAGTTGCGCCTGGACCACGGCGTGCTGGTGCCGCTGTATTTTCTGACGCCGTCCATGGAGATTCCGGTGGTGCCGCTGTATATCAATGGCCTGGCGCCCCCGCTGCCCACCTCTCGCAGGGCCTTTGCCCTGGGACGAACGGTCCGCCGGTTCATCGACGGGTGGGACCGGGACCTGCGAGTGGCCATCGTGGCGAGTGGGGCCATATCGCTGGAGGTGGGCGGACCCCGGGTGGGCACGACAGACACGGCCTGGGTGGAGACGGTGACGGGGCTCTTGGAGAACGGCAGGTACCAGGCCCTGGCGCGCCGGGCGACGGAGGAGCGGATGCTGGCGGCGGGCAACGTGAGCGGGGAGCTGATGAACTGGATCACAATGTTGGGCGCCATAGGGGACGCGCGGCCCCTGTTCGTGGAGAAGGACCGCGGGTCTGGCTACGCGGCCTGGGAGCTGGAGTAGGGCCACGATGAGCGTGTACGCCGTCAACAAGATCCTCTACATGCTGGAGAACGACGCGGCCTTTCGCACGGAGATGCAGGAGGATGCGCTGAAGGCCGTCGCGGGCTTCAGGCTTTCGCCCGAGGAGCGGGATGCCCTGACGTCCGGGGACGTGCATACGCTGTTTCACATGGGCGTGCATCCGTTTCTCATGAACCACCTGCCCAGACACGAGGTCTTTGGGCTCACCTCCCAGAACTACCTGCCGCGCATCAGGGGCGAGGAGAAGCCGGCTTAGAGCGGTGTGGGGGGTCGGATGGCCAGCTGGGGCTTCGACGTATCGGGGCATTGCGGCGCCTGGGCGCGGGGCGAAGATCGAAGGAGATGGGCTCGGAACAAGGTCGGCGTTGACTTGGCCTCTTGCTGAACAGGCTGCGGCGGCGAGTCACAGGTAAGGCGACCCCCGGGTAGGGGGCTTCAGACGCCGCGCGCGAACACGACACGAAACCAGACAAACCCAAGGAGGCTCAACATGGCACAGACGAGGGAGCACGCTCCGGCATTGGCCCCAGGAGTGGGACGGCCGAGCAGCGCAGTCTATGGATCGGACCTGATGGTGGAGGTGCTGCGCGAGCTGGAGATACCGTACATCGCACTGAACCCGGGGGCGAGCTACCGGGGGCTTCACGACTCCATCGTGAACTTTGGCAAGGGGCCGTCGCCGGAAATGATCCTGTGCCCCCACGAGGAGATCGCGGTATCGCTGGCCAACGGGTACGCCAAGGTCACGGGCAAGCCGATGGCAACGGGCCTGCACGACGTGGTTGGGCTGCAGCACGCGGCGATGAGCCTGTTTGTGGCGTGGTGCGACCGGACGCCGATCATCAACCTGGGCGGGGGCGGTCCGCAGGACGCCTCGCACCGGAGGTCTACGGACTGGGTGCACACGGCGCTCGTCCAGGGGAACCTGGTGCGGGACTTTGTGAAGTACGACGACCAGCCCTACAGCGTGGAGGCGGTGCCTGAGTCGCTGCTGCGGGCCCATCGTATCGCTACGACGGAGCCCATGGGGCCGGTGTACATCTGCTTGGACTCGGACGTGCAAGAGCAGCGCATCACGTCGCCGATGACGGTGCCCGACGTCAGCCTCTTCCAGGCGCCGGCGCCGCCCGGACCCAACATGGACGTCTTGCGGCAGGCGGCGGGCATGCTGGCGGCCGCGCAGTGGCCGGTGATCGTAGCTGGTGAGATGGGACGGAACCCGGAGGCCGTGCGTGGTCTTCGGGAGCTGGCGGAGCTGCTGTCGGCCCCGGTCATCGACGCCGGGGGGCCGTTCAATTTCCCGAACACGCACCCGCTCGACCTGACGGAGGCGCGGGAGGAGGCCCTGCGGGACGCCGATGTGGTGCTGGCCCTGGACGTGCCGAACCTGGGGGTGCCGCTGGGACCCACGGTGCGGGAGCGGGAGCCGCTGAAGCTGGCGATCCGCCCGGACACGCCGATCATTCACATCACCATGCACGACCTGGAGCGGCAGAGCTGGGTGACGGACGTCATGTGGCTCATGCCGGTGGCGGTGCCCATCTGCGCGGACGTGGCGCAGTCGCTGACGGGACTGATAGAGCTGTGCCGCAAGGCGCTGGAGGCGGACTCTGGGGGGAAGCGCCGCGTTGAGGAGCGGTACCGCGCCGTGGAGGCGGTCCACAACAAGGCGCGGGAGCAGGCGGAGGCGTGGTTCGCCCAGGCGTGGAACCAGGAGCCGATCTCGTCGGCGCGGGTAAACGGTGAGATCAAGGAGCATGTGAAGGGCCAGCCGTGGGCCCTGCTCCACGCCCACGGGGCCCGGTGGCGGCAGATCCTGGAGCTGACGGAGCCGGGGCACGGCATCGGCGGCGGACGCGGGGGCGGCGTGGGCTCGGGGCTGCCGACGGCCGTGGGCGCGGCGCTGGCATACAAGGGCAGCGGGCGGATTTGCGTCAACGTGTTGGGGGACGGCGACTTCTTCATGACGTCCAACGCGCTGTGGGTGGCGGCCAAGTACGACATCCCCCTGCTGACGGTGATATACAACAACCGCTCCTACTACAACGACGAGGAGCACCAGGAGCGGATGGCGGTGCGGCGGGACCGGCCAGTGGAGAACAAGGGGATCGGCATCCAGATCAACGAACCGGTGCCGGACTTTGCCGGGCTCTCACGCTCGCTGGGCGTGGAGGGCTTTGGGCCGATTACGGAGCCCGGCGACGTGGGGCCGGCGCTGGACCAGGCGGTAAAGGCCGTGCGAGAGGGCAGACCGGCGGTGGTGGACATACACACGCAGGCTCGATAGGGGCGGCCGCGGGGGCTTCGTCAGCCTATGCCTGACGAAGCCCTGGCCGTGACTTTGATGCTCACGGCTGAGCTGGCGGCTTGGGCGAGGTCCTCGGGCGTGAGGCGAAGGTCACGGACTATGACCTCGGAGAGGCCGTCTGAAAAGACGAGCTCGGCGGGGAACGGGGTCTCGTCGACAACCGTCACGTCGCAGAGGCCCGCGGTGTTCATGGCTGCCAGGTATTCGTCCTTGAGCGCAGCGCCGGGTATGCAGCTCGCGTAGAGCTCGGCCGCCTCTTTGACGGATGCGGGAAGCTCCCTGAGCAGGACGATGTCCGACACCGCCAAGCGGCCGCCGGGCTTGAGCACCCGAGCGACCTCACGGAAGACCCGCTCTTTGTCCAGCGAGAGGCAGATGACGCAGTTTGAGATGACGACGTCGACGGAGCTGTCGGCGACCGGGAGGGCTTCGATCTCACCCAGCCGAAACTCCACGTTGGCGTAGCCGCCCTCAGCCGCGTTGGAGCGGGCCCTGTCGAGCATCTCTGGAGTCATGTCGACGCCAATGACCCTTCCCGACGCCCCCACGCACTGGGCGGCCAGGAAGCAGTCGATGCCGCCACCGGAGCCCAGGTCCAGGACCACATCACCTTCACGGAGCAAGCCGAGGGCGACGGGGTTGCCGCATCCGAGGCCCAGGTTGGCGCCATCGGGTAGGGCGCTCAGCTGCTCATCGGTGTAGCCGATAGATCGGGCGGTCTGGGTGATGTCCTGCGCGCCGTCGGTGGAGCCGGCGTCGCTGCAGCATGGCGCCGACCCTTCGGCTATTCTGGCGTAGGCCTCACGTACGGCGCCCCTGACCTCTGCTTCCTTCATGTCGGTCCTCCCTCAAAGACGAGCTTCATAACGGGAGCCAGCTTGTTCCTGACGAGCTCCGACAGCTCCTCCACCTTGAAGAAGGAGACGCAGCAGAGCCGCCCCTGGTCCTGGAAGCCGACGATGGCGAGCATGTCTCCGGCACAGATGCCGGCACGCTCCCTGATCTCCTTGGGGAGGACCATCTGTCCGCGTTCGTCGATTGTGACGATGGCTTCGATCCTGCAGGAGTCCGCTCCGGTCATGGGTAGACCGTCCGTCGCGTTGTCGGCCATACTATTCCTCGTTATCAGAATAACTGGATTATTCAGTAAACTCAGAGAGGTAATAAGGCAGGCAGCCTGCCTTGTCAAGCAAGGAGTGACGGCACAAATCCGCCGCCGAACGTTTCGACAGCGACTCACAGCGGGTGAAAAGCGCCCAGTCAGAACACGGGAGTCTCCGGGGGCCGCACACCCTGAGCGTGTCGAAGGGCGTGAGCTCCCCGCCCCCAGCACACCCTCCCTCCACAAAGCCGTCGCGCAGCGACCGCCCGTTACCCCAGGGACTCCAGGACCTTGTCGATAGAGGCAGCGATGCAGGTGAAGATGGGGGTGTCGCTGAGGGTGTAGGGGCGGGCTTCGGACTCGCGCAGCTCCATGACGAGCTCCAGGAAGTCGCCGAGGTCGGCGACTTCGAAGGCCACGACGTGCTCCTGGTCGTCCAGGCCGAAGGAGTAGGTCGTGTTGATTCGGACGTTTGGGTACTTGTGGCCGACGGTAAAGTGCTGCTGCATCATCCGCTGGCGCTCTTCGTAGGGGAGCTGGTACCAGTCGTGGGTCTTGACGAAGGGATAGACGACGAGATAGGGGCGCTGGTCCGGGTCAGCGGCGGCTCTGCCGCCCTCCTGGCCAAAGTGACGATGCGTGCCCAGATAGGGCGATTTGCGGGTGAGGGCAAGGTAGGAGTACGGCATGGACAGGAACATTCCGAACTCGGTGCGATAGACCTCGGTCGCCAGGGACTGCACGTCCTCGAGGGTGTCCGCGACCTGCCAGAGCAGGAAGTCGACGTCGCCGCGGAGTCCCACCAGGGTGTATGCGCGCAGGAGATTGTGCTGGGCAAACTTCGCGACTACGTTCGCAAGCTCCCGCTTGTGTTGCTCCCTAGAATCCCTTTCTTCGCGGCGCCAGGTGGGGTGCACCCTGTAGAAGCTGAACTTGACAACCTGCCGGGACTCCTCTGCCACGGTGTCTCCTCCATGCGATTGTTGCGCTCCTTGATTATACGCAGCGGACGGCGGGCCGTGGAACGCGGGGCGGGACGGTGAGCGCGCTTGACAGGGGAAGATGCTGGTTGTATGGTTGGAAATTGCTATGTTGAATCGTCACACAGCTTTCTGCTGTTGTTGCTGCACATAGGGGCAGACGCCACCACACACGGCGTCAGGCCCCGCTCCGCACATTTGCCGAGCGGGGCTTTTTTGTGGCCGCGATGAAGGAGGGACCATGGTAGAAGTAGGGCAAGACGCGCCGGTGGGAGATCCTGGACTCAAGGACGGCGGTCACTGGCGGCCGAACGTCATCATCCCCTTCCTCCCGGAAGAGGTGGACTACTTTGAAGGGCGGGTGCGGGAGTTCCAGGCGGGGGACGCGGACCCAACGGCGTTCCGGGCCTTCCGGCTAACGCAGGGGGTGTACGGCCAGCGCCAGCCGGGGAACCAGATGTTCCGGGTAAAGATCCCACTGGGACGGCTGACGCCGGACCAGCTGGGGGTGCTGGGGCACATCGCGCGGGAGTACACGCCGTGGAAGCGTGGTCACATCACAACGCGGGAGAACGTGCAGTACCACTTCATGGACCTGAATGACACGCCGGAGGTGATGCGGCTGCTCGGGGAGTCGGGGCTGACCTCTCGAGAGGCCTGCGGCAACACGGTGCGCAATATCACGACGTGCCCGCTGGCCGGCGTGTGCCCGGAGGAGGTCTTCGACGCCACGCCCTATGCGGTGGCATACGCCCGGTACTTGGTGCGCCACGAGACGACGCAGAACATGCCGCGCAAGTGGAAGACGGCCTTCAGCGGCTGCACGCACGACTGGGCTATATCACCGATGCACGACTTTGCGCTGCAGTCGGTGATCCGCGAGGAGAACGGCCAGGAGCAGCGGGGCTTCCGCATCCTCATCGGCGGGGGGACGTCGATCCAGCCGCTGCTGGCGCAGACACTCTACGAGTTTGTTCCAGTGGAGGAGTTCCTGCGGGTGGCGGAGGCCTGCGTTCGGGTGTTCAACGGGGCGGACGAGCTGCGGAAGAACCGGATGAAGGCGCGAATAAAGGTGCTGGTACACCGCATCGGCATCGACGCCTTCCGGGAGCGGGTGGAGGAAGAGCTGAAGGGCGAGTGGGCCAAGGCCGACTACGACTTGGCGGCGCTGATGGACGGGGAGGAGGAGCCCGTGGCGCCGCCGCCCGCGTGGGACTTTGCGCCGGCACCGCAGGACGACTCCGAGTTTGCCGCGTGGCACGCCGGCAACGTGGTGGCGCAGAAGCAACCGGGGTTCAGCGCGGTGTTCATAAAGATACGGCTGGGCAACCTCTCCGACGAGGGGTTCTTCACGCTGGCGGACATCTCCCGGCGTTACGCCGCGGGGATCCGGACGTCTCAGCGCCAAGACATGATCTTCCAATGGGTGCATGAGGGCGCCCTCTACTCACTGTACCGGGACCTGAAGGAGAAGGGGTTCGCCGACATTGGGGCCAACGAGTTCACGGACGTAGTGTCGTGCCCGGGCACGGAGAGCTGCTCTCTGGGCATCACGGCGTCGATGAGCATGGCGGGGCACCTCTGGGAGAGCCTGAAGGAGCGCAAGCAGCGGGACCCGCTGGTGAAGGCCATCCGCATCAACATTTCCGGGTGCCCGGACGGCTGCGGGCAGCACCACGTCGGGAACATCGGGTTTCAGGGCGCGGCGATGAAGAACAGCACCGGCCAGATACCGTCCTATGAGGTGTACCTGGGCGGGAGCCAGGTGCATCCGGTGCGCTACGGGAAGCGGCTCAAGGTGAAGGTGCCCTCAAAGCGCATCGACAACGCCATCGACGCGATCGTGGACCATTACACGGCCAACCGGCAGGAGGGGGAACCCTTCAACGACTTCATCGACCGGGTGGGCGCGAGCGTGTACGAGGACGTGCTGCGTCCGGTGTCGGACGTGCCGACGCTCAGCAAGGAGACCATCAACTACTACATCGATTGGGACAACACGGTGCTGTACAAGGTGGAGCGGGGCGAGGGAGAATGCGCAGTCTAGTCAGCCTGTGCAGCCAGGCACAGACCGGGGCCCAGCAGTAGCGGAGCGCGGGCCGGTCTGCCGACAAGGAACGGGAATACAGGGAGGGCCGGCGGCGACTGCCGCCGGCCCTCCCTGCCCTGTGTCACTCTTGCGCGGGGTCCCGCGATCGGCCCACCAGCCCGGATGGCCCATCTCGGCTTCCGCCCAGCGGCGCCGGTCCGGAGGAGGGAGACAATTTCCACCCCATAAGGACTGATGTTGGGGAATGGCTTATGCTGGTGGCATGAAGAAACCTCCTGGACCCCCCTCCACCGACGGGGAGGAGGTTAGGAAGGAGGGTGAGCCATCCTCTCCTTCCAAGGGCTCCGGGGTCCCGGAAAATGCCGATGGTCTACAACACTCTTGAAGGGGGCGTGCGATATGAGCAGTAACCTGGGGGGCAAGGCCGGACTTCTCGGGGAGATCGAGCAGGAGTGGGAGCAATTCCTGGAGGCGGCCCGCGGCCTATCGGAGGAGGACCTCACCCGCGCCAGCGCGGTGGGCCACTGGTCGGCCCGGGACGTGATTGTCCATACGGCGGCGGTGAACGAGGAGTTGGTCAAAGAGCTGACGGTCTTTCTCGCGGAGGGGAAAGAGGCGGACTATGGGGACGAGGACGCGGTCGTCCGCATGAACGACGTGCAGCTGGAGGAGAAGCAGGCGCTGTCTCTCAGCGAGGTGTGGGAGCTGCTGGACCGGTCGTACCGGGAAGCGTTCTCCTATCTGCAGTCCCTTCCAGAAGAGGCGTACGCCCCGGACGGCTACGTGCGCAGGCATGTGGCGGGGGAGACGGTGGAGCACTACCGGGACCACAGGGCCGACCTGGGGCAGGTACGAACCGGCGATGCTTCTGCTCCTTAGGTCTCGCCTGTTCCCGGTCCTGGCGGTGCGGGACTTTCGCTGGTTGATGAGCCACGGCGCGGTCCACGTCGCCGGGATGGGCATGGAGCTGTTGGCTCAGGGCTGGCTGGTGCTGCTCCTCACAGACTCTCCGCTGTGGGTGGGCATTGTGTCGGGTGCTCGCGGGGCGGGCCACGTGGGGATGGGCGCCTTTGGGGGGGTCCTAGCCGACCGCTTCAACCGCCGGGACCTTCTGGCAATGGTTCAGCTTGGCCGGGCGTTGGCGATCGGCGTCCTGGGGTTTCTCGTCGTAACCGGCCACGTGGAGCTTTGGCACGCCCTGGTGGTCGCTCTGTTCCAGGGGATGACGGACGGCATTGCGGCGCCGAGCTTCAACGGTCTCATCTACGACACGGTGGGGCGCGAGCGCCTGCTCAATGGCATCGCGGCCTTTGAGGGAGGCGCCTACCTGGGATGGATTGCGGGCGCCCTGGTGTTTGGCACCGTCATCACGGCGGCGGGCGTCGGCGCCGGACTCCTTGTGATATCAGGCGTCTACGCCGCGAGCTTGGTCCTCCTCCTTCCCGTCCGCGCCCACTTCTCGGGCGGCGGCGGGCGAGAGCCGCTATGGCGCACCCTGCGGGAGGGGCTGGCGTACGCGGCCACCAACCGGCCCGTGCTCACGCTGCTTGGGCTGAGCGTTCTGGTGGAGACCTTCGGATTCTCCTTCATCATCATGCTGCCCGTCGTCGCCCGGGACGTTCTTGAGGTTGGGGCCTCAGGGTTAGGCTATCTGTCGGCCTCGGGCAGTGGAGGAGCGCTGCTGGGGGTCCTGGCCGTCGCCGGACTCAGTCAGACCAGGCGAAAGTGGCTGATGGTGACGATAGCCAGCGGCGGGGCGGGGGCGGGCCTGCTCCTGTTCTCACTGTCGCCGTGGTTCGCCACATCCCTGATCATCGCGGGCCTCGTGGGGGCGGCGCTGGCGGTGTACGACGCCTCCGAGAACGCCCTGCTGCAGCTCCTGTCGGCTGAGGAGATGCGGGGCCGGGTGCTGGGGCTCTACGGCCTCACGTGGGGGTTCACACCCCTGGGCGGCTCCATCGCCGGGGCTGTGGCGAGCGTCTTGAGTGCCCCCTTTGCCATTGGGGCCGGCGGCGTGGTCATACTGGCCTATGCGCTGGGGGTGGTCGCGCCTCGGAAGAATGCGCCGCCTCAGTCGCCGGGCGACGAAAACAGGTAGCCGTCCGGGGGCCGGCGCTCGTTTGGGGCGGTGTTGGTGAGAACGAGGGTGCTACGCGAGCCAGCGGCGCAGACGGTCGCGCCAGGAGTTGCCGTCGCCGTAGTCGACGATCTGGCCGCGCCACCGGCGTTCGGGGGTATTCTCGGAGCGTACGAAGTAGAGGGCGTAGCCGACGATGAAGATGACAAGGGCCAGCCAGAACAAGACGCCGCCCAGGCCTGCACCGGCAACTCGCAGGACGAGCCACGAGAGGAAGAGGGCAAGGCTGATGAGGAAGAGCTTTTTGGGCTGGAGGGCATCCTGAACTCGGTAGGAGCCCCGGCCGGCTCGACGGCCGCCGCCCCGGTGAGCTTTGGGGGCGGGAGGCGGCAACTCCGCCTGCTGTAGGATCTCTTCGATCTCTCTCTCAAGACGCTCGGACATAGGCCACCGCCTCACATCGGATCCAGCTACCGTTGTCCCCTCGCCGCAGCAGGTAATCCGTAGAGCCCTTCAGATGGTTGCATCCTACCCACAGATTGAGGCCGTTGTCAAGGCAAATCCGGGGCTTGGCGCAGGTGGATGAGAGGGGTCCGCGAGGCTGTGTCTGCAGCCTCCTGCTAGGCCTTCAACTTGACACCGCTTCATGCCCAGGAGTATATAGATGAAGTCTGTGTTGCGGTATTCGATGGAAGGGTTCAGGAGGCTTGGATGGTCATTAAGGAGCGGGAACCGAGGGCCGGAGAGGCCCACAAGGACGCGGAGGGCAGCGAGGCGCCCGAACCGGCCCCGCTGCCGTACCTTGGCCGGAGCGTGCGGGTGGTTGGGACGTGGAAGTCCGTGGACGCGGCCGAGACCCCCCATGAGAAGAACAAGCGGGGTGAGCTGGGCAAGCCCCTCTTCAACTACTACTTCAACCGCACGGCCAAGGATGCCCTGGGCCGCACGGGGAATGCCAACAGTTCGGCGGACCGCCGGAACGTTTTGAGCAACGTCGTCGGCACGAGGGCCAAGGGCGGCTCGGTCGGGGAGGAGCGTGTGGACGTGAAGGACGCCGCGGCCATGACGCGCCACATCAAGGCAGTGGCCAAGTTCCTGGGTGTCAGCGACGTTGGGATCGCCGCCGTGCATCCCTCCTTCCTGTACGCAGGCAGCCGCTACCCGGACGACGGGTCGGGAAACACGCGGGACTCGGGAGCCGGGGCCGCGGGCCCCGTGGAGAATGCGAAGAAGTACCCCTACGCCATTGCGTGCGTGGTGGCGTGGGACTACGAGCTTGGGAAGGCGCACCGGCACCGTATCGGCGACTTCACCTACCACGAGAGCACGGAGCGGCTGCAGATCGCCTACGCCAACCTGACGCACTACATAAAGGAGATGGGCTACTCGGCGGTGCGGACGGTGGCGCAGCCCATGCCGGTGGCGCTGGCCGCGGGCATGGGGGAGCTGGGCAGGCACGGCATGCTCATCAACAAGAGCTTTGGCGCCAGGCTGCAGCTGGGCGACCCGATCCTGACAGACCTGCCGCTGATGCCGGACAAGCCCCTCGACATTGGGGTGGAGGACTTCTGCCGCATCTGCAAGAAGTGCGCGACCACCTGCCCCACCAATAGCATCTCCGTGGGCGGCAAGGCTGTCGTGAACGGGATTGAGAAGTACAAGATCAACTGGGAGACGTGCTACCGGCTCCGGCCCCACGTGACGGAGTACTGGGGCACGTGCATGACCTGCGTCGCGGCCTGTCCGTACACCAAGCCCAAGTCCTGGTGGCACGACCTCGCGGTGCTGACACTGAAGCAGACGCCCATCCCATTTCGGCCGATGGTGGTATGGCCGCTGAAGTGGCTGGACGACACGTTCTGGGGGAAGGCGCCCCGGGAACGCGTGCAGTGGATGAGCTACGACTCCGGTTTTCTGAAGCTCCCCAAAGCGGGCAACGGGGCGGAGGAGGAGATGAAGACCGACGGGAAGACGGGGTACTACTATCCGCTGAAGGAGAACACGCGCCGCTTCGACATCCTGAAGGAGAAGCAGCGCGCGCGGAGATAGCCGGCCAGCTCTGGCGAGGGATGTGCCGGGGCGCGACAGACCAAACGGATTGTGAGCGCAGGGAGGTAAGAGATGGTCATCAAGGAGAGAGAGCCGAAGTCCGGCGACGCCAAGGGCGAGGGCCAAGGCGCGCCGCTGCCGTACCTTGGCCGGAGCGTGCGCGTGGTGGGGCAATGGGACTCGGTGGACGCGGCCCAGACGCCGCACGAGAAGAACAAGCGCGGGGAGCTGGGAAAGACGCTCTTCAACTACTACTTTAACCGCACCTCCCCGGACCCGCTGGGCCGGACAAGCACCAACAACTATGGGGCGGACCGGCGCAACGTGCTGGCAAGCGTCGTGGGCCGTGGGACGAGGGGCGGAGAGGTCAACGCGGACCGGGTGGACGTGGCCGATCCCGCGGCGATGACCCGGCACATCAAGACGGTGGCCAAGTTCCTGGGGGCCAGCGACGTCGGGATCGCGCAGCTGCACCCGTCGATGCTGTACGCGGGGGGCCGCGGCGCCGACGATGGTACGGGGGGCACGGAAGACGGCCAGGCTCCTGGTGAGCCCACGTCCGAGACGGTCAAGAAGTACCCCTATGCCATCGCGTGTGTTGGGGCGTGGGACTACGAGTTGGGGAAGGCGCACCGGCACCGCATTGGCGACTTCACCTACCACGAGAGCGGAGACCGCCTGCAGATCACGTTCGCGAACCTGATGCAGTACATCAAGGATCTGGGCTACTCAGCAGTGAGGGGTCCGGCGCAGGCGATGCCCGTGGCGCTGGCGGCGGGTCTGGGGGAGGTGGGGAGGAACGGCATGCTCATCACCAAGAGCTATGGGGCCCGGGTGCACCTGGGAACGCCCATCCTGACGGACCTGCCGCTGGTGTCGGACAAGCCCCTCGACATTGGGGTGGAGGACTTCTGCCGCATCTGCAAGAAGTGCGCGACCACCTGCCCCACCAACAGCATCTCCGTGGGGGGCAAGGCCGTAATCAACGGAATCGAGAAGTACAAGATCAACTGGGAGACGTGCTACCGGCTCCGCGCTCACGTTAAGCAGTTCTGGGGCATCTGCCTGACGTGCGTGACGGTTTGCCCCTACACCAAGCCCAAGACTTGGTGGCACGGCCTGGCGGTGCAGACACTGCAGCGGACGCCCATCCCCATCCGACCGCTGACGGTCCGGCCTCTGAAGTGGCTGGACGACGTGTTCTGGGGAAAGGTGCCGCGCAAGCGCGTGCAGTTTATGAGCTACGACTCCGGCTACCTGAAGCTGCCCAAGGTCGGCAACGGGGCGGAGCAGGAGCTCAAGACGGACGGGAAGACAGGGTACTACTACCCGCTGAAGGAGAATACGCGGCGTTTCGATATCCTGAAGGAGAAGCAGCGCGCCCGGAAGTAGCGGCGCAGCGAACGGCGGCCCCGGTTTCGACCCTCAAGCCGCCCTGATGTCCCGCAGGCTGCTCCACGGGGGCAATGCCTGGTGCGGACACCGGTTGTTGCACTGGCGGACTCGGGAATGAGATGAGCGACATGAGCTTACTAGGCCGATTGTTCGGCTCTCGTAGCAAGGACCCGTACTGGGAGCGGTTCATCTACACCGCCCCCGTCGATCCGAATAACAGCCTCACGCCGGCCATTCAGGCCGCGCCAGAGGGGAACACTTTCCCGGTCAAGACGGAGGTGGAGGACCCGGCGATCATGTCGCGTGACCTGAAAGAGTTGGCGACGACGATGGGGGCGAGCATGGCGGGGGTCGCCGCGCTGACGCCGGAGCTTCTGGAGGCCGGCGATGGGCCCCCGGAGGAGGCGACGCAGGAGACGCCTTACGGTGTCGTGTGCGTGTTTCACGCGGAGTACGACCCGCGGAAGGCCCTGGGAGTAGGCGGACAGTTGCCGGTGCAGGAAGCGGCAATCCTGAGCTTCTCGCTGCGGGCGTACATTCGGGAGCTCGGCTACTATTCGACCATCGGCGGGGCGAATGCGACGGCAGTAGCGGCTGCGGCCGGCCTGGGAAGGCTGGGCAAAGACGGGCGTCTGGTCACAAAGAAGTACGGGGCGCACGTGTGGGTTGGGGAGGTCGTCCGGACGGACCTGCCGCTGGCCCCGGACGCCCTGCCGCGGTAGTAGAGGGAAGAACGGAACGGTACGGGGTACAGAGAGCGAGCAGATGACCACGAATCAGGCGTTTTCGACCTACATCATCGCTGAGCCGTGCGTGGGCGTGAAGGACGCCACGTGCGTCGAGGTGTGTCCGGTGGACTGCATACACTCGGAGCCGGAGGAGGATCAGTACTACATTGACCCGGCGGTCTGCATCGCGTGCGAGCAGTGTGTGCTGGTGTGTCCGGTGGACGCCATCTACCTGGACAACGACGTTCCACCTCAGTGGGAGAGCTACACCGAGCGGAACCGGGCCTTTTTCGAGAGAACCAAGGAGGTCCCCTTCGCCGTGCCCGCTGAGAAGGCGGAGCGGATGGTGCAGGCAGCCCACTCCAGGGCCAGGGAGTTGAGTGCGGCGGTGACGGTGGCGCTGGTGGACGTCACCGGGGCCCTGGTAACTTCCGGGAGCATGGACGGCTCGAACGCTGAGGTGGAGAGCGCCGCTCTGGACAAGGCGTACACGGCGGCCATGTTCCAGAAGCCCACGCACCAGATAGGCCGGAACCCGTCGCAGAACGCGCCCAGCGGGGCGGACGCGGGCCGGATGGTGGCAGGCATGGGGGGCTATCCCATCCTTGACGGCCCGGTGCTTGTGGGGGCCATCGCAGTGAGCGGCGGGTCTCCGGATCAGGACCAGGCGTGCTGCCAGGCCGCTCTGGCGACACTGCGCGAATAGGGCTGGTGCGGGGCCCGCTTCGTAGATCCTACCCTGCGTCGCCGACCTCAAGCCGTCGGCCGTCGCGCGTGCGGCGGGATTGACGGCGTCAGACGGCGACGGGTATCATCAGCGACAGTCCACGCTCCCTCATTGGGAGGTCCGTGGCCTCTGAGAGGTTGAAAGGAGAATTGTATGCTCACTGTCGAAGCAAATGATCGCTTGACCCGGGTGGGCCCGGGGACGCCCTGCGGCGAGCTGATGCGCCGGTACTGGCACCCCGTCGCCGCCGTCTCGCAGATGAAGGATCGCTACACCATGCCCGTCCGGCTGCTGGGCGAGGACTTGGTGCTGTACAAGGACCGCTCCGGCACCTTTGGCCTGATCGAGCCCCGGTGCCCGCACCGCCGCATGTCCCTGATCTACGGCATCCCGCTGGAGAACGGCATTCGCTGCGCCTATCACGGGTGGGCCTTCGACGAGACGGGCAGGTGCATCGAGCAGCCCTACGAGGAGACGGAGGACCCGGAGGGGCGCTTCAAGGACAAGGTGAAGGCGAAGGCGTACCCGGTGGAGACGCTGGCGGGGCTGGTCTTCGCGTACCTGGGGCCGGCGCCGGCACCCCTGCTGCCGCGATGGGACGTATACGCCGCGGACGAGGTGGTGCGGGACATTGGGTACACGGTCCTGCCCTGCAACTGGCTGCAGTGCCAGGAGAACTCCCTGGACCCGGTGCACTTGGAGTGGCTGCACGAGGACTTTGCGAACTGGGTGCGGGAGAACATCGGTCGGAAGGACCTGGTGCGGGGCCGCAGGTCGCATGAGAAGATCGGCTTCGACGTCTTCGACTACGGCATCATCAAGCGCCGCGTATACCAGGGCGGTACCGAGGACGACTCGGAGTGGAAGGACGGGCACCCCATCGTGTTCCCGAACATGCTGCGGCAGGGGGGCAACGGGTTCGAGCGGGAGTCGTGGCGCAGCATGGGGCCGGCGTTCCAGGTGCGCACACCCGTCGACGACACGCACACGGGCCACTGGTGGGTGGTGTGCTACCCCAAGGCGCCGGAGGACTCGGCGCAGTGCGACGAGGATATCCCGTTCTACAGCCCGCCACTGCCAACGCTGAATGAGGACCAGTCGCCGCGGTGGGACATCCTGGACAGCAACAGCGCCCAGGATGTGGCCGCGTGGATCACGCAGGGGGCCATTGCGGACCGCACCGGGGAGAACCTGGGCCGCTCCGACAAGGGGATCATCCTGTTCCGCCGCATGCTGGAGGAGAACATCAGCATCGTGGAGGACGGCGGCGACCCGATATGCACGTTCCGCGAGGCTGCACAGAACCAGTACCTGCCGATGATGACGGAACGGGCGGGCTACGGCAACGTGGCGCCCCGGCAAGGGGCTGCTGCCAAGTACAGCCCGATCCTGAATCAGCGCAACGAGCCCAGCACGCTGACCCCAGTGGACCAGACGCCGAAGGAGCTGATTGCTCCAAGGCTGCGCGAGCAGGGCTAGACCGCCTTTCAATTGCCGGCATAGCTGGCCTGGGATGGAGCATCCCAGGCCAGCTTTTTACTTGGCTGCAATGTGATCGGGCCGCCCGCTGGCCGTGCGCAAGGATCGGGTGCGCGGCGTCGGGGCCGCCGGTCCTCTGGTATCCTGAGGCAGTCTGCCCGATACTGGCGGAGGACAGGGCGGCGCAGAGGCTGCGCGCCCACTCTGGTGAGGCCTGGGCCTCCAAACTCTGTTGGAGAGGTTGGGATGACGGATATCGGCATCGTTGGATGCGGGGCCATTGGGCAGGGTATTCTGCGGGCGGCCGAGGCCGACCACCTTGGCGTCACCGTCGCGGGGGTAAGCAGCCGCACGGAGGAGACGGCGCAGGCATTCCTGGCTAAGCTGAGCAACCCCCCGCCCTATCTGGCTCTGGACGAGCTCATCGAGCGCTCAGACCTGCTGGTGGAGGCAGCGGGCGGTCACATGGTGCCGGAGCTGGCGCGCCGCGCCTTCGACGGTGGCAAGGACCTGATGGTGATCAGCGTGGGCGCGCTGCTGGACCACCCATGGATCATGGAGCGGTCCCGCGCGACGGGGTGCCGGCTCCTGCTGCCGTCCGGGGCGATCGCCGGACTCGACGGCATCAAGGGGGCCTGCGTGGGGAGGGTCGCCCACGTCACCATGACGAGCCGAAAGCCTCCGCAGGGGCTGGAGGGCGCGCCCTACCTGGTGGAGCGGGGCATCTCCCTGGCGGGGCTGACCGAGGAGCGCGAGCTGTTCTCAGGCTCGGCCCGGGAGGCGTGCCGGGGCTTCCCAGCCAATCTGAACGTCTCGGCGGCGGTGAGCCTGGCGGGCCTGGGGCCCGACGAAACGAAGGTCCGCGTGCTGGCGTCCCCTGGCCTGACGCGCAACTGCCACGACATAGAGGTGGAGGGCGACTTCGGACGGCTGACGATTCACATCGAGAACATACCGACGGAGAATCCCAAGACGGGGCGGATGACGGCCCTCTCCATCATTCGCGCCATCCGGGACGCGGTGGACCCGGTACGGATCGGGACGTAGGGGCGCACCTCGCCGCCGCCTAAGGCCACGCGTGGACGGGCGCACGATGGCGGCGAGAGAAGGGACAGAGGAAAGCCCGCCGTTGAACAGCGGCAAGGTCCGGGTCCGGGCAAGGAGAGAGGCCCCTTCTGTGGAGAAGGGGCCTCCTGCTGTGCTGTGGGGGTCGCCGCGGGGCTGCTAGTCGGCGCCGGCGACAGTGGGGCCGGGCACGCCGGTGCACCAGTCGACCATGTTCTTCATGCGGCAGGCTGCGCCGTGCTGGGCCAGCTCTGACTCGAAGAGCTCGTGAATGCCGTGGTCTTCGTCCTCGTACTCGATCTGCCAGCCGCCGTCCTTGACGCTGACGTCGGCGCCCTCGGCCCCGCTATAGGGGGTGGACTGCTTGAACTTCCTGCCGGTGAAGCGGAGGGCGAGGTATCGCGCGGGCTCGGCGCCCGAGTTGAAGTGCTCATGGAACCAGTCCTCGGGGGGGACCACGAGGCTGCCGGGCTTCCAGTCAGCCTTGACGCGCTCTTCGTCGCCCTCCTGCCAGAGGAGGGAGAAGCCAACGCCGCCGAGGATGATCACGTGAGCGCCGGGGCCGTGGCGGTGGGCCTTCTTGTAGGTGCCGACGGGGAACTGGGAGATGTGAGCGCCCATGCTGTTCTGCGCGAGCTCCAGGAAGACGTTGGTGCCGCCGGCGCCGCGCTCCTTCCAGGAGTAGAGGCGGGTGGAGCGGACGTCGGGGACGAAGTTGGTCTCCCAGATACGCTTCTTGTGCATTCTGCCGGAGCCGTCGAAGTAGCCGTCTTCGCCGGTGAAGCGGTCGTTGAAGACGAAGGGGTTGTTGAAGATGAAGTCGTCGTTGTGGAAGGTGTTTATCATGGTGGGGAGGTTCGTTACCGACATGAAGCGGAGGGACTCGGCGCCGCTGCCGTTGTGGTGCTGTGCCCACGCGTTGATGGGGACGGCGAAGACTGCCCCGGTGCCCCACTCGAAGGTCTGCTTGTTAGAATCGTCGTACCAAACGGTGGTGGCGCCGCGGCCGGAGAGGACGTAGACCATCTCCTCATAGAGGTGGCGTTCGGGGTTGGTGGAGCGGCCTGGGGGGATCTCGACGACGTGGGTGTCATTGACGCCACCGGTGCCTTCCAGGTTGATGATGGCGCCGTTCGCGCCCTTGCGGCCCCAGGGCCCCACCTCAATGTCCTTGAGGTCCTCAATGTAGAAGCCGGTGACGATGGGAACGCCTTCGCCCTGCTTCCATTCTTCGTAGGCTTCGACGCGCTCCATCTCGGGCGCTACGAGGACAGCGGTGTCATCGGGAAGACTGTTGAACGTGGTCACAATGCCTCTCCTTGGTTGAGCTGTGGTCCCCGCGGCTCCGCCGTGCGGGAGGGTGCGCGCCGGGTTGGCGCCGCCGCATCGTCCGGCAATCACGGGATAACCTAGATATTTTAGCACAGGGAGCTTTCAGCGTCATTCCAGCAATCGTGGGGGAGCACGGGCACAGACATGGGAGGTTTGGGTACGCGCGGGGCCGCGGCCCGCCTGGCGCGCGCTGTTCCTTCCATTGCGTAGGGGCCTAGGCTATCCTTGCGGGGGCCGCCGTCCTCGGGGAAGGGCGCGGCGATTCTGTGAGGAACGATGCTGGAGTGGCCACTGCTGGTTCTCATGGGGCTCCTGGCGGGGGCCTACGGCGCCCTTGTGGGAGCGGGTGGCGGCTTCATCATTGGCCCGCTGTTCCTCATCTTCTTTGGGATGGAGCCGGGCATGGCCGTGGGCACGACGCTGGGCCTCGTGTTCATCAACAGCGCCTTCGGCTCGCTGGCCTACGCCCGCCAAGGGCGCATCGACTTCCGGAGCGGCGGGACGTTTGGGCTGGCGGCGATGCCGGGCTCCGTGATCGGCGCGCTGGCGCTGTCGGCGGCGCCCGGCGACGCCTTTCGAGTGGCCTTCGGGGCGCTCCTCCTGCTCATCACTCCGGTCATGATCTTCCGCCCGCCGCTGGGGGATCAAGGAGGTCGGGGTCTGGGAAAGAGCGGGCTGCTGCGCGCTGTGCGGCGGGTGGAGACGGCGGAGGGCCGCGTCTACGAGTACGGGTTCAACAACGCGGGGGCGATTGCGCTCAACGTGGTGCTGGGCTTCCTCTCCAGCTTCTTTGGCGTCGGGGGCGGCTTCCTGAGGACGCCCGCGCTGGTCTATGCGTTCAACTTTCCCGTCGCCGTCGCAACGGCCACGTCTATCCTTGCCCTGTCCCTCTATACGGCCATAGGATCAGCCACGCACGTTGCCCTGGGCAACGTCTCCTTGTTTCCGCACCTGGTGTTCGCGGGCATGGGGATGGCTGCCGGGTCGCAGGCGGGCGCCAGCCTCTCCAAGCGGCTGTCCGGCCCGTGGATCCTGCGTATCCTGGCCCTGGCCCTGGCGGCGCTGGGGGCGCAGCTCGTGCTTGAGGGTGTGCGGGGATGAACTGGCGCCGCGCGGCGCCGGAGCGTTGACACGCGGTTGGCGCGCCACTAGGATGCCGGTAATTTCGAGGAGGAGGACACGATGCTGCTGCTGAACAACGGTGAGATCGAAAGCCTGCTGGACATGCCCTCGTGCCTGGAGGCGCTGGAGGTGGGATATCGCGATCTCCTGGAAGGCGGCGCGGGCTACCGCGGCCGCATCGACTTTCACATGCCCTGCGACTATCCGGAGGGGTACTTCCGCTGGGGCACTATGGAGGGCGCCACGAACAAGCTGGGCGTGTTCGCCATCCGGATGAAGTCGGACATCCTAACGTGGCCCGACGGCAAGACGGAGGAGAAGCACTGCATAGAGCCGGGCACGTTCTGCGGGCTCATCTTTCTGGTGAGCACCCGCAACGGGGAGCCCCTGGCTATCATGAACGACGGGATCCTGCAGCACATGCGGGTGGGCGCCTGTGCGGGGCTCGGGGCCAAGTACCTGGCGCGGCCTGACGCCTCCACTCTGGGGATGCTGGGTTCCGGAGGCATGGCGCGCACGTACCTTCGGGCCTTCCACGCGGTGCGGCCGGTGCGCAAGGTGAAGGTGTACAGCCCCACCAAGGAGCACCGGGAGGCCTACGCCCGAGAGATGAGCGAGATGCTGGAGATTGAGGTCACGCCGGTGGACAGCGCACAGGAGGCGGCCAAGGGGACCGACATCTTCGCGACGGCGACGGACTCCATCATGCCCACGATGAAGGCGGAGTGGCTGGAACCCGGAATGCACTTCACCGACGTCAGCGGGTCCAAGGAGACGGACCCGGCGACCTACGATCGGGCCGACGTGATCCTGCAGCTTGGCCAGGGCACCGTTGCGCCGGGCAGCCCGGACTTCGACTACCGCCGCGCCAGCGCCTCAATCTACGTGGGAGCGGAGGAGGAGCTCGATGTGATCCCGAAGGGGAGCTATCGAGAGAAGGAGTACCCCCACCTCATCGACCTCTGGGCGGGGAAGACGGAGGGGCGTACGAGCGACGAGCAGATCACCTTCTTCAGGAACTCGGGCACCCAGGGCCTTCAGTTCGCGGCGGTGGGCGGTGCGGTCTACAAGCTGGCGCGAGAGCGCGGCGTGGGCCGTGAGCTGCCGACGGAGTGGTTCACCCAGAACATCCGGGACTAGGAGACCTCTGCACAACCGTCATCTCCCCGCCCCTCCCCTGGATTCCCGCGAACGCGGGAATCCAGGGGAGGGGCGGGGCCGACGGGCGCACCAGGAGCAATCATGCCACTAAACGAGCTCGTTCAGGTCATCAAGACGCTGAAGGCGCGGATCGACGGCGAGCACAAGGCGGACTTACAGTCCAATGAAACGCGGACGCGGCTGGCCCTGATCGATCCGCTGCTCCGGGCGCTGGGCTGGGACACGGAGGACCCCGCGTTGGTTGTGCCGGAACATCCCTTCGGCAAGATTCGAGCGGACTACGCGCTGATGAATGCCGATGGCAAGCCGGCAGCGGTAATCGAGGCAAAGAAGCTGGGTGAGCCTCTGAAGGACCACCGGGACCAGATGCTCAACTACGCGAACAGCTCCGGGATACGGTACGCTTGCTTAACCGACGGCGACAGGTGGGAGCTCTACGAGGTCTTTGTCGCCAAGCCCATCGACGAGAGACGCATCCTCCAGGTGTCCATTGCAACGGACGCGGCCTACGAGGCGGCGCTGAAGCTACTGCTGCTCTGGCATCCCAACATGGCGTCGGGCAAGCCCATTGAGGCCAAGAGACCGGTCCTCGATGGTGGGCATGGGTCGGAACAGTCCGGCAACGGAAGCAGTGGTGGGGACTCCACCCCGCCACCGGGCTGGGTGGCGCTGACGTCGTTTGGCCCCGTGACGGGCCAGGGGGCCCCGTCCGCTGTCCGCTTCCCCGACGGGCATGAGGCGTCGGTCAAGAACTGGTCATCCCTGCTTGTTGAAATAGGGAAGTGGCTGGATGGCAAGGGCCTGATGGTCCCGTCCGTCTCACCGATCCCTCAGGGTCCCTTCAGGTACCTGCTGAATATCAGCCCGGCGCACAAGAATGGCCAGAAATTCGTGAGCCCTCGCCAGATGCCCCAATCAGGCCTGTACCTAGACACTCACGCCTCCTCCTCGCTGCTTGTTAAGAACGGAATCAAGCTTCTGAATGCATGCGGTCAGGACCCCGCAAACATCTATGTGCGGCCCCAGGCGACATAGCTCCCGATCTTCCGGTTGTGGGGGTGCCGGAGTTACGGGCCATAACCCGCAGACGGCTTGACACCCTGCGATCTCCTCACGACAGGTGCGCCATGATCGAGCAGATCTCACCCCAAACCCTAAACCAGATGCGGGCCCGCCAGGGCGCCTTCGCGCTCATCGACGTGCGGGAAGCGGGCGAGTACAACACGGCGCACATCCCCGACGCCAGCCTTGTGCCTCGCCGGGTGCTGGAGTCGCGCATGGCCCGGCTGGTGCCGTTCACGGGCGCCCAGGTGGTGGTGTACGACGACGACGGCCGGCGAGCGGCCCTAGCGGCGGCAACGCTGGAGCGGATGGGGTACTCTCGCGCCGGGCTCCTCGAAGGTGGCATGAACCGCTGGGCCGCCGCGGGCTACGCCACCGAGTGGGGTATGAACGTCTTCAGCAAGGAGTTCGGCGAGCGGGTCTCCGTGGAGCACCGGGTGCCGGAGATGACGGCGGAAGAGCTGCACGAACGCCAGAGGCATGGCGACAAGCTGGTGATCCTGGACACGCGCACGCCGGAGGAGTACCGGCGTCTCTGCATCCCCGGGGGTCGAAGCGTTCCCAGCGCGGAGCTGCCCCTGCGCATCCACGACATCCTCCGGGGGCAGGAGGACGCGACCATCGTGGTCAACTGCGCCGGGCGCACGCGCAGCATCATCGGCGCACGAACGCTGCAGCGCATGGGGTTCCCACGGGTGTACGACCTCCGCAACGGGACGTCCGGCTGGGTGCTGGCGGGGTTGGAGTTGGAGGCCGGGGCGGACCGCGAGACGCTCGCGGAGCCGTCGGCCGAGGGGCTGGCCAGGGCGAGGGAGTTCGCCCGGAGGACCGCCGCGGAGGACGGTGTGCGGTACGTGTCTGCGGCGGAGGCGCGCGAGATCATGGGCCGGGGCGACCGGGAGCCGGTGTACGCCATCGACGTGCGGACCGAAGAGGAGTACCGGCTCGGCCACGTGCCGGGGTTCTGGTGGTTTCCCGGCGGGCAGGCGGTGCAGCGCACGGACGATGTGGTGGGCGTGCGGGACGGGGCCATCGTGTTCTGCTGCGACGACGTCGTGCGGGCCACGGCGACGGCGTCCTGGTACCGCCAGATGGGGCTGCCGAACGTACACGTGCTGGATGGCGGAACGACGGCCTGGTCGGCCGCCGGTCTCGCCCTGGAGGAGGGCATGCCGGAGGAGGCCGCCTTTGGGCTGACCGCGGCCAGGGAGCGGGTGCGGTTGATCGCTCCCGCGGGGCTGAGGGACCGCCTGGAAGGTGGGCCGGACAGGCCTGTCGTCATCTTCGTGGGGCTGAGCCGGGACTTCGCCGCGGGACACGTGCCGGGGGCACACTGGCTGCCGCGGGGCTGGCTTGAGCTGCGGATCGAGTCGGTGGCGCCGTCTCTGGACGCATCGCTGGTCGTCACCAGCCTGGGTGACGAGGACGCGGTATTGTCGGCCGCGTCGTTGGCGGATCTGGGCTATGGAGAAGTGTCGGCGCTGGAAGGCGGCACGGCTGCGTGGCGGGCAGCGGGGTACGCCATCGAACAGGGGCTCAGCGGGGTCATGAGTCCACCGGTGGACATGGTGCCCGCCGGGACAGACCGCACGTACGCGGACATGGTCCACTACCTGCGCTGGGAAGAGGCGTTGGGCGAAAAGTACCGGCCACTGGAGTGACCGGCAGGCGCTGACGGCGGCCGGCGCCGAGGGGGCCGGCGAGGGGAATCGCCCTCACTCCTGCTCGAGTAGGGGACTGGGCACTTGGAGGAAGGTGCCTGGGGTCTGCTGCCAGCAAAGGAAGCGCAGAGGTTCGTCGTAGGGGTTCTGCGTCTCGTGCGGTGTATTGGCCGGAATGTGGAGGAAGTCGCCGGTCCTCACGTCGAACTGCTGCTCGCCGACTGACTCGGTCCCGCGGCCTGCCAGGTAGTACCGTACGGTGTCCCCCGCGATGTGTGGGCGGCCCTCGGCGGCGCCGGGGGGTATGTGCTCCATGAAAACGATGAAGCTGTAGATATCGAACCCCAGCTCCGGGGCCATGATCATGTGCTGACCGGGGCCCCACTCCATCAGCGCGGCGTCCTTGGCGCGGACCAGGAGGCGCTTCTGCTCGCGGCGGCGCTGCATCTCCAGGGCCACTCTGCCGAAATCCATCTGCTTTTCCAGGTAGAGGAGGTAGAGGGGCCAGGGCTCGAGCCTTGCCAGCTCCTCCTCAGAGAGGTCCTTGACGTCGGGTGCGCGATTGGGGGCCAGCTCGTGTAGGAAGGGTGTGGGGACCTGGCGGAAGGTGCCGACGAACTGCTGGGCGGCGAGGAAGGTGAGGGGCTCGTCGTGGGGATTCTCGGTCCCGTGCCAGATGTTGCCGGGGACGTGCATGAAGTCGCCGACGTTGACCTCGAAGCGTTCGTCGCCGACGACCTCGTAGCCGTGGCCCGCGACGTAGAACTTCACGGCGTCGCCGTGGCTGTGGTAGCGCTCGGAGCCTCCGGCACGGCCGGAGGTGAAGACGTGGAAATTGTAGATGTCGAAGCCGAGCTCCGGTCCGACGATCATGCGCTGGTTGGGGCCGGCGCTTGCCACAGGGGCCTCCGCGGCGGGGACGTGGAGACGCCGCTGACTCCGGCGCCGCTGGAGGGCCTGGGTGGCCCTGCCGAAGTCCACCTGCTTGGCCATGTAGATCTGGCGCAGCTCGTCTGGACGCAGTTGGGCCAGGTGGTCTAGGGAGAGCTCCTCCTGGTCAGCCATCTCGTGCCTCCGTGGGTCCCGGGCGGGCGGCGTGGGGTCCCAAGCCGCTCCCGCCCTCATCGGCGATGATGGGATTATACGCGCCGTGGCGGTGGGGCGCACGGTCTGCGGAGGGGCGGCGCAGCTTGAAGGCGGTGCGGGCGGATGCTAGACTTGGCGGCGTCCTCCGGTCGGGGGATTCAGAAAGGGACTCATGCAGTTTGGGCTGTATCTGCGGTCGTTTATGACGGACCGCGCGCGCCCCCTCTACGAGCAGATCGACGAGGTGGTCGAGATTTGCCACACGGCGCGGGACGCCGGGTTCTCGGCGGTGTCCGTGCCGCAGCACTGGGTGTCGTACCCGACCACGTGGCCGCACCCCGTCCCGCTGCTCGGGCGCCTTGCGCCGGAGACGGGGGACATGCGGCTGCTTTCTGGGATCATCTTGCTGCCGCTGCACAATCCCGTGGACATCGCGGAGGCGGCGGTGACGCTGGACCACATTAGCCGGGGCCGCTTTACGCTTGGCGTCGGGCTGGGGTACCGGGAGGTGGAGCTGGAGGCTGTCGGCGCGACACGCCGGGACCGGGTCCCTCGCATGACAGAGTCCATCGAGCTGATGAAGCTGCTCTGGTCCGGGGAAGAGGTGTCCTTCGAAGGGCGGTACTGGAGCCTGCACGAGGCCCGGATGGGCGTGACGCCGGTGCAGCAGCCGCATCCGCCCATCTGGATGGCCTGCCAGAGCAGGGGGGCGGCCCAGCGGGCGGCTCGGCTGGCCGATGCGTGCTACGTGGCGCCCCAGGTGGGGTTCGAGGACCTGCGAATGCTGGTGGAGACCTATCGCGCCACCCGGGAGGAGGAGGGCAGAGAGGGGCACAGCACGGTGGCCGTGAGCCGGGGCGTGAGCATGGCCGGAAGCCGCGAGGCCGCCATCGAGGAGGCGCAGCGGACGGCGGAGGCGTCCTATCGCATGTACAGCACGTGGGACATGCAGGAGGGGGCCATGGTTCGGATCAACATTTCGGCGGAGTCGAAGATCACCGACTGGGCCGTGGCCGGCAGCGCCGAGGAGTGCCTTGAGCGGTTCACGTGGCTGGAAGAGGAGGCGGGGGTCGATTTCGTCGGGATGACGATGCTGAACCTGCCCAAGGAGCACGCCCGCCGCAGGGAGTACCTGGAGGAGTTCTCCTCCAAGATCATTCAACGCATGCGATAGCCGGTCCACGGGTCCGCCGGTTAGACGGTAGTAGGACTGTTGTGCGCCAATTCGAGTACGTGCAGCCGGTCAGCGTCCAGGAGGCGGTCAGCGTCTTGGAGCGTGAAGGGGAGGATGCCCTGGTCCTGGCGGGGGGCACTGCCCTGGTAATCATGCTGGCCCAGGGACTGCTCCGGCCGCGGTACGTCGTAGACCTTGGGGGCATCCCTGAGCTTCAGGGCATCCGGACCCTGGACGATGGCGGGGTGCGCATCGGCGCCCTGACGAAGGTGCGCGCCTTGGAACGGGGGGTCCGGGAGTTGGCTGGGCACGCGCCCCTCGCAGAGGCCGCGTCACAGGTGGCCAGCGTACGGGTGCGAAACGCCGCGACGGTGGGCGGGTCCGTCTGCTACGGGGAGCCGCAGACCGACGTGCCGCCAGCCCTCATCGCCCTCGGCGGGACGGCGGTGGCGCACGGCCCAGGGGGAAGCCGGAGGATCGAGCTGGAGCGCTTCTACGCGGGTCCCTACGAGACTGTGCTCGGGCTGGGGGAGCTGGTGGGCGAGGTAGTGCTGCCGCCACAGCCGGCGAACTCGGGGGGGTGCCACGTCAAGTTCACCATTGGACCGTCGGAGAACAAGCCGGTGGTCAACGTGTCCGTTGCCTTATCGGTAGACGCGGCGACGGGGAAGTGCAATGGAGCGCGAATCGTCATGGGGGCCGTCGGCCCAACGCCCCTGCTGGTCACCGAGGCGTCCGCGCTGCTGGAAGGAGCGCTTCCGAACGACGCCGCCATCGCCGAGGCGGCCAGGCTGGCCTCCGAGCAGGCGGAGCCGGTGGACGACCTGCGCGGCTCCGCGTGGTACAAGCGGCGGATCGTGAGAGTCCTGGTGGAGAGAGCGGTGAGATGCGCGATGGAGCGGGCATGGAGCGGACAAGCGTAGTCGGTGTCTCCCGGCCGGCCCTGGATGCCGGCGAGAAGGTGCGCGGCCGGACGGTCTATCTGGCCGACCTGGAAATGCCGGGCGTTGCGCACGCCAAGGTCCTGCGCAGCCCCTTTGCCCACGCGCGGCTTGTGTCTATCGACGCATCGGCCGCGAGGGCTCTGCCGGGCGTCGTGTGCGTCCTAACACGGGACGAGGTGCTGGCCGACCCGGAGATGGAGACCCACTACGGCTACGTGTTCCGCGACGTGCCGCTGGTGGCGCTGGACAAGGTGCGGCACCAGGGCGACATCGTGGCGGTGGTGGTGGCCGAGGACGCATCCACCGCCGACGAGGCGCTGGAGCTCGTGGACGTGGAGTACGCGGAGCTGCCGGCGGTCACGAGCACGTCCGAGGCGCTGGCCGAGGGAGCGCCGCTGGTCCACGAGGTGATGCTGCCTGTGGCGCCGGAGCTCCGCCCCAAAGAGGGCACCAACATATGCCACGAAGTGTCGCTGCGGCACGGCGACGTGGAGCAGGGATTCCGGGAGGCGGACGAGGTCTTCGAGGACACCTACTCGGTACCGCCGGTGCAGCACTGCGCCCTGGAGCTTCACGGGTGTATCTGCAGCTACGAGGAGAGCCAGATCACGGTGTGGACCAACTGCCAGTCGCCCTTCCCGCTTCAGGGGGAGCTGGAGCGGATATTCAAGCGCCCCGCCAGGGTCATCGTGCCGCACGTGGGCGGCGGGTTTGGCAGCAAGAGCCGGGACCGGCTGGAGGCGGTGGCGACGGCGGCCTCCAAGCTGGCTCGCCGACCCGTCCGGCTCATCCTCAGCCAGGAAGAGACCTTCCAGACGTACATCCGGCCCGCGCTGACGTGCTGGATCAAGACGGGCGTGAAGCGGGACGGCACAATTGTGGCCCGGCACTACCGATTCGTAACAGACGTGGGAGCATACAGCATCAGCGGGGCGCGCAGCGCCAACAACACACTGAAGGTGGCGACGGGGCCCTACCGCATCCCCCACGTGCTGGTGGAGTGCAAGGCGGTGTACACGAACAAGCCGCCGTCGGCGCCCTACCGCGGGCTGCCAACGACGCAGCATACGATGGCCTACGAGACGCAGCTGGACCGCATCGCCGAGTCGCTGAAGATGGACCCGGTGGAGATCCGCATGAAGAACCTGATGGAGGAGGGGGACGTGCACGTGACGGGAGACCTGCACCGCTCGGTGGGCGCCAAGGAGTGCCTGGAGCAGGTGACCGCCGCCCTGGGTCCGCGGGAGGCCAGGGAGCAGCGGGAGACGGGCGGTACGTTGCGGGGCAAGGGGTTCTCCACCACGATCAAGTACACGATCACACCGTCGACGCCCACGGTATCGGCCCGGGCGGAGGTTGAGCTGAAGGGAGACGGCGGCTTCGAGCTGCGGGTGGGGAGCGTCAACATGGGGCAGGGGTCGGACACGGCCGCAGTCATGATCGCCGCGGAGGTGCTGGGCGTGCCGGTGGAGGCCTTCGAAATCCGCGGCCGCGACACGGCCGTGGTGCCGCTGGACCATGGGACGACGGCGAGCCGCGCTACGTACCACACGGGCAGCGCGGTCTTCGAGGCGAGCACGAAGCTGCGGGCGCAGATCCTCGAGACGGCCGCCGAGCTCCTGGAGGAGGAGGCCGGCGGGTTGGAGATAAGGGCGGACGGCGTGGTGGTTTCCGGCGGGGAGAGTCGCAGGGTTGGCTTCGGCGAGCTGGCGCATCGACGGGGCGGGAGCCTCACCGCCGAGGGCGAGTGCATGGTGGGCGGGACGTACACGGACCCTTCAGGCCGCGAGTACCCGATTGCGTCGACGTTCTGGACCTTTGCGTCGGCGGGAGCCGAGGTGGAGGTGTCGCGGGATACGGGCGAGGTCCGGGTCCTTCGCGTCGCTGCAGCGGCCAACGTGGGCAAGGCCATCAACCCGGAGGCGGTGAAGGCCCAGCTCGAGGGGGGACTGGCCATGGACATGGGGCCCACGCTGTTCGAGGAGCTGGTGTGGGGCGAGGGCGGTCAGCTGCTCAACGGCAGCCTCATGGACTACCCGCTCCCGTCCATGGAGACAGCCCCCGAGTATCGCACGGGCTTCGTGGAGCACCCGATGCCGGGCGGACCCTTCGGCGCCAAGGGGATGGGCGAGGTGGGCGCGGTGATCATGCCCGCGGCGATTGTGAACGCGGTCGCCGACGCCACGGGCGTCCTGTTCCACGAGCTTCCGCTTTCGCCGGAACGGGTGCTGCGCGGGCTGGAGGCGGGCGGCGACGATCCGGACGGAGAGGACGTGACACGGTGGACCTGGAGCTGACGCTCAACGGCAGACGGCAACGCAGGGAGGTCCAACCCTGGACGACGCTGCTGGAGGCGCTGCGCGACGGCTTCGGCCTCAAGGGGACCAAGGGCTACTGCTACAGCGGCATCTGCGGGGCGTGCACCGTCCTGGTGAACGGCGAGCCGGTCAGCTCCTGCATCATGCCGGCCCCGCACGCCCAGGGCAGGGAGATCACGACAGTGGAGGGCTTGGAGCGGGACGGGGAGCTGCACCCCATTCAACGCGCCTTCGTGGAGCACTTTGGCCTGCAGTGCGGCTACTGCACGCCGGGGATGCTGCTGATGGCGAGAGCGCTGCTGGAGCAGACCCCGGAGCCCACCCGCGAGGAGATCATCGCGTACATGGGCGGGAACATCTGCCGCTGCACGGGCTACGCCCGCATCATCGAGTCGGTGGAGGCGGCGTCGGCGCTGCTGCGGGGCGGCGGGGGGTGACGGGCGGGGCGGCGGGGGGTGACGGCAGCAGCATCGTCCATATGAGAAGCGCACGGGGGCTTCTCGGGTAGCGGGCGGCCAGGCGGCGACGGGTGCTTGTGCAGAGTAGCGAGCACGCGCCGGACCTAGGGCGAGACGGCGATGATCACCAGGCCCAGGACGATGAGGGACGACCCAAGCAGCCGGCCGGCGCCCACGCGCTCGTGCAGAAGCAGACCACCGAGGAGCACGGCGAAGACGATCCCCACCTCCCGTGTCGGCGCCACGTAGCTGACCCGGGAGAAGGTGAGAGCCGTCAGCACCAGGGCGTAGGCCAGGAAAGTCAGCATCCCCGCGGCCAGGATGGCGGGCCATCCGTTGCGCCACTCCAGCGCGATGGCGCTCCGCCCATAGATGAGAGCCGTCCGCGGCGCCATGCCAAGGGCCGCGCCCAGAGTCAGCAGGTACATGTAGAGGAAGGGGTGGACGTACTGGACACCCTCCTTGTCCCACACGGAATATGCGGCGATGGTCACCCCGGTCAGCAGTGCATAGCGCGTCCCGCTCTGCTTCAGCAGTTCCAGGGGGTCTCGTAGGATGCCGGCGAGCCGTCCCCACCAGTGCACGACGAAGATGCCCAGGACCACCATCACGATGCCCGCCACTGCCGCCGGCGCGATGCTCTCGCCCAGGATGACGACGCCAAGTATCGGCACCAGGCCCGGGCCGGCGCCGCGGGCGATGGGATAGACCAGGGAGAGGTCTGCGCGAGCGTAGCCCCGGGCGAGCAGCGTGAAGTACAAGATGTGGATGGCGATGGAGCCCAGAACGAACCACCAGCCGGGCTGGACGATTGGGTCTCGCCAGAGAAGGAGCGCGCCCATGGGAAGGAGGACGGCGCCGGCCGAGGCCAGGAGCCACCATGCGAAGACCTCCTGGTTGGTCGCGCGCTTGAGCAGCAGGTTCCACGTGGCGTGCAGCAGCGCCGAGATCAGGACGAAGGCTATAGCGAGAGGTGTCACGGGTCAAGTGTAGCATCGGCCCTGTGGCACAGCGCTGCCGCCTGCTCTCCACCGCAGAGGCTGGCCCCGTGGGCCTCACGCCGTTCCCTTGGCAAGGGGCGTAGAATCGGTCCCATAGCAGGGAGAGCCGCCGAGGATTGGGTGCGTAATGAGCGGTCCGCTGACGGGCGTTCGGGTGCTGGAGTTCTCCGAGATTATCGCGGCGCCCTTCGGGGGGATGCTGCTGGCGGACATGGGCGCGGACGTCATCAAGGTGGAGCCGCCTTGGGGCGAGCCCTGGCGCCTGAACTCCCCGGTCGTGCCCCTGGAGAGCAAGACGTATATCTCCATCAACCGGGGCAAGAAGAGCCTGCCTCTGGATCTCTCCAAGCCGGCGGCGCGGGAGATTGTCGGGAGGCTCGTACCGCAGACGGACGTGGTCATCATCAACTACCGGCCGGACGTACCGGCCAAGCTGGGCATCGACTACGAGGCACTGTCGGCCCTGAATCCGCGCCTCATCTACTGCGAGACGACGGCGTTCGGGCGCCGCGGCCCGGAGAGCGCGCGGCCCGGCTACGACATCGTCATCCAGGCAATGAGCGGGCTCATGGCCATGGACGGACACCTGCAGGGCGGAGTGCCCCAGGTGATCACACCCGCCGTGGCCGATTTTTCTACGGGCATCGCCATCGCCTGGGCGGTGAGCGCGGCCCTGTACAACCGGGAGCGCACGGGACGGGGGCAGCGGGTGGATACGTCGCTGCTGGGGACGGCGCTGGGCCTGCAGGCGAACCGCTTCCTGTGGATTGAGGCCACTGACACGGAGTCTCGGCAGTCGCTGCTGGAGGGTCTGACGGAGCTGCGGTCCCAGGGCAAGAGCTACCAGGTGATGCAAGAGCACCACCGGGCCCACACCTTCACGCCGCTGCTGAGCATCTACTATCGGACGTACCAGACCAGGGACTCAGTCATCGCCGTGGGGTGCCTCAGCGACCCGCTGCGCAAGAAGCTTCTGAGTGTGCTGGGCCTGCACGACATCCGCTTCGACGCTGGGTACGACCCCGGCAGCGACGAGGCCCTCGCCTTCGCCCAGGCGCTGCACGGCAAGGCGGAGGCCATCTTCCGGCAGAGGAGCGCCGCAGAGTGGCTGCGGGACCTGGACGCCGCCGGAGTTCCCGCGGGGCCGGTGCGGTTCCCCGAGGAGCTGGTCGATGACCCCCAGGTGCTGGCCAACGGGTTTCAGGCGGATCTGGACCACTCACTGGTGGGCCGCATGAAGATGACGGGGCCCCTGGTCCAGATGAGCGAGACGCCACTCGAGGCCACGGCGTCCTCGCCGGCCCTGGGGGAGCACACGGATGACCTGCTCAGGGACCTGGGCTACTCGGCGGATGATGTGCAGGGCCTGAGGGACGCGGGTGTGACGAGGTAGAGCGCGCCTCGCCGTGCGGGGTCGTACGGTCTCTGGGCGTGTGAGTGCGGGCAGCCGTTGACAGGCCGTTGAGTTCGATGGGATAGTCGCCTGAGCCACGCCCACGCATGGGCCGGCTTCATTGCTCTAGGAGGTGTGCCGTGGCCCAGTTCGGCCTGCAGATCGAGCCCCAGTTTGGCTTCAGCTACGCGGAGATCAGGGACCTGGCGCGCCTGTGTGAGTCCACCGGGTTCAACTCGCTCTGGTGCTCCGATCACCTTTTCCTGGACGAGCGGTCCGAGGAACGGGACTGCTGGGAGTGCTGGACGGCATTGGCGGGTCTGGCGGTGGAGACGAGCACGCTGCGAATCGGGTCACTCGTGTCGTGCGTGTCGTACAGGTACCCATCGGTGCTCGCGAAGATGGCGGCGTGCGTGGACGTGATGAGCGGCGGACGATTGGAGTTCGGTATCGGCGCGGGGTGGAAGCGCGTGGAGTACGACGCGTACGGCATCGCCTTTCCTTCGATTCGAGAGCGCGTGGACCGGCTGGTGGAAGCGCTGCCGCTGATCCTGGCCATGTGGACGGAGCCCAGGGCCACGTTCCAGGGCCGCTACTACCAGGTGACGGACGCCGTCTGCGCCCCCAAGCCGGTGCAGCAGCCGCGCCCGCCCGTGTGGGTCGGCGGGTCGGGACGGCGCGTGTTGGGGCTGGCGGCCCGGTATGCGGATGGGGTGAACATTGGCGGGTTCCCGTCGCCGGAGCGGTACCGGGAGCGGCTGGAGGAGCTACGGGGGGCGTGCGAACGCGTGGGGCGGGACTTCGATTCGATCAAGAAGTCCCAGTTCATGGGCGTCCTGGTGGCGGGAGACCAGGCGGGGCTGGACAGAGTCCTCGCGGGCCTGGCGAGGGAACAGGGGGCCACGGTGGAGGAGGCGCGGGCGCGATACCGGGGATTCATCGGGAGGCCCGAGGAAGTGACGGGGTTCCTGAGGGAGTACACAGCCCTGGGCGTTGAGCAGTTCATGCTGATGTTCCCCTATGGCTACGAGGCGGAGTCCGTGCGGCTCATGGCGGAGCGGGTGCTGCCAGAGCTTTGAGACGGGGCGCGCGGGAAATGGATGCGCAGCGCGATGACCCGCATCCGGGGTAGAATCGTGGCTGGAAACCAGATCCGGGAGGGAATCGATAGTGCAAAACCCAGGTGCTGCGCAGACCAGACCCACGATGACCCTTCCGGATGCCGTCAAACAGGTCATACGGAAGTACGCCGATTTCAGGGGCCGGGCCACCCGGGCCGAGTTTTGGTGGTGGGAGCTAGGCGTCTTGATTGCCGGTTTTGCTCTCGGGTCCGTTGACGCCTCGATTGCCTCATTCGGCGGGGGAAATGCCTACAGCCCGCTGGGGGCGGTGTTCGGCCTGGCGACGTTTCTCCCCAGCCTGGCGGTGACCGTCCGCAGGCTTCACGACATCGGCAAGAGCGGCTGGTGGCTGGTCGGGTTTTACGCCGCAGGCATCTTTGGCTGGATACCCATCGCCGCCGGACTCACAGTCGCCGCAATCAACGGGCTGTTCGATTCCGTGTGGAGCCAGGCAACCATCGTTCCCCTGCTCCTGGGAATCGGAATTGCCCTGGTGACGTGGCTGGTCCTCGTTGTCTGGTATGTGCTGTGGTTGGTTCGGCAGGGACAAGCGGGCCACAACCGTTTTGGCCCCGACCCCCGAGCCCTGGATGGTCCGGAACCATCGCCGGCAGATACCACTGGGTAGTCACGTTGGCGCGCCTGAATCCAACGCCTGGATGCGCGGCTCCCCGACACGCCGCCGACACCAGGTGACCACCCCTCGACCGATGGCGGGCTGTGTCGAAGGGGGACTGAAAGCATTCGACGGAATACGCCTGCCCCACGCCGTCGCGGGCTGCAAGCTGCCGCGTAACGGCAGCGGCGGCACTACGCCAGTCTGCGCTGGGCCCTTGGCGGCGACTCGTACCCTTCATCCACCGGGAGGTCCCGCTGGTGGGCGGCCTCCACGGCAAGCTGGTCGCAGCGCTCGTTCTCGGGATCGCCGGAGTGGCCCCTGACCCACCGGAACTCCACGGCGTGCTTTTCGCACAAGCCAAGTAGCCGCTCCCACAGGTCGGGGTTGATTGCCCGCTCTGTCTTGTTGCGCATCCAACCCTTGGCCCGCCAGCGCTTGGCCCAGCCCTTTGCGATGGCGTCAACGACGTACCTGCGTCAACGACGCTACGCTGGGCCCAATCGCTGTAACTCCATTCGGGTCGTGGTGCGCCGATAGCCGCCGCTGAGCTCCATGCGGTGCCCACCGTACCGCATCACGGCCCCATACCCGCCGGGACCGGGATTGCCGGTGCAGGCGCCGTCAGTGTATATAGTGACGTCGTCCATCGATGCCAAGTGCAGTCGCTCCGGTGGTGGGCGGCCTGGGTCACCAATCATTATAGCCACGCCGACCCCTGCCGTCGTAGACCCCCCATAGGTATCCGGTTGGCCCTGGCGCCCTCTACCGAACGCGCCAAGATTTGTGTTGTCGCAGGGGTTGACAGTCCGTAGCGTTAGTAGTATGTTACATGTAATTCACTAATAAGAGCATGGTGATGTCATGATACAGAGCGACAGTGCCGAACGCGACGAAGATCGGCGGGAGGACCCGCAAGAGAGTGACATGGACAACGCGCGGTCGAAGGAATGGCCCGGGATCCTCACGGGGGCTCTCGAGGAGTTGGAGGATGTAGACCGGGCGGTTCGGGACGCCTTGGGGAAAGGGAAGGGCGTTGCGAACAGCGTCGGGGAGTCGGTCCGCGACAGCATCAGGTCGGTGCAGAAGTCGCGCAACTCCGTGGTAATGGTGCGTGTGAGCGAGGAGAGCCTCGGCAGACTCGATGATCTCGTGGCCTGCGGTCTCACGAACAGCAGATCGAAGGCGGCGGCTTTCCTCATCGAAGAAGGGATCAAGGCCAGAGCGGGGCTGTTCGAGAAGATCACGGAGCAGTCGCAGGTGATCCGGAACGCCCGCGAGAAGCTGAGCCGCCTCCTGGACGAGGAGTCGGGCGAGACGCCAAGCTGATGCCGCCGAGGGTTCGCCCGAGTGCGCCCACCTCGCGCTCGACCCCTTTGCGTGCATCCAACCTAGGCTCGTCGAGGCCTACGGCAGATACGCGGCAAAAGACAAACGAGGAGGCTACGGAATGTATCGGTTGATTGCTGAGGACTACCTGTTCTGCTCAGAGTGCCGTCACGAGATCCCCTTCGGCGCGCTGTGCCTATCCCAGGTGCCCGTGGAGATGCCGATGGGCTTCCGCAGACGCAACTACGATAACTTCTGCGTCGACTGCGTGACGTGCCGGATGAAGGGCCGCGAGGAGCCGTGCTTCGCTCGATGGCTCAGCAGGCCATACGCGCAGCGGAAGGTCAACGGGGACGAGGCGCGCTGCGGCTATTGCAGCGCGGCCATACCAGAGGGCACGCGGACTGCGGCCCAGAAGTTCTACGTTTGGGTCGACGCGGATGACGGTCCCGATCAAACCTGCGCCCACAAACGTGGACCACACGCAGGCGGACCAACCGCCGCGGCAACCGCTTCCATGCCCAGGGGCGTCACATGGAAGAGCCTGAGCGCAGAGACGCAGAATCTGTTTCGCACAAGGGGCGTGGGGGGCGTCCGTGGATTCCGACCGTCGGCGGAGGCCCGGAAGCTCTTCAACAAAGTTCCCCAACAGATAAAGAACGCGGGCGAACGTGCGGTCCGGGACTTCCTGCACAGAAAAGACGTGAGCCACATACAATCCGTACGCAACGCTCCCCACCTCGCCAGGGACGCGAGCAACGTGATTCTCGAGAGCCATGCAAAGAACCTTGCCCGAGGTGCGAGAAACATGTCAAAGACCGACCTAATCAAGGCAAAGATAGGCAATGGCATGTCAGGCATCAAGACCGGGGTTCAAGCTGCACCCAAGAGCGCGGCTAAAGGCGGGCTCTTGGCCCTGGCCATGGAAGCGCCGGTTTCCGCGACAGTAAACCTTCTCCATTGGAAGCGTGGACGGAAGACAGGTGGGACGGCGGCGATGGATGCCGCCAAGGATACTGCCGTTGCTACCGGGATCGGCGTAGGTGCTGCGGCGGCCTTGACCATCCTCCCGCTGTCGCTGGGGCCGCTGGGCGCCCCCGTCGCGGTCGTCGGTGGAGCATGGTGCGTCTACGGCTCCGTGTCGCGGATCGTGAAGGCGGCCGGGCACGACCTTCCGCTGGCCGAGCTGGACGTGTTCTTCTGCAAGGACGGGGACTGCCGGACCAGGTTCGTGGAGGCCGTGTCAACGTCGGACTCCGGCGACCAGGTCTAGCACGCACGGCCCTCTGAGCGTGAACGTGCACGCCAAGATCGCCGCTCGCTCCTACAGCTGGTGTTAGTGTCAAATCCGTTCACTGCGCCCACCTTGACTTCTCTCCTACAGTGGTGTACCAGATGCACAGACCACACAGGAGGACCCCATGGCTACGGTGGAAGACCGGCTCACCGCAGTTGAGGATACGCAGCGCATACTTGCGGAGGTCGACAGCAGACAGCAACGCTTCATCGAGCAGAATGCATTGCGAGTTGACCAGCACGAGCAGAGGATGGCGGAGATACGGGAGGATGGCCGCAAGACCAGGCGTCTCATCATCCTCATTGCCAAGAAGGCCCAATGGCTCAGTGACGACGACATAGATGCCGACGAATAGCCTCTTACCCCCCCGCCCCCGCGCTGGTTTGGGGCCCCTGCGGGATCAGGCGCAGCGCGCCCGGCGGGATGGCTGCGACAACGCGGCTCCCAACCTCCGGCGCGGCCCGGTCCGGCGGCAGCAGGCAGACCAGACGCCCGACGCCCACCCGCAGGACGACCTCGATCTCTCCCGCATGGAACCGCCGGCTCTCCACCACTCCCTCCAACCGGATGCCCTCGTCGGCGTCGCTCGCACCGGGGGCGCACAGCAAGACCCGCCGCTCGTCGACGATTGCGAGGGCCTCGCCACCGGCGGTGTGGAGCGCGGCCGCCAGGCTGGGGGCAGGCAGCTCGCCAACGTCGCACACCACGGTGGTCTGAGCACCCGCCTGGCGCACTGCGCCGACCATGACGTTTCGCAGCCCCATGGACCTCGCCACCAGGGCGCTGCTGGGTGAGCGGAACAGGGTTTCCGGGGCGCCGGCCTGAGCAACCCGCCCACCTTCCATGACCACCATGGAGTCCGCCATGGCAAAGGCCTCGTCGCGGTCGTGGGTCACGTAGAGGGCGGTCACGTCCACCTCTTTGAGGATGGAGCGCACCTGCGTCTGCAGCGACTCCCGGAGGCCGCGGTCCAGAGAACCCAGCGGCTCGTCGAACATGAGCAGCCGCGGCTCTGGGGCCAGTGAGCGGGCCAGGGCCACGCGCTGCCGTTCGCCCCCCGAGAGCTGGTGGACCTTCCTCCGACCGAAGCCGGCCAGCCCCACGATCTCCAGCAGGTCGCCGACGCGCGCCGACACCTCCGCCCTGGAGCGCCCCTGCATGCGGAGGCCGAAGGAGACGTTGCCGTACACGTCCATGTGGGGAAAGAGGGCCAGGTCCTGGAACATGAGGCCAAAGCCCCTATCCCTTGGCGCCACTCCCTCCAGCGAGCGGCCGTCGAAGGCGATGGCCCCGCGGTCCGGCGCTTCAAGGCCGGCCACTAGCCGCAGCAGCGTGGTCTTGCCGCACCCGCTTGGCCCCAGCAGGCAGACCACCTCGCCCTGCTCGGCGGACAGCGACACGTCGTCCACGGCCTTAGCGCCGTCGAAGCTCTTGCTGACCCCGGACACCTCCAACAGCGCCATCAGAAGCCGCCTGCGTCGCGGTAGCGGAACCGCTCAATGGCCACGAAGCCCAGCGCCACCACGGCCATCAGGAGGCTGCTCATGGCCAGGGCCTGTCCCAAGTTCGCCGCCCCCGGGTGCGACAGCAAACGGAAGATGGCCACCGGCATGGTGGCGAACTCCGGCCGCGTCAGCAGCAGCGAAGCCCCGAACTCGCCCATGGACACGGCGAAGGCGAAGGTGGCCCCCACCAGCATGGCCCGGGATAGGATGGGCAGGTCGATGTGGAGGAAGGTCTGGAGAGGGGAGGCCCCCAGGAGCGCCGCGGCCTCTCGAAGTTGCGGGGGCATCCCCCGCAACGTCGGCAGCAGGCTCCGTATCACGAACGGGTAGGCCACCAGGGAGTGTGCGGCGACCACTATCAGCCAGGAGCTCCGGAGGTCCAGAAAGCCGCGGTTGAAGGCCACCAGGAAGCCGAATCCCATGATCACGGCGGAGACGCCCAGGGGCATCATCAGCAGCGCGTCGAGCGCGCCGGCGCCGCGCCGTCGTTGCCGGCTGAGGAAGTAGGCCGCCGGGGCGCCCACGGCCAGCGAGACGGCCATGGTCGCGCCGGCAAAGCGCAGGGAGTTCCACATGGCGGCCTGGGGGGGGACGTAGAAGTAGGAGCCTTGGTCGTTCAGAAAGAGGTTGCGGAAGTGGATGAGGGAGTAGCCGTCCCCGGCGCTCAGCGCGCGCTCGGCCAGGGCTATCAGCGGCGACAGGAAGACGAGGAGGCCAAGGACCACGACGACGACCAACGTCGTCTCTCTGAATCGGCGGACGCGGCGCAGAACGGCCTCCTGCGGCGCCAGTCCCAGCGGGATGGCCGATCGTTGCTGGAACCCGGCGTACACCAGCAGGAAGACGTAGGTGAACACCATTTGGACGATGGCCAGGGCGGCGGCGAGCTCCAGGCGAAAGAGCTTCGCCGTCAGCTCGTAGATGGAGACCTCCAGCGTGGCGAATTGGGACCCACCAAGCACCAGCACCACTCCAAAGGACGTGAAGGAGAACGCGAAGACCAGCACGGCGGCGGACGCAATGGGCGGCAGCAGCATCGGGAGGGTGACGTGCAGGAACCTGGCCACGGGGCCGGCCCCCAACATGGCGGCGGACTCTTCGACGCGGGGGTCCAAGTTCGCCCAAAAGGCGGAGACGATGCGCACCACGATAGCGTAGTTGTAGAAGGCGTGGGCTATCAGGATGACCAGCAGGGAGTTGGCAATCCTGATGGGGGGCGTCTCCAGACCGAAGATGCCCATCAGGATTGTGTTCGCCAGACCCCGGGGACCCAGCAGCGCCACGAACCCCATGGCCACCACGATGGTGGGCATGACAAAGGGCACTGTGGACACGGCCTTCAGGAGGGTCTTGCCGGGAAACTCCCGCTTGGCGAAGAGGTGGGCCACCGGCAGGCCCACGGCCAGGGTGAGGACGGTGGAAGCCGCAGCCTGCCACGTCGTGAACCAGATGCGGCCCCAGTAATAGGAGTCCCCCAGCAACGCCTGGAACGGATGCAGGGTCAGGGCGCCGCCGTCCAGGCTCCGGGCCAAGATGGCCAGGAGGGGATAGAGGAAGAAGACGGCCAGATAGGCAAGGGGCGGGAGGATCAGGAGCCGGCGGGCCCCCGCCATGCCGCCCAATGCCCTTGGGTTCACCGGAGAACGACCCTAGTCCACTCGTCGATCCACTGCTCGCGCTTCTCGCTGATCTCGGCGGCGGTGATGGCGGCGGGGGCGGTTGGGACCTCGGCAAAGCGGAAGAAGTCTGGCGTCTGGGCGTTGCGGTTCACCGGATAGACGAACATCTTGTCCGGGAAGTCCTCCTGGAAACGGGTCTCCAGGGCAAAGTCGATGAACTTCTTGGCAAGGTTCTTGCTGTTGGCGCCCTTGAGGATTCCCATGCCCTCGATCTGCAGGAAGGTTGCGCCGTCGATGAGGACGTTGCCGGTAGGCGCCTCGTCCAGGGGAATTTCGGAGAAGAACACCTCGGCGGCGGGGCTGGTGGCGTAGCTGACCACCAGGGGACGGTCTCCGCCGTTCTTGGAAAAATCGGTGTAATAGGCGTCTGACCAGCCGTCCTTGACGAGAAGGTCGTTTGCCCTGAGGTCGGCCCAGTAGTCCAGGTAGTCGTAATCATCGTCCTCCCCGAAGTAGTGGACAGTGGCGATGAGAAAGGCGAGGCCGGGGGAAGAGGAGGCGGGGTTCTGCACCACCAGCTTGCCCTTCCAATCGGGAGTCGTCAGCTCCTCCAGGGTCGCGGGGGGCGCCATGCTGTTCTCTTCCAGGTACGCCTTGTCAAAGTTGAGGCAGACGTAGCCGTAGTCCATGGACGTGACGTGGTTGGTCGGGTCCAGGATGAGGTGCTCCGGGACCACGCCGATGTTGGGAGGCTCGTAGGGGTCGAAGATCTCCTCGTCCAGGGCGCGGCCCAGATAGGTGTTGTCCAAGCCGTACAGGAGGTCGGCGGAGGGGTTGCCCTTCTCGAGGATCGCTCGGACGAGGACCGCGCCGGAGTCTCCGGCGTCTTGGATGACGATGGTGGCGTTGTTGGCCGCCTCGAACTCCGCGATGACGTCATCTCCGATGTCGAAGCTATTATGGGTCATGATGACCAGCTCGCGGTCCTCATCCTGGGCGCCGCACGCGGCCAGGATGAGGAGGGAGAGCAAGACAAGGGCAATTGCGCCGGACTTGGCTGCCATGGGGCCTCTCTTTCACCCTGCCCAGGGTGCTCGCCCCTCTGCGAAAAAACAAAGGAGCCGCTCCTGACTGGAACGGCTCGCGTGGCGCTGCAAGGGCCGCGTCCCTCCGCTGGCATTACCCAGATCAGGTTTTCGGGGTCGTTCCAGCATGCTGGAACCTCTCAGCCTGGCTTCCCAAGCTCCCCCCGGGCACGTATTAAGTTGTTTGGCGAGCATAGCGCAAGCCGTGGGCTGTTGTCAATGCCCGCGGGCCGCTGATCTGCTGCGTGGAGTCAGGACACCGCCAGGGGCGGCTTCTCCAGCTCCCACACGATCAGGATGGGCAGGCCTTTGGCCGCAGCCTCCACCAGGTCGGGCATCTCGCCGGCGAATCTGATTGCGGCGATCTCCTGCTCCCCCCAGAGCGGCTCTAGGCACTGGACAACGTCGAGTCCCGCCGCTCGGAACGCGCTCAGGTAGTCCGACGCCAGGTGAACGTAGTTCCGGACGAACCCCAGCTCGGTCCCGTTGCGCCGGTAGCTGGCCTGGCCGCCCAGCATCACCGGGACGGGATGGACATCAGTGATGACCACGCGTCCACCGGGCCGCACGACCCGCGCAAGCTCGCTGATGGGCGGCCCCAGGTCGGCGCAGTGGGTGAGCGCCAGTGCACAGACGGCCAGGTCCACCGACCCATACGGCAAGGGGAGCGCCGCAAGATCGGCGGTCTCGAACCGGGCGGTCGGCGCCTTCGCCCTCGCCAGGTCCAGCATATCGGGCGTGGCGTCGATCCCAATCACCCGGTGTCCCAATGAGGCCAGGTATGCCGCATGCCTGCCGGAGCCGCATGCCGCGTCGAGTGCTGTGCCGACGGGGTAACGCGCGATAATCTCGCGCACAATGGGCTCCTCGGCGAGCACCACGGGGTTGCCGGGGCTGTCGTAGGTGGCCGCCCATTCGGCGTATCCGGCTGTGACTGTCCGTTCGCCCCCGGCGATCGGGGTCGACCAGGGCTCCTCGTCCAGGCGCGCGGCGACCTCAACGATCTTCCGCGCTCTGGACTTGACGGTGACCGGGTCCACCATCCATGCGCGCATGATCGCGAGACCCTCCATCCCGAGGATGAAATCGCCGAAGGTGGCTTCCTCTGCCATGGCCCGCTTCTCCTTTGTTGGACTGCCGCACGCTTCCGGCTGGAACAGGGAGTAGGGGCCGTCAGGCCAAGGGGAAGGGGCCAGACCCTTCCCCTAGCGGCGCCACTCGGCGATATTCCATAGCTCGCTGTCCCAGCCGTTGATCCGGACGCCTTGCAGCGTATTCAGGTGTGCGGAAACGAAGCCCCGGTCCACCAGCGGGATCTCGTAGTAGCTCTGGATGTAGGTGTCGTTCAGCAGCTTGACCAGCGCCTCCCGCGCCGGGCCGATTTGGGTCTGTTCCAGTAGAGCAAAGAGCGCATCGTACTCCGCGTTGCAGGAGCGGGCGACGTTTTCGAGGGACCAGTTGTTCTCCCGGCTCGAAATATGCTCGCAGAGGGGGGCGGACAGCGCCTGCTGCGGGTCTATGCCGGTGCCGCCGGCGTACATCTGCACGTCGGCGAAGAACCTGCGGTACGACGCTTCCTTGTCAATCACGGGGTCGCCCCCGAAGAAGACGCTGGCGTCGTGCTGCACCAGTTCGGTCTCGATGCCTATCTGGCGCCACCAATCGCGAACGAGGGCTTGGGTATCCTGCCGGATGGCGTTGGTTGAGGTTTGGTAGACGATTCGCAGAGGGACGCCATTGTACTCCCGGACGCCGTCGCCGTCGGTGTCGAGGACGCCGTTGTCGTCCAGCAACCTCTTGGCGCCTTCAATGTCCTGGGACAGGCACGCGTCGTTGGCCGTCGAAGCGTAGTTCGGCGGGCCCGCGACCAGATTGCAGGTGGGCTTTGCAGCGAAGCCGTAGAGCTGCGTTGCTATGAGGCTGCGATCGATGGCCATCGACATGGCTTGCCGAATGGGCTCGAATGTCAGGAAAGGGTGAGGGTTCTGTCCGTCCAGGTACTCGGAGCGGTCGTCCTCCAGGGCGGGGTCCACATTGGTCTGGTTGAGGACGATGCGTTCCACGAGGCTCGTGAATGAGACGACCAATGTGCCCAGTCCGGCCGCTTTCATCTCGGTAAGCGTCTTCGGTTCCACCTGCAGGTTCCACGCGTAGTCGGCTTCTCCCCTTTCCAAGACGGCGCGCGCTGCCGAGATCGCATCGCCGCCGCCCTTGAGGACGACCCGGTCGAAGTAGGGCTCCGCGCCCCGGTAGAAGGGGTTGCGCTCGTAAACGGCCTGCTTGTTGGGCTTGAAGTCGATGACACGGTAGGGGCCCGTGCCCAGTGGGGCCGTGTTTTGCGCCTCGCAGGTCGTGGCGGCCGTGCCGACGCAATCGGCGAACTGCGCGCCGCTGATGATGGGCGTTACCGCGCCGACGAACGCGTTGTACGGATAGGGCGTGGGAGCGTCGAAGGCGATCTTGACGGTGAGAGGGTCGATGGCCTCCACGGAAGCGACGCCGTCAAACGAGCTCTCGCTCGTGCAGCCCGTGTCCTCGTCCACGCAGTAGCGCCAGGTGAAGGCGACGTCCTCGGCCGTCACGTCGCTGCCGTCCGACCACTTCAGGCCATCCTTCAACGTCCACGTTATCGATGTCAGGTCCGGGGAGAGCCCGCCATTCTCCAGGCTTGGGATCTCGGCGGCCAGCGCCGGCACAAGGTTGCCCTCCGGGTCGTAGTTGGCCAGGGGCTCCAGGGTGATTGACCCGGCCTCCGTATCCTTGGTGCCGGCCGATAGGTGCGGGTTCAGGATGGAAGGGGCCTGCCAATAGAGGAGCGTCAGGACCTCCTCCGCATCCGTGGTCCTTGATGGAGCAGTGAAGGCGTACACGCCGTTGTGCAGGGACCCCACGTACAGGACACCCTCTGCGACGGTGTAGGACGGGATGCCGTCAAAGTAGCCCTTGTTGAACTGCCAGACCTCATCGCCTGTGGCCGCGTCGAGCGCCCTCAGGAGCCCATCGCTGGACTCCGCGTACAGCACGCCGTCGACCACCGTGGGCGACTGCAAGGCCCACTCCGCCGGCTCTTGGCTCCAATCCAGTCCGCCGGTGGCGGCGTCCAGGGCGTAGAACCGGCCGGATTCGGAGCTCGCGTATACCACGCCGTCGGCGGCGACAGGCGTGGAGTTGATGGGCGCGTCGGCCTGGTAGGACCAGAGGGGTTCGCCAGTCGCAACGTCTAGGGAGTAGATGAAGTCGTCCGGCGAGAAGTAGTACGCGCCCTTCGAGACGACGGCCGGGAAGTCCCTGGCGGGGAACCGCTCCGTTCCGTAGCTCCATACCAGCTCTCCGGTCGCCTCGTCCAGTGCATTGGCGGTGTTTACCGACGTCAGATACACGACGCCGCCGATGACTGTGGGCGGGGATTCCGCCCCCATCCCGGCGCTAAAGCTCCAGAGCAGCTCCCCGGTTGAAGCGTCCAGGGTGTGGAACTCGCCGGAGTCGCCGCGCGCGTAGAGCTTTCCGCCTGCAACGGCGGCAGTGAACGCGGTGCCGGAGGGATACGTGACTCCGGCAACCCAGGCTTCCTCTCCGGTCATCGCGTCAAGGGCGTGGACCCGGTAGCCTCCATCCGCCATTGCCCCGACGTAGACCAACCCGTCGCTCACGACCGGGGAGTACTGCACCCAGGCGCCGGTGTCGCGCTTCCAGCGTAGGGCTCCACTCCCGGCGTCCAGGGCGTACACGTGGTTGTCGTTGGACCCGACGTACACCACTCCAGAGTTCACCGTTGGAGACGACCTTATGACGTCGCCCGTTTCAAAGCGCCACACCACACCGCCGCTCAGCGCATCCAGGGCATACACGTAGCGGTCGTCGGAACCAACGTACGCCACGCCGTTGGCCACGGTCGGCGCATTGACAACCCAGCCTTCCGTGAGGTGGCGCCAGCGCGGAGGCTCGCCCGCGTCGGAAGGGTCGAATGGGCCCTGAGCGCCAGGGGAAGCGAGCTCAGGAGCGCACTCCAGGATGCCGACAAGGAGTCCAAAGGGTGGAGGCGCTTCGCCCTGAGCGTCTCCCGGCGGGGATTCGCCTCCGAGGTTCGCCGGGTCCAGCTCCGCCAGCCACATTCGCAGGCAGTCTTTGGACTCCTCGCTCAGTTGCTCGTTTCGTCCGATAAGGACGGCGAACGATAGGCCGAGTTCTGTTCCCTCAGTGAGACAGCTGTCGAGCGCCGCTCCCCACTGCTCCGTGCTGTCCTCAGGGGACGCCCGGCGCTCCAGCGCAGCCCCCAGCGGCCCTTCGCCCAATGCGTTGCGTATGCATGACTGTTCGCCTGACGTGAAGTCGCCGAACAGATCTACCCAGCGGGTGTCGGCGTCGATATCAAATACAGGCACGCCGGTGGCGGAGCTCTCCTCCGGCGTTGCCGTGGGGACCGGCGACGGCGTGGGCGTAGGTGTCGGCGGGACCGGCGTAGGCGTGGGTGTCGGCGGGACCAGCGTAGGCGTGGGTGTCGGCGGGACCGGCGTGGGAGCAGCGGCGGTGGCAGTCGGGACAGGGACCGGGGTTTCCGTGGCAGCCGGCTCGTCCTCGCATGCCACGAGCATCGAGACGGCCAGGAGGCTCGCCAGGCCAATCCAAGCCGTCCGCCGAACAAAGTCTCCCAATGCCGCCCCTGCGCGCAATGTGAACCCCAACGGCTGCCTCTTTCTTGGCTATGCGGCCTATCTCATTAATTGCCTGTATCCATTGTATGATTGCAGGAACCCGAACGGTCAAGCTGAAGCGGCGGCGCCCGGCTGTTCGTCCTCCCGTCCCGCTCGCCCAAACGCAGCGGCTCTGTGGAGCGCTCACCGGACCATGGCGGGGAGCTCTACGCGTTTTCAGACGTCGAGCTGACCGTGCAGGAGTTCTCCATTGCGCCACGTCGGCGGGAGCGCCGCTACACCGCCGGACGCCTGCCTCATTCCCTTGGCCGCCAGACGCCCAAGGAGTATCTTTTCAGGGACCGTCGCCGGTTGCTCAAGCCTGCACTGCCGCATACGGGTTGAACGAGCACTGTCGTGGAGGCCGGACGCCTTTGCTAGAGATCGGGAATGCAATGGGTAGTGCCTGGATGGTCCTGGTCTTCTGCGCCTACTTTGCCCTGTTGATCGGCATAGCCATGTGGGGCGCCCGCAAGATGCGGGACATGTCGGACTACGTGCTGGGCAGCAGGCGGTTGAGCAGCTTTACAGCGGCTCTAAGCGCCGGGTCGTCGACGACGAGCGCGTGGACGATGCTCGCCCTCCCTGCTCTGACGTTCACCAACGGCGCAGTGGAGATGTGGGTGCCGGTTGGCGCCGCGGTCGGCATCTGGCTGAGCTGGACAGTCCTCGCCAAGAGGCTGCGCCGCTACACCATCGAAGCGAATAACGTCCTCACCATTCCGGAGTTTTTTGAAGTCCGGTTTGGGGATGCTACCGGGACCTTGAGGACGCTCACGGCAGTCGTTACGGTATTCTTCGTGGTCTTCTATGTGAGCTCCGGCCTGGTAGGCGGCTCCAAGCTGCTGGAAACGGTCTTCGGCATCGGAGCGACCACGGGCGTCCTGTTAACACTCGCCGCCGTAGCCTCATACACCCTGATTGGCGGGTTCTTGGCGGTATCCCGGACGGACGTGGCTCAGGCGCTGTTGATGCTGATCAGCCTTCTGGTGATCACGAGCGCATTGACCATTTCGACGGAGAGCCCGTTCTCAAGAATAGGAAGCTCCTCCGCCGGCTACCTGAGTCCGTTTACCGACGGCGCCGGTACGCCGATCACCTTCACCTTCGTCCTCTCGGTGGCGGGATGGGCTTTCGGCGCCTTCGGCGCTCAGAGAATACTGCAGCGATTCATGGCGCTGGAACGAGAAGACCGGGTGGTCCAGAGCCGCAACATCTCCATTGTCTGGCTTGTGGCCGTGTACGCGCTTGCGCTGGCAGTCGGGCTCCTTGCCCGTCCTGCTCTCTCCGAAGTGGGCATGCTGCCGGAAGTAGCCGACTCCGAGCGCATCTTTCTGGTGGTGTCCGAGGTCTTCTTTCATCCCATCGTCACGGGACTGCTCCTGACGGCAGTGGTCGCGGCCGTGATGAGCACAGCAGACTCACAGCTTCTCCTGGCATCCGCTGTCGCCACCGACGACATGCCGCTCGTTAAGAGGGTCGCCTATGGCATCACGGCCAACGCGAGGGTCTGGCTGGGCCGGTTGCTGTTGGTGGTCATAGGCAGCACCGCGGCGGCGGTATCCATACTCTACCCGGAGTCTATCTTCGACCTCGTCAGCTACGCATGGGGTGGGATGGGCGCAGCGTTGGGGCCGGTTACGGTCCTGGCCCTGTATTGGCGCAGGTTCAACTTCTGGGGAGCGACCGCGTCCATCCTGGCAGGCACGGCGGTCGCTTCGTTGTGGGGATACCTGGACGGTGGTCCCTCGGGAATGTGGGACATCCAGCCTGCCACGCCGGGCTTTCTGATCGCAATGTCGGTGGCCGTTGCTGTTTCCCGCCTGACGCCAAAGCCGTCCAGTGAGGTCGTGAGTCTCTTCGACAGGGTCAACTCCGATAGCGGATAATTGCGCCGCTCCCATAGCGCAAAGAGCTGGGTCATGGGCCAACTCGAGACCTTTGCACAACCGTCATTCCCGTACCCACCCGCCGTCATTCCCGCGAAAGCGGGAATCCAGGGGAGGGGCCGCAGGTTGGCGGGAGCTGCTTCACATTCACGACCTCGCCCTTCAAGGAGAGTTACGCAAAGGTTTCAACTCCAGGGACGTATCGCGCCACGCCGGCGGGAGCGCCGCTACTGTATCTGTCAACCTCGTGGGGGTGAACTTTGAGCCGTCTGAGCATGGTATCCAAACCTACCTGGACGTCAGTGACAGCTCTTCTGCTGGGCGCTCTGACGGTGATGTTCGGCGTGCAGCTCATCCGGTTGCTCTTCGTCGAAATGGGGGTCTACGTGAGCCAGATCCAGGACGTAGGCCCAACTATGGTGGGCTTGATGGGCCTGGCCGTCTTCCTGAGCGGATTGATGGAGCCCCTCGTGCGCCGCGCCCTCGGGTTCCGCCGTGCCCTACCGGTTGTTGCGGGCAGTCTGGCGCTGGTCTGGCTGGCCGAGAAGACCGTCTCATCTCTCCCCGTGGACCTCGGCCTCTCGATCCTCGGCACGGTCCTGTTCCTGTGGTCCCTGCCCCTCCTGTTTCGTTCGCTCCGGACGACAGGGGGCCACGGCAGTGCCGCTCACGCAGTGATCGCCTTCTTGGTGGGCCTTTCCGCCGATACTGCCTTCAAGGGCGTCTTCGGCACCATCGAGCTCTCGTGGGTGCAGGGGATCGCGGGATACATCGTCGCATTCGGTCTGGTTGCCGCCCAAGGGTTCCTTCTGTGGCAGCTAGCGTCCGATAGGAGCCAAGAGCGGGAACAAGGGCCCGCTGCCTCCGTCTTGCCCTATGTGGCCTTTGGACCGGCGCTGGCATTGCAGCTCCTGCTGTTCCAGAACGTCGCCCAACAGACGGTGCTCATCGGCTGGCCGCAACCTGCGGTGTACGCATGGATTCTTGCTGCCAATCTCGTTGGAGTTGCGGCCGCGGTGGAGCTGACGAGATGGGACAGACACCTACCCTGGCCAATACTGGCGCTCCTCGGGGGGCTGCTTACCGCTATGGTGGCGGTTGAGCAGTCGGGTTTCGTGGCAGCCCTCGTGGTGCTTGCCGGTCAGGTCGTCATCGCGGTCTCCTTGGTGTCCGTCGTCAGGGCAGCGCGCCCATCCACGGTCGCGCGCCCGGACCGCGGTCTTTCGACCTCGATGGTCGCAGGCATGGTGGTTCTGCTGCTCTTGGTCTTCATCTACTACGCAAGCTACGATGCCGACCTCTTGGCGCCAAGAGAGGCCGTGCGTCCCCTGGCTGCACTATTGATTGGTCTGGCGGCTCTTTGGGCCGGCTTGGCGCGCCGCACCGTTGGAGTGCCGATGACCAGGGCCGCCGTCATTCCCGCGCTACTCCTGCTCCTACTCCCATTGGTCCATCTGGCGATGTGGAAGGACGTGGAGCCGGCTGTGGGCGCCGGATTTCCAGTTCGGGTCATGACCTACAACCTCCATCAGGGGTTCGACGTCCACGGACGCCACGGAATGGAGAGCCTGGCCAGGATCATAGAGGACCAGGACCCGGACATCATCGCGCTGCAAGAGGTATCAAGAGGATGGGTCATCAACGGTTCCGCCGATATGCTCGTTTGGCTCTCACAACGTCTCGAAATGGACTACGTGTGGGGTCCGGCAGCCGATTCGGCGTGGGGCAACGCGGTCCTCAGCCGGTTCCCGATCACTGAGTTCCGGAACCACGAGATGCCCAACAACGGCGCGCTCCTCTTTGACCGGGCGTTCCTGACGGCGGAGGTCGACGTGGGTGGCGGCGAGACTCTCGTCGTCGTAGCTACCCACTTCCACGCCGGCGACGGCGACTCAGCGATTAGGGTCCCGCAGGCGCAGGCGGTACTGGAGGCTGTCGACAGCGACCGGACCACAGTCCTGTTGGGTGACCTCAACGCCCTTCCCGGCGACCCGGAGATGCTGCTGATCACGAGTGCCGGCCTCAACGACACCTTCGTCGCTTCCGGAACAAGCGGGGATGGCCTTACCTCTCCCGCAGACGCTCCTACGGAACGCATCGATTACGTTTGGGCCAGTCCCGACTTGAAGGTCCGCGACTTCCTTATCCCCCACAGCCTGGCCTCAGACCACTTCGCCGTAGTGGTCACGCTCTACCGGTGACGATGCGCGCCGTTGCATTGACCGGCGCCGGACAGACTCCGACGCCGTTCCCGTGGCGAGAGCAGGGTCAAGGCTGGCGATGGGTCGCGAATGCGCCGCGCCGTGGCAGCGAGCGCGGGCGCGCCCCGCCCTCACACCGCGGCACCAACCCGAACGGCCTCTGTTGTGAGCAAATCCTGGTGTGATACTCTACCGTACAGAATCGACCACCCGCAGCCTGCCATTGTTGCGGCGCCCCCGAACCTCTCAGGAGCTGTTTCTCGTATGCGTTTTCTCGTTAACAGGTGGCACCGTATCGGTGCGCGACTGTACATGGCCCTCGGATTCGCGGTGTTCTTGACTCTGGTTTCCAGCGCGGTGGGGGTGTACTACTTTGAGCGAAGCGGGGACCTGAACTACCAGGTCCGGTCGGAGTCTGTTCCGGTGCTGGAGGCGTCCTGGGCTGCTGCTCGTGAGGCAGAGCGCCTACGGGCTTTGGGACTGGGATTGCTGGTCGGACCTGAATCAGGCTTCGAGGCCACCCAGACGGACTCCGTTGCCGAGTCCCTGGAACGACTGGAAAGCGCTTTGGGTGAGGTCAGCGGCGTGCAGGTGCTGGCCGCGGATGCGCAGGAGGTCCAGGGTGTCGCCCATGACCTGGCGGGGTTCATTGATGACATCGCCCTGAGTCGGCGCGCCTTGTCCGAAGCCAATGCGGCAGCGGTTGACCTGCGGTCGCGACTGCAAGAGGTTTCGGCTGACGCCGGCGGGAGCGGTCCAGCGTTGGTCGTGCTGTACCGAGCGTTGTCGGCCCACGACCAGCCGGCGTTGGACGGACTGTGGGATGAGTTCGTCACGCTGTCCTCGGCCGGTGGGGAATCAACGTTGAGGGGGTTGGGGGGCGGTGACCGGGGTGTGTTTGCAGTCCGGGGCCAGCAGTTGGCGTTGCAGGCCAGGATCGCCGAGTTGGCCGTGGACCTGAATGATTCGAGTGTGGGGCTCGAGAACACCGTGTCGCGGTTGGTGGACGGCGCCGGTCGGGAGTCGGCGGCGGCGCTGGAGTCCACGGTGGGGAGCTTTGACCAGGGGCGGGTCCTGCTGGTTGCCATCAGCGTTGCCAGCGTGGTTGCGGCTACTCTGGCTTCCTGGCTGTGGGTCGGGAATGGCTTGGTACGGCGCCTCTCCCGGCTGTCTGTGCGGATGCGTCAGATGGCCGGCGGCGACCTGGCGATGCCCGTGCCCGAGGTGGGCCGAGACGAGATCGGGGAGCTGGCCCACGCGCTGGAGGTGTTCCGGCAGCAGGCATTGGAGGTACAGCGGCTGAACCTTGTGGAGCAGCTCTACGGCGAGCTGCGGGAGGCCAATGCTGAGCTGACGCGGATGCAGGGCCAGCTGGTGGCCCAGGAGAAGTTGGCGGCCCTGGGCGAGCTCGTGTCGGGCGTGGCTCACGAGATCAGCAATCCACTGAACTTTATCAAGAACTTCTCGGAAGGTTCCCTGGACCTGTACGGTGAGATGACTGAGATACTGGAGGGTTACCGGGGCGTGATGAGCGAGACTGACACCGCGCAGCTGGACGAGGTGGGGTCGGAGCTCCGGAGCAGTCTGGACCGGGTGCGTTCCAACGGCGGCCGGGTGTGGTCCATCGTGGAGCGGATGCGGGGTTTGGGAGTGGTTGGTGGAGAGCCGGTCCCTGCGGACCTCAACGCTGTGCTGCGGGTGGCGGCGCAGGCGGCGTGCAGCACCTTTGAGACGGAGTGGGGAGACTTTACCGTGCAGCCGGTCTTCGACCTGGACGAGTCGGTGGGGTCGGTGCCGCTGGTGACGAACGACTTTGGAGAGGCAGTGAAGAACCTGGTGTTGAATGCGTGCTACGCCATGCGGCTGAGGCGGAACTCCGAGGGCGATGGCTATGGACCGCGGCTGGCCGTGTCGACCCATCGGGTTGATGACATTGTGGAGGTCCTGGTCCGGGACAACGGGACGGGGATCGCGGACGATGTCGTGGGGCACATATTCAATCCGTTCTTTTCGACACGGGAAGGGGTGTTGGGGGCGGGGCTGGGTCTGACAGTTGCCGCCGACGTTGCCCGGAGAGCCGGAGGCGGCCTGTCGGTTGATTCGATACACGGTGAATACGCAGAGTTCATGATGGTCCTGCCTGCGGACTCATCCGCCGTGGCCGCTTAGCTGCTCCGCCGGGCGCTTCCGGTCAGCGTTGGCGTAGCCCCAGGTAGACGAAGGTGGCTATGGCCAGAACGCCCGCGATGGCAAGGATGATGAGCAGGGTTGTGCGGTCCCGGGCGGTGTTTGCAATTCCCGTCAGGGCATTTCTGACGCGGGGCGCAGCGCGTTCTATGACGGACTTCCTTGGCGGCTCTATGGTGGGCACAACGATGTCGGGGGTGTGGCGTCAGAGCAGGCGGTGTGGGCGTCAGCGTAGGTGTCGGCGACGGCGTGGGTGTTGGCGTCGGCGTAGGTGTCGGCGTGGGCGTCGGCGACGGTGTAGGCGTCGGTGTGGGCGTCGGCGACGGCGTGGGTGTCGGCGTGGGCGTCGGTGTGGGCGTCGGCGTCGGTGTACGTCGGCGACGGTGTGGGCGGTTCCGGCCTCGGCACCGGCGTCGGTTCCCGGCGTGTAGGCGGGTTCCGGCGTCGGCGTAGGTTCCGGCGTCGGCGTCGGCGTCGGCGGAGGTTCCGGCGTCGGTGTCGGCCTGGGCCTGGGCCTGGGTGGCGGAGGGGGCGGGGGTGGCGGAGGGGGCGGGGGGGACGCGGATCGGACCGGTGCCGTCGGCAAGCTCGTCAGGCTCTCCACGTTGTCCCCATCGTCGGTGAAGCCCACCCGCACCTTCAATCGTCTCCCGACATCGGTTGTGGCCACGGCGTAGGAGGCGCCGGTTGCCCCGCCGATACCCGTCTCGTCGCCGTTCTCCACACGAAGCCATTGGTACCCGTACCCCGGACTCGTCAGGCCATCCGCATCGCTGATGTCGGCGGTGCGGGCCGTCAGCGTCCGGCCCACCTGCGCCGTGCCGCTGATCGTCGGTTGACCCACCGCCGGGGTGTTCGTCTCGGATTGAACCGGTGCCGTCGGCTCGCTCGTCAGGCTCTCGGCGTTGTCCCTATCGTCGGTGAAGCTCACCCGCACCTTCAGTTGACTGCCCACATCGGCTTCCATCACGGTGTAGGAGTCGTCGGTTGCCCCGGTGATAACCGCCTCGTCACGAAGCCATTGGTACCCGTACACCGCATTTGTCAGGCCATCCGCATCGCTGATGCCGGTCGTGCTGGCCGTCAGCGTCTGGCCCGCCTGCGCCGTGCCGCTGATCGTCGGTTGACCCACCGCCGGGGTGTTCGTCTCGGATTGGACCGTTGCCGTCGGCTCGCTCGTCAGGCTCTCGGCGTGGTCCCTATCGTCGGTGAAGCTCACCCGCACCTTCAGTTGACTGCCCACATCGGCTTCCATCACGGTGTAGGAGACGTCGGTTGCCCCAGTGATAACCGCCTCGTCACGAAGCCATTGGTACATGTACACCGGGTTCGTCAGGCCATCCGCGTCGCTGATGCCGGCGGTGCTGGCCGTCAGCGTCTGGCCCGCCTGCGCCGTGCCGCTGATCGCCGGCCGACCCACCGCCGGGGTGTTCCTCACCGGTCCCGGACCTTCCAGGACCGTGAGCGTCACCTCCGATGGCTGGCCCACCTGGTAGCCGTCGAAGACCGGATTGATCACAATGCGGACTGTCCGGCCTGTCGTGACCTCCTTATCGTCGTCTATCGTATAGGTCACTGCACGGGTCTCGAGGCCCGGGCGAAATACAAAGGCGATCAATGCGTCAGGACTTTCGCCCTTCGCCGTGTCAAAGGCCAGGACCCCACCGTCAATCGTCGTCGCCTGGCTGGAACCCGCCGGGATCGGCGGGGCGATGCGCACCGTGAGCCTCAGCCTCTCCCCTTCATGCAGCGACGACGGTAAGTCGCCAACGAGACGCACCACGGGCAATGCCACCTTGTGGTCCTCCTGAGCGGCCAGGCCCGCGTGGGTGAGCGCAGCGTCGACGTTGCCCTGGCTCTGGACCATGCCGCCGTTCAACTCCAGCGGGTTGGCGCCGATGGCGAGGCCGTCGTCGTCCCGGTCGGCGGGGAAAACGACGTACTCGAAGGTCAGCTCCGCTGTGCCCGAGCCTGCCTTGTACTCCGCCAACGGCTCGGCGTCGGTGCCGCTCTTATCGAGATCGAGCGTCAGCGTGGGCACGCCCGTGACAGTGACGGCTTCGCTGAAGGTCACTGTTACCTCGATGGTCTCGCCGACGTAGTAGGCGTCGCCTCCATCCGCGGGCGTTGAGGTGAACGCCAGGTTGGTGATCGTCGGGGCAACCTGCGCCAGCACCACCGGCGTCACGCCGGCATGCGCCTCGCTGTTGAAGGTGAGGGCGGTGAAGGCAACGCACAAAGCGAGGATGATTCTCCCGCGATGTGGTCCTCGAGTCCCTTGTTGCGCGCGCGGCACGGGCAGGTGTGGGGCGTCTGTATTCTGGTCCGGTCTTGTCATGCAGCGAGTGAAGGGAGCTCTTGTCTGCCCGCAACTCGTCCCGGGAGCATGTGTGCCAGTGTCCGCCTACACCAATCCAAGGCACGGGAGATGCGGGCCGATAGGATGGTATTGAGGAAGAACAGCGCCGCCGCGGGCGTCAACCTCGGTTTCAACGCGAGTTGGCGTGTCTCGTTGTCCCCGTGTGCGCTATGCATCACCACCGGCAGGTCCTCTTGCCGCGGCTGGCTAGCCGGATTGCATCATCTGCCCCTTCCCCGCCTGTCCCTTGCCCTGTCGGGTGGATGATACATCGAATGGGCACTTCTCTTCCACGCTCCCGCTGGAAGCCTGCCACTCGCATTGAGTCAGCAGGGACTGCCGCCGCCTTCGCGGACGATCCAGCGGGAAGTCTGCGCATCGAGCCTCGCTGCCAGGCCAAGGACCAGGAACCGTAAGAGATGCGGTCCACTGCACTGGACCCCTACAAGCCGCACGGACCGGACGTTGAACCCCCGCCGAATGTATACTCGGACTCGGTACACCAGCCTCATGAGCCCGTCTCACAAAGCTGGCTCCTCCGAGTCCCCAATCTCCTGCATCCGTCTTTCGACGGAATACTGGGATGGCGCGCCGCATTACAAACACGTCATTCCCGCGAAAGCGGGAATCCATCCCTCCCTGCACGGTACACATCAAACGGGGTAGACATATGAGACAGGCTTTCGTGTGAGCATTGTAAGACGGGCGCCATTGCAAGCGACTGCAAGCACCCCGCTTCCGTCCGACGTGGCAGCCAAGTCAGACCCTGCATCCTCTACCCGCACAAGATAGTGAAAGACGACTGCGCCGGCTTCATGGAATCGAAGGCGCCCCAACACCGGCACACCTGGAGAACACCCAAGATGAAACACGCCTTCGCACTTGTTCTGGCCTTGCTGATGCTGGCGATGGCTTCCGCATGTTCCGAGGACCCTGACCCTACACCGGCGCCCACGCCGACACCCACCCCCGAAGCTGCCGGCTACGCATCCTACGAAAACCAGGAGCTCGGAGTTTCACTCATGTACCCGGAGCAGTGGGCATCAGAGCCATCGGATGCCCCGGGCGAGTGGTTGGCGCTCGTGGGAGACGATGGCCCCACGCGCTTGACGCTGTTCACATTCTTCAATGAGCCGGACACATCGCTGGGCGATCGATTACAGCAAGCCATCGAGACACTCACGTCGGAAGGTTCCCCCGCAGAGGTCGAGCTTCACGGCCCGGTTACGCTCGCTGACGGCTCCGTGGCTGAGCGCGCCGAGATCGCCTACAAGGCGGAGAACACCGTGCGCCTCGTGCAGGTTGCGCGGCGGGGCGGACTCAGCTTCGCGCTCACGCTCTCCACGCCCGCGGCCGAGATGGAAAGCCGGAAGGAAACCTTCGATACGATGCTGGCAAGTTTCACAAGTTTCCCCCCCGCGCCCTACGGCATCCCGCGCGACCGCGCCTTCACGATGCCCCTCGGCGAACCCTCCACCCTCGACCCCGCCATCGCCAGGGAGACGACGTCCCACCTCTACGTGAAAAGCATATTCAGCGGCCTCGTCCGCTTCAGTAGCAACCTCTCCCTCGAGCCTGACCTCGCCGAGCGATGGGACGTCGACGCGGCAGGCGTCGTCTATACGTTCACGCTGCGCGACGGCATAGCCTTCCACGACGGACGCCCCATCACCGCTGACGATATCAAGTACTCCATAGAGCGCGCCACCGACCATGATCTCCACAGCGATACCGCACCCCTCTACCTCGGCGACATCGTGGGAGCGCGGGAGAAGATGGAAGGCGAAGCGGCGGAGGTCTCCGGCGTGAAGGTCGTGGACGCGCGCACCGTCCGCATCACCATCGACTCCCCGAAGGAGTACTTCCTGGCGAAGCTGGCCTTCCCCTCCAGCGCGGTCGTTGACCGCCAAACCGTGGAGCCCCTGGGTCCCGACTGGTGGATGAGCAAGGATATCAACGGCTCCGGCCCGTTCAAACTGCGGCGGTGGGACCGCGAGGAGGTCATCATCCTCCAACGGTTCGATGACTATCACACGCCGGTCTCACTGGAGTACCTCATCTCGCCCGCTCTCGCGCTGCCCGGGGCCAATGCGCTGGACATGTACAACACGGACGCCTGGGACGCGCTGTCCGTGAGGCTCAGTTCCCTCGACAGGTTGCGGCGGGACGCGACGCTGAGCGGGCAGCTGCGTGAGTACGAGCAGCTCACGACCTACTTCGTGGTGATGGACGGGACGCGCCCTCCGTTCGACGACCCGAAGGTGCGGCGCGCCTTCGCCATGGCGTTCGACCGGGAGCGGTTCATCAAGGAGGTCTACGAAGGAAACGTCGAGTTCGCGAACGGGCTGCTGCCGCCCGGCATCCCCGGATTCTCCGAGTCGCTGGAAGGCATCCCGTTCGACCCGGAGACCGCGCGCCAGCTGCTCGCAGAGTCCCGGTACGCGGACAGTTTCCCGGAGATAACCTTCTCCGCAGTCGACGCGGACGGCTCGCCGCTGGAAAGCGTGCAGTTCATGCTGGCCGCGTGGGCGGAGGAGCTTGGGGTGGAGGTGCGGACGGACCTGCTCGCGCCGGATGTCTACTACTACCAGCTGGAGGGGGTGGCGGAGCACATCTTCACCTACGGGTGGGTTGCCGACTACCCCGACCCGGAGAACTTCCTCGACCTGCTGCTGCACTCCGAGAGGCACGACGCCAGGTACATCAACCGGAGCTTCGACAGCCTGGTGGAGCGGGCCCGCGTGGAGCAGGACCGGGAGACGCGCCTGGCACTGTATAACGAGGCCGAGCGGCTGCTGCTGGACGACACGGGTATCATCCCGCTCTTCCACGTCAAAGACTATGTCCTGGTGCGCCCGCACGTGAAGGGCTTCACGATAACGCCGGTCGGCCACCCGCACGTGGCCGGGATTACGCTGGGGCCCATCAGCCGCTAGCTGTAGGCCCCAGCGGAGCGTGTCTCAGAAGGCGCGGCCCCCTGCGTTCCCGCTCTCCCGAAATCCGTAATACGTCTGTGCAACGAAATCACGCGCCGTATCTCAATCACGTCATTCCCCCGCAGGCGGGGACCCACGCATCGCTTCCAACCTACGCCCACAAAGCCGTCGCGCAGCGACCCCGCGAAAGCGGGAATCCAGGGGCGGGGCCGCAGGCTGGCGGGAGCTGCTTCACCTTCACGACCTCGCCCTCCACGGCGTGGGCTACTCGGTGGGCCAGCCCTCGGGGATCTCGTTGGCCTCTAGAGCGTCCTTGATGGCGTCGGCCGCATCGTCGGTGACCCACCGGCTCCATAGGGCGACGTTGCTGTTCAGCCACCAGAGAGCGGTGTCGTCGATGCTGGCGTCCTTGTTCTCACGCCGCCATTTGCCGACGGCCTGGTAGCGTTCGATGTTCATATCCCAAGCCCGCAGCATGTCGATGACTTCAGGAGTTCCCACAAGAAGGTCCGGGTGCACGGCAATTAGGATCGTGGCGGGTTCATAGGCGCAAGCTTTGGTCGTGAACCAGCACTCGTCGCTGTACTCTGGTTCATCGAGCAGGACCAGGTCCAGCTCTACGGTGGGGTCATTGGTGCCCCACTGATAGCCGAGCCAGGGTTCTCCCCTCTCATAGTGGCCATAGAGATCGGCGTCCCCCGCCGCGCCGTCCCCGGGATTGACGACGTGAATGTGGTCTGACAATCCGTATCCCTCGATCTGCTTGGCGTTGACCTCTTCGCAGTTCCAGCCGATGACGCAGGATACCAGGCGGGCCTTTCCGCCCGTCTCGGCTGTGGCGAACAATGCCTTGAACTGGTCGTCCTTGAGGTCTTCCACGCTATCCAGCTCCGGGTACTGTTCCTGCAGATAGGCGGGGATCACGAAAGCCGACTGCCAGTCTCTGCCGAGACTCTCGCCAATGGAAACGACCTCACCTGCGGCTTGAGCCTCCATCCAGGCTTCGGCCTGGTTGGGCAGCCAGATCTCCATCGTCACGTGGCTGTCGCCGCGGCGCAGTCCCTGGAACAGCGGCAGCGTGGCGCCGAAGACCACCTCGGTAGGATGGTCGTAGCCCTTCTCGACGATATACTGAGCAACGCGGTTCTGGAACTGCGCGCTCGTCCAGTTCAAGTCACTGAAGACAATGGCCTCTTTCTCCTGGGACTGTCCGCAGGCGGCGATGGCCGCTAACGCCCCTATCATCATCGCTATGAAGAATAGCTTGTATCTTCCTGACATGGAGCACCTCATTCATGTGCCGTTGGGCAAGACTACCGGATGTTCTCCGGCTCCAAGGACAATCGTATACCATCTGTCCACTGACGTGGCTTGCGGCGCCAAGGTTGCGCCCAAGACGGTCGTTGCCGCTGCTAACCTGCGCTCCTCACCTCCCTCTTACCCCCGGCTACGGATTGCGTCAAGCGGTCTATGATGATGGCGAGGAAGACGATAGCCAGTCCGGCGGTCAGGCCGTTTCCCGGCTCGTTCTTCTGCAACGCCCGCAGCACATTGTCGCCCAGTCCACCCGCGGCCACCATGCTCGCGATGGTCACCATTGCCAGGGCCATCATCGTCGTCTGGTTGATGCCGGCCATGATCGTGGGCAGAGCCATGGGTATCTGGACCTTGGACAGCACCTGCCACGGCGACGCCCCGAAAGACCGGACAGCCTCGACGGTCTCGGGGGAGACCTGGCGTATTCCCAGGTTGGTCAGCCGTATCGTCGGTGGGACCGCATATATGATCGTGGCAAAGATGCCCGCAGGCTTCCCCAATCCGAAGAAGAGAATCCCCGGCAGCAGATAGACGAAGCTGGGCATGGTCTGCATCGCGTCCAGGAAGGGACGCATCAGGTAATCCGCCGTCCGGTTGCGAGCGGCTAGAACGCCCAGCGGAAGCCCGATCGACACTGCGGCGGTCACTGCCACCGTCATCAGCGCCACGGTGTCCATCATGTTCTCCCAAAGGTCCATGAAGCCGACGAAGAGCAGGGCCAGGGACGTGAAGGCCATCAGGCTCCATCGACCCACCACGAAGGAAAGCAGCGCAAGGCCCACCACGATGGCCGGCCACGGCAGCCACTTCAAGACCCCCTCGATATAGATCAGCGCATACGTGATGACCGTACTCAGCCCGTCGAAAATCCAGGAGCCCTCCCGGGTCATCCAAACCACCGAGTCGTCGATGGCGCTGCCGGTGACATCCCGCACCGACCTATCGAGGGTAACCGCTCCAACATCCCTGCTGGATACGGTGGTCGGGAAACCCATCCCCGGCCCCCAGATCCAGACGCTCGCCGCAATGACGACCGTCACCACCATCAGCCCCACGACCCAGCGGTATACGGGCGAGCCGGCGCCCGGCGCCATGCGCTGCGCCCGGGTCTCTGCCCCGGGTTGAGTATCTAGGGTTTGGGCCATGCCGGTCCTCCTATCCGCCATCGGAAATGCCCGTAAGCAGGGCGCCCCGCGGAATCTCCCCCAACAGGCTCCCGTTCTCGCCAACCACCGCGATCGGAAACTCGCTCTGGGCTGCTTTCGGGATTATAGCCCCAATAAAGTCTTCAGGGCCCGTGGTCACCGCCTCGAAGACCTGCGCGCCCTCCAACGTCCCCTTTTGCTCCGACATCAGCTCGCTGGCCCGCTCCTGCGTGAGAATCCCCCGCAGCGTGGAGTCCCGCGCTACCAGGAACACCGCGTCGATGCCGTGATTCACCATGGCGTGCAGCGCCACGCGGGGACTCTGCCTCTCGTACACGACCACCACGGGCTCCCGCATGATCGCCTTGGTCCGGATGACCTTTGCCCTCGACACGTCCCGCACAAACTCCGTCACGAAGTCGTCGGTCGGCAGCGTGACGATCTCCTCCGGCGAACCCTCCTGGATGATCTCCCCGTCCCGCATGATCGCGATGCGGTCGCCGAGCTTGAGGGCTTCGTTCAGGTCGTGAGTGATGAACACGATGGTCTTTCGAAGCTCAGCCTGAATGGAAATGAGCTCGTCCTGCATCTCTCTTCGTATCAGTGGGTCGAGGCCGCTGAACGGCTCGTCCATGAGTATCACGTCGGAGTCCACGGCCAGCGCCCTCGCCAGGCCAATCCGCTGCTGCATCCCGCCGCTCATCTCATGCGGATAGTAGTTCTCCCAGCCCTTGAGTCCCACGGTCTCGATGACCTTCAAAGCGGCCTTGTACCTCTCCTCCTTCTCCATGCCCCGGATCTCAAGGCCGCACGCCACGTTGTCCAGCACGCGCCGATTAGGAAGCAGAGCGTAGTGTTGGAAGACCATGGCGACCTTGGTCCGGCGGAACTGCATCAGCTCCGCCGGTGAGTATGCGTTGATGTCCTCGCCATCGAAGCGTACCTGCCCGCTCGTAGCCTCTATGAGCCGGATGAGACAGCGCACCAGGGTCGACTTGCCGCTGCCGGACAACCCCATGACGACGAATATCTCCCCGGCGTCCACCGTGAACGAGACGTCCCGCAGCGCCACCACCACGTCCAGGTCCGCCTGGATATCTCCGCGGCTCATGGATGCGTACTCCGGCTGAAAGACCCGCTCCGGCCTGTCGCCGAATACCTTCCATACGCCGTCGACCTCGATCCGGTGCCCCGGCTGGCTCATCTTGTCAACAACTCCTCTGGGTTGCCTGGTTCACCAGAGTACGAACTCAGCGATACCGCCCAGTGGACGGCGTCGGCCGCCTGGACATCCCTCCAACCCTCTGAGCGTGCGAGTACCGAGGATGGCATATCAACTCCAATCGGCGGCACGGCACAGTGGAATCCGTACCCCCGCTGGATACCCTTCCCCCCTCCATCCCCCCAATCCCCGTCGCGCCCCCGCAACCCTCACCTGCAAGGCCGTCGCGCCAGCGACCCGCACCCACCCGCCGTCCTCCCCACGCCACCCCCGTGGCGACCCCGCACCCCCCCTACAAGGCCGTCGCGCCAGCGACCCCATCCCTCCCCTGCGAAAGCGGGGTGGACGTGTGAGGCAGGCTCTTTAAGCCGGAATTCTCCTGTTTCGGACAGCCTCAGGCGCCGCGGGCAGACCGAGCAGGATGGCAGCATTGTAGGCGTGCCCTTCAATACCGGTCAATCCCCGGCATCGGCAGCTCACGGCCTCTTCCCAATCGGGGTGACAGGAGAGCAACAGTTGGTTGACGCGAGTGAGAGCCTTCCCTAGAATCACGAGCGTCGGACCATCGAGGCCAACCCGGCCGAGCGGTAGATGTGGCGGACCCACCGTCCGCTGCCCAGGCCGCGCCGCAGCACAAAGGTCCTTGGATGCACGGAGACCGTTGCACAACCGTCACTCCCGTACCCACCCGCCGTCATTCCCGCGAAAGCGGGAATCCAGGGGGAGGGGCCGCGGCTTGGCGGGAGCTGCTTCACCTTCACGACCTCGCCCTTCACGGCGAGTTACGCAAAGGTCTCATACACGCGGGGGCTCATGAATATTGATGTCATCTTCCCCAACGGGTTGACTATCGATGACGCCCTTCTATTGCTGCAGCCTGCGGCGGTCTATGTCCTCGGCATGGCCTTGTACGCCATCTTTGTTTTCAAGTTCTACCGGTTCATTGCCGCCCGAGACATGTTCGCGTTGGACCTGTCCAGGTACCAAGAGTCGCGCTTCCGCTGGATGCGTGGCTTCCTCCACGTCGTCCTTTACGTCGCGAAGTACGTCATCTTGTTTCCGGCATTCGCTTTCTTCTGGTTCGCAGTCCTCACCCTCATCCTGACCTTCCTCTCGAAAGACCGGATGTTTTCGGAGATTCTGCTGATAGCACTGGCCACCGTCAGCGCCATCCGAGTGGCTGCGTACTACAACGAAGACCTGTCACGGGACCTGGCCAAGATCCTGCCCTTCGCGGTCCTAGCGATCTTCCTGATCGATGGGTCTTTCTTTCAGTTTAGCGAGTCCTTTGAGGTCCTGAAGGAGGTCAATAACCACCGCGAGAGCATACTCTACTACCTGCTGTTTCTCGTAGCGGTGGAGTTCGCCTTGCGGCCCATTCTGGCGATTGCCTCGTACCTCTTTCGCAAGCGAGTTCCCACATCGAAGGCGCGTCCCGCCGACGGCAGCGATGCCGCGCCGCCTTCCACCCCCACCCCCGTGGCGACCCCGCTCCCACCCACCCCCCCAACGCCGTCGCCCTAGCGACCCCTCGAGGGGGAATGAACGCCAAGCGGCGACGCGGCGACGCGGCTTCGGTACCCATACACGCACCACCAGCACATCGAACGCGCCGACAAGCATCGGCCAAGGAGGGTGACATGCCAAAGGTGACATCGCTGGGCCACATCGGCCTGCACTGCAACGACTTCCCCACGATGATGGACTTCTACACGCGCGTGCTGGGGTTCACGGTGACCGACCGGAACCCCAACGGCAACGCCTGCTTCCTCTCCGCGCGGCCGGCAGAGGAGCACCACGAGATCCTGCTGACTAGCGGCCGGACCGCGCCGGAGGACGCGAAGCTGCTGCAGCAGCTCTCCATGCACGTCGACAGCCTGGGGGACCTGAAGGCGTTCCACCAGGTGTTTCAGGAGGAGGGCGTGAAGGAAGAGCGCATCGTCACCCACGGGAACACGGCGAGCACCTACTTCCGAGACCCGGAGAACAACTACCTGGAGGTCTACTACAGCATCCCCGTGGACTTCCCGCAGCCCTTCGGCGCGCCCATCAACCTGGACCAGGACGACGAGGCCATCCTGCAGCAGATCGCGGATCTACGCGCGGCGAGCGGGAAGGTGTAGAAGGCATGAGCCAGTCGGACGAAATCCTTGCGCTCTTGCGCGAACGCCCTAACCTGAAGGCTCAGGACATTGCCCATGCCCTTGGGATGGATCGAAGCGCAGTCAATTCCTTCCTGTACGGCCAACTGAGCAGCAGGGTGGTGCAAGACAACGCCTATAGGTGGCAGCTGGTTGAGACTGCGGGAGCGGAAAGGCGCCAAGAGCCAGAGAACTCCCAAGGTGCAGACACGTCACTAGCTCAGCTTTGCAGGTACTACTTGGACTGTCTTTCCTACGATGAAGACAACGGGGTAAGCCTGTTTGCCTCCAGCAGATACGACTTGGACTACTTTGACCCGGGACTGTCGTCGCTTGAGGAGACCCTCGCAAGTGGGCTACAACGCGAGGGGATTCAGCCGCTTTTGCGCAGGCTGAACCGAGATCGCAACCGCAACACGCTGGTCCTTGGCTATCCGCTTCGTCTGCGTCTTGCCAGCGGCAGGTCAGGCTGGTCCGGCTACATGGTAGAACCGGTGATGTTGTTTACGCTCCGCGGGAGTCTAAGAGACACCGCGATGTCCACTTTTGAGGCCCTGCCTACAGTCAACTTTGCCCATTTGCGGCACTTTGCCGTCGGAGGCAATGCAGATCTGATGCGCGAGGCGATCCAACTCACGGATGATCTTGGACTGGCCAATGAAATGGCCGCATTGCCGGAATTGGATGAGTTGTTCAGTCGCCTCCACGCCGTCCGACCAGAGTGGGACTGGCAAGAATCGCCGGACGTGGACGCCTTGTCCTCGGGCACAAAGATTGCGGGACTAAAGGCCCAGGGTATCTACAACCGCGCCATCATTTGTGGAATAGAGCGCTCTCCCTATACGGTGGGTCTGGAAACCGAACTGGAAAGCCTGACCAAGTTGTCTGAGGACGCATATGACGGGACAGCGATTCGCTCCTGGCTGACGGGCGAACTGCAGACAAGGGCAGTCTCGACAGAGACGGCACTGCTTGAACCCTTACCGCTGAACGCTGAGCAGCGCATGGCCATTGAATACGCACTGTCCAGGCCATTGACGGTAATCACTGGCCCACCTGGCACCGGGAAGTCCCAAGTTGTCACAGCCTTGCTGATGAACGCTGCATGGAACGGCGAAAGGGTGTTGTTTGCAAGCAAGAACAACAAGGCCGTGGATGTGGTTGAAGAACGCGTCAACTCCTTCGGATCCCGTCCCATCATGTTGCGGCTAGGCAACGATGAACACCGGCGCGCCCTAGCAAGTCACCTGTCATCCATGTTGGGCGCAAGAGCCACCGGAGAGGATCGTGACAGCTACCAAAGGCATGTCGACATCCATCAATCCCTGGCGCAAGAGAGGACAAGCCAGGCGCAACGCGTAGAGCGTATCGTGTCCCTCCGCAACCAGACTGACCATTTGGAGCAAAGCGTTGAGCGCATGCGGCACATGGCAGGTGAACGAGGGCTTGAAGCGGTTCGTGACGTCTCAGCCGTGGAGTTGCAGAGGGTCCGCGGTGCGGCGCTTCGCCTGCAAGATGCGCTGCGGCGAGCTCACAGGAACAGCCAACCATTCATGGAGCGCTTGGTTTGGTTCTTGCTGCGGCATGAACGGGAAAAAGAACTTGTGCTAGCCAATCAGGAATTCCGAGCCGCGATTGAACGGGTGCAATTGCACGAGATCATTCAGGCACCGGGAACGGACTCAGCAGCTAGGTTGGGAGAGTTTGCGCAAGAAGTGGCGGATTTAGCTGACGCTTGTCAAAACGTTAATGAGTATTTCTCTTCCTTGACTGCGTTACAACGCGAGGACTCGTTGGAAGAAGTCGCAAGGAACCAAATACGGTTGGCAGAGGTCATGGCTGACAACTCGCAGGGTCTCTGGCAGGCTTGGCTTCACATCCAACCGGACAGCCTACGGGCGGAAGACCGCCAAGCCATCGGTGAGTATTCTGCCGTCCTCGAACTGATCGTGGGGGCCAACCAGGAGAACAAGCGAGTGGAGGGGCGCATGCTGCGGAAGTATTATGACCTCTTCCCCAAGGTTGCGGACGTACTTCCCTGCTGGGCGGTCACATCCCTGTCCGCCCGAGGAAGGCTTCCGCTGCAAGCGGGGACTTTTGACTTGCTGGTCATTGATGAGGCCAGCCAGTGCGACATAGCGTCGGCCTTGCCCTTGCTATACCGGAGTAAGCGCGCCGTCATCATAGGTGACCCACAGCAGCTGCGGCATATTAGCGCTCTCAGGCCCAACAAGGATCAGCAGCTATTGGTGCAGCACGGGCTTGACGCTAAGTTTTTGTCCTGGTCGTACTCGGCGCACAGCCTTTTTGACTTGGCAAGCAGCCTTTGTAACAGCGAGGACATCGTGGCGCTCCGGGACCATCATCGGTCGCATTCGGACATCATTGAGTTCTCTAACGAACACTTCTATGAGGGCAGGCTGCGCGTCGCCACCAACTACAGCCAGCTTCGGGCGTCGGTAACGGGTGAACCTGCGATCCACTGGGTTGACATTAAGGGCCACGCGGCTCGTCCCGCGGCGGGTGGCGCCGTGAACGAGCAAGAGGCGCAGGCTGTCGTAGCAGAACTCATGCGTTTGTTGCAGCAAGGCTACCAAGGGAGCATCGGCGTAGTTAGCCCGTTCCGTGCCCAGGTCAACAGGGTTCGCGACGTTTTGGCGCGGGAAGGTGACGCTTTACAGCGCCTGATAGCCAATGACTGCCTGATTGACACTGTTCACCGCTTCCAAGGGGACGAGCGGGATCTGATCATCTTCTCGCCGGTGGTCGCTCAAGGCATCAGTACGAACTCCCTTGGGTTTCTTAGCGGCAATGGCAACCTATTCAATGTGGCAATCACTCGTGCGCGTTCAGCGTTGGTAGTTGTGGGTGACAGGGCGACCGCGGCCTCTTGTGGGGTGGAATACCTGGAGCGGTTCGTTAACTATGTCGATGGGCTGGCCCGGGGAAAGCATACATTGGAAGATGCACAGGCACTTGCGATTGGGCCAGAGTACCCAACCCTGTCTCGCCCGGAACGGGTTTCCGACTGGGAACGCTATTTCTACAAGGTCCTTTACCAGGCCGGCCATCGCCCGATACCCCAGTACACCGTTGACCAATATGACCTGGACTTTGCCTTGCTTCCCACTGGCGATCGCAAACTCGATATCGAAGTTGACGGAGAGCGGTACCATCGCGACTGGGATGGAGAACTCTGCCGGAGGGACCAGATACGTAATCAACGCTTGATGGAGATGGGTTGGGACGTGATGCGATTCTGGGTCTATGAAATCAGAGACGATCTGGAAGGCTGCATATCCCGTGTGGAAGCTTGGGTTGCGGAGCACGCCACTGCCCTGAGCCGGTAGCCCCCCACTCGACGCCCCTCCGACCGCCACCCACCCCCCACCACTCCCGCACCCCCCAGCCGTCATTCCTTCGAACATTTCGCCATGGTGAGCTTGTCGAACCATGTGCGCCGCACACCGCCGCCCCCGCAACCCTCCCCACACGCCCGTCGCGCCAGCGACCCGCCCGGTTTTTGTGCCACCCGCCTCTTGTCAAGACAGCATATACGTTCTACTCTTACGTACATCAACCGCCGATGAAGGCGGCCAGGGAGGTGGGACACCGTAGACAACCGGCGCGATGTGGCCACCCCGCAACCCTCCCCCCACATGGCCGTCGCGCCAGCGACCCGACGTGCCCACTCTCACCGGCCCGGACTTTGTTCTGACAAGTGGGGCGCAAGTTGCCCCGACGCGTGGAGCCGTGGCCGGCGAGCCTCGCCGCGCCAGCGGGGCTCGTGCCTCGGCCGCCGTCGGAGCGATGGCGGTCTTGGTCCTGCGAAGCCGGTCCAGCTGCTGTCACCGCCTCAGCGTGGAGCGTCCCCCCTTGCATGCACCTACCCGCCGCCACCCCGCAACCCTCCCCCCACAAAGCCGTCGCGCCAGCGACCCCGCGAAGGCGGGAATCCAGGGTGGCGGCGCGGGGTGCCCTCACCCCGTCGCGCAGCGACCCCCAGCACAGCAGACGAGGAAAGGAGGCCCCCATGCCCGCAGGTGGACGCAGACCCGGCCCTGCTGGAGGTCATGCAACGTGCCCCCACCGGGAGCAAACCCCCTCCTCGCCTATCTGCGGAAGACACCCCCTGGGCCAACCGGCCCAGCAAGGGACCCAGACCGCAGTCAATCAAAGGAGGATCATCCAACAGCCTCGGCAAGAGCGCCCCCGCCAGGAAACAATTGCTGTTTTACCCCCCGGCCAGCTTCAAAAGACGACAAAAAACACAAAGCAATCTTACAAAGGGAGATTAATCATACGGCGCTCTTGCTCACCGAGGCCGCCAAGCCCTCCAACGACGTGCCCCGCAACCCTCCCCCCACAAAGCCGTCGCGCCAGCGACCGCCAGCGACCCCGCGCTCTCAGACCCCCGACACGTACAGCCCGGCGGCCAGGGCGAGGCCGGTCCAGCCGTGCAGCTTGCCGCTACGCACCAGCAGGCGGTTCATCGCGGCCCGGTCCTCCGCTGCGAACAACGCGCGCGCGGCCCCTGCCGCCCACGGCAGCGGCGCTAGGCCCAGCAGCGCCCACGGGCTCACGACCCCGGCAATCGTCACGGCGGCGATCGAGACGTACGCGCTCGCGAGGAACCCCGCGTACAGCCACCGCGACGGTGTGACCCCGATCGCGGCGGCGATGCTCCGCTTCCCGGTCTCCCGGTCCTCGGTGATATCGCGAAGGTTGTTGCAGTGCAGGATGGCGGTGACGATGAACGCCACGGGCAGGGAGACCAGGAACGACGCCAGGGTCACCTCGCGGACCTGGACATAGTAGGTGGCCATGACCATGAGCGGCCCCATGAACACGAACACAACCGGCTCCCCCAGCCCGAGCGTCCCCAGCGGCTTCGGCCCGCCCGCGTAGAGGTACGCGGCGGCGACGCTCGCCAGGCCGACCACCAGGATCGGCCAGCCGGTCTGCGCGACGATCAACAGGCCCGCGGCGATGCCGTAGCCGAAGGCAGCCGCCATCCCAATGCCGACGGCGCGCTCGGACAACAGCCCGCGTTGGATCACCTTGTGGGGCGCCAGGAACTTGCCCGCCCGGCCCTGCTTGCGATGGTCCGAGTACTCGTCCGTGAGGTTCGTGCCGATCTGGATCGCGACGGAGCCGGTGAGCACGAGCGCAAACAGCAGCCAGTCGACCGTCCCCCCCGTAGCCGCAAGCGCCGACCCCACGAGCACAGGCGCAATGGACGCCGTGAGCGAGAACGGCCGAGCCGCCCAGAACCAGGAGACGAGCTTGGGTTGTGGCGCAGGGGTAGAAGAGTTCACGGCCATTGGCAAGGACGCTCCATCAGTGGCTATCTCCAACCATCCCTAAACTGATCACGACGCGTTTCTCTCGCACTCCCTTGCTCAATTTCACGGGAGTGTGGAGCATACTTCAAATGAGAGATGAATTCCATGGAGCCTCTTCTTGCTACTTCATGCGAGGTCAGGATTTACTGTGTCTTTGGCGCTGGCATACCCTTATCGGGCTGTGGGAGATTCGGGCTTGGCGCACAGTCTCATTGCCTCCCAACTTGCTCCCCCCCGATTATATCAGAGGCCACTACCACCCCTGCTTGCGATACGGCGAGAAGTCCGGCGCGGCCGCCTTCTTGGGCTTCGCTCGTGTTGTAGCACACCTCTAGGGTGCGGTCCGCCCGCGCGAGGGTCTCGGCCATGAGGTCGGCGTGCGGGATGTCACAGATGACGTGGAGGACGTCCTCGCCGCAGACGGAGAGGGGCCGGAAGGCGTCGCCGCCGCTTCCGGTTTGCGGGCTTGCATTTTCTTCAGTCAGGGCGCGAAGCGGTGAACGACGGGTAGTTCCGCAATGTCGGTCATACTGGAATCTCTGTGGTGCGCTATCTGCGCGCGTCGCGTGCCGTAGTCGCCGAACTCATCGCATGCGATGACCCCGATGATGCCCTTGAAGTCACCGAAGCCGGTCAGTGCCTCCCGGAGCTTGCCCCGGTCGATGTCGAGAGTTTCTCCGTCGATAACGGCAACCTCCTCGACGGCCCGGAACAGCATGGTGGTCGCATCGTAGGCGTAGACCATGTAGCTGGACGTTGGCGCCTCGCCGTACCGCGGTCCTGCAGGCGTGCTTCCGCCTCGTCCATCAAGCGGCGCCCGAATCCTCTCTTTTGACTGTCGGCAGCGACCGCCAGATAGTTGATCCAGCCACGATGCCCATCGTACCCAGCCATCACAGTCGCTACCAACCTAGAGCCGACTAGTCCCACCAGAAACATCTCCCGTTGGATGCTTAGCTTTCGGCAGATATCCTTCTTAGGATCGTTCCAGGGCGCCACCAGTCCACACTCTCGCCACAGCTCTACTACGGCGTCCTGATCAGATTCCTGGTAAGCCCGAATCACTAGCTCTGTTATGCCCTCTTCCTCCAGAGGCTATGTGGGGGAGACCACACGGAGCCGGGCCTGTGGCCCGGCTCCGTGTCTTTCGAAGTTCGTCGATAGCAGCAGGGTCGGCGGGCTAAGATCCACCGCCCCGGCGGCTACCGCGACCGGTCGAAGCGATCAAGGTTCATCACTTTGTCCCACGCGGCCACGAAGTCGCGCACGAACTCCGCCTGCGCGTCGTCACATCCGTAGGCCTCCGCGATGGCTCGGAGCTCGGAGTTCGAACCGAAGGCGAGGTCTACCCTGGTGCCGGTCCACTTGAGATCACCGGTGCGGCGATCGCGTCCCTCAAACACGTCCTGAGATGCGGAGGACGCCTGCCACTCGGTGTTCATGTCGAGCAGATTCACAAAGAAGTCATTGCTCAACGTCCCTGGCCGATCGGTGAAGACGCCGTGTTCAGACTGTCCGCTGTTCGCATTCAAGGCGCGCATGCCGCCAACGAGCACCGCCATCTCGGGAGCGGTCAGCGTGAGCATGCATGCCCGCTCCACCAGCAGTACCTCCGCGGATTCTCGGTTTTCGGCCTCGACGTAGTTGCGGAACCCGTCTGCGGTGGGTTCGAGCACGGCAAACGACTCCACGTCGGTCCACTCCTGCGACGCGTCTGTCCGCCCCGGCGTAAAGGGCACCTGCACGTTCTGCCCGGCGGCCTGCTCGACGCCTGCGCACCCGGCCAAGACGATCAGGTCAGCTAGGGAGACCTTCTTGCCGCCGGTCTGCGCGCTGTTGAACTCCGTCTGGATCTGCTCCAGCGTCTGCAGCGCCTTCTCCAGCTCAGCCGGGTTGTTCACCTCCCAGTCCTTTTGCGGCGCGAGGCGGATGCGTGCCCCGTTCGCTCCACCGCGTTTGTCGGTGCCGCGGAACGTTGCCGCCGACGCCCAGGCGGTCGAGACCAGTTGGGAAGCGGACAATCCCGAGGCGAGGACCTTAGCCTTGAGGTCCGAGATATCCTGCTCTCCGATCAACTCATGATCGGCGTCGGGGACAGGGTCTTGCCACAGCAGCGGCTCTGCAGGAGCCAGCGGTCCGAGATACCGGCTGCGGGGCCCCATGTCGCGGTGGAGCAGCTTGAACCACGCCCTGGCGAAGGCATCTTCGAAGTCGCTGAGGTTCTCGAGGAAGCGCTTCGAGATCTCCGCGTAGGCCGGGTCCGTTCGCAGTGAGAGGTCCGTCGTGAGCATTATGGGTGCGTGCTTCTTGGAGGGATCGTGCGCATCCGGCACGGTGGCCACTGCGGCCGCATTCTTGGGGGTGTACTGCGACTTGCCGGCTGGACTCTTCGTCAGTTCCCACTCGTGGTTGTGCAGGTTCTCGAAGAAGTTGTTGTCCCACTTCACCGGGTCGGTGGTCCAGGCGCCGTCGAGGCCGCTCGTGATCGTATCGCCGGCCTTGCCGCTGCCATAGGTGTTCCTCCAGCCGAAGCCCTGCTCCTCTATGCTGGCTCCCTCCGGTTCGGGACCGACAGTGCTGTCAGGGGCGGCGCCATGCGCCTTTCCGAACGTGTGTCCGCCGGCAATGAGCGCAACCGTCTCCTCGTCGTTCATCGCCATGCGCTTGAACGTCTGGCGGATGTACGTCGCTGCAGCCATGGGGTCCGGGTTGCCGTTGGGCCCCTCCGGGTTCACGTAAATCAGGCCCATGTGGTCAGCGCCGAGGGGTCCCTGGAGTTCTCCGTTGTCGCTGTGGCGTTCGCTTGCAAGCCATGTCTCTTCAGACCCCCAGTTAGTCTCGTCAGCCTCCCAGACGTCCGGGCGGCCGAAGGCGAAACCAAAGGTCTTGAACCCCATCGACTCCAGGGCGCAGTTGCCGGCGAAGACGATCAGGTCGGCCCACGAGATCTTCCGGCCGTACTTCTGCTTGACCGGCCAGAGCAAGCGGCGCGCCTTGTCCAAGTTCCCGTTGTCGGGCCAGCTGTTGAGGGGCGCAAAGCGCTGGTGGCCGGAGCCTCCACCGCCGCGGCCGTCGCTGATACGGTACGTGCCTGCGGCGTGCCACGTCATCCGGATGAAGAGCGGCCCATAGTGGCCATAGTCGGCTGGCCACCAGTCTTGCGATGTCGTCATCACCTGCTCGATGTCCTTCTTCAGCGCATCGACATCAAGGGTCTTGAACGCCTCAGCATAGCTGAAGTCCTTGCCCATCGGGTCTGACAGGGGAGAGTTCTGGCGGAGAACCTTCACGTTCAGCTGATCCGGCCACCAGTATTGGTTCGTAGTCATTTCGTCCTCCATTCAGCAATCTGCTGAGTATCGCGCAGTCTTCCGGGACCGTGGCGCACTTACCCTATGATAGCCTCAGTCGGCGCGTTTTGGAAGCCTTGAAGCCTTGCGGGACCACGGCTGCCCCCGCAGCCACCTGCGCAGGGCGCACCACTCCACGGGACCCCCCACCCGGTCACTCAGGCATAGGTTCTCGAGCGGCACGTTAGAGCACGATCGCCCATCCGGCCACCCTTTCGGCGGCCGAACGGGCCTGGCTCGACTGTTGCCGTGCTCGGTGTACCCGAATCGGCGGAGCCAGTAGTTGCCCGGACGCATCGGCGCTCCTCCCCACTTGGCGGAACCATCCCAATCCTGCGGGCAACCCATCAACGTAATACCTATTGAAGGTGATACACTCACTTCACCAATCGATATCGATTGGGATGAGTACAGTCCGTACATCAGGAGGTTGCGAACATGCAGGGCGCTGTCGGCACTATCGTTTTCTCCCTCTGGCTGCCGATACTGGTGCTGGTGATCTCCTTTGTCAGATTCAGCGGCGACTGGATCGTGGAAGGCCCCGGCGTGACCGGCATCTTATGGCTGGTCGGTCTGGCCTGGCCGGCTGCGATTCCACTGACCCTGGGGGTGCGCCGCATACTCCGCCGCTCCCACCGCCTGTCCCGCATCCTCGGCTACGGTTGCGCCGTCGTGTTGGGGCTTGTGTCGGCATGGGGTGTCATCGTGGGCGGGCTTTTCGGTCCGATTGGCGTCGTCGCATACCCCCTGGTGGCCTCGCTGCCGGCGTGGATCATCTTGCGTGTTCTCCCCAAGGACCCGGGAAGCGTCGGAGGGCAGGCTTCCGCGGCGTAGCCTTCCGATGGCTACCGCAGAACGCCGTCCGCGCTGGCCTCCGCCGCGCTGAGTCCCCCCAGCCGCGGCAGTCCCCGTTCGAGTGGGCGCTCGGCCCCGAGCAGGAGCCGCGCGAGGCGCCGACAGCTCCACGACAGGGGAGGCCGCCGCTGCGTGTGGCGCCCTCCCTGCGCACCTATGTATGCGGGCTGCCGCCCGGGCTACCGCCGCGGTCTAAGGACAAACGCCGCGGCGCCAGTCGTAACTAGGACTGCCACGACAACCACCAGGATGGTCACCAGTCCTGGCGTGCTTTCCTCCTCGACCGGTACCGGAACCGAGGGTATCGGCGTGGGCGAGGGTGTGGGTGTAGGGGTCGGCGTTGGGGTCGGGGTCGGGGTTGGTGGCGGCGTTGCAGTGGGGGTCGGGGTTGGCGTAGGAGTGGGCGTCGGCGTGGGTGTAGGGGTCGGCGTGGGGGTCGGTGTAGGCGTTGGGGTGGGTGTCGGCGTAGGAGTGGGCGTGGGGGTCGGTGTCGGCGTAGGGGGCGGGCCTACCCGTATCGTGGAAGCGCCGGAGACCGATGCCGCCGCTCTGCTCACATCCTTGATGACCCCGGAGAAGGCGTAGGAACCTTCCATGCTTGGGGCCGTCACCGTATACCGAAAGTTGCTCTCTCCCAGCAGGGTGAAGGTGACGGCCCGGCCTTCGACGGCAACCTGAGACGCAGTCAGGCTGGAACTTGCGTAGCTGAACCCGGAGGGCATCGTCTCCACGACCTGACCAAAGCTGCCATACCCGGTGGGCGTAATCGTCACCTCCAGCCGTCCGCCCGGGAGCACCGACGACGCGGAGAAGGACCTGATGGCCCTGTGCGACGTCGCCTCCACGGGAGCAGGATGCAGCGGCCCCACCAGCCATAGGACCGACACGGCAACCGCCAGCAACGCCAACGCTCTCGTGACCATTGCTCTCCCCTGCTTCTGCCCTCTCCTGGGCTCCACTCCCCGGGATCGTCGAATCAGGCGGCGAAGTAGACGCGGACGACCTCTATCGCCTCTTCCTTGCTGATGACGCCGTTGAAGTAGTCGACGACCGCCGCAATGACCTCGTCCCGGTCGATCGCTCCGCTGTCGTCCCGGTCATACTGGCCAACCATGCCGTCCAACCCCACGTTGGTCACCGTAACCGTCACCTCCATGGCGTCGCTGCGGCCCCGACGGTCCGCTACGCGCACGGTGAGGGTGTAGCTGGGCCTGGTCTCGTAGTTCAGAGCGGCCTTGGTCCGCAGTTGGCCCATCGCCGCGTCAATGTCGAAAGACCCAGCGTCCTCACCCTCCAGGGTGTAGGTCAGCGTGTCGCCCCGGTCCGGGTCGACGGCCTCCAGCGGCGCGCCGATGTCCTGGCCCGCCGCCGTGTTCTCGGCCACCGTGCGCGTGGTCGCCTCGCCGTCGGTGAACGCCGGCGGCCAGTTCCGAGAGACGCCCCCGCCACCACCGCCCCCGCCGCCCGACGATTGTTGTGGGGGAGGAGGAGGCGGTGGGGGTGGGAACGCATCCTCCACGGGGTTGGCCGAGACCGCCTGTGCGCTCTTGCCCGGCCCGTCGCCATCGGTGTAGGACGCCGTCGCCCGCAGGTAGGCGCTCACATCGGTTGTGACAGGCGTGTAGGAGGCTGCGGTCGCGCCGGTGATTGCGGCCCAGTTCGAGCTTCCGTCTGGGGAACTGGCCCACTGCCAGGTTAGATTGGAGATGCTGCCGTCGGGGTCCGTCAGGGTGGCGGACAGGCGGGTGTCAACCCGGGGCTGGGATGACGATAGTCTTACTGTTCCTGCGGCATCGGACGCCGGGGCGGGGCCGAAGACCCAGGGGCGGGCCTGCTTGATTGCCAGGATATCTTCGCTGGTGATCTTGAACTCGATTTCCATGGCGAAGGGTTCATCGGGTCTGGGCCCGTATAGCCTCTTGAAGTGGCCGTGGATCACCTTGAGGTGCTCGCGCAACTGAGACAGCTGGGCGTTGCTCATGAGGAGTTGCCCAGGCTTCACCAAGTTGGAGGTGGCAAGAACGGCATATCCGCCACCCTCCTCCAACAGGATTTCCTCCGGCGCCGAGTGCGGCTCCGGATTGGTGACCAGGTCCTCGCCGACCTGACTGTTGACGTAGTACTTGCCGCTGACGGAGAAGGGGTCGAAGCTGACGGCGACGCCGTTGACCGCTTCGTCCTGGTAGCTGGGATGAACGAGAATCCCCATCGCGGCCGCCAGGTGGTCGATGCGGTGGAAGTCGCGTTCGATGAAGGCGCGGAAGTTCCACAGGCTGGCGTACACCTCTTTGAGGGACTTGGCGAGGTCGTCCTCGTCTTCCGACGGCTTCTGGGACTTGGAGTCGTACAGTCCCGCGCCGTTGAACCCGGGCAGGTCTTCGTTGTTAGTGCTGGACCGGTACCGGCGATTGACCCCCTCGGCAAACCCCTCGTTCATCGTCTCAATCGCTTCGATGATCCACTGGGGCGTCTCCGCGTCCTTGATCTTCTTGCGCAGCTTCTTGAGTTCGGATTCCTGGGTGTCGTAATCGTCCTGGAAGTCAGAATCCGCCAGCATGGTTTGGATGCGCGTGTAGAAGTCATTGTGTTTCATGAACTCGTCGTAGAAGTAGAACGGAATCGCAAACCCGTCGGGGACGGTCCCCTCCGGGAAGCCAAGGGTCCCCAACACGGCCACGTTGGCCGCCTTGACGCCGAACGCGTCCCAGTCATCGAAGCCGATCTCGCTCAGCGGGATGATCCCCGTGACCAAGAGATCCCGTTGCGGCGTCTGCGGCTGGGTGGGCCGGGACGACGCGTAGTGGGCGTCGACTTCCGCCTTGGTGGCCGCGCGGATCGAATACCCGTCCTCAGTCACCACGTAGTAGACGTAGCTGTCAAGGAGGGACGCGACGGCGCTGTCGTCCAGGGCGCCGCGGACGAAGGCGTTGGGAATGGCGTCTTGCACGGCGCGCAGGTTGACGTGCGACAGTGGCGTTTGGGGCACGGTGGAGATGATGCCCGCGACGCGGGGCAGCTCGTTGGGCAGCGCCTCATAGAGCACGATGTCACGGGGGTTGGGTCGCTGGTCCAGTCCCATGACCCGCAGTCGGCCGTACCCTTCTTCGGGGTTCAACGCAGCGAAGCTGATCCCCGCGGAGATGTCTTCGTTGAACACCAAGTTGATGCGGGATGCCCGGTACAACGACAGCTCGGACTGTAGGAACGGAAGAGCGCCGGACGGCACATAGAAGGCGAGGTTATCGTTGAGCAGCGGCATGCCGGCGGCGACCTCTGTATAGGTGCGCGCCGCAATCCTGAAGGGCTCCCAAGGGCCTACGCCCCAGTAATAGTAGACTCCCCGGCTGCCATCCGGGGCAACGAGATTCGGGTTATAGACCATGTGACCGAGGACCACCTCGCTCCTCTCGAGGCCCACGGTATCCAGGAAGGTATTGTGTAACGTGTGCGTCGTGGCGTTTATGAAGTAGACACCCGGCCGGTCGGTGTCAATGTCGAATACGATGAACTTCAAGAACCTCTGGCTGATGGCGGAAGCCTCGAATGTCGCCTGATCTGGAACAGCCACGGTGCCGTGGCTGAAATCGATGGCGGCGGCGGGGTTCACCGGGTTCATGCCCCCGAGATTGTCGAGTTCGGTGATATCGTCTGTGCAGTCGCCGTCGACGTCGGCTGGGTCGGCGATGAGGTACTTCTCCACCCGGTAGCGCTCCGCAGGCAGCGCCTCCACGTTCTCAGCAAGCGTTGTCGTACCCGCTTCACCCTTCTTCACCAGGACCGGCAAGTCCACCGCGTCGCCGTCCTCATCGTGCCGTGCATGGAGCACGAAGTAGTCGTCGGTTGTGGACGTGACCACGATGGGAACGGCCGTAACCTCCACTTGCGTCGGCGTTGGGTCCGGACACGAGTCGGGAGGGTCATCCGCCGATTTGGCGGTGGTGCGGCCTTTGGGCGCGGGCGTGATCTCCGGCGTTGGTTCAGGGGTTGGCTGTGGGGTGGACTCCTCTGCCGGAGCCGCCGGGGTATCGGCGTTGAAGTAGGAGCTTCTGTCGCTCAACCCCGCCGCGTTGCGCGCCTTGATGCGGTACACGTAGCGGGTGTCTGGCTCAATGTCTCGGTCCACGTAGGAGTTGTCGGCGCTGCCGGTGTCGTCTACGTGAACGGAGAAGACGCCGGGGGCGTCGGTGTCCGCGTCGCGGCGCAGAATCTGATAGCTGGTGATGCTGTCGTCAACGGGGTCGTCCCAGCGCAGGCTCACCATGTCGTGGGCGACGTCGCCGGTGAGGCCCAGCGGCTGTGCGGGTGGATCGGTTGGGGGCGTCTGGGCCGACACCGGCAGGACCAGCGCCAGCAGGGCGGCGGCGGCCGCCAACAGCCCGGCTCCGATCAGGGTAGCGGAACGGGCGCGAGAAGCAACATTCATGGCGTTCTTCCTAGTCCGCTACTGGGGCGCGCAGGCGCAAAGCGAAGCAGGGGGGTTGAGGTGAAGTGGAGCGGCAGCTCGCCATGACGCGTTACTGCCTCTCGGACGGTGTGGCAACTCAATCCGTATGACATCGGTAAGTCTATGCCAATCGCCCGCCCGCGTGCAACCGGGGAGACGGGTTACACGCAGTCCAGGGACACGGGTATCACGTCAACTTGATCTCTCCTCTGGAACGCACACGCCGTGCCAGGGCCTCGCCCCCGTACTCCGGCGACCTCAGGACGGAGGGGGAGCCGCGGCGCAACTGCCGGTAGTGCTTGGCCCACGCTGTACAATGGACCCAGCCATCGTCCCGTCGGACCTACAACCCTGGCCCCGAGATGAGAAGTGGGTCTACTCAAAGAGGATTGGTACTCAGCTCGGTCTGGCTAACCCGCAAAGTGAACGGGCCTACTGAGACGCCAAGTTTCCTTGACGCCCCCAAGCTGGGGCCTCTATACTGCGCCTATGCAGGCGAGAGGGGTCCGCGTCACTCACCCTGGCGAGCTTCGAGTAGAAGTCGCCTCGGGCGCCATGACCCGGCTGGAGGGCGTCTCCACGGCCTTGGGCGGCGCGGAGGGGATCCACATGGCCATCGCAACCATCCCGCCGGGGTGTCGGTCCAGCGCGCATCGCCACACAAACTGTGAATCGGCCATCTACGTCGTGCGCGGGCATGGACGGTTCCTGGCGGGGGAGCGCTTGGAAGAAGAGCTGGACATCGGTCCCGGAGACTTCGTCTACATCCCGCGCATGGCCGTTCACGCACCGGTCAACGATGGCCAGGAGCCCATGGAACTCATCGTCGCCCGCAACGCCTCCTCGGAAGATGTGGAGGCAGTGGACCTGCCTGTTGCATCAGGATTTCCCCGCTAGGACTTCTCCCCGGTGGGCCGTTAGCTCAGTCGGTTAGAGCGCAGCTCTGATAAAGCTGAGGTCCGTGGTTCGAATCCACGACGGCCCACCACAATATTATTAATTGACGACTGCTCTCGGTAGCAGATAGAGAGGCGTGAGAATGGCAAAGGAAACCAAAGCCATAGACGAAATAGATGTCCTGGAGAAGAAGATTGAAGACTTGCTTGCTCGTGCAGTCGATGAGGGCGCAGACGTTAATTACGCATTGATCAGACTCGACATGGACGTGCGGCGAAGTAATGGCTTTCCTGGGCCAGATCCAACTATCCAAGGGCATCTGGAAGAACGCATCGCCGCAGCGAAGAGAGAACAGGCAAAACGCGCCTCTCACAGATCACTCACCTTCAGGTTCAAGAATCTGATTGGGCTATCACAGTATTGACACAACCCGGAGGTTGTCGGTTGGGCGGTTCCGCGGAATCCATCGTCCCTAGCGAGGGAGGCGGTCATGGCACACAAGGGCACCGCTGCGCAGCCGCAGCCTGCCCGATTCGGCGGCAATCGCAATCGTGCGGTTCTTGCAACGGTAATCTCCCGTGTACGCGTCGGCATCGGGGACCCTTGTGGGGTCGTTCCGTTCCGGTGGCGGAGGCAAGTCCAGGTCATCGTCAACGGCGCGGGCCGCAGTCAGCGTCGCCTGCGCTGCTTCCCCCAGCACTACCTCTCTACTCCGCCCATCGCGTGGGAGCAGGCTACATCCCGCCTAGCTCGACAGTAGACAAGCCTTCGCACATGCCTGGACCAGACTAGAACCACTTCCGCAACAGCCAGTCCTTCTCAAAGGCAACCTTGCCTGCATGCCAGTACCGACTGGGCCTGTGGAGCTTGATCGTCGGGGTGGGCTCGGCGTAGAAATCGCCTCGACCGAATCCCGCCTTCCCGCCACCCACCTCGATGAAGCACTCTCCGCGCCCGTCAAATCTGCCGGGCCTTCCCTCGCCGCTTATCTGGCTAGCAATGGTTCGTGCCACCGCCTCACCCTCGTGGTGGGCGAAGACGCCCGCTTTCGGAAGTGGCATGCCCATTGCGAGAGAGATGTCCGTCACGTCACCGATGGCGTAGACACCTGGAAATCTCGTCTCCATGGAATGCCGGTCCACGGGCACCCAACCACTCTCCCCCGTGAGCCCGGCTTGCAGTACGACCGTCGGCGCCACGTGCGGCGGGATGTACACCAGGAGATCGAAGTTGGCCTCGGCGCCGTCGCCGAAATGCAGCGTACCGCTAGTCGCATCTACCTGCGTAACCTGATCTGGGGGTAGTAGGGTATGTCACGCTCCGCCAGGAAATGCTTGACCCCGGCCGAGACCTCCGGGCCTGTCACCCCCATGGGCGCCGGTTCCCATGCGTAGATGGCCACCTCCACGCGGTCTCGCAGCCTGCGCTTGTGCAGGTCGTGGGCCAGGAGCATGGCCGCCTCGTACGGCGCGGCCGGACACTTGTAGGGCGTCCCGGCCGTCAGAACAACGACTCTGCCTTCGTCTACCTTCTTTAGGGAATCACGGATAGCCATGGCCCCCTCCAACGAGTAGAGGTTGTGGCCTCCTTCCGCCAAGCCGGGGACCTTCTCAGGCGCCAGCTGGGCTCCAAGGGAGATCACGACGTAGTCTGCGGCCAGCTCCGAGTCGTCGACGCGCACAGTCTTCCGCTCGGGGTCGATTGACTCCACCTCCCCCTTCAACACCTCTATGCCCTTCTTCTCTAGCATCGCCAGGTCTCGAACGATCTTGCCAGGATCGCGCAGCCCCACCTGAACCCACAGAAGCGAAGGCCAGAAGATGTGCCTGTCTTCCCTGTCTACCAGGATAACCCGGTGCTCTTTGCCGAGGCGCTCTCGCAGCTCGTTGGCGGTTACGAGTCCCCCGACGCCACCTCCGAGGATGACGATCGTCTTCCCCGCCATCTTGTCACTTCCTTTCTCATCTCAGTCTTCAGCTCCCTCGCCTCGACTCCAGCGTGCCGTGGCTCCTGCGCGAGCCAGCACCAGACACGCCAACAACTTCAACGTTCGTACGAAAACGCCGTGGGCGTGGTCGTCAGCGCCGTTGCATCTCTTGTCGAGCCTAGCGTTCTCGCTCTGTCCTTTGTCTCGGTCGTTCTGGGTGGTGCGCGGTCCTGGGAACCGGACACGCAGATAGCCCCCGGCCTGCTGGTCGAAAGACGGGGATGTTCCTCTATATTCTACTGACCTGCCCCCCTAGAAGTGGTCCGGATACTATGATGTAGTGGACCAGAAAAAGGGTAGGAAGTGTGACGGAAGCAGCAGAGCGTGGAAGAGATCATAGGGAAGCTTCGGGAGGCTGAGGTGGCCATGGGTCACGGGGAGAGCGTGGCCCAGACGAGTCGTCGGATAGGTGTGTCGACCAACCCGTTCTCCCGGTGGAGGCAGGAGGACGGGGGACTGCGGAGAGACCAGGCGAAGCGGTTACGGGAGATGGAGACGGAGCATGGCCAACTGAGGAGAGGGGTGGCGGATCTGACGCTGGACACCCAGATCCTGAAGGAGGCGGCACGGGGAAACCTCTGAGCCCGGCGCGCCGGCCGTCAGGGACCCGGGGGCCGACGAGCCAGGAACCGTCTGGCGGTCGTCAGCCTGGGTGTGGGCATGCAGTCCTCGGTCATGGCCCTCATGGCCGGCCAAGGGGGATCCGGCCGCGTCCCGGACTGCGCCATCTTCGCCGACACCTACTGGGAAGCTCCTCGCATCTACGCTCATCTGGAATGGCTCGCAGGCCAGCTACGGTTCCCCATGTACGTTGTGGACAACGTCAGGCCCTTCATAGACCAACACTCGCATCGACGGTTCCCCGGTATCGCAGTCATTCCACAACGACAATCGGGATGTAGTGACTTGACCGGCGCCGCAATGCCCGTCTATGATGCGGCCACTCTGTCGGTACGCTCTTTGCAGCCCTAGGCCATCCCAATTGGGAAATCCCGGCTGCATAGTAGGTGGATGACGGTGTGGAGTTGACGATGACGACGAAGAAGACCAACGCCTACTCGGATGCGGAGTGGCGGGCGCGCGTGGACCTGGCGGCCGCTTACCGGCTCACGGAGCGTTTTGGCATGACCACGCTCGTCTACAACCACATCACCTCGCGGGTCCCCGGCACGGAAGACCAGTTTCTGATCAACGAGTTCGGCCTTGGCTACGACGAGGTCACAGCCTCGAACCTCGTCAAGATCGACTTGGACGGGAACGTCCTCGAAGAGGGGGAACACCGGATCAACATCCCCGGCTACGTCATCCACTCCGCGGTCCACGCCGCCAGGCACGACGTGACCTGTGTCATGCATACGCATACGCCCTACGGCATGGCGGTCTCGGCGCTGGAGGAGGGCCTGCTGCCGCTCCAGCAGGACACCTACCGGTTCCATGAGCGGGTCTCCTACCACGAGTTCGAGGGGCTGGCCGTCGACGCGGACGAGCGCGAGAGGCTCGTGACCGACCTCGGCAGCACGAACGCGATGATCCTGCGCAACCATGGCCTGCTCACCGTGGGCGGTTCCGTTGCTGAGGCGTGGACCACTATGTGGCAGCTTGAGCGCGCCTGCCAGATCCAGGTGCTGGCCCAATCTACCGGCCAGGCCATCCGCCAGGCGCCGCTTTCCGCTATCGAGAAGACCGCCGGCCTCTTCGATGGCGACGATGGCTCCATGGTGTGGCCCTGGCTCCTGCGCACGATCGACCGCAAGGATGCTTCGTACAGGGAGTAGCCGCAGGCCAGGCGTTCTCAAGGGCGCTGACGATTACTTCACCTACTGCTAAGGTCGACGCGCTGGCGTCGAGGTCTCCGGGGGGACTCACCGTCGCGCAGATCGCTCTCTACGACCACGCCGGCGGCCGGGGGCACGCCGAGGTGGGGGAGCATCTGCTGTAGCCAGCGCCGGACGCATGGATCGTGGGGGAGGGTCTTCCCCCGTCATCTCCTGACGATCCCCTGAGGGTCGCGCCGGAACGCCTGCGGGTTCAGCGCCCTATCGAGCGTGGAGAAGACTTGGTCGACGTCCAGGTTCTCCCTCCTAAGTACGGGGTTGTGGACCCTGAGCCGCCGGTAGGCCCACTTGAGCAGCTTCTCCCTTCCCTCGTCGAAGATGAGGAAGGCATGCCGTCCCGCCGAGACGACGGAGGTGTGAATGCGGTTGAGGAGGCGGTCGAGGCTTACCTGCTCACGTCTACGGCTCTCCGCCTTGTCGAGGCAGATGTTGATGCCTCCCATGCTCTTGGCTGCCTCCTCGATGCGGCGCAGACCGCCGAGGATGACCTCGGCCCCATGCTGCGGGGTAACCCGTTTGCCGATCTCGCCGTCGCGGGCATGCATCCCCCATCCCACCAGCAGCCGGCGCAGCGTAGCGAACTCCTCGGGCAGCTCCCATCCCTGAATTGGGGCGGCTTGGTCCAAGGCGCCCGTCTTCTGCTCCAGCAGCGGCAGGGAGTGGATTGGGTCGAAGACGAAGTCGTTCCACTGGTAGAAGCGGACGTACCGGGCAATGACCTCTGACCCACAGCTGATGACCACCTGGTCCACGCAGCCACGAATCAGCACCTCCCGATGCCCGTAGGCCACCGGCGCTGAGTAGTCCCTGGTGCGGGACCGCACCGGGGACAGGGATCTGACCCGGCCCGCCCGCTGGTTGCAGGCGTCGTAAGGCGCGGCCGGCAGGGGCGGCAGGTCCTCCAGGTCTCGCTCCATCCGCTGGCCGATACGCTCCGTGTGGCCCCGGAGTTGGGCGTCCATCCGCTTCAGGCACTGGTGTTCCAGGTGGGCGTTCAGTGCCTCAAAGCTCTCAAAGGGCGGCATCGGCACCAGGAAGTTGCTCCACATATAGCCCACCATCCCCTCCACCTTTCCCTTGTCGTTCCCCTTGCCCGGTCTGCCGAACCGGTCCTCGAACAGGTAGTGGGACTGGAGCTCGGTGAAGGCTCGGGTGCGTTTCCTCCGTCCGTCCCCCAGGATCCTGGCCACCGCCAGCCTGGTGTTGTCGTACACGATGCTCTAGGGCATCCCGTCCAGGAAGGCGAACGCCGAGACGGGGCCGTCCAGAAACGCCTCCGTGGTCTCCGCGGGGTAGGCCTTCACGAAGCAGCCGACGGTGTGGGGCAGGTCCAGGACGACGTCGTGGGCCTTCTGCTCCACACCGTCGCTCACCACCCACGCCTCGCCAAAATCGCACTGGGCGTGGCCAGGGAGATGGGACAGGGGCACGAACATCTCCCTGGTCTGGCGCCACCGCTCCCTTGCGTAGTCCTTGACTATGGTGTATTGGCCCGCGAATCCATGCTCCTCCCGCAGACGCTCGTAGATGCGCTTGGCCGTGTGGCGCTGCTTCCAGGGAACCTTGAGATCATCTTCCAGAGTCCGGTCGATAGTGCCGGTGAACGACTCCAGCATGGGTGAGCGGGTTCTGCCTCCGGTAGCCCGGAGGCACGAAGTAGGCGACCATCTTGCGCAATGGGTCCCGGTGCAACCCGAACACCCGCGACGCCTCCCGGATGCTCATGCCTTCGACCATCACCGCCCGGCGGACCCGCAGATACACGTCCACTTCGTACATCTATCCCCCCATCCATAAGCTCAGCTTCCAACCTATGGATGGGGGCGGACGGTCCAGTTTTCAGCCGCCATAAGTCAGCGGCCAATTCGCCCACGTGGCCCAATTTGCCTCCGCCTCATACAGTCCGTAATTTGCCGACCTGTTCAGAGTGACCCAAGCGTAAGCATAGCTATGCCTAGCGACGAAGCAGGCTTCTCCGCTTCCGCGGGATGGGCAGTGGTATAAATGTCAAGCTTGGCTGATGGCCACAGGTGAAGAGCAGGGGCTTTGATGCCTTGCTTCCATCGGGTCAAGTCAATCGGAGCTGACCGCCGTTGTTCCAAGAAGCCTTGACCGAATTCAATCAGCGGGTGCAGGAGTATCTGCCCACCGTGCTGGGCCCCTTGCTGCTGGCGTTGGCCGGACTGGTTCTGGCACTGCTCCTCCAAATCCTGCTGACACGATTAGTGGCTGGAATCATCCGGCGGTTGGCGGCGAACGCCAGATACGGCGCAAGTCTGACGTCTCCGGCAATGAACTCACTGCCCCGCCTGGTTGGCGGCATCGTGTTCTGGGTCGTCTTGCTGGCTTTTAGCGGCGGCGGCGCTGGACCGGCTGGAGTTGCCGGTTGTCGCCGGATTTCTGGGCCAGCTAACCGGGTATCTACCGAAGGTGTTCATAGCGGTTCTGATCCTGTTTGCCGGCATTGCCGGGGGGCGCTTCGCCCGCCAGGCCGCAACCTCGGCGCTCAGCTCTGCCAACATCGGAGGAGCCGAACTCATCGGCCGTCTGGCGCGTACGCCCATCGTGGTGGTCGCCGCTGGCATGGCCGCGGACCAGGTTGGCGTAGACAGCACATTCCCGATGTTGATCATTGCCGTCGGTCTCGGAACGGTCCTGGGCGGCATGGCCCTGGCCTTCGGAATCGGTTCCGGGCCGGTCGTCGCCAACATCATTGCCTCCTATTATGTCCGGCAGATGTATCACGCTGGCCTCGACGTCCGGATTGGGACGCACGAGGGGCGCATTATCGAAATAGGGGCTGCCACCGTCGCGCTAGACACGGCGGAGGGACGGCTGCAGATTCCCTGTCGCCGCTTCATTGATGAGGTGTCGGTATTGCTGAGGGAATTATGCGCGGCCTGTCGGAACAGTTGGCGCTCAGATTCCTGGGCGGGCACCCATCCCAGGCGGCCCATGCTCTGGAAGTCCTTGGCCCGATGAAGGCGGGAGAGGTCCTGTCTTCGGTTGAACCGCAAATAGCGGCACTCGTCCTCGGGAAAATGGCAGCGCCGGAAATCCGGCGTTGTCTTGACCAAATGGACACTGACATGTCGAGTCCCATTCTGGCAGAGTTTCCCGCCGGGACGGCCGTGTCGGTGCTGGCATCCCTGGAACGGGAAGACCGCGACTCCCTGATTGCCGGCCTCCCCGCCAGTGTCAGGCAGGACATCCGCCGCCGCCTGGAATTCCCCCCCGCAACCATTGGGCGTCTCATGGAATCGGCCCCGAACATCATAGGGGAGGATTTCTCCCGCGACTCGGCGCGGGATTTCTGCAGAAGACCGGCGCGGTTTATCTATCCCTCGTGGACCGCCAGCAGCGCTTGACGGCTGTGCTGTCCCGCCGCGACCTGGAGGACCAACGGAAGCGTCCTCCCAGCGACCTCTTCGTGCGCAATCCCGTTTCCTTGTCCGCTACTCTGGCGCTGGAGACGGCACGCGGCCACGCGGCCTGGCGGGAGTTCGATGTGCTGCCCGTCGTAGACCGGAGCCGCTCCCTGGTCGGAACCCTGCGGCATAAGCAGCTGCGGCGAACCGCAGGCGGTCCGCGGCACACTGCGCTCGTCCCGGGCGCCGGCCTGGATACCCTGGTCAGTCTGGGAGAAGCCTACTGCTCCGGCCTCTGGGAGGTGATCGGCTCGATGGCTCAGGCCAACAAAGACCGGACGCCCAGTGGCGCTCCAGAGTTGGGAGGGAAGAAATGACCACTTCGGAAAGCCGGGTCATCGAGCGTTTCGCGGGTCTGTACCCGGAGGAGGTCGCTCGGATTATGGACCCCTTCCCCCCGGAGGACAACGCCGGAGTGATGGACGATACCGCTCCCGCGGCGGCGGCCGCAGTCATCCAGCGGCTGACGCTCCATACCGGAGCCGAAGTTCTCGAGCGCATGGATGCAGACCACGCCTCACGGGTCGTCGAACTCCTGGAGCCCCATCGCGCTGCCGCATTCCTCCTGGCAATGCCTGAAGAGATTTCGTCGCGGATACTCAACGGCGCCTCCGCCGGATGTCAGCGGGAACTACGCACCCTGATGGAGTACCCTCCCGAAAGCGCCGGCCGCCTGATGGACCCGTTGGTCACAACGCTGTTCCCCGAATCCACCGTTGAACAGGCCCTGGAACGGGTGCAGGGCCTGTTTCCCAGGCGGGTCTTCGACGTCTTTCTGGTCAACCCCGACGGGGTGTTGGTGGGAGTGGCGCATCTCCAGGACATCGCAACCTCCCGGTCGGGCACCCGCCTTTCCGAGATCGCCCTCCGCGACGTCCCGCGGGTTCGCGATACGGCCAGCCGGGAAGATGTGGTCGAGACGGTCCAGGCCCACCGGGTGTTGAGCCTTCCGGTGGTCGACTTCGCGGACCGGGTAATTGGCGTATTGCGTTACGAGAGTTTGATCAGCAATGTCGAACGGGAAGCCAGTGTAGATATCCAGAAGATGGTCGGTGTGAGCAAGGACGAGAATGCACTGTCGAGCGCCGGTTTCGCGGTCAGGAAACGGCTGCCCTGGTTGCAGATCAACCTGGCCACGGCGTTCCTCGCGGCTTCGGTGGTCGGCCTGTTCGAGGAGACCATTGCCGGTTTTACGGCCCTGGCAGTTATGTTGCCGGTGGTCGCCGGGCAGTCCGGCAACACCGGAGCCCAGGCGTTGGCGGTGATCATGCGCGGGCTGGCCCTGCGCGAAATCACACCGCGTCAGGCACCCAGGGTGCTGACCAAAGAAGTGACCGTGGCAACACTCAATGGCATCGCGGTGGCGGCGGTGACTGCCATCGGTGTCCTTGCCTGGTCCAGGTCAATCGGCTTGGCCGCAGTGACTGCGGTTGCGATGGTGTGGTCAATGGCTTGCGCCGGCCTGTCCGGCGCGGCAATACCCCTGATTCTGCAAAGACTCAACCAGGACCCCGCCCAGTCGTCCTCAATCGTTCTGACCACGGTGACCGACATCGTCGGTTTCTTGATCTTTCTCGGCCTTGCGACTATTTTCTTCGCCTTCCTGTAGCAAAACTTCGGCAGGTCCTGAGACCCGGAATGCCGGTCCCAGCGGAAGGTTGACCCGGGCTGCGGATCACCCGAAGAGTGACTATGTTGGGCGCGGGCAAGCCGGACCACTCAGGGAATGTGCCGCTCGAAGAAGAGCGCGACCTGGCCAATCTAGCAGGCTGCGGAAGAAAGGGTTTCGTGGCGATGGGAGGGCTGCGGTCATGGCCGCAATGTGGCTGAATCACTCGTTGTCGGGTGGTCTGACGGCCTGTGGAGGACCCCTGCCTCTTGGCCTGGGGTGAAGAGCGGCCTCGCAGCTGTTGGTTATGCGGCCAGCTCGGTCTGGGGGGCTGGCGTCTCAGAAGACAGCAGCCTGGCCATCCGCGCTAGGTTATAGGCTGTCCCCACGAGGGAGCCGGTAAGGCCGTGCAGTCCAAGCCCCGGTAGCGCGTTCTCCGGAACCCGCCCTCCGTCTTCATCCAGCCGAAGACCTCCTCGACTCGCTTCCTCAGCCACTGACTCAACGCATACCCGCAATGCCGGGTCGTGCACCCGGCGATGGCGCTGGAGCGCCCGCTCGTGTTCTGCGCAATGTGCGGGGTAACGCCGCGGGCTCGCATCGCTCCCACACAACCCCTCGTGTTGTGGCCCGTGTCCGCACCAAGAGTCTTGGGATGGAACCCGCGTTCGCGTGCCTCGTCCAGCAGCACGGGGACCGCATCCTGCTCCGCCGTCCCCGTGGCTTGGCTCACCAGGAAGTCCACTAGCGGGCCGTTGCGGTTCTCCGTCAGCGAATGGCTGCGAGGCGATTGCAACGAAGAGCTGCCGTACTCGTGGATGCGCCTGAGCGGAAGGTCCGTAGTGCCACGTTCGAACTCGTGGTTGCCTTGTCAGCGCGTCGATTCTCCCACAAGAGACAGACGACAAGAGCATTCCCGGCCCACTGGAGTTGGAGGGCATTGAATGTGGCCTGCCATACACGTGTGCCCGAGTATAGTATGGGCATAAGATAGACGGTGGCTGCTGTTCAGGCGTGCGGGGCTCGGCGCATCGTCACAAGGCGCGCTCGCCGATCAGGGTGGTCAACCAGCAAGAGGCGATCATTGAGTCCGTTTAGGCTCAGGTGATTGGGGCGGTGCATCATGCAGAGGGGGCGGAAGAGACTTGCGTAAGCGCGGAGCTTTTGGTTGAAAGTCCTACAGGTCATTCACGGCTACCCCATGCGGTACAATGCCGGCTCTGAGGTTTACACGCAGGGCTTGGCTCATGCGCTAGCCAAACACCACGAAGTGCACGTCTTCACCCGGCAGGAGAACGCCTTCCTTCCCGAATATGCGGTCCAGCAAGAGGATGATCCCTCCGACGCCCGAATCACCCTCCACGTCATCAACATGGCCCGAGCACGTGACGGGTACCGCCACAAAGCCGTGGACGCCGCCTTCGAGGCCCTTCTGGACAGGGAGCAGCCGGAGGTCGTGCACATAGGGCACCTCAACCATCTCTCCACCTCCCTGGTGTTCGGAGCCCGGGACCGCGGCATCCCCATCGTCTTCACGCTTCACGATTACTGGCTCATGTGTCCGAGGGGACAGTTCATCCAGATGTACCCGCAGGACCCTTCCGATACATGGTCAGTCTGCGACGGGCAGGACGACAGAAAATGTGCCGTGAGGTGCTACGTCCGCTACTTCGCCGGCAGCGAGGACGGGTTTGAGGAAGATGCCGCCTACTGGACCGAATGGGTGCGTAGGCGCATGGCGCATATACGCGAGCTGTGCGATGCCGTGAATATCTTCATTGCCCCCTCCACGTACCTCTTGAGGCGCTTCAGAGATGACTTTGGAATCCCGGAACAGAAGCTCATATACCTGGACTACGGCTTCCATCTTGGCCGCCTGAAGGGCAGGGAGCGCCTTGGGGGGGAGCCCTTCACCTTCGGCTACATCGGAACGCACATACCGGCGAAGGGAGTGGACCACCTTATCAGAGCGTTCGGCAGCGTAGCGGGAGACTCCCACCTGCGCATCTGGGGACGCAACCGGGGTGTTGAGACCGAGGGCCTCAAGGCACTGGCCCGGGCGCTTCCCGGGTCCGCCGGGCGCCGCGTCGAATGGGTGGGCGAGTACGGCAACCAGGATATCGTTCCGGAGGTGTTCAACCGCTGCGACGCAATCGTGGTTCCCTCTATCTGGGCAGAAAACTCACCCCTGGTCATCCACGAGGCGCTGCAGGCCGGCGTCCCCGTCATCACGGCTGACTACGGCGGGATGGCCGAGTACGTCCGCCACGAAGAGAACGGGCTGCTCTTCACTCATCGCGATCCGGACTCCCTGGCGCACCAAATGCAGAGACTGGCGGACGACCCAGCGCTGGCGCGGCAGTTGGGCAAGCGGGGGTACCTGCAATCGAGCGACGGCAACGTCCCGGACATGATGGAACATTCCCGCGCAGTGGAGGGCCTGTACCTCAGCCTGGCCCGAAGAGGGTGAATGCATGAACAAGCCCGCAGTGCAGCACGCCGGCCCACGGCCCGGGCCGTGGCGCATTACGTTCGACACCAACCCGGACGACTGCAACCTCCATTGCATCATGTGCGAAGACCATTCGCCCTACAGCGCCACGCAGAGCGACCGGAGAAGTGCCGGCCTCCCCAAGCGCCGCATGGACATCGGCCTCATCCGGAGGGTCATGGCCGAGTCCCGCGGCACGCCCCTGCGGGAGATCATCCCCTCGACCATGGGGGAGCCGCTCCTGTACCGCCACTTCGACGAGATCCTGGACCTCTGCGCCGAGTACGGGGTCATGCTCAACCTGACCACCAACGGGACCTTCCCCCAGCGGGGGGCAAAGGCCTGGGCCGAACGTATCGTGCCGGTGGCCTCCGACGTGAAGGTGTCCTGGAACGGCGCCACCAAAGGCACACAAGAGCGGGTAATGCTCGGCGCCAACTGGGAGACCGTCCTAGACAACGTCCGGACCTTCATCGCAGTCAGAGACGGCCATGCGGCAAAGGGAGAGAACCGCTGTAGGGTCACATTCCAGCTGACCTTCATGGAAGTGAATTTCTCGGAGCTCCCGGATGTCGTCAGGCTTGCGGCAAAGATTGGCGTTGACCGCGTGAAAGGCCACCACCTGTGGGCGCACTTCACCCAGATCCGCCAACATTCGATGCGCCGTAGCCCGGAGGCCATCGCGAGGTGGAACGACGCCGTCGACGCGGCGTACGCAGCGGCGGAGGAACACCGCTTGCCAGGCGGCGGACGGGTGCTGCTGGACAACATCTTCCACCTCGACGAGACGGATGGGGGCGAGATCGCCGCCGGGGGAGAGTGCCCGTTCCTGGGCAAGGAGGCGTGGGTGGCGGCCGACGGCCGGTTCAACCCGTGCTGCGCCCCGGACGCCCTGCGCCGCTCGCTGGGGGACTTCGGCAACGTGAAGGAAGCCGGCCTGTACGGCATCTGGGAAAGAGACGCCTACAAGGACCTTCAGGCCAGCTACATGCAGAACGCACTCTGCCAGGGCTGCAACATGCGGAGGCCGGAGGGGTCATGAGCGGCACGTGGCGGGAATACGGCATAGCAGGGGATGCGTCCCACCACGTCCATCTGGGGCGTCCCGCCTATGCCGCACGGTTCACTGAGGTGTTGAAGTTCCACGCCCCCGGCCTCGCCCCCGTGCGCGACGACTCGGGCGCCTACCATATCACGCCCGATGGCCGGCCTGCCTACGAGTCCCGCCATGTACGAACCTTCGGATTCTACGAAGACCGCGCCGCCGTCCGGGGAGCGGACGGGTGGTTCCATATGCTCCCGGACGGGAGACCCCTGTACCGAGAGCGTTACGCTTGGTGCGGCAACTTCCAGGAGGGCCGCTGTCCTGTGCGAGACCGCGACGGCGGGTATTTTCACGTCACGGCAGACGGCGGGCCTGCGTATGATCAGCGCTACCGGTATGCAGGGGACTTCAAGGACGGCTGCGCCGTCGTGCTGGGGAGCGACGGTAGACACACCCACATAGACGGCTCCGGCAACCTGCTGCACCGCCGTTGGTTCCTCGACCTGGACGTGTTTCACAAGAGCTACGCCCGCGCCCGTGACGCCGGAGGATGGCATCACGCGGACACGCGCGGCGAGTCCCTATACGAAGAGCGGTTCCAACACGTCGAGCCGTTCTACAACGGGCAGGCCCGTGTGGAGGGATTCGACGGCTCATTGTCGGTGATTGATGAATCGGGGAAGACCCTGGTCGAACTCCGGAAGCCCTTGCGGTCGCCGTTGGAAGAGCTCTCGGCGGACATGGTGGGCATGTGGAGGACGCAGACGGTCCGGGCTGCGGTGGAGATGGGGGTGTTCGAGGTGCTGCCGACGTCGGCGGAGGAGGTGGAGCGGCGCCTCCACCTGGGCCAAGCTGTTGGTGCGCGGTTGATGCGCGCGCTGACGGAGTTGGGGCTGGTCCGGCAGGACAGGGGCGGGGCCTATCGCCCCACCGGGAAGGGCGAGCATCTGCGGCGATCGCATCCGCTGTCGCTTGCCGACGCAGCGCTGCACTGGGGCAACGAGACCTACACCGCCTGGGCCGGCCTTGATCGCTCCCTGCGGACCGGCGCGTCCAGCTTCACGGAGCTCTACGGAGCTAGCTTCTTCCATTGGCTCCAGGACAGGCCGGAGGAACGGAAGGCGTATAACGCGGCGATGGCCGCCTACGCCAGGCACGACTACCGCGCCCTGGCCGACGCGGTGGACTTCGGCGTTCACAACGCCGTCTTGGACGCCGGAGGCGGCCTTGGCGAGCTGACCTTCGCGCTGCTGCGCGCGTACCCCGGTCTGACCGGGACGGTCATGGACAGGTCGGAGGTCATCGCGGACGCCGTGGCGCCGGTGGATATTGGGGCCCGCTGCCGGTTTGTCCCCGGCGACCTCTTCTTGGAGTGGCCCGTCCGGTGTGACGCGGTGGCGCTGGCGCGGGTGCTGCACGACTGGCCGGATGACACCGCGCTGCACATCCTGCGGCGGGCGCGGGAAGCGATGCCCAAGGGCGGCACGCTCTACGTGGTAGAGGTGGCGTTGGACGAGTCGTCCGGCGACGGCGGCCTGCTGGACCTGCACATGCTGGTGACGACCGGAGGCCGTGAACGTACTGAGCGGCAGTTCGCCGATTTGCTGGCGGCCGCCGGGTTCGAACTGCTTGATGTGACGCCGACGGCGTCAGTAAGCTCCGTCATCCGCGCCAGGGCCGCATGAACGCGCCCGATGCGGTGACCTCCATCGTGGACCGGCTGGCCCTGGTCCCGGCGGAGGCCGACGCCGCCCTTGTCCTGAGACACGCCGAGCGGGAGGACATTCCCGAGGGTACATTTGGTGAAGCTGTGCCTCTGACCGCCAGGGGAGTCACGACAGCAGAGCAACTTGGGGCGCAGCTGTCAGAGCAACGGGCGCGGGCGCGGATTGTCGCCAGCCCTCTGCCTCGCTGTGTAGAGACCGGGGAGGCGGTCCTTCGCGGCGGGGGATGGGGCGGAGCAGTAGAGCGGGACTGGCGCCTGGGAGATCCGGGACCATTTGTCGTGGAACCGAAAGTCGCCGGGGGATTCTTCCTGGAGAACGGCATATGGGCAATCGTGCCGCGTCAGCTCTCAGGAGGTCCGCCCCTGCCGGGCATGAGGACAACGTCGGACGGCGTAGCGTTGCTCCTGGCCTTGGCGACAGGCGGCCTCGGCCGGGACGGACGGCTCAGCGTCTACGTCACCCACGACGCTATTCTGGCGGTGCTAGTGGCCCACCTGTTCCCGCTGTCCGCCGATGAGGTCATTGAGTCACACTGGCCCCAATACCTGGACGGGCTTCTCCTGTGGCGGTCAGATGGGCGGCTCCACCGCACCTGGCGGGGCCTAGAGCAAGCTTTTCACCCAATCGGCGGTTAGCGCGATGGCCTCCACGGGGGAGGTCTTGGGCGCGTAGCCGAGCACCTTCCGGGCCTTTTCGTTGCTGAACGCCTCCCGTTGCCCCTCTTCGCCCGGCCGGTAGCCCGTGTATTCGATGGGCGCCACGTTTCCGAGGACGGCGCGGCACATGCCCGCCAGGTCCTTGACCGTGCGTTCCTGTCCGTAGCCGGCGTAGAACTTGTGCCCGACGACCTTCTCAGCGGGGGCCTGAATCGCCAGCGTCCATGCCATCGCGACGTCGTCAATGTAGGTGACGTCGCGCGTCTGCTGTCCGCCCTCGACGACGATGGGCCTGCCATGGAGGGCGTTCCAGAGCCACTTGAAGATGAAGACCTCCCTGCGCATGTTGGGGCCGACAACCACGCCGGTGGCCATGACCACCGACGGCACGCCGTAGGCCCGGCGCCACGCCCACATCGCCAGCTCCGCCGCAGCTTTGGAAAAGCCGTAGGGGTTGTGCGGCGTCAAGGGGTGGTCCTCGTCTATCGGAATCCGGAGGGGCCGCCCCACCTCGTTGCCGGACCCGGCGAAGATCACCTTCGACACGCCCTCCGTGTGACGGACCGCCTCCAGCAGGGCGACGGTGCCCTCGACGTTCTGCATAATGGTGTAGCGCGGCGACTCGAACGCGAGGGGGGTGTCCGGCTGCGCCGCCATGTGCGCCACCACCGTGTGCCCTTCCACGTCCCAGGGCTGGATGTCCTGGATGCTCTTCCACACATACCGAAAGCGAGGATGGGACAACTCCTGGCCCAGCAGTGCGGCGTGAGAGGGCGGCGCCACATCCAGTCCCGTGACGTTGTAGCCGAGGGCAAGCAACGCTCTGGCGAGGCTGGAGCCACCGAACCCCGCCACTCCGGTGATGAGGACGGCTCCTTCAGGGGACAACTCGGACCCAAATACGAGCGCCGTCGGCCCCGTCCGTTGCGGCGCCGTTTACTGGATTCGTCCTGCGGGCAGCGGCTCTCCCCACTCCCACGTACTCGAAGCCCAGGTTCTCCATACGGCCGGGGTCCAGCGCGTTCCTGCCGTCGAACACGAAACGCGGCGGCGTCATGCGCCGCGCCACGGCCCGCCAGTCCGCGTTGACGATCTGGCCCCACTCGGTCAGGAGGACCAAGGACTGCGCGCCGTCCGCGGCTTCCTCCACGCTGCCCACAAGCCGGACCGGCGGAGGCAACAGCGGACGCGCGGACTCGGTGGCCGCGGGGTCATACGCCCGTACCGCAACGCCCTCAGCCACCAGCGCACGTATCAGGTCGAGTGACGGGGCATACCGGACGTCGTCGGTCCCGGGCTTGAACGCCAGCCCCAGGAAGCCGACGTTCAGCCCGGCGAGGGCGAGGTCGAACCGCCGGCGCAGCGCATGCAGCACCAGCAGCCGCTGGCGGTTGTTGGTGGTGACCACCGATCGCAGCAGGTCGACATTTGCGCCGCCGGCCAAGGCAAGGTCGTCGAGCGCGTGGACGTCCTTGGGGAAGCAGGAACCCCCATAGCCCGCGCCGGCGTGGATTCTTGCGCCGGTCCGCGAGTCCATCGCCAGCCCGTCGCTCACGTCATCTATCGATGCCCCAAGGGCGTCGCAGAGGGAGGCGATCTCGTTGATGAAGGAGATCCTAGTAGCGAGGAACGCGTTGCTCGCGTACTTGACCATCTCCGCGCTGGTTATGTCCGTCACCAGGCGTGGCGCGTCGATGCCCGCGTGCATCGCCTTCACGGCCGCAACGGACCGCACGTCGTTCGAGGCGGCGCCGATCACGATGCGGTCCGGATGGTCCCAGTCGTGCAGCGCTTGGCCCTCACGGAGGAACTCCGGGTTGGCGGCGTACCCGATGCCGGTCCCGGCCAGTTCCCCTGCCACGATCCGCTGGCCGGTGCCTGGCAAGACCGTGCTCTTCATGGCGATGACTAGGTCCCGAGGACGCGTGGACTTGAGCCATGACACGGCAGCCCTAACCTGGTGAAGGCCGGCGGCTGCGCCATCCCCGGCCGGCGTCCCCACCGCAATCAGGGCAACGTCGCCCAGGTCTTCAGTAACCGCGTCACGATGCAAGAACCGCAGGGCGTCCCTCTGCAATGCGGAAGCCACCCGCTCTTGCAACCCCTGTTCGTACAGCGGGACCCTTCCCATTTGGAGAAGATCAATTCGTTCCCGGTCGATATCTACGCCCAACACGTCATGGCCGGCTAACGCAAGGCCCGCAGCGGCGACGGTGCCAACGTGTCCAAGTCCAACAACTGCTATTTTCAATCGCGCCCTCATCCTGCGATAGGGATATAACAGCCAGATACGCCGTCCGCCGAGGGGCCAAGGGCTGCCCCTCATCTGGCCTCTTGTGGCGTCGACATGAGACGAGCAACAGTTTATCCCAACTGCCCAACTGAGACGAATTGGCGACGCTGAGCTAGACAGGGGGACAAGGCGAGAATAACAGCCCCTGCCTGCCCCGCAGCAAGGGACTCTCAGGTTGGTGCTGCGGTGTGAAGGCGGTTAGGCGTGTGGGGTTTGGTTGGTTCAATTCGGACTTGTTGTGTGGCCGCTGAGGTCGTTGTGATGTACCGTGCCCTGTTCGGATAGGCACGAGCGGGTTCGCAACGGCTCGAGTACCCTCACTTAGCCATGGGAGCGGCGGCGAGTGCAGCCGGTCGCTCCCCCGCCGCGCACCCGGCCGATCGTTTCACGCAGGAAGTGGGCGGCTCCGCGGACTGTGTTGGCACGGTCCCCGCGCAACCGGACCATGAGCACACCACCGGTCCCGGCCGCCACCGCGGGCAGCGGGTGATAGCCGCGCACGCCGGTGTAGCGGTGCTGCCGGGCACCCTCCTTCGCCAGGCTGTAGGTCTCGCAGATCGTCGAATCGAGGTCGATGGTGAATGGGGCTTTACACAGTAGACTCGGTGGGTATAAGGGTGTCGCCGCCTATGCCTACTTGTCATGGTCGTAAGGTAGCGGACCCTGGGAGGCTAAAAGGCGACCACTAACTCAATGGTAGTACTGCCTACCTCAAATCAGCCCCACCTGTCGATCCGTCTGACCTTACCTGGTTGTATCCAAATCTACCTCCCACGAGTACCGCAGTTTTTCGTGTCTATCGGAAAACAGGGAACACGTTCAAATAGGAGTCCTTTTCGTGCGGCCCATTCTAGACCTGTGGCCGTAACCGGGCACGTGGGTGCCCTTTTGGAGCGGGGCGGGTCAGTCAGAGGGTGGCGGAGGACAATCTCGACAGCTAGGCTCACCTCGGGGACGCACTTCGACACGCTCAGGGCAAGCGCTGGGTCTTACCCTACTTGTAATCCCCGCTGGACCGGCACGGGAGCGGCTTCCTTGACCCTGTCTGTAGCGGCTCCTATAATCAACCCCGCTCGGACGCGGCCACGTCCGGGGAGCCCACAACACCCCAACAGGAGCTTGCCGTTGAGTTACCAGACCATTCTCGTAGAGCGTGCTGAAGGGGTGGGGACGATCACCCTGAACCGCCCCAAGGTGCTGAACGCGATGAACCGGGAGCTTAACCGCGAGTTCGACGCGGCGCTGACCGAGCTCGAAGACGACGATGAGATCGGTGCGATAATTGTCACGGGGAGCGGCAACCGGGCGTTTTCGGCCGGCGGCGACATCAAGGAGATGGCCGAGCTTGCCAAGGGTGCGGACCTGCCGCCGCCCGACCCGAACAGGCCGCGCTCCGGATGGCGCCTGGCTGCGTCTACCAAGCCGACCATCGGCGCCATCAACGGGCTGGCCTACGGCGGGGGAGCGGTGATGGCCTCCAGCTTCGACATACGAGTGGGCTGCGAGAACACCAGCTTCCGATTCCTCGCAGCGTCGTACGGTAGGGTGAACTCGACTTGGAGTCTGCCCATGCAGGTGGGGTGGCCGGTGGCCAAGGAGCTGCTGTTCACCGCCCGGGTCGTGGACGCCAAAGAGGCCCACCGCATGGGGCTGCTCAACCACCTGGTCGCCGCCGAGTACCTGATGGACAAGGCCATTGAGTTAGCGCGGCAGATCGTCTCGAACGACAGCCGGATGGTGCAGGGCATCAAGGAGCTGATGATCCGGGACGTCGGCGAGGCGTGGGAGCAAATGTACCGCAACGAGCTCGAAGCGCAGGCCGGCAAGCTGGTCCCTACGCCGGTCGCCGAGGGGTTCAAGGAGTTCCTGGACCGCAAGGGGCCGGACCGGCCCGCTACCAGGCAGGACCCAGGTGCGCGCTGATGTTCGCCCGCATGGGCGCCGAGGTGATCAAGATAGAGTCGCTGGATGGGGACGAGAGCCGCGGCAACGGTCCGACGGTGCGGGGGCAGAGCGCGTACTGGGTGCAGTACAACAGCGGCTAGAAGAGCCTGGCCATCAACCTCAGGACGGACAAGGGCAAGTCGGTGCTGCGGGACCTGGTCAAGGTCTCCGACGTGTTCCTCCAGAACTTTCGGCCCGGCACCATCGAAGTGATGGGCTTCGGGTACGAGACACTGAGGGAGTTGAACCGCGGGATCGTCATGGTGAACGTGTTGGCGTACGGCCAGTACGGCCCCTACCGCGACAGGATAGGGTTCGACCCGATAGGGCAGGCGCTGGGAGGGCTGATGTCGCTGACCGGCTTCCCTGACGACCCACCCATCAAGACCTGCTTTCCGCTGATCGACCGGATCACCGCATTGCACGCGACCATCGGCGCGCTGGCGGCCCTGAGGGAGCGGGAGCTCTCGGGCGAGGGCCAGTCGCTGGAGGTGAGCCTGGCCGATACGGGGTTCACGGTGAACGAGATCCCGATCTCGTCTTTGTTGGCAACCAGCAAAAGTGGGAGACTTTGAGACCCGAGAGATCAGGGGTGAGCTTGAGATCTTATAAGCTCCCTGAGGGCCCTGTTGTGCTGTCTTCGCCCTTGGATTATTTGGGCCTGCACCTCCTTCCTGCGTCGGAGGATCTCCTGCCCCCTTCCCTTGAGGACATCTGAGGGCGTCACGTTGCCCAGGGCCTTGTGGTAGCGCCGGTAGTTGTCGGAGCTGACGAAGGCCACGATGGCCGCTTCCAGGTCTGAGGACATCTCGTAGGGCAGTTGGTTCACCTCGCGCTTGAGGGTCTGGTGATAGCGCTCCAGCTTGCCGTTGGTCTGAGGATGCAAGGGCGATGCCCGGATGAAGCGAGCGTAGTCGTCCATGACGGTGACCAGGGAGTAGGAGGCGTCTGTGGCCCACATCTGGTGGGGACCCGTGGTCTTGTGGTGATACCCCCTTGCCTGCGGCCAGCCGCATCTCAGGCCTCTTCACCAGACCCTCCCTCCGAAGGATGCGGTAGACCGTAGACTCCGATACGGAGAAGCCCATGTTGTCGATGGTCCATGCGGCCAACTGCCGGCAACTCAACTCCGGCATTTCCCTGGCTGCCGACAGAATGGAGTCGACTTCCTGGGAAGCCAGCTTGGTCAGCACCTCTGCCTTCTCTGCGCCACTCATCCGCTGATACTGCCGGCGCCCTGAGGCATTGGTATGAACGTCTTTTTGAGACGATAGACCTCAAGGGACAGACCGGCGACCAGCTGCTTGAGCTCTCCGTTCTCCCGCTTGAGTTGATGGACCTCCTGCCTGGTGACATCTCGCACGCTGTCGCGGGTAAGCCGCTCCTTGCCCGCCTCCATGAACTCTTTGGTCCACGAGTAGGAGGAGTGCGGCTTGATTCCCTCCCGCCTGCACAGGTCACTCACCGTAACCTCGCGGCGGAAGCCTTCCAGCACGATACGAATCTTCTCTTTCGGCGTGTACGTGCGCCGAGTAGCAGCCTTAACCGTGCGGACGAAAGACTTGGCCGCCTCCGTGCGCTCCTCAGCGGCCACTGCCTTACCTGTTTCTGTCTGGGACATCGCTGCTCCTCTCTCTGAAGTGCTCTACCTCATCCAGGGAGCTGACCCCACCTCAACTCTCTCGGCTCTTTCCACCCTCAACTGTGTCCCACTATCGCTGACGGTCTACAGGGCACAGCGACTCTCTGTCCAACCCATAGATATCGTCCTGCCCCATTCGTGGCTTTGGAACACCCTGGCTATCCTGTCAGAGCGGTTGGCAAGCCACAGGGAATAGCGGCAATCGTCTTCGGACTCATACTCCTTACCGGCGGGGTCTTAGTGCTTGTGACCGTGCCGAGCTGGGGCAGGTGGATAGCGGACTACCCCCAACAACTGGCTAGTGTGGAAGTGCCGCCAGAAGGAGCCCTCGTTGTTCAAGGCATGAGAGGGGCGTTTGGGCCTCTGCTCGAACAGGTCGGCGGCTATATACAGAAGATTGGCTACTTTGCGGGCAGCCTTTTGACAATCGTATCGCTGGGTTGGATTGGCATAGGTGTAATGCTCATCAAAGGAGAGGGGAAGTAGATCTGGCACGTGCAATCTGTGTCCCCGGGCAAGGTAACTTGCAACCCAACAGACTATCGGGCGCCTACATGAGTCCCACTAGTGAGGGACCGAGCGCCTCTAGCATCGGCCTGCTCATTGGCCTAGGGCGTCGCGGTGGTTGGTAGCCTCATTGTGCGGGGTTTCATGTCCACAGGCCAACCGCGCCAGTTCACGAGATGCTGACAGAGTATCCTCAGGTGGGATAACACACTGATGACGACACAGCGGAAGCCTCCCGGCCGCCCCCGCGACCCGGAGGCCGACCGGGCCATTCTCCAGGCCACTCTGAAGCTACTGACGGACCAGGGCTATGCCAGCATGTCGGTCGAGCAAGTCGCGTCCGAAGCCGGAGTCGGAAAGACGACTATCTACAGGGGGTACGCTTCCAAAGAGGAGTTGGTGTCCGCCGCCGTAGGGGCCCTGAGAGACGACATCGGGCCGCCGCCGGACACAGGCGACGCACGCGCCGACATTGTCGAGATGATCGTTCGGGCCCAGGTTGTGCTCACGCGCGGCCCAGGCTTCGCCATGATCGGCGCCCTGCTGGTCGAGGAGCGCCGCAGCCCCGAGCTGTTCGAGTTGTTCCGTGAACGGGTCATACGCCCTCGCACAGACGAGGCAGTCATGGTCCTTCAACGTGGCGTGGACCGGGGTGAGATACGAGCAGACGTCGATCTGGAAGTCGCAGTCCATGCAGTGGTCGGGGCGACGTTCGCGAGGCACATTCTGGGCACTCCTGAGTCGAGGAAGCGGATCGAGCAGACAGTCGACACCATCTGGAGCGGACTGGCAACCGACCCACAAAGCTAATGGCGCTCCGAACAGGGACCGCATCCTCAACCCTATGAAACAGCGCTCCCGGCCACACGCTCGCGTCCCACTCGATCTCTCGGGCGATTCCCAGTACCAGGACGCTCGCCTCGGACTGCGCGAGAACGGGGCCGCCCCGTCGGGGCATACATCGGGGCGCAACGCCCAAGACGGCACACGCTGCGATTCGACCCCCTAGGAGCACGGGCGGCGCGGTTGGCTCTCGAACGTGGTCTACGCAACCGGGTTCTTGCGGGGCCTGCCGCGTCGCCGGACCGCCTGGGTCGTCTCGCCCTCCCCGGGTTCAAGCTTCCCCGCTTGCCATGGGGCTGCCCAAAGACGACCTGAAGCTGCTCTCGAAACAGGGGAAGGGGTCCGGCTCCGGGAAAAGATGCTCGAGCTTCCCGCCTTCCGGGACCGGACGGATGCGCCGGGCCGGCGCGACGGCTGGCAGGCGGTCGAGATCGAGCCGAAGCCGGTGGTCGTCGAGGCGCATCCGTACAGTGTCGATGGGGCCGGGGGAGGATGCCGGGACGGCCGTGGACGACAATCTCAACGATGAAGCCCAGCGTTCGCTGTTCTCGTGGACGGAGTCCTCATCGAAGAGCAGGGCTGCCGCAGAAGGCGAAGCCCGCTTGCACGTCCCTCATCGAGTGAGCGGTCGGCGAGCCCCGCGAATCCCTGACTCGCCCCCACCGCCCGATGGTCACCTGAGGCCCGTTCTTCATCAGCCCGCTATAGCTACAACCTCACCACCCACCGAAAAATTCGCAGTAGAGCCTGTCTCAGAAAGCTGATATTTTCGGATTCACAATGTTCTGGAGTCCGTCTTTCGATGGAATGGCAGACCTGACGTCGTATTTCAATCATGTCATTGCGTCGTACACCGGAATCCAGACTGTCCCGCACGTGCAAGTCAAGTGGGGGAGACTTCTGAGACAGGCTCAGTACAGTCCGCTCAGGCCCACCAGTCTAGGCACCAAGGCGCTCCATTGCGAATGAGTCCGTCGCCATTGCAGAAGGCGAGGCGGCGGGCTCGTTACGCGGTAGTCTGCGAACGGTGGGTCCCCTCCCGCAGCGGCATCTCGGACCAAGGGGGCGCGAGTTCCGGTCTGGGCGGCGTCGCGGGGCCAGCCGGAACGGCCACCACGGCACGCTCTGTGGGGCCCCGGCTATCTTGGATGGCTTCAGCCGCGCGCGCTGCGAGGCTGAAGCGGGGCACCTACCCGTGGCCGACAGGGGTTGCACCACGTGGTAGAGTACCCAGGCAAGCGGGGCACTTGGCCCATCGCCCATCGCCGTGGCGAACGGCGGGAGCACCCGCAAGGCGCTTTTGGGGGAGGTCGCACATGGCAAGCGATAAGGCGCGCACGCAGCGGATTCAGCGAGTCTATGGGTCCAGGGACTACGACGAGCTGAAGAGCGAGTACAACGGGTGGGCGTCGGAGTATGACGCCGACCTTCGGACGCTGGGATTCAGCGGGCCGAGGGCCGGGGCCGAGGCGTTGGCGCGCCATGTGGCGGATAGAGGCGCGCGAGTGCTCGATGCCGGCGCCGGCACGGGGATGGTCGGCGAGGAGCTGGCCCTCCTCGGCTTCGGGCACATCACGGCGCTGGACCTGTCGCCCGGAATGCTGAAGACAGCGAATGAGAAGACCGTCTACGAGGAGCTCGTGGTGGGCGAGCTGGGGAAGCCACTGGGCTTCGAGACGGGCCGGTTCGACGCCACGACGTGCATCGGCACGCTGACCATCGGCCACGCTCCGCCGGAGTCGCTGGACGAGCTGGTGCGGGTCACAAAGGCCGGCGGGGCGATCGTCTTCTCGATGCGGACGGACTATCTTACCGAGGGCGGCTTCGACGCCAAGCAGGCCGCGCTCGAGGAGGCCGGGCGCTGGCGGTTGCTCGAGCGCGGCGCGCCGTTCCAGCCGATGCCGCATGGCGAGCCGGATATCTGGTACGAGATCTGGGCGTACGAGGTGCTGCCCCCGTCCTAGCCCTCCGCGTCAGAGAAAGACCATGCGCCAACTGGTGCGGGCAACGCGGCGCTTCACGACGGAATGGACCATCCTTCTACCCTGTCAACGCCGCACGGCAACCCCCCGCTGGAGCGGGCGCTGGTGTGGAGAGATGACCTAGCCGCGGCTCGGCGAGTGGTTGGCGCAACCGACGGCGCCGGAGGCCCGGTACAGACGCAACGGGACTCCGTTCGCATGCCGTCCACGCACACGCTCCACCTCCGTCTTGAGTGCTCCTATCTTCACCCTTCCCCGCCCTCAGCCGCCACTGTTCGCATCGACGTTTTTCAGCAACCTGCTAGGCGGGACATCTGGGTATAGAAGCTGGGGTGGCCGTGTTCCAGAACTTCTTTATGATCGCGGGGTTCTTATCCCTGTTTGCCATTCTGCCGGCCCTACTCCAAGTAGGTTGTGTTGAAGTAAGGGTGCCCAGGGTGGGCCCGGGGTGGGATGGACAAGCGGTTCTGGAATGTTGTATTAGGTGAGTGCTCTGGCCGGCAAGGAAGCCGTCAACACGGGAATCTGCCCGTAGAGCTAGGGCGGAAGCCATTCTGGACTTGAACCGCCGAAAAGCAGTCCGTTAAGCCGTAGAGACCCGCGTGCCTGGAGTGGTGGAAGTTGGGGGACTCGGAAGCAAATACGCTATGGCCCTATTGTGGCGTGCGTTCCCACAATAGTTACCACGCTATGGGACCTTAGCCCGAATCCACCGAAAGAGGGGGTTGGGGCATCGGATCGGGGAATGCGGGGCATACGGACGCGACTGTCGGGGCTCGATTCCAATGGATAGGTGAGCCAGAGCGGTCTTCAGTCGCCGCCCGTGGCGCCGACGGCGGTCTGAAGGCACTGCGCGGGTCGAGATGCCAGGATCGGAGGCAGCAAGAGACACTCGCGAGCGGAGCTGGCGTGAGTTTGCGGGGGCGTTCGGTTGGCTGAACGGTGGGTCAGTTGCAGACGGTGTCGTCAGACCGGATGTGGAATGGCTCGCAGCCGGGCGAGGGCGCGACGGATCTTGCCCTCCCATGGCCAACCCGCCGGAAGATGCAGGATCAACCGACGAGGGGAGCGGGTGAGCCGCCCGGCGAGAGCGAAGAACCGCCGGCGAAGCGTCTTGGTGGTCACGATCTGTTCGCCGAGGCCGCGCCGCGCCGTCCAGCGGGCGAGGTTGTGCGCGATCACCTGGACTGCGAGCCAGGCGTCGTTGGCGGCGAAGCGGCACGAGGGCATGTGGTTGAGCCCGACACCGTACTTGAGGTCTCGGATGGCGTTCTCGACCTCGGCGTGACGGCGATGGTCGGCCTCCAGTTCGAGCGTCTGCCCATCGCGGTCGGTGATGAAGCCGTGATAGCTGTAGTTGACGAAGAGGGCGAGTTGGGAACCGGGTGTTGGCTTCACGCGCCCGACGATGAGCCGCACCGGAGCGGCGTCCGGCTTGGTCTGGAACGGGGTGTAAGCCGTCTCGGCAACATCGGCTGCGCCGTCCATCCAGTAAGGGATGGGAGTCCAGCCCTGCTCAGGTATCGCCTCGATCAGGTTCCGCAGGCTCGGGTGCTGGCGGATCGTGATGGAGAAACGGACGTTCATCTCGCGGCAGAGGGCGACGACTGCGTGGGTAGAGAAGCCGCTGTCGGCCCGCACCGTGAGTTGGCCCCTGGCTCCGCCGTAGCGCACCCGCCCCACCGTCTCGCGCAGGAAGTGGGCGTCGCCCCGAGCGGTGTTGGCGCGGCCTTCGCGCAGCCGGGACATCAGCACGTCGCCGGCGCCGATAGCGGGCAGCGGGTGATAGCCGCGAGTGCCGGTATAACCGTGGTGGTGGGCGCCTTCCTTGGCCAGGCCGTAGGTTTCGCAGATGGTCGAATCCAGGTCGATGGTGCATGGCGCCGCGCCGGGTCCGGCCCCGGCCTCCCATGCGCGTCCAAGCAACTCGCGGCTCACCCGGTCCAGCTGGCGGACATGGCCCCACCTGAAGCTGCGCAGGAAGGTGCCGAGGGTGGATGGCGCCTTGAGTGCGCAACCGAGAACGCGGGCCGTTGCGCCGGAGCGCAACGCATCGACGACGCCGATGCAGTCACCGCCCGCAAGCGCGGAGGCGACCAGCGTCATCATCTTGTCGCCCGTGTTCGCCCGGCCCGGGGCATCGCCGAGGTCGAGGTGGGTGTCAACGAGTTCGGGCAGGCCGAGACGCTGGGCGAGCTTGGCAGGCAGAATCAGCCCGGCATTGGCCACGAGGCGGAGGTCGTCGAAGGCGATACGGATACGGTCGGGATGGTTGCATGCTAGCATCTATTGGGTGCTCCTTGTTGTTGGGTTGGTTTTGTGGTCCAAAACCATTATCCCAGAAGCAAAGAAGCACCCTCTTCCTCCTTCACAAGACTGCCTACACCCCCTCCTTCGGTGGATTCAGGTTTAGGCCCACCAAACTGGAAAAAAATCAAGAACCTTCACCCTTACCTTCACTCTGGCGGTGTAATCAGCCTCTCGCCCGACCTGGCAGCGAAACCTGCCGGGAGACGAGCGGTCGGTCAGTCCAGTAACGGACGGAACTCCGCAGAAGCCCACGCCGGGCCGGCGTGGGCTTCTGCTTTGTGGCGCACCACTGACCTGGGTACCCGACTTTCTGCCGTCCTTGCCGGACTGACCTGTGAAGAACTTTCCGGTTTGCCCAGTCTTGTGGTAAATTCATCTATCCCCCTTTGTTCGCAGGAGTGTGCATGATGAATGTCATCTGGATTGTTGCGGACACCTTTCGCCGGGACCACATAGGCGCTTACGGCAATCCGACGATCAGAACACCCTCCCTGGATGGGCTGGCGGCCGGGGCGGTCCGGTTCGACCGGCACTACTCTGCCGGATTCCCGACCATGCCTACCAGGGCGGACCACCAGACGGGACGCTGGACAATGTCCTTTATGGGATGGCAGCCTCTGCCCCCGGACGTAACCACGCTGGCGGAGATACTGGCCGGCCATGGCCTTCACACGGCGGCGGCGGTGGACACGCCCTACTATCTGAGGGACGGCATGAACTATGACCGGGGATTCCAGTCCTTCTTCATGAACCGGGGACAGGACACGCTCTGGTCCATGATTCCCCAGTCGGGCTATCATCACGAATCCCTAGACGTGCGGGAGGCATGGCGATACGAATCGGACCGGAACGCGCCCAGCACATTCATGACGGCCATCCGGTGGTTGCAGCGACATTACAAAGAGGACTTCTTTCTCTACGTAGACACCTGGGACCCTCACGAGCCCTGGGACGCCCCTCCCTATTACACGGAACTCTATTGGCCGGATTACGACGGCGAACTGGTGCTTCCCCTGTACGGGAACTGGCACGACGTGCCGGGATACGAGGAAGCGATCCTCCGCAAGGGCCACGCCACCTATTGCGGCGAGATCACCATGGTCGACACCTGGCTGGGCTTCCTGCTGAAGTCGGTCGAGAACATGGGCCTGTCGGACAGGACAACGGTTATTTTCACCACCGACCACGGCTTCTATTTTGGGGAACACGGCGGCCTGTTCGGCAAGATGAGCTCGGGAAAGTCCCCGGACGGAACGCTCCGGCCCTACGGAGAACAGGGATCAACGTGGACCTACTCTCCCCTCTTCGAAGAGCTTGTCCACATCCCGCTTCTGATCAAAGTCCCCGGACTGCCACCGGGAACATTCCAGGGCCTGAGTTCGGCGGTGGACGTCATGCCTACCGTGCTGGACCTCATGGGGATGGAGGTCCCGGACTTTGTTCAGGGCAGATCTCTGGCACCCGGGATGCGAGACGGTTCAACGCGGGGAAGGGATTTCGTTGTCAGCAGCATTCCCTTCGCCAACCCCGGCGATCCGGTCCATTCCGTGGACAACCTGCTCCGCCCCCTCTCGATTATCCCGTCACCACGGTCACCTCTGGAGACTGGAGCCTGCTGTACAGCCCCGAGGATGGCGTGTCGGAGCTCTACCACCTTCCCTCCGATCCAAGTCAGATCCGAAACGTAATAGCGACCCACAAAGACATTGCCGGGGAGATTCATCAACTCCTGGTCCGGTTTATGCGGGAGACCAACTTGCCGGAACGCCTGCTGACGCCTCGATTGGAACTGCGAATTTAGATACGTCTATGACGTGACTCCGTTCAGTCTCAGCGGTATTTCCCGCTATCGGGAAAATCCACAGGGCTGGCGGGATTCTGCCGGGGCAGCCTGTATTCGGAGAGAAGAGACAGCGGATGCTGCTGGAAGGTAAGGTGGCATTGATCACCGGCGCAGCTCGAGGCATAGGCCGCTCCATAGCCGTGGCCTTCGCCGGCGAAGGGGCCCGGGCCATAGTAACCGGACGAGACATGGAGCGGCTTACGCGGGCGGCCGACGAGATACGCGCTGGAGGAGGAGAGGCGGAGGTATTTGTTCTGGACGTGACCAGGCAGGATGATGCAGTTCGGGTGGTGGAGCAGGTCATCGGGAAGTGGGGCCGCATTGACCTGCTGGTCAACAATGCCGGCGTCATAACCTATCGCACCCCCGTATGGGCCACCACGATGGAGCAGTGGGACGAGGTGATGAATACAAACCTGCGGGGGACCCACCTGATGTACCGCGCGGTCTTACCGCACATGATGCAGCGGGAGCAGGGCGTCATCATCAACATCGGGTCGTCATCCGGCCGGCTGCCCGATGGCGATTACGGAGCTTACGCGACGTCTAAGTGGGGCGTTGTTGGCTACACGGCATCCCTGGGTCACTCTCTCCGTCCCTACGGCATCAGCGTCAATGGCATCAATCCCGACTGGGTGGATACTGATATGGCCCGGGCTCACAATCCTGACGGAGACCCTGACTGGATGACCGGGGAAGAGGTGGCGCAAGCAGCCATGTACCTGGCGGCGCATGCACCCAGGATCATGACCGGACAGTTCATTGACCTTTTTGGTGTCTGATTCTCCATCCTGTTGAGCGATGGTCCAGCAATGAGTCACGACCCTGATTTTTCCGAGTCCTTTTACAGGCGTCATGCGCAGCGTTACGCCGAGGTGACCCACAACTTCATTCAGTCGGTCTACAGCGATGTCTCCCACCCTGGGCTCCAAGGGGATACCGACCTGATGGACCGTCTGCAGGAACTTGTCCCGCCGGGGTGCCGGGGGCTGGACGCCGGTTGCGGCGCAGGGGCACGGGACGTCTTCTTCTACTGGCAGAGGGGGTACGACATCTATGGGGTGGATGCCGTGGATGAGAACATCGTGGAGGCGCGCAGGCTTCACCCCGAAATCGCCTCAAGGGTGTCGGTCGCCGACCTCCGCGAGCCCCTCAGCTACCCGGACGCCTCTTTCGACTTCGTCCTGTGCAACGCGGTCATCCAGCATATCGAGCCGGCCATCGCCTTGGGGACCACCCTGCCGGGATTTGCCAAGGTTCTGAGGGCAGGCGGTGTCCTCCAGCTGATGTTCAAGTACGGAAACGGGGTCGCCACGGTCTACGACAGGGACTACGGCGCCGAAAGGACCTTCCAGCTATACGATGTAGATGAGGTGCTGGGCATCCTGGAGGGACGGGACTTGAGGGTGATTCCGGCAGAAGGAGTGAAACTGGGAGGAGTCATGTACTTCAAGGACCCCAAGCCCATGGACCATTGCGTCATTTTCGCGCGGAAGGACGGGTGAGGTGAGGGGCTCTTTTTCTCCGAGGGCTGATCAGACGGCTGCAGGACCGAGATGAGCAGCTTGAAAGTTCCCAAAGACCTTCGGGAAATCACGCCCTGCTGGTTGACCAAGGCCCTCAACAGGAACAGGGAACCCGCAGACCCATCCGTGACCGGATACTCGGCTGAGGCCATAGCCGAAGGCAAGGGTTTCCTGAACCAGCTGTTCCGGCTGACGCTTGAATACGACTCTGACTCCACGAACCTGCCGCGCACCATAATAGCCAAGCTCCCATCGGCAGACCCTCTGCTGAGGACGGTCTTCGACAAGCTCGGACAGAACCGGCGAGAGGTCAGGTTCTACCATGAATTGGCAAACAGCGTCCACCTGGGAACTCCTCGCAGCTACCACCGGGGAATGGACCCGGCCACCGGGGACACCGTTCTGCTGCTGGAGGATATGAGCTACGCCCAGCAGGGCGACAGCGTGGCCGGCTGCTCCATGGACGAGGCCCGCCGCTGCATAGGCCGGTTGGCCAGGTTCCAGGCATCCTGGTGGGACAGCCCGCTCCTGGACCGTCTGTACTGGATGCCCTTGAAGGAAGCCGAAGCGGGTGCGTACCAGGAGATGTACGCCGGCGCGTGGAGGTCGCTGCTGGAGAAGGCCGGTAGCGGAATGCCCCAAGGCCTTCGGCTGTTGGGGGACCGTCTGGCCCCGGAGGTCTATAGGGTCAAGGCCAAGCTCACGACGCCTCCCAGGACTATTGTTCACGGGGACTACCGGCTTGACAATTGCTTCTTCTCCACAACTGCGGGCACCCAGTCGGTGGTTGTCTTCGATTGGGAGTTCTGTGGGAGAGGCCGCGGCACCTACGATGCCGCCACCTTCATCAGCGAGGCGTTCCCTCCGCAGCGGCGAAGGGAGGAGGAGTTGGGCCTTCTGGGCGAGTACCACTCCATCCTGGAGGACAATGGCGTCAGGGGTTACACGTTCGAAGAATGCCTGTATGACTACCGGCTCTCGATGCTCGAAATCCTTGTCTTCTGGATAATCACCGGAGGTTACTGCAATTACGAAGGCGAGCGGGCCGCAGCGTACTTGCGCAACTCACTGGAGCGATTCGACGCTGCCGTGTCCGACCTTGCATCTACTGAAACAGTTGATCTGGAATAGGTGAAGTTGCCAACCCGGCATGTCGGCAAAGGCCAGGGATGGGCTACCGACTTGCCGACTCAACCAAGCGCAGGAACTATGATGGATAGCCTTGGTTCCCAGAGGTGGACCCAGGAAGCTGGACAGGTAGTTAGACGAGATTCCCGCTCCTACACTGAAGGCAGCGGTTGCTATTAATGAGGATTGGGAAACGTCCAAAGAACGGAGAAAGCCCAGCCTGGCCTTGAAGGCCAAGGTGGCCTTTGGAGGCGGGGAACGGGTAAGACGGCGCTCCGATTGGCTGCCCTTGTCACGGGTCCACCCCAGCCAGAACCAGGCTTGGGAGAAGGCCCTCACGACAGGGGCCGCCGGCGTCTTCAGCAACGCTCAGTCAGGAGCAGCGCCCGGTTCGCCACGGCCTACGCCGGGCTCAAGTGCTAGGTGGCCGGCATCGCGGGCTTGTCCGCAGCCGAGATCCAAGAGACGGCGGCTACCCTGGATGCATTCGCCCGTTTTCCTTGTGAACGGGTAAGCCTAATCCTTCCTCACCCAGAAGGCGCACGAGGCCGTGCGAGATGCCCTCAGGCTCGGCGCCATAGAGCACCTGGTGCTGTGCAAGATGGAGGGTCGTCCTCAGAGACTCGACCTGGAGCTCTACCCCTACCTGCCCAGGGTGAGCGTGACAAAGACATCGGCCAGCGACTACATGGCGCTCATGCCGGGGGGTGGGCGGTGAGCGAGAGGTCGACGGTGCTGTTGGAGCACCACCTGAAGGAGTTGAAGCTGCCGATCTTCCTGAGAGCGTACGGCAAGGTGGCCGGCCAGTGCGCCGCCGAGGGCGTCGACCATCCGGGCTACCTGCGACGGCTCTCCGGGCTTGAGCTGCTAGACCGCCATCATCGCATGGTGGACCGCAGGGTCAGGGCTGCACGCTTCCCCGCAGTCAAGAGCCTCGACACCTTCGACTGCCTGGCCATCCCGTCGGTGAACAAGCACCTGGTCATGCAGCTGGCCCGCTGCCAGTACGTAGACCGGCGTGAGAACGTCATCGCCATAGGCAATAGCGGGACCGGCAAGACTCACGTCGCCTTCGGCCTTCGGCTCGCCGCCTGTCAGAGGGGGCTGTCGGTCGGCTTCACCACCGCTGCCTCGCTGGTCCACGAGCTAATCGAGGCCAGGGACGAGTGACGACTGCTCAACCTACAGTAGAAGCTGGCACGGCTCAGGCTGCCTATCGTCGACGAGCTCGGCTTCGTCCCACTCTCAAAGATCGGCGCGGAGCTCTTCTTCGAGGTCTTCAGCCAGAGATACGAGAGAGGGTCTGTCCTCGTGACCACCAACCTGCCCTTCTACGAGTGGACGGCGGTCCTGGGCTCGGAGAGGCTAACCGCCGCCCTGCTGGACCGGCTCACCCACCGCGTTCACATCCTTGAGATGAACGGGGAGAGCTACCGCCTCAAGCACAGCAGGCAGGCCGCCACCATGCGCTCTCCCGGCGATCCCCCTGACGCCTAGGCCGAACCTCACTCGCTTCCGCTAAGAACTCCGCCTGACACCTGTCGCAGGGTGACACCTATCCTGAACATCGACGGCCGAGTGGTACACTGTTGCTCCGCCACGTGTCCCAATCTCCCGCCGCCCTTGACATCCGGGCGTGCTCCCTGTAAGAGTCCAGTGAGTCGAATTGCATGTGGACACCCTTGAAGAGGTCGGATTACGTTGCGACCAAAAGTTACTTTCAATATGGATTTACAATGTACTTTAGGCTCCATGTCTTGTAAACCAAGCTCTTACCCTCTCATAATCTAGAACAAGCGCCCGTTTTGGTTGATTACGTTTGGGGATTCTTGAGGTGGCGAAATGAATTCCGCAGAGAGTGGCTTGCATCAGCTTTTCAAGGCCCAAGCGACGGCGACTCCAGATACTCCGGCCATAGTCTTCGGCGCCGAGCAGACATCCTATGCACAACTGGACCAAGCGACGGATGACTTGGGCGCCTACCTTCGACGTTGCGGCGTATCAACCGATGATCCGGTGGGCATATACATGGAAACCTGCCCGGAGTACATCGTCGCGATCATTGGAACATTGAAGGCCGGTGCGGCCTTCATGCCTGTGGCACTGGACCTCCCCGATTCTCTGCTTGCTACACTGGTGTCCGAGTCCCAACCCAAGGTGGTGATCACCAAGGCGCGGCACTTGCCGAGACTGAGTAAATTCGATGGGCCTCGTCTATTGGCCGGTGACTCCGACCAGTCCTGGAGAATGCTCGATCCCGCGACTGATGAGATAGGCGTTGACACCGGCAACCTGGCGTTCCTCCCCTACACCTCCGGCACAACAGGACAGTCAAAGGGCGTGATGCAGACCAGCCGCGCCCTGATTTCATCCTACCTCGCCAGGTACAGGTTCAGTTCCTACAGCGTCGGAGACAGGGTCGCCTGCAATATTTTCTTTCCCTGGGAGTTCCTCCGGCCGCTGTTAAAGGGAGGAACGGTGTACGTGATTCCCGATGATGTCGTGTTCGCACCGCGCGCCCTTACCAAGTTCATAGCAGAGCACCGGATTACCGAGATCCTGTTCACTCCGTCGTTGCTGCAGGGAGTATTGAATTCGGCAGACCGCGAACAATTGCGGTCTGCCCTGTCCTCGCTCCGAGTAGTCTGGCTGAACGGCGAGGTGATGCCGTCCAGCCTGCTGAGGCTGTTGTTGGACGTGTTGCCCCGTCCTGCGCGCGTGTTCAACACCTACAGCATCAGTGAGACCCACGACGTTTGCACCATTGAACTGACGGACTTGCGCCTCGATACCATGGATGGTGTCCTGTCGGTTACGCAATGGACGGGGTGACGCTCCGGGTGCTCCCGGAAGGGCAGTCGGATCTGGCTTCCAGCGGAGTCGGGGAGCTCTTCATTGGCGGTCGCGGACTGGCCCGGGGCTATCTGAAGAGGCCCGACCTGGATGCCGAGAAGTTCGTCAGATGGAACGGCGAGAGGTATTACGGCACCGGAGACTTGGCCGAGGTTGATGGGCGGGGTATGACGACGATCATTGGCCGGAAAGATTCGATGGTCAAGATCAGGGGCTACACCGTTTATCTGAGCGCCATAGAGGAGACCCTCCGCAAGCACTGTGACGCTGCCTGATGCGGCGGTTTTGGCCGAGAACGAGGACGAAGCCAACAAGCGGCTTGTGGCCTACGTTGTCAGGGCACCGCAGGCGGCGTGGAAGGTCGATGGGAAGAGCCGGACAAGCAGAGACCTGCGTGCTCTGCTGGAACGGTATCTGCCGCTTTACATGGTGCCCAGCCACTTCATGGAACTGGAGACACTCCCGATAAATCAACAGACGGGCAAACTGGAGCGTAAAGTATTGCCCGCACTGCGGAAAAGGAGACCTGCGGTCAAGCAGGAGACCCGGCTGGCCAAGTACGCTACCGCCAGTGAGCGTCACTGGGCCTTGCGGGAGCTATGGAGCGAAGCACTGGATGTCGACGGCGACTCTCTGGAAGACGACTGGAACTTCTTTGATCTCGGCGGCCACTCCCTGACGGGCCTGGAGCTAACCCTGGGCATCGAACAGCTGTTTGGGATTGAACTAAAGGGAACGGGAGTCTACGAGTACCCCACTATAAGTGAGCTGGAAGCATACTTGGAAAATAGAGGTCCGAACATGGAATCTGAAATTTCGCTGGCCGAGGACTCGACCCTGGATCCGGAGATTGCACCAAGAGGCTCCCCGAGAATAACACGTCTCAGCGGGGCGTCTTCGGTCCTTGTAACGGGAACAACCGGATTCCTAGGAGCCTTCTTGCTCGACGAACTGGTGCGTGCCGCGGGACAGGATACCCGGTTCCACTGCCTGGTAAGGGACCGGGACTCAGGACAGGGTGGGTCCACCAACCGCGTGCTGGACACCCTGAGGTATTACGGGCTGGCCGGTCATTCCGCGGCAGACCGGATTGTCCCGGTGGCTGGAGACCTCACCCAGCCCAGGATGGGACTGAACAATGACGAGTACCAGCGGTTGGCGGAAGAGGTCGACTTGATATTCCATTGCGCGGCCTCAGTCAATTACTCCTACCCGTATTCTGCAGCCAAGGCCCACACCGTCGGCGGGACATTGGAGGTCCTCAAGTTCGCCTGCAGTGGCGCAACAAAACCAATTCAATACATTTCTTCCAACGGCATCTTCCCCGGAGGAGACGACACGCCCTACCTGGAAAGCAACGAGATAGACGGCTTCATGGACAGGATGGAGGGAGGCTACAACCAGGCCAAATGGGTAGCGGAACGGCTTGTCTGGTCGGCTGCTTCTCGAGGACTGCCGGTATGCATCTTCCGTCCGGGCAACATCGGCCACCACAGTGGTACAGGCATGGTCAATCCGAATGACTTCCTGTCGTCGATAATCAAGGCCTGCGCACGCCTCGGATGTGCCCCCTTGGCGCCGAAATGGTTCTTCGAGATGACCCCTGTCGACTTTCTGGTTAGCGCCATAACCAAAATGTCCGACGATCCCAGACACCTGGGCATGGTATACAACGTGGTTCAACAGGACCCCGTACCCGCCGATCACGTCTTTGCATATATGGAGCACCGCGGATACGTGGCGGACCGCGCTCAATTGGGGAACTGGAAATCAAGATTGGGAATAATGGCCGACAGGGATGAGGACATGGAGTTGAAGGTTCTGGTTCGGTCCCTGGAGTCAGTCGAGCCGTACCTATCCGATACCAGCGTCTACGACATCAGCCGGTTCTCCGAAGCATTGTCGGAAATCGGTCTGGGAATGCCCGCAGTCGATGTTGACTACGTGACCGGATTCCTACGGAAGTGACCATCAAAGTGAGTCTGCGGCGGATTCGACCTCTTCAGACAGCCATTCTCGGTAAGAGGTAGGGCCAGAAATCGGGCCACGCTAGGGAGGACACCGCCGTACCAAACGCGCCAGCACCGGAAGGCCTGCTCCAACACCCCGACACACCGGGCATCATCAGCCGCCAGCCTTCCTGCAGCCATGACCGCTTCCGCTGCTCTAAGGTGTTGATCATTTTCCGCAAAATGTTCCTGTCCGGCTGTCTCCACCAAACTGGACAAAATCAAGAACCTTCACACTTAGGTTCACGCCTCTACGGTAGTTCAAGGAGTGGTAATAGGGATTCCCACGGCGTAGTCAAGAGGTGGTTACCATGACGACTGAGGCGCTGGCCCTTGAGGGTCGCGGACTGATTCAGCGCTTTGGGGAGCGGAGCATTCTGAGTGCAACCGACGTGGACTTACACCATGGGCAGGTTTTGGCCGTCGTGGGCGTGAGTGGGTCGGGGAAGTCCACTCTGCTCTACGCCCTAGCCGGGCTGCGGAAGACGGAGGGGGGCACGGTTGCGTGGGGCAATCACGCCGACATCTGGAAGCTGCGCGAACCCTAAATCACGCTCCTCCGGCGGGTGACTTGTGGGTTCGTCTTCCAGTTCGCCGCCTTCTTAGACGCCCTCACCGTCGCCGCGAACGTCGCCGTGCCCGTCGTAGTGTCTGGGACCAAGCCCCGCGATGCCCGGAGGCGTGCGCGTGAGTTGCTCGACCGGTTCGGGCTCGGCCCTCTAACGGAGAAGTACCCGTCGACGCTCTCGGGCGGAGAACTTCAGCATGCATCAATAGCCAGGGCTTTGACGATGGAGCCAAGCATCGTGTTTTGTGACGAACCGACGGGAGCATTGGACGAGCGCAACTCCGATCTGGTGGTCGGAGAGCTGCAAAGCATCGCTGGGGAGGTCGGCGTCGGCGTCCTAATGTTACGCATGATCCTATGGTGTCGGCCAAGTGTGACCGTGTGTTGCGACTGGAAGATGGAAGACTGGTAGAGGAGAGTACGCCGTCATGACTCTTTTCTTCCGGTTCTTTGAGCCCACATCGTGGCGCTCGCTCTCGGTCTGGATTCCACTGATAGTGGTCGGCGTCATCTCATGCGTCGGCCTCTCGCTGGCTATGGGGTTCCGCTCCGGCGTGCTTGCCCAGCACGATACAGCCACGCTACGCGACGGAGGTAGCGGGTTTGCTCCAATGACCCGTGCGCCCGGCGAGCCACCCCTGCGGTCATCCCTGCCGGTTACCACTGGCTACGGGCCCTTGGTGGTCACGGTCTTCTGGGGAGAGGAGGGGCAGCGCCTCGACCTTCCCGGCATCACCCAGGTCGAGGCGAGCGGTACCGCTCTGGCCTCACCCGCCGTGCTCGCTCAGCGCGAGGACGATTGGACGGGCGAGACAGGCGGGTGGCTGGGCGATCGCCCGGTGCGCAGTCTTCCCAGGGAAGCCCTGGCACACGCCCGTGAACTGGTGGTTGTAGAGTTCACCGATACGGTACCGCCGGATATTGCGTCGAAATCGGGCTTCCAGCCGATTCGTGACAGTGAAGGCCACGCGCCTGAAACCGCCTTCGTGATTGTGGGGCTGCTTGTCCTTGTGCTCCCCTCGATAGCCCTGGCGAGGGCAGGCGCCGCCGTGCACCTCAACACTAGGTCGAGACGGTACGGTTTGTTGAGGGTCCTCGGCGCTCCTCCGCGTCAGTTGGCCGCGGTCATCGCGTCCGACATGGCCATTCCCATGCGGGTGGGCGCGCTAGTCGGCTCGGCCGCCTATGCGGTCGTCATGTCGTCATTGGAGTAGTTCACGCTTGCGGGGAACTCGTACTGGGCGAGCGATCTTGTCCTTCCCGTCACGCTGGCTCTTGCCCTGCCCCTGGTCGTTGTCTTGGTCGGGCTGGTGAGCGTCGTCCGAATGATCCTCCGCGCCGGCCGAGATCCCGTCGGAACGCTGCGAAGGGAACGCAAGCCCCCCTCGTACCTCACATACCTCTCCGCGGCTGGCATTGTGGCCGGACCGACCGCCGTGTTCATGGCCCCCGATGCCGATCCCACTCTGGCGCCGTGGCTGCTTACTGCGGGGCCACTCTTGAGCGTCGTGGGCCTGGAGGGGTTGTCGCGGATTGCGGTCGCCGCGTTGGGGAAGCAGCTTGTGGGCCATACGCGGGCACAGGTGGCGGGATCGAGGATTTCACTGTCAGGAGCAGAAGCCCTCCTGGGCGTGCCCGCCACGTCGGTGGCGGTTCTTCTGATTGTGTTCGTCGTGTACGCGAACATCGACAACCGTCCGTCCCCAACCGGGAACTTCGACCTACTCGCCCGTCTTCCGAGCCTGGAAGCCTCCGAACCGATCGTGCGCGTGATGGAGGATGTCGATGGCGTCACGCGGGTCGTGGCGATAGGACAGATCAATGTCGGCTCATTGGAAAGCGTTGGACAGGTGTGGACGATGACCTGCGACGATGCGCGCCGTTCGGTGAAGCTCGACGCGCCATGCGCCACGGGGAGCGTCTACCTCGGGCAGGGCGTCCCACACACGGATACTGTGACGTTGGTACCTGACGACGATCAAGGCCCACCCGGGTCCGTAAGTAGTTCTTCCGGCACGGACGAATCGATCCCAGGCACCTATCCGGTGGGGGGGACGGGTTACCGCGTCATGGTTTTACCGGGAGAGGGATGATGTCGTGCTGATGGTCGAGGAGTACCCCACCCCGAATCACACGCTCCTTCTCGTCACCACCGACGTCAAACCGGGCTCCTTACGCCGGGTCTTGGAACGTCTTCGGAGCCGACCCGAAGAGTCGTCTCCCTTCACAAGGGCGGCGCTGGAAGCGGGATTCACCTTCGTGGGGGACACCAGCGACGACCAATTGGTCTTGTTTCCCTATCTGTTCGTCATGGCCACCGCTGCCGCCGCGATGGCTGCGGTCGCGCTGCTCTACGCAGTCATGCTGGTCTTCCGCCAGCGCCAGGTGGAGTTCAGGATGCTACGCGCTCAGGGCGCGACCCGGATGCTGCTGGCCGTCGATCTCGCGCTGCTGTTCGCCGTCCCATTGACACTCGCCTTCGGGCTAGCTGTGGCCTCCGGCGCAGGCCTCGCCGCCTCCTACAACACGGCTTTCGGCGTCCCCACACCCCAGGTCAACCCGCAAGTAATATCGGTCTTGGCGGTCGTCGTGGCCATTGGCATGGTGGCGACCATCCTGGTAGCGGTGAAGGCAACCCAACTTCCGCCCATGGTGGTGGAGCCCGACGCCGCGACCACCTGATCCTGCATGTCCTGAGTCCATTCCCTCGACGACTCCAGATCTGTTGTTGCCCTACCAGCTATGCCTCGTAGCAGAGAACCCCGACGCTCTTGCCCTTCAAGCCTCCTGAACGCCACCAGCTGTAGACCTTTCACTGCAAACCGCTACCACAAACTCGCCTCCGGCAAAATGTCTTCCAGGGCATTACCTTCCACATTCCTCCAGTTCACGATGGAATATTGACCACCGCCACTGGAGGAGCCGATTGAATACTACGAAGCCACGGACTTGGGTCTTGAGAAAGACAAGATTAACTTCGAGCCCAGTGCGTGCACGGAGGTGACGTGGCTCTCCCCGACCAACAGCTGCTGGGCATAAGCTAGACACGTACAACAAACTCGTGCATTGCGATGGACTCACCGGCCCGGACAATTCTGATGGCAGTGACGTTGAAGACTTCTACCACACTGGCGACATGGGGAGCATGACGGCGAGTTCTTCTGGCACAGTGGCCACTTTCCCTTGGGAGGACCAAACGTGGGCCGAGCGGTGGTACGATGTCACATTCTATTGGTCGGATACCACTCAGGAGGAGTGGGTGTCATTTACGAGCCTGTCCCGCTCGGACGACGTGGCGTGCACGTGACTACCGACAGTTGCTCGTAGAGCGCGGTGTGCGAAGACCGTACGCTCTCCGAATCCGTAGATAGGGTCGTCAACGAAACACCTTTTGTTTTCTACATCATGTGTGGTTGGCCGACCTTCTTGAAGTACGGCGACCACGGTACATGTCGGTCCTCGCCGCAGATGTATGCGAACTAGGGCGTGTTCACACTAACGTAGGGTATCGAGTATAAGAGCGAATAAGATAAAGCCGAGGAAGAGTGCGTCAAGCTTTTCGAATCGGGAGAATATCCAACGAAAGCCCTTCAAGCGACGGGACAGCCTCTCTACCTCGTTGCGCCTCTTGTACATCTCCCGGTCATACTCCCAGAAGTCAAAACGCGAACTTTTCGGAGGCACTCCGGGGTGAAGCCCAAGGCCAAGGCCAGTTGGCGCGTTACATTGCTCTCGTAGGCCCGATCCATTAACAGAGACGGGTTGCGGCGCGGCGGAGCAATACGTTTAGGCAGCTTGCGTCCTTCCGGCGCGTCGCGGGGCTGTCCAGGTGAGAGGGAAAAGGTCATGGCTGTCCGACCATCCGCGGCAACCATACGAATCTTGGTGGTCCAGCCCCCTCTAGATTTGCCGATGGACTCCGGTCCGCTTCTTAACGCACCCGCACCAACGGGGTGCACCCTGACCGTAGTGCTGTCCGTAGATACCCCCTCAACCTTGATGTGCACTATCTGCTATCTCTGCAACTGTTCGAAGACACGGTCCAACACCCCGTTCTTTGACCAGTGCTCCATCCACATATAGATGGTGTGCCAGTTGCCGCATCGAGGTGGCCAGTCCCGCCATTTGCAGCCCTGCTCGGCAACATATAGGATCGCATTGCCTACTTGCAGATTCGAAAGGCGGACACTACCCCGTTGCACCGGTAGATATGGCGCTATGCGTTCGTACTGTGCTTCGCTAATCTCCATACCATCATTGTATCAATATACTCATTAATGTGAACACGCCCTAGTTAGCCGAGGAGCTGAACCGAGTTTGGGATGCGGTCTAACTGGTGGAGTCATGCTGCTCCGTTCTGCAGGACTCTGAGTAGGACAGCAACAAACAAAACGACTATTCCTGCACAACTCCGCTGGTCTCCCGCTGCGTTCCTTGCTATGAGTACCAGCTTAACTCGACACAGCCTTGCTATCCACTAGAAGCGGGCTAGACGGCCGCCGTCGCAAGGAAGATCAATACCGGTGATGAAGTCGGCGTTAGGCGATAGCAGGAAAAGCACGGCCTGGGCTTGGTCACTGGGCCGCCCCCATCGGCTCAAAGGGACATCTTTCGGCGGGTTATTGTCATCCCTAGGTGAGTCGGGCATGCCAACTGGGGTACCTGTTACCGTAGGCGTCACGGAGTTCACTCGAATTCTATATGGTGCCAACTGCATGGCCATGGTACGGGTGAAGTTGAGGACCCCCGCTTTGGCTGTTCCATAGGCGACGCGGAACGCCTCACCTCGATGTCCGGAGGTAGAGACAATGTTCACTATGGCGCCGCCCTCGTCCTGGGCCACCATCTGCCGAGCCACTCGCTGGCTAACAATGAACGTCCCCGTGAGGATGACGTCAAGGACCTTCTGCCACTCCGCTAAATCGGCTTCCAGGAACTTCTTGTGGTCACTTATAGCCGCGTCGTTCACTAGGAGGTGAATGCTGCCGAAGGCCCCAAGAACGGACTGCACAGCCTTCTCTACGCTCTCGGGTTTGGTGATGTCCGCGGCGATGCCAATGGCCTTGCCTCCCGCCTCTTCAATGCTTACCGCTGCCGCCTGGGCATATTCTTCATTCAGATCCAAGCAGGCGACCGTGGCGCCATTTGCTGCCAAGGTGCGGGCGATCTCCGAGCCAATGTTGGGTCCTGTTCCTGAAACCAGGGCTACTTTGCTGTCCAATAGCATCACTCACGTCCCTTCCACATTCTTTTAGGCACTTTTCCGACACCCGTTCAAGACTTCTACTCTCAAAACAAGGCTGCGCTTCTCTAGAAGCACCGCATCAGATTCACCTTCGCTGAGGTCTGTAGAGCCTCGGTTCAGCCGTAATTCCAGGTGGGGGTCTCATGCCGCCAGACTTGCCTAGGTGCTTGGTAGACCGTAGAACGTCCGTGGGTTAGTGTCCAGGATCTTTCGGGCGACCGTCTCACTGATCCTGCCCACGTCAGCCCACCCTTTCACCTCATCTAGCGCGTTGAGATTAGCAGATATGTCAGAGTGGCAGTAGTCAGTGCCGATCATCAGGTTGTCCTCAGTACCAAAGGTGAGCAGGGACTCGATGTCATCAACGGGGTCGATGGCCACGAATAGCCGGTTGGCGCGAAAAAGGTCCTTCATCAGATCGAAGGTGGAGATTCGCTCGTGCAGCTTTTGCGACCGTTGTTGCATCGCCAGCTGGGATATGGTGTAAGGGACCCATGAAGCTCCCGCCTCGATGAGGCCGAATCGGAGCTCGGGGAACTTGTCCGGGATCCGCGAAGCAATCAGTGTAATGAAAGCTGCCATGATAGGGAACCCGCGGTCCCATTCCCTGGCAGGGAAGCCCGGGTGGCCAGTGTGGATGCACACAGGTATATCAAGCGCCTCAGCCTCTGCATAGATCGGAAAGAAGTGCGGGTCGCTAACCTGCTTGTCGAGGTCATACCCCCGCTTGAAAAACCCGCATGCGCCATGGGCCTTCGCCCACCGCAGCTCTTCGACCCCCTTGTCGGTGTCTACTAGCGGCAGAACAGCTATCCACCGTAGCCTGCCGTTACTCTGAGAGCAGCGCTCGGCAATCCAGCGATTGTAGGTCGTCGTCAGCGCCACATCCGCTTCCTCGTTGCTTTGAATGTAGCGGATGAAAAAGGTTGGAAAGATCACTTGCATGTCTACCCCCAGACGGTCCATGTCCTGCAGGCGGATCTGCGGGTCGTGCAACTCCCGCGCCGCTATGGGGGGATGGTGCGCATCATCACGAACGATGCGACTTTGTAGCTTGCCATCAACTAGCCACCATCGGCTGAAGGGTGCGTTCAAGACACCTGGGGGCACCCCTTCGGTCGAGGGGGTAACGGTGAGGGGCATATACTTAGCATAGGGGCCTTCCAAGCTCTTCCAAGTTGCTTCGGATTCATCAACGTGCGTATCGGCATCAATCACTGATGGCATGTCGTGACCTCCTCTTCCCACAATTGTCTACAGCCTTGACCATGCAAGCCGAGTTCCTTAGTGGCTGCCTCTTGCCAATAGTTTTGTCATGAGCCTCTTAGCTCTGGCCCTTGCCGGTTCCCCTGAGGCGGGGGTCGAGGAGGTCCCGGAGGGCATCCCCGAAAACGTTAAAGCCCCAAACCGTGAGGGTCAGAGCCACACCAGGCGCTATGGCTAGCCATGGCGCCTGTTGCATCAGGAGTCGCGACTCCTGGCTGAGCATCCGCCCCCAGGAAGGAAACGGCGGAGGGACTCCGTAGCCCAAAAAGCTCAGCGTAGCCTCCGATATGATAATAGAACCGAACCGCAGCGTCGCCAAAATAATGAGTGGCGCAAAGATATTTGGGAGGATATGGTGAGTCATGGTCCGAGTCTTCGAGGCTCCTATAGCAGTTGCGGCTTCAACATAAATATTTTGCTTTATAGAGAGGGCCTGGCCTCGAACTATGCGAGCTTCGATAATGCCAGCTAAAGAGAGGACCAAGATGATGTTGCCAAGGCCAGGACCCAATATGGAGGCGACGAGCAACAGGAGGAGCAATGTGGGGATGGTCATTTTCGCGTCAACGAAACGCGAGATTAAAGTGTCAGTAAGCCCTCCGAACCAGGCAGCTGGAATGCCCAACACAACTGCATATAGCAGGCCGAGAGACACTGCCCCGAGGGCTACGTACATCGAGACTCGGGCGCCAAAGATGATCCTGCTCAATAAGTCACGCCCGAGGCCGTCGGTGCCGAGGATATAAGTAGCGCTAGGGGCCTGAATGGTGTCAGTCAAATGTATTTCATCGTAGGGATAAGGGGTGATCACGTCCGCCAAGACGGCAGCAAGAATCACAACAACGACAATGAAGCCTCCGACAGCGCCGAGGGGCTTCTCCAGCACTAGGCGGCGAAGAAACTCTGGGGCCCAGCGGCGACGTTTGAGCAGGACCTCCGCCCCGAGGACTGCTTTTTCCTGGGCCATAGTCCTGTTCCCCTTTTCTGTCCTACTAGCTAGCGATAGCGAATCCGGGGGTCTAGCCAGGTGTAACTGATATCGACCACGAGATTAGAGACCATGACGATGCCTGCGAAAAGGAGGATTATTGACTGAGCCGGGACATAGTCCCGACGTTCCAGCGTATCGAGCGTAAAGGATCCCATACCAGGGAGGTTGAAGATCTGCTCGATGACTACGACGCCTCCCAAAACAAATGCGACTTCATGGCCAAGGAGGGTGACTACGGGGATAAGAGCATTCCGAAGGACGTGTCTCAGGATGACTGCCCGCTCGCTAAGCCCCTTGGACCAGGCGGTGCGGATATAGTCCTGACGCATTGTCTCCAGCATCATAGCTCGAAGCATTCGAACGGTCCTGCCCTGAAACTGAAAGCCCATAACAAGGGCAGGGAAGATGAACACCGCCAGATTACCCAGTACGTCTTCGGTAATAGGTACGTATTCGAGGGGAGGGGTCCAGCTCCACCAAATCGCCGGGAGAACGAGCACCAGCGTGCCTATCCAAAAAGCAGGCGCTGCAATACCCACGATGGCAAGAGAGCGCGTAAAATAGTCCACCCAGGTGTCCTGTCGAACTGCCGCAATGATCCCTACGGGGACTCCCACTGCAACGGTGACGAGCATGGTCAGGACAGCGAGTTCCACTGTCACAGGCCATCGGCGCGCGAGATCCTGGGCAACCGGTCGCTTCGTCCACAGGGAAGTGCCCAAGTCTCCTCTAGCGAGGTCGCCAATCCAACTCAGGTATTGCAGATGGAACGGTCTATCCAAGCCTAGTTCTCGGCGCATCTCAGCCTCGGTCTCCACGTAAGGGAGATCCTCTGCTAGAAATGTCACCACATCTCCGGGAATCAATCTGAGCAGGCTAAAGACCGCTACAGAAATCAACAGGGCAGTAGGAAACATAATAAGCAAGCGCCGCAGGATATAGCGCTGCATCTTGCCCTCGGTCGCAGATCCCTGAGAACAGACATCATCGTCTGGCGGTGGGAGATTTGCGCGGAGTCTACAAGGGCAGGCTGCACCTGTCAAGGGACTTGTGACCTGCCCCCCAAGAACTGGTCCAAGAGGAATGTTAGTCTTGGACCACAGAGAGGGGGGGCGATTGGCCAGGAGAAGACATACACCGGAGCAGGTGATCAACAAGCTTCGAAAGGTGGAGGTAGCGATAGCTGAGGGCAACACAGTCGCGGAGGCCGCCCGTCGGATAGGCGTGACCCAGCAGACCTTCTACCGGTGGCGCACCGAGTACGGAGGCCTCAGGATTTGACCAGGCCAGGCGCCTGAGGAGAGCGGTGGCCGACCTGACGCTGGACAACCAGATACTGAGGGAAACTTCTAAGCCCTTCCCGTCGCCGCCGGTGCGTCGACCACGTGGTGGATACTCTTGGCGTCTCCGAGCGACGTGCCTGCAGAGTGCTTCGCCATCCTCGGTCCACACAGCGCTACGGGCCGAGACCTGTGGGGAATGAGAAGGCGCTGACCGAGGACATCGTGGAGCTGGCCAGCCAGTTCGGCAGGTACGGCTACCGGAGGGTCCCCGCCCTTCTGAGGCATCGCACTGGAGGGTGAACCACAAACGGGTCGAGAGGACATGGCGACGGGAGGGGCTGAAGGTACCTGCAAAGCAGCCAAGGAGAGGACGGCTGTGGCTCAATGATGGCTCCTGTGTCCGCCTGCGGCCGGAGTGGAAGGACCACGTGTGGGCGTACGACTTCGTGCAGATCAGGACCAGGGGCGGCAGAGGGGTGCGGCTACTGACTGTCATGGACGATTACACCAGGGAGTGCCTGGCGATCAGGGCTGCCTGCAGCATCCGGTCTGCCGATGTGATAGAGACGCTCGCCGAGTTATTGTTGGCCAGGGAAGTGCCCGACCACATCCGCTCGGATAATGGACCCGAGTTTACAGCCAGGGCTGTGCGTGAGTGGCTTGGTAGAGTGGGATCGAGGACGCTCTACATCGAGCCCGGGTCGCCGTGGGAGAACGGCTACATCGAGAGCTTCAACGGGAAGCTGAGGGACGAGTTGCTGGACAGGGAGGTCTTCTACACGCTGTTGGAGGTGAGGGTGCTAACCGAGCGGTACAGGCAGACCTGCAACCGGATCAGACCTCACAGCTCTCTGGGCTACCGGCCGCCGGCACCCGAGACCTTTCTGCCTGCCAAGCCTCTCCCTGTCCTTGTCGGACTAACAGAAAGGGTGGTACAACTATCGGGGGCAGGTCACTTGACTTTTCCAAACGCCCCTTCTAGTATCCGCTTGGCAAGAGGATTCATCCTTCGCGTTTGGAGGCGGGCATGGATGTTAGTGGTGTGGCACGAAAGGCGACCTTCCTCGCTACTGCGGTTGCAATAGTTGCCCTGCTAGCCGGGGCATGTGCGGGAGGCAACGATGAGGATGAGACAACGGGGGCCCCGGCTCCCGCTGCAGCGCCGGCAGCTCCAGCGGAGTCAGCAGCACCCGAAGTAGCCCCGACTTCTGTCCCCCAGGCGGCCATGACACCCAAACAGGGCGGAACTGCTCTGGTCCACGTGCGAACCGATCCTCCAAGCTGGAGGCTGGTAGACAACAACTACCACCCATTGACTGAAAGCAGGTCGATGAGCTTCGTCTCGCTCTTCCAACGGACAAATCCAGCTTCGCCTCAACACTGCAACGACTCCCAGTTCTATCCCAGAGCTGTGGAGAGCTGGCGTATGGTAGACACCACTACTGCCGAGTTTACCCTGAAGAAGAACATGCGATTCCAGAACCGCCCACCGGTGAACGGTAGGGAGGTCGTAGCCGCGGACCTGGCTGCCAGCCTCAACTGGTACAAGGCGAATGACAAGTTCACTAAGCCATTTACCCAAACGATTGAATCGGTAGAGCTTGTGGACCAGTACACCGTTAGAGTGCATCTAGCCAAACCCTTCCTCACCATGATCTCAGAATACTTCGCGGGAAGCAGCACCGATCCAATGATCATTCCACAGGAGCTTTTGACCGGCGAGGAGACCCATGGATGGCAAGACCCGGCCACTTCCTTCGTCGGCAGCGGACCCTATATCTTCCAGAAATGGGAGCCGGGTGTGAAGTTTATCTTCGAACGTAACCCCGACTACTTCATTGAGGATAGACCCTATGTCGATCGAGTGGAGTATATCCTGACTGACGACTTCGCTACGATGGAATCACTGTTTCGTAGTGGCAAACTCGATTACATCTCCGGCGCCGCCACTGAGCAGACTGCCAAGAACCTTGAAAGCGTGGACGGCGTCCAGGTATTCAATTGCGAGGGTCCGGAAGGAATCAATCTCGGCGTCGTATGGATGAACAATGCGACCCCTCCGTTCGACAACGTTCTGGTACGTCGGGCGGCCAACATGGCTGTCGACCGTCAGGGATTGATAGATGCTTTCTTTAACGGACGCGGCAAACCCAAGGGCCTTTTCCCGCCCAACGAGCAGTACGAACTGCCTGTCGCGCAGATGCCTTCAGAGGCGCAAGAGGTCCTCACGTATAACCAAGCAAAGGCCAAGCAGCTTTTGGCCCAGGCGGGATACCCGGACGGGTTTGATACCCAGATCGATGCTGTGAACTCGTATCCCTACCCCTCCCTGCTCGTCTATGAGGCCCTCTCACAGATGCTGACGGAGGTGGGTATCCGGGCCAAGGTGAATCTAATGGAAAGGGCCCGCTGGCTGGAGACGGTGGTCTCGGGCAAGTTACCTGATGGTAGAATGGGCATTACATCCGCTGTCTTCTCGGGATTGGAAAGTGGCGCCGGTCTAAACGGCTTCCACTCTACGCTGGGAGGCAGGTACAACCGCAGCCTGGTCAACGATCCAGAGTACGATGCGTTGTACGAGCGCTTTACCGTGAGCATCGACGACACTGAGCGGGAGAAGCTGGCTCACCAGATGCAAGTCTTGGCCGTTGACAGAGCGTATCGGATCCACCTGTTCACCAGCGTCAACACTGAAATTGGCCAAGCGCGGCTCAACATGGACTATTGCTGCGGTCAGGACTGGGCCATCATGATGGAAAACATGTGGTTGAAGTAGCCGAAAGAAGCAACCAATAGAGGAGGTGAATACATGTTGCTTGACGATCGGGTGGCCATAGTCACCGGGACCGGTCCCAACATTGGGGGAGAGATTGCACGCACCCTGGCCGCCAATGGGGCCAAAGTGGTATGTCTGGACCTGCAGCGCGAAAGGGCCGAGGCTACTGCTGCCCAGATCACCGAGGGCGGTGGCGCAGCAACGGCAGTCGCAGCGGATATTACCAATCCGGCTGATGTCCAGAACGCGGTAGACACCGCCGTGCGCACCTTCGGCGGGGTCCACATCCTGGTGAACAACGCAGCCATCACTCATAGGGAGGGCTTGCTAGACACCCAACTGGACGTCTGGCATCGGGTCTTGGAAGTTATTCTGACCGGCACCTTCCTATGCAGTCAGTATACCGCAAAGCAGATGGTGGAGCAGGGACAAGGCGGAGCTATCGTCAACTTCTGTTCTACCTCTGGTCACCGGGGGGGCCGGGGCGCCATTGCCTATGCAACCGCCAAGGGAGGCGTCCTCAACCTCACGCGATCCATGGCAGCTGGACTGGCGCCCCACGGGATCCGTGTGAACTCGGTCACACCAACCCAGACGGGCACTCCCGTCGCCGGAGGGCCGTCCCGGGAGGAAGGCCCACCCCCCAACGCTAGTGCCATCCTTAGAGGCCGATGGGGCCGCCCTGAGGACCAGGCCCAAGCGGTCCTGTTCCTAGTCTCGCCTAATTCGGACTTCATCACCGGCGAAGACCTGCGCGTTGATGGGGGTCTCCTCGCCGTGTTCCCTGGGGCAGGTGGATAGAGGGAGGCGGCAGGAGATACACTCCCTCCAAGTTAAGTTCGTCTGGGCCTGTGATGCATTGTCTCAAGATCACGGCGTGGAAGCTCTATGTGGCAACCCCCGCCGCTTCTTCAAGCTACGGTGAACAGCCTGCTTTGCCGCTCGGATTGATTGGAGCATTAGCAGCATACGGGGTCTGGAACTTCTCCCAAGCCCCGCATTGTGTGCGTTGGCCAGATGAGTTGGGCTGCTCTCCCAGAAGCCTCCACACGAACGCTCCATTTTCGCGAGACTACCATTTGCCCAAAGTGCCCTAACGGAAAGTCAAGACTCTTTCCCGCGAGTTCTGGTCCGCCAACTCACACGAGGAAGCTCCCTGTACCCCAATGGATCAGGGCCACGAACTTGAACTCTGCCCTGTGTCATGGGAAATTCGCAGGAGGTTTCGCAGGAGGTTCTGAGCCCGAGACCTATTGCTGGGTCAACAAGCTCAGCCTAGGATGTGGTCTGTAGACCGTCAGCGATAATGGAACACATCTGAGGTGTAGAAAACTCGAGAGTGTGTTAGCAACCGGCAAAAATGGGACACTTTGAGACCCGAGAGATCAGGAGTCGGATAGAGGTCTGGTGAGCTCCCTGAGGGCCTTGTTGTAGCCTCTTCGCCATTGGATCGTTTGAGCCTGCACCTCCTTCCTGCGTTGGAGGATTTCCTGTCGCCTTCCCTTGAGCACGTCTGACGGTGTCACGTTGCCCAGAGCCTTGTGGTAGCGCCGGTAGTTGTAGTAGCTGACACAGGCCACGATAGCTGCCTCGAGGTCGGCAGGCAACTCATAGGGCACCTGGTTTACGTCGTGCTTCAGCGTCTGGTGGTAGCGCTCCAACTTGGCGTTAGTCTGAGGGTGGAAGGGCCCGCCAGGATGTGCTTGATGCCCACCATGCCCAGGTAGTCCCTGAAGGCTCTTGAGACGTAGCTCGGGCCATTGTCGTGACCTGCCTGTCAAGGGCGGAGGGATATTACGACACGGGGCGGAACAAAAGTGTACCACTGGGACGTTGGTGTTCAGCATAAATGTCACCCTGCGACAGGTGTCAGGCGGAGCCGTTAACTGGAGTGAATGGGGCGGGGTCTATGCGTCAGCAGCGTCGCCGGCAGACCGCAGGGGGGCGGCCGTCCGGCTCTGCTTGAGGCGGTAGCTGTCCCCGTTTATCTCCAGGATGTGGACGCGGTGAGTGAGGCGGTCCAGGAGTGCACCGGTGAGCCTCTCCGAGCCGAAGACCTCGGTCCACTCGTCGAAGGGCAGGTTGGTGGTGAGCAGGACCGACCCTCTCTCGTAGCGCTGGCTGAAGACCTCGAAGAGGAGCTCCGCGCCGGTCCTGGAGAGTGGGACGAAGCCAAGCTCGTCGATGATGAGCAGCTTGAGTCGGGCCAGCTTCTTCTGGAGGTTGAGTAGTCGTCGCTCGTCCCTGGCTTCGATCAGCTCGTGGACCAGCGAGGCGGCCGTGGTGAAGCCGACCGACAGTCCCCTCTGGCAGGCGGCCAGGCCCAGCCCCAGGGCCACATGGGTCTTGCCGGTGCCGCTGTTGCTGACGGCGATGACGTTCTCCCGCCGGTCTATGTACTCGCAGCGTGCCAGCTGCATGACGAGGTGCTTGTTCACCGACGGCATGGCCAGGAAGTCGAAGGTGTCCAGGCTCTTGGTGGCGGGGAAGCGTGCCGCCTTTATCCTGCGATCAACCATCCGATGATGGCGGTCTATCAGCTCAAGCTCTGAGAGCCTCAGCAGGTAGCCTGGATGATCGACGCCCTCGGCGGCGCACTGGCCGGCCACCTTGCCGTACTCTCTCAGGAAGGTCGGCAGCTTCAGCTCCTTCAGGTGGTGCGCCAGCAGCACCGTCGACCTGTCGCTCACCGCCCGCTCCCCGACATGAGCGCCATGTAGTCGCTGGCCGATGTCGTTGTCACGGTGACCCTGGGCAGGTAGGGGTACAGCTCTAGGTCGAGTCTCTGAGGTCGACCCTCCATCCTGCACAGCACCAGGTGCTTGATGGCGTCGAAGCTTATGGCGCCGAGCCTGAGGGCATCGCGCACACCCTCGTACACCTCCTCCTTGCGGAAGTTCTCCATCAACCGCAGCACCTTCACGAACTCCCGCTTGCCGCGCCTGCCCATCCTCGACTCCAGCAGACGGCGGAGCACGCCGAACTCCTCCGGCAGCTCCCACCCGACCAGCGGAGCAGCCTGGTCCAGCGCTCCCGTCTTGCGCTCCAGCAGCGGCAGGTAGTGGATGGGGTCGAACACGAAGTCGTCACGTTCGTATGAGCGAGGATGCCGGGCTATCACCTCCGATCCGCAGATGATCACCACCAGGCCCACATAGCCGCGCACCAACACCTCCCTGTGACCGTAGGCTACGGGCACCGAGTAGTCGTTGGTCCGGTACCGCACCAGCGACAGGGAGCTGACACGGCTCACGTGCTTGTCACTGGCGTCGTACGGCGCAGCGGGAGGCGCCAGCAGGGCCTCCAGGTCACGCTCAAGGCGTTGCCCGATGATCTCCGTGTGGCCCCGGATCTGTCTCCCCAGCCGCTCCAGGCACCGCTCCTCCAGGTAGACGTTGAGCGCATCGAAGCTCGGAAACGACGGCACAGGCACCAGGAAGTTCCGACGCGCTTATCCCACCAGCCCCTCGACCTTGCCCTTGTCGTTACCCTTGCCGGGACGGCCGAAGCGGTCCTCGAACAGGTAGTGGGACTGAAGCTCCGAGAACACGCGAGTACGCTGACGCCGGCCGTCTCCCAGGATCTTGGCCACCGCCAAGGTCGTGTTGTCGTACAAGATGCTCCGTGGCACCCCGCCCAGGAACGAGAACGCCGCGACGTGACCGTCGCAGAAGGCCTCGGTGGTCTCCGCCGGGTAGGCCTTCACAAAGCAGCCGTCGCTGTGGGGCAAGTCCAGGACGAAGTAGTGGACGGTCTGCTCCACTCCTCCGACCACCGCCTTCGCCTGGCCGAAGCCGCACTGGGCGTGTCCGGCAGGATGGGATAGCGGAACATACATCTCCCGTGTCCGGAGACGCCGCTCGCGCACGTAGTCCTTGACTATCGTGTACTTACCGGTGAACCCGTGCTCCGCTCTCAGGCGCTCGTAGATCCGCTTCGCCGTGTGGCGCTGCTTCTTCGGAAGACGCCGGTCCTCCTCCAGGATCCGGTCGATCACCCCGCGGTATGGGTCCAGCTTAGGGCGACGCGGCGGTGACTGCCGACGGTACCCGGGTGGCACCGAGTACTCCAGCATCTTGCGCACCGTATCCCGGTGCAGCCCGAATACTCGGGCGGCCTCCCGCGTGCTCATCCCCTCCACCATGCAGGCCCGGCGCACCCGCGCGTACAACTCCACCTTGTACATCCTTCACACCTTCCATCGAGTTGCCTCGAACTCTATGGAAGGCGGCGGGTGGTACGGTTTTGCAGCGCCCCTACCTCAACGCTCGCCCCCGCCTCACCGGTCCATTATTACTCCGCCCTTTATGTTGACGTCCAGCGAAAGTGTCCTTGCTAACTGGCCAGCATAAATGTCACATTCACATCATGGAGAATGTGACTTTGACTCAAAGAGAACAGGCAAGACTTCAGGTTCTGAACAGTTTGCTCGCTGAGCATATGACACTGGATCAGGCAGCCACGCTGATGGGTGTCACTACTCGCCACACCAGGCGCATCCTAGCGGCTTACCGGGATAAGGGAGCCGCCGCCGTTGCCCACGGTCATCGTGGCCGCAGGCCACCCAACGCAACACCCGAGGCCGTTGCAACTGCCGTAGTTCACTTGGCTCGTACCAGATACGCCGGGGCCAACCACACCCATCTCAGCGAGTTGCTGAGCCAGCGCGACGGCATCGACATCGGCAGGACTACCTTGCGGCGCATCCTGGTCAACGCCGGGCTGAGCAGTCCGCGGCGAAGGCGTCCGCCCAAGCACCGGGTGCGCCGCCAGCGCATGCCGCGGGAGGGAATGCTGATCCAGATGGACGGCAGTCATCATCCGTGGTTGGGGGATCAGGCGCCGCCGTTCACGCTGCTGATCGCAGTTGACGATGCCACCGGTACCGTGGTCGACGCCCTCTTCTGCGAGAAGGAGGACGCCCACAGCTACTTCGTGCTGATCCAGAACCTGGTGCAGCATCTCGGCCTACCCGTCGCCCTCTACACCGACCGGCACGGGGTCTTCAGGCACACGCCCGGCTCCGGCCTCCCCGGGATGCCAACCCAGTTCAGCCGGGCGATGGAGGAACTGGGGATTCAGATGATTTTCGCACGGTCGCCCCAGGCGAAGGGGCGCGTGGAGCGAACGGGGGGCACCTTCCAGGACCGGCTGGCAAGCGCCGGCAGCATCGGGGAAGCCAACAGGGTGCTGGAGCAGTTCCTGCCACGATTCAACCAGCGCTTCGGGGTTCCCCCGCAACACCCTGAGCCTGCATTCCGGACTATCAACCCGGAGCTGTGCCTGGAACAGGTCCTGTGCTTCAAGCACCGCAGGAGCGTGGCCAGGGACAACACGGTGAGGTTCCAGCTGCACACCCTCCAGTTGCTGCCAGGGCCGGAACGGCACAGCTATACCGGGGCGGCTGTGGAGGTCCTGGAAGGACTGGATGGCCGGCTGTCGGTGCGGCATGAAGGGCGCATCCTCGCTGCCCAGGAGGCTCCCCCCAGTCCGGTATTCCTCCGAAACGGCCACGGACGTTCCGCACCTGTTCCTGTCCCACCCTCCGGGGCCAACGGCTTGGGCGAACGCTGGACCGCGGCTCTCCAACCACTGGACTCAAGGGCAGCGGAAGAGAAGGTTCAAGGGGACAACACTGACAGCGCGGCCGCCGCCGGCAAGCCCAAACCCGCCGCCCCTCGCAAGCCGACGTTCCTCCAGAGGGAGAGATGGAAGGCGATTCAGAAAGCCAGGCGCAAGGGGATGTCGCTGCGAGCGATCGAGCGGGAATTGGGAATCCACAGGGCCACCATCAAGAAGTACCTGGCCGCCGAGGGCCCACCGACGCAACAACCCTGGGCCGGTCCCACTACGTCATCATCTGATACCATGGCAGCCTGACCGAGTGACATTTATGCCGGCCGCTTAAACGGACATTTACCCTGAACAGCAACACCTCATGGCCTAATATCCCTCCGCCCTTGACAGCTAGGGCCGGCAACATCACGACGGACGAGGACGGGGGACAGCTACGCCAACCAGTGGAACCGATTCGTCGCATGGTCCCAGGCGTCGAGGAGGTGTTCGCTGCCCGCCTCTCCAGAAGCCGGGTCATGAACTGGGCTCCCGGCGAGGTGTATCCCAGTGTCCGGGCGAGGGCGCCGTAGGTCGTGGTCTGTCGGTTGTGGGCCATGCCGATGAGCACTAGCCAGATCTGCAGGGCCCGGTTGTATACCGTGGAGTCTTCCTCGAAGAATTTCACGACCATGCTGTCCTGGGGGTTGTGCTTCGGCTTCGCTACGCGTCGTTCTCTCATCCATTGGGCTCCGAGTTTAGTCCCCCAGTCATTCTTGGGTCCCATCGTCTACCATTTGCCTTTCGTACGATTGGCCCACCAGTCCCATCACGTAGGGCAGTTCGTCCGGGCTGGCAAGTCCAACCTCCACATCTCCGTTGCCCCACCTTCCGATGTTCGTCACGTCGTTCGCGAGTCCCCTCGGGTCATGGAGTTCGTGGAATCTCATGTTCAGGCTCAGTCTCAACCGGGTCGCCTGGGGGACCACGTCTACGAAGTTTGTTTCGGCCTTGTAGGCGACGTAGAGTTTGAGGAACTCCTCTGAAACACATGGGTCGATGGCCAGCACCTCTCTTCTAAATTCCTCGAAGAGGTGCCGGGTATGACTTCCTTCCGCTAGGTCATGATGGTCTTCAATTGTGTAGTTCTTCGGTTGCTCTCCTGTGTCGGGCAGGTATGTCCGCTGTCTCTCCTCGCTCAGTGACGGACCTTTCCATACCGTTGTCGCCTTGTTAGCCAAGCGCTCGGCGCGGGCGCGAATCATGGTTTCGTCCCACCTGTCAAGTTCCCCTAAGCCTTCGTTCATCCGCAGCGGGCTTTCCCGGAACCCGCCCTTCATATCTCGTTTCTCCGCGAAGGGCCGGTCGCTGTATTCGGCGTTGTAACCCGTGAGGGTCAGGTTCCCCAGCGTGTGAAGCCAGGTCTCCTGGACATTTTCCCGTCCTTCCCCTAGTGCTTCCTGCCATTCTTCCGGTAGGTTCTCGTTTGAGGGAGGATATGCTCTACGGTACATTCGTCCACGGGTACAGGTTCTTTCCGATCGTGGTTCTCAAGTCTCCGAAGCCAATAACTGGCTCGATTGTTGCTGTACAGGTTCCTCACCTTGATTTCCCTGGAGAACTCCTCCTCGTTCGGGAATCGCCGGTAGGACGGCATCTGCAGGAAGTGGAACAGCATGCTCTCTAAGTACCGGTCCTTCTTGAGTGCCCTGCTAAAGTTTGCAAAGGTGTTGTTGAGGGAGTTTGTGGGAATGGAACAGACGGCCCTTCGGAAGACATAGCTTTCGATGTATCTGACGGCGTCATTAAAGTCGTTGAGGGATAGCTGGCCCTTTCGGTAGTCGTCGTACATCTCAAGCATGAGTGGGTATGCCACTTCCACCCTCAGGTCCCGAATGTCCCGGAATGCTGCCGCTAGACTGGGTTCTGGCTCCCTCCCAACGGCCATCGCACAATAGTAGTTGGCGAACTCGTTCAGGTCTGCCAGTAACGTGTCGACTTCTATTGGTTCCGGGTTCTTCCTCTGAGAGTATGTTTTGAACTCTTCGTATACCCGGTCGATCCTGGGAATGGTGCCGGTCTTGATCGTGAGGTAGTGCCGCATGAACCGGTCGAAGTGCCTGCTGTAGGCTTCCCTGCCGAAGGCTAGCTCCATGGGTCTCCAGTAATCGGCATAAAGTTTTTCTTGCCGGTCGACTTCTAATCCCATCAGCACGTAGTTGCGTATCAGGTCTGCCTGGCTGAGCTCTAGCCCCGTGGAGTTTATGCTCTCGAAGATCAACTGGGGGTTGTCGTGGTCCCGGTCCAACGATATGTCGACGATCATGAGCTTTCCCAAGCTCTTGCAGAGTGGTGCGATATCCTCGCCGAGATCTCTTACTTTCTCCTCAAAGAGGTCGACATTCCCTTGGACGCGCACCGATTTGGTCTGGGGGATTGGCCTTTGGCTGATTATCGCCAGGAGAGTTTGCTCATCGGTCTGGGTCAGAAGTAGCTTATAGCGTTTCTGACCATTCTCATCCGGGTTGATCAGGTAATAGTTCCGAAGCTTCCTGGCAGAGAATCCCTCTATGGGTTCTTTGTCTCCTAGGTGACGTGCGAGAGCCTCGATTATGAGCGAGATAGTTGTTAAGCGTTGTTGACCGTCGATTACCAGCAGGGCGTTTGGCTTGAAACTTGGTAGAGTCCCCTTTCGATATAGACGATTGAGCCAATGAAGTGGCCGGAACTACCGTCGTCGTTCCCCGTGCGCATTATGTCGTCCCAGAGTTGCCGACATTTCGGCTCTGTCCAGGAATAGGTGCGCTGGTAGATGGGAATGATGAACTGTGGTGACTTCCTGAGGAATCCAAGGAGGTTGGCTTCGGTTGCCTTCATCGTTTTTCTCTCCGCCGTGAAGAACCTTCTTCGGCAGTTTATTCTTCGGATCCGTCACTATTCCCGGTGGGCTGGCACTTTGGTCCTTCTTAATCTTCTCAGTTTTCCGAGATGGCCCTGATCTCCGGCTCGTCCGCGCACCTGGAGGCCGGCGGGGCCCGCTCGAAGGCCGGTGGCTCCGGGATCTCCTCCTCGCTGCCCTTCACGAGGCCCGCGGGCTTCCGTCCCTGGGGGGCGACCGATCGGTAAAAGTGACCTGCCCTCAGAGTTTGTACCATTTTCTTTGATGCTGCAATAGACGTTGGCCTTGCCCCATGTTCTGTACCAGGCATAGTGCGAGTATTGCGGGTCTATCCGCCATTTCCACCAGTGCGCTGTGGGGCATCTCCCCATTGTAGTGTCTTCGCCAGGATTCCACCTTCTCCTCGGTATCCGCCAGGGACAGGAACCAGTTCTCGTTCAGGCACTCCTGCCCGAACCGTCCGTTGAACGCCTCGTTGAAGGCGTTGTCCGTGGGCTTCCCGAGCCGGCTGAAGTCCATCTCCATTCCGATGTCGACGATCGAGATTAATGAGATGGGTCACCCGGGTCGCCGTTGGCAATTGCAACGTACGATAGGGGCCGTCCACCGTGCTGTTGCGAGCGCAAGCAGGTTGCCGGCTCTACACCCGCGTGCCGGACCTCTGCGAACGAAAAGCCCCTGCTGACAAGGCAGGGGGATGGCCGATTACGCTTCCAGTTTGAAGCTAATCACGAAGGTTCTTGTTTTGTCCGGTTAGGTGGGCCTAACTTGACGGTAGGCGGTACCATCTTCGAGTTGCTGGTTGCGGTGTGAGTGCAGTCGCCTTCTGTGCTTCACACAAGGCCATCCGAACAGACGATGCGGATTACTTGCGACTCTTGAGGTTGTGACCGTTCAGAATCGTCGGGGGGGTTGAGGCGGTACCGCTCGCGAAGGGCCTCAAGTCGGGTCAGCAGCACGGATCCTTCCAGCCGCAAGTTCCAGATTTCGCCTAGAGCTCCCTCGATCTGCGGAGATACGTCGCCAAGAAATATCCGCCTGAGGACCTCGATCCGGCGCAGATGGGGGCCGTTCTCGCCAGCCGCGCGCATGGCGATGCTGAGCTGGCGCGACACGTAGCGGCGGGCCCTGGTATCGCGCGGCCTTCTGGCTCTGCCCAGCCGTCGCTGGAAGTCTGTTCTGAATGCCTCGAACGCCGCCATGACACGCTCGTTCGTGTCTGTGGGCAATCGCTCAGTCGGGGTGTTGGGACTGCACTCTGCCGCCGCTATGAGCTGGGCCGGGCTGATAGGACGGGGGTCTAAGCCGCTATCCACGGCTTAGCAACTCCTGACGCCTCCCGCGCTCAGGAGTACTATCGTTTCCCCCTGCCTCGGATCATCGAACGGCGAGGGTAGGGACGCCAATACCGTTGGCGACATGAGCGGGGCCTGCGCCCCCTCTATCGCCAATACGTTTTGTGCGTGACTTTCGTTGGACTCCTCCGCCCGCTCTGTCCGCGCCTGAAGCGCGGATCGTATTCCGTCCGGCAGAGTCGTTATCGTCCGCCACAGCTCAGGGTCGTCATCCTGGAGGCGCTGGAGCAGCGTTATGGCTCGCTGATTCGCAGCCACCTCGTCCAGCCCGTCGTCACCCTCAGGTAGCTGTTTGCCCTCGTAGATTCGATACATCGCGTTGGCGTTCAGGCGTTCGGCGTCGGAGAGCAACTTGCTGTCCAGCCCGATCAGGTCGTGGAATGACTGTATGCGCCTGTGCAGACGCTCCGTCAGCGAAAGCTCCGCGTCGACCTCCACGTCCGGCCACATGTTGTGAAGGTCTATTACGGAGTGCCCCGTGCCGATGCGGTCGACGCGGCCAAACCTCTGGATCAGCCGCACCGGGTTCCAGTGCAGGTCGTAGTTCAGCACCCGCGCGCAGTCCTGTAGGTTTTGGCCCTCGGATACAATGTCCGTGGCCAGCAGGACCCTGATCTCGGGACCGGGCAGCGGCTCGCTCCGGGCCAGGTTCCACGTTGGAGAGAATCGCTTGACGATCCTCTCCGCATCGTGGCCAGTGCTGCCGGTAAGCTGTGCGATCTCTGGGTTACGGCCCTGGGGGTTCAGTTCTCGATGTAGGTACTTGACGGTCGTTTCCGCCTCGGAGAATATCAGCACCTTGCCCGCCCGAACTTCAGGCCGGTCTAGGAAACGCCGTAACGCGCGGAGCTTGTCGTCGTCCTCCGGCCCGATGCCCTGGACGCGACCAAGGATGTCGGTCAGAAGGTAGAAGTCTGCATCGCGGTCCTTGACCCACCCGTCAATCTCGAAATCGGCAATGTCATGGACCAGCTTGTCGCGTCTGCTGCCCAGTTGCTGGCGGCGCTGCTCCTCCTGTCTCAGGACCTCCAGCAGGTCGTCCACGTCGAAGGACTGTCCCGACAGCATTCGTGCTGCCGTGCTCCCAATGGGTACGTAGCCAGATGTAAGCGACTCCCGAAAGTTTCGGTTGCTGGTCATCAGAGATCGCAGCGTCGAACGGAACGCCTCTATGCTGGACTCCAGCCGCTTGAACAGCAGCACGCCCTTCAACCTGGCTATCCGGTCCCCCGCCCGGAACAGGTCGCGGAACTCCGCGTTGTTCCTGGCCTCAGGTTTGATGTACTCGGTGGCCCGATACCGGACCGCCTTGTGCGTGCGCAGCAGGCCCTCCAACTCCTTCAGGGAGCCCGCCTTTGCGTACACCTTGTCTAGCCGGTACTCCACGTTATCGAGCACCGGATCGGGGAAGCGCACCGGCTTTCCCCCAACCATCGCCGTGTCACCGTAGAGGTCCCGAATATCCTTTCGGCGTCGTCGGATGAAGACCGACGACAACACCTCGCCTATCTCAGCCTTGGGCACTCCTGGCTTGTTGGGCGGGAGCGGGGGTGCTCCGATGGATCTGGCGGCCTGCCACTCGCCGAATTCGGCCTCGTAGTTCTCGTACTCGACACGGTACTCCAGCCACTTCTGGGCATTGTGGAAGTAAGCCTCCAGGCTGACCGGCTCTATGCTCAGACCGTGGTCCGCGTCGTCCAGGAACAGCCTGAGTTGGCGGTAGATGTCCATCGGCCCCAGGTTCTGGGGGGTTGCGCTGAGCAGCACGACCTTGTGGTCGCCGGATTCCAGGTAATCGCTCAGGCCCTGCGACCGCCGGTTCACGTTGCGGAAGTTGTGCGCCTCGTCCACCAGGACCGGCCCGCGGTTGGGGTACGCACGCTCTAGGACGACGCCGTGCCCGGAGGCCTCGACGTCCATGTATCTCCCCAGCTCCTCGTCGAACTCGGCCTCCGGGGCCGCGGCGATCATGCTGTGGGACACGACCTCGGCGCCGAGACCGAAGCGTTCGTTGAAGACCTGCCACATGGGTCTCAGCGCAGCAGGACACAGGATGAGCGGCGGGCCGTCGGTCGGGTAGCTCACTCGCAGCTGCCGCAGCAGTTCCGCGCCGATGAATGTCTTGCCCAGGCCCACGACGTCGCCGACGTAGCAGCCGCCGTGGGCTTCGATCATGGACAGGCCGCGGCTCACGGCATCAAGCTGGAAGTTGGCCAACTCCTCTCTACGCGGCGGGACCGGCAGCGGGCCGCCGCCGACTTCTGTGTAGTAGAGCTCGTAGAGGGCCTTCAGATAGACGTAATACGGTGGTGTCTTCGCCAGCGCCCACGACCGCTCCAGCTCCGTCACCAGCGCCCCGCTGATGTCCTCCGAGTCGTCCCACAGGGCGTCAAACCAGTCCCGCAGCGCCAACATTTCGGCGTCGCCGGTGACCCGTACGTTCAGCTCGGTGTTGCCCGTGAACCCAGCCAGCGTCAGGTTTGACGAACCGACGACGGAGGCGCCCGGCTCGGCATGGTTGTCGTACCAACACAGGTACGCCTTGGCGTGGGGCGGGCTTCTCAGATAGGCGTGCAACTCCACTCTTCCCTGCGCCACCATGTCCCGCAGTTTCGACACTGCGGATTCCGTGCCCTGTTCCTGCGGCAGGACGGACACGCCCTCAGCGACGCGCGCCACGGTTTGATGGGCGATCTCGGCCCGCTGGCCGCGCCGGACCAGCGAGTCCGCGTCCAGCTGTGCCCGCAGCGCCTGGGTCTGCTGAAGGCCGAGGGCGACCTCTTCCAGGACTTGCCTGTCGGTGCGTCCAACGAGGATCCGCACCTTGTCCAGCCGTGCTAGGAACCTTCTGAACAAGCCTGCGGCGATGTGGCATAGTACTGCTGGATAAGCCGATGCCTCTTGGGGGTAGGTTGTGATGGACCAGCCGACATTTTCCGAACTGGAATTTCAGGGCAAGAAGCGCAAGACCCGCCGGGAGCTGTTCCTGGAACGGATGGACGGCCTGATCCCCTGGCAGCGTCTGGAGGAGCGAATCAGGCCTGTGTACCCCAAGGCCGGCAAGGGCCGCCAGCCCTATCCGCTGGCGGTGATGCTGCGGATTCACTGTGTGCAGCTCTTCTACAACCTCAGCGACCCCGGTATGGAGGACCTGCTCTACGAGGCCGAGTCGGTCAGGCGGTTCGTGGGTCTGAATCTGTCGGAAGCGCTGCCCGACGAGACCACCATTCTCAATTTCCGCCATCTCCTGGAAAGGCACAGCCTGGGAGAAGGCCTGTTGCAGGAGATCAACGCTCATCTGGAATCGCAGGGACTGCGGCTCAGGGAGGGAACCATCGTGGACGCCAGCATCATCGAGGCCCCGTCGTCCACCAAGAACCGTGCCGGGGAACGGGACCCGGAGATGCATCAGACGAAGAAGGGGAACCAGTGGTATTTCGGGATGAAAGTTCACATCGGGGTGGACGCCGAGACGGGTCTGGTGCACAGCATGAGCGCCACTGCGGCCAACGTCCATGACGTGAGCGAGGCCCATAATCTGTTGCACGGCGGGGAGACGATGGTGTGGTGCGATGCCGGGTATCAGGGAGTGCACAAGCGGGCGGAAAACCTGGGGCTGGAGGTGGACTGGCAGGTGGCGATGAGACCCGGAAAACGGCGGAAACTGGAGCCTGGGAGCGAGGAGGCGGTGGCGGAGAAGGAGAAGGCGTCGGTGAGGGCCAAGGTGGAGCATCCCTTTCTGAAGGTGAAGCGGATATTCGATTATGGGAAAGTGCGCTACCGGGGATTGGCGAAGAACACGCAGCGACTGGCATTGTTGCTGGGGCTGGGCAACCTGATGACAGCGGAGGGTCAACCAGCGGGTTGACGTGGAGGCCAGCAGGTCCAACCCCTCCAGTAGGGCGCCTCCGGGCTCGCTACAGCCCTGCCGGGGGCGAAATCACAGGGAGAAAACCATCATTGGTGCGGGCAAGAGATGTCTCACCTACAAGAATCCCGGCCCAAGAACCAAAAGGCCGGCAGAGCCGAAGCTTGTTCAGAGTATCCCTAGCATAATCACGGTTCCGACAACCTCGGATGTTTCATGCCCATATCTACCTATGTTCTGGGCGGGCTACCCACCTGAGTCCGGATTCCAATCACGCCTTATAGGTTCAGTTGGCATCAAAACGATGGGGGGCCAAACACGGCAATATTATATAAAAGAGAATAGAACTATCCAAAAAGAGGACGGCCCCCCTGGGGGGCCTGGGGCCATCAGGTGACATAACCCCCCCAAGGGCTTCCTCAGCGGCCCCGTCCGATGCTTCAGACGGCCGTCGCGTCTGAGGCCCCGACGGGCCAGCGGAACGGAATGGTCTAGACCCTGCCAGCAGGAAAGGAGCGCAGACAGATGGCAGCAGCGGAGATGGAGTACTGGCCGGCCGGGTCGTGACCCTGGCTCTCAACGGCCGCCGGGTCACCCAGCAGTACCGGGGCGCCATGCCCCGCCACAGCGGCGAGCAAACGTCCCATGATGGTTGGGGGACAGCTCTGGCGCACAACGCGGCGCTTTCGTGGCCTGCTGGCCCGGAGACCTGCCGATAGACGAGGGAAGGCTTGGGCCATGCATCTGATGAACCGCCCGATGACTCAGCGACCGGCTGGCCTCTTTGGACCGGGCCCCAGCCTGCTGGCGGACCCGTCGGACCTCGCAAAGGACGCCATGCGGGCCAACCCCTCGATGGAGCGGTGGCCCTGCCGCTGGCAGACCAGGTACGACTTCATGGCCTCGTGCGGCGACGACCGTGACTGGTTCCGATCCGGTCACAAGCAGGCGGCCTACTGGCAGGTGTGCCTCGAGTTCTCTGACGCCCCGCGCTGGCGCAGGAAACTGACCCGCTGGCACGGCGACGACCACCCCAGGGACGGAGACCGTTCCGCGGAGCGGTGGACGGTATTGTCGCCATCTGCACCCCCCTCTTCGCAGTAGGTAGCCGATCCATCGGCCATGTCAGCCACTGTAACCTTTGTGTAACCATTTCTGGTGAGCTCATAGGGCCACCACCAACTCAAAGATGTACTGTCCACAATCCCCTTAGGCCCCCCGGCGCAAGGTGGACTACGTTGGGCCTTGGGTAGCCCGGGCGCATCTATGGGGCCTACCGATACCTGACGGCCGCTCTCGCCCTCAATCCCGACAACACGACCACCTTGCACGCGTCTCGCCGAATTGGGGAGGTCCACCTGCGTCACCTGCCCCTCCCACCGGCCTACGGGACACCATCAGCACTACTTCGGCGCATGCTTGAGGCCTGACGGCGCATCCGCCGTGCGGCGGGTCATAGTGCCCACGGAGTTCCTGCGCGTGCATGACGCCACACCGGAGGCACCCTATTGGGCAGGCCCGTAGACCGCCGCCGGGGAGGGCCTCCCGCCACGTAGAGGGGAGCCATTGCCCGCACATCCCATCCCCGGGCGCAATGGCCCTCCGGGTTCCCCCAGCCCCGGGGCTCACGCTCTGCTCTTGCTTGTGTTGGCACTGTGGACCAGCGGCGGGTGGCGACGGCAGGCCGGCGCCTTCCCATGGACAAGGCAGGCGGCTCGTGACATGCACCCATTGTGAGTGGGGCAGACCCAGGCATACCCTCGTTCCATGCGGGCGAAGAGCCGGATGGGTGCCAGTGAGTGCGCGGGGGTTCTGGCGCTGCCGTACGGCTACGCCGGTGCCATGCCCGGTCTCCGTGAGTGGGCGATGGACCGGCGGAGCGAGGTGGTGCGCTCCGCCGTCCGCTGCCGGCCGGGCCGCCGCCTCGCCCGCGCCGTCCTCCCGGGCGCCCTGAGGCACGCAAGCGAGGCGGCGTAGGTTCAAGGCGACCTCGTGGCTCTCTGGCGCCGCCCGACGGAAGGGATGAGGGCGTTGGCGGAAGGAGGGAACAGCGGGTGACATTTCTACCGCAAGGAATCGCCGAGTTGGACCCCAACATCCCGTGGGCCACCGAAGTCCACCTGCGGCTCATCGAGGAAGTTGTTTGCAGTCCCCAGGCCTCCGGGACCAGCGCACCCGGCATGGAGGAAGCGGAGGAACGCACTCGCCAGGTCGTGGAGCGGAGGGATAGGGAAGCGGAGGATGCGGCCATTGTGGACCGCATGACAGTTGAAGTGCGGGAGTTCTGCCAGGACTCTCCCGCCCGGCGGTCCAGCCACCGTATCTGCAGCCCGGCCGCCGCCCCCCAACTCCAGCTCCCAGTCCGCGTCCGGCACTTCCGCCAGGACATAGCCGCGTATGGAGGACGGCAGCGCTTCGAGGAGGGTGCCCATGGCGGGCAACGCAGCCTCGTCCCCACCGATGAGGTACCAGTCGGCGTCCACCTCAGGGAAGTAGGTACCCCCTGGGCGTCCGCTGATGACGGCGACGTCGCCCTCCTTCACGCCCATGGCCCATGCTGGGCCGGGGCCCTCGTTGTGGAGAGCGATATCTATGTCCAGCTCCTCCGTCCCCTGGGTTCCACCGGCTCACTAGCTATAAACCCGGCCCCAGGAGAACAGTGATATCGAGCAGAGCAGTTCTGACTTAAGTCTGCTTAGGACAAACAAAGTGGGCCTATCTTGACGATAGACAGAACCGTCTTCGAGATGTGGCTGAGACTGTAGCCTGCCAAAAGCCCGCCGCCGAAGCCCCCAACAGGGAGCCTATGCTGGAGATAGCGATCATAGGGTTTTCCTATCTCTTTGGTGAACGGCGATCATCGTGACCTACCGCATGGGTCGCTTGTACCAGTCCGCCCACACCGCCTTCCATCAGCGAAACAGCGTGATGAAGAGCGGATTGGTAAACAGCAGTACCTTCCAGACTGGCAGCTTGTCGAAACGCCGACTCGATGGCAGCACCCTCGGACTCCGCACAATCTGGACGCTCTGGCGCGTTTCCTTAGCCAGCTTCTTCAGGCTCCAGAAGAAGTCGATGTCCTCGCCAATCCAAGCACTCTCGTCGTACCCTCCGGCACTCTCTAATGCGCTCCTGCGGCAGAACTGCGTGGTCCCCTGGACCATCCCTGTGAGTCGCGCGAGCTGCTGCCGACATCGCAGATACAGTCTGATGACCAGTCGTTGGGGTCGGTACTCCACCCCCACACCTCCACCGAGGCAGGCGGGATCGCTCGTCGTCTCATGGATCGCTTCGAGAGGCGTGGTCGGCACAGTGACATCCGCATCCACGAATGCCAGCACATCACCCTGGGCAACGCTTGCCCCGCGGTTGCGTGCCACTCGACGGTCACCTTATGGTAGGGAACTTCGAAGAAGAGGGTCTGCCCGGCTTCGGCATGGACGGCTACGCCGACAGGACTGGTCAGGTAGTACCAGATCATGTCGTAACCCGTCAGGTAAGTGATGTTGGATGGAGACGAGACGAAGAGAAGGTCGATCTCCCGACGAGCCATCTCCCGCCGGACCCTCTCCACACGTTCCTTATACTCCCCGACGGGAAAGGGCAGGCCCCCACCCTCCGCCTCCGCCAGAGCTCGGCCATCGATCATCGCCGAAGTCCTACTACGCGTCTACCAATTGCGGAGCACAAAAAGGAAGCCCTGGATGCCCCGAACTGCCACCAAGCTTAGCTAGAACCAACAGACGTGCTAGATAGTATAGGTACTGTTGATGAGCAAACAGCTTTTCTGTTTCGCCATCCCCAGAACGGTGGAATTCGCCTCCACTGCCATGAGCAAGCGGATTCCTATACTTATACGCTTGCAGAACAACCTTATACACCTCATCGCGGTTTAGCATACGACCTGCCATCCGAAACTCCTTGACTACCCGAGGCAACTGAGACTTGAGTGAATCTGCTTTCTCTCCACCAAAAAAGCGGTGGTTGGGAGGAAGGTCATTCCATAGTCGCACAGCGGCCTCTAAGGCCCCACCTGCATCAACCAAATCCTGATAACTAAAGGAGCCGTGCTCAGAGCGGTCACCACACGAGACGAGATGGGTAAGAGCCGAACGCATCTGATGCGACTCTTTAGAGTCCCACAATCCTTTGAATAATACGGGCCAGTCCCTCAACTCAGGCATGGACACTTTCTGCTTTTGACTCCACCCGCGAGATGCGAACCGGCCAACGAACGCCCTGTTCACGACATCAGGACGAGCTCCGGGCATCTGCCCATATATCGTTGAATACTGAACCCATCTCTCCGACGAAAAAGACAAGAGGAGAGCCAATAAGCGTAGGACTTCTGATTGTCCAGATAGCTGAAAATTAGAGCCTTCGGACCTCCTGATAGAAATTGAATACGGAGGCTCATCACTAAGGCTGTCTCTTCTGTCCTCCGAAAACGAATGGATGGACACCTCCCAACCACATGCAGCCAACTGTACGACCTCGGACGTTCGGCTATCGTAGTAGGACGGAAACTGGAGTCCATGCTCCCCTTCCTCAACTCCCAAAAAAGACCTCTCGCCCAGTGATAGCAAAGGCAGAACCGCGCATCCATCCAAGGCCAAGACCGCCAACTTCATCTCCACAGAGGAATCGCCAATCCATCCGGAGACGCCACATTCGAATGCACCCACTGACGGCATTTGGACGTGATTATAAATCGTGCTAGTTTTGCGGCTTGAATTAGCAAAACGTACAGGGAGCTCTACTCCAGTATCGACAAGACGGACAGATGTAACCTCTTCACTTAGACCCTGAGACAAGTACGCTACTTCAAACGGATGAACATCGTAAGCGAAATACTCCGCTATGAACGAACCCCGCTCATCCAGCCGAAAGATAACCGACCCCGATTCTGAAATAGGAACACTTTCGCGGATCAATGTAGCGGGGTATGGGACATCCAAGCCATGGACGCCAACGACGTAGGGCAGAATCTTCTTCCTAAGAACTTCTGAAGCGTGTCTGTACAACGCTAAACCTCTCCGGCGAGTCTATCTGACAAGCCTGTATCTTCTCCTAGGAGGGTATCTCTTATGAGATCGGATGCTAACGAATTGCAGGTCTGGAACGAACCACAGAGTAAAGCCTTTCGATTTCATTGAGACCTGGTGGAGCTGGGGGGACTCGAACCCCCGACCCCCTGCTTGCAAAGCAGGTGCTCTCCCAACTGAGCTACAGCCCCATGACTCGAAGCTAGATTCTACTGAATCTTTCGCCGAGTGGCTAGGGGAGCTTGACGTCGGTCCGGGCAGACGCCGGAGGCGTCGTCCACGACCCTGATGAGCGCCAGGCAGGGGCCGCGACCCTTCACCCTGCCGTGGCGGCCCCCATCGGTCTGCACCAACATGCCCTCCTGAGAATGGCGCTCCCAGCGCCGCGGGCTGGCTTGACCCTGGTCCAGCCTCGTGCTACTCTGACGAGCAATGGCGAAGACGGAGACGAGTAGGCGGTACGCCTCTACCCAGCGAGTCCGGTGCGGTGGAAGCGGACGTTGCAGGCCCCGCCGAAGATCCCTCCAGAGCTCCCCGCCGAACTGTCCTTCCTGAAAGGTCACAGTAGACCGGGGCGGGCCTGTCACCCGTTAGCAAGGACAGAGGCGTGCCTGCGCCTCGCCAAGTGCTCCGGGCTGCCGGGGAAGAAGGGTGGTACCACGGGCGATGAGACCCGTCCCTTTGAGGGGCGGGTTTTTTTGTGCCCGGGCTAGGAGAAGCGACATGGCGACGGTCCATCTCTACGACACGACTCTCAGGGACGGCGCCCAGCACGAGGGCATCTCCCTGTCCGTTGACGACAAGATGAAGATCACTCGGAAGCTGGATGAGCTGGGGGTCGGCTACATCGAAGGGGGTTGGCCCGGCTCCAACCCCAAGGAGCGAGAGTACTTTCAGAGAGTGCGATCGCTGCCCCTGGTCAACGCAACCATCGCGGCCTTCGGGAGCACGCGCCGGGCAGGGGTCGCCCCGGACCAGGACCCCAATCTGCAAGCGCTGCTGGACTCGCAAGCTCCGGTGCTGACGCTGGTGGGCAAGACATGGGACCTGCATGTCACCCGCATTTTGGAGACGAGCCTGGAAGAGAACCTGGCAATGATCGCCGACTCGGTCGCCTACCTGCGGAGCCAGGGCCGGCGGGTCTTCTTCGACGCAGAGCATTTCTTCGACGGATATAAGGCGGACCAGGACTTCGCACTCCGGTGCGTAGAGGCTGCCGCGGAGGCGGGGGCAGAGGTAGTCGTGCTCTGCGACACCAACGGCGGTACGCTCACCGGCCAACTCACGGAGATCGTAGGGCAGGTGAAGCGCGCGGTGGGAGTGGACCTCGGCATCCACACCCACAATGATTGCGACGTGGCTGTCGCCAGCGCCTTGGCTGCGGTGGATGCCGGTGTGGTCCAGGTCCAGGGGACGATCAACGGGTACGGCGAGCGATGCGGCAACGCAAACCTCCTCTCGGTGGCCGCCAATCTAAAGCTCAAGATGAATATCCCGTGCCTGACGGACGAGCAGTTGGGGCGCCTGACCGATGTGCACCGCTACGTCAGCGAGGTCGCCAATATGCCCCCCCAAAGCGCCCAACCCTACGTGGGGAACAGCGCCTTTGTCCACAAGGGTGGATTGCACGGGTCGGCGGTGGCCAAGGTGGCGGACAGCTACCAACACATTCGCCCCGTCACCGTGGGCAACGCCACCCGGATGCTGATCTCGGAGCTGGCAGGACGGGGAAACATTGCCTATAAGGTCAAGGAGCTGGGGCTGAACATTGAATGCACCCGCGAGCAGGCGGTGGCGCTCATAGAGGAGATCAAGCGGAAGGAGAGCCAGGGGTATCAGTACGAGGGCGCCGAGGCGTCCTTCGAGCTCCTGGTCCGCCGCGCTTTGGAGGACACTGCCGCCCCCTTTGAGCTGGTGGACTATATGATCCTGGTCGAGCAGCACCGACGGCCCGGCGAGGGCGACGATCCGCTGTCGGAGGCCACGGTCAAGGTCAAGGTGGGGTCCGAAGTCCGGCACACGGCCGCCGTCGGCAACGGGCCGGTGAACGCGCTGGACGGAGCGCTGCGCAAGGCCCTGCTCCAGGACTTCCCCAGCCTGGCGGCAGTCCGGCTGTTGGACTACAAGGTGCGTGTGGTGGACCAGGGCTCCGGTACCGGGGCCGCGGTCCGCGTGCTGGTGGAGTCCACGGACGGCAACGACACGTGGCAGACCATGGGCGCGTCCGCCAACATCATCGAGGCGAGTTGGCTGGCGGTAGTGGATAGCCTGGAGTACTGGCTGCGGCGGCACGGATAGGTCCGTCGGCGGCAGGGCCGTCCAGCTTCAGGGCTTGGCACGATGGCCGGGCGCGCTAGACAGCCTCGCGGGTTGCTCCTGTGCCGTCGACGGCAGCGTTCTCCCCCGGCTTCCGGGGCGGCGTCGCAAAGAAGATTGCCGTGAACATCAGCACCGCCACGGCCGCGAAGAAGAGGAAGGTGGTGGTGTAGCTCCCGGAAACGTCGCGCGTATATCCGGCGAAGAGGGGGCCAATGGTGCCAATGATGGTAAAGGCGCGGACAAACCCCCTGATCGTGCCCAGAGACTCCCGACCGAAGTAGCTGACGACCAGCAGCGAGTCGACGATGCCGCGAAAACCGGTGGCGATGCCGAATAAGACCGCGAACGCCAGGGCTTGGGGGTATGTGTCGGCCACACTGAGGAGAGCCATCGCCGCCACCAGCAGTACGGACATCATCATGGCGCCGTGCCGTACGTGAATGCGCTCCACCAGGAGACCGATGGGTAGGAGCGACAGGGCGGAGACCGCCGCGAACACCGAGAGCACGCTGACCGAGAGAGCGTCCGAGAGGCCCCGGTCCTGAAAGTTGGCCACCATGTGGAAGTTCGTCGCGCCGAGTACGAAGGGGCCGCCGACGATGAATGCGACGACAAGCCAGAACGATCGCGTCCGGCGCGCCTCCTGAAGCGTCCACGAGACTTCTCGCCCAGACTCCCGGCGCGCCTGCTCCTGCTCCGCCCCGTCTGGGGCCAATCCGAAGTCCTCCGGCTGCCTTCGAAGGAGAAACGCCGCCGGCAGCACGATCAGGACCGCCGCTATTCCGGCGCCGGCAAGAAACGCGGTCCTCCAGCTCGACACTGCCATCACGGCCACGGTCACCAGTGGAAGCACGACCTGCCCGATCCGGTGGCCTATGGCCTTGATGGCCGTCATGCGGCCCCGCTGCCGGAAGTACCACTTGCCAACTGCAACCGAGGTGCCGATTCCCACACCTGCTATCGCCGAGCCCCGGCCGAGGCCAAAGAACGCCCAGAACTGCCATGGCTCCTGGATAGCCGACAGTCCAACCAGGGCACAGGCGATAAGGACGCCGGCGATGGTGACAACAACCCTGGGGCCGTAGCGGTCCACCAGACGTCCGACAACGGCAGAGCTCAACGCGCCCGCTGTGCTTCCGACGGTGAAACCCAGGGCAAGGGTGAAGCGAGACCAGCCGAGCTCGTCCTGTATCGGCGTGATAAAGACACCGATAACGGGGCCGTTGACCGGCACCTCGGCAAAGGACGCAGCGAAGCCGACGGCAACGATGGCCAATCCGTAGTAGAGCCGATGGGAAGGCCACAGCCGTGGAAGGCCCGGTACAGGGGCCGGACCCCGCTGCTCCGTTTTCGGCCGCGCCTTACCGGTCACTTGCGCGGGACCTCCGGAGTGAGCTGCCTGACCATACGGCGGGAGACAACCCGGAGGGACGGCTTGCTCAACCCGCGTCCGTCAACTCCAGGGAGGTCCAGGCGACGGCTCAAGTTCGTCGGGTCACCGGTCCACGGACCCTCTGACCAGGGTGTCGGGATAGCTGGTGCTGCGGGCGTAGTGCCAGTCGCCCAGGGCCTCGAGCCAGTTGGAGTCAGGCGGGAGAACGGCCTGGCACGAGCGGACCTTGTAGAGTTCCGGCTGTTCTGCTCCGGGCGGCGGCGTGCCATCCTCCCGGAGCGCCCTAGCCGCGTCCATGAGGCGGCGGCGCACCCGAATGATGGTTGCATCGGCCGCGCCCAGGTGCTCCCGCGTCCGGTCCAAAATGGGCCCCATGCTCCACACAATGGCCTCATCCTGAATACGGACTCCGGGCATGCCGGTGATGCTCTTGGACTTCTTGGCATCCAGGTCCATGTAGAAGTCTGTTTCCGGGCAGACCTCCGGCCACCAGTTGGCGAAGAACTTCCCCTTCTGCTCCGGCTTCATTGGGCCCATGCCGTCGGACAGGGCACCCGGTTCATCGGGGAGGTTCCCCACCGGCCACCGGGACCCCGGAATCGGCTCCGACGGATGCCACTCCAAGCCGAAGTGCAGCGTGTGCTCGTCGTCGATGGGGACGTAGATGGAGAGGGGCACACGGCTCTCGGTGGCGGGAAACATGCCGTATATGGGGAAGAGGAAGTGGGAGGTCCGCCAATAGGAGTTGCCGTCATCGCGCTTTCGCTCTCCGCCGTAGGTGAGACCGAAGGCGGCGTTCTCTATGTGGAACTCTGCCGAGCGCTCGGGGAGCCAGGTGCCGTACTTGGACGGAAGGTCGCTGGAGAGCCGGCTGTGCAGGAAGTAGACGTGAGTGGTGTCCATCTCACCTTCCAGCGCCTGCATCCAGTTGCACTGGTACACCGCCTTGCGATAGTGGCGCCGGTTCTCTTCGGACACCTGGCCCCACTCGAACTGGGGGACGCCCGGGGGGTCCTTCTGCTGTTCTCCCATGTATATCCAGGTGACGCCGCCGAAGTCCGCGCCCTTGTAGGCCGTGAGCCTGACCTTGCTCTTGAAGTTGCTCTCGGGCGGCTCGTTGGGCATGTCGATGCAATTGCCGTCGGCGTCGTACTTCCACCCATGGTAGGCGCACCGCAGCCCGCACTCCTCGTTGCGTCCAAAGTAGAGGCTGGCGCCGCGATGGACGCAGCGTTGCTCGGTGAATGCTGGCGTGCCGTTTGTGTCGCGCCAAGCGAGGAGGTCTTCCCCGAGAACACGGACGCGTTGGGGCTGGCCGTTGGGTTCAAGCTCCCATGAGTAGGTCACCGGCAGCCAGTACTGCCGCATCAGGTCCCCCATGGGTGTGCCCGGGCCAACACGGCAGAGGAAATCAGTCTCTTCTTGGGTAAGCATGTCTCAGTCCCTCCACATCCGCGGCTCTGTCATTCAGTGCAGGGGGCAGATGCCCACCAGCGCATGCTGCCAGTCTGCCGCGCCCACGGTTCCCGGCGATGCCTGAGCGGCGTATACGTCGCCGGATACAATCCAGGCTCCCGCGTACACCCCAATGGCTACAAGGAACGGCAACGCCAGGACGCCCAGGAACGCCAAGAACCCGAAGGAGAGGCTCACGCGCTGGGGTGGGTGCTCTTGGGCTACGGTCATGCTGGTCCCTGGCTCCTGATGGTAGCAGCAGGCGGCAAGGCTGTCGATGGCGCCCGGCTCTCCGTTCGCCGCGCCTGCACTCTGGCGCCAGTATAGACCACTGGGCGCCCGCGCCGCGTATCCTGTTCGTCACCAGATTGTGCGCCCCTCCTGTAGGTATACTTGACCATGCAGCGCTACGCATTCTCAGATAGGAACGAGGTACATCACTCTTTGCGACAGCGTTTGGCAGGCATGTACTACGGTTGGTGGATCGTTGTCGCCTCCATGGGCGCGCTGGCCCTGGCCGGGTCGGTGTACTGGCAGGGGTTCGGTCTCTTCTTCCTCCCACTGGCCCGGGAGTTCTCCATCGGCAGGGCTGCGCTGGCCAGCGCCTACTCGGTCTCCCAGGTGGAGGGGGGGCTGCTGGGGCCGGTTGGAGGCTACCTATCCGACAGGTTCGGGCCCCGGCGCATGATGGTCATCGGTGTTGGGGTCACCGGGGTGGGGTACCTCCTCCTGAGCCGGGTCGATACCTTTCTGGGTTTCTATCTGGTCTTTGTGCTGGTGGTCTCTCTGGGTGTGTCCGTAGGCATCCGTGTGCCGACCCTGGTGGTCACGAACAACTGGTTCGTGCAGAAGCGGGGCATAGCCCTGGGGTTGATGAGCTCCGGCACGGGACTGGGCGGCGTCTTCGTCCCGGGGTTGGGGTGGCTCATCGCGCGCCTGGGCTGGCGGAATGCTGCGGCCATCGTGGGGGTCGTCGTCTGGTGCGTGGGGCTGCCAATCGCCACCGTGCTCCGTCGAAGGCCGGAGGAGTACGGCCTGCGGCCCGATGGCCGCACGGAGCTCGCGGCCGAGCGCCAGGCGGCGCCGCATACAGTCACATGTGCGGGCACGGGCGGAGGCAACCTACACCCTGAGGCAGGCGCTGCGCACCCGTGTGTTCTGGTCGCTGGCCCTGGCCTTCGGCCTCCGGCAGTTCGCCGTCGGCGCCGTGGGCGTCCACATGGTGCCGTACCTCATCGGCGCCGGCACCGCCCCCGAGGTCGCGGCGACGATCCTGGGGCTGTCGGCCACGACCAGCGTCGTGGGGCGGTTGGGGTTCGGGTGGCTGGCGGACCATGTCGAGAAGCGCTACGTGGCGGCGGTCACCATGGGCCTGGTGGGTCTGGGCAGCCTGGTCCTCGCCTACGTGAGCGCCTGGTGGCACATCGTCTTCTTTGTGCTCTTCTACGCCGTGGGATGGGGCGGCGGGGTGCCGCTCATGTACGCCATTCGCGGGGAGTACTTTGGCCGTAGGGCATACGGGTCCATATCCGGGAGCATGGACGGCGTGCAGATGTTCGGTCTCGTGGGGGGGCCCGTGATAAGCGGGTTCATCTTCGACAGGACCGGCAGCTACTTCCCTGCCTTCGCTGCGTGCGCCGTATCAGCGCTCCTCGCCTCCGGCGTCATGCTCGTCCTGGGCGCCCAGAAGACCCACAGCGGTCCCGACGTAGGACCAAGCCTGGCCCCGTAGCCGCCCGCGCTCTCCTCACACATTGCGGGGAGGCTCGGCTGTCGTTGTCCAGTGATTCGTCAGGGTTGTTGTTCAATGATTATGTCAGTAGCGCTCTCCTCCAGGGGTGGTTGGGCGCTGGCTTGGTGGGGATGCGGGCCGTGGTCTTCGCCGGGGGACGGGGAGCAGTTGCCGGTGCGCGGTGACCGTCACGGGCAGGTCGGGCTGGCGAGTCGGCTGGCAGCTGACCGTTGGAGCGGCGGCCGGTGCGGGCCCTGAGCGCGACGGGCCCGGCGGGGGCCGGCGCTGTGGCCACGGTCCTGCCCTGGTGGACGACCACGATGCTGCCGTCCAGCCGCTCTTGGACTTCGACGCGGGTCCGAGCGTAGCTGGTCCTGCGCCCATCGGGGAGCGCCTGCAGCGCGGCGCCGTTGAAGTGGATGGTGTGGTCGTTGGCCACGGTGCGTAGGTACTTGAAGCACAGGACCGCATCAAGGGAGACGCCCGGCGGCAGTGGGCGATAGGCCGGTTCCCGCTGGGCCGGCGCCACGCCGAACTGCCGATCGTATCGCGGCAGGAAGTCCCCGAGCATCCGGTTGGCCTCCTCGATGGTCGCCGCGCCCGCGAGGCGCATCTCCGAGACCAGGCGGTCCTGGAAGGTGTCCCACGCGCGCTCCACGCGACCCTTCGCCTGGGGTGTATGGGCCATGATGAGCTCGATGCCCAACTCCTCGAGCGCCCGGGCGAACTGCGTGGGCTCGCGCCGGCCCCGAAGCTGCTCGTCCCGGCTCTCCGACTCCCGGGGCGAGCGCTGGAAGATGCTATGCCGATCGCTATAGAGGGCCATCGGCACGCCGCGGCGGTCGATGATCTCCTTGAGCATGAGCAAGTAGCCGTGGGCGTCCTCCTGTTCTCTGAATAGGGCGAAGGGGACCGTCCCCGTGGCGTCGTCCACGGCCCCGATGAGCGTCAGGCGGGGTCCCCGACCCTCCAACCAGTCGTGCCTGCTCCCGTCGATCTGCAGCAGCATCCCCTCCTGGGGGTAGCGCTCCCTGCGCAGATAGCGCTTGCGCGCTCGGCGGCGGCGGGGACTCCGAACACCGCCCGCCAGCAGCACCCGCCGGACGGTGGAGCGGGACAGATCGACGCCCTCCCGCTCGGCCAACAGCTCGGTCAGATGCGAGTGGTTGAAGCCGGCGTAGCGGCCCTTGGCTAGCGCCGTCACCTGTTCCTGCGTCTCCGGGCTTGTGGCGGTCGACGGCCGTCTGCCCCTGTTTCCGTGAGCCACCCCGGCAGCTCCCTCCTTTCGATACGCCGCCAGCAGTCGCCACGCGTGGCGCTCGCTCACCCTCATCAGTTCGGCCGCCTCAGCCATCAACACCTTCCGCTCGATCACACCGTTCAACACCTGTATCCGGGCTTGCTCTCTGGTAGTCAACGTCAGTCCTTTCATAGACTGACATTTTCATTGACCAGTTACCCACTGACCAAATCATTGAACAATGACAACAATATCGGCTTGACAGACCCGTTGGGACTCCATAAGATGTCCTGTGGTTCGCCGATTTAACACAGGCGCAGCAATATGAAGGAGGAGACTATATGGCCACCGCACCAGGGACTGCGAATGCGACCGAGAAGCCGCTGGAGTCATACTATCAGCTCGACCCGTACATGGATTTCATCAAGACGGAAGGCGTTCCCATCTACAACGAGTACAGCGTGGACTGCCTCACGCTGGAATTGGAGCCCTGGGCGCGGATGGGAGGCACCGGCGCTTACGTGAACCTGGTGGGCCGGGGCGACATCTGCAACACCTACGTCGCCGAGATCCCACCCGGAGGGCAGCTGAACCCCGAACGCCACATGCACGACGAGCTCATCCACGTGGTTGCCGGGCGCGGCGCGACGACCATCGAGCTGCCCGGCGGTTCGAAGCAGACGTTCGAGTGGGCGGCCGGCGCTCTCTTTGGCATCCCCCTGAACGCCAAGCACCAGCACTTCAACGGGTCCGGCACAGAGCCGGCCCGCTTCGCCGCCATCACCAACCTGCCCATCTACCTGAACCTGACCCACAACACCGACTTCATCTACAACAACGACTTCGCGTTTGACGATCGGGCGAAGGAAGAGCGGTTCTACCGGGGCGAGGGCGAGTTCCTCCCGGTGCAGCCGGGCCGCCACCAGTGGGAGACCAACTTTGTGCCCGACCTGTACAACTTTGCCCTGCCCATGTGGCACGAGCGCGGCGCGGGCGGCAACAACGTGACCTTCATCATTGCCGGCAGCACCGTCCAGGGCCACATCTCCGAGTTTCCGCAGGGCACCTACAAGAAGGGTCACCGGCACAATGCCGGCGCGCACATCTGGTGCGCCGGTGGACACGGCTACAGCCTGCTGTGGCTGGAGGACCAGGATCCGACCAACTCCGTGCGGGTGGACTGGAAGTTCGGGACCCTGTTCGCTCCGCCGGACGGGCCGACCTATCATCAGCACTTCAATACCGCGGACAGGCCGTCCCGCTACCTTGCCCTCTACTCCGGCGGTTCCAGGTACCCGGTGCTGGACAGCCGCAGGGGCGCCCCCAAGGCGGATGTCTCCATCAAGGAGGGCGGCATCCAGGTGGAGTACGAGGACGAAGACCCGCGCGTCTTGGGCCTCTTCGAGGAGGAGTGCCGCAAGACCGGACAGACGTCCATCATGCGGGAGTACCTCAAGGAGAAGCACGGGATCGCCCGGTAGACAACGGCGACAGATGACGGAAAAGGGAGGGGGGTTCAGCCCCCCTCCCTTTTTGTTGGCTGCAAGGCGCGCGGCGCGTTTCAGGCAGCCGGGCCGTCCTCCGCTATCCCCACCAGCTCCGCCGTGACCAGAATGCGCTCGTCATAGACAAAGCGGGGCCAGCAGGTGACCAGGGTCACCACGGAGTCCTCGGCCTTGTAGAGCTCAAGATCGTCGCCGTGGATCTTTCGGAAGCTCTCCACCATATACAGGAATCCACCATCGCCGGTGTCCACGACGACGTAGACGTCGTGACCTTCTGTCAGCAGGTCGTAGACCTCGGGCAGTCTGCGGAAGATGGAGCCTTCGCCGCGAATGGGGCTCTCCAGGTGGCCGAAGAGCCAGACGTTGCCCCTCCCGCCGGGGTTGGCGCTCTCTGGGATATGGCCCACTACGTTGTCGGGGGTCTCGTAGGTCCGGGCGTCGCCCAGGTCCAGGATGCGCAGCCCGCGAACGTCCGATTCCAGCTCGAGGGCGGGAATGCTGAGGTGGGACGGGGGCAAAGTCCTGTGCACTAAGAGGTCTTCCGGCGTTACGGGACGAAATCCCTCGGGCTTGGGGAACTGCTCTGGCGCCCTTTCCAGGGCATCAGCATCCTCATAGGCAGGGAGCATCATGGGGACAATAGCGCCCGCGCCACGGCCTTGGTCCGCCATGGGGGTCGCCTGGCCGGAAACGGACGGCGCCTGAGGCGCCACGGCAGTTGCTTGGGGCTCCGGCACCCGTACGGATATGTCCCCCACCTGATTGCGGGCGTAGGCAGCATACCCGAAGTAAACACCGTTTACGACGAGGAGCAGGGCGCCAAGCGCCAGGGCGACCGAGCCAACCAGCCGCCAGCGCCCCTCACGAGTAAGCACACGCGCCCGGTGATCTGCCATCTCCCTCTCTGACTGGGGAGACACCTCACCCATCTCACTCCTAGTGAACGAGGGGAACGGAAGAGTGTACCCAAGGAACTACGCGCTGCAACGCACGGCCTCAATGCCTTGGTGGCACTCTGGTCTATCGTGCCCGGGCCATGTGGTTCGTCCCGTCGTTGATGGGCTCGTTGCAGTAGACGTCCCCGTTACGGATCTTGATGTTGAATCCACAACCCGGATTCGTGCAGACCCAGGCTTTGTAGTGAATGGGCGCCCCCTGACTTCCAAAGTCAGAAAGGGGGACCAGGTTGCCGGTGCCGCACTGGCGACAATCGATAAGTGCCTCCGTACCCACTGAAGCCTCCTCCCAAGCCAATTTCCTTATTTGCGAATGATATCACAAGCCTATCCCCCCCGACAAGCAACGCGCGGGCGAGTTCGTATGTAGCTCGGCGTTCCCTCGGCCACGCTCCCTTGACAGCGTCGGGGGACGCTTCCACAATCGGCTCCGTCAGCAGCTTGGCGGAATCCAGGGGAGGGCGCTATGAAAGACGGACTCAGATTCGTCGATTGCGACATGCACATTCAGGAGCCGGGAGACCTCTTTGAGAGGTATCTGGACCCTGCCTTCAAGTCCAGGGTCACCACCGTGGTAAGCGCCAATGGCAAGCTGCGCCGCGGCGGCTGGATCATCGATGGGCTTCCCACGTCCATGGACGTAGACCTCCAGCAGTACCGGAAGCGCTCCAGCGCCGGAGCCCCCGGCGCGCCCATTCTGGGCAGCGCCACGGGCCAGCTATCGGCGTCCCGCTCCGCCGCCACCGGACGCTTGGGCTTCGCCATTGAGCGTGACTATGACTCCGAAGCGCAGGTCATGGCCCTGGAGATGGAGGGGGTCGACATCGCGGTCCTCTTCCCCACCGGCGGCCTGGCCCTGCTGGCGCGGGACGACATGGACCCCCTGCTCTCTCTGGCCCTCTGCGAGGCCTACAACAACTGGATCCACGAGTTCTGCCAGCGCAGCCCGGACCAGCTGAAGTTCGCCGCCATGCTGCCCATGCACGACGTGAACCTGGCGTGCCAGGAGCTCCTCCGGTGCGTTCGAGAGCTGGGCGCCGTGGGGTCTTTCATTCGCCCGAACCTGGTCAACGGACACTTCTGGCACTCCAACTACTGGGACCCCCTCTACACCATGCATGAGGACCTGGACGTCACGTGGGGCTTTCACGAGGGCACGGGGGCGTGGTACTCCCACATGAACACGCTGTATGGCGAGAATCGCTTCTACCGCCACGTCGCCAGCCACTGGATTGAGATGCAGCAGTCCCTCATCGCACAGATCATTGGCGGCGTGTACGAGTTCCATCCGAAGCTGCGCGTCGGCTTCCTGGAGGCCCAGAACTCGTGGGCGCCCGGTCTGCTGAGCCGCATCGAGTGGGACTATGCCAACTACCGCGACTCCCACGCGCCGTACCTGACGCTGACGCCCAAGGAGTACTTCCAGCGAAACTGCTGGGCCGCCGTCGAGGGCAGCGAGCCGGAGATCGAGTTCACCGCCCGGCTCATCGGCGCCGACCGGATGTGCATCTCCACGGACTATCCCCACTTCGACTCCAACTTCCCCAATGTCTCCAGCAACCTGCTGGGAAATGTGCCCAGGGAGATGGCGGCGCAGATCCTCTACGGGGGAGCGAAGCTCTACGGCTTCACCGAGGAAGACTTCCGGAAGGCGGACGCCGCGGCTGCCGAACGCGGGGCAGAGGCCGCGCCCGCCGTCAGATAGGACCGCCGGACGGAGAGAGCCTGCTCCCGCGTGGTCCCGTACGGGAGCAGGCGAACGACGACTCAGCCCTTCGCGGAACTGGCGCCAAGGGCGGCGTGATGGAGCAGGGTGTAGCGCGCGCCTTCGGGACGAAGCACGCTGCGCATCAGGCTGATGCCCGTCGCCGGCAGATGGGCCCGCTCCTGACCTGCAAATTGCCGGAGCGCATCACCGGCGCGGCTCCGTTGGTGATGCGGCGTGCCCTCGCGGACCCGCGCAAGGGTCAGGTGCGGCGCGAAGGGACGGGACTCCGCCGGGAATCCCAGACGTGCCAGCTCGCCATCGATGGTCCCGGCGAGCTCCGCGAGAGGCGCAGGGTTGCCGCCCATGCCGACCCAGAGGACCCTGGGCGCCTCCAGGTTGGGGAAGCCGCCGAGGCCCCGCAGCTCTATCTCAAAGGGAGCGGCGCCGGCGGCCGCGCGGTCCATGGCCGCAGTTACGGCATGCAGCCGGGCGACCGGTACCTGACCCAAGAACTTGAGGGTTAGGTGTATCCCATCGGGGTTCACGAGGCGGAGACACTGCAGGTCCTGCCCGCGCAGCGACTCGACGAGCCGACCGAGGACCCGCCTGGCGTCGCTGGAAAGCTCCACAGCGATGAATGCCCGCACAGCTTCCTCAGGGCGCTCACGAGCCATCGCGGAGCCTCTTGAGCCGGCGGTACCAGTCCGCCAACGCCTCCAAGGATACGGCGGCATTGGCGGGACTGGGGTTGGGCGCTACGAAGTGCCTCGAGCCCCCGCGCTCTCGGCTTTGCAGCCCGAGAGACGCCTTCTCGTTGAGTCCCTCAGCGTACCGGAGGAACCGCTCATAGACCATGACGCCCTGAAAGCAGACAACCCTGGGCTGATGCTTCGCCAGCTTCTGCTGAAGCACGGCTTCGCCCTGACGAAAATCCTGGGCAGTCAGGTCCGCCACGCCGGCGCTGGGCCGCTTCACAATGTCCGTGAACCCAATGCCGAACTCCAGGACGCGGTGGTCGGTGGCGGGTCCAAGGGGTTCCGGAGCCAGGCCAGCCAGGTTGAAGGCGCGCCAGAAGCGATTACGCGGGTTGGCATAGTAGTGGCCCTGTTGAGCCGACGGGATGGACGGGTTTATACCCACAAAGACGATGTCCAGACCGTGGGCCAGGTAGTCCGGCAGGGTCTTCATGGCCCGGGTTTGGGGACCGCGGCCGCGGTCCCTTGCTCGAGCCCCAGCAGGCGCATGGCGTTCCCGCCCGCGATCATCGCCTGCGCCGCCGCCGGGAGCCCGCTGTCCCGCACCTGAGCGAGGATGCGCTCGGGCTTCACCAGAGGGAAGTCGGAGGCAAAGAGGATTCTGTCCGGCCCCACGGCCTCGGCCGCCACGGAGAATACCCGCTGATGGTAGAGGAGAGGAGAAGCTGCGGAATCGAAGTAGGTGTTGGCCAGGGCTGAAGCCACCTCTGGCATGAGTGCATAGAAGGGAAGCCCGCCGCCCCAGTGCGCGCAGATGATGGTGGTCTGGGGGAAGCCCTGGACCAGGCGGAGGACTCGCTGGGGGGTCGCACGCCCCTTTCCTCGATAGATGTTCCCCACGGGCTCCGATGCATGGACCAGCACCGGAATGCCCTTGGTCTGCGCCAGGGTCATCAACCCTGCAAGCGAGTCCTCGTCTTCCAGATGGAAACCCTGGGTGTCGGGGTGCAGCTCACCAACGCCCGTGAGTCCCGCCGCCAGGCACCGTTCAACCTCTTTCAGGGCGGCGTCTCCCCACGCTGGGTCCACTGCACAGAAGCCCGCCAGCCGCCTTGGGTGGCGCGCCACAACCTCAATGAGGTAGTCGTTGGCCCGGCTTGCCAGCGCCGGGTCGGACCAGCCTATGCCCACGGCCACGGCCAGGTCCACTTCGGCGCTGTCCATCGCTTCAATGAGGTCTTCTGCGGAAGCCAGGGCCGCGCGAGGGTTGGCGTAGAGCTCGGCAAAGGTGGGGTCACGGCGCAGCAGCTCGTCCCGCTGTTCCCGGAATGCCGGCGGGAAGATGTGCGTGTGTGCGTCGATAATCACGCCTTCATTCTACCCGAACATGCTCTCTGGAACCCTAGACACCCGTCATTGCTTCCATCTATACTTGCTTCGATGTCAGCAACGCAGTCAGACGCACAGCATCCGGTCTCCACCCCGGCCTCCTCTCCAGTGGCTGTGTCCGTTGCTTCCGACCCTCAGTGCAACGCCCCCACTGTTCAGGAGCTCCAGGGCATCGCCAGGGAGATGCGGCGGGACATCGTTTCCATGATCGCCGAGGCCGGCAGCGGCCATCCAGGCGGCTCCCTGTCGTCCGTCGAGATTCTGGCCGCGCTCTACTTCAGCGTCATGCGGCATGACCCGTCAAATCCCGCGTGGCCTGATCGAGACCGTTTCATCGAGAGCAAGGGACACGCCTGTCCCGTCATCTACACCGCCCTGGCCCGCTCCGGCTACTTTCCAGTGGAGGAGCTCAAGACCTTCCGCAAGATCAACAGCCGGCTGCAAGGTCACGCCCATGTGAAGACGCCGGGGGTGGAGATGTCCTCAGGCTCCCTTGGCCAGGGGCTTTCATTCGGAGTTGGGACTGCCCTGGCGGCGCGCCTGGACGGTCGGGAGACCGGTGTCTACGTCCTCTTGGGTGACGGCGAGTGCGAGGAGGGCGAGATCTGGGAGGCGGCCATGGCGGCGGCCCACTACAAGCTCGAGAACCTCGTGGCCATCGTGGACCGGAACGGCGTGCAGAATGACCGCCACACCGAGGAGGTTACGGACCTAGAGCCCTTCGCCGACAAGTGGCGCGCCTTTGGCTGGCGCGTATCGGAGATTGACGGCCACGATGTCGGGGCCGTGGTTCAATCCTTGAAAGATGCCCGGCCCGGCCATGGCCAGCCCACCGTGATCATAGCTCGCACCGTCAAGGGCAAGGGTGTGAGCTTCATGGAGAACAGCGCGGAGTGGCACGGCAAGGCCCCCAACAAGGAGCAGCTTGAGTTGGCCCTCCGGGAGCTGGCGGATGGGGCATTGGCAGCGGCTTCGGCCGGATTGGCGCCTGCTTGAATCATGACAATCTGACGTAGGACGTAGAGAAGCTCCTTGGTTGGAACTGCCACCGCTTCAACCCGCGAAGTTTACGGCCACGCCCTCGTGGATTTGGGCCGTGAGAACCGGGACGTCGTCGTTCTGGGTGGCGACCTCAACGTCTCCACGTTCACGACCCTCTTTGCCAAGGAGTTCCCGGACCGCTTCTTCGACTTTGGCCCCGCCGAGCAGCACATCCTCAGCACCGCCGCGGGTCTGGCTTCCAGCGGCAAGGTCCCATTCTGCTCCACCTTTGCCGTCTTCGGCACCGGGCGCGCCTTTGACCAGATCCGCGTGGGCATCGCCCAGCCGCGACTCAACGTGAAGCTCGTGTGCACCCACGCCGGGCTGCTGACCGGTGAGGACGGAGTCTCCGCCCAGAGCATCGAGGACATGGCCCTGATGTGCAGTCTGCCCACCATGACGGTCATCGCGCCTTCCGACGGGCCCGAGACAGCCCAGGCAGTGCGCGCCGCCGCCGTCGCGCCGGGTCCCGTGTACATCCGCCTCTACCGGCCCGCCACGCCGGTCATCCACTCCGACGATTACATCTTCCGGATTGGCGTAGCAGAGACCGAACGCCAGGGCGATGACGTCACTGTCGTCGCCTGCGGTTCAATGGTGCCCACGGCCCTCGATGCGGCGGAGCTTCTGGCTTCCGCAGGCGTATCTTGCCGCGTCATCAACCTGCACACCCTGCGGCCCACTGATGAGGAGACAATTGAGCGGGCCGCGCGGGAGACGGGGGCGCTGGTGACCGCCGAAGAGCACTTCATTCACGGCGGGCTGGGAAGCATCGTGGCGGGGGTTGTGGCTCGCACGTACCCGGTTCCTGTGGAGTTCGTCGGCGTTACGCGCTACGCCGAGTCGGGCAAGTCCGCTGAGTTGCTGGAAAAATATGGACTCACCGCCGCCCACGTGGCCGAGGCCGCCCGCCGTGCGCTGGCCCGCAAGAGGGGCTAGCCAGGCGCGGGCTCCCGCGCCGCCGCATCACTTCATCGCCCCGCGGGGCCACTTCTGCTATTCTTAATGGAGCCGGTCTGGAGGATGCATTGTGGCTGAGGCACAAGTAGCCGTTCTCATCGACTACGAGAACGTGGGCCTCTCTCCTATCGAGCCGTTGCTGGACCAGGTGTCGGACATCGGCAGGATCATCGTCAAGCGGGCCTACTCCGATTGGTCCAAGGCGAGGAAGGACCAGGGGCAGGCCTTGGAGCTTGGCATCGAGGCCGTGCACCACTTTCAGCAGCCCAAGTCCGGAAAGAACTCCAGCGATATCTCCCTGGCAATAGACGCGGTGGACCTGCTGTTCACGTCACCTGTGGACACCTTTGTGATAGCCTCAGCGGATACGGACTTCGTCCCCCTGGTCAGGAAGCTGCGCGCCGCGGGGAAGCTGGTCATCGGAGCGGGACGGCGCGCCGTCGTGTCCGAGACCCTGGTGCGTTCCTGTGACCGGTACATCTACCTGGAGGACATTGGGGGCCCCCAGCCGACAGTGCGGGGCACTTCCACGTCGACGCCTTCCAATGCCGAATCGCTCGTGCTGCGCGCCCTAGCGGCCTCCATGGACGTGCAAGGTGAGGTCGTGGGGTCCAAGCTCTACGAGACCATGCGCCGCATCGAGCCCGGGTTCGACTACAAGTCCCAGGGCGTCCGTACGTTTGCCCAGTTCCTTGAGAAGAACGAGGACATCGAGATTCTTCGTTCGCGCAACCGCGGCGACGTGACTGTGCGGCTGCGACCGACCGACCCAGCCGACGAAAAGGAACCCGACCCGCCGCGCAGACGAAGAGGCTCCTAGGCCCGCATCCAGCCCTGCGCGGGCTTGCCCGGCGTGGGATATCTTCGCGGGCGGCGGGTTCAAGCTTCGCCGATTCCGTGTCGCCAGTGGGGGATGAGAGCCATGACTGGCGCCGCCAATGCGGGGGACGACGGCCGCAGACGGTGCTTCGGCGCCCCGGACGACCCCCTGATGATGCGCTACCACGACGTCGAGTGGGGCGTCCCCGTTCACGACGACCAGGCCCTCTTCGAGCGCATCGCGTTGGAGGGGTTCCAGGCGGGCCTATCGTGGCGGACCATCCTCCACAAGCGCGACGCGTTTCGCACGGCCTTCGACCACTTTGATCCGCGGCGGGTTGCCCGCTTTACCGATGCCGACGTGCAGCGCCTTCTGGCGGATGCGGGCATTGTGCGGAACCGGCTCAAGATCACCGCGACCATCACCAACGCCCAGCACGTGCTGGAGGTGCGGAGCGAGTTCGGCAGCTTCGACCGGTACATCTGGCAGTTCACCGGCCACGAGGTCAGGGGCGCTGCTCAGGGGGTTCCCCAGGATGCGATGCCCTGCTCTTCGCCGGAATCTGACGCCATGTCCCGTGATCTGAACAAGCGCGGGTTTCGATTCACCGGCTCCACCATCTGCTACGCCTTCATGCAGTCTATCGGAATGGTGAACGATCACCTCAGCCATTGCTGGCGCGTTGCGGAAGGCGGAGGGTGACCCGGTTGATGCCCCTCCGCTCCTGGCAGGCCCGCCTGCTCTCGGCCACCGCAGCTGTCTTCCTTGCCGCAGCTTGCACCGGTCCGGCAGCGCCGCCGGCCGCGCCTGTTCCCCCAGCCGCGCCTGCCCCCTCACCGGCGCCGGATCCATTGGTCTTCCTGCCTCAAGATGACGCCTCTCATGCGGCGAACACCGAGTGGTGGTACTATAGCGGCCATCTTGTCGCGGCGGATGGATCGCGCTACGGATTTCACCTGGCGTTCTTTGAGACGGCCCCCCCGGACGGCGGCCCGGTCTTTCACATAGGCCACTTTGCAATCACCGACCACGCGCGGGGCACGTACACCACGGCTCAGGGGGCGATGCCCCGATTCCTCGACCCGCCTGCGGAGGGGTTCCAGACCGTCGTGGGCGACTGGGCCGCGGCGGGGGCGGGCGGCCGGGACATGCTGACGGCCTCGGCGGGTGAGTACAGCTTGCAGCTGGGGCTTTCGCCCGGCAAGCCCGCCGTCCTGCATGATGGCGACGGCCTTGTTGAGTTTCCGCTCGCGGGGGACTCATTCTACTACTCACGCACTCGAATGCCCGGCTGGGGCACGCTGACAGACCACGGGCGCAAACAGGACGTGCTGGCACAGGTGTGGATGGACCACCAGTGGGGTGACTTCACCCCTGTCGCCATTGGTTGGGACTGGTTCGCGCTCCACCTCAGCGATGCAACGGACGTCATGCTCAGCGTGGTACGGGACCCCTCTGGCCGCGTTGTGCACAAGTACGGGACTTTGATAGCAGCCGATGGCGGCGTCACCCACCTGGAAGCGGGCGAGTTCCAGAGTGAAGCTACGGGCACGTGGACCAGCCCCCAGACGGGAGCCGCGTATCCGTCTGGTTGGCGGGTGAGGATACCCGACCTTGGTCTCTCACTGGCGCTGGAACCCATTCTCCCGGAGGCCGAGTTCGACAGCCGGGCCACCACCCAGAACTACTATTGGGAGGGCGAGGTGGACGGGACGGGCGAGAAGAACGGGGAACCCATGTCGGCGGTGGGTTTCGTGGAGCTGACGGGGTATTGAGCATTCCGTCGATGCCAACCACAACCGGCCGCGCTTGCCGCGCCAAGGGAATCATCTCCTTCCCCTGTAACGACTAGTGATGATGGTACGGACAGCCAAGTCCAGACTCGGAGGCTCATCCGATGCCCCGCCTGTATGAGGACCTGACCTGGGTGTGGGAGCTCATGGTCGCCGGGGAGGACTACAGGAGCGAGGCAGCCCTTGTGGCCAAGACCCTGGCGCAGCACGTTGGCAGCGGCGGCAAAGCCCTGCTCAACGTTGGCTGCGGCGCCGGCCACCACGATCTGTACCTCAAAGAGGCGTTCGATGTCACAGGCATCGACCTGAGCCCCCGGATGCTGGAGCTGGCGCGCCGCCGCAATCCCAACCTGCGTTACGAGGTTGGGGACATGCGCGACTTTCGCCTGGAAACTGAGTTCGACGCCGTTGTTGTGCTGGACGCCATCGCCTACAACACCAGCTACGGCGCCCTGGAAAAGACACTGGCGAACTGCTGCGCGCACCTGAAGCCCGGCGGTGCATTGCTCTTCTACCTGGAGGAAGCCTTCTCGCTCAAGCCCAACCTCATGCAGAACGAGACTGTGATCAGCACCCACCGCCGGGGAGATACGGAGGTGGTTGTGGTGGAAAACAGCTATGACCCGGACCCATCCGACGCGCGATTCGAGTACACCTTCGTGTACCTGGTCCGGCGCGCCGGGAAGCTCAGCGTGGAGGTCGACCGGCACGACATGGGGCTGTTCGAGCTGTCGGAGGTCGATGCGGTCCTGGAGCGGCTGAGGGTCCGCGTCCACCGCTACCGGTGGCCCTTCGGCGGCGCCGGCGGCGTGGGCCAGGGGCCACTCTTCGTATGCAAGAAGCAGGGCGTCTGAGAGGCCATGGCGCCGGCGCGCGTCCCGGAACATCAGGGCTTCCTACGTGGGGCTTCCCCGCGGCCTTTCAAAGTCGCCCCCGCCATGCTACCGTCTTGTAACAGCACGGGACAGACCCACGCCGGACTCGTAGAGTGCAGTTAGGGAGGAGGACCCATGGCCCGCCGGTACTGGCTGTTCAAATCAGAGCCCAGCGCCTACTCCTTCGACGACCTGGTTGCAGACGGAGTGGCGGAGTGGGACGGCATCCGCAACTATCAGGCCCGCAATCTCCTTCGAGACGAGGTCCAGGAGGGCGACGGCGTCCTGTTCTACCACAGCAACGCCAAGCCTATGGCCGTGGTGGGCACGGCAACGGTCGTACGCGGCGGCTACCCGGACCACACAGCCTGGGACCCCGGTTCGGAACACCCTGACCCCAAGAGCACGCCGGAGAAGCCCCTGTGGTTCATGGTTGACATCAAGGCGGAGCAGCGCTTTGCCCATCCCGTAACCATGGAGCAACTGCGCCGCACGCCCGGACTGGAGCAGATGACGCTCCTACGACAGGGGCGCCTCTCGGTCCAACCGGTGACCGCCGAGGAGTGGGAGTCGGTCCTCGATATGGGGTCAAAGCCGGGCTAGGAGCCGCGGCCTGAGTCCCGGCGCGAGCGGGCTACTCAGGCGGCGCGGAGCTCTGCAGGTACTTGAAGAGCTCGCTGTCTGCGGAGAGCAGGACAGTGGCGCCAGACCTCAAGATGCTCTGATAGGCCTGGAGGCTGCGTCGGAAGGCAAAGAACTCCGGGTCCCGCTCCAGGGCGCCGGCCAGGATGCTAATGGCCTCCGCCTCGCCTTCACCACGGAGCTTGTTGGCGTCTCTCTCGGCCTCAGCGAGGATCACTGCGATCTGGCGGTCCACGTCGGCCCGGATCTTCAGGCTTTCCTCTTCGCCTTCAGCGCGAAGCCGCTTGGCCTGGACTTCACGTTCGCTGCGCATGCGGGTGAAGATGCTCTCTTCGGTGGCCTGCGGGAAGTCTGCCGCCTTGATGCGCACATCGACGATGGTCACGCCGAAGTCGTTTTCGAAGGACTTGACGGTGGCGTCGCTCTTGGCGGTGACGCGCTGCAACATTTCCGCTCGGGTGTTGAGCAGGGTCACCGTACGCACGACCTCCTGAGTTTCCTCGTCCAGTGTCTCCAGGGTCCTGCCGCCGATGATGCTGGTCCGTTCACTCCGGGCGACCTCTTCCCGAATCTCGGAGATGACGATGTTTCCGAGGCGGGAAGAGGCGGTGAACTCATTGGACAGCTTCTGGACGTACTTGATGGGTTCCACGATACGGTACCGGACATAGGCGTCTATCTCCAGGTTTTGCTTGTCCCGGTCCGGCATGGTGGCGCGGGGGACGTCAATGTGCAGCAGGCGCTTGTCCAGACGCACCACCCGGTCCACAAATGGGCCTTTGACGCTCAGCCCGGGGGTGCTGATGGAGCGTTGGATCTGACCAAAGCGCGTGACGACGACTAGCTCGGTCTCATCGACGGTGAAGAATGTCTGTGCGACGAAGATCATCGCGACGATAACCGCTATTGCGAAGGTAACCAGGACTCTCATTGGTCGCCTCCTTGGTCCTGCTCGGCCTCTTCTTGAGGCGGCGGGTTGCTGAATTCAGGAAAGATGGGTAGGGGAGCAGTCTGATCGCCCAGGTTCAGGAGGGGAAGGATGCCACTACCGGAATCAGGGTCCAGAATGAACTTCTTGACACTGGGAAGAATGGTCTCGATGGCCTCCAGATAAAGTCGTTTGCGTGTCACTTCTCTGGACTGCTCGTACTCAAACAGCACGGAGATGAAGCGCTGTGCCTCACCATCGGCCTTGGCGATGCGCTCAGCTTTGAAGGCCTCCGCGGACTGTGTGACTTGGGCGGCTCTTCCCAAGGCCCTGGGGATCTGGTCCTCCCGGTAGGAGTTGGCCTGGTTGATGAAGCTCTCTTTGTCCACTCGGGCCCGGACGACGTCATCGAAGGCGTCCCGCACCTGGTCGGGGGGGCGAACATTCTCCAGCCGCACTTCCAGGATCTGGATGCCGGCTTCGTAGTCGTCCAGGATAGATTGGAGGAGCAGCTGCGTCTCGGCCTGGACATCGTCGCGGCCGACTGTGAGGACGTCGTCGATGCTGCGTTGCCCCACCACCTGGCGCAGGGCTGCCTCGGTGGCCTCCTTCAGCGTGATGCCTTCCGGGCGCCCTGGGACGATCCCCCGCGGGCCTTCACCCGGATCGTCGACGCGGAAGAGGAACTTCTCCAGGTCGCTGATCCGGTACTGGACGGCCAACTGGATGTCGATGATGTTGAGGTCCCCCGTGATCATCAGGGCCTCTGCGGGGACATCGACGGACTGGCTTCCGCGGGTGAGGAACCCCAGGTCCATGCGGCGCGTCTGTCGGACTGCTTCAACGTTGCGCTTGCCAATGGGCCGCGGCCAGTACCAGTGCAGGCCGGGTTCCACGGTCCCGGTGTACCTGCCGAAGAGACGGAGGGCCCCTTGCTCGGAAGGGCCCACGGAGTAGACACCTGAACCGAACCAGATGATGACGACAAGCAGGATGGCAATGAGGATGATGGCGCCCGAACCCCCAGCGCCGAGCCGCTGGGTGAAGCGGTTGATGGTCCCGCCGACGCCCGACAGGATATTGTCCAGATTGAAGTCAGATGGCTCGCCGGGCGGCCTATACATGTATACCCCGTTCCAGGTTAGTGAATGAGTCTACTGGTGGAAGGCCTGGGCGGCTCAGTTGCCGCCGTCGCCATTGGTCCCGAATTCGTGGGTGCTGAACACTCCCAAGTCGCGCCCCTGGTGGACGTGCACGATGAACTCCTCGCGCGCAACACCCACGGCGTCCAAGAGCTCATCGTCGACCAGGTCAACCAACTCCTGGATCCCGTCTTGGGTGAGACTCTCAGCCACTGATAGAGTAGCGTGTACAACCGTTGCCGTAAAGTGCATGTCCAGACGGCCTACAGGATTGTCATCCTCCAGAATGATGTAGCACTCGGAGTATGGTGTGCGGCACTCTCGCTCAAAGAAGAAGTTGGCCATACTGTTCTCCTGGGCCTGGCTGGTCCATGCTTCCGCACCTAATCGCGGATCTGTCCGTCGCCCATCACGACCCACTTGTAGGAGGTTAGCTCGCGCAGACCCATTGGGCCCCTGGCGTGGAACTTGCTGGTGCTGATGGCCACCTCCGCGCCAAGACCAAACTGGCCGCCGTCCGTGAACTGGGTACTGGCATTGACGTAGACAGCCGCCGCGTCCACGGTGTCCAGGAAGCGCTGGGCGTTGGTGTAGTCCTGGGTCACGATGGCCTCCGAGTGGCCGGAGCCGTACTGCTCGATGTGCTCCAAGGCCTCGTCCAGGGAGTCCACCACCTTGACTGACATCACCAGGTCCAGGAACTCCTTCCCCCAATCGGCGCCGGTGGCGGGAGTGAGATGGACCTCTTCCAGGGGAGCCAGGAGGCTCATGGCCCGGGCGTCGCAGCGCATCTCGACACCCGCCGCGGCGAGCTGCTTGGCTAGCGCGGGGAGGATGCGGGGGGCTTCGGCGGTGTGGATGAGCAGGGTGTCCAAGGCATTGCATATGGAGGGGCGGCGCACTTTGGCGTTGAATACAATGCGGCTGGCCTTCTCCCGGTCGGCCCCGCAGTCCACGTAGGTGTGGCACACTCCGATGCCCCCGGTGATGGCGGGCATGGTTGCGTTTTCCCCGACAAAGCGGACCAGGTCTGCGCCTCCCCTGGGGATCAGCATGTCTATGTACTCGCGCATCCGGAGCAGCTGGTCCACCAGGGCTCGGTCAGTGTTGTTGATGAACTGAACGGCTTCTCCGGGGATTCCCGCGGCTTGAACGGCGCCCTGGATGAGCGTTACGAGGGCCGTGTTGGAGTGGAGGGCCTCTTTCCCGCCCCTGAGGATGCAGGCGTTCCCGGACTTGAGGCACAGGGCTGCGATGTCTACGGTCACGTTGGGCCGGCTCTCGTAGATAGCGCCGATGACGCCCAGAGGCACCCGGCGGCGCCCGGCGGTGAGCCCATTGGGAAGCGTGCGCACGTCGAACTGCTCCCCGATCGGGTCGGACAGTCCCTGGATGTCTCGGACACCTTCCGCTACGCCGCACAGGCGGTCCGGGTCCAGCAGCAGCCGGTCCAGCAACGAATCCGAGAGGCCCGTGCGCCGGCCCTCTTCCATGTCCTTGGCGTTGGCCTCCAGCACGGCAGCCTGCTGGGCCTCCAGGGCCTCCGCGATGTTCCCGAGGGCCTGGTCCCGGACGGTCGTGGACGTGCGAGACAGTTGGCGGGACGCCTGCCGCGCGGCCTGACCCAGGGCCAGGAGGGGCGGAGAAACGGTCACGGTTGGCATTGGGGCTCTCCGTTTCTGTGGGCTCTCAGGAAGCCGTCTATTCGGGCGGCCAGCCAGGTGTCGACCAGCAGGGCCATGTCGCCATACTCCTGGTCGCCTCTCACCACAGCCCACCCGTCGTTCCTGAGGAGGTGGAGGCCCAGCACTGCGCCCAAGACCGCATCATACACGTCGCTGAGGCGCTTGAGGTTGTACGCCCCGCTATCCGGCGCCGGCAGGGTCGTCTCGAAGCGCAGCCCAAGGTCAGCGTCGGTCAGGAGGCTGTGCAGCGCCTCCATCCCCTCGCGGCGCGTGCCTGTCGGCGAGTTGCGCTTGTAGGGGAGGGGAAAGAAGGGCCGGAAGTCCTCGCTCAAAAGGGGCCCTGCCTGAGGGCTGGCCAGGAATGGGAGAGCGTCCCGGGCCCGCACGTAGGCCAGCCACTTGTAGACGGCGTAGGGGTAGGTCTCCCGTATGCTGCGGGGAGGGACGCCGGCTTCGGACGTGATGCGGCACTTCAGCTCCAGGCCGAGGCGTTGGGCGCCGGTGGACGGCCTGAGGGGAATGCCCGCAGACTGAAGGGCCTTATCGATGGGACGGAAGTGGCTGCTCTGCAACTTGTCCAGACCGTAGATTGGGATGTCCAGCAGGATGATTGCGTCCGAGCTTTCCTTCAGCGTTGCGATGAGCCCGTCGGGATAGGCGTGCAGCCCCCAGGTCAGCCGACCATCCGCATCGACGGTGGCCGCGGCGGCCTCTCCCGTCGCCTTCCACGGCATGTCCACGCTGATTGCCCGCACCACTACACCATCACCATGTTACTGCGGTGGACGACCTCTGCGCCGAACTCGTAACCCAGCACCGACCCGATGTTGTCTGAGCGGACCCCCATGATGCGCCGGGTGTCCTCCGCGCCGTAGTTGGCAATCCCGGCGGCAACCCGCTCGCCCTGTGGCCCCACGATTGGGACCACGTCGCCGCGGAGGAAGCTGCCCTGCACCCCGCGCACGCCCGCGGGCAGCAGGCTGCGGTTGTGGGCCCGCAGCGCGCTCACGGCCCCGCCGTCCACCTCGATGGCGGTGCCGTGACTGGACACGACAGAGAGCATCCACCTCTGGCGGCTCTCCAGCCTGGTGGTTGTCGGAGGGAACCAGGTCCCCAGGGGCTCTCCCTCTGTGATCCGGTTCAGCACGTCCAGCTCTTTGCCGTCCGCGATGACCGTCTCCACGCCGGAGGCTGTGGCCAGGCGCGCCGCGGCCAGCTTGGCCACCATGCCGCCCCGTCCGGCGCCGTTCCAGGAGGCGCCAGCCTCGGCGGCTAGCTGCTCGATGCGGCTCACGCGGGAAATCAGGCGCGCGTCCGAGTGCGTGTGCGGGTCGGCGGTGTAGAGGCCCGCAATGTCCCCCAGCATGACCAGGAGGTCAGCGTCCACAATGTTGGCTACGAGGGCCGATAGCGTATCGTTGTCGCCGATGACCTCTCCCTCCAGCTCCTCAACCTCCACCACGTCGTTCTCATTGAGGATGGGCACGACTTTCAATTCGAGGAGGGCCAGCAGAGTGTTGCGGATGTTCAGATAGCCCACCCGGTCTGCTATGTCCCGTCGGGTCACAAGGGCCTGGGCAACGGACACGCCGCGCTCGGCGAAGAGCTGCTCGTAGAGGTACATGAGGCGGCTCTGCCCCACGGCAGCGAGCACCTGCCGGTGCGGGAGCTCCCACGACCAGGCCGCTGACCCCGGCGCCTTGCCTGTAGGCGTGCCGCCCCCGCGGGCCAGGACCTCCCGGCCCGCCGCCACGGCGCCGGAGGTTACCAGCAGGACATCTACGCCCTGGCCCCGCAGCGACGCAACCTGCTCCGCGAGAGAGGCCATGACGTGGGGGGCCAGCCGGCCTGCTCCGCCAGTCAGGAGGTTGGTCCCAGCCTTGACCACGACCCTGCGGTACCGGCTTGTCTGGGGCCTTTCGGGGTCCGTCACCGCGTCACCTTTCGCGTGGGTTGGTCGCCCCATTATACCGCAGGACCCCCGGCCCTCACGGGCCTCCGGGAACGCGGCGGCGACCGTTGTAGGCGCGCTGCCGCCGATGCTACAATGGCGCTTACCGGGGCGGCCCTCGCTGCGCCCGGCTATTTCTTTTGCGTTGAGCCTCCTTTGGGGCTCGCGGAGAGGCCGAGAGCAGCCGCATGACTCTGCGTGGACTGTTGCCTCTGCTGGACAAGCTGCCGACCTACAGGGAGGCGCGGGACGCCCTGCTCCGCGAGTCTTCACCGGTGCGTCTCTCCGTGCCGGAGAACTTGCGCACTCTGGTCCTGGCGGGGCTCTCCGCACACGCCCTTGAGACCGGCCGCCAAGCGAGCGGCAACGACGACGGGGCCCCTGGGTGTGCTCAGGCGCTGGTCGTCACGGCCCGGCCCGAAGACGCACAGCGGCTGGCCGACGATCTCACGACCTATCTAGGCGCCCCCGACGCCGCGGACGATGAGGGTGAGGCGCCGCGGGTCATGCTGTTCCCGGAGAGCGAAGCCCTGCCCTTCGAGCGGCTTGACGTGGATGAGGGCGTCGCTCAGGGCCGCTTGAGCGTGCTCGCAACCCTGTCGGCGGACGCAGCACGCGCCGGCACTTCCGGCGCGGGGATGGACGGCGGGCGGGCCCTCGTGATCGTCACGTCGGTGGCGGCGCTGATCCAGCGGACGGTGGCTTACGAGACCTTTGCCCTGGCGTGCGACATTCTGAGGGTAGGCCAGCGTGTACAGACGGACGCGCTGCTCCAAAGCTGGATCGACATTGGCTACACGCCCGAGGCTGCGGTGGAGGTGCCCGGGACCCTCAGCCGCCGCGGCGGCATCCTGGACATCTACCCCCCCAACCAGGCATGGCCGGCGCGCATCGAGCTGCTGGGCGACTCTATCGAGAGCATCCGGCTCTTCGATCCGGCCACCCAGCGCTCCCAGAAGCTCGTGGACGCTCTGCAGATCATTCCCGCCCGGGAGATGCTCCCGCTTCTCGCTGACGGGCCCGGCGCGGAAGCCCTGGGACCGGGGGTGTCCGGGGGCGGCGGACCGGCCGGAGCAGACGGCGACCTGGGCCGCATCTCCCGGGAGCTGGCGGCGCTGGCCTCCGGGTCCGTGGTGGAGGGCAGCGCCTTCTATGCCGGGTTCTTCAACGAGGGCTCCCTGCTGGACTTCCTGAGCCGGGACGCCGTGGTGGCCCTGGACGAGCCCCAGCAGGTCGAGCGGGCAGCGGCGGAGCTGGAGGAGCAGGAGACCACGCTGCGCGGCGCCAAGGTGACGCGGGGGGAGCTGCCCCCCGGCTTCCCGTCGCCGCACTGGCCCTGGGAGCAGGTGAGGGGGCGGGTGGCGGCGAGGGACCGCCAGCTCCACCTCGAGTGGATGGGCTCGGCGCGGGAGGGGCCTGGGCTTCGCGCGGACCCGGCGCCAACCTACTGGGGCCGGATTGATGCTTTCGCCGACGGTGTGAAGCAGCTTGGGCGCGATGGGGCGCGGGTAGTGCTCTTCACCCACAACGCGCAACGCGTGGCGGAGCTTCTGCGTGAGTATGATATCGGCGCCGCGATTGAGCACAGCCTGGACGGGCCGCCGGCGCCGGGGACGGTCTCCCTGGTGGCCGGGACGCTGCCGCAGGGCCTCTCGCTCCCCCTTCCGGACGGGGACCTTGTGCTGTTGACCGACGCCGAGATCTTCGGGCAGTCCAAGCGGCGGCGTCCAGTGCGCCGCCGGGCGGCCCGGCGCGAGGCGTTCTACTCGGACCTGCGTCCGGGGACCTACGTGGTCCACATCGACCACGGCATCGGCCGCTTCGTGGGGACTCGACGGGTGCCGACGGAGCAGGGGGAGAAGGAGTACCTGACGCTGGAGTACGCGGAAGGAGACCGGCTCTACGTCCCGCCGGAGCACCTGGACCGGCTGTCGCCGTATGTGGCGCCGCGGGAGGGGGAGCCCAGCGTGACGCGGCTGGGGACGCAGGAGTGGGTGCGGGCCAAGGCGCGGGCCAGCAGGTCGGCCAAGGAGATGGCCCAGGAGCTTCTGGGCCTCTACGCGTCGCGGCGCGTGCTGGAGGGCTTCGCGTTCTCGGAGGACACGGCGTGGCAGCAGGAGCTGGAGGACGCCTTCCCCTACGTGGAGACGCCCGACCAGCACGACACGATAGTGGAGGTGAAGGCCGGGATGGAGGAGCCCCACCCGCTGGACCGGCTGGTGTGCGGGGACGTGGGCTACGGCAAGACGGAGATCGCGCTGCGGGCCGCATTCAAGGCCGTGCAGGACGGCAAGCAGGTGGCCTTCCTCTGCCCCACGACCATCCTGGCCCAGCAGCACTACGCCACCTTCACGGAGCGCCTGAGCCCCTTTCCCATCAAGGTTGAGGTGCTGAGCCGCTTTCGCACGGACGCCGAGAAGCAGGAGGTGGTCCGGGGGCTACGCGAAGGCAACGTCGACATTGTCGTCGGCACGCACCGTCTGGTGCAGAAGGACGTGGAGTTCAAAGACCTGGGCCTGCTGGTCATCGACGATGAGCAGCGCTTCGGCGTATCGCACAAGGAGCGGTTCAAGCAGCTTCGGCGGGAGGTCGACGTGCTGACGCTGACGGCCACGCCCATCCCGCGGACGCTCTACATGGCGCTGTCCGGCATTCGGGACATGAGTGTGATCGAGACGCCGCCGGAGAGCCGGCAGCCGGTGCGGACCTTCGTGAGCGAGTACAGCGACGAGCTCGCCAGGGAGGCGGTGCTGCGGGAGCTGGACCGCGGCGGCCAGGTCTTCTTTGTCCACAACCGGATCCGCAACGTCCACGAGTGGGCGGACAAGCTGAAAGAGCTGGCGCCCCAGGCCAGGGTTGCCGTGGGGCATGGGCGGATGGAGGAGTCGGAGCTGGCCGGGGTCATGGCGGACTTTGGGGAGGGGAAGGTGGACGTGCTGGTGTCGACCACCATCATCGAGGCTGGGCTCGACATGCCCAACGCCAACACCATCATCGTGCACAGCCCGGAGCTGCTGGGGCTGGCGCAGATGTACCAGCTGCGGGGACGGGTGGGCCGGGGCGCGCACATGGCCTATGCCTACTTCCTGGTGCCGAGGGGCAAGCGCATCACGGAGGCGGCGGAGAAGCGGCTGCGGGCCATCCTGGCCCACCAGGAGCTGGGCGCGGGGTTCCGGATCGCCATGAGGGACCTGGAGATCCGGGGCGCCGGGAACCTGCTGGGGTCCGAGCAGAGCGGTCACATCCACGCGGTTGGTTTCGAGCTCTACGTTCGACTGCTGGAGAGCGCGGTGTCGGACCTGCAGGCCGAGGTGTCAGGGACGCCGAAGCCGCCGAGGCCGCCGCAGGTGACGCTGAACCTGCCCATGGCCGCGGGGATCCCGTCGGACTACGTGGAGGACCTGTCGCTGCGCCTGGGGCTGTACCAGCGGCTGGGCGGGATGGGGAGGCTGGAGGACATCGATGCGCTGCGCGTGGAGCTTCGCGACCGCTTCGGTCCCGTGCCGGAGGAGATGACCAACCTCCTCTACGGGGTGCGGGTGAAGCTGCTCGCGGGAGCCGCGGGAGCGGAATCTGTGGGCCAAGAGAGCGGCGCGCTTGCGCTGCGCCTGCAGGAGCCGCTGGGGGGCGCGGGCCTGGCGCTGCAGCGGGAGCTTGGCGCCGGGGTGCGCGTCGGCGACCGGCTGGTCCGCATGGAGATGGGCAACGGCTGGCCGGAGCGGCTGGTCGCGACACTGGAGGGCATCGCCGCGTTCCGGGAGCGGGTGCTGGCGCTTGTGGGGGGGTGACGGGTCGGGGGATGATTCGTTTTTCGATTTATGTCTTTTTGAAGCCGGGAAATGCATTTTTGAGGGAAACGAATCGGGTGCGGGACATCTGCCGGGCGGGGGCTGGTGCGGGTGCTCATGGGTTGAGGATACGGGAGCGCCGTCGTGTGGGGGAAGGGGATGGTGGCAGGGGGTCGCTGGCGCGACGGCCTTGTAGGGGAGGGTTGCGGGATCGCCACGGGGGTGGCGTGGAGAGGACGGGGGGTGGGGGCGGGGCGCGGAGCGGGCTACGGTTGGAGGAGGCGGAGGAGCTCCGCCATGGCGCCGACCGTGGGGACGCCGGGGGGGTGGTCGAGGGCGCCGTAGCGGTCCATGAGGACGGGTTGGATGCCGGCGGCGCGCGCGCCCTCTACGTCCGACTCCAGCTGGTCGCCGACGTGGGCGGCGTGTGGGGCGTCGACGCGGGCGCGGTCGAGGGCGGCTCGGAAGATGAGCGGGTTGGGCTTTTCGGCGCCGACCAGGCGGGAGGTGACGGTGAAGTCAACATGCTCGTGGAGGCCGAGGCTGCGGGCGAGCTCATCGCCGTCTCGGTCCATGTTGGTGATGACGCCGAGGGTGAGGCCGAGGGCGCGGAGGCGCTCGAGGTGGGGGAGGACGTCGTCGAAGAGGACCATGCCGTAGGGGATCTGGCGGACGCGCTCCCAGACGCGGGCGGCGAGGGGGAGGTCGACGGTGGCGCCGGCGGCCTGGAGGATGAGGAGCTCGTAGCGCGCGAAGAAGTCGGCGCGGGCTTCCGGTGAGCGGAGGCGGAGGGGGAGGGGGCCGGCGTTCTCCCGGGCCATGAACGCGTCGGCGAGGGCGTAGCCTTCGGCGATGCCTTGGTGCGTGATGTGGAGACCAAGGTCGCGGGCGGCGGTGGTCTGGAGCTCCTCCCGTGGCGGCCAGAAGTGGGTGAGCGTCCCAAACAGGTCGAAGAAGAGCGCCTGAAGCTCCGCCAACGGTCGCGCGTGCGTCATGGGTGCATTCTACATGCTGGCGGGGGCGGTCGGGCGCGCACCAACGCGCGTGGCGCTTGACAGCCTTGCCGTCTAGGATATATGTTCTCTATATGTGGGGATGGAACGCCGCGGCAATCGGGTATCCCCATAGAGGCAGGATGAGCACCCCAAACTTCACCGACAAGTCCATCTGGACGGGCGACAACCTCGCCATCCTTCGGAGAATAATCTGCTAGAATCTAGTCTATTCATTGTCTACAGACGAGGAGCAGGAGGTGGGCATCATGCCTATGGAGGTGAGTCCAGCGACGGATCAGATGGAGTTTGAGCCTGCCAAGTTCAGGGAACTCATGCTATACATAGCTCAGCAGTCAAGAACTTCGGGGCTGTCAAACTCAACAAGGTGTTGTACTTTGCGGACTTCGCAGCCTACCGTGCATTAGGGCAATCGATTACAGGAGCACGCTACCGAAAGCTTCGCGAAGGACCAGCCCCGACTGAGTTGGTTGCCGAGCGGACTGCCTTGATCAAGGAAGGCGCTGTCACGATTGAAGAACGTCCCTACTTCAGGGGGACTCAAAAACGACTGGTCATCTGTCCGGGACATGAGCCAGACAGGGAGATATTCAGGCCGGGTGAATTGGACATCGTCGATGAGGTCATTCAGTACCTCCGAGGGAAAACGGCGCGTGAGGTCTCCGACCTGTCCCATCAGGAGCCCGGCTGGTTACTTGCTTCAGATGGAGAAACCATTCCCTACGAGACTGCCTGGCTCAGTACAGAACCAATCGGGCAAGACGTTGAAGAGCAGATTGAGGAAAGTATGCAGGCGTCCAGATAGTGAGAACAGAGTTGTGAATGGCTACGAGATTCTCGAGTCTCACGAGTTTCGATCGAAGGTCAACTCTCTTGTTCCAGTCAGAAGATGGGACGAGATACGTTGGGGGCTTGACTGGGCTTTGAATCGAAACCCGACTGACTCATCCTTCGCGACTCATTGGAATCCAAACATATGGATTGCCGAAATCGCCGGGTTGCCTGAGACAGCCATTCTCTATTGCGTGGACGAGTCTCTACATATAGTCACCTATTTGGACATACTCATCTACTAAGCCACGTGCACCTTGTCCCTCCAGGCAAGCACCCCTCTCCACTAGCATTACACTTCGGCAACAGGCATTGTCTCACCTCGCTCTGCCATGTCAGGCCGCGCCTAGCCACGCCACGAGTTAGTGACCCGCAGAAGTGATGCTCTAGACCTTGAAGCGGCCTTGGGTGCGTCATGGGGCGTTCTACATGCTGGCCGGCTGGACGAGCACGTGGATCCCGAGCCGGGGCGTCTCCATGAATTGGGCGAGATGGGCAAGGAGCGTTTAGTACTTCCGCAGCAGGTCGGTAAGCCGGGCCACTACCTCTCTGGCTTCGCGGGGTGGCCGTTGCCAGACGTTCCTGCCGAATATGAAGCCGGTAACACCCGCCTCAAGACCGGCCTCCGCCTTGGCAAAGAGGTCGGCATCGTCGGCCCTCGTGCCACCGGAGAGCATTGTGAGTGATCGTCCGGCCGTCTTCACGACCATCGCCATGGCCTCCTCAGGGGTCACGTTGAGGCTGTTGTAGGGTTTGGGGGCCAGCTTGTCCTTCTCCGCATCGATGACGGGCAGGTTCAATTTAATGACATCGGCGCCCAATTCACAGGCTACGCGGGCGGCGTAGTCAATTGCCCAGAGGCTCTCGCGGCCGGCCTTGCCGTCAACAGCTCTGCCGCGCGGGTACGCCCAGACGATGGTGGGCATTCCCAGGCGGTCCGCCTCCTCCCGGATCTTCATGAACTGTAGAAAGTCGCGGTCCTGCGCGGGAGAACCGACGTAGACCGTGTACCCGATGGCATCTGCGCCGAGGGATACGGCTTCCTCCACGGTTGCAGTCTGGGGGGAGAATGCCTCGTCGTCGGCAGGTATCTCCGTCTTGCTGTTGAGCTTTATCACCAACGGCACCTTGCCGGCGAACTGTTTCATGTACTTCTTGGCCAGGCCGTAGCTGATGGCAATACCGCTGAAGTTGGCCTCCTGGGCGAGCTCCAACTCATAGAGAGGGTCTGCGCTGGCCGGGTTGTCGAAGAAATCCCGGGGGCCGTGTTCCAGTCCCTGGTCCACGGGGAGCATGAGCAGAGTGCCGTTACCCGGTCCGTGGTCGTACAGGAGCCTGTGCAGGCGTGTCCGCTTGCCAATGCTGAGGTCCAAGTCATCGAGGGAAACCCGGGCATTCCTCTGCGTTGTCGTTGCCATGACTACCTCCTTGGCTCGGCGTGCTGGGAGCACGTACCTCTGGGTATCATACTCCAGCCCCGTGCACGCCTCCTCCGCTGTCAGCAGCGCTTCAGCCACGCGTCCCCTCCCAGAGTGGGCGGGGCCCCCGCCCTTCGAGCCCCCCAGGGTGAGCCGCCCCCCGGCCGCGCTATACTGGAATGAGACGCGCTTGCGGAGGGAGATCGAAGGTGGGCCGGCTATATTTTCCGTGGATGGCGATGCTGGCGGGGCTCTTCGCGATGCGCGTCGCGGGACAGCTGGTGCAGGCGGTCCACGAGGTCCCCTTCCTGCCGCCCTTCGAGGAGTGGCAGGGTCTGGCGACACCGTATGCCGTGCTCCTGAGCGTGCAGGCGGTCGTCATCGTCGTGGCCGCGGTCGTGCTCCGGCGGGTGCGGGCCGACTCGATGGCGCCCCGCCGCTGGAGGTACCAGGGGTGCTACGTCGTGGGCGGCGTGTACTTCGCGGTCATGGCGTTCCGGCTGACGGCGGGGCAGACGTTCCTCGCGGAGTACGATTGGTTCGCGAAGTGGCTGCCGGCGTTCTTTCACCTGGTGCTAGCGTCGTTCCTCCTGCTGCTGGGGCACTACCTTCATAGCAGGTCTGCCATGGAGCAGCGCGGCGCGTACTCGGGCGCCGGTGGGCTGACGGGGCGGGCATGAGCGACGCGCGGCCCCGGGCAGCACTGACGCGGCTGGCGGTGGTCGGCTCGTACCCGCTGGTCATCGGGCTGGGCGTCGCGCTGTACATGGCGCTTGCGAAGGCGGGTTGGCCCGCGACGGTGGCGTCGCTGGCGGTGGTGGCGGCCGGCGGGGCGGTCATCACGCTGCACGAGGTGGCGCTGCCCTACCGGAGGGAGTGGCAGCCGCCGGCTAAGACGGTGGGGGCCGACGCGCTCTTCATGGCCACCGTACAGGGGGTCCTACCCTACGTGCTTTCGATCACCCTGGTGGTCGCGCTGGCGGCGTCGCTTCGGTCGGGCGGGCTGACGGTTGAGGGCCTGTGGCCCCACGATCTGCCGATTGTGGCGCAGGCGTGCATGATGCTGCTGGGGGCGGACTTCCTCAGGTACTGGCTGCACCGGGGGTTCCACCATTTCTCGCCGATGTGGCGGCTGCACGCGGTGCACCACTCGCCGCAGCTGCTGTACTGGTTCAACGTGGGGAGGTTCCACCCAATCGAGAAGGCGGTCCAGTACGCTTTCGATACGCTGCCGTTCGCGCTGCTGGGCGTCTCGCACGAGGTGCTCGCGGCGTACTTCGTCTTCTACGCGCTGAACGGCTTCTACCAGCACTCCAACTGCAGCGTGCGGCTTGGGCCGCTCAACTACGTCGTCAGCGGGCCGGAGCTGCACCGCTGGCACCACTCGAAGCTGGTGCATGAGTCGAACAACAACTTCGGGAACAACCTGATCGTGTGGGACGTCGTGTTTGGGACGCGGTTCCTTCCCAAGGACCGCGAGGTGGGGGATCTGGGCCTTCAGGACCGCGCGTACCCCACGGGCTTCTTCCCGCAGATGCGGAGTCCGTTCATCCGAGGGCTTGAGAATGGCTGACGGCGCGTTGCGGTCCCTATCGAGCGCGGCGAGGCACGCGCTGCTCAAGGGCGTGCTGAGCGCAAGGCTGTCGCGGCGGTACCGGAGACTGGTCGAGGCGGCGCGGCGCCCGCGCGAGGTGCAGGCGGCATTGTTGGAGCGCATCGTGCGGGACAACGCCGATACGGAGTTCGGGCGGCGGCACGGGTTCTCGCGTGCCGGCAGCCCCACCGCCTACCGAGAGGCGGTCCCGGTGCAGACGTACGAGGACCTCCGTCCGCTGATCGAGCGCCAGGAGCTGACGGGGGAGCGGTGCCTGACCATGGAGCCCCCGGTGTACTACCACCGGACGAGCGGGACGGTGGGGGCGGCGAAGAACATCCCGGTGACGGCATCGGGGCTGAAGCGGATGAAGCAAGACCAGCGGGTCGCGGCCTACGTGTGGTCGCGGAGCACGGGCATCCTGAAGGGGAAGGCGTTCGCCGTCACCGGGCAGGCCGTCGAGGGCAGGATGGAGGGCGGGAGCCCCTACGGGTCCGCGTCGGGGCTCCTGTACCAGGGGCAGTCGCGTCTGGTGCGGTCGCAGTACGTGCTTCCCTCCGAGACCGCGGACATCGAGGACTACGAGGCGCGGTACGTGGCGATGGCGGTCTACGGGCTGTCGGAGGAGGGGGTGACGGGGGTCGCCACGGCGAACCCGTCGACGTTCCTGCGGCTGCTCACGGTGGCGGAGGAGCACGCCGAGGTGGTCCTCGAATCGATCGCGTCGGGGCGGATGCCGGCAGGGGCGTCATACCCCGCTCCGGTGGAACGGGGGCTGAAGCCGCGCCCTGCCCGCGCCGAGTACCTTGCGGAGCGCCTCAGGGCCCGGGGGCGCTTCAGCTACGCGGACATCTGGCCGCGCCTGACGGGGATGGTGACGTGGACGGGCGGGAGCTGCGGGACCGCGCTCCACGGCCTGTCGGGACTGCTGCCGCCGGACACGGCGATCATTGAGCTCGGGTACCTGGCGAGCGAGTTCCGGGGGACGCTCAACATCGACGCGCGGAACAACGTGTGCCTGCCAAACCTGTTCCAGACGTACTTCGAGTTCGTCGAACGGGGCGCGTGGGAGTCGGGGGACGCGGGGGACGCGGCGTTCGCGGGCCTCCACGAGCTGGAGCACGGGGGCGAGTACTACGTGTTCGTGACGACGCTGGACGGGCTGTACCGGTATGACATGAACGACATCGTCCGGGTGAACGGGCGGGTGCACGAGACGCCCACGTTGGAGTTCGTCCAGAAGGGGAAGGGGACCACGAGCATCACGGGAGAGAAGCTGACGGAGTCGCAGGTGCTCAGCGCGGCGCCGGCGGTGCTGTCGCAGCGGGGCGTCGGCCAGCGGTTCTTCATTGTGATCGCGGACGAGGAGGCAGCAGCGTACACGATGTACGTGGAGGCGGATCGTCACGAGTACGGGGAGGGCATCGCGCGGGAGGTCGACGTGCGGCTGAGCAAGCTGAACGTGGAGTACGAGGCGAAGCGGAAGAGCGGCCGGCTCGCGCCGCTGAGGCTCCGGTGGCTCAGGAGGGGGGCGGGCGACGAGTACCGGGCGACCTGCGTGGCGACGGGCCAACGGGACGCGCAGTTCAAGTACCTGCACCTCCAGTACGCGCGGGAGTGCAAGCTCGATTTCACGCTGTCGGCGGTGGAGTAGACGGGGTGCGCATCCAGCGGATCGAGGTCTTCAGCTTCCCGGTGCCGTTCCGCGTCGTGTTCCGCCATGCGTCGGCGAGCCGGGCGCGGGCGGAGAACCTCATCGTTGCGGCGCACGCGGACACGGGCGAGGTCGGGTACGGCGAGGGGTGCCCTCGGGTGTACGTAACGGGAGAGACGGCGGCGGGCGGCGCGGCGTTCATCCGGCGGCATGCGGACGAGGTCGCCGGCGCGGTGAGCGGCGCGCAGGGCCTGCGGGAGTGGAGCGCCGCGCACAGGGAGGACATCGACGAGAACCCGGCGGCATTCTGCGCCATGGAGATCGCGGTCCTGGACCTCATCGGGAAGACGAGCGGCGCGCCCATCGAGGAGGTCGTCGGTCTGCCGCGGCTGACGGGGCGGTTCCCCTACACGGCGGTCCTGGGGGATGCGCCGTACCCGGCGTACTGGTGGCAGTTCCGGCGGTACTGGAGGCGCGGCTTCCGGGACTTCAAGGTCAAAGTATCCGGGGACGCGGCGCGTGACGGAAGGCGGATCGGCATCTTCAGCGGCAGGGCGGACTCCGCGCTGCGTGTGAGGCTCGACGCGAACAACCTGTGGGCGTCGGCGGACGAGTGCATTCGCTACGTGAGGGCACTCCCGCACCGGGTGTACGCCATCGAGGAGCCGCTGCGGGCGGGCGACCTGGCGGGGTTCGAGCGTGTGGGCGCGGAGTGCGACGCGAAGATCATCCTCGACGAGAGCCTGCTGCGGAGCGAGCAGCTGGACGCGCTGGCCGACGTCGACCGCTGGGTGGCGAACGTGCGGGTCTCGAAGATGGGCGGCATCATGCGCTCGCTGGAGGTGATCGAGAAGGCCGCGCGGTTGGGCATCGGGGTCATCGTGGGGGCGCAGGTCGGGGAGACGAGCATACTCACGCGGGCCGGGCTGACGGCGATGCATGCGGCGGGTGCGAGTCTCGCGGCGTCCGAGGGGGCCTTCGGGACGCACCTGCTGCGTCGGGACCTGACGACGGAGTGCCTGATGTTCGGCGACGACGGGGCTATCGCGGTGGAGGGGGCGGGGGCGGGCGGGGGCGGCGCGCCGGGGCTTGGGCTGGAGGTGCGTCGGGGGGAGCTGGCGGAGGTGTAGGATGTTGCCGCTGGGGTTGGGCCGCTCACCCTAAGGCACTCGAAGGGCGGGAGCGGGCGGCGGAGGCCGCCCCGTCACCCCCAGCTCAATTGGTTCGACAGGCGCACCATGAAAAGCACCGTGAAACCTCTCCCTTCGGTCCGCACCGCACATCATCGCCGCCTCCCCTGGATGCCCGCCTTCGGAGACCTTTGCGTAACTCCCCGTGGAGGGCGCGGTCGTGAAGGTGAAGCAGCTCCCGCCAATCTGCGGCTCCGCCCCTGGATTCGCTAAGTTCACAAACGAAGTGCAACACCAGAGTAAGGTGTTGCCATGGGATATTGCCAATTGGGGATCGCGGAACGGTGTGTCGATGCCCGCTTACAGGCCCAGGGGGCCTCGCAGCGGCAAATTGCTGCAGACCTGGGTCGCGCGCCATCGACGATTGCTCGGGAGCTGAAGCGCAACAGCCGGGCCACCCGGGGCTACGACCCCGAGGAGGCCCAACGGCGGGCGCGATCGCGGCGGTGGCAGGGGCGCGGCTGGAGCAGGACCCGGTGTTGCGGGACCACGTTTTGACCCGCCTGGAAGCCCACTGGTCGCCGGAGCGGGAGGCGGGCCGGCAGGTCATCTCCTACGAGAGCATCTACCGGTTCATCGACGGGCAGCTGCGTCGCCCCAAGAATACAGGAGGCGCCCAGTCACCCTTATCCACCCGCTATCGTAAGCTCCAGTGGACAGTTGACGCCGAGACACGCACACTTTGAACCGTACAAAAGAGGTTGCGCTGAGATATAACACCCTGCTACTTCGACCACTACGGTGGTGTTGGTTTGCCGGTCTACGTGCCCACGCAAGACCCTTCCATAGCTTGAGGCCAGTTTAATGCGGACGGCGATGCTGGTTTGCTTCGCGTTTGCCGTCACAATGGTGATGGCAGCTTGTGCTGATACTGCCAGGTCCACCTGCCCGGAGGGGACCGATCATTTTGTGAAGTACGAGCTCTTCATGGGGCGCAATAGCCAGTCAGGCGAGGTCGTAGACGACGCGGCCTGGACCACTTTCCTTGAAGATTCGGTGACTCCCCGGTTCCCGGATGGCCTGACTGTCCTCGACGCTCAGGGCCAGTGGCGCGATTCCAAAGGACTAGTCCGGAAGGAACGTTCCAAGCTGCTGGTGATCCTGGTACCGCCAGATGATGACGGTATGCGCCTCATCGGCGAAGTCTCAGACGAATACAAGCGTCGATTCAGCCAGGAGTCTGTGCTACGGGTCGTGTACGATGCGTGCGTCACATTCTCCTGATATCCGGTTGACATCCAAACTCCGCGTCCGCTCCACCTGTCGAGACTTGAACCAGCTCATGAGACCGCCCAACGCTAGCTCGCTGGTCTGGTGCGCTGCACCATATAGAGGGTGCGAGCGTCTCAGCTGGCTGCCTCCAAGTCGACGGCCCACGAGTACCACAGTTTTCGGTGGCGATTGAGAACTAGGTATGAATCGCCTCACCATGAGCGGGACCGGGGGGCCCCCCTCAGTGGTGGCGCGCGCCGCTCCACGGCTGGCGGGTGAAGCGGTGGCCGAGGGCGCGCTCAATCTCGCGCCACTTGCTCTCTTCGGCGTTGGTGATGAAGGTGACGGCCTCTCCGGAGCGGCCCATGCGGCCGGTGCGGCCGACGCGGTGGGTGAACAGGAGCTCCGAGTCCGGCAGATCGTAGTTTATGACCCGTCCGATGCCCTCGACGTCGAGGCCTCTGGCGGCGACGTTGGTTGCCACGAGAATCGGAACGGCGCCGGAGCGGAAGTCGGTCATCACTCGCTCACGCGCGTTCTGGCTGAGATTGCCCTGGAGCGCGCCCACGGGATAGCCCAGGGCAACGAGCTGCTTCGCGAGGCGTTTGACGCCGTGCTTGGTCTTGCCAAAGACAAGCACGGGTGTGCTCCCGCGCTGGTCCAACAGGGTCTGGAGGGCCTGGATTTTGTCGTGCTCCTGGATGGTGTAGATCAGGTGGCCGACGGTGGGGGGCGCCTGCAGGTCGGCGTCCAGCTCCACGGTTACGGGGCGGCGGAGGTGCTTGGAAGCGGTCTTCGCCACCCAGCCGGGAATGGTTGCGGAGAACAGGGCCGTCTGCCGGGTGCGGGGCGTGCGGGCGAGGATCGCCTCGACGTCGTGGGTGAACCCGAGATCGAGCATCTCGTCGGCCTCGTCGAGGACGAGGAAGTGTACCGAGCTCAGGTCGAGGCTGCCCTGGCGGAGATGGTCGAGCGTACGGCCCGGGGTCCCGATAATGATCTGGGCGCCGCTCCTCAGCGCGGTAAACTCCGGCCTCAGCGACCGTCCGCCGTAGAGCAGGGTCACGCGCAGCTTCCGTGACGAAGCGATGGCTTCGGTCACACCCGCCACCTGGATGGCCAGCTCACGCGTGGGGACCAGGACGAGGGCCTGGACGCGGCGAAGAGACGGGTTGCACCTCTCGGCGAGGGGTACGGCAAAGGCCAGCGTCTTTCCGGACCCGGTCCTCGCCTGGCCTATCACGTCCCGTCCCGCCAGGAGATGGGGAATGGCCTTCTCCTGAATGGGAGTGGGGAGCTCTATGTTCATGCGGGCGACGGCGGCCCTGGTGGCGTCCTTCAGCGGCATTCCGGCGAAGGCGGAAGCAGGGGAGGGGGCGCTGTCGACGGGGGTGTCGATGAAAGCAGGCGGCACGATCGGCGGTGTGTCGAGGCTGGGAGAAGGGCCGCTGCGGTGCGTCTTGAGGCACGATCGGCAATAGACGGGCCTTCCGGGTCTTGGCTGGAAGGGGACGCCGGTGGAGATGCCGCAGGCGGTGCAGACGGCTTGACGGCGCTGGATGCGGTTGGACAGAGGGGGGCGAGGGGATAGGGATTCGACAGGCATACGGAAACAGACTCCTTGGCCCAAAGAGGTGACACGGGTGATTCAGCGCGGGGCGAAAAAGACGAGGTGGCCGGGTCTGATGGTCCGTTGCTGTGTGAAACTCTTGGCGTGTAGCGTTAGGCCTATCAGCATTGTACCAGACTTGCGCCCAGGGCGTGTGCTGCTGGAGTTGGCACAGCCGCGTCCATGGCCATGGGGTGTTGTGATCGACGGTCAGAGGGGGTCACAGCAGTCTCTCTTGCCAGAGCGCTGGAGAGATAGGAAACTGGCGCCATGCCGCCGACGGAGACCCTTGCACAACCGTCATTCCCGCGAAAGGAGACCTTTGCATAACCGTCATTGCCGCACCTCCCCCACCGTCATTCCCGCGAAAGCGGGAATCCAGGGGCGGGGCCCCAGGTTGGCGGGAGCTGCTTCACTTTCACGACCTCGCCCTCCACGGGGAGTTACGCATAAGGTCTCCCGGCGCGAGTACGGCCCTGTGAGGCGCGGTGGGGGGATGCCGGGGCTGAACCCTTAGCGGGTGTGGTCTGGTTGCGCAGGAGGAGCGGGGAGGGGGTCGAACATCCTGGTCGGGAAGGAGAGACGATGGGGGACTGCCAGTACTGCGGCGAGCCGGCAGGCTTCATGCGCAAGCACCACGAGGAGTGCAAGGACCGCCACGATGGGGGCATGGACGCCATCATAAAGATGTGCGTCGGTGCGGCCCTCCACAGCCCGGTGCTGGGTTGGTTGCCGGACAAGGTCCGCGAGACGGCGGCCTCGGCCAGGATTGACATGCCGGACAGCCAGCTTCGGAGCGTCCTCGTGCAGGGATGGTGCGGGGCGCTCGAGGCGTCGATGGAGGACCACGCACTCTCGAGCGGGGAGAAGCGGGGGCTGGACCGGTACCGGGTGCAGTTTGGGCTCGGCGAGGCGGATCTGGACGCGGGGGGCCACTTCGAGATGTTTCGGATGATGACGCTGCTCAACGCCATTGTCGAGAAGCGGGTCCTGCCGCGGTACGACCGCGAGCAGGCGAGGGCGGTGTTTGGCCGGCTGCCGTTCAACCTGATGAAGAGCGAGGAGCTGGTGTGGGTGATGGACGGCGTGGGGTACATGGAGCAGGTCACGCGCCGGGAGTTCCGCGGCAGCTCGATGGGGGTGGGCTTCCGGGTTGCCAAGGGCGTGTACGTGCGGCCGAGCACCTTCCGCGGCAGGTCGGTCGAGTCTTCGTCCATGGAGCGGACGGACACGGGAATGCTGGGCATTACGACGAAGCACCTCTACTTCAGGGGATCGCAGAAGAGCTTCAGGGTGCGGTTGGAGAAGATCGTATCCTTCGACCCGTACGCGGACGGAGTCGGCATCATGCGGGACACGGCGAGGGCGAAGCCGGAGGTGTTCCGGATGGGTGCAGGCGCATCGTGGTTCACGGTCAACGTGATCGACGCGTTGCTGGACGCGGACGAGGTCGCGCTGCCTCGGCGCGACAGTCCAACGTTGGAGGATCTCGTGGAAGCGGACCTCGACGAGGAGGAAGAGGACGTCGACGGGCACCTGTTCGCCGCCGGGGCGAGTACGACGTTGTGACGCCGACCCGCCGTGTCGGCGGCGTGGTGCTGACGCGGCTGCTGGACCTGCTGTATCCGCCGCGGTGCGTCGGCTGCGGGCGAGAGGGCCCCTACCTCTGTCCGGCGTGCCTTGCCGGAGCGGTGCGGCTGACGGCCCCGGCGAGCGGCCGGACGAAGGCGCTGGAGGGCATCGTGGCGCCGTTTGCCATGGAGGGCGTCGCGCGGGAGGCGGTACACCGGCTCAAGTACAGCCATCTGCGGGCGGCGGCCCCGGAGATGGGGAAGCTGCTGGGCGGCTACCTGGAGGAGAGCGGTGTCGCCGCCGACGTGCTGGTCCCGGTGCCGCTGCACCGCAAGCGGCATCGGGAGCGGGGCTACAACCAGGCCGAGCTCCTGGCGCGTGAGGTTGGGCGGTGTCTTGGGGTGGAGGTGCGGGCCGGCGGTCTGCGGCGCATCTCCCACGGGTCGCCCCAGGCGCGCGCGGCCAGCAGGGATGAGCGTCAGGCCAACGTGGCGGGAGCGTTCGAGGCTCAGGGCAGCTTTGAGGGCCTCGATGTGCTGGTGCTGGACGACGTGACGACCACGGGGGCGACGCTGGAGGCGTGCGGCGCGGCGCTTGGGGCCGCGGGGGCCGCCAGCGTGTGGGGCGCGGCCTTCGCCCACGAGGTGTGAGGCCTGCGCGTGTCTGTAGTAGAATAGTGGCTGCCCCCCCTATCGATTCGACGGTAGGGTCGAGACCGCCCTTTTGGGCGGTCTCTGTCTTTGTATGAGAGTAGTGATTGATCACCAACCTCTACGTCGATGGCTTCAACCTCTACTACCGCGCCGTCCGAGGCACACCGTTCAAATGGCTGGACCTACGCTAGCTCGGTGAGGCCCTCTTCCCCGAATGGTGAGGGTACCGCGCCACGCAGCAGCGGGCGCCCTTGTTCTCGTGCGTCGACGACGCCTAGAATGTGGGCACAGTCCCCACAGGGAGGTCGGAACGATGGACACGCAGGTGCAGGGACGCAACATCGAGCTTTCCGAGGAGACTCTGGAGTACATCGAGAAGAAGCTCCAGCGGCTCGAAGGCAAGGCGCGCCTGCCGATGAGCAGCCACGTCGTGGTGCGGCGGGAGCCGACGCGGTCTCGGATGGACAGCATCGTCATTGAGGTGACGCTGAACTGCAAAGGGAAGATGCTGCGGGCGGAGGAGCGAGGGCCCAACATCCAGGCGACGGTGGATATGGTGGCGGACATCCTGGACCGCCGGGTGAGTCACTTCAAAGGAAAGGTATACGCCAGCCAGGTCAACCGCAAGACGGGGCAGCCTTTGAGCGTGCGGGACATGGAGTCGCCGGCGGTGCTGCGGGAGCCGGAGGTGGAGTTTGCCTCGGGCCGCCGCCTGGTGCGCCAGAAGCGGTTCAACATCGAGCCAATGGACGTGGAGGAGGCGGCCAACGAGATGGAGTCGTTGGGGCATACGTTCTTTCTGTTCCGCAACCGTACGACCGGGGCGCTGAACGTCGTGTACCAGCGGTGGGACGGCGAGTTTGGGCTGATTGAGCCCGAGGAAGCATAGGCAGGGCGGCAGCGGTAGACGATGCGCCGCGTGCGGGGGGCGGGGCTTCAGGCGGAGTGCTGGTGGACTCGAGCGCCCGCCTCTTGGACGAGGCGTTTGAAGAGGCCCTGGAAGTGCCTGGGCACCTGCTCCTGAAACTCCGGGTGGCACTGCAGGGCCAGGACCCAGCGGTGGTACGGGCTCTCAAGGGCCTCGATGAGGCCGTCGTCCAGGGAGTAGGCGGACGCGAGGAGGTTGTGGGACTTCTGGGCCTCGCGCAGGCCCTGGTGGTGGATGCTGTTGACGCGGACCTTGCCGCCGGAGCCCAGGGCGACTGCGAGCTTGCTGCCCAGAGAGATCCAGATGTGGTGGTAGGCGACGGCGTCTCTGCCGTGCTTTCCGAGGACCCTGTGGTTGGGGAGGTCTTGGATGAGCCTGCCCCCGGCGACGACGTTCAGGGCCTGCATGCCCCGGCAGATGCCGAGGACGGGCATGTCACGGGCCATGGCCGCTTCCAGGAGAGGCAGCTCCATGTCGTCTCGGGCCTTGTCGAGCCCGAGTCCTGCGTCGGGGTCGGGCTGGGCGCCGTAGCGGGCTGGGTCGACGTCGGCGCCGCCGGTCAGAAGGAGGCCGTCGATTCGGTCGAGGGTCTCGTCGAGCGGGGGAGCGGAGCCTGGGAGGAGCAGGAGGTGCGGGGCGCCCCACGGGGCGAGGGCCTCCAGGTAGCTCCTAGCCTCCTTCTCCGTTGACGCGGTGACTCCAATCACAGGCATAGCATTGTCCAAATCTGGGGTGAAATCAGCTTAGCACAACGGGGTGGGTTTCAGAAGGGGCGGCGCAGTAGCCGCCCCTTCCTCTAGCTTCCATAATATGGTAGAATTGAGGGCGTAGCGAGACTGTTCCGGGGTGCTTGCACATCCTGGCTCGCAGGTTCGGGCGCTGCCCGATCGATAGACTCTGTAGGCGGCAATGATGGGGAGTCCCACCAGCTCTTCGTTGGCCGGCGGTTCACACGTCCTCGGCCCAGCTTTGTCCGCAGGCGCATTCCCCGCATCCCTGAGAGCTCCTGGAATCACAGGCAGCGCCTTGGAGGAGCTGCGCCGTCCGCGCGACCGGGAGTCCCGTGGGTGAGTCCTACCCGAATAGCCCCTCGTAGCATCGAGGCGGCTCAACACATGGAGCCTGCACCAGCAGGCCCCTCGATAAGGGGGTTCAGACTATGGAAGCGCGCGTACAGGTTATGCCAGAACGATATACCGCAGAAGACATCCAGGTGCTGGAGGGCCGTGACGCCGTGCGCCGCCGCCCGGGCATGTACATCGGCAGCACGGACCAGCGGGGGCTCCACCACCTGATCTACGAGATCGTAGACAACGCCGTGGATGAGGCCATGGCCGGCTTCTGCACGGCGGTCCAGGTGACCATTCACCCGGACAGCTCGGTGGTCGTGGTCGACAACGGCCGGGGCATCCCGGTGGAGACGCACCGGGCGACGGGCCTATCGGCGCTGGAAACGGTGCTGACAACCCTGCACGCCGGTGCCAAGTTCACGGAGGGCAGCTACAAGGTGTCGGGCGGGCTGCACGGCGTTGGGGCGTCCGTGGTCAACTTCCTATCGGAGTGGCTGTGGTCGGAGAGCCGCCGGGACGGTCAGCGGCACCGCCTGGACTTCAAGCGGGGTCGCGCGCAGGGCCCGATAGAGGCTGTGGGCGGCACCGAGGAGCGCGGCACGCTGGTCGGCTTCCTGCCGGACGCGGAGATCTTCGACGCCCTTGAGTACGACTTCGACGTCCTGGCCAAGCGGTTCCAGGAGATGGCCTATCTGAACCCCGGCCTCAACATCGAGCTGATGGAGGAGGCCAGCGGCCGGAGCGTGTCCTACCGGTACGAGGGCGGCATCGTCAGCATGGTGGAGGACCTGAACCACGAGCGGGAGACGCTGCACCCCACGATCCACATCCAGAAGTCGATACAGAGCACCCAGGTGGACGTGGCCCTCCAGTACACGACCAGCGTGACGGAGGCGTGCCATCCCTTCGCCAACTGCATCAGCACCATAGAGGGCGGCACGCACGTAACGGGGTTCCGCGCCGCTCTGACCCGCGCCATCAACGACTATGGGCGCAAGCAGAAGCTCATCAAGGACGACCAGGGCAACCTGGCCGGTGAGGACGTTCGCGAGGGGCTGACCTCGGTGGTCTCGGTGAAGATCGTGGACCCCCAGTTTGAGGGTCAGACGAAGGCGAAGCTGGGCAACGCAGACATCAAGCCGGTGGTGGAGTCGGTGGTGGCGGAGCTCCTGACGATCTACCTGGAGGACCACCCGAACGAGGCCCGCCGCATGCTGGAACGCTGCGTGCTGTCGCAGCGTGCACGGGAGGCGGCGCGCAAGGCCCGGGACCTGGTGATCCGCAAGAACGCGCTGGACGGCTCCGGCCTCCCGGGGAAGCTGGCGGACTGCTCCGAGCGGAACCCGGAGAACTGCGAGCTGTTCATCGTGGAGGGGGAGTCCGCGGGCGGGTCGGCAAAGATGGGCCGGGACCGCCACTTCCAGGCGATCCTGCCCCTGAAGGGCAAGATCCTCAACGTGGAGAAGGTGCTGTTCCCCAGCGGCCGCCGGAAGGTGGTCATGAACGGCGCCAACGGGCACAACGGCAACGGGGAGAGCAACGGGAACGGCAACAGCTTCATGATGGCGGAGAAGGCGCGCCTAGAGAAGCTCCTGGCCCACGAAGAGATACGCATCCTCATCAGCGCCATCGGCGCCAGCTTTGGCGAGGACTTCGACCTGGCTAAGCTGCGCTACAGCAAGATCATCATCATGACGGACGCGGACGTGGACGGCTCCCACATCCGGACGCTGCTGCTGAACTTCTTCTTCCACAACATGCAGCCGCTGATTGACGAGGGCCACCTGTACATCGCTCAGCCGCCGCTGTACCGGGTGCAGCAGGGCCGCCAGGTCACCTTCCAGTACACGGAGGCCCAGCAGCACGCGGCCATGAAGAAGATGGAAGGCAAGCGCGGGGTCAGCATACAGCGCTATAAGGGTCTGGGAGAGATGAACCCGGACCTGCTGTGGGAGACGACGCTGGACCCCCAGACGCGGACGCTGCTTCAGGTGACCATGGAGGACGCTCAGCTGGCGTCGGACGACTTCGACCACCTGATGGGCGCCAACGTGGAGCCCCGCAAGAAGTTCATCTTCGAGTACGCCAAGACCGTCCAGAACCTGGACGTGTAGTCGGCGCGTCCCTGCTCCGTCGGCCCCTTCCCGCGACAGTAGGCCGGGGTCTGTGCGAGACCAGAGACGACTTGTGAACCCAACAAGCAACGGGAGGGTTCTTCAATGGTAACTGGACAGAGACCGCCGATCCCGGTCCCCATCCGCGACGAGCTGCGCACGTCCTATCTCAACTACGCCATGAGCGTGATCGTGTCGCGGGCGCTGCCGGACGCCCGCGACGGTCTGAAGCCCGTCCAGCGCCGCATCCTGTACGCCATGGACGGGCTGGGAATGGGCGCCAACCAGGGGCACAAGAAGAGCGCTCGCCTCGTGGGTGAGGTGCTCGGAAAGTACCACCCCCACGGCGACTCATCCGTGTATGAGGCCCTGGTGCGCATGGCGCAGGCGTTCAGCATGCGCTACCCCCTGGTCGACGGCCAGGGAAACTTCGGCTCCATCGACAACGACCCGCCGGCGGCCATGCGGTACACGGAGGCCCGGCTGGCGCCCATCTCTCAGCTGCTGCTGGCGGACCTGGACCGGGATACCGTGGACTTCGCGCCCAACTTCGACGAGAGCCTGCAGGAACCCACGGTGCTGCCGGCCCTGGTCCCCAACCTCCTGGTGAACGGGGCTTCCGGGATTGCCGTTGGCATGGCCACGGCCATCCCGCCCCACAACCTGAGCGAGGTGTGCGACGCCCTGGTCTACCTCATCGACAACCCCCTGTACCGGCAGGAGGGGCTGACGCCGGAGCAGGAGGAGGAGCTCTACGACCAGCTCCTCTCCTACGTGCGCGGTCCGGACTTTCCCACCGGCGGCATCATCATGGGCGGGGTGGGCCGGCGCGAGATACGGGAAGCGTATACGACAGGGCATGGCCGCGTTCTGACCCGGGGCAAGGCGGAGATCGAGGCACTGGGCAAGTCCGGGCGGCAGCAGATCATCATCACGGAGGTCCCGTACCAGGTCAACAAGGCCTCCATGGTGGAGAAGATAGCGCAGCTTGCCCGGGACAAGCGGATCGAGGGCATCACGGAGGTCCGGGACGAGTCGGACCGGCACGGGCTGCGGGTGGTGGTGGAAGTGCGGAGCTCCGTGGACCCCCGCTACGTGCTCAGCAATCTCTATGAGCACACGCCGTTGCAGTCGGCCTTCAACGTGAACATGCTGGCCCTGGTGGAGGGCCAACCGCGGGTGCTGAACCTGCAGCAAGTCCTGAACCACTTCATCGACTTCCGGGTGCAGGTGGTGACGCGGCGGGCCCAGTTCGACCTGAAGAAGGCGCAGGACCGGGCCCACGTCCTGGAAGGCCTGCACATTGCCGTGGACAACCTGGACGAGGTCATCAGCATCATCCGTGCGGCTGCCGACGCCGAGGCGGCGCGCGGGGCCCTGATCGCGCGGTTTACCCTGACGGAGATCCAGGCCAACGCGATCCTGGACATGCAGCTCCGGCGGCTCACGGCCCTGGACCGGCTGCGCTTGGAGAACGAGTTCCAGGAGCTTCAGACGGTCATCCGGGACCTGGAGGCGCTGCTTGCCGACCCCCAGAGGCTGCTGGCGGAGGTGAAGCGGGAGCTGCAAAAGCTCCGGAAGGACTTCGGCAACCCCCGCAGGACGGAGATCCGGGAAGAGGCGGCGCGGCGCCTGGAACGGGCGGAGCTGGAACGCCACGAGGACGTGGTGCTGACGCTGAGCCGCAACAGGTACATCAAGCGCGTGCCCGTGGCGACATACCGGCTGCAGCACCGGGGCGGCAAGGGCGTGTCCGGCATGACCACGCGTGAGGACGACGTGGTCCCGCACATGCTGGTGGCGGACACGCACGACTCACTGCTGTTCTTCACGGACCGTGGCCGCGTGTTCTCGCTGACGTGCTACGACATTCGGGGGGACGCCTCACGCACGTCGCGGGGTACGCCCCTGGTGAACCTGATCCCGGCGCTGCCGGCAGGAGACAGGATCACGTCCGTCGTGGCCGTGCCGGCGCTGCGGCAGACGGAGGACTGCTTCCTGATCCTGGCGACGCGCAAGGGTGAGATCAAGCGCGTGCCGCTGGAGCGCTTCGCCGCCATCCGCAGCTCGGGCATCATCGCGATGGACCTGGAGCCGGGCGACGAGCTCATCGCCGCGCGGCCCGCCTTCGAGGGCAACGACGTCATCGTCGTGACGGCACGGGGGATGTCGGTCTGCTTCTCGGTGGCTGACCTGCGGGTGCGGTCCCGCACGGCGGGCGGCGTCCGGGCGATCCGCCTGCGGGAGGGTGACCAGGTGGTGACGGCGGAGGTGCTGGTAACCGGAGCGCGCCTGCTGACGGTGAGCGAGCGGGGCTTCGGCAAGCTGACGAAGCTGGAGCAGTTCCGGAGACAGGCGCGCGGGGGCTACGGGGTCATTGCGCTGAAGGTGGACAAGCGCACGGGGCCCCTGGTGGCCGCACGGGTGGTCACGGGCAGCGAGGAGCTGGTCATCGCGTCGGCGAAGGCGCATGTGCACCGCACGAGCCTCACGGAGGTCAGCGAGTTTGGCCGGTACGCCCGGGGCGTCTGGATCATGCGCTTCACGGACGACGATCAGATCACGTCGGTGTCGACCGTGGCGCCGTCGTCGCGGCAGGACCTGGCGCGCTTCGCGAACCCGGACTCGACGCGCAGTGCCGCGCAGCCGATGCTTGGACTGACGAGCACCAATGGCCTCTCCGGCAACGGCCGCTCCGCCAATGGAGCGGCGGAGCTGACGACGGCGACGCTGGAAGATGAGGCGGACGCGGAGGACGAGGAGCGGGACGAGGTCGTCGACGAGGCGGATGTTGCGGAAGAGGATGGGGAAGAGGTTGATGAAGACGAGGAGGAGGTTGTGGAGGTGGTCGAGGAGGTGGTCGAGGGCTGGGACGATGACGAGGACGAAGGCGAGGACGAGGAGGACGAGGAATAGCGCGGGCAGGGCGCGCGCCGGGGCCGGCGGGCTGCCCGGCGTCGACACGCGACGGAGGAGGATGGCAATGCGAGCCGTGCCCTGGGGCGAGATCGAGGAGGACAGGCTCATCGGCGGGATCCGGCGGCGCATCGTCACCGGAGAGCACGTGATGCTGGGCCGTCTGATGTTTCCGAAGGGGGCCAAGGTGCCTGCCCACCGGCACCCCAACGAGCAGATCACTCACGTCCTGACGGGGTCGCTGCTCTTCGTGCTGGACGGCGAGGAGGTGGTGGTCCGCGCGGGGGAGACACTTCACATCGCGTCCAACGCGGAGCACAGCGCCGAGGCGCTGGAGGACACGGACGAGATCGACGCGTTCAGCCCCATCCGCACGGACTGGCTGGACGGCTCCGACGCCTATCTGCGCGAGGACACCCAGACCGGCTAGGAACAGTCTGAACAAGTTCGCGGGCGCGCGCCAGACCGGGGACGGTACCGGGTCGACGCCCCCCCTTCGCCATTGCCGCCCTCTCCCGTCATTCCCGCACCCCCCGCCGTCATTCCCGCGAAAGCGGGAATCCAGGGGAGGGGCCTCAGGTTGGCGGGAGCTGCTCCACTTTCACGACCTCGCCCTCCACGGGGAGCTACGCAAAGGTCTCCGAAAGCGCGAACCAATCGCCCGCGACCCTCACCTGCCTGGCCGTCGCGCCAGCGACCTAGGCTGTGGCCTCCAGGTTGGCCTTCTGCTCCTCGAGAGCGCCCTGGTACTGGGACGTGAACTGCATGACGGCCTGGGTCCATCGGCCCTGGAACTCCGGCATGGACTCCACGTCCATACCGGAGGTTGAGAAGCCGGGATTGGTCCTAGCCGCTTCCTGAAGGCCCTGCTCCATTCGCTGCCTGGTCTCCTGTCGTGCCTGCTCGACGGTCGGCCCGTACGCCTGGCGGTACATGCTCTGGATGTTGTCTATGAGTGCGACCGCCCGCTCCAGGGCCTTCTTGTCCGACTTGACGACGCGCAGGCCCTCGAAGGCCCGTGCGTTTCTCTCCTGATCAATCTCGGTCAGGCCCAGGGAGGTGCTGTTGATCAGGACGCGGGAGGCCCCGGCGGCAAAGTGAGGCTTGGCGTCCGGGCCGCAGGTTTCCAGGGATGAAGCGAGGCCGGCCTTGCCGTTCATGTGTCCAACGGCGGCGGCTTCGCCCCGGGGCTGGAACTCGAGCTTCAGCTTCTCCTCAGGGGTCAGCGCGCCCAGAGCCTCGACGCGCTCCATGGCCCGCTCGAAGGCGCTCTTCATCTGTGACAAGGCGTTACTCCAGCTGCGTCGTGGTCGGGCGTGCTCATGGGGCTTCTTGGACGCATTGCTCGAGCAAGTCCAGCGCTGCTTTGGCGAAGGTCCACATGTTGGCCTCGCGGTCCGGGGAGGCGGTCTCCAGCGTGATGGCCCGCTCGACGGGGCCGACGACGGCGATGCAGGTGTGCCCCGCGGCGTCGCCGTAGCGGTTGCCCGTGGGGCCGCTGGCGCCGGTCTCGCTCAGGCCCCAGGTGGTTGCGAGGGACTCGCGTACCGTGCGGGCCTTCAGGAGGGCGTAGGGCTCGCTGCTGGCGCGTATGTCCGCCATCGCCTCGTCGGGGATTCCGAGCAGGCCGTGACGGGCCGCATGGGTATAGACCACGGCGCCACCGAGGTAGTAGGCGGAAGCGCCGGGGACGGCCAGCAGGGCAGCGGAGATCAGCCCTCCCGCCGAGGACTCGGCGACAGCGACAGTGTGCTGCCTCTGCTTCAGCAGGGCGCCGACGGTGGCGGCCATTTCGCTCAACTCAGACATCACATGCTCCTCTGGGGACGGGCTCCGGGCAGCCGATGCGCCGGCCCGCGGGTCCCCCGGGTCCCCCGCAAGCCGCCCTGCATACCGCCCGCGGTAGCTGCCCCATATACCCCTCCCCCCACAAAGCCGTCGCGCTAGCGACCGCTGGCGACCGCTAGCGACCTAGCTCCCGCCGTTCCTGCCTTGAAGCGCCTCCAGGACGACGCCGGGGGATATGGGCAGGTTGGGCATGCGGACGCCGGTGGCGTGGCAGACAGCGTTGGCCACGGCCGCCATGGGGGGGACCAGGGAGACCTCACCCACGCCGCGGAGGCCGAAGGGGTGGCCGGGGGCCGGCACTTCGACGAGGGTGGCCTCGATCATGGGCACATCCAGGGTTGTCGGCATGCGGTAGTCCAGGAAGGTGGGGTTGGCCATGACGCCGTCCCGACCGTAGAAATACCCCTCGGTGAGGGCCCAGCCGATCCCCTGCACGGTGCCGCCCTGCATCTGGCCTTCGACGTAGCTTGGGTGCGCCGCCTGGCCCACGTCCTGGAGGATGGTGCAGCGCAGGACCTGGACCTTGCCGGTTTCCGGGTCAACCTCCACGTCGACGATGGTCCCGGCAAAGGCCGGGCCGATCTGCCGGGGGTTGGAGATGGCGGATGCCGTCACGGGGCCGCCGGTGCGCAGCAAGCGCGCGGAGAGCTCCTTGAAGGCGAGGCGGTCATCCGGGTTCTTCTTGCAGGAGAAGACGCCGCCCTGGAACTCGACGTCCTCCGGTTGCACCTCCCAGATCTGGGCCGCCCGGTTGATCATCTGGCGCTTTATGTCTTCCGCGGCGGTGATGGCGGCGATGCCGGTCGAGAAGGCGGTGCGGCTGCCCCCGGTGTTCCCGGTCCAGCCGACGGAGTCGGTGTCGGCGACACTGGGCCTGACGTCCTCCGCGGCGATGCCGAGAACCTCGGCGGCCTGCATGGCGACGGCGACGCGGGTGCCGCCGATATCCACGGAGCCGGAGATGAGGTTGATGGTGCCGTCAGCGTTGACGGTGATTGTGACGGAGGACTGGTTCCCGCCGTTGCCCCAGTTGCCGATGGCGACGCCCCGGCCTCGGTTGGGTCCCTCCAGGGGGGCGTTGTAGTGGGGGTGCTCCGCCATGGCCGTCTCCAGCTCCACACAGCCGATCTTGGGGAAGATGAGGCCGCTGGGCTGGCGGTCGCCCTCCCTGACGGCGTTCTTGAGGCGGAGCTGCACGGGGTCCATGCCAAGCTTGTCGGCCAGCTCGTCGATGGCGGACTCGACGGCGAAGGCGCCCTGCGGGGAGCCGGGAGCGCGGTACGCGGCGACCTTGGGCCGGTTGCACACGACGTCATAGCCGTCTACGAGGAGGTTATCGATGTTGTAGGGGGCCAGCGCTGTGTTGGAGGCGGCGCCAACCGGCGAACCGGGGAAGGCGCCGGCGCCGAAGGCGAGATAGAGCTGCGCGGCGGTGATGTGCCCAGTCCGGTCCGCCCCGATCTTGGCCCACATGTAGGTGGACGCGGCGGGCCCGGAGGCCTCGAAGACCTCCTGCCGCGTCATGACGATCTTCACGGGCTGGCTGCTCTTCTTGGAGAGCAGGGCGCACACGGCGTCCAGATAGGAGCCGAGCTTGCCGCCGAACCCGCCGCCGATCTCCATGGGGATGACCTTCACCATGGACTCCGGTATGCCCAGGGTGGCGGCGGTCTGGGACCGGACGCCAAAGGGTCCTTGGGTGCTGGTCCAGACGGTGACGTGGCCGTCGGCGGCCCAGAATGCGGTGGAAGCGTGGGGCTCGATGTAGCCCTGGTGGACGGTCTCCGTGGTGTACTCCCGCTCGACGATGGCGTCCGCCTGCGCGAAGCCCTGCTCGAGGTCGCCGCGCTGGAACTGGATGTGGCTGCCGATGTTGCTGACGACCCCGGTGTCGGAGCCCCTGGAGAAGCGCACGACGACGGCCCTGGTGGTCAGGGAGTCGTGGAGGAGCGGGGCGTCGTCCTTCATGGCGTCGCGGACGTCAAGGACCGCGGGAAGCACCTCGTAGTCGACGTCGATGAGCGCAAGGGCCTCTTCTGCGAGGTAGTGGCTGGTTGCGGCCACGGCAGCCACGGCGTGCCCCTTGTAGAGCGCCTTGTTGTAGGCGAGGCAGTTCTCCGCGAGCATCCGGGCGTTGCCCTGGGTCTCGCCGAAGTCGATGGACTTGCTCTCGATGATGGGAAAGTCCCGCGACGTGACGACAGCCTTGACGCCGGGCAGGGCCTCAGCTCTGCTGGTGTCGATGCTGCGGATGCGGGCGTGGGGGTGCGGGCTGCGGAGGATCTTGCCGTGCAGCAACCCCGGCATGTTGATATCGGCGCCGTACTTGGCCCTGCCGGTGACCTTGTCGAGGCCGTCGTGACGGATGGGCCGTGTACCTACGACGTTGAACTTGCCCTTTGCCTGGTCCTTGGTTGTAGTCGCCATCGCGCTCTCCCGTGCAAGCATTCCGACCGCCGTTGTTCCGGCATCATGGTAATGCGACCGGCAGGATTGGGCAAGCTGCGGGCAGGCACTCGTGCGCTACGCGCCCGCGGAAGGAGACCCTTGCACAACCGTCATCCTCGCACCAGGGAACCCACGCGGGACCCCCACCACAGACCCTCACCACCCCTGATGACACGTACCGACCCAACGCTCCCAACCAACGCCCACAAAGCCGTCGCGCCAGCGACCGGGAATCCAGGGGCGGGGCCGCAGGTTCGCGGGAGCTGCTTCACTTTCACGACCTCGCCCTCCACAAGGAGTTACCCAAAGGTCTCCGAAAGCGGGGGTGGCGCGGGCGGGGAACTGGGCCATGGCAGCGGTCCCGTACGCCGGGTCCGGATGGCGCACACCTGTGCCGCCGCCGCACCCTCCGTGGAGTGCGGCGGCGGGTTGGGCCGCGGAGTTACTGCCGGACCGCGAGTGCTTCGTTGCTCCGGGGCTACACGGGGTTCTTGGGCGGCCGTCCGCGCCTGCGGCCCGTGGCCGACGCATCGGGCTTGATCCAGAAGTAGACCTCATCGTCGACGCGCTTCGAAACGATGGACCTTCCGGCGAACTTGGCGGCGCTGGTGAGGCGTCGGCGAACGGCGGTGATGCTCTCGCCCTCGCCGGCCTGGAGCTTGCCGGCCCACCCGGAGCGGAGCTGCTCGATGAAGCCGAGGTACTCGCGCGCGATGTCCGCGCGCTTTCCGGTGGCCGATTTCACCATCGCTTCTTCCATGGATATCAGGTCAAAGCTGGGCATTGAACCTCCAAACTCGGTAAGTTTTTGTACCTTCTTATGAGTATACACTATGTTGTTCCAAATGTTTATTGGCAGTGTCCCACGGGCCACGGTAGGGAGGGCAGAGCAGGTGCACAGGTACCGTGGGGATGGCACAGTGGGAGATGGGGTTGTTCGCGCTTCGGCCACTGGTTGACGGCGTTCGTGAGCGCAGCTACGATGGCTTTCCCCGGGCCAGGTGCGCCGCTTCGGTCCCGACATAACTCAGGTGAGAAATGGTGATTGCAATGACAACAGAATCGAATGGAAGCGAAAACGCGGACGAGAGCCGGCCGGAGGGGTTGGAGGGCTTGCTCGGCAGGATTGGCCGTGCAGTGGACTCGGCCAAAGATACCGCGGCAGCGAAGGTGGCAGAATCAGCGCGAAATGCCCCGGCGCCGGTGAGGGAGGCGGCGGGGGCAGCCATGGCAGCCGGCGGCGTGGTTGGCGAGAAGATCAAGCGGCCCATCGACGTCATCTCGCTGGCGGAGTTTCGGACAGAATTCGAGCAGTTCACGCAGGCTGTGAGCACGTCGGTTATCGGCATGCACCAGGACCAGGCAGCGTTGGACGAACGGCTCGACCGCTTGGAGGAGAGGCTCACGCGCCTGGAGCAATGGGCGTACGGGGAGCAGTCTCGGGAACCGGAGCGGTAACGGAGAGCCCCGATGTCATATGAAGAGATAGAGAGGATTGCGGCATCCTATTCGCCGCAGCCTCGTGAAGCTTTGTTGGAGTTCGCCCTGGAGCGCAGGAAGCAACAGGAGAACGAAGTGCTGGCGCTGGCGGCTCTGGCCGCGGAGCTGTCGATGGACTCCATAATCAATCTTGGGTGGGAGCCGGACGCAGACCCGCTGCTGCTGAAGGCTGTAGAGAGAAGTGGCGTAAAGATAGAGCCTAGCTTCTTCGAGGGGTTCAGTGACTTACCTGACAGTGTAAGCAGAGGTAAGCTCAACGCCATCAAGGGTCTGTATTTTGAAGTCCTGGTGGAGGATCGCCTCAACGCCGGGGAGACCGTCGGCGAGCTCAAGCTGTTGCCCGGCCAGGTAGCGAGCTTGGCCGCTTCTCAGAATCAGGCCGGATGGGACCTAAAGATTGCCGATGAGAACGAAGACATAGTCGAGCGCATCCAGCTCAAAGCCACTGCGACTATGGGGCACATCAAGGAGGCGCTCGAAAGGTACCCTGACTTCCGGGTCGCTGTCCCCGCTGAGATTGACGGGATGGCTGATGAGATCCTCCAGACCGATATCACCAACGAGTCCTTGGAGAAGCTCACGAAGAGCCAGGTAGAAGAGCTTGGGGAGAGCGGGCTAGAGGATTTACTTGAGCAGAGCGCTGAGTTCGCATTCGACATGGTTCCGGTTTTGCCCGCGATCCTCATTACCGTAACGGAAGGGCGCGCCGTGCTATCGGGAAGCACAACGCTCCAGATGTCACTGCAGCGGGGAGCGAAGCGGCTGGGACGCGCTACGGCCTATAACGCCTTGGGGTTGGGGCTGTCCGCCGTCATCGGCCCCGCCTCAATTCCGACCGTCTTGGCCGTCCGAATCGCGGAGAAGCGGTTCGGCCACCAGATGGCAATGGGGGACTTTCTGAGGGCCCGGACAGAGGACGTTAAGGCGTTTACCGGTCAGCCCGCGTAGGCAGTGGGTCCACGCCCACGTTGCACGGCCTCACCCGATTTCTGCCCTCAAAGCCTTGGACTGAAATCGAGCAGTTCGCGCGGGGGCGCGTGCTAGCCGCTGCTGAGCATCAGGACCCAGGAGTTGAGCCCCGGCGGGCCGATCTGGACGACGCAGTTGTCGGCGCCTTCGACCTGGCGCGGGCCGCAGCGGCCCATGACCTGCATCGCGCCTTCGCGCAGGTGGCCGAAGCCGTGGAGACGACCCTCCCCGAGGCTACCGCCGAAGGTGTTCATGGGTAGCGCGCCTCCCAGCTCCGTGCGGCCGTCCTGGATGAAGGTATGTGCCTCCCCCCGGCCGCAGAAGCCCAGGAACTCCAGCCAGTGGTAGACGAAGGGCGAGTAGCCGTCATAGAGCTGGAGGACCTGGACGTCTTCGCGGGGGACGCCGGAGGCCTGGAAGACGGCGTCGCCGGGCTGGTAGCTGTTGGCGTAGCCGGCGACGTAGGCCGGCCGGTGCGGCAGGTCCCTGGCGAGCTCCGCCGTGGTCATGACCAGCGCGCCCGCGCCCGTGACGGGGATGTCGCAGTCGAAGATGGAGATGGGCTCGTAGATCCAGCGGCCGTTGAGGTACTCCTCCAGGCTGAGGTCCCGGTCCCGCCAGAAGGCGACGGGGTTGAGGGCGGCGTGCTTGCGCTGTGCGTGGATGACCTGGTAGAGCTCCTGCCGGGTGGCGCCGTAGTCGTGCATGTAGCGCTGGAGCCAGATGGCGTGACGGTTGCCGCCGCCGCCCATGCCGTCGCCGATGCCGTAGGGCACGGTGAACTGGGCGGGCCCCGGCACGGCGGCGCTGCTGAGGCCCGCGTAGCGCACGTCCGGCGGGTGGTACATGGCCTTGAGGATCAGGACGTAGGCGCAGGCGTTGCTCGCGAGGGCCTGCGAGGCGGCGACGATGGCGGCGGCGGGCATGGCGTGGAGGTCCATGACGAAGCGCGGCTGCCGCAGGCCGAGGGCGCTCACCATGTAGGCCGAAGAGACCTCGTCGACGCCGTCCGCGTGGGCGGCGGAGGCGTTTGGGGCGGTCGGCGTGCCGACGTAGCCGTCGATGTCGTCGCGGGTCAGGCCCGCGTCCTGGATGGCGTCGAGGGCGGCGTCCAACGCGACACTGCCGAGGCTGCGCTCGGCGTAGCGCACGAGGTCGGTGTACCCCACACCGACGATGGCGGGGCGATCAGGCGTCATCATTGCGCACACAGTATAGCCCCTCAACCCTCCCCTGCATGGCCGTCGCGCCAGCGACCAGCCAGGCCCTGGTCTGTCTTGGGGATGAGAGGCGCACGACTTCCAGGTGGGCGTGCTGCGGCAGGCGGAACAGCGCCGGGTATTCCCGTCGCCGACGCCAGTAGGTCTTGCACAGCCAGAGGAAGAGGGAGTCGCGGGTGCAGATCTGGGTCCACAGGCGCTCCCGGTTGCCGCTCCAGAGAGTCTCTCCGGTGAGGCACCGCCGGATGGTACGCGCCGCGAGCCGGCGGAAGATGACAGGGAACGAATAGTCGAGCCAGAGGATGGCGTCGGCGCGAGGCCAGAGGATGTCCCTGATCTGGTGGTAGTTCCCATCCGCAACCCAGGAGTCCCGGGCTACGGCCTCCAGGGTGCGCTCTCGAAAGACGTCGTCGGGCACTTCGGTCCAGGCCGGCCCCCAGTGGAGAGCGTCGAGCTCGACGTGGGGCGCGTGCAATCGCTTGGCAAGCTCCGCGGCAACGGTGGTCTTGCCCGACCCGGTGGTGCCGACGACGACAATGCGCCGTCCTGCGGCGCCGGTGTGCGGCGTCCGGCGTGGGCTCTCGGAGGGTCGTGTCCGCTGGGTCATCAGGCCCTCATTGGCCGGCGCCGCCCTGGCTCGGGGCCCCGGGGGTGTCCTGCAGGTCCTGCGCGGGCCTGAACTGGGGCAGGGTAATGTCCTCGCCGGCGTCCTCGAACACGACCTCCACCGCCATGCCGATGCGCACGCGGTCTATGGGGCACTCGAGGATGTTGCTGGTGAGGCGCAGGCCGGGCTGCTCGTCGAGCTCCACGTGGGCGATGAGGTAGGGGGGTTGGAAGCCCTCGATGAAGTTGTCGTGCATGACGCAGAAGCTGTGGACGACGCCGCGGCCGCTGAGCTCCGTCCACGCCAGGTCCGGCGACAGGCACTCGGGGCAGCGCGGCCTGGGCGGGAAAGCGATGCGGCCGCACTGGCGGCACTGGGGCAGGGCCAGCTTGCGGCGCTTTGCGGCGTCCCAGTAGGGCCGCGAGTCCATGTCGGGCTGGGGGAGGGGTCTGCGGGGGGTGGTCATGCTGTCGCTCTTGGTGGCCTGAGCTAGAGATTGGGGTGGAGGTGGAAGGAGGGGCGCCAACTGGCGCGGATAAGATACTTGACTGATGGGTGGGAGTGCAACAGTATGGTCATGCAGCGGATTGAGCGGAATGTCGCAAGAGCGTCGGGCCGCTTCTTCTGCTGCCCATTCTTTTTAAGAGCGAAAGATTGGATACGTTTTGCATCTTCCCTTTCCGGAACAAACGGTCGCGGTGGTCTTTTTCCATCGGCTGGAAATGCCCTTCCCTCAACGCTTTCGTAGACCCTTGCATAACCGTCATTCCCGCACCCACCCGCCGTCATTCCCGCGAAAGCGGGAATCCAGGGGAGGGGCCGCGGGTTGGCGGGAGCCGTGCGTACGCGAGGCTTACTTGCGAAGACGACGCCGCGCCAGCATCTACTTCTCCTCCTACACTGAAGACATCCCCCCCCCAGCACCTACGCGGTTATGACGCCGTCCAGGATGTACTGGTTGACCTGCTGCTCGGGGATGCCGAGGAGGTCCTGCAGGACGTAGTCGGTGTGCTCGCCGAGGAGGGGCGCGGGCCGGGTCAGGCGGCCGGGCGTCTCCGAGAGCTGGAAGGGGATGCCCTCGTGGGGCAGCTCGCCGATCTCCGCGTGCACGAGCCTTGGGTAGAAGTCCCGGAACGCGAGCTGCGGGTCGCGGTCGACCAGGTCCTCGATGCTCTGCACGGCCCCGGCGGCCACTCCGTGACGCTGCAGGGTTTGCATCGCGTCCAGGGGGGAGCGCTGGCTGGTCCACTCGGTGACGAGGGCGTCGAGCTCGTCCTCGTGGGTCTTGCGGGCGTCGAGGGTAGCGAAGCGGGCGTCGCTGGTCCAGTCCGGACTGCCGATCGCGAGACAGAAGGCCGACCATTCCTCCTGGGTGGAGACGGTGATGGTGCACCACTGGTCGTCGCCGGCGCAGCGGTACGTGCCGTGGGGCGCGCCGTGGGGTGAGCGGGCCCCGGGGCGAGGCTGACGGCGGCCATTGGCGGTCCAGTCCAGCAGGGCGGTCTCGATGAAGGCGACGGTGGACTCGAACTGGCTGACCTCGATGCGCTGCCCCTGGCCCGTGCGGTTGCGATGGTGGAGGGCCGCGAGGACCGCCACGGCGGTGTGGAAGGGGTTGCAGCTGGTGTCCGGGTATGCGAAGCCGATGTCCATTGCCTCGCGGTGGGGGTAGCCGGCCAGCTCATCGAGGCCTGACCGCGCCTGGAAGAATGTCCCCAGGCCGCGGAAGCCTCGATGGGGGCCCGTGGAGCCCATGCCGGGCATGCTGACAGCGATGATCTGGGGGTTGACGGCGCGGAGCTGGTCGTAGTCCAGGCCCCACGCGGGCAGGACGTCCGGTGTGAAGTTGTCTATGACGACGTCGCTGATGGCAACGAGGCTGCGCGCGATCTCCTGCGACTCGGGCCGCTTCATATCGAGGGTGACGGAGAGCTTGTTGGCGTTGAGGTTGGCGAAGCTGACGCTGGCGTTGACGCCGTCTGCGCCGGGCCGGGCGAGGGTTGTGTCCCTCCGTGCGGCGTCGGAGCGGGCGCCGCCGGGCTCGATCTTGATCACCTCGGCGCCGTGGGCGGCCAGGACCTTGGTGCAGAGCGGTCCGGCGATGATCCAGGTGAAGTCCAACACGCGGACCCCTGCGAGAGGGAGGGGGGTGGTGGTCATGCGCCGGCTGCCAGGCTTCTCAGGTACACCGTGAGGTCGATGTTGCCCGGCGAGTGGCCGTACTGGGCCAGGAGGGCGCCGCCCTCGCCCCGGAATTGGGTCCCGTGGTTGACCACGTGGAGGATCAGGTGCCACACGGCGTGCTCGTAGTGAACGCCCTCGAGGGTCGTGTAGTGCACGGCCCCTTCGACCCCTTCGTCAGTCAGGCCGTTGAGATGGGCGCGCATGGCGGCCTGTTCCGCCTGCCAGTAGTCGCGCAGGGCAGCCACGCCCTCGAACTCCTCCTGCGTCGGGCGTGTCTCGGGCGGCGCGCCGTGGAAGCATCGGTACCGCCAGGTGCGCTCGGCCCCCAGGATGTGCACCAGGGTGCCCCGGAGGCTTCCAAAGCTCACGGCGGCTGGGCCGGTGAGCTGGTCGGGGGTCACCTGGGCCGAGGCCTCCAGGACCTCGCCGTTGGCCCAGACGTTGTAGTCCCACATGAGCAGAAGCCCGTCCTTATTCATGACGATTACACAGCTCCCTTCTGATGCAGCTCCTCGATCTCTTCCTGGGAAAGCCCCAGCTCGCCGCCGAAGAGCTCCCGGTTGCTCTCTCCCAGGCGGGGCGGCGGGCGGCGGATGCGCCACGGCGTCTCCGACAGGCGGTACGGTGCGCCGGCGTCCGTGAGCGCCTCGCCCATCTGCGGGCACTCCACGGATGCGAAGTATTCGCCGTGGAGCAGCTGGGGGTCCGAGGGCAGGTCTTCGACGGTGTTGCAGGCCATCACCATGATCCCCCTGCTCTGCCCCTCTTCCATGAGATGGAGGCGGGTGCGGGGCCGGAAGAAGCGGTCCACCACGGCCTCCACATGGGCCAGGTCCTGCTGGCGGGCCTCCATCTCCACCCACCGGGGGTCGCGCAGGTCCTCGGCCATGCCGTGCTCGTCGAGCCAGTCCAGGAGGCGCGGCCACTCGGGGATGGCGGTTGCGCCGAGGAGCTGGAAGCGGATGTGTCCGTCCTCGCAGGGCCAGATGCGGGTGTTCCTGCGCCCGCCGACGCCCTGCCCGGGCCCGGCCCGGTGAATGGCCTGGCCGGTGGCGGCGTGGCGGGGCATGGCGTCGTACTGGACCATGGCGATGCTGTCGTGCATGGCGGCATCGACATGCTGCCCCTGCCCCGAGGCGTCGCGCCCGACCAGGGCCATGAGCGTGCCGACGGCGGCAATGGCGGCGGTGTGCTGGTAGGCGAAGGAAGCGCCAAGGGCGCTGGGCGGGTCCTCCGGCCAGCCGACGCGGTACATGAGGCCGCCCATAGCCTGCGCCGTGAGGTCGGAGCCCGTGTACCCGCTGTAGGGACCGGCCTGGCCGTAGGGGGTCACGGAGGTGTAGACGAGACGTGGGTTGAGGCGACGCAGGTCGTGGTAGCCGAGACCCCTGTCTGCCATCACGCCGGGCGCGGCGTCTTCAACGAGCACGTCGGCGTCGGTGGCCAGCCGCTTGAGCAGGACCTGACCCTCGGGCGTGTCGAGGTCCAGGGTCACGCCGCGCTTGCCCGCGTTGAAGTGGATGAACCAGAGGCTGCCATCGGGGTGGGGGCCGTCGTGGTGGAAGGGCCCGCGGCGGCGCCCCGGTGCGCCCTGCGGGGGCTCCACCTTGACGACGTCAGCGCCCAGGTCGGCCAGGAGCTTCGCGCAGTAGACGCCGAGGGCGTCGGTCAGGTCCAGGACGCGGATGTCCTGAAGGGCGCCGGGCCGGTCTCCGTTGTTCACCGGGCCTCCTTGTTCAGACCGGCATGTGGCCCTCAGCCCTCCCCCCTACAAGGCCGTCGCGCCAGCGACCCCCCACTCACCCCCCGTCATTCCCGCGAAGGCGGGAATCCACAGGGCGGGGCGGCGTCCCTTCCTCTCACCCCTCCCCCCACAAAGCCGTCGCGCCGCGACCCGCCCCCACTCACGTCATTCCCGCGAAAGCGGGAATCCAGAGGCGGGGTAGAGCGGGGCAACCCCCCAACACGACAGCCTCGCGAGCGACTGCATCACCCACCGTCGCAACCCCGCAACCCTCACCTGCGTGGCCGTCGCGCCAGCGACCGCCAGCGACCCTCACGCAGAGAAGAGGGACGACTCCCGCCGCAGCCGCGGCGCCGCGCTCTCCCAGGCCGAGCGCGGCGGCGGCGTGTAGTCGTGCAGCGGCTCGCCCGCGTCCTCCAGGGCCTCCGCCTGCCGGTAGAGCTCCTGGACCTCGCCGAGGCTGGCGCTGTACTTCATGTGCCCGCCGGTGAACTTGTACTTGCGATAGGCCCCGGGTTCCCGCATCGTCTCGTGAAAGAGCTCGATGAGCTCATTCTCGGCGGGGTCGCGGTAGACCTCCATGGGGTCCTCGCCGCGCCGCACCCGGTCCATCTGCTCCTTCAGGAGGCGCCGGTAGAGAGTGATGCCGACGTCCGACTCCCCGAGCTTCTCCAGGTGCCGCTCGGCGACGGGGCCCTGCGAGACCCAGGCGAACATGTCCTGCCCGTCGATGAAGTCGGTGATGAACCTGCCGTCGTCGTTCTTGTAGGGCACGTCGAAGTAGGGGACGCGCTCCTGGGGCGGCGTGGGGATGCCCGGGCGGTAGGCCATGACGAAGAGCTGCCAGGTGTGGGTGTCGTCCAGGGGTACGCGTACCTGGAAGGCCATGTAGCCGGACTCGCCGCCGGAGCCGTTGCGGAGGATGTTGGGGAAGACCAGCGGGTGGCCGATCTGCCAGAAGTCGGAGTCTTCCGCCTCCCCCTGGAGGACGCGCCGCTTGACGATGCCGTGCTCGAAGACGTTGAAGCCGATCTTCTTGTGGCGCCGGATGTTCCGCGTGAGGGGCGGCTTCCCCATGGCGCCGCGCAGGTAGTTCACGTAGTACTGATGGAGCCACTCGACGTGGACGGGGTCCACGGTGTTCTCCATGCACTGGAGCCAGTTGCAGGGGAGCACGGTGCCGCCGATCTCGCGCACGACGTTGGGGGCGGCGTAGACGTCGTAGCGCGGCGGAAGGGGGGCGGGTTCGGGTCCCAGGTAGGCAAAGACGAGGCCTGCCATTTCCTGGACGGGGTAGGCCGTGGTGCTGACGCGGTCCTTGAAGGTGCTGTCGGGCGCCTCCGCGGGCATTTCGAGGCACCGGCCGGTCTCGTCGAAGAGCCAGCCGTGGTAGGGGCAGCGGAGCCCCTCCTGCTCCGGGATGCCGTAGAGGAGGTTGACGCGGCGGTGCGGGCACGACTCCCCGATGAGGCCCAGCTTGCCGCCGCGGTCCCGGTAGAGCACCAGGGACTCGCCGAGGATTCGCACGGCCTTCGTGGGGTTGTCCCAGAGCTGGGCGCTGGCGGCCACGGGGTGCCAGTAGCGCCGGAGCAGCTCTCCCATGGGCGTCCCCGGGCCGACCCGGGTGAGGTCCTCGTTCTCCTGAATACTGAGCATGCGCAGTCATCCTCCCAGCGGCTCGGCGGACCGGGCCCAACACGCCAGATGCTACGCACGCAGCGTGGGCGTGTCAACCGCGCGGTCGCCTGCGCCCACCATCACCCACACAGCACACACCGGTCACCCCGCGACCCCCACAAAGCCGTCGCGCCAGCGACCCGTCATTCCCCCACCCACCCGCCGTGGCGGCCCCGCAACCCTCCCCCCACAAAGCCGTCGCGCAGCGACCCCGCTCTCTACAATTCTCTTCCCCCTCTCCCTTGCAAGGGAGAGGGGGATACAGGGGGTGAGGGTCCACTGACCCAGCCCAGGGCTGGCCAAACCCTATCCACCCAACCCCGCACCCCCCCACACATACGGCAGCGCTACCTCCGCCGTTCCTCAACCCTCCCCCCACTAAGCCGTCGCGCAGCGACTCGCGCTGCGACCCCTACTTGTCCAGCCACACGGTGGAGAAGTCCATGTAGGCCATGATCTGCTCCGGGCCCAGGAGGCGGCCCTTGACCCAGGACCGGTAGGGGATGGTGGCCAGGTTCCCGACCAGGGGGACGCCGTAGACCTCGTCCAAGAGCCAGTAGCGCTCGAGCTCGCGCCAGATCTTGATCCGCTCGTCCAAGGAGGATGAGGCCCTCATGCGCTTGAAGAACTCCGGGATCTTGGGGTCTTCGTGCTTGACGAAGGCCGTGGGGCTGATGCTATGCAGCGTGAAGCCGGGCTCGTTGGCCTCCGGGATGCGGCTGGTGATGCCGCCGGCGCTCTGCACGGCGCCGTACTTCAGGGAGGTTCCGGCGGCCTTCCACGCCGGCGCGTCCATCAGGTCCAGCTTCAGGTCGATTCCGAGGCCCGCCAGCTGGGCGTTAAGGAACTCGCAGCGGTCGCGCCACGCGCCGGTGGTCAGGCAGTTGTAGCTCATCGTGAAACCGCCGTCGGCGTAGCCGGCCTCGGCCATGAGCTCCTTGGCCCTGGCCCGGTCCTGCTCCTTCGTGTCAGCGTTCCAGCCCGGCCACGTCAGGACGTCGGGGCTGGTGAAGGGGTTGGACGGGTTGAAGAGACCGCCGATGATGCCGAACCCGCCGGTGACGGCTTCCACGGCCTGCTGCTTGTCGATCCACAGGGCCATCGCCTTGCGGACGCGGACGTCCTGCCACGGCCCCTCCTTGAGGAGGTTGAAGGCGAGGCCGGAGCCGCTGCCGGTGCTGAAGCCGGAGGGCACCTGCGCGGCCCAGAACTTGTCGCCCAGGTCGTTCTTGTATGCCTTGTAGCGCTCTCCGGTCAGGATGTAGCCGAACCCCGGCGAGCCCCCGTCCAGGCGACCGACGCGTATGGCGGCGTCCATGGCCTGGGGGCTCTGCATGATGGCGAAGTCCATGCCGTCCATGTAGGGCAGGGCAGTGCCGTCCCCGTCCTTCTCCCAGTAGCCGTCGAACTTGCGGACCCGGGCGATGCTCCCCTTCTCGTAGCCGTCGTACATGAAGGGGCCGAAGCCCGGCATCCCCAGCTCGAGGGGCGAGGAGTCGACCACGCCGCTGTCGATCTTCGGCTGCATGATGTGCTGGGGGTGGGCCACGGTGAAGTAGGGCGTGAAGAGCACTTCCAGGAAGAGGCGGTTGGACTCCAGGAGATTGATCCGGACCTTGTTGCCGTCGATTACCTCCACGCTGTCGAACTTGCCCATGGTGGTGGCGTACCACGCGGGCCTGCGGACCTTGTCGCCGCTCTTGGCGCCCGTGAACACCAGGTCGATCCAGAACCTCATGCCCTCCGCCGTGACGGGGGTGCCGTCGTGCCAGGTGACGTCGTCACGCATGGTGAAGGTCCACTGCGTGAAGTCGTCGTTGGACTCCCACTCCTTGGCGACGCCCGCGCAGACCGCGTAGACGTCGTTCAGGCAGGGGCGCACCAGGCTGCCGCTCCCCCATATGGGGGATCCGATCTGGTGCAGGTCGTACCAGATGGTGGTCATCATCATGTCGAAGCCCGCGGGCGGGTCGCGGCGAACGCCGAAGGTGCCGATGCCGCCGGACTTGGGGGTCCCGCCCCCGATCAGAAGGGTCTTGGCGCCGGGCTTGCCGTAGGCGCCGATGAGTTGCCCCGGCCCCGTGGGGGTCACGGCCTCCGGCAGGGCCATCGCCGCGGTTTCCTTCATCATGGAGTCGCTGCTGGGCTTGGAATCCATGGCCGGAACAGTGGGCGCCGGCTGCGCGACAGGCGCCGGCTCCGCGACGGGCGCCGGGGCCGCCGTCTCATCGTTGCCTCCGGCGCAGGCCGCGATCGTGAACGCAAGTACCGCTAGTGCTGCCATTACGAGCTTCAGCATTCCTCTCCTCCGCTTCCCTAGATTCCTAACCCTTGGGCCCGTCTCATGAGTCGCGGGTCCCTCGATTCCCGGTCTCTCGGATTGCGCTATACATCTGAGTAACAAGACTACGCGCCGTGTTGCAATTCCCGTCAGCGCTTCGAAAATACGCGCTCCACCCCCCAACCCTCCCCCCTACAAGGCCGTCGCGCCAGCGACCCCGCGGTGATCATTGCCGGGCCTCACAGGGCGTAGAGGGCCCTCGCGTTGTCGTCCAGGATCTTGTCCAGGACGGCCGGAGGCACTGCTTCCTTCTCCCGAAGGCGGCGCAGGGCCTCGATCTCCGACGACGTGTCGTTGTGGCCGTAGTCGGAGCCGACGACGATGTTGTCCTCGCCAACGCAGTCGACGATGCCGGGCAGGTCGTCGGCCGTCTGGCAGGCCACGAACATGCGGTTCTCCTTCAGCATCTCCCGGCCGAGCCACTCGCGGCTTCCCTTGCGGAAGCGGAGCTCCATGTCGTTGAGGGCGTAGGGCAGCCACTGGGCGCTGACCTCGATGAAGCCCCAGCGCAGGTCCGGGTACTTGGACGGCGTGCCCTTCATGAGGAGGTCGTGGAAAGCGCCGACGACGGGGAGCTTGAACGTGGAGAAGCCGGCGTCCTGGGCGTAGATGTCAGCGAGGGAGAAGTTGCCCGACGTGGCGTGGATGCACATGGGGAGGTCCAGGGCGCTGGCCTCGCGGTAGATCGGATCGAAGTAGGGCTCGGAGAGGCGGCGGTCCCCCTCGACACTGTGCATGAAGAAGGCGCAGGCGCCGTGCTCCTTGGCCCAGTGCATCTCCTCCAGGGCGGCGTCGATGGTCATGTAGGGCAGCATGGCCGCGTACTTGAGGCGGTCCGGGGCCTGCGCCCAGATCTCCGCCATCCACCGGTTGTAGCTCCTGTACAGCGCGGCCTCGACCTCCGGGCGACGCGTCCTCGGGCTGAGGAAGAAGGTGGGGTAGAGGACGTGCACGTCCACGCCCAGCTCGTCCATGTGGGCTAGGCGGCTCTGGATGTCGGTCATCTCCACCTGCTCGTCGGAGGTCTCCACGGACCTGAAGGAGGAGCGCTTCTGGAACGCCCTGCCCTCCAGGAACCAGAACTCCTTGATCGTGAGCGGCCTGAGGCCGCCGGTAAAGCTGCGCGTCTCGGCCTCTGCCCCGCCCTTGGGCACGAGAACGATGGGCCGGAACCCCCGCTCCGACTCGTCCATGAAGTCCCAGGTGTGCTCGGTTTCGATAACGTGGGCGTCAGAGTCTATGGTCCCCATGGCATCCTCCCGCTGTGGTAATGGCGCCCGGAGCGGTCCGTGACGTGAATCGGCGCTGCTTGGGAGCGGAGCTACGTTTTCGGACGCAGACCCGCGTCTGGCCGCTTCTCCAGGCCGCATGAGCATATCCCCAGGGCTGAAGCGTGTCAAATCGACAGCGTCAACCGCCGTCTTGCACAATCACGTCATTCCCGCACCCCCCCCACATTTCAAGTGCAACACCTGCCCGTCCGTCATTCCCGCCACCCCGTTTGGACTTCGCCCTGGGCAGGTAGTGACGCCATGAGTAGTCCTTCTTCCGGGCCATCTGAGAGTAGATGAACCGGTAGATGCTCTCATGGGAGAGGACCTGCCGACCTTCGTCCAGAGCGAGACGTCCGGCCACTTGCTCCGGAGACCAGCCCTGTCCCAGACGGGAGAAGACCTTCTCCCGCAGAGGACCATCCCGCTCCAGCCGCCACCCTCGCCGTCATTCCCGCGAAAGCGGGAATCCACAGGGCGGGGCGGCGTCCCTCCCCTCACCCATCCACTACCTCCCATCCCCCCCCACGTGGCCGTCGCGCCAGCGACTGTCCTCCCCGCGCCCACCCCCGCCGCAACCCCCCAACCCTCCCCCCACAAAGCCGTCGCGCCAGCGACCGCCAGCGACCGCTCTCGATTATCCGCGCCGGGTTGGGTAGAGTATGACCCATCGAGCGCGCCCCACCGGCGCGGGGCAACGAGTACCCAGCCGACGAGACCAAGGAGGAAGCAGGATGAAACGAAGCACCGGACGCATTCTGACGACGTTTGCCGGCAGCCTGGCGCGCCCCACGGGGCTGCTGGAGGTGATGCGGGCACGGGAGCACGGCCAGCCCTACGACGACGCCGACTACGCCGCACGGGTGCGCGGGGCCGTGGCCGAGGCGGTGCAGAGGCAGGTGGAGACCGGGGTGGACGTGGTGTGCGACGGCGAGCAGGGGAAGCTCGGCTTCTACGCCTACGTCACCGAGCGCCTCGGCGGCTTCGAGCCCAGGGAGCCCGAGCCGGATCAGGGCCCGTGGGCGGGGTCACGGGAGGTCCTGGCCTTCCCCGAGTACTACGAATGGTACTCGGTGGGGCGCGGGGGTCGTATCGCGGCGCCTCTCAACCTGGCGTGCGCGGGCCCGGTGACCTACCGGGGCCAGGACGCGCTGCAGCGGGACATCGAGAACCTCAGGAACGCCTTGGACGGGTTGGGCGTCGAGGAGGTGTTCATGCCCGCCAGCTCTCCCGCGAACATCGAGAGCTCACGCCGCAACGAGTACTACTCCACCCAGGAGGAGTACCTCTACGCCATCGGCGAGGCCATGCGGGAGGAGTACCTGGGGATCATCGGCGCGGGCTTTCTGCTGCAGATCGACGACCCGCGCCTGGTCACGCACTACGTCAACAGTCCGGGCCTGAGCCTGGAGGAGTGGCGGCCGTGGGCCGAGATGCGCGTCGATGCGCTGAACTACGCGCTGCGCGACATCCCGGAGGAGCGGGTGCGCTATCACACGTGCTACGGCATCAACATCGGGCCGCGCGTCCACGACATGGCCCTGAAGGACATGGCGGACGTCATGCTGCGTATCCACGCCGGCGCCTACTCCTTCGAGGCGGCGAACCCGCGCCACGCCCACGAGTGGCGTGTGTGGGAGGGCGTCAGCCTCCCCGAAGGCAAGGTGCTCATCCCCGGCGTCATCTCCCACAGCACGAACCTGGTCGAGCATCCGGAGCTGGTCGCGGAGACCATCGTCAAGTACGCGAACATCGTCGGCCGCGAGAACGTCATCGCCGGCAGCGACTGCGGCTTCTCGTCACAAGCCACCACCGAGCCCGAAGTCCACCCCACCGTCGTCTGGGCGAAGTTCGCCGCCATGGCGGAGGGCGCCCGCCTCGCCACCGAGCAGCTCTGGCCCTGAACGCGACGGCCCAGGCGACGGGGGCCCCACCCGCGTCCCTTCCCCTCACCCAACCCTCCCCCCACATGGCCGTCGCGCCAGCGACCGGAAGCGGGAATCCACAGGGCGGGGCGGCGTCCCTTCCCCTCACCCATCCCCCCACGTGGCCGTCGCGCCAGCGACCGAAAGCGGGAATCCAGGGGCGGGGGCGGCGGGGAGGGGTCGCCAAGGGCGCGCGTCCCCCGCGAAGGTCACCCCGGCAGCGCGTGCTGAATCTGGTCAAGGTGCTCGCGCCGGTGACGACCCCGCTTGAGCAGGTGTTCCTGGCCGTGCGACAGGATAGCGTCCACCACGAAATCATCCAGCCGCTCCACAGCCGCGTCGACCGACTGCGCCGCCGTGACGGCCAGGGCCGTCGCACTCCGGGGCGGCAGGGCGAGCCATTCACCGAGGAGCGCGTCGTTGACGACAGCGTCATTCGACGTAGGGTCGTCCTGGGGAGTCCCCAGCGATGTCCAGTCCGAGAGCACACCCAGGTAGAGCCGGTCCCAGAAGGCCAGGTGGGCAAATGCGACCGCGACCGTCCAGCCTGCACCCGCGTCCCTCTGGAGGTCGGCATCGCTCAGCCCATCGGCCAGCGACCGAAGCCGCCGGAGTTGGGCGGCGTTTTCAGCTAAAACCTCACTGTCGATAGCCAAGATCGGCCTCCTCGTTGGGGCAAGCTGAGGCTGGCGCCACTATCCGCCAATCCGTCCCCATTGTAAGCCCACCCCGCCCACGCCCCCCGTCAATCCCCCCGACCCGCGACCTGCTCCACGGTTTCGCTTATATGCTTATAGGCTGCCCTAAGACCCTCTAGCCGATCTGGAACGGTGTCTGGACGGCCGTCCAGACGTCCTGCCTTCATGATCATTTCCCACGCCATCTCCAGCTTCTTTATGGTCAGCTCAACGGGCTCCCTGTCTGGCATTGTGTGCCTCCTTTCACGCGGTTATCGCCTTGCCTCGCCTGGCCACACCAGGCCCCGATGTCCCCTGCCTCGCCTCGCCATGCCTCGAATTCCTCGCCCTGCCCTGCCAAACCGAGCCACGCCTTGCCCAGGCCTGCCGCGCCCAACTGCGCCGGGCCATGCCCCGCCATGCCTCGAATTCCTCGCCTTGCCCTGCCTGACCATGCCGAGCCGAGCCACGCCATGCCCCGAGTTGACTCCTAAAATCTGGCATAGTATCATCAATACAATATGCCATAGAGTCACCCTCATTGTATCACAGAAGGAGGGCCGCAGCATGACCGATCCCTACGGCGGCAACTATCGTCCGGCCCGCGCTGAGGCCTTCACCAGGTCCAGCGGCACGTGCCAGCTCTGCGGCCAGCGTCCCGCCACCGAAGCCCATCATTGGGCCGTCCACTATCCGCTTGGAAAGGAGACGACAGCCGATGACTTGACCGCTCTCTGCAGCGTCTGCCATGAACTCGCGACCACCGTCCGCCGGTTTCACGGCCACATCTGGACGTTCATGTCAACTTTCAAGGAGGCTATAGGCCAATGCTATACACAGTCACCATCGACGGCATTACTCCCATCATCCACCACAGCGCACAAGGACTCGACCCTCTACTCGCCATCAACAACGAGCGAGCGGAAATCACGCGAAAGAAGGGGAGCAACCGGACAGAGAGCGATGACGCCCGGCTCCGCGAGCTCGACACCATCGGGAGCCTCTGGCTCGACGGCGAAACGCCTACCATCCCGGCGTCGGCCATCCGGGGCTGCATTGAGACGGGAGCGCGAAAACTGAAACAGGGCCCACAGGTGCGGGAAGGCATGACCATAGATTCCGTCGGGGCCTTTGACTACGACGTGGAAAAGTACGGGGCGACGCTGGAAACACTGCAGCACAGCACCCAGTTCACCGTTCCCGTGGTCGTGCAGCGCAGCCGCATCCTTCGGACCCGGGCCAAGTTCGACCTACCCTGGGCCTGCACCTTTGTCCTCGACTGCGACGACGAGCTGATCGACGGGGCGAAGTTGGGGGCCTGGTTGGACATAGCCGGGCGGCGCATCGGGTTGGGGGATTGGCGACCGGAGAAGTCGGGCACCTACGGTCGGTTCAAGGTCAAGAGCATCACCCCCCTGGATGATTAGCCCGGGGCTGGGCTAGGCTAGGCACGGCCCGGTTTGGCACGGCTTGGCATGGCGCGGCAGGGCGAGGAACATCGGGGCGAGGCGTGGTTGGGCAAAGTGGGGTGCGGCCAGGTGTGGCGCGGTAAGGCATGGCGCGGCAGGGAACACCGTGGTGGGGTATGGCATGGCGTGGCACAGCGCGGCGCGGCTAGGCTAGGCATGGCAGTGCGGGGTATGGCAGGGCGAGGACATCAAGGCGCGGCATGGCTCGGCCAGGCTCGGCTGGGCGCGGCGTGGTATGGCTAGGCAGGGCAAGGACATCGGGGCAAGGTGGGGTATGGCAGTGCGTGGCTTGGCAGGGTACGGCGTCGCGCGGTACGGCAGGGCAGGGCGAGGACATCAAGGCGCGGCAGGGTATGGCTAGGCACGGCGGGGCACGGTAGGGCATGGCCGGTGCGGCTAGGCTAGGCATGGCAGGGCGAGGACATCAAGGCGCGGCATGGCAAGGTGTATGGGAGGCCAGTATTTCCTGGCCTCCCATACTATCCTGCGGGGGCCGCGTTCACAGCCCGCGCCGCTGCTGCTGACACGTCAGCGAGGGCTGGCGAGCCTCTCCTATGCCGTCTGTAGCCCTGTGCTGGCCTAGTACGGCTCGGTGGTAAAACTCTGGGCCAGAATGCCGAGCGAGGCTTGCCCGACACTATAAACGACACCTCAGAAAGGAGGCAAAAGGGAGGTGCCATGCCCTGCACAGATTTGCCGTCGCCAACCCTCTCCCTCATCATATCGCCTCCGTCAACCGCCGCCACCCGTACCAGAATGTAGAATGTCCGTATGACGCACGCATGACCGCTGGCGGACCTTCAGGCGCTCTTCTTCGATCTGTTTGGCACGCTCACCCGCTTCTGGCCGCCACGGGAGGAGCTCCAGACCACCGCCGCCCGCGACCTTGGCCTGCACATCACGCACCAGGGCATCGCCGAAGGCTACACCCTCGCCGACGCGCCCCGCTTGACCACTTCCACATGCTCTGAGTCCGCCATTCTCGCTCCTCAGCTGTCACTGTAACCACTTTCCGTTAGACCACCGCGTTGCGCAAGCCCCCCGTCCCCCCACGCCACCCCCCCCGTCGACCCCGCAACCCTCCCCCACAAAGCCGTCGCGCCAGCGACCCACCGTCATTCCCGCACCCCCCTCGTCATTCCCGCGAAAGCGGGAATCCAGGGTGGCGGCGCGGGGCATCCCCCTCCCGCCCCCCCTGCCACAAGTCTCTTGCCAGAACAGAATATGCGTTCTACTGTTACGTACATCAGCCGCCGATAAAGGCGGCCAGGGAGGTGCGATGCCGTAGGCAACCGGTCCGATGGAGGCGGTCCTGCTGCGCCGGCGAGCGGCCATTGTGCCGCAGCGGCCCCGCAACCCTCCCCCCACTAGGCCGTCGCGCCAGCGACCGCCAGCGACCCCCAACACACCAGACGCAGAAAGGAGATCACCATGCCCAGAGGTGGACGCAGACCCGGCGCCGGCGCTCCCAAGGGCAACATGAACGCCCTCAAGTCCGGACGCTACTCCCCGCGCTTCAACGCCGTCAGAACTGCCTTGTCTCAGCACCCGGCGGTCCAGGCCTACCTCGCCGCACTCCGTCGTCAGCAGCTCCGCACCAAGCGCATGGCCGCCGGGGAGACGCACACGGCCCTGCTGGAGGTCATCCAGCGTGCCCCCACCAGGAGCAACCCCCTCCTCGCCTATCTGCGGAAGACACCCCCTGGGCCAACCGGCCCAGCAAGGGACCCAGACCGCAGTCAATCAAAGGAGGATCATCCATCAGCTTAGGCAAGAGCGCCCCCGCCGGGAAACAATTGCTGTTTTACCCCCCGGCCAGCTTCAAAAGACGACAAAAAAACACAAAGCAATCTTACAAAGGGAGATTAATCATATGGCACTTCTGCTCACCGAGGCGGCCAAGCTCTCCAACGACGTGCTCCTCACCGGTGTGATCGAGACCATCGTCAAGGAGAGCCCGGTGCTCCAGACCCTGCCCTTCATCGAGGTCGTGGGCAACGGCCTGACCTACAACCAGGAGAACGCGGCCCCCACGGCCTCCTTCTTCAGCCCTGGCGACACCTGGACCGAGTCCTCGCCCACCTTCACGCAGGTCACCGCCACCCTCAAGATCCTCGGCGGCGACGCGGACATCGACAACTTCGCCCGCGCCACCCGCTCCAACCTCCAGGACCTGGAAGCGGCGGTCGTGCAGCTCAAGGCCAAGGCGCTGCGCACCAAGTTCGAGGACACCTTCATCGGCGGCGACAGCACCACGGACGCCAAGTCCTTCGACGGCGTCGACAAGCTGGCGGCCACGGGCCAAACGGCCTCGATGGGGACCAACGGCGGGACCCTGACGCTGGCGAAGCTGGACGAGATGATCGACCTCGTGAAGGAGGGCAAGCCGCACATCCTCCTGATGTCGCGCCGTTCGCGGCGCAAGCTCACCGCGCTCTCCCGGGCCGCGGGCAGCGGCCTCGTCGTGGCGGACCGCAACGAGTTCGGCCAGATGACGGAGTACTACGACGGGGTCCCCGTCGCCGTCAACGACTACATCCCCGATGACAAGCGGGTGGGCTCCTCCGCGGGCTGCTCCACCATCTACGCCCTGCAGCTCGGCGAGGGCGCCGTGGCCGGGCTCTCGGCGCCGGGAGGGCTCACGGTGGAGCGCGTCGGGAGCCTGGAGAGCAAGGACGCGACGCGCATCCGGGTCAAGTGGTACGCGGCCATCGCCGTCTTCAACGCCCTGAAGCTCGCGAAGCTCGTCGGCGTCCAGGACTAGGTGCCTGTCTCACAAAGCCCGCCCGCACCCACCCGTGGCGACCCCCCAACCCTCCCCCCACAAGGCCGTCGCGCCAGCGACCCCGCATCCACCAACGTCATTCCCGCGAAAGCGGGAATCCAGGGGGAGGCCGGGGGGGGCGACACAGCGGGGCGGCGTGCCCCTACGTCACGCCAGCTCAGGCCTGGTCATGAGGAGGCGGGCCAGGACGTAGAAGGCCATGGCAAGGCCGGTGGCCACGGAGAGCCCCACGGAGACGTAGACCCAGGTCTCGGAGGACACGAGGAGGCCGCCGGTGGACCGCCGGATGGGCGGGGCCAGGAGCGGCAGCACGGTGAGGGCCCAGCCGGGAAGGGCGACGACAATGACCAGGTTGGTCGTCGTGAAGGCGATGGAGGCGAGGCTGAAGCCGGACAGGGCAAAGGTGACGGCGAGGAAGGCGACGCCCCGTGCGAGGAGCTCGTCCCTCAACGTCGGGTTCTGGGAGGAGAGGCGGAACCTGGCCACGACCAAGGCCGAGCCCACGGAGGCGAGCCACATGCCCAGCATCATGATCACGACGAGGCTCAGGGTGCACCTCCGACGGTCTGCCGGTTGGGGATTTGGCCGGGGCGGGCTCGGCGAGAGCCCGTCCCCTGGCAGGGCAGGGTCACATTGCGCTGTTCCCATGATAGGGCACAGCGGGCGCCTGCGGGGGCGGGTGGGCGCCGAGGCCGAGACAAAGCCGCCGCCGAGAAAGGGAGATGGACCGTGGACCTGAACGAGATGCGGACCCTGGTCCGGCGGGACCTGGGCGATGAGGACGCAGCAACGTACCGGTGGACCGATTTCGAGCTGGAGCGGCACATTCAGCACGCCGTGCGCGAGCTGAGCCTCTTCAGGCCCGTTCAAGCAACGGCTATGCTCAGCGCCGCCGCGGGGAGCAGTGAGCTGGCGCTGGACGGAATCGCGGGGCTGATTGGCGTCGAGGCCGTGGAGTACCCGATGGGGCGCCGGCCCCCGTGCTACGTCCGCTTCAGCGTGTGGGCCGATGCGCTCACCATCCTGGAGGGCGGCCCGGCGGACGACGGCGACGCCGCGCGGCTCCTCTACACGAAGCTGCACACGCTGGACGCGGCGTCGTCGTCTCTGCCGGTCTACCTGGAGGAGGTGGTGGCCATGGGAGCGGGCGGGTACGCGGCGCTGGAGTGGGCCAGCTTCGCGACCAACCGGGTGAACGTGGGTGGCGCGGACACGTGGAGGAACTACCTGTCGTGGGGGCAGGAGCGGCTGGCCATGTTCCAGCGCGCGCTCACGAAGCTGGCGGTCAACAACTCGGTGCGGGCCCGCCGGCTCTATGCGGCTGCGGCGCAGCCGGCGAGCCGGTCCACGGACTGGGGGCCGTAGACAATATGCGAAGCCTATCGCCAACGCTTCTCGCGGCGCAGCAGAGCGCATCCGGCGTGCCCCACGTGCGGGTGGAGGTCCGGGACATGCTGGCGGGTGTGGCGCGGCCATCGCCGGAGCGGGTGTACACCGGCAGCGAAGACGGCCGCCATCACGCCGCTGTCATGGCGGGGGACGGCGCCCTGGTCCGTGCCCGGGAAAGGGCGTCTGACCGGGGCCTGTACGTGCAGCGCGTTGCCGCTCCCGGGGCCGGCAGCGACTTCTCCGCCTGGACCAGGCTCGACTACGCGTCGCTTGAGTGCAACGTCGCCCTGTGCGCGCACGGGGCAACAATCCTCCTCTTCTTCGTCGACAACTATGACGGCAGGACCATCTACCTGCGGGAGAGCGGGGACAACGGGGCGAGCTGGGCCGCCGGCCAGACGGTGGTGGTCCCTTCCGGCGACGGGGTGCACTGGCTGGCGGCGGCCTTCAACGCATCCGGGACGGCGGCGCTGTTCTACGCCGCATCCGACTCGCGTGTGTACGTCAAGAAGCGGGCAGGCCCGCGGTGGAGCACGTCCCTAACCTGGACGAACGACCTGTCCGGCGTGACTGGCCTGGCGTGCGTCTACACCCGGGACTGGGACCTGGCCGTCGCGGGGGCCGGTCCGGCCGGCGGACCCGGACTGTGGACCTGCATCCACGGCGACGGAGGAGAACAGGCGTCGGACACGTGGTCTGCGCTGCGGGCCATAGGCCGGGCGCAGGAAGACTCGGACGTCGAGTTCCATACGCCGTTCCTGTCGTCGCCGGACGTCACGCGGCTGTCCTACGTAGAGAAGTACAGCGGGGTGACGCCGTCGAAGCGCATCCACCTTCTGCATACGCTCCCGGGGACCAGCTTCGCCCAGGACCTGTGGCGCGACCCGGTCCCCTTCGATCTGGAGACGGAGTACGGCCTGGCGCTTGCCTCCGACAGCGGGACGCTCTGGCTCTCCCATCCCGCCGGGGTATGGCGCGGGACGCTTGCGGGCGGACCCCTGGACGTCTCGCGCGACGTGTTGGAGCTGTCCAGCCGGGAGGGCGCGGAGGGCGGCCAGGTCACCATGGTGCTGCGCAACGACGACGGGCGCTACGGCCGCCCCGGCGCGGGCGCGCTGGCGGCTATGCGCCAGGGCTCGGAGGTCCGCGTGAGCCCGGGCTACGTCACGCCCCAAGGGACCGAGGTGTCCTCGGGGGCCGCCTACTGGGTCTCGGGCTGGGAGCACCTCTCGCAGGGCGGACGGGCGACGCTCACGCTCTACGCCGTCGACGCCTGGGGGGTCCTGGGAGGCTGGCACGCGCGGCGGCAGCTCTCCTGGGACTCCGGCGAGAGCAGCGTCCGGGACATTCTGGCCTACATCCTGAACCGGGTGGGCTTCACGCTGAACTCGCCGGACGCGAGCGGCACCATCGAGACGCACAGGCCGGAGTTCACCGTCCATCCCGGGCAGAGCGGCAGCGCCGTCGTCCGGCGCCTGCTGGCCCTGGCGCCGGACGTGCTGTCCTTCCGGGGGCACGAGGGCCGGCTCCGGCAGGTCCGGGAGAGCGACGCCAGGGACTATGCCTTCGGCACGGAGCACGCACTCATGGCGGGCCACTACTCGCGCCACACCCTGCCCTACACGAGGGTGCAGGTGTTCGGCGCGGCGGGGGTGGCGGAGCTCTTCGCCTGGGAGGAGGTCCCGCTGCAGGGCGAACGCCTGTTGCAGGAGCACGATCTGAACCTGGACACGATGGAGAAGGCGGACGACCGGTGCCGGGAGCTGCTCCGCCGGCTGGACCGGGAGACCGTCTCCGGCGACGTGAGTGTGCAGCCCAACTGCGGCCAGGAGCTCTATGACGTGGTCGAGATCACGGACGCCCGGGCGGGTCTGACGGCGGCGCGGCGGCGCGTCACGGGGGTGCGGCTGGATTTCCGGCGGAGCGGTGAGCCTCGGTACGTCCAGCGGCTGACGCTGGGGGGAGTGTGACATGGAGATTCGCAGGGGCACGATCAGGGCCTTCGACAGTGGCACGTACAGGGCGACGCTTCAGATGGCGGGGAGCCTGGCCAGCTGGCTCCGGAACGTGCCGGTGGCGCGGAACATTGGGGCGTCCGACATGGTCGGCGGCCGCTCGTGCGCGGTCATCCTGTGGGACGCGGCGAACCCCGCCGACGCCGTCGTCGTGGCCGTGTACTCGTAGGACGAGACCCTTGCACAACCGTCAATCCCGCACCTACCTGCCGTGGCGGCCCCGCAACCCTCCTCCTACAAGGCCGTCGCGCCAGCGACCCGGTTTGCCCCCCAAGGCCATCGCCGGTACACTGGCACGTAGCATATTCCACTCTGTCCGACGCCTTACGGAGGCCCTATGTTTGAACGAAGCACCCTGGCCAACGGCCTCCGTGTTCTCACGATCTCAATGCCGCACGCCCGCTCAGTGACCGTGGCGGTCCTCATCGGCGGGGGTTCGCGGCACGAGTCGAAGGAGGAGAGCGGGGCGTACCACTTCATCGAGCACCTCTGCTTCAAGGGGACGCGCCGCCGGCCCACGGCGCGGGAGATCAGCGAGACCATCGAAGGGGTCGGGGGGATGATGAACGCGGCGACGGACCGGGAGCTCACCACCTACTGGTGCAAGGTGGCGGGGGCGCACCTGGAGACGACGGTGGACCTGCTGGCCGACATGGTGCAGAGCTCACTCTTCGACGCCGAGGAGGTAGAGCGGGAGCGGGCGGTGGTGCTGGAGGAGTTGGCCATGACCCGGGACAGTCCCGACGATTGGGCGGATGTCCTGGTTGACGAGCTGGTGTGGCCGGACCAGCCCCTGGGCCGGGACATTGGGGGGACGCCGGAGACGGTGGGCGGCATCAGCCGCCAGTCGCTGCTGTCCTGCATGGGGGGACAGTACGTTCCATCCAACGCCGTGGTCAGCATCGCGGGCGACGTGTCGCACCGGGAGGTGGCTGCACTCCTGGAGGAGCACATGGGGGCGTGGGCCCCCGGGGAGGCCCCGGACTGGGCCCCCGCCCAGGACGGCCAATTGGCGCCGCGGGTGCGGGTGGAGCGGCGCCAGAGCGAGCAGGCGCACATATCGCTGGCGGTGCGCGCGCTGCCGGCGAATCACCCGCAGCGGTACGCCCTTGACCTGCTGAGCATCATCCTCGGCGAGGGCATGAGCAGCCGGCTCTTCCTGGAGCTGCGGGAGCGGCAAGGGCTCGTGTACCACGTGGGCAGCTTTGTGAGCCGCCTCCAGGATACGGGGGCCTTGGGGGTCTCCGCGGCCTCGAACCCCGCCAACGGGGCGCGGGCTGTCCGCAGCATCCTCGGGGAGTTTGAGAAGGTGAAGCACGAGATCTCCGGGGCGGAGCTGGCCAAGGCCAAGGAGATGGCCAAGGGGAAGCTGGTGCTGCGGCTGGAGGACACGCGGGGCGCGGCCTTCTGGGTCGGGGGGCAGGAACTGCTCATGGAGCAGGTTCTGACCGTCGACGAGGCCCTGGCGCACATCGACGCGGTCGCGCTGGACGAGGTGCTGGACGTGGCGCGCGCGCTGCTGGTCCCCGAGCAGATCAGCCTGGCGGTGGTGGGCCCCTACCGGAGCCCCGTTCGATTCGAGAAGCTGCTGGCGGCGTGAGGCGGGTCGCTGCGCGACGGCTTTGTGGGGGGATGGCGTAGGGCACGAGCCCGCTCATCCTTCGACATGTTCGGGATGGCGGCGCGGCGGTGGCTCCCCCTCTTCCACCCGCGCCCCACGCCCTCGCCGCCTCCCCTGGAATCCCGCCTGCGGAGACCCTTGCATAACCGTCATTCCCGCGCCCGCCCGCCGTCATTCCCGCACCCACCTGCCGTCGTTCCCGCGCCCGCCCGCCGTCATTACCCGCGCCCACCTGCCGTCATTGCCGCACCTCCCCCACCGTCATTCCCGCGAAAGCGGGAATCCAGGGGAGGAGCCGCAGCTTGGCGGGATAGGTTGTGGGTTGTGGGCGGGTCGCCGCCGCGACGACTTCCCCGGGGCGGGTCCTAGGCCGCTCCTGCGCCCATCTGGCGGAGCCCCTCCAGGAAGGCCGGCGCTCTGCGTTGGCGCTCCAGCAGGTAGGGGATGTAGCTGCCCATCAGGGCCTCCAACTCCCTGGCCAGGGGCGGCCGTACGTGGAGGGTGCGCGCCTCCTGGTAGGAGTGGCCCTGGAAGTAGCGGAGCACCTTCAGTGCGTTGAGAGACAGGGGAAGGACGGGGGCCTCCGGCTGGCCCGGGTGGGCGCCGGTGCGTCCATAGGCCACGCAGGTGAGGCAGATGACGCCGCCCAGGGTTGGGCTGAAGGCGTGCTGCTCCGGGAGTATGGCGGACTGACACCGGACGCAGTGCTGGAGCTCCGGCATATACCCCATGCACTGCAGAAGCAGGAGCTCGAAGTGGCGGAGCAGGGTATCGGTCTCGCCGGCTTCGAGGCGCGCCAGGGTTTCAAGGAGGAGGGTGAGCACCGAGGGGTTTGCCTGCTCTTCCGGGGAGAAGGCGTCGACGAGCTCGACGCAGACGAGCGCCCTGGCCAGGGCGTCGAGGTCGGTGCGGAGCCGTGAGAACCCCTGGATGGTCTCGGCTCCCGCCACTATGGGCATGGAGCGCCCCCTGACGAGCATGACGCGGCAGTGCACCAGCGGCTCCAGGTGGCCTGCCATGCGGCTCCTGGGGCGGCGCACCCCACGGGCCGCGGCGCGCAGCTTGCCGCGATCGAGGGTGAACATAGTGAGGACGCGGTCGGCCTCGCCGATGGCGCTCTGCTTCAGAACGACGGCATCGGTCTTGGTGAAGCGGGGGGTGTCCACGTTCGGTCCTTGTGCGGGCGCGGGGTCAGGAGAACTCCTGGCGCCCCTCAAAGGCCCGGGTTAGGGTGAGCTCGTCGGCGTACTCCAGCTCGCCCCCGGTGGAGAGGCCGCGGGCCAGGCGGGTCACGCGAACGCCGAGGGGGGCAAGGAGGCGTTGCAGGTACATGGCGGTGGCCTCGCCCTCCAGGTTGGGGTTGGTGGCGAGGATCACCTCGTGGACGGCGCTGGCGTCTTCGCCGCTACTGGTGCGCAGGCGCCCCAGAAGCTCTTTGACGCGCAGCTCCTCCGGCCCGATGCCGTTGACGGGGGAGATGGCGCCGTGGAGGACGTGATAGAGCCCCTTGTACACCCCGGTGCGCTCCACGGCCAGCACGTCAAGGGGGTCTTCCACGACGCAAAAGGTGGAGCGGTCCCGGTCCTGGTTGACGCAGATGATGCAGGGGTCCTGGTCTGTGATGTTCCAGCACACGGAGCAGAAGCCGACGTCGTCCTTGACGGCCTGAATGGCCTCGGCCAGGGCGCGCGCCTCCTGGGCGGGCATCCGCACGAGGTGGTACGTCAGGCGCTGAGCGCTCTTGGGGCCGACGCCGGGGAGCTTGTTGAGCTCCTCGATGAGGCGGACAACGGGCTCGGCGGCGGGGATGCGCTCTGAGTGCCGGCTGTTCATGGGGTTCGCGCCTTGATGGGAGGCTACCTCAACCCCGGGATGTTCATGCCGCCGGTGATGGCGCCCATCTTCTGCTGGGCCAGGTCCTGGGCCTTCTGGAGGGCCTCGTTGGCCGCGGCCATGACCAGCTCCTCGAGCATCTCGACGTCGTCAGGGTCGACGGCCTGGGGGTCGATGGTGACGGACTCGATCTTGAGCTTGCCGGACACCGTGACGGTCACAACGCCGCCGCCGGCGGAAGCCTCCACGGTGGCGGTCTCCAGCTCCTGCTGGGCCTTTTCCAGCCGCGCCTGGAGCTGCTGTGCTTGCCGAATGAGGTTCTTGTTCATCGGGTCTCCTTCTAAGGGTCCACTATTCTGGCGCCCAGGGCCATGGCGGCGCGGACCAGGTGGCCGCCTTCGCCCTGCTCCGCGGAGCCGTTGCCGCCTTCCACGGTGAGCTGCAGGGTGTACTCTTGCCCGAAGGCGCCCTTCACCGCCTCCTGTACGGCGCGCAGGCCGATGGGGTTTTGGAGCTCCTCTTCCAGGCGGTCCCGGTTGGCGCGGTTCTTGAAGTACAGCACCAGTGAATTGCCCTCTATGTTCTGCTGCCGGCAGTCCAGGAGGAGGGAGCCAAGGACGTACTTGTTGCCCTTGGTCCGCTTCAATGCCTGGCGCAGGGCATCCCATTGGTGCGGCGGGACGGAGGAAGCGCCGGAGGAAGCGCCCGGAACGGGGACCGGGGCGGGTGCCTGCTCCGGCGGCGGCCCTGCGGTCGACGGCACGGCAGGCGCGGCAGCGACAATCGGCGCCGGAGTCGGCGCGTCTGCGGGGGGCGTTCCCGCTGCCTGGGGCGGGACATACGGCCTTGGCGCAGGCGTCGATGGGGCTGGGGCGGGTCTCGTTGGCGCGGCCGGGGCTTGCCGCTGCTCTGCCGCGGGTTGGGGGCGGCCCGGTGCGGCTGTCGACTCCACCAGGGCCAGCTCTAGGGGCAAGGTGGTGGGGGCCTCTGAGGATCGGAGGTTGACCTGGCTGAAGAGCTTGGTGGCCAGGAGAAGGCGGTCCCAGGATACCTCCGCGGCAATGGCCTGCACGTCTTTGAGGAGCTCTGCCGGGTAGTCCAGCCCCTCAGTGACACCGGCCTTGGAGAGCAGCACGGCCCGCAGGAACTCCATGACGTCCCGATGGAAGGCGCGCAGGTCGGCGCCCGCGGCGGTGGCCTTGCCGATGACGACGAGCCCCTGGGAGGCGTCGCCGGCCAGTGAGTGGCGGACCAGCTCCAGTGAGCTGGCGTTCCTGCTGAGTCCAAGGAGCTCCTGGAGACAGGCCAGGGTGATGGGGGACCCGGCGGTGACGATGGCCTGCTCCAGCACGTTGCAGGCGTCACGGAGGCTGCCCCAGCTGGCGCGTGCGATGGCCCTGAGGGCCTCCGGCTCCGCTTCGACCCCCTCACCGGTGCAGACGGTGTGGAGGCGGGCCTGGACGTCCGCGGGTCCGATGCGGCGGAAGTCGAAGCGCTGGCATCGGGAGAGGATGGTGGCGGGGATCTTGTGGGCCTCGGTCGTACAGAGGATGAAGTAGGCCCAGGGGGCGGGCTCTTCCAGGGTCTTGAGCAGGGCGTTGAAGGCGGGCTCGGTGAGCATGTGGGCTTCGTCGATGATGTAGACCTTGCAGCGCCCCTCGGCGGGCCCGGAGCCGAAGACGCGCTCGCGGAGGCTGCGGACATCGTCGATGCCGCGGTGGCTTGCGGCGTCCATCTCGATGAGGTCCAGGGCGCGACCTTCGCTGACCGCGAGGCAGAAGGGGCAAGAGCCGTCCGGTTCACCCTGGAGGCCCCCCTCCGGCTGCGGCGATGCGGGGCCCAGGCTCTGACAGTTCAGCGCCTTGGCGAGGATTCTGGCGGCGCTGGTCTTCCCCGTTCCCCTGGGGCCGGAGAAGAGGTAGGCGTGGGACACCCTGCCGAGGGTCACGGCCTGGCGCAGGGTCTGGACCACGGGGTCCTGGCCCACCAGGTCGGCGAAGACCTGGGGGCGCCACTTCTGGTAAAGGCCCAGGGTTGTCACGGGTAGCCCGGTCTCCTAGGTCCTGCTTGGCTTTCGCGGCGGGTGATCCAGCCCGGAGCGGCCTCCGGAGAGGGGCCTATCCGTCCAGGGGCACACGCTTCAGGGTCTCCTGCTGGAGGGCCAGCATCTGCTTCTCTTCATGCGGGTCAAGGTGGTCGTGGCCCAGGAGGTGCAGTATACCGTGGACGATGAGGGCCGCCACCTCTTGCTTCAGGGTGGCCCCTGCCTGAAGGGCCTGGCGCTCGGCCTGCGGGAAAGCGATGATCACCTGGCCCAGGGACTCCGCCGCGAGGCCGATGTCCGGGAAGGGGACCTCCGGCTGCTCCGGGGGTTCGTCCGGGCCCTCGAAGTGTCCGCCGTGAAGGGGGGAGAAGGCGAGGACGTCGGTCACCTCGTCCAGTCCCCGATAGCGCCGGTTCAGGTCGCGGACCGTGTCGTCGTCGGCTATGACGAGCTCTATCTCCCATCGCCGTTGCGGGTCCGACAGCGGCCAGGGCTCTCCCGCCGAGTCGAACGCTACCTGTGCGACGCTCAGGAGCCAGGTTTGGGAGACCCGGCGGCGGTAGGGCGGGAAGACTTGCACGGCGACGAGGGCCCCCGGGGAAGCCCCATCCCACTGGATATGTTCAGGGTGTTGGATACTGCCCTCGGATCGCCCCGCCACCTCGCCCCCTAGGGAGGGAAATCTCTGGCATCGTAGCATAGCGCCCCGGCGTCTTCAAGGCTGAGCCAGAAGGGGCCGCGGGGGCTGCCGCTTCGCGAGGTGGCCTAGCGGCGGAAGGTGATCCTGCTGAAGGTCTCGGCGTAGAGGCAGCCGGCCAACTCACCCACCTCCTGAGCGCGCCCGCGAATCCGGGCGCCCAGGCCAAATGCGCGCATCTGGCTGGCGTGCTTTTGGAGGGAGAGGACCTTCAGGTCGACGGTGTCCGTGATGTCCACGCAGACGTCCGGGGCATCGGCGCCCCAGAAGAGGAGGGTGCCGACCTTGTAGGGCTGGAGCCCCTCTTCCCTAAGGTGCTGGGGAAAGTGCAGGGGGTCCCTGGCAAAGGGGAAGCAGGCGTCCTCGCTGACACGGCCTGCGGCGCGGTGGTCCTGGTGCTGGTGGGATGAGACCCGGTGGGGCGCCGTGCTCAGCACGACGTCTGGGCGGTAGTGGCGAATGGCGTGGACCAGGTCACCGAGGAGGGACTCGGTGCGGTCCAAGGCGCCGTCCGGGTGGCCGAGGCAGAGGACCTCGCTGACGCCGAGGACGGCGGCGGCATGCCGCTGCTCTTGCTCGCGGATCTCCGCCAGCCTGTCGGCCACCATCTCCTGGTCACTGGTGCCTGCGCGGCCGTCGGTGCACAGGACAAAGAAGACCTGTGCGCCTTCACTGACCCATCGGGCGACGGTGCCGCCGCAGCCAGACTCGGCGTCGTCCGGGTGGGGGATCACGACCATGGCGCGGTCGGGGGTCTCTATGCTCTGCATGTTGCGCTGGACCTCCAAGCTGCTGGTATGGGCGGGCCGGTGACGCCGCCGCGTGTCAATATAAGACCGCGCCGCCAGGACTGAGGGCCGCTCGCCTGGCGGGACTGAAGAGCGGCCTTCTTCCGCGCACCGGCGGGGGCTTTCATGGCGCGCTGATGTCTCATGTCCGTCTCGATTCCGTGTTCGTTGGCGCCGGGGGCGAGGGAAGCGGAGGCGGGACCGGCCATCGTACGGCTGCTAGGCATGGGCTGCCGCCGCACACCGGGAGTCCAGGAGCTCCCGATAGAGGCCCAGGAGCTCCCGGGCGACGGCGCCCCAAGTCAGCTCCCGGGCGTACCTGCGCGCGGCCTGGCCCATGGTCTCCCGGAGGTCCGGATGGCCCAGGATGGCCTCCAGGCGCTGGGCGAAGGTGTCTGGACAGTGCCCGGTGACGAGACAGCCGGTGTCCCAATCCCTGACGAGGGAGGCGAGGCCGCCGACGCGGGCAGCAACGACGGGGGTACCGCAGGCCATCGACTCCAGGGCCGCGAGGCCGAAGCTCTCATAGTAGGAGGGCATGACCAGGGCGTCTGCGGCGTTGTAGTAAAGGGGCAGCCTTTCCTGGGGCACGGCGCCCTCAAAGCGCACCCTTTCGTCGAGTCCCAGCCGACTTGTCAGGGCGGCCAGGCGCCGGCCCTCCGCATGGTCCGCGGGATCACCGCCGACGATCAGGAGCTGGGGGGCGGGCTCGTCCATGGCCGCGATGACGTGCAGCAGGACATCCAGGCCCTTGAGTGGGTCAAACCGGCCGACGAAGAGGAGCACTCCTCTGCCGTCCAGGCCCAGCTGGTTCCGGGCCTCGCCACGGTCCCGGGGATAGAAGAGGGAGGCGTCGACGCCGCAGGGGATCACGCGGATGCGGTCGCGGGGAGCATCGTACAGGCTGACCAGGGCCTCCACTTCATGCTGGTCCGAGACGACGACAGCTTCCGATCGGGAGGCGATGCGGCGTTCCGCGGGGCTGCGTTGGGGGACGTCCACGCCTTCACCCATGACGAGCCGCTTGGTCTCCGCAAGGGTGTGGAACGTGGCTGCGTGGGGGATACCCCACCGTCGGCCCAGGGCCATCCCCACCCGGCCGGAGAGCCAGTAGTGACTGTGAATGACGTCGTAGCGCGCACCATCTGCGGCCGCGAAGGCCTGGAGGCCGTGGTAGAAATCGGGGAGGAACTGGTAGAGCTCTTCCTTCGTCGTTTGTGGCGGTCCGGCGTCGATGTGGACCAGCCGGGCGCCGGGAGCGATCTCCTCGACCTGGGGGTCCGCGGTGTCGTGACGGCGGGAGAAGATATCCACGCGGGCCCCCAACTGGGCCAACTCCGCGGCGGCGTAGCGGACGTAGACGTTCATGCCGCCGGCGTCGCGCTCGCCTAGAGTGGCGGTGGGGCAGGAATGGTACGTGAGGAGTGCGATTCGCTCCATGGTGCGGGGCGCCTCCGTTCTCTCTCCGGCCTGTGGGCCCCGGTAGCCCGGAGACCGGGGCCGCCGGTTGCGGGCTACCTTGTGATGGTCAAGCGATAGATGCGGCGGTCGGTTGCACCCAGATGGTACTTATAGGGTTCGTCGCCGCGCAAGAAATCGAAGTAGCGGCCGCCGTGCTTGATGGCGTCGCCGAGGGTATGAGCGTTGAGGAGGAGGCCCACACTCAGGCTGGCGTGGTCCGGGTTGAACCCGCTGTTGTAGAGCAGCCGCTGGCCCTGATAGTCGAAGCAGATGGCGGCGGCAACGGGGCTGCCGCCGATGTCCATGAAGTAGAGCTGGAGCATCCCGCGGGCGGACAGGTCCTCCGCCATGGACTGGAAGAACTCACGCCGCTCCGGGGTCAAGAAGTCGCGCTTTTCCTCGCGGCTTTCCTGCATGAGGAGAAAGAAGTCGTCCAGGTGGGCACGGACGTCCTGGGGCTCGGAGAAGGCGTGGAGGACGACGTCTTCGACGCTGCTGAGGCGCCTGAACTTGCGGCGGAGCTCGTGGCGGTCCTTCTTGGACAGGCCGCTGAGATAGGAGTCCCAGTCCTGGGGCAGGATGATGCCCGGGGCCACGTCCTCCTGATCGACCTCGCAGGACCACCCCTGGGCGCGGGCCAGGTCGGGGAGGCGGTGGACCGTGGGGGACTCTTCCGGCAGGGACGTGAGCAGGATGCTGCTCCACTCTTGGGAGGCCAGATACTCGATGAGGCTGGGGTAGAAGGCGTCTTCGCGGCCCTGGGGAACGATGAAGTCGTGATAGTCAAAGAGGTCCGTGGCGCCCAGGAAGCTGAGGGTGGTGCGCTGGCGCATGAGGGGGGCGATACCGAGCAGGTCGTCGTCGTCCTGGAAGGCCAGGAGGAGGGGGTCGTCGTCTCTGTCGAAAGCGTCCCACCAGATGCGCTGCCAGTAGGGGGTCAGGAACAGGGTATTGATCGCGGCCCCCGAAAGCAGGCGCTCCCACTCCTGTTGGAGGGTTGTGAAGGTGTGGGGCACGACGCGTGCTGTCATCTCACCTCGCAAGAACTCGAGCGGCGCTATTGTACCCTATTTTCACAGCATTTCTCCCCGGGGGCGCCGGCGGCGCAGGGGCGGCGTGCGCATTGGGAAGCGTCAACGGGGGCGCTCCCCCAGGCGGAGGGCGGCGGCCGCCTCCTCCAGGGCGGCCAGGTCCGCGGGGACCTCGTGCACCGGCAGGTCCGCGATCCGCGTCACAAGTTGGGGATCCTTGAGGCCGTTGCCGGTGATGATGCAGACGACGGTGCTGCGGCTCAGGTCGGCGCCGAGGCGGACCTGTTTGGTCAGGCCGGCGACCGCGGCCGCGGAGGCGGGCTCGCAGAAGATCCCCTCGCGGCGGGCCATGCGCTTGTAGGCGTCGAGGATCTCGTCGTCGGTGACTGTGTCGATGAGGCCGCCGGACTCGTCGCGAGCGGCGACGGCGCCCTTCCAGCTTGCGGGGTTGCCGATGCGGATGGCGGAGGCGACGGTCTGGGGGTTGAGGACAGGCGCGCCGCGGACGATGGGTGCGGCGCCCTCCGCCTGGAAGCCCCACATTTTGGGCAGGCGCGTGGTGCGGCCGGCCTCGTGGTACTCCCGGAAGCCCTTCCAGTAGGCGGTGATGTTGCCCGCGTTGCCCACGGGAATGCACACGTAATCCGGCGCGTCGCCGAGGCTGTCCGCGATCTCAAAGGAGCCGGTCTTCTGCCCCTCCAATCTGTAGGGGTTGACGGAGTTGACGAGAGCGATCTCCTGGCGTTCGGAGATGAGACGGGCGAGCTCGAGGGCGCGGTCGAAGGTGCCGTCGATGCTGAAGATGTGGGCGCCGTAGGCGACGGCTTGGGCCATCTTCCCCTGGGCGACGTTGCCCTTGGACACGAGGACCAGGGTAGGAAGACCGCAGCGGGCGCCGTAGGCGGCGGCAGAGGCGCTGGTGTTGCCGGTGGAGGCGCAGAGGATGGCGCGTGCGCCGAGCTCCTGGGCGTGGGCAACGGCCATGACCATGCCACGGTCCTTGAAGGAGCCCGTGGGGTTGCACCCCTCAAGCTTGAAGAAGAGCCGGCCGACGCCCAACTCTTCCTCGATCTCGGTCGACCGGACCAGGGGCGTGTCGCCTTCACCCAGGGAGATGAGGGGGGTGGTTTCCGTTACCGGAAGGAAGTCCCTGTACTCGTAGAGGACACCCTGGCCCATCTACCTGCTCCCTGTTTGGGCGGCTTCACGCACGGCGGGTCCTAGCCTGCGTCGATGCGAACGAGATTGCTCAGCTCCGTGATGACCTCGAGGCTCTGGAGCTGCTTCGACGACTCCTGGAGCGCGTCCTCCCGGGCGGGGTGAGTCGTGATGACCAGCTCCGCCGTTCCCGCCTCGGGGTCTGCGTCCTTCTGGATTACGGAGGCGATGCTGATGTTGTTGTCCCCCAGGACCCGGGCGATCTGGGCCAGGACGCCAGACTGGTCCCGTGCGTTGAGGCGAATGTAGTACTGGGTGGAGAGATGGGAAATGGGCCTGATGGCCAGCCTTCTGCCGCTCCAGGTTGCCCCGGGGGCGGACGGCGGTCCCCCACGGGCCTGCTTCCTTGCCGTGGCTGCGTGCCGCGCTATGTCCAGGACATCGCCGATGATGGCGCTGGTGGTGGGCCAGGTACCGGCGCCCTGGCCGGAGAAGACCACGGAGCCCACGAGGTCTCCCTGGACCTCGATGGCGTTGAAGGCGCCCTCCACCTTGGCCAGGGGAGTCTCGATGGGAAGCATGACGGGATGGACGCGGACCTGCACCGCCGCGTCGTCGAGCCGGCCGATGGCGAGGAGCTTGATGGCGTAGCCCAGCTCCCTGGCGTAGCGGAAGTCGCGGGCCTGGAGGCGCGTGATCCCCTCGTAGTGCACGTCCGAGAAGTCGACGCGGGTCCGGAAGGCCAGGGAGGCCAGGATGGCCAGCTTGTAGGCGGCGTCTGTCCCCTGTACGTCGCTGCTCGGGTCCGGCTCCGCGTACCCCAGCTTCTGGGCCGCTTCCAGGGCGGCGTTGAAGTCGAGCCCCTCGCGGTCCATTCTGGTGAGGATGTAGTTGGTAGTGCCGTTGATGATGGCGCGAATCGACGTGATCTCGTTGGCCCGGAGGTCGCGCTGCAGCGGACCGATGATGGGGATGCCGCCGCCGACGCTGGCTTCGAATCGCAGCTGGACGCCCCTGCGGGAAGCGAGGTCCAGGAGCTCCGATCCGTGTTTGGCCATGACCTCCTTGTTGGCGGTGACCACGTGCCTGCCTTGGGAGAGGGCTTCACTGATGTACTCCAGGGCCGGGTGCTCTCCGCCCATGACCTCCACAACGATGCGGACGCGGGGGTCCTCCAGCACGCCGTCCAGGGTGGACGTGAGCAGCCCCTCGGGGGTCGCGACGGGCCGCGGCTTCCGGAGGTCTCTGACGAGGGCGCGATGGAGGGTGAGCCCGTGAGCGCGGGGGGCGTGCTGGGTCAGGTACTGGGCTACGCCGCTTCCGACCCCCCCAAGGCCGAGGAGGCCGACGCCCATGCTGTCTTCGTCACTGGTGCCGCTCACGGCTAGGAACGCGCCGAGGACAACCGAAGCTGATCAAGGAGCCACTCGTAGCGCTCTGACCCGAAGTTGATGCGGACCACATTGACCTGGCGCTCCTGTTGGAGCCACCCTTCCAGGGCGCGGGTCTTTAGGGTGTCCAGGTGGCGGTCCTCAACCTCCCGAGCGTCGGCCTTCTCCTTGACCAAGTAGATTGTGAAGGTGTTCCCGCCCGCGCCGGGGTTGAAGTCCGGGATGGGCTCCGAGAGGGCACCGACCTCCAACTCATCGAAGAGGAACGGGTCCAGGTCAGGGTAGATGCCGCGGGGGACCCAGTTCACCTCTCCACCCTTGCGCACGGCTTCCGCGGACTGGTTCAGGTCCGGTCTGGCTACGAGCTCTTCGAAGGGTGTGCCGCGAGCATACTCGGTCTGGACTTCATCAATGAGCTCCGCGGCGTTCTCCACGGACGGGATGACGATGGAGAAGAGGTGGATTTGCGGTTGGACCCGGTCTACCTCGCGCCCGAGGTAGTCCCGAAGCTCCTGGCGGTAGAGCTCCGAGGTTACGATGACCCGATGATCGTCCTCGCTGATCTGAATGAGGTTGAGGTACTGGCGGTACCGCTCCTCGAACTCGCGCTCGAGCTGGTCGGGGGGTGTTTCGGCGTCGGAGGGATTGTTCAGGAATCGGTCTCTGACCTCCGCGTCGACTTCCACGCGGGTGACGTTGATCTCGTAGCTGGGGGCGCCCTGGCGGATGAGCTCGTTTTCCGCGAGGGTATTGACGAGCTCGAAGGGGAGGGTGCCGAGGTTCACGCCGGGGGCTCCAAGCTGGCTGCCCTGCTGGAACATACGCAGGAGCTTGAGGAGGTAGCCCATGTTATGGGACTCGTCATTGACCTGGACGACCCACTGCCGCGGCGGGAGGACAAAGGTGGAGACGTAGCCGTAGGCGGGGATGGCCAGGATGATGAGCATGGAGATCACGCCGACCATTAAGACGCGGCGGCGCTTCTGGTTGTCCCGCTGCCATCGAGACCGGATGCGCCGTTCGCTGGGCCGGGCACCGGGGCGAACCGGGGTGTGTTGCTGCCCTCTAGTTGCCATAGACTATCACCGGCATCCCGGGTCTCACGCTAGGGGTGAAGGGAGTTTCCATAAGTACGGGAGAACCCTAGACGACCCTGATCGGCGCGGTCCGATGGTGCCTGGGCGACATGGGAAGAAGGGCTATGGTGCGCGCGCGCTTGATGGCCTTGGAGAGGACCCGCTGGTGTCTTGCGCATGTGCCACTCCTTCGGCGGGTCTCCATCTTGGCGTTGTCCGAGATGAAGCGCTGCAGAGTCACGACGTCCTTGTAGTCGATGATCTTGCCCTTCTCCGCGCAAAAGACGCAGACCCTGCGGCGCGGCGGGTAGAAGCGGCGTCCCCTGGGCCGTCCGCCGGGAGGCCCGCCGCCGGGGCGGGGGGGCCCGCCGCCGGGCCGTGGTCCGCCATAGGAACCGCCGGGGGGCCCGCCACCGGGGCGGGGGGGCCCGCCGCCGGGCCGTGGTCCGCCATAGGAACCGCCGGGGGGCCGTGGTCCGCCATAGGGACCGCTGGGAGGTCGCGGTGCATCCCCCGGGCCTGGCGCTGGGCGCGGCGTGGGCTCCGGCGTCTGTCCTGTGGTCATGAGTGAGTGCCCCCGTCAGTCAAATGTACGATATTTCGCTCAATCTGTATGGCGGCGCCTAGCGCGGCATCAAGCTAGAACGGGAGGTCGTCCGGGTCCCCTGGCGGCCCCCCGGGGTCGAAGCCAGGGTCGTCGCCGGGAGCTCCGGACCCGCCGGGCCTGTCCAGGAAGAGGACTCGGTCCGCGACGATCTCGTTGCTGGTGCGCGTCTGGCCGTCGTTGGTCTGCCACTCCCGGCTACTGAAGCGCCCTTCCACGAACGCCCGTTTCCCCTTGGTGAGGTACTGGTTGCACTGCTCCGCCAGCTGCCGGAAGGTCACCACGCGGAACCACTCGGTGTCCTTTTGGCGCTCGCCGCTGGCGTCGTTGCGGAAGAAGTTGACGGCGATGCGGAAGTTGGTCACGGGGAGGCCCTGGGCTGTGTAGCGCATCTCCGGGTCAGCACCCAGGTTGCCGATGACCATGATCTTGTTAAGGGAGACCATGCGACCTCAACCTTCCCTCAGCCTGGGATTCGCCTAGCTTTCGATCTGGATCATGAGGTGGCGCAGGACGTCCTCGGTGATGTTCAGGGACGACGCGATCTCGTGGGTGTGGTCGCCGTCAATGGTGAAGCAAGCGAGGACGTAGTTGCCTTCGTTGAAGCGTTGGATGGGGTAGGCCAGACGGCGCAAGCCCCAGGACGTCTCATTCGTCACTTCGCCCCCGCGGTCGGTGATGAGGCGGCGCACACGGTCCACGGCGCCCGTGGCCTGGGTTTCGTCCAAGACGGGGCTGAGGACCATCACCAGTTCGTACTTTCGGACTCGTCCCACAGGTAATCCTCGTGCTGCAAGCTAGAGCCAAGCAGAACCCATTATAGCACGGGGCCTCTGGACGGCCAAGGGCTGGGGAGCGACGGTGTCGTGAAGCCGGGGCACCGGTCCCGCGGGCGTGGTGCGGGAGGGCGGGGCACCGTCGTGCTCAACCCATGGGGTAGCCCATGTCCGCGGTGATGCCGGGCACGGGGAACTTGGAGGCGAGGTCCGCAACCTCGTCGCGCACCTCGCGCTCGGTGGCGCTGTCCTTGAGGTTGCCGAGGGTGCGGAGGATGGCGCTGCCGATGCGCTCCATCTCCGCGGGGCCCATGCCCCGGGAGGAGAGGGCGGCGGCGCCGATTCGCAGGCCGCTGGCGACCCGTGCGGGCTTGGTGTCGTAGGGGATCGCGTTGCGGTTGACGTGGATGTTCACCCAGCCCAGGGAATCTTCCGCGTCCTTGCCGGTGAGGTCCATGGGCGTGAGGTCCACGAGAAAGAGGTGGTTGTCCGTGCCGCCGGAGACGATGCGCAGGCCCCCTTGGCGCAGGGTCTCTGCGAGGGTTCGCGTGTTCTCCACGACGCGCTGAGCGTACTGGGCGAATTCGGGCTGGAGGGCCTCGCCGAAGCAGATGGCCTTGGCGGCGATGACGTGCATGAAGGGGCCGCCCTGGGTCTGGGGAAAGACGGCCCGGTCCACGTCCCTGGCGAGCTCCGCAGTGGAGAGGATGAGGGCGCCCCTGGGGCCGCGCAGGGTCTTGTGGGTGGTGGAGGTGACGACGTGGGCGTGGGGCAGGGGCGAGGGATGCGCGCCGCCGGCAACGAGCCCGGCAATGTGGGCCATGTCTACCATCAGGGTGGCGCCGACCTCGTCGGCGATGGCCCTGAAACGGGGGAAGTCCACGGTACGGGAGTAGGCCGTGTAGCCGGCCACGATGACCTTGGGACGGTGCTCCTTGGCGAGGGCCTCGACCTCAGCGAAGTCGATGAGCTCGGACTCGCGCTCGACGCCGTAGGCCACGACGTTGTACTGCTTGCCGGAGAAGTTGACAGGGCTGCCGTGGGAGAGGTGACCGCCCTGGTCGAGGCGCATGCCCATGACAGTATCCCCGGGCTGGACGAGGGAGGCGTAGGCGGCCATGTTGGCCTGGGTGCCGGAGTGGGGCTGAACGTTGGCGTGGGTGGCCCCGAAGAGCTTCTTGGCGCGTTCGATGGCGATGGACTCGGCCATGTCGACGAACTCGCAGCCGCCGTAGTAGCGGCGGGCGGGGTAGCCTTCTGCGTACTTGTTCGTAAGGACGCTGCCCGATGCTTCCAAGACGGGCCGGGAGGGGTAGTTCTCCGAGGCGATGAGGATGAGGGAGAACTGTTGGCGCTCCATCTCCTTGCCGATGGCGGCGGCGACCTCCGGGTCGCGCTCCAGGACGACGGGCGGGACCTGCGACAGGGCTGCGCGCATCATGGGGACCTCCATTGCAGGGGCAGGGGGCAAACTGACAGGAGCCAGTCGGCATTGTAGCAAGAAGCGGGAGCGGCAGACAGGCGGCGGCTGACCGAGGGTTGGGACGACTTCGGTCGGGGCGTGTCTAAGCCCCCGCTCCGCGGGGCTATGGCGTGGCGCGGAGTATGGGGATTTCCAGGCCTATCTCTGCCACGGACTCCCCATCCTCTGGGCTCTGGGTGTTGTCCATGCGGGCGATAGGGATGGCGGGCAGGGTGACGACGTGGGCCCCGACGCGCGCGCCGATCGCAACGGAAAAGCGGGCGACAGACTCGTTGTCGGGGGCCGCGACAATGCTGATGAAGTCGTACTCGCCCAGGACGGCATACTGGCCCAAGACCTGGACGCCGGCGACGGGGATTCCCTCATGGGCGTGGAGGATTATTTCGGGGTCGCGGAGGGCCTTCTCGCGGCCCTCCTGGTTCAGGGTAAGCAGCTGGATGTAGGTGGGCATGGCTCTCTCCCCCGGGAATTCAGCCGCAGTTGCGGTTTGTCCCTAGAGTGTACCGCAAGGGTCGCGCGGTGGCTTGGTCGCCGTGGTTGGGATGGCGTGGTCCCTTTGGCCTGTCCAGGATGGCGGGCGCCGGGCGGGGTGCGGTCAGTGGGCGCCGCGGAGAGCACGAACAGTATCGATGTCCTTGTCGCCGCGGCCGCTGAGGCAGACCAGCACCGTTTTGTCGCCGCTCAGCTGCGGGGCGAGCCGGGCCACGTAGGCCAGCGCGTGGGCGGGCTCCAAGGCGGGGATGATGCCCTCCAGCCGCGAGAAGAGGTCGAAGGCCTCCAGGGCCTCGGTGTCGGTGGAGGAGACGTAGTCGGCTCGGCCTGAGTCCTTGAGGTGGGCGTGCTCCGGGCCCACGCCGGGGTAGTCCAGCCCTGCGGAGACACTGTGGGTCTCCTGGATCTGGCCGTTGGGGTCTTGGAGCAGATAGGACATGGAGCCGTGGAGGACGCCGGGCCTGCCGGCGACCAGAGTTGCGGCGTGCTCGCCGGTCTCGATGCCAGCGCCGCCGGCCTCGACGCCGACGAGCCGCACGCCGGTGTCGTCCACGAAGGGGAAGAAGGCGCCAATGGAGTTGCTGCCGCCGCCAACGCAGGCTACCACGTAGTCGGGCAGGCGGCCCTCGGCTTCCAGGAACTGACCGCGGGCCTCTCGGCCAATGACGGACTGGAAGTCGCGCACCATCATAGGGTAGGGGTGGGGGCCGACAGCGCTGCCGATGAGGTAGTGGGTGGTGCGCACGTTGGTGACCCAGTCCCGGATGCACTCATTTATAGCGTCCTTCAGCGTGCGGGAGCCGCTCTCCACGGGCTCCACCCTGGCGCCGAGGAGGTCCATTCGATAGACGTTGACGGCCTGGCGCTTCATGTCCTCTGTTCCCATGTACACCAGGCATTCCAGGCCCAAGGCGGCGCAGACCGTGGCGGTGGCGACGCCGTGCTGCCCGGCCCCGGTCTCGGCGATAATGCGGCGCTTGCCCATGCGCTTGGCCAGCAGGGCCTGCCCCAGGGCGTTGTTGATCTTGTGGGCGCCGGTGTGGGCCAAATCCTCCCGCTTGAGGTAGACGCGAGGGCCGCCGAGGTGGCGCGAGAGGTTGGGCGCGAAGGTCAGGGGCGTGGGTCGGCCAACGTAGTTACGGAGGAGGGCATGGAGCTCCGACTGGAAGCTGGGGTCGTCCCGGGCGGCGGTATAGGAGCGCTCCAACTCCTCCAAGGCGGCCATGAGGGTCTCGGGGACGAAGCGGCCGCCGTAGGGCCCGAAATGGCCCTGGGAGTCTGGGTAGGTCTGAGTCTGCATCAGCGGCCGAGAGGGCCGGAAAGGGTCCGGACGATTTCCTGCGTCTCCTGGGCCTGCTTCTCCATCTGCTCGACGGGCACGGTAAGTCGAGCGGTCTCCTTGTAGTCCATGATGTGTTCTACCAGGATGTCAAGTCCGCTGACAGAATCAGTCATTGCAAGAGCCTTCTTCAGCCGACGTTGACGCTAGCTTACTCTCTCTCGTCGGCATTGGGCAAGCCGGCCTGCAGGGAGTCCAGGGCCTGCCGGGCCGCGTAGATGAAGGCGCGGATCTTGGCTTCGTCCTTGACGCCGGCGGTCTCGACGCCGCTGGAGACGTCGACGCCGTCAGGGTGCGCGGTGGCGATGGCCTGGGCGACGTTGTCCGGCGTCAGGCCCCCGGCTAGGATGAAGCGCCTTCCCTGGTCCGACAGGGTGCGAGCCGTGGCCCAGTCGAAGGGCTCGCCCAGGCCGCCCGGCTGGATATCCGATTGTCGGTCAAGGATAGCCGTGCCGGTCGCTGCCTCCAGCCGCAGGAGACGCTGTGCGACGACGGCGACGGCCCGGGGCCGCGTCCGCTCCCTGGGTTCGGGGGAGTCGGCAACGTGAACGACCTGAAGGATGGGGCGATCGATGGACGACCAGTGTTCTTCTCCTTCAGAGCCGCAGAGCTGGACGCGGTCCAAGCCGACGATGTCCGCCACACGGTTGACCACTTCCACGGGCTGATCAGCGAAGAGGCCGACGAGCTGGGGACCGTCCGGGCAGCGCTGCCGGAAGGACGCGACCATCTCCCTGGCAGCGCCGACATCCATGCGGCGCCGGACACCCGGGACAAAGTTTATGCCCAGCAGGTCAGCGCCGGCTTCGGCGGCAACCAGCATATGAGGAAGCTGGCGGAGACCGCAGACCTTGATTACGGACACGTGATTCCACCCACTCTACCCACTTCCAGAGTTGACGGGGTTGGACTGGCATCTGCTCCCGCGGGAAGGGGATTTACAATTTGCGGATGCGTGTAACTGCTGCGGCGAGTCCCCAATCACGAGCCCCAGGGTCCAGACGCCGCCAGGCTGCGCCCCAGGAGATCGCGGACAGCGGCGCCCACGTCCGGCTTGGTGACAAGGGCCTCGCCCACGAGGATGGCGTGGACTCCGAAGCGGCGCAGGCGCAGGAGGTCGCCACGGTCTGCGATGCCGCTCTCGCTGACGATGATGCGGCCGCGGGGGACCAGGGGCGCCAGGGCTTCGGTGGTGGCCAGATTCGTCTCGAAGGTGTGGAGGTCGCGGTTGTTGATGCCCACCACCTCCGCTCCGGCTTCCAGGGCGATCTCAAGCTCCTCCCGGTTGTGGACCTCCACGAGGCACTGGAGCCAGAGTGTCCCGGCGAGACTGAGCAGCTCCTTGAGGAGGGCAGGCTCCACGGCGGCGGCGATGAGGAGGATGGCGTCGGCGCCCCAGGCTCGGCTCTCGTAAACCTGGTAGGGGTCGATGATGAAGTCTTTGCGCAGTACGGGGGTGCCCTGGGGCCGTACCGTCTCTTGCACCTTGGCCAGGTGCTCCAGCTGGCCCTGGAAGTGGGCGTCGGTGAGGACGGAGATGGCGGCGGCGCCGTTTCGCGCGTAGGCCGCGGCGATGGCGGGGGGGTCGAAGTCGGCCCGGAGCAGGCCCTTAGAGGGAGACGCCTTCTTGACCTCGGCAATGAGGCGCATCTCCTTACCCATGAGGGCGCCGGAGAAGTTGAGGGGCACGGCCAGCCGCTTGATCCGCTCCTCAAGCTGAGCCTGGGGCACGGCCAGCTTCCAATGGGTGAGGTAGGCCTGTTTGGCGGCGATGATTTCGTCCAGAATGCTGGGCATGGGACCGTCTCACCCCCTGGTTAGCTCTGTGCTCCCAAGCGCTGGCTCAGCTCCGCCAGGGCGTGGAGCTTGTCGATGGCCGCATTGCTTCTGTAGACGACTTCAGAGACTCTTTGCACACCCTCGTAGAGGTCTCTGACGGCGTCTGCCGCCAGGAGAGCGCCCGCGGCGTTGATGACGACGACGTCAGCCAAGGCGCCGCCCTGGCCAACGAGGACGCGTTCCATGGTCGCCTTGTTCTGCTGGGCGTCGCCGCCCTTGATGTCGCTGAGGGGCGCGCGCTTGAGGTTCACGTCTTCCGGTGTAATGGTGTAGTGGGTCACGTCCCGGCCTCTGAGCTCCCAGACCAGGGTGGGACCGGTGATGCTGATCTCGTCGATTCCGTCCTCGCCGTGGACGATCAGGGCATGGCGTGTGCCAAGGCGGCCCAGGACCTTGGCGAGCATTTCGCCAAGGTCAGGGTGCCCGACGCCCAGGAGCTGGAACTCGGCGCCGGCGGGGTTGGTGATGGGCCCCAGGATGTTGAAGATGGTGCGGATGCCGAGCTCCCGGCGCGGCCCGCCTGCGTGGCGCGCGGCAGGATGGAAGACGGGAGCGAACATGAAGCCGAAGCCCAGCTCTTCAATGCACTGCCCGACATCCTTGGGAGTCAGGTCCACCTTGACGCCGCAGGCCTCCAGGACGTCGGCGGCGCCGCAGATGCCGGAAAACGCGCGATTGCCGTGCTTGGCCACTCTGAGGCCACAGGCGGCTGTGACGAGGGCTGCGGCGGTGGATATGTTGAAGGTGTTCTGGCCGTCGCCGCCAGTGCCTACGACGTCCACGAGGGGCCCCGCAACTTCAACCTTCAGGGCGTTGCGGCGCATGGTGCGGGCCATGCCGGCGATCTCGTCCATGGTCTCGCCCTTCATTCGCAGGCCCATGAGGACGGCGCCGATCTGGGCAGCCGTCGCGCGCCCGCTCATAATCTCTTGCATGACGGTGCTGGCTTCCTCGACGTCCAGGTCGTGCCCCGCGACGATGGTTGCAATGGCTTCTTGGATCATGGAAAGCCCCCTGCCCTCAGGTGATTGGGACTGTATTTGCCGGTCTTGGAGTGGTCCCTCTGGGATCGTACGCAGCTATGGGCCCTTTGCGCGTGGGCCAGCCCGCCGGTCCGAATCGACGCCTGCGGTAGCCGACAGGGCGGGGCCGGGCATGCTCCAGGCAACTGGCTTGGATCAGCCGCAGTCCGCAAGCCAAGCTCCTCTTCCAATCCTACATGCTCAGGGATGGGCTCCACCAGAGGCGGCCCAAGAATTGTCCCTAGCGTCCCTGGGCTGCCCGGTCTCCGGGGGTCCCGGCCGGCCCGCGTGTCACTCCTGACCCTCTCCGGGAGCTGCCTCACCATTCTCCCATAACGGCGGTGACCCAGGACTCCGGCCCACGCCTACGCCTACGCCTCCAGGAAGTTTCGCAGGATGTCCTTACCCTGGGGGGTCATGATGGACTCCGGGTGGAACTGGACGCCCTCGATAGGGAACTCGCGGTGGCGGACGCCCATGATGAGGCCGCTGTCCGTCCAAGCGGTGACTTCGAGCGTGTCCGGCAAGCCGTCCCGATACACAACCAGGGAGTGGTAGCGGATGGCTTCCATGGGGTCAGGGAGGCCCTGCAGGACGCCCCTGCCGTCGTGGTGGATGACGGAGGTCTTGCCGTGCATGATCTCGCCGGCCCGGTCGACGCGACCGCCGAAGGCCTGGCCGATGCACTGGTGGCCCAGACACACCCCAAGCACAGGCACGCGCGGGCCCAGCTGCCGGATGAGGTCGATGGAGATGCCGGCGTCGTTGGGTGTGCACGGCCCGGGCGAGACGACGATGCGCTCCGGCGCCAAGTCCTCCACGTCTTCCACGGTAACGCAGTCGTTGCGCTCAACGCGGACCTGGGCGCCAAGCTCGCAGAGGTACTGGTACAGGTTGTATGTGAAACTGTCGTAGTTGTCGAGTAGGAGAATCATCAGCTCGCGCCTCTTGAGAGGATGTTGACGTCGAACACGGGTTATGGCAGCCAGTCGTTGACGCCCCCGCTGACCAGCAGGGTGGCGCCGGTGATGTACTCCCCGCCATGGGAGCAGAGGAATGCTGCGGCGTTGCCGATGTCCTCCGGCTGCTCCATCCGCCCAAAGGGCGCCAGCGCGCCGAGCTCCCGGATGCTCACGCCGCGCCGCTCGGCGACGCGGCGGCCCATGTCGGTCTCGACGACGCCGGAGCGGATGACGTTGGCGCGGATGCCGTTGGCGCGCTCCTCCTTAGACACGGTGCGGGCCAGGGCTTCCAGGGCGGCCTTGGAGGCGGAGTAGGGCGCGCGGCCCGCTAGATGGTCGCCGGCCAGGGTGGAGGAGATGAAGAGGATGTCGCCGCGCGCCTGCTTCCTCAGGTGGGGGATGGCGGCCGCGGTGCAGTAGAAAGCGGAGAAGAGGTTGGTGGCGAACATGGCGTGGAGCTCGGGGAAGCTGGTGTCGCTGACGGCGCGGCGCTGGGGCATGTCGATACCGGCGTTGTTGACGAGGATGTCTAGCCGCCCGAACTCCCGGGCGACCTGGTCCACCATAGCCTGGACAGCGTCCGGGGACTCCGCGACATCGCAGGCGTAGCATCGGGCCCGGCGCCCCAGGCGAAGGATATCCTGTTGCGTGGCATGGGCTGCCGCCTGGTTGGCGCGGTAGTTTATTGCCACGTCCACGCCGTCCCGTGCCAGGCACAGGGCGATGCCTCGGCCGATGCCCCGGCCACCGCCGGTGATGAGGGCGACGCGGTGCTCAGGAGTGCTCATGCCCGCTCCGCTTCGTCGATGGCACGCATGAGGGCCTGGGCCTTCTGGAGCGACTCCTTGTACTCGGCCTCCGGGATGCTGTCGTAGACTACGCCGCCGCCGGCCTGGATGTAGGCCACGCCGTCTTTGAGGACAATGGTCCGGATGGTGATGGCGGTGTCCATGTTGCCCTGGAAGCTGAAGTAGCCGACGGCGCCGCCGTAGGGGCCGCGGCGCTGGCCCTCCATCTCCGAGATGATCTCCATGGCGCGAATCTTTGGCGCTCCCGAGAGGGTGCCCGCGGGCAGGGTGGCCCTGAGGGCGTCGTAGATGGTGCGGTCTTCACGCAGCCGGCCGTGCACCTCCGACTCTAGATGCATGACGTGGGAGTAGCGCACGACGCGCATCAGGTCAGTGACTTCGACGGAGCCGGGCTGGCTCACGCGGCCCACGTCGTTGCGGCCCAGGTCCACCAGCATGATGTGCTCCGCCCGCTCCTTCTCGTCGGACTGGAGCTCCTGCGCCAGGGCTTCGTCCTCCTGTGGGGACGCGCCCCGGGGCCGCGTGCCCGCCAGGGGAAAGTTGAGCACCTGTCCGTCCTCAACACGGACGAGGAGCTCCGGCGAGGCACCGATGATCTGGAAACCGTCCAGCTCCAGGAAGAACATGTAGGGTGACGGGTTCAGGACGCGAAGCGCTCGATAGATGTCCAGGGGATCGGCGGACGTGGGCCGTGCGAGGCGCTGCGAGGGCACGACCTGGATGATGTCGCCGGCGACGATGTACTCCTGGCATCGCCGCACGATCTCCTCATAGTCGGACTGGGTGAAGTTGGAAGAGACCTGGGGAGGCGCGGGTTGGGGCGCGTCACCGGCGGGCCGCTCCGCTGCCTTGGGGGTCCGTCTGGGCAGGCGCAGCGGCTGCTCCAGCCGGCGCACCAGGCTATCGATCCGTGCGGTGGCCTTCGTGTAGGCGGCCTCGACATCGCCATCGAGGGTGGCGTGGCTGACGACCTGGATCTTGTGCCGCAGGTGGTCGAAGACGAGGAGCGTGTCAGTGACGAGGAACAGCGCCTCCGGGAGTCCGAGGGGGTCCTCGGCAGGCACGGGGACGCGGGGTTCGAAGTAGCGCACGGCGTCGTAGCTGAGGTAGCCCACAGCGCCGCCGTGGAACCGCGGCAGGCCGGGCGCCTCTATCACGCGGCGCTTGCTGAGGCTCTCCTCTATCAGCGTCAGGGGGTCGACGGCGCCGGAGGGATAGCCGGGGCCTGTCTGGATGATCCCAGCGGGCTCGGTGCCGATGAAGCTGTAGCGCGCGAGGCGCTCGCCGCCCTCGACGCTCTCCAGGAGGAAGGAGTAGGGGGGCCTAGCCACCTTGAGGTAGGCGGACACAGGGGTCTCCAGGTCCGCGCTGATCTCACTATAGACGGGCAGCAGGTTGCCCCGTTGGGCCCTATCGCCCGCCAGGTGTTTGGCCTCTTCCAGGGTTGGCGTGTACATGGGTTCGCTCCCGCGACTGAATCAGTCGCCGTCGAAGTACCTGATGCGCATGGCGTCGCGGACCTCGGTCATGGTGTCGTGGGCGACGGCGCTGGCGCGGCGTGCGCCCTCCACCAGGATCTCGCGGACCTCGTCCGGGTGAGCCTCGTAGTAGGCGCGCCGGTGGCGAATGGGCTCCAGGAAGGAGTTGAGGGCCTCTGCCAAGCGCCGCTTGACTTCGACGTCGCCGACGCGGCCGGCGCGGTAGCGCTGCTTCAGCTCTTCGACCTCCTCCGTGTTGGGGTTGAAGGCGTCATGGTAGGCGAAGACGGGGTTGCCTTCGACATGGCCGGGGTCGGTGGCGTGGATGCGCGTGGGGTCGGTGAACATGAATCGGACGCGCTGGTTGACCGCGTCGGGGTCGTCGGAGAGGTAGATGACGTTGCCGAGGCTCTTGCTCATCTTGGCCTGGCCATCCGTCCCGGGTAAGCGGGCGACGCGGCCCACCATGGCGTCGGGCTCCGGGAAGACGTCGCCATAGGCGTTGTTGAAGCGGCGGGCGATCTCCCGGGTCATCTCGATATGGGGGAGCTGGTCTTCGCCCACGGGGACCATGTGGGCCTTTGGGAGGAGGATGTCCGCGATCTGGCTCACGGGGTAGGTGAAGAAGCCCACGGAGAGGCCCTTGTCCTCGATCTGGGCGCGCTCGGCCTTGAGCGTGGGGTTGCGCTGGAGCATGCCGAGGGGCGTGAGCATGGCGAGGAGCATGGCGAGCTCGGCGTGCTCCGGGACGTAGCTTTGGACGACGAAGGTGCTGCGCTCCGGATCCAAGCCCACGGCGAGCCAGTCCATGGCCACGTCCAGGACAGAGCGGCGGATGCCCTCAATGTCGTTGAGGTGATCGCCAAGGGCCTGGTAGTCGGCGATGAGGAAGTAGCACTCGTAGTCGTCCTGAAGGCGAACGCGGTTCTCCAGGCTTCCCACGTAGTGACCCAGGTGGAGCTTGCCCGTCGGCCGGTCCCCGGTAAGCAGCCTTTTCTTGGCCATGATGATGCCCCCGTTCTGGTCTCTCCCCCCGAAGGAGGAAGGTGCTCGCTTAAGCGCCTGTTTCGCCTCCGGCCCAGCGCGGCCGACAAAAAAATCCCGCCCCTGTAGGGACGGGATGCTCCCGTGGTGCCACCCTGCTTCGTCCGCCTGCGGCGGACCTCTTTGCGGCGCCGGTCAAAGCGGCGCCTGGGCCGGTAACGGCGGCCTTCCGGCACGGCCTAGCAGGGCGGGGCCCCGATCGGTGTGCGGCTCCCGGGTCCATTCGGCTCCGCGCCAGCGCCGGGCTCTCACCTTGCCCCGGCTCTCTGTGGCCCCGCTTGGAGCGTACTCTTCCCGTTCGTTGCCTTGTGGAATCGAGTGTACGGAGTGGAAGGAAGGCTGTCAACACAGATGCAGGGGAGGGACGCGGCCGGGGGCTGCGCCGCGGCTGGTCCGGCCCACCTTGGAAGGGAGTGAGGGTATGCGCGCCGGCGTGCCCCAGCCAACGCGAACCTCGTGGCAATGGCGTTGAGAGGGAGCGCGCACGGTGCGGTGGTCGTCTTGCCGATTGGGCTTGGAGGGGAGCTCGAACGTAGGCTCATTGACACCACGGGAGGGGGGTTGCTATAGTGAGGCTGGGCAGCGGCAAGGGTGGAACCCCTGGGGCAAGGTAGCTCAGCGGTTAGAGCGGGCGCTTCATAAGCGCTAGGTCGCAGGTTCGAATCCTGCCCTTGCCAGGTCCAGTCAACGGGCGGCTAGCTCAGCGGTTAGAGCGCCCGCCTCACACGCGGGAGGTCGCTGGTTCAAATCCAGCGCTGCCCACCAGATGCCGAGGTGGCGGAACGGTAGACGCGCTACGTTCAGGGCGTAGTGGGCAATTGCTCGTGTGGGTTCAAATCCCTCCCTCGGCACCAACTCGGTGCGCTTGTAGCTCAAGTGGATAGAGCGCAGCCCTGCGGAGGCTGAGGCTGTGGGTTCGAGTCCCGCCAAGCGCACCACCCCTTTCCCTTCCCTGTCGGCGGGCGGTTAGCTCAGCTGGTTAGAGCGCCTCGCTTACACCGAGGAGGTCGCTGGTTCGAGCCCGGCACCGCCCACCAAACGCAGGCCAATGAAGTAGCTATGCCCTGGTTGACCAATTAGCCAAGGTGGAAAAGTTGCCCGAATAGCACGTAAGTACTATACTTGCATCTGCCGCAACACCTGCAACGGCAAGAGGAAGCATCGGACACGGCCTCGACAATAGAGTAAACCAACGAGATGTGGCACCCTGTGACGGGGTGTTCCCGTATCTCCCCTGGATTCGGGCTATGGACATCCCCGGGTACGAGACCGCACCCGATAGTGTGCAAATGCTCTCAGAACGATTGAACGCCCCATTGTCATGGCGGCGCCCCCGTCGCGTGTTGGTCAACAGCATGTCCGATTTGTTCCACCCGCACGTCGCGTACGACTTCATATCGGATGTCTTCGCCGTCATGGGAAGAGCACACCAGCACGTGTTCCAAGTGCTTACCAAGCGGCCGGGCAGAGCCGCCGGCTGGTGGGAGCGTCACGGCCAAAGCAAATTCGGCGAGTGGCCAGAGAACGTCTGGATGGGCACGTCCGTAGAGAGCCAGAAGTATGCGCCCCGGCTGTCCGTGCTGTAACGGGTCCCCGCCACCGCTCACTTCGTGTCCGCAGCGCCCCTGCTGGAGAAGAACGACCTCACCAGGCGGCTGGAGGATGGCACCCTTCACTGGGTAAGTGTCGGCGGAGCGAGCGGCCCCCGCGCAGGACCGATGGCCTTGGACTGGGCGTGCGACCTCCTCGATCAGTCCGTAAAGGCAAACGTGTCCTCCTTCCTTAAACAACTGGGCGACAGGCGCGGCAGTCAGGCAGGCCCCGACGCCGTACTGGACGGCGCGACATGGGTCGGAGTGCCTGGGCGCAACGGGCATAGGTGACGAATGCCACCTAAGACGACGTTATGGCCTCTTGACGATCACACCCTTGGCAAACACATGGTCTTGCGGGCCTACCTGGACGCATGGCTTCCCATCATCTTGAGCAAGTTTGAGAGAGCGATGTTCGTTGACGCGTTTGCAGGTCCTGGCGAATATGAAAACGGGAAGCTTGGTTCACCTGTCATTGCGCTGAACGCCCTCGCGCAACACTCTTCACAGAGCATGATGACGGGACAGATGGACTATGTCTTCATTGAAGAGCGCCCTGACCGATTTCTTCACTTGGAGAAGGTAATCGGTCATCAACGAACAAACGGCGCCATCCCATCCATCTGCCGAATAAGTATGTTCAATGACAAATTTGCTCACGTCCTTCCGGAACTGGTCGCTTCCATTAGGTCAGAGCGCACTCCCACTTTCGTCATGATTGATCCTTTCGGAATATCTGGAGTCGGCATGGAGTTCATACGTGCTTTGATGGATTATCCTAGCACAGAGGTCTACGTGTCCTTCATGTATGAATCCATGAACCGGTTCAAGGCTCACTCTAACTTCGAACCCCATCTTTCCGATCTATTTGGCTGTCCAGATTGGAAACAGGGCATAAATATGCCAGAGGGCAAGGCAAGAAAGGACTTCTTCTACGGACTATACAGAAAGCAACTAAAGCTTTCAGGAGCCCATCACGTCCTTAATTTTGAGCTGTATGAAGGTAACCAACTAAAATATGCACTGTTCTTCGCCACCAAGAGCGATCAAGGCTGCGACAAGATGAAACAAGCCATGTGGAAAGTAGCACCGCTCGGAGGCTATAGTTTCAGGAGTGACACGCTAGGCCAACTCTCGTTTGAATCAAGAGTTGTGGATTTCAATGAATTGGATAATGCATTGATCGAGGCATTTGGAACAAATCAACCGCTAAAGATTGAGTCAATTGAAGCGTTTATGTGTTCTGATAGAGTCCTATTCCACTCGAGCCATCTGAGAAGCCGTCTGGCAGACATGGAGCGAGCATCTGCCCTCATTGTCGACCAGAGTCCAAGAAAGAAGCGTGGCGCATTCCCGCCGGGAACAATTCTACGCTTTGTTGAGCCTCCACCCCCGTCGCCGAGACAAGGGTCGTTGATGCCGATCGAGTAGTAACCGTGCTCCACCCTCAGGCGCTCGTAGACCCTCTTCTCCGTGTGGAGTTGCATCTTTGCAAGGCGCCAGGTGCTGGCGGTAGCCGGCAGGCACGGAGCACTCCAGCATCTTGAGCCTAGAAGGTTGGAATGGTCAAAGGCCCAACCACATTCCCAAGACGGTACCACCTGCCGTCCACTTGGGCCTACCACTTCCGTCTTACGTGTACTGTACGCATGACTCAGCGGCAGCCGTGGTGCTCTGGGATCCTTGGCATACGCCGGACACAGCCATGGTAGCGCTGCGGCTGTTGGCTGCGGCACACGTGGGCGAGTGTCCGGGGTGCTCCTGTTCGAGGGGCTGCCACTCCGCCTATTCGAGGACGCGGAGCATGCCCGGTATGTCCATCCGCCGGAGCTTGCGCACGGTCAGCGCGGGGGCGAGGGCGACGACGGCTATCCCCGCGGCCAGGATGGCAGCCATCTGCGTCAGGTCTATCGCGAGGACGACGCCCATGTCGGGGTAGCTCGCGGGGATGAGCTCACGGATGATCCAGAGCAGCATCCCGTAGCCGAGCACGATGGCGATCGCGGTGGCGACGGTCCCAAGGATGAGGCCCTCGATGGCAAGGATGCCGATGCCACCCCGTCCGTTCCGCCATCCTGAGCATGTCCGGGCGTGGGGCCGGCGCTCACGTTCGTCCTGCTGGCGGACCTGCCGGAGCTGAAGGATGAGCGCGGGCACACCTCCGCTGTGCCATTCTCCCCTTGCCAGTACAAGACCATTTGCCCTACCATCCCGGTAACAGACCCGCACAAGGAGACCGTTGCACAACCGTCATACCCGCACCCACCCACCGCGGCGACCCCACACCCCCCCCCCCCCCCCCACAAAGCCGTCGCGCAGCGACCCGTCGTGGCAGCGACCCGCCCCAAGTCCAATCAAATCGCCAACCCCACGCCGAAGCTGCCGCCGCGGCCCCAAAAGCAAACAATTACCCTTTTTGCACTTCCCAGCTTCAGAAAGCGCGAAAAAAACCTAAACTATCCTACGAAGCTAAACATTCAAACCAGGCCCGCCGCGCCGCCATGGGTTCCCGCTCTCGCGGCAATGACGTCGAGGGGCTGCCGCGCCGCCTATTCGAGGACGCGGAGCATGCCCGGTATGTCCATGCGCCGGAGCTTGCGCACCGTGAGCGACGGGGCGAGGGCGCCGATGATATTCAGCAGTGCCGTCTTGCCACTGCCCGAAGGACCGAGGACCACGACGAACTCGCCGTCTCCTACATGCAGATCCACCTCGTCCAGCGCCCGAACCTCGACGGGGCCAATCTGGTAGTGCTTCGACACTCCCATCAGGTCTATCAAGGCTCAAGCCCCCTCAAGCATGCGCGAGTGACCTTCCGCGTGTCCTTGTATCACTTGCTCTGTTGCGGGGCGCGGATGAAGTCTCGCCCTGATCTGGCGTGAGCTTGATGGCCCGGCCAGTTTCGAGCCGTCGAGGGGAGGCGGCAAGACGTCCTACAACGCTGGAAGCGTGTGCGGGCTCAGACGGTCGATGGACGGAGACGGTGCATCAGGGCCGGGCTACTCCACAACGGGGACCGGGGGCCGAGGCCCCCCGGTCAGGCTGCGGGTTCGTCCTAGATGCCAAGTGCCCGAAAGACGATCCCATTGATGATGGCCACCGGAATGGCAGCGATGAGGATCACAAAGAACGCTCGGAGGGTTGAGGTGTAGTCCAAGCTTTGGCGGACGGCAACCACCATGGCCGCAAATTGCCAGAGCCCTATCAAAAATGTGATGCCCCCCCCGACTCCCGGAAGGAAGATGAGGACATTCAGAAGCCCCGGGGTCTGAGCGAACCCTGTTCCCCGCGCCACCTGTCCCCAGTCACCGTGGGTCTCCTGAGTCTTCAGTATTTTAGTCCCGACAAACATAGCAATCAGCGCCCACAGGGCCCAGCTCATCGCTCCTCGGATGGCGCCGAAGACCAATCCCTCGAGCAGACCGGTGTCGCCGGACAGCACACCGCCGACACCGGTGGCGATGGCAACGAGTAACACCACGAGCAGCGCTTGTATGGTGGCGCTTCGGTCGTTCTCCACGTCCTCGAAGGTGGCGCTTTTCAAACGGGCCGCGCCCAGCATCCTACCTAGCATGAGATCAAGCCTCGCTTTCCAGTCCTGAAACGTACGTGCCCTCGCTGGGGATATGGTACCACATGAGGCAATGGCGAACAGGGGTTCGGGCGTATCGCTCCATGCCCCGGCGCCGTCGAATCAGCCGGCGAAGTAGACGCGGACGACCTCTATCGCCCCTTCCTTGCTGATGACGCCGTTGAAGTAGTCGACGACCGCCGCGATGGCCTCGTCCCGGTCGATCGCCCCGCTGTCGTCTCGGTCATACTGCCCAGCCATGCCCGCCAACCCCACGTTGGTCACCGTGACCGTCACCTCCATGGCGTCCCAGGAGCCCCGACGGTCCGCCACCCGCGCGGTGAGGGTGTAGCTGGTCCTGGTCTCGTGGTCCAGGGCGGCCTTGGTCCGCAGCTGGCCCGTCGCCGGGTCAATGTCGAAGGACCCGGCGCCCTCACCCTCCAGGGTGTAGGTCAGCGTGTCCTGCCGGTCCGGGTCGACGGCCTCCAGCGGAGCGCCGATGTCCTGGCCCGCCGCCGTGTTCTCGGCCACCGTGCGCGTGGACGCGTCGCCCTCGGCGAACGACGGCGTCCGGTTCCGAGGCGTGCCGCCTCCGCCACCGCCTCCTCCTCCCCCGCCCCCAACGCCCGTTGGGGGACGTGGCGGGGGTGGTGGTGGGGAAACATGGCCCGGCTTGCCAGTGCCGGCCTGGGACCACTCGCCGTATCCGCTGCCGTCGTTCCTCGCCCTGACCTGCACCTCGTAGGTGGTGCCCTTGATGAGGTTCTCAATGGTATGGGAGCGGTCCGTTCCGGCCACGTTCTGGGGAATCCAACTCCCGCCGCTAGCTGACTCCCGGTATTGCAGGTCGTAGCCGGTGATGGAAGTGCCGGAGGAAGTCCTGGGAGTGGACCAAGTCACGCGGAGGCTCGTGTCGGACTCCGACGATACGCCGGGCCTGCCGGGTGCGCAGGGCGGCTCGCCGGCACTGGTGCATTCGTCGGTCACGGTGATGGTCACGATGATGGTGGCCGTTTGGCCGCTATTGTCCTCGGCCGTAATGTCCACTACGGCTTCCTTGCCTGGCTGGGTCTCGTAGTCCAGTGGCGTAGCGCTGATCTTTAGCTGGGCGTTGTTGTCGATAGCAAAGTAGCTGGCACCGGCGCCAATGAGGCGGTAGGTCAGTGCCTCGCCGCTGTTGGAGTGCCGGGCCTGCACTCGTCCAATGTTTCTTCCCTCTGCAGCATTCTCCTGTACCCTGTAGGTCGGCGGGCCCTGAGTGAAGTAAGGGCCGATCTCTACAGAACCGGTTGTGAGGAACTGCCCAGTCCGCCCTGTCCCTGCCCGGTCGTCGTAGAACGCCGTAGCCCTGATGCAATGGCCTTGATCCGCCGCCGTCGGGGTGTAGCTGCTGCTCGTGGCCCCGCTGATTGTCTCCCAGGCGGTGACCGTTGGGCTGTCAACCGTGCCGCAGGGGCCGGTGGGTTCAGCCCTTTCCCACTTCCACTCACTGACGTTTACCCCACCGTCCTCGTCCTCCACGTTGAGCCGCACCGTCTGCCCAACGCGCGGCTCCTCCACGTTCGTCTCCACCACGCCGGGTTCGTCGACGTTGGTGACGCGAATGGTGACGCTGAGGCGGCCCACGCTGGTGCCGTCCCCCTGCTCACGGGCCTCGATGGTCACACGGTACTGGCTTCTTTCCTCGTAGTCGGGCACCTCGATAAAGGTCAGGGCGCCGCCCGACAGGGTGAAATCGTCGCCATCGGCGCCGGTAAGGACCCACTCGATTCCCTTGTCGTCCGGGTCGGTGGTCGTATAGGTCGCAACGCTCGTGTTGCTGTTCTCGGTGACTTCCGGGCTGGTCGGCCCCGACACCACTGGCGTTTCGTCCACGTCCTCGACGGTGATGGTGACGGAAACGGTGTCTGTCAGTCCGCCCGGGTCCGTGGCGGTGATCGTTACGACATGCTGCTCCCGGCCTTCGTGGTCCAGCTCGGCCTTGGTGCGCAGCTGGCCGGACGAGGCGTCGATCTCGAAGTGGTCTGATGCAGGGATGCTGTAGGTGAGCCTGTCGTTGTTGGCGTCGGTGGCCCGGACCGGCGCGCCCAGGGTGGCGCCCGCCCGAGTGTTCTCCCGGATGCTGCGGTCGTAGTTCCCGTCCACCGGGAACACAGGCGGCTCCGGTACAGGCGGCGCGGCCTGCACCCGGTTGGCGCTGACGGCGGTGGCGGTCTTGCCTGTGCCGTGGCCGTCGCCGTAGGAGGCGACGGCCCGCAGGTACCGGCCCACGTCGGCGGCGGCGGGTGTGTAGGACCGCGAATCCGCGTTGGCGATGGCGGCCCCGGTGCTGCCCCGGCTGGAGGTGCGGTACCACTGCCAGGTGGTTCCGGTGGGTCCGTCGTCGTCCTCCAGCGCGGCCGTAAGCCCCGTCCCTTCCTGGGGCTGCACCGTGGACAGGGTTATAGTGCCCGGCTCCTCGACGTTCTGGATGTTGACGGTGTGCGACCCGGCCTCGGCCCTGACGGTGACGCTGTAGCTGCTCTGCTCCTCGAAGTCCGGAGATTCCTTGAATGTGAGCACGCCGTTGCCGGCGAGAGAGAAATCAACGCCGCCCGACGGCAGGCTCATGGTGACGGTCGCGCCCTCTGGGTCACTGGCGGTGTAGCGGCCCACCTGCCTGCTGGTGGCGGAGTTCTCGGGGAAGTCATCGACGGTGTCGGGCCCGGTAATCACGGGAGGTTCGTCCACGTTCTGGACGATGACGTCGACGTGCAGCTCTCCACGCTTGTTGTTGGAGTCGGCGGCCTCGACGGTGACCTCGTACTGGTTGTTGCCGCCGGAGTCCTCCGGGCGCTCGTAGTCGGGGGCGCTGGCGAATTTGAGGACGCCGTTAGTGATGGTGAAATCGCCCCGGTCCGTGCCGCCCAGGCTCCAGGTGATGTTGCTGTCGCCCTCGGGGTCCATGGCGGTGTAGGCGGCCACGTCGCCGGAGCCGTTCTCGTCGTAGTCGGCGATGGTGGTAACCCCGGTGATCACTGGCGGCTCGTCAACGTCGTCGACCGTGACGGTCACGGTGATGGTGGCGTCGATCGTCGTGTCCGCGTATCCGTGAACGTCCTTGCCGTCCGTAACCGACATGGTGAACGAGTAACTGTCGCGGGACTCGTGATTCAGTGCGGCCTTGGTGCGCAGTTGGCCGCTCGATGCAACCACGTCGAAGAAGGCGGCGTCGGTACCGGAGATCGAGTGCGTGCGCCGGTCGTTGTCGGCATCTGTAGCCGCGATCGGAGTGCCAATGATCCGTCCCGCAGGTGTGTTCTCGTCCACGCTGCGGGCCCCGGTCTCGCTGGACGGGAACTCAGAAGGACTGTTCGCGCTCTGGGTAATGGAAATCGCGGCGCTGTCCTTTCTGGCGTGGTTTCCAAGCGTGTCCTTCAGCGGCTTGTGGACGTCCTGCACCTGCATCAGGACGGACTCGGGGGTGCTAGCGAATGGATCTTCGTAGGAGACGGTAAGTCGGTCGGTCGCCGAAACGGCCGACGACAGCGTCGAGGTCACCACCTTGCCAAGGACCGAGATCGCGGTGATCTGGCGGGACGTGTCGTCGGTCGTGTCTTTGACCCTGAAGAACACCGTACCGGTCGCGGTGGGCGCTGAGTCTTCATCCAGCGCCTTGTCCCATGTCAACGTCACGTCGTTCCCATTCGCCAACGCGTTCGCACGGACCAGGGTTGGGCGCACAGCGTCAACGAGGTAGTCGGTTCGGACGCTGTCCCACAGTCGTGCTGGAGCAACGGCCTTGGTGGAGGCGTAGCGGACCAGGCCCGGGCCGGTCAATTTGCTGATGTCTCCGCTGCTCGGGACCATGACGCCGTCGGAATCGGTCTCGCCTTCGGTCAGTTCGTACCGAAACACCAGGGATGTCGTGCCCGAGCCGCTGTGGTAGGCCGCGCGTCGCCTCTCGGCACCAACCTCCAGTGGAAGTTCCGGCACGCCGCTTACGATCACGGGTTCGCCGAAGGTCACCGTCGCCTCGATGGCGTCCTGCTCCCCAAACCCTCTGCCCCAGATGTAGGTCTTGTCCGGTCCCGGGTCTGTGATGACGATCTGAATCCTATCGTTGCGGACCTGCTGGCTCGAAAAGCTGGCAACGTTGTTTCCTGCGGAGTCCCTGAGTGCTGTTGCTGTGCTGCCGGTCGGCGCCGAGTAGCTGACCGTCACCACGTCGCCCGCATCCACGGCAGACTCCAGCATCAGCGTGACGACACTGCCTGAGATCGAAACCTCGTCGGTCGCGCGAGCGGAGGCGCCGACGTTCACCGTGAACGCAGACGTTTCCGGCTTTGAAGACGTGTCAATCGCCTCGCTCCAGTTCAAGCGCAGCACCGTGCGTTCTACCCGCGCCGTCAGCAGTGTTGGAGCGGTGGTGTCGGTCGCAGTCGGCGTTGCCGTCACCTCCGTCGCTGCTCCGTCACCGTTGTGGTTATAGGCCAACACACGGATTGAATGGCTGACATCGTTCGTCAACCCACTGATCGTCCGCCGCGGGTCTGAGAGATTCGCGACTACCGCTTGCCGCGATGACTCGTACTCCTGTGGGCCGGACTTCCATTGGACCTTGTATCCCGTTATCGGCGAGCCGCCGTCGTCTGGCGGCTCCTGCCAGGACACGGTCAGCTTCCCGCTGCCAACCCCTGTAGCCGAGACGTTCGCCGGCGCGTCGGGCAGGCAGCCGCCATCGTTCCAGGGATTTCGTGTGACCCCGCTGCCGAACGCCGAATCGGTCGCCTTCTGATTGTCGCAGTAGCCACCGAATGCGTCCCGCAACTGAAAGACGACAGTCGCCCGAAACCCTCGCCCATTCGTGTCATTCTCTATCGCCTTCACGTCACGCCAGACACGCGCAAGGTCAGGGTTGCCGTCAGAGTCGTTGTAGTTATCGGCCAACCAGGACGGCATTTGCCCCGATTGCGCACTCCTGACGACGGCGAGGGCTTGCTCGCTCACGGTGTCCTTGGTGATGGGGCAACGGGCCCAATAGGAACCTGAACTCTGATACTGGTCCCCAATCGTGAGAATCATCACCGCGTCGGCGAATATCTCAATGGGAGCGCAGGACGATTCCGCCAGGCTGCCCTGATAAGCCAAAACATGGAAGTAAAGGCGAGCAATCCCCAACGGACCGGGCGTAGCCGTCACGCGGTTCGCCAACGTGTACACATGCGCCAACTCATGAGCGATCCCATAGATCAGGTTGATGTAGAACCTGGAGATATGGACCTCGTCCGCATCACATTCCCTCAATTTCGACGGGGTCACGGAGGAGCAGAGAATAAAAGCTGCGCCGCTCGGCCCGGGAGTCCAGAACACAGGAACGTTCTGAGTGGTGATGTAATCCCAGGTTTCCCGCAGCCAGGGAGACGAACTTTCGAAGATCTTGACGACCTCGTTTTCCCAGAACTCCCGCGCCTGGCCGGGCTGGGAAGCTGGTGTGCCAGTCGCCGTGGCGGAAGGGTCGCTGTCCCCGTTAGCGTTCACGGCGATCACCCGCACCGTATATTCGGCGCCGTCGGTCAGGCCAGCGATGATGTCCATGTACCGGTCGCCCGCCGAGGTCGACTGGTCGATCTCGATGCTTGTTGCCGGATCGCTTGGGAGTTGCCGGGACGAGTCGAACTCCTCGCTGCCCGACTTCCACTGGATCTTGAACAATGTGGTCGAGGCCGCGTCGGACGAGGACCAGCGCACTTCGAGCTTCTGGCTCTCAATGCTGTACACGGCGACCGCCGTAGGCGCATCGGGCACGTCAGTCTGCGCACTGGCCCAGCCTCCATCCAGCAAGAACGCAGCCAGAACACCCAAGAACGTACTCGCCACCAACGTCCGCAGCCTGGGCAAGGACAGGACTCCAATCATTCGCTCTCTGGTCTCACGTGGGGGTAGGGTAGCGCGAAAAGCTTACCAGACACACCACACCCCGGTCACGTCCGGTCAAGTGGTGTAAGAGCGTCACCCTCGCTGATTGATCAGGTCCACCATGAGAGACGCGAACCAGCTAATGAGACTGTCCGGTGCCAGCTTGCTGGTCTGGTGCGCTGCAAGAATTAGGTGATGCGAACGTCTCCGCTCGCTGCCTCCAAGTCGACGGTCCACGAGTCCCGCAGTCTATTGGCGTCGATTGAGAAATAGGTATGTACTACTCGGTCTACACCATACGGCAGGCATCACGTCAGTCGTGGCACATCGGGCAGACCCGCCCGGTGAAGGTGGTGTTCATGGCCTACCGGAACACCTTTCAGGCTGACGCCCTGAAGCTGGTGGCGAAGAAGCTGCAAAGCTCCCTGGCGGTCGAGGGGGAGCTGCCCGAGGACGGGCTGGCGGCCTACGGCGACGGCGGGGACGGCCTGATGATGGCCCTGGCCCGCAAGATCGTCAGCGGCGACGAGGAGGACGAGACGGAGACGGTGGAGGCGTCCAACGACCCTTCGAACTCACGGAACCTGCCCTCGTCGGGAAGCAGAATGGTCATGGACATCTCCCCGCCGTCGTACAACAGATCCACGGCCTGGTGGCCGTCGCCGCGCGCGTAGCCGAATCTCCCCTCCCGCCGCATCATCGGCGCTTCGACCTCGCCGCCGCCCAGCGGGTGGAAGGGACGGGGGGCCGTGGCCCTCTCGTCGAAGGGTAGCTGCCACGCAGCGTTGAAGTAGATGGCGTTGGCGAGAACCAGCCGCGTCGTGGGGACTATCGCTCCGCGCGGAATCAGGGACTCGATCCGGCCCTCCGTCGCCTCGGCGGCCCAGTCGTTGATGCGAGCGCGCGCCTCCTCCGGAGCACAGCGAAAGTCCGCCCGCCGGACTTCGCTCCCGTACTGCTCGGCAAGGACGTCCAGGAACGCCGCGAAGAAATCGTGCTCCTCCTGGCCCCAGACGGCGTTGGCGATGTTCAACTGAAAGCCGCCGTCGTCCTGGCCTGCCGCCCCTTCCCCTCGGGAAGCGGGATTGAGGTCCAGGGCGTTGAAAGCGGGGTGCAGCTTGTCTTGGGGAAGGAGGAAGCGGAGCGTGTCCTCCATCTGGCGCTCCGTCTCGCCCCTGGCCCCGGCGTAGGTCATGGCGAGGGCAAGGGAAACGCTGTGGGGGGAGTAGAAGAGGTTGCCCTCTCCCTGGGCGAGGGAGCGGTACAGATCGAAGGCGAAGGCGGCGTTCCCGCGCACCAGATCGGCCAGCTCCGGCTCCGCCGCCCGGGGCTGGCGGGAACGCAACGCTATGAGCTCCGCAGGGACAGGCGTAGTCGAGACCGCCAGCGGAGTGGGAGTCGCGGGCGAGGGGCCAAGTCGCTCAACGGCGGGAGTGGGCGCGAGGGTTGGGGCGGGAGCGGGCGGGGTTGCGGGCAATTCGGCGCCCCTGGGTGTCGTCGCAGGCGCGACCGTCGGCGTTGACGCCGGGTCGCAGGCGGTCTGCGCCAGTGAGAGCGCCGCGGCTAGAAGCAGGACAATAATCGGCATGACCAAGAGAAGAATCCTCCTTGTCCCTACACCCCCGGTTGAACCTAGCCCCGCTAGGCATGCGGCGACGTTGACGAATCCTTCCGAGGCCCTGCGCCGGAGTAGGACCGAGAAGGGGACGGTAGGGCTTCTCTCATTCTCCCGTCAGTATCCCCAAGAACGCTCCTATAGCCAAGGGTTTCCGTGTGTTTGCAGCGCGATTGACTGCCTTTCGCCGACGCATTGTTCATATTGAGACCACCCCACTGGAACCTACTCAGTAGCCAATTGACACCTTAAACCAAGATACTCGCGGGCAGTGGGTTTAGATGCGTCCGGGGTTGACGGAGGCCAGACTTACCCGCCCAATTATCCCGGCCCGTTAGATGCCGCGGCTGGGTAGGGCTGCGGGCTCATCGTCACTGATGGGCGCCAGGACAAGGGCCCTCACCGGTGCGCCGCCATGACCGCGGCGGCGGCGGCGTTGCCGCTGCGAACCGCGCCCTCCATCGTTGCCGGCCAGCCGGTGTCGGTCCAGTCGCCCGCCAACACCATATTGCGCAGCGGCGTGAGCGTCGGTAGGCGATTGGCCGGTCCGCCGGGCGGTGAGCGGAACGTCGCACGTTGCTCCTTCACGACGGCGAAGCGCTCGATTGCGGCGTCGCGCGCGAGGGGCAGCGCCCGCGCCAGCTCTGGAGTGAAGCGTTCGCGCAGCTCGTCCTTCGACAGCGGCCACCACTCCCAGGCCCCGCTCAGCGAGACGGTCAGATAGTCGCCAGGGCCTGCAAGTCCGGCGATACGCGTCTTGTTGAACACGAACTGCAGCGGGCTGTCCACGAACGCCGCCCATTCGAAGTCGGCGACCGCGCGGTCGTACCAGACGTGGAGATTGACGATCGGCGCGAAGGTGTGGCTCGCGGCGACAGACAGCGGGGAGGTCTCCCGCAGGTCGTCCGGCAGGGCGTTGACGAGTGCCTGCGGCGGCAGCGCCACCACGTACCAGTCGGCGGCCAGCACATCGCCGCCGGCGAGCGCGACTCCTGCAAGGGCGCCGCTGTCCGGCACCAGTCGCTCGACCGTACGGCCGAGCACCAGGTCGACGCCCAAAGTGCGCAGGCGCCGCTCGGCGGCATCTCCCATGACGTCCGATAGGCCACCCCGGGCGAAGCCGATGTCGGCGCCGTGGGCGTCCCTGAGCAGCGCCACCTGGAAGACTGTGAACGCCATGCTGGCTGACACATCGCGCGATGCGTCGTTGAGCGTGGGCACCACGATGAGGTCCCAGAAGTTGGCGATGGCCCGGTCTGACTGACCGTTCCGGCGCAGCCAGTCCTCAAAGGACATGGCACGCAGCTCGTCCCGGTCCGGGTTGCGCTCCATCCGGATGCGCAGCAGCGCGGGCGCCGCGCGGAGCTTGTCGCGCCAGGCAAGGTGCGGGTAGGCCAGGAAGGATGGGAGCAGGTGGAGCGGAGGGGGGAGGGGAGCGGCGGCGAGCACGCCTGACTTCCCCGACGGGCTCCGGACCTCGACGCGCAGCCTGTCCTGCCTGGCCGTTCGGTCGAGCGTCCCGACATCGCGCAGGAAGTCGATGTAGGCGGTGCAGCAGCCCATGAAGACATGCTGGCCGTTGTCGACTTGGACGCCGGTCTCGCGGTCCGTGTATGAGTAGGCGCGGCCGCCGAGATAGGGCCGCCGCTCGACGAGGGTGACGCGGTAGCCGGCGGCGGCCAGGCGCCAGGCGGCGGCCATGCCAGCCAGGCCACCTCCAGCGACGACGACGCTGCCTATTTCGGGTTGTGGCGTGGAAGGAGACTCGTTGTCCAAAGCTTGGCCATGATGCGCAGCTTCTCCCCGGAGGAGAGACGGACGCGCTCGCCGTAGACGTCGAAGCCGCGCTGCTCGATGCGGTCGAGCAGCCGGCTGTAGAGGCCGTGGAGGACGGCAGGGCATGCGCGAGAGCGGGGCGAGAGGTAGGCCAGCAGCGTCCCGCCCGACCGGAAGTACTCGCGGGCCCGCTGGGCCTGGAAACGCATCAGCCCGACGAAGGCGTCGTTCACGAGGCCGCGCATGAGGTCGTCCTCGGTATAGCCGAACCGCCTCAGGTCCCCCTGGGGGAGATAGACCCGGCCCGCATCGGCGTCTTCTCGGATGTCCCGCATGATGTTGGTGAGCTGCATGGCGAGGCCCAGGTCCACGGCCGCCTCCCGGGCCCGCGGGTCCGTGTAGCCGAAGATCTCGATGGAGATGAGGCCGACCACCGACGCGACGAGGTAGCAGTACTCGCGCAGCGCATGGAAGGTCTCGTAGCGGCGCGGCGCCAGGTCCATCTCGACGCCGTCGATGAGCCGCTCGAAGAGTGCGGGGTCGATGCCATGCTCGTGCGCCGCGTGGGTCAGCGCGGGCAGCACGGGTCCCTGGGGCCGTCCTGCGAAGGCCTGTCGGAGGTCCGCGCGCAACTCGCGGAGCTGCTCCGCCTTGTCGGAGCTCGATGCGTCGCCGTCTGCGATGTCATCGGCGAGCCTGGCGAAGGCGTAGGCCGCGTAGATGGCGCGGCGCCGCCGGGCGGGCAGGGTGACGAAGGCGAAGTAGAAGTTGCGCGCCTCCCGCTTCGTGACCGCCTGGCAGTGGTCGTAGGCGGCTGCGGTGGTCACGCGGCCCTCCGCAGCGCCAGCCGCAGGGCCGTGGACGCCATGAGCCACAGCTTGCGGCCTGGGGTAACGATGGGACGGTCCGTCAGCACGTCGTAGTCCTGGCGGCGTATGGAGTCGAGGATGCTCATGCCACCCTTGGTGAACAGGGCGATATCGAGCTTGAACCGGCCATCGAGGCGCTCGATAAGCGCGCAGCCCTGCTCGAACAGCCGTTGGGCGCGGTCCACCTCAAACGCCATCAGCCTGCGCAGGTTGTCGTTGACGACGCCCGCAGCCAGGTCCACCTCGGAGTAGCCGAAGCGCTCCAGGTCCTCCAGCGGCAGGTAGACGCGGCCCACGTCGTAGTCCCGTTTCACGTCCTGCCAGAAGTTGGCCAGCTGGAGTGCGGTGCAGGTCGCGTCAGACAGCCGATGGCTCTCCTCGGAACGATCGCCGAGCACGTAGAGCACCATGCGTCCGACGGGGTTCGCCGAGTGGTCGCAGTAGTGCAGGAGGTCGTGGTACGTGGGAAAGCGGACCTGGCCCTGGTCCATACGGTTCGCCTGGATGAGCTTGCGGAACGGCGTCTCCGGTATGTCGAAGCGGCGAATGGTGTCCTGGAGCGCGACGATGATGGGGTGCGACGGCAGGCCGCTGTAGGCCTGTGCGAGCGCCTCTTCCCACGCGCCGAGATACGCCAGCCGGTCGCCCGGGGCCTCGTCGCCGAGGTCGTCGGTCTGCCGGCAGAAGGCGTAGACGGCGTAGAGGTAGGGCCTCACTCCTCGGGGCAGCAGCAGCGAGCCGACGGTGAAGTTCTCGTAGTGGGCCCTCGCCAGGCGTTCGCAGTGGGCGTACGCCTCGTCCAGGCCGGGCGGCTCGCCGATGGCGCGATGCGTTGCCACGCTTGCTCCCGTCACGCGTGGCGGAATAGCCCGCCATCGCATTGGAGCACGCAACCGATGGGCATGCTCTTCTTCTTGCATCTGATGCCGAAGCCTACTCAGCGCGCGAGGCGCGTGTCAAGCGGCTACTGCCCGCACTGGAGGCGCTTCAGGCAGCCCCGCATCCAGGCGGCAGTCGGCTCTCTCCCCCGGCCGGAAGGAACCGGACGTCCGGCCCTAGCCAAGGTCCCCATTCTTCCCAGCTCCTGCCGCCGCTTCCCGATTGGCCTGGCGCCGATGGGACAGCGCCGACGCATCGGGGAAGAAGGCGCTCAGGATTCGCTGGGCGATGCCCTCGGCGTCCAGCTCCACTCGGCGTCGCTGATCGGCCGCGGTGCCATGCTCGATGAAGGAGTCCGGGAAGCCGATGCGGTGGACCGACACACCCTCCATTCCGGCTTCGGCAAGCGCCTCGAGCACGGCGGAGCCGAACCCTCCTGCGAGCACGTTTTCCTCTACGGTGACGATGCGCCCGGTGCTGCGGGCCGCGTCCAAGAGCAGATCGACGTCCAGTGGCTTTACGAAGAGCGGGTTCACGACGCCGCACGCTATGCCGTACTCGGCGAGTTTGTCCGCCGCTTCCACGGCCGCGCCGCCCGCCCTGCCCAGACCGAAGATAACGGCGTCCCGGCCCTCTCGGACCACGGTGCCCCGGCCAATGGGCAGCTCCCGGAGGGTCTCGTCGAGCGGCGCGCCGGTGGCGACGCCCCTTGGGATGCGGATGGCGAAGGGGCCCAGGTGCCTGTACGCAGTGTAGACGAGGTGCTGCAGGTCGTTCTCATCCACCGGGACCGCGACGATGGCGTTGGGGATGCACCGCAGGTATGAGATGTCGAAAGCGCCGTGGTGCGTCTTGCCATCCTCGCCCACGATGCCTGCGCGATCGGCGATCAGCGTCACCGGCAGGTTCTGCAGGCAAACGTCGTGAATGACCTGGTCGTACGCCCGCTGGAGGAAGGTGGAGTAGATGGAGACGAAGGGATTGAGGCCGACGGAGGCCATGCCCGCCGCCATGCTGACGGCATGCTGCTCCGCGATGCCCACGTCGAAGACCCTGTCGGGGAACTCCTGCCGCACCTCCTCCAGTCCCGTGCCCTCGAGCATCGCCGCGGAGATGCCGACGACGGACGGGTCGTCGCGCATGAGGCGCTGCAGGGTCTGAGCGAACACCTTTGAGTAAGTTGGCGCTCCTGTTGAGGCTCCCAGGGGCGAGCTTGGCTGGTGGAACTTGATGGGGTCGTTTTCGGCGGGCTCGTAGCCGTGGCCTTTGTGTGTGACGACGTGGACCAAGGGCACGGGGCCGGTGGACGCCTTCGCCTGGCTGAGAGTGGCTTCGAGTTGCCTAATGTCGTGGCCGTCCACGGGGCCGAGGTACTCGAAGCCCAACTCGGTCCAGAACGTGGTGGGCAGGATGATGCTGTCCAGCCCTCCGCTGAACCTCTTGACGAGCCGGTACACGATGTCACCCGTGGGCACCCGCTTCGAGAGGGCCCTCATGCGCCTGATCAGCGCCTGGTACTCGGGATGGGTGATGACGCGCTGGCGCCAGTTGGTGAGGAAGCCGATGTTCTCAGAGATGGACATCCCGTTGTCGTTGAGAACAACGATGAACTTACTCGGGTTGAGGTGCACGATGTTGTTCAGTGCTTCAAAGCTCGAGCCGGATGTCATCGCTCCGTCGCCGACAACCGCGATGGTCCACGAGTCCATCCCGCGGTTCGCGGCGCCCTGTGCGACGCCCAGACCGATCGACAGCCCCGTGCCGGCGTGGCCCGCGGCGAGAACGTCGTGCGGGCTTTCGCCCGGCTCTCCGAACCCGGACAGCCCGCCCTCCAGGCGGATGTCCTGGAACCCGTCGCGGCGCCCGGTCACCAGCTTGTGCGCGTAGCACTGGTTGGTGGTGTCCCAGACGATGTGGTCGATGGGGCTGTCGAACACACGGTGCAGCGCCAGCGTCAGCTCGACAACACCGAGGTTCGAGGCCAGGTGGCCGCCGCGCTCTGTTATCACGGAGACGATGGTATCCCGAATCTCCTGCGCGACCTGGACCATCTCTTCTCGGGTCAGGGCTTTCAGGTCGCTCGGCCCATCGATCCGGTCCAAGAGACGGCTTGCCATGTCCGGGCCCTCCTTATGGAGTGTCGACCGCAACCCTGGAACCCTGAGCGGCCCGAGGGTGGCGCGGCTTAGCTGTCAAGATCGCCGTTCTAGGCGTCCCGGCGAATCCGGTCGCGGCTGCAAGGCGCCCCATCCGGTTGTAAGCCTGCACGCGGCACGCTCCATGCCTCGCCCGCTGGAGCCTGCAGGCCTCACCACTTGGTCGACTCTTCCGCGTACACGTGGTCGGGCAACGTGTAGCGGATTCCCTCATCGTCGAACAAAGACGTTTCGAGCAGGGACGTGAATCTGCTGTAGTTGCTGTCTTCGCTGCGACTCGGAAGCAGCTTGCTGAGTATCAGCTGATACCGCTTTTGCAGCTTGAACCACCCGACAGCCCCAAATGAAGAGAGTGGCGGATACATCAGTGACTCCGCCACCTCCGGCCCGATGAGTCCGCGGGAAATGCGGTACACGTATCGGGCCAGGCTGCGGCGCGGCGCCGGCTCGACAACCCCAGCAATCAACGGAGCCGAGTTGACCAGAGAGTGCGCCATCACGACCGACTCAAGTGGGGCGTCCGGCTCGCACATGAGGCCGACCTCATACAGCTTCAGGGCTTCATCCGCATCGCGGAACAGGATGGCCTCAGGAATGCCCATCAGGTAGCCGGAGTAGCGCCAAACAGCCATGAAGCTCTTGTACTCTTCGTCATTGTACTTGGCGCCCAAGGTCTTCATGTGCTTCAGCAGCCTTGCTGAAAAGGCGGAGATGGCGTAGCCCAAGTGCGCCGCGCTAATCGGTATGCCCCAAGCTTCAGTATCCCAGTCTTCTGAATCCTTCAGGAGATGTCTCGTCCGTGCGTGGATTATCCTGATACGGACCGAGAGTTTCCAGCCGTCGCCATACCTGTACAGGCCGCCGGGAAGGAATATCTCCATCATGTGACGGTTATTCTGCCCCAAACGCCTGATGCCCTGATCACGCACCCGCCCAGTAATGAAGAAGGATTTTGCTATATTCGTTGTAAAGCCTTCTATCAGAACACCCGCGACGAACGCCGCAAGGATTAGCTGCGAGTTCCTGTGAAACATGCGGACAGCCGGGGCGAGTGCTGAGTAATCGAGCCATTCCGGCGGAGTTTCCGCCTCTCTGAAGAACTCTCGCAGCGAGGCCGGCGCGTCCCGCAGAGCCTCCTTATCCTCCTCATTCATGGCGGCCTGGATGAGCCGCCTTGACCTTTCCGAGCTGAGCTCCGCAAGGTCTTCCGTCATCGCTTCGCCCAGTGGGTCTCCAATGTGCATGTGTGCGATGTATTTGTCGGCTATCTCAGGCGCAACAGCGCGGGCCTTTTCATATCCCTTCCTGTAGTCTGTGGGTGTGTTCATTGCACCCCCCGTGTCAACCACAAGCTCGACACCACCAGCTTCATGCCTCTTGCGGTTCCACCCGCAAATCAGGAAGCCAAGTCAGCCACGATGGCAGGTACCAGTTGCGCTTGCCCAACAGCTGCATACTGGCCGGGACGAGGATGCCGCGCACCAGGGTTGCATCGAGAAGCACGGCCACGGCAAGCCCGAACCCTGCCTGCTGATTGACGACCATATCGCCCGAGGCGAACCCGCTGAACACGGCCACCATGATCAGCGCCGCCCCCGTGATCAGGGACGCTGTCGAACGGAGGCCGTAGGCCACGGACTCGGCGTTGTACTGCGTCTGGTCATACCTCTCGCGGATGCGGCTGAGCATGAAGACGTGGTAGTCCATGGACAGGCCGAAGAGGATGGCGAAGAGCACCAGCGGCAGCCACACGTCTATGGTCTCGGTCTGGTGGAACCCGAGCAGGTCCGCGCCGACACCCTTCTGGAAGACCAGCACCATCAGCCCGTAGGCGGCGCCGACGGAGAGCAGGTTCATGATGATGGCCTTGATGGGTATGACGATGGAGCGGAAGACGATCAGCAGAAGGAAGAAGCTGACGCCCAGGATCAACGCGAACGAGATGGGCATGTAGGTACCGCCCACTCCGTTGAAGTCCAGGTACCCGGCGGACAACCCGCCGACCACGACCGTCGCCGGCGCGCCGGCGAACGCCGCGGGGATGTACTCGTTGCGCAGGCGCTCCAACGCCCCGAACGCCGCGCTGCCGCTGGGCGCCCCGGGCACCGGCACCAGCATCAGCCCCAGGTCCCCCGACGGGCTCGCCTGGGGGATGAACGTCCCCAGCTCCGGGTCGTCCATGATGGCCTGGCCCAACCGGGCGATCCCCGCCTGCACCTTCGGGTCGTTCACGTTGCCGTCGATGACCACCCTGGCGGGGTTGACGTAGCCGAAGGAGAACTCCTCCTCCAGCACCTCGAACCCCGCCCGCGCATGGGAATCCTCCGGGAAGACCTCGACGCCGTTGAATCCCAGGTTGATGTCGAAATAGTACACGGACGCCCAGACCAGCAGCCCGCCGACCACGATGACGCTGAGCACCGGGAAGCGCATGGTCCGGTAGGTGATGAACTCCCAAAACCCGTGGCGCTCCCCGTCAGAAGACTCGGCCGCCTTCCTTCTAAGGAAGGGAAGGCTCAGCCAATCGATCCTGGGGCCCAGCAGCACCAGTACGGCGGGCAGCAGCGTGAGCGTGGCGATGACCGCTACGATGACCACCGCAATCGCCCCAAAGGCCATGGAGAAAAACAGCGTGTGCGGCACGATCAGGACGCCAACCAGCGCGATGACCACCGTCGCCCCGCTGAAGAACACCGTGCGGTTCGCCGTGGCCCCCGTCCGGGCGACGGCCTCGCGGTTGCTCAGCCCGCGCGCCAGCTCCTCTCGGAAGCGGGACACCACGAACAGCGAGTAGTCGATCCACACGGCGAGGCCGATCATGGTGACCCACAGCTGCACGAAGAAGACCAGCTCGCCGAAGATGTTGCCGAAGACCGCGACGAAGGCCGTGGCTATCGCGATGGAGACGACGGCCAAGCCGATGGGCATCAGCGCGGCCACCACCGCACCGAACAGCACCAGCAGGATGAGCATCGCCACCGGTATGCCTATGCGCTCGCCCTGCACCAGGTCCGACTCAGCAATCTCACCGTTCTCGAACGCGATGGTCGCGTCGCCCACCACTAGGACGCGGAAGCCGTCCCGGCCGTCCGCCTCGTCGACGACGTGGATGATCTCTTCCGCGTTCTCAGTTGCGTAGGCGATCGGCCCCTTCATCTGCACGGAGATGATGGTCGTCCGCCGGTCTTCGGAGACCAGCCGTTCGTCGCCGAGCAGGTAGTAGTTCCCCCCGGCGGCCACCACCTCCGGCCCCAGGCCGATGATCTCCGCCGAAAGCTGCTCAACCCTGGCGCGAAACGCCTGGTCGTCCACCGTCAGCGATTCGTGCTGCACCAGGACGGCCTCATTGAGCGGAGAGGCCAGCTCCGACTCTGCCAGCAGGTCGTCGGCCCGCTGCGCCTCAACCTGGGTGAAAGTCGAGATGAAGCGCAGCTCGGTGGTCAGCGCGGTGGGCAGCAGGTTCTGGCTGATTCCCCCCGCGACCAGCACCAACAGCACCCATATGCCGATGGTGACCAGCGGCCTGCGCGCGCTGATGCGGGCCAGCCGTTCCGTCATGGGGCCAATCCCTCTAGTCTCTGCTGAGATGGGTTCCTGTCCCGCACTCCGGTTCCTCCGCCGTCGCTCATAGCCTTGACCCGGTGCGCCAGCGTCACTCCGGCCCGACCGCCTAGAATCTCGCAAGGGATAGTGACGCCCATCGGGTGGAACGACCCACATGCGGCTCTGGCACTACCCATCCGGCAAGAAAAGCAACCGCCAGCTTACCAAACCGTCGGCAATGCGTCAATCTGACGGCTTGGCGGCCTGTCTCATAGTAAACGTTGCCCAACCGGGTAAATTTGTTTCACAAGTCGTGTTACCGGGAGCGGGCATGAGGAGAAGCAACATGCAGGAGTACTCGTATGAGAGTAGACAATTCGAATGCCCGCCGTGAGTCCGCGAAGTCGGCTCCACCTCATAGGCCGTTCCCCAGACGTCCCTTGGGTGGCACGTCTGGATCATCAGGGCAGGAGAAGCTGCCAGCCGCCCCCGACCCGCCTGACCGCCCGGTGCTCCGGGCGGGCTATGCTGCCCGCTCGCGATCAGAGGTCGGGGTAGCCGGCTGAGCTCTCGTCAAACTCAGCCGTGGATGACATTTCCAGCAGTTGCCCGTCGCCTATCAGGGCGCGGGTGGCCGCCAGGGCGTTGGACAGGTCCTTGGTCGGGGGCGCGTAGACGTCGCCCGTTCGCAGGAAGACAAAGCCCGTGACCGGGCGTTGGCCCGTCGCGCGTTCCAGGGCTGCGGCATAGAGCGCCAGCTGCGGCAGGTAGGGGCTTGCTGCCTCCGGCAAGGACCTACCCTCTATCTCGTCGGCCTTGAAGTCCAGGACGTTCCAGACTCCTCCGGTCTCATACACCAGGTCCATGGTTCCATGCACCGGCACGCCTTCCCAGTCCCACGAGAAGGGCATCTCGAAGTATGCGCGGGTGCGGGGAGCGCGAAGCGTGGCTGCGAGGTCACTCGCGTCGAACCGGTCCAGCATCGCGTCAACGTCCGCGACTACGCGCTCCATGGCCTGCTTGCCGTGCCCTGCGTTCAGCTTCGATGCGAGCTCCGCCAGTCCAGGGCGCTCTCCGGTCGTGAACCAGAGCTCGATGGCCCTGTGCGCAAGGCTTCCCCGCACCAAGCCCAGGCCGTCGCCGTGCCACTGGTAGCCGTTTGCCGCTGTTGGGGGTTTCAATGCAGTGACGGGGGTGCTGGCGCGCAGGGGGACCACCGGCGGCCGGGAGACCAGCGGCGGCATGATGTCCACTTCCCGCTCCTCCGGGGGCACCGGTACACGGCCGGGTGGCGGCCGCCGGGCGATGGCATCGACATCGACGGGAATCGGGTCGCGGACCTCCACGCCGTCCGGCGGCGGGGTCGACAGGGCTTTGTGGGCAGCGGTCAGCCAGCCTTCGCCTTTATCGGAGAAGTCCCCGCTGATGTACAGCGCATCGGCTGCCCTCGTTGCGGCGACGTAGAACAGCCGCTTGTGTTCGGCCGCCTCCTCCTCCCTGTCGCGGAGAAACAGATAGCTATAGAACCCCGGCCGCCGGCGCTCCCCATCTTCACCGACCTCACGAGCCAGGGTCAGGGAGATACCTTCTTCCGCGCGCCACCGGACATAGTCGTAGGTCTCCCGGGACGGCAGGTGCGCCTCGGGCACGAACACGATGGGGAACTGGAGCCCCTTGGCGCCGTGGACCGTGAGCAGCCGCACGACGTCCGCATCATCGAGGGCCGCCTGGCCCTCACGCGCCGCCAGCTCATCGCGGCGCCGGTGCACGTAGGTGACGAACTCGTCCAGAGACTCGCCTGCCAGGGTCCGTGCCAGGCCAACGAACTTGCGGATGTTGGCGAGGGCCTGGTCGCCACCCTGCATTGCAGCCCACGCGGCCTCGAAGCCTGTCAGTTCAAGGGCTCGCTCCAGCAGCGCATCCGCAGCGGCAAAGGGAACCTTGCCTCGCAGGTCCTGGAGCACCTCCGCTGCGCGCTTGCACAGGGGGCGAGCTTCCTGGCGCACGCTCACGGGCGGATCCCGGAGCCCCGCCAGCAGACCGCCGCCGGACCGGAGGGCCAGGAGGGTCTGGTCGTCAATCATGAACAGGGGCGACCGCAGGGCTCCCACCAGAGCGATTGCGTCCTCTGGCTCGGCCAGCCAACCAAGCAGATTGGTAAGGTCCAGGACCTCCTGACGCGTGAAGAAGCCCGCGCCTCCAGCAGTGCGGTAGGGGACCCGGTTGCCCTCCAAGGCCTGCTCGAAGAGGTGGACGTTGGTGAGCCGCCGGAGGAGGACCGCCACGTCGGACGGCCGCGCGGGCCGGGACTCCCTTCTGTCGCGGTCCCAGACGGCGGCTCCGCTCCGCAGGAGCTCGGCCACTTCCTTTGCCACGGCATCGGCCTCGACCCTTCTCCGGTCGGCTCCACCGGCCGTTTCACCCGATGGCGTCTTGCCGGAAACGGGCAGCAGCACCAGGTGGGGCTGCCGGGGCGGGGCCGTCCCGCGCCCGGTCATCGCCTGCATGGGTGCCTCAAACTCCTCTTTCGCGTCGTTGAGTACGGCGCCAAAGAGGACGTTGAGCGTCTCGACGAGGGGGTCGTGGGCGCGAAAGGACTGGCTCAACTCGTGGATGGCCCCGGTGGCCTGCACGCTGTCCCGGAGCCTGGCGAAGTGGCGGACGTCGCCGCCGCGGAAGCGGTATATCGCCTGCTTGACGTCGCCAACGAAGAAGCACTCGGGCCTGGGCAGCCCGGCGTCGCCGCCGCTACCCAGCAGGCTGAGGAGAGCGATCTGCGACGGGTTGGTGTCCTGCAGCTCGTCGACCATGAGGTGCCGGAACCGCGCCCGGCAGGATGCTGCAATGTCCGGATGGGAACTGAGCAGCTGCGTCGCCCTGATCTCCAGGTCCGCGAAGTCGAGCGCCGCCAGCTCCCGCTTGCGGGCCTCGTACCGCCGGCAGGCGTCCTCGAAGAGCGCGCGCAGCGAGAGGAGGATTTCCAGGGCCGGCTGGTCATGATCGTTCCAGCACGGAAGCTCCTTGAGCCAATTGGCGGTGTCTCGCACACCGCGCAGCACCGCCTTGACCTCATCGAGGTCTTCATTCCAGTTCTTCGCACTTCCGCCGGTAAGGTTGATCCTGCTTCCAGCCTCGATAGCCCGCTCCCGAAACTGCGACCAGTCCCCGTCACTGGGATCGCCAAAGATCAGCAGCACGGACCGCAGGCGAGTGGAGAGGGCGTCCTCGCCAGGCCCGGCGTGGGCGCCCCTCAGCCACTGCACCTGCTCGACAAGCCGCGGGCGGACCCGTTCGACTTCGGCGCGCGAGTAGGCGTCCATCCGGGCGCGAACGTGCTCACCCCAAGACGCCGTATCGGCGCCCATTGCCCAGTACGCACTCGCAACCTCGTCGCGGCGTGCTACGAGGTACCGAAGCTGGTCCATGGCCGCGAAAACACCCATCTCCCGTAGCGCCAGCGCCCTACGGTCATCACCGTCGGCGGCATCTTCGAGCGCGTCGAAGCAGGCCTGGACCAGCTCGAGCTCTGATTCGTCCTCCGAAAGGACCCTCGAAGCGGGGTCGATTGCCGCCTGCACCGGGTGCTCCCGCAGGATTCGATGACACAGCGAGTGGATCGTCCCGATGACTGCTTCGTCGAGGTCCGCGCGGTGGTGCGCCAGCTCAGGCCTTGAGAGGACCTCGCGACGGACCCGCTCCCGCATCTCCGTGGCTGCGGCATCGGTAAATGTGACGGCGGCTATTTGGGGAATCCGGTGCTCATCGAGCAGCGATATGTAGCGCTCGACGAGCACGCGCGTCTTCCCGCTTCCGGCCCCCGCAGTAACGAGGATGTCCCGTCCGCGCTCCGCGACAATCTCCGCCTGCTGTGCAGTCAGTCCCAAGATTTCCATCGGCTGAACTCGTTGACCCGGCAGACATGGCGCATTGCGCAGTAGGAAGGACAGGGCTGTACCTTTGGATTCACTCTGAAATCGCCTGAATCCACGGCGCTGCGTACTTCATGGGCAATGGCGACTACGTTGTCCAACAGGACGGCGTCCTCGCCGCGGGCGGTGTCGATGTCCCACTGCCGGTTGTTTGGGTCTAGCCATGCATAGCGGGCTATGACCCTCGCCGCCCGGGCCTCCTCCCGTCCCAAGTACCCGTAGAGCTGCAGCTGGATGCGCCGTCCGTCCTCGACGTGGGCCCTGGGTATCTGACGTCCCGACTTGTAGTCGACAACGGCGACCAGGTCATCGCCCGCGTCCATGCGATCGAGCAGCGCAATCACCCGCATCGGCGGGTCCAGGGGCAGGGACGCCTCGATACGCTGTTCGGCCCCGATGATCCGGGTCACACCAGTCTCCCGGCTGAGCCTGGCCTCTCTTTCCAGGAGAAGCTCGACCTGGTGCAATGTCTTCTCGGCGTCGAGCCTCCAGAGAGCGGACCGGCCGAAGCCCCACCTGGACGGCGCGGAGTTCCAGATCTCCAGGCCGTTGCTCCACAGCCGCTCGATGGCCTCGCCAAGCACCTCTGGCAGCAGGGGTTCTCCCCGCTCGATGATCGGTCCCAGGGCGTCCTCCAACATTTCGTGAATGACGCTCCCACGGGCGGCCGCGTCTGCGCTGTCCGTCTCCTGCTCCACCTCCCTCAGGCGCAGGCCGTACTGACCGAAGAACTGGAACGCGCACGTGCGGTAGGACTCGATCCGGGTGGCGCTCCACACGGCGTTGGCGCCGGTAAGCCTTGGGACCAAGCCGGCCGCCAATCGGCCCTCGTACACGTGGGCGTGAGCAAAGGAGCGGCGGAGCTGCTCTATTGCCACCGCAGTGCGCACAACGGGCCACGCCGGTTCTCCGCGGGGGCGAAGGCAGCCGCCCAACGACCACTGGCGGCTGCACGCGATGGCAAGCTCGCGCCGAGAGCCGGCGAGATCGGGCGTGGGCATCTCCGCCTCAACGGTTTCGCCGGGGGCCAGAGAATCGAAGTAGTACGACGCCACCGCGGGCCGGCCGCGCTCGTCGATCCGCGTCCTCCACAGGCACAGCGTGCGGTCCGCCCGCGTGGATACCGACCGCCACAGCTCGTCTTCCGCCAGGCGCGCCTCCGGCGGCAGCCCAAGACCGGCCTGATTCAGGACCTGGACGGCGTTGGAATCCAGCAGGGCAGCGGCCGAGCGCGGCGCGGGAAACTCTCCCTCGATCAGCCCACCCACGGCGAGGAAATCGAAGCGCAGCCCGTGGAGCGTGTGCATGGGCGCCAGGAGCACGCCGCCGGCCTCCCGCAGGACCACTGCGACGGCGGCGAGCTTCCCCTCGAAGCGTGCGCGGAACGCGTCGAACGGCTCGGGGCCGCCTCCAAGCGTCTCGTGGGTCGAGACGAGCTCCGTGAGTTGGCCTCTGAGGGCGTCGAGCTCCAGTGATGCGCCGGGCTGCACGCGCGACGCGGGGCTAATGAGGGGACGGCTCCCAAACAACGCCTCCTCCATGCGCCGCGCATGCTCGGCGGTGGAATAGGGCGGTTGCTCCAGCAGAGCAGCCAGCTCTTGCAGGGCGGTCGCCATTCCATCTGTGACTCGCCGCAGCAGCTCCCGGTCGGCGCCGGGCATCTCTGGCGAATCTGCTTCGGTCCGCAGCCCCGCGGTGACGCGCTCCAAGGCGTCCTTGCCCGCCCAGAAGTGGGTGTCGCGCGCTCGCCTAGTGAAGAGGGCCACGTCGCCGCGAGTGAGCCCCCATCGGCCGAGGTCAATGAAGCCGCTGGACAGCACGGCGGCGAGGTCCCGCAGGTGCCAGCCATCCTCCGCCAAGTGGAGGAGCCGGCGGACCCACGCGCCCAGGGGCTTGGCCGACAGCCGCTCGCCGGCTGCGGGATCGAGGGGCAGGTCATACTCGGCGAAGACCTGGCGCGCGAGGCTGAGGTATGGCGGCATCCTCCGGAAAGTGACGGCAAAGTCGGACGGACGGAGCGACGTGTCCTCGGTCAGACGGTGCTTGATCTGCCGGGCGATGGCGCGCAGCTGTCCCTCACGGTCCGGCGCTTTGCCCGCAATCACCGTCCCGGGCTGGGTTGCGCCATTCCCGGCGAGCTTCAGGACATCCGCTCCGGGGAGCCTCTTGAGGAGCCGTTCACAATCGAACTCGGCCCTTGCCCCAGCACTCGGGTCGATCGCGATGACCACGTCAGCTCGCTCACTTACGGTTTCGAGCAGAGCAATCTCAGTCCCGCGCAGGACCTGGAAGCCGTCCAGCATGACCCGGGGGGGAAGTGCGGCGCCGGACTTCACGGCCGCGGCAGCCGCCACTGCGATCTGCGCAGGATGCACCCAGCCTCGCCGCTCGAACTCGGCGGTGTACGCCGCGTACATGGCACTCAGGGCCGTAAGGCTGGGGAGCCCAGTCTTCCCGGCTGCCGCCGACAACGCTTGGGGATCGACCGCCTCTGCCAGGAGGTCTGCAATGGCGCCGCTCAGGAGGCCTCGAAGGCCCTTGGTTGACGCTATGGGGGCAAAGTATGCGGCAGGCCCACCCTCGACCTCGCGCCGAATCGTGCGCGCAAGAAGCTCCTCGGTCAGGGCGAATGAGGGCATCAACAGGCCGGAGACCAGCCCGCGGCTGAACTGGCTGATGGTCTCCACGCGCAGCCGGAGGGCCACGCCACAGCGGGCCACGAGCCTGCGCCGGAACTGGTCGCCGTGACGCACGGTGGGTACGAGCACCGCCGTCTCGGAAAACGGGTCAGCTGCATACCGGGCGGCCAGCCTCGTGAGGAGCTCTTCAGTCTTGCCGCTGCCCGGCCCGCCGACGATGATCGTAACGCTCGGCATGCTCGTAGACTCCCCTGGAGGCGGTGGTGGCCGCCATCCGCCGCAGTGGAGCGCTGTCCTCGAGTGTCCGGCCAGCCGTGAGAACAGCGTCCTGGCTCCTCCTCCATTGTCGCACGGCCAGAGGTCAACATGCGGTTTACGAGCCTGCGCAGGGCCCGTAAGATTGGGCCATGAGAATCGAGCTGAGCGACGGATTTACGCTCCAGGACTGGGGCACCGCGTGGGCCAACGGTGACCAGGACCGCTTTCTCGTCCTCGCGGACGACCACGACGTCTGGGTGAACCTGCGCGACCGCTTTCCCCACCCCTATACGTGGGCAGACGCGGAGTCTTGGGTGTCACTCCAAGCGGGCCGGGACCCGGCAGTGTGCTTCGCGATCTGCGACGGGGCGGGCCCCATTGGTGACATTGGCCTCACTCTGCGGGAGGGGGACTTACAGCACTCGGCAGAGCTGGGGTACTGGCTGGGGAAGCCGTTCTGGGGACGTGGCATCGTGACGGCGGCTGTGAAGGCGGTGACGGACTATGGGGTTGAGGCGTTTGGCCTCATACGCATCGCAGCGTGGCTGAAGACCAGCAACGGCGCCTCTGCGCGCGTGCTGGAGAAGGCCGGGTACGAGCGTGAGGGGCTGCTCCGCCGCGCTGTTCTCAAGGCGGGAGTGCCCATGGACTACCTGCTGTACGCCACCCTGCGCGAGGACTGACTTCAAACTTTCCTTCGTGCGCGGGCACTCGGTCGCCGCAGCGCAGGGGATCGTGGTACTGTGAGGTAAGCGAACCCCGGCCCGACAGGGGCCGCCGCGGAGGACACTCTTGGACGTAGACAGTGACCGGGAAGCGCTTCTCAAGGCCATCGACGCGGCGGTGCAGGACGCCTGCGCGTGGTTTGCCGGGCCGGGCCGGGCCTCCCGGGCCCAGGTGGAGGGATGGGGCCCCCGGGAGACGCTGGCGCACATATACTGCTGGCACCAGATCACCATCGACTTGGTGGAGTCGGCGGAGCGGAGCGGAGCGTCCATGGAGGTGCAGGCCTCCGTGGATGAGATCAACGCCAGGGCGCTGGCCGAACACGCCGGCAAGGCTATCCCCGACTTGCTCGGCGAGTTTCGCGTCCTACACGAGGAGTTCTTGGCGCGGGTTGGGGCATTTCACGGGGCGGATGCCAACCTGAAGCTGCGCACAAACGGGGGCGAGATCACGCTGCGGAAGCTGCTCCAGATGAACGCCCCCCACGTCCGCGATCACGTGGCCCAGCTTATGGAAGCAGAAGCGGCGCTGCAGCCAGCGCATTGAGAGGGGGCGAGACGTCAGTGGAACATCGAGAGGCCGGACGGGTCACTTCCCAGGAGCAGTTCGGGCGACAGGCCCGCTACTACGTCGATAGCGTGGTGCACCGGGAGGGCGAGAGCCTTCAGGTGGTTGAGGAGTTTGCGGCGGGCCGAAGGTACAGGCACGCCATCGACGTCGGCACCGGCGTTGGGTTCACCGCCTTTGCCGTCGCGCCCCTGGCCGACGACATGGTCGCCACGGACGTCACCCCCGCCATGCTTGGCGAAGCGCGGCAGATCGCCGCCACGCGCGGGCTGGCCAACGTCAGGTACGCCCTGGCCGCCGCGGAGGCGCTGCCCTTCGCCGATGGCTCTCTGGACCTTGTGACCTCGCGTACGGCGGCCCATCACTTCCAGGACATCCCCAGGGCCGTTGCCGAGTGGCGCCGCGTCCTGGCCCCCGACGGCATGCTCATCCTCGCCGACACCGTGGCGCCGGAAGACCCGGCCATCGTCCCCTGGATGCACGACATCGAGCTGCGCCGGGACCCGAGCCACGTCTGGGAGCCGGCCCCCTCAGAGTGGCTGGCGCTCCTGGAGGAGGGCGGGCTCAGCGTCACCGATTCCGCAATCACTCCGGTGCACCTGGAGTTCGAGGACTGGACGCGGCGCTCGGGCACACCCGCGGACGAGGTGGAGCAGCTTCGGCGCGACTTCCTGAACGCTCCCCCGGCGGCTGTCCAGGCCTTCGACATCCGCCAGGACCGGGATGGGGCCATCCTGTTCCACTGGGACTGCCTGGTGGTGCAGGCTGCGCCCAAGGGCTAGCGAGGCGCGGACCATCCTCGGCCGGCCCGGGATGCGGCGTTCCGGGCCGCTATCTGAGTCCCCCGCTCTCCCGAACCCGGCACCGCACGACGTCCAGCAGAGTCTCCCGTTCGTCCACGACCCACGCAGGGTCCACCAGGGGGCTGGCGTGCAGGGCCTGCTTCGTAAATGGCGTGGCGACAGCAATGACGCTCATTCCTGCGCCCTTCGCGGCCTGTACGCCCCGGGGCGTGTCCTCCAAGGCAAGGCACTCCGTCGGGGGTACACCCAGCTTCCGGGCCGCGACCAGATAGGCCTGCGGGTCGGGCTTGGAGAACTCCACGTCGTCGCACGTCACCACCGCTTCCAGGGCCCCGCCGATGCCCAGGGCCGACAGGACGTGCTCCGTCTCGTCCCGGTAGGACATGGTGGCGAGTCCAGTGCGGCACCCCAGCTCCCGGGCCAGCGCGAGCAGCCTGGGTGTGTCGGGCCACATGTGGTCGCGCAGCAGCTTGGGGTCGGCAGACATGGCGCCGTAGACCTCCAGCCACACCCGGTCGAAGGCCTCCCAGGGCTCCGCAACCCCATAGGCGGCGGCCAGCGGCATCAGTGCCGCCTCCAGTCCCAGTCGCTCCACCATGGTCCGGGCCGCTTCGCCTCCAGCCGCTCCCACGACGGCCCAGCAGGCATCCTCGACCTGCTGGTGGGACAGCGCGTCCCCGCTTACACGCTGGACCGCGGCGGCGTAAGCCTGCGCCTTGAGGGGCTCCGTGTTGATGAGCGTGCCGTCGAGGTCGAAGATGATGGCGCGAATCACGGCGCCCCGGTCGTTCCTGAGGGCGGTGGCGCCTCCCGGCTCTCGATAGCCAGGAGCTTGTTCAGGCGGCGTTGATGACGCTCCTCGCCGGTGAACCGGGCGCCGAGGAAGGCAGCCACCAGCTCCTTGGCCAGCTCGATGCCGATGATGCGCGCCCCCATGCAGAGCACATTCATGTCATCATGCTCCACGCCCTGGTGCGCGGCGTAGGTATCATGGCAGAGGCCGGCCCGGACACCGGGCACCTTGTTGGCGGCGATGGAGGCGCCGACCCCGCTGCCGCACACGATGAGCCCCCGCTGGGCGCGGGCCGTGGCCACGGCCCGGGAGACAGCGTCCGCGAAGTCTGGGTAATCGTCGGCCTGATCCAGGCCATGGGCGCCCAGATCCTCCACGTGATGTCCCTGGTCTCGCAGCCAGGGGACCAGCTCCTCCTTGAGAGGAAACCCGCCGTGGTCCGCGGCGATAGCCACCCGGAGCGCCATGCCCTCTCCTCCAACCATCAGTTCAGGGGTGCGCAGGTAGTGTGCCACGGGAGCGGCTAACGTACAATGCTTGACGGATTCTCCCCCAAGATCGCTGGAATTGCAGGTTTCTTGAGTTGACCCCCGCGTGGGGGCGTCGGTATAATTGGCATGCTCCCCCTCTTCTCCTCGGAAGGATGGCGTGCGCGCCCACGGCTATCTCCCAAACGGAGGGCCCATGGCTGAAGCGGCCCACGAGGCCTGCGGTATTGTTGGGGTGTACACCCCCAATGAAGACGCCGCACGAATCGCCTTCTTTGGCCTCTTCTCACTCCAGCACCGCGGTCAGGAAAGTGCGGGCATCGCCTCCGGCGATGGCTGGCATGAGCCGTACGTGCACACCTCCATGGGCCTCGTGGCCCAGGCCTTCCACGAATTCGACCTCCAGCGGCTGCCCGGCCACATGGCCATCGGCCACACCCGCTACTCCACCACCGGCTCAAGCGATGTCCGTAACGCCCAGCCCTTCCTCGTGCACGGCCTCCACGGCGCGCTGGCCCTGGGGCACAACGGCAACGTCATCAACGCCTTAGAGCTCCGAGAGGAGCTGGTCAAGGAATGGGGCTGCGCCTTCGCGACCTCCACCGATTCTGAGGTCATCGCCCAGATGCTGGCAAACGCGCCCGGCAAGGACTGGACCGTTCGCATCGCCCACACGATGCGGCGGCTGCATGGGGCCTACTCGCTGACGGTCCTTTTGCGGGACGCGCTCCTAGCCATCCGCGACCCTCTGGGGGTTCGGCCCCTCTGTCTGGGGAAGCTGGGCGGCGGGTGGGTCGTGGCCTCTGAGTCCTGCGCCCTGGACCACATCGGCGCGCAGTTCATCCGCGAACTGGACCCGGGCGAAGCCATCATGATCAACGATGCCGGCGTCAAGACCGTGTACAAGGCCAACGAGGGCCGCCGGGCCCTGTGCGTCTTCGAGACCATCTACTTCGCCCGTCCGGACAGCACACTTGACGAGAAGCTGGTGTACACAGCGCGCCAAGACATGGGCAGGGAACTGGCCCGGGCGCACCCCGTCGATGCCGACGTGGTCATCGGCATCCCAGACTCGGCAACGGCGGCAGCGGTGGGGTACGCCGAGGAGTCCGGCATACCCTACCGTGACGGACTGGTGAAGAACCGCTACGTGGGCAGGACCTTCATCGAGCCCGACCAGCGCATGCGCGACCTCGGCGTACGCATGAAGTACAATCCGCTGCCGGAGATCCTGTCCGGCCAGCGGGTGGTCGTCGTAGACGACAGCATCGTCCGGGGCACCACGACGCCCCGCGTCGTGAGCCTGATGCGCCGCGCGGGCGCCAAAGAGGTCCACCTGCGGGTGTGCGCTCCGCCGATCATCTCCACCTGCCACTTCGGCGTGGACTTCCCCACTCGCGGGGAGCTGATCGCGGCCCAGATGAGCGTGGACGAAGTGGGGCGGATGGTCGGCGCCGATTCCCTGGGCCATCTGAGCGTCCCGGGGCTCTTCAAGGCCATTAGCCGACAGCCAGACAGCTACTGCACCGGCTGCTTTACGGGCCGCTACCCCATGGACGTCCAGCTCGAGCTGGACAAGATGGCCCTGGAGCGCATCTAGGTGGGTCTGGCCTGCCCCGCTCCAGCCTTCCTCGGCGCCACCCTGGGGGTTATTGATGTCTAGCCATGCGTACCAAGCTGCCGGCGTCGACCGGGACGCCGCAGCCCAGGCCAAGGAGCTCGTCACGGAGCACGCCCGGACCACCTTCACCCCGGGCGTGCTGAGCGACATCGGCGGCTTCGGCTCCCTGTTTCAGGTTCAGGGTTTCAAGGACCCGGTCCTGGTCTCCCACACGGACGGTGTGGGCACCAAGCTCCGCGTCGGCGCTCTCTTGGGCCAGTACGACATCTTGGGCGAGGACTTGGTCCACCACTGCGTGAACGACATCTTCACCACGGGCGCCAAACCCCTCTTCTTCCTGGACTACATCGGCATGGGGGCCCTGGCGCCCGAGAGGGTCGAGGCACTGGTCAGGGGCATGGCAAGGGCCTGCCGCCGCATTGAATGCGCCCTTATCGGCGGAGAGACGGCAGAGATGCCGGGGCTCTATCAGGGCGACGATCTGGACGTCGTGGGCTTCGCCGTGGGTGCCGTGGAGCGCAACCTGGTCATCGACGGCAGCAAGGTCCAAGCCGGCGACCTGCTCCTAGGCCTGCCTTCCAGCGGCCTCCACACCAATGGCTTCTCCCTGGCGAGGCGCGTCTTTGGCATCGACAGCAATCCGGACGTCCTGTCCCGGAAGTTTCCCGAGCTTGGCGCCACGCTGGGAGAGGCCCTCATGGCCTCCCATCGCTGCTACTATCCGGTCCTTGCGCCCGTGCTGAAGCACATCAACGCCATGGCCCACATCACCGGCGGCGGCTTCTTGGAGAACGTGCCACGGGTCTTCCCGCCCAGGTTCCGCGCCCGCTTCAACGTCGGCGCCTGGAAGATCCCTCCCATCTTTAAGCTCATCCAGGAGCAGGGCGAAGTCGCCACGGAGGAGATGTACCGCGTTTTCAACATGGGCATCGGCATGGTGGTGGCGGCCGGGGTAGAGGAAGCGGCGTCCATTCAGGCAGCGGTCCCCGAGGCCTGCGTCATCGGCGAGGTGGAGGAGCGCGGCGACGGTGCGTCCGTGGTCTTTGCCGCTTGAACCTGCTCCCGGCGCCTGCATGAGGACGATGGCGAAGATGGAGGGGAAACCAGAGGAGGGTCATACCCTGTGAAAGCGCTGCTCAGCGTCTATGACAAGACCGGGGTAGTGGACCTCGCCAAGGGGCTTCACGGCATGGGCGCGGACCTGGTGAGCACGGGCGGGACCCATCAGGCCATCCTTGAGGCGGGGTTGCCAGTGCAGCAGGTCTCGGACCTCACCGGCTCGCCGGAATTCCTGGACGGTCGGGTCAAGACCCTGCACCCAACGGTGCACGGGGGCATCCTGGCCCGCCGCGACCTGCCAGCCCACGTGGCCGAGCTGGCCAGCCTCAACATCGAGCCCATTGACGTTGTGGTCGGGAACCTCTATCCCTTCGAGGCCACCATCAGCCGACCGCAGGTCAGCCTAGAAGAGGCCCTGGAGAACATCGACATCGGCGGGCCGACCATGATCCGGGCGGCCGCCAAGAACCACCCTGCCGTCGTCGTGATCGTCGACCCGGCCGACTACGATTGGGTCGTGGAGCGCCTCGCGGGGGGCGGCCTCAGCGCCGAGGACCGCCGCGCGCTGGCCGCCAAGGCCTTCCAACACGTCGCCCTCTACGACACCTTGGTCGCGGGCTGGCTCCGCGGCCAAGGCGGAGACCCTCCCGCCGAACTGACCGTGGGGCTGCGCAAGGTGGCCGACCTGCGGTACGGCGAGAACCCCCACCAAGCGGGGACCCTCTACGCCGATGTTCCACCATCGGGCGGCGTCGTCGGCGCCACGCAGATTCACGGCAAGGAGCTCTCCTACAACAACATCCTCGATGCCGACGCGGCCTGGCGCGCGGTTTCCGACTTCCCCGAACCCTCAGTGGCGGTGATCAAGCACACCAATCCCTGCGGCCTGGCTTCCCATCCAGACCAGGCCGAGGCGTACCGCCGGGCCTTCGATGGCGACCCCGTCTCCGCCTACGGCGGTATCGTGGGCTTCAACCGTCCCGTGACCGGCGCGGCCGCCGAGGCGATGCGCAGCGTGTTCTACGAGGTGGTCGTGGCCCCGGACTATGAGCCCGCGGCCCTCGAAATACTCCAGAAGAAGCGGGACTTGCGCATCCTCCGGGTCCCCGCCGGGGGGGGGGGCGCCACGGGGTCCCTGGACCTCCGCCGCGTCTCCGGTGGCCTCCTGGTCCAGCGGGGCGACCCCCCCGAGGAGGAGCCCTCCGCATGGAAGGTGGCCACCGCGGGGCATCCGACGGAAGACCAACTCCGCGACCTTGCCTTTGCCTGGAGGGCCGTCAAACACGTCAAGTCCAACGCCATTGTGCTGGTCAAGAACGGGGCCCTCGTGGGCATGGGGGCAGGGCAGCCCAACCGGATCACCAGCGTCCACCTGGCCCTGCGGGCGGCGGGAGAAAAGGCGGCGGGGAGCGTCCTGGCCTCCGACGCCTTCTTTCCCTTCGCAGACGGCCTGGAGTTGGCTGCCGCGGGCGGCGTCGCCGCCGCCGTGCAGCCCGGCGGCTCCATCCGCGACGACGAGGTCATCCGGGCCGCCGACGCCGCAGGCCTAGCCATGATCTTCACCGGCATCCGCCACTTCCTCCACTAAGGCCGCCAAGGTGAATCCCGCACAGGCAACGCGACGCGGGCCGCCCACCGCAGTCCAATGACCGCGGCCGCCGATTCCCGCCGCCACGGTCTCCTTGTGGACGTCGTGCTGCCCGTGTACAACGAGGAGCGCGGGCTGGCCCAGAGCGTCGCGACGCTCCTCGAGTGGCTGCCCGACAACCTCCCCCTACGGTGGCGCATTACCATCGCCGACAACGGCTCCATCGACGGCACCCTTGGCGTGGCGCAGTCCTTGGCGGAGCAGCACCCAGGGGTACGCGTGGTGCACATGCCGGAGAAGGGACGCGGACGGGCCCTGAAGCGCGTGTGGTCCGAGAGCGACGCCGACATCCTCGCCTACATGGACATCGACCTCTCTACGGACCTCGCCTGCTTCCCACCTCTGGTAGCCGCAGTGGCGGAAGAGGGATTCGACGTCGCCGCGGGCTCACGGCTGGCGCGCGGCGCCCGGACGACGCGGTCGCTGAAGCGCGAGATCATCTCCCGGGGCTACGTTCTGATCATCAAGCTGCTGATGTGGACCCGCTTCTCCGACGCCCAGTGCGGCTTCAAGGCCATACGCAGGGAGGCCGCCCAGTCGCTCCTGCCCCTGGTGCAAGACCCCTTCTGGTTCTTCGACACGGAGTTGCTGGTCATCGCGGAGAAGGGCGGCTTCCGCGTCAAGGACGTGCCCGTGACCTGGGATGAGGACCCGGACTCGCGCGTTCAGATCCTGCGCACCATCGCCCAGGACCTCGGCGGCCTCCTGCGGCTGCTCCGGACCCGGCCCTGGGCCCGCACGGGCCGGCGGCGCTAGGCCGGCGCCACGGCGCCATCGGCGCTGGCCACCAGCAGCGGTGTGAAGTCGTAGCCCAAGCGCCGCAGCCGCTCGCCGCCGCCCTGCACCCGGTCCAGGATGGTCAGCACTTTCACCACGCGACACCCCCGCTCTTCGGCCGCGGCGATGGCATGGAAGAGGCTCCCTCCAGTGCTGCACGCGTCGTCGAGGACGGCCACGCGGCTGCCAGCCTCTAGGTGCCCCTCGATGAGCTGGCCCGTGCCGTGGTCCTTGGCCTGGCTCCGCACCAGGAACCCTCGCAGCGGCCCGGCCGAGGCGTGGCTGGCATGCACCAGGGCGCCCACCATGGGGTCCGCCCCCAGGGTCGGGCCTCCCACCGTCCGGGCGCCGCTTTCGAGAACCAGGGGCAGCAGCGCCTGGCTTACCAGGTGGGCGCCCTCGGGATGGAGTGTTAGCAGCCGCCCGTCGAAGTAGTAGCTGCTCTCCTGGCCCGACGAGAGCGTGTAGGACCCGAATGTCAGTGCCCCGAGCTCCTGTGCCAGCTTCAGGATGGCGGCTCCTTGCTCTCCACTCATCCGCCCCCTCCTTGTTTCGAGTAGAGCCCGTGCTCCAAGACGTACTCCTCTACCTCTCGCGGCACCCAGTAGCGTATGGGCAGCCCGTGCGCGACGCGCTGTCGAATTTCAGAGCCCTCGACGCCGATGTTCAGCTCCCCCAGCATGTGGACTCGCCCCCTAGACTTGGGAAAGCGCCGCTCTATGCTCTCCACCCGTGGCGCTTCGTTGCCAGGCCGGCTTACGACCACCAGGTTGCAGAGCTCCAACAGCCGCTCCGGCTCTTTCCAACGGTCCAGCCCCTCCAACGAGTCCGCTCCCATGATGAAGTAGAGCTCCGGCTCCCCCGGCAGGTCCCGCGGGAGCTGCGCGAGGGTGTCGACGGTGTAGGTCGGGCCGGGCCGGGCCACTTCAAGTGAAGACACGGAGAAGGCTGGATCGTCCGCAACCGCCAGCCGCGTCATCGCCAGCCGGTGTGCTCCACTGCTGACTGGCAGTTCACTCTTCATCCACGGCTGGCCGGTGGGGACAAGGACGACTCGCCCTAATCCCAGGCGCACCCTGGCCTCCTGCGCGATGATCAGGTGCCCGACGTGAATCGGATCGAACGTGCCCCCGAATATCCCCAGCTTCATGCCCATCTTGCCCGTTCGATAAGAGGTCCGCGGGAAGGCAGGCCTCCGGACCCGCGGTCTACCCCACCCAATCGAACTCCGACCCACCGATTCGAACCGTGTCACCCGGCCCGGCGCCAAGCGACTCCAACGCCCTTGCCACACCCATGCGGCGGAGCGCCTGCATCAGCTGTATGGTCGCCAGCCAGTCGCCGGGGTTGACTCGTGCGGCCAGGCGTTCCGCCCTTGGCCAGTGGACTTCGAAGGCGTTACTCCCCGTCCTCAACACCTCCACCTTGCGGCGCGCCACTGGAGGCGGCTCGATTATCTCCCCGGGCTTGTGCCGCGACGCAGCAGGCAGCGGAATCCCCTGCAGCTTCTCCAGGAGCTTCGTCATCAGCCCGTCTACTCCTTCACCCGTGGCCGCGGAAACGAAGAGCACTCCGTCCGCCACTCCCTTTAGCTCGTTGCGTATGTCGTCAGCCCGCTGGCGCACATCTGGGACGTCCACCTTGTTCACGGCAATGAGCCTTGGCCGATGGGCCAGTTCATCGCTGTACTCCCGCAGCTCCCGGCTCAACTGGTCGTATTCCTGGCGGATAGCCGGATTCGTCCCATCCAACATATGCAGCAGGAGCCGCGTTCGCTCGGCGTGCCTCAAAAACGCATGGCCCAGCCCTACGCCCAGATGAGCGCCCTCCACAAGGCCCGGCACCTCCTCCATGATAAAGCTGCTCCCCCGGGACTCCACCACGGCAAGCACCGGCTCCGTGGTGCTAAATGGGTACGCGGCAATCTTGGGGTGTGCTGCGGACACCTGAGTCAGCAGGCTGGACTTCCCAACGTTCGGGACCCCTACTACACCCACGTCGGCCAGCAGCTTGACCTCCAGCTTCAGGTGCACGTCCTCTCCCGACTCCCCCACCTCTGCCAACCGCGGCACCTGGTTCGTTGCAGTCGCAAACCTCTTGTTCCCAACACCACCTCCCCCACCCCTGGCGACCCGCAGCTTGACCCCCGCCTGATCCAAGTCGGCCAAGAGCCGATCGGCTCCATCAAACCCCTCGCGATAGACCAACGTCCCTACAGGGACCGGCAGAACCACGTCCTCGGCGCTCCCGCCTGTCTTGTTCCTCCCCTGGCCGGGGCCCCCGCGGTGGGCACTGAACTTCTGCCGTTGATGGAAGAACAACAGTGTAGCGTCTCCGGGCCTCGCCTCAAGAAAGACCGACCCGCCTGCTCCACCATCACCGCCATCAGGTCCGCCGCGAGGAACGTATTTCTCACGACGGAAGCTGATCGCCCCATCCCCTCCAGCCCCAGAGGAGACCAGTATGTCTGCTGTATCAATCATTCTTATAGTGGATCCTACTTCAGTATCTTCATATAGTAAGACCTAATAGAGGGGATAGTAAGGGCCTGCGGAGTGTGAGACTACGTTCGGACTGACCGTGAGGCTTGGCGATAGACAAGCATGATCCGTCGTGAGGGTATGAGAGGATGCAGGCGCCCGATGTGTGCTACCCGGCAGGAGCGGGCACCCGAATGCGTTGCCGAAGAGCGGAGATGTCGGCGGCAAAGGACGGGTCCGCGGCAAGTTGCCTGTCTACCTGGCTGAATGCCTGATGGACAGAGCTGGGGTGCCGTCCGCCGAGGAGCCGAGCAATAGAGCCTGGGGGCTGGTGGAGCTCCTTCCCAAGGAGATGCATGGCGACGCGCCGTGCCAGCGACGCCTGCCGGTCCCTGCGCGACCCGCAGAGGCAGGCGGAGCTAAGTCCGAAGTGGGCCGCGATGGTCTCCAACGCTGCCTCGGGGGAGAGAGAATCGGCAGGAGGTGGCTTGGGTATGCTGCCAAGGGCCTGGCGCACAAGATCCACCGTGAGGGGTTTCGCACAGAGGTCCGCAATAGCGACGACCCGCGTGAGATACCCCTCCATTGTGCGTATGTTCCCCGGCGACACTGTTGCGATGGCCTCCAGCACAGAGTCCGGCACCACCGCCGAGAGGGTCTGGGCCTTGGCCCGGAGGATTGCAAGGCACAGCTCGGGAGGAGGCGGCTGTATGTCGGCAACGAGGCCTGCGCCGAAGCGGGACCTCAGGCGCTCGCCGAGGAAGCTCAGAGCGCTGGGGGGTTGGTCGGCGCTGAGTACTATCTGGCGCTCGGCGAGATAGAGCTCATTGAACAGGTGGAAGAAACCCTCCTGGGTCTGCTCCTTGCCGGCGATGAACTGGATGTCGTCGATGAGCAGCGCATCCACGGAGCGGTACCGCTGCCGGAAGGCGGGCATGGCGCCTTCCCGGATGGCCCGGATGAAGGCATTGGTAAACTGCTCACAGGTCTGGTAAAGGGCGGTGCAGCCACGTTCGCGCAGGCGGAGTGCGGCTGCCTGGAGCAGGTGGGTCTTCCCCAAACCCACGGGTGAGTAGAGGAACAGGGGGTTGTACCGGTTGCCGGGGGCTTCGGCCACGGCCCGGGCAGCGGCGTACGCGAGCTCGTTGGTGGGCCCCGCGACGTACGAGTCGAAGGTGTAGGACGCGAGCAGGTCGGACCGTTCTTGCCGCGGAGGCAGCCCCGCAGGGCCTGTGGCGGGGTCAGAGTCGTAGGTGTGGCGGTCGGGCGGCGCGGGCGGGATAGGATGAGTCACGCGGAACTCGACGTCCAGTGTGCGCTGCGCCAGCCCTTCGACGGTCCGGTGGATGAGGGCGGACATCCGCTTCTCCAGGTACTCGGCGGTGAAGGGGTTGGCGGCGCCGACTACCAGGTGGCTGTCACTCACGTCCAGGGTTACGGTACCCTTGAGGAAGGTGTCGAAGGTTGGCTTAGGGACCTGTACCTGGAGCTCCCCCAGAGCCGCGTCCCAGAGCCGTGTCGGGCCGATAGAGGGCATGAGCCGGTCAACCTACACTGATTAGATCTTGATGAAGCAGCAGCACCCAGGGACTGCCAAAGGGCACCTACGGAAAATAGCAAGGAATAGGACACAGCGCTAGTGGAAAAACTCGTGAAAATCGGCTCGTTTTTGGGGCTTCTGACCCCGCCTTAGCAATTGCCTACGTTCGGGACACTCTGGCGTCAAGCAGAAATAAACCGGTATCCCGCCATATTAGTGAAGCTAAACTATATATTGACCAATGTATTACAATATGAATAGGTTCAAGCGCTCACGTTTTTCTTCAGTTGGCCCCTTCGGCGGCGCTGAAGGGGAGACCCCTAGAAAAACCGTTCTGGGGCTGCGGGCGCCCTTGGAGTCGGGTTCGGGGCACATCATATAATTCTCTTCTGGAGGAGTATGCGTCTCGTATTCCTGGGAACCCCGGAGTATGCCGCACCCGTTCTGGCCACGTTGCTGAAGGCGGGCCATCAGGTCGCGGGCGTCGTCACCCAACCGGACAAACCGGCAGGGAGGCGACGGCAGCCTGAGGCGCCCCCGATGAAGCGCGTAGGCAGGCAGATGGGAATTCCCGTGCTGCAGCCGGCCTCTTTCCGCGGTGGGGAGGCAGTGGCGCAGGTGGCGGCCCTGGCGCCGGAGGCCTTGGTCGTAGCGGCTTACGGCAAGATCCTCCCCCCGGCCCTGCTCGCTGTCCCGCCGCTCGGAGCGCTCAACGTCCATCCCTCGCTCCTGCCGCGGCATCGCGGTCCGTCCCCCGTGGCCGCTGCAATCCTCGAGGGGGACGAGGTCACGGGCGTCACCATCATGCTGCTGGACGAGGGGATGGACACCGGCCCCATCCTGGCGCAGGAGGCGACGCCGCCCATTGACCCCGGGGAGACAACGGAGACGATGACTCCCCGCCTCTTTCTGCAGGGCGCCACTCTCTTGGTGCAGGCCTTGGAGGCATGGGAGAGGGGAGAAACAGCGCCGCGACCCCAGATCGAGGCCCTGGCTACGGTCAGCCATCGGTTGACCAAGGAAGATGGAGAGTTGGACTTTCACGAGCCGGCCCCAACCCTCTGGAGACGGGTGCGGGCATATCAGCCCTGGCCCGGCGCGTACACCCGCTGGGAAGGGCGGTTGATCAAGCTGGTGGCCACGACACCCGCACGTGCTGAGTCAACAGAGCCCGTGGCGCCGGGCCACGTCGTTGGGATACGGCCGGGCGCCGCGGCAGCGCTGGCCATTGGCACGGGCAGCGGCGTCTTGGAAGTGCAGCAGCTCCATATGGAGGGGAAGCGGGTTGCCTCGGCGCAGGAGTTCCTCCGTGGCTATCCTGGTATCATCGGGGCGCGGCTGCCAAGCTAGAGCCCGCACCAGCCACTTGCATCGCCGCAGACCAGGAGAGTAGGCTCTGCGCTGGGTAGGCAGAACCGCCCGGCGCCACGGACCACAAGCAATGAGGAGAGAAGCATGACGCGCACATTGAACCCCGTCCGGTTCGGCCTCAACCCCCGGGGCGTGCCCTACGACGTCCTAGTGGCGCAGATCAGGGCCGCCGAGGCCGCCGGATTCGACACCGTTACCTTCAGCGACCGGCCTCCAGAGGACAACCTGGAGGGGTGGACCCTGGCGTCGGTCGTCGGGGCGCTCACCAGCCGCGTCATCCTGACCCACTCTACCCTCAACGTACCCTTTCGAAATCCCGCCCTTCTGGCAAAGATGGCCGCCAGCCTGGACTTTATCACCGGCGGCCGAGTGGAGCTGACCCTTGGCGCCGGAGGCCAGGAAGGCCACTTTCGCTCCTACGGCGTCTACTTCGGCTCCCCCGGCGAGAGATTCGCGGACCTCAAGGACGCGGTGGCCATCATGCGGGGCCTGTGGAAGGGGGGACCCTTCAGCTATCAAGGGCGCCTGTTCAGCGTGGAGAACGCCGAGGCGCCGCCCCAACCCGTTCATGGCGCCATCCCCATCATCATCGGCGCCGGGGGGCCGCGCATGCTGCGCTACACAGGGGCCGAGGCCGACGGCTGGATCAAGAACGGCGGCTGGCCCGAGTCCATGGACCAGTACCGCGGTCTGCTGCAGCAGGTGGAGGAGGGCGCAGCGGCGGCGGGCCGGGACCCGCTTGCCATCCGCCGTGTTCTCAACGGCACGGGATACGTCGGCGAAGGGCAGCCGCCCGGCAGCGACGCCCAGCCGCCCCCAGGCGGCCAGGGCGGCCTCATCGGCCCCGCCGAGCTTATCCTGCAGACCGTCGATGAGTACGCCAGTGCAGGCGTCGACACGTTTCACCTGCGCTTTGCCGGCCCCGAGGCCATGGAGCAGATCCACCGCTTTGGCGAAGAGGTCATCGCGCCCCTGCGCCGCAGCCAATAGCGCTCGAGTGGGAGACTGGTCTCGCGCTCCCATCGACCAGCGCTGGGGGGGTCCAGACGGGGCGCGATGGGGGACCGGGCCCGTCATGGGCTGTTTCCGGGGCGAAACCTTGACAGGGCCAGGAGAAGATCGTGCCCGAGGCACCCGATCTGGAGGTTATCCAGGAGGTCTTGAACCGCCGAGTCCGGGGCCTGTGCGTCGTCTCTGCGCGCGTGCTGCGGCCAACAGTCCTGCGTACGCCCAGCGCCGAGTTCGCCACGGACGTTTCTGGGCGATGCTTCAAGGGATTCCGGCGGCGAGGCAAGTTCCTCCAGGCGGACCTCTCGGACGACCGCGTCCTGCTTGTGAACCCCATGCTGGCCGGTCTATTCCAGCTTTGCGCCGCCAAGGAACGGGTCCAGAAGAAGACCTGTGCAGTGTTGGAGCTGGAGGGGGGCCTGGATCTGCGCTACCTGGACGAGCGGCAGATGGGCATGGTCTGGTACATGACGCCAGACCAACTCGACACCATCCCGCGGCTGCTGGACCAGGGCCCCGACGTCATGGAGATCACGCTTGAGGAGATGACGGCGCGGCTCAAGCCCTTCCGCGGCGAGATCAAGGGCGTGCTTACGCGCGGCTCCCTGGTGTCGGGCATCGGCAACGCCTATTCGGACGAGATCCTATTCGCCGCCGGCGTCTCGCCCTTCCGCAAGGTGGGCACCCTCTCCGAAGTTGAGCTGGCGCGCCTTCACGGGGCCATGGGCGACGTGGTCCGCGAGGCGACCGAGGTGCTGCGGGAGCGCATGGGGGAGACGCTCCACGTCAAGGTCCGCGACTTCCTGAAGGTGCACAACAAGGGCAAGAAGCCCTGCCCGTCCTGCGGCGGCGCCATCAGTCAGCTCACGGCCAACGGCCGCATCACGAGCTACTGCCGCCGCTGCCAGCCGGGGATGCTCGTGAGGAACTAGCCCGCCTTGCCCTGGGCCGCCACGGCTGCCGCCGCCTTCTGGATTTCCTCGGGGTCCCCCAGGTAGTAGTGCGTCAGCGGATTCAGGTCGTCGTCCAGCTCATAGACCAGTGGAACGCCCGTGGGCAGGTTCAAATCGACGACCTCGTCGGCGCCCAGGCCGTCGAGGTACTTGACAAGGGCGCGCAGGCTGTTGCCGTGGGCGGCGATGAGGGCCAGCTGCCCCGCCATGATGGCCGGCGCGATGGTCTGCTGCCAGTAGGGCAGCAGACGGGCTACGGTGTCTTCCAGGCTCTCGGTGACCGGCGCGCCCCCGGGGCCCAGCGCCGCGTAGCGGGGGTCCTGGCCTTGGTAGCGATCGTCGGACCGCTCCAGGGGCGGCGGCGGCACATCGAAGCTGCGCCGCCACACCAGCACCTGCTCCTCGCCGTATTGGGCGGCGGTCTCGGCCTTGTCCAGCCCGGTGAGGCTGCCATAGTGGCGCTCATTCAGGCGCCAGGAGCGGTGCACGGGGACCCACATCAGGTCCATCCCGTCCAGGACGATCCAGAGCGTGCGAATGGCGCGCTTCAGCACGGAGGTGAAGGCCACGTCGAAGGTGTAGCCTCCGCTCTTCAGGGCCTGGGCCGACCTGCGCGCCTCCGCGATCCCTCCTTCAGAAAGGTCCACGTCCACCCAGCCCGTGAACCGGTTCTCCAGGTTCCAGGCGCTCTCGCCGTGACGCAGCAGCACCAGCTTGTGCATGGTCTTCCCTCCTGACTTAGGGCCCTTCAGATCGAGTGGCCGGCGGGGGCCGCCGGCCGGGACGCTTCCATGTTAGAGGTCCAGCTCGATGCCCACGGGGCAGTGGTCGGACCCAATGACCTCCGGCAAGATGAAGGCGCGCGTCACCGAGGGCATCAGATCCGAAGACACGTAGAAGTAATCGATGCGCCAGCCCACGTTCCTGTCGCGGGCCCGGGACTTCATGTCCCAGTAGGAGTACTGCCCCGGCTCCTGGTTGAACTGCCGGAAGGTATCGACGTAGCCGTGCTGCTCATACCGGTCCATCCACGCCCGCTCGATGGGCAGGAAGCCGGAGGTGCTCTCGTTCTCCCTGGGCCGGGCCAGGTCGATGGCGTGGTGAGCGGTGTTGTAGTCGCCACAGACTACGAGGTTTCGGCCCTGGGCGCGGAGGCCCTCGGCGAACTCCAGGAATGCGTCGTAGAACGCCATCTTGTAGTCGAGCCGCTCCTGGCTCGACTGGCCGTTGGGGAAGTAGATGTTCAGTAGGGTGAACTGGGGAAACTCGGCGAGGATGACCCGGCCCTCCGTATCGAACCGCTCGATGCCGATGCCGGACTGGACCCGGAGGGGCGGTTCCCTGGACAGGATGCCCACACCGCTGTAGCCCTTGCGCTCGCCCCAATTCCAGGAGGCGTGGTAACCCTCGGGCTCCAAGAGCTCCTTGGGGAGTTGGGCCGCCTGGGCCTTCAGCTCCTGCGTGCCGAGAATGTCCGGCGACTCCTCGCGCAGCCACTCCAGGAACCCCTTGCGGTGGACAGCGCGGATGCCGTTGACGTTCCAGCTCAGCAGCTTCATGGTCACGACTCGCTCGACTCTAGTTGGCGCGTCCGGATGCGCGCCCTCCTCAGACCGGCAGTTGGTCGGCGTCGGGCGCGGGTTGGAGGTCGAAGGCGTTGTTGATGGCGGAGATGTATTGGTACTGGCCGATGGTGGCGGTGAGCTCCACCAGCCACCGCTCGCCGTGGCGGCCCACGAGCGCGTCGAAGAGCGCCTGCTCCACCCGGTTCTTCTGAAGCAGCTGGCGGACGTAGTTGATGATGTCCCGCTCGTCGGGTTCGAGGCCGCTGACGTCGGCGCGATGCCGCACGGCCTCGATGGCCTCTTCGCGCAAGCCGGCGTCGCGGCCCACCTTCACGTGGGCGGCCCATTCGTAGGCGGCGTCCTTCTCGCGGGCCACGGCGATGACGGCCAGCTCGCGCTCGGTCATCTGAAGGGTGGACTTCAGGCGGACGTGAGCGCCCGCCTCCATCACCTTCTGGGCCAAGCCAGGGCTTTGCATCAGGACGCTGAAGGGCCCGCGGACGCCATGGAGCACCTGGACGATGGCGTCGAACTCGTCGTGGCGGTCGGCGGGCACGTCCGCCTTATCGGAGATCATCTTGATACGGGGCATGGGACCTCTCCTCAATGGTTTGGCAGCATTATCACACAGCGGGGATGCTGTGGAGCGGGCGATGGGACTCGAACCCACGACAACTTGCTTGGGAAGCAAGAGCTCTACCACTGAGCTACACCCGCCCGCGTAGAGGACATTTTAGCAGCAGCCGGGCCTCTGTCAACGCCGGGATGCCGCCGGCGGTCGCTGGCGCGACGGCTTTGTGGGGGTGGGTTGGGGCGGGGGAGGTGTGGGAATGACGGTTGTGCAAAGGTCTCCATCGCAGCTGCCGGCGGCAGGCCGCTTGATTGTTCTCCTTCGGTTGATTGTCGGCAGCTTTTTTTTGCGCACTTTCGAAGCTAACAAGTGCCGAAGAGGGTGATTGTTTGCTGGGCTGATGGTTCCTTCCTTGCTTGGATGCCGCAGGGGTACGCCGATGGGCCGGTTGAAGCTGGACCACCTTCCGCAGATGGGTGCGGAGCCGAGTGTTCTGTGTTTGGTGTGTGTATCTCGGGCGACTTCCACAGCGGCCAAGGTCTGGGGCCTGCGCTACGCCTGCGCTACAACCGGTCCGCATCACGGAGCTCCGGGAGGGGTTTGCACCACACTCCCCATCTCCGCCATTGGGGAGGACACGAAGGGTGAGCCCTGCGTCCTCTCCTTGGACCGCGGCCTGCATGGCATCGCCGCGGGACACTGGGACCGGCGCCGCGCGTTGGCAAGGCCTGGGCCCTGTGCTACAACGGGCCCGCATCACGGAGCACCGGGAGGGGTTTGCACCACGCTCCCCATCTCCGCCTTTGGGGAGGACACGGAGGGCGTACCCTGCGTCCTCTCCTTGGACCGCGGCCTGCATGGCATCGCCGCAGGACACTGGGACCGGAGCCGCGCACCTTCTCGCTGAGGGGCAGCACGTCCTTGGAGTGCTTGGCCGCCCCGCTGCAAAGTGACCTCCTTTCTTCGGCTGGTGTGTCGGGGAGAGTGTAGGGCATATGTTCTGTTGGGGCAAGGGGAGGATGGCAGAGGGGGTGGAAGGGAGGACGGGGTGAGCGGGATACCCCGCGCCGCCCTGCCACCCTGGATTCCCGCGAAAGCGGGAATGACGAGAGGGGGTGCGGGCCGCGGACCGCGGCTGTGTGCGGCGCGCATGGTTCGACAAGCTCGGGACGGCGGAAGGGGCGGTGCGGCGCGTCCCCCGCACTCCCAATGAGACAGGAGGGCAACACCGGCGTGATGAAGGGAATGATCGGTGGTGGACTCGGGAGCGGCCGGGCTCTTGCCCTCTGCCGCCTGCGGGCGTATCATCTGCCCAGCGGCAGGAAGCGGTTGAGGCTATTCGAGAGGAGGTTCCCATGCCCGGAATCATCGACGCAGATACGCACATTATTGAGCCACGAGAGGTCTGGGATGAGTTCGACTCGGGGCGCATAGCCCAGCGCCCCATCGTCGTTCCCGGGCCGAACAGGCTCCACTGGCTGATCGACGGCAAGCTCTTTCCCAACGCGGGCGGGAGGCGCGGGTACAACTCCGCCAGCCCCATGGACGACGAGACCAGGGCCACACGGCCCGACTCTGGCTCACGGGAGCTTCTGGACATCCCCTATCGCCTCAAGGACATGGACGAGATGGAGGTGGAGGCCCAGGTCATCTACCCCACCCTCTTCCTGGCCTTCATCACAGAAGACGTCGGCCTGGACATCGCGTTGGCGCAGGCCTACAACCGCTTCGTCGCCAAGGCCTATGAGGAGAGCGGCGGCCGGCTGCGGTGGACGATCATCCCGCCGCTGTGCTCCACGGACGCCACCATTGAGGAGCTGAAGTGGGGGAAGGCGCACGGGGCCGCGGGCATCTTCTTCCGGGGCCTGGAGAACGATCTCTCGTTGGACGACCCCTACTTCTTCCCCGTGTACCAGGCCGCCAACGATCTGGACCTGCCCATCTGCATCCACACCGGCGGCGGAAGCCCCGCCATGACGTCCATCTTCGACATCAACCGGAGCCGCGTGTTCCCGCACGTCCGCATGTTGCCCCTGATGGCGTTCCGGAACCTGGTGGCCAACAACATTCCGGAGATGTTCCCCAAACTGCGCTTCGGCTTCATCGAGACCGGCGCCTCCTGGGTGCCCTATGTGGTGAAGGCCCTCCGGCGCGGCGGGAACCGGGAGCAGAGGGTGCCCGGCTGGGGGCCGGAGCTCTTCCGAGAGCTGCGGCTCTACGTCAGCTACGAGGTCGACGAGGACCTGCCCTACCTGCTCAGCTTCATCGGCGAGGACAACCTCGTGCTGGGCACCGACTACGGGCACACGGACCAGTCGGCACAGATCGAGATGATCGCCGATCTCCGCGCACGCGAGGAGCTGCCCGCCCGCGTCCTCGACAAGTTGCTCATCGAGAATCCGCGCCGCTTCTACGGTCTCGCGGAACAGGCCACGTAGAAGAGCCATGCAAGCCGGAGCGCTAACCCTGGCTGACGCCGCCTGGCCGCGCATGGGCGTGCGGCAGCGCGACCTGGTACGGGACATTGTGCTGATGGTGGGCTTCGCGGGGTTTGTGGCGCTGTGCGCCCAGATCGCTGTCCGCCTGCCGTGGACCACGGTGCCCATTACCGGGCAGACCTTCGCGGTGCTGGTGAGCGGCGGGGCGTTGGGCGCGTGGCGTGGCGCCGGCGCGCTGACCCTCTACATGCTCGTGGGCATGGTGGGACTGCCGGTATTCGCCCCGGGCTCCAGCGCCACGGCGGGCGCGTGGGACGTCCACTTCATCCTGCCGTGGAGCGGCGGGAGCGGCCTGCTCTGGGACACCTCCAGCGGTGGGTACATCCTGGGGTTCATCCTGGCTGCCGCCCTGGTGGGCTACCTGGCGGAGCGGCAGTGGGACCGCAAGCCCTGGGTGCACCTTGGGATGCTCATGGGGAACGCGGTGCTCTATATCCCAGGCCTCCTGTGGCTGGCGTACCTCATCGGCTCGGGTTGGATCCACCCGGTGGGGCAGCCGCTGGGCGAGCTCATCGCGGGCTCCGGCACCTGGGACAAGGCGCTCAAGGGCGGGCTCTACCCCTTTGTGGTGGGCGACCTGACGAAGCTGATGCTGGCGTCGCTGACGCTGCCGGCGGCGTGGGCTGTGGTGGGGAAGTTCGGGAAGACCGGAGCGCCGCCCGGCGACGAAGGCGGCCAAGGGCCGCCGGCGGGCTGAGCGGGGTTGCTAGCTACGGCTTGTGGACATTCGGACCAACGCACGGTGGCCCGTGTAGGCGTCTAGTAGTGCCTTCCGCCGTACCCCCTGCTCGGCGGTCGGGTCCATCACGCGACGTCGGAAACGGCGAGTTTCAGATCGTTCGGCCCGTGCTCTATCGTGCAGTAGATTTGGCCGTCCTTTCTGTCGGAATGAATGATTTTGGCCGCCTCCCCGTCGACGGTCAGCGTTGGGGTCTCCCCAAACACTGTCGAATTGCGCTCCCACTGGCCTCCGTAGCTCAACGCGCAGACGGTCTCTAGCGATGCTACCTCAACCGTGTCGGGCCAGATGGCCCCGCTGATTTCGACACGTCTCAGTTCTGGGAGGTCTTGGATCAGTCCAGTCGGTAGGACCTCCCCCTCCCGATAGCGGAACTCGAGGGCTCTGAGGGCGGGGACCATGGCGAAAGTGTCGGGAGCGATTGAGTCCACACTGCCCAGAGCGAGAACCTCCAAGTTGGAGAGGCCGGCGAGAGTCTCGGGGTCAAGTTGTATCCATCCGGCCCCGGTTTGCAGACTCAGTTGCTTCAGGTTGGACAACTCGGAGAACGTCCCGTGGGGAAGGGGTTCAGTGGGCCCGCTGGTTGGGGTGTCGATGGTGAGGATTTCAAGGCTGGTCAGTCCCTCGAATATGCCTGCGGGCAGGCCGGATTCACCGGTATTCAACCCTAGGAATCGCAAGTTGGGCATATCGGCAAAGTCACCTGGGGCAACGGTCTGGAAGCCCACGCTGAACTTCCGAACCCGGTACAGCTCATCGGCGTTGATCGCTTGGCATGAACCTATCGCCAGGGCGTCTATGAGACCTTCCTGGACCTCCGGGGTGCGGCCGCAGATTCCGGCCCCGGGTGTGTCCCCGGTAGCAGTGTGAGGGAGCACCACAGCTGCGGTGATAGTCGAGACCAGGGCCGCGATGACCACTGTGACCAAGAGCACGCCCAGCGCCACGATGATCACCTTGACAGGCATCGCGATTCGTTGCTCTGTCATCTCTTCCCCCTGGTGTCCACAGGCCTTAGGCCGGCGCCTGCAGCGCCTCCCGAGCCACCGCGTCCGTCACTTCCAGCGCGGCGTCGACGTCCGCAGGTCCGATGCCAGCGTGGGTGACCATGCGGACCTTTGCCCCGCCAGTGTAGGAGACCTTGATGCCGCACGCGCCCAGACGGCTGATGAGGTCTGGGGCTGGCCCGCCCGTCCACTCGAAGATGACGATGTTGGTCTGGATGGCGTCGGGGTCCAGGGTTATGCCGGGGATTTGGGCGAGGCCAACGGCCAGGCGGCGGGCGTTGGCGTGGTCGTCGGCCAGGCGCTCCACCATGCTCTCGAGGGCCACGATGCCCGCGGCCGCGATGATCCCCACCTGCCGCATTCCCCCGCCCACTGTGCGGCGCCATCTGCGGGCGCGGGTGATGAACTCCTCGGGGCCGCAGAGGACGGAGCCAACGGGCGCGCTGAGGCCCTTGGACACGCAGAAGCAGACCGAGTCCGCCTCAGCCGTGAGGGCTGAAACCGGGACGCCCAGCGCCACCGCGGCGTTGAAGAGGCGGGCGCCGTCCAGATGGACGCGCGCATCGTGCTGGTGCGCGATGTTCGCAATGGCGGCGGTGTCCTCCGGGGTGATCACGGCGCCGCTGCACCGGTTTTGGGTGTTCTCCAGGCACACCAGGGTTGTAGGGGGGAGCGCCGGGCTCTTGGGCCGGATGGTCGCCTCCACGTCCTCGGGGTTGAAGCGGCCAAGGCCGTCGTTGGGCACGGTGCGAAACACGACGCCGCCCAGGGCCGATGCGCCACCACCCTCATGCCAGAGCATATGGGCCTCGCTGCCCACGATGATCTCGTCGCCCGGGTGGCACCATGTGAGCACGGCGAGCAGGTTGCTCATGGTGCCGCTGGGGGTGTAGAGGCCGGCCTCCTTGCCCAAGAGGTCGGCGGCCATGCGCTCCAGACGCCGCGCCGTGGGGTCGTCGCCCAAGACATCGTCGCCGACCGCGGCCTCGGCCATGGCCCGACGCATCTCCGGCGTGGGCTGCGTGACGGTGTCGCTGCGCAGGTCAACCTGGGTCATCTGGAGCCTCCAAGGGTCAATGGTGGTGGGCACCAATCTATCAGAAGGGGGAAGCGTTCGCCAGAGGAGGGGCGGCCCGATGGACGGGCTCGCCCCTCCCGCCCGGCGCCTTCGTCGTGCCTGGGACCTAGGAGGACGTGTTCCAGGGCGACCTGTGGGCGGCCCGGTAGTCGGCCTTGGCCTCGTCGGCGGTCGGCCCCCCGGAGGGGGCGGAAACCCGCTGCAGGCTGACATAGTAGGACTCGAACTCGGACATGCGGCTGGACACGTGGGTAACCTCTTGCAGGATGTCCAGGACTCTGCGGACCATGGCTCCTCCTTCTCCCGTCACTGCCTCCGCGCGGCTCAGCGGGACATTGAATGTGCTGCACAATCAGTATCCCCTGGGCATGGCATCATGTATAGAGATATAATAAGATAATGTATATTACTAATATGAATATATATGAAGGGGATAGAGTATGGAGCTGCGGCAGTTGAGGAGCTTCTGCATGGCTGCGAAGCTGCGGAGCATTTCCAAGGCGGCGGAGCAGCTTGGATGCGGCCAGCCGACGGTCACGACGCACGTGAAGAAGCTGGAGGAAGAGCTGGGCACGGTCCTCTTCGACCGCGTACGGCGGCCCATTCAGCTGACGTCGGCAGGGGCAGCCCTGGCCAAGCTGGCTGCTCCGCTGGTGGAGGGGATAGACGCCCTGGCCGCCAGGGCTGCTCAGGCGGAGGACGAGGGGCCGATATCGGTGGCAGCGACCTACGACATCATCCCGCACGTCCTGCTCCAGGCGGTGAAGGGCTTTCAATCCACGCACCCACGCGTGCACCTGCGCATCCGCTCGGGCCACCGCGACGATGTGGTGCGGATGGTGCGAGAGCGCGAGGTGGACTTTGGCGTGGTGCCTGGGCCAGAGCGTTCTCAGGACCTGGACTTCCAAGGACTCTTCCGGTACGAACGAGTTCTCATAACTCCCTTGGGGCATCCGCTGCTCCAGAGGCCCCTGGAGTCGCTGTCGGAGATCAGCCAGTACCCGCTGATTCTCATGGAGCGGCGGACCTACACGCGGGTCATGTTGGAGACGGAGTTCCAGCGTCGCGATCTGGCCTACGAGGTGGTCATGGAGCTGGACAGCATGGACATCATCAAGCGGTACGTTGCTCTGGGCATGGGCATATCCGTGGGGCCGCGGCTAGCCATTGAAGCCGATGATCTGAACGAGCTGGGGGTTGTGGGCCTGAATCACCTGCTGCCCGTGGAGCAGGCGGGCATCGTCACCCTGCCGGGCCGGGCGCTGTCCGCACCCGCGAGACAGTTCATTGCAACGCTGCGCAGCGTGCTGGTCCCCGCAGTCATCGGCCACTGAAGGGTGTTTGCGTTGACACTCGTTCAGTGCCGTCGCTAGACTGGGGTACGCCTTTCCCTCGTGTCTTCAGGCGCCGAACCCTGGCATTTAGAAGCCGCACTTCACCCTCTGGCCCGTGGATTAGCCCAGAGCAGACCGGGCCTAGGACTAGCGCAATATGACAGATCAACCGCCGGCCATGACCGGTGCGCAGATACGGCAGCTCTACCTGGACTATTTCCAGGGGCGGGAGCACCTCGTCATGCCCAGCTCCTCGCTGATCCCGGCGGGGGACCCCACCCTGCTGCTGACAACGGCGGGCATGGTGCAGATGAAGCCCTATTTTCTGGGCGAGGTCTCGCCTCCGTCGCGGCGCATGACCTCGGCCCAGAAGTGCTTCCGCACGACCGACATCGACACGGTTGGGGACCACAAGCACCTGACCTTCTTCGAGATGCTGGGCAACTTCTCCGTGGGCGACTACTTCAAAGAGGGCGCCATCGGCTTCGCCTGGGAGTTCGTGACCCAGAGGCTTGGACTGGACCCGGGGCGCCTCTGGGTGACGGTGTACCTGGACGACGATGAGGCCTACGACCTGTGGCATGAGCGCATCGGCGTGCCCGAGGAGCGGATCTACCGCTATGGCAGGGGCGACAACTGGTGGGGCCCGCCGGGCCTGGAAGGCCCCTGCGGGCCCTGCTCCGAGATCCACTACGATTTCGGCCGGGCCCTCGGGTGCGCGGACGCGGCGACAGCGGAGGTCATTGCCGAGTGGGAGCGGGGGGGCAATACCGGCGAGCAGCCCGGCTGCCACCCCAACTGCGACCGCTGCGAGCGCTTCGTGGAGCTGTGGAACCTGGTGTTCATGCAGTTCTTCCAGGACACGGCCAAGGAGCTCACGACCCTGCCCGCCCCGAACATCGATACGGGCATGGGCCTGGAGCGCGCTGCGGTGATTCTGCAGAATGCCCGCACCGTCTACGACACAGACCTGTTCCAGCCCATCGTGCAGAGGGTGTGCGAGCTGGCAGTCAAGGAGTACGGCCGGGATGCCGAGACGGACCGCGCTGTGCGCGTCGTGGCGGAGCACGCGCGCGGCGCCGCCTTCCTCATCACTGACGGCGTGGTGCCCGGCAACGACGGCCGCGGCTACGTGCTCCGGCGCCTCATCCGCCGCGCCGTGCGCTTCGGGCGCAAGCTGGGCCTCACGGATGCGTTCTTGGCGCAGCTCGCCGAGGTCGTCGTGGAGCAGATGGGAGGGGCCTACCCGGAGCTGGCCGAAAACCGCGAGTTTGTCCTCCGCGTGCTCGCCCTGGAGGAAGAACGGTTCGGAGAGACCCTGGAGCGGGGGCTCCTGCTGTTCAAGGGGTTCAGGAATGAGATGACACGCATCGGCGCCGCCCTGAAGGAAGAGCAGAGCACCCTACCTGTAACGGTCGCCGAGGAGCACGACGTGCTCAGCGTGAACAAGACGGCGTTCTTCCTGGGGCCGGAGCAGCGGCTCGTGAGGGGCGACTCTCAGATGACGGAAGCCGAGCTCTCGGGGGCGCAGCTTGTGCATGACGTCCTCATCGACCGCTTCGACCTGTTCGAGTACTACGAGGGTTACCTGGGCCTCAAGCTGCCCATGAACCCTTCGACCTTCGCCGAAGCCTTCTCCAGCGTCAGTGTCGAGACGGCGGCCAAGTTCCTGGACGTCGTCAAGCTTCGACTGGACCGTTCCCAGGAGAACGTGCAGCGGGCCCGGCAGCTTGTCCCGGGCAAGGTCGCCTTCGACCTCTCCGCAACCTACGGCTTCCCTCCGGAGGAGACCGAGGCTGTGGCGCAGGAAGAGGGGTTTCAGGGGATCGACTGGGAAGAGCTTCGGGAACAGGAAGCAGCCCATCAGGAGATCTCCCGCGCCGGCGGCGAGAGATTCGAAGGCGAGAAGAAGGCGCGCATCTACCAGTACCGGGACCTGGGGGTGGAGGCCACCCGTTTCCTGGGGTACGACCGGCTGGAGCAGGAGACCGTCGTCGTGGGGATTCTGGGGAGCGCGGGGCCGGTGGCCAGCGCGCAGGCGGGAGACGAGGTGGAGCTTGCGCTTCGGGAGAGCCCCTTCTATGCGGAGGGCGGGGGGCAGGTGGGCGACTCCGGCGTGCTCGCCGCCACCGGCGGCCGGGTGGACGTGACCGGCACCCACGCGCCCATCGCCGGGCTGATCATGCACAAGGGCCGTGTCGTGGAGGGGAGCGTCGCGCTGGGTGACGCAGTCACCGCCACGGTTGACGGGGAGCACCGCCGCGGCGCCGCGCGCAATCACACCGCCACTCACCTGGCCCATGCGGCGCTCAGGCAGGTATTGGGGACCCACGTACGCCAAGCGGGCTCTCTGGTGGCTCCCGACCGGCTGCGCTTCGACTTTTCCCACGTGGCGGCCCTTTCGCAGGAAGAGCTGACGACGGTGGAGCGGTTGGTCAACGAGCAGGTCCGCCGGGACCTGCAGGTGCGGACCCGGGAGACGGGCTACGCCGACGCGGTGCGGGACGGCGCCCTGGCCTTCTTTGGCGACAAGTACGGGAATTCGGTGCGCGTCGTCCGCATGGGCGACAATGGCGCCTTCAGCTTTGAGGTCTGCGGGGGCACACACCTGGAGCACACGAGCGAGGTCGGACTCTTCCTCATCACGGGGGAGGGCTCCATCGGCTCGGGGTTGCGTCGCATGGAAGCGGTGACCGGCCGGGCCGCCGAGGAGCTGGCGCGCGCGAACCGGGGCACCCTGGAGTCCGTGGCCCGGACGCTGGAGACGACCCCGGCCGAGCTGGCCAAGCGGGCTGCGGAGCTCCTGGAGGAGCTGGACGCAGAGCGCAAGCGCGGCGCGGCTTTGGAGCGGCAGCTGGCGCGCCGGGAGTCGGAGGCGCTGCTGGACCGGGTGCAGGAGGTTGCCAGCGCATCGACGGGCCCCGAGCGTCGCATCAAGGTGCTCACGGGGCGTGTCGACGCCTCCTCCGCGGACGCCGTTCGCGAGGTTGGGGACTACCTGCGGGACAAGCTGGGCAGCGGCGTCGTGGTCCTGGGCGCGGTGCTCAACGATCGGCCCACCATGGTGGCGATGGTGACCCCGGACCTGGTGGCCCTGGGAGTCAGCGCCGTCGCCATCGTGAGAGAGGCGGCCAAGGTCATCGAGGGCGGCGGCGGCGGCAGGCCTGAGCTGGCCCAGGCGGGCGGCAAGAGGGTGGACCTCTTGGACGGAGCCCTGGCACGGGTCCCAGAGCTGGTCAAGGGCTAGCAGGTTGAACAGGAGACTCAGCGCATGGGACGCTTGCTCGCCCTGGACATCGGGGCCCGGCGCATCGGCGTTGCGCTCAGCGACCCGACGGGGCTGCTTGCCTCGCCACTCACGGCGCTTTCTGCCCAGGGAAGGAAGCGGGACGTTGCGGCGGTGCTGGACCTGGCCAGGGGGCATGGAGTAGACGGCATCGTCGTGGGCCTACCGGTATCCCTGGATGGGGAGCTGCATGGCCAGGGCAGGACCGTGGCCGCCTTCGCCAAGGCCCTGGCAGCGGAGAGCCCGGTGCCAGTCGAGACGTGGGACGAGCGCTTCTCCACGGTGGAGGCAGAGGCCCTGCTGCGCCAGTCCGGGCGGCAGCCGTCGCGGGAGCGCGGCCGCGTGGACGCCGCCGCCGCAGCAGTGATCCTGCAGGGCTACCTGGACGCGCGTCGGCGGGAGAGCGGCTCCAGGTAGCCGTCCGCACGAACGCCATTCCTCACCCAGGAACCTAGGCCCCAAGGCAGCGGGGCATGGCGTTTTCCCGCCCACTTGAGCCGAAAGGCTATAATGGATTGAAGCCACGTCACTAGGAGAAGACCCTCATGTTCCGCTTTCTCACCGCAGGCGAGTCTCATGGCCAGGGGCTCACCGTCATCGTGGACGGGGTGCCCGCCGGGCTGGCGCTGAGCGAAGAGTACGTGAAAATAGACCTGGCCCGGCGCCAGGTTGGCTACGGCCGGGGTGGCCGCATGCAGATCGAGCGGGACCACGCCGATATCCTCGCGGGGGTACGCCACGGGCTCACCATGGGCAGCCCCATCAGCATGTGGGTGGAGAACCGGGACTGGGTGAGCGGTACGGGGCCGGACGGCGTGCCCTGGCAGGAGGTTATGTCCGTTTCGCCCACGGACGCGTCGTTTGAGAGCATTACAAAGCTCCGTCCGGGCCATGCCGACACACCCGGGATCGCCAAGTACGCCCAGGAGGACGCCCGCAACATTCTGGAGCGGTCCAGCGCCCGGGAGAGCGCCGCCCGGGTCGCGGCCGGCGCCGTGGCCCGGCGATTCCTGGAGGAGTTCGGCATAGAGGTGCACGGCCACGTCGTCGCCCTGGCCGGGGTGAAGGCCCATCCGGCCTACCCCGTGGACTGGGCCGCCCTGGAGGCGACGCCGTATCATCACGACCAGCCGGAAGGGTCGAAGATGGCTGCCGTCCGCTGCGCCGATCCCGAGGCCTCCGCGCAAATGATCGACGCCATCGACGCCATCCGGGACGCGGGCGACAGCGCCGGGGGCATCATCGAGGTCATCGCCACGGGAGCGCCGATTGGCCTGGGCACGCACATCCAGTGGGACCGCAAGCTCTCCACGCGTCTGGCGGCCGCGGTGATGAGCATGAACGCGGTGAAGGGGGTCGAGTTCGGCGCTGGGTTCGCCCAGGCCCATCTGCCGGGCTCCCAGGTGCACGACGTCATCAGGCCCGTGGAGGAGTGGGCGCCTGCTCCAGGCGGCGGCTGGGTCCAGCCGTGGCCCAGGCGCACGAACAACGCCGGCGGCCTGGAGGGCGGCATGACCACGGGCGAGCCCTTGGTGGTGCGCGCCGTGGTCAAGCCCATCGCCACCCTCATCAAGGGACTGGAGACGGTGGACTCGGCCAGCGGCGGCTTCGTCGCCCAGGCGCACTTCGAGCGCAGCGACATCACGTTTGTGCCCACGTGCGCCGTCATTGGCGAGGCTATGGTCGCCATGACGCTGGCGGACGCCATGCTGGAGAAGTTCGGCGGCGACCACATCCAGGAAACCAAGCGCAACTGGAAGGCGTACCTTAAGAGCGCCGGACCGCGCGCGGAGCAGGAGGCGCGGCGGGGCTAGCCCCCCAACGGCGGTCGCAGCAGTGCGGGATGCGACAAACGGGAGGAAGAGGATCTCTGTTCGTGAACGGAGGGATGGATTCTCCCTCTCGGAGACCTTTGCACAACCGTCAACCCTCCACGCCCCGTGCCACCCCTCCGTTGCCCCTACCAGCACACACGTGCTACACTCTCCTCAACACGACAGCGAAGCCAAGGAGGTCCCCATCCCCCAAACAATCAATCAGAAAAACAAACCCCCATTTTGCCCCCTTCCAGCTTCACCTTTCCGCGAAAAAAAACAATAGTCAACCAAAATGTGAGGGTCAATTAAGATCCCGCTGCCGACGGCTGCGACGCCGTTGCTCTGCAGTGCGCTACAATGCCCCAAGCCACAGCCACGAGCCACAGGCAGGTCGTTGGAGCGCTATGGACACCCTTGCACAACCGTCATCCCCGCTCCCACCGCCGTCCACTGTGAGACAGGCTCGACAAGAGACCACCCATGCTGAACAGTAGCGCTTCTCCCAACATCATCCTGGTAGGCTTTCCCGGCACGGGGAAGACCGCCATCGGACGTGAGGTTGCCCGCCTGCACGGTTGGGGGTTCGTGGACAACGACGTGGAGATCGTGCGCCGCTCCGGGAGGCCCATTGAGGCCATCTTCGCCCAGGACGGCGAGCCCGCCTTTCGCCGCATGGAGCGGGAGGTCCTTGCCGAGGCCTGCGCGCGCCGGGGTGTCGTCATCGCCACGGGCGGCGGCGCCATGGTGGACCCCGCCAACCGGGAACTTCTCCGGCGTGCGGGCGTGGTGGTCTGCCTGGAAGCAAGCCCGGAGACCATAGTTGCGCGCCTGTCTGCCCAGCAGGGCGAGTCGGAGCGGGATGACGGCACGCTGGTCCGTCCACTTCTGGCAGGGGCCGACGCCTTGGAGCGCGTGCGTGAGCTCAAGGCATCCCGTCAGGCACAGTACGCGCAGGTCCACTGGACGGTCCACACGGACAATCTCACCGTCACTGAGGCTGCTTCCGAGGTGAAGCGAGCATGGACGCAGCTTCAGGCGCGTGTCGCGGGCAGCGTGGCCCCGCCGGACAAAGCGCTGGCGGCGGTGGTACACTCCTCCGCCGGCGCGTGCCCCATCTACGTTGGTTGGGGGATTCGGGAGCGGATAGGTCAGTGGTGCCATGAAGCGGGCCTCACGACCACAGCCTACCTCCTCTCCGATGAGACGGTCCATCCCAAGCAGGGCCGGGCCGTGCAGACTGCCCTGGAGGCCGCGGGGATTCCCGTCCACACGCTCACGGTACCGCCGGGGGAACCGTCCAAGGCCCTGGAGATGGCCGGCGAGTGCTATCGGTGGCTGGCGGAGCGCCGTGCGGAGCGCCGCGACTTCCTGGTGGCCGTTGGCGGCGGCGTCGTGGGCGACCTGGGAGGGTTTGTCGCGGCCACCTTCAACCGAGGGATTCCCTTTGTCCAAGTGCCCACCTCATTGGCGGCCATGGTGGACGCTTCCATCGGCGGAAAGACCGCAGTGAACCTCTCCACAGGCAAGAACCTGGTGGGGGCCTTCCACCAGCCGCGCTTTGTTCTTGCGGACACGGCCACCCTCGCCACGCTGCCACCGCGAGAGCTGGCCTCCGGGTGGGCAGAGGCGATCAAGCACGGCCTGATCATGGACGCCGGCCTGTTTGACACCTTCGAAGAGCACGCTGAGGGCATCGCGGGATTGGAGCAGCCCTTGGCCACCGAAGTCATTCGCCGCAGCATGGCGATCAAGGCGGAGGTCGTCTCCCAGGACGAACGCGAGACCCTGGGGATTCGCACGCTGCTGAACTATGGCCACACCATCGGCCACGGCCTGGAGACGGCCACGGAGTATGGAGCGCTCCTGCATGGGGAAGCCGTTGCCGTGGGCATGGCAGCCGCCGCGCGCATCAGCCAGGGGATGGGACTCATCGACGCGGGCACAGTGGCCAGGCAGGACCGCCTCTTGACTCGCTTCGGGCTGCCGGTCCGCTACCCCCAAGTCGATGTCGATGCCGTCCGCCGGGCTATGCAGGTGGATAAGAAGGTGGCCGCGGGCGCCATCAACTGGGTGCTCTTGGAGGGCGTGGGCCGGGCCGTAGTCCGCGCCGACGTTCCCGCGGAGCTCGTGGAGGCAGCGCTGCGCCAGGTGACGTGAGCAGTCCGGCCGTACAGGGCGCGGTCCTGCGCAGACCGGCGCGTTCCTCGCAAGTTGGGCGGGAGTAAGCGGTGAACTGGCTCGATCTCGCCATCATCATCAGCTTGACCATCAGCGGCATCGTTGGCTGGCGCAACGGGTTCAGCAAGGTTGTCGCTGTAGTCATTGGAATTGCCCTGGGCGTTTACCTGGCCGGACGATTCGGCGCATCCGTAGGGGAAGCGCTGACATTCATAGAGAGTGCCAGGCTGGCCGCGGTAGCGGGTTACGGCGTCGTCTTCGCGGGCGTGTTCATTGCACTGATGATAGCCGCACAGGCCTTACGAAAATCCCTGGGCATGGTCCTTCTGGGTTGGGTGGACGGCGCCGGGGGGGCGGTTCTGGGCCTGGCGGCGGGGGTCATCGTCTGGTACGGGATCGTGACCGCAGCGGCTGCTCTCCCCTTTGAAAGCATCGACGACACCATCGAGAACTCGGACATGGCGATGTTCATGTCGGAGAGGGTCGCCACCGTCCTGGAACTCCTGCCGGGGGAGTACCGCGGATTGTCTGACCTGTTGGACAAGATCCCCAAGGACGGTACGGACCTGGAATCCATTCTCAGCGCGGGGGAGAGCCTCCTTGAGTGACGGCCTTCCACGGCCCAGCAGGCGCGGGCGCGCTATCGCCCGCCTGGCGCCCCAAGGCCTTCGATCTGCGCGGCTAGGTCGAAGTCTTTGTGCGTGAGGCCATGGCTGGCGTGGGTAATGAGGGCAAGCGTGATGCGCGTGTAGTTGATGGTGACGTCCGGGTGGTGGTCCGCCGCCTCGGCGAGGTCCGCCACCCGGTTGATGAATGCAATGCCATCCATGAAGGCGGGGAAGCGGAACAGCTTCTTGATCCGGTCACCTTCCAGCTCCCAGCCCTGAAGGAGCTCGAGGCGCTCCTGGATTTCACCGGCGCTAAGCAACGGCGCTTGGGGCATGTCAACCTCGTACTGGGCTCTCGCACCCGTTCGCCATTGGACGCGCTGGGGGCGAGCGCAAATTCGAGCGGCTAGGGCAGCGCCGTGACGGTGACAGCGTCGGCTCCCAGCAGGGCCTCAAGCCGCTGATGGAGGGTCGGGCCATAGTCCGCAGTGTATGGCGCCTCCATCTGCACGGCCTTACCTCCGCTCAAGACGTTCAGAAGGACCTTGTCCTTCCCCCGGAACTCGAGCAGGACCCTCAGCACCTCATGCAGCCGCTCGCCGTCGCCGACGGGGTCGGCCGTCTCCCGCAGCGTGAGCCGGAGCTGACGCTGCTCCGCGGGCGGCGGCCGGACCATGGCGGCCGGCTCGGGCGCGGCCGGAGGGCCGGCGCTGTTCTTCGAGCCGTTCATGTGCTGCGCGGGCGCCAGAGGGGCCGCGGGCAGCACAGCCTCCTCGAAGGCCTCCGCGCCGCCATCGGCGTCATCCGCCACCGTGGGGACCCGGTACTCGGAGAGCTCCTCCACGGCGAGGGAGACCTGGTCGTCCCGGGTACGGAGCTTTCCCACAGCCCGAAGCAGGTTGCCTTCCACCAAGAGCTCCTGGCACTGCTGGTAGACGTTGGGCCAAGCAATCAACTCCAGGGACCCGTCCATAAGGGCCAGCATGGCCGCGGCGAAGGGCTTGCCTTCCTTGGTGGTGACCGTGCGGACTGAGGCGACGGCGCCCACCACGACCGTGCGCTTGCCGGCCTCCTCCGGGTTGATGTCCTGGACTGAGATGATCGCCTCGGAGGGGTCAATGGAGGCGACGATGGCGCTGAAGGGGTTGTCGGAGAAGCCGACACCAAGCAGTTCCTGCTCCCAGGCGAGCTTCTCACGCGGTGATGCGGACACGGCTGGGGGGAGCTCGATGGCAGTCGGCGGCGCCTCCACGGAGTCGCCGAAGAGGTCGAGCATGGTCGTTTGGCCTGACTGCCGCATTCGGGCCTCCTGCTGCGCCAGGCGGAGGATGCGGTCCAGCCCCGCCAGGAGGGCGCTGCGTTCCACGCCCAGGCAGTCCAGGGCGCCCACCTTGATCAGGCTCTCCATTGTGCGGCGGTTGACGCTGCGGAGGTCGACCCTGCGGCACAGGTCCTCCAGCGACGTGAAGGGACCACCCGCGACTCGGGCATCCACCAGGGGCTGAACGGCGCTCTCACCCACGTTCTTCACGGCCGTGAGGCCGAAGCGGATGCCGGTCCTTGCGTCCTCCTGGGGCTGCATGGCGAAGCGCGCCTGGCTGTGGTTGATGTCCGGCGCCAGGACCGGGATGCGCAGGCGCCGCGCCTCGTTGGTGGCGCTGGCCACCTTCTCCATATTCTCCATGCGGCTGTTGAGCACGGCCGTCATATAGGCTTCCGGGTAGTTGGCCTTGAAGTAGGCGGTCCAGTAGGCGATGAGGGCGTAGCTGACGGCGTGGGCCTTGTTGAAGGCGTAGCCGGCAAAGGGCTCGATGAGCTGGAAGACAGCCTCAGCATCCTGGAGGGCGTACCCCCGCTCTTGGGCCCCATTCAGAAACCGGACGCGCTCCTCCCGCATGATCGCGGCGATCTTCTTGCCCATGGCCTTGCGCACCACGTCCGCCTCGCCCATGGAGTAGCCCGCGAACCGCTGGATGATCTGCAGCACCTGGTCCTGATACACGATGATGCCGTACGTCTCCTCCAGGAGCTCCTTGAGGGAGGGGTGGGGGTACTGTATTTGGGCCTGGCCGTGCTTGGCCTTGATGTAGGTCTCTATGTGCTCCATGGGGCCCGGCCGGTAGAGGGCGATCATGGCGGCCACTTCCCGCAGGGAAGAGGGCCTGAGCTGCTTGATGTTCCGCCGCATCCCGCTGCCTTCCAGCTGGAAGACGTCCGCGGTCTCGCCGGAGGCGAGCAGGTCGAAGGTGGTCTTGTCGTCGAGGGGGATGCGCTGCAGGTCCAGGTGTTCGCCCCGGGTCTCCTCCACGAGCTTGATGGTGTCCCTGAGGATGGTGAGGTTGATGAGCCCGAGGAAGTCCATCTTCAGCAGGCCGAGGTGCGCGATGGGCTCCATGGAAAACTGGGTCATGGCGATGGCGTTCTCATCGCCGCGGACGGGACGTTGCAGCGGGACGTGCTCCGTGAGGGGTTCTTGGCTGATGACGACCCCCGCGGCGTGCGTGCTGGTGTGCCGCGCAAGCCCCTCCAGCTGCTGCGCCGTCTCGATGAGGTGGCGCAGGGCTGAGTCCGCGGCACGCAGGCCCGCGAGCTCCGGGTTCTGCTCCATAGCCTCGCTCAGTGTCCGGGCGCGGAAGGGCACGAGGCGGGCCACGCGGTCCACGTCCGCATAGGGCATGGCCAGGGCGCGGCCCACGTCCCGGATGGCGGCCTTGGGCCCCAGCGTACCGAACGTGACAATCTGGGCAACGTGGTCCCGTCCATACTTGCGAAGGACGTGCTGGATGACCTCGTCGCGCCGGTCATCCTGAAAGTCCATGTCGATGTCGGGCATCTCCTTGCGCTCGACGTTGAGGAACCGCTCGAAGATGAGGGTGTACTCCACGGGGTCCACGTCGGTAACGCCGAGGCAGTAGAGGGCCAGACTCCCGGCGGCGCTGCCCCGGACCCCGAAGAGGATGTCGTGCTCCCGGGCGAAGGCGATGATGTCCCAAACGACCAGGAAGTAGTTGGCAAACTGCGTCTGGCGGATGACGTCCAGCTCGTAGTCCAGCCGCTCCCGGTATTGCACGGGGGCCTCGGGCAGCCGCCGCGTCAGCCCCTCCCGGCAAAGGTGGGACAGGTAGGCGTCCGCATCTTCGCCGTTGGGCGTGGCGTAGCCGGGAAGGTGGACGCGGCCGAAGCTGATCTCCACGTCGCACATCCCGGCGATGCGCTGCGTGTTGGCTATGGCTTCCGGGACGTCGTGGAAGAGTGCGGCCATCTCCTGAGGGCTCTTCAGGTAGTAGGAGTCGCCCTCCATCTTCAATCGCTTGTCGTCGTTGACCGTCGTGTTGGTGTGGATGCAGATGAGGACGTCCTGAAGTGGTGCGTCCGCTTGGTCCACGTAGTGAAAGTCGTTGGTGGCGACCAGGGGGATGCCGAGCTCCCGGCCAAAGTCCAGCAGCACCTCGTTCACGGGGTCGAGGGCGGGGACGCTTTCGTGGCGTTGGAGCTCCAGGTAGAAGTCCTCGCCGAAGACCTGCTGGAACCACTGGGCCGTCGCCTTGGCCTCTTCCACCATGCCGCCGGTGATGAGGCGAGCCATCTCGCCGTTGAGGCAGCCCGACAAGACGATCAGGCCCGTATGGTGGGCTTCAAGCAGCTCCCGGTCCACCCGGGGCTTGTAGTAGAATCCTTCAAGGTGCGCCTTGCTGGCGAGTTGGATGAGGTTGTGGTAGCCGGCGTTGTCCTTGGCAAGGAGTGTCAGGTGATAGGGGCTCTTGTCGGGCCCGCTCTTGTGGTGTCTGCCGGCAGCGGCGACGTAGGTCTCCAGGCCCATTATGGGATTGATGCCGAGGTGACGGGCCTCGGAGTAGAAGTCGATGGCGCCGTGCATGGTGCCGTGGTCGGTGATGGCGAGAGAGTCCATGCCCAGCTCCTTGGTGCGCTGGAGCATGGGCGCTATCCGGCTGAGGCCGTCCAGGAGACTGTACTCGGTGTGACTGTGGAGGTGGGTGAACAAGACGGCTCCATACCGGTGGCTCGGCGATTTGGATTCTGAAGGAGAGGATACGGCAGGGGCAGCCGATTCTCTAGGCGGAGAATCAATGGGTGTCCAGCCAATTATAGCCCCGCGTCTTCCGTGCGGACAGTACAGCCAACGGGGAGCTTTCCCGGGTTATGACACGGGTGTGATCATGACGAGGCCGGTCATCCCCTCCCGCAGCGCCATGCCAGGGGCAGACTCCAGCGCAACGGTGATGCGGCGCACGACGATGCCGCTCTGGCGCACGGGGACCGGGGAGATGGAGCTGAGGCGGCCCGTCACTGTCATCCCGGGGAGGGCGTCGATGAGGACCCGCACCTCCTGGCCCTCACGAATCCGCGGCAACTCCGCTTCGTCGACGGTGGCCTGGACTTCAAGGTCAGTCGGGTCTACGAGGCGCAGCACCGCGTCGTTGGGGCCCGCGGCGTCGCCCGCTTCCAGGTTCAGGCGGGACACGACGCCGGCGAAGGGGGCCACGAGCACGGCGTTCTCCAGGTCCTCCGTCGCCTCTTCCAGCGCCTGCTGCGTCTCCAGAAGCGTGGTCCGCTGCAGCTCTACTTCGGCGGCCTCGGGTCCCTTCAGGGTGTCCTGCAGGTCCTCGAGAGCATCAGCGAGGGCCACCTGTGACCGCTCAACCCGCCGGCTCGCCTCCGCGATGTCCAGGTCCTTCCCGCGCTTCAGCTCTTCCACGGCGTCGAGGGCGTCGCTCAGCGCCTTCTGGGCGTTGGTGATCCGGTTCTCGGAGAGCTCCAAGGCGTCCACTGCCTGAAGCTTCACGGTCTCCACGGCTTCACGGGCTGGCCGGAACACGTTCCAGGCGGACTCCAGCTCCAGCTTGACGCAGAGCTCCCCGGTGACGGGCGGGGAGTCCTCGCACTGGGGGACCACGCGGCCGGGGTAGAGGTTGGCCCACACATGAATGACGCTCTCATCCCAGCGCGTTCCGGGGTCGTCGGGGAGCAGTCCTCCTTCCGGCATGGACTCATCGTAGAAGTTGAAGGACTGGGAGCCGGGCGTCTGGACGAAGAGGGTATCAAGGTCTACCTCCCAGAGGGCCAGCAGGTCCTCAGGCTTCAAGTTGACCTCATGGAAGAGGAGGTCAACGCCAAACCAGCGCTTGTAGACCTCCGTGTACAGCTTCTGCGCATCGTCAAACCGGTCCTGGGCGACCTCTTTCCGCCCGTCCCAGGCAATACGCGCCTGGTCCAGCGCGCTCAGAGCGTTCTCCAGGGCGACCCGGGCGTCACGCACTCGAGCCTCCCTATCCGCCAGGGCTCTGGCTGTGGGCACGTCGAGGAGGTCGGACACGGACTCTTCCGCCCGTTGAAGGCCAACACGGGCGGAGGCGACGTTCAGCTCCGCTTGGGCAATGTCTGCCGCGGTGAAGGGACGCTGCGGCTCCTCGTAGAGCTCCCTGGCGTTGTCAACGGCTACCTTGGCCTGGCTGACGGACCGTGTGAGAGCGGCGATGGTGGCGGCATCCAGGCGGGCCAGCTCCTGACCCTTCTGAACAGAATCCCCCTCCGTGACGCTGATCGTTCCCACGGTCCCTCCAGTCCCAAAGGTGAGCTGCTCTTCCCGCGCGGCCCGGGACCGCACCAGGATGCCGGTGGCCGTGATGGACGCATCGGTCTGCGGGGCCGGAGGCTCCGGGGTGGGAACAGCACCATCCTCAACGCCGCCGGGGGACGCGCCGCAGGCGGCGCTGAAGACGATGAGCGCTGCCGCGAAAACGGCAGGAGGGAATGCGCCCCGTCGCCAGGGTAGTCTTGCCATAACACCACTCACTTTCATGGGGGTCTTCATTGGCCGGGGGCGGGCTTGGGCGCCATGCGCTAGCTCCCTCCATCCGCCGGACTGGAGGCGGCGCCAGAAGGTCTCGCCAGGCCCAGGAGCGCGCCGACCCGCCGGAAGAACGCGGGGAGGCTCTCGTGCATGATGGAGTAGACCACCGGAACGACGATCAGGGTCAGAAACGTGGAGGTCAGCAGCCCGCCGATGACCACGGTTGCCAGCTCCGCGCTGATGATGCCTCCCGCCTCGCTGACGAAGATCGCCAGAGGGAGGAGAGCAAATCCGGTGGTGAATGCGGTCATGAGAATGGGCCGGAGGCGGACCCGGCCCGCCTCCACGAGGGAATCGTGGACACTCAGGCCCCGCTCCCGCTGCTGAGCGGCGAAATAGATGAGCACGATTGCGTTCGCCACCACGACTCCGATGAGCAGCAGCAGCCCCATCATAGCGGCCAGGCCCAGCGGCCGGCCGGTGATGGCAAGGGACGCCAGGGCGCCGATGATCGCCAGGGGCAGGCTTGTGAGGATGACGAATGGGTCTCTCAGGGCTCCAAGGGAGGCCACCATGACGAGGTAGACCAACACGATGCCTATGGCCATGGCCAGACCGATGGCCTGGAACCCCTCCGCGATGTCTTGGAAGATGCCGCCCACGGCCACCTCCACTCCCGGCGGCAGGCCAAGGGCGTCGACGGTAGACTGAACCTCCACCCCGACGGCCTGGGTGTCTTCGGCGGTGATGGCCCCGGTCAGGGAGACGGAGCGCTCACCGTCCGTGCGGCTGATGGAGACCGGGCCCTTCGCCAGGGCAAGGTCCGCTATGTCGGTCAGGGGCGCCGACCCCAGGGGGCCGGAGATGGTGATGGCCTTGATCTCCGTGAGTGTGTCCACCGCCTCGGGGCGCGCCCGCAACACAACGCTGATGTCGTCCACGTCCTCTCCGGGGGACCGCTGCACGACGGTGGCTGCGCCGCCCCCGGAGTCGACGGTCGTCACTTCCTGGCCGACGAGGTACATGTTGACCTGGGAGCCAACGTCACGGACGGTCAGGCCAAGCTCGGCGGCCTCGCGCGGGTCGACAGCCGCCACGAACTCGTCCCGGGCCTCGCTCACATCGCTCTTGACGTTGATGAGCCCATCGACGTCACCCAACGCCGTCACCATCCGCGTAGAGAACTCTGAGAGGACGGCGTAGTTGTCGCCCTTGATTGTCATCTCCAGACCGCTCGTGGGCGGGCCGCCGGAATTCAAGTCGTTGACGGTGACGGTCCGCTCGTGAGTGCTCACGAGCTCGCCCCGCAGCGTATCGGCGGTGTCCTCGGGCGCGTCTCTTGAGAGCCTGACCAGGATGCCGGCCCTGTTGGAGCCGCCGGCCACGCCGCCGAAACCCACAGCGTTGGCGTTGATGCCGACGGTGGTCAGGTAGAGGTCCACCACGCCCTGTGCGCGGTGCCGCTCCAGCGTGTTCTCGATGGGCTGGACCTCGGACAGGGTGCGTTGGATGGACGTGCCAAGGGGCAGCTCCATCTGTATGTCCAAGTAGCGGACGCCGCCGGTGGGGAAGAGCGTGATGGGGATCACGAGCAGGAGGGACAGGCTGGCTCCCGTGAGCCCGAAGCCGATGAGCAGCGTGAGCAGCTTGTGACGGAGCGCCCAGAGGAGGGTCGGCGCGTAGGCGCGCTGCATCCACGTGTCCCTCGCGTCGGTATTGAAACCTCCCTGGCCGGCGGTGACCGCGTCCTGCGGGCGGAGGAGGATCGACCCCACCACCGGCACAGCCGTCAAGGCCACGATGGTGGACGCCACCAGGGCGAAGCTGACGGTCAGGGCGAAGGGGAGAAAGAACTCGCCCACCAGCCCCTGGATGAAGCCCAGGGGAATGAAGACAGCGATGGTCGTGAGGGTGGAGGTGATGATGGCCGGGGCCACCTCCCGCGTGGCGTTAATGGCGGTCTGGACCCGGTCTCCTCCGCGCTGCAGGTGGCGGAACAGATTCTCCAGCACCACGATGGCGTCGTCCACTACCCGTCCGACGGCGATGGCCAGTCCGCCGAGCGTCATGAAGTTGAGGGACATGCCAAATGCCCCCATGAGCAGGACGCCGGAGAGGATGCTCAGAGGTATGGTGATGCCGATAACCAGGGTTGGCCGGGCGGTCATGAGGACGCCGCGGGCCAGGGTGGGCCGGAACGAGAATAGGAAGACGAAGACCACTGTGACGGCGAAGATGAGGCCCAGCGCGCCCTCGCGCAGAAGCGTGTCGATCTGATTCTGGATCTCCGGCCCATCGTTGGAGACAGTGACGACTTCAACGTCGGGCGGCAGTCCTTCCAACTCGGCCAGGGCCGCCAGCACACCGCCGGTCACCTCCACGGTGTTGGCTTCCGGCTCTTTGAGGATGGCGATGCCCAGGCTGGGAGTGAGGTTGGTCCTGGAGATGGTGTATGCGCTCTGGGGGCTCAGCCGGATATCGGCTACGTCGGACAGGAGAACGGGGCGGCCGGCGGGGGACGTTGGCAGGCCGTTGGCGGCCCCGGGCAGCCCCGCCGAAGGGGGACCGCCGCTGGACGCCCTGGCCCGCGGCGACGCGACGTCAAAGCCCACGACCAGGTTTCGGAGCTCCTCCAAGGAGTTGTACTCGTTCACCGTTCTCACAGGAAAGGTGCGCGTGCCTTCCGTGATGGAACCTGCGGGGATGCTTGCGTTGTTGTTGGTCAGGGCGCCCGCGACCTGGAACAGGGAGATTCCCAGGCGGGCCAGCTTGTCCGGGTCCACCGTGACGAGCAGCTCCTCCTCTATGGCGCCTGTTACGTTCACGTCGGACACGCCGTCCACCTGATTGATGGCAGGGAGGATGCGGTCATCCACGATGCGCTGCAGCCTTGAGACGTCCCGGTCGCCTAGGACGGCCAACTGGAGGACCGGGAACTCTTCCGGGTTGAAGCGCTGGATGAGGGGGCGCTCGACGCCCGTAGGGAAGGAGAGCTGGCCTACCTTGCTTGTGATGGTGCGCTCCGCCTCCGCCATGTCCGTGCCGAGCTTGAAGCTGGCGATCACAAGAGAGAAGTTCTCCGAGGAGGAGCTCTGGATCTCCTCCAGGTTAGCCATGCTCAGGATTTCGTCCTCAATGGGCTCCGTTACCTCCCGGACAACAGCCTCCGGGTTGGCGGAAGGGTAGAGGGTAGAGATGGTGACCAGAGGGAACTCGATGTCCGGGAACAGCTCAACCTGAAGGCTGCGGTAGGTAAAGACGCCGCCGGCGAGGAGCAGGATGATGGCGAGGACGGTGACGGAGCGCCGTCTGAGTGCTAGGCCGGTGAGAAAGCTCAAAGCTCAGCCTCTCTCATGCATCATGGCTAGGAGTCTTCTCTGTCCCTGGTTGGCTGCCCCTGTGCGGCGGGAGCGCCCGGGGGACTGATGAGCCGCTCCTGCACGCGCTGGGCAACCCGATAGAAGAGCTCCATGGCCGGGATCAGCACGCCAAGCTCCTCCGCGGTCAGCTCATTGGCCAGCTCGACGGTGCGCATGCGCTCGATGCGCCAGAACCGCTCCATCTCCTCCCGCCCGTGGTCGGTCAGCTCGCAGACGACTACGCGGCGGTCGTTGGGGTCCGGCCCCCGGTCCACGAGGCCCTTGTCCACCAGGCGGTCGATCATGCTGGTGGCAGAGGAGAGGCTGGTGCCCAGGTAAGCCGCAATATCGCCCATGCGATGAGTCCCCTGGTGGAGCAGCGCGAGGGCCTTGAGCTGCGGCATGGTGAGTTCCATCTCCCACCACTCGTTGGAGGGGGAGGAGCACAGCCCCACGTACATACCCTCCAGGAGCTCGATGAACCGCTCGGTCAGCCGCTCTCTATCGGTTGCCAACGCACCACCCCGACTATTCCATCTATCCTAACTATTATGATTGGTCGGATGGTTCGTGTCAATGGCACGGAGGGTGGGCCCATAGGGAGGCCTATGGCGAGCGGGCCTGGCACGCAAAAGGGAGGCTGCCGGGAACTCCCGGCAGCCTCCCCGCATTCTGCGGTGGGTGGCTACTCTCCCGCGTACTCTTCGGTGACGTAGCGGTAGGCGGAGAGGGCCGCGCTGATGCCGTCGCCGACGGCGTTGCCGAGCTGTCGGTCGGAGAACTGGCGGACATCGCCCGCGGCGAAGACGCCGGGGACCGGCGTCTCCATGCGCATATTGGTGATGACGTGTCCGCCGCCGTCCAGGGGCATCGAGCCGCGCAGGAAGTCCGAGTTGGGGTGGAAGCCGACGTAGACGAACACAGCGCCGGTGGGGAGCTCGTACTCTTCGCCAGACTTCAGGTCCTCCAGGGCGACCCTGTTCACGGCGCCGTTGCCCCGGATCTCCTTGACCACGTGGCTCCACTTGAATTCCATGTTGGACGTGTTGAAGGCCCGCTCTTGGAGGATCTTGCTGGCGCGAAGCTCGTCCCTGCGGTGGACCACGGTGACCTTGTTGACGATGCGGCTGAGGTAGAGTCCCTCGTCCAAGGCGGCGTCGCCGCCGCCAACGACCACCGTGTCCTCGCCGGTGAAGAAGTTGCCGTCACACGTCGCGCAGTAGGAGACGCCCCGCCCGGCAAGCTCGTCCTCGCCGGGGACCTCCAGCTTGTTGTGCTCGCCGCCCGCGGCGATGATGATGGTCTTGGCTGTATACGGCCGTTCCGCGCCGACCACCACCTTGGTAATTTGGTCCATCTCCAGGCGCTCCACCGTGTCCGAGGCGAACTCCGTGCCGAAGCGGCGCGCCTGCGCCTCCATCCGCTCCGTCAGCTCTGGGCCCAGGATGCCCTGTGGGAAGCCGGGGTAGTTTTCTATGTCGGAGGTCAGCATGAGCTGACCCCCGGAAGCCAACTGCTCCAGCACCAGCGTCTTCATCTGGGCCCGCGTGGTGTAGATGGCGGCGCTAAGACCGGCGGCGCCGGCGCCGACGATAACGACGTCGTATTCGGGTTGCATGGGCTTACCTCTATCCGTCGAATCCCCTGATGCCGGTTGTCGGGCTCTCCGTCTCAGGGGTTGCGGCAGCCAGGGGCGCACGGCCAAGGCAGACGCGCAGACAAATCACGGGACTCGGCATTCACCGATGAACGCGAGGCCTAGACCTTCTCCCGCTGGATGATTCGCAGCCGTGGCCTGGGGCATGCGCCCGCGAGGCGGTCTGGCCTAGCCCCCAAGCTTCTGGGACAGCAGGTCGCGGATCTCGCGCACCACCTCTTGCTGCCACGCCACGTGGCGGTCCTGAGTGCGGCGGCGAGTTTCCTGCGTAACCTCTTCGTCGGAGGCTCCGGGCTTCTCCTGCCGTACCGCGGCGGCGATCTGGTCCGCCTCGGCGTAGGCGGCGGTGGGCCGCTCGATCCAGTGGCCGATGTACTCGTCGTCCTTGGTGTAGAAGACGAGCACGGGGATGGACTGGTACTGGCCGTCCTTGAGGTACTCGCTCATGATGTCCTGGTTGGTGTCGCGGGCGAAAACGCGAACCTCCATCCCCGAGGCCTCGGAGATGCGGGCGATGACGGGCATGTTGCGGTAGCAGTCGCCGCACCAGTCCTCGCTGAGGGCGAGGGCCTTGGCGCCGCTCTTCTGGACGGTCGCACTGAAGAACTCCGCGTCCTCGGCGGTCAGCGCGGCGCTGTCGTAGAACTGCTGGAAGCGGTCCTTGTTTACCTTGATGGAATCCACGTACTGCTGATACGTCATCCCCTGGGAAAAGCGCTCCGGGGTGACAACGCTTGTCTTCTCTGCCATCTCCTCGTCCTCCTGTTGGTGTGCCTGGTGGCGGGCGCCCGGCCCGCTAGTCGATGAATCAGCCGAACTTTCCGCCGTAGCTCCCGCTGTTGTCGACGGCGCCATCGGGGTAGACGATGATGGGGACGATGTCCCCGAACTTCCGGGCCTCCTCCATCAGCTCCTGGCTCTCGTCAACCAGCCGCACCTCGTGCTCGATGCCCTGCTGGGCCCACGCTTCCCGCAGGGCGTTGCAGGCGGGGCATTCGGCGAGTGCGTACACGATGGGGATGGTCTTGGTGGTCATCGTCTCCCCCTCCGGGTGAAAGTCTCAGACATGGTACATCACGGCGCCCAGGTTTGTCACGGGGCGGAGACGACCGCCGAAGCGGCCTGGGGCAGGACCGCGGTGGCGCCCTGAATGGCCTCGACCAGGGGGCCGGGGTAGATGCCTATCACGATGACCGCCAGCAGCAATACTCCCAGGGTGCCGGTGAGCAAGGGCGAAACCGGCACCCTGCCGGAGGAGGCCGCCGGCTCGATGTACATCTGCTTGATGACCATCAGGTAGTAGTAGAGGGAGATAAGGCTCATAGTCAAGGCCAAGCCAGCGAGCCACAGGAGGCCCTGGCCCGCAGCGGCGGTGAAGAGGTAGAACTTGGTGGTGAACCCGGCAAAGAAGGGCAGCCCGGCCAGGGAGAGGAGGGAGACGGTCAGCGTCGCCGCCAGGAAGGGCGAGCGGCTGCCGAGGCCGGCGAAGTCCGGGATATCGTCCTTGCCCTCGCTGTTGTGGAAGCTGGTTATGGCGGTGAAGGCGGCGAGATTCGTGGCCGAGTACCCCACCAGGTGCAGGATGAGGCCGCCGGAGGCCAAAGTGGAGAGCGCGGCGACCCCCATGAGCAGGTACCCCACCTGCCCGACGCTGGAATAGGCGAGCATGCGCTTGATGTTGTGCTGGGCCAGGGCGACGAGGTTGCCGAGGGTCATGGTCGCGGCCGCCAGCACCACTATGACGATGCGCCACTGCTCGACCGCCGGGAAGAAGCCCTCGCTGAAGAGGCGTAGCACCAGGGCGAAGGCCGCCGCCTTGGACCCGACCGCGATGTATGCGGTGATGGGCAGCGGCGCGCCCTCGTAGACGTCCGGCGCCCACATGTGGAAGGGCACGACCGCCATCTTGAATCCCAGGCCGGCGACTAGGAATGCCATTCCCAGCAGCAGACGGCCGTCCACACCCTGCATGCCCTCCAGTGCGTCCGCCATGCCTGCGAAGCCCGTGGTGCCCAGGGCGCCGTAGAGGAGGCTGATGCCGTACAGGAGCAGCGCCGAGGAGAAGGCGCCCAGGAGGACGTACTTCACGCCGGCCTCGTTGGACTTGGGCTCGTCCCTGGCGTACCCGGCCAGGATGTAGAGGCTGAAGCTCAGCAGCTCCAGGGAGATATAGGCCGTGAGGAGCTCCCCCGCCGACGCCAGCAGCATCATCGCGAGGACAGAGATCAGGAGGATGGCATAGTACTCGCCGGGGTGCTCCAGCCGCTTCTTGACGAACTCCACCGAAGCCAGGATCACGAAGACGCCGATGAGCAGGAAGAGGAGCTTGAAGAAGACGGCGTATGTGTCGACGCGCAGGATACCGTCGAACAAGCTGTCATGCGTGCCCCAGAGCGTGGGGACGCACAGCGCCGCAACCGCAACCAGACCGATGACCGCCGCACCTGCAAGCCAGCTCTTGCGAGCCGGCGGCAAGATAAAGTCGGCGGTGAACACCAGGAAGGCCAGGCCCGCGACGGCGAACTCGGGCCAGAGTAGGCCCCAGCTCACGCTCGCTACAGCATCAGGCATTCGCCGTCTCCTCTGATCGTCCTAGCCGCCAATGGCCGCGACCACCGGCACCACTGCGCTGTCGATGACCTTCATGATGTACCACGGATAGAGGCCCCAGAGCGCCAGGAAAAACACCAGCAGGGTGGTGGCGCCAAGCTCCAGCCGCGTGGCGTCGGTCAGTCCCGCCCAGCGGGGGTCCAGGGGCCCAAAGAAGACCTTGGCCACCAGGCGGAGGATGTAGACCGCTGTGATCGCCGCGCCGATGACGGCGAACACGCCGGCCACCGGGTACGTCTGGAACGTGCCCAGGAAGACCAGGAACTCGGCGACGAATCCGCTCAGGCCGGGAAGGCCCAGGGACGCGAGCCCGGCCACGGCGAAGAAGGAGGCGGTGACTCCCATCCGCTTGGCCAGGCCCTCCAGGACACCGATGTCGCGGACATGGGCGCGGTCGTAGATGAAGCCCACGAGAGCGAAGAAGAGGGCCGTCATGATGCCGTGGGAGAACATCTGGAGCACGGCGCCGTTGATGCCGGTGACGTTGAGCGTCGCAAGCCCCATGAGCACGTAGCCCATGTGGCTCACGCTGGAGTAGCCGACGACGTACTTGAGGTCTCGCTGCGCCAGGGCGGAGACGGCGCCGTACATCACGTTAACGGTCCCAAGGCCGATGAGGACCGGGGCCCAGACCTGGGCGCCCTCTGGAAGCAGCACCATGCCCACGCGCAGGATCCCGAAGGCGCCCAGCTTCATCAGCACCCCTGCGTGGAGCATGCTGACGGCCGTGGGCGCGGCCACGTGGCCGTCTGGTGACCAGGTGTGGAACGGCCACAGGCCGGCCAGGATCCCGAACCCCACCATGATCAGCGGGAAGAAGATGATCTGGAACGATCGGCTGAAGGAGGCCTGCTCCAGCTCGAGCATGCTCAGGGTGTGCCCGCCCTCCACCCACATGGCGATGATGGCCACCCACACCAGCACACTGCCAGCCACCAGATAGAGCACCAGCTTCAGGGCTCCGTACTCTTTGGTGCGCACGAATGCCCCGAAGTCCGTGGTACTGCCCCAGACCCCAATGAGGAGGTACATCGGGACCACGGCCAACTCGTAGAAGAAGAAGAAGAAGAAGAGGTCCACGCTGGCGAAGACCCCGTACACCCCGGTGACCAGCAGCATGAGCCACAGGAAGAACTCCTTGGAGCGGTCCTGGACGTTCCATGAGACCAGAACACCGCAAAAGAAAACGACCCCCGTGAGCAGGAACAGCGGCGCCGTGATGCCCGTGAGGCCAAGGCTGAACGTCACGCCCAGTGAGGGCAGCCAGTCGAACTGCTGGGTGAGCTGGAGACCGCCCTGCGCCGAGTCGTAGGCAAAGAAGGCGTACACGGACAGTGGCAGACCAACGGTGGCCACCACCCGGACCAGGCGATGCGCATCCTGAGGGCGGTCGCGCGGTACAAACGCGATGATCAACGCTCCCGCGAAGGGCAGCGCTATCATCACCAGCAGCAGGTATTGGTCGATGAAGGTCATCGGCTCCGTGACCCTCTCAGTCTCCTAGCGCATCGCTAGCCACCAGAGTAACGCCAACCCCAGGACCCCCAGGGACATGCCCATAGCATAGTTGTACACCTTGCCCGTCACATGGGCGCGCAAGCTGCGGCCAGACTGGACCACGGACTGTCCGGTGCCGTTGACGCCTATGTCGTTGATCACGCGGCGGTCGAAGAGCGCCACGAGCCTGCTGAAGGCCAGCACCGCGCGGTCGATGACCCACTGGTAGGCTTCGTCCATGTAGTAGGCCCGGGCAACAATGCGGTGCACGCCGGGAAAGCGGTCGATAATCCGGCCGGGCTGAATGCTCCCGCGAACGTAGGCCAGCCATCCCACGGCGAATCCCGCCGCCGCGATGATCAGGGAGATGGCCGCAAGGGCGGGGTTGAAGTGGAAGGGTTCGGGCTCGTGTGAGTAGAGGAAGTCGCCCAACCAGAAGGCAAGCGCTCCCAGGAACAGCGTGAGGAGCGCCATCACCAGCATGGGCGCCAGCATGAGGAGGGGGGACTCGTGGGCGCCGGCGTTGGCAGCCTTGAGCCGCCCGAAGAAGACGGCGAACAGGGCGCGGGCCATGTACAGTGCGCTGAGGAAGGCGGCCGCCAGGGCCAGGACCAGGAAGATGGGATTGAGCCCCCCCTGTACCGCCAGCAGGATCTCGTCCTTGCTGAAGAAGCCGCTCAAGGGCGGCAGTCCTCCCAATGCCAGGGCGCCCACGGTAAAGCAGAATGCCGTGGCCGGCATTCTGCCCGCGAGGCCGCCCATCTCGCGGATGTCCAGCTTGTCGATGGCGTGGCTGACACTGCCGGCGCTGAGGAAGAGCATCGCCTTCGCAAAGGCGTGGGCCAGCATGTGGAAGATGGCTGCCGTGAACCCGCCTGCCCCCAGGGCCAGCATCATGAAGCCCAGGTGGCTCACCGTGGAATAGGCGAGGATGCGCTTCAGGTCTGTCATCACCAGGGCCATGGAGCCTGCCATGAGGGCCGTAATGATGCCGATGACTGCCACCAGCGACATGGCAGTTGAGGAGAGCTCGAAAAGTGGAAGCATGCGGGCTACAAGGAAGACACCAGCCACCACCATGGTGGCGGCGTGGATGAGGGCGCTCACGGGGGTGGGGCCCTCCATGGCGTCCGGGAGCCATACGTGCAGCGGGAACTGGGCCGACTTGCCCATGGCGCCCAGGAAGAGCAGCACCGCGGACGCCGTGATCATGCCGGAAGAGATGGCGCCGGACCCGGCGGCATCCAGGATGGCGGTGATGCTGAACGTGCCGGTCTCGCGGAAGAGGAGGATGACGCCGATGAGCAGGCCCACGTCACCGATGCGCGTCGTAATGAAGGCCTTCTTGGCCGCCTCGGCGGCGGAGCGCCGCTCGTACCAGTAGCCGATGAGGAGGTAGGAGCACAGACCGACCAGCTCCCAGGCGATGTAGAGGAGGAGGAGGTTGTCCGCCATGACCAGTGTGAGCATGGAAGCTGCGAAGAGCGCGTGGGCGGCGAAGTACCACCCGAAGCGCTCCTCGTGCGCCATGTACGACCAGGAGTAGACCTGGACCCCCAGGGCCACGAAGCTGACCAGGCCCAGCATGATCACGGACAGTGGGTCTATGCGCACGCCCCAGCTGAGGACGCTCCCGCCCGTGGTGAGCCACTCGAAGCTAAAGGATGCCGGACCATTATCCAGAAGGTCGGTGAGCGCCACCCAGAAAAGGACAAAGCTGGTCAGCACCGCCAGGGGCGCAAGAAAGGCGCCCTGACGGGGCAGGACGCGGCCGACGGTGACGATGAGTATGAATGCGCCGGCGCTCAGTACGGGCGCCAGCCAGGCTAGCTCCATGTATCTGCTTCCCGTGTACTCAAGCCTTCCTCCCTTTGCGTCGTCCGCTTATTCTTCGGCAATCCTGGCGCGGGGGCGTTCGACTGCTTACCCCTTCATAATGTCGACCTCATCCAGGTTTGCCGCCCCCTTCGCGCGGTAGAGTCGCAGGATGATGGCCAGGGCTAGGCCCACCTCCGCGGCGGCCACGGTGATGACAAAGATGGCGATGATCTGGCCCGTGAGCCGTCCAGGGTCCAGGAAGGCTGCGTAGCCGACGAGGTTGATGTTCACGGCGTTGAGCATGAGCTCAATTGACATGAGTACGAGAACGGCGTTCCGCCGCGCCAGCACCCCATAGAGCCCAAGGGAGAACAGGGCTGCGCTGAGCAGCTCTATGTAGATCAGCTCCACTCGCTACCCCTTCCCTGCCGGCGGCTCGCGACGCGAGAAGGCCGCGCCATGCCAAACGGCGGCTTCATGGGCGCTCCCGGGCGATGATGATGGCCCCCACGAGGGCCACCAGCAAGACCAGGGAGGCGACCTCGAAGGGGATGGCCCACTGCGTGAACAGCACCCCGCCGATCTCCTCGGCGCTGGGCCGCTGCAGCTCCTGGGTGGGGACGCGGGAGAACACCAGGGCCGCGGCGATCACCCCCAGCACGGCCAGGGCCGCGACTAAAGCAAGGGGGCGCTGCGCGTTGTCCCGTATCCTTGCAAACTCCTCCTGCCGCGTGAGCATGAGCGCAAAGAGGAGGACGATGACCACGGCGCCGCCGTAGATCAGGATCTGGACTAGGGCCAGGAACTCGGCCAGGAGCAGCACGAAGATTCCAGCCACCGCCGCCAGGGACATCAGGAGGAAGATGGCGGCGTGGGCCACGTTCTTGCTCGCCACAACGCCGAGCCCGCCGCCAAGAGCGACGGCGGATACAAGGGCGAAGATGACGAGCTCGAGGCTCAAGCGCCCTCCTTTTGGGCGTCGGGGGCGGTGACAGCGGCCGCTTCCGCGGCCTGGGCCGCGGCCTCCTTCGCCAGCTCCGTCGGCGGGCGCCATCCCGACTCCTCCTGGAACTGGCGGCCCTTCTCCAGCAGGATGGGCATGTCGACGCGGCGGCCGTTGCGGACGTAGGTGCTGATCTCGTGCTCGTGGCTCATGGTGATGGCGTCGAAGTTGCACACCTCTTCGCAGATCCCGCACACGATGCAGCGGCCCAGGTTGATCTCGAAGCTTTCCACTATCTTGCGACGGTGGCTCTTCTTTTCCTTGTGCAGGGGGTTGTCGATCATGGTGGCCGACATGCACTGCGTGGGGCACTCGCGGATGCAGACCATGCAGGCCACGCAGTACGGTTCGCCGATCTTGTCGTCCCACGTCAGCGCCGGGAAACCCATGTAACGGTCCTGGACGGGGATGTGCTGCTTGGGGTACTCGGCCGTCACCGGCCGTCTCAGCGTGGTGCGCAGGGTGATGAGGAGTCCTTTGAGGCAATTAAACACGTCTCGCCTCCCGGGCGGGCACCAGTGTCAGGGCCGGTTTGGGCGTGCGCCCCGGTCCCCACCGCGTCACGGCTGTGAACAGTGCCGCCAGAACTGCCAGCCCCATCAGCGTCAGGACCCACGTTGGCAGGCCATAGAAGAGCACTGCCGCCGTCATGACCAGGTTCAAGAAGGAGAGGGGCACCAGGACCTGCCACGCCAGCCGCATGAGCTGGTCGATGCGGAAACGCGGAAAGGTGCCCCGGAACCAGAAGATGACCATGATCACGGCATACACCTTGATGAAGAACCACGCCAGATCCGGAAGGAGGGGGCCTGACCAGCCCCCCAGGAACAGCAGCGTGACGAGGCTCGCGATGAGGAAGGTGTTGATGTACTCGGCCAGGAAGAAGATGGACCAATGAGCGCCGCTGTAGTCCACGAAGGGCCCGCCCACGATCTCAGACTCGGCGTGATAGATGTCGAAGGGGGTCCGCCCCAGCTCCGCCAGTCCCGCCGTGACGAAGATGAAGAGGCCCAGGGGCTGGATGAGGGCGTAGGGCAGGGTTGACTGCTCCGTCACGATCTCAACCAGGTTCAGCGATCCCGCCAGCGCCGCGATGCTCAGCGCTACCGCGATTATGGGGATCTCATAGCTGATGAGCTGGGCTACGGCGCGTAGGGACCCCAGCACCCCGTACTTGTTGGCGGAGCCCCAGCCCGCCATCATCAGGCCAAGGATGGAGAGAATGGAGAAGGCGATGACGTACAGGAGGCCCAATTCCATGTCGCGCAGCACCAGGCCCGGCGCTAAGGGCACGGTGACCCAGATGACGAAGCTGGGCACGAACACGGCCAAGGGCGCCACCCAGAAGACGCCCTTGTCCACCCAGCCGGGCATGATGTCTTCCTTGGTTACGAGCTTCAGAGCGTCCGCAATGGGCTGCAGCAGCCCGTGGGGACCGACGCGCATCGGCCCCATGCGCATCTGGAGCCTACCCAGGAGCTTCCGTTCCAGCCACGTCAGGGACAGCACGACGACGGACAGGAAGGTCAGCAGGATGAAGAGCAGTATCACCAGCGCCCCGACGACCGTACCGAGGAGGGCCGTGACGGGGAAGGTGATTCCCTTCACTCCTCCCTGGACCAGCGCCTGCAACGCCTCCCAGTACTCCATCAGCGGTCCACCTCACCCAGAACGATGTCCAGGGAGCCGAGGATGATGACGGCATCGGCAATGTACGCGTCCCGCAGCAGCACGCCCAGGGATTGAAGGTTGGCGAAGGACGGCGCGCGCACCTTGACCCGATACGGCTTGTTGTCGCCGTTGCTGACGATGTACACGCCGAACTCCCCCCGGGGGCTCTCCGTCCGCACGTACACCTCGCCCTTTGGGGGCCTGGGAAGCCGCCGCACTCCCGGGGCCATGATCGGCCCGCCGTCCGGCAACTGCTCCAGGGCCTGGTGAAGGATCCTCAAGGACTGGCGTATCTCCTCGATACGAATGGCGTAGCGGTCCCAGGAGTCGCCGGCGTGACCTACGGGGATGTCGAACTCAAAGCGGTTGTATACCGAGTAGGGCTCCACGACACGGATATCGTAGGGGATCCCGGTGGAGCGAAGCGATGGGCCGCTCATGGCGAGGGCGATGGCCTGCTTCTGTGAAATGACGCCGACGTTGCGGGTGCGCGCCACGAAGACCTCGTTCTGGGTCAGGAGACGGTCGCACTCTGCCAGACCCTGCTCCAAGTCCGGGAGGATGTCCGCGACCCGCTGGGCAAAGTCCGCTGGCGGGACCTCCTTGATCCCGCCAATGCGGAAGTAGTTGTGCATCATTCGGGCGCCGCTGACGGCCTCGAAGAGGCGCTGGATGCGCTCTCGCTCCCGGAAGCCGTACATAACCGGGGTCATTGCCCCGGCGTCCAGGCCAAAAGTGCCATAGAAGAGGAAGTGGCTGGCGACGCGGTTGAGCTCGCACAGGATCACGCGCACGTACTCGGCCAGCTCCGGGACCTCCACCCCCATGAGCTTCTCCACGGCCATGCAGAAGGCCAGCTCATTGTTGAAGTTGGCGATGTAGTCGAGGCGGTCGAAAAGGGTGATGATCTGGTGGTAGAGCTCGCCTTCCGACAGCTTTTCGGACCCCCGGTGCAGGTACCCGATGTGGGGCTCCATCTCCACGATGCGTTCCCCGTCCACCCACAGCACCGCCCGGAACACCCCATGCGTGCTGGGGTGCTGCGGCCCCAGGTTCACCATCATTTCAAGGTTCTCGAGGGGGCGCGCTTCGGTCTTCAGGAGACCGGGCACGGATACGAGCCTCTGGCGAACGGGGTCGACGGCCAGCCGGAAGACCTCCAGCGTTACCGCACCCAGGAGGGGTTCGGCGCCTTCATCGCCAAAGACGACGGGCACCAGGTCGGACTGACCGTCTATGCGCACCCAGGTGCGGCCCACGTCGCGCTCAACGATTCTGCCATCGGCAAGCTCGAAGGGCGCACGCTCGTGCGGAGTGACCCCCAGCCCGCGCAGCAAGGAGGCCGGCAGCGTGGCGTAGGTGGCCCCTGTATCCACCAGGGCATCGACCGGTGTGAAGTGCCGTCCCTGGGGGTCTCCGACTTGCAGCGTTACCTTGAACGTTCCCACGTGCTGCCCTGTAGTCCTTGGCACGGATGCCGCTAAAACTCTTCGTATTCGTGAAAGGGGAAGCTCTTTCGGCCGGGGAAGCCCTCAAAGCCCTCCCAAAGCAGTAGAGGCTTCGGGTTCGGGTGTCCTTCGAAGACGACGCCGAAGAGGTCGTGCCCCTCCCGCTCGAACCAGTCGGCGCCCTGCCAGACCGAGGTCACGGAGGGCACCTTCGGGTCATCGTAGTCCGTGTTCACCTTCAGGACCATCTTGTGGCGATGCGTCATCGACCACAGGTGGTACACGACCTGCATGGAGACCTCATAGTCCACTACCGAGAGACAGCGCAGGTAGTCCATGGATAGGTCCGGGTCTTCCCTGAGCGTGGAGCAGATGTTCAGGAGGTCGGCCGCCTTCACCGTGGCCGCCACCTCGTCCAAGAGGGACGTGATCTCGGTGGACGCCGAGTCCAGCCGCCGGCCGAGCAGCGCCATGAGGGCCTCGCCCCTGGCGTCCAGGGTAGGTCCGGGCTGAGCTGCCGCCGTGCTAGGCCTGGGTGTTGCCGTCGCCGGCCGGGAGGGCTGGTGCTCCCCCGCGGTTGGGCTTTGTTCCGCCATACTGCCTCGCATCGTTCTGGATCTTCTGCTGGAGGCGCAAGATCCCGTCCATGAGGGCCTCGGGTCTTGGGGGGCACCCGGGCACATAGATGTCCACTGGAACAATGTGGTCAACGCCCATGACCACGGAGTAGGAGCGGTAGTAGGGGCCGCCGTTGCTGGCGCAGCTGCCCATGGCGATGACCCAGCGGGGCTCCGGCATCTGCTCGTAGAGCAGCCGGATGGGGTCCGCCATCTTCTTCACCACCGTCCCGGCGACGATCATGACGTCGGACTGGCGGGGCGATGGCCACGTGACGATGCCGAAGCGGTCGAAGTCGTGATGGGCCATATAGGTGGACATCATCTCGATGGCGCAGCAGGCAAGGCCGAAGGTCAGCGGCCAGAGGGAGTTCTTTCTGGCGAGGGCGAAGAGCTGCTCCGTCTGCATGGTGACCACGCCCGGCGCGGCAGAGCGATAGGGGGCCGGAGGCGAAAGGTTGCCTTCGCCGAAACCGGCACCCGGCGCCTCAGGGGCCAGGGGGTTGCCCCACGGTACCGCGCGAGCCTGCCAGGACCGAGGCTCCTCTCCGGCCGGCTGCTTCTCTATCGCCACTGGAGGACTCCCTTCCGCCACCCGTAGAGCACGCCAAAGAGTAGCACTGCAATGAATATGAGCATCTCATAGAAGACCCAGGGCGCCGTCTCCAGAAAGACCAACACCCAGGGGAAGAGGAACACCGCTTCTACGTCAAAGATGAGGAAGAAGATGGCGAAGATGTAGTAGCGGATGTGGATCTGAGACCAAGCGAAGGGGGTGGGCTCGATGCCGCACTCGAAGGGGAGTTCCTTTTGGAGGGAATGCCGCCGCGGGGCCAAGAGGGCGCTGGCGCCCAGCATGATCCCCATCGCCACGACTCCCACCACCGCCGCCAAGACCACCGCCGCGTAGTTGATGGCGTAGCCTTCAGGCACGGTCCTCAACCTCTTGGCCCAAGGATATCCGGAGAGCCACTATAGCATCGGCAGATTGGGCCCGTCAATTCGACGGGGGCGTCCTGTATTCACCGCCTGTCGTTCCCTGGACCTCTCTCGGGGGCTTGCCCCCAACTGACTGCCGGCAGAATAGCCGGGGCCATCGAGGGCTTCGGCGCCAGCCGGCGAGACGATGGGCTTTGAGGCGTTCGACGGTCCGCTCGCGTGCTACACTCATCCGGCTGCCCGCGACCTCCGCGCGAGCCGCATCCCCATAACTAATTCAAGAGGTGTTCCATGGCGCTCTACATCAGCGAGTCAGAGGTAGCCCAGCTCCTCACTGTCCCGGATACCATCGCGGCCCTGGAGCAGAGCTTCCAGCATCTGGCAGCCGGCAGGGCCGCCATTCAACCCCGGAGGCGCATCCGCATTGCGGGAGGCTCCTTCCAGACCATGATGGCCGTGGACGAGGTCCTGGGCGTCTTTGGGTTCAAGGCCTACGGCATGGCGCGCAGCGATCCCCGCTCTTTGGTGCACCTCTACAGCGTCGATTCGGGTCAGCTTCTCGCCATGGTTGCGGCAGGCGCTCTGGGGGCCGTACGCACCGGAGCGGCCTCCGGCTTGGCAACCAGGCACATGGCCAGGGAGGACGCCCAGAGCTTGGGCGTCCTCGGCACCGGCAGCCAGGCGCTGACTCAGATGCAGGCCGTGTGCGCGGTCCGGCGCATCCAGCGGATTCAGGTGTTCAGCCGGGACCCGGAGCGGCGGGAGGCATTCGCCCAGCGCGCCGGGGCCGCTCTGGACGCCACTGCCACGGCGGCCGCCAGCGCTGAGGAGTGCGTCCGCGGGGTGGACGTTGTTGTGGTTATCACGAACTCCCGGGACCCGGTGCTTCGCGGGGCGTGGCTCGAGCAGGGCGTCCACGTCAACGCCGCCGGGGGCAATAGCTGGATTCGGCGGGAGCTGGACTCTCAGGCCGTGCAGGTCAGCAGCGTCATCGCGGTGGACCACCTGGAGCAGGCAAGAATGGAGTGCGGCGACCTGATCTGGGCTGCGGAGGAGGGTGCGTTGCGCTGGGAGCGCGTTCAGGAGCTCAGCGGTGTGGTTGCCGGGACGGCGCAGCGGCGGCAGGACCCGCAGGAGATCACCCTGTTCGAGTCCCAGGGGGTGGCCCTGGAGGACATCGCCGCGGCAGACCTTGTCTATCGCCGCGCCCGGGAGCGCGGCTTGGGGCAGGAGCTGCCGTTCTGAGGCCCGGGCCGGTCCATTCCGCAGCTGCGGACGCCGCAACTGCTAGACTCCGGATAGACCAGCCGTGCTTGCCGACCCGCGAGAGGCTGGAGTCAGCATTGGACAATCAGAAAAGTTCGTTAGGATTCTCAAGCTAAGACGATAACACCTTGTGGCGAAGGGAAGACGGCGAATTGAGGCAAGAGAAGGGGGGAAACGCCACGAAGTCTGCAACAATTGCCCAATTTGTGAATCTTTGCACGCATGAAAACCGTTGACAGCCCCCCCTCGCAATGCTACGTTCTCCTGTGGTCTGATGCGGTTTTCGCGGGCACAGCAGCGGCTTGGCAAAGGGCTGCCCGCCCCAACGCACAAGACCGATGACGCAGGGGCCGGCCTGCCGGGGCATCTAGGTGAGGGGGACTAACCGCTAGGACTGGGTGTAGCTAGCCTCGGCTGAGACCCCGTGTTCCTCCCGCACGTGTGTCTGAGAGTGAACGAGCTATGGGGTCAACCAGGGGCTAACTTGCGCCAACAGGAGGACCAGGTGAATAGCGAAGATTTTGTCATGCGATTCGCTGGCGAGGGCGGCCAGGGCATGGTCACATCGGCGGAAGGGTTGGCCATGGCGGCGGCCAGAGCCGGGTACCACGTTCAGACCTTCTCCACGTTCCCGTCCCAAATCCTCGGTGGTCCCACATGGACCCAGACCCGCATTTCCACCGCACCCATCCTCAGCTCCGGCGACATTCTAGACGCCCTCATCTGCTTCAACAAAGAGGCCTACGTCGCGCACCAAGATGAAGTCCGCGAGGGCGGAGTCATCATCTACAACTCCGGCGACTTTCAAGCGGAAGGCGACAGCCGCGCCGTGGGTCTGCCCTTTGCGGACCTGGCCAAGTCAACGGGAAACGTCCGCGCGGAGAACATGGTCGTCATCGGCGCCGTGGCCCACCTTATCGGCATGCCCCAGGAGTACCTGGACCAGTTTGTGGTGCTGCGATTCAGCCGCAACCGCGCCGGCGACGCGGAGATCATCTCCTCCAATATCCAAGCCCTCAAGCTGGGGAGAGAGAACGTGGCGTCCAGCGGACTCAGCTTGGGAGAGCTGGCGCCGCCGCAGAAGCCGGAGGGCGAGCAGCTTCTGGTCAAGGGGAACGAGGCCATCTGCCTGGGCGCCCTGGCCGCGGGCTTGGACTACTACATTGGCTACCCCATCTCCCCAGCCACGCCAATCCTTCTCTTCATGGAGCGGAACTTGGTCGGCGCCGGCAAGTTCGCCTATCAGGCAAGCTCTGAGATCGAGGCCATCAGCTCGGTCCTGGGCGCGAGCTTCGCCGGGAAGAAGGCCATGACGGCAACCTCCGGTCCGGGCTTCACCCTCATGGGTGAAGGAATCGGCCTGGGCTGGATGGCGGAGATACCCGCGGTCATCGTTGACGTGCAGCGCGGCGGTCCGGCCACCGGCCTGCCCACCAAGACAGAGCAATCCGACTTGCTGACCGCCCTGAACCCTGCCCATGGCGACTCCCGCATGCCCGTCATCGCACCGGGGACGGTGGAGGAGTGCTTCTTCGCCGCGGTTGGCGCGCTCAACTGGGCCGAGCGCTATCAGGGGCCGGTCATCGTCCTCAGCGAGATGATGCTCGCCGAGCGGGCCCAGAACATCGCCAAGCCGGACCTCTCTACGGTGCAGGTGGAGAACCGTCTGACCTATCAGGGCACCAACGGCTACCTTCGCTACGAGGCCCCTGAGCGGTCCCCCTTCCCATCTCCGGGCGGACCCGGGTCCTACGTGGCCAACGGCAGCGAGCACGACCACTACGGGGACACGACCCACCTCGCCGCCCACCATATCCACATGACCGAGCGCCGCTTCTCCAAGCTCAAGCTGCTGGAGGACGGCACCTACGAGGCGGAGAATGAGAATGAGCCGGTGGCGGTCATGTCCTGGGGCGCCTCCAAGGGTCCCTCCCAGGAGGCGTACAACAGGTTGATAGCCCAGGGGCACAAGCTTGCGTGGTACTACACCATGTACCTGAACCCGCTGCCTCCCAAGCTGCTGGAGGCGCTGCAGAAGAAGGACCTGGTCATAGTGCCTGAGCTGAACTACCTGGGCCAGTTCTCCAGCTTCCTGCGTTCGTTGAGAGTCAAAGCCCAGTCGATCACCCAGTACACCGGTCTGCCCTTCAAGGTGAGCGGCCTTGAACAGGAGATCCTGAAGATGGCGGGCATCAAGTCCGCCGAGGCGGCCAAAGCCAAGGGCCGCAAGACCAGCGATGAGCGAATGGTGGCAGCATGAGCAAGAAGAACCCAGAATACGACTTCAAGTGGTGCCCCGGCTGCGGGGACTTCGGTGTCCGCCGGGCCTTGGAAATGGCCATGCAGCAGCGCATGATCCGCACGGAGCTCCCGATTGAGAACAACGTCGTGGTGGCCGGCATCGGCTGTTCGGGGAACCTGGTGCACCTGTTGGAAGGCGCCCAGCCCTACGGCTTCCACGGCATTCACGGCCGCAGCCTGCCGATAGCCATGGGCGTGAAGATGGCGCGCCCCGACCTCAACGTGGTCGTTGTGGCGGGAGACGGCGACTTCCTGAGCATCGGCGGCGAGCACATCGCGCCACAGGCGCAGCGAAACCTAAACATATGCGCCGTCATCATGGACAACGGCGTCTACGGGCTCACCAAGGGCCAGAGCTCGCCCACCACCGCTATGGGGGAGGTCACGTCGAGCACCCCGTACGGGAAGCCAGAGAGCGCTCTGAACCCGCTGGAGCTCTACCTCACGGTGGGCGCGACCTTCGTGGCGTCGACCTTTTCCAGCAAGGTCAGAGAGATGGCGGCGCTCATCAGCCAGGGGATGGACCATCCCGGCTTCGCCATCGTCCACGTGCAGTCGCCCTGCACCACCTACAACAACACCTACGATGTCTTGAAGGGAGACCCCAAGACCGGCGTGGAGCCCATGATCTGGGACATTCCGGGCGACCATGAGGTCACGGACAGGGCGGCTGCCTTCGACGTGGCCCGGGCTCGGGGGATACCGCTGGGCCTCATCTACCAGGCCGCCGATTCGGTGCCCTTGGAGGAGCGCGTGGCCCGGATGCTGGAAGGGAAGGCCAGGGACCGCAGCGTGGCGGAGATCATGGAAACCTTCGTCCTCAACTAGCCTGCGTTGGCCTCTCCGACTGCGACACCGAAGGCGCCCCGTCCAGACGGGGCGCCTTTCCGTGGCTCAGGAGTGTAGGTACTGCTCCAGGTGCTTGCGGAGCAGCACGCGGCCGCGGTGAAGGCGCGCCTTGAGGGCCGTGACCGTAATGCCGAGGACGTCCGCAGCCTCGGTGTTGGACAGCTCCTGCACGTCCCGGAGCACCACCGCCGCCCGCAGGTCCTCCGGGATGAGTTGCAGCCCCGTTTCCACCGCTTGGCGGAGCTCGCTGTTCAGCGCCGACCGTTCCGGTCCGTGGGCCCAATCCGGGACGTCCCGGTCCTCATAGCCGGTATGGGTGAGCTCCTTCCCGCGCTTATCCTTTCGGATCCGCATCAGCGCGGCGTTGACGGCGATGCGGTAGAGCCACGTGGTCACCTGGGCGTCGCCGCGAAACCGGTCCCAGTTCCGGTAGGCGGAGATGAAGGCCTCTTGGGCGGCCTCCTCCGCATCGTGGGGATTGCCCAGCATGCGGTAGATGATGTTATACACGTAGTCCGCGTATGCCGCGACGACCTCGTCAAACGTCTGCGGTGTGGACATTCAATAGGCCTCAGGGCGGCGGAAGAATCTCCTGCATCCATTGAGCGCTCCGGTGCATCCTCTATTGTATGCCAGGCAAAGACTGCGCGCGTACCTTGACCCGTCCGGGTTGCGTGACGTAGATTGGCTAACGAGTCTGAGATAAGGTAGGTTCCCGTTGATGGTCAAGCTGCTATTCTGGCCCTTTGGAAGCAGGGGGGACCTCAAGTGCCGTGAGGTCCGAGAACAGTCCTCGGAGCTCATCGACGGTGGTGAGGGGGGCTCGGCAGTCCCGGTGGGGAGGATTCAGCGCCACCTGGCCAAGTGTCGTGCGTGCAGCGCCTTCGTGCGCACTCTTCAGGCCACCGTGGGGGTCCTTCGCTCCATGCCTGCCCAGGGCGCACCGGGCCAGCTTAAGGAGAAGCTCCGGCGGATCTCGGCTGGAGGACAGCAGCCGCAGTAGCGCCCTTCGGGCACGTTCAGACACACTAGAGGGAAGAAGCCCGCCTATTTAGGCGGGCTCCTTCTTGTTCGTCGAGCCAACGGGTCCTAGGCGTCCTCAGCCTCGGCGCTGTACTTGGTGGGGCACTTCACGATAACGAGGTCCGATTGAAAGGTCCCGTCGGCGTCCAGCGCACCCTCTACCACAATTTCTGATTGCTCGTTGAAGAAGAGGTCAGGCACAACGCCGTCGTGGGTCATTGCCATCTGATGGCCAGTCTCGGGGTCCACCAACGCAAAGGTGGCCACCGTGCCCCCCGGCGCGCGCTCAAAGCTGCCGGGCGCCAGCTTCCCGCTAACCCGCAGCGTCTCCCCCGGGGCTTGGTCCGTCCGGCCAACTGCCTCGGCGACGGTGAAGTAGTAGACGGCGGAGCCCTGGAAGCCCAGGTATCCCAGATAGGCAAAGGCAATCGCCAACAGCAGCCCGCCGACGACCCACCGCCCCTTGCCCGTGCGAAGCGGACGCCGCCGGACGCCGTCCAAAGGGCCGTCGAGTGTCTCTTCCGCCATGCTGCTCCTCCTCTTCTCTAACTATACCCACGCCGGCTGCCGCACACAACCGGCCGCCGCTTGCGTTCCGGGTGCGGCCAGGGCTAGCATGGGCCAGTCCCAACCTCAACACGGAGCGGCGCCCATGCTTGAGCTACTCAATCTGGAAGGCACAACGGTCCTGATCACTGGCGGCGGCACGGGCCTGGGCCGCGAGATGGTACGGCACCTGGCACGCGCCGGCGCCGACCTGGTGATTGCCGCCCGGCGCCCGGGGCCCATCGAGGAAGCCGCCGAAGAAGCCCGCAGCCTGGGAAGACGCGCCATCGCCGTCTCCACCGACGTGACCGACTCCGCTGCCGTGGAGCGCATGGTGGAGCGGACCCTGACCGAGCTCGGCAAGGTGGACGTGCTCATCAACAACTCGGGCATCGTCCGGGAGCAGCGGGCCGTGCCGATATGGGAGATCACCGATGATGCATGGCGACTGGGCATGGACACCAACCTGTCCGGCGCCTTCTACGGCACCCGGGCCGTGGCCAAGCACATGGCGGACCGGGGCGGCGGAAAGATCATCAACGTCTCGTCCGGCTTTGGGCTCAGAGGGGGCCGGGACAACTACATCTACGCGTGCGCCAAGGGCGGGGTCATCCAGCTCACCCGGGCCACCGCCACCAGCCTCGCCCGGTACGGGATCACCTGCACGTGCATTGTGCCCGGCTTCCTGCCCACTGAGAGCAGCGATCCAAACCGCACACCGGCGCGCGGCGACTTCATCCCCGTCGGCCGGGTGGGTATGCCGCCGGAGATCGGACCCGCCGCGGTCTACCTCGCCTCCCGCGCTTCGGACTATATGAACGGAGAAATGTTCCCGGTCGACGGCGGAGGGCTGGCTGGCGGATACGCCCCGACGGACCACGCGCCGGTGATTCCGCTGGCGCGTCAGTAGGTACCGTGGCCGACCCTCTGGCCGGCTCCTTGACACGACCGCTACCGGCCGCTCTGGTGAGCTTGTCAGACTACGAGCGGCCAACGACATGAACCTAGGAGGCGGACCATGATCCCCCCTGAATGGCAGCTTACCGGGAAGACTGCCCTGGTCACCATCGACGACCGCGGATGGGCGCCCACCCTGGTGAGCGCCCTGGCGGAAGCCGGCGCTGACGTCGCTGTGGCCGGCCACGGCGAGGAGGAGCGCCGCCTGGCAGTCCAGGCGGCGCAGGTGTACGGCATCGGAGCGCTCGATTTGCCCGTCGACCTGACCGTTGGCGGCCAGGTGCAGCAGGCGGTGCAGGAGACCGTCGCCCAGCTGGGGCGGCTGGACATCCTGGTAAACGCCAGCCAGGTGGAGTTCTTCAAGCCAATGGGCGAGGTCGCGGACTGGGAGTGGGACGAGGTCATGACTCGCAATGCCAGGAGCATGTTCCTCTGCTGTCGGGAGGCGGGAAAGGTCATGTTGGAGCGCGGCGGCGGACGAATCGTCAACCTCATCTCCGGGCTCTCTGAGCGCGGCCTCATCAATGGCGCCGCCTACTGCGCCAGCCAGGGGGCAGCCCTTCAGCTCACGCGGGCATTGGCCCTGGAGTGGGCGCGCAGCAACATCCGAGTCAACGCCATCGCCACGGGCTGGTACAGCCTTGATGAGCCGGTGTCGGAGGAGGGCGAGAAGGAGCTGCTGGAGCGGTACATCCCGTCGCGGCGCAAGGGCCATCCCCGGGACATCGGGGCACTGCTGGTCTACCTGGCCTCGGATGCCTGCGACTTCGTCACCGGCGCGTGCATCCCCGTCGACGGCGGCCTCATGGCCCATGCGTAGCATGAGACCGAGCGGGAGAAGGAGGCGTGCCACGTACCCGGAGGGTTGGGCCGCCGCCGCGCTGAACGTGCGGGCGGTGGAGGGGAGCCTTCCAGGGGGAGCCGTGTGAGGGTCGCCGGGTTCAGGGCCAAGCCCCACGACCGGGCGTCGCCGGCGGCCTAGAGGCTCTCAAAGGGCGCGCCCCAGAGGGCGTACCACCGCTCCAGGTCCTTCTCCATGGGAAGCTCACCCTCGATCTTCGCGGAGATACTCATCTCCAGGGCGTTGTCCCGGCGCTGCGTCCCGGGGACCGCCACAAAGGGGTAGAACGTCCCCCGACGGTAGCTGAAGATCCACTGGACCTCCTGGCCCTCCATCTGGAACGGGAACACCGCCGCGAGGAGTTGCTTCTCAAAGCCGTGCTCGGAGAAGGTCTGGGAAGCCAGATAGGCCGCCGTCACCAGGTCCTCGAAGTCGTCGTCCTGGAGAATGATCCAGCGGAACCCATAGCCGTCGTCCACCACCTTGTAGCGGGTTTGCGCCGTCCGCTCGCCGACAGACAGCAGGCCCTGGACCTCACGCTCCAGGTCGGTGAAGAAGGAGGAGCTCATGGGGCGAAAGCAGACGCCGGCCTTGCCCGTGGTCGTCATCTGGTGGCGCGTCGAAAGCGTCACCTGGGCGGTCGCCAGCGAGAAGACAGTGCCGGCCCTGGACTCCTCTGTCTTCTTCCGGCCAAAGATGGCGCTGAGGAGTCCCACCTATCGGCCCTCCATCTCCCGCTCCAGGCTGCGCAGCCGCTCAACCCGCTTGTTCACCGGCGGGTGTGAGGCGAGGAGCCCCGCTAGGGACTCGCCCTTGAGGGCGGAGATGATGAAGAAGGCGTTGGCCGTCTCCACCTTCCGCAGGTCCTCAGTGGGGATGCGGGCGATGGTGCCGGAAATCTTCGTCAGGGCAGACGCCAAACGCGACGGCGCGCCGGTAAGGAGGGCGCCGCCCCGGTCCGCGGAATACTCGCGGTAGCGGGAGAGCGCCAGGATGAGCAGAGTGGCTACGAAGTAGACCACGATGGAGACCAGGTACGCGAGCATCATGGCGGCGAAGAAGCTCCCGCCGCCGCCCCGGCCCCCTCTGTGGGCGCCCATGCCTCCAAGGAGGCTCATCCACATGAGCATCTGCATCAGCATGGCGGCCACGGTGGCGAAGAAGCTGGCGAGAGTCATGACTCGGACGTCCCGGTTCTTGATGTGCGTCAGCTCGTGGCCCAGCACCGCCTCCAACTCGCCGTCATCCAGACGGCGCATGATGCCCGTGGTGACGCAGACCACCGAGTTCTTGGGGTTGCGGCCGGTGGCGAAGGCGTTGGGGACATCCGAGTTGGCGATAGCCAGCTTGGGTTTGGGCATCTCCGCCTGGGCTACGAGACGGTCCACCATGGCATGGAGCTTGGGCTGCTCCTCCGGGGACACCTCCTTGGCGCCCATGGACCGCAGCACCAGCTTGTCCGAGGCGAAGTACTGGACCAGCAGCAGGATGGCCACGATGACCAGCACGAAGCCGATCTCTATCCCCAGGGCCGCCAGCGCTGCTATGAAGAAGAGGTAGAGGAGCGTCAGGGAGAAGTAGACGAACCACATCCGCCACCGCAGCCCGCCATCGCGGCTGATCTCTCGTCGTCTTTGTGCCATGGTGTCCCTTCAGGGCCAGCGTCAGCCGGCGCCGATACTGTCCGCGTTCAGCGGGCCGCTGTTGCCATTATACTCGGAATAGAGACAGCCGAACTTGCGGCTGCGCTGTGAGGGGCGCCCGGCTCGACGGCGCGGTCTCGGCGCGAACGCGAGGCGCCTACCCCTGGCGCTCCAGGACGTAGTCCGCCACATCCAGCAGGGCGCGCTTGTATGGGGAGTTGGGAAGGGGGGCGATGGCCTCCGCGGCGCGTCGGCAGAAGGCCTGCGCGGCCTGGTAGGACTCATCGATGACGCCGGAGTTGCGGACCATCTCCAGAGCCCGCTGGCGGTTCTCCTCCGGTTCTATGCCCTGGCACATGGCCACTACCGGATTGTTCTCCGGGTAGCGCTGCACCAGCAAGATGGCCGGCAGGGTTAGCGTCCCCTGCTTCAGGTCGTTGCCCACCGGCTTTCCGACCTCGCCGGAGTCGCCCTCAAAGTCAAGGATGTCGTCCACAACCTGGAAGGCCATGCCGATGTCCGTACCGTATGACTTGAGCGCCTGCACCAGTTCCTCGGGGGCGCCGCTGAGGACGGCGCCGGACTCGGCGGACGTGGTGAACAGGGAGGCTGTTTTGTTGAAAATGCGCTCCTCATACTGCTCCCTGGTGGTTTGCCAGTCGTTGGCTGCGAAGCGCTCCTTCAGCTCGCCGGTGGAGAGCTCCATGATGGTCTCTGAGAAGCGCCGGATGACCCGGATGTTCTGGGTGTCGCACACAAAGGTGGCGGATTTGGCGAAGACGTAGTCCCCCACGAGCACGGCCACCTCGCGCCCCCAGAGGCTGCTGATGGTTGCGCGCCCCCGGCGCACGTCGGCGTTGTCCACGGTGTCGTCGTGGATGAGCGTGGCGATGTGGAGCAGCTCCACTGCCGTGCCCATCAGGATGGGGGTGTCCGTCGGCCCGGAGTGGATGCGCGACGCCAAGATGGTGACAGCCGGCCGCATCCGCTTGCCGTGGGAGTAGAAGATGTGGCCCAGCATCGAGGCCAGGTGCTCGTACCCGACCTTGGAGAGGTCACGGAGCTTCTCTTCCACCTGGGTGAGGTCGTCCCGGATGCAGTCGTAGAAGGGGAGCGCCGCCACCGGCGGCCGCGCCACGCCTTCGCCGGAGCTTGTTTCAAAGGCGGTCATTTCACGCTCTTGGACAGGGTTGCGGAGAAGGGTTGGCACGGGAACCGCCGCTGCGAGACCGTCGGGCCATTTGGGGGGGCCTGCTCGTTCCGGCGCCCGCCGTTCCGGTCGTCATGCGGGGACTCGCTGGGCTTCAAGTCGTTGGGTCTCGTCAGCCACCACGCTCTCATCCAGCTTGGTGAAGAGGGCCCGCGGCTCGGCCAGCCGCTGACCCCCGGGCACGCGCTGGGCCTGCCAGCCGCTTTCCTGGGACTCGCCGCTGAATCCCAGAAGGCCGTGGAGTGCGGCGCTGCTGAAGGGGAGGTAGGGAGAGAAGGCCGCCTTGAGTGCCGAGATGACCTGGACAGCCGTCCACAGCGTGGTGGCGCACTTTTGGCGGTCCTCCCGGAGCGCGCGCCAAGGCGCCTTGAAGTCTATGTACCGATTGGCTTCCGCGGCGAGGGCCATGACCCGGTTGATCCCCTCGCGAAAGTGGCACGCGGCCAGACTCTGTCCCGCCTCGTCCAGCGTCTGGGTCGCCCGCTGGAGCAGGGCGGCGTCGGCGTCGTCCAGCGGGCCTGGTTCCGGCACCCTCCCCTCAAAGTTACGGTACGTGAAGGTCAGGACCCGGTGCACCAGGTTCCCGTACGTTGCCACCAGCTCATCGTTGTTTCGCCGCACGTATTCGGCCCAGGAAAAGTCGGCGTCGCCGCTCTCGGGCATGTTCGCCGAGAGGTAGTAGCGAAGCGGGTCCGGGGCGTAGCGGTCCAGGTAGTCGTTGAGCCACACGGCCCAGTTCTGGGACGTGGAGAACTTCTGCCCTTCCAGGGAGAGGAACTCGTTGGCGGGCACGTCGTAGGGCAGGTTGTAGTCGCCCTTGCCCGCGGCGGCATCGTAGCCTCCGTAGCCCATGAGCATACCGGGCCAGATGATGGTGTGGAAGGCGATGTTGTCCTTGCCAAGAAAGTAGTAGGGCGTGCACTCCGGGTCCTGCCAGAAGGCCCGCCAGGCATCCGGCTCCCCGCGCCGCTTGGCCCACTCCACTGCTGCCGAAAGGTAGCCCGTCACCGCCTCGAACCACACGTAGATGCGCTTGCTGTCATAGCCGGGCAACGGTATGGACACACCCCACTCGATGTCCCGAGTGATGGCCCGGTCCCGAAGACCCTCGGTCAGCCAGTTGAGCGTGAAGCTGTAGACGTTGGGACGCCAGCGTCCCTCGGCCGCCTTGACCCAGGGGAAGAGACGGTCCTGGAGTACGCTGAGGCGCAGGAAGAAATGCTCCGTGTCACGCATGTGCGGCGGGCTGCCGCAGATGCGGCACCGCCACCCGACGAGCTCCTGAGGGTTCCGCGGCTGCCCGCACTGCTCGCACTGGTCGCCGCGGGCCCGGGGGTTGCCGCAGGTGGGGCACGTGCCCTCCACGTAGCGGTCCGGCAGGAAGCGCCGGTCCGCCTCACAGTATGGATGCGGCTCCGTGGCCGTGTAGACCAGCCCCTGTTGGTGCAGGCTCAGGAAGAGGTCGTGCACCACCTCACGGTGGTTGTCCGTGCCCGTCGTGGTGTACAGGTCGTAGGAGATGCCCAGCTTCTCCCAAGCCTCCAGGTACTGGGCGTGGTAGCGTTCCACCACCTGCTGGGGTGTGAGCCCCTCCTGCTCCGCGCGGATGGTGACCGGAGTGCCGTGCTGGTCCGTGCCGGAGACCATGAGCACGTCGTTGCCCTTCAGCCGGTGGAAGCGGGCGAAGATGTCCGCCGGGAGGTTGGCTCCGGCTATCTGGCCCAAGTGCAGCGGGCCGTTGGCATATGGCCACGCCACGCCAATGAAGATGCGCTGGGGCATGGGCGGAAGGTGCTCCTGATAGGGGTTTCTGGGGAAGATTGTACCATACGCCTTCAGGCTCTCCGGGCAGGGCCCCGGGCGGCGTGCACCCCTGGGGGGCGCAATGGTAGAATCCCATCGCCATTACCAAAACATCGATATGGGAGGAGCTATCATGGCGGACTGTCTTGGGGCCGTTATCACAGCCATCGACCAGCCGCTGGAGATCCAGCGGGTGCAGATCCCGGAACTGGAGCCGGGCGCCATGCTGGGCCGAGTGGAGGCGGCAACCCTCTGCGGCACCGACGTGCACCGCTGGCACGGCAGCGATCCCTCCATCATCCCCTACATCCCCGGGCATGAGACTGCCATGACCATCGCCGACATGAACGGGCCCCGCTGGGACAATCTGGGCGAGCCGCTGAGTGTGGGCGACCGCATCATCTCCTGCTATCCCTCCTGCGGCCACTGCTACTACTGCACCGTAGCCCTCCAGTCCAACGTCTGCCCCAGCCGCATCTCCTACGGCCACCAGCGCGTCGACGAGTTTCCCCACCTCTTGGGTGGCTGCGCCGAGTACCACTACATCCCGCCCGGCGGCGAAATCGTCCGCATCCCCGAGGAGGTCTCGTCGCCCCTCGCTGCGTCGTCGGCCTGTGCGCTGCGGACGGTGCTCCACGGCTTCGAGCGGTTGGGGCCCGTTCTGCCCCACGAGACTGTCGCCATCCAGGGCGCCGGGCCCTTGGGCCTCTACGCCGTGGCCGCCGCTCGGGACCACGGCGCGTCCAAGGTGCTGGTCCTGGGCGCGCCCGAGGGACGCCTCCAGGTTGCCCTGGAAATGGGGGCCGACGCCGTTCTCAACATCGACGAGGTCCCCGACGCGGCGGAGCGGAAGGCGTGGGTGCTGGAGCAAACCGCCGGCCGCGGCCCGGACATCGCCATCCAGGTCGCCACCTCCGCCGCTATCCCGGAGGGGCTCGACTTCCTGAGGCGCGGCGGCCGCTACGTGTCCATCGGCGGCGGCGGGGCCAACGCCACCGTCCCCGCCACAATCTTCAGCGGCAAGCACCTCAACGTCATCGGCATCTCCACCACCCAGGGCCGGCACTATCACCAGGCCCTCCAGTTCCTGCTGAGCAAGCAGAGGATCTACCCCTTCGAGCGCATCCTGACCGGCACCTACTCACTTGACGAGACCAGCGAAGCCATGCAGGCCATGGCGGAGTTCCGCATCGTCAAGCCGGTGATCCTGCCCAACGCGTAGTAGAGATGGGACAGCGCGGCTCAGGGTTGTTACAGGTCCGGCAGCTTCCCTTCGACGGCCAGGGTGTGGCGAAGGTCCTTGGTCACGTCCACGCCCGGGCGGTCCGCCTGCAGCTCTCGGAGGTGCTCGCGCATCGTGGCGAGGTCGTCGTAGTGAAAGCCGCCCGAGGTGTGGCGGTGCGGGTTGAGCCCGTACTTCTCCCAAATGTCCAGGTCCCTGGCGGCGACCTCCAGGTGCCAGGCCGCGCCGGGCGTCTGATGGCCTTCCAGCAGGGAGCTCGGCGTTGGCGTCCAGGGGATAGGGACGCCGTAGACGCCCCTTTGGGCGAGCCACTCGACGCCGGCCCAGTGGGCCTGCTTGGGCTCCAGCCCCGCGACCAGCACGGTGGACACGTTCCCCTTGCCAAAGACCTGAACGGCGTACTCCAGGGCCTCAAGCCACCCCTCTCGCGGCAGGACCTCGGCCTTTCCGGGAACGATGCCCGGCCACAGCCGTGGGTCCCAGACCTCCAGGTTGAAGGACACTGCCTCCCAGCCGGCGGATTTCAGCTCATCGATCTGCGGGAGGTCCGGGGGCACCATGACAGCCTGGCTGCCTGGCACGGTGGCAGTACGCAGCCGCTCTTGCATCGCACGGCCGACTTCAAGGATGTATCCGACCTCAGCCCGGTCGGGGATGACCCCGCCGGTGACCTCCATCTCGGAGCTGTCTCCCTGGCTGTACGCGGCGTCCACGACCTCGGCGGCCTCCTGGGGCGATGCGGTGAAGAAGCGCCGGTAGTGGCCGTGATGCAGGGGCCGCTCGCCGATGATCCCGCAGAAGAGGCACTGGGTATCGTTGGAGAAGAACCGGCAGTAGGTGCCGTACTCGATGAGGACCTGCCGCTGGAGCCTGTGAGGGCCGATGTGGGACATGGGCACGCCGCTCGACGTCTCTTGCTCATAGTAGCTGGGACGGCGCTCGTACTCCACAGGGAAGAGACGCAACCCCTCCAGGTAGAGGTAGAGCGTGCCCCGCTCCCGCCGGAGGAGGAAGGGCGACCGGCCGTCCAAGTACAGGGGAGTGTAGAGGCCGTGGGGCAGCCAGAGGGCGTAGGGCGGCAGCCGGCTGCGCCGCGCGCGTGCGTTCGGGTTGAAGTGGGCCTGGCCCAGGTCCTCCTTCCACCTGTCGCCGACGCCTTCAAAGGCCGAGGGGTCCATCCGCACTCCCGTCAAGAACAGAGCGCCCTTGATGAGAAAGGTCTCCCCTTCGCCGTAGATCTGTTCGGCAACCCCCCGGTTGGATGAGAGCTGTCCGATGAGGCTGAGCAGCAGCCGGTCGCCCCGGTGGCTGGGAACGGCAGCGCTGAACCGCTCCTGGACGGGGCGGCCGATGAGCCTGCGCAGCCCGCTGAGCGCGTCGTTCATCGTCCTTCCCCGGCAGGACGACTCTGCGGCACCTGTTCGGCGTCCGTTGCCGCCGGGGCCGGGGGCACGAGCACGGGCAGCGCTTCCGGCAATACCTCAATGGTAGCCGGCGTCCGGCAGAGGGGCTCGCCGTCGGCCCAGACCCGGAGGGGCTCGTCGGCGTCGATCTCCAGACGGCGGGTCCGGTGCATGGAGACCTCGGGGTGGTCACCATGCTTTCCGGTGAACACACCGGGCATCACTTGCAGCACCTTCCACCGGGAGACGGAGGGAACGATGCACACGTCCAGCAGGCCATCGTCCGGCATGGCATTGGGGGTGATCTTGAGATGGCCGCCGTAGGTATGCGTATTCCCCGTTGCCGCGAGGAAGAGTGGCCCCTCAAAAACGCCGAAGTCGCCCTTCAGGCGCACGGTGACGTCTCTGTAGCGGACCATCTGGAGGAAGACGCCGTAGAGGTACGCCGCCGTGCCGCGCAGGAAGAACGGATGCCCCCGGTGGTCCACGTATTCGGCTACGGCGCTGTCGAAGCCCAGGGTCGCCACGGTGGTGAAGTAGCGGCCGCCCGCACGCGCGACGTCGATGTAGCGCGGCGTCGCCTTCAGCAGCGCTTCGCCCACGGTGGCCCGCATCTTGGGGAGCTCCAGGGCGTTGGCCAGGTCGTTACAGCGGCCAAGGGGCAATACCATCAGGGCCAGCCGGCCTGCGGCGTCCCGGGATGCCATCAGTGCGTTGACAACCTCGTGGACCGTGCCGTCGCCCCCGCAGGCCACCAGCCGGGTGGCCCCGTCCTCGATGGCGCGCCGGGCCAGCTCCTCACCGTGGCCGCGGGTCTCGGTCCAGGCGAGAGTAGCCTTCGCTCCCGTGCGGGAGAGCAGCTGCTGAGCCTTCGGCGCCAGCAGGCGCGCCCTGCCCCGCCCCGCCATTGGGTTGGCGATAATCGCCCAGTGTTCGCTCGGCACCGCCTCACACCACCTCGCACAGGAAGATGGGGGGCATGTGGAATGCGGTCACCTGGGGGTTCGGCCCAACCGTGTCCTTGGACATGGCAAGGGCGGTCTCCAGGTCCGGGGCCATGTCGTACCCAAGGGTCCGCGCCACCTGCGGGTCCCGGCCGCCCACCACTATCACCCTGCTCAGATGGCTCTGCCCGTAGCACGCCCAGTACCAGGTGGTGAAGGGGTGAGCGCCGTGGTAGGCGTAGCCGTGCCGGTACTGCTCCACGTACCGGGGATTGGTGGCGAAGGACTCCTCATAGTCGCGCTCCAGCTCCGCCGACACCGTGGTCTGTGAAAGCACCTGGTCGTAGAAGTCGATGTAGGAGGGGTGATGCGTCTTGTTGAACCGCCGCTCCAGGGGGTGCATGAAGATGAGGACGCCGCCCTCCCGGACCAGGGGCTTGCCCCGGTAGAGGTTGAACAGGTACCCCACGGCCAGGTTGTGCACCAGGACCGGGTTCAGGACAGAGTTTACGTTGTAGGGGCCCAAGTAAGTGAGGCCCAGAAGCACCACGTCCGCCTGGCCCTGTACGGGTACGAGCTGCTGGGCGTGGAGGTACGTGAGCGCCCGCTCGTGCACGGGCTCCGTCATGCCCGCAGTGATGCTCGTGAGGCCGTAGGGGGCACGGAGTGCGTGGAAGATGCGGCGCCTTGCCTCGTAGGGCATGGCATTCAGGCCCCTTCGGTTGGCCTGGAAGACAGCATGGTCGAACATGCCCCACGCATGCTCCGGCTTCTGGAGGTGGCCCAGGGGCGGGGGAAAGGCGCGGCTGTTGAGGGTGGTCTCGATCTTGAATATTCGCAGGTGCTCGTCCACAACCGTCTGAATCCGGTCGGTGGACCGGTGCAGCGCGGATTTGGAGGGGTCCATGTAGGAGCGCGAATGCATCAGCGTATGGGTGTTGTGGTTGCTGCGGATGGTGTTATAGGTGGTCAGGCCCGTTGCGATGGACTTGCTCCCGCCGTCCATGGGCACCACGTTGATGTTGACGTAGATGAGCAGGTCGGACTCGGCCACGCGGCGCGAGAGCTCCACAGGCTCTCCCTGGGGCGTCTCACCGAGAGAGACGATGTTCTCCGGGTCCTCCGCGTCGTGGTTGTACAGGCGGTCCGGCGCGTAGGCGTCGTAGACCCGCGGCCCCACCGTATGCCGCAGCTCCGCGGGGGTCATGCGGCGGTGGAGCCCCAGGGCGGCGATGAGGTGGACGTCGTCCACGCCCTTGTCCGCCAGCTGGCGCAGCACCTTCTCGATGATCCGCCCGCGCAGGTCCGGCGCCTTCATGGGCGGCAGGGGCAACGAGATATCGTCGAAGGCGATGGTCACCTTCATGCCGGGGCTGACGATGGCGGAGAGGGGGTCGCAGCCCACGGGGTGGTCTAGGGCGTCCTCAATGGCCCCGTCCACGTCCGCGATGGGCGCCATGGGCGGCGGCGGGTACACCACCCTTGTGCCGACTGGGAGGCGCTCGTAGCGGAACGCCTCTCCGTAGTGGAAGAGGTAGCGCCGGTCGGCCCGCTCCACGTAGGCGACCAGCTCTTCCTTGTCCACCTCTGCAGGACCGTGCGGCGGATCGTTCACGATTCCTCGAATCGGCGCATGTCCATCTCAAAGCTCTCTGGGCGCCTTGGGACGGGCCCGGGGCGAGGGGGTTCTTGGCCCGCTTGTGCTGAGCTTGCCGGACCGCGAACAGGATACCCCACTATACACCTTGCGGCACCCTGCGCCGTAGACGGTGAGCCAGTCGGGCCGGGGCCTACTGCTCCCCGCGCAGGTCGAACACGGTCTTGATAGCCCCCGACTTCCCGGGGCGCAGCGCCGTGGCGATGGCCTCTCTGTACCTGCGCAGCGGGAACCGGTGACGCACCAGGGCAGCCAGCGGCCGGGCCCACGATGGATCGGAAAGCATCCGTATCGCTATGTCGAAGGTCTTTACCCGTTCCCCCTTCCAGGTCTCCACGCCGTAGGCATAGGCCCCGGTCAGCCGCACCTCCTGGTACCAGAGGGGCGCAAGGTCCACCTTCGTGGGCGAGGGCATCCCAACCAGGGCGACGCGGCCCTGCGCCCGGGTCCACCGCAGCGCATCCTCCAGGGCGCTGCGAGAGCCCACGCACTCGAACGCGGCGTCGAAACCGCCCACGACGACGGGCTTGCCCAGGGCCAGCGGGTGCACCGTGCCGCCGGTTAGCTTCGCCAGCTCCGCGTACGCCGCCTGGCCGCCCGATATCAGATGATCGGCGCCAAGAGACAGCGCGGCCTCCTGCTGGTGGGGATGGCGTGCCATGGCCGCGATGGTGCATCCGGGATGGAGAAACCGCAGCGCGGCCACGGTCAGGAGCCCAACGCTGCCGGCGCCCACCACCAGCACCCGCGCTTGCTCTGACAGCTCCGCCTGCAGGACGCCGTGGAGGGCGCAGCTCAGTGGCTCGGCCAGCACGGCTGCCTCGTCGGAGACCGCATCGGGCACGGGAATGAGCTGGCTTGCGTGGGCCACGAGCTGGGCGCTCCAGCCCCCGCCCGTGTCGCGGCAATACCCTGTCTGGATGCCCGGTGCGATGTCGCCCTCCGCCACGCGCTCGCAGTTGGCGTAGTGACCTTCCTCGCATGGGCGGCACTGCTCCTCGAAGCCGCGCACGCGGCAGCCCAGGGCTGGCTCCAGCACGACGCGGTCGCCAACGGCGACGTTGTGCACGGCGCTGCCAATCGCCTCCACCCGTCCGACCACCTCGTGGCCGGGCACGAAGGGGAACGAGGTTAAACCGGAGAGGTAGAGGCTGCTCTCGGCCGTGATGGCCGCGGTGTCGGAGCCGCAGATGCCGCTGAGCAGCGGGCGCACGCGGACCCACGCCGGCGACGGCAGCTTGGGCTCGGGCACCTGGCCAAGGCCAAGCAAGGCGCCGGGGCGGGTCACGGCGGAGGGAATCCGCCGAGCGGCGAGGCGTACCCAGAGATAGCGCGGGATGCTCTTCTTGTACTGGAGGGCCAGCATAGTAGGGGCCAGCATAGCAACGGGCCAGGGGCCCGTCCAGCGCCGCGTGGGCCGAGCAAGGGGCTCCGCGCCGCGCTGCACCCTCGGAAAGAATGTGGAGGGCGAGGATGTGAGTCCACCTTCCCCCGAAGGGAGACCTCTGCACCCACCCGCCGCCACTCCCGCTCCACCCCCGCCGTCATGCCCACGAACGCTGGAATCCAGGGGGGGGCGGCCCATCACCCCCCCGACACTCCTCCAACCCTGCCATCCGCCCATGGCGCTTGCGCCGCGACGGCTCTACACTTCCCCCATGCGTAACCCGACCTCCGCCTGCCCCGGCTTGCCGGATGCAGCCCGAGGGATCTCCCAGAGGAGCAGGAATTGCCCGGAAAGCGGTCCGCCGTGCCCCAAAAACGGTTCGTGTTGGACAGGACGAATCGTATCTGCGGCGGACGGTTTCGAAGCTGATTCGTTCCCCAAAAAAGAAAACCTTGGAATTCAATCAAATCGCAGGAGTTCCGCTCGTCCTGAGGGTCCGCCCCGGCGAAGAGAGACCTTTGCGCAACCGTCATCCTCCCCTCCCCGCCACCCCGCAACCCTCCCCCCACGTGGCCGTCGCGCCAGCGACCCGCGAAGGCGGGAATCCAGGGTGGGGCTCCAGGCTGGCGGGGTCTGCTTCACCCTCCCAACCTCGCCCTCCACGGGAAGTTACGCAAAGGTCTCCGAAGGCGGGAATGATGAGGGTGGGTGCGGGTATGACGGCGGGTGGGTGCGGCGCGGATCTTCTCTGGCAGGGCGGACTGGCCCCTCAGATCAAGGAGCGGGACTGCCCCCCGTCGATGTTCACCGAAGCGCCGGTGAGCAGGTCTGCCTGCTCGGAGCACAGGAAGGCCACCAGGGCGCCCACAGGCTCCGGCCAGCCAAACTTCCCCATTGGCAGGTTGCGCGCGATGAACTCCCGCACAACGTCCGGGGGGTTGTTGTTCTCAAAGCGCTCCCAGTTCCCGCCCGGGAACTTGATGGACCCGGGGGAGACGGTGTTGACCAGCACATTGAGGGGGGCGAGGGTGAGGGCCAGATGCTTGGAGAGGGCGATGACCGCCGCCTTTGCGGTCATGTAGCCTACGCCGCCGCCGTACTCGCGGCCGAAGATGGAGGCTACGTTGACGACCCGGCCCCACCGCCGCTCCTTCATGCCGGGCAGCACCAACCGGGTCATCCGTATCGTGGACATGAGGTTGAGCGTGATGGTGTCTTCCCACTCCTGGTCCGTGGCCGTGTCGAACTCCCGGGCGCCTCTGCTTCCGCCCACGTTGTTGACCAGGATGTCCACGGGTCCAAGGGCGGCGGAGGCGTCATCGTAAAAGCGCCGGCAGCCCTCCTCCGTCGTCACGTCGGCCTGCACCGCGGTGGCATGTATGTGCAGCCCGTGGAGCTCATTCACGGCAGCGTCGAGGCCATCGGCGTTGCGAGCGCAGATGCCCACCTTGCAGCCCTCGCGCGCCAGGGCCAAGGCTGCCTGCCGCCCTAGTCCCCGGCTGCCTCCCGTCACCAGCGCTACCCGACCGGAAATGCCAAGGTCCATGCTCCGTCTCCTTTGGGGGGGTCCAGCCTCTGCCGTATTGTACCAAGTTGGATATCCCATCCACCAATGGCGACCTGCCCCGGCTGTGCTATCCTGACTCCGGCGCGTGCGCACAGCCGTCCCCAATCCGAGGAGCACGATGACGCAGGAAGGGTCTGACATTGAGGCTGTAAGAGCGGCAAACTTGGCCTTTTACACCGCCTTTTCCAGCCTGGACATCCAGCAGATGGCAGGGGTCTGGGAGCACACGGAGCGGACCCTCTGCGTCCATCCGGGGTGGCGGGCCCTGTCGGGCTGGCAGGCCATCGGCGAGAGCTGGGAGTCCATCTTCAACAACACGACGTTGATGCACTTCAACATCACCGGCGCACGCGTCGTGATCGAAGGAGACAGCGCCTGGGTGTGCTGCACCGAGAACGTGACGACCGTGCTGGATGGCAGGGCGGCGGAGTTCGCCATTCAGGCTACCAACGTCTTCGTGCGGACAGAGGGGCGCTGGCGGCTGGTGCACCACCACGGGTCCCAGCTGATGGGATAGAGGTCAGGGCGGTGCGGCCGCTCGACGATGCCCCGCCCCATGCCGGCGCCGGTCAGGGTTGTCCGTAGACTTCCGTCATTGGGTAGAAGCCGTACCACCCGAACCAGTAGGCCATGTGGCTTGGCAGCCGCTCGAGGCGGCGGTTGGGGTCGTCCGTGCGGACCAGGGCATCTTCCTCCACCCGCCATTGCACGCCGTCTTGGTCGAGCAGGGTCGTAGGCCGCCCCGGACTCGGGCCGGGCGGGGCGGGCGTGAAGGTGTTGGCGCCCCGTTCGTAGGCACGGGCCGCCCCCGCATCCGGCACAGTGACCACCACCAGGGCTGCGTCGGCCAGGGTGTCATTGACCACCGGTTCCTGGCGCAGGATCTCCAGAGGGTACGCCCGCGCTTGTCCGTTCAGCTGGACGCCCAGCACCACCGCCTTGGTGGCGAGCCGCTCGCTGCTGCGCCAAACCGGGAACATGGTCTCGGGGTCGTTCCGATAGTCGAAGTAGGTGGAACGAGGGCTGCTCTCCGGCGCGTAGGTGCTGGCGGGGTACACGCCCGTGTTCACGTCCAGCACCGTGGTGTCCGGGTGATTGCCCGCCCACTCTCCCCACGTGGTGACGACGACGGGCAGCAGTTCCAGCTTGATGCCGCTATCGGCCAGGGGCCCAACGACGGGTTCGCCTCGAAACTGCCGCCAGAGGGTCCGGGTGCCGCGGTCATACATCAGCTTGTTGCTCCGGTAGAGCATGCCGGAGGTCCCGAACTCCAGGGTTCTGTCATCGAGCTTTGTGGAATACACGATTCCAGCGCCGCAGAGAGTTCAGTAGGCCAGGGCGAATGGCACTCCGCCCACCACGTCGTTGGCCATCTCGTGGGGATTGAGGATGCGGTGGGGGTACGCCCGGTGCTCGCCGTTGAAGGAGACACCGAAGACGCGCTCGGAGGGCTCCAGGTAGGTCGCTTCCTCGGCGGAGATGATGCGCGGGTTGGTGAGGTCCGGGATGCCGTCTTTGACGACGCCGCCCCAGACGATCTCCTCCAGCCGGATGCGGGCGGGGACGCCCTCGTAAAGGAAGGCGCCCATCTCAGGATCGACAAGGCGCGCGAAGAGCTGCCCCTTCCACGCAGCAAACCCCGGCGGCGGCTCCACTTCCGGGCGGTTGCCCAGCCAATGGACCCACCAGTCCCAGACCTTCTGCTGATTGGAAAGCCCCTCGTTCTCTTGGTCGATGAGCCGTGCGAGAGAGGTGTAAACGGCGGACTGTGAGCGGGAATCCAGGCGCCAGGGGAAGCGCAGAAACTCCACGAGCACCGGAACGTAGGACTGATCACCGCTTTCTCCCATGGTCCGGACGCCAACGGGGTTTCCGCTGAAGGCGAGAAACGCTGTCTCCATGACGGTCCGCGGGTCCTGGGTGGGCTGCTCGGAGGATGCCGCGTCGCGGGACGGGAATGCGTCGCTCATGGGCTCGGGGGGCGTTGAGGTCTCCTCCGGGGTTGCGGCGGGAGCGGGTTGTTGCACCGGCTCCGGCGACGCACACCCAAGCACCAGCAGCGTCAGTAGCCATGCGCCGGCAAGGGCGCTACGTACCAGCACGTTTCCCTCCTGTCAAAGGGCGCTGCCCGAAGTCTGCGTTGGAGCGCATTGGGGAGGTCCGCTGCGGGAGGGTTGCGCGAGTCCTGCCCCATGGCCCCGGGAGCGCTGCCGGCGAGCCGGAGCCTACTCCGTCGAGACCCCGCTTCCCTCGCCCTTGAGGGCAGCGCGCAGCGTGTGCCAGGCCAGGGTGGCGCACTTGACCCGCGCGGGGAACTCGGCGACGCCCGCCAAGAGCTCCAGGTCTCCCAGATCCTCCGCGTCCACCGCGGCTCCCGGCTCCCGTGTGACCATCTTATGGAACCTGCCGAACGTGACTTCCACCTGCGTCCTGGTTCTTCCCTTGATGGCCTGCGTCATCATGGAAGTCGATGCTCGAGAGATGGAGCAGCCACTGCCCTCGAAGGCCACGTCCGTGACCACGTCCCCCTGAAGCTTCAGGTAGAGGGTAAGCCGGTCGCCGCAGAGCGGATTGTAGCCCTCCAGAGAGCGGTCGGCGCCCTCCAGCTTGCCAAAGTTGCGCGGTTTGCGGCTGTGGTCCAGGATCACCTCCTGGTACAGCTCCTCAAGGTCAGACACTATCCAAACACCTCAAAGACCCGGTCAATCCCCTTGACCAGCGCGTCGATCTCGTCCTTTGTATTGTAGAAGGCCAGGGACGCCCGCGCCGTCGCGGGGATGCCCAATCGCTCCATGACCGGCTGCGTGCAGTGGTGTCCGGTGCGGATGGCAACGCCCTCGGCGTCCAGGATGGTGCCCACGTCGTGCGGGTGGACGCCGTCCATGACAAAGGAGAGGATGGCCCCCTTCTCCGGCGCCGTCCCGATGAGCGTCACTCCGCCGATGCCCGAGAGGCGATCAGTCCCGTACGCCAGCAACTCGCGCTCGTACGCGGCCACTTGCTCCAGGCCCAGGGCCGTGACGTAGTCGATGGCCGCACCCAGGCCGACGACCCCCGCGATGTGAGGCGTGCCGGCCTCGAACTTGTAGGGCAACTCGTTGTAGAGCGTCTTCTCGAAGGTGACCGACTTGATCATGTCGCCGCCGCCCTGGTATGGAGGCATGGCCTCCAGGAGCTCTGCCCGCCCGTACAGTACGCCGATGCCCGTTGGGCCGTAGAGCTTGTGGCCGGAGCAGGCGAAGAAGTCACAGCCGATGTCCTGGACGTCGATGGGCATGTGCGGCGCCGACTGCGCGCCGTCCACGAGGACGGGTGCGCCCTGGCGGTGGGCCAGCTCCACGATGCGTTTGATGGGGTTGGCCGTCCCCAGGGAGTTGGAGACGTGGACCACAGAGACCAGCTTGGTGCGCGGGCTCAGGAGCTTCTCGTACTCCTCCATCAGGAGCTCCCCGCTGTCGCTCATGGGGATAACCCGCAGGTGCGCGCCCTTCTCCTGGCACAGTATTTGCCACGGCACAATGTTGGAGTGGTGCTCCATAGCGGTGATGATGATCTCGTCGCCGGGGCCAATGTTGGCCCGGCCATAGCTGCCGGCCACCAGGTTGATCCCCTCGGTGGTGCCCCGAACGAAGACGATCTCCCGTTCGTCCGCGGCGTTGAGCAGTCCCCGGACCTTGGAACGGGCCAGCTCGTACTCTTCGGTGGCACGCTGGCTGAGCGTGTGGACTCCCCGGTGGACGTTGGAGTTATCCGCGCTGTAGTACCGCACCAGGGCGTCGATGACGGCCTGGGGCTTCTGGCTGGTGGATGCGCTGTCCAGGTAGACCAGAGGCTTCCCGTTAACCCGCTGCTCCAGGATGGGGAAATCCTTGCGGACCCGCACGACGTCCAGGGCGGGCGATGGGTTGGCAGGCGTCATCCCTCATCTCTCCAGCCCGGAAGGGCCCCCAAGAAGGACTCCTCCAGGTAGTCGCGCAGCGGCTCGACCCAGACGGTCTCGACGATCTCCCTGGCGAAGGCGCGTATGAGGAGGTCTCTGGCCGTCTTCTCCGACAGTCCCCTGCTCATCATGTAGAAGAGCGCGTCCGCGTCGATGCGCCCCGACGTGGCGCCGTGGAAGCACTTCACGTCGTCGGCGAAGATCTCCAGGCTGGGCTTGCTGTCCACCTCGGCGCCCTGGGACAGCAACAGGTTCCGGTCGTCCTGGCGGGCATCGGTCTTCTGGGCGCCGGGCCGCACCAGGACCCCTCCGCTGAACACGGCCCTGGAGCTTCCGTCCAGGATGCCCTTATAGGAAAGGCGGCTGGACGTGTGGGGCTTGGCGTGGTCCACGCCAATGTGGTTGTCGATGTGCTGCTCGTCCCAGGTCATGTACAGGCCGTTCAGCGTGCAGGAGGCCCCCGGAGCGTCCAGGAGCACATGGAAGTCGTTGCGCGCCAGGGCGTAGCCGGTGGCGAAGGAGGTGGATGCCACAGTGCTGTCCCGGCCCTGGACCACCCGGCTGGTGCCAACGTGGAAGGAATGTGGGTGCTCTCTCAGGAGGCGGTAGTGCCTGATCTGGGCGCCCTCGCACGCGGCGATCTCCGTCACGGCGTTCGTGAGGCCGCCGCCGTCCGGCAGGCCCACGTAGCTCTCCACGACGGTCACCCTGCTCTCCCTTTCCGCCACGATGAGCGTGCGCGGGTGGGTGACCCTGCGCGCCGCTCCTCCCGTGGTGACAAAGAGGAGGTGCACCACAGCCGACAACGTGCTGCCCTCAGGGACGTGAATGAGCGCGCCGTCATGGATGAAGGCGGTGTTGAGGGCAGTAAACCCGTCCTGCGTGGGGCTGGCATACCTGGTCAGGTGCTTCTCCACGACGTCGCTGTCAGTGCTCAGCGCGTCTGCCAGGGCCGTCACGCGGGCGCCTTCGGTGTGAGGTCCGCCCGAAAGGGAGGCGGCGTACCGGCCGTCCACAAAGACCAGAGTTGTCCACAGGTCGTGCCAGGGCGCCAGGCGTTTGAGGTCATCCCGCGTGATCCCCGCAGGGTCCGGCTCAGCTGCGTATGCGAAAGACGTGCGGGCAATGGGGCCCGCGTTCGTGTATTTCCAAGCCTCATTGCCGCGTCGCGCAGTGGGGAATCTCAGCTCCGTAAAGTGGGCCCACGCCTGTCCGCGGATCTGGCGCAGCCACGCCGGCTCGTCGTACAGGCGCTGCTCCAGAGCCTGGAAGTCCGCCTGGTAGCGCTGTTCGGTTGTCTGGACTTGCGTCATCTGGCCGCTCTGCTGGCGCCCCGATTCAGATTGGTTGTCTTACTCCGCGCCGGGCGGCAGGCCCGGCCATCCGGTGACGTGCTTCGCACGGCGGTGTTGAGAAGCCGGCGCCGTGTGTTTGTCCGGTCGCGGGCAGTGGAGAGGCAACATGGATTGAGCCTAGCTCCTGGCTGGAGCGCCCCTCTGAGCGCCCTCGCGCACCCAGTCGTAGCCCCGGGCCTCGAGCTCGTGTGCGAGATCGCCGCCGCCGGACAGGACGATCCGTCCGTCCAGCAGCACATGGACGTGGTCTGGCGTCACGAAGCTCAGGATGCGCTGGTAGTGGGTCACCAGCACGATGGCCCGGTCGGGCCGCCGGTGGCGGTTGATTCCGCCCGCCACGGCCTTCAGTGCGTCGATGTCCAGGCCGGAGTCTGTCTCGTCCAAGAGGGCGAGCTTGGGTTCCAGCATAGCCAGCTGGAGGATCTCGCTGCGCTTCTTCTCTCCGCCGGAGAACCCCTCGTTGACCGACCGCTTCATCAGGGCCGGGTTGATCTCCACCTCTCGGATCTTCTCATCAAAGAGCTTGTCGAAGCCGCGGATGTCCAGCTCCTCGAGTCCGCGGTGCGTGCGCATGGCGTTGAGGGCGGTCCGTACAAACTCAAAGTTGCGCACGCCCGGAAGCTCCACCGGGTACTGGAAGGCGAGGAATATCCCCGCCCGGGCGCGGACCTCTGGAGGCATCTCCAGCAGGTCCTTGCCCTCAAACAGGACCTCGCCGGCCGTGACGGTGTACTCCGCCCTCCCGGCCAGCACGTTGGTCAGGGTGCTCTTGCCCGAGCCGTTGGGGCCCATGATGGCGTGCACCTCACCGGCATTCACCGTCAGGTCCACGCCTTTCAGAATCTCCTTGTCTTCAACCGAGACGTGCAGGTCGCGTACTTCAAGCATGGGCTGGTCCACTTCCCTGGTCATTCTGGCTGGGAGGAAGGCGCCGGAACTTCTCCTTGGGGTTGTCAACGAATCCGTGTGCCCTGGCGACCTGCCTGCGGGCGATGTCCGGACCGCCCCTGCGCGCCTCCACAGAGCCATGCGCTCCTTGGGGAGCCAACCGTCAACCCACGGCCCCTTCCAGGCTTACCTTGAGCAGCTGCGATGCTTCTATGGCGAACTCGAAGGGCAGCTTCTGAAAGATTCCCTTGCAGAAGCCGTTGATGATCATGTGGTGGGCGTCCTCGCTGGAAATGCCCCGCTGCATGCAGTAGAAGAGCTGGTCGTCGCTCACCTTGGAGGTGGAGGCCTCGTGCTCGACCTGGGCCGTGGGGTTGCGGACCTCGATGTAGGGCACCGTATGCGCCCCGCAGGTGTCGCCCAGCAGGAGCGAGTCGCACTGTGTGTAGTTCTTGGCGCCGGCGGCAGAGGGCAGCACCTTCACCAGTCCGCGGTATGTGTTGTTGCCATGCCCGGCGGAGATGCCCTTGGACACGATGGTGCTCCGGCTGTTCTTCCCGATGTGCGTCATCTTGGTGCCGGTGTCCGCCTGCTGGTAGTTGTTCACTAGGGCCACGGAGTAGAACTCCCCAACCGAGTTGTCCCCCTGCAGGATGACGCTGGGGTACTTCCAGGTGATGGCGGAGCCCGTCTCCACCTGGGTCCAGGAGACCTTGGAGTTGACGCCCTGCGCCTTGCCCCGCTTGGTTACGAAGTTGTAGACGCCGCCGATGCCGTCCTTGTCGCCGGGGTACCAGTTCTGCAGCGTGGAGTACTTGATCTCGGCGTTGTCCAGCGCAACCAGCTCCACCACGGCGGCGTGCAGCTGGTTCTCCTTCCGAATGGGCGCCGTGCACCCCTCCAGGTAGCTCACGTAGGCCCCATCGTCGGCGACGATGAGGGTCCGCTCGAACTGGCCCGCGTTGGCCTGGTTGATGCGGAAGTAGGTCATCAGCTCCAGCGGGCAGCGCACACCCTTGGGGATGTAGGCGAAGGAGCCGTCGCTGAAGACCGCCGCGTTCAGCGCGGCGTAGAAGTTGTCCGAGTACGGCACGACGGAGCCCAGGTACTTCTTCACCAGCTCCGGATGGCTCTGTATGGCCTCGGTGAAGGAGCAGAAGATGACCCCGTGCTTTGCCAGTGCCTCCTGGTACGTCGTCGCCACGGAGGCGCTGTCGAAGATTGCGTCGACCGCCACGCCGGCGATGCGCTCCTGCTCCTGTAAGGGTATGCCCAGCTTGTCGAAGGCCTCGATCATGGCGGGATCCACGTCATCGAGGCTGGCGGGCCCGCCGCCCCTGGACGGCGCAGCGTAGTAGATGATCTCCTGAAAGTCGATGGCCGGGTGCCGGACGTTGGCCCACGCGGGCACCTGCCCCTTCTCCACAAGCGACATGAAGTGGCGGTAGGCCCGGAGTCGCCACTCCAGCATGAACTCGGGCTCTTCCTTCTTGGCCGAGATCAGCCGAACCGTGTCCTCGCTGAGGCCCTTGGGCGCCAGATCCTCCGAGACCTCGGTTACGAAGCCCCACTTGTAGTCGGACGGGACCAGGGTTTCGGGCGTCGTCATCCGGGCTCCCCCCTCCTCGTATATGACCCGGGGAATTATCGACCTTTTAGGTCAACAATACCATCCCAGTGTAGCGCGCAGGCTCCAAGCTGTCAAAGCAGGCTCGCGTTGACACTCGTCCGCCTAGACCCTAGCATGGCGAAACTATAGGTTGAAGGAGAGAGGTTATGACAACCCAAGGAGCCGGCCCGGGGGCGGCATCCGCGCCGCTGGAGGAGTTTGCCACGGAGGACACCTACGTTGAATGGCAGAGGGCCCAGGGCGTGCCCGTGATCCACGACTACGTCTTCGAGGACCTGCGCACCATGGAGTTGGGTTCCACGCCATGGAAGGGCGGGCGCGGCGCCATCATCAACATCCCGAACATGGTCATCAACAACGATTGCCAGATCGTGGAGCTGGGCCCCGGCGCTTTGTCGGAGCCGGAGCGCCACATCTATGAGGAGTCCGTGTACATACTCTCGGGCCGCGGCGCCACCAGCGTGTGGATCGATGAGAACAGGAAGCAGACCTTCGAGTGGGGTGAGGGAAGCCTCTTCGCCATCCCGCTCAACGCTTGGTACCAGCACTTCAACGGCAGCGGCACGGAGCCGGTCCGCTACCTCGCCGTCACCACGGCCCCGACGGCGATGCGCCAGTACCGCAACCTGGACTTCATCTTCAACAATCCCTTTGCTTTTGAAGACCGCTTCGACAGCGAGGACGGGTACTTCAATGGGGAGGGGAAGCTATACAATGCGCGGATCTGGGAGACCAACTTTGTGCCCAACGCAGACAGCATGCCGCTCCACTCGTGGAAGGAGCGTGGGGCCGGCGGCACGAACGTGATGCTGGAGCTGGCCAAGAACACCACCAAGGCGCACATCTCTGAGTTCCCCGTGGGCACCTACAAGAAGGCCCATCGCCACGGTCCGGGCGCGCACCTGGTCCTCTTGGGGGGCGTCGGGTTTTCCCTGCTCTGGCAGGAGGGGCAGGAGCCCAGGCAGTGCAACTGGAAGCGCGGCAGCCTGGTCGTGGTGCCAACCGAGGGCTGTTTCCATCAGCACTTCAACACCGGCGCCACACCCGCGCGCTACCTGGCGCTGCGCCTCGGCGGCATACGGGGCGGAAGCGTCCCGCAGGGCGGCGCCGACGTCAGCATCAGGGAGGGCGGCATCCAGGTTGAGTACGAGGATGAGGCGCCGGAGGTCCACCGACGCTTCGAGGCTGAGCTCGCCCAGCACGGCGCTGTGTGCCGCATGAAGGCGCTTGTGGCCGGCTGTACCGGCGAAGTAGGGCCGACGCACCTGGGCGGCGGCGACTGAGCAGCGTTCGCCACAGCCCCGTGCTCTGCGCGCTGCCGCCGACAGCGCGCTACGTCGGCTTGATTCGGCGCTCCCCGCGCGGGGAGCGCCGATAGGCGGAGGCGGCGCGGCAAGGCGCAGCCGCGAACGTCCTAGCCGCGCACAGAACCCACGGCCGGCAGTCCGGCGCCGCTCATCGGGAGGCGCTGGAATTGCCGCTGCTCCGTTGACACGTCGATGACTCCGTTGTGCGCAGGCTCGCGGAAGACGTTGATGGGGTCGCCGCCGTCCGCCGCGATCTCGAGCTGCTGCTTGAGCATGCGGCGGTACAGGATGATGCCTTTGTCCGACTCTCCCAGCTTCTCCACCGTCCGGTCTGCCACCGGGCCCTGCGTGGCCCACGCCATGAAGTCCTGGACGATGGTGACGTCTATGCGGAACTGGCCGTCGCCGTTGTAGAGCGGCAGGTCGTAGACGGGCACGCCATCAGGCATGGGCTCCGCCGGCCCCGCTTTTGCGCAGCGGTACATGTAGTGCATGGTATGCGTATCGTCCAGGGGGACGCGGATCTGGAGCGTGCCCGCCAGCCCCACGGAGCCTGTGGTCTTGAGGATAGTGGGGAACAGCACCGGGTGGCCGGACAGCCAGTCGTCGTGGTCCTCTGACTGGCCTTCCAGGAGCCGGCGCTTGTAGATGCCGTGCTCGAACACGTCGAAGCCGATTCGCACGTGGCGCTGCACGATGTAGCGCCCCTGATCGTCCTTGGGTACGGGCTCACCCTTGCGGTCCAGCACGTAGTGCATCTGGTAGGCGTGGAGCCACTCCGTGTGAACGGGGTCCATGGAATTCTCCATGCACTGAAGCCAGTTGCAGGGGATGAGGCTGATGCCCACGTTGCGCACCAGGTCCTCCCGCACCAGGAAGTCCCACCGGGGCAAGAAGGGCACGGGCTGGGGGCCCAGGTACGCCCAGATGAGCCCTCCCAGCTCTTGGACGGGATAGGAGACCGCGGTGACCCGGTCCTTGAAGGTGCTGTCAGGGGCCTCGGCGGGCATCTCCAGGCACCTGCCGGTTTCGTCGAAGAGCCAGCCATGGTAGGGGCAGCGCAGACCGCTCTCTTCGGGGATGCCGTAGAGCAGGTTGACGCGCCGGTGAGGGCAGGACTCCTGTAAGAGGCCCAGCGTGCCGCTGCGGTCCTTGAAGAGGACCAGATTCTCGCCCAAGAGCTTGACCGCCTTCGTCGGGTTCTCCACGAGCTCCTGGCTGGCGGCGGCGACGTGCCAATAGCGGCGCATGAGCTCCCCGCCGGGGGTACCGGGCCCTACCTGGGTGAAGCGTTCGTTCTCAGTGGCGTTCAGCATGATTGCCTCCTCGCATCGTCGGGGGAGCGTCTAGCCTGTCCTCACGCCTTCCAGGACCAGGGGTCCACCGCGCCCGCCGTTGTTGCGGATGTACTCCTTGCCCTCCTCGGGCGCCATCGTGTCGCAATAGATCTCCAGCTTGTTGCCGTCCGGGTCCAGGAAGTACACGCTCTTGGTGATGCCGTGGTCGGTCAGGTGGTCGACCTGAGCGCCGCAGTCCAAGAGCCGCTGGTAGAGCACGTTCAACTCGTCCAGTCCGCCCTCGATCTGCAGGGCCATGTGGTTCATGCCAAGCTTGCCCCGCTCCGCCTCCTCAGGCGCGCCGAAGAGGGCGATGTCGTGGTGTTGCGTGCCGAATGAGAGGAAGGCCTGTCTCCGCTCGGGCCGCAGCACCATGACCTCCATGCCCAGCGCGTCGCTGTAAAACTTCACCGAGGCATCGAAGTCCCTGACGCTCAAGACCACGTGTCCCACCCTGTTGATCTTGGCCATGGTGCAACCTCCGTTGGTGCGATTGCCGGGAGTATACGTCTCCAGGCCGGGGGTGACAAGCGCATCTGGGGCGGGCCCGCCCCCGCTCACCCTGAGCCTGTCGATGGGCGAGCGGCGGGGGAGGCCCCCCTCCGCTGACCCTCACGACCCTCGCATTCGACGTACCAACGCATCAGCTCCACCCACGCCGCGCATCGCCGGCTCAACTCCCGTCGGCGCCCACGCCCAGCTTGGCCGTCGCGCAGCGAACGTCAGCGACCAGTTGCCAGTACAGAACGTATGCCCTACTATCATCCCTGTAACAGACCCGCACAAGGAGACCTTTGCACAACCGTCATTCCCGCACCCCCCCGCCGTCATTACCCGCGAAAGCGGGAATCCAGGGTGGCGGGGCGGCGCGGGGTATTCCCCTCACCACCTCGCCCTCCACGGGGAGTTACCCAAAGGTCTCCACAAGCGAGAAAGTCCACATGCTTTCAGAGCTCCCGGGGGGGTTCCCGCGAGAAAACAATTAACCTTCTTGCACTTTTTCAGGTTCAGAAGCCCCCGAAAAAAAACAGAAGACAATCAACCGAACTATAACGATCAAATGTCCCTGCCGCCGGACGGGGCGATGCAAGCCTCGGGCGCGCCGGGACCGGCGGCTGTCGACCGCGCGGCGGGGCTGTGCCGCGGCCCAGGGCTGGGCGGCGCGGCGGTCAGAAGCTACTAACGGGACAGGGCGAGTTGCCCCTGCCGCAGCTCCACGCCCACGTGCGCCTGGATCACGTCCAGTAGCTCGAAGTCCCACTCCGAGACAAAGGTGATGGCCGTGCCGGGGCGGCCCATCCGCGCCGTCCGGCCGATGCGGTGGACGTACTCCTCGGCGTTGTTGGGGATGTCGTAGTTGATGACATGGGACACAGCGGGGATGTCGAGGCCGCGCGCGGCGACGTTGGTGGCCACCAGGATGCGCAGCCGCCGCGCCCGGAAGCTGGTCATCGCCTCCTCGCGCTGGGCCTGTGTCATGTCGCCGTGGATGGCCTGGGCGTCGTAGCCGCGGCGGCGCAGGCTGCTTACCAGCCGGTCCACCCCGATCTTGGTGCGCCGGAATACCAGCGCCTGCGTGATGCTGTCGGGCTTGTTCAAGAGCGCTTCCAGAGCGGCGTTGCGGTCCCGCTCGGAGACCTCGTAGTAGACCTGCTCCACCTGCTCCACGGGCTCGGCGTCTCCGCCGACCTGCACCCACTGGGGCTCCTTCTGGTAGCGGTACACCAGCCGTTTGATGGGTCCGGGCATCGTCGCCGAGAAGAGCATGGTCTGCCGATCTCTTGGCGTGTGCCGCAGGATGTACTCGATGTCATCGGCAAAGCCGATGTCCAGCATCTGGTCCGCCTCGTCCAGCACCACGATCTTCAGCTGGTCCAGGCGGACGGTGCGCCGGCTCATGTGGTCCATGAGCCGGCCCGGCGTGGCCACGATGATGTGGACGCCCCGGTCCAGCTCCGCCATCTGGGGATTGATGGCTTGACCGCCGTAGATCGGCACGCTGCGAATTCCCTGGAACTGTCCCAGGCGTGAGAGCTCCCCGCTGACCTGCACTGCCAACTCTCGCGTCGGCGCCAGCACCAGGGCCTGGGGCTCCCGAACATCGGGGTCCAGGGCCTCCACCATTGGGATGCCGAAGGCGGCCGTCTTGCCCGTGCCCGTCTGCGACTGTCCCACCACGTCGCGTCCGGCGCGTACCAGGGGGATGACCTCGCACTGGACCGGGGTGGGTTCGGCGTAGCCCATGTCCGCCAGAGCGCGGGCGAGGGGCTCGGACACCGTCATGTGGCCGAATAGGAGGCTGCCGGACCAGGCCGGGGCTTCCACGGCTTCTGCCGCAGGCGCGGCGGCAGAACGCCGCCGCCGCCTGCGGCGCTTGGGGCGGTCCAAGACCGCAGTGGCAGGAGAGGAGGCGCCGCCGTTGAGTGAGCCGGGCGCCGCCTGCGGCGCGCTGGGTGGGGAATGTCCGTTAGTGGGGGGTGACTCCCGGTTGGTGAGGGGCGGCGCCCCGTTGGCGGGAGGCGATGCCGGCGATTGGCTCTGCTCGGGGCTGGGCTTCCGGAGGAGGGAGGTGAGCTTGCGGGCTATGGTGTGTAGAATGGGAACGACCTAGCGGTGTGGACTCGTGGGAGGCGCGCTCAAAAAAAGAGGTGCACCGCCCTCAGGCGTGCACCCCGCTCGAGCTTCGATTATATTGACCTGATACCGCTTCCGCACTGTGGCCATACCGTACCACATGCGGCGGCATTCGTCAAAGACGGTTGTGATATACTCGCTCTGTCACCTTCTCCCAGCTCCGAGCCGCCACAATGTCCACCGTTCTGATTCTGAGTCGCAACGGAAAAGACCAACTTGCCACGCCCCTTGCAGGGGCTGGGTTCGCTACGTCCACGCTGTCGAACGCCTCTCACCTATCGGTGCTGCGGGTGGAGGAGTTTCCGGACCTGGTCCTGCTGGACACCATCTCGCTTGACCATGAGGAGGCCCGGCAGGCAATGAGCGTCTGCCGCGATATGCACCTGCCTTCCCTGGCGCTGCTGAGAGACCCCGACGTGGTATCCCTGGAGCCGGGCCAGGCCGGTGACGATTTCATCCTGGCGCCCCCCAATCCCCAGGAGTTGGTAGCCCGGGCCCGCCAGCTCCTCCGGCGCTTGAAGGGCCGGGAGAGCCGCCAGCTCATCCGGGCCGGGGACCTCACCATCGACCTTGGCCGGTACGAGGTCAACGTGGCGGGCCGGAGGGTCGTCTTGACCTTCAAGGAGTACGAGCTCCTTCGCCTGCTGGCTTCCGCGCCCGGCCGCGTGTTCACCAGGGACGAGTTGCTCTCCAAGGTCTGGGGCTACGACTACTTCGGCGGCACCCGCACCGTGGACGTGCACGTTCGCCGGTTGCGGGCCAAAGTGGAGGACGCCAACCGAACGTTCATCGAAACGGTGTGGAACGTGGGGTACCGCTTTAGAGAAGCCGCCGGCGTGGACGTGGGGTAGGGGCTCTGTAGCTCCAAATGCCTTCCGCGGGCCGGCGAGCGGCACAAATGACGCTATCTGGCGCCAGAATCTGCACAAAGCGCACCCTGTAACCCCACGTTTGGCGACTTGTAACAAAAATGTAACAAGTGCGAAATACACAGGTAACACAAAGGCCCCATCCTGAGTAGGCGGCTCCCGGGACGCCTTCAATGCTGAGAGTCTCTGGCCCGCCGCCGCTCATGGGGCACCAATTGACGAGGAGGACAGACTCATGACTACGAGGGGACAGAGGGCTTCACGCGCCGCCGCCAGCACGGGACCTGTGAAGGCGCGCCCATCCAGCGTCGCCGACGTGATGCGCATGGTGGAACAGAACGACATCCAGATGATCGACCTGAAGTTCTGCGACCTTCCGGGGACGTGGCAGCACTTCACCGTGCCCCTGGAGGAGTTCGACGAGAGTCTCTTCACCAAGGGGACGGGCTTCGACGGCTCGTCCATTCGCGGCTTCCAGCAGATCCAAGAGAGCGACATGCTCGTGGTGGCTGACCCCGTCACCGCTGTCATCGACCCGGTCTTCGAGATCCCCACGCTGAGCATCATCACCAACGTGGTGGACCCCCACGGCGCCGGGCCCAACCAGCCCGCTCGCTATCCACGGGACCCACGCTACATCGCCCAGAAGGCGGAGGAGTACGTGCGCAGCTCCGGGGTCGGCGACGTCAGCTACTGGGGCCCGGAGTTGGAGTTTTTCGTCTTTGACTCCGTGCGCTTCGACCAGAACGCACGCAGCGGCTACTACTTTGTGGACTCCGACGAAGGGATATGGAACTCGGGTGCCGAAGAGAGCCTCACAGGCGAATTCAACCTGGGGTACCGGCCGCGGCCCAAAGAGGGCTACTTCCCGACGCCGCCGTTCGATACGATGCAGGACCTCCGGTCCGAGATCTCCATGGCGCTGCGGGAATTCGGCATCCACGTGGAAAAACACCACCACGAGGTAGCGACGGGGGGCCAGGCCGAGATCGACATGCGCTTCGATGCTCTTACCCGCATGGCGGACAACGTCATGGTGTACAAGTACATCACCAAGAACATCTGCCGGGCGCACGGGAAGGTCGCCACATTCATGCCCAAGCCCGTGTTCGGCGACAACGGCTCCGGCATGCACGTCCACCAGAGCATTTGGAAGGGGAACGACAACCTGTTTTCGGACCCCGAGGGGTACGCTGGGATATCGGACTTTGGCCTGTACTACATCGGCGGGCTGCTGCGCCACGCCCCCGCCCTCCTCGCCTTCTGCGCGCCGACGACCAACTCCTACAAGCGGCTGGTGCCGGGCTACGAGGCGCCGGTGAACCTGGCCTACTCTCAGCGCAACCGCAGCGCCTGCGCCCGCATACCTGCCTACTTCAACGACCCGCGGTCTAAGCGCGTGGAGTTCCGCGCCCCCGACCCCACGTGCAACCCCTACCTGGCCTTCGCGGCCATGCTCATGGCTGGGTTGGACGGCGTGAAGAACAAGATCCACCCCGGTGAGCCCCTCGATAAGGACCTGTACGACCTGCCCCCCCGGGAGGCTCGGCGCATCAAGCAGACTCCGGGCAGCCTGGAGGAGGTCTTGAACGCCCTGAAGCGTGACCACGCGTTCCTCTTGGAAGGCGGTGTGTTCACCCAGGACCTCATTGACACCTATGTGGACTACAAGTTCAGCCGAGAGGTGGACCCCATGCGCCTGCGGCCCCACCCCCACGAGTTCTTCCTGTACTTCGACGCGTAGGGCCTACTCCGCAGCCAAGGGAGGGGCCGCCTCTACTGCGGGGCAGGCCCCTCCCCTTTCTTTCGTGAGGTGCCGCGGACAGAGCCTTTCCGCTGCCGGGAGCGGGAACCCCACGCCTTTACATAGCGGGAAGAGCCTCGCTATAATTCCATTTCGCTCTCACCGGCCTGCTCACTCATTCGCAATCTTTGCGCCGGCGGCGGTAAGCCGGCGAGGAGCACCAGGGAGTCCCGATGGCAGTGCAACACGACAGGGCAGCTATTGACTACGTCCTCCACAGCGCGCGGGAGAACGACGTCAAGTTCGTGCGTCTCTGGTTTACCGATATCCTGGGGCACCTCAAGGGCGTCGCCACGACCGTGGAGGAGCTGGAGGACGCCCTCACACGAGGCGTCGGCTTCGACGGCTCGTCCATCCAGGGGTTTGCTCGCGTGGATGAGTCGGACATGGTGCTCCTGCCGGACCCCACCACATTCCGCATCCTTCCCTGGCGGCCCCGGGAAAAGGCCGTGGCCCGCATGTTCTGCGACGTGCTTACTCCTCTGAGAGAGCCCTTCGCGGGAGACCCCCGCTACGTGCTCAAGCGGAATCTGGAGCGCGTCGCCAATTTGGGTTTCGTGTTCTACGTGGGGCCGGAGCTGGAGTACTTCTACTTCAGGGACGCCAACTCCGCCTCGCCCTTGGACCAGGGAGAATACTTCGATCAGTCCTCCGCTGCCGACAGCACGGACTTGCGCCGGGAAACGGTCCTCACCCTGGGGGAGATGGGCATCCCGGTTAAGTACTCCCACCACGAGGCCGCCCCCAGTCAGCATGAGATCGTGCTTCAGTACATGGATGCCCTCACCATGGCGGACAGCGTCATCACCTCCCGTCTCGTCATCAAGGAGGTGGCGCTGAGCAATGACGTCTACGCCACGTTCATGCCCAAGCCGGCGGCGGGCATGAACGGCTCCGGGATGCACCTGGGCTTGTCCCTCTTCCGGGGCGGGGGCAACGCATTCTATGACGCCGGCGACCCTCTGAAGCTCTCAGCGCTGGCCCGCGGCTTCATGGCCGGTCTGCTTCGCCATGCGCGTGAGACCGCACTGATCACGAACCAGTGGGTGAACTCCTACAAGCGGCTGGTGTCCGGCTATGAGGCGCCGGTCCATATCTCCTGGGCCAGCGTCAACCGGTCGGACCTGATCCGCGTCCCCGCGTACAAGTTGGGCCGGGAGGACTCCGTGCGGCTGGAGTACCGCGCGCCGGATGCGGCCTGCAACCCCTACCTGGCCTTCTCGGTCCTGCTGGCCGCGGGCATGGCTGGGATCCAGCGCGAATACCCGCTGCCGCCGCCCGTGGAGGAGGATGTGTTCTCCATCAGCGAGTCGGAGCGCGCCATCAGGGGCATCGGTTCCCTGCCCGGCACCCTGCTGGAGGCCATGCAAGCGGCCGAGGACAGCGACCTGCTCCACGAAGCCCTGGGGGAGCACGTGCTGTCCATGCTCCTGACCAACAAACGCATTGAGTGGGACAAGTACCGGGCAGAGGTGACGGACAGCGAGGTCCAACGTTACCTCCCAAAGCTGTAAGCTCGGCTGCAAGCCAACCAAGCACGCGGGGAGCGAAGAAGTAGCTGGCCAAACAAGGTTCAGGGAGGACAGGGCGGAGAAGGAGCCAATCGCGTTGACTACGCCGCGCCGTGACCACGGCATAGGGTCGACGCCTTTCCTCCGAGGGATGAATACACTAGGATACGTGAAATAGGCAGTCAAAACGGCCTGGCAGCGCACGCATCTGCCTGGCCGCGTGAGGAGCTTTCGGTGGCAGCAGTTTCGAAGTCGAAGCCAGCGGGCCTGTACCGGCCCGAGTTTGAGCACGACGCCTGCGGTGTGGGCGTCGTAGCCAATGTCAAGGGCATCGCGTCGCACCAGATCATCGATCAGGGCGTCGAGGTCCTCGTGAACCTGGCCCACCGGGGCGCCTGCGGCAGCGACCCCGACACCGGCGACGGCGCCGGGATTCTCCTCCAGATGCCCGCCGACCTCTTCCGCACGGAGCTGGCGAAGCAGGGCATCGACCTGCCGCCCCCCGGCGAGTACGGCGTCGGCGTCGTCTTTCTGCCCCAGGACCCCGCCGAGCGTGCTCAGTGTGAGGCCATCATCGAGAGGACCGCCCAAGACGAAGGCCAGCGGTTCCTCGCCTGGCGCGATGTTCCCGTGGACGCCGCCAACATCGGATGGGTGGCCCGGGACTGCCAACCGCACATCCGCCAGTTCTTCCTAGGCCGGGGCGCGGCCGCCGCAGACGAGGAAGAATTCGGCCGCAAGCTGTACGTCATCCGCAACGTCATCGAGAGCAGGGTCCGTGACTCCGGCATCAATGACACCGAGACCTTTTACATATGCAGCCTCTCCTCCAAGCTGGTGGTCTACAAGGGGCTCCTGATGGGCACCCAGCTCAAGGGGTTTTACCGGGACCTGAGTGACCCGGCCATGGTCAGCTCCTTCGCCCTTGTTCACTCACGTTTCAGCACCAACACCCTGGGCTCCTGGAAGCTGGCGCACCCCTACCGGCACATCGTCCACAACGGGGAGATCAACACCCTCCGCGGCAACATCAACTGGATGGTGGCCCGTCAGGACAGCATGGCCTCCCCCCTCTTCGGCGATGAGATGGCCAAGCTCTTCCCCATCATCACCCCCGGCGCCAGTGACACCGCCTCCCTTGACAATGCCATCGAGTTGCTGCTGCAAACGGGCCGGCCAATCCACCACGTGATGATGATGCTCATTCCTGAAGCCACGGGCGACAAGGTCCAGGTGGCTCAGGAGAAGCGGGACCTCTATGAGTACCACGCCTGCATGATGGAGCCCTGGGATGGCCCCGCCCTCATCGCCTTTACCGACGGCGTTCGCGTGGGCGCAGTCCTGGACCGCAACGGCCTGCGCCCCTTCCGGTATTTCGTGACCAGCGACGACCTGCTGGTCATGGCCTCTGAGGTGGGTGTTTTGGACGTCCCGCCAGAGAGGATCCGGTTCAAGGAGCGGATTTACCCCGGCCGCATGTTCCTCTTGGACCCCGAACGCGGCGGCATCGTGGACGACGACGCTATCAAGTCAGAGCTGTCCAATCGCCGTCCCTACGGCCAATGGCTCAAGGACAACATGGTCCGACTGGAAGACCTGCCCGAGCCCGAGCACGTCCAGGACGGAATGGACTCCCAGAGTCTGGTAGACCTGCAACAGGCCTTCGGGTACACCCAGGAGGACCTGCGTATGCTGCTGGAGCCTATGGGGGCTGTAGGCGCGGAGCCCGTGGGTTCCATGGGCAACGACGCGCCCCTGGCCGTACTCTCAGAGAGGCCCCAGCTCCTCTTCAGCTACTTCAAACAGCTCTTCGCCCAGGTGAGCAACCCGCCCCTGGATGCCATCCGCGAGGAGCTGGTGACGTCTCTCAGCATGTGCATCGGCGCTCAGCTGAACATCTTTGAAGAGACCCCGGAGCATGCTCGGCAGCTCAGGCTGGAGACACCCATCCTGACCAACGCTGAGCTGGAGCAGGTCCGCCGGGTGGATCGACCCGGCGTGAGGAGCATCACCCTGCCCGCACTGTTCCATCCGTCCGAGGGCGAAGGCAGCCTGGAGCGCGCCATGGAGGAGCTCTGCCGGCAGGCCTCGCGCGCCATCGAGGACGGCTACAGCATCATCATCCTGTCCGACAGGGGGGCGGACGCCGAGCACGCCCCCATCCCCAGCCTGCTGGCCACGGCGGGGGTGCACCATCACCTGGTCCGGGAGGGCACACGCACCAGGGCGGGGTTGGTCGTGGAGTCCGGCGAGCCCCGTGAGGTGGCCCACTTCGCCCTGCTCATCGGTTACGGCGCCGCGGCGGTCAATCCCTACGTGGCCTTTGAGACTCTGTGCCAGATGGCGCATCAGGGTGTCTTCCCGGAGTTGGTGGATGCCAAGACAGCCCAGAAGAACTACGTGAAGGCCCTCAACAAGGGGCTGCTGAAGGTCATCTCCAAGATGGGGATATCCACCATCCATAGCTATAGAGGGGCCCAGATCTTTGAAGCCGTAGGCCTGAGCGAGCCCCTGGTGGACAAGTACTTCACCTGGACGGCCTCCCGGATCGACGGGATTGGCATCGACACCCTAGAGCGCGACGTGCTCCGTCGCCACCAGCGGGCGTACCCGGAGACGGAGGTTGCGGCCAACCCTGACCTGGACGAGGGCGGCAGCTACTACTGGCGCCGCGATGGCGAGTACCACATGTGGAACCCCGACACCATCGCCAAGCTCCAGTACGCTGCACGCTCCAATGACGCCAAGGTGTACCGGGAGTTTGCCGCCCTGGCCAACGCCTACGAGAGCCGTTTCTGCACGCTGCGGGGCCTCTTGGAGTTCAAACCCCTGGACGAGCCCATCTCCGTGGACGATGTGGAACCTGTCGAGGAGATCGTCAGGAGGTTTGCCACGGGGGCGATCTCCCTGGGCGCCATCAGCAGGGAGGCCCACGAGAGCCTGGCCATCGCCATGAACCGTATTGGCGCGCGCAGCAACAGCGGTGAGGGCGGCGAAGACTACCACCGCTACACCCCGGACGCCAACGGCGACCGTCGCCACAGCGCCATCAAGCAGGTGGCTTCGGGGCGCTTTGGCGTCACCACCAACTATCTGGTCAACGCCTCAGACCTCCAGATCAAGATGGCCCAGGGTTCGAAGCCCGGTGAGGGCGGCCAACTTCCCGGGCACAAGGTGGACGAGTACATCGGCTGGGTGCGGCACTCCACGCCCGGTGTGGAGCTCATCTCTCCACCCCCGCACCATGACATCTACTCCATTGAGGACCTGGCCCAGCTCATTCATGACCTGAAGAACGTCAACCAAGAGGCCCGCATCCATGTAAAGCTGGTGGCTGAGGTCGGTGTGGGGACCATCGCCGCGGGCGTGTCCAAGGCCCACGCCGACGTCGTGCTCATCAGCGGGGACAGCGGGGGCACCGGCGCGTCCCCGGAGTCGTCCATCAAACACGCGGGACTCCCCTGGGAGCTGGGCATAGCCGAGACCCAACAGGTGCTTGTGCAGAACGATCTGCGTGGGCGCATCGTGGTGCAGGCGGACGGCCAAATCAAGACGGGACGGGACGTGGCCATCGCCTGTCTGCTGGGGGCCGACGAGTTCGGTATCGCCACGGCCGCCCTGGTCACCCAGGGCTGCATCATGCTGCGGAAGTGCCACCTCAACACCTGCTCCGTGGGCGTCGCCACCCAGGACCCGGAGCTGCGCAAGCGGTTTGTGGGCCAGCCGGAGCACCTCATCAACTACTTCTTCTTCGTGGCGGAGGAGCTCCGGGAGATCATGGCACAGCTTGGCTTTCGCACCGTCAACGAGATGGTCGGGCGGACCGACAGGCTGGAGACCACCAGGGCCGTTGAGCACTGGTGGAAGACCCGGGGCATAGACCTATCGGATCTCCTGGCCATGCCGGACACCCCGCAGCACGTGGCCACACATCATTGCCAGTCGCAGGACCACGGATTGGACAGGGCCCTGGACCATGAGCTCATTGCCAAGTCCAAGCGGGCCCTGGAGCACCAGAAGCCCGTGCGCATTGACGCGCCCATCCGCAACGCCAACCGCACCGTCGGGGCCATGCTCAGCGGAGAGGTCGCCAAGCGGTATGGAGAGGACGGCCTCCTGGACGACACCATTCAGTGCTCCTTCAAAGGCTCCGCGGGCCAGAGCTTCGGCGCTTTCCTGGCCAAGGGCGTCTCCTTCACGCTGGAGGGCGACGCCAACGACTACTTCGGCAAGGGCGTCTCCGGCGGGCGGCTGGTGGTGGTCCCTCCGGAGGAGTCGCCCTTTGTCGCGGAAGAGAACATCATCGTAGGCAACGTGGTGCTCTACGGTGCAACCGGGGGCGAGATATTCATCCGCGGCATCGCTGGGGAACGCTTCTGCGTGCGCAACAGCGGCGCCCACGCCGTTGTAGAGGGAGTGGGCGACCACGCCTGCGAGTACATGACCAACGGCTGCGTGGTGGTCCTGGGGCCCACCGGCCGCAACTTCGCCGCCGGCATGAGCGGAGGCATCGCCTACGTGCTTGACGAGAAGGGCAGCTTTGACCAGCGCTGCAACCGCGAAATGGTGGACCTGGAACCTGTGGCGGAGCAGGAAGACCAGGCGGAGCTCCGCCTCCTCATTCAGAGGCACCTCCAGTACACGGGCAGCGCCAACGCGCAGCGCGTCCTCGATGCGTGGGACGCCATGCTGCCCAAGTTTGTGAAAGTGTACCCCCGGGACTACCGGCACGTGGTGGAAGCCAGGAAGCGTGCCGCGTTGCAAGCGGTGCCAAGTGGGTAAGGTCACCGGCTTCATGGAGTTCCAGCGGGAGCCCCTCAGGCGCCGTGCCGCCGCCGAACGCATCGGGGACTTTCGTGAGTTCTACGAGGAGTGGGCCGAGACGCAGGCGCGCAACCAGGGCGCGCGGTGCATGAACTGCGCCCTCCCATTCTGCCACCGGGGTTGCCCCCTGGGAAACCTCATTCCTAACTGGAACGACATGGTCTACAAAGGGCGATGGAAGGATGCCCTGGACGCCCTCCACGCCACCAACAATTTTCCCGAGTTCACCGGTCGCATCTGCCCCGCGCCCTGCGAGGCCTCCTGCGTGCTCGCCATCAACGAAGAGCCCGTCACCATCGAGCACATCGAAAAGGCCATCGTCGACCGGGGCTTCAGCGAGGGGTGGATCACGCCCGAACCGCCGCGTGAGCGCACGGACAAGCAGGTCGCCGTCGTGGGCTCCGGCCCCGCCGGCCTCGCCGCCGCACAGCAGCTGAACCGCGCCGGACACCGGGTCACCGTCTTCGAGCGGGACGAGTCAATCGGCGGACTGCTGACCCTGGGCATCCCGGACTTCAAGCTGGACAAGGGCGTGGTGCGGCGCAGGGTGGAGGTCATGGCAGAGGAGGGCGTCGTCTTCCGGACCGGCGCCAACGTGGGTGTCAACGTACCGGTCTCCGATCTCCAGAGCGAATTCGACGCCATCTGCCTGACCGGAGGGTCCACGGTAGCCCGGCGCCTCAACATCCCCGGCGAGGAACTCAGCGGCGTTCACCTCGCCATGGAGTTCCTGACTCAGCAGAATCGCCTGAACACTGGCCAAAAGGCGCCGTCCAACGAGCGCATCTCGGCCGAGGGGAAGCGCGTTGTCATCCTCGGCGGCGGCGACACCGGCTCCGACTGCCTGGGCACGGCCCACCGCCAGGGCGCCGAGGTTGTCTATCAGTTCGAGATCCTCCCGGAGCCGCCCCAGGGCCGGCGCGACAACAACCCATGGCCCTATTGGCCCCTCATCCTTCGCAGCTCCCACGCCCATGAGGAGGGCGGCCTCCGGGACTTCAGCATCCTCACCAAGAGCTTCTCCGGCGCCGAGGGCCGCGTGCACAAGCTCCATGGCGCGCGCATCGAGTGGGGACCACCCGACGAATCTGGCCGCCCCACCATGAACGAGGTCCCCGGCAGCGAGTTCGAGATCGAGACGGAGCTGGTGCTGCTCGCCCTTGGGTTTATCCACCCGCAGCATGAGGGGATGCTGGAGCAGTTGGGCGTGGAGCTGGACCCCCGCGGCAACGTGAAGACAAATGACGATAGGATGACCAGCGTGCCGGGAGTCTTCGCCGCGGGCGACATGGCACGGGGACAATCGTTGGTGGTGTGGGCCATTGCCGAGGGCCGGCAGGCCGCCCACTGCATCGACAAGTACCTCATGGGGGCGACCAGCCTCCCCAGCGTCAACCTGAAGGCGTGGGTCTAGGGGCAACGCTCCACAGGCCCGTCCAGTTGCGCCCCCACACCGCGATTCTCGCCCGCCAGGGGTGTCTGGGGCCTGGGGAGGCAATAGCTCGGAAGCGCCTGCACGGCTGGTCGGTTGGGTGCATGCCGGAAGAGATCCTCCCGGAGGGGGATGAGCGAGGCAATCTTGCAAAGGGGGGCCTGCCCGAAGAGAGAAGACCAGAGCAGCGCCTGAAGCACCGGGCGCGTTCGCCGGGGTTGGGCGCGCTCGGCCGCTTGTGCTGCCGCCGCACTCCGAGCCTCGTATTGACACGCCAAAGGGTGCTGTGGTAATCAAGCAGTAATCTCGTAAGCACGATAGAAAAAGGCATGGAAGGAGAAGAGGGATGGCGAAGCTCGTACTGGGGCTGGGCACATCTCACAGCCCCCAGCTCAACACCCCCCCCGAGAAGTGGCACCTAAGGGCAGAGGGTGATACACGGAGGACCAACCTGTTCTCGCCCCGGGACGGGACCCTCCTCACCTATGAGGAGCTCCTCGCCCAAGCGGACTCGTACATCGTGAAGGAAATCACGCCGGAGAAGATGCAAGCCAGGCATGACGCCAACCAGCGCGGCATCGCCAAGGTTGCGGAGACCTTCGCCGCCGAAACCCCCGACGTGCTCATCATGGTTGGCGACGACCAGGACGAGATCATCCACAACGACAACATGCCCGCAATCTGCGTCTACTGGGGCGACTCCGTCCTTGGCAAGCCCAGAGAGGTCTCCGACCAGGCCCCGGAGGCCGCGCGTGTGGCTGCCTGGGCTTACGGGCATGAGGAGAAGCGCTACCCCGTAGAGGCAGGCCTTGGCCGACATCTCATCGAGTCGTTCATCGACCAGGATTTCGACGTCGCCCACTCCCGCTACCTAGTAGAGGGACAGGGCATTGGCCACGCATTCGGCTTCGTCTACAACCGGATCATGAACGGGAGCGCCGTTCCAACCATCCCCATTATGCTGAACACCTATTTCCCGCCCAACCAGCCCACCCCCAAGCGCTGCTATGAGCTGGGCCGGGCCCTGCGCAACGCCGTAGAGTCCTGGGACAGCAACGCCCGGGTGGGGATCATCGCCTCCGGCGGGCTCAGCCACTTCGTCGTTGACGAGGAGTTGGACCGCAGAGGCCTCAAGGCCATGAAAGAGAACGACGCGGATACGCTCTCGGCCCTGCCGCGGGAACGCCTCAATGCAGGCACCTCGGAGACCCGCAACTGGCTTGTCGTTTCGGGAGCGGCGGAAGAGTTGGACATGGATCTGTTCGACTACGTCCCGTGCTACCGATCGCCGGCCGGGACCGGCTGCGCCATGGCCTTCGCCAAGTGGAGCTAGCCCACGTCTTGGGTGGCGGCAATCACGCGCTGCCCCCATGCTCCGTTGGCGAACAGGAGTGAGGATGGACCAACCAGAGATTCAAAGGGAGTCAGAGGAACTGGCCGAGCTCGGTAAGCGGTACTGGGCCGGCGAGGCGGAGATCGTGTCCGCTTTCTTCCAGAGGCCGCGCTCCAAGGAGGAGCACCTGCTATGGCTGCGCCTCCAGGTGTACAAGGAGATGTACGGCTCCGGCCTCCTGGCCAACCCAGGCGGCATCATCCTCGGCCTTGTGGAGCGGCTCCGGGAGCAGCACGCCAGGCTGGAGAGCCAGGTTGGCCGCGAGGAGTTCCTCCGCACGGCCCTGGTCCTCCACCAGGAGTTCAGCCACTACGCCATGTTCGCCGACCTCCTGGAGGAGCTGTCCGGCGAGAAGATCGATTTCCAGGGGCTGCCCAACTACCAGACCCTCGAGGACCGCAAGCTTCAGCAGGTGCGCTCCCACTGCCGCGAGACGGCCGGGGACCTGGGCGAGGCCGCTATTGACTTCACGGAGGGCGGGCGCTCAGCCATCTTCTTGGTTGGCATGAAGCTCACGGGGGACCCCTTCCTGGAGAAGGTGGCCGGGGTCTGCGCCCAGGTGTACACCGATGAGCTGGAACACCAGGAGCACGGCGCCGGTGAGGTCCCCGAGGCGGCCAAGACGCCGGAGGACTGGCAGCGAGTGCGGGACATGGTGAGCGCCATCTGCCAGCAGCGGCTCCGTATGCGCAACGAGATGTTCGGTTTTCCTGTCTCCGAGGAGCGGCTACAGGAGATCGCCGAGGGCAAGATAGAGCCCCTGCCCGTCGCGTAGCGTCCGGCCGCAGCGCACCTTGGGGCGCCGCGGCCAACGATCGCCAACCCGCACAAGCGGCGCTGCGGGCACACTGCCGCGGGCAATACAGGAGGTATGTCACATGACCACCGCCGTCAAGGCGAAGAAGATCGACGCCGATAGCCATTTTCACCCCATGTCCGACTACGGCGACCTCAAGGAGCTGCTCCCCGGCTTCTCGGAAAGAGCCCTGGACATGATCCTGCGGGACGCCGGCGTCTTCATGGACCCGGCAGCACGCCGCGGTGGCTTCGGCGCAACGGTCGCCGGTCAGCGCACGGGAAGCGTGTCGTCCCTCACCCAGGCGGCACAGGCTGGCCGCGCCGGCCAACCTGTGGGCCACGGCAACGTGGACGATCGGGCCGAGCTCTTGCTTGAAACGGGATTCGACATGCAGGTGCTCATCCCGGATGGCGTGTTCGCCAATCCCTTCGGCTCTCCCGTCGCCAGGCTGCCTGACCCCGGGGTCAGGCTAGCGATCTGCAAGGCTTTCAACAACGCCTCTGCCGCCGCGCAGCGCAAGCGCCCGGACCGGTTCATTGGGACGGCCATCGTTCCCTTCGCAGACGTCGAGGAGTCTGCCAAGGAGGCCCGCCGCGCCGTAGAGGAGCTGGGGCTGCGCGCCATCACCATCAATGGGAATTGGGTGGGACGCAACTACGACTCCATTGAGCTGTACCCCTTCTGGGAGGCCGTTGCGGAGCTGGACGCCCTGCTCTACGTTCATCACAACCCCTTCGCCTGCCAGGTCAACGACCACATCCCCACCACCCATACCCTGGGCGGGGACCGGCTTCGCAGGATGCACGTCAGCAACTACCTGGGCTTCGCCTTCGAGTACATGGTGGGTATGGCCAGCCTGACTCTGGGCGGTGTCCTCAAGGAGTTCCCTAACCTGAGGTTCTGCTTCTTCGAGGCGGGCGGCTCCTGGCTTCCGTGGCTCATGTACACGCTGGACCGCGTCTACAAGGTGGAACCCCAGTGCGCACGCATCACGAGGGCGCCCAGCGAGTACATCAAGGATAGCTGCTGGGTGGCTGTGGAGCCTGACGAGTTCTGTCTGCCTAACGCCGTGGCGGCCATCGGCAGCGACAACTTCGTTATCGGCAGCGACTATCCGCACCCTCCATCCACCTACCCGACGACGGCGGCCGGGCTCATGGAGATGGAAGGTCTATCCGACCAGGACAAGGAGAACATCCTCGGCGGGAACATCGCCAGGGCGCTGAAGCTTGCTTGAGACGCGCCCGAACTGTTTGTCCCCCCTTGGGGGGATGCCATGTGATGGTCCGGTTTCGGCGACGGGGAGGGGGAATAGCCCGCTCTGAGTGAGCAGCTGTGAGGGGCGCTTGAGCCGCTGCCACCACCCGGAACGCGCGCCGCTTCAGTAGGCTCGGAACAGATGGCCCATGGGATTGGTCACGTATCAGGAGGGGAATAATGGCTCAAGGTCACGGAGTGCCGTCGGCGGAAGCTGTCGCGGCCATGAAGGAGGAGGTTGCCCTGGGGAACCGGCTCCTACACCATTACGGCCTCACCACATACCTGGGCCACGTCAGCGCGCGCATACCCGGAACGGACCAGGTCATCATCAAAGCCAGGCCCCACGTGAGCATGGACCGGGTCCAGGCGGAGAACCTGATGATCATCGACCTGGAGGGCAACGTCATTGAGGTGGGCGAGGAGTTCACAACCAGGGTGTCGGAATGGTGCTTGCACACGGAGATCTACAAGCGCCGCCCTGAGGTGGGTTCCGTGATCCACACCCATCAGAAGTGGTGCACCATCTTCGGCATCGCGGGAAAGCCCGTGCTGCCCGTGATCCATGCGCCGGACGCCGCCCTGGCGGCGGAGCCCTGGCCCGTGTATGACGAGAGCTTCGCCATCGTCACAGAAGTGCAACAGGCGAAGCTGGTCGCTGAAACCCTGGGGCATCACGTGGCCTGCCACCTGCGGACCCACGGGATGGTCTTTGTGGGCCGCAGCGTCGAAAGGGCCGTCATGGCCGCCGCCCACGCCGAGTACCAGGCGGAGGTGACCTGGCACGGCATGCTGGCCGGTGGACCAGAGACCATTCCCACCATCTTTATGCGTGACGCCATCGACCAACGCTACTCGGGCCAAGCGGGCGCCTGGGACCGTCGGGAAGGCGCTGCCCGAAGGGACTGGGCCGATCAAGCCTGGGTGGACGAGCACCCGGATGCGGTCCGGGACCGCGGCATCCAGTTCTAGCGATTCGCACGCGCTGGATGCATAGGCGCGAGAGGGGAGCCAATGACGACGAGAACGCCCAATATGGATGAGCTCAAGGAGACCGTGGCCGTGTCCCACCGCCTCCTCTACCTCACCGGTCTGTGCACCACCCGCGGCCACTCCAGCGCCCGCATTCCCGGCACGGACCGCTTCCTGATCAAGTCCTGGCCCCATATCCACATGAGCCGCGTCAGAGCGGAGGACGTCATCACCATGGACCTGGAGGGCAACATCGTCGAGGGGAAGCGGGACGATATCACCCGCGTCAGCGAGTGGCCCATCCACGCCGAGATCTACCGGACCAAGCCGGACGTGGGCGCAGTGATCCATACCCACCAGAAGTGGGCCAGCATGATGGGCATGACCGGCAAGACCATCCTGCCCGTCCTGGGCACGCAGTTCTCATACTCCGTGGCGGAACCGCTGCCCGTATTCGATGAGGACAAGGCGCTGGTCCGGAGCCAGAGCCAGGGCAAGCTGGTGGCCGGCGCCCTGGGAGACGCCCTGGGAGTCCACCTGGTAAACCACGGTATGGTCTTCGCCGGACCGAACCTGGAGATGACCACCATGGACGCCATCCAGGTTGAGTATGAGGCGGAAATCACCTGGCGCGCTATGCTCATCGGCAACCCGCAGACCATTCCCATGTACTTTCTGCGTGGCCATTGGGAGCGGCGCAAAGAGGGGGAGATCTTCGAGCCCTGGGAGTACTTCTGGAAGTGGGTGGACAAGCACCCGGAGTCCTTCCGCCCCAGGGTGTTCCAGACCTAGGGGGATTGCCGGGCAGCGTAGAATGCGGGCTGCTTCCGGAACACACGTGAAGCGCCCAGCGGTGAAGCAGCATGGAGAAGATTGTCATAACGAGGCATCCAATGCACAGCCTCATAGCGAGGCGGTGGAGCGGACGCGCCTTCGACCCGAGCAGGGCCATCGATAGCCAGACCCTGGGCCCTTATGCACACTGTCCGGCGGGATTCTCACGGGAAGGGGCCTGTGAGGTCTTCCGCAGACGCGGGGAGTACGCGCCCATCACCGCTGGGGCCATCGCCTACCGGGGCACACTATCCGTCCTGCCTCAGGACCGGCAAACCAAGGAGCCGAGCCCAAGTCACTGAATGCCGCTCAGCGAGGTTGTGTTTACGGACACGAGGGGACTCCGCTGAGTGTTCTCTAGCCCCGGCAACGTGGGCACCGATACCCATCACGAGTCGTTTGAGCGAAGGCGAGCTATGGCTTGCTTTGTTCAGGCTGACAGGGGGGTCTCATGAGAGGTGTTATCTTGGCCGCAGGTCAGGGCACGCGGCTCTCTAACCACAGCAGGCGGCGGCACAAGGTGCTCCTTCCTGTGGGTGAGCGCACGGTTATCGAGTACACGCTGGACGCCTTCTGGGAAGTAGGCGTCACCGATCTGGCCGTTATCATTGGATACCGCGGCGAGGCGCTCAAGGAATGGCTGGGCGACGGCTCACGGTACGGCGTGCGCATCAGCTACGTCGTCAACCCGGACTACGTCTGGGGGAACGCCCTCTCGGTCAACGTGGCCAGACGCTTCACCAGGGGCGAACCCTTCCTCCTCTCCATGGGCGACCACATGGTCTCTCCGGGCGTGCTGCAGCAGCTGCTGGGTGCTCCAGAGAAGGCCAACGCCCTCGCGGTTGACTTTGCGCCCTCTGAGCGCCACGTGGAGGAAGGCACACGGGTCCAGGTCAGCCCTGATGGGCTCATCACCCATATCGGAAAGAGCCTGGACACCTGGAGCGGCATCGACGCGGGGGCATTCCGCCTCACGTATGACATCTTCGATGCCATGGATTGCCTCCTGCAGGAAGCGCGCGCGGAGTACGAGCTCAGCCAGGGAATCACCTGGATGATAGGCCAGGGCCATCCTCTCCACGCCTGCGACATTTCAGGGTTCTTCTGGCACGACGTTGACACCTGGGAAGACCTGGTCTACGTGCGTGAGAGGGTGGTGGGAGGGGGTTCTTGAATGCACCCAAGGCATCCTATGACGGGATAGTCTCCCGGTACCTCAACCGGCGATTCTCCCGGCCGATAGCGAGACTGGTAGCAAAGACCCCCGTAACTCCAAATCAGGTGTCCGTGGTCAGCTTTCTCATCGCCCTGGCCTCCATGGGCCTCTTCCTTGGCGGCTACAACCTGTGGGCGGGGCTGACGGCACAGTTCTCCTCCATCGTGGATGGGGTGGACGGGGACGTGGCGCGCCTCAAGGACATGGCCACGCGCTTCGGCGGCTTCTTTGACGCCGTACTGGACCGGTACTCTGACGTGGCCATTATCGGCGGCCTGACCTACTGGACCGTCGAGTATGAGGTCGGTGTGTCGCTGGGCGTTGCCGTGGGTGTTGGCCTCATGGCCATTGTGGGCGCCCTCATGGTGAGCTACACGCGAGCTCGTGCGGAAGCCTCCCTGGGCGGCGCCTTCCAGGGCGTTGCCGGTTTCCTGGGCGCCCGGGACGCCCGCCTTCTCCTCGTAATGATTGGCGCCCTGCTGGGGCAGGGATTGGCCACTCTGTTGGTGCTGGCTGTCCTGACCAACGCCACAGTCCTGTTGCGGCTGGCGAATGCCCGGAGCCGGTCGCAGGAACCTGCGGATATCAAGGGAGAAGTGCAATGAAGTTTGGACTTGCCATGAGCGGAATGCTGCAGCAGCCGCCCGGTTCAGACATGGTGCGCCGGTTCCAGGAGGTCGTGGAGTTGGTGCGCTTGGCCCGTGAGCTGGGCTTCGACTACCTCTACGCCGGGCAACACTACCTGAGCCACCCGTACCAGATGCTTCAACCCCTGCCGGTCATGGCGCGCCTGGCAGCCGAGGCCGAGGGCATGGACCTGGTCTTCACCGCTGTATTGCCCCTCCAGAACCCCGTCGACATGGCGGAGCAGGTCGCCACCCTGGATGTGATCAGCGGTGGCCGCGTGAACCTGGCTGTGGCCCTGGGCTACCGCGACGAGGAGTATGAAGCCTTCGGGGTGGTCCGCAACCAACGCGTGGCCCGCATGGTGGAGCTGCTGGAGGTCATGGAGCGGCTCTGGACAGGCGAGGAGGTCACCTTCCACGGGCGGTTCTTCCATCTCTCCGGCGTGCACATTGGCATCAGGCCCGTGCAGTCCCCTCATCCACCGGTGTGGGTAGCCGCCAACAGCGACGCCGCCATCGAGCGGGCGGGTAGGCTCGGCTACTCCTGGTACATCAACCCCCACGCCGCCTTCCCCACCATCGAGCGGCAGGTGCCCCTGTTCAAGCAGGCCAGAGAGGGGGCCGGACATCCGCCCCCAACCCTCTTCCCCATGCTGCGGGAGTTCTTCGTGGCGCAGACCCGGGAGGAGGCCCTCGCGACGTGCCAACCCTACCTGACCGGCAAGTATGACACATACGCCCAGTGGGGCCAGGACAAGGCCCTTCCGGGCAACGAGTCTTTCAACGTCCCCTTTGAGGAGCTTTCCAAGGGCCGCTTCATCATTGGCGACGTTGAGGACACCGTGGCGGAGCTGGAGCGCTACCGGGCCCTGGGCGTGACCCACGCCGGGCTGCGAATGCGCTGGGCGGGCATGGAGATGGAGCCGACGGCGAAGAGCATGCGCCTCGTGGCCGAGCGCGTGATGCCAGCCTTCCGCTGAGGGTCCTAGCCTCCCCCGGCGTGCAGCTTCAGCGCCGCATAGATGAGCCGGTTCACAGGGGTCGGCACGCCAAGCTCGCGGCCCAAGCGGACCACCGCGCCGCTGAGCCACTCCAACTCCATCCTGTTGCCGCGTTCCAGGTCCAGGTACATGGACGAGGTGAACTCGGGCGGACGCGAGTCGGCGAAAGCCGTCTGCTCTTCGAGAATGCCGGGAGGAAGGTCTATTCCCCTGGCCCTGGCCACGGCCTCCACCTCCCTCATGCAGTCGATGAACATCTGCCGGGTGTCCGGGTCCTGGAGGATGGGCCCGATGGGGCTCCTGGCCAGTGTGGTCATGCCACTGAGGGCGCACAGAAAGAGGAACTTGGTCCACAGGGCCCGATGCACCTCCGCCGTCAGATCGGCCTCGATGCCCGCTCCGTGGCAGGCCGCCAGAAGCGCCTCCGCGCGGGGTGTCGCCGTGCCGTGCAGCTCGCCGAAGACCAGCTTGGCCATCGGTCCGCTCTGCTGGATGACGCCAGGCTCCGCGATGCCGGACATCACGTACGCCACGCCCCCCAGCACGTGCTCCGGCTCCAGGATGGCCGCCAGTCGCTCCTCGTTGTCCACGCCGTTCTGGAAGGAGACTATACCCGTGTCCCGGGCGACCATGGGCCGCACCAGCTCCGCGGCGGCCTCCGTGTCCCACACTTTGACGCAGAACATCACCGCGTCCACAGGGCCAACCGCGGCCGGGTCGTCGGTGGCCTGAGCAGGAGCGACGCGAAAGTCGCCGCGGTGGCTGCGCACCAGGAGGCCCCGCTCCCGGATGGCCTGCAGGTGGTCGCCCCTCGCTATGAAGGTGACGTCTTGGCCGCTGGCGGCGAGGCGCCCGCCAAAGTAGCCCCCGACGCCTCCCGTGCCCATCACCGCAATCTTCATCGGGGAGATTCGTCTTTCTTGTGCGCCGCCAAGCCCGCTTTTGGGCCCGCAGCGGGGAGGTGGCTCAGAGTATGGGCTTCCTGGCGCGCCTGTCTCATTTAACCAACCCCGTCGCAGTCGTCTGATGGTGGCGCCTGAGGCTGCACCTGTCGGCAGCAGGCTCGATTTGATTGTTTACGCCTGCTTGATTGCCGGCTGCTTTTTTTGGCGAAAAAGTGAAGCTGGACGGATTTCGCGCAGATAGGCGACGATTTGGTTGTTTAATTTTCGAGGCATGGCGACCTCCCTGGCCTGGTTTCTCTGTTTGGGGTGTTGAGGAGATGCTAGCGCGTATGTACTCGAACGGGCAATGGGAGGGTGGCACAGATGGGTGGGGGATGCCCCGCTCTGCCCCGCCGCCCTGGATTCCCGCCTGCGCGGGAATGACGGGGAGGGGGGCGGGAGTGACGTGGTTGTCATGCGGCGCGACATCTCGTCGTTATTCTGTCGAAAGACGGGACCCGGGAGATTGGAAATCCGGAGGCGCCGGCTTTATGAGACGGGCTCCGGCGCGCGGCCCGGGTACCGGGTTGCGGCGCCGCTCTCCTAGGCCGGTTCGCGGACGACGCCCGACTCCAACAGGTGGGCCACCTCCCCGTCGCTAAAGCCATGCTCCCGGAGCACCTCCTGTGTGTGCTGGCCGAGCAGCGGAGCGGGGCGCCGGATTGCGCCGGGGCTCTCAGAGAGCTTCACAGGGATGCCGATGGCCCTGACGCGCCCAACCGTCGGATGGTCCAGCTCCACAACCATGTCACGGTCCAGGACGTGGGGGTCCTGGTATACCTGGGCCATGTCATTCAGGGGGCCGCTTGGCACGCCCTCCTCTTCCAGCTTGGGCAGCCAATAGTCGGCGGGCCTGGTCAGCAGCGTCTTCTCCAGCTCCTCGGCCAGCGTCTCGTAGTTCTGGCGGCGCAGGGGGCCGGTCACAAAGCGCGGGTCCTCTCTCAGCTCCTCCCGGTCCATGGCGTGACAGAGGCGCTCCCAGTTGGCCTGGTTGGCCGCGCCGATGGTGATGGGCTGGTCCATGCACCGGAGGGCCTGGTACGGCGCATTGATTCGATGGGCGGAGCCCATGGGGTACGGCGACTCCCCGGTTGCCCAGAGCACGCCCGTCTCCCAGACTGTCAGGGCTATCCCCGCCTCCAGCAACGACGTGTCCACGTGCTGGCCTTGGCCAGTCTTGAGACGGTGGATGTATGCGGCCATGACCCCATTGGCCCCATACATCCCGGCGGCCAGGTCCGTGATGGGCACCCCCACCTTGATGGGGGGGCCGTCCGGGATGCCGGTAACGCTCATGATGCCGCTCATTCCCTGAGCGACCAGGTCGAAACCGCCGCGGTGGGCGTAGGGCCCCGTCTGGCCGAAGCCCGAGATGGAGCAGTAGATGAGCGCGTCGCTCAGGGGCTTCAGGTCTTTATATCCCAGCCCCAGCTCCTCCATCGTGCCGGGCCGGAAGTTCTGGACCACCACGTCTGAGCCCTTGGCGAGCCGCTTGAACGTCTCCTTCCCCTCGGGCGCCTTGAGGTCCAGGGCGATGCTCCGCTTGTTGCGGTTGATCATCAGGAACTGGGAGGAGACCTCGTTGATAGTGGGTGCGCTGCGGCGCGTGTCGTCCCCACCCTGGAGGCGCTCCACCTTCACCACGTCGGCGCCCATGTCGGCCAGGATCAGCGTACAGTAGGGGCCGGCCATGAACTGCGTGCAGTCCAAGACCTTGACGCCATCCAGGGGCGGTGCTGACATAGTGGGACCTCGTTCACGACTCGGAGAATGCGGCTAGACCATAGCATAGGGGTAGGGCCGGAGCAAGAGAGGATGTAGGGTGCAGCGGACGCGCCCCATCCCCTCCGATAGAGGGCGAGATCGCATTCGGCGCGGCTCTCTAGGTGTCACCCCAGACCTTAGCGGCCGTGGCCAGGATGACCTCTAGCTTCCTCCACTGGGCGTCCACGGGGACGGACTCCGCCGCGGAGCTGCCGAAGCCGCATTGGGGGCTGAGCGCCAGCTGCTCTATGGGGATGTAGCGCGCGGCTTCCTCGATGCGCCGCACGAGGCCGTCCACGGTCTCGATCTCGTCCGTCTTCGTGCTCACCAGGCCCAGCACGACGATCCGGTCCCTCGGGACGAACCGCAGGGGCTCGAAGCTGCCGGCGCGGTCGCTGTCGTACTCCAGCAGGTAGCGCTGGTGGTCCAGGGTGTTGAAGAGCCGCTCGGCGATGGCGTCGTAGTGCCCTTCCCGGTGCCACTGCGCAACAAATTTACCAGTGGCCGGGTCTATCGCCCGGGAGTTGCCGCGGCAGAGATGGATGCCGAAGGTCACCCCGGGGAACCCCGCGATCACCGCGTTGTCCGCCTTCAATGAACGCACCAGGTTCTCGTCCGGGTCTTCGCCCCGGTCCCGCATGGACGCCAGTGACGGCGGGTCCACGTACGCCGTGTAGCCCGGTGCGTCGATCTGAACATAGGGACAGCCCACGTCCACCACCTGCGCGACCATCTGCCGCTGGATCTCCGCCACGTGGCTCGTGAAGTCGTCCAGGCCGTCGTACACCCCGCGTGATCCCTGGTGGTCGAAGCGCTGGGCCACCCGGTCCGGGCCGATGAGCGTCACCTTGGCGGGCTGCCGGGCCACGCCGGCGGTGAAGCGGTACTCCTCCAGGGGCAGGTTGCGCGTCAACTGGAGGCGCTGGACCGCGGCGCGCCTGGTCACCACCGGCGGCCCAGCTATGGCGGGGCCGGACATGACCCGCTCGTGGCGCGTGGACCTGCTCTCCGTGCGCCACTGGCGGTAGGAGGTCGTATCAGCCGGAGTGTCGAAGCCGGACACGGCAGTGCCGAAGCTGTCCTGGAAGTTGCGGCGTCGAAACTCCCCGTCGTTCACAACCGGGAAGCCGATGGCCTCCTGCCGGGCGACCACTTCCCGGATGGCCGCGTCTTCCGCCTCGCGCAGATCGTCCTCGGAGGCATCCTGACGGTCGCGCCTGGCCTGCGCCTCCAGCAGGGCACTGGGGCGCACCAGGCTCCCGATGTGGTCCACCCTGAGTCTGTCCAGCGGTCCGGTCGGTTGTGTGGTCATAGTGGCGAGACGATACCATGAGGCAGCGACGGGGGCAAGTGCTCCTGTCCCGGACAGTACAGATCCCAAGGCCGGGGGAGCGCTCGTCTTGCCTGGGGGCGGGGGCTATCCAGGCGCGGCGCCGGCGCGATGCGGCGAAGCAGGAAGACGTCCGCTTGGCAGCAGGCTAGCGTCCCTGGAACTGGGGGCGGCGCTTCTCAACGAAGGCGCGGCGCCCCTCGGCAAAGTCCTCGCTGTCGAAGACGCGGTATGGTAGAGCCTGCTGCTCCGGCGTCATCCCTTCCAAGCTCGGATTGCCCAGCACCGTGCGGATGATCTCCTTGTTGTCCTGGAGGGCCATGGGCGCCAGGGTCGTCATCCCCTTGACCAGCTTGGAGGTGTATTCGTCGATCTCCGCCAGCGGCGCCACCTGGTTCACCAGTCCGATGCGCAGGGCCTCCTGGGCGTCGAGCAGCCGGGCAGAGAGGAGGATGTAGCTCGTGTTGCCCAGGCCCACCAGCTGAATGAGGCGCTGCATCTCCTCGTAGCCGATGGAGATGCCCAGCCGCGCCGCGGGGACGCCGAACTGGGCGTTATCGGCGGCTATCCGAATGTCGCAGAAGGCGGCGAGCTCGCATCCGCCGCCCACGCAGTAGCCCTTGATCAGGGCCACAGTGGGCTTCGTCATGCGGCCCAGGTTCAACATGGCGGCGTCCACGGCCCCGGACCAAGAGCGGGCCTTGGCGCTGTTGTCCCGGTGCTGATCGAACTCCTTGATGTCGGCGCCGGCGGAGAAGGCGTCTTCCCCCGCGCCGGTCAGGACCACCGCCCGTACTCCCGGGTCCTCGTTCAGTTCCGTCCAGATGCTGCCCAGGGCCTGCCACATGCCCCGGTTCATGGCGTTGCGCTGGTCCGGGCGGTTCAGCGTGACGGTGGCGATGCCATCCACGGTTGAGACCAGTACGTCGTCGGACATAGGACTCCTTCAGTCACAGGCCCGCTCGGGCGGAGTGTAGTGCTATGATACGCTGCCGCGTTCCCAGGCGCCACAGGAGCGCGGGTCCCTCCGCGGTCTATCCCGCGCACGGTCCATTTATAGTGACGGGGCCGGAGGATCCGGCCCCGTCACTTCGCGCTGTAATCAAGCAAATACGTCGGACTGGTGGCTCTACGCGGGGCTCCCGATGAACTCCATCATCCGGGACTGCAGGCCGCGCTCTCCCAGCTCCCGCTCGAAGAGCTCCAGCACGCGCGGGTCTTCGTCCTCGTACTCCAGCTGGCGGCCGCCCAGCTTCTCGGACTTGTCGGCGCCCTCCATGATGCGGCGGCGCGAGCCATCGATGATGTGGCGTACGCCCCCGAACCCCAGCGCCAGGTAGCGCGACGGCTGTCCCGCCGTGTTGAAGTGCTGGTGGTAGTGCTGGCCGGGTCCGTTGGAGAATATGGTGCCCGGCTGCCAGTCCACGCGCAGTGTCTTTGTTGGGTCCTCCCCCGGCTCCCACAGCAGCGTGTAGCCGTGACCGGAGACGCAGACCAGGTATACGCCGGCCTCGGAGGGGCGCTGGTGGGCCTTCTTGTAGGTCCCGGAAGGGAACTCGGAGACGTGGGAGTGCATGGCGCTGTCCGCCAGGACGAACTGGATGCTCCTGCCGCCGGCCCCCCGTGCGTCCCATCGCGTCCACTCCGGCAGCTGGAATCCAGCCAGGTCCGCCACAAAGTTGGTCTCCCACTGATGGCGGCCCGCCATGACCTTGCGGAACTCTCCCTCACCGCGGAAGTAGCGCTCCTCTCCGTACCGCTCCTCGAAGCGGTACGGGTTGTCGAAGATGAAGTCCTCGCTGCGGTACATGTTCATGGCCAGGGGCAGGCTGCTCATGCCGACGATGCGCGCCGGCTCCGTGCCGGAGCCGTTGAAGTGCTGGTGCTGCGCGTTCAGCGGAATGCCGAAGAGGCTGCCGGCTCCCCACTCGAAGGTGTGCTTCTGCCCGCTGGGCAGCTCTATCGTCGTGGCGCCGCGGCCGGCTACGACGTGGATGAGCTCGTCGCACAGGTGCCGTTCGGGCTTGAGCTGTCCGCCCTCGGGGATCTCCGCCACGTACGTCGTGCAGAACGTGTTGCGCCCGTCGAAGTGCACGTAGGCGCCGCGGCCGCCCATCCGTTCCCAGGGCTCAAGCTCCATGGTCAGGCAGTCGGCGCTGTAGCCTGTGATCTCGGGAATCCCTTCTCGGCCCAGAAACTCTTGGAAATACTCCTGCATGAAATACTTGTTGTCCGTGGGTTGCTGGTACCCGTTGGTGGTCATCGACACCTCCTGCGAACTCATGCCCCGCACTTCGTGTGGGCCCCCCGGCCCCCTGGGGCATCTTGGCCCGTATCATATGTCCTTGGAAGCAGATTGTCGAGGCCTCCCCGCGTTCTCGGACCCTTGCACAACCGTCAATCCCGCACCTCACCCGCCGTCCTCCCCACACCACCCCTGTCGCGACCCCGCAACCCTCCCCTGCATGGCCGTCGCGCCAGCGACCCTCCGGCGCCCGCTTGACAGCGCCAGACGCCACTCACCATAATGAAACCTGACTCACTAGGTGTTCAACAAGACACGGGAGGCTGAGGATGACGACGGCAACAGAGCGGAATCCCCTGGATATTCAGGTGACGGACGTGGCGGCCAAAAAAGTCCGCTACTTTGCCGAGAAGCAGGGGTTGAACGACCAGTTCGGCATAAAGGTTGGCGTCAAGGGTGGCGGATGCTCCGGGCTCGTGTACACCCTCTCCATCGAGGAGGACGCCACGACAGACGATAAGGTCATCCAGGACAAAGGGATCAGGATATTCGTTCCCAAGAAGAGCTACATCTTCCTGGCGGGCATGGTGCTGGACTTCTCTGACGGCCTCAACGGCAAGGGGTTCGTATTCAACAACCCCAACGCCAAGACCGCCTGTGGGTGCGGCAACTCCTTCTCCGTGTAGACCATCGGCCAACGCGACACAAGAGGCCGCCTGTTCTTGGGGCGGCCTCTCTATTTGGGCGCTCCCGCCCCGGAACCTCCCCCTCAACCCCCTCCCGCAATCCTGAAGCAAGAGCAGGAATCATGAACCGAAGCCCCCTTTATCAGCTACACAAGGGCCTCGGCGCGGCCTTCGCCGAGAGCTCGGGGTGGGATGCCCCCCAGACGTTCGGCGGCGTCGACGCGGAGTACCGCGCCGCCCGCGAGGGCGCGGTACTCGTCGACCGCTCGCCCTTGGGGCGCGTGCGGCTGACCGGCGATGAGGCCCTAGACCTGCTCCACCGCATCTCCACCAACGACCTCGAGGGCCTCCAACCGGGCCATGGGGCCGCCACCGTGCTCACCTCCGGTAAGGGCCGCGTCATCGACTGGATCAGCGTCCTGCGCACCGGCGACGGTGTCCTCCTCCAGACCGCCCCGGAGACGCCCAAGGCAGTGGCCGAGTGGATCGACAAGTACGCGATCATCGAGGAGATCACACTGGAAGACCTGACCCAAGACACGGTGCAGATTGCGGTAATGGGACCCCAAGCAGCCGCCGTCGTTGGCGGCGTTGCGGGGGAGGGCATCGCGGAGCTGCCACTGTACGGCAATCTCCGCGCCCCCTGGGGCGATGGCGAGCTCCTCGTCGTCCGGTCGGACCCTGTGGGCCTGCCAGGCTACGACCTCGTCGCGCCCGCTGCGGAGGGCGTGGCGCTTTGGGATCGCCTGGTCGCGGCGGGCGCCGTGCCTCTGGGCCAGACGGCGTGGGAGGCACTGCGCATCGAAGCCGGCGTGCCCAAGTGGGGCGCTGAGATTGACGAGCGCTACAATCCCCTGGAGGCCAACCTCGGCCGGGACATCGACTGGGTGAAGGGGTGCTACATCGGCCAGGAGGTTGTGGCCCGGCTCAACACCTACCACAAGGTGCAGAAGTATCTCGTCACCGTGGCCTTCGAGCCTGGGTCGGCGCCAGTGAGCGGCGCGCCCCTGCTGGTGGACGGCGCCACGGCCGGGGCTCTGACCAGCGCCGCGTACAGCCCCGCTGCCGCACGCACCATCGGGTTGGGCTACCTGCGGACCCAGCATGTGCGGCCGAACGCCCAGGTCACGGCAGTCACGGAGGGAGGCCAAGCGGTCGTGGGCGTGGTCACGCGCGCCCCGGAGGTGCCCGAAGCCGCCCTGTCCACCGCGGCTGTCCTAGCTCTCCTTGGGGGGGATGCGGAGGAAGAGGAGTAGGGGAGGCTGCTATCTCACCAGGCTCAGGCCGCCGTCTACCACAATGACCTGGCCGCGGATCATGGAGGCGGCGTCGGTGCAGAGGAACACCGCGACCCTGGCGATGTCCTCGGGGGTCAGCGTACGCCCCGCGGGCGTGGCGCTTCTGGCGTCGGCCAGCATGGCCTCATGGTTCGGAAAGTGGGCCAAGGCGTCGGTCTCCACGTACCCACCCGCTACGGCGTTGACGCTGATGCCCAGGGGTCCCAGCTCCACGGCGAGGTACCGCGTCAGGGCCTCCAGCCCGGCCTTGGACACCCCAACGGACGTGTAGTACGGCAGCACGCGCTGCGAGCCCAGGCTGGTGATGTTGACCACGTGGCCGCCCCCCTTCATGAGGGGCGCCGCCTCCTTCACGCAGAGCCACGGGGCCCGCGTGTTGATGTTCAGCGTCCAGTCCCAGTGCTTCTCCTCCAGGTCCAGCGCCTTCCGCTGGACCCCCGATGCTGCGTTGTTGACCAGGATGTCCAGCCGCCCGAACTCTTCGCCCACAGCCTGGAAGAGACTCGAAATCTGACGGGGATCGCCCAGGTGGGCGCGCATGGACAGGCAGCGAACGCCTAGGCCCGTTACCTCGCCCTCCACCTGTGCCGCCCCCTTATGGCCGCGCAGGTAGTTGAAGGCGATGTCGGCGCCCTGACGCGCCAACTCCAAGGCGATGGCGCGGCCGATGCCTCGGGAGGCGCCGGTGACCAGGGCGACCTTACCCTCCAATGGCTGGCTCACGGGCGCTCCTTGGGTGCGCTGATCCCCGCCACCCGTTCGCAGGGCTCGGGGTGACAGGCCTTCCAGATTCGAGGCGGGCGTGTCAGCTGATGACCATGCCGCCGTCAATGGCGATGACCTGGCCGGTGATGTAGCTCGCAGAGTCCGAGGCGACGTAGCCGACCAGGTCGGCGATCTCCTCCGCCTTGCCGAAGCGGCCCATCGGCACCCGCTGCAGGATCTTCTCCTTGAGCTCCGGCGTCAGGTCCTCCACGATGTCCGTGGTCACGTACCCCGGCGCCACGTAGTTCACCGTGATGTTCCGCGTGGCCACCTCTTTTGCTATGGAGCGTGTGAAACCGATGACCCCCGCCTTGGCGGCAGAGTAGTTGGACTGCCCAATATTGCCGCCAATGCCCACGACGGAGCCGATGTTGATGATGCGGCCCCAGCGGTTGCGCACCATGTCCCGGACCGCGAGGCGCGTGCACAGAAATGTTGCCCGCAGATGAATGTCCACCACTGCGTCCCAGTCCTCCTCGCTCATGCGCGCCAGCAGCGAGTCCCTGATGATGCCCGCGTTGTTCACCAGAATCTCCGGGGGGCCCCAGCTCTCCCGGAGCCGCTGGAACATGGCCTTGACCTCCTCGGACTTGGTGACGTCCGCCTGCACCGAGACTGCGGAGGAGCCCAGTTTGGTGATGCTCTTCACCACCTCGTCGGCGGAGTCGGCGTGTCTGACGTAGTTGATGGCCACGCGCGCTCCGTCGCGGGCCAGGCGCAGCGCTATCGCGCGTCCTATGCCTCGGGACCCCCCCGTAACCAGGGCGATCCGGCCATGTTCACTCAATGAATCCTCCGTGCCGGCAATCTAGAGATAGATTACTGCGCGCCACCCAACTGTGCCAGGTCCGCCTCCATCTTCCCAAGCAGGTCGCTCTCTACGGCGTGCCGCGCCGTGGCGATGGCCTGCGCCACCGCGGCCGCCTTCGCGCCTCCGTGCCCCACGATGCTGATGCCCCGCACGCCGAACAAGGGGCCGCCGCCGGACTGCTCGGCGCCGTTCAGCAGCCGGTACACGTCCTGGGAAAGGCTGTCGACCTTGTCCGCGTCGAGGAGACCCTCCAGCCTCCGGGCGACCAGCGCCGATAGCGCGGCGCCCAGGCTCTCGGTGAGCTTCATCACCACGTTGCCCACAAAGCCGTCGCACACCACTACGTCCGCGGTGCCCCGGGGGAGGTCCGACCCTTCCACGTTGCCGACGAAGTTCAGGCGGCTGGCCTTGAGGAGCTCATACGTCTCCTTGCTCTGGCGGTTCCCCTTGCCCTCCTCGGCGCCGACGCTCAGCAGGGCCACTCTGGGCTCGGCAACGCCCAGGTATACCCGCGCGAAGGTGGAGCCCAGGGTCGCGAAGCTCAGGAGTTGGCTTGGACGGCAGTCCAGGTTGCTGCCCAGGTCCAGGATGACCGTGTTGGGCGCCAGCCCAATGATGGGTCCGCCCAGGGCCGGGCGCTCGATCCCTTCCATCATCCCCAGCAGGAAGGCGGAGGCCGCCATTGTCGCACCCGTGGAGCCCATGCTGACCACGGCGTCGGCCTTGCCGCCCTTGACGAGGCCCGTGGCCACCAGGATGGAGGCCCGGGGCTTCTCCCGCATGACCTGGACGGGGGACTCGCCCTCCCCGACGACGCCTTCCGAGGGCACCACAACTATTGGCAAGCCCTCTATGCGGTGGCGCGCCAACTCCTGCTGGACGGGCTCGGGGTCGCCCACCAGGAGGACCGCCAGGCCGCCCTGGGCCGCGGCCTCCACGGCGCCGCTCACAATCTCCCCGGGCGCCAGGTCGCCCCCCATGGCGTCAACGGCAACCTTCACCAGTGACGATGTCGTCATGCTAGCACTCCGCTTCTCCAAAGATCAGGGTCAAGGGCCCCTTCGCGCCACCCAAGAGCCAAGGGAGCGTCTTTCCTGTGGCGGGCAGTCCCCGAACGCTGCGCGAGCGGGCTGCCCGGTCCTGTCTTCTCACGGCCACGGCCTAGCCCGCCTCCGGCACGGGCTCTGGTCCCAGGTTGCGGATGCCCGGCCCCAGCGCGGCCACTGCCACCGCGAAGGCCGCCAGCACGAAGCCGCCTAGGGCTACGGCGAAGGGCGCGTCCACCAAGTCTGCGATGAACCCCGCCTGCAGCGCCCCCAACGGCATCATGCTCCAGGTCAGTCCGTAGATGCCCATGACCCGCCCTCGAAGCTGGTCCGGCACCCGCGCCTGGATGATGGTCTGGATCATCATCATGTACAGGGAGGTGCTCCCACCCGCCACGCCCAGCAGCAGGAGCGAGAGCGTGAAGCTCCGCGAGTAGGCGAAGAGGATGAGGGAGACGCCGAACAGGGTCGCGCCGCCCAGAAGCAGGGCCCCCTTGCGCCGCGTGTCCCGCCTGGTGGCCATGTGACCGATGACCAGCAGCGACCCAACGGCGGAAGCCGCATTCATCACCCCCAGTCCCATGGGGCCCACGCTCAGGATGTCCCGGGAGAAGATTGGCAGCAGCATGATGTAGGAGAGGCCGAAGAAGCCGTTGAGGTAGGACATGCCAATGAGAAAGGCGAAAGTGCTGTTCGACCGCACAAAGGACAGACCTTCCACGATGTTGGTCAGCACACTCCCGCGCCGCTCCCGTTGGATCGCGGGGGCCTGCACAAGCTTGATGGCCAGCACCATGCCCAGGAAGCACGCCGCGGCCAGGTAGAACGGGAGCGCCATGCCCCCGATGGCGATGAGGAACCCCGCCAGGACCGGGCCCACCAACCGCGTCCCCTGCCACACCGAGTTGTTGAGCACCACCGCGTTCATCAGCACCTTGCGGTCGATGAGGTGCGGGAACAGGGACATCCGCGCGGGGTGATCAAAGGTCTGCACCGCGCCGCCCAGGAAGGCGATGACGAGGATGTGCCACACCTGCACCATGCCCAGCAACACCAAGGTGGCCAGCGCCGCCACCAGCGCCGCCGATGCTCCCTGCGTCGCCATGATCAGCCATCGCTGGTTGAGGCGGTCAGCCATCGCGCCGCCGAACAGGCTCAGTGAAATCGTGGGGACGGCCAGCACCAGACCCAGGTAACCCAGGTACTTCGCCTGGCCCGTCAGGTCGTACATCAGCCATCCCTCGGCCACCTGCAGGACCTGGAACCCGCCCACGGAGACGAGCATGCCAATCCAGTACAGCCGGTAGTTGGGGTACCGGAGGGCTGAAAAGAGCGGGCCCTTCTCACTCGGCCTGGGAAGCACCGACGATTGTTGCAGCGGTCTTTCCTTCTTCTTTTTGGACCGAACGGGCTTGGGTGGGTGCGGAGCGCCTACTCCCGCAGGGGGACCTGACCCCAGGCGACGTCCTGCGGGCTCTCGTACAGATGCTGCTCTCGGATGATGTCCCGCACCGACAGGAGCGTGGCGTTCAACTCCTGCGTCACCAGCACCCAGTCGGGGGGTCCCGGCTGCCAGTAGGGGGAGGAGATGCGCACTACCCTCCCCTCCCTCACGTTCAGATAGATGCCAGACCGGAAGCTCTCTTGCGTCAACCCTTGGCCTTTCCTCTCCGCATGCCGCCGATGCCGGGACTCCTCTGTGAACTATACACCAGCCCCGGAAGCCTCCGGCCTCTGCGCCGGCGCTAACCGGTACACGCCCTGGTACTCCACGGGCAGCAGCGCGGCCACGCGATGCATGATCATGTCGCCCAGCGACTGCAGCTGCGCACGCCCCAGGCGGCCGCGGATATCCGGCAGCGTGAAGGGCTGTCCAATGCGTACGGTCACTTCACCCGCGGGCACGAGGACGCGCCACAGCGGCGCCAGCCGCTCCGTGCCGGTGATGCCCACAGGGAGTATGGCGGCCTGGGTCTTCAGGGCTATCAGCGCTGCCCCGAGGGTCACCTTCTCCATCCCGCCCGGGTTTCGCTGCGCCTCCGGGAAGATGGCCACGGTCCTGTCCTGGTTGAGCTGCTTCCGCGCCCACAAGAAGGCCTCATGGTTGTGGCCGTCGTTGTCCATGGAGTACATCCCGTACGTACGGAGCAACCTCCCGCCGACGGGCTTGAAGAGCCCTCGCTTTGCGATGAACCGCAGCCGCCGGGGGATGACCGCGCCCAGGAGCGGGCCGTCCAGATTGCCCAGGTGGTTTGCGACGACGATCAGCGGCCCCATGGGCGGGACCGACTCCAACCCCTCCACGAAGCATGGGCCGAAAACGCGGAGCTGGTTGCGCGCGATGGCCTTGGCCACCCGGTAGAGGAGGTCTGCCATGCCTATCCTCGGACCACCTTCTGAATGTGCTCGACCACCTCGTCCACGGGAACGCCGTCCGTGCTGAGCACGTGCGCGTCCTCGGCGGGGCGCAGCGGCGAGTGAGCCCGCTGGCGGTCACGCCGGTCCCGCTCCTCCAGCTCGCGGAGGACAGCGGCCTCATCGGACTCCAAGCCCGCAGCCAGGTAGTCCAAGTGCCGGCGGTGCGCCCTCTCCGGCGCCGATGCCTGGAGGAACACCTTCACGCAGGCGTTGGGCAGGACCACGGTCCCAATATCGCGGCCGCTCATGACGATGCCGCCTCCTTGGGCCATGGCCTGCTGCTTGGCGACCAGGGCCCCGCGCACTCCGGGCACTTCAGCAACCCGCGACGCAGCCGCATCCGCCGCGCCGCCGCGAAGCATCGGCGTTACGTCTTCGCCGTCCACCCGGACCCGCTGGCCGTCGTGGTCCTCCGAAACTTCAATGTTGAGATTCAGAGCCAGGTCCGTGACCGCTTGCTGGTCCTCCATCGCAACCTTGCGCTGAAGCGCGGCCCAGCCTACAGCTCGGTACATGAGGCCCGTGTCCAAGAACCGGAAATCCAGTTTCCGGGCCAATAGGCGTCCCACCACCGACTTCCCGCTGGCTGCCGGTCCGTCTATGGCGACGGCTGTCCCTTGTTCCAAGGCGCTTCCCCTTCAGTCCCAGGCGATTATAGCGGGGGACAACCTGGGGTCACAACCTTGAAGGTCCGTCATGGCCCCAGGGCCGCCGTTCGACGGTCCCGGGGGGCCGTGCGCCGCCTCAGCCCGTTGGACCGCTGCGCAGGACCTCCACCGAGGCTGCGGCGATGACGGCGCCCGTGATTGGGGGCGAAAGCTTGGACACGCGGACCCGCACGGACGCGACGGGAAAGCGGCTCAACACCCTCGCCGCGATGGCATCGGCCAGGGACTCCAGCAGCTTGTGCGGCGGTCCGTGCATGACCTCTCGCACGGCGCGGTAGAGGTGGGCATAGTTGACCGTGTCCACAAGGTTATCGGTGCGCCCGGCTCTCCCAACGTCGGCGGATACCTCAAGGTCTACGGAGAAGCGTTGGCCCAGGGCGCGCTCGCCTGGGGAGTTGCCGTGGAAGGCGTAGAACTGCGCGTCCGTGAGACGGATGGAGTCCATGGGGCTACCTCTCACAGGGGGAAGCGGAAGCCGGGAGGCTACGGGGCGCTTCCGGCTTCACGCTCGATCTCCGCCGCCAGGGCCAGGAGTGTTCGCGCGCGCACCACCACCGGGACGTCGATCATCTTGCCGTCCAGGGAGGTTGCGCCATGCCCACGGGCCTCCGCCTCGTCGTTGGCCTCCACCACCCGCCGGGCGTACTCCACCTCCTCGGCGGACGGACTGAAGACCGCGTTGATGGTCTCGATCTGGCTGGGGTGGATCGCGAACTTGCCGCGGTAGCCAAGGCTCCGGGCTGCCTCCGCGTCGCGGCGCAGCCCCGCGGGGTCTCGGAAGTTCACAAAGGGCGTGTCCAGTGCAATGACGCGGGCCACCCGTGCCGCGATGGGCACCAGGCTCCGGGGGACCGCAACCTCCGCCCCCGCCTCTGTGCGGGCGATGCCCATGTCCGCGGTGAAGTCCTCGGCGCCAAAGGCGCCGGCCACGACACGGGGGGACGCGGCGCAGATGGCAGCGGCGTTCGTCACGCCGCCGGCAGTCTCCAGCCAGGGGAGCAGTCGCGTCGACCCTGCGTCGATCCCCCTCCGGCGTTCAATGACGTCCATGATTGCGCAGACCTGCTGGATGTCCCAAGCTGATTCTATCTTCCCCACGGACACTCCGTACGTATGCGGTCCTATGGCCGCCGCCAAGTCCTCTCCCAGCAGCCCCGTGCTCAGAGAGTTGACCCGCACCACCACCTTTTGGCCTCGCTGCGCCAGGCTGGGAAGCAAGCCTGCGATGATCTCCCGGGCGCGCTCCTTCTCCGCGGGCGGGACCGAGTCTTCCATGTCCGCCACCAGGGCGTCGGCGGGCATGGACCCCGCCTTCCGGAGCATGTCCTCGCGGACTCCCGGAACGAAAAGTAGGCTGCGGAGGAGCACTGGCCGATCAGATTGTTCCATAGATCTCTGTCCTAGGAATCTCGTCCCTTGGTCTCTCGAAGAAGGAGCACGGTGACTCGCAGTATAGCACCCTGGCCCCCTACTCCTCGGCAACCGGCGTAAGGAGCAGGAAGAACTCGCGATTGCCCGCGCTGCCCAGGACCGGCGACGGTGTCAGGCCGCGCAGGCGGAAACCGTGGCAAATGGCCCAGAGGATGACCCGTCCAAGGACCCTGCCATGGACCCGGGCGTCCCGGATGACCCCTCCGCGTCCCACCTCCCGGCGCTGGGCCTCAAACTGAGGCTTGACTAGGACCAGGATGGCGCCCTCCCGCTTGAGATGCTCCGCTGCGGACGGCAGTACCTTGGTCACGGAGATGAAGGAGACGTCGGCTGTCACCAGGTCCACCGCCTCCGGCAGATGGAACGGGTGGCGGGCGTTGGTCCGCTCCATCACCACCACGCGCGGCTCCTCCCGAAGCTTCACATCCAGCTGGCCGTAGCCCACGTCCAGAGCGTAGACGCGCCGCGCGCTCCTCTGGAGCAGGCAGTCGGTGAAGCCCCCGGTGGAGGCGCCGACGTCCAGGGCTACAGCGTCGGAGACCTGGAGCTTGAAGGCGTCGAGGGCATGGGCGAGCTTGACGCCGCCGCGGCCCACGTAGGGGAGCTGAGCAGCCAGCTCGATGTTGGCGTCGTGGGGCACGGTTGCCCCGGCCTTGGTGACCGGCCGTCCATCCACGGTGACCTGCCCAGCCATGAGCAGGGCCTGGGCCTTCTCTCGCGTTGGGGCGAGACCCCGCAGGACCAGGAGGAGATCTATCCGTCCCTTCTGTGAACGGGGCGTGCGGCGTTGGCTCATGGGTCTCCCGCTCGCGTGCCGATGGCTTCCCGGCAATGATACGTGAGAAAGATCATGCACGGCCAGCCGGCATGCGTTGACCCGTTGGAAGGAAGAGGCGTATAATCGCATACGAGGAAACTCCTATGCCAAAGCGAACTTTCCAGCCCAACAACCGGCGCCGCCATCGCGTCCATGGTTTTCGTCTGCGCATGCGTACCCGCCAGGGTAGATCGGTCCTGAAGCGGCGGCGCCAGAAGGGCCGTCTCAGGCTCAGCGTCTAGAGGCGGCGCCGTCAGGGCGCGCGCCCTGACGGCGGTCCCGCGCAGACATGTTTCCACGGCAGCATCGGCTCACCAAGGCGCGGGATTTTGCCGCGCTGATGCAGCGTGGACGCCTACGGACGCAGGAGCCGCTGGTGCTACGGGCCCTGCGCCGGGACGCTGAACATGCGCGGTTCGGGTTCGCGGTGGGCAAGCGGGTTGGCAATGCTGTCACCCGGAACCGGGTCAAGCGGCGATTGCGGGAGATTCTGCGGCAACTTCCTGTTGCACAGGGGTGGGATATTCTGGTTTCCGCTCGGCCGGGGGCTGCGTCTACCGACTATCGTGCCCTGAGGCACGTCGTCATTCTCCTATTGCAGCGTGCGGATCTTCTGACGCACCCCGTGGCCGCGGTCGCCGGCGACGATAAGGAATGAAGGGAGCGGCACTACTCACCATCCGGTTCTATAAGCGTGCCCTGTCGCCCTATGTCCGCGGGCAGTGTAGATACCTGCCTACGTGCTCGGAGTTCGCCTCTGAGGCCATTGACCGGCACGGACTGCTGAAGGGCGGCTGGCTTACCTTGCACCGCCTGGGGCGCTGCCATCCCTGGGGCGGGGACGGCTATGATCCTGTACCCTGAGCCTTTGCGTCCTCAAGCCGCTTCAATCCAGACTCAATGCTGCCCTTCCGTGCCGTCTCCGGCAGGAAGGGACGGGGGCACAACTGCATGACACGGCGAGGACTCTTGCTGCTGCTCCCCTTGCTCTTGCTGCTGACAGCGTGCGGGACCGGCCGGTTCGTCGCCCAGGGTTGGTCCGGGCTCACCCTGGTGGACAACCTGCTCTACGTGGGCAGCGGTGAGGGCAAAGTCGTTGTCCTGAACGTCGACGACGGGGATGTCGTCTGGAGCTATCCCGATAGGAATGAGGATTCCTCCCTCGGGTCGATCTACAGCGCCCCCACAATCTCTGAGGATGCAGTCTACGTCGCCGCCACCATTACAGAGGGTGGCAGGGGATTCTTCAGCTCAATCGACAAGGTTGTAAACCTCTATAGCATCGAGAAGGATGGGGGCAGTCTCCGCTGGCCCTTTCCCACTCCCGGCCTTCGGCCCCACGACGGACCCCTGGCGGGCCAACCCGTCGTCGTTGCCGGAAAGGTGTTGATTGGCTCCTCGGACGGGAACCTCTACGCCCTGGACGAAGAAGAGGGTGAGCAGCTCTGGGCCTTCCCCACCGAGGGCCGCATTTGGTCCACACCTGCTGTGGAGGGAGACACCGTCTATGTTGCCTCCCTGGACCACAAGCTGTACGCCGTCAGCTTGGAATCCGGCGAAGAGCGCTGGCGCTTCGATGCCGGGGGGGCCATCACCGGGACGCCCGTCGTAGCCGACGGACGCGTCTACTTCGGCTCCTTCGACCGGTCCTTCTTCGCCCTGGACAGCCGAAACGGGTCCGAGGTGTGGCGGCAGCAGATGGACGGATGGGTCTGGGGCGGGGCTGTCCTGAAGGGCAGGACCCTCTTTGTCGGCACCTTGGGGGGAACGGTGTACGGGTTGGGCAGCGCCACCGGAGAGGTGCTGTGGTCCACCCTTCTCAGAGGGCCAGTCCTCATTCCCCCGGCAGTCTTGGGGGAGCGTCTCGTGGTCGTAACCGACGAGAGGACGATGCACGTGCTGGACCAAGACAACGGCCGCGAGATGCGTCAATTCTGCTCGTTGGACTACAAGGTGCGGACGCCCATGGTGGCGAGCAGCGAGTTCGTGTACATGGTGGACGAAGCGAGAAGCGTCCTGGAGACCGACACCCGCCGCTGTCCGCCAACCGCTCTGTTTCAAGACACCGATGAGTAGGGGAACGGGGATACTGTGGAGTTTCTGAGTCTCATCTGGAACGAAGGGATCATCAGGCCTATGGTCAACAGCCTGGTGGTCATCTATCTCCTCCTGTTCCAAAGCTTCGGCCTGAGCATCCTGGTATTCACGGCCACAGTCCGGCTCCTCACCTTTCCCCTTACCGTCAAGCAGCTTCGTCAGACCAGGGCTATGTCCCAGCTTGCCCCCAGGATTCAGGAGATCCAGAAGAAGCACGCCGGCGATCGGCAGAAGGTCTCCCAGGAGACCTTTCGCCTCTACAAGGAGCATGGGGTCAACCCCGTGGGCTGCCTGGGACCCCTGGTCGTGCAGATGCCGATACTGATCGGCCTCTATTGGGCCCTCATCAGGGTGCTCCCCTCCAACCCTGAGAACCTGGTAGAGCTCTCTCAGCTCCTCTACTCATGGCTGCCCGCCGTCCACCAGAGCATCCCCATCAACAGCCTGTTCCTCACCGTTGACCTGTCTGCCTTCGTGGGCAATCTGGTCAGTCCCGTCAACTTTCTCGTCACCCTCCTGGTGGGCGGGTCCATGTGGGTCCAACAGAAGATGGCAACAATGCCCTCCGCGGACGCGCGGCAGCAGAGCACGCAGCGCATGATGCTCTGGATGTTCCCCATCATGTTTGCCGTTATTACTTGGTCGTTCCCCACGGGGCTTGCCCTCTACTGGATATCCTCCAATCTCATCGGCATTGCAATCCAATTCAAAATCACCGGCTTGGGCGGACTGAGACGCCAGGGGCCCGTGGCGCCGGCGGCACCGCCGCTCCCAACCCCTGAACCCATAGCACCCCCGGCGCCGGTGGAGGAGCATGAGGATGACAAACAGCATAGTCATGACAGCCAAGAGCGTCGACGAAGCCGTGGAGCTGGCGCTCAAAGAGCTCGACGCCGACCGCGAGGAGGTCGAGGTCGAGGTCGTTAGCCAGGGGAAGACGGGCTTCCTTGGCTTCGGCGGCGGGCAGGCGCAGGTGCGCGTCACCCGCCTCCCCGGTGGCGGTGGAATTGCTCGAGTCGCCATCGGGGTCGTAGACCGTCTCCTGGCCGACATGGGTGTCGACGCCGCCTCCACCATCGGCAAGGTCCCCGACGATACCCTCGCCGCCTGCTTCATCGAGATCGCCGGCGACGACTCGGGCCTGCTCATCGGCCGCCGTGGGGAGACCCTCCGCGCGCTCCAGTTCGTTGTGAACCTCATCGTGAGTCGCCAGGAGCCCGAGCAGGAGGGCCGCGTCATACTGGACGTGGAGCACTACAAGGAGAACCGCGCACGCACCCTCAGAGACCTGGCCCTCCGCATGGCGGACCGCGTGGCGTCCAGCGGAAGGCCCATTGTTCTCGAGCCCATGCCGGCCAACGAACGCCGCGTCATCCACGTGACCTTGGCCGAACACCCCCGTGTGTCCACCGCAAGCGAGGGGTTTGGCGACGGACGCAAGGTCTCCATCACCCCCAAGGGGCCGGGTGGCGCCCCTTCCTAGGGCCCGCCGCATCGAGACTGCTTCAGGACACTGACCGCCGTCCTTGTGTGACGGGAACCGCGCAAGCTGCCGCGCAAGCTGCACTGCCGCTCCGGGGCCATGCGCGAGGGCGACCTTCGCGCCGTGAGAGCGTGCAAAGCGCGGCAGGCGCAGTGCTGTTGAGGGCGCCGGTCACTGGCGGGCCATCCCGCGGCGCCCCGAGAGGATTTGCGTCCGGGCAGGTGTTGTACTAAACTAGCCTCCGTTCTTACCGGCGCCCCCGAGGGAGAACAATGCGGAGGATGAAATGGCAACGCAAGCTACGCCCCTTTACGGATTTCCCACTCGCCCTCGGCCCAAGGCGCCGGCCGGCGAACGGCTGCCCGCAGCGGTGGAGGCATTCCTTGACGCCGCCCGCAGCCTTGGCCTGGACCCCGTGCCCCTTACGCTGGTCCCTTCGCGGGCCAAGCTGCACCTCCCGCCCGGCGCCAAGCCTCTACGCGCCTCCTGGCGGCAGCGCTGGCAGCTTCGAATTGCAGGCCATACGCTCCTGACGCTGAGTCTCCCGCGCAGCGGCCTCTTCGGCATGTACTCGTTGAAGCAGGTGATAATGCCCGTAGCCGAGGAACGCCTGGCACTGGAACTCGCCTCCATGCCAACGGTAGAGAGGATGGGCTTGCTGGTGGAACAGGTGGACCCCATCCTCGCCGTGCGTGTGGCGGGGCGATGGTTCCAGGCCCGCCGATGGCTTCGGCGCCCCTACATCCTCTCCGAGGACGAGGTCGCGGGGGGCAAGCCTGTCCAGGCCCAAGAGCTAGCTCCCGTGTAGCCGCCAAGGTATAATGGTGGGTGTCCCATTCAGAATGGGACGGGTTGGCGGGGAGTGGCTCAGCTTGGCAGAGCGCTGCGTTCGGGACGCAGAGGTCGGAGGTTCAAATCCTCTCTCCCCGACCATTTCACCTGTTCAGTCGTCTGCCCCTGTGCTCCCGTCCGTTCCCAGATTCCCTCCCCTAGCTCCGCAAACCCCAGCCACAGGAGGAGTCCGTGGTCTCCTATCGAGTCGTCGGCCAGCCCGCGCCCCGCACTGAAGCCACAGGGAAGGTCACCGGCGCGGCCCAGTACACCGCGGACGTCCATCTTCCCGGCACGCTATGGGGCAAGGCCCTCCGCAGCCCCTTGCCCCACGCCCGCATCACCCGCATCGACGCCTCCCAGGCTGCCGCTGTGCCCGGGGTCCACGCCGTCCTCACCGGAAGCGACGTGCGCGGCGTCAGGTACGGTAGGCGCATCTTCGACATCCCTGTGCTGGCCGAAGACCACGTCCGCTTCGTCGGCGAGCGTGTGGCCGCTGTAGCCGCCGAAGACCTCGACGTCGCCCAGGAAGCTCTCAACCTCATCGTCGTCGAGTACGAGGAGCTTCCCGCCATCCTCGACCCCCTTGAAGCCATGCGGGAAGGCGCTCCCCTGCTCCATCCCGACGTCAACAGCTACGTTGGACTGCCGGAGCAGCTGGAGAAGCCATCCAACGTCTTTGTCCACAACACCTGGAGCAAGGGCGACGTTGCGGAAGGCTTTGCGCAGGCTGAGCTCATCGTCGAGCACACCTACACAACGCCGCAGGTCCACCAGGTGTACCTGGAACCGCACACCTGTCTCGTCTGGATCGACGACGCAGGCCGGCTCCAGGTATGGATGCCCGGCAAGGCGCCCTACCAGGTCAAGGGCCAGCTCTCCGCCTCCCTGGGGCTTCCCAAGGACGACGTCGTCTTACAGCCCGTCAACATCGGCGGCGACTTCGGCGGCAAGGGCTCTCCCATGGACGTGCCCCTCGCCTATTTCCTTGCCCGGAGCACCGGCCGTCCCATCAAGATGGTCATGGACTACGCGGAGGAGCTCACCGCCGGAAACCCCCGTCACGCATCCGTCATAGAGCTCAAGACCGGGCTGATGCGGGACGGCAGTATCGTGGCGCACCAGTCGCGCGTCGTGTTCAACAGCGGCGCCTACGGCGGGTTCAAACCGGCCAGGGCCAACCTGGGGGGCGCCTCCAAGAGCGGCGGCGTCTACAGGATCCCCAATACCTTCATCGAGGAGCTGCAGGTCTATACGAACACCATCCCCGGGGGCTTCTTCCGCGCGCCCGGGGAGCCCCAGGCCATCTTCGCCATAGAGTCCCATATCGACGCCATCGCCCGCCGGCTCGGCATGGACCCTCTGGAATACCGCATGAAGATGGTGGTCCAGGAGGGCGACGCCATGCCCACGGGCGCCAAGTTCCAGGACATCCGGGCGCAGCAGACCCTGGAGGCCGCGGCCCTGGCGGGCAGGCTGCGCGACGCCAGGCCGCCCGGCGTCGGCCGTGGCGTCGCCATTGGCGAGCGCCCGCCCGGCGGCGGGGAGTCCCACGCCGCCGTCACCCTCAACCCGGACGGCTCTGTTGTCGTTCATACCTCCGTCTTCGAGCCCGGGACGGGGACCTACACGGTCCTCCGCCAGATCGTGGCCGAAGAGCTGGGGCTGCCGGTGGAGCGCGTCGACGTGAGCGTCTGGGACACCGACGGCGCCCCCTTCGACTCGGGAGTGGGCGGCAGCCGAGTCACGAGGGTGGCCGGCGTGGCCGGCTACGAGGCCGCCAAGCAGGCGCTGCGCCAGATGGCACAGCTGGCGGCGGAGCTCATGGGCTGGCCGGAGGAGCGCCTTGCCGTCCACGGCGACGATGTCGTCCATCAGGACACAGGCCAGCGGCAGCCCTGGACAGAGCTCCTCCAGCGCGCGGGAAGGTCTGTCACGGGCCAGTACGGCAACAACGACGCCGCGGCGCCCAAGAACACGGCCTTCACCGCCCAGGTCGCCGAGGTCTCCGTGGACCGCGAGACCGGCGAGGTGAAGCTGTTGCGCCTGGCGACCGCCCATGACGTGGGCCGCGTCATCAACCCCATCGGCCATCAGGGCCAGATCAACGGCGGTGTGATGCAGGGAATCGGCTACGCACTCTCCGAAGACCTGCGCGTGGAGGACGGACGCGTCCTGGCCGTCACTCTAGGTGACTACAAGGCCCCCAACGTTATGGACATCCCCGAGCTGCAGACCGTCCTCCTGGAGTCGGAGAGCGGCACCGGGCCGTATCACACCAAGGGGATTGGAGAGAACCCCATCGGGCCCGTGGCGCCGGCCATCGCCAACGCCGTAGAAGACGCCGTGGGCGTCCGCATCAGGGACCTGCCCATCACGGCGGAAAAGGTGCTCCGCGCCCTGCGGCAGTCGGAGGACTGAGTCCAAGTCATCGGCATGGGACGTGAGACATGGAGCTGGGCATCCGTCTACCTACCCAGGGCAACATGGCCGCGCCGGGCGATATCGCCGCCATGGCCAGGCGCGGCGAGGAGCTGGGTTTCAGCATCCTCAGCATCCCTGACCACGTCGTCATCCCCAGAAGCATAGAGTCCACCTACCCGTACAGCGAGTCCGGGGCCTTCGGCTGGCGCAGCGGTGATTGTCTGGAGCAGCTGACGACGCTGGGTTTCCTGGCGGGGCAGACCGCCTCCATGCGGCTCTTGACCTCCGTTATGGTGCTTCCCCACCGCCACCCCGTGCTCACGGCCAAAATCCTCGCGACCATCGACGTGCTCTCTGGCGGCCGGCTCATCGTGGGCTGCGGCGTCGGTTGGATGCGGGAGGAGTTCGAGGTCCTCGACGCGCCGCCTTTCGACGAGCGCGGCGCCGTTGGCGATGAGTACATCCGTGCCTTCCGCGAGCTCTGGACCAGCGACGCCCCCAGCTTCCAGGGCGAGTACTGCAGCTTTAGCGGGATCAGCTTCGAGCCAAAGCCGGTGCAGAAGCCCCATCCCCCCATCTGGATCGGCGGCGAGAGCCCGGCGGCCCTCCGGCGGGCAGGCCGCCTCGGCGACGGCTGGTACCCCCTGGGCAGCAACCCCCGCTTCCCGGTCGCCGTGCCGGAGCAGCTGTCGCAGGCCGTGGCCAGGGTGCGCCGCCACGCGGAGGAGGCCGGCCGCGACCCAGGCGCCATCAACGTCGCCTACAGCGCCTGGTCCCACGACGACGTTGAGGCTCAGACAGGGCCTGATGGGCGCCGCCGCGCGTTCACGGGCACGCCGCAGCAGCTTGCCGGAGACATCCACGCCTTCGAAGAGGCCGGCGCGCGGCAGGTCCTCTTCAGCTTCCAGGCCCAGAACTTGGCCGAGACCCTGAAGCGCATGGAGCGCTTTGCCGACCGCGTCATGCCCCTGCTCTAGTCCGCTCGCCGCACGGACGTCACCATGCGCCTGTCGCAGCCGCGGGCGTGATGCCACCCTCCCGTTGCCTCCACACGCCCACACACGATACTATGTCCCTCAACCGTTCCACCAGAGAAAGCAGGCAACCACGCCACCCCCGCCTCCCCACCGACCGCCACCCCCGCACCCCCCACCGTCATTCCTGCGAACGCGGGAATCCAGGGGCGGGGCCCCACGTCGGCGGGAGCCCCTGCACAGCACATGCCAACCAGGGTGGACCTGTGCCCCAGCCTCCCAACCAGTCCCACACTCCCCCTACCTGCGGAAGACCCGGCCAGCTTCAACCGACCCATCAACACACCCACACGACAGCCAACCAAGAGAGAACAATCAAAAAAACAACCCCCCTTTTTCCCACCCCATCAGCTTCAAAAGTCGACAAAAAACACAATAGGCAACCGAAAACGTAAGGTCAATTAAATCACCCCGCCGCTCCCGAAACCGCCTGGGGCGAGCACCACAGCATAGAGAGGAGGAGCCATGGCCCACGAGATCAGCAACATGCGGGTCCTCGGACACAACACCCTGGCCGGCTTCGGCAACATCGGCGAAGGCATGGCCATACAGCAAGCTCCGGACGGCCGACGCATCATGTGGCTGGCCCACGAGTCCCTGAAGAACTTCACCGGCGTGGACGTGAGCGACCCCAGGGAGCCCACGGTGGTCGTCCAGACGGACCTGCTGCATCAGGAGATGCGCTCCAACTCCCTGGCGGTGGTCGGTGACCTCATGTATGTGGCCTACCAGGTTGCCAAGCCGGGCCTGCCGGGCCCTGGCATGGGCGTATACGACATCAGCCGCCCGGAGTCGCCGCGCCGCATTGGCTTCTTCGACGTCTCCGGGCCCGATGCCCTGGGCGTCCACTGCCTCTGGTGCGTCGATGGCCAATACGCCCACCTCAAGTCCAGCATGCCGGACGCCAAGGCCCGCAACCCCAAGGACGACCAGTTCTACGTCATCGCAGATATCAGCGACCCCACCAAGCCCGAGGCCGTGGGGCGCTGGTGGATCCCGGGGACCATGGAGGGCGACAGCGAGCCCCCGCCCGAACGGCACCCCAAGTTCGACGCCGGCTTCGATCCCCACAACGTCAACGTCTACCCCCAGCGACCGGATAGGGCCTACGGAGCCTTCAAGGACGGTGGCGTCGTCATCCTCGACATCTCGGACGTGGCCCATCCGAAGCAGGTGAGCCGGCTCGACTATCACCCGCCCCTCATCGGCTACACCCACACCGTCGTGCCGCTCTTCGAACGCGGGCTCATGGTCGTCACAGAGGAGTCCGTGCGGCGAAACGGCGCCGACTGGCCCAAGCTGACTTGGGTCATGGACATGAGCGTTGAGACCAACGTCGTCCCTCTGGCCAGCATGCCCATGCCCGACACCGGCGACTTCTTCAATCGCCCCGGACGTTTCGGTTCCCACAACGTCCATGAGAACCAGCCCGTGCCCACGTCCTTCACATCGGAGGAGCTGGTCTTCGGCACGTACTTCAGCGGCGGTCTCCGGGTCCATGACATCTCCAACCCCTTCGAGCCCAAGGAGGTGGCTTCCTTTATCCCAGAGCCTGTCCCCACCTCCGAGGCCATGCAGGCCTACTCCGGCGCCCTGCTGGAAGGCGTCAACCTCAACGACGTGTACGTGGACGAGAACCGGCTCGTGTATACGGTGGACCGCGTGCGCGGCGGGCTGTACATCCTTGAGCTGACAATCTAGGGACCGCAAGGCTCGCAGGGACCCTTGGGAAGGACTCAGCCCAGACTTGGCAGCACCGAGCAAACGCCCCATGACCCGCAGGGCGCTGGAGAGGCTCCTTGCCCAGCTTCCTCCTCCCGGCCCCAGCGCTGCCACGGCCTACCTTCCGCCCGGCAGCGACGCCGTTGCCCTTCGCTCTCGGCTGAGCGAGCTCCTGCCTCCGGACCATGCTGGCGCCGTCGCGAAGCTGGCGACGGAGTCGGAGAGCGGGGCCGTGCTGCTGCGGGACCAGTCCCAGAGTCTCCTGGTCCTGCCGCCACTGCCGGTGCAGAATGAAGCATGGCTACCGGGGCGTGACCTCGCGGCGCTCTTGGGCATCCTGGGGCAGGATGCCGTCATCGGCGTCCTCCTGCTGCGGCTGGGCAGGTTTGCCGTTGGCGTGTACCGCGGCGCGTCCCTGGTGGAGTCCAAGACGGGGAGCCGCTACGTCAAGGGGCGGCATCATGCCGGCGGGACCTCTCAGCTTCGGTTCGCCCGCATCCGCGAGAAGCAGGTTGGGGAGCTGTTCAAGGAGGCGTGCCGTGTGCTGCACCAACGGCTCGCTCCCCATGAGGATCGCCTGGAGCACGTGTTCCTGGGCGGCGAACGCCTGACCCTGCACGCCTTCCGGCGCCAGTGCCCCTACCTGGAGCGGCTTGGACCACTGGTCCGGCGCCGCCTGCTCAACGTTGGCGAGCCCAGCTTGAAGGCCCTGGAGGCCCTGCCCAAGGAGATCTGGACCAGCCAGGTGTACAACCTGGAGTAATGGGCCGGGAGAAAAGCGCAAGCGGCCCCTCCACCGCCAGCCTCCGGACTGAGAGCCGCCCCGGTGCAGACAGAGGGCGTACCCGCCCATTCTGTTCCCATGACTCCTGTGTTGACCCAACCTGGCCAGGATGGTACGCTCTTCCCAAGGAGAGCCGCAGGCCAGCCGTTTCTACCGGGCCTCCGGTGGCCCCAAACAAGCGTTATGGGCTGGGTGCTTCCGTCAGTCCCGCGAGATAGGCCGGTCCGACACGCCGGGGGGCCTGCACCCCCGTTGACGGCCTGACGGAGAGTGCGCCAGCCCGGCAAGGCGCCTCGCTGCGATGTCCAATATTTCCGACCATTTCGCCGGTAAGGCCGTGCTTCTCACCGGCGCCACAGGCCTGGTGGGGAGGGTCTTCGTCGAAAAGGTCCTCCGTGATCTTCCGGACGTTCGCCGGCTCTTCCTCCTTATCAGGCCCAAGGCCGGTCGCGCCGGCCGCACTCTCTCCGTCGAGGAGCGCCTGGGAGGCGATTTCCTGGGCTCCAGCGTCTTCGACGCCCTCCGCGAGATCCACGGCGACGGCTTTCTCCCCCTCGTCCGTGAGAAGATCGTGGCCGTGGAGGGAGACCTGGGCCAGGAGCGTCTGGGCCTGGATGACGCCACCTACCGCCGCCTTCAGGAAGAGCTCCACGTCATCGTCAACTGCGCTGCCGTCGTCACCTTCGACGCTCCATTGGACCAGGCCCTCAGCCTCAACGCCCTCGGCCCTCTGCGGCTCCTGGAGCTTGCCAAGGGCTGCCGCAACCCCGTGACCTTCGCCCACGTATCCACCTGCTACGTCAACGGCAGCAGGCAGGGCATCGTGGCGGAGGAGCCACTGGACCCCCACCGCGCGATGTCCGAGACCAACGGCACGCGTCCCCATCCCTATGACGTCGACGAGGAGGTCCTGGCTCTCCAGTCGCTCGTCGAGACCGTCGAACGCAGGTCGCGGCGGGGCTGGCGAAGCGCCGTCTTCCGCCGGTCTGCCAAGGGGCAGAAGAACCATCGGGATGCTGGCGGGGCCGACCGTCTGCGCCGCCAGTGGGTGGAACGCCGCCTCTCCGCCCTGGGCATGCGTTGGGCTCGAAGTAGAGGCTGGAACGATACCTACACCTTCACCAAGGCCATGGGGGAGCAGCTCCTGGTCCGGCATCGCGGCGACGTTCCCACCCTGATCTTGCGCCCGTCCATCGTCGAAAGCGCCCTGAACCCGCCCATCCAGGGCTGGCTGGACGGAATGCGTATGGTGGACCCTCTCATTGTCGCGTACGGGCGGAACCTTCTCCCCGACTTTCCCGGCAACCCAAACGCCATCCTGGACATCATTCCCGTGGACCTGGTCATCAACGCCCTCCTGGCTGCCATCCCGCAAGCGAGTCAGGGGCAAGCCCCGCTGGTCTACCAGGTGGCCTCCGGCACGGAGAACCCAATCAGCCTGGGCGGGTTTGCAGACGCCGCCCAGGACTACTTCTTGGAAAACTCCCTCACCGGACGGGGAAACCCAGCGGGAGGCCTTCCGCGCCTTACCTGGCCCTCACCTCAGCGATTCCTACGCCGACTCCGGTACCGCTACCTTCTTCCCATTCGGTCGATCGAGGTCCTCACCGCCGGCGCCGCCTGGGTTCCCGGGGTTCGAAGTCTCCGCGGCACCCTCCGGTCCCGCCGTTCCGGTCTGGAGCGGCTTCGCTACTACGCGACCATACTGACGCCCTATTCCACAGTCCGATGCCAGTACCTTACGCAGAACACGCGGCGCCTCTGGGAAAGCCTGGACAGCGAGGATAGCCGCCGCTTCAACTTCGACGTTACCGCCATCGACTGGCCCCACTACGTCCAGGAGGTCCACATTCCCGGCCTCAAGCGTTACGTGCTCGGCGTGACTCCCCGCCCCGCATCCGACCGCCGGCCAAGGGAAGTGCCCGCCCCATCCCCCGTCTCGGCCGTCCCGCAGAGCTTGGACGTTGAGGAGGCAGCTGGCCCGTTCCACGAGGAAGCCGTTGCCCCGGCCATCCCCCCCACGAACGGCGCGGGCAACGGGTCCGCGCGCCGGTTCATGGCGGTCTCCGGCAGCCATGGGAAGCAGACCTCCGAGTTCTGGATGGGCGCCACCCTGCCTGGCGCCATTTGCCGCACGCTGACCCGCTGCGCCTTCGGCGTGAGCATCCGTCTGTACCTGGGGATCACGTGCGAGGGACTGGAGCACGTGCCTAGGACCGGTGCGTTCATCGTCGCGGGAAACCACAACAGCCACGTGGACACCGCCGCCCTGCTGGCCCTCTTGGGCAAGGGGGGCCGCCCGATTCATCCCGTCGCCGCCAGGGACTACTTCTTCCGCACGCCTCTCCTGAGCTGGGCCTCCCGTATGTTCCTGGGCGCCGTGCCCTTTGACCGCCAGAGCCAGGCTGTGGAGAGCCTCGGGTTGGCTATCGAGCTCCTTCGGCGCCGCCACTCCCTCATCTACTTCCCTGAGGGCGGCCGCAGTGAAGACGGGAAACTCCGCTCCTTCAAGCGGGGCATTGGTGTCCTCGCACTGGAGTCTGGGGCGCCCGTGGTCCCCGTTCGCATCGAGGGCAGCTTCGACGTCTTGCCCAAGGGACGCTTCTTTCCCAGACCGCACCACATCCGCGTCAGGTTTGCTCCGCCCATCTCCGTGGAGGCCTACTGCAAGTCCGGCGAGGCTCCCTCCCCACAGGAGCTCATCCGCCGTGTCTCAGAGGACACCCGGCAGGCCGTGGAGACCCTGGCGTGACCAGCAAGAGTGACGGGGCCGATTCCTGCGCTACCGTTCCCGCGGCTTTCTTTGACGTCGATGGCACCCTTGCGTCTTCCAACGTCGTCCGCGCCCTCATGGACTTTCAGCTCGCCCGCCTCTCGTCCTGGAGGCGATGGGGCTGGTTGGCTACCTTCGCGCCCCGGCTCCCCTACTACGCTGTCCTGGACACAGTCAGCCGCGGCCGGTTCAACCAAGTGTTCTTCCAAAACTATGCCCATGTCAGCTGCGACGAGCTTGACCGTTGGGCCGCGGGCGCAGTGGACGGATTCTGGAAGGCCCACCTCTTCCCCAGGGCCGTCGAGCAGGTGCGGCGGCATCAGGAGCAGGGCCACCGCACCATTCTGGTGGCCGGAGGCGTCGAGCCCGTGCTGCGGCCCCTGGCCAGCTGGCTCGGCGTCGATCTCCTCGTGGGCGCCGAGCTGCAGCGTGACGGATCGCGGCTGACCGGAAACCTGGTTGGCGGCCCCATGATCGGCTCCGCCAAGGCCAACGCCACACGTCAGGCCGCTCAGCAGCTCTCCATCAGCCTAGAGGAAAGCTACGCCTACACCGACAGCTACCACGACCGGCCGTTCCTGGCCGCCGTGGCCCATCCCGTGGCCGTAAACCCAGACTGGCGCCTGCGCCGGGTGGCACTGCGGGAGGGTTGGCCAATATGTACCTGGCGCCACGATATCGATTAGTCTGTGCCGCTCCGCCGCTCCCAGAGCGGTGTCCAGAGTAACGTGACAAATGGAGCTTGTCGCACCCGCATGCAACATATTTCTCAGATGCTTGCTGCTGGCCTTCGCCGACTGTCACGTATACGGCCGCGAGCACGTGCCTAGCCAAGGCCCCTTCATCCTCGTGTCCAACCATCAGGGCAGCATTGATGCGCCGCTCCTGAACGCCAACATCCACAGGAGCGTCCGTTTCCTGGCCAAGGACACGCTCTTCGCCAACCTGCTGATGACCTCCTTCCTGCGCGGCTATGGTGCCTATCCCGTGCGGCGGGACGGCAGGGACCTGGCAGCCTCGCGGTGGGCGCTCAGACAGATACAGGCCGGCTACCCCCTCGTCGTGTTCCCAGAGGGCACCCGGAGTCCTGGACAAATGAAGAAAGCCCATCACGGAGTCGCCTATCTAGCAGTCCTCGCGGGCGTGCCCATCCTCCCCGTAGGCATCACCGGCACGGAGCGGCTGGGACCCCTACTGGCGCGTGGTCTTTCCCACGGGGCGCATAACCGTAACTTTCGGGGAGCCCTTCTCGATTCCGGCGCCTGACGGGAGGCCGGACCGGGTGTGGCTGATTGGTCAGACGGAGCAGATCATGCGGCGGGTGGCGGCTCTGCTGCCCCCGGGATATCGGGGCGTCTACGGGGAGAACACAGCCCCTTTCCAGCCGTAGCCCGAAGTCAAAGAGGTCGACCCCTCGCGGTGAGCCGCCCGCCTGGAAGCACGCACATCGTCGCCGCGCGTCCCCGCGCCATTCTTGGGGTTGGCAGCAAGGAGGAGCGTCCGAGCAGCCTCAGAGGCCTGCGGCGAGGTCCATCGCCACTCTGAGCCGTGCCAGGCACTGCTCGCCGCCCAGCACTGCCATCGTGTCGAAGAGCGGCGGCGACGCCGTCCGGCCCGTGACCGCCGCGCGCAGCGCGCCGAAGAGCTGGCCCGTCTTCATCTCCAGCTCCTCCGCCAGCGGACGCAGGATGTCCTCCAGCGTCTCCGCGTTCCAGCGGCCCGCCCCTTCCAGCCGCTCCAGCGAACGCCAGCAACCTGAAGGGCGCGCCGGGTCCCGCGTGGGTCCATACCCTTCTGGACCAGCAGCCTGGGGTCGTAGTGGAGAGCGGTCTGGAACAGATAGCTCCAAGCCGGCCCGTCCGACAGGGTCTTCAGCCGTTCCTGCACCAGGGGCGCGATGGACTGCATATGCGTCGGGTCCAACGGTCGGACAACTTCCCCGGGGAGTCCCCCTTCGGCCTCGGGACGCTCCAAAAAGGGCAACAGGGCCTCAGCCAGCTCCTTCTTCGAAAGCTGCCGGATGTACACGCCGTTGAACCAGTCCAGCTTCTCATGGTTGAATACGGCGGGGCTGGCGATGATGCGTTCCAGGCTGAATTGCGCTATGAGATCCTCCCGCGTGAACAGCTCGCTGGCATCGTCGAGGGACCAGCCGAGCAGCGCCAGGAAGTTGAGCATGGCCGCCGGGAGGTAGCCGTCGTCCCGGAATTGCAGGACGGACGTTGCCCCGTGACGCTTACTGAGCTTGGAGCGGTCCGGTCCCAGGATGATCGGCAGGTGGACCAGCAGGGGCATCTCGTAACCGAACGCCGCGTACAGCTGCCGGTGCCGAGGTGCGCTCGGCAGCCACTCCTCTGCGCGCATCACGTGCGTGATCTCCATCAGATGATCGTCGACGACGTTTGCCAGGTGGTACGTCGGAAAGCCGTCGGACTTGAGCAGGACGAAGTCGTCCAAGAGCGAAGCCTGGAAGCTCACCTCGCCGCGTACCGCATCGTTGACCGTGATCTCCCCGTCCAGAGGCATCTTGAACCGCACTACCGATGCCGCGCTCTCCGCCTTCGCCTTCTCCGCTTCGCTGGGCTCACGGCACCTGCGGTCATAGCCAGAACGCTGCCCTGCGCCTCGTTGGGTGCGCCGCATCTCCTCCAGGCGCTCCGGCGTGCAGTAGCAGAGGTACGCCTTCTCCTCGTCGATGAGGCGCTCCACGTGTTCCCGGTATAGGCTGAGCCGTTCCGATTGGACGTAGGGGCCGTGGGCCGCATCCCTGCCGGGACCCTCGTCCCAATCGAGCCCAAGCCACGTCAGCGCTTCGAGGATCGCCTCCGTCGCACCGGGCACAAGCCGTGCCTGGTCTGTGTCCTCGATGCGCACGATGAAGCTCCCACCCGTGTGCCGGGCGTAGAGCCAGTTGAACAGGGCGGACCGGATGTTCCCCACGTGAGGCTCCCCAGTGGGGCTGGGCGCATACCGGACGCGGACGGGACCGGGCATCGCGTTCTGGTCTCCTGGGGCGAGGGCTTCTCTCTGCTCCCCATTGTAGCAGGCAGACCCATGCGCGCTTTCCGGGGAGCATCCGGTAATGCTCTAACTGCCCCGTAGCGCCGTGCGTGCGCGACCGCAGGCACGTGGCTTCCGCACGGAACTCGCTCTACGACCCGCCCGCAATCGGCTCCCCGTACTGCTCCTGGAGCACCCGTTTCAGGACCTTGCCCATAGGGTTGCGGGGCAGGGCATCGGTGAAGACGACGGACTCGGGTTTCTTGAAGCTGGCCAGCCGCTCCCTGCAATACTCCACCAGCTCCTCCTGAGCCAGACCGGCTGCCCCTGGGCGCAGCACTACCACCGCACGCACTCGCTCTCCCCAGTCGACGTCGGGCACGCCGATGATGGCGGCGTCGTCCACCGCCGGGTGGGACATGAGGACCCGCTCCACTTCTTCCGGCGAGACCATCTCACCCCCGTGCTTGATGAAATCCTTGGCCCGGCCCGCCAGGAAGATGTACCCGTCCGCGTCCGTGTAGCCGAGATCGCCGGTGTAGAGCCAACCCCCGCGCAGGGTCTCCCTGGTCGCGGCCTCCTGGCGCCAGTAGCCTTTCATGAGTCGCGGCCCGCTGGCCACGATTTCCCCTGTCACGCCCTGGGCGACGTCGTTGGCGTCCTCGTCAACGATGCGCACCTCTACGTCCGGCAGCGGCTTGCCGATGGACGTGAGGCGCTTCAGCCGCCGCTCCCGCTCTTCCGGCGATGCATCCTCCGGGATGGCGTGGTCGTCGGGGGGCAGCATCGTGATAGTGGAAGCGGTCTCTGTCTGACCGAAGGCGTTGATGAAACGGCAGCCCGGAAACGCCTGGATGGCCCGCTTGATAACCTCAAGTGGCATGGGCGCCGCACCGTACGTGACGACCTTGAGACTGGAGAGGTCGAAGCTGTGGAACTCAGGCGAGTCAATCACCTGCTTCAGCATGGTTGGGACCAGCATGGCGCGGTCCGCACGCTCACGCTGCACCAACTCCATCCAGCCGTGGGGATCAAACTGGCGTTGAATGACCAGGGTGCGCCCGCCGTACACCGCCGCCATAACCGCCTGCAGCCCGGCGATGTGGTAGAGGGGCACGGTCAGCAGGTTCTTCTCCACCTGCTCTTCCTCGGGGTCGGCTGGGTCCACGTTGGCCAGGATGTAGGAAGAGAAGCTGTCGTGGCTCAGCATCACGCCCTTGGGCGAGCCCGTGGTGCCCGCGGTGAACATCAGCATCGCTAGCTCGTCGTCGCCGCCGGCGGCGACGCGCTCTTCCGGGGCGCCGTGCTCCAGCAGGTCGTCGTAGGACTGCCAGCCTGGCGCAGGTCCTTCAAGGGCCACGTAGTGCTCAACGGTTGTCAGGGACTTCTGCAGCGGTCCCACCATGTCCACGTAACGCGGGCCAACCAGGAACGCGCGGGGCCCCGAGTCGTTAACCATGAACGCCAGCTCGTCGGACCTGGCGCGGAAGTTCATGGGAACGTAGACGGCATCCAGCAGGGCCGTGGCGAAGGCCGCCTCGATGTGCTGGTTGCAATTGACCTGGATGGCGGCGACCCGGTCCCCCGGGCCCACCCCCAGGTCCGCCAGCGCGCTGGCCAACCGGTAGGTCCGCTCCTGAAGCTGCGCGAAGGTGAGGCGCGTGCCTTCAAACACCACCGCCTCACGGTCCGGTACAATGGCGCTGCTGATCGCCAGGAACTCGCTGATATTCACTGTTGTGCCTTGTCCCTTCCAGAGATGGCGTCGATGGCGCCCATGTTCACAGGCTGCGGAGCGCCTGTACGCCCAGGCGCTCCTCCAGCGCTAGGGCCTGCGGGAGCGGCAGCTCCATTCCCCGGCGCACTGCCTGCTTGATGGCGTACTGCACATGGGCCGGCTGTGCCAACAGCTGCCGCGCCGTACCCGCGGCCTCCGCCTCGAGGCGGTCTCGCGGCACAACCCTGTGGACCAACCCCATGCGCAGGGCCTCCCCGGCGTCGATGCGACAATTGGTCAGGATGAGCCGCAGAGCTTCCGGCAGCCCGATGGCCTGCGGCATGGTCTGCGTCCCCCCGGCCGCGGGAAGCATCCCCAAGGCTGTCTCGGGCAGGCCGAAGACCGCGTCCTCGGCGGCGATGCGAATGTCGCACAGCGCCGCCATCTCCAGTCCCGACCCAAGCACAAAGCCGTGCAGGGCTGCGACGAATGGCTTGCAAATGGATAGCCACAGCTCCCAAACCCCCCGCTGGAAGCGCACCTGACGGGCCACCGCCTGAGACGGCGCCGTCCCAAACTCCGTCAGGTCCGCGCCGGCGCAGAAGGCCCGCCTGCCGGCCCCGCGAAGGACGACCGCGCGCACCTCTTCGTCGTCCCGCACGGCCTCCAGGGACTGCCACAGCTCGTCGCGCATCCGGATGTTGTAGGCGTTCAGCGCTTGGGGGCGGTCCAGCGTGATGGTGGCCAGCCCGTCGTGCTTCTCGAAGATCAGCGTCTCGAAGCTATCCGTCACCCTACGCCCCCTGGAAGCGCGGCTCGCGGCGCTCTCGGAACGAGCGTATTCCCTCGGCGCGGTCTTCCGTGCTGTGCAGCATGATGTTCAGGTCGGCCTCCAACCGCAGCCCCGCTTCGAGCGCCATCTCCGCACCCTGGCGGACCGCCTCCTTGGCGTACCGCACGGCGACCGGCGCGCAGGCTGCCACCCGATCCGCCAGCGCCTGCGCGGCGCCCGCGAGCTCGCCCGCAGGAACAACCTGGTGTACCAGGCCCATGGCCGCCGCTTCCCGCGCGTCAACCTCGCGACCCGTCAGCAGCAACTCAAGCGCCCGCGCCTGCCCTACGACCCTGGGGAGCCGCTGAGTCCCGCCATCGAAGGGGAGCATCCCCACCGCGCCATGAGGCATCCCGAAACGCGCCTCGTCCGACGCAATCCGCAGGTCGCACGCCAGGGCCAGCTCGAGCCCCTGGCCAATGGCGCCTCCGTTCACGACCGCGATGACGGGCTTCTCGATGTCGGCGGCGGCTGCCGCGAGCCGAAGCCGGGCGATTCTCCCCTGCTCAAGAGGCGTTGCCTCGCTATCCAGGACCTGCCGCCGTGTTGGGACCGCGACGCAGAAATCGTTGCCTGCGCCCGTAATGAGAATCACCCGGACGCGGTCGTTCTGGCGCAGTTCCAGGCATATCTGGCACAGGCTTTCCGCCATTTCTTCAGTCGGGGCATTCCCGTAATCGGGACGGTCCAGGGTGACCCAGGCCGTGGCGCCCTGCTCCCGGAAGCTGATGCTTTGACCACTCATGGATAGGTCTTCCGGCAGTGGATTCGCGTCAAGATTGTGCGCGAAGCGGCTTCCAAGCGGTTGCCGCGATACGTCGCGGTAGGCCCGGCTGCGCCGGGCCGGCAGCGGTCTTTCATGTTCCCATCCGCACAACACAGTGTCAAGGTGAGTCTCCACTGACTGTCATTGTTCAATGATTTGGTCAGTGGGTAACTGGTCAATGAAAATGTCAGTCTATGAAAGGACTGACGTTGACTACCAGAGAGCAAGCCCGGATACAGGTGTTGAACGGTGTGATCGAGCGGAAGGTGTTGATGGCTGAGGCGGCCGAACTGATGAGGGTGAGCGAGCGCCACGCGTGGCGACTGCTGGCGGCGTATCGAAAGGAGGGAGCTGCCGGGGTGGCTCACGGAAACAGGGGCAGACGGCCGTCGACCGCCACAAGCCCGGAGACGCAGGAACAGGTGACGGCGCTAGCCAAGGGCCGCTACGCCGGCTTCAACCACTCGCATCTGACCGAGCTGTTGGCCGAGCGGGAGGGCGTCGATCTGTCCCGCTCCACCGTCCGGCGGGTGCTGCTGGCGGGCGGTGTTCGGAGTCCCCGCCGCCGCCGAGCGCGCAAGCGCTATCTGCGCAGGGAGCGCTACCCCCAGGAGGGGATGCTGCTGCAGATCGACGGGAGCAGGCACGACTGGTTGGAGGGTCGGGGACCCCGCCTGACGCTCATCGGGGCCGTGGACGACGCCACGGGGACGGTCCCCTTCGCCCTATTCAGAGAACAGGAGGACGCCCACGGCTACTTGCTCATGCTCAAGGAGATCATCGACCGCCGCGGCGTGCCGATGGCCCTCTATAGCGATCGGCATAGCATCTTCCAGCGCTCGCCCCGGGAGTCGGAGAGCCGGGACGAGCAGCTTCGGGGCCGGCGCGAGCCCACGCAGTTCGCCCGGGCGCTCGAGGAGTTGGGCATCGAGCTCATCATGGCCCATACACCCCAGGCGAAGGGTCGCGTGGAGCGCGCGTGGGACACCTTCCAGGACCGCCTGGTCTCGGAGATGCGCCTCGCGGGCGCGGCGACCATCGAGGAGGCCAACCGGATGCTCGGGGACTTCCTGCCGCGATACGATCGGCAGTTCGGCGTGGCGCCGGCCCAGCGGGAACCGGCCTATCGCCCACTGCCGCCGGGCGTCTCCCTTGATGCGGTCCTGTGCTTCAAGTACCTACGCACCGTGGCCAACGACCACACCATCCACTTCAACGGCGCCGCGCTGCAGGCGCTCCCCGATGGGCGCAGGACCAGCTACGCTCGGACCCGCGTCGAAGTCCAAGAGCGGCTGGACGGCAGCATCGTGGTCGTCCACCAGGGCAGGACCGTGGCCACAGCGCCGGCCCCCGCCGGGCCCGTCGCGCTCAGGGCCCGCACCGGCCGCCGCTCCAACGGTCAGCTGCCAGCCGACTCGCCAGCCCGACCTGCCCGTGACGGTCACCGCGCACCGGCAACTGCTCCCCGTCCCCCGGCGAAGACCACGGCCCGCATCCCCACCAAGCCAGCGCCCAACCACCCCTGGAGGAGAGCGCTACTGACATAATCATTGAACAACAACCCTGACAGAATCACTGGACAACGACAGGTGAGTCTCCACTGACGGGACCGGCGGCCACTTTACATAGCGTCAACCTATATGTACAATCTTGGGGTCGGGGGGCATGGTGTATGCTGCCTGGCTTTTTTGTGCGGCAGAGGATGGAATGGCACAGAAACACGAGACGTATCTTACTCCGGCTGGCCACGAGAAGCTGCAAAAGGAGCTTGACCACCTGGAGACCGTCCGCAGGCGGGAGGTCGCCGAGGAGCTCAAGACGGCCGCCGAAGTGGGCGGCACTGTCGACAACGCCGAGTACGACGAGGCCAAGCGGGACCAGGACGCCGTCGAGCGGCGGATCATGCTCCTGGAAAACCTGCTGCACTCCGCCGTTATCGTTCCTGAGCACTCGGGTCCCTCTGACATCGTCGGGATCGGCGCCCACGTGACCATCGAGGACGAACACGGCGCCAGGTCCGAGTACACCCTCGTGGGCAGCGCCGAGGCCGATGCGCTTCACCACCGCATCTCCAACGAGTCCCCCGTGGGCAAGGCGCTTATCGGACACCACATGGGTGAGCAGATAGAAGCCCACGTTCCCCAGGGGACCGTGAAGCTGACCATCCTGAAGATTCAGTAGAGCCCCGGGGCGCCCGCGACGTTGGAATGGGGCCCCCTTCGGGTGTATCCTCAGTTGCGGCGCCCCCGTCCTTCTACGCTAAGGCGCTAGACCATGACTCCCCAGGTGCCCAATGGCTGATCGGGGCGAGGAGCTCTTCCAGGTACGCTTGCAGAAGCTGGAGCGGCTTCGCCTAGCGGGCGTTGACCCCTACCCCGCGCACTATCACCCATCCCACACCTGCGACGGAGCCGTGCGCGCGCTGAACCGGGCGGAGGACGCTCGCGGGCCGGGCGCCAAGACCCGCGCAGCATCGGTGGCGGGCCGCATCGCCACCGTTCGCGGCATGGGGCGGGGCGCCTTCCTGCACATACAGGATGGAACGGGCAGCCTCCAGGTGCACCTTCGGCAGGACATCCTCGGCGATGCCTACGGCCTCTTGAAGAACCTGGACCTGGGAGATTTCCTGGGCGCTCGCGGCCCCCTCTTCCGCACCAGGACCGGCGAACCCACGGTCGAGGCCAGGGAGGTCACCCTGCTGAGTAAGGCGCTCCGTTCGCCCCCCGACAAGTGGTACGGCCTCCGCGACCAAGAGCAGCGCTACCGCCAGCGGGAGGTTGACCTGCTCTCCAGTGAGGAGTCACGGCGCCAGTTCGTCCTCCGCAGCCGTACCGTCGCAACAGTCCGGCGTTTCCTCTCCGGCCGGCGCTTCATTGAGGTAGAGACGCCTGTCCTGGTCCCTGTGGCCGCAGGGGCCATGGCCCAGCCCTTCGTCACGCAGCACAACGCCCTGTCCCGCACCCTCTACCTGCGCATCGCCACAGAGCTGTACCTGAAGCGGTGCATCATCGGCGGCCTCGACCGGGTCTTCGAGATTGGACGCGTGTTCCGCAACGAGGGCCTGGACGCTCGCCACAACCCAGAGTATTCCATGCTGGAGTCCTATCAGGCCTACGCCGACTATGGGGATGTCATGGAGATGCTGGAGTCCATGGTCTTCGCCTGTGCTCAGGAGGTCCTGGGAACGGCGACGGTCCAATGGGGAGATGAGACCATAGACTTTACGCCGCCATGGCCCCGGGTCAACCTGCGCCAGGCTATCCTGGACCACACCGGCGTTGACATCGAGGCGGTCCCGGACGCACCGTCCCTGGCGGAAGCCATGCGTCGCCTCGGCATTGCGGTCACCCAGGAGGCCAGCTGGGGACGATTGGTGGACAAGCTCATCTCGGATGCCGTGGAGCCCACCCTCATCCAACCGACCTTCCTCGTGGACTACCCCAAGGAGATGTCGCCCCTGGCCAAGGAGAAGCCCGGCGCCCCGCGTTACGTGGAGCGCTTCGAGGCTTTCGCCGGGGGAATGGAGGTCGCCAACGCCTTTTCCGAGCTGAATGATCCCCGGGAGCAGCGGCTCCGCTTCTATCAGCAGGAGGAGTTTCGCCACCTCCATGCGGAGGAGGACTTCGACCGCCTCGACGAAGAGTTTCTCACTGCCTTGGAGTACGGCATGCCCCCCACAGGCGGTCTGGGCGTGGGGATCGACCGGCTGGTGATGCTGTTCACCAATAAGCACAGCATCCGGGAGGTTCTGCTGTTTCCCCATCTCTCCTGGTCTCAGGCAGAGCTGTTCCGGGAGATCGATAAGGCAATTCAGCACGCTGACCGGGCAACAGCAGGCGTTGGTGACCAGGCAGTATCGGACGGCCGGGACCCGCTGGACGTGGTACGAGAGCTTGTGGTGGAGCTGACAGGCCAGCTGCCCGCCGAGGTGCTCGCGCGCACCACCGAGGCGGAGCTGGAGAGCCGCGTGGAGGCGTTCTTGAAGCGAGGCTCCCGTGCTTAGCCTGGAGCAGATCCGCCGGGAGCCGGAGGTCGTGCGCGCCGCCCTCGCCCGGCGCGGTGAGGACGCCCCTCTTGACCGTGTCGTGGATCTGGACGCCCAGCGGCGCACGCTCGTGACCGAGCGTGACTCCCTGCGCGCCCAACACAACGACCTGAGCAAGCGGTTTGGCCAGCTTCGGCGCGAGGAGCAGCCCCACGAGCGCGCCGCCTCAGCCCGGCTCAACCGCCTGCGCCAAGAAATCCAGAACGCGACCAAGCGCATCGAGGTCCTGGAGAAGGAGAGCGCCAGCGTCGAGAAGCAGCTTCAAGGCCTCCTCCTGGAGCTGCCCAACCTGCCGCTGCCGCAGGTCCCCGACGGCCTGGACGAGTCGGGTAACATCGTCGTGCGGCAGTCCGGGGATGCGGCGCCCCTGGACTTCGAGCCGCTGCCCCACTGGGAGCTGGGCGAGCGGCTTGGGATCATCGACTTCGAGCGGGGTGTAAAGCTGTCGGGGTCCCGCTTCTTTGTCCTCAAGGGCGCCGGAGCCCGGCTGGAGCGGGCGCTCATCAACTGGATGCTGGACCTCCACGGCCTCCAGCATGGCTATACCGAGGTCCAGACCCCAGCCCTCGTGCGTGAGGCCACCATGCTGGCCTCCGGCAATCTGCCCAAGTTTGGCGACAATCTGTATCGGGACGCCGAGGAGGACCTGTGGGCTATCCCGACGGCGGAAGTGCCCCTTACCAGCCTCCACCGCGACGAGATCCTGGAGCCCGGCGTCCTGCCCATCTCCTACGTGGCGTGCACTCCCTCCTTTCGCCGTGAGAAGGCCGCGGCGGGCCGCGACACACGGGGCATCAAGCGCGTCCATCAGTTCAACAAAGTGGAGATGTACCGGTTCGTGGAACCCGGCGCATCCCAGGAGGCCCTGGAGGAGATCGTGGCCAACGCCGAGGCGGTCTGCCGCGGGCTCGGGTTCACCTGGCGCGTTCTCCAGCTCTGTTCGGGCGACATGGGTTTCCCGTCAGCCATGACCTATGACGTGGAGGTGTGGGCGCCGGGATGCCAGGAGTGGCTCGAGGTAAGCTCATGCTCCAACTGCACAGACTTCCAGGCCCGGCGGGCCTCCATCAGGTACCGACCCCGGCCCGGCGCGCGCCCCGAGCTTGTGCACACGCTCAACGGCTCCGGTCTCGCGCTCCCAAGGACCCTCATAGCCCTGCTGGAGGGGTATCAGCAGCCCGATGGCTCGGTGCTCGTGCCCGAGGTGCTCCAGCCCTACGCCGGCTTCTCGGTCATAGGCCCGTAGGGAATCTCTGAACACCTCAAGGTAGGTCAGGCTGAGGTGATTGAGAGGTTGCCTCAGGGATGCGCAGCCCTCTGATGCGCCGCCCCCGTCAGCAGTAGGGCGGTTTGATTGTCCCCCTTGTTTGATTGCCGTTTGTGTTTTTTCGAGAAACGAATGTATCTGGCCGGGTCCCCCGCAAATAGGGGAGGATACGATTGTTTTTAGAGGCATGGCGACCTGCTTTTCCTGTTGGGCCTCCTGAGGGGATACTAGCGCGTATGTGCTTGTACGGGCAACGGAAGGATGGCACAGGGGGGAGCGGGGCAGGGGACAGGGACCCCCGGGCAGCCCTCATCTGCCCGGGGGATGGAGACCGCCGCCGCAGACCCGCGCCCGCCGAACGGTGCTATGCTAGATTCGGTTCGTCCTTACGGAGGGGTGGCCGAGTGGACGATGGCGCCTGTCTTGAAAACAGGTAACCCTCACGGGTTCATGGGTTCGAATCCCATCCCCTCCGCCATTCCCTGTTTCAACCCCAACGCCCCTCGGGTGACAGATGACCCCACCCAGTGAGTTCCGCCTCCGGAGGGCCGCCGTGGGCGATCTGCCCGACGTCATGCGCTGCATCAGGGGCATCGCCGAGTACGAAGGCCTAGGCCACGAAGTCGTCGCCACCGAGGACGGACTGCGGCAGTCCCTGTTCGGCGATCCGCCAGCCGCGGAAGTGGTCCTGGCCTACACCGCAGAGGAGCTGGCGGGTTTTGCCGTGTACTTCCACAATTTCTCCACCTTTGCCGGCCGGCGCGGCATGTACCTGGAGGACCTCTTCGTCTTTCCTCAGTTCCGCCGCAAAGGTCTGGGGCGGAAGCTTCTCGCTTACGTCGCCCGCGCCGCCGTGGAGCGAGATTGCGGCAGGTTCGAGTGGGCGGCGCTGGACTGGAACGAGGCTGCCATAAGCTTCTACACCCGCCTGGGCGCTCGGCCAATGGATGAGTGGACCGTGTACCGCATGACCGGCGATGCCCTGGCCCAACTCGCCCGCGAGGGTTGAGCCAGCAAGCCTTTGACTCGCCAGTCGCAGCTGCCAGTCATACGCTGGCGACTGCCTTCGACCCTGGCTTGGGAGGACGCATCGCATCCACCGTCCAGCAGCGAACCTGCGAGTCCATCTGGCTCGCGCTTGACGGATACAAGACCACGGGCGGCCTCAAGGTGCAGCCAGGGGACTTGGGGGCGCTGACAGGAAGGGGAGGCAGATAGCGCCCAGGCTGTCTGGCAGTCTGGAGCGCATAGAGGCGGCTCGTCCCGTAATCTCGGGATGAACCGCCTTCGGTTGTCTCACAAGGAAGAGCTGTGCCGGGCGTCAGACGCCCTTTCGGGCTACGAAGGCGCAGAGGTCGGCGGTCCGGCAGGAATAGCCCCACTCGTTGTCGTACCAGCCCACTATCTTCACCAGGTTGCTTTGCATCACTATCGTACTGGGGGCGTCCAGGATGCAGGAGTGGTCGTTCTCCTTGAAGTCTCCGCTGACCAGCTCCTCCTCGCAGTACTCCAGGATACCGTTCAGCGGGCCGTCAGCAGCCTCTCGAAACACCTGGTTGACCTCTTCCACCGTCACGTCCTGCTCCAGGACTGCCGTGAGGTCTGTGACCGACCCCGTGGGCACCGGCACCCGGAATGCCATGCCGTGGATCTTGCCGTTCAGCTCCGGAATGACCACGCCCACAGCCCGTGCTGCGCCCGTGCTGGTGGGGATGATGTTGGTGGCCGCCGATCGCGCTCGCCGCAGGTCGCTGTGGAACATGTCGAGGATGCGCTGGTCGTTGGTGTAGGCGTGCACCGTGGTCATGAGGGCCTTCTGGACGCTGAAGCTGTCGTGGAGCACCTTCGCCATGGGCGCCACGCAGTTGGTCGTACAGGAGGCGTTTGAGAGGACGTCGTGCTTGGACGCGTCGTACTTCTCTTCGTTGACTCCCAGGACCACCATGAGGTCTTCGTTCTGCGACGGCGCGGAGATGATGACCTTCTTCACCGTGTCGCGGATGTGGGCGCGGGCCCGGTCCGCGTTGGTGAAGACGCCCGTGGACTCCACCACGATCTCCGCACCCGCGTCGCCCCAGGGGATCTGGCCCGGGTCCCGCTCGGCGTAGACCCGGATCTTGCTGCCGTTGACGATGATGCTGTCCGTGGTTGACTCCACGGTACCGGGGAAGCGGCCGTAGTTGGAGTCGTACTTGAGCAGGTGGGCGTTGGTGGCCGCGTCCGCCAGGTCGTTCACGGCCACGACCTCCAGCGTCTCCGGGTGCCGCTCCCCGATGGCCTTCAACACCTGACGCCCGATGCGTCCGAACCCGTTGATGGCGACCTTGATTGCCATGATCTACCCCCTTAGCGCCCCGTGTGTGCAGCTCCGACTGATCAGAGCGCGAAGATTGCGCCCCTGATTATGCCTCATCCTTGCAGACCCTCGTATGCTCTCATCCCGGCGTAGGTGGCGCGGCTGCCCAACTCCTCTTCGATGCGAAGCAGGCGGTTGTACTTTGCCACCCGCTCCGAGCGCGCAGGCGCGCCAGCCTTGATCTGCCCGGCGCCCGTGGCCACGGCCAAGTCCGCGATGGTGGTGTCCTCGGTCTCGCCGGAGCGGTGGCTCATGACGGTGCCCCACCCGGCGCTTCGGGCCAGGGCCATGGCATCAAGGGTCTCCGTTAGTGTCCCAATCTGGTTGGGCTTCACCAGCAGCGCCGTCGCACACTGCCCATCGATGGCCCGCTGGATCCGCGTGACGTTGGTGGTCAAGAGGTCGTCGCCCACTAGCTGCACTCTGCCCCCCAGGCGCTCGTACAGCAGCCGCCACCCATCCCAATCGTCCTCCGCCATCCCGTCCTCAATGCTAATGATCGGGAACTCCGCCACTAGCCCTGCGTAGAAACCCACCAGCTCCTCCGAGCCGCCGCGAAGCTCCTCGCGCGGCAGGGCGTATTGCCCGTCCTGGTAGAGCTCCGAAGCAGCAACATCCAGCGCAAGGTAGATGTCCCTCCCTGGCCGGTACCCTGCCTTGCTGATGGCTTCCTGCACCACTTCCAGGGCCCGGCGGTTCGTGGGCAGCGTCGGCGCGAAGCCACCTTCATCGCCCACGTTGGCGCTGTACCCGTTGGCTTGCAGCAGCTTCTTCAGCGCCGCGTACACCTCGGCGCCTGCGCGGAGGGCCTCGGCGAACGTGGGGGCGCCCGCCGGCGCGACCATAAACTCCTGGATGTCCGCCGAGTCCTGGGCGTGCTTCCCGCCATTGAGGATGTTCAGCATCGGCACGGGCAGCAGGCTGGCGTCTCCGTCGCTGAGGTATTGGTAGAGTGGCTGGCCGAGAGAAGCGGCCGCGGCGTGGGCCACTGCCAGCGAGACCCCCAGGGTGGCGTTGGCCCCCAGGTTCCCCTTCTCCGGCGTCCCGTCCAGGTCGAGCAGCCTTCGGTCTATGTCGCGCTGGTCGAAAGGCGCGAGACCGGCGATGGCCGGTGCAATCCGTTCGCGGACGTTGCCGACAGCCTTCTGGACGCCACTGCCGCCGAACCTCCCCGCGTCGCCGTCTCGAAGCTCAACTGCCTCGTGCCGCCCCGTGCTGGCCCCTGAGGGCACGGCGGCCCTTCCCATGGTCCCGTCCGAGAGGTGGACGTCCACCTCGACCGTCGGATTGCCCCGGGAGTCCAGGACCTCTCGCGGCGTGACTGCCTGGATGGTCGCACTCATACCGGTCCCTTCTCGCCGCCGGCCTGCGTCCCGTCGGGCTGCGTGGCCGCTGCGATAGCCCGCTCGACGGCGTCGCGGGGGCTGCTCGCTTCTACGATAGCCGTGCTCTCCTCACCGTTGGCGGAGAATCGCCAGGTGTCCAGTCCAACCACGGTGGTGCCGAAGCCCAGCGCGTGTCCTATCTCCGAGAGCGTCCCGAAGGCGCCGTCGATAGCGATGACCGCCTGCGCCGCCCTGGTGATGATGGCGTTCCGCGCGTAGCCCACGCCCGTTGCGATGGGGATGCTCACGTACTGGTTGGCTATGCTGGGGTCGTCTCCCGGCAGGATCCCCACCGTCGTCCCGCCCTCCTCACTGGCGCCCTTGCAGACAGCTTCCATGACCCCGCTGAGTCCGCCGCAGATCACAATGGCCCCTCTGGCCGCCAGCTCGCGCCCTACCTCGTACGCGAGGTCCCAAGCCCCCTGGGAGGGGCTGCTCCCGCCAATAACACCAATGATGAGGGGGCGCTGGTTCATAGACGCTGCCATGATACCATCTACCGGGGGAAGGGCCAACTGTCGTCCCCGGGCCCGCGGCGGTGCCTCGACGCCATGGTGGGGCGGCTGTTTTTCCCCCTCGCGGCCGTGCGCGTGCACGGGGGCTCCGCGTACGACTACGACACCGACCGCCTGCATCAGTCCCTTGGCTGGCAGACGCCCAAGGAGCGCTGTCTCAAGGACCACTGCGGGATGGTCGAGCCTGCTCCGCCTCACATGTAGTGAACGAGCATACCGCCCTTCCCTGGGCCCCACGCGTATGGTAAGATGCCCGTGATCCGATAGCAAGGCACGCCCCGGAGGTCCTTTAAAGACAGCCCCGTGAGGCTGGCAAGGCGCTCCGCAGGGACGAGAGTAAGCTCGTACCCGTTCCAGCCCCCGTAGGGGATGACGCAGAGCCTCTTGCCAGCAACCTGGCGAGAGGTTTTTTTGTTGCCGTGACCCAGAGCATGGTCCAGAGGATGGAGACCACCATCATGACGGCGGAGGAGATCCGTCGGGCCCTGAGCCGCATCGCCCACGAGGTCTTGGAGCGAAACCGCGGCGCTGACGGCCTGGTCCTCGTGGGCGTCCACACCCGCGGCGTTCCCCTCGCCAACCGGTTGGCCCAGTGCATCCAGGACTTCGAGCGTGCGGCGGTGCCGATCGGCGCCCTGGAAATCGCCCTGTACCGCGACGACATCTTCCTGCGCGGCTCTATCCCTTCCCACGTCACCGATGTGCCAGGCGGCGTTCAGGGGCGGAAGGTCGTGCTCGTGGACGACGTCCTGTTCACCGGCCGCACCGTTCGCGCCGCCATGGACGCCATCCTGGACTACGGACGACCCACCCTGATCCAGCTCGCCGTCCTCGTGGACCGGGGGCATCGTGAGCTGCCGGTCAGGGCGGACTACGTGGGCAAGAATGTGCCCACTGCCCTAGCGGAGGCTGTCCAGGTCATGCTCACCGAAACCGATGGACGCGACGAGGTCGTGCTGCGGCGGAGCCCGGATGTCCAGGCCCACGGCGCCCGGTAAGGGAGGGACGACAATGCGTGACGCTCAGGCGGAGAGGACGAGCAGCAGGCCCGTCGCGACGGCGCAGGAGCCGCCCTCGGGGGAGCGAAATGCGCCAGTGTGGCGCAGGGCCCACGTCCTGGACCTCGATGATTTCTCCGCGCTGGAGATCGCCACTGTGCTCCAGACCGCCCGGACCATGAAAGAGGTGCTCCAGCGCGACGTGAAGAAGGTCCCCACCCTGCGCGGCAAGACCATCGTCACTCTCTTCATCGAACCCAGTACCCGCACCAGGGTATCCTTCGAGTCGGCGGGCAAGCTCCTCAGCGCGGACGTCATCAATCTGTCAGCCAACGGCAGCAGCGCCGAGAAGGGCGAGTCGCTCCTAAACACGGCTCTCACCCTCCAGGCCGCCGGGGCCGATCTGCTGGTCCTGCGGCACCCCCACTCCGGGGCGCCCTATTTCGTGGCCCGTCACCTGACCGGCACCTGCGTCATCAACGCGGGCGACGGCACACACGCCCACCCCACCCAGGGGCTGCTGGACCTGCTGACCATGCAGGAACACCTGGGGTCCTTGGAGGGGCGCCGCGTCGCCATCCTCGGCGACGTTTCGCACAGCCGCGTAGCCCGCTCCGACCTGTGGGGCCTTTTGAGCCTCGGAGCTCAGGTCGTGCTGTGCGGTCCGCCCACCCTCATGCCCTGGGACCTGCTCAAGGGGCGTGACGACACTCCTGGGCACCCCCTGGCCGGCGTCGAAGTGGAGCTAGACGCCGACCGCGCCATCGAGGGCGCCGACGTCGTTATGGCCCTGCGCATGCAGCAGGAGCGCCAGGAAGGCGGACTCCTGCCCAGCCTGCGGGAGTATGCCCGCCTGTGGCAGGTCAACGAGGAACGTCTTGCCAGGGCCCGGCCAGGTGCCCTCGTGATGCATCCCGGCCCCATGAATGAGGGCGTCGAAATCAGCCCGGCGGCCGCCCACGGCTCCCAGTCCACCATCGAAGAGCAGGTGAGCAACGGCATCGCCATACGCATGGCGCTGCTCCTCCTGATCCTGAGCTCCTCCAGGCGGAACGGAGGCCTCCATGACGGATAGCGTGCTTCTCATCCAAGGTGGACGGGTCCTCGATCCCGGCCAGGGCATTGATCAGCTGGGCGACGTGCTGCTGCAGGAAGGCGTCGTGTCGTGGGTGGCGCCCGCCGGGCACCGCAACCCCGCGCCCCAGGGCTGTGACGTGCTGGATGCCCGCGGTCTGGTGGTATGCCCAGGCTTCATAGACCTCCACACGCATCTCCGCGAGCCTGGATTCGAGCAGAAGGAGACCATCGCAACCGGTGCCGGCGCTGCTGCTCGGGGCGGCTTCACGACCATCTGCGCCATGCCCAACACGGACCCGCCCCTGGACAACGCCGCCTTGGTCCAGCTTGTTCTTCGCCGGGCCCAGGAGGCCGCCCTCGTGCGCGTCCTGCCCATCGCCTGCGTGACCGCGGGCAGAGCAGGCAAGGCGCTGACTGAGATGGCGGAGTTGGCCGAGGCCGGCGCCATCGGGTTTAGTGACGACGGTGACCCTGTGGCCGATCCCTTCCTCATGCGCATGGCCCTGACCTATTCCGCCCCCTTGGGCCTGCCAGTGATCAACCACTGCGAGGAACCGTCCCTGGCCCGCCGGAGCGTAGTCAACGAGGGTTGGGTGGCCAGCCGCCTGGGCCTGCGGGGCATGCCCGCCGCCGCCGAGGAGTGCATGGTTGCCCGGGACATCGAGCTCGCCGCGCTCACCGGCGGGCGGTTGCACCTGGCGCACCTGAGCACGGCAGGCTCCGTGGATCTCGTGCGCCGGGCCAAGGAACGCGGCCTCCGGGTAACCGCCGAGGTCACGCCCCACCATCTCTTGCTGACTGAGGACTGGGTGATGGGGGGGCCAAGGGATGGGGAGCTTGAGTCCCATGAGACCGACGCCTGGGCTCCCCTCGCGCCGGACTCCTACGACACCAACGCGAAGGTCAACCCCCCACTGCGCACGCGGCGGGACGTTGAGGCTGTGGTCCAGGGGCTCCGAGAAGGCGTTCTCGACATCATCGCCACCGACCACGCACCCCACAGCGCCGTGGACAAGGTCTGCACCTTCGATGACGCCGCCTCCGGCATCAGCGGGCTGGAGACGGCCCTTGGCTTGTTGATGGCCCTGGTGCGCCGCGGCGACCTGGCTCTGGAGACCCTGGTCCAGCGGTTGACCGCGGACCCGGCGCGCGTACTCGGACCGCAATGGAGCCATCTGGGGTCCCTGCGGCCGGGCGCCGCCGCCGACGTCACCGTCTTCGACCCCGGCGCCACGTGGACGGTTGAGCCGGAGCGCCTGACCTCCAGGGGAAGGAACACACCCTTGGCCGGCGTCACCCTGCGGGGGAGGGTCGTGGCCACCGCTGTCGGCGGCAGGTTGGTGTACCTGGCCGAAGATCGGGCGGAGACGAGGTCCTCAGGGGCCTAGCGGACCGCTCGTCGTTGGGCTGACCCGAACCTGGGGGGGGGCTCGAGCAACAAACAGGCATGGCGTCCGTCCCGGACCCGCCGAAGGCCGGGCGGAGGTCAAGCATCAAGCGGACCTGGAAGGATGAGCGAGTGGCAGGGACAGGATACCTAGTTCTGGCCGACGGCACTACCTATGAAGGCGACGCTTTCGGGGCTGAGGCGTCGGCGTATGGCGAGGTGGTCTTCACCACCTCTATGACCGGTTACCAGGAGATGCTCACCGACCCTTCCTTCGCCGGGCAGATCGTGGTGCCAACCTTCCCGCTCCAGGGCAACTACGGCATTAGCGATGAGGCCCTCGAGTCTGCGCGCATTCAGGTAGCGGGCTTCATCGTGCGGGGCTGGAGCGATGCGCCCAGCCATGCCCACAGCCGTCGCACGCTCCACGAGTACCTGGCCGACCACGGCGTGCCCGGCCTGAGCGGTGTCGACACCCGCGCCCTCACCCGCAAGCTGCGCAGCCACGGCGTCATGATGGGCGCTCTCGCAATCGGCGCCGCCCCCGGGGAAGCCCTGGAGCGGCTGCGCTTGGCCCCGCAGTACGGCGCCACCGACTACGTCGCCGAGGTCAGCACCAAGGAGACCTACCGGTGGGACGGCTCTCCCGAACCCGGGCCCCTGGTCCCGGACATCCGGGACGGCCTGCGCATCGTCGTTAGCGATTACGGCGTCAAGTACAACATCATGCGGATCCTGAAACGCAAGGGATGCCAGGTGTTGGCTGTGCCCGCCACCGCTTCCGCGGAAGAACTTTTGTCGCTGAAGCCGGACGGCGTCGTGCTCTCGCCGGGTCCGGGGGACCCCGCGCTGCTGGACTATCTGGTCAAGTCTGGCGGGGCCATCGCCCGCAGCGTGCCTACCCTGGGCATCTGCCTTGGGCACCAGGTCGTCGCCCTGGCCTTTGGTGGGCGGACCTACAAACTGAAGTTCGGCCACCGGGGCGCCAACCACCCGGTGAAGGAGCTGGCCACCGGCCGAGTTTCCATTACCGCCCAGAACCACGGCTATGCCGTAGATAGTGATGGCCTTCCCGCGGAGCTGGAGGTGAGCCACGTGAACCTGAACGACGGCACGGTCGAGGGCCTCCGCCATCGCGCGCTGCCCGTGCTGACCATTCAGTACCACGCAGAGGCTTCGCCCGGCCCCAAGGACAACGAGTACGTCTTCGACCAGTTCCTGGAGTTGGTGCGTGATGCGCACCATCCCGGACAGCGTTGAACGTTTACTCGGAGGGGTCGTTGGGCTCGGATTTGGGGACAGCATCGAAGAGATTTCTGAGAACTAAGAGAAGAGGCTTGACGTTGCCAGGCTGGTGCGGTCGCGCCCTTGGTCACCGTCTCGCAAGGTGGGAAACCAATGAGTGAACGCCCCTCCAAAGTCTTGGTCATCGGCTCGGGGCCCATCGTCATCGGGCAGGCGGCGGAGTTCGATTACGCCGGTACCCAGGCATGTAAGGCCCTTCGAGAGGAGGGCGTTGTCACGGTCCTGGTCAATTCCAACCCCGCCACCATCATGACCGACGAGGGCATCGCGGATATCGTGTACATCGACCCGCTCGTGCCCGAGGCCGTGGAGCGCGTCATCGCCCGGGAGCGGCCCGACGGCATCTTGGCCACTCTGGGGGGCCAGACTGGACTGAACCTGGCTGTTCAGCTGGCAGAGAGAGGTGTCTTGGACCGCTACGATGTCCGCCTCCTCGGAACGCCCCTCTCTGCCATCCGGCGCGCTGAGGACCGCGAGCTCTTCCGCAACCTGCTCCATGAGATCGGCGAGCCCGAGCCGCCCAACGCCACCGTTACCTCTGTGGAGGAGGCGCGCCGGGTCCTCCGTGACATCGGCCTGCCCCTAGTCTCCCGCCCAGCCTACACCCTGGGAGGCAGCGGCGGCGGCGTCGTGCGCGAGGAGGGAGAGCTGGACGCCGTCGTCCGTGCCGGACTGGCCGCAAGTCCTATTCACCAGGTCCTGCTCGAGCGGTACCTGGAGGGATGGAAGGAGATCGAGTATGAGGTGATGCGCGATGGCGCGGACACCTGCATCACCGTGTGCAACATGGAGAACCTGGACCCCATGGGTGTGCACACCGGGGACAGCATCGTGGTTGCGCCCTCTCAGACCCTCAACGACTCTGAGTATCAGCTCCTGCGCACTGCCAGCCTCAAGATCATCCGTGCCCTCGGCATCGAAGGGGGATGCAACGTCCAGTTCGGCCTGGCGCCCCATCCCATCGTGGCCGAGGCCCTTCCTCCGAGCGCACGGCCCAAGAGCAACCTGGATTACTTCGTCATAGAGGTGAACCCCCGCGTCAGCCGCTCCTCCGCCCTGGCGTCCAAGGCCACAGGCTATCCCATCGCTCGCGTAGCGGCCAAGATCGCCGCCGGCAAGCGGCTCGAAGAGATCCCCAACGCCGTCACCCGCGAGACTCAGGCTGCCTTCGAGCCTGCCCTGGACTACTGCGCCGTCAAGATCCCCCGCTGGCCTTTCGACAAGTTCCCCACCGGCGACCGCAGCCTGGGCACTCAGATGAAGGCCACCGGCGAGGTCCTGGCCATGGAGCGCTCCTTTGAGGCGGCACTCCAGAAGGCCGTGCGGTCAATGGAGATCGGGGGCAGCACCCTCATGTGGGAGGACCCGGAGTGGCGTGAGCATCAGGACTGGCGCCGTCTTCCGCTGTTCCCCCCCACGGACCTGCGCCTCTGGTCTCTCATGGCCGCTCTACGCCGCGGAGCAGCGCCCGAGGATCTGAGCCGGAGCACTTTCATCGACCCGTGGTTCCTTAGCGCCCTGGGACGCATCCACCACATGGAGGAGGCGCTGCTGGCCGCGAGCTCGGTGGACCGCCAGCTCCTGTGGCGTGCCAAGCGCATGGGCTTCTCGGACCCGCAGATGGCATCCCTGGGGGTCGGCGACGGGCTCCCCGACCGTGTTCGCGACCTGCGGCAGAGTCTCGGCATCCGCCCCGTGTACAAGATGGTGGACACCTGCGCCGCCGAGTTCGAGGCCGTCACCCCCTACTTTTACAGCACCTATGAGCAGGAGAACGAGGCCGCGCCTCTTCCAGGCCCGAAGGCTGTCGTCCTCGGCAGCGGGCCAATCCGCATCGGCCAGGGCATTGAGTTCGACTATTGCTCAGTTCATGCGGCCTGGGCCCTCCAGGCCGATGGGCACCGCAGCGTCATGATCAACTCCAACCCGGAGACAGTTTCCACGGACTTCGACACCTCGGACCGCCTCTACTTCGAGCCCCTTGACGAGGAGAGTGTGCGCGACATTCTGGAGAACGAGAGCCTCTCCGGTCCCGCGGAGGGTGCTGATCCCGAAAACAGCACACCGCCTCCCACCGTGGTGCAGTTTGGCGGGCAGACGGCCATCAACCTATCTCAGGTGCTGGACCGGGTTGGGCTGCCCATCCTGGGCTCATCTGCCAGAGCCATTGACGTGACCTCTGACCGCGGACAATTCGAGGAGTTTCTGGCGACTCAGGGTATCCCCCAGGCCCCCGGCGCCGCAGTCAAGTCCGCGAGTGAGGCGCTGCGCATCGCCGAGACCATCGGCTACCCGGTCGTGGTGCGGCCCAGCTACGTGCTGGGGGGCCGCGCCATGGAGATCGTTCAGAACGACGAGGAGCTCGAGATCTACTTCGCCCTGGGCGTCGAAGCCAGCCCCGGCAGGCCGATCCTCGTCGACAAGTACATGGAAGGCAAGGAGTGTGAGGTCGACGCCGTCTGCGACGGCAATGAAGTGCTCATTCCCGGCATCATGGAGCACATCGAGCGCGCCGGCGTCCACAGCGGCGACTCCCTGGCAATATATCCCGGCTTGACCCTCACCGAGGAGGAGGTCAACACCCTCGTCGACTACACCGTCCGCATCGGCAGGGGCCTGGGGATGAAGGGTCTCATGAACGTCCAGTTCGTGATCATGGGTGGCGCGGCCTACAGGAGCCCGGACATGCCGACGGGCGACCATCGCCCCACGGTCTATGTCTTGGAGGTTAACCCGCGCGCCAGCCGCACTATCCCTTTCATCTCCAAAGTCACTGGCGTCCCCATGGTGCAGCTGGCCACCCGGATCATGCTGGGCCGGACACTCTCGGACCTGGGTTTCGCCTCGGGTCTGTACAAGCGGCAACGCCTGGTGGCCGTCAAGGCCCCCGTCTTCTCCATGTCCAAGCTGGCCGGCGTGGACACGTACCTCGGCCCCGAGATGAAGTCCACCGGCGAGGTCATGGGCATGGACCACACCTATCACGCCGCGGTCACAAAGGCGCTGGTGGCCGCCAACATGCTCCTGAGGCCCGGAGGCAGGGTGCTCCTCAGCATCGCGGACCAACACAAGGAGGAGTCTGCCACGCTCATCAGGGCCCTGGCGGCGGATGGCTGCCCCATCTACGCAACGGATGGGACGGCCCGCTTCATCCGCAGCCTGGGAATCGAGGACGTCTCCATGGTCCATAAGCTGGGGGAAGGCAGCCCCAACGTGCTGGACCTCATCCAGCAGGGTGTCGTGGATGCCGTCGTCAACACCATATCGGGAGGCCGCGATCCTCTGCGCGACGGCTTCTACATACGCCGCGCAGCCGTGGAGCGCCGCATCCCATGCTTCACGTCGCTGGACACGGCCCGCGCGGCCTTGGAGATCCTCCCAGAGAGCCGCCGGGGCTACGCCATCAAGCGAAGGGTTGAGTACCTGGAGGGGGAGCAATAGCGGACCGCGGCGCCGCGCTATGCGGCGGGTTGTCGTGCCCTGGGCCGGTCCTTGATGATGAGGAGACCTGCGGGTGCGATGGTGGCGAAGAGGACGGCGAGCAACACGAAGGTGTAGCTGTAGCTGAAGTCCGCCAGGCCGCCGATGAGCAGGGGGCCGACGAGGGTGGCGAAGTGGCGGGTGGCCATGCTGAGGCCGAAGAAGCGGCCCCGGGCGCCCCGCGGGGAGAGGTCGATGGAGTAGGCCTGAGTGGCCACGTTCACGACGCCGGTCCCGACGCCGGCGGAAAATGCGGTGAGCACCAGGTTCAGGGGGACGCCCGCCACGAGGGTGACCGTGGCGCCGGCGTTGAGGGCCAGGAAGATCATGGAGGCTGTCGATACGAGTGCTGCGGGGATGAGGGCGGCGCGGATGCCCCAGCGGTCTGCGATGAAGCCGGCAGGGAGGGCGGACACCATGCCGCCGAAGCCGATGGCGCTGATGATGAGGCCGGTGTTGGTCTGGCTCAGCCCCAGCTCCAGCTTGGCGTAGAGGGGCATGACGACGTTGGTGATGCCCTCTCGGAACAGGGACTCGATAAAGAGGGTGTAGATGATGAAGAGGAAGCCCACGGAGATCACGGCCACGGCGAGCTCGGAGCGGCCGGCGCCCCGGGGAGCGTCCGTGCGCTTCTCCTGCGCCGGCGGCGGAGCGCCGGGGGGTGTTGGCGTCCCGGCGGGGGCAGGCGGGTCGTCGGGAAGCTGAACGGACTCGCGCATCAGGAAGAGGATGGTGAGGAAGACGCCGAACTTGCTGAAGCCGTTGATGAAGAAGGGGACGCGGATGCTGCCGGTGGCGCCCCAAGCCCAGCCGCCGAGGAAGGGGCCGAGGACGTGGCCGAGGTCGGCGAGGGTGGTGCGGAGGCCGGAGAGGCGGCCGCGGTCGCCACGCTTGGCGATGTCGGCGGTCATGGAGGTGAGGCCGGTGCCCCAGACGGCGGTGCCGACGCCGGAGCCGAAGCGGAAGAGGACGAGTTGGAGGTAGGAGCGGGAGAAGCCCTCCAAGAAGGAGAAGACCATGCGGATGAAGATGCCAACGAGGCTGATCTTACGTTTGCCGAAGCGGTCCATGAGGTCGCCGGCGAAGTAGCTGATGAGGAGTCGTCCGAGGCCGCCGATGGAGGTCACGACCGCGGCGGCGAAGGCGCTGGGGATGAAGCGGTGGGAGAGGAGGGGGATGACGGGGACGGCGGCGCCGAGGCCGATGGACCAGAGGAGGGCGGCGAGGTTCAAGGCGATGAGGGCCCTGGTTCGGGAGGCTTGTTGAGATGAGGCCAAGGACATCCTCGCTGGGGAACGGCGCGGAGTGGGCTTGTCTGGGGCGCCGCTTCACCGCCGGGGCCAGTATACACCACCGCCGGTGTGGGGCAAGGAGTCCCCACGCCGGCTGCTGGGGCCGCTCCCACCGGTGACGGCTTACAGGAGGCACGCGGGTGCTGCGGGCGGCCTACGCGTACGAGGGGGGTACGCGGTGGCACGCCATGAGGCCGCCGCTGGGGTAGCGGGGGGCGTCAGACGCGGGTCCGGCGCTTCTCCTTCAGGATGTCGAAGCGGCGGGTGTTCTCTTTGAGCGGGTAGTAGTGCCCCTTGCCGTCCTGCTCGGGCTGCTGGGCCGCGCTGCCGTTGGAGGCGGCGTTGGGCTTGGCGAGCTTGAGGAGGCCGGAGTCGTAGCTCATCCACTGGACGCGTTTCTGGGGGATCTTGCCCCAGATGCGGTCGTCGAGCCACTTGAGGGGCCAGACGACGGCGGAGCGGAGGGGGATGGGGGTGCGCTTGAGGGACTGGACGGCGAGGGTGTGCCACCAAGTCTTGGGCTTGGTGTAGGGGCAGACGGCGACGCAGGTGAGGCAGCTTTCCCAGTACTCCATGACGTGGGGGCGCAGGCGGTAGCAGGTCTCCCAGTTGATCTTGTACTTCTCGACGCCGTTGGAGACGGCCTTGCCGCCGATGGTGATGCTGTTGGTGGGGCAGGTGGTGGCGCACTTCTTGCAGACGCGGCAGAAGTCCTCGACGCCGATGTCGATGGGGGTGTTGGGGATGAGGGGGAGGTCGGTGAGGATGGGGTCGCCGGGATGGATGCGCGGGCCGTGGTCGGCGGTGATGAGCATGCCGTGGCGGCCCATTTCGCCGATGCCGCCGGCAAGGGCGACGGGCATGGGGTGGGCCATGCGCTGGACGGCGGAGTAGCCGAGCTCCCGGATGTAGCCGACGAGGCGCTGGTAGACGACGGAGGAGTACTGCTGGCTGAGGTGGTAGGCGGCGTCGCCGATGCGGTGGCGGTGCGCGCGGACCATGCGGTCGTCCCAGGCGACGGCGAGGGTGATGGCGAAGGGGTACTGCTTGGCGAGCTCCTCGGGGGTGTCGCCCGCGGCGGCGCCGTTGCCCTGGATGCCGGTGCCGTCCTCGGGGTAGCGGCCGCCGGCGTAGAGGAAGGAGGGGTGGACGGCGGCGATGCCGACGATGTCGGCGCCCATGGCTTTGCCGACGCGCTTGATGTGCCGGGTGAGGGCCTTGGGGTCGTGGACGGGGGCCCGGTGGGGGTTGACCTGGCCCTTGGGAGCGCCGCCGACGACGTTGCTGAGGAGGTTGCGGCGGTCGGCGACGGCCTGTGCGGAGCCGATGCGGCCGAGGGGGTCGCGGGAGATGCGGTTGAAGTACCAGTTGGAGAGGAGCTTGCCGAGCTCACCGCGCTTGTTCTTCTCGTGGGGGGTCTGGTTGGCGTCGACGGAGCGCCAGTTGCCGACGACGCGGACACTGCGCCCGACGAAGGGGTAGGACGGGGCGGGTGCGCCGGATCCGTCGGCGGCGTCCTGGGGCTGCTGGAGCTTGTCTTTGACGACCATGGGACTTACCTCCGCCTTGGTGCTGGCTGGGGACTCCCTACGGTATATGCCTATGCGGGGGTTGTGTCAAGGCCGGGGGCGCCGGGGCGATTCGTTATTCGACTTATGTTTATTTGAAGGGGGAGAGAAAAGTGGGGGACGAAACGAATGGGGCGGGCGGTGGCTGACGGGTGGTCTGGTGGTGACGTGGCGTGGTGCAGCTGGGGAGTCATGGGTCCAGGATAGGGACGGGTGGCAGGCGGAACCGCGCCACCGCGGCGGCTTGTTGGGGGGGTGGAGTGGCGCACGCCGCTCATGTGGTCCGAGCGCCTCAACATGAGCGGGTCACTCCCCCGGGGGAGCAGGGCACGACAAGAAGCGGAGGGCAGCAGGCCGACCCGGCCTGCTGCCCTCCCTACCTAGTAATTCACTGCGTCGCTGGGATGCACCCGACCCCAGCAGTCATGATGTAGCTCTAGTTGACGCTGGCGCACACCGCGTAGACCGTGAGGGTCCAATCCCCTGACTGTTCGTTTATCTCCACGGCCTTTGCCTGCCACCCGGAGGGTATCTCTCCCTCCAGACCAACGGGGCGCGTCTCCACAAGAGCGACGCCGTCGGCAACACCTGAGATCATGGCTCCGCCACCGATGGCGTACAGGTTATTACCGGCTGCCGAACAGAGGGCCACTCCGGACTTGTCCACACTGTCCGATCGACTAATAGCGCTGACGATTTGGAGGCTACTAACCCCCGGTTCACCCTGAATGCCCTGGGGGCCATGCGGGCCTGCGACGCCTTCCGGTCCGGGAGCACCCCGCAACCCCGGGGAACCCTGGGGACCGGCGGGCCCTGTGGCACCCTGGGCTCCTTGTGGCCCCTGGGTTCCTGGTTCACCCTGCCCACCTTGCGGCCCCTGCGGCCCTGCTTCACCCTGTGCGCCCGGGGATCCTGTATTGCCCTGGATACCCTGGGGTCCTTGGGGTCCGGTATCACCTTGCGCGCCACGAGGCCCTATGGGTCCCTGCGGTCCCGCGGGACCCTGGGCTCCCGTCGGTCCTGCCGGCCCACCCGGAGCTCCCGGATCGCCCTTCGGTCCTATCTGCCCCTGCGGGCCTTGGGGCCCTTGCGTCCCCTGGTCGCCCATCGGGCCACGAGGCCCGGCCTGCCCTTGCGGCCCTTGGGGTCCACCCGGATCTCCCTGATCGCCCTTCGGTCCCGGCGATCCTGACTGGCCCTGCGGCCCTCCGGCTCCTGTCTGGCCCTGTGTTCCTCGCTCGCCCTGCGGCCCCTGTGGCCCAAGACTGCCTGCCGACCCCTGTGGCCCCTGCGACCCAGCGACGCCAGCAGCGCCTGCCGGACCGGCGGGCCCTTGCGGCCCGTCAGGCCCTACCGGACCACGGGCACCCATATCCCCACTACAGGCAACGACGAAGAGCAACCCAAGAATCAGGATGGCCGGAAGCCATACCCTTTGGCGAAATGCCCCAAGAGACACCCGGTACGAATGTGCGGCAAAACTCATGGTCGCAAGTCCTTCCTCACGCAAATTGGCACAGGAGGCAGGTTACTATAAGGATGTAGGGCTGTCAAGGAGACTATGGCCCCAAATCCACCATTGTCGATGGGACGTATGGAGCCTGCGGGTGGCGCTGAAACCGGTTGGGGGGGGAGTCAACCGGTGGCCAGCGGCTTGGAATGGTGC